>CAWFKP010000001.1:0-647379 GCA_963816425.1 uncultured Actinomycetes bacterium
GTCGTGGGAGGAGGAGGATTCGAACCTCCGTAGGCATCGCCGGCGATTTTACAGACCGCTCCCTTTGGCCGCTCGGGCATCCTCCCGGATAGCGCACCGATGATACTGATTCGCTATCCTGCCGCCATGGCGCAGGCAAGCTTCGACATCGTCTCCGAGATCGACATGCAGGAGGTCCGCAACGCGGTCGATCAGACCGGCCGCGAGCTCCACCAACGCTTCGACTTCAAGAACACGCAGACCTCCGTGGAACTCAAGGACGAGGCGATCGAGCTGGCCTCGGGCACCGAGGATCGCCTGAAGGCCGCCTACCAGGTGCTCGAGGAGAAGTTCGTCCGCCGACAGGTGCCGCTCAAGGCCATGCAGGCCGGCGAGGTCGAGCCGGCCGCCAAGGGCTCCGTCCGCCAGACCGATCAAGCTGGTCACCGGCATCACGGACGAGAAGGCCAAGGAGATCTCGAAGTTCGTCCGCCAGGCGGTGCCCAAGGCCCAGACCCAGATCCAGGGCTCCCAGGTGCGGGTATCGAGCAAGTCCAAGGACGATCTGCAGGCCGCGATCGCGGCCGTGAAGGACCACGATTTCGGGATCGCCCTGCAATTCACGAACTACCGATAGGGTCCGTTCGTAGGATTGTCCGAGGGCAACATCGGGTTTACACTCGCCCGCAGCCGATAGGGGGTCCCCATGCCGCGCTACGTCATCCAACGCAGGTTCGACGTCGGATCCGATCAGATGCCAGAGATCGGCCGGCGTTCGAGACAGATCATCGAGCAGGAGTTCCCGAACGTCGTGTGGATCCACAGCCACATCGCGGTCGAGGAAGACGGCAATGTTCGGACGTTCTGTCTCTACGACGCGCCGGACCTCGAGGCGATCCGACAGCACGCCGAGATGCTCGGGTATCACCAGGTCGATGGCGTGTACGAGGTGGCCGGCGACGTGACGCCGGCGGACTTCCCACCCCTCCCCGACTCGAACTAACTCGATTCCTGGGGGGCCTGGTGCCCTCGCACGGCCTCCACATCGGGCGTGTGCCATGCCGACGCCGCCGCAACCGCGCGCTTCATGACGATGTCCCGCTTGAGCTTCGGGTCGTCTTCCGGCACGAGCTCCAGCGCCTGTGCGTAGAGATGTGCGGCGCGCGCCTTCGCCCACCCGCGCCCCGCGAGGTCAGCCGCCGCGAGGAGGTACTCCAATGCTTTGCCGGCATCGCCAGCCTCACGCCAGTGATACGCGAGGGTGGCGTCGGCGTCGCCTGCACGAAGTGACGCGTCTTCCAGGAACTCCGCGGTGCTTCGGTGACACCGACGCCGTTCGTCGCGTGGCAGCGTCAGATAGGCGACCTCCCGGATCAACCCGTGCTTGAAGCTGAACTGCTGGTCCCCCTTGATCCGCGAGGACGCCTCGCGGCGGATCAGGTCGCGGCGCTCGAGCGACCCAAGCAGTTCGGGAAGATCGGGCCGATCGATCCGCAGCCGTTCCAGTACGCCTCGCCAGAACACCTTGCCGACGACCGAGGCGTCGAGCACCACCTCGCGCTCGGCCGGGGGCAACGCGTCCAGGCGCGCCGCAACGATCCCGCGGATGGTGCCCGGCAGCTGACTGGCATCCCGCGTCGATCGCTCGGCGAGCGACGCGGTGAGCTCCTCGATGAACAGCGGGTTGCCGTCGCTTGATGCCGCCAGCGAGCCGGCGCGGTCCGCCAACCCGTCGAGCCCGCGTTGCTCGAAGAGCCGGCCGGTCAGCTCGATCGCGTCCTCGGCGCTCAGCGGCTCGAGCGAGACCGTGCGCGACGTCAAGAGACCACCGGCCCACGTCGGCCGCGAGGTGAGCAACTCCGGGCGAGACGTCGCGATCATCAGCAGGGGCACGTCCTGCACGCGCGACGCGAGGTACTCGATCAGGTCGAGCAAGCTCGGGTCGCTGAAGTGGATGTCCTCGAACACCATCATCGTCGGGCGATCCCGGGCGACCGCCTCGACGAAGAGCCTCGCCGAGAAATACAGCGTCTCGCGATCGGCCGGACCGTTCTCGACGGGCAACCCAGCCAGGATCGCGACCGCGTCCGCGACCTCGGCCGGGTCCTCCCCTACCGACAACTCAACCGCCCTCGACCGGAGCTTGCCGATCGCGTCGGCTGCGTCGTCGCTGTCGTAGATGCCGGCGACCTGCGCCACGTGCTGAGCGAACGCGCTGTACGGGCCGGTGTCGCCGTACCCGGCCGATCGACCCCGCAGCGCGTGCCCGTCGGACTCCGTCACCCGGTGCGCGAGCTCGTGCGCAAGCCGCGACTTGCCGATTCCCGCCGGCCCGAAGACCGTGAGCAACGAGCATCGCCGCTCCGACGACACGATGTCCCACATGCCGCGAAGCGCCGCGAGCTCCTCGCCGCGCCCGACGATCGGCACCTCGGAGAAGACCCGCTCCCCCGCCGCGACCAAGGGCGCGACCGCGATCCAGGCGGGCACAGGGTCGACTTTCCCCTTGGCCGTGATCGCCTCGACCTCCCGATACTCGATCACGGTTCGCGTCGAGGAATACGTCTCCTGCCCGACCAGGACCGAGTCCACCGGGGCGTTGGACTGCAGGCGCGCTGCGGTATTGACGACGTCGCCGGCGACCATCGCCACGCCGGTCTCGGGCCGGGCACCGAGCGCAACGATCGCCTCGCCGGTGTTGACGGCGGCGCGGATCTGCAGTTCGAGCAGCGGGTCAGCCTCGTCCATGTCGGCGATCGAGTCACGAACGGCCATAGCTGCCCGGACCGCCCGCTCCGCATCGTCACCGTGCGCGATGGGGGCTCCGAAAACCGCCATCACGGCGTCGCCGATGAACTTCTCGACCGTGCCCCCGAACCGCTCGATCTCGGCGCGGGCTCGCTCGTAATAGCGGGTGAGCATGGCCCGGACATCTTCCGGGTCGAGCTGCTCCGACTTGGACGTGAACCCGACCAGATCGACGAAGAGGACGGAGACGACTCGGCGCTCCTCCCGAGAGGAGGCCTCGTCGAGCGGGGTTGCGCACGCCTGACAGAAGCGAGCTCGCTCGGAGTTCTCTTCACCGCATGCAGGGCACCGGATCACGGGAGGAAGAGTATCGCCGTTGGAACGCGAAGCGCGCTGGGTTGAGGATGACCGTTACTAGCAGCGATACGCACGAGCTCCGCCCGACGTAGAGTGCCGCTCGGTGAAGAGCGCAGGTGATAGTGCGGGATCGGTTCACTCGTCGTCTCGCGGCGGCTGAACAGCGGCATCCGCGGTTCGGCGCTCGTGTGCTGACGCCCGCCAGGGTCGTGACCTCGCGGGTCCGTGACGACCAACTCGGGATCCAGGCGGGTTCGCTCACGTACGGCGCGTTCCTCGCGATCCCGCCGATCCTGATCCTTGCGTTATCGGTGGTCAGCCTCGTCGTGGCCAACGACGCTGAGGCCCAGGCACGGCTGATCGATTCGATCACCTCACTCATCCCCGGCCTCGATCAGGTGCTGTCGGATCAGTTCTCGGTGAGCACGACGCAGCAACTCGGCCTCGGCGCTGTCGGCGTCCTGGCGTTGCTCTGGGCGGCGTCGAGCTACGCCAACCGCACCCGCACCGCGCTCGGGGTTGTGTTTCGGACGGGCATCCCCGACCTGCTCACCGGACGCGTCACCGGCACGTTGCTCGGGATCCCGACCTTCGCGGGTTTCGTGTTCCTCGCCGTCCTCGCGCAGTGGGTCGGGGGAGCAGCTGTGCCGTGGTGGGCGTCACTCCTTCTTGGCCTCGCGGTCTTGATCGTCGGCGCCGCGTTCTTCCTGCTCATGTACTGGGCCATGACGCCGCCCGGCCCGCACCGTCCCGTTCTGCGTGAGCATCTGCCCGGCGCGATCGCCAGCATCATCGGTGCCCTTCTCGTCGAGCTGATCGGGGGCGCCTACGTCTCGTACGTGATCGCGCACACGACCGCCTTGTACGGCACGATCGGAACGATCTTCGGACTGCTGGCCTTCCTGTACATGATGATGTGGGTATTCCTCTTGGGTGCCGAGATCTCCGAGGCTCTCCGAAAGACGGACAACGACATCTAGTCGTCCCGGAGGCGTCCAGATTGCCTGGCCAGGCCCGCCCCGGGTACGCTTTCGGCTCTTCAGGAGGTGATACGCATGGACCTTGAGCGGATCAAGGCACGCTCGGCGGAGATCGCCGAAGCGGAAACCCCCAAGCTGCTCGCCAACACGGGCGCGTCGAAGTCGCTGCATGCTCGCGCGATCAAGAGCATGCCCGGCGGCGTCGCGTCGAACTTCCAGGCAGGCGACCCCTACCCCGTGTATCTGGAGAAGGGCAAGGGCTCGAGCGTCTGGGACGTGGACGGCACCGAATACAAGGACTTCCACGGTGGTTTCGGCGTCAACGTCGTGGGCCATGCGCACCCCAAGATCGTCGAGGCGCTGACGAAGGCCGCGAGCAACGCGATCCACTTCGCGGTCACCACGCCCGACACGATCGCGCTGGCCGAGGCGATCTGCGAGCGGTTCCAGCTGGAGCAGATGCGGTTCGTCAACTCCGGGCACCGAGGCGACGATGGACGCGATCCGCGTGGCGCGCGCCGCCACCGGCCGCGACAAGATCATCAAGATGGAGGGCTCCTACCACGGGCACCACGACTCGGTGCTGTTCTCCGTCGTTCCCGAGGCCGACGTGCTCGACATGCGGTTCACCACTGGCGGCACCGGCGACCAGTCCTGGTACTCGACCGAGCCGACGTCGAAGGGTGTGCCGGAGGCTCTGTGGGACACCGTCGTCGTCGTGCCGTTCAACAACGCCGCGGCCGCGGAGGAGGCGCTCGCCGACAACGAGGGCCAGATCGCGGCGGTGATCCTCGAGCCGGTCATGATGAACATCGGCATCGTCGAGCCGGCCCCCGGCTACCTGCAGGCGCTCAAGGAGTCCTGCGAGAAGCACGGCGCCGTGTTGATCTACGACGAGGTCAAGTGCGGCGGCACGATCGCCTACGGCGGCACCGCGGAGCGCTACGGCGTGAAGCCGCACATGGCCGCGTTCGCCAAGGCGATCGGCGGCGGGTCCACGATCGGCGCCTTCGGCGGCGAGGCCCGCTTCATGGAGTGGGTCGGCAAGGGCGCCGCACAGCAGGGCACGTTCAACGGCAACCCGCTGTCCTCGGCCGCCGGACTTGCCGCGCTGACGCAGGTGCTGACGAAGGACGCGTACGACTACCTGGGCAAGCTCGGCACGATGCTCGCCGAGGGCTGCAACCGGGCGATCGCCGAGACGGGCCTGCCGGCCCACACGGTCGACCTCGGCGCGAAGGGCTGCGTGTCGTACCGCGACAAGCCGCTCACCAACTACCGGGACTTCCTGGAGACCCACACCGAGATCTACTGGGCCTCCTACCCGTGGATGGTGAACCGGGGCATCTTCATGACCCCCGGCGACGAGGAGCAGTGGACGATCTCGGTGCAGCACACCGAGGACGACATCGCGAAGTACGTGGACGCGTTCGGCGAGTTCTGCCAGGAGCTCGCCAAGTAGCGCTCGCGACCACGGGTAGCGACCAGACGCGGTGGGCCGGCCTTCGGGCCGGCCTTTCGTTTACCGCGAGTGACAGAAGGCGTAGCCGGATGTGAACGAGCGGCTTTGAGGGGAGGTTCCGCGATGCAGTTCATGCACGAGTACACCGACGAGACCGAGGAGATGGCCCGGGCGCTCGTGGCCTACGCACGGAACCGGATCGCCGCCGCGCAGCCTCTGGACAACGTGGTGCCCGCCGCCGAGCTGGACAAACGCGCCGGTGCGACCGTGACGGCCTCGGGGATCGGCTGGGAGGAGGCGCTCCGTCTCTGGGGCGAGGTGCTGGCTCCCGCGACGATCTCCACCGACCATCCGGCGGCGCTCGCGTTCGTGCCGGGCGCCCCGACGAAGGCGAGCGTGCTGTTCGACCTGATCGTGGGCGCGTCCTCGACGATCGCGGCGGGCTGGATCGACGGCGCGGGCGCGATCTGGGCGGAGAACCAGGCGCTGGCATGGCTGGCGAACGCGGCGGGCATGCCCGCCGACGCGGGCGGCGTGTTCGTGAGCGGTGGCTCGGCCGGCAACCTGTCGGCGCTCGTGGCCGCGCGGCACGCGGCGGCCGCCGACCGAACGCGCCCCGCCCGCTGGCGGTTCGCCGCCTGCGAGACCGTCCACTCGTCGGTGGCCGCGGCCGCGCGCGTGATGGACGTCGGCGTGCTGGACGTGCCGGCCGACGAGCACGGGCGGCTGACCGGGGAGGCGCTGCGTCGCACCCTGGACGCAGACGGCGGCGACGGATTGTTCGCGGTGGTGGCCAGCGCGGGCGCGACGAACGCCGGCACCGTCGACGATCTCGAGGGCGTGGCCGAGGTCTGCACGGAGCGCGGCCTGTGGTTCCACGTGGACGGCGCCTACGGCGGCGCCGGACTGCTCGCACCGAGCGTCCGCGGGCTGTACGACGGGATCGAGCGCGCGGACTCCTTCATCGTCGACCCGCACAAGTGGCTGTTCGCGCCCTACGACGCGTGCGCGCTGCTCTACCGCGATCCCGCGATCGCCCTGCGGGCGCACCGCCAGGAGGCCTCCTACCTGGACACGTCGAACGCAGCGCCGGACTGGAACCCGGCGGACTACGCCTACCACCTGTCGCGGCGGGCCCGCGGGCTGCCGCTGTGGTTCTCGCTCGCGACCTACGGCACCGACGCCTACCGCCAGGCGATCGAGGCCGTCCTGACGATCACGCGGCAGACCGCCGAGCTCGTCCGCGACCACCCGAAGCTCGAGCTGATCATGGAGCCGGAGCTGTCGGTGGTCCTGTTCCGGCGCCTGGAGTGGAGCCCCGACGACTACGAGGCGTGGTGGCGCCGGCTGGTCGACGCGCAGATCGCGTTCGTGCAGCCGACCTCATGGAAGGGCGAGAAGGTCGCTCGTCTCTGCTTCGTGAACCCGCGGACCACGCTGGACCACGTGCGCGCGATCCTGGGGACGATGGCCTAGCTGCCGAGCGCCAACGACGACAGCTCGCCAAGTCGGAACAGCGCGTTGGGCACCACGAAGATCAGCAGGATGCCCGCCAGCGCGATCGTCACCACGGTGCCGAGCAGCACCGGGATGCGCATGCGGACCTCCTCGGCCGGGGGCTCCTCGAAGATCATCGCTCGGGGGATCAAGAAGTAGTACCCCACGCTGATGACCGAGTTGATCACCATGATCGCGGCCAGCCACACACCGATCCCGCCGCGATCGATCGCCGCGGCGAAGATGCCCAGCTTGCCCCAGAACCCACCGGTCGGCGGCACGCCGGCGAGCGACACCATGAACGCGGTCATCGCCACGCCGAGCAACGGCGCCGACTTCATCAGGCCCGCGAAGTCCTCGATCCGCAGGTTCGGGCGACGCTCCGACACCGCGGTCACCACCGCGAACGAGCCGAGGTTCATCACCGCGTAGATCAAGATGTAGGCGACCGCCGCGGTGAACGCCGACTGGTTCACACCCGCATCGCCCGACACGAGCGCGAACGGCAACAGGATGTACCCGGCCTGCGCGATCCCGGAGTACGCGAGCAGCCGCACCGCCTGCCGCTGGCGCAACGCGACCAGGTTCCCCAGCGTCATCGTCAACACGGACAGCAGCGCGAAGATCGGCGCCCAGAACTCCCACTGGCCCACGAACGCCACGAACATCAGCTGCAACAGGCCCGCGAACCCCGCGGCCGCCGACGCAACCGCCAGGAACCCGGCGACCGGCACGGGCGAGCCCTCGTAGGTGTCCGGCGCCCAGAACTGGAACGGCACGGCCGAGACCTTGAACGCGAACCCGACCACCACGAACAGGATCGCCACCTGCGCCAGCGTCTCGCTCGGACCGGTCAACCCGCCGAGCTTGGCCGCGATCGCGTGCAGCTCCAGCGCCCCGGTCAGCCCGTAGATCAGGCTCATCCCGTAGAGCATCACCGCGGTCGACAGCACCCCGATGATGAAGAACTTCAGCCCGCCCTCGTTCCCGCGGATGTCGGACTTGCGGAACGCCGCCATCAGGAACCCCGGCGCCGACACCAGCTCCAGCGCCAGGAACAGCATCAGGAGGTTCCGCGAGGCCGGCATCAGCGTGCACCCGAGGAACGCGGTCAACAGCAGGAAGTAGTACTCCCCCTGGTAGAAGCCGCCGTCGCGCAGGTATCGGTACGAGATCAACAGCACGACCACCGCGCACAGCAGGAAGAACGTCTGGAAGATCAGGGTGAACGCGTCGACCACGTAGGCGCCGCCGAACGCGGACCGCTCCCCCTGACCGACCAGCGACAAGACGGCGGCCAACGAGGCCAGCACCCCGACCATCGCCACCCACATCGACACCGACTTCGCGCGCGCCGGCAGGAAGAGATCGACGATGAGCACCACGAGGATCGTGGCCGCCAGGATCTCGACCGGCAGCAGCGCGTGATAGTCGATGGTCAGCAAGCGGCTACCCACTCACGATCTTCACGATGGCGTCGACGCCGGTGGCGGTCGTGTCCAGGATCAGGCTCGGCAGCAGCCCGAGCACCAGCGTCAGCGCCAGCAGCGGGACCCACGACACCCATTCCACCGCCAGGATGTCGCGGAAGTGATGCTCCTTCCAGGTGCTGGGCGCCTCGCCCTGGTTCACCCGTTGCAGCATCCACAGGAAGTAGCCCGCGGTCAGGATCGTGCCGATGCCCCCGATGATCATGAACGTTCGATACAGGCCGACGTTCAAGCCGACATCGGTGTTCGGGCTGAACGATCCGAGCAGCGCCATGATCTCGCCCCAGAACCCGGCGAGACCGGGCAGGCCCAGCGAGGCGATCGCCACGAAGGCGAAGATGCCCGCCATCTTGGGCATCAACTCGCTCATGCCGCCGCCGATCGCCGCGATCTCGCGCGTGTGGTAGCGGTCATAGATCGACCCGACGCAGAAGAACAGCATGCCGGTGATCACGCCGTGGGCCACCATGCCGAAGATCGCCGCCTGGATGCCGATCGTCGTGAGCGTCGCGATGCCGAGCATCACGAACCCCATGTGACCGACCGAGGAGAACGCGATCAACCGCTTCAGGTCCTTCTGGGCCAGGCAGGCGAGCGCCGCGTAGACGATCGCGACCGCCGCCAGGGCCCCGATCCACGGCGCGTACGCCACGGCGCCCTCGGGCATCACGGGCAACGCGATCCGCACGAACCCGTAGGTGCCCATCTTCAGCATGATCCCGGCCAGCAGGACCGAGCCGATCGTCGGCGCCTCGGTGTGCGCATCGGGCAGCCATGTGTGGAACGGCCACATCGGCACCTTCACCGCGAAGCCCAGCGCGATCGCGCCGAACACCACGAGCTGCAGGGTGTGCGCGTAGCCGCCGGACGCGCCGAAGGCGGTGAGCGCCTGCAGGTCGAACGTGTGCTTGCCGTCGACCATCGGGCCGTTGAAGTACAGGGCCAGGAACCCCAGCAGCATGAACACCGACCCGAACAGCGTGTACAGGAAGAACTTGATCGAGGCGTACTGGCGGTTCGCCGAGCCCCAGACCCCGATCAGGAAGTACATCGGGACCAGCACGAGCTCCCAGAACACGAAGAACAGGATCAGGTCGAAGGCGATGAACGTGCCGGCCATGCCGGTGATCAGCAGCAGCGTGAGCGCGACGAAGGCCTTCGTGCGCCCCGGCTGCGGCACGTACCGGTAGGTATAGATCGCACAGAGCAGCCCCAACAGATAGGTCAGCACGAACAGCGGCATCGAGATCCCGTCGATGCCCACGTGGTAGCGCGCCCCGATCACGGGGATCCACTTCACGTTCTGCACGAACTGCAGCTCGCCGCTGCGTCCGTAGTCGAACTGGAAGGCGATCACGGCGGCGCAGATGAAGGCCAGCGCCATGATCACGACGCCGAGCCCGCGGATCATCTTGTCCTTCTCCTTGGGCACCAACAGGATCACGAGCGCGCCGACGATCGGCAGGAACGTCGTGATCGTGATGGCCCACTCTTGCCAACTCGACTCGTTCATGGGTTCCTCTCGTTCCTTACCTGGTGAAGAAGGCTGCCAGGGCGATCACGCCGGCGAACAAGCCGACCGCGTACCACTGAACCTTGCCGGATTGGATCAAGCGCAGGCCCTTGCCGAAGGTCTCCATGGCCGTGCCCGCGCCGTTGACGATGGCGTCGATGATGTTGCGGTCGATCCACATGATGCCGCCGGACAGCATCTTGGAGCCGCTCCCCGCCGCGTTCACGACGGCGTCGAGCACATGCTGGTTGAACCAGTAGATCCCGGCCGACCATGTGTCGCGGATCGGGCGAACGATGCCGCCCCAATAGAAGTCGTCCAGGTAGTACTTGTGCTCGAGCAGGTCGTAGAGCCCGCCCAGCTTCGTGATCGGATCGGGCGCACGGTACTGCTTGTAGACGCGGTACCCGAAGAGGATCCCGATGCCGACCGCCAGGATCGAGACCGCGGCCACGAGCGGGCTGAAGACGGGGACCTCGGGAACGCCGCCGAAGTACACCCAATCCATGAAGGGCGCCCCGACCGGGGCGAACCCGAGCAGGCCGACGACGCAGGTGGCCGCCGCCAGGAACACGAGCGGCATCGTCATCGAGCCGGGCGACTCGTGCAGGTGCTCGGTGCCTCGGTACTCGCCGTGGAACGTCTTGAGCACCATGCGGGTCGTGTAGAAGGCGGTGATCACCGCGCCGACGAGCAGCACGGCGCCCAGCCAGTAGGTCTGGGAGTCCTTCGCGACCAGGATGATCTCGTCCTTGGAGAAGAACCCGGCGAACGGCGGCACACCGGCCAGCGCGAGCGACCCGATCACGAACGTCGCGTAGGTGAGCTTCATGTGCTTCCGCAGGCCGCCCATGTCGCTCATGTTGTTCGAGTGGGCCGCGTGGATCACCGAGCCGGCGCCCAGGAACAGCAGCGCCTTGAAGAAGGCGTGCGTGAACAGGTGGAACATCGCGGCCGGATAGCCGGCCTCCCCCATCCCGAGCGCCGCCACCATGTAGGCGAGCTGGGAGATCGTCGAGTACGCGAGCACCTTCTTGATGTCGTCCTGCACAAGGGCAAGCAGCGCCGCCAGCAGCAACGTGATCGCGCCGATGATCGACACGATCGTGAGCGCGATCGGGTCGGCCTGCACGAACACCTCGAAGGTGCGCGCCACGAGGTAGATGCCCGCCGCGACCATCGTCGCGGCGTGGATCAGCGCCGACACGGGCGTCGGGCCGGCCATCGCGTCGGGCAGCCAGGTGTACAGGGGGAACTGCGCGGACTTGCCGATCGTGCCGCCGAACATCAGCAGCGCCGCGCACGTGATCAGCAGGATCGAAACGTGCCCGGCGGCGACGGTCTCGCTGATCACCTGGATGTTCGAGGTCGTCATGCCCGTGGCGTAGACCAGCGCGAAGATGCCGAACATGAACGGCACGTCGCCGACCCGGGTCGTGAGGAACGCCTTGATCGCGGCCGAGGAGTTCGCGTGGTCCTCGTACCAGTGCCCGATCAGCAGGTAGGAGCAGACGCCCATGATCTCCCAGCCGACCAGCAGCTGGAACAGGTTGGAGGCGAGCACCACGACCAACATCGCGCCGGTGAAGATCGACAGCACGACGTAGAACCAGGTGTAGCGCTTGTCGCCGTGCATGTAGCCCAGCGAGTAGATGTGGACCATCAACGAGATCGACGTGACCACGACGAGCATCACCGCGGTCAGGCCGTCGACGTAGAACCCGAGCTGCACCTGGAGCGTCCCGATCCTGAACCACTCGATGTTGTGCTCGAAGTTGCCGCCGCCCTGCACGAAGCTCCACACCACGCCGAGCGAGAGTGCGAGACCGATGCCGATCGCGAGGATCCCGTAGACCGGACCCTTGCCGGGCGTGCGCTTGCCGAAGAACAGGGTCAGCGCCCCGGAGGCGAACGCGAGCAGCGGGATGAGGAACGCGTGCTCCACGAACCAGTTGACGGTCGTCGCCGACGTGGTCGTGACCTCCTGGGCGAGCACGCCTACCACTTGAGCAGGTCCACTTCGTCGACGTTGATCGAGGCGCGGTTGCGGAACAGCAGGATCACGATCGCGAGACCGATCCCGACCTCGGCGGCCGCGACCGCGATCACGAACAGGGCGAAGATCTGGCCGGTGACGTCCCTGAAGGCTGGCCGAGAACGCGACCAGGTTGAGGTTGACCGCGTTCAGCATCAGCTCGATCGCCATCAGCACCATGACCGCGTTGCGCCGGGCCAGCACGCCGTAGACGCCGGCGGAGAACAGGAGCGCCGCGAACAGCAGCACCAGCGGCAGCCGGATCACGCCGCCCCTCCATCGTCCTTGCGGGCGAGCACGATCGCGCCGATCAGCGCCGCAAGCAGGAGGAACGACACGACCTCGAAGGGCAGGACGTAGTCGCGGAACATCGACTCGCCGATCGCCTCGGTGCTGCCGTCCAACGGCTGGGAGGCGACCGTGGTGCCGACCGGCCAGACCCGCAGCAGCAACGTCGCGAGGCCGACGAAGATCAACAGCGCGACCACGGCTCCCACGATGCGGTTCTGCGGCAGGTGGTCGAGGGTGTCGCGACCGATCGGCGCCTTCGTCAGCATCAGCCCGAACAGGAACAGGATCACGATCGCGCCGACGTAGATCAGGATCTGGGTCCACCCGACGAACTCCGCGCCGACCAGCAGGAACGTGATGCCGACGCAGGCCAGCGCGACCACCAGGTAGAGCGCCGCGTGCACGACGTTGCGCGCGGTCACCACCGCGACGGCGGCGAGCGACCCGATCACGGCCACCACCAGGAAGGCGTACTCCTGGGCGGTCACGAGGCCGCCTCCTCCGGCGCCTCGGCGCCCTCTTCGAGGGCGGGCGGGGGCTTGACCGTGTAGGTCCACTCCTCCAGCCGCTCGCGCTCGTGGACCATCTCCTTGATGTCGTACTCGGCGTACTCGAACTCCGGGCTCCAGAACAGCGCGTCGAACGGGCACACCTCCACGCAGATGCCGCAGTACATGCACAGGGAGAAGTCGATCGCGAACCGGTCGAGGATCTTGGCGCTGCGCGCGCGCCCACCGCTGGCCGGCTCGTGCGACTCCTTGTGCGCGTCGATGTAGATGCACCAATCGGGGCACTCGCGCGAGCACTTGTAGCAGACGGTGCAGTTCGCTTCCTTGAGGGCGATCACGCCGCGCGTGCGCGCCGGCAGGTCGGGCTTCACGTGGGGGTACTGAACGGTGACCGAGCGCTTCGTCATCGTGCGGAGCGTCACCGCCAGACCCTGGAGCAGCCCGAGCCCGATCCCCTGCTCCTTCTGGGGCTTCATGCGTTCGCCACCTTCACGAACGCGACCCCGAGGATCCAGATCAGGGTGATCGGCACCAGCTTGATCCACGCGAAGCGCTGCAGCTGGTCCTCGCGCAGGCGCGGGAACGTCGCCCGCAGCCACACGATCACGAAGGACAGCGCGAAGATCTTGCCGAACATCCACACCGGCCCGGGCAGGAACGACAGGCCCGGCAAGGGCAGGTACCCGCCGAGGAACAGCGTGGCGGCCACCGCCGACATCACGACGATGCCCCCGTACTCCGAGAGCAGGAAGAACGCGAACTTCAATCCGGTGTACTCGGTGTAGGCGCCGAAGATGATCTCGGAGTCGGCGACGGGCATATCGAACGGGGGTCGCGTCAGCTCGGCCACGGACGCGATCATGAACACGATGAACAGGGGGAACAGCGGGAACACGTACCAGATCGTGCGCTGGGCCTCGATGATGCCGATCAGCGAGGTCGTGGCGGCCAGCATCACCGCGGCGGCCGCGGCGAGCACGAGCGGGAGCTCGTAGGCGATCAGCTGCGCGGCCGCGCGCAGCGCCCCCATCAGCGAGAACTTGTTCGCCGAGGACCAGCCGGCCATCAGCACGCCGAGGACGCCGATCGAGCTCATCGCCAGCACGAAGAAGATGCCGATGTCGAGGTCGAGCGCGTACAGGTCGGCGCCGAACGGGATGACGACCAGCACGATCAGGTACGGCACGAGCGCCACGCCCGGCGCGAGCGAGAAGACGGTGCGATCGGCCGCCTCGGGGACGATGTCCTCCTTCTGGATGAACTTCGCACCGTCGGCCATCAGCTGGGCCCACCCGTGGAACGCGCCGGCCTCCATCGGGCCCATGCGCGCCTGCATGTGCGCGAGCACCTTGTGCTCCATGTAGCCGACCGCCAGCGGCACGACCAGGAAGATGATCAGCACGAGCATCGCCTTGAGCACCAAGGGGATCCAGTACCCGGAGAAGAGGTCGTCGATCGCGGAGGCCTCGGCGAGCAGCATCACTCGTCCTCGTCCTCCTCGCCCTCGACGGCGCCTGGCCACGGCTTGGCCTCGCGCGCCATCAACGGGAAGTCCTTCCGCAACGGGTGGCCCTCGAATGGCTCGGAGAGCAGGAGCTTCACGGGCCGCGGGTGTCCTTCGACCCGGATGCCGAACATCTCCATCATCTCCCGCTCGTGCCAGTCGCACGTCGGGTAGAGGTCGCTGATCGTCGGCACGGAGGGTTCCTCGCGCGAGACGCGCGTCTTGATCCGCACCGCGTGATGGTGCTCGGTCGACACCAGGTGTGTCACGACCTCGAACCCGGTCTCGGGGCCGAAGTCGACGCCCGCGGTGAAGTCGCAGAAGTCGCAACCGATCTCGGGCTCATCGCGGCAGTACCGGACCGCATCGTGGTAGCGATCGACCGAGACGGTGGCGACGGCGTGCCCGAAGGCATCGGCGACCTCGACGTCATCGCCGAAGCGCGCCCGCAACCGCGACCCGAGGTCCTCAGGAGACAGCCGACGTCCCACTGCGGAACTTCTCCTGGATGTCTTCGTGTTTGATCTTCTCTTGGAGCTGCACGATGCCGTGCAGCAGCGCCTCGGGCCGCGGCGGGCAGCCGGGGACGAACACGTCGACCGGGATGATCTGGTCGACGCCCTTGGTCACCGCGTAGCTGTCCCAGTAGGGCCCGCCGCAGTTGGCGCAGGACCCGAAGGAGATCACGTACTTCGGGTCGGGCATCTGGTCGTACAGGCGCTTGATGACCGGGGCCATCTTGTCGGTCAGCGTGCCGGCCACGAGCAGGAGGTCGGCCTGGCGCGGGCCGTGCGCGAACGGGATCACGCCGAGCCGGATGAAGTCGTTCTTGGCCGCCGAGGCGGAGATGAATTCGATCGAGCAGCAGGCCAGGCCGAAGTTGAACACCCACAGGCTGTAGCGACGTCCCCAGTTCAGGATGAACTTGACGGGCTTGACCCTGGGCAGCGCCGTCTTCTCGGTGATCACGCCCATCTCAAGACCCCCTTGCGCCACGCGTAGAGCAGACCCGCGCCGAGGATGCCGATGAAGATCGCCATCTCCACGACGGCGGTGTAGCCGAGCGTCACGAACACGCGCGCCCACGGGAACAGGAACACGGACTCGACGTCGAAGATCACGAACAGGAAGCCGTACACGTAGTACCGGATCTGGCTCTGGGACCAGCCCTCGCCCACCGGATCGATGCCGCACTCGTAGGTCAGGTACTTCGCGGTGGAGGGTCGGCTGGGGGCGATCAGCCTGGCCGTGAGGAAGGCAACGATGACCAGCAACGCCCCCGCGAGCGCTACCGCAAACACGACTCCGTACGATCCGAAATAGGTCACGACGTGTATGCGCCTCCCCCAGCGCGGCCGTATCCTAGCAGCGCGCCTGGCCCGCCCGTTCGAACGAGCCGGTCGGCCCCCTCTCCTTGCGGCCTACGGGACATCGGCGCCCGCGTCCGCGCCGCAGCGCACCGCCAGGAACCGCGCCAATTGGATCAATGCATGCCGGGCTGTGCCGTCGGGCAGCTGGCGCGCCAGCGCGTCGGCCCGGGCGACCTCGGTCGAGACCGCGGCTCGTGCGTGCTCGATCGACCCGCCGCCGCGAACGATGTGCAGCGCCCGGTCGAGCATCTCGCCGTCGGGAGCGCCGTGCGCGAGCAGTCGCTGCAGCTCAGCGCGGTCCGGCCCCTCGTGCAGGGCGTGCAGGACGGGCAGGGTGTAGACGCCCTCCCGCATGTCCGTGCCCGGCTCCTTGCCGAGCTCGAGCTGCGAGGCGGTGACATCCATGATGTCGTCGGACAGCTGGAACGCCATGCCGATCGACTCGCCGAACGCCTCCAGGATCTCGAGCTGATCCTCCGGGGTGTCGGACAGCAGGCCCCCGAGCCGGCACGACGTCGCGATCAGGATGCCCGTCTTGCGTCGGATGATCTCCAGGTACGCGGCCTCGGTCTGCTCGAGCTTGCCCGCGGCGTCCACCTCGCGGATCTGGCCGTCGCACAGGACCGCGATCGTCCGGGCGAGGAGCCGGCACACCTCCGTGCCCAGGTCGGCGGACAGCTCCGAGGCTCGCGCGAACAGGTAGTCGCCGGTGAGGATCGCCACCGTGTTGTCCCAGCGCGCGTTCGTGCTGGCCACGCCGCGCCGATCCTCGGCCTCGTCGATCACGTCGTCGTGGTACAGCGTCGCCAGGTGCGTCAGCTCGATCGTGACCGAGCCGGGGATCAGCCGCGGGTCGGTCGGGTCGCCGAAGTACCCCGCGAGCAGCACCAGCATCGGCCGGAAACGCTTGCCCCCGGCGGACAACAGGTACCGCGCCGTGGCCGCCAGCAATTCGGAGTCGGCGACCACCGCCTTCTCCAGCGCCTCTTCCACCCGGTCCAGCCGAGCCCGGATCTCGGCCTCGAGGGCCGCGTCGGGTGCTTCCAATCCTGGGATCACTCTGCGCATCCTCACCACCTCAAGATCGATGCTTGTTCGATGATGCTAGAAAGCAGGCGAGGGAACACGCCCAGCACCACCACGGTCACGGCCAGTACGAGCCCGGCCATCTCCGGCACGACCGACCGGTCGTCGGTCAGCTCGCCGCGCGGTTCGCGGAAGTACATCCGCACGATCACCCGCAAGTATGCGTACGCCGCGATCACGCTGGCCAGCACGCACACGAGCGCCAGCGGCCAGTTCCCCGCCGCGATCGCCGCGCCGAACACCGTCAGCTTGGCGATGAAGCCGACCGTCGGCGGGATGCCGGCCAGCGACAGCAGGAAGACCGTCAGGAGCGCGGCGAGGCCGGGGCTCCGCGCCGCGAGCCCGTCGTAGCTGTCGTAGGACGAAGGCTCCTCGGTCTTCGTCGCGACCAGCATGGTGACGCCGAAGGCGCCGACGGTCATGACCGCATAGGCGATCAGATAGAACATCGCCGCCCGGATGCCCGTGGCGTTGGCCGACGTCAGGCCGGCGAGGATGAACCCCGCATGGGCGACGGCGGAGTATGCCAGCATCCGTTTCACGTCGCGCTGCGCCGCGGCCAGCACGGCGCCCGTCAGCACCGAGACCACCGCCAGCGCGTAGACGATCGGCGTCCAATCCCACGTCAGCGGCTGCAGCGCCACGTCGAACACGCGCATCAACGCGAAGAACGCGGCCACCTTCGTGGCGGCGCTCATGTACGCCACCACCGGGGTCGGCGCCCCCTGGTAGACGTCGGGCGTCCACATGTGGAACGGCGCGGCCGAGATCTTGAACCCGAACCCGATCACCAGGAAGCCCATCGCCACCAGCGCGAGCGCCTGCGAGCCCGTCTGACCGCCGAGCGCCGCGACGATCGCCGTGATCTTCGTGCTGGCGGTCGCGCCGTAGGCCATCGCCACGCCGTAGAGGAAGAACGCCGAGGAGAACGCGCCGAGGAGGAAGTACTTCATCGCCGCCTCGTTGCTTCGCCGGCCGCCCATCCCGGTCAGGACGTACAGCGCGAGCGACAGGATCTCGAGCGCGAGGAACACGAGGATCAGGTCGTTGGCCGTCACGATCAGGCACATCCCCGCCGTCGCGAACAGGAGCAGCGGGAAGAACTCGCCGCGGTAGGTCTCGCCCTCGCCGCCCCCCTCGTGCCAGGCGTAGAGGCACCCGAACGCGGCCACGAGCACCAGCACGACCGTCGCGACGACCGAGAACCGATCGACGGCGACCGTGTCGCCCAGCACGAGCGGCGCGCCGCTCCAGCTCCACAGCGCGGTCGCGGTCACCCCGGCCGCGAGCAGGCCCACCAGCGCGATCGCCAGATGCACCGATCGATTGCTCCGTCGCGCGAACGCCTCGTAGAGCATCCCCAGGATGCCCCCGGCACACAGCGTGAGCTCCGGCAGGATCGGCTTGAACTCCAGGATGGGCGTGGGGATCGGGGCGTCCGGGCCGGTCGGCGCCACCTGGGCGAGGTGCAGGAGCAGGGCGATCATCCGCCGCTCCCCGGTTCGGCGACCTCGACGCCGGGGACCACCGTCGTCGCGTGATCGGGCGCGACGTGCTCGATCACGCGCGCGGTTGCGGGATCGATCGAGTCGGTCATGAGCCGCGGATAGACGCCGAACACGAGCAACAGGGCGAGGACCGGGACGATCACCGCGACCTCCCGGGCCGAGACGTCCGCCAGCCCGCGGTGCTCCTCGCGCACCGTGCCGTAGGCGACGCGCTGATAGGACCACAGCAGGTAGATCGCGCCGAGCACCACGGCGATCGTGGCTGCCGACCCAAGCCAGTGGCTGACCGCGAACGTGCCGATGATCACCAGGAACTCCCCGATGAACCCGTTGAGCCCCGGGAGTCCGGCGGAGGCCAACACCGCGAACAGGAAGAACCCGAGCAGCCAGGGCATCACGCTCGCGAGCCCGCCCATCTCGTCGAGCCGCCTGGTGTGCGTGCGGTCGTACACCATCCCGACCAACAGGAACAGGGCGCCGGTCGCGAGGCCGTGGTTCACCATCTGCAGCACCCCGCCGCTGACCGCCTGCTGCGTGAGCGCGAAGAGCCCCAGCACGACGAACCCGAGGTGAGACACGCTGGAGTAGGCCACCAGCCGCTTCACGTCGCGTTGGCTGATCGCACAGACCGCGCCGTAGATGATGCCGATCACCGCCAGCACCGAGACGGGCGTCGCGAAATGCTTCGAGGCCTCGGGGAACAACGCCATGTTGAACCTGATCAAACCGTAGGCCCCCACCTTCAACAGCACGCCGGCAAGCAGGACCGAGCCCGCGGTCGGCGCCTCGGTGTGCGCGTCGGGGAGCCACGTGTGCAAGGGGAACACCGGCACCTTGACCGCGAAGGCGATGAAGAACGCGAGGAACAGCCAACGCGCGGTCTGCACCGGCAGCGTCGCCGCGGTGTCGGCCAGCGTGCGCAGATCGAACGTGCCGCCGCCGGCCCGCGCGTACAGGAAGATGATCGCGAACAGCAGGAACGCCGAGCCGGCCATCGTGTAGAGGAAGAACTTCAGCGCCGCGTGCACCCGGCGCTCGCCGCCCCACCCACCGATCAGCAGGTACATCGGCACCAGGATCGCCTCGAAGAAGATGAAGAACAGGACCAGGTCCAGCGCCAGGAACGAGCCGAGCACGGCGGTCTCCAGCACGAGCATCGCGATCATGTAGCGGCGGATCTCGGTCGTGACCGGCCACGAGGCCAGCACCGAGATCGGGAACAGGAACGTGGTCAACAGCACGAGCCACAGGCTGATCCCGTCGACACCGACGAGGTATTGCAGCCCGATCCCCGGCACCCACGAGGCCTGCTCGACCAGCTGGTAGCCGGGGTCGGCGCTGTGGAACCGCCCGAGCATCACGAGCGAGACGACGAACACGACGAGCGTGATGAGCAGCGCGATCCATCGCGCGCCGGCGTCGCTGACCTCGCGCCCGCCGAGCACCAACGCCAGCGCGCCCAGCAGGGGCAGGAAGATCACGACGCTCAGCAGGTGACCGCTCACACCCGCACCCCGATGAACCCGAGCACCAGGACCGCCCCGAAGAAGAAGACGAGCGCGTACGTGCGCACGAAGCCCGTCTGGATCAGCCGGCCGCCGCTGGCGGCGCGCTTGACCGCGCCGGCCACGCCGTTCACGGCGCCGTCGATCACCTTCGTGTCGACGACGTCGCCGGTCATGCGTGCGAGCGCCTTCGCGGGCTGGACGATGACCACGTCGTAGGCCCGGTCCACGTACCACCCGTGCTGCGCCGCCGTGGCCATCGGCTCCATCCGCGCGCGGAAGGCGGCCGGGTCGATCCGGCCCGAGCCGTAGATCCACCACGCGGTGGCGAGCGCCAGGATCGCGACCGCCACCGCGATCCCCGCGAGTGCCAGGAACGTCAGACCGATCCCTTCGCTCAGGACGCCGGTGACCGGCTCGAGATACGCCGCGAGGCGGCCGTCCGGGGACAGCTCCAACAGGCCCGAGAACGCGACCCCGATCGCGAGGATCGCCAGCGGGATCCACAGCAGCGGCGAGGACTCGTGGGCGCGCTCGGCCCGCTCCGATCGCGCCGCGCCGAAGAACGTCATGATCAGCATCCGGCCGAGGTAGAACGCGGTCAGGAACGCGGCGAGGGTGCCGAGCGCGTACACCGCCGTCCGCCCGGTGTGCTGGGCGACCTCCAAGAGGGCGTCCTTGGCGAAGAAGCCCGCGAGCGGCGGGATCCCGGCCTGCGCCAGGGCGCCGACGAGGAACGTCACGAAGGTGATCGGCATGGCCTTGCGCAGTCCACCCATCTGGCGCATGTCCTGCTCGTCGTGCATCCCATGGATCACCGAGCCGGCGCCCAGGAACATCAGCGCCTTGTAGAACGCGTGTGCGACCAGGAAGAACATCGCGACCGCGTAGGCGCGCATGCCGACGGCGATGAACATGTAGCCGAGCTGGCTGATCGTCGAGTACGCGAGCACGCGTTTGATGTCGAACTGCGCGATCGCGCATGTGGCCGCGAACAACGCCGTGGCGACGCCGATCACGAGGACCACCGTGAGTGCGACCCCGGAGATCTCGAACAACACGTGCGAGCGGATGACCAGGTACACGCCGGCGGTCACCATCGTCGCCGCGTGGATCAGCGCAGACACCGGCGTCGGGCCCGCCATGGCGTCGGGCAGCCAGACCTGCAGCGGCAGCTGGGCCGACTTCCCGATCGCGCCGGCGAACAGCAACAGCGCGATCACCGTCGCGGCGTCCTTCGTGAGGACGCTCGAGGCGGTGCCGAAGATCGGCACGAAGTCCAGGGTGCCGAACTTGAACACCAGCGTGGCGAGGCCGATGAGCATCAGCGTGTCGCCGATGCGAGTGGTGATGAACGCCTTCTTCGCCGCCTCGGCGTTCGCGAGCTTGTCGAACCAGAAGCCGATCAATAGGAACGAGCAGAGTCCGACGCCCTCCCATCCCAGGTACAGCACCAAGTAGTTGGCGCCCAGCACCAACATCAGCATGAAGAACACGAACAGGTTGAGGTAGGCGAAGTACCGGCCGCGGCGCGGATCCTCGGCCATGTAGCCGATCGAGTAGAGGTGGATCAGCGCGCCGATCCCTGTGATGACCAGGACCATCGTGGCGCTCAGTGCGTCCAGCCGCAGGTCGGCGCCGACCCGGAACCCGCCGACCGAGATCCAATCGAAGAGATGCTGCAGCTCGAGCCGTTCCCCGGCGGGACGGCCGAGCAGGTCGGTCACGACCGCCACCGAGATCGCGAAGGACGCGGCCACGGCAAGCGTCGCCAGCACCCCCGCCCAGCGACCGAGCCGTTTCCCGAGGAACAGGTTCAGCGTCGCGACCGCCAACGGGATCGCCGGGATCAGCCACAGCACGCTCGACTCGTGCGACGTCAGGGTCTCTACCACCGCATCTCCCGGACGTCGTCGACGTCGACGCTGCGGCGGCGCCGGTAGATCGACACGATGATGGCGAGGCCGACGACCACCTCCGCCGCGGCGACCACCATCGAGAAGAAGGCGAGCACCTGCCCCGTCAGGTCGTTGTGCATGCGCGCGAACGCGACGAGGGTCAGGTTGACTGCGTTCAGCTGCAACTCGACCGACATGAAGATGCGCAGCGCGTTGCGATTCACGAGCACGCCGACGGTGCCCATCGCGAACAGCACCGCCGCCAGCAGGAGGAAGTAGCTGATCGGGGTCCTCACGAGGTGGCCCCGGCTCCAGCCTCGGCGGTGGCCACGAGCTCGGCCTGGGTGACGGCGCGCACCCTGCGCTGCGCCAGCACCATCGTGGCGATCGCCGCCACGATCAGCAGGATCGAGGTGACCTCGAACGGGAAGAAGTAGTCCCGGAACAGCACCTCCGCGATCGCCTGCGCGTTCCCGTTGGGCTGCAGCTGATCGAACCCCTCGGGCGCCAGCGTCGAGAACCCGATCGCCGCGTGGACCGCGACCGTGATCTCGGCGAGGAACGCGAGCGCCAACACGATCGCGAGGGGCCGCTGCAGGAACAGCCGCTCGGTTCGCACGTCGCTGCGATCCACCCCGAGCAGCATGATCACGAACAGGAACAGCACCATGATCGCGCCCGCATAGACGACGATCTGCACGGCGAACAGGAACGGCGCATCCAGCAGCAGGTACATCACGGCGATACAACCGAAGTTCACCACCAGGAACAGCGCCGCGTGGATCACGTTGCGCATCACAAGCATGCCGACGGCCGCGGCGATCGAGATCGGGGCGAAGACCCAGAAGACGACGTTGTCCAGGGGCACCCTAGATGCCCTCCTTGTCGACCGGGTCGGTGCCGAGGGCCGGCGGGGGCTCGAGCAGCTGCTCCTTGGTCCAGATCGCGTCTTCGCGCGAGGTGAACGCCATCTCGTAGTAGCTCGTCAACGTGAGAGCCCGCGTCGGGCAGGCCTCGACGCACAGGCCGCACATGATGCAGCGCAGGTAGTTGATCTGATAGTCCTTCGCGTGGCGCTCGCCGGGGCTCACGGGCGCGGCAGGATCGTTGTCCGCCCCCTCGACCCAGATCGCGTCGGCGGGGCACGCGTAGGCGCACAGCTCGCACCCGATGCACTTCTCCAGGCCGTTGTCGTGGCGGTTCAGCCGGTGCCGGCCGATGTGCGAGCGTTCCGGCGGGGGCACGATCTCCTTCGGGTACTGCTCGGTGTTGTCCCGACGGAAGGTCTGCTTGAACACGGTGCCCATGCCCTTGGCAACCGCCCAGACGGGTGAGGAGTGGCGCTCGGGCTCGGTGGTCTCGTCGCTCATGCCGGCACCTCCTCATGACGCGCGTCGAGCAGGGGCTTCACCATCGTGCCGATCAGCCAGGCGGCCACGATCAGACCGACCGCGATGACCGCGCCGCGCTGCCGCCCGTACCGGTCCGGCAGCACGATGATCGCCCCGGTCGCGAGCACCCAGAACAGCCCGAACGGGATCAGGTACTTCCAGCCGAAGTTCATCAGCCGGTCATAGCGCATGCGCGGCAGCGTCGCGCGCACGAGCATGAACAGATACATCACGCAGACCAGCTTGAACAGGAACCACAGGACGCCGCCGACGACGAACCACGCGCCGTCCCACGGCCAGGGGCCCCGCCAGCCGCCGAGGAACAGGGTGACGGCGATCGAGGACACGACGACGGCGTTGACGTACTCGCCCAGCATGAACATCGCGAACGGGATGCCCGAGTACTCCGTGTGGAACCCCGCCACCAGCTCGGACTCGGCCTCGGCCAGGTCGAACGGTGGGCGGTTGACCTCCGCGAGCGCACAGATGAGGAACACGGCGAACGCCGGGAACTGCGGGATCGCGTACCAGACCTTGGCCTGCGCATCGACGATCTCGGAGGTGCGCAGATGCCCCGCGAACATCAGCAACGCGACGAGGGACAGCGCCATCGCGACCTCGTAACTGATCATCTGGGCGGTGGAGCGCACCCCGCCGAGCAACGGGTAGTTCGAGCCGCTCGACCAGCCGGCGAGCACGACGGTGTAGACGCCGATCGAGGTCATCGCGAGCACCCAGAGCACGCCGATGGACAGGTCCGCCAGTTGGAGCCCGACGGTACGCCCGAAGATGTACACCGAGGGGCCGAAGGGCACGATCGCGAACGCGAGGAACCCGGGGATCACCGCGAACATCGGCGCGAGCCGATAGACCCACGGGTCGGACTGGGTCGGCCGGATCGCCTCCTTGAAGAAGAGCTTGATCCCGTCCGCGAGCGAGAGCAGGACGCCGCGGGGCCCCGCGCGCATCGGGCCAAGACGTGTCTGGAAGTCGGCGATCACTTTGCGCTCCATCCAGATGAACAGCAGGACGGAGACCAGGATCCCGACGAACACGATCACGACCTTGCCGAGCAGGATCCCCCAGTCGATCCAGGTCACGACGCATCCTCTCCGACGGCTGCCAGGGCCTCGACATCGATGGCCTCGACCTCGACCGCGGTGGTGAACGACCCCGAGAGCAATGTGTTCGCCGCCAGCCCCGGCTGGTTGAACGGCACGAACACCGTGCCGAGCGCGATGTGATCGGTCACGCGCAGCGGCACCACGGCCTCGCCGGCTGCGGTGCGCAACCGGACGCCCAGGCCGTCGGCGAGGCCGTGCGAGGCCACGTCGCTCGGGTGCATCTCGGCGAAGGCGGGCTCCGACAGGGTGGCCTTGAGCTCGTCGGTACCCTCGGACATCCGGCCCTCGTCGACCAGCAGGTGATACGTGCAGAGGGTCAGACCCTCGGACGTAGGCGAGGGGCCGGTGCGCGAGGGCTCCACGACGACCTCGCGCGGGGACCACAGGCGCGCCATCTCCTCGTGCAGCTCGTCCAGGGTGTCGAAGCCGAGGTCGCCGCCGCACGCGGCCGCGAGCCCCGCGAAGATCTCCCAGTCCGGACGGCTGATCCCGGCGGCGGCGCGGAGTGGGCCGATGCGTTGGCTGCGGCCCTCCCAGTCGCTCACATGCCCCTCGCGCTCGAGGAACGACGCGGCAGGCAGGAACACACTCGCGTACGGCTGCAGGTCGCCGAGCTCCAGCGACTGGACGACGACGGTGGCGACGTTCTGCAGCGCGCGGCGGGCGAGCCCGGCGTCGGGGGCGTCGCGGAGCGGGTCGACGCCGATCAGGTAGAGGACGTCGAGTTCGTGTTCGGCCGCCGCGCGCAGGATGTCGGTCGTGCCGCGGCCGACGGAATCGATCATCACGGGTCCCCAGACGGTCTCGAGCTCGGCGCGCTCTTCTGGGACGTCCAGCCGGCGGCCGCCGGGGCCGAAGGCGGGGTGCACGCCCGCCCGCAGCGCGCCGTGATCGCCCGCACGGCGAGGGATCCACGCGAATCGGGCGCCGTGCGCCCGCGCGGCGGCGACGGCGCCGTCGGCGGCCCCCTCCTGCTCTCCGAGTCGGGCGCCGGCAAGGACGATCCCGCGCTCCCCGGCGGATGCGAGCGCGGCGCCGGCGCCCGCCCGATCGCTGCCCGCCGCGATCGCGGCAAGCGCCTCTGCCTCGCCCCCGGGTCGCACGAGCACGTGCTCGGCGACGTCATGCAGCCGGGTCCGGCGCGCGGCCACGACCACGATCCGAGCGCCGCGGGCCGCCGCCTTGCGCAGGCGCAGGTGCAGGATCGGCACCTCCTGCTCCGCATCGAGCCCGACAACCACGATCGTGGCGGCGCCCTCGATCTCGCGATACGTCACGCCCTCGGCACCGGCCGCGGCCAGCACCTCGGCCGCGCCGCCGTGCGGCGCCCGACGGTGGTCCAGGTCGTTGGTCCGCAGCACGGTGCGCGCGAGCTTCGACAATGCGTACGCGTCCTCGTCGAGCAGGCGCCCGCCCGCGATCACGCCGACGCGCGCGCCGTGGCACGCGTCGGCGACCGCCGACAACGCCTCGCCGAACGAGGTCGCCTCCAGACCGCGATCGCGCACGAGCGGTGTCGTGATCCGGCCGCCCGCGTCGTCGTGGTGGAACGCGAACCGGCCCTTGTCGCAGATCCAGGCGTCGTTGACCTCGGGGTTCTCGCGCGCGAGCACCCGCACGACCTCGCCGCGCCGCTGGTCGACGCGCACGGCGCACCCGGCGCTGCAGTGACGGCAGACGGTGTCGACACTCGTGAGGTCGAACGGTCGCGCGACGAACCGGTAGGGCGTGGCGGTCAACGCCCCGACCGGGCAGATCTGCACGACGTTGCCCGAGAACGGCGATCGCAGGTCCTCGCCGGCGGCGATCGCGACCCGCTCCCCCGCCCCCCGCGCGTAGAGCTCGAGGAACCGGTCACCGCTGATCTGATCGCAGAACCGCGTGCAGCGCGCGCACAGCACGCATCGTTCCCGGTCCAGCCCGATCAGCGGCGACATCGGGATCGGCTTCGGGAACGTCCGCTTGGCCTCGACGAAGCGGCTCTCGCCGGGTCCGAACGCCAGCGCCTGGTCTTGCAGCGGGCATTCCCCACCGCGGTCACACACCGGACAGTCCAGCGGGTGGTTCAGCAAGAGGAACTCGAGGTTCGCCACCTGCGCCTGCCGCACCGAGTCGTTCGTGTTCTGCGTGCTCACCACCATGCCCGGGGCGACGGTGACGGTGCAGGAGGTCGCCAGCTTCGGCTGCCCCTCGATCTGGACGTAGCACTGGCGACACGCGCCCGCGGGCTCCAGGTACGGGTGATCGCAGAACCGCGGGATCTCGACCCCGACCTGCTCGGCGGCGCGGATGATCAGCGTGCCCTTCGGGACGGTGACCTCGGTGCCGTCGATCGTCAGGGTGACCAGATCGGCGCTCACGCGAGCACCTCCGCCGGCTCCTCGCGCAGCGGGCACCGACCCAGCCGCACATGCTCCTCGTACTCGTCGGCGAAGTGCGCGAGCGAGGAGTTGATGACGCTCGCCGTGCCGTCGGCCAGCGCGCAGAACGCGCGGAAAAGGATGTTGGTCCCCATGTCGTGCATGAGCGGCAGATCCTCGCGGCGCCCGTACCCGTCCTCCAGACGCTCGAGCACGCGGGTGGCCCACCAGGTGCCCTCCCGGCACGGGGTGCACTTGCCGCAGGACTCGTGTGCGTAGAACGCGACCATCCGTTGCGCGCAGTCCACGACGCAGTCGGTCTCGTCGAGCACCATGATCGCGGCCGTGCCGAGCAGCGACCCCGCGGCCGCCAGCGACTCGTAGTCCAAACCGGTGTCGACGTGGGCCGCCGTCAGCAACGGCGTCGAGGAGCCGCCGGGGGTCCAGGCCTTGAGCGCCCGCCCGCCGAGCACCCCACCGCCGAGCTCCTCGAGGACCGCCGAGAACGGCGTGCCCAGCGCGATCTCGTAGTTCCCGGGACGCTCCACCTTGCCGCTGAGCGTGAGCATCTTCGTGCCGGGCGATTTCTCGGTGCCGACCGAGCGGAACCACTCGGCGCCTCGCGTGATGATGTCGGGCACGTTCATCAGCGTCTCGACGTTGTTGATCACGGTCGGGCTGGCGAACAGGCCTTCGACCGCCGGGAACGGCGGGCGCAGGCGCGGTTGTCCGCGCAGGCCCTCCAGCGAGTTCAACAGCGCGGTCTCCTCGCCGCAGATGTAGGCGCCGGCGCCGCGATGCAATACGACGTCGACACGAGTCCCCGATCCGCAGACATCGGCGCCGAGGTACCCACCCGCGTAGGCCTCGGCGATCGCGCGCTCCAGGACGATCGACTGCCAGAGGTACTCGCCGCGCACGTAGATGTAGGCGGTCTCGCAGCCGATCGCGAGCGCCGCGATCGCGGTTCCCTCGAGCAGCCGGTGCGGCTCTCGCTCGACCAGCTCGCGGTTGTTGCACGTGCCGGGCTCGGACTCGTCGAAGTTGACGACCACATAGGTGGGCTTGCCCGTGTCGCGCGGCACGAACCCCCACTTCATCCCCGTCGGGAATCCCGCCCCGCCGCGGCCGCGCAGACCGCTGGCCTTCACGAGCTCGACGATGTCGCTGTCGTCCATGCCGAGTGCCTGGCGCAGCCCCGTGTACCCGCCGGCGGCGACGTACCCGTCGAGCCCGATCGCGTTCGGGTCGCTCCAATTGCGCGTCAGACGGGGCTCGAGGTCGATCGTCACGACGCGGGAACCTCCTCGAGGCCCGCCAGCGCGCGGGAGGCGGCCTTGAAACTGGCGAACGCCGGGCCGCGAGCGGGCGCCGGCACCTCGCCGGCGCGCAGGGTCGCGATCAGCTCGCGCATCCGGTCGGGACCGACCGCGTCGTGGTTGCAGAAGTTCACCTGCACCGCCGGTGCGAAGTCGCAGACGCCGAGGCATTCCTCCTCGTGCACCGTGAACAGGCCGTCGGCCGACAGCTCCTCGCCGTGCGCGATGCCGGCCGCCTCGTGGGCGGCCTCGTAGACGTCCGCGGCGCCGCGCAGCTTGCAGGCGAGGTTCGTGCACACGTTAACGACGTGCTCGCCCGTCGGCCGCAGGCGGTACATCGAGTAGAAGGTCGCGACGGCCTCGACCTCGGCCGTCGTGATGCCGAGCAGCTCGCCGATCTCGCGCAGCGCCTCGCGCCCGACCATGCCCTCGACCGACTGCGCCACGTACAGCAGCGGCATGATCGCGGAGCGCTGATGCTCGGCCGGATAGCGGGCCAGGATCGTGCGCGCGTCCTCCAGCACGGCGCCCTCGAAGACGCTCATCAACGATCGACCCCGCCCATCACGGGATCCAGCGACGACACGGCCGCGATGACGTCGGCCACCAGGTATCCCTCGATCACGTCGGGGAGCGCCTGCAGGTTCACGAACGAGGGGTCCCGGATCTTCACCCGGTAGGGCCGATGCTCGCCGTCGGAGACCAGGTACATCCCGAGCTCGCCCCGCGGCGCCTCGACGCAGCTGTAGACCTCGCCGGCCGGCACCTCGACACCCTGCGTCACCATCTTGAAATGGTGGATCAGGGCCTCCATCGACCCCTCCATGATGTGCGCGAGGAAGTCGGGGTCGTTGCCGATCCCGTCGGGACCGACCGACAGGCGCGACTGCCAGCCGATCTTCGGGTCCTCGATCATGAAGGGGCCCGGCGTCGCCTTGAGCCGATCGAGCGCCTGTTCGACGATCTTGAGCGACTCGCGCATCTCGTCGATCCGCACGCGGTAGCGCGCGTACGCGTCGCCCTCGGTGCGGGTCGGCACGTCGAAGTCGAACGTCTCGTAGCCGCCGTAGGGCATGTCCTTGCGGAGATCTGCGGTCGAGCCGGCGGCCCGCAGCACCGGCCCGGTGACCCCGAGCTCGAGGCACCGCTCGGCCGTCAGCACCGCCACCCCTTCGTGGCGCTCACGCCAGATCGGGTTGTCGTTCAGCAGCGTCTCGTACTCGTCGATCCGACTCGGAAGGATGTCGATCAGGTCGCGGATCTTGCGCGGGCCGTCCTCGGGCAGGTCCATCACGACGCCGCCGATCCGGATGTACGCGTGGTTCATGCGCAGACCGGTGAGCCCCTCGAAGATGTCCATGATCATCTCGCGCTCGCGGAGCCCGTAGAGCATGATCGAGACGGCGCCCATCTCCAGGCCGGTCGTCGCAAGCCCGACCAGGTGCGACGTGATCCGGTTCAGCTCGCACACGAGGATCCGGATCAACCGCGCGCGTTCGGGCACCTCGACGCCGAGCAGCCGCTCGACGCCCAGGCAGTACGCCAGCTCGTTGAAGAACGGCGCCACGTAGTCGGCGCGCGTGACGTAGGTGATGCCCTGCACCCAGGTGCGGTACTCGGTGTTCTTCTCGATACCGGTGTGGAGGTAGCCGATCACGGGCTTGCACCGGATCACCGACTCGCCGTCCAGCTCGAGCAGCAGACGCAGCACGCCGTGGGTCGAGGGGTGCTGCGGCCCCATGTTGATGATCATCGTCTCCTGGCGGAAGTCACCCGAGACCGGGTCGCGGAACGCCTCGGCGATGTCGCCGGCCGGATCGAAGGCGGCGCCGGCGCCGCGCTGCCCGGGGTCGCTCACGCCATCCCCCGCTCGTCGATCGGCGGCATCGTGGCGCCGTGGTACCACGTGGGCACGCCCCCGAGCGGCTCGTCCTTCCGCAGGGGATACCCCTCCCAATCGGCGGGGAGCAGGATCCGCGTGAGGTCCGGATGGCCGGCGAAATCGATCCCGTAGAAGTCGAACGTCTCCCGCTCGTGCCAGTTCGCCGTCGGGAACAGCGACGTCACCGACGGCACTCGGGCGTCCTCGTCCCCACAGCCGACCTTCACCCGGAGGCGGTGGCGCAGGGTCATCGATCGCAGCTCGTAGTCCAGCCAGAACGCCGGCTCGCGCCCGGGCCAGTGTGTGGCGGTGATGCTCGACAGGAACCCGAGCTCCAGCGTCGGTTCCTCGCGGAGCCAGGCGAGCGCCTCGAGGAGCTGCTCGCGATCGAGCACCACGCTCACCTCACCGCGGGCCACGAGCACATCCGGATAGCGAGCCGCGACGGTCGCGGCCATCGCCTCGAGGCTCACCGGAAGGGCTCCTCGGTTCGCACCTTCTTCTGCAGCGTGAGGATCCCGTGCATCAGCATCTCCGGCTTGGGCGGGCACCCGGGCACGTAGACGTCGACGGGCACGATCGTGTCGACGCCCTGGACGATCGCGTAGTTCGTGAACATGCCGCCGGCCGAGGCGCAGACGCCCATCGAGATGACCCACTTCGGCTCGGGCATCTGGTCGTAGATCCGCCGGAGCACCGGCGCCATCTTCTGCGACACGCGGCCCGACACGATCATGAGGTCGGCCTGCCGCGGGGAGGCGCGGAACAGCTCCATCCCCCAGCGCGACAGGTCGTACTGCCCGGCTCCGGTGGCCATCATCTCGATCGCGCAGCAGGCGAGGCCGAAGGTGGCCGGCCACATCGATTGCTTGCGGGCCCAGCCGATCGCCCGGTCCATCGTCGTCAGCAGGACGCCGCGCTCGACCTCTTCGGTGATCTCCTCGGGCGTGGTGCCCAGGTGGATCCCCTCGTAGCGCTCAACCGGCATGGGCCACGTCCTCGACCAGCGAGCGCTCGCGGATCGCGATGTCCTCTGCCTCGTTCGGCGTGACCTCCTCGTGCGCCCAGTCGAACCCGCCCTTGCGCCAGATGTAGACGTAGGCCACGAACACGAGCCCGATGAACACCGCCATCTCGACGAGCCCGAACATGCCGAGGCGTCGGAACGACACGGCCCATGGGAACAAGAAGATCGTCTCGATGTCGAAGATGATGAACAGCATCGCGACGACGTAGAACTTGACGCTGAACCGCTCGCCGCGCGGCAGCCGCACCGGATCGTTGCCGCATTCGTACGCGGACAGCTTCACGGGGTTGGGCTTGTTCGGACGCAACAGCGACGAGGCGGCCAGCGAACCGATCGCGAAGACCGCAGCCAGCCCGGCCATCACGACGATGGGCAGGTAGTCGATCAGCATCGGGCCCCCATCCTACGAGCCATCGCTCAGGCCGCCTTCGCCACCCGGATCGCCAGATCGAGCATGCGATCCTGCAGGTCGCCGTCCCGTCCGTCGCTGAGGTTCGCCATCGCGCGCAGGGCGAAGGCCATGATCGCCCGACGGGGAAGCAGGTGCTCGGTCGCCCGCCCCATGATGGCCGGCTTGCCGATCACCTTGGCGAACTGGCGCCCGATCGCGAAGTAGCCACCGTAGGTGTCGCGCAGGACCTGGCCGTATCGCATCGTCAGCGCGGGCCGGTCGTTGACGAGCGCCTCGTGCACGAGCTCCGCGGCGATCTGGCCGGTCTCGATCGCGTAGGCGATGCCCTCGCCGTTGAACGGGTTCACGGCCCCGACGGCGTCCCCGACCAGCAGCAACCCCGGCACCACGGCGGGCGTCCGGTTCATGCCCATCGGCAGCGGCCCCGACAGCACGCGGCCCTCGGCGGTGTCCTCGTCGATGCCCCAGTCCGGCGGCAGCATCCGCGCGAACGCCGCGAACAGCTGCTGCGCGGACACGTCCTTGAAGTTCGAGAAGGTGTTGAGCAGACCGGCGCCGAGGTTGATGCGGCCGCCGGCCACCGGGAACAGCCAGCCATAGCCCGGCAGCAACAGATCGCCGTCCCACAGGTCCAGCCACGATTCGATCCAGGGCCCCGGGTGGTAGTCCACGCGGTAGTAGCGGCGCGCCGCGATCCCCAAGGGCTTCCCGGTGTCCCGGCGCACGCCGGCGGGCTTCCCGAAGCGGCTCGCGGCGCCGTCGGCGGCGACCACGTAGCGAGCGCGGATCGTGCGCGGTTCCGCATCGCGCTCGCCGGTGGTGCGCACGGATGCGCCGCGAACATACCCGTCGACGAAGACCGGCTCGATCGCCTCGGTCCGTTCGAGCAGCCGGGCGCCCGCCTTGACGGCGCGATCGGCCAGCAGGTGATCGAATCCGTCCCGGGGCATGACGAGCCCGAAGGGCGGGAACGAGGTCAGGTCTGGCCAGGGCAGCTGGATCGTCGTGCCACGCGCGTACACCCGCAGCCCGATCACCCGCTCGAAGCGCGGATCCTCGGTGTCGACGCCCATGTCTTGGATCGCCTTGACCGAGCGGGGCGTCAGGCCGTCGCCGCACACCTTCTCGCGGGGGAACGCGGCCTTCTCGATGACGGTGACGTCGATCCCGTGTCTGGCGAGGTGATAGGCGGTCGCCGACCCTCCCGGGCCGGCGCCGACGACGAGCACATCCGTCTCGATTTCCTGCACCGTCATGCCCCCTATGCCGCGGTCGCCGCTACCGTCCAGGGCTTGTGAAACTTTTCACAAGCTCAGCCTACCGCACCCTGGCGACACGCCCGGCGGCAGTCTAGCCGCGAGGCGTGTGGTCCCACGTCGCCACCACCGCGGGCACCACCCGGAGGAACCCGAGGACGGGGACGGCCTGCGTGAACCGCTCGAACCCCTCCCCCGTCAGCAGCGTTCGATACTTGTCGTGCCATGCCGACATCGGTGCGCGGAGGTCGGGATGCTCGGCCGGCAGCGACTCCGCCGTCCCGTCGATCCGCGCGCCGGACATCTCGAGCCAGTCGCGGCCACGATCCACGAGCACCGACACGCGCGCGTCGCGCAACGCGTCCTCCCACGTGGTGTCGCCCACCCGCGTCCCGACATAGATCGCGTCCTCCTGCCACACGAACCATCTCGACGCGACGTGGGGTCCGCCGTCGGGGCGCACGGTCGCCACGCGACAGGTCGGCACGTCGCGGAACATCCGCCGGATCACGGCGACGTCCTCGGTCACAGTGACCCCACGAGCTCGGCCAGCTGATCCAGGGCGACGACGGCCTCCGGCGCGATCGGGCCCCCAAGCGTCGCACGGGCGGTCGCCACCAGCGCGTCCGCGTCCTCGCGTGTGGCCCCGACCGGCGCGTCGCCGTCCGCCAGGTCGTCCAGCAGCTGGAAGGCCTGCCCCAGAGGCCGCGCGTAGCGACGCAAGGCCTCGTCCACTCCCGCCGACGCCCCGGCCAGCGCCGCGCCCACCAGCAGCGGGCCCTCGACCGTGTAGGCGCCGCCCTTGAGATAGGCGATCGTGTCGGGCTCGACCTCGACGGAGGCGAGATCGAGGTACGCGCCAAGCGCGAGCTGCAGCCGGAGCGTCTCGAACCTCACCGCCGCGGCGGCCTGCCGCTCGGGAGGGAACCCCGAGGTCGCCAACAACTGATCGGCGAAGGCGGCGGCCAGGTCGCCTGCGACGATCGCGACCCCCGTGCCGACGAGCGCCGGACGTGCCTGTCCCCGACGCGCCGCGGCGGCGGCCTGCCGCGCGTGCACCGTCGGCTCCCCCCGTCGCTCCGCGTCGTCGTCCATCACGTCGTCGTGGATCAAGGCCATCGTGTGCAGCAGTTCCAGCGCCGCGGCGGCCGACCAGATCGAGGGCGTGTCGGCGCCGCCCGCGGCCCGATACCCCCAGACGCAGAACGCCGGCCGGATGCGCTTGCCGCCCGCGCGCACGAGACGCTCGATCTCATCGATCGGCTCGGTCGCGCTCGGCTCGATCGCGACGGCCTCGGCGCGGCGATCCCCGAGGAAGGTCACGAGCACCTCGTCGATGCGCGTCGCGACCCCCGCGAGCGCGGGCACGGGGGCTGCGGAGGTCGGCGTCATGCGGCCCAGTATCCCAAGCCCGAGCCAGCGACAGGCAGACCGCCTATCATGGTGCGCCGAAGCCGATGAAGCGCACCGTTCGGGCCCTCGCAACGGCGACCGTCGTCGCCATCCTGCTCCTGATCGCGTGGGGCGGGGTCGTGCGTGCAACCGGCTCCGGCGACGGTTGTCCCGACTGGCCACAGTGCTTCGGCTCCTGGATCCCGCGCCTCGAGTACCACACGTTGATCGAGTACACGCACCGGCTGCTCGCCTTCGTCGCAGGGTGTTTGACCCTGACGTTGGGTATCGCCGGCGCGTGGTCGCTGCTTCGGCGCCGCGACGTCGACCGCCCGGCGGCCATCATGGCCGTGATCCTGCTGCCGCTGTTCGTGACACAGGCGGCGATCGGCGGCTGGATCATCGCGACCCACGAGAACCCCAGCGTGGTCACGATCCATTTCGCGGTGGCGTTCCTCGTCTTGGGGATCGCGGTGGCGATCGCCGCGCGGCTCTGGCTGCCGGCGGGGTCGGGGCAGCGAAGCTATCGACGGCTGACCGCCTGGACGGCTGCCGCGACCTACGGGATGTTGCTGGTCGGCACCTACGTCCGGGCCGAGGGAGCGGGGCTCGCGTTCCGCGAATGGCCGCTGATGGGCGACAGCATCGTTCCCGACCTGGCACGACCGGGCGCGGTCGCCATGTTCGCCCACCGTGTGCTCGCGATCGTCATCGTCTCCCTGTTCGTGTGGTGCATGATCCGCGCGCGCACGATGCGCCCGCGGTCGCCGCTCCTGGTTCGCCTCTCCACGGCGGCCCTCGTCCTCTTGGCCCTGCAGGTGCTCGTGGGCGGCGCCAACGTGTTGACCGAGCTCGCGACGTGGGCCCGTGCCGCGCACGTCGGGCTGTCGGCGTTGATCTGGACCGCCATCGTGGCGCTGGCGATGGCCGCGCGCGTCGAGCCCTCGGGCACGCCGGCCCTGGAGGCGCTCGAGTCGGCGACGGTGGCCGGTGAGACCCCGTCGGCGATGGGCGACACGGTGCGCGCCTACATCGCGCTGACGAAACCGCGCATCATCGTGCTGCTGCTGATCATCACCGTGCCCGCGATGGTCCTGGCGGCGGGCGAAATCCCCCCGATCGGGTTGATCCTGGCCACGCTCATCGGCGGCACCTTGGCCGCGGGCGCCGCCAACGCGATGAATATGTACCTCGATCGCGACATCGACCAGATCATGAAACGGACCCGGCAGCGACCGCTGCCCGGTCACCGGATCGAGCCCGACGCGGCGCTCCGGTTCGGGTTCATGCTCGCCGCCGCCTCCTACCTGTTCCTCGCCGTCACGGTGAACGTGCTCGCCGCACTGTTGGCGCTGTCCGCGATCGCGTTCTACGTCTTCGTCTACACGATGTGGCTCAAGCGCTCGACCGATCAGAACATCGTGATCGGCGGCGCGGCGGGGGCCGTGCCGGTCCTCGTCGGCTGGGCCGCGGTCACCGGGTCGCTCGCGATGCCGGCGCTCGTGCTGTTCGCGGTGGTCTTCGTGTGGACGCCGCCGCACTTCTGGGCGCTGGCGCTACGGATGCGCGACGACTACGCGGCCGCCGGCGTGCCGATGCTGCCGGTGGTGCGCGGCGCGGACGAGACCCGCAAGCAGATCTTCCTGTACTCGCTCGTCCTGTTCGCCACGACGCTGCTGCTCGTGCCGATCGCCTCGATGGGACCGATCTACGTCGCAACCGCGGTCGTGCTCGGCGGGGCCTTCGTCTACCGGTGCCTGCGGCTGTGGCGCGAGCCGACCGACGACCGCTCCTGGCGGGTCTTCACGTTCTCGATGCTCTACCTGGCGGGACTGTTCGTCGCGGTGGCGCTCGACGCGCTCGTCTGAGCGGCAAGCACCTGGTCCAGGAGCCCCGACAGCTGCGTCGCCGTCGTCGCACCGGGCCCGACCGCGTAGCGGATCGTCCCGCCCGCGTCGACGATGTAGGTGTCGGGCAGGCCGAAGTAGTCGAACGAGGTGGCGAAGCGCCCCGAGGGGTCGGCGATGCTCGGATACGGCACGTGATAGGTCCGGACCCATTCCGTGGCAGCCGCCGTCTGGTCCATATGGTCGATGCCCAGGAAGCGGACGCCGCGATCGGCGTAGCGTCTCGCGACCTGCACGAGCGCCGGTTGTTCGTGCTCGCACGGGGTGCACCACGTCGCCCACGCGTTGACGACCAGTACGTGACCGGCGAGATCGGCCGAGCTGATCGCGTTGCCCTGCAGGTCGTTCCCCTCGAGAACGGGCAGCGGCTCGGACATCGTCCGGACACCGGTGCCGGTCTCGGTGGCTGCTTCGCCTCGCGTGCAGCCGACGGCGGCGACCGCGAGCACGACGAGGATCAACAGGGGACGCGGGATGTGCACCGCTACACGCTACCCAACGGCCACGCGGACGCCCGCGTCGTCAGCCGACGGTGATGGTCCCGGTCATCGTGGTGTGTACGTCGCATCGGAACGCGTACGTCCCTGGCTCCAGGGCGGGGATGGCGTAGTCCTGCTTCGCGACGCCCGTCACGATGTCGCCGGTGAACAGCGGGTCGCCGCTATAGGTGTCGTCGGTCCAGATCGAGATGTTGTGCGGCACGCCGGCGTCCTGGTTGTCGAGCGTGATCGTCGAGGCCGTGCCGGCGGGCAGCGAGATCGTCGTCGGATCGAACGCGAGCCCCGACGCAGTCACCGTCGCGCCGCCGCTCGGCGGCGGCGGGCTTCCGCTGCTCGGCGGCGCCGAGCTCTCGGTGGGCGGCGGGCCGCTCCCGCTCGGCGGCGGGCCGCTCGACGGCGGGCCACCCGCCTCCTTGCCCACGGTCACGGTCCCGTTCATGTCCGGGTGGACATCGCAGTGGAAGTAATACGACCCGGCGGGCAGCGCAGGGATGTCGTACGTGGCGGTCGCGACGCCGGTCACCAGATCGCCCGTGAACAACGCCTTCGACGAGGACGCGTCGGGGTAGATCGCGACGTTGTGCGGCACGCCCGCGTCGTTGTTCTGGAAGGTCAGCGTCGAGGCGGTGTCGGCCGGGAACGACAGCGTGTCGCGGTCGAACGCCAGGTTCTCCGCGGTGATGACGTTGCCGCTCGCGCCGGTGCCGGGCTGCGCTCCGACGGCCACCGTCAGCACGCCCTTCATGGTGGTCGGGTGGATCTTGCAGAAATAGACGTACTCGGCGGCCGGCAGCGCCGGCACCTCGTAGTCGAACGCGGTGGGGCCGGTGATGACCTCTCCGTCGAGGAAGGTCTCCGCCGACGGGTCCTTCGCGGGGTCCGCCGAGGCGACGACGACGTTGTGCTGCACGCCGGGATCCTGGTTGTTGAACGCGATCGTGAACGGCGTGTCTGCGGGGGCCGTCAGCGTCTTCAGGTCGTACCCGGTCACGGCGGCGCCCTTCGGGCGCGGCCAGCGCCACGGCCACCGTCTCCACGCCGCTCTCCCCCGTCGCCGTGCCCACGAGGAGCGCCGCGCCCGACAGCAGCATGGCGACGCCGAAGACGCCGCCGACGACCGTCAGGAGCGAGTTGCTCGTCACACGCTTGCGCGAGGCGGCGATCGCGACGATCGCGACGATCGACGAGGCCACGAGCAGCGCGGTCACGGTCGCCACCTTTGGCTCGACACGCAGCAGCACGCGCGAGAAGCCCCACAGGACGAGCCCGATGATCGCGAGCAGGCCGAGCGGGATCACGACCGGCAGCAGCAGGCTCTGGCGCGGAGCCGGCCGTGCAGGCTCCGGGGACGCAGGCGTCCGCTCGTCGTCGGTCATCTGTGCAGCCCCGCGCGCAGATCTGCCTCCACGTCCTGCATCGCCAGCGCGTCCCAGCCCTGCTCGCGTTCGCGCGTGCCCCACCGGAAGAAGATCACGGCGATGAAGCCCCACAGGATCAGCCCGCCGAGGATCTTCATGATCAGCCCCGCGATCAGCTGGTCGGTCATGACCGAGACCCCGAGCAGTCGCGGGAACGTCGCATACACCTTGTAGAGCGGCTCATGCCCGAAGGTCAGGAACGAGGCGGGGATCGTCGGCGCGAGCGACTGGACGAACAGGTACAGGATCTGCCCGGGCGGCGAGATCGGCGGCATCTCGGGCAGCGGGGAGAACACCGGCCACCACAAGATCAGCGCCGACAAGACGATGAGCGTGTGCAGCGCCAGGTGCAGCGGTTCGGAGCCGACCGAGGCCGTGACGACGGCGGGCCAGTGCGTGAACAGCAGCACCCCGTCGAAGATCACGAGCGCCATCACCGGGCGCGTCACGTTGCGCCAGATCCGCGCCAGCGCCGGAGTCCGCAGCACCGACCGCCACATCCACGCCGGGATCCCGGCCACGAGCAGCGGCGCCGCGACCAGCGTGTAGGCCATGTGCTGCACCATGTGCGCCATGTACCAGGTGCGCTCGGCCAGATCGTGCAGCGGCCACACCGAGGCGACGAACAGCACCGCCATCCCGGAGAGGAACAGCCGCCGGTCGTGGGCTGAGGTCGCCTGGCCGGTGTCGCGCTCGTGCCGCGCGCACCAGATCAGGTAGCTGGCGACGACCGACCCGAGGATCAGCCAGACGTCGATGTGCGCGTTCCAGGCGGGCATCGCTACTTCCCCCAGATCCCGAACATCAACAGGACCGCGACGTACAACGTGAACGCCCCGATCGCCCCCAGCGCGAACATGCGCGAGAAGCGACCGTTGTCGAACTTCAGGTGCATGAAGTACCCGACCACCATCAGGAACTTGACGACCGTGCAGATCAGCAGGGCGGTGATCAGCCTGGCGCCGGCGAGGTCCGAATAGCTCAGCCAGACCTCGAGGCAGGTGAGCGCCACCAGGATCAACCCGACGCGGACGTACTCGCGTCCCGACGGGTGGTACTCGGTGTGCGCGGCCGCCGCGGGACGCTGCGTCGCGTGCTGGTCGTCGGTCGTCATCGCACCTACTTCTGCGGGCTCGGGATCAGATAGATGAGGGTGAAGATCACGATCCACACGATGTCCACGAAGTGCCAGTACAACCCCACCATCTCGACGGGGAACGCCGGCTCGTCGGACAGCGATCCGCGCCACGACATGACGACGAGGACCAGGAGCATCAGGACACCGACGGTGACGTGCACCCCGTGGAATCCGGTCAGCACGTAGAAGGTCGTCCCGAACAGGTTCGTCGACAGCGACAGGCCCTCGCGGTAGAAGCTCGTGAACTCGAACACCTGGCCGCCGACGAACGTCAGCCCGAGCATCGCCGTGCCGGCGAGCCACAGCCGCATCCGCGCGTAGTCCTTGTCGAGCGCCGCGTTGTGGGCGAGCACCATCGTCAGCGAGCTGGCCAGCAGCACGAACGACGACACCGAGGTGTAGCCGATGTCGAAGACGTCCTGCGGGTACGGGCCTGTCAGGCTCGAGCCGCGGTACAGCAGGTAGGCGGTGATCAGCCCGCCGAACAACATGCACTCGGACGCGAGGAACAGCCACATCGCCAGCTTCGTCGAGGACAGCCCGGTCGAGGTGTGCTCCTCGTGCAGCGGCGGGTGCGTGATGTCCGACATGCCTACTCCGCCACCGAGGGCTCGAGGGCCCAGCCGATCAACCCGACGACCACCACGACCGCGCCGGCCCCGACCAACCACCAGGAATACAGCACGCCGTAGCCCATGAGCGGGAACCCGAACGACACGACGAGCGGCCAGAACGACGGGCTCGGCAGGTGGATGCCGTGGCCGCCTTCAGCCGAGTGCTCCCCGCCGGATGCGCCGGCGGGCACGCGCACGAGGCGACCCTCCTGGTCCTCGACGTACTTGCGGTGCCAGAACTCATCGAGCGCGTGGACGGTGGGGATCTCGGCGAAGTTGTACGCCGGCGGCGGGCACGAGGTGGTCCACTCCAGCGTGCGCGCGTCCCACGGGTCCTCGTCCAGCAGGCCCGCCGGCCGCAGCTGCGTGCGGACCGCGTTGATGATGAAGACGAGCACGCTCAACGCGATCATGAACGCGCCGACGGTCGCCACCTGGTTCCAGAACGTCAGCCCGAGCGACGCGGGGTAGGTGTACTCGCGGCGGATCATGCCGCCGAGGCCGAGGATGTGCATCGGACCGAAGGTGAGATTGAACCCCAGCAGCATCACCCAGAAATGGACCTTGGCCCAGGGTTCGTTGAGCATGCGGCCGAATACCTTCGGCCACCAGTAATACATCCCGCCGAACAGCCCGAACACAGCGCCGCCGAACAGCACGTAGTGGAAGTGCGCCACGATGTAATAGGTGTCGGTCTGCTGGTAGTCCGAGGGCACGATCGCGTGCGTCACCCCGGAGAGCCCGCCGATCACGAACATCGCGACGGCGCCGACCGCGAACAGCATCGGCGAGTCGAACTTGAGGTCGCCGCCGTACATCGTGCCCATCCAGTTGAAGATCTTCACGCCGGTCGGGATCGCGATGATCGCGGTGGTGATCCCGAACGCCGTGTTGGCGACGGGCCCGAGCCCGGCGGCGAACATGTGGTGCGCCCACACGCCGAAGCCGATGAACCCGATCGCGAGCCCGCTGAAGACGACGAACTGATAGCCGAACAGCGGCTTGCGACTGAACACCGGCAGGATCTCGCTGATGATGCCGAACGCGGGCAAGATCAGGATGTAGACCTCCGGGTGCCCGAACAACCAGAACATGTGCTGCCACAGGATCGGTTCGCCGCCGCGGGTCGGATCGAAGAACGCCGTGTCCCATCGTCGGTCGAACAGCAGCTGGAAGAGCGCGACCGTGATGATCGGCAGCGAGAACGCCAGCAGGAACTGGACGGTGAGGCCCATCCAGACGAACACCGGCATGCGGAACATCGACATGCCGGGCGCCCGCATGTTCAGGATCGTGATCGCCAGGTTGATCGCGCCGATGGTCGAGGCGATGCCGGTGATCAGCAGGCCGATCGCGTAGAACGTCATGCCGTTGCCCGGGTCGGTCACCGAGTTGGGCGGATAGGCGAACCAGCCGCCGTCCGGCGCGCCGCCGAGGAACCAGCTCGAGTTCAGGAGGAGCGCGCCCAGCAGGAAGACCCAGAACGACAGCGCGTTGAGCCTCGGGAACGCGACGTCGCGCGCACCGATCATCAACGGGATCAGGTAGTTGAAGAACGCGGCCGACATGGGCATGACGAACAGGAAGATCATCGTCAGCGCGTGCATCGTGAAGATCTGGTTGTACTGCTCCGCGTTGAGCAGGGTGTTGCCGGGCTTGGCCAGCTGCGAACGGATCAGCAGCGCCTCGAGCCCGCCCAACACGAAGAACAGGAACGACGAGACGCCGTACAGGATCCCGATCTTCTTGTGGTCCACCGTCGTGAACCAGCTCCACCACCCTGTCGTCGCCATCGGGCGACGCAGGATCCCCTTCTCGGTCGAAACGGTCACGCTTGCCATCGTCCGCATCCGCTCCTAGGACAGGGTGAAGAGGTAGGCGACAAGGGCGTCGATCTCTTCTTGGCTCAGGTGGTAGTTGGGCATCTTCGTACCCATCTTCACCGCGTTCGGATCTCGCAACCACGCGGCGAGCGCCTCTTCGTTGGGTTTCCCGTCGATGAAGGTCTCGAAGTCACATCCTGCGAAGCACTCGTGGGTCGGGTCCGCGAACCTCGTGAGGTTCGGTCCCGCCGGACTCCCCGCGATCGTGCCGCCGATCGCGTGACACGCGATGCATTGCCCGCCCTGGCCGTTCGTACCGAGGAACAGGTCCATCCCCTGGGCCGCGAGCGTCCCGGCCGGCGGTGTCTGCGCGGGCTGCTTGTGGTTGGCGACCCACGCCTGCCAATCGGCAGGGTCCAGCGCGACGATGCGGAACTTCATCATGCCGTGCTGCAGGCCGCAGAACTCCGCGCACTGGCCGAAGTACGTGCCCGGCTCCCACGCCGAGAAGACGATGTGGTTGTCCTGCCCCGATGCACCCGGGACGACGTCTTGCTTTCCGAACAGGCGGGGCGCCCAGAACGAGTGGATCACGATGTGGTCGGGGTTGTCGCCGCCGATCAGACCGCCCGCCGCCTCCAGCGAGAGGTTGATCGTCGTGTTCGTCGGGATCACGAGGACATCGGCCGTCGTGATCGGGCCTCGATCGCCGTAATCGACCTTCATGTCCTCGTCGAGGTACTGGTAGCCCCACCACCATTGGAACCCCTGCACCTTGATCTCCATCGCACCCGGCGGGATGTCGGACAACCGCCAGATCAGCGACACGGCGGGCACCACGACGATCGCCAGCAACACCGCCGGTGCGATCGTCCACCCGATCTCCAGCCGCGTGTTGCCGTGCAGCTGTTTGGGCATCCGCTCCCGGTCCTTGCGGTGGCGGTACTTGAGGGCGATCAACACGATGCCGCCCTCCACCAGCACGAAGATCACGCCGGCGATCGCGAGCGGGAGGATGAGCACGTCCTTCTCGGACTGTGCGGTCGGTCCGGCCGGGTCGAAGGTGTTCTGCGGAAGGTCCTTGCGGCAGGCGCCCATCAGCACGGTCAGCAGGAGGAGCCCGCCGACCCATAGGACCTTCTTGCGCACGTTGCCCCTCATCGTTCGGATGCCGCGCCCGGGGGCGCAAACCGGCAGGAATGTACCACCGAGGGTGGGCGGGTCGGACACGCGCGGTTTCCGTCGTCTCGCATCACTTTGCGTACGTGTGCAGGCCTGCGATCCAGAGGTTCACGGCGTAATACGTGATGAGCAACGACGCGAAGCCGACCATCGCGACGACCGCGGCACGCGTGCCCTTCCACCCGGCGGTGGCGCGCGCGTGCAGGTAGCCGGCGAAGATCACCCACGTGATGAACGACCACGTCTCCTTCGGGTCCCAGCCCCAATACCGGCCCCAGGTCTGCTGCGCCCAGATCGCCCCGCAGATGACGCCGAAGGTCCAGACGGGGAAGCCGAACCGGATGAACTTGTACGCGAGCCCGTCGAGCGTCGCCGAGGGCGGCAGCGCGATCCGGCGCGATCCGGTCGCCGCCGACCCGACCGGCTCGTCCGCGCCCGCGGCGTATCCGGGCGGCGCCGAGGGATCGCTCGCATCGATCGCGCCGCCCATGATCGGCGGCGGGACCTGCGAGCCGAGCCGTCGCAGCCCTCGTCGCTCGCTCCCCAGCTTCAACAGGTAGACGATCGTGAGCAGGCACCCGACGCCGAGCAGCGATGAGGCCACGATCATCGACGTCACGTGGATCTGCCGCCAGTACGAGTTCAGCGCCGGGAGCAGGGCGGTCGGCCCCACATAGAAGAAGGACACCGCCATCGCCATCGTGAGCACGGCCATCGCATAGACGAAGCCGCCGATCGTGCGCACCTTCGCGCGCGCCTCCACGATCCACAGGTAGCCCAACACGATCAGGAAGGTCAGCAGCGAGGAGTACTCGTACATGTTGCCCCACGGCGTCCGGTCGGCGGCGATGCCGCGCGTGACGATCGACACGCCGTTCGCCACGAGGCCGAGGATCCCGATCGCCGTCGCGAGCGTGTGCAATCCGTCCCGGCGGAACGCGAGATACGCGAAGGAGGCGACCATCGCGGCGATGTAGGAGAACAACGCGACGTTGAAGGCGTCGGAAGACAGGCGCGCCCAGTCGGCGGTCGTCATGGCCGCGCGACCTCCGCGGGCTCAGCGGTCGGCGCGCCGCCGGCCGCGATCACGACGGCGTCCACCAACGAGGTGAACTCTTCGTCGAACCGATCCTTTCGCTGCAGCGCGAACCCTCCGACCTGAACGATCGACCCCGGCCCGTCGGCCCGGGCCCGAACCCACACCTTGCGCCGTGACACGTACAGCGCCGGGAGGAGCCCGAGAACGATGAGGATAGCCGCCCCGAGGACGTAGGGGATCGTGGCGTCATGCGAGATCTGCAGTCGCGAGTATTGACGGAGCTCGGGGAACGACATCAGCAGCGCGGCCGGCCCCGGTCGAGGCGAGCAGACGACGTCGCCCGCCCCCGGCGGGAGCGTTTCGCCCGGGCTGCCAACCATGCATCCGCGGTCGAGATCCACCGTCTTGCCCTCCCCGACGACGCCCGAGCCGGAGACCCGCATGAAGCGCGTGTCGAGGCCGGACAGAGATGTATCCAGGAGCCTTCCCGACCACACCTGGTACCTGATGAACGGCGCGTTCTCCTGCGTCATCGGTTGCGGCACACCGGTCTGGATCGTTCGGAAATAGGCCTCGGCGTCCGGATAGAGCTCCAGCACCACCGCTTGCTGGGGCCGCAGCGTCGGCAGCTTGATCACACCGACCCACGGCTGGGCCAGCGGGTTCCCGCCCGGCGGGGTGTCCTGGCCGAGCACCACCGGGCCGTCGAACAACGTGCGGTCTCCCTCCTGCACCTGGATCATCGCGGCCCACCCGAACCCGTACTGGAAGATGCGGATCCCGTTGAACACCGACGGGTGGTTGATCCGGACGTCGACGTCGCGCGGCTCGCCGCCGTCGGGGCCGACGAGCTGCAGCTGCGAATGGAAGTCCATCGGGATCCCGCTTTCCCGATAGGCGTCCTCGAAGTCCGTCAGCGTGATCTGGGTGCCTGAGAAGCCGCCGGAGAAGAACCGCCCCGTGCGCAGATCGCCGTCGTAGTTCAGCCGCGCGTCGACCCATGTCTGGCCCTCGACGATCGTGGCGTGGCCGACGTACCCGGTCCCCTTCCCGACGATGACCGCGACGAGCAGGATGAGGAACGCCCAGTGGAACGCGAGGCTGCCGATCTCGCGCAAGAACCCCTTCTCCGCGGCGATCGCGACACCGTCGGCGTCGAGCTCGACACGATAGCGCTTGCGCCGCAGTATCTTCGATGCAGCCTTCGCCGCGTCTGCGGGCGGGGCCACCACGCGTCGTTCCTGATAGGAGGGGAACGAGTCGAGCTCGCGCGCCTGGATCGGCCTCGCGCGGGCGGCCCGCCACAGGGCGCGCGACCGCGGGAGCAGACACGCGATCAGGGACACGAACAACAGAGCGGTGATCAGCGCGAACCACCACGACCCGAACACGTCGAAGAAACCGGCGGCGGAGAAGAACGAGCCCCAGAACGGGTGGTCGAGCTGGTAGGCGGCGACCCGCTCGGGACTGTTGGGTATCTGCGGGATCAGCGAGCCGACCACGGCGGCGGCCGCAAGCATCAACAGCAGGATGATCGCCGTGCGCATCGAGCGGAGCGTCCGCCAGACGATCGCCACGGAGCGGCTGAGGGACGAGCGGGGGCCGTTGGGCGGGGTCATCGGCGCCACGATGCTACCGCCGGGCTCCTCACAGCCACGTGCCGAGTCGAACCAGCGGGGCGATGCGGCGCGTGAACTCCCCCGTCGCGATCATGACCCCCAACACCACGAGGATCCCGCCCGACACGCCGGCGATCGCGGCGTAGTGGCGTTTCATCCAGTCGGTGGATCCCGTGAGCCATTGCGCCCCAAGCCCGATCGCGATGAACGGGATCCCCAGGCCCATCGAGTAGCACACGAGCAGGAAGGCGCCCCAGGCCGCGCTCCCCGCCGCCGCGATGATCAGGATGCCCCCGAGGATGGGACCGATGCAGGGCGTCCACCCCGCGGCGAAGGCCATGCCGAGCGGGAAGGCCCCGGCCGGCCCGGGCCGCGCCCAGCCGAGGAACGGCCGGCGCTCCGCGTACAGCCGGATCGACCCACGCCCGAGCGCGTACCCGATCATCAGCACGCCGAGCAGCACCACGACGACGCCCGCGACGATCTGACCCGGCCGCCCCTTGAACAGATGCACGAAGGTGGATGCGAACGCCCCGAACAGCGTGAACACCAACGTGAACCCGCCGACGAACAGCAGGATCGGCCGAAGGTCCGCCTTCCTCGCCGCGCCGGCGTCACCGGCGGCCTCGACGGCCGAGCCGCCCATCACGAACGACAGATAGCCGGGCACCAAGGGCAACACGCACGGGCTCGCGAAGGACACCAGACCGGCGACGAACGCGAGCAACGGCCCCCACCACTGCGCCAGGTTGGTCTGCGCGTCGGCGATCATCGAGTGCTCCGTGGTGCGTGCGTCACAGCAACGGAGTGTAGGGTCGCCGCGTGGGACGACACCGGGTCACGTGCCCTCACCTGCAGGGGTTGTCTCGCGACCTCGGCGCCCGCCATAGTGTGCCCGCCCGACGGCCTTTCCCCCCGTGTCGTACTGCGGGAGCCAGCAGGTGTGTTGCTATGATTTCGGCCGCCACGGAACGGACGAGCGGATGAGCCAGATCGACGTCGCGACGAACTCCTCCACGAAGCAACGCACGAGCGGGCGGAAGGCCCGGATCGAGGCGTTCCTGCGGGCCTTCGAGTGGACGTGGACGAGCGCGGTGCTCTTCTCGCTCGCGCTCGTGTTCTTCCTGCTGATCTCCGCGGTGATCATGCCGTCGTTCTGGATGTACTTCGCGGAGCAGAAGATCGGCTGGGCCGGCCCCACCGATCTCGAGGCGTTCCTGAAGCAGCCGTTCGGCACGAGCCTGACCGACCCCTTGTCCAGCGAGGGGTACCTGATGGTCCGCGATGCGATCGCGATGGGCCTGACCACGGTGCCGTTCGTCCTGCTGCTGGTCATCTCCGCGGCCATGCAGAACTGGCGCAAGAAGCTGCGCGGCGGCGACGCCGGCTCGCGCCCGAGCGGCGGATACCGCTAGGAGCCCGGATGCCATTCACCAAGACCGAGGTCGACATCCACGACGACTACGTCGTCGAGGCGGTCGACGCGGCCTGGCTCGCGGCGGGCGTGAAGTCGCCCAAGCATCTGATGCTGGACCCCGACAACTGCATCCTGTGCCGCGCCTGCGAGGACGTCTGTCCGTGGAACTGCATCTGGATGATGTCGACCGACATCGTCACCGACACCGACGAGGAGGCCGTCGGCGCGGAGGTGCGCGGCGCGAACGCGCTGTTCGTGGTCGACGACAACGCGTGTACGCGCTGCTCCGTGTGCGTCGACCGCTGCCCGACCGACACGCTGTACTATGCGCGACTGCCCGAGGGTTCCGGCGGAAAGCGCGCACTGGCGGATGTGCCGATCTCGCAAGCCGAGCCGGCCTGAGACGAACCGAACGCGAGCGAGGGAGACGACAGGAGCGTGGCGAAGATCCAGCCGCCGAACCTTCGGGAATCCGAGGTCTGGAAGTCGATCTTCCGGCCGGGCTCGATCTATCGCAAGGGGTACAAGGACACGTCCCGCGATCGCGCCCTGGCGACGATGAACAACGTGCTGTGGCACCTGCACCCCACGAAGGTGAAGCGCCACGGCCTGAAGCTGACCTACACGTTCTGCCTGGGCGGGTTGTCGTTCTTCCTGTTCGTGTTGCTGACGATCACGGGCATCTTCCTGATGTTCTTCTACCGGCCGATGGCCGATATCGGCGGCGCCCAGGCCTATACCGACATGCAGATCATCCGCACGTCGGTGTTCTTCGGCGACCTGATGCGAAACCTGCACCGATGGGGCGCGCACCTCATGGTGCTGTCGGTCACGCTGCACATGGCGCGCGTGTTCTACACCGGCGCGTACAAGCCGCCGCGGGAGTTCAACTGGGTGGTGGGCGTGGTCCTGCTCTTCCTCACGTTGGGTCTGTCGTTCACCGGCTACCTGCTGCCCTGGGACCAGCTCGCGATCTGGGCCGTCACGGTGGGCACCTCGCTCGCGGGGTACTCGCCGTTCATCGCGAAGCAGGCCAACTTCCTGCTGCTCGGCGGCGCGATCGTGTCGCCCAACACGTTGCTGCGCTGGTACGTCCTGCACGTGCTCGCGCTGCCCTTCGTGTTGGTGATCTTCCTCGCGGTTCACTTCTGGCGGATCCGCAAGGACGGCGGCATCTCGGGGCCGCTGTGATGGAGCGCGTATGAGCTGGGAAGACACCAACAAGGATCTCGACGCCTACCAGCAGACGCTGGACGCCCAGAAGGCGGCCGGCGCCGATGCCCGGATCGCCGAGGGGCGCGCGCGTTCCAAGGCGATCCGCGCGCACCGCGACGCCAACCCGGAGGAGGCCGCCGCACACGCGGCACAGGCCCGCAGCGCCGCGCCCGCCGCCGCTGCGGCTGCACCGGCCGCGGCGGCCGCGGCCGCTCCCGCCGCCGCGCGCCCCGGCCGGAACCGCGGTCGCCGTCGCCGCCGCACCGCTGACGTCGGCCCGTCGCGAGGCGCCGCTCCCGACGGGCAACATCCCCACCCCGAAGAAGGGCGCCGAGGACAAGCACCGCCTGCTGGCCATCGTGCCGCCCGAGGGCATCCAGCGGGTCGAGCGCGAGCAGGGCGACCGCGTCCACACGTGGCCGCACCTGCTGCTCGAGGAGTTCATCGCGATGTTGATCCTGTTCGCGGGCATGCTGGTGTTCTCCTCGATCATCAACGCGCCGCTGCGCGAGCTGGCGAACCCGAACCTCACGCCGAACCCCTCCAAGGCGCCGTGGTACTTCCTCGGCCTGCAGGAGCTGCTGCGCTACTTCCACCCGATGGTGGCCGGGATCACGATCCCGACGTTCATCCTCGTGGGGCTCGCGGCGGTGCCCTACGTCGATCGCAATCCGAGCGTGCGGCCCGGAGATCGCAAGGTGGCCATCACGATGTTCACGCTGCTGTTCATGTTCGGCGCGATCCTCACGATCATCGGCTCGTTCTTCCGCGGCCCCGGCTACAACTTCGTCTGGCCCTGGGCGCAGGGGGTGTTCTTCGAACTGTGAGGCTCCTCGCGATCCAGAACGGCACGTTGGCGATCATCATCGCGGTGGTCCTGGCCGACCTGTTCCTGATCTACTTCATCACCGGCTACGCCCGCCGCAACCGCGAGGTCAAGCAGGCTGCCGCGGGCGAGACCCCGGGTCCCAAGGGCGGGGCGATCAGCCGCCGCGACTTCCAGCGCCGGGCGCTGCTGTCCTCCGTCATGCTCTTCGGCGCCGAGTTCGGCCTGGGCACGGTGGCCTTCCTGTGGCCCAACCTCAAGGGGGGCTTCGGCTCCAAGATCAACGCCGGACCGCTCAACGACATCAAGGCGCAGATCGCCGCCAACGACTACGTCTACGTCGGCTCCGGCCGCTTCTACGTCGTGCCGTGGGACGGCACCCCGGGAACGGGCTCGGCGGACTATCCCGCCGAGGGCGTCACCGCCGAGGGCGTCATGCCGCTGTATCAACGCTGCGTGCACCTCGGCTGCCGCGTGCCGTTCTGCGCGTCGTCGCAGTGGTTCGAGTGCCCCTGCCACGGCTCGAAGTACAACCGCGCCGGCGAGTACAAGCTCGGTCCGGCTCCACGCGGCCTCGATCGCTTCACGATGGAGATCGTCGACGGCAACGTGATCGTCGACACCTCCACCATCAAGCTCGGCCCGCCCCGCGGCACGAACACGACCGATCAGCCCCAAGAGGGCCCCTTCTGCGTGGCGACGGGCTAGGAGACCGAGACGACGATGATCGCCGACACGAACGTCGCGGGGCTCGCGCTCATCGTCGCGGGCGCCGTGCTCGTCCTCGGGTTCATCGGGGTGCTTTCGCTGCGGCACCGCGCCAAGGGGGCCCGCCCCGAGATCCCGGTGACGATGCGCACCGGCCCGGCCGATCAGCCCCTCGAGTCGACACAGCTGCTCAAGCTCCAGGGCTGGGGCGTCGTGCTCGTCGCCTTCTTCGTCCTGTGGTTCCCGCTGCAATGGCTGATCGAGCCGGGCCAGAACCTCAAACAGGAGGACGCGCTGCGAACCGAGGCGATCGCGCGCGGCGAGAAGGCCGTGCACCCCTTCACCGAGGAGAACCAGCTCGGCGTCGGCTGCACGCGCTGCCACGGGAACGAGCTGCAGGGCGGCGTGATCAACGCGCTGGACGCGGACGGGAACCCGACGTACGCCTACCCGCCGAACCTCACCACGCTCTGCGGTGGCCCGAAGTACGGCCACACGGCGATCTTCACGGTTGACGACATCTACCAGGTCATCTCGGAGGGGCGCAACGCGATGCCGTCGTGGAGCATCCGGTTCGCCGGCGCGCTGGACGACCAGCAGATCAACGATCTGGTCCTGTACCTCGTCGACCTGAGCTCTCAGAACGTCCCCTTCGAGGACAACGTGTGCTTGAACAAGGAAGCCTCGGACGCGGCCATCAAGGCCAACGAGGATGCCGGCTCGCCCGTCAACCCGAGGGACCCCTAGATGGAGCAGCATTCCTGCCTGAGCTTCGCGATCGACTGCGACGTCCTGTGGAAGGGCCTCGGGGTCACGATCGCCGGCTTCATCCTGTTCGTCGGCAGCGTCTACATGCTGCTGGCGGCGATCTTCGGCCGCTGGATGGGCTACCTGGTCCTGGCCGTCGCGTTCTTCGGGTGGATGACGATCCAGTCCGGCCTGTGGCTGTTCGGGTTCTGGTCCCAGGGACCCGACACGAAGACGAACCTCGGGCCGCGCGGCCCCGACGCGACCTGGGTGGTCGATTCCGCCGGCCTCGATCCCGGCGCCGTCCACGAGGAGCTGTCCGCCTATCCGAGCGGCGAGTATCCGGAGCCCGACACGACGAACCCCTCGGTGGAGGCGGACGTCCAACAGGCACAGGGGGTGGTCGCCGCCTACCTCGCGAAGCAGGCCAACGAGCAACTCGGGCTCGACCCGACCGCGTTCGACTCCATCTTGTCCACGCAGTTCGTCATCGATGACCTCCGCTTCGCGTCGGCCGACGACGGCACGCGATTGGCGGTGGCCCAGGCGCACTACTCCGGGGGCGGTCCGAGCACGACGGTCAGCCTGCACTTCGACGGGGGGCAGGTCTGGCACTACTCCGCGATGTTCCTGGCGATCTCGCTGATCCTGTTCATCGTGCACATCCCGCTGCTGGACCGCGCCGAACGCACCCGCAAGGAATTCCTGATCGGTGGCAGCGCGCCGCCGTGGTACGGACCGGCCTAGAGGAAGGGGGAACGACATGCTGCTGCAGCTGCTGGCCGATGTGCCCCTTCTCGATCAGGGGAGTGTGCAGTTCATCCTGTTGACGGTGATGATCCTGATCGTCTGCTTCCTGATCTGGATCACGATCCCGCGCTGATCCCGCCCGGGCGCTCGTCGTTCCCCCGCTGCTCGTAGTACGCGAGGATCTGTAGCTCGACGGCCAGATCCACCTTCCGCACCGTCACGCCGCTCGGCACCACGACGACCGCGGGCGCGAAGTTGAGGATCGACCGCAGGCCGGCCTCGACCATCCGGTCCGCCACCGACTGCGCGGCGGGGGCGGGCGTCGCGATCACGCCGATCGCGATGGCGTTCGCCTCGACGAGCGTCGCGAGATCCTCGAGCGGGCGGACCTCCAGATCTTCGATCCACAGCCCGTGCTTGGCGGGGTCGGTGTCGACCAACGCCGCGACACGGAACCCGCGCTCGGTGAAGCCGCGGTAGTGCGCCAGCGCCTGGCCGAGATTCCCGATGCCCGCGATCATGATCGGCCAGTGCTGACTGAGGCCCAGCTCGTCGCGCACCTCGTGGATCAGGTGCCAGACGTCGTAGCCGACGCCGCGGGTGCCGTAGGAGCCGAGCGCGGACAGGTCCTTGCGCACCTTCGCCGAGTTCACCCCGGCGGCGGCGGCGAGGGTCTCGGACGACACCGTCGTGGCACCCGTGTCCGCGATCGCGACCAACGCCCGCAGATAGAGCGGGAGCCGCGCGACCGTCGCCTCCGGGATCGGTTGACGCCCCGGCGCCGCTCCTTTGCCCGCTCCCACGCCGCGTAGCCTATCCGCCGGGAAGCGGCCTCAGCCCCCGACGGCGGCCCGCAGCGCGTCCGCGTCGACGGCGATCTCGAAGAGCTCCTCGCCGTCGACCGCCACCACCGGGATCCGCAGGCCGTAGTCACGGATCAGGCCGTCTTCGGACTCGATGTCGATCTCCTCCATCGCGAAGGCAACCTCGCGGCCAACCGCCTCGATCACGGCTCTCGCCTCGTCGCACAGGTGACATCCGGGGCGGGAATACAGGACGACCGTGGCCACGGCTGGCAGGATACGGGTCGATGCACGATCCCGCCGACGATCTCGCGCTCCACGCACGCCTGGTGAGCGGCGATCGGGGTGCGTTCGACGAGCTCTACCGGCGATACGCGTCGCAGGCCTACGGCCTCGCCTATCGGGTCACGGGGCAGCAGATCCTGGCCCAAGACGTCGTCCACGACGCGTTCCTGGCCCTCTGGCGGGCCCCGGAGGCGTTCGATGCGAGCCGGGGTTCCTTCCGGACGTTCTTCCTGTCGATGGTGCATCACCGAGGCGTGGATCTCGTGCGCCGTGAGCAGCGACTCCGTGCACGGACCGAGAAGGCAGCGAACCTCGAGCCCGCGACCGACGAAGACCCTGCGGACGCCGTGGCCGATGCCAGCTATCTCAGCGTCCGCCGAAAAGAGGTCCGAGAGGCCATGACGGAGCTCCCGGCCCCACAACGACAGGTTCTCGAGATGGCGTATTTCGACGGCAAGACCCAGGTGCAGATCGCCGAGGAACTGGCCATCCCGCTCGGCACCGTGAAGACCCGTACCCTTGCCGCGATGCGGAAGCTGCGCCTGGCGCTCCTGGAGACCGCATGATCGACCACGAGGCGGTCGACGCCCTGCTGGCGGGCTACGTCCTGCGATCGCTCACCGGCGAGGACGCGGCCGAGGTCGACCGGTTGCTCACCGAGCACGTGCCGGGATGCACCGACTGCCTCGCCACGCTGGACTCTTTCCAGGCGCTCACGGGCGAGGTCGCCCTCATCACCGCCCCGCTGCCCGTCCCCGACACCCTGCTCCCGCGGTTGCACCGTTCGCTCGACGGGCGCCGATCCAGGCGGATGCCCGCCTGGCATCCGGGTCGGCTGGTGGCCGCCGCGGCGGCGGCGGTTGCCCTGGTCGGTATCGCGGGGCTCGCGATCACACAGACGGGGGGCGATACGGGAGCGCCGCTGCTCACGCAGGCCGACATCCAGCAGGTGACGCAGGTCGCCAGCCAGCCCGACGCCGAGCGAACGCCCTGTCGGTGAAGTGGACGAGATCACCGCGCCCGGCCTCGAGGAGATCTACATCATGGGGCGGGTCGTTCCCTCACCGCCCACCGGCTCGACCTACCGCTTGTGGGCCGTCTCGCCGGCCGGCACTGCCACCTACATCGGGGACTTCGTCCCCGTCGCGGGACTCGTCGCGCTCGAGATCTCGATCGATCCCTCGGCGGTGGACCATCTGCTGGTCACGGTCGAGCCCGCGGGATCGGAACCGGGCGCAGCCGGGACAGCCCGCCTGGGCAGTCGCGAGCTAGCTCGGCACGTCGACCGCCACGCTGGCGGCATCGGGCACGACGACCGGCTTCGACGCTCGCAGGAACCCCCAGAACATCACGGCGATGCCCACGACGAGCGTGACGATGAACCCGGTGAGGAGGCTGAACGCCGCGAACGTCGCGCCGCCCGCCACGATCGTGGCGCCGATCACGATCAGCAGCGTGCCGACGAAGCGGTCCTTCAGCTCGGGGCGCCCGCGCATCTTCCACGCCGACCACAGCGCCCCGGCGACCAGGATGAAGAAGGCCGGGTAGGAGAACAGCTGCGGCAGCCGGTGGGCGGCGGAGCCGTCGCCGAAGACCTCCTTGCCCGAGGGGAGACGCTCCAGCAACGCGGCCGCCTCGAACGACGCCTGCTGGAGCACGGAGAACGTGAACGCGACGCTGAAGATGAGCACGATCCACGTCGCCCATCGAACCCAGGGTTGCCGGAAGAGCAAGACGAGCTCGCCGCCGGCCAGGAACGGGACGGTGAGGACGGCCCCGAACGCCCAGTAGATGCCGTACAGCGTCGAGGACCAGCCGGAGGCGACGCCGATCGTCACGGCGGCGGAGGCGACCGCGAACATCGCCATCGAGATCGCCCACAACAGCTGCGCCTGCCCACGACGTGCCGCGAACTGCCGAAGGAGCATCCCGGCGAAGACCGCCGCGATCCCCGTCGCCACCAGCGGGATCAGCCACATGGCCACACAGGATACGGGGCCGAACGGTCGGTGCCGCAGATCGGCCCGGGCACTAGCCTGTGGGCATGCGCGGGCCCTCCGTCGTCCTGTCCACCGCGGCGTTCTTCGCTCGCCCGCTGGCGGCGACGTTCGCGCTGGCCGCCGACTGCGGCTACGGCGGCGTCGAGGTGATGGTGACGAAGGACCCTTCGAGCCAGTCGGCGTCCACGATGCGCCGGCTCGCGGACGACCACGGCCTGCGGATCAGCGCGATCCACGCGCCCGCCCTCCTGCTGACCCGCTCGGTGTGGGGCACCGATCCGATCGGCAAGATCGACATGGCCACGCGCGTCGCGCGCACCGCGGAGATCCCGCTCGTCGTGATGCATCCCCCCTACCGGTGGCAGCGGGGGTACCGGCGGTGGCTGCTGGACTCGTTGCCGATCGTCGAGGAGCGCACCGGCGTGACCGTCGCGATCGAGAACATGTTCCCGGTGCACGTCGGGTCGAAGCCCCTGATGCTGCACGCGAACCAGGACCTGGAGCAACTCACCGGGATCCCACACCTCGTGTTGGACACGTCGCACGCGGCGGTGGCCAAGCACGACCTGGTCGAGGTCCGACGGCTCTTCGGAGACCGGCTCTGCCACGTGCATCTGTCCGACAACGCGGGCAAGGGGTGGGACTCGCATCTGCCGCCGGGCGAGGGTGTCCTGGACATCGACGCGTTCCTGACGGACCTGGCCGGCAGCGACTTCGCGGGCGTCGTCTCGCTCGAGGTCGATCTGCGCAAGCGCATGGCGGACCCAGACGCGCTGCGAACGCTCCTGACCTCCATGCGGGAGCGGGTCGAGGCGGTCCTCGCCACGCGATAGCTATCCTGCTTCGGTGCGCCGCGCGACCGCCATCACGCTGATCGTCCTGCTCGTCCTGCTGCTCGTGGCGACCATCGCCCAGCTGAACCAGCCGTCCCCCTCGACGCCTTTCCCGGGACCGACCAACGCCACGGAGCTGCCCTCGCCCTCGGCGTCGCCGTAGCGTTCAGCCTTGCGTCACGGTCGCCGCGGGGCTCGGCGGAGCCGCCAGCCACTGCGCGAACCACTGCTCGATCAACTGCTGCACATGCTCGCCCTGTGCCGAGGACAACAGGTCGGTGCCGTGCGCGTCGTCGGTCACGATCTCCTCCCGCGTCGGCTGCGGGCTCATCGCGGCCATGGCGTCGGCGGCGGCGACCGCTCCGGACGGGTCGCCGAGCCCGGCGATGAACAGTTTCGCCCCCGTGGCGGCGGCGAGCGTCTCGGGGCCGACCGCCAAGCCCTCGATCAGCTGCGGCGCCGACAGCGCGACCACGGCGGGGATCCCGCGTGGATCGTCGCCGGCGACCAACAGGGCGGCGGTGCCGCCCATCGACGCCCCCGCGATGCCGACGCGATCGACGCCGTCGGCCCGCAGCCGGTCGACGGCCGCCTGCAGGTCCACGGGAGCCGAATCGACCTGCTTGCTCCCCTGCGAGCATCCGCCGTCGCCGCCGGGGCAGTACCCGCGGAAGTCGAACGTGAGGACCCGGTAGCCCTGCTCCGCCAGCCGCTGGGCGAAGGGATACCACGACGTCTGGTCGGCGGGCAGCATGTGGGCGAGCACCACGCCGGCGGACGCGTCGGCGGGGCCGAAGAGGCGACCGGCCAGCCGCACGCCGTCCGAGGTCGAGAACGTGATCGGGGTCGATGCGCCCACGGCGGCGCTCGAGGCGGCCGAGGAGCCGCCTCCGCAGGAGGTGGTGAGGATCAGGACGGTCACGGCGAGCGCCGTGACGAACCGGAGGCGGGCGGGTGCGCCCACGGACCGCGCCTTACTTGCCCAGCTTCATCCGCTGGTGCCGGGTGCGCTTGAGAAGCTTCTTGTGCTTCTTCTTGCGCATCTTTTTCCGGCGTTTCTTGACTAGCGACGGCACGTGGCCTTGCCTTTCACTCGATCCCGAAGAGGTTCCGGAGGTCCACCCGCTTCGAGCGGTAGGTGTCCTCCAGACGGACGGACCCCAGTCTAAGGGCTTTGGGCGGCTCTGCCACCGGCGTGGTCAGGCGCAGACCGGCGTCCTCGGGCACGTACGCGAGCAGACCGAGCCCGATGAACCCGCCCCGCCCGTCGGAGAGGCCGACGAGCAGCCGATCCAACGCCTGCAGATCGTAGAGCGGCGGCAGGGTGGGCACGAAGACCGTCGGCTTGATCCGGAAGCGTTGCTGCGCGCCGGCCTCGAAGTAGCGCGCCATGGCCTTCTCGTGTGCCGTCATCCGCTCCTCGACGCTCGTGAGGACGACGTCGGGATGCACCGGGGCGGTCATCGTCTCGATCCCGAAGAACCGATCCACGATGCCGAAGATCGGCTCCAGCTCCTGACCGCGGGCAAGGCCCACCACCAGGTCGGGCTCGAGCACGTCGACCATGTAGTACTTCATCAGCTCGCCACCGATGCCCGCGACCTCCCCGCCGGTGTCGACGATCAGCAGATCGGCGCCCTCGGTGCGGGCGCGGTCGCGGAGTCGCTGCAGCGCGCCGATCAGCGCGACAAGATCGTCCTGCGGGAACGTCGAGCCGACGAACCCGAGGGCGTCGGCGTGCGACAGCGCCTCGAGCGTGAGGTCGTCGGCCTTGCGGATGTGCTTCATGCCGACCGTCGTGGGCGGCCCGATCGTCTTCTGGGCGACGTCGGCGTCGATGTAGGCCACCGAGCGGCCGACCCGCAAGGCGAACGCCGCGGTCGCGCGCGCAAGGGTCGACTTGCCCGCGTCCATCCCGCCCAGGAACAGGACGGTGTGGGCGTGACGGGCGGCGCGGTCAACGAGCTGTTCGTGCTCGTTCATGGACAGATCCTCCAGTTCCACCGGAGGCCCTGCCGCGGATCGCGTGGGCGTACGTGGGGCGTGCTAGATCGCTTCGGTGTACCGAGCGCTCAGGTACTCGTCGACGTCATCCTCACGGAGTCGATAGCTCCGGCCGACCCGCAGGGCCTTGAGCTGGCCCTCCTTGATCAGCCGATAGACGGTCATCCTCGATACGCGCAGGAGGTCAGCGACCTCGTTCACGGTCAACAGCCGGGCTTGGGTGAAACGTGTACTCATAGGTGTCCGCCGATGGTAGGGGTAAGTGTGTGACGGCGTCCAGCCCAATATGGCGCCCGGTCGTCAGAACGGAGCCGGCGGGGGACGCCGAACGGCTGTCGGCCGACCTCGGCTCCCTAGGGCCGAGGGTGCTCGTTTCGCCGCACGCGGGTCGCTATCCTCAGAGCCCATCCCATCCCACAGGAGCTCGGCATGTCCCCCTCGAACCGCTCTCTGCTCGCACGCGGCCTTGCGATCCTTGTGATCGGCGCCACGGCCATCGTCCCCTCGATCGCCGCCGGCGCCCCGGCCGCAGCCCACACCGGCGTTCGGGCCGTCCTTCCATCGGTCTCTGTCTCCGACGTGAGCGTCGGGGAGGGAACCGGCGGGACGGTGACGGCCGTGTTCACCGTGACACAGAGCGCGAAGGCCAAATCGAGGATCACCTTCGAGACACAGGCCGACACCGCGACCAGCCCCGCCGACTTCGTGCGCAAGACCGGCACGATCCGGTTCGCCGGCAAGAAGCTCACCCGGACGGTCGCCGTCACCGTGGTCAGCGACGCGATCGACGAGCTCGACGAGACCTTCTTCCTCGAGCTCACGGATGCGTCGGGGGCCGACATCGCCGACGGTGAGGGCGTGGGCACCATCGTCGACAACGACGCGCCGCCGACCGTGGCGGTCGGCGACCCGGTGTTCGTGCCGGAGGGCCAGACCGGCGACACCGCGTTCGCGACGGTCGATGTGGCGCTGTCGGCGCCGAGCGGCCTGGACGTCTCGGTGGACTGGGCGACCGCGGACGACACGCGCAACGGTCGCCGACAGCGACTACGTCGCCGGTGCCGGCCAGCTGGACTTCGCCCCGGGCGAGACGAGCGCGGTGGTGTTGATCGAGGTGATCGGCGACGTCGCGACCGAAGGCGACGAGACGTTCGACGTGGACCTGTCCTCGCCGGTCAACGCGACGCTTGGCAACGCGACCGATGTCGTGACGATCGTCGACAACGATCCGATCCCGCCGGGGTCCGCGATCCTCGACGTGACGGAGGCGTCGAAGCGCGAGGGTCGCTCGGGCACCACGACCCTGACCTTCTCCGTGACGCGAAGCGGCGAGACCACGACGGCGGTGGATGTCGACTTCGTCGTGACCGGCGGGACCGCGAGTGCCACCACGGACTTCGATGCCACCACCGGGAACCTCGCGTTCACCGCGGGCCAGACGGTCGGCACGATCGACGTGACGGTGCACGGCGACGGGGTCCTCGAGCACAACGAGACCCTGTTCCTGAGCCTGCTCAACCCGTCGTCGGGGGCGGCGATCTCGACCGGCCAGGCGACGGGGACGATCGTGAACGACGACACGAAGACGAGCGCGGTCGTCAAGGTGCGCGCGGCCAAGCACCGGGTCGCGGTCCGCGGCCGCGTCTCGCCCGCTCGTGCGGGCAAGCACGTGGTGGTTCGTCTGTTCCGGAAACAGTCCGGCAAGTGGGTCCGACTGAGCTCGAAGCGAGCCGCACTCTCCGGAAAGACCGATCTCAACGGCGATGGCTTCACCGACAGCCGGTACGCGAGCTCGTTCCCACGGGCACGGTCGGGGCGATGCAAGATCGTCGCGCGATACCCCGGCGACTCGAAGCTTTCCCCGAGCAGCGCCACCAAGCTGTTCCGCTGCTGAGCCTGGGGCGTCCCGTCGCTCCGTACGCGATCGCCGGCGGTGCTTCCGCACGCCCGGATCGGGTTTGCCCGTTCTCACAACTCGTGTTGTGATGCAAGCCTGCGGCAGATCTGCGTTCCGCAGCAGCCGGGAAGGGGTCGCGATGTTGCCTGCGCGTTTCGAGTACCACCGGGCGTCGACGGTCGAGGAGGCGCTCGCGCTGTTGGACCAGTACGGGGAGGACGCGAAGATCCTCGCGGGCGGGCAGAGTCTGATCCCGTTGTTGAAGCTCCGGTTCGCCGCCCCCGAGCATCTGATCGATGTGAACCCGATCCAGACGCTGCACGGCATCGCCGAGGACGGCGGCACCCTCACGATCGGGGCGCTCACCCGGCACAACGAGCTGATCCGATCGGAGATCGTCGGGCGCTATCCGGTCATCGCCGCGGCGGCGCCACAGATCGCCGACCCTCTGGTTCGCAACCTCGGCACGATCGGCGGCTCCCTGGCCCACGCGGACCCCGCGGGCGATCTGGGCGCCGTGATGCTGGCGATGGGCGCCAGCGTCGTGCTGCGCAGCTCGGGCGGCGAGCGCACCGTGCCGATCGGCGAGTTCCTGGTCGACACCTTCACGACGACGATCGCGCCGAACGAGCTCCTCACGGAGGTCCGCGTGCCGACGCCCGCGGCCCGGTCGGGCGGCACGTACCTGAAACTCGAGCGCAAGGTCGGCGACTTCGCGACCGTCGCCACCGCCGTCACCCTCACCCTCGACAACGGCTCGATCGGTCGCGCCGGCATCGGTCTGACGGGCGTCGATTCGAAGAACGTCCACGCGACCGACGCCGAGGCCTCGCTGGCCGGTGCGGCGCCCTCGGACGAGGCGTTCGCGGAGGCGGGTCGCCTCGCGGCCGCGGCCGCGCATCCCGTCACGGACGTCCGCGGCACCGAGACCTACAAACGACACATGATCGAGGTCTACGTGCGACGCGGGCTCGCCCGGTCGCTCGAGATGGCCAACGCGGGCTGAGGGAGGAACGGCGATGCAGGTCACGCTGACCGTCAACGGAACCGAGCACACCGTCGACGTCGAACCTCGGTTGCTCCTCGTACACCTGATCCGCGAGGAGCTCGAGCTCACCGGCACCCACATCGGGTGCGACACGACCAGCTGCGGCGCGTGCACGGTGCTGTTGGACGGCACGCCCGTGAAGTCCTGCACGCTGTTCGGGGTCCAGGCCGAGGGGACATCGATCACCACGGTCGAGGGCCTCATGGCGGGCGCGGAGCTCGATCCGATCCAGGCCGCCTTCAAGGAGCACCACGGCCTGCAATGCGGCTACTGCACGCCGGGCATGATGCTCGTCGGACACGCCCTGCTCGCGGAGAACCCCGATCCGAGCGACGACGACGTGCGGCAGGCGATCTCGGGGAACATCTGCCGCTGCACCGGGTACATGAACATCGTGACGGCGATCCGGGCCGCCGCGCAGGCGACCGCCGGCGAGACCGCCACCGCGACCGCCTAAGGGAAGGAGCCGACACACGATGGTCACCGAGAGCGAAGAGATCCGCGGCGTCGGACACAGCGTTCGCCGCGTCGAGGACGACCGCTTCATCCGCGGGCGCGGCAACTACATCGACGACATCAACCTGAAGGGTCAGCTGTACATGTCGATCCTGCGTTCGCCGTGGGCCCACGCGACCCTGAAGGGCATCGACGCCTCCGCGGCCTCCGCGCTGCCGGGCGTGGTGGCCGTCGTCACCGGCGAGCTGATGGCCCAACACAACCTGGCATGGATGCCGACGCTGTCGGGCGACACGCAGGCCGTGCTCGTGACCGACAAGGTGCGCTACCAGGGCCAGGAGGTCGCCGCGGTGATCGCGACCGACCCCTACATCGCCAAGGACGCGCTGCAGTTGATCGACGTGGACTACGACCCGCTCGATCCGATCGTGACGCCGCAGCGCGCGCTCGAGGCCGACGCGCCGCTGATCCGCGACGAGAAGGACGGACAGACGGACAACCACATCTACGACTGGGAGGCCGGCGACAAGGAAGCAACCGACGCGGCCTTCGCCAAGGCGGACAAGGTGGTGAGCCTCGACACCTTCTACCCGCGCTGCCACCCCTCGCCGCTCGAGACGTGCGGCTGCGTCGCAGACGTCGATCCCGCAACCGGCCAGGCGACCATCTATATGACGTCCCAGGCGCCGCACCTGATCCGGACCGTCTTCGCGCTCGTGGCGGGTCTCCCGGAGGAGAAGATCCGCGTGATCTCCCCCGACCTCGGCGGCGGCTTCGGCAACAAGGTGCCGGTGTATCCGGGCTACGTCGTGGCGACCGCGGCCTCGCTCCTGCTGGGGAAGCCGGTCAAATGGATCGAGGACCGCAGCGAGAACCTGATCTCGACGGGGTTCGCGCGCGACTACCACATGCACGGCGAGATGGCGTTGAAGTCCGACGGCACGATGCTGGGACTCAGAGCGTCTCTCCTGGCGGACGAAGGCGCGTTCTACGCCGACGCCCAGCCCTCGAAGTTCAAGGTCGGACTGTTCCACATCGTGAGCGGCTCCTACGACCTCCCTGCCGTGCACGTGTCCGCCGAGGGTGCCTACACCAACAAGGCGCCCGGTGGCGTCGCGTACCGGTGCTCGTTCCGCGTCACCGAGGCGTCGTACCTGATCGAGCGTCTGGTGCAGAACGCCGCGTACGAGCTCGACATGGATCCAGCCGAGCTCCGCAGGAAGAACTTCATCCAACCCGAGCAGTTCCCGTACCACTCGGCCACGGGGTTCGAGTACGACTCGGGCGACTACGAGACGGCGATGGACATCGCGCTGGACAAGATCGGCTACGCCGATCTGCGCAAGGAGCAGGAGACGAAGCGCGCCGACGGGAAGCTCTGGGGCGTGGGGATGGCCTCGTTCACCGAGGTCGTCGGCGCGGGGCCGCACAAGGACTACGACATCATCGGCGTCAAGATGAACGACGGCGCCGAGTTGCGGATCCATCCGACGGGCAAGGCGATCCTGAAGATCAGCTCGATCACCCAAGGACAGGGTCACGAGACCACCTTCGCGCAGATCGTCTCCTCGGAGCTCGGGATCCAGCCCGAGGACATCAAGGTCCAGCATGGCGACACGGACAACACGCCGTACGGGCTCGGCACCTACGCGTCCCGCTCGACGCCGACCGTCGGCGCCGCTACCGCGATGGTGGCGCGCCGGGTCCGCGAGAAGGCGATGAAGATCGCCGCGCACCTGCTGGAGGTCTCCGAAGAGGACATCGAGTACGAGGAGGGGCGATTCTCTGTCAAGGGCGCCCCGGATCGGGTCAAGACGATCCAGGAGGTTGCGTTCGCCGCGTACACCGATTTCCCGGATGGGATGGAGTCCAGTCTCGAGGGGACCTACTACTACGACCCGCCGAACCTGACGTTCCCGTTCGGGACGTACGCCGTCGCGGTGGAGGTCGATCCGGAGACGGGCGTGTGGGAGGTCAAACGGATGGTCGCGGTCGATGACTGCGGCGTGCGGATCAACCCGATGATCGTCGATGGACAGATCCAGGGCGGGCTCACCGAGGGGTACGGGATCGCCGCGATGGAGCTGATCACGTTCGACGAGGCGGGCAACTGCATCGGCTCGAACTTCGTGGACTATCTCCTCCCGACGTCGATGGAGACGCCCAAGTTCGAGCTCTTCGGAACGGTCACCCCGTCGCCGCATCACCCGATCGGCGCCAAGGGCGTCGGCGAGTCCGCCACCGTCGGCTCCCCCGCCGCCTACGTGAACGCGGTGATCGACGCCTTGCGGCCGCTCGGCGTAACGAACATCGACATGCCGCTGACCTCCGCCAAGGTCTGGGAGGCGATCCAGGCGGCCTCGGCGTGAAACCGGAGGTCCTCGCGCTGGCCTCGGACCTGTCCGCGCGCGGGGAGCCCTTCGTGCTCGCCACCGTGGTGTGGCGGCGGGCGCCGTCCTCCGGCCAGCCGGGCGCGACCGCGCTGATCACGCCCGACCGCACGATCCACGGGTGGATCGGCGGCGCCTGCGCCGAGCCGACCGTGATCCGCGAGGGCCTGCGCACGCTGGACGACGGCGAGCCGAAGCTCTTGTTCCTCGGCACTCCCGAGGAACTCGAGGGTCACGCGCGTGACGGGGTCGTCACGGTCCCGATCGCCTGCCAGAGCGAGGGGGCGTTGGAGGTCTACGTGGAACCGGTCCTGCCCGCCCCGCTCGTCATCGTGATCGGACGATCGCCGGTGGTCGACGCCCTCGCCAAGATGGCGGTGGCGCTCGGCTGGCGCGCCGCGGTCGTCGACGACGGTGGCGGGGCCGCCGAGCATCCGGGCGTGGCCACCGTGATCGACCGGCTCGATCTGCGCGCCGCCGGCGTGACGTCCGCGTCGTGTGTGGTCGTCGCGACACAGGGGCACTACGACGAAGCGGCGCTTGAGGCTGCGCTCGAAAGCGGCGCCGCCTATGTCGGCCTGGTGGCCTCGGCGCGTCGGGCGGCGACCGTCCTGGGATATCTGCAGGATCGCGGCGCCGACCCCGAGGCGCTCGGCCGCGTGCACGCCCCCGCCGGACTCGACCTCGGCCACCTGCCGACACAGGACATCGCCGTCGCCATCATGGCCGAGCTGGTGCAGCTGCGCGCCGCCGGCGCCCTACCGGTCGCGACGGTCGCAGAGCCCGTCGTGCACGAGGAGATCGACCCGGTCTGTCACATGACGGTCACGGTGGCCGACGCTCGCTTCCAGACGATCCACGACGGGCGCACCTACTACTTCTGCTCGTCGGCGTGCCTGACCTCGTTCCAGGAAGACCCCGAGCGCTACCTCGCCCCGGCGAGCTAGCGCTCGTCGACGAGCGCCAGGTACACGGGCCAGTAGGCGTTCGGGTCGACGTGGTCGTCGAAGACGAGCACGTGCTCGGTGCGACCTTGCGCTCTGGCGACGAGCAACGCGGGGTCGTTCACGTCGGCGATCGAGATCGTCTCGACCCCCGCTTCGATCGCGGCCCCGGCGAAGCCGTGGTCGGCGAACACGAGGTCGGGACGCTCGGCGTCGAGGATCCGGCGCATCGCGTCGGGCCGATGCGTGTGACGCGGCTCGCGGGTGTCGGTCAGCATCGCGACGCCGTCCCAGTAGGCGAGCGCCCAGTCGTGGTCGAGGCGGGGCTCGCGCCAGCGAGCCCCGCCGGCCGGGGTGCGGATCCGCGCGCCGCGCGCCGCGAGGCGCGCGGCGAGCTCGTGGTACAGGTACGCGAGCCCGACGGGATGCCCGGTGGCCAGGACGACCCCCTCCCCTCGCTCGCACGCGAGCCCGAGCCTCGCGGCGGCCGGCGCGCAGGCATCCAGGATGGGCTCCGGACGGATCTCGACCGGCCCGCTCCGAGCTTCGCGATCGATCGGCGCGCCCGCGGCGTCGGCGACGAGATCGAGCACGCCGTCGAGCGTGATGCCGTCCTGCAGCCCCGTCAGACCGAACTCCTTGTCGGGATCGTGGTCGAGGAGCAGCTGCGCGTTCCCGCGGACGTTGTCCAGCGGGTGGGTGGCCCATCCGGCGACGAGCCCGGTGAGCAGCGCGCGCTCCAGCTCTGCCCGAGGCACCGCCCCTCGGCTCCACGCCGCCCGGTCCAGCGGCGGAAGTCGGCGGACGTGGGCTTCGATAACGTCGGTGGGCATCTGTCAGCCAGCTTAGGCGAGGAGTCCCGATGGAGCTTCGAGACGCCGTGGTCGTGATCACGGGGGCATCCTCGGGGATCGGCGAGGCCACCGCGGTCGCCTTCGCCCAACGTGGCGCGCGCGTCGTGCTCGTCGCCCGGCGCATCGACCGGCTCGAGGCGCTCGCCGATCGGATCGAGCGAGCCGGCGGGCGGGCCCTGGCCTGGAAGGGCGACGTGACCGACACGGCGCAGCTCGAGAAACTGCCCGGCCTCGTGAAGGAGCTCACCGGTCGTCCGGTGGACGTGCTGATCAACAACGCGGGCGTGCCCGGGGGCGGCGCGTTCGTCGCACTGTCCCACGAGCAGATCGATGCGATCGTCCGCGTGAACCTGCTCGGCGTCCTGCACGCCACGCGCGCGTTCCTGCCGGGCATGACGAAGCGAGGCCACGGCCACATCGTCAACGTCGCCTCGCTGGCGGGACGGTTCGCGCCACCCGGCTCCGCCGTCTACACGGCGACGAAGCACGCCGTCGTTGCGTTCAGCGAGTCGCTGGCCTACGACGCCGATCGAACCGGCGTCCTGGTCACGGCGGTCAACCCCGGCCTCGTCGCCACCGAGGGCTTCCCGCAGACCAACGTGCCGAAGCGATTCGTGATGGCGCCCGATCGAGTGGCCGAGGCGATCGTCAAGGTCGTGCGCGAGGGCATCGCGCCGGAGTACTCGGTCCCGCGATGGCTGGCGCCGTTCCAGGTGTTCCGCGTCCTCACGCCGCCGTTGTATCGATGGGGCGTCCGCCAGGTGCGCCGCGCGGCGCCCGCGACGACGATCGACCCGTGAGCGTTTCCATGGCGTCCGCACCGACGATCGTCCGCGACCCCGACGTCGAGGTCACGACGGAGCGCGACGTGCCGTGGATCGTGATCGTCTGGAACGACCCCATCAACCTGATGTCCTACGTGACATGGGTGTTCCAGAAGCTCTTCGGGTTCCCGCGCGCCGAGGCGGAACGCCTGATGATGGACGTCCACACGAAGGGGAAGGCGGTCGTGGCGAGCGGCCCGCGCGAGCGGTGCGAGGCCCACGTCGCCGCCTTGCACGGCTACGGCCTCTGGGCGACCCTGCAGCAGGATCGATGATGAGCGCGCGCACGAGGATCACCACGGGCACCGGGGGCGGCGTCAACGTGGAGCTCCCCGCCGACGTACGCGACTTGCTCGCCTCGCTCGCCCGTCAGCTCGTGGAGCTGATGGACGACCCCGAAGCCGCAAAGGACCCTGGGCTGCAACGGCTCTTCCCGCCTGCATCGATGGACGACCCGATGGAGTCGCTCGGCTTCGAGCAGCTCATGGGCGATGCCCTGCGCGCCGGAAAGCGAGAAGCCGCCGCGATCCTCCGGGCGACCGCGAACGCGACACACCTGAACCAAGAGGAGACGCTCGCCTGGATGCGCTGCATCAACGACATCCGCCTCGTGATCGGCACGAGGCTGGACATACAGGAGGACACCGACATCGAGGCGATGTTCGCCGACGACCTGATGGAACAGGCGGCGGTCACCTACGTCGCACTGACCGAGCTGGTCGAGATGCTCGCGCGCGCCGCAGACCCGACCTAACGGACCGGCGAGCCGACCGTGTGGATCTTGAGCATGTTCGTCGTCGTGCGGCCCGCCGGCGAAGAGGCGGCCATCACGACCGCGTCGCCGATCGATGCGAGCCCGTGCGCCTGCAGCCCTCGGTCCATCAGCGCGATCATGCCGTCGGTGTCGACCGGCGGCGACGCCGGCAACGCCTCGACCCCCCACTGCAGGCAGAGGGTGCGCTGCACGTCCACGGGCGGCACGAAGGCGTACACCGGCACGCCGGGCCGTTCCGCGGACAGGAGCCGCGCGGTGCGGCCGGTCTCCGTGTAGCACGTGATCGCGACGATGCGCAGATCCCCGGCGGGGATCGCCGCGGCCGCGTGGGCCACCGCGGCGCCCTCGCTCGTGTGTCGGCCGGGGGGCTGCGTCGCGCGGAACGCATCGCCCTCCTCCTCGACGTAGGCGGCGATCGTCGTCGCGGCCGACGCCGATTCGAACGGGTAGTCGCCGACGGCGGTCTCGCCCGACAGCATCACCGCGTCGGCCCCGTCGAGCACCGCGTTCGCGACGTCGGTCGCCTCCGCTCGCGTCGGGCGCGGGGCATGGATCATCGATTCCAGCATCTGGGTGGCGACGATCGAGGGCCGGCCGGCCGCCCGCGCCGCGCGCACGAGCTCCTTCTGGATCAGCGGGATCTGCTCCATCGGCAGTTCCACACCGAGGTCGCCGCGGGCGATCATCACTGCGTCGGACTCGGCAAGGATGCCCTCGATGCTCGTCACCGCCGGGCGCGTCTCGATCTTCGCGACGATCGGCACGGATCGGTCGCCCATCGCAGCTCGCAGTTCCCGCAGATCGGCGGGCGCGCGGACGAACGACTGCGCGACGAGATCGACGCCGAGATCGAGGGCGCGGGCGAGGCCTTCGCGATCGCGCTGCGTGACCGCGGGCAGGCTGAGGCGCTCGGCGGGCACGTTGACCCCTTGCCCGCTTCGCACGATCCCCCCTGCAGTGCAGCGTGTCTTGACGAGGTCGCCGTCGACCGCCTCGACCGTGAGCTCCACCGCGCCGTCGGCCAACAGGATCCGATCGCCCGCCGCCAGGTCGTGCGCGAGTGCCCGGATAGGTGGTCGAGGCGCCACGCTCGTCGCCATCGCCGTCGGGTCGCAACTCGAAACGCTGGCCGGGCTTCCACGTGAACGGGTCCGGGCGAAGGCGGCCGAGACGGACCTTCGGACCCGGCAGGTCGACCAGGGCGGCGAGCGGCTTGCCCGTCACCTCCTCGGCCTCCCGGATCAGATCGACCATGCGCGCGTGATCCTCCGGCGCCCCGTGCGAGAAGTTCAATCGGAACACCGAGGCTCCGGCTCGCACGAGTCCTTGCACCATCTTCGGCGTCGCGCTCGCCGGGCCGAGCGTGCAGACGAGCTTCGTGCGTGCCATCAGCCCCACACCATGTCGGACACCGCCGCGACGACCCGGCCGGCTTCGTCGTCGGCCGCGTGCACCGCCAGCGCGGGCTCCGAGAACGTCGAGGGCACGGGCTCGCCGACGCGCGCGCTCGCGCGCTCCACCCAGTCGGCCGGCAGCTCGTCGGGCAGGTCCGCGGCCGCCCCCGCCATCTCGGCGAACGCGAGCGTCCATGCTCTGGGCACGACGTGCGCCCAGCGGTACCCGCCGCCGCCGGTCGCGACCCATCGGCCGAAGGCGGCCGCGTGCGCGAGCTCGTGCAGTACCGCCGCCCCCTCCCGGTACGCGCGCGTGGTCAGTCGCAACTCCGCGAGCGGATCGGTGTGATGCGTGTCGCAGCCGAGCTGCGTCACGAGCACGTCGGGCTCGAACTCGCCGACGACGCGCGGCACGATCGTGCGCAGCGCGTCGAGCCAGGCGCCGTCGCCCGTGCCGCGGGGCAGCGGCACGTTCACGGCTCCACCGGGCGCGCCCGGCCCACCTCGCTCCTGCATGCCGCCGGTCCCCGGGAAGAAGAACGGCGGCTCGTACTCGTGCAACGAGACGGTCAGCACACGGGGGTCGTCCCAGAAGATCGCCTGCGGCCCATCGCCGTGGTGCACGTCGACGTCGACGTAGGCGACGCGTTTGGCGCCTGTGGCGAGCAGCCAGGCGATCGCGACGGCCGGGTCGTCGTACACGCAGAAACCACTCGCGCGCTCGGGCATCGCGTGGTGCAGGCCGCCGGCCGCGTTGAACGCGTGCGCCGCTCCGCCGCTCCACACAGCCGCCGCGGCGGCGATCGATGCGCCGCTGACGATCGAGCCCGCCTCGTGCATGTCCGCGAAGATCGGGTTGTCGCCGGGCCCGTACCCGAACCGCGCCCAGTCGCCGTCCTCGCCGTGACCGGCCCGGGTCGTGGCTTCGATGAAGGCGTCGGTGTGCACCCGCGTGAGATCGTCGATCGACGCGGGCTCGGCGCCCGTGACCTGCACGTTCGGTATCCGATCCAGCCCGAGGGCCTCGATCAGGTCCCAGGTGAGCAGCACGCGGTCGGGTCGCAGCGGATGCAGCGGGCCTTGGTCGTAGATGCGCGCGCGTCGCTCGACGATCAGCCGGACGTCGCCGCTCACGACACGGAGCGGATCGCCGCGACCGTCCGCTCGACCAGGGTCGTCACGTCGTCGTCCGTCAGGATGAACGGCGGTCCGAGCATCAGCAGGTCCCCGTCGACGCCGTCGACATGCCCGGTCGAGGAATAGAGGAGCAACCCCGACTCGCGAGCGGCCTCGAGCACCCGCTCGGTCACCTGCGCGTGGCGTGGGAACGGCTCCTTCGTCTCCCGATCGGCCACGAGCTCCACGCCGAGCATCATGCCGAGCCCGCGAACCTCGCCGACGGTGGGGACGTCGGCGAGCTCGTGGGCAAGCGCGTCGTGCAGGGTCGCGCCCAGCTTCTCGGCGCGATCGACCAGGTCATCGTCGCGGAGCCGCTCGAGCGTCGCCAGGGCGACCGCGGCCCCGAGCGCGTTGTGCGACCACGTGAACCCGTGCACGAACCCCCGGGGCGCGACGGCTTCGAAGATCTCGCCGCGACAGGCGGCGAACCCGAAGGGGACGTAGCCGCTCGTCGTGCCCTTGCCCGCGGTGACGATGTCCGGGCGAGCGTCCCAGTGATCGACCCCGAACCACCGTCCCGTGCGCCCGAACCCGGTCATCACCTCGTCGGCGATCACGAGGACGCCGTAGCGACGGCAGACCTCGATCACCTTGGGCCAGTAGTCGTCGCACGGCACCGCCGCCGCCAGCGTGGCCCCGACGACCGGCTCCGCGATGAACGCGGCGACCGTCTCGGGACCGTAGGACTCGATCATCCGCTGGAGCTCGGCGGCGTGCCAGTCGCCGCACCCGGCGGGATGGCTCGGGTTCTCACAGCGATACTCATAGGCGCGCGGCGCGTGCAGGAATCGACCGAGCCACGGTGTGTAGGGCTTGCGGAGCGGCTCCTTGCCCGAGAGGTCCAGCGCCCCGAGGGTGTTGCCGTGGTAGGAGGAGCGGCGAGCGATGACCGTCGAGCGCCCACCCTGCCCGACCGCGAGGTGGTAGGCGCGGACCATCTTGATCGCGGTCTCCACCGCCTCGGATCCGCCGCTCACCGGGTAGACGCGAGGAGCGTCAAGCGGCAACAGCGGCGCGAGCGCGTCCGCGTAGGCCTCCACGGACTCGGTCGTGAACATCGTGCCGTGCACGTACTGGGTGCGCGAGAGCTGCCGCTGCGCGGCCTCGATCACCGATCGGTCGCCGTGACCGACCCCGACGACGATCGCACCCCCCGCTGCGTCGAGGTAGCGCCGCCCGTCCGCGTCCGTGATCCAGGCGCCCTCCGCGGACACCGCGGTCGGCAGCGCGCGGGTCACGCGCGGGAACACGTGGCTCATTCGACCGGAGGCTCCTTGTCCGTGTCCTCCGCCAGCTGCGCCGCCAGGCGCTCGCCGCGCGCCGCGCGCAGGCGCTTGATCTCTTCGGCCCAGTCCTGGTCCTCGGGGTCCGTCTCCGCGTCGTCGACGCCCGGTTCCTCGATCATGTCGGCACCCTACTTCGTGTAGATCCCGGTGGGGTCGAGCTCCTCGCGGATCAGCCGCAGCTCCTCCGCGCTCGGTGCAGGTGTCTCCCCGAGGTCTTCGGCGATCCGTGGCTCCCAACCCATGTTGGCACGCACGTCCTCGAGTCCGACGCCCGGATGCACCGTCCGGAGTGTCATCTCCCCGGTCGCGGCATCGAACCCAAAGGTGCCGAGGTCGGTGACGACGTTGGTGGGTCCGCTGCCCGACCAGCCGCGCGCGGCATCATGCGCCGGATCGCCGCTGTGCCCGGGCGACGTGCGGAAATGCAGCGTCTCCACGAACGACCGCTGCGCCTGCCGCATGATCACGAGCACCTGCTTGGCATGGATCGCGATCTCACACGCCCCACCCGAGCCGGGCAGGCGCACCTTCGGGTGGTCGTAGTCTCCGATCACCGTCGTGTTCAGGTTGCCGAACCGATCGATCTGTGCACCGCCCAGGAACGCCACGTCGACATGCCCGCGCTGCAGGTAATAGGCGAACAGTTCGTACATCGACACGATCGAGGTCGACCCGGTCGCGAGCGTCGGGTCGCCGATCGACAACGGCAACCGCTCCGGTCGGGCGCCGTACACGCCGGACTCGTAGATCAACTGGAGCTCGGGCGCCACGGTCCACTGGGCGAGGTTGCACACGATGTTCGGCAATCCCACGCCGACGAAGCAGTTGTGCGCGCCGCCGAGCAGTCGGGCGCTGGCCGCGATCATGATCTCGTTCTTCGAGTAGGACGCCTGGCTCACGCGTACCTCCCGTAGTCGACCTCACCCGACAGAGCCGGTTCGGGGCGCAGGGCGTCCCAGTGCGCGTCGCCGAACCGCTCGACGTACTCCCGATGGTTCGCCAACCCGTACACCCACTCGTCGAGCCACGCGGCCAGCGTGTCGGCGTCCTTCGCGATCGCATCCCACTCGAGGTAGAAGCGGTTGTCGCGGTCGTAGTACCCCTGGGCGAAGCTCGGATGACAGCCGAACGGCTCCTCGACCACCGCGTCGACGATGGCGCCGGGGATCACCGTCCGGTTCGGGTCGCGGCGGATCGTCGATTCCTCCACGATCTCCTCGACGACGACGATCACCCGTTTGGCCGCGAACGCGACCTCCTTCTGGCAGCCGAGCAGTCCCCAGATCTGGGTGTCCCCGTCGGCGTCGGCCCGCTGCGCGGAGACGATGGCGACGTCCGGCTGCAGCGCGGGCACCACATACACCTCGGTGGCGTCCTCGTACGGTGAGGTCATCGGCACGATCTTCGGATTCACCTTCGGGATGTCGGACTCGTAGTAGCTGCGGATCGGGAAGAACGGCAGGTTGGCCGCGCCGGCCATGTAGCGCGACACCATGCCGAAGTGGGAGTACTCCTCGATCTCGAGCGGCTCGGGATCGGCGCGCTCGATCCGACGCCGGACCGCGTGGAGGTTGCCCACGCCCGGGTTCCCCATCCAGCTGAAGATCAGCTTCGAGGCGACCCCGGCGCCGATCATCTGGTCGTAGATCACGTCGGGCGTCATGCGCGCCAGCGTGAGGTCGCGACGTCGCTGCCGGATGATCTCGTGTCCCGCCGCGAAGTTGATCAGATGCGTGAAGCCCTCGATCGCGACCGTGTCCCCGTCGTGCACGAGCTCGCGCACGGCGTCCTGCATCGTGGTGACCTTCGTCATGCCGCGACCGGGTCGGCGCGATCGAACGTCGGGGAGTCGGGCGCCAGGCCCATCTACGCCCTCGCTTCGACCTCGGCGAGGACCTCCTCGAAGATCTCGAGCGCCGCGTGCGCCTGATCCTCGCGGAACACCAGCGGCGGGCTGACCCGGATGTCGGCGTCGCCGCAGCCGAGGAGCAGCAGGCCCTTGCGGAACGCGATCTGCTCGATCATCGAGGCCCGCTCGTGGTCCGCGATCGACATGCCGATCCACAGCGCCCGCCCACGGACCTCGGTGACGATCGGGTGGCGAGCGGCGATCTCGCGGAGCCCCGTCAGCAAGACGTCGCCGACGACGACGGCGTTGGCCATCAGCCCTTCACGCTCGATCACATCGAACGTGGCGAGCGCCGCCGCGCACGACACCGGTGAGCCGCCGTAGGTCGAGCCGTGCGCGCCGAGCTCCCAGACCATCAGGTCCTCGCGCGCGATCATCGCGCCGAGCGGCAGGCCGCTGGCGATGCCCTTGCCCGACGTGATGATGTCCGGCGTCACACCTTCTTGCTCGATCGCCCACATCGTCCCGCTGCGACCGACCCCCGACTGCACCTCGTCGCAGACGAGCAGGATGCCGTGGCGATCGCACAGGTCGCGCAGGTACCGGAACCACCCGTCAGGCGGCAGCACGTAGCCGCCCTCCCCGAGCCAGGACTCGACGACGATCGCCGCCACCTCGCCGGGCGACACGACCCGTTTGAAGAGCACCTCGTCGATGTAGTCGAAGTCCCCATAGAAGGAGTGGTAGACGCTCGGCAGCAAGGGTCCGAAATGGGTGCGGTACTTCGCCTTCGATGCGGTGAGCGACACCGACCCCATCGAGCGACCGTGGAAGGACTGATAGAACCCGATCAGGTTCTGGCGACCGGTCGCGTAGCGCGCGAGCTTGATCGCCGCCTCCACCGCCTCCGTGCCGGAGTTGGTGAGGAACGAGCGAGCCTGGCGGCTGTCGAAGGGCGCCACCGCGTCGAGACGCTCGCAGACATCGGAGTAGATCGGCAGGTAGAAGTCGGACGCCGAGTAGTGCAGCAGCTCGGTCGCCTGCTTCTGGATCGCCTCGACGACGGTCGGGTGGCAGTGCCCCGTCGAGGTGACCGCGATGCCTGCGTTGAGGTCGAGGAAGATGTTCCCGTCCACGTCCTCCACGATGGAGCCGGCCCCGCGGCGCGGGACGAACGGGTAGGCGCGCGGCAACGACGGCGATGTGACCTTGCGGTCGCGATCGATCCGCCCCATCGCCTCCGGCCCGGGAACCTCGGTGACGAGCTTGGGGCGGCTGTGCGCGGCCAGCCCGTCGTACGTGAGGGTCGAGTCGGTCAGGCTCACTCGGAGATCACCGTCCGGGACTGCTCTCGCAGGTACTGGGTGACGTAGTACGGGCCGCCCCCCGCCTTGCCCGTGGTCCCGGAGGCCTTCCACCCGCCGAAGGGCTGCACGCCCGGCCACGCGCCGGTGGTCGAGCCGGCCCGCCGGTTGACGTACACGACGCCGGCGTGGATCCGGTCCAGCCACTCCTGGATCTCCTGCTCGTCCTCGCTGAACAGCCCGGCGGTCAGGCCGTACTCCGTGTCGTTGGCTTTGTCGATCGCCTCGTCGAGCTCCTCGAACGGCGCGACGGCGACGAACGGCACGAACAGCTCCTTCTTCCAGATCCAGGAGTCGGCGGGCGCCTCGACCACCGTCGGCTCGACGAACAGCCCCCGCCCGAAGTCGCCCTCGGTGATCCGCTGGCCGCCCGTGACGACGGTGCCGTTCTTCCGCGCCTCCTCGGCGGCCTCCTCGAAGGTGTCCAGCGCCTGCTCGTTGATGATCGGACCGAGGTAGACGTCGCGCTCGATCGGGTTGCCGACCTTGATGTTCTCGGTCTTGGTCTTCAACGTCGAGAGGAAGTCGTCGTAGACCTCGCGCTCCACGAACACCCGGCTGCATGCCGAGCACTTCTGGCCGCCGAAGCCGAAGGCGCTGCGCAGCACCCCGTCGGTCGCCTTGTCGATGTCGGCGTTCTTCGTGACGATCGTCGGGTTCTTGCCGCCCATCTCGCAGATGACCGGCTTGGGCACGTCCTTCGTGAAGTTCTTGAAGATGTCCATGCCCACGCCGTAGGAGCCCGTGAAGGTCACGCCGTTCACGTCGGGGTGCTTCCAGAGGTGATCGCCGGCGACCGCGCCCCGGCCCGTCATCAGGTGGAACGCGCCCGCGGGCACCCCGCCGTCGCGATAGCACTCGTAGAGCTTGTACCCGAGCAGCGCGCCCTGGTTCGACGGCTTCAGGACCACGGTGTTCCCGGCGACCAGTGCCCCACTGGAGGGCCCGCCGGACAACGCCATCGGGAAGTTGAACGGACTGATGACCGCCCACACACCGTGGGGCCGCAGCACGTCGTAGTAGTCGCCGGCGGCGCCGAGCCCGCTCATCGGCGTGCGGAAACCGTCGTGCTTCTCCATCTCGTCACAGTTCCAACGGATCAGCTCGGCGGTCTCCTGGACATCGCCGAGCGCCTCGAGGCGACTCTTGCCGACCTCGTAGGCCATCAGGGCTCCGAGGTCGAACACCCGCTCTTCCATGATGTCGGCGACGTTGCGCAGGATGCGCACGCGCTCCTGCCACCCCATCCGATCCCACTCCAGTTGGAAGGCCTTGGCCGCCGCGACCGCGTCCTCGACGTCTTCCTGGGTGGCCTGCGAGAAGCGGCCGATCACGATGTCCTTGTCGATCGGCGAGGGCTCCGCGTACACGTCTTCGCGCCAGCGCTCCTCGCCGTTGACGATGACGGGGTAGGCCTTCCCGAGCTCGGCGCGGGCGCGCTCCGCGGCGGCGTCGTACGCGGCCTGGAGCTCCTCGTTGTCCGCAGACATCGTGGCGTAGGTGATGCGGAACTTCTCGGTCATCGCGGGAACGCCCCTTTCTCACATGGAACCTGGACGCAAGGCAGCCATGCTAGCCGGTGGGCGAGAGCCACGCCCACGCCCACCCGCCGTCGTCGTCGGCCGAAGAACCGACCTTCGGCTGCTCGATTGTGGGCCCGGTCGGGCGTACGCTTCGGTCCCTTTCATATGAGGCTCGTCACCTACGACCGCGGGGGGCAGCGGCGACTGGGGGCGATCCTCGAGGGTGACGTGGTCGATCTGCCCGACGCCGTCGGGCACCCGGCCTTTCCCACCACGCTCGAGGGTCTCGTCTCGAGCAGCCGAGGCACCGTCTTGGATGCAGCGCGAACCGCGCTGGCGCGCGACGACGTCTTCGACTGGAAGGTCCCGCGTCCTCGGATCCTGACCCCGTTGTTCCCGGCGTCGCTGCTGTCGCCGGGCTCGCTCGACGTCGAACGACGCCTGATCGGCCCCGAGCAGGACGTGCCGTGGCCCGCCGGCGCCGCGTGGCTGGAGTACGAGCCGAAGGTGGCGGCGGTGCTCGGGCTCGAGACCTCGACGGAGGATCCGTTCGTCGGGGACCGCCACCTCTTCGGCTACACGCTCGTGAGCGACTGGCAGGCCCGCGACGCGAGCGGCGCGCCGGTGAGCACCGCCGAGGGCGTCCCGATCGCGATCGGCCCGTGCGTCGTGACGACCGACGAGATCGACCCCCAGGTCATGTTCCTGCAGGTGCGGATCGACGGCGAGGAGATGGCGAAGGGCAATCTGAACGGGACGGCGACGAACCTGGTCCGGGCGATCGAGGCGGCGTCGCTGCTGTCCCCGCTCGGCCGCGGCGATGCGCTCGCCTTGAACCCGTTCCCAGCCGGGGAGTGGCGGCTGTGGCCCGGCGCGCTCGTCGAGCTCGGCGCCGAAGGGGTCGGCACGCTTCGCAACTCGATCGCAGCGACCGAGCGCTAACGCCTACTTCCGCTTTGCGGCCTTGCGCGCGCTTCCCTTCTCGGCGGCCGCCTTCTTGGCACGGTCCTTCACCTTGCGCTGGCGATCCTTCGAACTCCGCACCTTCTTGAGGTCTCCACGTCCCATCGTTCGGTTCCTTTCAGTCGTCCTCGTCGCCGCCCTGCGCCAGCTCTTCGCTGCGCTTCCGTGCGGCATCGATCGCGTTCAAGAACGCGGCCCGCACCCCGGCTTCCTCCAGGTGACGGATCGCTTCGATCGTGGTGCCGCCGGGCGACGTCACCATCTCGCGGAGCTCGACCGGATGCTTGCCGGTGTCGCGCAGCATCTTGGCCGAGCCCAGCATCGTCTGGATGATCAGTTCCGTCGCGACGTCGCGCGAGAGCCCGAGCAGGATGCACGCCTCGATCATCGCCTCCGCGAGGAGGAAGAAATACGCCGGCCCGCTCCCGCTGGTCGCGGTCACCGCGTCGAGGTGCGTCTCGTTCAGACGCAGCACCTTGCCCACATAGCCAAGCAACTCCTCCGCGCGACCGAGATGCTCCTCGGTCGCGAAGCGGCCGCCCGTGACGACCGACATCGCCTCGTCGACCATGACCGGCACGTTCGACATGACCCGGACCACCGGCACGTCCTCCGGCAGATGCTTCTCGACGAAGGAGGTGCGGATCCCGGCCGCGAAGCTGATCACCAGGTCGTCGGGCACCACATGCGGGCGGATCTGCGCGAGGAGCGTCTCCATGTCCTGCGGCTTCGCCATCAGGACCAGCGTGCCGGCCCACCGGGCGGCCTCCGCATTGTCCAGGGTCGCCGCGATGCCGTACTTCCCCCCGAGCTCCCGGGCGCGCTCGTCGCGGCGGCACGTGACCATGATCTCCTCGGGGCTGCGGCCGCCCGAGCGGATCAGCCCGCCGATCAGCGCCTCCCCCATCTTGCCGCCGCCCAAGAAGGCGACCGTCCGCTGCGTCATCGCGATGTCCTCACCAGGTTCGACACGAAGAACCAGAGGTTGGCCGGCCGCTCGGCCAGCCGTCGCGTGAGGTACGGGTACCACTCGGTGCCGTACGGGATGTACACGCGGACGGGATACCCCTGGCCGGCAAGCTGCACCTGCAGGTCCCGGCGCACACCGTACAGCATCTGAAACTCGACCCGCGACCAGCCGTCGGCGAGCGCGTCGACGCGCTCCCGCACCCCCGCGATCAAGCCGGGATCGTGCGTCGCAACGTCGATCGGGTGGCCGCGCTGCAACAGGGTGGTGAACAACCGCGCGAAGGCGACGTCGACGTCCTGTTTGTGCGGATGCACCATGTCGCGCGGCTCGAGATAGGCGCCCTTGACCAATCGGATGCGGCACCCGGGCGGTAACGCGAAGGCGTCGCGTTCGGTCCGCAGGAGGTAGGCCTGGAGCGCGACGCCCGTCTGGTCGTAGCGTTCGAACGCCCGAACCACGATGGCGAGCGTGGCGTCCACGTACTCGTGGCTCTCCATGTCGATCATGACGCGCGTGCCCGAGCGTGCGGCCGCGTCCAGGATGGGCGCGAGGTTGGCCCAGCACACGTCCGGCTCGTCGTCGAGGCCGAGCTGCGTCAGCTTCACCGCGATCGCGGCGTCCAGATCGCCCGCATCGGCGATCGCGCCGAGGGCGCGGAGGTAGGCCTCCCGTGCGGAGAGCGCCTGCACCGGGGTCTCGACGTTCTCCCCGAGGTGGTCCAGCATCGAGGCGATCCCCTCGTCCTGCAGGACCCGCGCGACGGCCATCCCCTCGGCCAGCGTCTCGCCGGCGACGAACCGGCTCGCGACGGCCCTGCCCAGGGGGGTCTCCGTCGCCACCCGCCGGAACGACGGACGGTGCGCCACCCGGACGATGCCGGCGCGCCACAGGCTGTTCGATCGACTCACGCCGCGAGTCTAGAGGGAAGCCTCAGGCGGCCGGCGCCCGCGCGACGACATGGAACAGGTGCCAGTGCTTGGGGCCGGAGCACGCGTCCCCGTCGTTCTCCTCCTCCTCGAAGCGTTCCACCGCCCAGCCTTCGAAGAGCCCTTGGGCCTCGGCACGGCTGTGCCCGTTCACATCGCCGCCCGAGACCCACGAGTCACGCTCCCCCAGCAGTTGCCCCGCGAACCTCCCGCCGGGGCGCACGCTCGCCCTGACAGCCCGCCACACCTCGGCGAAGCGATCCGGCGGCACGAAGAACAGGCTGTACCCGGCCCAGACGAGGTCTGCCGTCGGGAGCTGCTCCACCTCCTGGACGGTGGCGAGCACGACACGCAGCCTCGGCATCTCGACCGGGGTCACGCGGGCGAGCAGCCGGTCGATCCCCGCCTGCTCGCTGTCGACCGCGAACACCCGCCAGCCGCGCGCAAGGATCGCGGCTGTTTCGATGCCGGCTCCGGCGCCGATATCGATCGCCTCGCGTTCGCCGGGCCCGAACGCATCGAGCGTCTCCAACAGGAGCGGACGCGGTGGGCGGTCGCCCTGCGCGTCGTAGTAGACCGTCCAGGACGGGACGCTCATTCCGGTCCCCGCGCGTAGATCCCGTCTCGGAGGATCTCGACGAACTCCTTGATCCGCATGCCACGACGCTCGGGCCGCCGGTGGATCAGCCCGGGGTCCAGATCCTCCGAGACGAGCGCGTCCTGGAACTTCTCCGCGAGCCAGTCCAACATCGAGGCCACCATCTCCGGATCGATGTCGTCGCGCACCTCGCCCTGCTGGACGCCGAATTCGACGAACTCCAGCGTGCCGTAGGGATCCTCGCTCCGCATGAAGCGATCGATCGGCTGGCGCAATCCCAGGCCGGCGTCGTACCGCCCGATCTGGGCGATCCGGTTGGGCACCGGATCGGACAGCGCGAACTCCTCCGTGCGCTCGAGCCACCAGTCCAGGGTCGCCCAGAACCCCTGCTCGACCACGCCCTCGGGAGCGTCAAGCCAGGCGGGCAGCATGCGCACCGCCCGCTGATAGGCCGCCATGAACAGGCCCTCCTTGGAGCGGAAGTCGAGGAACACCGTGCCCTTGGCGACGCCCACGGTCTGGGCGATGTCCTCGACGTGCGCGCCGCGGAAACCGTGCTCCGCGAACTGGCGCATCGCCACTTCCACGATGCGGTCGCGCCGGTCGGCCGCATCGACGGCCCGCTTTCCGCGTGATCCTGCGCCGGCGTCCGCCATAGGGCGCACATAGTAGAGCCCGAGAGACCTCCGGTGGCCTCCCGCCGAAGCGTTCGGTCTCCAGATGCCCCTCGGGCTCTAGTGCCCCGGGCGACTTTCCGCCTGTCGGAGAGGGTCCGGACGGCCGGTGATCGGTGCGCCTCGCGGCGTCCGCGTCACCTTCGCCACCCCTGCGGTTCCGTCGGCCGATCTTGCGACCATCCGGCGGACCCGTGGTTCGCGATCCGACCTCGCGGCCGGTCCGCGCCCGCAGGTGGCGGACCCCCGACGGGCCGACCTTCCGGCCTTCTCCGTCGGGTTGCCGGCTCGGGTCTTTCGACCCTCCCCGGCGCGGGGATCCTTCCCGGCCAAGTGACCTTGCGGCCTCTCTGCCCTTCCGGATCTCCGCCAGCGACCGTTCCCCTCGGCTGGTGTCGCCACCTACCGTCGGGTCCCGGCGCTTCGTCCGGTCTCTCCGTCCGGCCTTCCAGCCGCTCGGAGCGAAGCGGAATGTACAGACGCGCCGTGCAGGGGTCAAGCCGCCATCGCCGCAGGTCATTCCACATATCTGCAGGTCAAGGACTCGGGAGAAAGAGTGACAAGAAGCGTCGCGTTGGCCTGCAACGTTGCACCGGGTGTTACGCGGACAGAAGCTCGCGATAGACGCTCGCCACTTCGTCGGCGGTCACGTCCCATGTGAACCGCAGCGCACGGTGCGCCGCCTCGGCGCCGAGCGTCGCCTGCAGCCGGGGCTCGGCGATGAGCTGCAACAAACGAGCGGCGTGCTCACCGGGATCGTGCCCGTCGACCAGGAACCCGGTGCGGCCGTCATCGACCACGAAGGGGAGCCCGCCGACACGCGCCGCGACGACCGGCGTGCCGCACGCCTGCGCCTCCAGCGCGACGAGCCCGAACGACTCCGAGCGCGACGGCACCAACACGACGTCGGCCGCGGCATAGAAGTCGGCCAACCGTTCCTGCGGCTGCGGCGGGAACAGCATCACGCGGTCGGCGACGCCGAGCGCCGTCGCGAGATCCATCAGCCGGGCAACCTCGCCGAGATCCGCGCCGCTGGGGCCGCCCACGATCGCCAACTGAAGGTCGCGCGCCGTCGACGGATCGCGCGCGACGGCCTCGGCGATCGTGCGGATCGCGATGTCGGGCCCCTTGTGGGGTTGCAGACGGCCGACGAACAGGGCCAGCCGGAGACCTTTGAGATAGAGCCGGTCCCGCGCCTCGAACCGGTCGCGCGGCGTGAACATCAGATGATCGACGCCCGGCGGCACCAGTCGGATGTGCTCCGGATCGGCGCGGTAGAGCCCGACGAGCTGTCCCGCCTCCGCCGGCGTCGGCGCCAAGATCCGGTCGGACGCGGCGATCACCCGCATCTCACCGTCGATCCGTGGGGCGGGCTCCGGCCGCTCGCCGTGCGCGAGCGAGTAGTTCTTGACCTTGCCCAGCGTGTGGAACGACGACACGAGCGGCACGTCCCAGAGTTCGCGCACGGCGGCGCCCACCCAACCGGACAACCAGTAGTGACTGTGCACCACACCGTATCGATGCCCGTTCATCTTCGCGTGACGGATCACACCGCCGAGGAACTCCGGAAGGTAGCGGGGCAGTTCGGCCTTCGGGATCGGCGCGCACGGGCCGGCCTTGATCGACACGACGTGTGCGTGCGCGGTGAGGTGCTTCGTTTCGTGATCGACCCCGCCGCGGCAACGCGTGAAAAGGTCGACGTCGATCCCACGGTCCTGCAGGCGGGTGGCGACCGATCGCATGTAGACGTTCATGCCACCGGAATCCCCCGTGCCCGGCTGGTCGACGGGCGACGTATGCACCGAGAGCATCGCGGCGCGCGGCGCGGTCATCGTCGATCCTCTCGCATGCATCCCCCGAATCGGTGTGGCGGAACTCTTCCGATGCTACGCGCGTTCCGGCGAAAGGGAGAGGATCGGCTCGAGGTGGCCCACCGGGCGCCCGCCGCCACGCACGGCGGGACGGTGGGATGACCGCAACCGGCGGCGGGCGCCCGGTGTGAGGAGCCCGAGTTGGCCGAGCACCTCGATCGTCGCCGGGCCGGCGGCCCGGTAGCCGCCGTCGGCGACCTTGACGGCGACACCGATGCCGGCGGACAGCGACACCGCGCAGGTCAGCGCCTCGGCGCCCTCTTTCACCACGATGTCCGGGGTCGCCTCCATGATCGCGGTGTCGTCACGGGCCCGGCCGCCCACGAGGTAGGGCTCGGCGCGCATCGCGCCGATCGCGCGAGCGATCTCCGGTCCGCGGTCGGTGTTCTCGGCCGCCGCGAGGCGCGCGTACATCGTGGCGATCGCGGACAGCGGCAGCCCGTGCACCGGGATCCCGCAGCCGTCGACCCCCACGATGGGCTCGGCGTCGGCGAGCGCTCGCACCAAGGGCAGGACGCGACGGTGATGCGGGTGCGTGCGAGATCGATACGACTCCAGCGGCCAGCCGGCGCGCGCGCTCCCCGCGAGCATCCCCGCGTGGTTCCCGCTGCAGTCCTGGAACACCGGTGCGGCGGCCCGCACGTGCGTCGCGGACTCCGCATCCATCGGCCACCCCGCCGGGTTGCGCAGCGCCGAGACGTCGAGCCCGGCTCGCCGCAACAGCCGACGCACCGCGCCCACGTGCACCGGCTCGCCGTTGTGCGAGGAGCACATCACGGCGATCTCGGGGACGGGCACCGGTACGTCGATGGCGCCCAGCGAGATCGCGGCCTGGATCGGCTTCATGCACGAGCGCGCGAACGCGACCCGTGTGGGGTCGCCGACCGAGGCCAACAGCCGACCGGTCGCATCGCAGACGGCCACGTCGCCGAGGTGCACGGACTCGACCACGCCGGATCGAACGACACGTGCGATCGGGACCGACCCCATCGTCAGGAAGCGTAGTGCAGCGGACCGAGTGTCTCAGTGCGCGGCGACGGCCGAATCGAGCTCGAGCACCTCGGGATCGCGCTCCACCAGGTCGAGGAAGGTCTCGACGATGTCGGGGTCGAACTGCGTGCAGGCGCCCATCGCGATCTCGTCGATCGCGCGCTCGACGGTCAGCGCCGCCCGGTAGGGACGATCGTTCGTCATCGCGTCGAACGAGTCGGCGATCGAGAACACGCGGGCCGCGAGCGGGATCTGCTCGTGGCGCAGGCCGATCGGGTAGCCCGTGCCGTCCCATCGCTCGTGGTGAGACCGGACGATCTCGACGGCACCGGTCAGCCAGCGGATCGGCTCCACGATGTTCGCCCCGATCGTCGGATGCTCCTGCATCACGGACCATTCCTGCGGGTTCAGCGGCCCGGGCTTGCACAGGATCTGCTCGGGGATGCCGACCTTGCCGATGTCGTGGAGCCAGAAGCCGTAGCTGGTCTCGGGCTGCGACGCCATCACCGGGTCGACGGCCATGGCGATCGACAGGCCGAGCCGCTGGGTCCGGTCCAGGTGCCCCGCGGTGGTGCGATCCTTGGCCTCCACCACCTGGGCGAAGGAGGTCATCGTCGCGATGTAGGTGTCGCGCAGCTCGTCCATCGCCCGCTGGAGCTGCCGGCTGCGCGCCCGTTCCGCCGAGTAGAGCTCCCCGACCTCACGTGCGAACACGGTGAGCTGGGCCTGCAGTGTGGGGAGTTCCGGGTCCTCGACCCGGTCCCCGCGAGGGAAGAGGAACGGACGGTTCATTTGGGGGCCGTGAACGCTACACCTCGATAGGCGCTGCGCAAGCGCATCCTGCGGCTTTGGCGGACAGGGCGGTATACGACAGCTGGGCCATTCGCCGGTCGCGCTCCGGCCGATGGCGGTTCCCCCGGATGGGTGTTGCCCGGAACCGAACGGAGGACCTAGCGAAGGGACAGGCTCGGATCGTCCTTGTAGCGGCGCTTGAGCTCGTCCTGCAAGGCATCCAGCACCTCGAAGACGTCGCGCCGTGCGTCCGAGACCCCTTGCTCCTCCGTCACGAGCTCCCCGATCGCCGCGGCCAATGCGTCGTCGTCGAGCGACGCCGGATCGGACAGCGCGGCGTCGCCGGCGAGCCGCTCGACGCGCCGGCGGGCAAGCAGCATCTCCTCCTCGGGGATGGCGATGCGCACCGCCTCGCCCCGGGAGGTCACCGGGTGGTCGTCGTCGGCCAGGATGGCGGAGAGCCGATCCACGAGCGGCACGGTCTCCCCGGTCGCCCGACCCTCGACCTCGGCCTTCAGGATCTCGGCGCGTCCTTGCAGCAGCCGACGGAGCAACGACAGGTACTCGCGCTCGGCCAGACAGTCGTCGCGCCGGGCGCGGACGTCCTCGAGGCTGAGCTCGGCGAGCCCCTGCACGAACGCGGGATCGCGGATCTTGTCGATCCGCCGATTGCCGGTCTGCTCGCTCACGGGCGCGATGCTACACCGCGTCGCCGACCTCGACCGCCGGGGTCCTCGCTCAGCCCTGCATCGCCGCGATCAGGATGTCGGCCACCTCGGGACGGCTGAACTCCTGCGGCGGGCGCTCGCCGTTGGCGAGCATCTCGCGCACCTTCGTGCCGGACAGCGAGACGCGATCGTCGGCTTCGTGCGGACAGGTCTTCGGGGACCCCATGCCCTCGCACTTGGTGCACCAGAACGAGTGCTCGAACATCAGCGGGGTGATGCCGAGCTCGGCGGCCTCGAACTCCTCGAAGATCTTCTGTGCGTCGTACGTGCCGTAGTAGGTGCCCACGCCCGCGTGATCGCGTCCGACGATGAAGTGCGTGCAGCCGTAGTTCTTGCGCGCGATCGCGTGCCAGATCGCCTCGCGCGGTCCCGCGTAGCGCATCGAGGCGGGGAACACGCTGATCATCGCTCGATCGTGCGGATAGTACCCCGCGAACAGCGCCTCGTAGCACCGCATCCGCACGGCCGGGGGCACGTCGTCGGCTTTCGTCGCGCCGACCAGCGGATGCACCAACAGGCCGTCGACGATCTCCAACGCGCATTTCTGGATGTACTCGTGCGCCCGGTGGATCGGGTTGCGCGTCTGGAACCCGACGACGGTCTTCCACCCGCGCTCGCGGAACGCATCGCGCGTCTCGCGGGGCGTGAGGCGATAGTTCGCGAAGTCGTCGTGGCCGGGCAGCGCGATCACGTCGAGCCGGCCGGCGATGCACGTGTCGCCACCGTCGTACATGGCCTTCACGCCGGGGTGATCGAGATCGTCGGTCCGGTAGACCGACACGGCCTCCTTGTGCTTGTCCCGCTTGAACTGTCCGGTCACACGGAGGATCGCGATCGGGGCGGCGTCCTCGGACGGACACAGCGCGATCGCATCGGCCCCGCCCACACGGTGGAGCTGGTCGTCGGCGACGCCGAGCACGACGGGGATCGCCCAGGGAAGCCCGTCCGCCAGATGCATCCGATCCAAGACGGCGTGGTAGTCGTCCTCACCCTGGAACCCGGTCAGCGGGCTGAGCGCGCCGGTCGCGAGCATCTCCAGGTCGGACAGCTCGCGCTCGTTCGGGACGAGCTTGGGCAGGTTCGCGGCCTCGGTGGCCAGGTTCGCCGCGGCGTCGGCCCCGGCCAACAGGTTGACCAGGGTGCCGCCGTGCGGCGGGATCGGATAGGCGTCGGACATGGTGAGCAGGCCTTTCGTCGGTGTGGCCTCAGGATACGGAACGGGCGGGACCTGCGACCGCAAACCTCAGGCGAGGACCCAGAGCGCCTCGCGGGCGAGCTCGATCTCCAGGCGCCGATGATCGCCGAGCGGGTCGCCGTCCACCTGCACGGGGAACGGCTCCGCGGCGGTCACGAGCACGTGCGAGGCGTCGTGCTCGTAGTCGAGGTCGCGACCCTGCACGTGGCGGGCCGAGCCGAGCACCTGCCAGGCGATCCGTGGCACGTTGCGCCGCCGGAGCTTGCGGATCGCGAGGACGTCGAGGCCCTTGTCGAGGGAGGCGTCCGGCGTCATCCGGAGCCCCCGCTCCTTGTAGAACGTGTACGGGTCGGTGCGTCCGACCATCACCGACAGCGCCTGGAACGGGTCGGCCGCGTCGACCGCCACCGACAGGTCGGGCTGCTTGCCCGCGTAGCCAACCAGCAACTCCCACGACACGGCCCGGAACGCCGCCCGATCGAACTTCGCCTTCGTGTCGGGGAACTTCTTCTCCAGACGCCGCATGGCCGCCGCGTCGATGCCGGCGCCGCAGTTCACGGCGAAGTAGCGCCCGTCGGCTCGACCCAGGTGCAACGGGAAGGCCTCGTCGTCCAGCGCCTTGGGGATCAGCATCCCCGTGCATTCGACGGGATCGGTGGGCAGGCCGAGCGCGCGCACGAGGACGTTGGTGGCGCCACCGGGCAGCACCGCGAGCGCAACATCGGTGCCCGCCAGGGCGTTCACCGCCTCGTTGATCGTGCCGTCGCCGCTGAACACCACGACGAGGTCGATGCCGTCCGAGACCGCCTGGGCCGCCAGCTCGCTCGCGTGACCCTTCTCCTTGGTCTCGGCGACCTCGAGGGCGAAGTCGGCCGACAGCGCCTTCTCGATGACGGCGAGGGTGGGCTTGGACACGGTTCTCGCGACGGGGTTGACCACGAGCAACACTCGGTGGAACCGCATCGCGGGAGTATCCCAGGGTCTGGGAGATGGCGCAGCCAGCCGATCGGGCGATGCCCGTTCGGGCGAGCTAGCCGCCGCTGACCGGCGGGAGGATCGCGACCTCGTCCCCATCGGCGACCACGGTCGTTCGGTCGGCCCGTTCGCCGTTCACCACGAAGGTCGACACCGCCACGATCGCGGCGAACCGCTCGCCCCGTCCGGCCGAGACCGCGTCCGTCAGGTCGCCGACGGTGTGACCGGCGGCCTCGACCGATGACGATCCCGCCAGTTCCCGGAGCGCCGCGAACAGCCGCACGTTGATCGTCATCGCAGGTCAAGCCTACCGGCGCGGATGCCGACCCGGTACGCTGAGGAGATCCCGATGGCCGTGGTGCTGCTGCTTTCCGATCGTTCCCCGGCGCAGGCGCTGCCCGCGCTCGACGAACTGCGCTCCGATCTGAAACACGAACCACTGGCGCTCGCGTCGCTCGAGCACGCGGTCGCGCTCCAGCCATCGGTGCTGTTGGTCGACGCCGGCGAGAACCCGGGGCAGGCGTGGTCGATCCTGACGGCGCTGCGCGCCCGCGACACCGCCGTCCCGATGCTCGTGATCGTGGAGCGCCCCGACCTCGAGCGATACCCCTGGCACGAGGTCGCCGACGAGTTCCTCTACCCCGGCGCTCCCGAGGGCGAGCTGCGCGTGCGGCTGGCCATGCTTCGACGGCGGTACGGGGCGACCGACGGCAGCGTCGTGCGCCTGGGCGACCTGCTGATCGACACCGACACCTACAAGGTCACGGCCGCCGGGCGCTCGTTGGACCTCACGTTCAAGGAGTTCGAGCTCCTGCGCTTCCTGGCAACGCATGCCGGTCGCGTGTACACCCGACCGGCGCTCCTGCGCGAGGTGTGGGGCTACGACTTCTACGGTGGCACGCGCACCGTCGACGTGCACGTCCGCCGGCTGCGGGCCAAGCTCGGCGCGGACCACGAGCAGCTGATCGAGACCGTCCGTTCCGTCGGGTACCGCATCCGCGGAGACGAGTGAGCCCTTCGGCCTACGCTCGGCCGCGGACCCGATGACCTAGCACGCAGCACCCAGAGAAAGATGACTCACCTGGGCTCTGCGCGCGCGAGGGCGCCGGGGCCGATGCCTTTGCCATGAACGGCTGGCTCACCACCGCGAATCTGGTCCCGGTTCTGGGACTCGTCCCCCTCGGCGCCGCGGTGAAGGCCTCGTTCATGCAGCGCGATCCGGCGAGGGTCCCCCTGCGGACGGCCGGAGAGAACGTCCGCAGCCCACGCCGATCGCGCCGCTGACAGGTTTCCACCCATCCCCCCCCGGCGCACGGGGCCGGCGCCTACGGCGCCGGCCCCTCGCCACATCCGGACCCCTCGTAACCGAGAGTTAACGCCCGGGTAACGGAACCGGGACGTCGGCCTCCTAGTCTTGGAGGCATCGCCGACCACCGAGGGGAAGGAGTCATCGTGGCGCACCCGAAGACGCCCAAGGACGTCATCGCCATGGCCAAGGAAGCCGGGGCTTTGATCGTGGACCTCCGCTTTACCGACCTGCCGGGGCAGGTGCAGCACCTGTCGCTGCCGATCCACGAGCTGACCGACGAGAAGTTCGCCGACGGTCAGCCCTTCGACGGCTCGTCGGTCCGCGGGTTCCAGGAGATCCAGGAATCCGACATGCTCCTGGAGCTCGACCCCTCCACGGCGTACATGGACCCGTTCACGAAGCACCCGACGCTGAACATCACGTGTTTCGTCAAGGATCCGATCACCGGCGAGGACTACTCGCGGGACCCGCGCAACATCGCCAAGAAGGCCGAGCTCTACCTGCAGCAGACCGGCATCGCCGACACGGCGTTCTTCGGACCGGAGGCGGAGTTCTACATCTTCGACTCGATCCGCTACGACCAGAACGAGTTCGAGGGCTACTACCACGTCGACTCCGTGGCCGGCGCCTGGAAGTCGGGATCCGTGGAAGAGGGCGGGAACCTCGGCTACAAGCCGCGGTACAAAGGCGGCTACTTCGCGCTGCCGCCGATGGACAAGTACCAGGACCTGCGCACCGACATGGTCCTCAACCTGGAGAAGGTCGGACTGACGATCGAGGTCCACCACCACGAGGTCGGCACCGCCGGTCAGGCCGAGATCGACATGCGCTACGACACGCTGCTCACCACCGGCGACAACGTCATGAAGTACAAGTACGTCGTCAAGAACACCGCCTACCAGGCCGGCAAGACGGTCACGTTCATGCCCAAGCCGCTGTTCATGGACAACGGCTCGGGCATGCACACGCACCAGAGCCTGTGGACGGGCGGCGAGCCGTTGTTCTGGGACGAGGTCAACTACGGCGGGATCAGCGATCTGGCGCGCTGGTACATCGGCGGTCTGATCCAGCACGCGTCCGCGCTGCTCGCGTTCACGAACCCGACCACGAACTCCTACCGCCGTCTGGTGCCGGGCTACGAGGCCCCGATCATGCTGGTGTACTCGCAGCGGAACCGCAGCGCCTGCGTGCGGATCCCCGTCGGCGGCTCCAGTCCCAAGGCCAAGCGGATCGAGTTCCGCACGCCGGACCCGTCGTGCAACCCGTACCTCGCGTTCTCGGCGATGCTGATGGCGGGTCTCGACGGCATCAAGAACAAGATCGAGCCGCCGGAGCCGATCGACAAGGACCTCTACGACCTGCCGCCGGAGGAGAAGGCGAACGTCAAGCAGGTGCCGGGCGACCTCGACGAGGTGCTGACCGCCCTTGAGGGCGACCACCAGTGGCTGCTCGAGGGCGGCGTCTTCACGCAGGACGTGATCGACACCTGGATCGAGTACAAGCGGCTGGAGGAGCGCGACGCCGTGCGTCTGCGTCCGCACCCCTACGAGTTCTCGATGTACTACGACGTGTAGGTCGCACGGCGGAGGGCCCTCGGAGGGATTCGCTTCCGGCCCGGTGGCGATTAGGGTTTCGATATGCGTGTGGCTCGCCGGTCCGCGGCGTCCCTGGCGATCGCGATCGCCCTGGTCGTCGGTGTGGCGCCGGAGGCCGGCGCCATCTCGATCCACTGGACCCAGAAGGCGGGCAAGGTCACGGCCGACGCCGTGGCCGGGCGCGACGGGTCGATCTATGCCGCGGGCACGAAGCGACAGTCGATCTCCGTCGCCGTCACCCTGCGCAAGTACACCCCCTCGGGCTCATTGCGCTGGACGCGGTCCTGGTTGCCGAGCCCCCAGGCGAGCACCCACGGTGTCGGGGTGGCCGTCGGAGGCGACGGCACGATCTACGTGCTCGGGCGCATCTTCGGGCAGTGCGAGGGGTCGGGGTGGTTCGTCCGCGCCTACGCGCCGGGCGGTCAGTTTCGCTGGAAGTATCTGACCCCCCACTGGGCCTGCGGCATCGCCGAGCGTCCGACCGACATCGCGGTCCAGGGCGACCTCGTGGTCGTGTCGGGCACGTCCTTCGGGTGCTGTGGCGATCCGTTCCACGACGGGTGGGTGCAGGCGTTCCATCGCCGGCTGGCCCCGTGGTGGCGGGCAGACGTCGAGCCGCCCTCCGCCGACGCCGCGCGCCTGGTTCGATACCGCCGGCGGGGTGGGCATCGGGCCGAGCGGCAACGTCTTCGTCTCGGGCTGGGCGGCCACCCGGGCGATCGTCGACGAGACATCGCCGACACCGGGCACACCGATCCTGGCCAAGCTGCGAGGCAACGGCGCACGCGTCTGGAGTCGCCGCGCCGGCGTCTCGATGCCATCGGCGTTCCTGGCGGTCCCGCTCGCCGTGAGCGCCGACGGCGTGGCGATCGCCGGGGGCATCGACGGCAAGGGCACGGAGTGGGGTTCGTCGCCGACCACGGGCTGGGTTGCCAGCTACACGGTCGACGGCGCCCTGCGCTGGCAGCGGAGGTTCGGCGGTGGCCCGGAGATCGCGTCGGGGCCGACCGGGCTCGCCTTCGGTGGCGGCCGGCTGTGGCTGGAAGGCTCCCGCAGGGACCCGGGCAACCGAGGGATCGACGTCTTCATCCGGCGCTACGGCGCGGGCGGCACGTTGCTCGGCAAGCGCCGCATCGACCCGGCGAACAAGCGATACCTGTACGCGAACGACATCGGCGCCGTCCCCGGTGGCGCGGCGGCGACCGCCCAGGCCGGCGACCCCTTCGGCGGCACCGGCGGCTGGCTCTGGCGACTCGGCTGAGCCCTACCGCGCGCGCAACGCGTCGCGGATCTCGGTCAGCAGCTCGACCTCGGTCGGACCGGTCTCGTCCGCCGGCTTCTGCATCCGGTTGTAGGCCCTGACGACGAAGAACAACACCGCGGCCACGATCAGGAAGTTGATACAGGCGGCGATGAACGCGCCGATCGGAACGATCAGCACCGTCCCCTTGTGGATCCCGACGTCGTCGAAGGACGTGGACGATCCGAACACGTAGGCGATCGCCCCGAGCACGATGTTCGTGAAGGCGGTGACGACCCCGGCGAACGCGAGACCCATGATGAACGCGACCGCGATCTCGACCAGGTTGCCGCGCAGCACGAATGCCTTGAATTCCTTGAGCATGGGCGCCCCTCTCCCGTCGGTGTCTTCTCGACCGTACCCAGCCGGGCGGAACGCACGCGCGCCTAGACCAGGTCGTTCGTGCGAGCCGCGAGGCGGGCGGCGGTCGCTCGCGGGAGGAAGCGCATCGCGAACGCGAAGAACTTCCACCGCGGTGAGTACACGGAGAACGGCTTGCCACGCTCGGCCTCGGCCCAACCCCATTCGGCCACCGCGGCGGCGCTCGGGAGCTTCCGGTCCTTCACCAATCGGGCGTTCTCCATCCCGGCGCGGGCCTGGAACCCGGTGGCCACAGGGCCGGGCGCCAGCGCGGTCACCGTCACGCCGCTGCCGCGCAGCTCCTCGGAGAGCGCGATCGAGAAGTTGAGCACGTAGGCCTTCGACGCGTAGTAGCAGGCCATGGACGGCCCGGGTTGGAACGCTGCGTTCGACGACATGTTGACGATGCGACCGCGTCCGCGTTCGACCATGCCCGGAGCGATGCGACGCGTGAGCTGCGTGAGGGTCTCGATGTTCACGCGCAGGAGGCTGAGCATCACGGCCTCGTCAGACTCGACGAACGGCGCGAGCTGCGTGAACCCGGCGTTGTTGATCAGGACGTCGGCCCTGAGACCGCGTTCCACCAGCTCCTCCGCGACCTCGCCGCCGGCGCCAGGGTGCGACAGGTCCTTCGGCAACACGGTGACCTCGACGCCGTGGCGTGGCTCGGCCCACTGCGCGAGCTCCTCCATCGGCGCGCCGCTCCGCGCGACGAGCACCAGGTCGTGCCCGCGCTCGGCAAGCAGCCGCGCGAACTCATACCCCAACCCTCCGGACGCACCCGTGATCACCGCGAGGGGACGTGTCGTCATGCGCACCACGATAGCGACGACGCGAGTCAGGCGAGCGACTCGGCGAAGACCCGCTCCATCGCGCGCCTGCACCGACGCGTGATCCGCAGGTAGTCGTCCATGAACGACTGGCGCGGGTACTCCTCGTAGCCGAGCCGACGGGCGAGCGCGGTCTGCTCGTCGGCGCCGGGTGGGATCGCCTCGGCGTGCACGCGGCGGTCCACCTCCATCGCGCACTTCACGTCGTTCAGGAACACGAACGCCTCGCCCAGGTCGCGGGCGACCGTCTGCTCGAGCAGCCGGCGACCGGCGAGCAATTCGATGCCCTGGAGCGTGCTCGTGGTGCGCACCTCCGGGGTGGGCCCGCCGTGTTGGAGGAGCAACATCTCGACCGCGAACTGCACGTCGGCCAGCGAGCCGTACCCCAACTTGAAATGGAACTTGGTCGCCTCGACGGGACGGACCCGCTCGCGTTCGATCCGCTCGCGCATGCGCCGGATCTCGACGACGCGGTCGACCGTGATGCCGTCGGGCGGATACGCGAGGTCCGCCGCCGAGTTCGCGAAGCGTCGGCCGAGCGCCGCGTCGCCGGCGACCGGCCGTGCCCGAAGCAACGCCTGGAACTCCCAGGGCTCGGCGTAGCGCTCCCAGTACTCCAGGAAGCCCGCGATCGACCGCGCCAGCGGGCCGTTGCGGCCCTCGGGACGGAGGTCGGCATCGATCTCCCAGCCCGCCTCGCGCACCCCCCGCATGATCCGCTCGGCGGCATCGATCGCGGCGCGCTGCTGCTCCGCCCCCTCGCCCTCGTAGACGAACACCACGTCGAGGTCGCTGGCGAAGCTCGCCTCCCGGGCGCCGAGCTTGCCGAGCCCGATCACCGCCAGCGGCAGCGACGGGCCGACCTCGTCGACCGCCTCTCGCACGACGCGCTCGCCCACCGACGCGATCGCGGCGCCGGTCTCCGCCGGCGACAGCTCCCGTGCGGCGTACCGCGCGACCACACGCACGAGGTCGGCCGGCGCGTCGTCGGCGTGCACGACCCCGTCCGCCAGCGCCCGGATCCGCTCGGGGTCGGCGACGAGCGCATCGGTCGCGAACCGACTCGCGCCGACGAGGTGGGCGAGCCGTCGCGCCGCGCCGGGATCGGTGGCGAGCGCGTCGGCCGGGCCCGGGCGCTGCCCCACCGCCTCGGCGACACGCTCCAGCCGGACGAGCGCGGCATCCGGGTCGGCGGCCAGCGCGATCGCCGGCGTCATCACCGGCAACACGTGCGCGAGCACCTTGCCGAGCCTGGTCGCCGGGTCGATCAAGCGAGCCAGCACCTCGTAGCTGCGGACGGGCTGCGCGAAGCCCAGGCCCTCCAGGAGCTCCTGCGTCGCGACCCGGTCGGCGCCGGGCCGCGGCTGCGCCGGACCGGCGAATGCCTCCAGCAGCGGTCGATAGAACAGCCGCTCGTGGATCGACCGGACCAATCCGGTCGTGCGGTCGTACTCGGCCTGCAGGACCGCGGCGTCGGCCAGGCCGAGCGAGCGCGCGATCGTCGTCCGTGCGTGCGGGTCGGCCGGCAGGTCGTGGGTCTGCAGGTCGCGGACGATCTGCAGCCGGTGTTCCAGACGTCGCAGGAACCGATACGCCTCGCCGAGCGCCGATGCGTCGGGGTCGGCGACGTAGCCCTCCTCGGCGAGAGCCTGCAACGCCGAGAGCGTGTTCGGGCTCCGCAGCGCGGGATTGCGCCGCCCGTGCACGATCTGCAGCAGCTGGACGGCGAACTCCACGTCACGGATCCCGCCGCGACCGCGCTTGACCTCGGTGAGCTCCTTGCCGCGCTGCCGGATGTACTCCTCGAGCCGCACCTTCGTCCGTCGGACGTCGTCGATCGCCGCCGGCTCGAGATGTTCCGGGTAGACGTAGGGCAGCACGCCGTTGACGAACGCGTGCCCCAGCGACCGATCGCCCGCGGCGGCGCGCGCCTTGATCATCGCCTGTCGCTCCCAGGTGGCCGAGCCGCGCTCGTAGTAGGCGAGCGTGGCGTCGAGCGACCGCGACAACGCGCCGGCGCGTCCCCCCGGCCGCAACGCGGTGTCGACGCGGAGCGCCATGCCGTCCGCGGTCGGGTCCGAAAGCAGATGCAGGAGCGCCTCCGCGGCGACCTCGGCGGCCTCGTTGTCCGCCGGGGTCGAGCGCTCGTGGACGAACAGGAGGTCCACGTCGGAGGAGTAGTTGAGCTCCCGGCCGCCCCACTTGCCCAGCGCGATCGCGGCGAGATGCTCGGCGCCGGGGGTCTCGGTCACCGCCGCCGCCCAGCACGCGTCGGCGACATCGGTGATCTCGTGCACGACCTCGTCGAGCGAGGCGCCGGCGAGGTCTCGCGTGGCGATCCGCAGCATCGCGCGCCGCCGGAACCGCCGCAGCCCCGCCGCGGGACCGAGGCGTTCGACGTCTCCCGCGACCTCGAGGTCGAGGTTGGCTCGCGTGCGGGGCGTCACGGTGGCGAACAGTCCCGCCTCCTCCGGATATCGCACGAGGAAGTCGGCGGAGGCCTGCGAGAACCCGAGCACCTGGATCGCGACCGGCGCGACGATCGGACGCTCGAGGATCTCGCGCGCCTCGGACCGCTCGCAGACCCGCTCCCATGCGATGCGCGCCAACGCGGGATCGGGGGCGTTGGCCAGCGCGCGATCGAGGTTCATGCCGACGGCGCGTCCGGACCTTCGGGACCGAGCTCGGCGTCGGGCGGCGGCACCACCGGCCCGGCGCCGAGCGCCCGGGCCGCGGCGTCGCCGACCTTGGTGGAGCGAACCTTCCGTTTCATGCGGATCGACAGGCGATCCTCGTGCAGTCGCCAGAGCTTCTCGATCTCCTCGTCGGCTCGGTCGGCGCGCAGCTTGTGCCAGTGGTAGTGACGGTCGGCCTCGTGGATCTTGCGCCACAGGGCCGTGAACCGAGGACCCTTGGCCACGATCTCCGCGTTCAGGCGCTCGTTGTAGGTCAGGAGATCCTGCTCGCGGTCGTGCGCGGCCCGTTCCTCCTCGCGCAGACGGGCGCGAAGCGCGCGCGCGGCGCGATCGTCCTCGGCCGGCGCGAGCGCCTCCACGAGCGCGTCGCACGCGGCGTCGAACTCCGCGCGAAGCCCCTCGACCGTGGTCGGGGGTGGCGGATGCATGCGCGCCCGCACGATCGCGGCGGCGAGGTCGCGACTGCCGCCGAGGGAGACCGCGAACGACGGCGCATCCTCCGGCGCGGCGAGCCACACGGCCGGGCGACCGTAGGCCGCGGCGATCGCGCACGCGGTCGGCGAGGAGCCGACGTACGCGGCGGCCTCGGCGATCGCGGCGACCCGCTCGAGCACCGTCCATCGCGGCGCCGCACCGACCGCGGGCAACCGGGCGCCTCCCGGCGTCTCGGGAGCACCTTCGTCGAGCGCCACGTAGTCGCCGTGCGGCAGGACGGCGGCGGCGCGGAGGCGCTCGACCACCTGCGACATGTCCGCCGCCGCCGCGAGCCTGGGCAGCGCGAGGGCCGGGTGCGGCACCAGGCGGACCGACGCGCGCGCCCAGGGCGGCCAGTCGATCGCGGGAGTCGTGCCCCGAGACCCAGATCCCGACGCGCCGCGCCAGACCCTCGCGAGCGAGGTCGGCGCCGATCGGCGAGGGCTCCCCCGTCGGCAGCACGGCGAACCACGCGACCGGCACGTCGGGCTCGAACGGACCGAGGCCCTCCACCAGCAGTCGCTCCGGCGCGTGGCGGCCGGGATCCAGCGCCACCGGGCCGGCGATCACCACGGCGTCGAGCGTGGCGGCGAGTTCCTCCTGCCGGACCGATCCGAACGCCCCGAGCGGCTGATCGGACCAGCTGACGGGCTCGGCGAACCCGGTCGATCCAGGGCGTCCCGACGGGGTGTAGGTGCGCAGCTCCAGCTGCGGGATCCGGCGCGCGAGCTCGGCCCGCAGGACCGCTGCCGTGACGGCGTCGTCGCCCTCGAACGCCCCGAACAGCCCCACGCGCACCATGACGCAGGAAGCCTACGAGAGAGTTCACACCGCCGTAACCGTGGGCCACGTAGCCGTGGCTAGCCTGGCTGGATGCTGACCGCGGAAGCCGAATACGTCCTGCGCACGATCGAGGAACGCAACATCCGCTTCGTGCGGCTGTGGTTCACCGACGTGCTCGGGTTCCTGAAGGCGTTCACGATCACCTCGCAGGAGCTCGAAGGAGCGCTGCGCGACGGGATGGGCTTCGACGGCTCCTCGATCGAGGGGTTCAGCCGGATCCAGGAATCCGACATGATCGCCGTCCCCGACCCCTCGACGTTCCAGATCATCCCGTGGCAGACCGAGCAGCCGGCCGCACGGATGTTCTGCGACATCTACGAGCCCGACGGCTCCCCGTTCGACGGCGACCCGCGCGGCGTGTTGAAGCGCCAGCTGCAGCGGGCCGCCGATCTCGGCTTCACGTTCTACGTCGGGCCCGAGCTGGAGTACTTCTACTTCACGTCGCTGAAGGATCCGCAGTTCCTGGATCAGGGCGGGTACTTCGACGAGACGCCGCTGGACGTCGCGACCGACTACCGCAAGCGCACGGTGCAGTACCTCGAGTCGATGGGCATCCCGGTCGAGTACGTGCACCACGAGGTCGCGCCCTCGCAGCACGAGATCGACCTGCGCTACACCGACGCCCTGACGATGGCCGACAGCGTGATGGCGTACCGGCTGACCGTGAAGGAGGTCGCGCACGAATTCGGCATCTACGCGACCTTCATGCCCAAGCCCGTCGCCGGCGTGAACGGCAGCGGGATGCACACCCACCAGTCGCTGTTCCAGGGCGACCGCAACGCGTTCTTCGACGCCGGCGACGCCTACCACCTGTCCCCGACCGCGAAGGCCTATATCGCGGGGGCGCTGCGCTACGCGCCAGAGATCACCTTAGTCACGAACCAGTGGGTGAACTCCTATAAGAGGTTGGTCCCCGGGTTCGAGGCGCCCGTGTACGTGTGCTGGGCCCGGCGCAACCGCTCCGCCCTGGTGCGCGTGCCCCAATACAAACCGGGCAAGGAGGAGGCCACCCGGATCGAGTACCGCTCGCCCGACCCGGCCTGCAACCCGTATCTGGCCTTCGCGGCCATGCTGGCGGCCGGGCTCGCCGGGATCGAGGAGGGGCTGGAGCTGCCTCCGGAGGCCTCGAACAACATCTACGAGATGTCCGAGGGGGAGCGGTCTGCGGCAGGGATCGCCTCTCTCCCAGAGGATCTGCACGACGCGATCCTGCAGGCGGAGCGCTCGAAGGTGCTGCGGGACGCCCTCGGGGAGCACGTCCACGAGTTCCTGATCCGCAACAAGCGGGCAGAGTGGGACAGCTTCAAGAGCTACGTCAGCCCCTATGAGCTGGAGCGGTACCTACCCGTCCTATAGGGCAAGACCATTTGTGACTAAGCCGTGATGAGACCTTCGGCTAGTTGACACCTACCGGCCAAACGGCCTACCTTCCTTGCGCCGTTCGATGTACGAAACAGCACCAGCTGGCTGTCACCCATATGGGGAGGGAATCACACATGTTCGAGTCGTATGCGCCGACAAGATGGGTCAACGTTGGAACGTGATTCTCCGACGCTGGAAGGCGCTAGGCGCCGTTGCGGCTCTCCTCCTCGTCTCGGCGGTCGTCCCTCTCCGTGGCGACGGGCAAACCCCGGCGACTCCGATCGCGTTCAACGCCGAGAAGATCTTCGCCCTCGAGATCGCCCCGAATAACGGGCCGTTCACGACCTGTACGGGCGGAATCAACGCCGATTGGGCTAAATGCGTGAGCTCCTTCGTGCGGCACGTCGACGGACATGACCGCGAGGCTGGTCAACCCAGCCCCGGCGGCAACGCGAACTGCTCGTCGTTCGACGTCTATGTACCAAGCGCGTTCACAGTGAACAGACGCAGACGACCAGCTCAGACGTGAGCGGCAACAACGGAACCAACGCGTCGGTTACCGTTTCCTTCCCGAGTGGCTGCACCGCAAGCACTGGGTGCACCACGGTCCGCGTCGGCGGGCGTCGACACGGTGAAGCAGAACTCTGTACGTACAGATCGCCATCCGAGTCTCGATCAAGGCGCCCCCCGCATGCAGTGGCAACGTCACGTCGAACTCGAAGGCCACCGCATACACGGGCAGTTCAGCACGACGACGTTCCGGCAGCGAACGAGCACCCACGAGCCTGAGACGAGTGGCGCCGTGACTCCGACCAGGTCTCCCACTACCTGACGACGAAGTACATCTGCAACGATGCGCCGGTTGCAAACGACGATTCCTACTCGACCACGCAGGGAACGCCGTTAACCGTGGCTGCCCCCGGCGTCCTGGGGAACGACACCGACACGGAGACAACCCGCTCACGGCGAGCCTCGGACTGCGGGCCTGCCTCGGGTGGTGAGCGACAACCACCGGGTCCACCTGCACGCCGACCTGCGGCTATCTTCGGCGCGGACTCGTTCACGTACAAGGCTCACGACACCTCCAAGACCCGCAGGGCGCCGTGACCTCGAGGGCGTACGAGACCCCGACTCGTCTTCCACCTGGGAAGTTCTTGACGCCGGCGACACTGCGAGAACGCCATCAATGGGGACGGCGGAGGAACGCCGTCACGGTCTTCACGCTACCGCCCAACAGCGGCGTTAGCCCGAAAGGGTTACTCCCTGGACGTCACGTCCCGGACAATCACGTTCGAGACTTCGGGAACCAGCTCCATCAAGAGTCAATGGATCGTGGACGTGAACAACTGGTCGCCCGAGCCGGCGGTAAACCCCGTGCCCGCGACGATCGTTTTCCCACCCACTCTCGGAGAAACGGCCGTCTGGTGTGATCGGTGACTACGCACCGAACTCCAGGGCACCTGGGTGCGTCCATGCCGGACGGCCACTCATGGTGCCTGATCCACCAGGAGGCGTCGATCGCTGGTGTGATCAGCGACGTCCAGCACATGCAGGTCAACGAGGTCTGTCTCCTCGAGGGCGACGCCGGCCTCTGCCGCACGTGCAAGTAGAGACGTCAGTCTCGAACGGAACACTCAAGGCGGCTCCCCTCGCGGGGAGCCGCCTTAGTCCGTGCCGTAGCCACGAGCGCGGGACGAAGCAGAACCGCTGGAACGGCAATGACACCGAGCCGCTCGAGGATCTGCCCGGCTTCGCTCGCCGGCTCCGTGGCCACTTGACCGCCTTCAAGGGTGGGGAGCCGGGCCAGCGCCATCAGCGATAGCGCGACCTCATATTCGTCTCTCCGAGCCCGAGCGGAGTCCAACCCTCGTTGCAACTCCGCCTCCGCCGCCGCGACCTCTCCTCGCTGAGCGCAGGGCATATCCGCGGATCCTGGAAAGCAGCGACACCGTCATTCCGGCATCCCCCGAGGCTGATCCGCGATTGAGGGCCTCCGTCGCGAGATCCAAGGCGGCGTCCGCCTCTCCCATGAGCACGCGACATTCCGCCACTCTCGCTTCAGCACGTAGCAGGTCCTCCCGCGGCGCCCACCGCTGTGAAGCGCGGCCTGCGCCTCGGTCAGCAGTTCCAGTGCTTCCTGCGTTCGCCCGGTGCGGGACGTGACCCGAGCCAGAAACTCGAGACAGTTCCCGAGCATGTACCGGTTCTCGGATGCCCTCCAGAGTCGCAGTGAGTCTCGCAGCAGCTCTTCTGCCTCGCCGAACCTTCCACGCTCACATTCGATCTCGGCGATGTTGTCCGCCGCCAGCGCAGCCATGACAGGATCCCCGACCTTGAGTCGCCCATCACGGGCGCGCTCGTACGAGGCGAGCGCGTCGTCCCACTTGCCCTCGTAGAACAAGCCAGCGCCGAGATTGAGGAGGATTCCCGACTGGCCACCGACGTCGTCGAGCTCCTCGTAGATCTCGAGCGCGAGGCCCCAGTAGTCCCCGGTGGGACGCCCAAGCGACAGATTCGACCAATCCAGGGAGTCGTACGCCCGCGCCAGCGCCACCTGATTCCCCGCGGCACGCGCCTCGTCCGCGGCTTGCTCGGCCCACGGGAGCGCTTGGGCCGGTCGCCCCTGTGCGAGCAAGACGGTCGCGTAGAACTGGAGGAGCCACGACCGTTGACCGCCCGCTTCTGTTCCACCAACCCCCTCGAGGACCGACAGGCCACGTCGCACCCACCGCAGGGCTTGCGGATATCGGCCGAGATTCTCTTCGATCCACGCGCGCTGCTGCAGCAACCTGGCGAGCGTGACCGGATCATCGGTCCGCTTCGCCGCAGCGGAGAATGCCGCCGCCGCCCGCCGTGTATTCGCTCGCCCTATACCGTGCATCGCCCAGGGCCTCGTAGGCAGCGGCGAGCTTGTCGCTGCCGAGTTCGGGTAGATGCTTCGCCGCGTCGATCGCGCGTTCGTAGAGCTTGGCGGCCTCTTGGTGTGCGAATTGCTCAGCCGCCCTGTGAGCGGCCATCTCCGCGTACGGCCACGCCTTTTCGTAGTTCCCCGCCAGGAAGAAGTGCAGCGACAGCAGACCGCCTGTCTCCTCCGGAACGAACTCGTTCTCGAACCGCTCGGCCACTCGGGCGTGCAGGGTTCGTCGCGTCCGGAAAGGCAGACCCGTGTACGCGGCGTCGCGCACGATCGCTCGGCGGAAGCGCAGGTAGTCCTCATCGTCGTCGACGAAGAACTCGCCGAGGCGCTCCCACGTTTCGTCGTCGGGAACCGGCGCCTCAGTGTCGAGCACTTCCACGAGGAAGCGCCGGTGGAACGTCGTGCCGAGCACCGAGGCACGTCGAACGAGCGCCCGATCGGCCGGAGCAAGGGCGTCGATCCGCGCCATCGCAGCGGTCTCGATCGACTCCGGCAGCATCGCGCCCGAGGCGACGACCTGCACCAGGTCGAGCGCGAACTGCGGGTTCCCGCCCGAGCGATCCGCCACGAGCGAGACATCGTGCGGGAGCAAGGGCGCGTCCTCCGTCGCGGCCTCGATCAGCTCGATGACGTCGTCGTGCTCGAGCGGCTCGAGCTTGATCGAGCACACTCGCTCGTCGTCAGGGGCGACGAACCCGCTTCCGGTCTCCCGCCGCGTCAACGAGCAGAGCCATGGACGCTCCGCGATGCCGCGAAGCAGGTAGACGAACAGGTCGCCCGACGCCCCATCCATGAGGTGCGCGTCCTCGACATGGATCAGGGTCGGTTCGACGATCGTTGCCGCGAGGAACCTCCCGACGACCTCGTGGAGCTTCGGCTGACGGAACTCGGCCGACAGTTGTTCGACCTCGGGCGTCATCGGCACGTCGACGTCGAGCGGGATCGCGATCAGGGGCAGCCACGGCGCCAACGACTCGTCGTTCGCCTCGATCTCTTCCCGCAGACGCCGGAGCACCGTCTCGTCGTCGGCCTCCCAATCCACTCCCAGCAACGCACGGAGGAGCGCACGCCAGACGATGTACGGGCTGGAAGACGTGAACGCCTCGGCCGTTGCCAGCAGGACATTCGCCTCCTGCTCGGCGTGAAGCTCTTCGATCAGCCGACTCTTGCCGATCCCCGGCTCGCCGATGAGCTCGACCAACCACCCGTGGCCGGCCTCTGCGTCCGCGAGCGCGTCGCGCAGCTCGGCGAGCTCCTTGTCGCGTCCGATCAGCGGCAGCTGCACGCTCGCGTCACGGGTGCGCGACCCGATCACGTCGCCCAGCGCCCACGCCTGGACCGGCTTCGCCTTGCCCTTGACCATGAACGGCTCGAGCTCGTTCGTCGCGAACCTGGTGCCCGACGCATCCAGTACTTCGGCGGTCGCGAAGATCTGGCCCGGGGTCGCCTTCGCCATGAGCCGCGCGGCGAGGTTCACCGCGTCGCCCATCACCGTGTACGTACGGCGATACCAGGGCCCGATGTCGCCCGCGAACACCGCGCCCCGGTTCACACCGATCCTGATCGGGATCCCCCGCTCGACGTCGGCGATCTTGCGGAGCGCGAGCAACATCCGCTCCTCGTCGTTGCCGGTGATCGTCGGAGCGCCCGCGGTGAGGATCAGCTTGCCCCCGTCGTCGTCCGCGTCTGTGGAGAGGAAGCAGACCCCGTACTCGTCGCATGCCGCCTGTGTGTCTGCCAGCAGCACCTGGAGGTCGTCGGCGACGGCCGCGGGACCGCGCTCCTCGATCATCCCGTCGGTCCCGTCGAAGTGGATGAACGCGATCGAGATCTGCCGGTGCTCCGGCGTACCGCCGCCGGCCAGCACGTGCGTTCGCACCGCCGTCGACAGGCAGTGCGCGACCGCGTCCGGATCGACGCTGTACGTCGGGATCTCCGCGGCGACGTGGTGGCCCGGAGGCTCTCGCTTCAGAAGGAACCCAGGGCCCTTCGCTTCGCCGAGGCAGCGAGCCGGGATGGCGGCCGCGACCTGCGGGCTCACGAGGATCTCGCCCGCCTCCGCGATGTGCTCCATCCCGACCGTCCCCGTCCACCCAGGCCCGGTCACGACCAACTCACGATGGGACCCACCGACGTGGAAGAAGTGATACGTGCCCGTGTGCACGCCGACCGACATCCGCAGCTGGACGTGCGAGCCGGGCACCTCGATCCGGCCGACCTCACGGAGCGCCCGCCGCATCCACACCGCCGAGCGGCAGGCGTTCGCCACGTGATCGTCTTCCTCGAACAACAGCAGCAGCGCGTCGCCGCCGAACTTGATGAGGCTGCCGTCGTTGGCGTAGGCGACCGACAGCAGGTCGGTGAAGCAGGCCTCGATCGCGTCCGTGACCTGCTCGGCGCCCTCCTTGCCCACCTTCGCGAGCTTCTCGGACAGCTTCGTGAAGCCGGAGATGTCGACGAAGACCACGGAGCCCTCCGTCGTCCACCACGTCGCCTCGGGATCCTCGGAGAGGTGGCGCAGCAGGATCCGGGGCACGTAGGACGTGGCGGAGGGCTTTCCGCCCGTCTTCGGCTCGACCTGCGTTACCACGCTCGCCTCACGTCTAGGAGACCAGGATCTTCCCGCACATGCCGGTGCACTTCTTCGTCGTCGGGTTGTACGACGAATGGAACTTGCAGCGGAATCGGTAGGTCCCGGCGCGCTTGAACGTGAACGATGTGCTGCCGCCCGAGCTCAGCGTCACGTTCTTCGACCAGTTCTTGCTGATGGCGGTCACCGTGTGCGTTCCGGTCATCGCCTTCCACGTCACTTTCGTGCCGTGGACGATCGACGTGGACTGTCGGGCTCCACTTGTAGCCGACGGGACAGGTGCTGCACGCCACCGCCTTGACCACGACGGCCGACGTGGCGGGTTGCGCCACAAGGGCTCCCAACAGCAAGCTGACTGCGATGACCAACGCGACGCGGTGCCGCATGACACCCTCCCCTGTTCCGTATCTCAACAGCGTAGCGCCCGTTTGCCCGCAACGTGTCTCCTCCGGTACGGTGGCGCCCATGGATCGGGAGCGCGACCTCACCCCGGCGCTGCAGCAGGCCGGTCAGCGCCGCAAGACGCTGCACGATTCGCTCGTGCACCTGGAAGAGGCGCTGTCCTCGCCGGCGACCGGCCGGATCGAGGATTGGACGGCCGTGGTCGCCAAGGAGATGCACGAGGTCGGCGCCGCGTTCGAGCAACACATCGTCGTGACCGAGCAGCCCGACGGGCTGTATGACGAGATCCTCGAGCGGGCGCCCCGGCTCGCGGGCAACGTGCGGCGCCTCCGAGAGGAGCACCCCGAGATCACCGCGGGCATCGCGAAGATGATCGCGAAGCTGGACGACACGAAGATCGGAGCCGATTCGTGGCCGTTGGAACAGGCGCGCGACGACCTCCAACGCTTCATCGGCTCGGTGATCCGCCACCGCCAGCGCGGCGCGGACCTCGTCTGGGAGGCCTACAACGTCGACATCGGCGGGCTCGAGTAGCGTCGCCAGCTAGGCTCTCCGTGTGGTCCGGATCGCGCTCGGCCAGCTGAACACCACCGTCGGCGACCTCGACGGGAACGCTCAGCGCATCGCCGACGCGGCCGCCCGAGCGACCGCGGAGGGCGCGGACGCCATCGTGCTGCCGGAGCTCGCGATCACCGGTTACCCGCCCGAGGACCTCGTCCTCCGACGAGCGTTCGTGGACGACACCCTTGCCACCGTCGACGCGCTCGCGCGCGCGACGGCCGGCGGGTGCGACGTCATCGTGGGGTTCGCGGACCGCTCGCCCGCCGGCGTCCACAACGCGGCGGCCCTGCTCCGTGACGGCACGGTCGCCGCGCGATACGCGAAGTGCAAGCTCCCGAACTACGGCGTGTTCGACGAGCGCCGGACCTTCCAGCCGGGGACGACCGGACTAGTCGTCGAGGTCGCGGGCACCGACGTCGGTCTGTCGATCTGCGAGGACGCATGGCAACCCGGCCCACCGTTCGACACATACGTCGGGACCCCGGTCGTCGTGAACCTCAACGCCTCGCCGTTCCACCGCGGGAAGCTCGAGGAGCGCGCGGACGTGCTGCGAGCGCGCGCGGCGGAGACTGGCGCCTGGATCGTGTACGTCAACACCGTCGGTGGCCAGGACGAGCTGGTGTTCGACGGCGGCTCGCTCGTGCTGGCGCCGGACGGCACGATCGCCTGCCGCGCCGTGCGGTTCGACGAGGACCTGCTGGTCGTGCAGATCGACGACGACGGCTTCCAGGCCGATTCGCGGCCGCCCTGGGCGGGCGAGCCGGAGGACGTCTACCGCGCGCTCGTGCTCGGGACGAGGGACTACGTGCACAAGAACGGATTCACGGAAGTCGTCCTCGGGCTCTCGGGCGGGGTCGACTCCGCGCTCGTCGCCGCGATCGCGGTGGACGCCCTGGGGCCGGACGCGGTCCACGCGCTCGCGATGCCGAGCATGTTCTCGAGCCCGGGCAGCGTCACGGACGCCGAGGACGTTGCCGGCCGCCTCGGCATCCACCTCGAGACGGTTCCGATCACGGATGTCTTCCGCGCCTACGAGGAACAGCTCGCCGATCTCAAGGCCGTCGAAGGGCTCGCCGCGGAGAACCTTCAGGCGCGCATCCGTGGCAACGACCTGATGGCGCTGTCGAACCGGTTCGGGTGGCTCGTGCTCGCGACCGGGAACAAGAGCGAGTACGCGGTGGGCTACTCGACGCTCTACGGTGACATGGCCGGCGGGTTCGCACCGATCAAGGACGTCCCGAAGACACTCGTCTACGAGCTGTGCCGGTGGCGCAACGCGATCGGCCCAGCCGAACCGATCCCCGAGTCGGTCCTGACGAAGCCGCCGTCGGCGGAACTTCGGCCCGATCAGCAGGACACGGACTCGTTGCCGCCGTACGAGGAGCTCGACCCGATCATCGCCGCCTACGTGGAGGACGACCTCGGCATCGACGACATCGTGGCGGCCGGCGTCGGGGACCGGGAGACGGTCACCCGCGTCGCGGCCTTGATCGACCGGGCCGAGTACAAACGGCGCCAGGCGGCCCCCGGGGTCAAGATCACCCCGAAGGCGTTCGGTCGCGACCGGCGGCTGCCGATCACGAACCGCTACACCGGCAGCTGAGCGCCTGCATCACAAGCGCTTCGCGGTCCGGCTCAGGCACGCCCGGATCGCGGTCGATAGTGCTCGGGATGCGACTTCCTTCTTTGCAACTCCCGCGGGTCGAGGCCGCGATGCGTGCGCGCAGCGTCAAGACGCGCATCGTCGCGGGCTTCGCCGTCGCGATCGCCGTGGCATTGCTGGTCGGTGTCGCGGGCATCTGGCGCATGCACCAGATCTCGACCAACCTCGACGCGGTCGCCGACCACTCGCTGCGACCGATCAACGAGGTCGCCGGGATCCGCTCCTCGGTCGACCAGATCGAGATGAACATCCGCGCCCACGCCGCGACGGACGTCTTCTTCGAGAAGCAGAACTTCGTTTCCGACACGCAGGGCGCCTTCGACCAATCCGCCGAGCACGTGCAGGCGTTCCGTGCGACCCAGCCGAGCCCGGCCGAGCTCGACCAGGTCGCCTCGCTCGAATCCGACCTTGCCACCCTCACACCCGATCGTGTTCGACGAGCTCCTTCCCCTGTCCGAGAAGAACAAGCTGGAGGCCTTCCAGGCGACCTTCAAGGACAAGGCGGCTCCGTTGTTCGCCGACGCCCAGGGCGCGGCCGACTCGTTGATGGCGGCCGAGAACGCCGCCGCGGCTCAGGAGCTCAGCCACGCCCAGCGCGCCTACGCCCAGGCGGTGGTCGGGCTGGTCGTGCTGTTGCTGATCGGCGTCGGGGTCGCACTCGCCCTCGGACTCATGATCTCGCGATCGATCGTCGTGCCGTTGCGAGACTCCGTCGAGACGCTCGAACGGGTCGCCGACGGGGACCTGACCGCGAGCGTGCAGGTGATCGGCACGGATGAGATGGCGATGATGGGGACCGCCCTGAACGCAACCGTGGCGCGCACCGCCGAGGCGCTGGCCTCGATCGCCGGCGGCGCCTCGACGCTCGCGAGCTCCTCGGAGACCCTCGCGATGACCAGCGCGGCCATGGGTGCCGCCGCCGAACAGACCTCCGACGTCGCGAGCAACGTGTCGGCGGCCGCGACGCAGGTGTCCGGAAACGTGGGACATGCGGTCGTGGGCGCGCAAGGGCTCGGCTCCTCGATCAGGGAGATCGCGCAGAGCGCGGCCGACGCGGCCGACGTCGCATCGCGCGCCGTCACCGACGCCGCGGACGTGAACCGCACGGTCGAGCGTCTGGAGTCCGCATCCGAGCAGGTGGGCGACGTGGTCGCGATGATCACGAAGATCGCTCGGCAGACGCACCTCCTGGCCCTCAACGCGACGATCGAAGCGCAGCGCGCGGGCGACGCCGGCAAGGGGTTCGCGGTGGTGGCCGACGAGGTCAAGGACCTCGCCCGTCAGACCGCGGATGCAACCGAGGAGATCGACCGCACGATCGCGGGGATCCGCCTGGAGGTCGAGGCCGCGACCACGGCGCTGGATCGCATCACGCAGGTCATCGGGCACATCAACGACACGCAGACGACGATCGCCGCCGCCGTGGAGGAGCAGAACCAGACGACGGGCGACATCATCGAGCGCATGTCCCAGGCCGCCGCCGGCGCCGAGGAGATCGCGACCACGATCCGCGGTGTGGCGAGCGCGGCAACAGAGACGTCGCACGGCGTCGACGAGACTCGCACGGCGGTCGCCGAGCTCGCGAGCTTGGCCGACGACCTGGCGCACACCGTCTCCCGGTTCCAGGTGGAAACGCACGACGCGGACCATGCCGGCGGCCCCAACGGCGCAGCCGAGGACACCTCGCTCGAAGAGCTCGCGGCGCACGGCGCGACGCCCGCGCCCGCCTAGTCGGCCGCGTCCTCGGCTAGCATGCCCCTCTCGGGGCCCGTAGCTCAGCCCGGTTAGAGCAGGGGGCTTTTAACCCTCGTGTCGCAGGTTCGAATCCTGCCGGGCCCACGGTTCAAGGCCTGATCGTGTCGGTGGCCGCCGCTACGGTCGCGCGTGGACTGCGCATGATCGACGGTTGGACCGTGGCGTTCCCCGAGACGCGCGCCGAGCGACGGCGAGGACTCCTGGGGCGCGATCGCATCGAGGAACGAGAGGCGCTCGTGCTCCCCCAGCTGCCGATCGGTGCACACGCTCGGCATGCGTCTCTCGATCGACGTCGTGGTGATGGACCGGCACTGGCGCGTCCGCCGTATCGCGACGCTGCGCTCCCGGCCGCATCCTCCTCCCGAGCCCCCGAGCGCGTCACATCGTCGAGGTCGCAGCGGGTCGCGGGCCGGCCTTCTGCCGGTCGCTCGCCGGACAGAACCACTCGCGATGCTCTGCGCAGCGACCGTCGGGAACGGTAGCTCACCGACACCTTGAACCGGCCCCGGCGAGGTGGCCTTGCTATCCTTCCTCGGCGCCCCAACAGGAGGCGGGCTCGTCCCCATCGTCTAGTGGCCTAGGACGCTGCCCTTTCAAGGCGGAAGCACGGGTTCGAATCCCGTTGGGGGCACGGCACCATCCGCTCCACCAGCACTACCCGGCGCCTCGGCGACGGTGACAACAGCACACGCGCCCGTAGAGGAGTCCGGTCGTCCTCACCTCCCTGTCAAGGAGGAGATCGCGGGATCGAAGCCCGTCGGGCGCGCTAGGCAGTACGGAGCCGTAGCTCCTCGAGCACCTCTGGCCACCGGCGCCAGTCGAACAGCAGCGTGCTGGAGCCGATCAGATCACCATCGAACGTGAGGAACTCCGCGCACAGCACCGAGCCGACCGGCGTATCCGTGACGAAGTCGTACACGACGGCGGCACGGTCATCCTGCGCGATCAGCATCCGAATTTCGTTGCGCCGCACGATCGGTGCGAGGTTGCGGAACCCTTGCACGAACGCCTCGGCACCCTGGGTCTCGGTGCCGACGGTGCCTCCGAACGTCGCATCCGGATGGATCAGTGCCGCCAGGGCATCGATCCGTCCGTCGCCCGCCGCCGCGACATACTCCCGTACCAGGTCTTGCTTCGTGAGATCCATCCCGGATCCCTCCTCCCATCTTTGTTACTTGAAACTCTAAAGTGACTCGCTTTTGAAAGTCAAGCTATACTCCGAGACGTGAAGTCCTACGCTCAGTACTGCGGATTGGCGAGAGCCCTCGACGTCGTGGGCGAGCGCTGGTCGCTGCTCATCGTGCGGGAACTGCTCGAGGGACCACGGCGCTACAGCGAGCTGATGGCAGGCTTACCCGGGATCGCGACGAACCTGCTGGTCGAGCGTCTTCGAGGTCTCGAAGCCAACGAGGTGATCCGCAGGTCGGAGGATGGGCGCTATGCGCTGACGCCCTGGGGCCAAGATCTCCACGAGGCGGTGTACGCCTTGGGACGATGGGCGGGGCCCTTGATGGCGCGACCGCGTGGAGACGATCACTACCGACCGAGTTGGCTCCGTCACATGGTCATCGCTCGCTTCGAGGGGATCGACCCTCTCCGACAGGACCTTACGGTCGAGCTCCGGTGCGGTGATGAACCCGTGACGGTGATCTCGTCGGCCGGTCGGGTGCGGCTGGGCGCTGGGGCAGCCGTCATGCCCGACATCACCCTCGAGGGATCTCCCGAGCCGGTCGTGGGCCTGCTCCTTGGGAGGATCAGCCGGCGCGAGGCGGAGTCTCGAGGCGTCCGGGCCGAGGGTGACACACGCAAACTGAGCCACCTCCGACCGCGCGGCGAGCATCCATCTCTGCGTTCTTCAACTGCCGAGTCCTGACCCACTTCCACTCGCTACACTTCATCGCGCTGGTGATGACCTCGGCGGCGATCTCTGCCAGGTCTCCACCAGCCCCGGCCAGGTAGCTCAGTTGGTAGAGCACGCGGCTGAAAACCGCGGTGTCGGCAGTTCGATTCTGCCCCTGGCCACTCACCTAGACTGCTCGGCGTGACCGCGTCGCCGACCGTCGATCGCGCACTCGTCAAACAGCTCAAAGACGAGGAGGACGCGCGGTTCCACGAGGCACGACCCCGCTCGGCCGAGTTGTGGACGCGTGCCTGGGACGTCATGCCGAACGGCGTGCCGATGGCCTGGCACCGCGGCTCGTATCACCACATCCCGCTGTGGGTCGCCTCGGGCGCGGGCGCCCGGTTCACCGACGTCGACGGCTTCACGTACAGCGACTTCAACATCGCCGACATGTCGATGTTCTGCGGCTACGCGCCCGAGCCGGTGGTGCGCGCCGTCGGCGAGTGCATGGCGCGCGGCAATCAATTCCTCCTGCCCACGGAGGACGCGATCGTGGTGTCCGAGGAGCTCGGTCGCCGCTACGGGCTTCCGAAGTGGCAATACACGCTGTCGGCGACCCAGGCCAACACCGAGGTGATCCGCGTCGCGCGGGTCCTGACCGCCCGCGACAAGGTCTTGATGTTCGACGGGAAGTATCACGGCCACTTCGATCAGGCGTTGGTGGCGCTCGGGCCCGACGGGACGCTCGTGCCGGAGGAACACGGCCTGCCTGCCGACGTCACCGAGCACACGGTGCTGGTGCCGTTCAACGACCTGGACGCGGTCGAGAACGCGCTCGATCGGGGCGATATCGCGCTCGTGCTGACCGAGCCCGCCATGACGAACAACGTCGGGTTGATCCTGCCCGAGGACGGGTTCCACGAGGGCCTGCGGCGACTGACCCGCGACGCCGGCACGTTGCTCGCCTACGACGAGACCCACACGCAGGTCGTCGGGCCGGGCGGACTCACCGCGCAGTGGAGCCTCGACCCGGACTTCGTGACCGCCGGGAAGTCGATCGCGGCCGGCGTGCCCTTCGCTGCCTGGGGCATGCGGGAGGAGGCCGCGGTGTTCCTCACGCAGTTCAAGGGACCCGATGGGGAGCGCTTCGACATGGTCGCGATCGGCGGCACGCTGTTCGGCAACGCGCTGTCGATGGCCGCCGCGAGGGCGACGATGCTCGAGGTGCTCACGCCGGAGGCGTACGCCCACACGCAACGCCTGGGCGCCCGACTGGCCGACGGCATGCGCGTAAGCGTCGAACGCGCGGATCTCCCCTGGCACATCCATGCGCTCGGGCCGCGCTCCGGCTACACATTCCAACCGGAACCGATCCGCAACGCCGAAGAGGGTCGCGCCTGCGCGGACGATCTGCTCACGCGACTGATCCGGATCTGGATGGCGAACCGCGGCGTGTGGGAGGCGATCGTGGGCGCCGGGCCGGTCGTGCCCGTGCCCGCGACCGACGAGGACGTCGACGCCTATCTCGAGGCGTGGGACGCGTTGCTGACGCGGCTCGTCAGTTGAACATCTCGCGGCTGCGGAACTCCGCCCAGTGCACGAGCACCGACTGGTAGGCCTCGGCCGACTCGTTCAGCTCGTGCTTCGAGAGCGCGTCGAGCGCCCGCTGGATCGTGGCGGCGCTGTGGTCGTCGTCCATCTCGTCCCAGCTCATGAGATCGCAGAGCTCGCCGTAGTCGAGCTCGAGGATGCTGCGCGGGTCGAAGGCCGCGATCCATTGGTGCAGGTCGACGAGCAGCTCGCCCAGCTGGCCGAGGTCGGAACGTCGAAGGATCGGGATGGCGTTCTCGGCCCGGCGCATCGCACGACGCGCGGGCGTGCGGTAGCGAAGCCGTAGCCGACCCAACTCGTCGTCGGCGATCGTGCGCTCCTCGGGCCGGAACAGCACGAACCACCGCAGCGGGACGTGCCACGCGCTCTGCTGCACGAAGGGCTCGGACAGCGGGTCGCGGCGACGGAGGCGCCCCAGCTGGCGACGGGCGCGGCGGGCCTCCTTCCTCGGCACGAACGCGTCCCACATCTCGATCGGCTGGTCTTCGCGGAAGGCCGCGATCGTCTCGAGCACCCGCAGACGCATGCGGTGCGGGGCCAGATAGGTGCGGCCCTCGAAGACGCGGACGTCGGCGGTCTCGGGCCCGGCGGGTGCCAACAGGCCGACGCCGGGACCGGTCTGCCGGTCGGCGTAGCGCGCGCGACCCGTCGCCGGCCGCCCGGTCACCAGCCACCGCTCCCAATGCAGCTGCTCCTCCCGCTCGAACCCATCGAGCGGCTGCAGGACGCGGAGGTAGGCGGAGGGCACCATCTGGCCGGATTCTAGCGACGAAGACTGTCACGTATCCTCTCGGCATCCGTCGCAAGGAGCTTCAGCCGTGGCCGACCCCAAGGAGCAGCCGCCCGCGCACTGGGCCGGCACGGCCCCGCAGCGCATCCTCGCTCCCGACGGCACCGCCGTCGGCGATCCGGACGTCGGGCTCGACCCCGCCGGGCTCCGCGAGCTGCTCCGGTGGATGGTCCTCGTCGCGACGCCTCGACCGGGAATGCATCGCCCTGCAGCGTCAGGGCCAGCTGACCGTCTACCCGGGCTTCGAGGGCCAGGAAGCCGCGCAGATCGGGTCCGCGACCGCGCTGGCGACAACGGATTTCGTCTGGCCCACCTTCCGAGAGTTGGCGGTGGCGCTCGTGCGAGGCGTCGACCCGGTCCAGTACCTCCAGTACCACCGGGGCACGTGGCACGGCGGCCCGTACGACCCGCGTGCCACTCGCTTCGGTCCGATCTGCATCCCGATCGCGACCCAGATCGCACACGCGGCCGGCTACGCGCTCGGGCAGCAGCTCGACGCGAGCGACGTCGTCTCGATCGCGTACTTCGGGGACGGGGCGACCAGCGAGGGCGACTTCCACGAGGCGGCGAACCTCGCCGGGGTCTGGCGCCTGCCGCTCGTGCTGTTCTGTCAGAACAACGGATGGGCGATCAGCGTGCCCACCGCCGAGCAGACCGCGGGCGAGATCTGGCGACGCGCCGAGGGCTACGGCTTCCCCGGCGTGCGCGTCGACGGGAACGACGTCCTGGCCGTGTACGCCGCGACGCGCGAGGCGTTGGAGCGGGCGCGCCGCGGCGACGGACCGACGCTGATCGAGGCGATGACCTATCGGATCGGCGCGCATTCCACCGCTGATGACGCGGGACGCTACCGCGCCGATCCGGACGTCGAGGCGGCACGGGCGTTCGACCCGATCGCGCGGTTCCGCACCTGGCTCGTCGCGGCCGGCCACGCCGACGAGGCGTTCGTGGCGGGGTGCGAGCAGGAGGCCGAGACCTTCGCGCTACAGGTCCGCGAGGGCGTGATCGCGACCCCGGCGCCTCCGGCCGAGTGGCTCTTCGACTGGGTGTACGCGGATCCGCCGGCAACCTTCGAACGGATGCGAGCCGAGGCGCTCTCGTGACCACCTGGACGCTGAGCGGCGCCTTGAACCGCGCGCTGTTCGACGCCTTGGCGTCGGATCCGAAGGTCGTGGTGTTCGGCGAGGACGTCGGGGTGAGCGGCGGCGTGTTCCGCGTGACGGATGGTCTGCAGGCCGAATACGGCGACCAACGAGTCTTCGACACGCCGATCAGCGAGGCGGCCATCGTCGGCGCGGCGGTCGGCCTGTGCTTCGCGGGCTGGCGTCCGGTGGTCGAGCTGCAGTTCGACGCGTTCTCCTATCCCGCGCTCGAGCAGATCATCGATCACGTCGCCAAGATGCGGATGCGCACACGCGGGCGCGTCGACATGCCGATCACGATCCGCATCCCCGCCTTCGGCGGCATCAAGGGCAAGGAGCATCACGGCGAAAGCCCGGAGACCTACTACGCGCATACCGCCGGCCTGAAGGTGGTCGTGCCGTCGAGCGCGATCGACGGCTACACGCTGCTGCGCCGGGCGATCGCCGACCCCGATCCCGTCGTCGTGCTGGAGCCGAAGGCCAAGTACTGGGCCAAGGAGGACGGCGAGCTGGACGAGGAGGGCGCCGGGATCGGCCTGGGTCGCGTCGTTCGGCAGGGCGACGACGTCACGCTGGTGGCCTACGGCTCGATGGTCGCGCGGGCGGGCGAGGCCGCCGACGTGCTGGTCGCGGAGGGCATCGAACCCCGGATCGTGGATCTCCGGTCGCTCTCCCCGCTCGACGACGACCTGCTCCGGCGCTGCGCCGAGGAGACGGGCCGGATCATCGTGATCCACGAGGCCCCGCGTCACGTCGGCCTGGGCGCCGAGGTCGCCGCCCGCGTGATGGAGCTCGCCTTCGATTCCCTCGCCGCGCCCGTCCAGCGAGTGACCGGCTGGGACACGCCCTACCCACCCGCCTCGCTCGAAGACGGCTACCTCCCGAGCGTGGAGCGGATCGCGGCGGCGGCCCGAACGGCGGTGGCCTACTGATGGCCGAGCAGGTATTCGTCATGCCGGACCTCGGCGAAGGCCTCGAGGAAGGCAAGATCGTCGGATGGCTCGTCGCCGAGGGCGACTCGGTGGAGCTGAACCAGCCGTTCGTGGAGGTCGAAACCGCCAAGGCCGCCGTGGAGATCCCTTCGCCGTTCGCCGGCACGGTCGTCGCGCTGCACGGAACGGTCGGCGAGGACGTGCCGGTGGGCGACCCGTTGGCGACGTTCGAGGTGACCGGCGGGGCCGTTGCGCGTCACGGACATGGACGCTGCCGGTCCCGAGCCTCCGCTGCTCGCGCGACGCCACCCGTTCGCAGGCTCGCCAAGGGACTCGGTGTCGATCTGGCGACGATCGCCGGCACCGGACCCGACGGCCGCATCACCGAGGACGACGTTCGAGCGGCCGGCCAAGGCAGTGCGCACGGCACCGCCTCACGGTCGAGGAGCGTCATCGCCACCAACCTCGAGCGACAGGCGAGCATCCCGCAGGTGACGACGTTTCGCACGGTCGACTGCAGCGCGCTGCAGTCCTTCCGAGCCGAGGTCGGACTCTCGCCGCTGCCGATCGTCGTGGCCGCGGTCGCTCGGACGGCGACCCTCCACCCACTGCTCACCGCGGCATGGGGCGGCGAGGAGCCCGTGATGCGTTCGAGCGTCGACGTCGGGCTCGCGGTCGACAGCGACCGCGGGCTGGTGGTGCCGGTCCTGCACGCCGCCGAAACGAAAGGGCTGCGTGCGATCGCCGAGGAGATCCGCGGTCTGGCCGACGGCGCTCGCGCCGGCGCTCTGGCACCCGGGGCCCTGACAGGAGCCACGATCGCCGTGAGCAACACGGGTTCCTACGGCTCGGAGGCCGGCACGCCGATCCTGTCGCCGGGCACCTCCGTGACGCTCGCGTTCGGCGTGATCGAGGACCGGGCGCTCGTCGTGGACGGCGCCGTGGCGGCCCGACCGGCGGCCACGATCTCGCTCACGTTCGACCACCGGGTGCTCGACGGCGCAGCCGCCGGACGCGCCCTGACCGATCTCGTGGCGCTGCTACAGTCGCCCGAACGCCTGGGGGAGCTGCCTCGATGAAGATCGCCTCGCTGCTGCCGTCCGCCACCGAGATCGTCTATGCCCTGGGGCTCGGCGACTCGCTGATCGGCGTCACGGACGAGTGCGACTACCCGCCGGCGGCAGTGACGAAGCCGGTGATCAGCCGCAGCGCCCTGTCCCAGGGGCATCTGCAGACGCCGCGGGAGATCGACGACGCGGTGCGCGCCAAGGTCGACGCCCAGCAGCCGCTCTATCAACTGGATGTCGACCTCCTCCGCCGGGAACGGCCCGACGTGATCCTCACGCAGGATCTGTGCCGCGTGTGCGCGGTGCCGAGCGGGCAGGTGCAGCAGGCGCTCGATCAGATCGGCCTGCCGGAGGCGACCGTCGTGTCGCTCGATGCGAACACCCTGGACGAGGTGATCGCGACGATCGGAACGGTGGGGGCCGCGGTCGATCGCGAGGAGAAGGCGAACGAGCTGATGGCGGCGCTCCGCCAACGCGTCGCGGCCGTCAAGGAGACCGCCAAACGCCTCCCGACGGTTGGTGTCTTCGCGCTGGAGTGGTCCGATCCCCCGTTCGCGGCCGGTCACTGGATGCCGGGCATGATCACCGCGGCGGCGGGCACGCCGATCCTCGCCGAGGAGGGGCAACCGAGCCGCGAGACCGCCTGGCACGAGGTCCGCGACGCGATGCCCGAGGTGATCGTGTTCATGCCCTGCGGCTACTACCTCGAGGAGGCGGAAGAGGAGGCCAGGGCGTTCCTCCGCCAGCCGGAGTTCGCCGACACGCCAGCGTCGCGCAACGGGAACGTCTACGCGGTGGACGCCACTTCGTTCTTCTCGCGACCCGGACCCCGGCTGGTCGACGGGCTGGAGATCCTGGCGTGGGCGGCCCACCCCGACTCCTACCCCACCCCGCCGGACGGCACGATCGCCAAGCTCGGGTGATGGACCCCGACGCGCCGATCCTGGAGTTCGATCCCGCACCCAGCGCCGTCATCGAGCCCAACGAGGTCGTCGATCCGATCGACATCCCGAGTCACGTGGTGCTGTGCTTCTTCCAAGATGTGATCGAGACCGTCGTCGAACTCCACGGCGCGCGACAGATCGACGTCCTGATCAGCGAGATCGGACAGAACCCGGTCTATGAGCTGGAGCTGGAGGGGTCGCGGCTGGCGCTGGTCCACCCCGGTGTCGGCGCCCCGCTCGCCGCGGCGTTCCTGGAGGAACTCATCGCACGCGGTTGTCGAGCGTTCGTCGCCTGCGGCGGCGCCGGCGTCCTGGTGCCCGATGTCGCCCTCGGCCATGTGATCGTGCCCACGGCGGCCGTGCGGGACGAGGGCACGAGCTACCACTACCTCGCCGCGAGCCGGACCGTCGGGCCGTCGCCGGAGGCCGTCGATGCGATCCGTACGACGCTGCTGCGCCATGCGGTTCCCTTCGTGGAGGGAGCGACATGGACCACCGACGCCCTCTATCGCGAGACGCGAGGCAAGGTCGAGCGACGGGTCGCGGAGGGCTGTCTCACGGTCGAGATGGAAGCGGCAGCCTTCTTCGCGGTCGCGGCGTTCCGCGGCGTCGCGTTCGGGCAGCTCCTCTATGCCGGAGACGATCTTTCCGGAGAGGGTTGGGACGGGCGAGGCTGGGACGAGCACCTGGAGGGACGCGAACTGCTGTTCCGATTGGCGGCCGAGGCGGTCCTCGCCCTCTAGTACCCTGACCTGCCTGATGACCGGCAACAACCTCGTCACGCCCGAGGACCTCGGGAAGCGTGTCACGTTCCAGTTCGAGCTGCCCAACGGCTACATGGGCGAGGCCGTCGGCGAGTTCGAACGATGGGACGAAGAGGCCGAGACATACCTCGTCCGTAAGAAGGACGGTAGCGTGGTGCGCGTGCCGGCGCGTGGCGTGCGATTCGGAAAGGTGATCCCGCAGTGAGCGACCAACTGCCCACCAGCCTGATCCGGCTTCGACTGGGCCAGGAGGACGCGCACTACGGCGGCAACCTCGTCGCGGGCGCGACGCAGCTGCGGATCGTCGGCGACCTGATCACCGAGCTCGCGATGCGCTACGACGGCGACGAAGGCCTGTTCCGCGCCTACGAGTCGGTCGAGTTCCTCGCGCCGCTGTACGCCGGGGACTGGATCGAGGCGCGCGGCCGGATCGTGAGCGTCGGCAACTCCAGTCGCCGATGCGAGTTCGAGATCCACAAGATCGGCGCGGCGCGCACCGACATCAGCGAGTCAGCCGCGGAGTTCCTCGACGAGCCGATCCTTACGCTGAAAGCTGTCGGCACCACCGTCGTGCCGAAAGAGCACCAGCGCTTCAGTCACTGAACGCGGCGGCGAGCTGCGGCCCGATGATGCCCCGCGAGCCGTTCTCCCGTCCTTCGAGCACGGCCTCGCAGTAGGTGAGCAGTCCGGCCCGCGCCACGAACACCGCGCGGTCGAGCGTCCCCTCGTCGGCGGGACCCTTGTAGGCGGCGATCACCTCCCGCGCGAACGACGGTCCCAACCAGATCACGAGCCCGGCGAAGTCCACCGCGGGGTCGGCGATCGTCATGTCCGCCCAATCGATCAACGCCGTGACCCGCGTGCCGTCCTCCGAGACGAAGATGTGCTCCCCCTTGAGATCGGCATGGCACACGACCGATTTCCCCGCGTTGCGGGCGGCCGACGGGAGCGGCGAGATCAGGAACGTATCGACGGCGTCGCCGGCGATCTTTCGCGCCCACGCGATCGCACCCTCGCCCGTGTCGATCCCCGTGTCGAGCCCGACCTTGGACGGCCGGATCCCGGCGGTCTTCGCCTTGGACAGTGGCAGGGCGTGCACCTTCGTGAGCGTCTCGGCTATGTGCTTGGCCAACGCGGTCCGCGCCCACGGCTTCGGCCGGATCATCGGCCCCTCCGGCTCTTGACCGGGGCGTCCACGCGCGCGCTCGTAGGCGACCGCGCGCCACGGGAACTCCTTGGTCGGGACACCGACCGCGACCACGCCGGGGACGATGGGGCCGACACGCGACACGAGATCGTCCCGGATCGCGACGGAGAGCTGCAGCTTGTCGGCGTCGTCCTCGCTCTTGGGGAACTTCACGACGAGGTCTCGGACGCGCCACGTGTCGTACTCGTCGCCGGAGGACAGGAGCTTCGGAGCGGTGAGCTTCAGATCGGGGAAGACGGAGGGCCAGAGGGCCTTGATCGTTGCCAGATTCGCCGTATCGAGGGACGAGCTCACTCCATGACGCTACCAGTGCGGTCAGGAGGCCAGCGCGAATCCCTGCAGCACGCCGACGAGATGGCTCATGTCGAAGGGCTTCGGCACGAACGCCTCGGCGCCCAGTTGCTCCGCGCGCTCCCGGTCGCCGGGAGAGGCGAGCGCGGTCACCATGACGACCCGCGGGCGCCTCACGGGAGGCAGCTCCTGAAGCGCCTCGAGCACCGACCACCCGTCCATCCTGGGCATCATCACATCGAGCACCATCAGGTCGGGCTGGTGACGACGGATCTGATCGAGGGCTTCCATGCCGTCGTGCGCGGAGAACGTTTCATACCCCTCGCCCTGCAAGCTGAACTCGAGGATCCAGACGACCTGTGGCTCATCGTCTACGACCAGAACGCTCGGGCGCTGGGTGCTTGCCATCCCCCACAACTACGGTCGTTCGGGGTCGAACATGGACAGGTCGAAGGGCTCGTTCTTCGGGTCGGTCGGCCACGGGAGCGGCGGCGAACGTCGCGGAGCCCGGGTGACGGCGGGGTAGTCAGCTCGGGTGGTGCTCAGCCGATCTGGACGCCGGCCCCGGCCACCACACCACCCACGACGGGCCCGTGCGCTCCGACCTCCTCGGCGTGCTCCGGATCGACCGCCAGCACCATCCCGAGTCCCATGTTGAAGGTCGAGAACAGGTCCTCATCGGACAGGTCCCCCTCCCGCTGCAGCAGCGAGAAGATCGGCGCCTCGGCCCAGGCGCCGCGATCGATCCGCGCGCCGAGCCCCTCCGGCAGCGCCCGAGGCACGTTCTCCGTGAAGCCACCGCCGGTGATATGGGCCGCCGCGTGCAGCAGCCCGCGCCGATGCAGGTCGAGCACCACGGGGGCATAGATCGCACAGGGCTCGAGCAGCTCGTCGGCAAGCGTCCGCCCGAGCTCGGGGACGGTCGCGTCCAAGGGCCGTCCGTCCAGCAGCACGCGGCGCACCAGCGAGTAGCCGTTCGCATGCAGTCCGGTTGATGGCAGGCCGATCAGGACGTCGCCTTCGTGCACCCGATGGGCGCCGAGCAACGACGCTCGCTCGACGACCCCGACGCAGAACCCCGCCAGATCGAACTGATCGTCCGACATCGTGCCCGGGTGCTCAGCCGTCTCGCCGCCCAGCAGCGCGCACGCAGCCCGGCGGCATCCTTCTGCGACACCCTGGACCAGTTCGGCGACGTGCTCGGGCACGACGCGTCCCACCGCGAGGTAGTCGAGGAAGAACAGTGGCTCCGCCCCGACGCACACGATGTCGTCGACGCACATCGCGACGAGATCGATGCCCACGGTGGTCCGGCGGCCGGTCATGCGCGCGATCTCGAGTTTCGTGCCGACACCGTCGGTCGCGGCCGCGAGCAGCCGGTCGTTCCCGATGTCGAAGAGCCCGGCGAAGCCGCCCACCGCGTCGGCGACCTCCGGCCGGCGGGTCGTGGCTGCGAGGTCGGCGATCAGATTCACGGCCTTCGCGGCCGCCTCGGTGTCGACGCCCGCGGCGCGGTAGGCCTCGCTCACGGGCTCACGCGGTGGGCAGCTGCAACTGATCTTCGAGCACGAACTTCCCCGCGCCCTCCGGCACGGGGATCGGATACCGGCCGTCGAAGCACGCGCTGCAGAAGGAGTCGGTCTCACCGTCGCCCGCCGCGGCCTCCACCATCGCCCCTTGCGACAGGTAGGCGAGCGAGTCGGCGCCGACGTAGGCACGGATCTGCTCGACCGTGAGGTCGGCGGCGATCAGCTCCTGTCGGGTGGGCATGTCGATGCCGAAGAAGCACGGCCACTGGGTCGGCGGGCAGGTGATGCGGATGTGCACCTCGGCGGCCCCGGCCTCGCGGAGCATCTGCACGACCTGTTTGGTCGTGGTGCCGCGGATGATCGAGTCGTCCACGACCACCAGGCGCTTGCCACGGATCGAGTCGGGCAACGGGTTCAGCTTCAGCTTCACGCCGAGGTCGCGCAGCGACTGCGACGGCTGGATGAACGTGCGGCCGACGTAGTTGTTCTTGTACAGGCCGTCGCCGTAGGGCAGCCCGCTGACCTCGCTGTACCCCTGCGCGGCGGAATGGCTGGTCGTGGGAACCGCGATCACCATGTCGGCCTCGACCGGCGATTCGAGCGCCAGCCGACGCCCCATCTCGCGACGCGCCTCGTGCACGGTGCGGCCGCGGAGCCTCGAGTCGGGGCGCGCGAGATAGACGTACTCGAACACGCACAGCGCCCCACGCGGCGCCTCCGCGAACCGACGGCTGTGGAGCCCACGATCGTCGATGCGAACCATCTCGCCCGGCTCGACATCACGCACGAAGGTCGCGCCCACGATGTCCAGCGCGCACGTCTCGGAGGCGACGACGAAGCCATTGGGCAGGCGCCCGATCGACAGCGGCCGGAACCCTCGGGGGTCGCGCGCCGCAAAGACGCTGCGCTCGTCCATGAACACGAAGCAGAACGCGCCCGTGAGCGAAGGCAGCACGCGCATCGCCGCCTCCTCCAGGCCCCCCGCCACCTGCATCTCGTTGACGATCAACGTGGTCACGACATCGGTGTCGGTCGTCGCGGCGCCCGAGATGCCGACCAGCCCCGCCAGCTCCGGCGTATTCACCAGGTTGCCGTTGTGCCCCAACGCCAATGAGTGCACACCATCGGTCTTGAAGACCGGCTGGGCGTTGTCCCATGTGTTGGAGCCGGTCGTCGAGTAGCGGGTGTGCCCGACGGCGAGGTCGCCGTGCAATGTGGTGAGGGTGGCCTCGGTGAACACCTGGCTCACGAGCCCGAGGTCCTTGTAGACGAGGATGTTGTGGCGATCGGAGACGGCGATCCCGGCCGATTCCTGACCGCGATGCTGCTGAGCGAACAGTCCGAAGTACGTCAGGCGGGCGACCTCGTCACCGGGTGCCCAGATGCCGAACAAGCCGCACTCTTCTTTGGGGGATTCCGCGCCCATCGAGACACTCAGTGTACCGGGGCGGCGTCGGGCGGAGGGAAGTCGCCCCGGCGGCGCGCGCGGCGGAGCCACACGAAGGCGGTGACACCGGCGACCAGCAGCAGCAGCGAGATGCCGCCCACGAGCTTGGGCACGAGCGACGGCCCGGTCACGGGCCCGATCGCGACCGTGGCGGTCCAGTCGATCCCGTCGTCGGCGATCGAGGACCCCACGATCTGGCAGACGCCCGATCCCAGATCGCTGGACACGGCTCCGGGAGCCTGCGTCGCGATCTGCATCGTGCGTTGGCTGGAGCACCCCCACAGCGACGAGGAGTGTGGCCCGAGCGGTCCCAGGGCCCCGTCCACGGTGGCTTCGTCGACGGCCAGCTGCATGCCCTCGGCCGGGATGGTGACGGGCACCGATGTGCTGAGCAACGTGTCGGGGGTCGCGCCGGTGTCGGCGCTGGTCGGGGTGGCCTCCCCGACGTTCTCGGCGCCGAAGAGGTCGGTCGCCAGCTTCGTCGCGGCGGCTCGAAGATCGACGGCCGAGACCCGCACGCCGAGCAGGTCGAGCCGCCCGCCGTCGGCGTCGGCCCGGATCACGGCCGTCACGGCCGGATAGGGCCCGACCAGATCGGGTGAGGCGGATTCCGATGCCGCGCACGCGGCAAGCGCGAGGACCACGACGGCCAGGAGCGCGCCTGTGCGGGCCTTCACGGCGCTTCCTCGGGCACCACCGTGATCGGCACCTCGCACGCCACGACGTCGAGATCGCGTCGGTCGAACGTCAGCACGCGACCGCCGTTGCGCTCGGCACAGGCGATCACGGCGGCGTCGGCGTAGCTGAGACGGAGCTCGCTGAACCGCGCCATCAGCTCGCGCGCCCTCGGCGGGTCCTGGTCGCCGCAGTCGAGGAACAGCGACCCGTCGATGAGCGAAGCCAGCACCTGATCCATGGCGCCGGGCGAGCGGGTGGTCAGCACGCGGTCGACCTCGGCCAGGATCCCGGCCGGCAGGACATATGGACCGGGCTCTCGTTGCAGGGCAGCAAGGGCAGCGCCGTACATGCGATCACGACGATCCTGGAGGGCGACCACGGCGGAGGTGTCGAACACGAGCACGGGAGCCTACCCGCCGTCGTCGCGCGCACGCTCGCGCTGTCGCTCCGCGCGTAGCCGTCGAACATCGACCGAGGCGTCTCCCCCGACCGCGGTCGTGGCGACGAACGTCGGGAGGGACGGTCGTTTCTGTCGTTCGAGGAAGTCGATCAGCGCCTCGCGCAGCAGCTCGGCCTGTGGCCTGCCGAGTCGCTTCGCGAGCGACTCGAGCTCACGCTTCGAGCGCTCGTCTATGTAGACCGTGGTCTTCTCCACGGGACGGATAGTGCCATACGCCATATATGGCTGTCCAGCACCCATGGTTCAAGCACACCACGGTCCCGATCCGTGGGTTGTGGCGTGCGTCACATCCCGGGCAGGGTCGGATCGCCCTCGAGGTGCAGCAGGAACGCCTTGCGGTCCAGGCCGCCCGCATAGCCGGTGAGCGTGCCCGAGGCGCCCACCACGCGATGACACGGCACGACGATCGGGATCGGGTTCGACCCGAGGGCGGCGCCCACCGCGCGAGCGGCTCCGGGCCGCCCGATCCGCTCGGCCACGGCACCGTAGGTGGACACGCGGCCGAACGGCACCTTCGACGTCGCGCCGAGCACGTCGCGAGCGAACGGCGACATCAGCCGGCGGTCGAGCCGCAGCTCGAAGCGTTGACGCCCGCCGGCGAAATACTCCTCCAGCTGCCGGCGCGCCTCATCGGTCATGCCCGTCGCCGTCAGCACGCGCGGGGACAGCTCCGAGGCGAGCCGGCGCGTCAGCACACGCCGGTCCTCCCCCTCGAAAGCGACGCAGACGAGCCCGCGGGCAGTCACCGCGACGAACAGCTCCCCGATCGGAGAGTCGAGCGTGCCGACGGCCACGTCGATCTCGCCCGTCGCCGCGGCGGCGGCGCGCACCGACGCGTCGGCCGTGTGCGCCCGTGCGCGGGCCTCGGAAACAGGCACGAGTGTGTGCAGGTCTTCGTTCATGCGATCGTCTCCCGGAGGGTCTTCAGGCCCGCGCTCACGTTGGCGCGGGCGGCTTCGTTGGAACAGTCGAGCACGTCCGCGATCTCGTCGTACGGACGATCCAGCACGTGTCGCAGTACGACCGCCACCCGTTGCTTCACGGGGAGCGCGGCGACGGCCCCCCAGAGCGCGCCGTCCGCCGGCTCCGGGTCCAGGACCGGACGATCGGGGATCGACGCGGTCGGCGCGGGTCCTCGCGCGCGGTGCCGATGGTGGTCGATCGCCGACCGCGATGCGATCCGCAGGATCCACCGGTCGAGCCGCCCGTCGTCGCGAACCCGGACGTACCCGCGCAGCGCGGACAGGAAGGTCTCCTGGTAGACGTCGTCCGCGTGCTCCGGACCGACGGCCACCAGGAGGAACCGCATCACCGTCGGGCCGTGCGCGGCGAGGAACTCCTCGAACGGCGGCGGCGCGAGCGTCCTCACGATCGTTGATGCAACCACACACGAACAACGCGCGACGTGGCCGGGATGTGAGATGGCTAGAAGCCGAGGACGCTCGGTACCTCGGAGAGCTCTTCGACGACGTGGTCCGCCAACGTGCTCGGTGAGAGCTGCTCGGGGAGCCAGCCGCCGAGTTTGGCCAGCCCGGTGTACTGCACCGCGACCATCCCCAGCGCCTTCGCGCCCGCGACGTCGGTCCGCTCGTTGTCGCCGATGTGGGCAGCCGCGTCGGCCGGCACTCCCAAACCGTCGAGAGCCGGGCGGAACGCCTGCTCCGCAGGCTTGAACCAGCCCGTCTCATCGCTGAAGGACCATGCGTCGAAATACTCGAGCAAGCCGAACGCATCGAGGCGGGCGCGCAGCGTCGGGGAGTCGGTGAGTCCGACGTCGCACACGATGCCGAGCACGCACCCCGCACTGCGAAGCGCCTCCAGACACTCCCGGACGCCCGGGGCGAGCTCCAGTTCGGCCGTCCCCCCCACGATGCGGAAGTTCTCGATGAGGGCGGCCCGGAGCCCGTCGGCGAGCGTGAGGCCCAGACGAGCACCGACGAAATCGACGGTTTGGGTCGCTCCCCAGGGGCCGGCGTTCGTCCGCCAGCGATCCTCGAACAGCGCCCAGTTGGCCGCGAACGCGTCCACCAGCTCGGCCTCCGACGCGCGGCTGCTTCGCTTCCGTGAGGGTGGCGATCCAGCGCTCGATCTGCATCGCTCGCATCGCCCCGCGTCGCTCCGACACGAGGGTTTGCCAGAAGTCAAACGTGACGGCGCGCGGGGGCGTCACACCGCCTCGCCGAGCAGGCGCGGGATGGCCGAGGACCAGATCTCGGTGAGCTCCACGACGGGGATGTCCAACGAAGCGTCGATGACGGCGCGAGGTCCGCCGGTCTCGCCGATCCGCGCGACCGAGACGCCGTGTTCGGCTGCGAGCGAACGGAACGACTCTTCATCCAGAGGTGCGACGCTCACGACCGCGCGCGATGCCGACTCGCTGAACAACGCGACGTGCGAGGGGAGATCGGTCGGGATCGAGACCGCGAAGCCGTGTCCGGCCCCGATCGCAGACTCGGCGAGCGCGACCGCGATCCCACCGTCCCCGCAGTCGTGCGCGCTCGCCAGCAGCGTCCGGTCGGCCGCGGCGACCAGCAGATCCAGCAACGCCCGCTCCTTCGTGACGTCGAGTGCGGGCGGCATGCCGGCGACGACGCCGAGCACGGCCTCGGCGAATTCGGAACCCCCGAGCTCCGCCGCCGTCTCGCCGACGAGATACACGGCGAGCCCGGGCGCGGGGAACGCGCTGGGGACCCGCAACCGATAGTCGGGCAATAGCCCGAGCATGCCGATCACCGGCGTGGGGTCGATCGCGCTCTCGCCGCTCTCGTTGTAGAAGCTCACGTTGCCGCCGGTCACCGGTGTGCCGAGGCCCTCGCAGGCGTCTCGCATGCCGCGGATCGACTCGGCGAACTGCCACATGACCTCCGGCCGTTCCGGGTTCCCGAAGTTAAGGCAGTTCGTGATCGCCAGCGGCCGTGCACCGGTCACCGCGACGTTGCGGGCCGCCTCTGCCACGGCGTGCATCGCCCCGAGATACGGGTCGAGGCGGCCGTACCGGCCGTTGCCGTCGCTCGAGACGACGACACCCTTCAGCGTGCCCGGCACCCGGATCACGGCGCCGTCGGAGTCGGGTCCGGCCACTGTGTTGCCTTGCACGATGCGGTCGTACTGCCGCCAGACCCACGCCTTGGATGCGATGCCGGGGGCTGCCAACACCGTTCGCAGCGCATCGCCGAGGTCCGCCCTCGAAGGGAGTCAGCGCCGGGTCGGCGCCCTCGACGCGCTCGGGCTCGGCGATCGGTCGCTCGTACTCGGGCCCGTCGTCGGCCAGCGAGCGCGCAGGGACCTCGGCGATGACCGCGCCGCGATGACGGATCGTCAGGCTGCCGCCCTCGACGAGGGTGGCGATCACCGCCGTGTGCAGCCCCCACCGGCCGCACAGCGCCTGCACGGCCTCGAGCTTCGAGGGATGGACGATCGCGAGCATCCGCTCCTGCGACTCCGACGTCAGGATCTCGAAGGGCTCCATGTCGGCCTCGCGAAGGGGTACGACGTCGAGATCCACGTCGGCGCCCATGCCCGCTCGCGCGGCCGACTCGCTGAGCGCGCAGCTGATGCCGGCGCCGCCGAGGTCCTGCAACCCCTCGAGCAGGCCGTCGTGGATCAACTCCAGGGAGGCCTCGATCAACAGCTTCTCCGCGAACGGGTCGCCGATCTGCACGGACGGGCGCGATCCCTCGGCGCCCTCCTCGAGGGTGGCGCTCGCGAGCACGGAGACGCCTCCGATGCCGTCGCGACCGGTCGCGGCCCCGTAAAGCACCATGTAGGAGCCGACGTGCGGGGTGAGCGAGTGCGCGGTGACGAGCTCGTCCGCCTTCGCCAACCCGACGCACATCACGTTGACGCACGGGTTCGACGAATGCGTGTCGGCGAAGCGGATCTCGCCGCCGACGGTCGGCACGCCGATGCAGTTGCCGTAGCCACCGATGCCGGCGACCACGCCCTCGAACAGCCAGCGGTTGCGGGGCTCCGTGAGCGGCCCGAACATCAATGGGTCGAGCAGCGCCACCGGGCGCGCGCCCATCGAGATGATGTCGCGGACGATGCCGCCGACGCCGGTCGCCGCACCTTGGTACGGCTCGATCGCGCTCGGATGCGAGTGCGATTCCATCTTGAACACGACCGCGTCGCCGTCGCCGATGTCGACCGCCCCGGCATCTTGGCCGGGTCCGACCAGCACGGCCGGCCCCTCGGTCGGCAACGTCTTGAGATGCACCTTCGAGGACTTGTACGAGCAGTGCTCGGACCACATCACCGAATACATCGCGAGCTCGGCGCGGTTCGGATCGCGTCCGAGCGTGGCGACGATCCGCTCGTGCTCATCGTCCCGCAGACCGAGCTGTCGATGCAGCGGTTCGCTCACGCGGTCGTCATCCCCGCGAGCGTCGCCTCGAACAACGAGGCGAACAGCGGCTGCCCGCCGGTCGGACCGACGTCCGGGTCGACCGCGTGCTCGGGGTGCGGCATCAGCCCGACCACGTTGCCGGGCGGGTTTCGCAGGCCCGCGATGTGATTCGTGGCGCCGTTCGGATTGAACGCATCGTCGAGCTGACCGTCTTCGGCCGCATACCGGAACGCCACGAGCCCGTCCCCCTCGACACGCTCCAGCTGCTCGGGTGTGGCGACCCACTGCCCCTCGCCGTGCTTGACCGGCACCTGGATCGTTTCGCCCGGCGTGAGCCCCGCCGTGACACACGTCTGGGAGGTCTCGACGCGGAGCCACACGTCCTCACACACGAACCGAAGCGAGGCGTTCCTGATCAGAGCCCCGGGCAAGAGCCCTGCTTCACAGAGGATCTGGAATCCATTGCAGATGCCGAGGACGGGCCCGCCTCGCTCGGCGAACGCGTGGATCTCGGCCATCAGCGGCGCGCGCGCGGCGATCGCCCCGCACCGCAGATAGTCGCCGTAGCTGAATCCGCCGGGCAGCACCACGGCCTCGACGCCGGCCAGATCGTGATCGGCGTGCCACAGCGCAACGGGCTCGCCGCCCATCGCCTCGATCGCGTGCAGCGCGTCGCGATCGTCGAGCGAACCCGGGAACGTCACCACGCCGACGCGCGGAGCGTCGCTCACGCCGACGAGACCTCCAGCACCTCGAAGTCCTCGATCACCGGATTGGACAGGATCCGCGTGGCCATGTCCTGCACCTGTGTGCGCGCGGTCGCCTCGTCGTGTGCTTCGACCGCCAATTTGATGTGCTTGCCGACGCGCACGCCCGAGACGTTCGTCCATCCCATCGCCGGCAACGACCCTTCGACCGCCTTGCCCTGCGGATCGAGCAGCCCCGGCTTGAGCGAGACGAGCACCTCGAAGGTGAACGTCACTCGGCGAACCCCCATGCGGTCGAGATAGTCGGCGAACCGCTCACCGCTGATCCGCTCGTAGGCCTCCTGATACTTGGCGGCGGTCACGCCGACCACGTCGTCGGGGAGCGCGGGCGGTGGCGGCTCGTGGTTCCAGCCGCTCGCGTCCAGCCAATCGCGGACGTACTGCTTGTCGAACGACGGCTGCCCGTGCCCCGCCTCGTAGACGTCGGCAGGCCAGAACCGGGAGGAGTCGGGCGTGCCGACCTCGTCGATCAGGGTCAGGTCCTTCGTCTCGCGATCGAAGCCGAACTCGAACTTGGTGTCGGCCAGGATCAGGCCGTTGGTGGCGGCGCCGGTCGCGATCCGCTCGAAGATGCCGATCGACACCTCCTTCAGACGCTCGTACAGGCCATCGCCGACGAGCTCCCGCGCCTCGTCGGGCGTGAGGGGCATATCGTGGCCCTCCGCCGCCTTCGTCGTCGGGGTGAAGATCGGCGCGGGCAGCTGCTGCGACTCGATCAGTCCCTCGGGCAGGGCGATGCCGCACACGAGGCCCTCGCGCTTGTACTGGGACCACCCGCTGCCGGTCAGGTAGCCGCGGACGACGCATTCCATGGGCACGACGTCGGCGGTACGTACGAGCGTCGCGCGACCGGCCAGCTCGGCGTCGGCGTCGAACGGAGCCGGGAACCCGGCGCGGTCGGCCGAGAGCACGTGGTTCGGCACGAGGTCGCTCGTCTGCTCGAACCAGTACAGGGAGCACGCGGTCAGCACGCGCCCCTTGTGCGGGATCGGCGTCGGGAGCACCACGTCGAACGCGCTGATCCGGTCGGTGGCGACCAGCAGCAGCCGGTCGTCGCCTGCTTCGAAGATGTCGCGGACCTTGCCTTGGGCTACGAGTGTCACGATGTGTTGACCTCCACGGCGTCGAGTCGTTCGAACAATGGACCGAGGTTCACGAGGAAGCGTTGGGGATCGAACAGGGTATCGAGCGACGCGGCGTCCAGTCGCGACGTCACCTCCGGATCGGCGGCGATCGCCTCGCGGAAGCTCGCGTCCTCGTCCCACGCGGCCGCCGCCGCGCGCTGGACGATCCGGTACGCCTCGTCGCGCGCGAGCCCGGCTTCGATGAGCGCGAGCAGCACGGTCTGACTGAAGGCGATCCCGCCGCGGCTGTCGACCAGCTCGCGCATCCGCTCGGGGAACACGACGAGCCCGTCCATCACCCACGCCATGTCACGCAGCATGAAGGCGAGCAGCCCCGTCGCATCGGGGAAGATCATGCGCTCGGCCGACGAGTGCGAGATGTCGCGCTCGTGCCACAGCGCCACGTTCTCCAGGGCCGTCACCGCGTGGCCGCGGATCACGCGCGCCAGGCCGCTCACGCGCTCGCACACGACCGGGTTCCGCTTGTGCGGCATGGCGCTGGACCCCTTCTGACCTGCGGCGAAGGGCTCCTGCACCTCGCGCACCTCGGTGCGCGCGAGGTGTCGGATCTCGGTGGCGAGCGCGTCGAGCGTCGAGGCGCAGATCGCGAGCGCCGTCAGCAGCTCGGCATGACGATCTCGCTGGATCACCTGTGTCGAGGCCTCGGCGGGCCGCAGGCCGAGCCGCTCGCACACGAGCTGTTCCACCTCGGGGTCGACGCTCGCGTAGGAGCCAACCACCCCGCTGATCGCGCCGACGCCGACCGCCTCCCGGGCGCGACGAAGCCGGGTGCGATCCCGGTCCAGCTGGAACGCGAACACCGCCAGCTTGTGCCCGAACGACGTCGGCTCCGCGTGGATCCCGTGGGAGCGCCCCATGCAGACGGTGTCGCGGAACTCGAGCGCCCGCCGCTTGAGGATGCCGAGCAATGCCTCGAGGTCGGCCAGCACCACATCGGTGCTTGCCCGCAACTGCAGCGCGAACCCGGTATCGAGCACATCGGAGGACGTCATCCCGTAGTGGATCCAGCGCCCCTCCGGCCCGATCGAGGAGGCGACGACGTCGACGAACGCGGCGACGTCGTGGCGCGTCACGCGCTCGCGCACGAGCACGTCCTCGACCTCGAAGGTCGCGCGCTCACGGCACGCGAACGCGTCCTCCTTCGGGACGGCGCCGAGCACCGCCCACGCCTCGACCGCCGCGAGCTCGATCTCGAGCCAGTTGTCCATGCGCGCCCGGTCGGACCAGATCGCCGACACCTCCGGCACGTCGTAGCGCTCGATCACAGCTTCAGGCCCTCCGCCAGGTCGTCCTTGAATTTCCAGAGCTTGGCCTGCACCTCTTCATCGCCGACGCCGAGGATCTGCGCGGCCAGGATCGCGGCGTTGACCGCGGCGTCGACCCCCACCGTCGCGATCGGCACACCGGTGGGCATCTGGGCGGTGATCGCGAGCGCCTCGTTCCCGACCATCTGCGGCGCCGTCGCGATCGGGATCCCGATCACCGGCAGCACGGTGCGTGCGGCGACCGCCGCGGCCAGGTGGCCCGACAAGCCCGTGGAGCAGATCAGCACCTTGAGCCCACGCTCGAACGCCGTGCGCGCGTACTCGTCCACCAGGTCCGGATTCCGGGAGGAGGACATGATCCGCACCTCGTGCGGGATCTCGAACTTCTCCAGGATCAGCCCGGACTGGCGCATGATCGGCAGCTCCGACGGCGAGGCCGCCAGGACTCCGATCAGGGCGGACTCTTCGTTCATCGCTCCTCCTCGGCTGCGCGCGCGGCGATGTCGGTGCGGAACTGCATACCTTCGAAGTCGATCTCCGCGACGCCGAGGTACGCGCGCTCACGTGCCTCGGACAACGTTCGGCCCTGACCCGTGACCGCGAGAACGCGGCCTCCCGCCGTGACCAGCTGCCCATCCGCATCGCGGGCGGTGCCCGCGTGGAAGACCATGACCCCTTCGTGCGTGAGGGCGTCCCCGACGCCGACGATCGGCAGCCCGGTCGGGTAGCTCCCCGGGTACCCCTCGCTCGCGAGCATCACGGTGACGGCCGCGCCGTCGTCGAACCCCGCGTGCCCGGCTTCGTGCGCAAGGCGTCCGGTCGCGCATGCGTGCAGCAGCGACCCAACGCGAAACGGCATGCGGGGCAATAGTGCTTCGGTTTCCGGGTCCCCGAACCGGCAGTTGTACTCGAGCACCTTCGGTCCCTCGTCGGTGAGCATCACGCCCGCGAACAGGACGCCCCGGTACGGCCGCAGTTCATCGACGACCGGGGCGATGCACGTGTCGAGGATCTGCGTCGCGAGCGCCTGGTCCACCGACGGCACAGGCGAGTACGCGCCCATACCGCCCGTGTTGGGGCCGGTGTCGCCGTCGCCCACGCGCTTGTGATCGGCGGCGACGTCGAGCAGCACACACGCGCCGGTGCCGTCGGTCACGGCGAAGACGGAGACCTCGGGTCCCTCGAGGAGCTCCTCCACCACGATCGTCGTGCCGGCCTCGCCGAAGGCTTCCCCGACGAGGCAACGCTCGATCGCGTCGACGGCCGTGTCGCGGTCGGGCGCGACGGTGACGCCCTTCCCCGCGGCGAGCCCGTCGGCCTTGATCACCGCCGTGCCTCCGAGCTCGTCGACGAAGGCGACCGCCTTCTCGACGTCCTCGAACGCGCCGGCCCGCGCGGTGGGCACGCCGCGGCGCGCCATCACGTCCTTCGCGAACGCCTTGGAACCCTCGATGCGAGCCGCGGCCGACGACGGTCCGAAGACGTTGCGATGCTTCTCGCGCAGCGCGTCGGCGAGGCCGGCCACCAGCGGCGCCTCCGGGCCGACGACGGTGAGGTCCGCGTCCTGTTGGTCAACCAAGTTGACGACTGCGTCGACGTCGTCCGCGGCCACCTCGGGGAAACACTCGGCGATCGAGGCCATGCCGGCGTTCCCGGGGGCCGCGAGCACGCGCGTCACCGTGGGATCCTGCGCCAGGCGCCAGGCGAGCGCGTGCTCGCGCCCCCCTCCGCCCACGACCAGGACCTTCACGATCGCACCACGAGGCTCTGCTCTCTCGCGGGGCCGACGCCGACGATCGAGATCGGGACCCCGCCCAGCTCCTCGAGCGTGCGCACGTAGCCTTGCGCTTCCTTCGGCAGATCGTCGAACGAGCGCACGTCGTCGAGCTCCTCGCCCCAGCCCGGTAGCTCCTCCCAGACCGGCTCCGCCTCGTGGAACAGCGTCTGGTTCGGTGGCACGTCGTCCCACGTCTGCCCGCCCGCCCGGTAGCCGACGCAGACGCGCAGCGTCTCGAAGCCGCTCAGCACATCGAGCTTGGTGAGGATCACGTCGGTGAGTCCGTTCAGACGCGCCGCGTACCGAAGCACACAGCCGTCGAACCATCCGCAGCGACGTTTGCGCCCGGTGGTGGTGCCGAACTCGGCCCCCCGCTCGCCCATCCGCTCACCGTCGGCGTCGAGCGCCTCGGTCGGGAACGGGCCGCTGCCCACGCGCGTCACGTAGGCCTTCGTGATCCCGATCACGCGCTCGACGTGCTGCGGGCCGAACCCCGCGCTCGCCAGGCCGTACCCGGTGACCGGCGTGGAGGACGTGACGAAGGGGTATGTGCCGTGATCCAGGTCGAGCATCGTGCCCTGGGCGCCCTCGAGCATCACGTGCTTGCCGGCGACCAACCCGTCGTGCAGGAGGCGACCGGTGTCGGCGACATGGCCGCGCAGACGCTCGGCGTACCCGAGGTAGTCCTCGAAGATCTGCTCCGGCGCGATGGCCAGCCGGCCGTACACCTTCGTCAGGATCTGGTTCTTCTCCTTCAGGACCACGTCGAGCTTGGCGCGCAAGATCTTCTCGTCATAGAGGTCCTGGACGCGGATGCCCACCCGCGCCGCGCGGTCGGCGTAGGCGGGACCGATGCCGCGCTTGGTGGTGCCGAGGGCGTTGGAGCCCAGGAACCGCTGCGTCACCTTCTCCAGCTCGAGGTGATAGGGCATGATCAGGTGCGCGTTGAGCGACAGCTTCAGGCCGCTGACATCCACGCCCGAGGCGGTGAGCTCGTCGAGCTCTCGCAGCAGCACCGCCGGGTCCACGACCACGCCGTCGGCGATCACGTTCGTGATGTGGGGGTACAGCACGCCCGAGGGCACAAGGTTGAGCTTGAGCAGCCGCCCCTCGGCGATGATCGTGTGGCCCGCGTTGTTCCCGCCCTGGTAGCGGACCACGAAGTCCATCCGGTCGGCGAGGTAATCGACCGCCTTGCCCTTGCCCTCATCCCCCCATTGGGTTCCGAGTACGACGGTGGCAGGCATGACGGGCTCAGTCTACGAAACGGCCGGCCGCCTCCCCGCCGGGCGATCAGTCCAGGCGGAACTTCTCGGAGGTCTCGATCTGGACGACCGCCCCCTGGTGCGTGACCAGCTCGATCGTGCCGAACGGGATCGAGCTGATCAGGTCGTGGATCTTCAGCAGCAGGGTCTGGTCGTCCTCGGACATCCCTGCGAAACGCAGGACCGCCTCGGGCACCTCGGTGCTCACGGGGCCACCTCTTCGACCTCGATCTCGGGTGCGGGGGCGAAGAACGCCTTCGGATTCCGCAGGTCCACCCGGACCTCGTCGCCCTCGCCCGCGCCGTGCAGATCCTCCTTGGGGACGTGGGCCACGAGCGTCTCCCCACCGGGCAGCCGCAGCGACACGCGCGCCAGCCATCCGAGCGAGGCGACCCGCTCGACCACGGCGGTGACGTCGCCCCCGTTGCGGTTGACCATCACATCGTGCGGACGCACGTACGCCGCCGCGCTCGTGCCCTCGTCCAGGTGTGCGGCGCCGGGGATCCGCATCGAGCCGAGGTGGACGTGCCCGTCGACCACCTCGCCGTGCAGCACGTTGGCCGACCCGACGAAGCCGGCGACGAACGGGGTGGCGGGATCGTCGTAGATCTCTCCCGGCGAGCCCACCTGTTCGACACGACCCTCATGCATCACGACGATCTGGTTCGCGAGCTCCATCGCTTCTTCCTGGTCGTGGGTGACGAGCAGGCTGGTGACGCCGAGCTCGCGGTGCAGCTCGTCGAGCCAGCGACGCAGGTCCTGGCGCACCTTGGCATCGAGCGCGCCGAAGGGCTCGTCGAGCAACAGGACGCTGGGCTGTGGTGCCAGCGCGCGCGCCAGCGCCACGCGTTGACGCTGGCCACCGGAGAGTTGATCGGGGTAGCGATCCGCGAACGGCGCCATGTGCACAAGCTCGAGCAGGTCCGCCACGCGCGTACGTCGCTTCTCGACCTCGGCCTTCCTGACGCGCAGGCCGAACTCCACGTTCTGCTGCACGGTCATGTGGCGGAACAACGCGTAGTGCTGGAACACGAAGCCGACCCGGCGCTCCTGCACGCTCTTGACCGTGAGCTCCTCGTCGCCCATGAAGATCCGGCCGGCCGTCGGCTCCTCGAGACCGGCGATCATCCGCAGCACGGTGCTCTTGCCGGATCCCGAGGGCCCGAGCAGCGCCGTCACGGCCCCCGCGGGCGCCGTGAACGTGACGTCTGTGACCGCGTCGAACGAACCGAACCGCTTGCAGAGTCCTTCGACGACGATGGGGGTGCTCATGCGCGGGTCCTTTCCCGTTCTTCATGATGCCGGAAGAGCTCGATCGCAAGCAACAGCGCGACCGACACGCTCGCGAGCACCAACGCCACGACGTAGGCCTCGGGCGTTTGCCGGTCCTCATAGGCTCGATAGATGAACAGCGTCGCGGTCTCCGTCTTGCCCTGCAGGAGACCGCTGACGATCAGCACCGCGCCGATCTCGCCGATCGCGCGTGCGGTCGTCAAGGCGATGCCGTAGGCCAACGCCCAGCGGATGTTCGGCAGCGTGACCCGGAAGAAGGTGTGCCAGACAGATGCCCCGAGCGTGCGCGAAGCGTCCTCCTCGTCGAGACCGATCTCTTCCAGGACCGGCACGACCTCCCGGATCGTGAACGGGATACAGATGAAGATGGTGACCAGGATCATCGATGGCAGGGCGAAGATGACCTGGATCCCTCGCTGCTGGAAGAACGGCGCGAACCACCCGCCCGGACCGAAGAGGATCACGCACGCGAGCCCGACCGTGACCGGCGAGAGCGCGAACGGCAGATCCACGACGGCGTTCATCAGCGAGCGTCCGCGGAAGCGTTGCCGGACCAGGACCCAGGCGACCATCACGCCGAAGGCGGTCGTCACAAGGACGGTGATGACGGTGATCTGCGCAGTGAGAAGGAATGCGTGGAGCACATCGGGTGCCCGCAACGTATCGAGCACGGTCTCCGCTCCGGACCGGACGACGGTGATCACGATCGCGACGAGCGGAAGCAGCAGCAGGAGCCCCACCCAGGCGAGGCAGCCGATCAGGATCCAGCGGCGGCCCCAGCGCCCGCGCGAGGTCACCGGGATGGCGGAGGAGGCGGCGGCGCTCATCCGTCGGACTCCTTGCGCCGGAGCAGCCGCCCCGTGGCGAGCACCATCACGAAGGAGATGGCGAACAGCAGCGTGGCGACGGCCGCGGCCTCCGCGAACCGGAACTGCCCGGTCAATTGGAAGATGAACACGGGCGCGGTCAGCGTGCGGCCCGTGCGGTTCCCGGAGACCAGGATGACGCTGCCGATCTCCCCCAGGCACCGGGAGAACGTCAGCATCGCGCCGGCGGCGACCGCCGAGCGGATCGCCGGGAAGACCACCCGACGGAACGAGACACGCGGGCTCGCGCCGAGCGTCGCCGCCGCTTCCTCCTCCGCAACATCCAGCTCCTGCAGGACCGGCTGGACGTTGCGGACGACGAAGGGCAGCGTGACGGTGCACAGCGCGAGGAAGATCGCGATCGGCGTGAACAGGACCTGGATCCCGAGCCGCTCGGCGAACCCGCCGAGCACGCTGTTGGGTCCGTAGAGCACGAGGATCATGACGCCCCACACCAGCGTCGGGATGGCCAGCGGCAGATCGACCGCCGTCGACAACGCCCGCCGGCCGGGGAACTCGTAGCGAACGAGGACCCACGCGAGCGCGGTGCCCACGACCGCGTTCACCGCGCCCACCAGGACGGCCATCCAGAGGGTGAGCTCGATCGCCGCCCATGCGCCGGGCGCGTCCATCGCGTGGGTGAACGCGCCGAGTCCGTCGCCGAATCCCTTCGTGATCACGGCGATCACGGGGAGGACCACGAGGAGCCCCAGGTAGACGATGGCCGCGCCGCGCAGGGCGAGATGGCGCAGCACTGCCGCCGTGCGGTGGGGGATCCGAAGCGGTCCCCGCCGTGTCTCGACCTGCGCGACGCTGCTCATCGTGTCGCTCCTCAGCCCGCGTTCGCCTTGGCCTGGGTCGCGATCCCGTCGGTTCCGAACAGGGTCGTGTCCAGCGCGTCCCAGCCGCCGAGGTCCTCGACCGTGAAGAGGTCCTTGATCGCCGGGAACCCGTTCGCAGGGTCGCCCGCCTGGGCCTTCTCGGGATCGGTCGAGCGCAGGTAGCCGGTGGTCGTGTAGTACTCCTTGGCCTCCTTCGAGTGGAGGAACTCCACGAAGGCGTTCGCCACGTCCGAGACGCAATGCGCGTCGGCGTTCGCATCGACGACCGCCACCGGGTTCTCGATCAGGATCGAGCCGGTCGGGTAGACCGCCTCGTCCTCGAGGCCGCTGGCCTGTGCGGTCTTGACCTCGTTCTCGTAGGTGATCGCGACGTCGCCGTTGCCGCCCTCGAAGTTCTGGATCGAGCTGCGAGCGCTCGAGTCCCAGGCGAGCACGTTCGCGGCGACACCGTTCATCAGGGTCGTGGCCGCAGCGTCGTCACCCTTCGTGATGCCCGGCACGTCGCCGCGGGTTGCCGCGCCCCAGAGGGACACCAGGTTCCAGCGCGCGCCGCCGCTCTGATCGGGGTCGGGCGTCAACACGCCGGTGCCCGGCGTCGCGACGTCGTTCCAGTCGGCGATGCCCTTCGGGTTGCCCGGACGGACGTCGAACACCACGACCGAGCTGGAGACCATTCCCTTGTCCGGAGCCTGGGTCCAGTCGTGCGTGATGAGACCGGCGTCGGCGATCGTGTCGACGTCCGGGGCGAGCGACAGAGCCACCACGTCGGCTCCGGAGCCGTTCACGACGTTCTGGGCCTGCGTCGTCGACCCCGTGTAGGACTCGAAGAACTGCGGCTCGACGCCGGTCTGCTCCTTCCACATGGCCTTGAACGCCGGGATGATCTTGGCGTCATAGACCTCACGAGGTGTGCTGTAGGCCGCGAAGATGATCGTCGGCGTCGCCGGCGGGGTGCACGACGCACCTTCGGCCGCCGAGTCGGCGCTCGACGACGAGGACGTGCACGCGGATAGGGCCAGGATCGAAACAACCACTGCGGTCGGCATCAGCCGACGAACGAACCACGGAGGCATACGCCTACTCCTTCCTGCGGGCTGCACGCATGCCGCGGCAGCCTCTGGGCTAGGGGTCGGCCTCCGGTGGTCCGGTCAACCGAAACGATATGTGTCGGCGGTGCGCTGGGGCCGCCACCGACACGGCGCTCGATCACTCGGACGCCTTGGTGCGCCACTACGGATACCGTCCAAGACGACCGTCTGTCAACCAACGCCTGCAGCGCAGCGGCTCACGAGGACACGGCACGCGTTCGGTTGACCCTTGGCCGCACGGTCCGGTACGTTCGGCATCGCTGCTGACCAGACGACTGGAGGCCGCGACGCGAGCACAACGGCGTCGCGGCCTTTCTGCGTGACGGGACCTCGCGTGAAGGACGACCAGACACCAGACGTGCCTCGAGGCGTAGCATCGGCGCGATGAGCGACACGACCGACCGCGCCGCAGGGGGCGATCTCGAGGCGCTCGACCTCAGTGACGACGAGAAGATCGTCCTCGCGCGCGTGGGGGAGATCCTCCGGCGCCTGAAGTTCGGCACGGTCGTGCTCGTGGTCCAAGACGGCAAGGTCGTGCAGATCGAGATGGCGGAGAAGTTCCGACTGCGCTGATGGCCGATCTCAACCCGACGCCGGCGGCACGCGAGAGCCCAACAGGTCCCAAGCTCGCATTGCGCAACCTGACGGTGTCGCGTCGATCCGCCAGGCGGCGACCTGATCACGGCCGCAAGCGACGTGTCCCTTGAGGTCGAACCCGGCGAGTTCGTGTGCCTGCTCGGGCCGAGCGGCTGCGGCAAGACCTCGATCCTGAACGTGCTCGCGGGCCTGGAGCGTCCGAGCGGTGGCCAGGCATTGCTCGATGGCGCGCCCATCACCGGGCCGGGCCCCGATCGTGCGGTTCTGTTCCAAGAGCCTGCGCTGTTCCCGTGGCTCTCGGTCCGAGGCAACATCGAGCTCGCGCTGGAGTTGGAGCACGTCGCCCTCCCCGAACGCCGAGACCGCGCGACCCAATGGCTCGCCAACGTACATCTCGAGCGGTGGGCGGACGCCCAACCGCACGAACTCTCCGCGGGCATGCGTCAGCGCGCGGCTCTGGCGCGGGCGCTCGCGGCCGACCCAGACATCCTGCTGGGCGACGAGCCCTTCGGCGCGCTCGACGCGCAGGCGCGCGAGATCCTCCAGAACGAGGTCCAGCGAGTGTGGGTGGAATCGCAGGGGCGCAAGACCTTCCTCTTCGTCACGCACAACGTTCGCGAGGCCGTCGTGCTGGCCGATCGCGTGTTCGTGATGTCGGCGGCGCCCGGGCGACTGCTCGAGGAGTTCCGGATCCATACCGATCGGCCGCGCGATCTCGACGACGTGCTGGTCACACGCGTCGTCTCGGAGATCCACGAGCTCCTGATGCAGGAGGTGGACGCCAGTGTCGCGCGCGAGATGGCTCGCTAGGGAGCTCGCCCCGCCGCTCACCGGCATCGTCGGCGCGATCGCCGTGTGGGCGATCGTGGCCGCAGCCACCGACAGCGCCGCGATCCCCTCCCCGCTGCTCGTATGGGACGCGCTCGTTGCCGGCATGCGCGACGGCACGATCCCGGAGGCGGCGATCAAGACGTTGATCCGGCTCACCTTCTCGTTCGTGGTCGCGGTCGTGTTCGGGGTCGCGCTCGGACTCGGGCTTGCGTTCAACGAGTTCGCGCGGCGAGCGATCCGGCCGCTCGTGGTCGCGTTGCAGATCACGCCGTTCGTGGCGTGGGTGCCGCTGGCCGTGATCTGGTTCGGTGTGACAGAGCGTGCGGTGGTGTTCGTCGCCATCGTCGGGTCGTTCCCGGCGATGACGCTCGCGACCCTGCAGGCGATCCGCCAGGTGCCGCCGCTGTACGAGCGAGCCGGCCGCACGCTCGGCGCTGGCGGTTGGGCGCTCTATCGCAAGATCATCTTCCCCGCCTCGCTGCCCGGGGTCATGGCCGGCCTGCAGCAGGTGTGGGGCTTCGCGTGGAAGGCGCTGATGGCTGGGGAACTGATCGTGACGGCCGCCAACGCGACCGGACTCGGGCATCTGCTGGGCCGCCCCGGGACCGATGTGCCGACGCTGCTCGCGGCACTGGCCGTCATCCTCGTGATCGGTGTCGCCGTCGATTACATCTTGTTCGGCCAGCTCGATCGCCGGATCCGGCGCCGTCGTGGTCTTCTGCTCGAAACCTGATCTTCGGCCATCATCGTCGCGCCGCCGGAGAGGATGCGGGGACGGGACGGGGCTCCCTTCCGTCCCCCGTCCCCGCACGCAAGGAGGCCGCGAGAGACGCGGGCTCTCTCTCGCGGCCTCCAGTTTTCTGGTCAGCCATCGCACTCGCCGGACCCGTCCCATAAAACGACAAAAGCCGCAGAACCCATGATGGTGGGCGCTGCGGCTTCCAGTTTTTCTGGTGAGCCCCGCGACTCCGGTCGCCCGGTCGTCGCGAACGCGAGCACCGTACCCGTGGCCCGGATCGACGTCAACCGAAGTCATGTTGCGAAGCTGTGCCAGACGACTGATTGACCCATTCCTAGGGGGTTGGGTACCGTGCCTAGCAACGGCCGACCTGCGACGGGACTTTCTCGGGCAGATCGGGCTCCCCCGTTGCCAGGAGCGGCTCCGCATGTCCAAGACGCACCGCGATCTCGCGAAGATGGAACGCGCCGCGAGCGAGGTCGACGGCGAGTTCTGCATCCCACAGGAAGAGGGCGAGGTCCGCCACCACATCGACCTCGGCCCGATCCTGGGCGACGTCGAGCGCCCAGGCTATTTCCTCCTCCGCAAGGCCCTGTTGTTCGTGCCGGCGATGTTCTTGTTCATCCTGGCGATCCAGCTGATGAAGACCGGCGCCGCCGCGATCGGTCCCTCGATCGAAGGCTCGTTCCCGTTCGCGAACCCGCTGTCGACGATGGGGACGGGCTGGCTCGGCGCCTACCTCGTGCTGTCGGGCTCGCCCGTGGCCGCCACGACGATCAGCCTGTTCGGCGCCGGTTCGATCACGAAGCTCGAGACCTTGACGATGCTGTCGGGCTCGCGGCTCGGGGCATCGTTCATCGTGCTCGTCACCGGGTTCCTCTACACGCTTCGCAACAAGAGCCAGCGGTCTGTGGGGCTCGGCGTCGGTATCCAGGCGATGACGATGACGATGGTCCAATACCTGCCCGGGATGGTCCTCGCGTTCTTCATCCTTCGCAGCGGCGCGCTCGACGGGGTCCAGTGGCACGCATCGGGCAAGCTCGACGCCGTCCTCGGGCGGCTCTGGGGACCCATCGTCGATGCGGCCGAGGCGCGCCTGCCGGGTTGGGCGCTGTTCGTGGTCGGCATCGCGACGATCCTGCTGTCGTTCAACCTGATCGATCGCGTGTTGCCGCAGATCGACTCGAACGCCACCGTGTCGAAGCGGCGCGCATGGCTCACCCGCCCCTGGACGATGTTCCTGCTCGGCTGCATCGTCGCGACCCTCACCCTGTCCGTATCGGTGGCACTGACGGTCTTGGTGCCGCTGGCGGTCAAGGGCTACATCAAACGGGATGAGGCGCTCCCCTACATCATGGGGGCGAACATCACGACGCTCGCCGACACGCTCGTGGTCGCGATGCTCCAGAAGACGCCGGTCGCCGCGCAGATCGTGCTGGCCGAGGCGATCGGTGTCACCATCGTGTCCATCACGATCCTCGCGTTCTTCTACAAGCCCATGAAGCGATCGGTGCTCGGGCTGGACGACTGGCTCGTCGCGGACAACCGCCGCCTCGCCGGCTTCGTCGGCGCGTTGTTCCTGGTGCCGCTGGTCGCTCTCGGCTCCGGGCTCCTCTGGCGCTTCTAGCCCCTAGGCCCGCTCGAACGGGTTGGTCGGGACCATGATCTCGACCGCGACCGGCGCGGCTGCCTCGCGGAAGCGCTCCCCATCCGTCACGGCGCCCACCACGAAGCCGAAGTGCATCGGTACGGCGAGCCGCGGCGCGATCGCGCGGGCGAGCCCGCCGGCCTCGGTCGGGTTCATCGTGTAGTGCCCGCCGATCGGGAGCAGCGCGACGTCGCTGCGCACGTCGCTCAACTCCGGCGCGTGGTCCGTGTCGCCGGCGTGGTAGTACGTCGCCCCACCGAGACCGACCACGTACCCGACCCAGCGGTTGGCCTTGGGGTGGAAGTCGAGCGCCTCCTCCCGCGTGTTGTAGGCCGGCACGGTCTCGAACCGCAGTCCTTCATCCTCGTAGGTGCCGCCCGGCTCGACGGCGGTGACGTTGCCGGTCAGCGCGGCCGCGACATCGTGGGGCGCGTACACGCGCGTTCGCGCCGTCGACAGTCGCGCGATCTCCTCCGGCTGGAAATGATCGTGGTGCGCGTGCGTGATCAGGATGACGTCGGCGGGCGGTGCATCCTCCGGCGTACCCCACGGGTCGATGTAGATCGTGCGCTCGCCGTCTTGCCACCGGAACGCCGCCTGCCGGAACCACGTCAGGTGCTGCAGCACGATGGCCTCCTCGATCGGCGTCGCAGGTAGTCTGGCACCCGATGAGCGAAAGCCCGGCCGAGCGCGAGACCGGCGCTCGCGCCTCGGTCGATCTCCTGCAGCGCAACCGCGACTTCCGTCGGCTGTTCGTGGCCTCGGTGATCTCGCTCGGCGGCGACTGGTTCCTGTTCGTGGCGCTCGGTGGTCTCCTGCTGGAGGCGACGGGCAAGGCCACGGCGGTCGGATTCATGATCTTCGCGCAGGAGATCCCCGTGTTCCTGGCGACCCCGTGGGCGGGGTGGCTCGCCGACCGACTGGATCGACGCCGGTTGATGATCGCCTGCGATCTGGCGCGCACGGTGATCTGCGCGTCGTTCCTGCTGGTGGGGCCCGACAACCTGTGGCTCGCCTACGTGCTGCTCGCGACGCTGTCGGTCTTCGCCGCCGTCTTCGATCCCGCATCGTCGGCCGCGCTGCCCAACGTGGTCGATCCGGAGGACCTGCCCACCGCCAACGCGCTCAGCGGCTCGCTCTGGGGCACGATGCTCGCCGTCGGCGCCGCCGCCGGCGGTGTCGTCGCGACGCTGTTCGGCCCGAACACCGCCTTCATCGTCGACGCGGCCTCGTTCGCCCTCTCCGCCCTACTGCTGCTCGGCGTGCACCGGGCGTTCTCCCTGCCGAGGGAGCACGACGAGCACATCGGCATCACGGCCGCGGCCCGCGAGACCGTGCGCTACGCCCGGCGGGATCGCCGCGTGTGGGCGCTCGTGTCCGTGAAGTTCGGATTCGGCGCGGCGGCCGGGGTCCTGGCGCTGATCGCGGTCTTCGCGAGGGACATCTTCCGGGCCGGCGACGTCGGCTTCGGGCTGCTGATGGCGGCGCGCGGGGTCGGTGCGCTGATCGGCCCGTTCGTGGGCCATCGGCTGGCCGGGCCCGGCCATCGGCGCCTGCTGCCGGTGATCGCCTGCTCGCTCGCGACGTTCGGCGTCGGGTATGCCTTGCTCGGCGTGACCCCGGTGCTGTGGCTCGCCGCGCTCGCGATCCTCATCGCGCATCTCGGCGGTGGCTCGCAGTGGGTGCTCTCGAGCTACGGGCTGCAACGACTGGTGCCCGATCACATCCGCGGTCGGATCTTCGCCTTCGATTTCGCGTTGATCACGCTGTCGCTCGGCATCTCGAGCCTGCTCGCCTCGACCCTTGCCGACCAGATCGGCCCGCGCGTCGCGGTGATGATCGTCGGCGGGATCGCGCTGGCCTGGGCCGGCATCTGGTGGCTGCTCACCCGGGCGGTGCGCCGCGAGCCGATCTTCTCCGCGAGCGACAGCCCCATGCCGCGCGACAGCGTCGAGCGGCCGCCGCCCGGCGCCGAATAGCTATCCCGGCGGCGGTGGCGGAGCTTCCTCGGCCACCGGTGGCGCCGGCGGCGTCTCCGGGGCCTCCGGCGCGGACGGCGCCGGCGTCGACAGGTTCGAGAAGTCGACCTTGGGAACCCCTGCGTCACCGCGCAGCGCCTCGTCGACCTCGAAGAACTCCTCTGGCTCGAAGTGCCCGAAGTTCGCGACGATCATGGACGGGAACGACTGGACGCGTCGGTTGTATTCACGGACGTTGCCGTTGTAGTAGCGCCGTGGCGGTCTGGAGCCGGTCCTCGGTGTTCGACAGCTCCGCCTGCAGGGCCAGGAAGTTCTCGTTCGCCTTCAGGTCCGGGTAGTTCTCCGCAACGGCGAGCAGCTGCCGCAAGCGCGGCAACGAAGGGACCCTCCGCGGCGGCCTGCGCGCCCGGCGACCCCGTCGCCGCGGTCGCCATCGCCCGCGCCTTGGTCACGTTCTCGAAGACCTCGCGCTCGTGGGTGGCGTAGCCCTGGACGGTCGAGACGAGGTTCGGGATCAGGTCGTAGCGTCGACGCAGCTCAGTATCGATGTTCGCCCACGCATCCTTGATCAGGTTGCGCTGGGAGACGAATCGGTTGTAGCTGCTGATGCCGCCGATCACGAACACCGCGATCAGCACCAGCAGGACGATCAGCCAGATCTGCACGGCACATCCTCCTTGCTCGGGTTCGAGCCTACCCCGGATACAGCGACGGCACGACCTTCGGCACGTGCTGCACGAACGCGCGCGCGACGCCCAACAGCTCGGTGAACGCCTCCGGGTCGATCTTGGGTCCGGCGACGAGGAGCCGATTGCCCAGCACCTCGTAGGCGTGTCCGGATCGCGCTGGCCTGCAGCCACTGCATCATCCGGCTGTCGATCAGGTCGTTCGCGAACTTCGGCTCCTCGCACTGGACGGTGAAGTCTCGATTGAACTCCTCGGACTCGAACTGGATGTCGTGGAAGCTCAACGCATCGGCCAGCCGCGAGAACAGGTTCTCTCGGTCGATCGTCAGACGGGGGCAGTCGGCCGGCATCGGCACGAGCGCGCAATCGTACCGGTGGTAGGAGCGGCTCGTGCTCGCCCTTCGAATCGGTCGACTCGTCGTAGTACCAGTAGTCGAACGCGACGACGTCGACCTCCTGCCATGCGCCGTGCAACACGTTCTCGACGCCACGTCCGTCGCCCTTCTGGAACAGCTCGAACGGGTAGCCGAGCAGGCCGAACGGGTCCTCCTCGCTGTAGGTCAGGTGCAGCTGCGTGGCCATCGTGACGAAACCGGCGCGACGGCGCTGCTTCGATGCGTAGCTCAGGTACGCGACCGCGATCACGATGAACAGGCCCGCCACGAACAACAGCAGCGGCCACATGAACGCGGCGCCGCCGCTATCCGGGACGCCGGGGCTAACGTTGGGCGGCTGGGTATAGGTGTGCTTGCGCCCGAGGATCTCCGCCACGATCGCGATCGTGCCCCTCGTCAACATCGACCCTCATTCTCCGCCCGAAGGGCGGCGGTTCGACCCAAGGGTCAGGTCGTTGCGGCCACGTGGTCGGCCTGGATCCGCGCGTACAGCGCGTAGTCACGCGCGGCCGCATCGGGCACGCGCCAGAACCCCCGCATGATGCCCTCGAACGCGAAGTAGGCCTTCTCGGCCGCGCGACGCATCGCGAGGTTGTCGACGTCGGTGCTGAGCTGCACACGAGCCGCGCGCTCCTCGTCGAACAGGAACGCGGTGATGAGCGAGATCGCGGTGGTACCGATCCCTCGGCCACGCCGATCGCGGAACAGGCCGATGCCGAGATCGAAGATGCCGGGGGGTGCGTACGCGAGGTCGCGACGCGCCTGCACGTCGCCGGCCAGCTGTCCGTCGACCTCGACGGCCAGGTCCAGCACCCGTTCCTGTCGCCAGGTCCCCGACTGCTCGATGCGCACGATGCACCCGCTCCTTCGCACGATCGTCGTCGGCGGCCCACGGCGCCTCGAACGCGCCGCGATCGCGTGTCTCCTCCGCCCACACGATGGCGAAATCCTCGGGCACGAATGGTCGCAGCGTCACCGTGCCGGCGCGCAGCACGAGCGTCATCGCGCCCGTCTCGTTTGCCACGGCGGGAGAAAGACGCTGCGCAGCGGCATGATCTTGCCGTCGGCCCGTGCGGCGTCGGCCGCGTGCTCCTTCGCACGCAGCTGCCGCTGCAGCTCGTCGGAGTGTGCACGCAGCGCGTCGAGTTGCGCCTGCAGCTCGATGATCAGCTTGACCCCGGCGAGGTTCACACCGGTCTCGCGCGTCAGGTCCTGGATCTGTCGAAGCATCTGGATGTCGCGCTCGGAGTAGCGCCTCGTGTTGCCGGATGTGCGCTTGGGTGCCAGGAGCCCCTTGCGCTCGTAGATGCGCAGGGTCTGGGGATGCACGCCCGCGAGTTCGGCGGCCACGCTGATGATGTACACGGCGCGCTCCTCGTCGTGCAGTGGGCCCGGCTCGCGGTCCTCGTTCGGTTCGTTCGACGTCATGACATGGCTTCCCGCGGCGACTCGGACGTCGCCTCACGCAACTGCTCCACGAGCTTCTTCTGCTCCCGCGTGAGCTTCCCGGGCACATCGACCTCGACCGTTGCCAAGAGGTCGCCGTGCCCCCCCTTCTTCCGCGGGGCGCCCTTGCCGCGGATCCGGAACGTCTTGCCGCTCGAGGTGCCGGCGGGCACCTTCAGCGTCACCGGTCCGTCGAGCGTGGGCACCTCGACGTTCGCCCCCAGCGCCGCCTCGGGGAACGTCACAGGTAGATCGAGGGTTAGATCGTCGCCCTTGCGACCGAACAGCCGGTGCGGTTGCACGCGCACGCGCACGAAGAGGTCGCCCGGGGCGCCTCCCGCGCCGCCCGGCTCTCCCTTCTCCGCGAGGCGGATGCGGGCGCCGTCCTTGACCCCCTCGGGAAGCTTCACCTGGATCGTGCGGCTGCGTCGCTGCACGCCGGAGCCGGCGCAGGTGGGGCACGGGGTCTCCACGATACGGCCCGTGCCACGACACACCGAGCACGTCTGCGCCATCGAGAAGAAGCCCTGATTCACGGCGACCTGGCCGGAGCCGCCGCACGTCCCGCACGTGACGGGTCGCGTGCCCGGGGCTGCGCCGGAGCCGCGGCAGGTCGAACACGGCGCGGGGCCGGTGAGCGTGACGGGCACGGTGACGCCGGCCATCGCGTCCTCGAACGAAAGCTTGATGTCCGTCTCGAGATCCGCGCCACGACGGCGGCGCTGCCCACCGCGCCCCGAGCCGCCGAACATGCCGCCGAGCAGATCGCCGAAGTCGACCCCTGCGTCCTCGAACCGGACGCCTCCCGGATACCCCCCGAAGCCGCCGCCCGGACCGCCGGCGCCCGGGAACCCGCCGTTGAAGCCGCCAGCTCCCATCTCGCGCGCACGGTCGTAGCTCGCGCGCTTCTTCTCATCGCTCAGCACGTCGTAGGCGGAGGAGACCTCCTTGAAGCGCTCCTCGGCGACCGGGTTGCCGGCGTTCGTGTCGGGGTGATGCTGCTGGGCCAACTTGCGGTAGGCCTTCTTGATCTCGGCCTGGCTCGCGTTCTTGGGCACGCCGAGGACCTCGTAGTAGTCCTTCTCGAACCACTCTCGACGGAACTCCTCGGTGGCGGCCACTGGCTCAGGCCCGCTCGACGCGCACGCCGGCGGGACGGATCACGCGCCCACGCAACGCGTAACCCGCGCGGAAGACCTCGGCCACGTGTGGCTCGCCCGCGCCCTCGCCGGTCTGCATCAAGGCCTCGTGCAGCTCCGGGTTGAACGGGGCGCCCTCGGCCTGGATGCGCTCGAGGCCCTCGGCCTGCAACGCGTCGAGGAGCTTCGCGTAGACCAGCTCGACTCCCTTGAGGAGTCGATCCGAGTCGACATCCTCGCCCGCGTGCATGAGCGCGAGCTCGAAGTCGTCGAGCACTTCGAGCAGGCGTCGCATCACCGGCTCGGACGCCATCTCGACGGCCGAGGTCTGTTCGCGGAGGACCCGCTTGCGATAGTTGTCGAACTCCGCCTGCAACCGCTGCAGGTGCTCACGCAACTCGCGGGTCTCGTCCGCACCGTCGACGGAGCCGTCTGCCGACGGCTCCGTCGACGACGGCTCGGCGTCGGTGGAGGAGTCGGCCTCGTCGGCCGGGCCCTCCACCTCGGTCAGCCTTGCGAAGCGCTCGTCGGTGACCTTGCTCACCGGCGCGTCGGCGTCGCGGTCATCGGTCACTGACCGCCTCCCTCTTCGACGATCTCGCCCTCGACGACCTCGTCGTCGCCCGACGAGGCCTCGCCCGAGGAGTCACCGTCCGCCGGACCGGCGCTCGCGGCGGCCTCGGATGCCTGGGCGTGCTCGTACATGGCCTGGCCGATACGGCCGAACACCGTCATCACGGCCTCGCTGGCCGCATTCAACGTCGCCGCGTCCGCCTCCTGGTCCTTCAGCGCCTCCTTCAGCGCCTCGTTGGCTGTGGTCAGCTCGTCCCGATCGACTTGCGGGACCTTGTCACCCCACTCGCCCAGCGACTTGTCGACGTTGTAGGCGAGCTGATCGGCCTGGTTACGGGCCTCGGCCGCCTCGCGCCGCTTGTGGTCCTCGGCGGCGAAAGCCTCCGCCTCCTTCACCATGCGGTCGATGTCGTCCTTGCCCAGCGCGGTGCCGCCGGTGATCGTCATGGCCTGCTCCTTGCCGGTGGCGAGGTCCTTGGCCGTGACGTTCACGATGCCGTTGGCGTCGATGTCGAAGCTGACCTCGATCTGCGGCATACCGCGCGGCGCCGGTGGGAGTCCCACCAGGTTGAAGCGGCCGAGGGACTTCACGCCGGGCGACAGCACGGTCTCACCCTCGCCCTGCAGGACGTTGATCTCGACCTGCGTCTGGTTGTCGGCGGCGGTGGTGAACGTCTCGGTCTTCTTCGTGGGGATCGTCGTGTTCCGCTCGATCATGCGCTGCACGATCCCACCGAGGGTCTCGACGCCGAGCGACAGCGGCGTGACGTCGAGCAACAGGATGTCCTTGACGTCACCCTTGAGCACGCCGGCCTGCACCGCCGCGCCGATCGCCACGACCTCGTCGGGGTTGACGCCCTTGTGGGGCTCCTTGCCACCGGTGAGCTTCTTGACGAGCTCCTGGATCATCGGCATGCGGGTCGACCCGCCGACCAGGATGACGTGGGCGATCTCCGAGACGTCCTTGCCCCAGTCCTTGAGAGCGAGGTCGAAGGGAACACGGCACCGCTCCACGAGATCCTCTGTCAGCCGCTCGAACTCGGCACGTGAGAGCTTGAGCTCGAGGTGCAGCGGGCCCTCGGCGGTCGCCGTCACGAACGGCAGGTTGATCGTCGTCTCGGCCACCTGGCTGAGCTCGATCTTGGCCTTCTCCGCGGCGTCCTTCAGCCGCTGCAGGGCCATCTTGTCTGCGCTCAGATCGACGCCGTGCCCGTCCTTGAACGACTTCACGAGCCAATCGATGATGCGCTGGTCCCAGTCGTCGCCCCCCAGATGCGTGTCGCCGTGGGTGGCCTTGACCTCGAAGACCCCGTCGCCGATCTCGAGCAGCGAGACGTCGAACGTGCCGCCGCCGAGGTCGAAGACGAGGACGGTGTGATCGGCGTCTCCTTTGTCCAGCCCGTACGCGAGCGCCGCGGCCGTCGGCTCGTTGATGATGCGGAGCACTTCCAGGCCCGCGATCTGACCCGCCTCCTTGGTCGCCTGGCGTTGCGCGTCGTCGAAGTACGCGGGGACCGTGATGACGGCCTGGGTCACGCCGTCGCCGAGGTAGGACTCGGCGTCACGCTTGAGCTTGAGCAGGATCTGGGCGCTGACCTCCTGCGGGGTCCAGTCCTTGCCGTCGATGGACAGCTTCCAATCCTTCTCGCCCATGTGCCGCTTGACCGAACGAACCGTGCGATCCGGGTTCGTGATGGCCTGCCGTTTGGCGACCTCCCCGACGAGCACCTCGCCGTTCTTCGAGTAGCCCACCACGGACGGCGTGGTTCTCGTGCCCTCCGCGTTGGGGATGACCACCGGCTCGCCGGCTTCAAGCACCGCCACGACCGAGTTCGTCGTGCCGAGGTCGATCCCGACCGCTCGTGCCATGAAACTCCTCCTCTATCTCCGGCGGCTCGGCCGCGCGGTTCCTTCGCTGTTGACGTGCGCCTTTGCGCTTGCAAGCACCATAGAACCTGAGTGCGGTATTGACAACTTTGGCGCTCTCCTTCAGTACCCTCTCCAGCGCAACATGTCCCGAACGGCTCCAGGAGGACCGGGGATCGTTCCAAGAGGCCATCCGCGGCTCGGACACGGCTGCCGCTCGCCGATCGCCGGCCCGATCGCGGAAGGAACAGGGCCAGAAGGTTCAAGCCTCACAGACCTTCGTCCGAAAACGCACTAGTACCGAAGGACCTAGCCGGAAGGGAACGAGGAGTGCGAGTCGGCGCGAACATGCCCCAGCGCGAGAACGCGATCGCGGGCGGTCACCCCACGGTGCGTCACGCCGTGGAGTCGATCCTGCTCGAGGAGCGGACCCGCTGGGCGATGCAGATCCACGACGGCCTCACGCAATCGGTGACCTCGGCCATCCTGGAGCTGCAGACGCTGCGCCACCGCATCGCAACCGATCCGGAGGGTGCCGTCGCCGTCCTGCACGAGATCGAGCAGGAGATCCGAGAGGATCTGCGTCACATCCGCGAGCTGCTCTTCGAGATGACGTCGGAGGACGTCATCACGTCGGAGCCCACGCTCGCGGCACTGATCCGCGACTTCGCGGCTCGTTGGCGTCTGCCAACGACCCTGACGGTGGCGGGAGACATCGAGGCGATCGATGACGCCTCGGTGGAGGCCGCCTACGCGATCGCCAGCGAGGCGCTCGCCAACGCGGCCAAACACTCGGGAGCTCCCGATGCGCACGTTTCACTGTCGGTTGATGCCGACTCGCTCCGCATCGAGGTGCAGGATCGGGGGCGCGGCATGGTTGCCTTGCCCGACGCCGACCCGCACTTCGGCATCCGGATCATGAAGGCTCGCGCCGAGGCACTCGGCGGGAGTTTGGACATGACGTCGACCCCCGGACACGGCACCACCGTGGTGGCCGTGCTCCCCGTTACCAGGGCAGGTGAAGGACGATGAGGATCTTGATCGTGGACGACCACGCGCTCGTACGGCGCGGCCTGTATCACGTCGTGAAGGAAGGGTTCCCCGACGCCGATGTGGTCGAGGCCGAGTCCTCGGCGGCGGCACTCGAGGTACTCCGGGCCACCAAGGCGTTCGATCTGGCATTGGTCGATGTGCGCATGCCCGACCTCGACGGTTTGGAGCTGTTGCGCGTCGTCAAGGGCGAGTGGCCGGATGTGCCGGTCATCATGCTGTCGACGTATGAGAACGCGCCGTACGTGAAGCGCGCGCTCGCCGACGGAGCGGCCGGCTACCTGTTGAAGGACGCGACGCCCGAGGACCTGAGCCAGGCGATCAACGTGGCGATGTCGGGCAGCGGCAACGTGCTCAGCCCTCGGGTGATCCAGAACCTGTTCGAGGATCAGGAATCCTCAAATGGATCGTCGAACGGCCGCCGAAGCGAGTACAGCCTGACCCAGCGGGAACACGACATCCTGGCGTTGCTCGCCGAGGGTCGCTCGAACCGTGAGATCGCAGGCGCGCTCTACCTGTCGGAAAAGACGGTCAAGGCGCACCTCGCCGCGATCTTCCGCAAACTCGGAGTCACGAACCGGACGCAGGCGGCGATGATGGCCGTGCAGATGGGCGTGGGGCCGGTGCCCGGCGCGCTCGTCCACGACTGAGCGCGGGGAGGCTCAGCTGCCGAAGTCGCGGAAGAAGCGGCTGGCCGTCGGGCCCCGCTGGCCCTGGTACTTGTTCCCCGCCTTTCCGTAGGGCGTTTCTGCCGGCGAGGTCAGCTGGAAGAACGAGATCTGCCCGATCTTCATGCCCGGGTACAGGGTGATCGGCAGGTTCGCCACGTTCGAGAGCTCAAGCGTCAGATAGCCGTCCCACCCGGGGTCGACGTAGCCCGCGGTTGAGTGGATCAGCAGGCCGAGACGGCCGAGTGACGACTTACCCTCGAGCCGTGCCACCAGATCATCCGGGATCGCCACGCGCTCCAGCGTCGAGCCGAGCACGAACTCCCCCGGGTGCAGGATGAACGGCTCATCGGGCTTCACCTCGACCAACTCGGTGAGGTCGGGCATCTCCTCGCGCACGTCGATGTAGGGGTAGCGCGAGTTCGCGAACACCCGGAACTGACTGTCCACGTGCAGGTCCACCGAGGACGGCTGAATGCAGGCCCCGTCGAACGGGTCGATCACGATGCGGCCGGCTTCGATCTCGGTGCGGATGTCGCGGTCGGAAAGGATCATCGGCGGGCCAGATGCTACCCGGCGTTGGAGGCCTCGACCCAGCGATCGAGCGTCTTGGCGGCCTCTCCGTCATCCACAGCCCGAGCCGCGGTCGCCATCCCTTCGTCCAGCGAGCTCGCGAACCCCGCGACCATCAGCGCTGCGCCCGCGTTGAGCAGGACCACGTCACGCTGGGGCCCCGGCTCACCTTCGAGCACGCGATGCGCGATCGCTGCGCTGTGCGGTGCGTCGCCACCCGCGAGATCCTCGGGCTTGACCCTCCCGAGGCCGAGCTTGCCGGGGTCCAGGTGCGTCTCACGGACGGTGCCGTCCTTCACGTCATAGACCGCGGACAGGTCGGTCGTCGTCAGCTCGTCGAGCCCGTCCACACCCCGGAACAGCATCGCGCGCGTCCCGCGTCGGGCCAGAACCTCCGCCATCAGCGGCAGCATGCGCTCGTCGGACACGCCCACGACCTGCGCATAGGGACGTGCCGGGTTCGTCAGCGGCCCGAGGAAGTTGAACACGGTCGGGACGCGAAGCTCGGCCCGCACCGGCGCAACGTGGGCCATCGCCGGGTGGAAGCTCCGCGCGAACATGAATCCGATCCCGACCTCCCGGAGGCACCGTTCCACGCCGGCGCCGTCGAGATCGATCTTCACCCCGAGCTCTTCCAGCAGGTCGGCGGAGCCGCAGCTGCTCGAGGCCGCGCGATTGCCGTGCTTGGCGACGGGCACACCCGCGCCCGCCACGACCAGCGCGGCGATCGTCGAGATGTTGAACGTGCCCGCTCGGTCACCGCCCGTGCCGCACGTGTCGATGACGGGCTCGGGCGCGCGCACCGGGACCGCGAAGTCGAGCATCGCGCGCGCGAATCCCTCGATCTCCTCGACCGTCTCGCCCTTCGTTCGCAGCGCCAACAGAAACGCGCCGATCTGTGCCTCCGTGGCGTCGCCCTGCATCACGGCATGCATCGCCTCGGCCGCCTGCTCGCCGTCGAGCGATCGCCGGTGCGACAACGCGGTGAGCACGCGGGGCCACAGATCGGGGTCGGTCATAGGTCGGCCAGGCTAGCAGCGGGCCGGATGCCCGCCCCGGCCGGGGCTCGCTAGACTGGGCCTCCGCCGCAGAGAAGCGGTTGGACCACGCGGGTGTGGTTCAATGGCAGAACGCAAGCTTCCCAAGCTTGAAACGGGGGTTCGATTCCCCTCACCCGCTCTTTCTTTCTGACGATGCACGCCGGCGAGATCGACATCGACGCGAGCCTCGTGTCGCGGCTGATCGCCACGCAATTCCCTCGGTGGGCGGAGCTCCCCCTGCGGCGAGTCGAGCCCGCCGGCACGGACAACGCGATCTTCCGGCTCGGGGGCGACATGTCGATCCGCCTACCTCGGATCGACTGGGCGGTCACCCAGCCGCTCAAAGAGCACGAGTGGCTGCCACGGTTGGCTCCGCATCTGTCGCTGGCGATATCGACGCCGCTCGCGTTGGGGGAGCCGGGCGAGGGGTATCCCTGGCCCTGGTCCGTGTGCACGTGGTTGCCGGGTGACATCGCCACACCGGAGCACCTGGGCGATCCACACGAGGTGGCCGAGGACCTCGTCCGGTTCGTCCAGGAACTGCAGGCGATCGACGCCGACGAGGGTCCGCCGCCCGATGGGCGAGGCGAGCCGCTCGCCACACGCGACGAGGCGATGCGTGCGTCCACCGCGAAGGTGGGTGACACCTTCGATACGCGCTGGGTCGAAGGCGAGTGGGAAGCGGCGCTCCGCGCGCCGGTATGGACGGGGCCGCCCGTCTGGATCCACGGCGACCTCGACGCTCGGAACCTGCTCGCGACCGACGGCCGGCTCAGCGGGGTGCTGGACTTCGGCGCGCTCGCGGTCGGCGACCCAGCGGCCGAGGTGATGGTCGCCTGGAAGATGTTCGGCCGGGACGCTCGCGCGTACTTCCGGCGCATGCTCGGCGTCGACGACGCGACCTGGTTGCGAGCGCGCGGATGGGCGTTGTCGCAGGCCGTCATGATCCTGTCGTACTACACGCCGGAGACGAACCAGATCCTGGTGCTCGAAGCGGAACGCTGGATGCGCGAACTGCGCGACGACCCCCGCTGACGCATCATCGCCGAGCGGCGCGCTGCGGAAGATAGCGCGGCGCCGTCGGACAGAGGTCCTTCAGCGGGCACGCGGCGCAGCGCGGCGTCGGGGCTTTGCATACCTGGCGGCCCAGACGGATGAAGCCGACGTGCAGAGGTGTGCGCAGCCCGTCGGGGATCAGATCGTGCAGCAGACCGTCGGCGCGCTCGGCGGTCGCGTTGGCCGGGATGATGCCCAATCGCTTCGTGACCCGATGCACGTGCGTATCGACCGGCATCGCGTCTCGACCCAGCGCGAAGCTCAGGACGACGGCGGCGGTCTTGGGACCGATGCCCGGCAGTGAGGTGAGATATGCCCGCGCGTCGGCGTCGGACAGTTCGCGCAGCCGATCAACGCTGAAGGCTCCCTCGCGCTCCCGCACCTCCCGCAGGATCGCCTGGATACGCGGCGCCTTCGTGTTCGCCAACCCGCCGCTGCGGATCACATCGGCCACCGCCGAGCTCGGCGCCTCGACGACCTGTTGCCAGCTCGGGAATGCGGCACGAAGCGCACCGAACGCGCGCTCCGCGTTGAGATCGCTCGTGTGCTGGCTGAGCACCGTGAGGATCAGTTCGTCGAGCGGGTCGGTGGCGCGCGGTGGCTCGAGCGGACCGAGCGCCTTCGCGAGGCGCGCGTGGATCGCACGGAGTCGGCGCGGCGTCGCGTTGGGCAGCGAGGGTGTGCTCACACGCCCTGGTCGCGAGCGGCGTTGCGGAACATCGTGAGCGACGGCTCGAAATGGAGCCGAACGTTGCCGGTCGGCCCGTTCCGGTGTTTCGCGATGATCAGCTCCGCCTCGCGCTTCTTCTCCGGATCGAGGTCGTCGCGATGGATGAACATGACGAGGTCGGAGTCCTGCTCGATCGCGCCCGACTCGCGAAGGTCGGACAGCTGCGGCCGCTTGTCGGCGCGGGCCTCCGGGTTTCGGTTGAGCTGGGAAAGAGCCACGACCGGGATGTGCAGCTCCTTGGCGAGGAGCTTGAGCGAGCGCGAGATCTCCGCGACCTCCTGCTGCCGGTTGTCGGGGCGCCGGGCGTTCGGGGACGTCATCAGCTGGAGGTAGTCGACGATGATCATCGACAGGCCCTGACGTCCGGTCTTCATGCGCCGCGCCTTCGCCCGGATGTCCACGATGTTCACGTTGCCCGAGTCGACGATGTGCAGCGGCGCCTCGTGCAACGTCTCGCCGGCCTGCACGACGCGGATCCAGTCGTCGGGGCCGACGTGCTTATTGCGGATGCGGTCCCAGGGGACGCGCGCCTCGCCGCAGAGCAGGCGCATGCCGATCTCGTACCGGCTCATCTCCAGCGAGAACACCGCCACCGGCTCGCCGGTGACCGCGACGTTGCGCGCCACGTTCATCGCGAGGGAGGACTTCCCGATGCCCGGGCGGGCGGCGACGATGATGAGGTTGCCCGGCTGCAGGCCCGAGGTGAGGTCGTCGAGGTCGCGGAACCCGGTAGGCAGCCCGGTGTAGGCGGACTCGCGGTTCTGGATCGACTCCAGGTCGGACATCGCCTGGTTGATCAGATCGCCGATGATGGCGGCGTCCTCGGTGTCCTCGCGACGCGCGACGTCGTAGATACGCTGCTCGGCGCCGTCGGCGATGTCGTCGGCGTCGCTGGCGCCCTGGTACGCGGTGTCGATGATGTCGGCCGCCGCACCGATCAGACGACGCCGAAGCGCGGCATCGGACACGATCTTGGCGTAGTGGGGGGCCCCGGCCGGGGTCGGCACCTCGTCGACCAGATCGCGCAGGTACAGCGCGCCACCCACATCGTCCAGGATGCCGGCGCGCCGCAACGCATCGACGGCCGTGATGATGTCGATCGGCTCGCCCTGGGCGAAGAGCATGCGAAGCGCTTGATAGATCTTGCCGTGGGCCGAACGGTAGAAGTCGTCTGCCTCGAGAATCTCGACGACGTCGGCCATCGCCTCGGTGGACAGGAGCATCGAACCCAGGACCGAGCGCTCGGCATCGAGGTCCTGTGGGGGCACCCGGTGCCCGGGGATCTGGACGACTTCGTCAGCGACGCGCGCCACTCACGACCCCTCTCTTCACCGATCCAACCCGACGCCCGACGCTACGCCCCACAACCGCGCGCCGACAGTGGAGAACGGCTGTGGATTGCCGCGCCGCAGGTGGGGAACCGAAGTTTGTTGTCACTCCCCCTCTGACCTGCATTTCCACCATGTGGATAGCCATGTGGACAAGTGTGGAGAACGCATCTGACACGGAAACGGCGGGGCCGGCACGGCGCGGGGTTCCCACACCGTGCCGGCCCCGCCGATCCGGTCAGTCCTGCGCCGTGACCTCCACGGTGAGGATCGGCTCGACATCGTGGAACAGCCGAACCTTGACCTCGTGGGTGCCCACCGAGCGGATCGGCTCATCGAGCTGGACGTCGCGCCTGTCGATGGGCGTCTCGAGGCGAGCCGAGATCGCCTCGGCGATGTCGGCGGACGTGACGGAGCCGAAAAGCTTGCCCTCCTCACCGGCGCGTGCCGCGATCTGCAGCGGCCCGCCGGCGATGAGCTTGCTGGCAAGCGCCTCGAACTCGCCCTTCTGCTTGCCCACGCGGAGCTTGTGCGAGCGCGCCAGCGACTCGGCGTGCTTGAGCGCACCCTTCTCCGCCCTGATGGCGTAGCCCCGCGGGATCAGGTAGTTGCGCGCGTAGCCGTCGGCGACCTCGGCGACGTCCCCGGGATCACCGAGCTTGTCGACGGACTTCTGCAGGATGATCTTCATCGCGCGCTGTACGGGAGCAGGGCCATCTCACGGGCGTTCTTGACGGCCTGGGCCACATCACGCTGGTGTTGCACGCAATTGCCCGTGACGCGCCGAGCGCGGATCTTGCCGCGCTCCGACGTGAACTTCCGCAGCGTGATGACGTCCTTGTAGTCGACGTGATCGACCTTGTCCTTGCAGAAGATGCAGAACTTGCGCTTGCCCTTCTTCTGCCACTTCTCGTCTTTGTCTTTCTTGGGCCGCTTGGGCCCCTGCGGTTTACCCGGCATCCAGTGGTGTCTCCTCGCTCGATGAGGCCCCCACCGGCGCCGCGACGGCCGCGCCCCAGTCCCCGCCGGATGACGACGATGACGAGGAGGAACGGTTGGCCTTCGTGACGGTAGCGGTGGCCCACTTCAGACTGGGACCGAGGTCATCTGCCTCGATCTCGACCACGGTGCGCTTCTCGCCTTCCTGGTTCTCCCAGGAGCGCTGCTTGAGGCGCCCGGTCACCACCACGCGGGTCCCTCGCGTCAGCGTCTCGGCGGCGTTCTCAGCCAGCGCGCGCCAGCAGTTGATCGTGAAGAACGAGGTCTCCCCGTCCGTCCAGTTGCCGGCCGCGTCACGGATGCGGGTCGAGTACGCCACGCGGAAGTTGGCCACGGCGGCTCCATTGGCCGTGTAGCGCAGCTCCGGGTCGTCTGTGAGGTTGCCTACGATGGTGATCTGGTTGTCGCTCGCCATGGAGCGGTCCCCCTTCTTGTCTGGTTACGCCTTGGTCGAGGCGGGGGAAGCGGCTGCCTTCGCCTTCTGCTTCGTCTGCTGCTTCGCGTTCTGCTTGCGTGTTCTGGGGCAGAAGCATGACCTTGTGCCGGATCACCTCGTCGGCGATCTTGAGCGTGCGGTCGAGCTCCTGTTGGGTCGCGGGCTCCGCCTTGAACAGCACGATGACGTAGTACCCCTCTGTCTGTCGTGCGAGCTCGTACGCGAAGCGCTTGCGCCCCCAGCGATCGAGCTTGGTCACCTCGCCCCCTGACGGGGCGATGACCTTCGTGATGCGCTCGACAGCTGTGCTGACCAAAGCCTCGTCGGCCTCAGCGGGCAGGATGAGCATGCATTCGTATTCCCTCAACGTTCACCTCCTCTGGTCTGGACGGCCCCCCCTACTCGAGGGGGAGCAGAAAGGAAATGAGGGCTGCCCAGCAGTGTACGGGAACGGTCTGTCCGGGAGCGCCCGGGCCGCGACGACCTGCCACGTCGCCGTCCGGGAACTCTACGCGGCAGTCCGTTCCGCGCGCTGATATCGATAGAGCCCGTCGCGAAGGACGTACCGCAACGGGGGGCTTGCGCCAGGCCCCGCGCCCGGCACATCGAGGATCTCCGGCGTCGAACCCTCGGGCAGCGGATAGCACCGCCCGTCGAACGGCCCACCGGCGAGGACGCCGAAACGGGTGTCTCCAAGGGTGAGCACCTCTGCCCACGGTGCGGTCTGACGCATTCGTTCCTCCTTCGCGATCACACCGCCGACCCTACCCAGCGCCTCTGACATCGCATGTTGCGACTTCCGTCGGAATGGGGCGGCACGACGCTGCGGCGGATGAAGCGCTCGATCTTGGACGAGACCTCGGAGGGGCGGTTCCCGCTTCCACCGGGGAAGTACACCGCGATGCTCCTCGTCGACGACGCGTACGAAGCGGTTGCGACGGCGGACTTCGTGATCCGCTAGGCCAACCGTCGGGAGCCCGTTACACTGCAAGGGACCGCCGTGCACTCCCAGGAGGTGCGAGCACATGATCACGATCCACGACCTTCGCGCATGGAAGACCGACGGAACGCGGTGGACCATGCTCACCGCCTACGACTTCCCCACCGCGCAGATCCTCGATGCCGCCGGCGTCCCCGTGGTGCTGGTCGGGGACTCACTCGGTCGCAACGTCCTCGGCTACGCGAACGAGCTGCCGGTGACCATGGAAGAGATGTTGCATCACACGCGCGCGGTCGCCCGCGGGGTCGAGCACGCGATGGTGGTCGGCGACATGCCCTTCATGTCGTTCCAGGCGTCCACCGACGACGGCGTGCGCAACGCCGGTCGCCTGATCAAGGAGGGTGGGGCCCACGCGGTCAAGATCGAGGGGCCGCAGTACGAGCTGATCCGTCGGCTGGTGGACGTCGGCATCCCGGTCATGGCGCACATCGGACTGACGCCCCAGTCGGTCTACGGATTGGGCGGCTACAAGGTGCAGGGGCGTGGCGAGGCCGCGCACACGGTTCTGGATCAGGCCCACAATCTCGAGAAGGCCGGCGCCTTCTCGATCGTCCTGGAGGCGATGCCCTTCGAGCTCGGCGCCGACATCACGCGGGAGCTGCACATCCCCACGATCGGGATCGGTGCGGGGCACGACACCGACGCGCAGGTGCTCGTGATCAACGACCTGCTCGGCATCAACGAGCACGTGCCGAAGCTCGCCAAGAAGTACGCCGATCTGCGCACCGTCATGACCCAGGCCGTCACCGCGTTCATGCAGGACGTCGAGACCGGGACGTACCCGGACGCCGACCACAGCTACTCCTAGCATCCCGGGGTCCGAGGACTCCCGGCCTAGACTCGCCCGGTGACGAAGTGGAAGTCCTACACGGGCGTGGCCGTCGTCGCCGGGCTTGTGCTGCTTGGAGTGATCGCCGGCGATCGGGGCGCCATCCTCATGGACGGCGTGATCGGCGCGCTTGCCTCCGGACTGTTCGCGGCCGTCGCCGTGTTCTCCCTGTTCGCATACAGCGATCGGCGCGACCCCGCACTGCTGCTGGTGGGCGTGGGATCTGCCGCGGTCGTCCTGCATCAGACGCTGCTGTCGGGGTTGTTCGTGATCGTCCAGCCGTCGAACTCCAAGGCCTGGCTCGACCTGCTCACGTTCTCGACCTTGACCGGGCTCCTCGTGCTCCTCGGCAACCTGATCGTCGTCGTGCCGTGGCGTGAGCGACGGGGACGACCGCCGTTGCAGCCCGCCCTCGTGGTCGCCGCCAGCGCCGCCGGGTTGATGGTCCTGGACGTGCTCGCGGTGTCGATGGACGGGCAGAACTTCGGCGGGCTGCACAAGGTGGCCACCGCCCTGCTGTTCGTCGGGGGGATCACCACGATGGTTCGATCGCTGCGGTGGGGCGGCAGGTTCGGATGGATCGCGGCCGCCGGGCTCGCGCTCGCGGTCATCGGGGTCGGCACGCTGGTCGCCAACACCGCGACCACCGACCGGGTCATCTCGATCGCATCGCGCGCCGCCGCCGGAACGCAAGGCATCGCGGCGGCCGCCCTCGTCGCGTTCGTCGTCGCCGGTCTGCGGATGGAGTCCACCCGCTCGCGCCGCGCGACGGACCGCGCGACGCAGGTCATGGAGGGACGCGCCGAGATCGCAAGCATCGTCGCCCACGATGTCCGGGGCCCGGCGGGCACGATCCGCAGCATCGCCGGGTCGCTGCGAACGAGCTACGAACGTCTCGGCGATCCCCAGCGCCTCGAGTTCGTCGGCATGATCGAACAGGAATCGCTCCGCCTGCTTCGCGTCGCCGATCAGATGTCGCTGGGCCTCAAGACCGACGCGGGCACGCTGGCGTTCACGTTCGTCGTGCGCGATCTGGAGGGGCCGGTCCTGCAGGGACTGCACGACGCCGAGGCCGGCGACCGCGAGGTTCGCGTCGAGGCGGACACCGAGCTGCGGGCCTCGATCGACGCCCGTTGGCTGGGCGAGGCCACCCGCCAGGGCATCGAGAACGCGTTGAAGTTCTCCCCCGTCGACACGCCGATCGACCTCAGCGTCCGCCGCGACGGTGCCGACGCCCTGATCGAGGTGGCCGACCGCGGCCCCGGCATCCCGCCGGAGATGCACGAGGCCGTGTTCGCGAAGTTCTGTCGCTGGCGCCCGTACGGCTATGAGGATCGGTCCGGCTCGGGGCTCGGCTTGTTCATCGCGCGATCGATCGCGGGCGCGCACACGGGCACCGCCATGGTCATCGACCGTCCCGATGGGGGTACCATCCTGCAGATCCGCGTGCCGCTCGAAGGGGAGACGTGATGGGGAACGATCCGACCGTGTCCCTGCTGATCTGTGACGATCACAAGGTCCTCACCGACGCGCTGTCGATGGTCGTCGGACTCGATCCGTCGCTGTCGCTGGTCGCGGCCCCCGTGCACAGCCCGGAAGAAGGCGTGGCGCTCGCACAGGAACAGCTTCCCGACGTCGTGCTGATGGACATCGTGTTCAAAGGCAGCGCGATGACCGGCATCGAGGCAACGCGACGGATCAAGGAGGGCTCGCCGTCCACCAAGGTCGTCATCATGACCGCGCACGACGACGACCGGCTGATGGTGGAGGCGGTCGAGGCCGGCGCCTCGGGCTTCCTCTCGAAGGACCTGCCCGCCGACGAGATCCTGAACGCGACGAAGGCCGCCGCCGAGGGCGAGGTGCTGATCGATCCGGTCACCCTGACCCGCCTGCTCGCGCAGGTGGCCCGGGAACGCGAGGAGCAGCGCGACGCGATGGCGTTGCTCGGCGATCTCACCGACCGGGAGCGCCAGATCCTGCAGCTGCTCGCCCAGGGCAAGCGGAACGACGACATCGCGGCGGAGCTCTACATCAGCCCGCAGACCGTGCAGACCCACGTTCGAAACATCCTCGGGAAGCTGCGCGTGCATTCCAAGCTCGAGGCGGTCGCCTTCGCCGTGAAACACGGTGCGATCCAGGTCACCTGAGCGTTACCCACATTCGGGTATCCAGCCGCACAGCCCAGGGGTCGAAGCCTGCTGTGCGACGCCAAGGACAAACCTCAGGGCCCGCCAACCCCCTCGGTGGGACCCGGAGACTGAAGGCCCGAGCGAACCCCTCCCTCGCTCGGGCCTTCATCATTGTCAGGGCAGGTCGGCGCGCCGGACCTTGCCGTTCGCGGTCCTGGGCAGGGTCGTCACCGATCGAACGTCACGCGGCGCCTTGAACCGGGCCAGTGCATCGCGGCAATGCTCGCGGAGCTGCTCCAGGGTCGGCGGGTCCGTCGGGTCCCGCGGCACGACCCACGCGACGACATGCTCGCCCCATTCCGGATCCGGGCGCCCCGCGACCGCGACATCGGCGACCTGCGGGTGCGCTCGCAGGACCGCCTCCACCTCGTCGGGCCAGACCGTCTCGGCGCCGGTGCGGATCGCATCGTCGGCCCGGCCGCGCACATCCAGGCGCCCGGTGTCGCCGACCCGGCCGAGATCGCCCGTGCGGAGCCATCCGTCCGCCGCGAACGCGTCGGCGGTCGCGGCCGGATCCGACCGGTAGCCGTCCATCAGGGTCGGACCCGCCACCTCGATCCGCCCGATCGCGTCGGGCTTGTCGGCGGCGATCCGCACGCGCGTTCCCTCGAAGGGCACGCCGTCGTACACCACGCCGCCACCGGTCTCCGTGCTCCCGTACGTCGAGACGACGCGGCCACCAAGGCGCTCTGCCGCCTCGCGAAGCGCCGGATCGAGCGCCCCACCGCCGACGACGATCGCGCCGAGCCCGGACAGGTCGGGCGCGCCGCGAACCAACCGCTCCAGCATCGTCGGGACCAACGAGACGTGGGCGCCCGCCGGAGCGTGCGCGAGCAAGGCGCCGGGCTCGAACCGTTCCTGCACGATGATCCGCGAGTCCGTCAGCACCCCACGCAGCAGCACGAGCAGCCCGCCGATGTGTGCGGGCGACAGGCACGACACCCATGGGTCATAGGCCGATGCGTCGAGTGCGTCGAGCGACGCGGCGACCGCCGAGCCGACGGCGGCGCGCGGCAGCTGCGCGAGGCGCGGCTCCCCCGAGGTGCCGCTGGTCGCGACGACCGCCCACGCGCGCTCCGGATCGATCGGCGCCGCGTCTGCGAGCACGGTCTCCTCATCCGGGCGGACCACGACCGAGGGCCGGGCGAGGTCGATCAGCCGCCGCTGCTCGGCCGGCGTCGATCGGACGTCGATCGGCAGGAACGAGGCGCCGGACTGTGCGTGGGCGGCAAGGATCTCGAGCCAGTGGAACCCGGGTGGGAGTGCGTAGGCGACCAGCTCGCCGGGGCTCGCCCACCGATGCGCCGTGCCTTCCACGTCGGGTAGCCTAACCGTTCGAGTGGACGCTCTAGGAGTTGATGGTCACATGGTTGAAATCGAGTGGCGGCCGCAGGGCGAGTGGACGGACGTTCGCTACGAGACGGCCGATGGCATCGCGAAGATCACGATCGACCGGCCCGAGGTGCGCAACGCGTTCCGACCGCTCACGACACGGGAGTTGATCCGAGCCTTCGACATGGCGCGTGACGATCCCGCGATCGGCGTGGTGATCCTGACCGGCGAGGGCCCGGAGGCCTTCAGCTCGGGAGGCGACCAGAAGATCCGCGGCGACGACGGGTACGTGGACGAAGCGGGCATCGGTCGGCTCAACGTGCTCGATCTGCAGATCCAGATCCGTCGTTTCCCGAAGCCGGTGATCGCGATGGTGGCCGGTTACGCGATCGGGGGCGGACATGTGCTGCACCTGTGCTGCGACCTCACGATCGCCGCCGACAACGCGCGGTTCGGTCAGACCGGTCCACGCGTCGGCTCGTTCGACGGCGGCTACGGCATCGGGTTGCTGGCGCGACAGATCGGCGAGAAGCGGGCCAAGGAGGTCTGGCTGCTCTGCCGCCAGTACGACGCCGCGACCGCGCTCGCGTGGGGCCTGGTCAACACGGTGGTGCCGCTCGACGAGCTCGAGACGACGACGGTGGCGTGGGCACGGGAGCTCCTCGAGAAATCTCCGCTCGCGCTGCGACTGTTGAAGGCCGGCTACAACGCCGGGGTCGACGGGTTGGCCGGTGTGCAGCAGCTCGCCGGCGACGCCACGCTCCTGTACTACATGTCGGAGGAGGCGCAGGAGGGTCGCGACGCGTTCCAACAGAAACGCGACCCCGACTTCTCCCGGTTCCCGAAGCGACCATGACGAGCCCGGCCACCTGGTGGCACGGCGCGCGCCCGCGCACGCTCGGCGCCGGGCTGGTCCCGGTTGTGGTCGGCACGGCTGCGGCGGGACACGTCGTGTGGTGGCGGTTCGCAGCGGCGCTCGTCGTTGCCGCGGGGCTGCAGATCGGCGTCAACCTCGCCAACGACGCGTTCGACGGCATGAAGGGCGTCGACACCCAGGAACGGGTGGGTCCCCCGCGCCTGACGCAGACGGGCGCCGCGTCCCCGAAGGCGGTGTTGATCGCGGCGTGCGTCTCCATCGGCATCGCGGCACTCGCGGGCATCGCGCTGGCGCTGGCGACCGCGCCCGCGCTGATCCTGCTCGTCGGCGGGCTCGCGATCGTCGCGGCCTTGCTGTACAGCGGCGGCCCGCGGCCCTACGCCGGCCTCGGTCTCGGCGAGGTGATGGTGTTCGTGTTCTTCGGGCTCGCGGCGACCTGCGGGACGAGCTTCGTGATGGTCGAGACCGTTCCCGCGAACGCCTGGTGGTGCGCCGCGGTGCTCGGGCTCCTGGCCGTCGCCATCCTGGAGGCCAACAACGTGCGCGACATCGCGACCGACGAGACCGCGGGCAAGCGCACGCTCGCGGTCCGGCTTGGCGATGCCCGGGCTCGTCGGCTGTACGCGGGCCTCGTGATCGGCGCGTTCGTCACGATCGTCGCCGGGTTCCTCGTGTATCTCGTCTGGCCGGACGCAGGGCTCGTGCAGTGGGGGCTGTTCGGCCTCGCCGCATGGCCGCTGGCGATCAAGCCGCTGGAGGCGTCGCGCACGGCCACGGGGCGCGACCTCATCCCCGTGCTCGTCGGAACGGCGACCGTGCACGCCGCGACGGGCCTGCTCTTGGCGCTCGGCTTGGTCCTGGCGCAGACGGTGGCGTGATGGGCCGCGGCGACATCTCGTTCGCGTGCGCGACCGCCCTGGTCGACGCGTTGGTTGGGCGAGGCGTTCGCGATGCCTGCGTCTCGCCGGGCTCCCGCTCGACACCGTTCGCCCTGGCGTTCGCACGCGACGAGCGGATCCGTGTGCACGTCCATCTGGACGAGCGCGGCGCGGCCTTCTTCGCGCTCGGGCTCGCGACCGCCGGCGGTGCGCCGGTGGCGCTCGCCTGCACGAGCGGTACCGCGGCGACCGAGTACTTCCCGGCGATCGTCGAGGCGTCGCAGGCACGCGTGCCGCTCGTCGCCTTGACGGCCGATCGACCCCCGCGACTGCGCGGCACGGGCGCCAATCAGACGATCGATCAGACCGAGCTCTACGGACGCTATGTCCGCTGCCTATCTCGAGCCCCCCGTGCCGAACGCGCTCGGAGACGCCGAGGCGTGGTTCGACGCCGGCCTGCGTGCCTGCGAGGCGGCCACCGGCGCTCCGCCCGGGCCCGTCCAGGTCAACGCCTGCTTCGAGGAGCCGCTCGTGCCCGACCAGCAGGGGGCCGCCGCATGGTCGCGTCGCGTCGCGCCGGCGGCGCCGGCCCGTTCTCCCGACCGCGACGCGGCAGTCGCGGCGCTCACGGCGTTCCGCGACGCCTTCGCCGGCCGCCGGGGTGTGATCGCACTGGGACCCGCGCGGCCGCCCGCCAGCCTGTCCCTCTTGTCGCTCGGGACCCTGCTGGGCTGGCCGGTGCTGGCGGAGCCGCTGTCGGGGCTGCGGCTCGACGCCGGGCGGGCCGGCAGAGCGATGGCCGCCGGGCAGTTCGTGATCGGCGACGAAGCGTGGCTGGCCGCGCACCGCCCCGAGGTCGTGCTGCAGGTCGGGGCGACACCGACCACGCGCGCCACACAGTCGTTGGTGGCGGCGACCGACGCGGTCGTGGTGCTGGATCGCGACCACCCGGATCCGGACCCCGAGGGGCGTGCGGAGCGGCGCATCGCGGTCGACCCCGAGCTGTTCGCAGCCCTCGCCTGGGACGAACGCGATGGCCTGCGGATCCCGCCCGCCGACGCTGGTTGGACGGACGCCTGGCGCGAGGCGGATCTCCTCGGCCGTCACGCGGTGGATCTGCAGCTCGACGCCTGGGACGATCCGTTCGAGGGCAGGGTCGCGCGCGACGTCGCCTCCTTCCTGCCCCACGGCGCGTCGCTGCTGGTCGGCTCCTCGACGCCGGTGCGGGACCTCGATCTGTTCATGGCCCCGCGGCGACCGCCACGGATCTGGACCGCGCCCGACCTGCTGCACATCGTCGGGAACCGCGGCGCCAGCGGGATCGACGGGCTGGTGGCCACGACGCTCGGTCTCGCGGCCGGCAGCCCCGGCGCGACGTTCGCACTGCTCGGCGACCTGTCCTTCCTCTACGACGCGGGCTCGCTCCTGTGGTCCTCGACGCTGGGCGTCGACGCGGTGCTCGTCGTGCTCGCGAACGGGGGCGGCCAGATCTTCTCGATGCTCGATCAACGATCGCTGCCGGAGCACGACGCGCTGTTCACGACGCCGCACCCGGCACAGATCCAGGCGGTCTGTGCCGCGGCGGGTACAGGGCACACGGTCGTCGAGCGGGCCGGTGCACTGATCCCCGCCCTGGAGCGGGCGGCGAGGGATGGCGGCGTCCAGGTCGTCGAGGTCCCGATCGACGCCGAGCGAGACCGAGCACGCCGCGCCGAGCTCCGCGCGCGGTCACCGCCGCCCTCTCGGGTCGCTGATCAGCCGACGGGCACCCTTGTCGGGCGTTCCGTCGTCGCCGATGTGCAGCACGAAGCAGCGGTAGGTCGGCCGATGAGGAGATGAACGTTCGCACCTCGTGCGGCTCGACGACGAGCACATCGCCCGCCTCGACCGGGATCTCGGCGTCATCGACGACGGCCACGGCCGACCCCGCGGCAACGAGGTAGACCTCGATCGTGCGCTCGTGCCGGTGCGGTTCATCGAGGGCGCCGTTCGCGTATCCGATCCCGACGGGCGTGCCCCAGTTCCACCTCCCACCGATCCAACCCACTGCATCGGCGCCCATCTTTCCCAGGTGCATCGGTCAGCCCCATCGCAGCGCGTCGAGGAACGCGCGGAACTTCCGGTCGGTCTCGTCGACCTCCGCGTCGGGGTCGCTCGCACCGACGATCCCGGCGCCGGCGTACAGCGTCGCGCGCTCCCCGTGCAACAGGGCGCATCGCAACGCGATGGCCCATTCGCCGTTGCCCGCGGCATCGACCCACCCGACCGGGCCGGCGTAGCAGCCCCGATCGAAGCCCTCGAGCTGCGCGAGCGCCGCGAGCGCGGCCTCGGCCGGCGCGCCGCCGACCGCCGGCGTCGGGTGCAGCGCCACCGCGAGCTCGAGCGCGGTGGGCGCCGGTTCGCGGAGATGTCCACGGAACCGCGTGGACAGATGCCAGACGTTGGGTGTTTCCTGCAGCACCGGCTCGGGATCCCAGACGAGCGTCGAGCACAACGGCTCGAGCGTCGAGGCCACCGCCTCGACGACCACCGCGTGCTCTTCTCGATCCTTGGCCGACGCGATCAGACGATCGGCGTTGCCGCGATCGGTGACCGGATCCCCGGATCGGGGCGCGGAGCCCGCGAGCGGGTTGGCGCGGACCTCCGAGCCGTGCCGTGCGACCAACAACTCGGGCGAGGCGCCCACCAGCAGGCCGTCACCCGCCGGTGCGATGAACGTGTACGCGTGCGGGTCGACCGCCCGAAGCCGGTGGGCGAGCCGGCGCGGGTCGAACGCCCGGCCTCCGACCTCGATCGTGCGCGCGAGGACCACCTTCCGGAGCTCGCCCGCGCGCACTCGCCGGGCGGCCTCCGCCACGGCGCCCGCGTACAACGCCGGCGTCGGCGACATCACGAGCTCGGCGTCGGCGAACGCCTCGGCGGGGATCAGCCCGGTGACGAGCACGGGCTGGATCGCCGGTCCGAGCCTGGCGGTGACGAACGGATCGGTGCGCCGGACCTGCGCGTCGGCGAGCACCAACGAGCCCGCGCCGGCGAACGGCAACACGCCGCACGCGACCGCTCCCTCGGGTTGCGTCGCCAGCGCGGCGGCCACCTCGCTCGTCGCCACCATGGCGCCGGGGCCGGTCGCGACCCCCTGTCCGTCGTGCTCCACGTAGACGCCGCCGTCCTGCCAGGCGGCAAGCAGATCGAACGCCGCCCCGAGGTGTTCCACGCTCACGCCCGGACCCCGACGAACACCTGCGTGATGCCACCGGAGAGCTGCAGCCGGCGCGCCGAGGGGAAGCCCGCTGCGCGCAGGCTCGCCAGCATCTCGTGCGGCGGCGGGAGATAGGCCATCGACTTCGGCAGGTAGGCGTAGGCGTCGCGATCCGACAGCAGCCCGCCGATCATCGGCACGACGTGGTCGAAGTAGACGCTGTGGCCCGCTCGGAGCGCCGCGTTGTCCGGGCGGCTGGCGTCCAGCAGCGCGATCGCGCCGCCCGGGCGCACCACTCGGCCGAGCTCGGTGAACAGCGCAGGCAACGAGACCACGTTGCGTAATGCGAAACCGCAGGTCACCCCGTCCGCGCTCCCGTCGCCGACGGGCAGGCGCAACGCGTCGGCCTGCACGAGCGGGACGTCGGTGCGCGCGCTGATCAGCATGCCGAAGGAGAAGTCGAACCCGACCGCGAGGTAGCCGGCGCGTCGGAGCTCCCGGCAGAAGTCGCCGGTGCCGCAGGCGAGATCGAAGACACGGGACCCGGTCGGCAGGTGCAATTCGCGGATCGCCCGACGTCGCCAGCCGACGTCCATGCCGAACGTCATCACCCGATTGACGAGGTCGTAGCGAGGGCTGATCCGATCGAAGAGCCCGCGCACCGTCGCGGCTTTTTCGTCGCCGCTCGGCAGCCGCGCGTCGCTCACGTTTCGATCCGCCGTTCCGCCTCTTCCAAGAGCAATCGCCGGAAGTGGTTCGACACCAGGGAGGTCACGGCGGGCAAGAGCGCCTCGAACGCCTCGACCGTCCGCGCAGCGCACGAGCGGGTCCGTGCCGGCGGTATCCCGGATCGGCTCGCGGACGTTGGCGTCGAACAGGTCGACGGCGCGCACGGCCAGCCGGCGGAGCGCGTCGTCCGCATCGCGCGCGAGGCCGAGCAGATCCCCGACCGGCAGTCCGAACTCGAGCAGGCGCAACGCCGTGCGCATCACCTCGGCGTCGGCCGCCGAGTACCGGAGCTCGCCGTCGACGCGGCGCCCGATCGTGATCCCCTCGCGTTCGACGGCCTGGATCAGCGATGCGGGCACGCCGGAGGCCGACGCCAGATCGTCGAGGCTGAGGATCGCGTCGTCGGCGGCACCGACGCCACGGGCGATCGCGACGGCCGCCGCGAGATCGGCGTCCGAGGGACCGAGCTCGCCGCTCACCACCCGCCCGATCGCGGCAAGGGTCAGGCCCTTGCCCTGCAGATCGCGGATCCGCCGGATCCGCTCGGCGTGCCCGTCGTCGTACCAGGCCACGCGACCTTCGCGCGCCGGCTGTGGCAGGAGCCCGCGCGACTGATAGAAGCGCACGGTGTCGACCGACACGTCGCAGGTCGCCGCGAGCTGCTCGACCCGGTACCTCATGACCGGACACTCTACGAGTGCGCACTCCAATCTTCACACCGTGCGCTCGAACGACGGAGGCGGACCGGCCACCGCTACGATGCGCCGCGTGGAGCCAGTTCGTCGCGCGATCGGTCTCGGCGTCGTGCTCGCCTGCGTGTTCGGGACGATGGCCGTCGGCACCGCGTTGAAGTCTCCGTGCGCCCACGGCGACTTCAGCAACGGCCGGCAGTACCGGCTGCTGTGCTACACCGACATCGTGCCGCTGCTCGCGACCGAGCAGCTCGCCGGCGGGCGCCTGCCGTTCTTCGACCGCTGTCAGATCTCGGAGAACAACTGCGACGAGTACCCAGTGCTGACGATGTACCTGATGCGGGCCGCGGCGTGGTTCTCGGGCAACGACTACGCCTCGTTCTACTACGCCAACGCGGTGCTCCTGCTGGGGTTCGCGATGCTGACCGCCGGCTGCGTGTGGTTACTCGGTGACTCGCGGGCGCTGTGGTTCGCGCTCGCCCCGACGCTGCTCGTCTACGGCACGATCAACTGGGATCTGGCGGCGGTGGCGTTCGCGACGGCCGCGCTGGTTGCCTTCGCCAAACGACGGGACGGGTGGGCCGGCGTGCTGATCGGGCTGGGCGCCGCCACCAAGTTCTACCCTGCGCTGGTCCTGATCCCGCTCTTCTTACAAGGACTGCAGAATCGCGAGCCCGATCGCTCCGTCCGGCTCCTGTGGTGGTCGGCCGGCACGTGGGTCGCCGTCAACCTCCCGTTCGCGGTCGCCGCGCCGGGCCCGTGGTGGGAGTTCTTCCGGTTCAACGCCGCGCGCACGCCCGACTTCGACAGCCTCTGGTACCAGGCGTGTCGCCATGTCGACGCGATGTGCATCTCGATCGAGAACGTGAACCTGGCCGCGCTGACCGCGTTCCTCGTCTCCGCCTTCATCGCGATCTACTTGAAGGGCCGCCGCGACCCCACGTTCCCGCGGTGGGCCTGCGGCGTCCCCTTGCTGATCTGCTTCCTGTTGACGAACAAGGTGTACTCGCCGCAGTACTCGTTGTGGCTCCTGCCGTGGTTCGCCCTCACGATGCCGCGGCTGCGTCGCTTCGTCGCTTTCGAGGCGGCCGATGTCCTCGTGTTCGTCACCCGGTTCTGGTTCTTCGGCGTGTACACGGGCACGATGGCGTTCCCGAAAGAGTGGTGGTTCGAGTGGGCGCTCGCGATCCGCGCGGGCGTGCTGATCTGGTGTCTGATCGCGTGGGTACGCGATGACATCCCGCCGCTTCGATCGCTCGGCCGGCGGTCGCCGGCGGTCGACACGCTCGCAACGGCGCCGGAGCCTGCGTGAGCGTGCCCGCGGTCGTCCGTGTGCGCGACGGCTGGCGCGAAACCCTCTGGGCGTTCCTGGGGGCGCGAACGCTCCTGGCGGTGATCGGCGTGATCGGCGGCGGCATGCTCGCGCTGCCCGCCGGCCAGCCGCCCACCGATGCAGGCTTCCCCAACCCGGCGCTGGGCCCCGGTTGGCACATGCTGTTCACATCGCTCCAGCGACAGGACGCCCAGTGGTTCCTCCGTCTGGCGACGACCGGGTACGCGCCCGGTGACCACAGCGCGGCGTTCTTCCCCGGCTTCCCGGTCTCGGTCCGGCTCGTGGACCTCGTGCCGGCGATCGGTCCGCTGGCGGCGGGCCTGCTCGTCGCGAACGTCGCAGCCTTCGCGGCGCTGCTCTTGTTGCACGCGCTCACCCGCTTCGAGCTCGGGGACGCGGCGGCACGTCGAGCCGTCCTGTTCACCGCCCTGTTCCCGACCGCGTTCTTCCTGTACGCCCCCTACTCGGAGTCGTTGTTCCTGCTCGCCTCGATCGCCACGTTCTGGTTCGCCCGGCGAGACCGATGGGTCTGGGCCGCGGTGGCGGGCGCGGGAGCGGCGGCGACCCGCAGCGTCGGCGTCCTGCTGATCCTCGCCCTGTGGATCGAGGCCATCGCGCAGCAGCGGCGGGACGGTCGTTCGCTCCTGCCGCGTCTCGCGGCGGCGGCCGCGGTCGCGCTCGGCCCGCTGCTGTACTTCGGATGGTGGCATTGGCGCCATGCCGCCTTCTGGGAGCCCCTGGACGCCCAGCGCGCCTGGCGTCCGGGAGGGGTGCACGAGCCGATCGGCGTCATCGTCGACGCCCTCACTCTCGCCTGGCGCTACCAGACGTGGTGGCTGCTGGACGTCACGGTCGTGGGGCTGGCCGTCGTGGGCATCGTCCTCGCGGCTCGCCGTGTCCCACTCACGTACACGGTCTATGCGGCGGCCAGCCTCACACTGCCGCTGCTGCTGCCGTTGGACACGCGACCCCTCTTGTCGATGCCCCGCTTCGCCGCGGTGCTGTTCCCGGTGTCGTGGGGATGGGCACTCGCGTCCGCGCGACGTCGACCGCCGGAGACCGCGGTCCTCGTCGGGTTCACCGCCGGATTCGCCCTGCTCGCGTACCTGTTCATCAACTGGCAGCCCGTGTTCTGAGGCAGGATCGGCACCGAGAGGCCGGGAAACCGTCTAGGATTGCCGCAACCCGGGGCCGCCCGGTGCGGAAGGAGGGGCCAGGTGACGATCAAGGTCGCGATCGCGGACGACCACTCCTTGGTGCGCCAAGGGCTGCGGCGCTACCTCGACATGGCCGAGGGCATCGAGGTCGTGGGCGAGGCCGCCAACGGCAAGGAACTGCTCGACCTCGTCGGCGCCGAGGATCCCGACATCGCCCTGATCGACATCCGCATGCCCGAGATGGACGGCCTCGAGGCCGCCCGCGAGCTGCGCGATCACCACCCCAAGGTCGGGGTGATCATGCTGACCGCCTACGACGATCGACAGTTCGTCGTCGAGGCCGTCCGCAGCGGCGCCCGCGGCTACGTCTTGAAGGCCCGAGACGCCGAGCACCTGATCCAGACCGTGCGGCTGGTCGCGGGCGGCAACATGGTGATCGACCCCCAGCTCGTGGTCGCCCTGGCCGAGGAGCTGTCGACCGCGAAGGAGCGCGACCGCAAGGCCGAGACCCTGACCGCCCGTGAGATCGAGGTCCTGCAGCTGCTCGCGTTCGGCCACACGAACCGCGATATCGCCGAGCGCCTGTATATCTCCCCCGATACCGTCAAGACCCACCTGGAGCACATCTTCGAGAAGCTCGGCGCGTCGGACCGCACCGCCGCGGTTGCCGAGGCGCTCCGGCGACGCCTCATCGAGTAGTCCGATCCTCCCTGTGGGCTAGTCCGTCCGGTCCCATGGAAGCCCGCGCTCGGGTGATGGAGCCCGGCGCGTCCAGCCGCCATCATGGGAGCCCTCATGGATGCCGTCCCATCCCCACGGCATGCCGGCACCGTTGCCGGTCTGTGCGCGCTTGCCCTGGCGTGTACCGCGGCGCTGCTGCTGGTGACCCCGGGCTCGGAGCACGCCTCGCCCGTGCGCGCGGCGACGACGGCCGCCGCCTTCGTCGTGGCCGGGATCGTGACCATCCGGTCGGCGGCGAGCTCCACGTGGCCGGGCGTGCGCGCCGTCGCGATCGCGTTCCTGCTCGTGGGCGCGGCGGCGGCGATCTTCGCCATCGGCGGGATGGCATCCGACACCGCCGTGCATCCGCGTCTCGCCGACGTCGCGATGCTTGCGCTCGTGGTGCCCTTCGCATTGGCGGGACACGACGAGTTCGTGGCGCATCTCGCACCGCGCGAGCGTCGGGAGGTCGCCGCCGACGTGTTGCTGCTCACGCTCTCGCTCGCGGCGATCGCCTACGTGGTGCTCCGACCGCCGGGGGCCACGACCGCGGCGGCCGTGTCCGCGGCGACGTTCGCGATCGTGGCCGCGGCGATCGTGGCCGTCTTCGGCGCCCTCGCCGTCTGGCTCCCGACGCGTGGACACCTCCTCGTGTTCCTGTGTTTCGCGTTGCTGGCGGTGGCGACCATCCGATTCGGCGCCGCCTGGACCGGCGTGAGCGGCCCGGCTCCCTCGTGGAGCGGCATCGTCTACGTCGTGGTCCCGCTGGCGCTCGCCGGCATCTATCGGTCGTTGCCCCACGCCGCGGGGCGTCTGCCATCGGATGGATCGACTCGCATCGCACGGCCACTGCTGACGAGCGTCACCGTGATCGCCGCATGCGCCGCGCTGTCCGTCGTGGCGGTGCTGGACGATGCTCGAGGCATCGCCGGGGCACACGCCACCGTGCTCCTGTTGCTGCTTGGGGTGGGGATCGCTGCGCGGATCCTGACGAACCAGCTCGCCAGCGCCGAGGCCTTCACGCACACGCAGGACGCGCTCGCTCGACAGGAGGCCGCGCTGACGGCGACGGACGCCGCCCTCGATCGCGTCCAGGAAGCCAACGAATCATTGCGTCGTTCCGAGGAGCATCTGCGGCTCGTCTTCGACGCAGCGGTCGACGGCTTCGTCGAGCTCGACGACCGGGGCCAGATCCTGCGTGCCAACGACGCGTTCGCGCACATGGTCTCGTTGGATGCCGTCGCGATGCTCGGCATGTCGTGGGTGGCGCTGGCCGCGGCGATCGACGGCGCGGATCCCGCCTTCGCTCGTCTCGGCGAAGGTGGTCAGGCGACGATCAACCGATCCGACGGTCACACCCTCCACCTGGAAGCCACCGCCTCGGTGATCCCCACCGACCCGCCGCGGACCCTCGTGCTCGTCCGCGACGTCAGCGCGGCGAAAGTGGCCGACCAGACGATCCGATCGCTCTTCCAGTTCCTGCAGGACCGCGACGAGGATCGAACGCGACTGCTCCGGCGATCGAACGCCGCGATCGAACAGGAACGCAACCGGATCGCGCGCGATCTCCATGACGGCCCCGTCCAGGGCGTGTCGGCGGCGTCCCTGTCGCTCGAGGCCGCGCTGTTGATGATCAAGGCCGGCGACGTCGAGCGCGGGACCGACGTGCTCGTGAAGATCCGCGAGGAGCTCGCCGGCGAGGCCGACGCACTCCGGCGGCTCATGGCCGGGCTCAGGCCGCCGGTGCTCGAGGAGCGCGGGCTCATCCCGGCCCTCCGCGAGACCCTCTCGCGATTCGGCACGGACACCGGCGTCGTCACGTCGTTCGAGGGCGAGCTCAAGCGCGCCGTGCCGCGCGACGTCGAGACGCTCGCCTATCGTCTGGTCCAAGAGGCTTTGACCAACGTGGGCAAGCACGCGGAGGCGACGACCGTGACGGTGCTCGTGACGGCCGACGGTGGACAGGTCCGCATCGAGATCGAGGACGACGGTCTCGGGTTCGAGACGAATCGATCGCGCGACTTCCTCCGTTCCGGGCGGGTGGGTCTCGCGTCGATGCGCGAACGGGTCGAGCTCGCGAGCGGCACGTTCACCCTCCGCTCGACGCCGGGCCGCGGCACCGTCGTCACCGCGCTGATCCCGCTGGACGAGGTGCTCGTGGTGGTCCCGGCGCGTTAACGTCAGGGAGGGCTCTGGGACGGCGAGGGCGTGGTCGTTGGTGACGGCGTGCTCGTCGGCGAGGGCGTGGTCGTCGGCGACGGGGTATGGGTCGGCGGCGGCGTGGGGCTCGGCGTGGTGCTTGGCGTCGCGCTCGGCGAGGGCGTCGGCGACGAAACGATCACCGACGGCCCGATCGTGTACCCGTCGAACGACGGCACCGGGAACGACTCGGGCGTCTGGCCCTCCATCGCCGTCGTCATGAAGTCGTGCCAGATCGCCGCGGGGATCGTCCCGCCGTAGACCGACGGCACACCCTCGATGTTCTCCAAGGGGATCTCCCCTTGCGGCCAGCCCATCCACACGCAGGTGACCAGCTGCACCGTGTACCCGCAGAACCACGCGTCGACGTTCTCGTTCGCCGTCCCGGTCTTGCCGGCCACAGGGAACCCCGAGAGCGCGGCCGCGGTGCCGGTGCCCTCGCTGACGACACCCTGCAGCGCGTCGGTGACCAGGTTGGCGTCGTTGCGAGCAAGCACCTGCTCGCCCGGCGACGTGAGGCTGTCGTCGATCCCGCCGCCCTCGGTCTTCACCTGGAGGAACGGCGTCGCCCAATGCCGCTCACCCTGGTCGGCGATCGTCGCGTACGCGTTGGTCATCTCCAGCGGGTTGACGGCCACCGACCCCAGCGTGACGGAGCAGACCTCCGGCAGATCCGAGCGGATGCCCAGCGCGTGCGCCATGTCCACGACGGGGCGCGGGCCGAGCTGCGCGATCAACTGCGCGAACACCGTGTTGACCGAATGGGCCGTGGCACCCGCGAGCGTGAAGGTGCCCGCCTCACCGTCCCCCGCGTTGACGGGGTGCCAGATGCCGTCGGGCTGATCTGCATCTGGGCATTGCGGGATCCCGATCGTGGAAGGGCCGTTCCAATATGCGTGGAGGTCGTATCCCTGCTGCATCGCCGCGGCCAGCGTGAACGCCTTGAACGCCGATCCGGACTGGCGTCCGGAACCGCCGGCGCCGGTCGCATAGTTCACCTTGTTCGTCGACCAGTCGCGACCGCCGGCCATCGCCAGGATCTCGCCGGTGCGCGGGTCGATCGACACGAGCGCGGCCGCGGGATCGTTCTCGGCATCCGGCAACGCGTCGGCGATCGCGTGTTCGGCCGCCCGCTGCAGGTTCAGATCGAGCGTCGTCGTCACCCGCATGCCGCCGGAGTAGACCGCCGCTTCCCCGTATTGATCGAACAGGAGCTTGCGCACGTACGAGACGAAGTACTCGGACTGCCCGGGCGCCACGAGGAAGTCCTGTTGATCCGGGATCGTGCCGCAGCATTTGTGCTTCTCGAGCCGGTCGCCCGCCCCCTTCTCCAGATAGCCGTAGCGGACCATCTGGTCGATCGCGTAGTTGCGTCGATACCAGTTGTCGCTCGGATGATCGATCGGATCGTAGAGATCGGGCGCATGGAGCACGCCGGCGAGCGAGGCCGACTCGAGGATCGTGAGCTGGCTCGCGTGCTTGCCGAAGTAGGTGCGTGCCGCGGCTTCGACGCCGTAGGCGCCGTGGCCGAAGTAGACCGTGTTCAGATACTTCTCGAGGATCTGATCCTTGCCGAGCTGCTGCTCGAGCTTGACCGCGAGGAGCGCCTCGCGGATCTTCTCGGGGACCGATCGCTCCGGAAGCACGTAGGACTGCACGCCGTCGGCGTCGGTCGTGTACGAGCCGGCGTAGACGTTCTTCACGAGCTGTTCCGTGATCGTTGAGGCGCCCTGCACGGTGCTCCGTTTCACCACGTCGGTGTAGGCAGCACGCAGGATCCCGGCGACGTCGACGCCGGGATGGTCGTAGAAGCCGTGGTCCTCGGTGGCGATCACGGCATCGATCATGTGGGGCGAGACCTGGGACAGCGGCACCACCGTCCGATCGACCGTACCGTGCAGCGTCGTGAGCAGATGCCCGTTCCGGTCGTAGAGATAGGTGGTCTGGATCGGCGGCAGCGTCTCCGGCAGCGTGATGCGCGCGTACGCGACGTAGAGCCCGACGCCCGCGAACGCCATCAGCACGAGCGGCGTCAGCAACAGCAGGAGCCACCATCTGCGTCGCAGGAACGACTTCTTCGCCGGTGGAGACGTCCCGCCCGCGGAGCGCTTCGATGCCGGGCCGGTGGACGCGGCGGCGCGCCCGGAAGCCGGGGTGCGCTTCGGAGCGTGCCGGGGAGCATAGGGCTCCCGATCAGGATGTGGGGTCGAACCGCGAGTCACGGTGATTCCGATGCTAGCAACGCCTTTGGCGAGGCGGGGGGCCTGTGTGTGGCAACCGTGTGACGGCGCCGGTACCCGCGGCTAGCCGACGGCACTGCGCCGAGCCGTGAACGCCTCGCGCAGGTGGTTCCACTGACACGTTCGGCAGACCTCGACCACGTAGCAGCAGGCTCCCTGATAGGCGGCCGCCATGCGAAGGCCCGTGTCGAGCGACCAGACCCGCCCGTTGTCGTGCTTGAGGCTATCGCCGTACACGTAGGCGAGCAGCACCAGCTTGTCCTTGCCACAGACGGGGCAATCGACCCGCGTCGGCTCGCCCACGTAGCGCGCGGCACGGATCAACTCCGGGTGCGCGTCGCACAGGTCGTTGACCGATTGCAGACCCATCTGCGAGTCGCGCAGGAGGGCGCGCTTGGCCAACGTGTAGTCGATCACGTTCAGCTCGGCGCGCCGGGAACGGCCCAGCGGCGTGCGGGCGGGCTTCTTCGCCATGGTCCGCGATGGTACACCCGTATCCCGACACCGGGGAGTGGCCGGAGGTCGTAGCCTTTCGTTGCAGTCCGCTTGGGAAAGGGACGATCGATGAGCACGATCCGCGTCATCGCCGCCGGCGAGCGCGCCTGGCGGCCGCTGGTGGACCCGCCGGGCGAGATCCTGTCCGGCGGAGCCGAGGCCGAAGCGTTCGCCACCGTCGACGAAACCTTCACGACCGGCTTCTGGGAGCGCGAACCCGACACATGGTCGTTCGTACGGCCCTATCACGAGGTCGCACTGATCCTGGAGGGCGTGGCCGAGATCGAAACGGACGACGGCGAGGTGCACACCGTACGAGCGGGCGACGTGCTGATCACGCCGAAGGGCTCCGCGGGCACCTGGCGCATCACCGAGAAGATCGTGAAGTTCTACGCGATCGCAGCGGAGGAGTAGGAGGACGGCATCACGGGCAACCCGTACGGAGGGTTGGACCCGGACGCGAAGCGTCCGGGTCCACGGCCGATCCTCGTGGAGGCGAGCCCCGCGCGCGTCCTCGCGCGCGGGGCTCGCAAGCGCTGCCCGCGGTGCGGCGAACGCGACCTGTGGGTGACCTGGTTCCGATCGAAGCCCCGCTGCCCGACCTGCGACCTCCGCTTCGAACAGCAAGAGGGCGGCTATCTCGGCGCGATGGTGATCAACTACGCGGTCGCGTTCGGTTTCTGGATGGTGATGATGGCGATCGCCATGGCCCTGACCGTGCCGTTCATCCCGGTCGTCCCGCTGATCGGTGCGAGCGTCGCGGTGCTCGGGGCGGTGCCGATATGGTTCTACCCGCGATCGAAGATGCTGTGGGCGGCGGTGGAGTTCCTGACGGCGCGCAGCGAGCCCGGCTATCACACGCCGACCACGCGCGATCCGCGCGCAGAGTCGGTGGAGTGAGGCTCAGCCCGAGATCGCAAGCGGCAAGAGCTTGCCGGTGAACGACCCCGACCGCAGTGGGCGATCGTCGATCTCGGCGGCCTCGTAGCCCGCCGCACGCACCGCCGACAGGATCGCGTCGCGCTCTCCAGGTGCGGCGGCCCGCAGCAGATCTTCCTGCGCCAACTCGACCCGCGCCGAGCGGCCGAGATGGCGCACGCGCAGGTCGCGATAGCCCAGGGCCCGGATCGCGAGCTCCGCCCGATCCACCTGCGCGAGGAGCTCGGGGTCGACACGCGTGCCGTAGGGCAACCGGGAGGCCAAACACGGCATCGCCGGCTTGTCGGCGCTGGGGATGGCCAGCATCGTCGCCCATCGCCGCACGTCGGCCTTGCGGAACCCCGCCTCCACGAGTGGGTGACGCACGTCGTGCTCCGCGGCCGCGCGCAGCCCGGGACGCCAATCGCCGAGGTCGTCGACGTTCGCCCCGGAGAACACGACCCCGAACCCCTCCCGTGTGCCGAGTGCGGCCAGCCGGTCGTACAGCTCGGACTTGCAGTGGTAGCAGCGATCCTCGCCGTTGCGTCGATAGCCCTCGCGCGCCAGCTCGTCGGTCGTGATCGTGCGATGCGCGATACCGACCGCCGCGGCAACGCCGCGGGCGCCGTCGAGCTCGCCCGTCGCGAGCGCGGGCGAGACGGCGGTCACGGCAAGTGCTCGATCGCCCAGCACGCGGGCCGACGCCGCCGCGACAAGCGAGGAATCGACTCCGCCGGAGAACGCGACGATCGCGCTCGGCACCTCGGCGATCGCGGCCTCGAGGTCCGCGAGCTCACTGGGCGCGGTCATCGGCCTCCGCCGGGAGGGACATGCCGGCGGCCATCGCCTCTGCCCAGATCTGTTTGACGGGCCGCCCGCTCGCCTCGGCGGCCGCAACGCAGTCGTCGTGCTCGGGAGCCACGTTGACCACCTCGCCGTCGAGCAGACCGATCTTCACGCGGATCGTCTCTCCGCCGATCTTCACCTCGCGGATCGCACGGTCGAGCTCGTAGCGAACCTGGCGCTGCACGCGCACCCCGAGGGTCGTCGAGTGGCGGAGCAGCGTGTCCGCGAGTCGAGCTTCGTCGTCGGGTCTGGCGAGCACACCGAGCAGCAGCCCGGGCCGGCCCTTCTTCATCTGGATCTGTTCGACCCAGGCGTCCAGCGCGCCCGCCCGCAAGCATGCGTCGAGCACGTCCGGAACGAGCTCGGGCAACAGATCGTCGACGTTGGCCTGCAAGACGACGACCTCGCCCATGCCCGGCGGGCCCGTTTCGACCGCCTCGCCGAGCACGACGCGCAGGACATTGGGCCGATCCGGATGCCGACGGGAGCCGGCCCCATACCCGACGGCGCCGAGCGTCATCGACGGCATCGGGCCCACGGCCGTCGCGATGGCCGCGATCGCGGCCCCGGTCGGCGTCACGAGCTCGCCGGTGGTCTCGACCCCGACGACCGGCAGACCGACGAGGATCGCGAGCGTCGCCGGCGCGGGGAGCGGCGTTGGTCCGTGCTCCGTGGTCGTGAGTCCGCCCCCCATGGGGAGCGGGCCACAGGTGAAGCGGTGGACGCCGAGCGCATGGAGGAGGGCGAACGCGCCGCAGAGATCGATCAGCGTGTCGTCGCCGCCGAGCTCGTGCAGCACGACGTCTTCGGGGTCGACGCCATGGATCGAGGCCTCGGCCGCGGCGAGCCGATCGAACGCGGCGAGCGCCGGTTCCCGGACCTCCGCGGGCAGCGCGGCGTCTTCAAGAACGGTTCTGAGCGCCCGCGCGGGGCGCGCCTGCGAACGTCCGACGGTCACGACGTCGACGTGGGTTGCGGTCAGGCCCAAGCGCTCCGTGGCGGTCACCTCGATCCGGACGTCGAGCCCGAGCGCGTCGACGGCGGCGTCGAGCGCCGACCGCGGGGCGCCGGCATCGAGCAACGCCGCCACGAGCATGTCGCCGGCGAGCCCCCCGATCGGGTCGAGATGGGCGACGCGCGTCACGGTGACGCGACCTCGGCACGGCGGGCGATGCGCGCCGCGATCGAGCCGGCGCCGAGCCCGTCGTCGATCCCGACGACCGCGAGGCCATCGGCACAGGAGCACAACATCGCGTTGAGCGCGGTCTGGCCGCCATGGGCGGACCCGTAGCCGACGCTCGTCGGCACGCCGATCACCGGGCACGGTGCGAGTCCGCCGATGACGCTTGCGAGCGCGGCGTCCATGCCGGCGACGACGACGACCACGTCGGCTCGATCCAGGTCCGGAATCACCGGGGCGAGACGATGCAACCCGGCGACACCGACGTCCTCCTGCACCGTCACGTGCGTGCCGAGCAGCTCGGCGCGGATCCGCGCCTCGTGCACCACCGGGCCGTCGGAGGTGCCGGCCGACACGATCAGCACACGCCCGCGTCGTTCGAGCGGGTGGCGCTCCACCCAGATCGCCCTCGCGAGCTCGTGCTCGAGCGCATCGGGCAGCACCTCTCGAACCGCGGCGCGCATGTCCGTGTCGGCTCGCGTGACCAGGACGCTCGAGGCGCCGGCCTCGGCGAGCGCCCGCGCGATCGCGGCGGCCTGCTGCGGGGTCTTCCCCGACCCAAGGATCACCTCCGGCGCTCCCTGGCGGAGCTCCCGGTGCGTGTCGACCCGGGCGAACCCGAGGTCGCGATACGGCAGCGCGGCGATCCGGTCGGCCGCGGTCGCCGGCGCCACATCGTGGTCGGCCACGGCCTCCAGGAGCTCTTCCAGACGTTGCCTCGAGGTCATGGGGCGAGTCTACGCGGCCCCCTGGCTCGGCCGAACCATCCACACTCAGGCGCGGCGGTCGCAGCGCCGACACCTCTGGGATGGGGAACCTGGCTCGCGGCTCTGTGGCGCTCGTGGCGATCGCCGCGGTCGCCCTCGCGATCGGCGCCACACCCGCGCCGAAAGCGACGGCTCGGAGCGTCTGCGGCGATCTCGAGAGCGTGGTGATCGCCGGCGTGACGACCTGCACCCACGGCGGCGACGAGCCGCCGGACCTCGTCGAGGTCGGCGGTTCCCGGAGCCTGGCGTCGCGCACCGTCACGCCGCCGGCGCCGTGCCCGGGCAACGGGCGAGCGGGACGCCGGATCCGCGTGCTCCTCGGCTACCCGTCGGATACCCCCGCCCCCGACGCCACGGCGGCCCGCCCGCTGATCAAGCAGGCGATCGCGCTGGCGGATCAGAACCTCGACGTCCAATCCCCGTCCGAGCTCGGCCAGCACTACCGATTCTGGTGCAGCCGCGACCGGGCGGTCTCGATCACCAGCGTGCGGCTGGTTCCCATCGGTGACGACGGCGCCTACACGTTCTCCAACGTGGCCAACGCGCTGCAGGCGAAGGGCTACGACGACCCGGCGTTCGTATACGTCGTGTTCGTTGCGAACATCGACTGCTGCTACCCCTACGGCGGGCAGGGATCGCTCGCGCTGGACGATCAGCCAGACCCGGCCCGCAACGCGAACAACGCGCTGGCCACTCGCTACTCGATGATCCGCTTCGGCCTCGGATACGCGGCCGGTAGCCTGGCGCTCGCCTTCCAACACGAAACCGGGCACAACCTCGGCGCGGTGCAGAACTCCGCCCCGCATGCGAGCGGCGGCTTCCACTGCTACGAGTCCTACGACACCATGTGCTACCCCGACGGCGGGCAGTACTTCCTCGATGGCGGCGTCATGGTTACGTCGTGTCCCGACGTCTCGCCGACCGGCATGTACGCCTTCGACTGCCACGGCGACGATTACTACAACGTCGCGCCCGCCCCGAGCACCTACATCGCCGACCACTGGAACGTCGCCGACAGCTCGTGGCTGACCCCGCCAGGCGTCAGCGGGAAGTAGCTGCAAGCGCGCATCACGGGAGGTCGACGACCGCGCGAGCCTGCACGTCGAGCGTGACGCCACTGGGTACCAGGAGGAAGTCGGGATGCGCCGCCCGCACGGTGACCACGGCCTCGAAGCTGCCCGCGACGCACTCACATGAGACCAGGTCGGCGCCGTTCCGCTCGGCGAAGCGGGCGGCCTCGGCCGCCGGATCGGCTCCCGTCGGCAATGCGAGCTCTTGGGCGGCGGCAAGGGCCGCGGCGTCCGCCGCCGCCCGGGCGTGTGCGCGGGTCGCCAAGACACTGCCGACATCGGCGATGCCCATCGTGCAGACGAGCATCATGCATGCGATCGCGGCCACGATGACCGACACGGACCCGCGCTGATCCGTCATCCGAATTCCTGTCGCATCGTCGCCGTCGAGGACAGATGGACCGTCGACCCCACCAGCCAGCCGACCAACGGAACCCTGATGCCGTCGTCGTAGTCGACCCGCACGCTCACCGCGGCGCCCCGACCCCCCTCTCGGGCGACGGAGACCGTCGTCGCCGTCGGGTCGAGCGCCGGCGCGGCGGCGTGGACCGCCGCTTCGATCTCGACCGGATCGTCCCCGACCGCGGCGGCGCGAGCCCCGGCACGCGCCGCCGCTTCGGTCAGGAGACGGTCTCGAGCGAGCACACCGACCTGGATCAACCCGAGGGCCAGGACGAGCAGCAGCGGCAGCACGAGCGAGAACTCGACGGTCGCTGAGCCGCGTTCCCCGATGGGTCGCTGCAGGTCAGGCTGCCGACGCATCGCCGATCACCGTGTCGATGATCTGGTCGAAGAAGGCCGGCAGCTTGCCCGAGGAGTGCGCCCACGTGATGAGCACCACCGCCACGGCAGCGGCGGCCAGGATCACGAGCGCGTACTCGGCCGTGGTCTGACCCGCTTCACCACGGATCGCGCGCATAGCGCGCACGTACCAAGACAACAGGTACGACATCGAATCACCTCCTCTCAATCGATGGAGCGAACGGTGGTGATCAAGACCGGCACCACCGTCAGGAGGAGGAACGCGGGGAGGATCAGGAACACCAGTGGGAACAGCATCTTCACGGGCGCGGTCCTCGCCCGTTCGAGCGTGCCGGCCCGCCGCGCCTCACGGACGGTGCGCGCGAGCTCCCGCGTGGCGTCGCTCAGCGGGACGCCCAACGTTTCCGTTCGCGCGAGGACGGCGACGGTCCTGCGGAGGTCGGGATCTCCGGAAGACGTGGCGTAGGCGGCAAGCGCCTCTCGCCACGGCGTCCCGAGGTCGATCGCATGGACCACCTCGCCGAGCGCCGCCCCGAGCGACCCACGGAGGCAGGCGACGGCCCGCCGGAACGACAGCTCCGCGGACAACCCCGCGGTCGAGCCGGCGGCGAGGAGATCGAGGAGCTGTGGAACCTCCTGACGGGCCTCGCGTTGCTCTGCGCGTGCCGCTCGCCCTCGCGGCTTCACCGGCCGCCGTCGGGCGGCCGCTGCGGTCTCGGGACCGAATGGACGCCGACTGCCGGCCCGCAGACCGAGGGCCCCCGTCACCCAGACCGAGGCGGCCGCAAGCGACGCCAATAGCCCGACACCGCTCATGCGACCACCAGCAGCGATCGGATCCAGAGGAAAGCTCCGCCCTCGAGCGCGAGCCCCACGACGATGCACGTCAGGCCGATCGGGGTGGACAGTGCCCCCTGGATCTCGTCGCGAGCCGTCAGCCAAAGGAACGAAAAGAATCCAACGGGCAGCAGCCCGAGTATCCACGCCGAGAGGCGGGCCTGCGCGGTCAACGATCGGACTTCGCGCGCGATCCCGACGCGGTCACGGATCGTTGCGGTCACCTGATCGAGCACCGCAGGGAGGTCTCCGCCGCTTCGGCGGTGCAAATCGAGCGCGCCGGCGACCAGATCCCCGTCGGCGGTACCCATCGCGCGGGCCCATCCGTCGATCGCTCGATCGAGCGGCACGCCTAGATCGAGCTCCGCGACGAGCTGGTCCAGACTCGACGCGATCGGGGGCTCGGCCTCTGCGGCCGCGTATCGGAGCGCCTGCGGGAGGGACGAGCCGGCTCGCACCGCGGCGGCGATCGCCCCGACGGCGTCCGCGAACCGCTCCTGCACAACGACCGGCCCGACGGTCCTGGCGCGTCGCGCCAGCCCTCGCCGCACGACAAAGACGGACACGATGGCCGGCACCGACCAGACCGGTCCAAGAAGGACGCCGCCGACGAGGCCCGCGGCGGCGGCGATGACGACATCGTCGCGCGCAAAGGGCGCGGATCGTTCCGCCGACTCGATCACGACCCCGAGCCGCGCCATGGTGCTCGCTCGCCGCATCTTCTCCGCGCTCGACGTCGCCAGCGCGGTCGCGGCGACGAGCAGCGTCGCTGCGAGGATCGACCTCACAGATCGTCCCCCGCGTCGAACAATGCCTCCGGCAGTTGCTCTCCCTTGGCGCGCAAGGACGCTGCCACCGCGGGGACCAGTCCGGTCGCCGAGAAGGCGCTTGCGTCTCCGCGAGGAGCGCACCGGAAGACGGGCTCGACGAGCGGTTCGCCGTGCCGCGTTCCTTCGATCACCGCGATCTCCCAGACGACGCGACGCCCGTCTCGCAGGCGCGCGAGTTGGACGACGACGTCGATCGCCGCGGCGACCTGCGCGCGCACATGAGCGGCGGGCAGGTCGACGTCGGACATCATGGCCATCGTTTCGAGACGCCAGAGCACGTGTCGAGCCGAGTTGGCGTGTGCGGTCGAGAGGGACCCTTCATGCCCGGTGTTCATCGCCTGCAGCATGTCCAGCGCTTCTCCGCCGCGGACCTCGCCGACGATGATCCGATCCGGACGCATCCGAAGCGCGTTGCGGACCAACTCGCGCACGGTGATCTCGCCGCGGCCCTCGACGTTGGCGGGGCGTGCCTCGAGCGACACGACGTGTGGATTCGTCAGCCGAAGCTCCGCTGCGTCTTCGATCGTGATCAGTCGCTCTTCGGGAGGGATCGCGGCCGCCAGGATGCCGAGCAACGTCGTCTTGCCGCTGCCGGCGCCTCCGCTGATGACCATGTTTGCCCGTCCTCGCACGCAGGACAGCAGGAAGCGCATCGCACGCGGGCCGATCGATCGCGTCCGCAGCAGCGTGTCGGGCGTCAGGGGCACCGCCGAGAACTTGCGGATCGTCAGCGTTGGACCGCGGAGCGAGAGGGGCGGCACGATCGCATGAACCCGCGAACCGTCCGGTAGTCGTGCGTCCACCCATGGTGACGCTTGATCGACCCGGAGGCCCAAGGGTCCAACGATGCGTTCGATCAGATGCATGACCGGTTCCTCCCCCTCGAATAACCGTTCATGCACCCTTTCGATGCGCCCCTCTCGCTCCACGAATACGTCGTCGGGTCCGTTCACCATCACCTCGGTGACCATCGGGTCCTTCAACAAGGGCTCGATCGGACCGAACCCGACGACCTCGTCGGAGACTTCGTTCACGATCCGCGAGAGTTCGCGGTGCGGCAGCAACGCGCCGCGCTCGCGAAGCAGCTCGAGCGCTTCGGCTCGCACGCGCACCCGACGCTCGGCCGGCGGCGAGCTCGCCAGGCCGCGGGCGTCGATCCGTACACGCAATTGGTCGCGAACGTCGCGCCGTAACGCCCGCAGCGGATCCACCGTCGTCATCAGGCGGCACCCCGAGCAGGCTGTGTGCTCACGATCCGATCGCCGCACCTCGCGATCGCGCGCGCCGTACGCGACCGACGGGCGAGAAGCGTGCCGTGATCCTGAAGTCGCGCCACGGCGCCGTCGAACGGCACGACCGCCATGGCCGGCTGACCGAACACGCGCTCGACATCGCCGGGTACGACCTCGGCCCGCGCCGCCCGGTTCACCACGAATCGGAGGCGGTCCGCCACCAGCTCCGAGGGAAGGCGAGCCAACATCCTCGACGAGGCACGGAACGACATCACGTCGAGCGAGACCACCTCGAGGACCAGATCGGCCTCCTCGAGGCCCCACCGAGTGCCGTCGTCGAGCGAGGACGCAAGATGGAGGATCACCGTGTCCGTGCTGGCCGCCGCGATGTCGACGATGCGGCGCGCCGTGGCTTCGACGACCGGTTCCTCGGATCGAGATGCCATCACCGCGCGGAAACCGACGGGATGGCGCCAGACCGCGTCGTCGAATTGCTCCGGCGTCATCTCCGCCACGACGCCGGCGATCTCATCGAAGGAGTGGATGTCGTTCGCCCCCTCCGGGATACCCAGCGCCGAGGCGACGTCGTCGCCCCACGGGTCCATGTCCAGCAGGACGCAGGTGCGGTCGCCCTGGGCCAGTGCCTGCGCCAGATGTGTTGCGATGAAGGTGCATCCCGCTCCACCCCTCGAGGCATGCACGGCGATCACCCTCGCGCGTCGCTCGAGCGCGCGACGGGTCGCCGCGAATGCGCGCACCTGCGCGAGCAGTTCGTCGCGCTCGATCGGCCAGACCGTGAACGCACGGACCCCCGCCGCGATCGCGGCGCGCAGCGCGGCGATCGACTCGCGGCTGGCGATCGCGATGCACGGCGTACCGGGGGGCACGAGCGGCGCCAGTCGCGGCTCCGCGAGCACGAGGTCGGGCTCGAGATGTCTGATCGCGGGCTCGACCTGCTGTGCGTCGCTCACCGTGGCCAGGACCTGCGCCGCGCCGCTGCGATCGAGGAAATGCAGCAGCTCCTCGAGCACCTCCGGGGCGTCGAGGGCCAGCACCACGCGGGTCACCGGTTCCATACTCGTTCCTTCGCCTCTCGCGTCGGCGCGCCATGCACGTGAACACCTGTCGGACGTTCGAGGGGGTGACCGAGCGAGGGGGCGCGTCGGCACCGAGAACGCTAACGTTGCCGCCGGGACGGCGGAATCCCCAGACCGACCTATCCGACGGTTTTGTCGGGGGATGTCGGAGTGCGATGCGTCACACCCCGCGTGCGAAACACCGAGCGGCCCGGGGAGACCCCGGGCCGCTCGGTGTTCGTGCTGCGAGGACGGTTCTCAGACCTTGACGATCCCCTTCACGACGTCGACCTTGGCGCTGTCGCCCGCCGAGCGAGCCGACACCTTGATGACGATCTGGCCGTGCGACACACCGCCGCCCGCCTTCACCGTGACGACGACCGTCTTGGTCGCACCGGGAGCAAGGGTCAGCCAGTACGTGCCGTGTGTGACGGCCGTCTTGACGTTCTTGCCTCCGGCGTTGTAGCCGACCGCGAAGCCGCCCCCGCCGCTCGTGCCCTTGATGAAGAACGAGTCGGTGACCTTCGAGTCATTCTGCACCTTCACGTAAAGGCGGGTGCTTGCCCCCGCGTTGACGGACTTCGCACGGGTCTGGTTCTTGCCCGACGTGTTGTAGATGTCGTTGCCGACGTAGCCAGCCTTCGAGAACTTCGAGATCGAGCCGTCGGGACGGAACCTCTTGGCGTTGGCGCCGGTTAGCTTCCGGACCGTGATCGGGATGTGCCGATCCGTCGTGGTGCCGTCGCCGATCTGGCCGCCGTGGCTGTCGATGGGCTCGAGCCCGGACACCCCGTGGTTGGCGCCGAAGCACCGGACCGCCCCGGAGGTGGTGAGCAGGCAGGTGAGCCCCGCCCGCTTCCAGCCGCCGGCCGAGATCATGTCGATGCCACGCTTGCTGCGGTAGACGTTAGTGGGGTTGTAGCGGGTGGTGGTGGTCCCGTCGCCGAGCTCGCCCGACGCGTTGCTCCCCCAGCACTTCGCCCCGCCCGACGTGGTCACGGCGCAGGTGTGGTTGTACCCGGCCGAGATCGACGCCGCGCTGCTCAAGCCATGGACAGGGACGGGAATCTTCCGCGACCTGGCCGTACCGTCGCCGAGCTCGCCCGTCGCGTTGTTGCCCCAGCACTTCACGCTGCCCGTGTTCAGGAGCGCGCAGGTGTGGTCGTAACCGGCCGATACGGCGGCGACGCCGCTGGACAGCCCCGACACGCTGACGGGCTTCAGGGCGTCCGTATGTGTGCCGTCACCCACCTCGCCGAACGCGTTGTCGCCCCAGCACTTGACGCCACCGGTGTTCAGCAGGGCGCACGTGTGGTCCCAGCCGGCCGAGATCGCGGCGACGCCGCTCGTGAGGCCGAAGACGTCAACGGGGTTCTTGCGGGTGCTTCGGGTGCCGTCGCCCAGCTGGCCGTTGCCGTTGTAGCCCCAGCACTGCACGCCGCCGCCCGTGGTGAGGGCGCAGCCCGAGTCGAAACCGAGCGAGATCGCTTGCACCCCGCTGTGCAGACCGTTGACGGCCACCGGCTGGAGCCGCTGGATGCGGGTCCCGTCGCCGAGCTCGCCGTCGCCGTTGTGGCCCCAGCACTTGACGCCGCCGCTGTTGGTCAGCGCGCACGTGTGGTCCCAGACGGCTTGCACATCGGCAACGCCGTTCGACAAGCCGGAGACGTTGACGGGCTGCAGGCGATCGTGTCGCGTGCCGTCGCCCAGCATCCCGGTGTCGTTGTAGCCCCAGCACTTGGCGCCGCCGCCGGCGGTCAGCACGCAGGCGTGCACGGCGCCGGTGGACACGCTGTCGGCCGCGACGGCGCCGGCCGACGGCGCGCGGAATGCGAGGACGCCGGCAACCAAGCCGAGCGTCGCGATGATCCGGGTCGTCCGTGACCCGAGACGGGGGGTTTCGAAACGCATGCTGCAGATCCTCCTCATTGTGAGCCGAGCCCTGTGTCGCTCGACAACGGGGGTGTCTCCGAGCGACAGGTCTCCCACCCTAACTGCGCGTTCCTCGCAAAGACAAGTGATGATGCCCGGGTTACGTCACACGACCTAGGTCCTCCGGACCGGATCGGGCACACCGTCCGTACACACCGGTGGTCTAGCCTTGGTGGATGACCCCCCGTTCCCGGACGCGCCAACGGCGGCTGATCTTCACAGCGACGACGGCCGTGTTGCTCGGGATCCTCGCATGGGCCGTGATCCGACCGAATGGGACGAGCCCGTTGGCCGCGACGCCCGCGCCGACCCCACGGACGACGCAACCGACCCAGACACCGACCGCGACCGGTGCGCTCGATACCGAGATGCCGCCGGCCTGGCTGGCATGGATCTCGGGCTCGCTGCCCCCGGGGTTCTCCGCGGACGTCGGGACCGCCTCGGGGTTGGGCACCACGGTCGTCGTGGCCGGCGACACGCGGTGGATGACGGCTTCCCACGACGCCGATGGAGGCGTCGTCGATCGGCCGACGCCCCCGTTCAAGATCCCGATCGACGCCTTCGCCGTGGATCCGGCCGCCTATGCACCGTTCGTGCCCGAGGACGCCCGAACCCGGGTCGTCGACGCCTTGAAGGCCGGGAGCGCGGTGCTCGGCGAATCGAGCGCGCGCCTCCGCCACCTGACGGTGGGCGGCTCGCTGACCTTCGACGGGGGGACGGTGCGGGTCGGTGCCGTCGTGCCGGATCCGGTGTCCGGCTGGAGCGAGATGCTCGTGTCCCGCAGTGTCGGGCGAAGCCTCGGGATCGTGGATGACCGCTATCTGCTGTCGATGCCGGCTAGCTCCATGACGAAGCAACGATTCGCATCGATCCTCGCGTCGATGATCCCGGAGGCGCCCGTCCGAACGGTCGCACCCGGCGGGTCGCCGTACATGCGCATCGCCTCGGGCGTGAACCCGCCGGTCGTGATGAAGGGCGTGTTCGGCGAGTTCGCGGCCTATCCGCGCGCCGACGACCCCGCGTACCTCACGACCTCCCCGCGCTGGTACGACGCGCATATCGCGACGCGCACGGTCCCGCTGCTCGGCCAGGTCACCTGCAACGTGGCGTTCTTCCCGGCGCTCGTGGGCGCGCTCAGGGACGTGGTGGCCGCCGGGCTCGGGAGCGAGATCCACACGTATTCGGGGTGCTACGCGGCCCGGACCGTGGCGCGGAGCCCGACCGCGCCGCCGTCGAACCACGCCTACGGGGCGGCGATCGACATCAATGCGCCGGAGAATCCGTACGGCGCGAAGCCGACGATGGATCCGAAGATCGTGGCGATCTTTCAACGGTGGGGGTTCCTCTGGGGCGGGAGGTACCTGACCCCCGACGGCATGCATTTCGAGTACGGCACCCCACCGCCCTGATCCGCGTCGACCGGTGTCCCCAGCTCGCGCTAGGCTTTCACGATGCCGGTCGTCCTCTTGCGTTCGCCCCTGCGGGATCTCGCAGGCGGGAATCGGTCGCTCCAGCTACCCGGTGCGACCGTGGGCCAGGTGCTGCGTGCACTCGAGGGCGCATGGCCCAAGACGACCGGCTGGGTTCTGGACGAACGTGGCGTCGTCCGACGCCACGTGAATGTCTTCGTCAACGGCGAGCGCGCAACCGCCGACGCACCGGTTGCTGAGAATGACCGCATGCACGTGCTGCCATCGATCACGGGGGGGATCACGATGAAGGAGCTCTTGGTCGGCACCAAGAAAGGGCTGTTCGTCCTGCGGGGCGACGGGCCCGACACGTTCGAGATCGCCACACGCGCGTTCGCGGGCGACGTCGTGGAGTACGCGATGCGCGACCCGCGTTCGGGTCGCTACTTCGCGAGCGTCACCTCTGGCTTCTACGGCCCTCGCCTGATGTGGACCGACGACCCGGCGGGCGAGTGGGAGCATGCGGCCACGCTGGCGATGCCGGCCGACACCGACGCGACGCTGGAACGGATCTGGGTCGTGCGCACCGGGGAGGCGCCCGACCAACTGTGGGCCGGCATCGACCCGGCCGCGTTGTTCGAGTCGCGCGACGGTGGCCGCTCGTGGGAGCTGAACCGCGGTCTGTGGGACCAGCCGACTCGGCCCGAGTGGAACCCGGGGAACGGCGGTCTCTGTCTGCATTCGATCTCGACGTGGCCGGGCGATCCACAACGCCTGTCCCTTGGGATCAGCGCCGTCGGCACGTGGCACACCATCGACGGTGGGGAGACGTGGACCCGCGGCACCAAGGGTCTTCTCCCGCGCTACGTCCCCGAGGAAGTGCAGGACTCCACGATGGCTCTGTGCGTCCACAACCTGTGGCGGGCGCCCTCGATGCCCGAGCGTATGTTCCTCCAGTTCCACGGCGGGGTGTACCGGAGCGACGACGCCGGGAACACCTGGATCGACATCGCCGAGGGCCTGCCGAGTGACTTCGGGTTCCCGATCGTCGGCGACCCGGCAGACCCCGACTGCGCGTTCGTGATCCCGATGAACGCCGACATCGACAGGGTGACGGTCGACGGCAAGCTCCGCGTCTACGAGACACGGGACGCGGGCGCGACCTGGACGGCCCGGTCGACAGGCTTGCCCCAGGACGCCGCCTACCTCACGATCCTGCGGGAGGCGTTCGATCGGGACGGCGAGGGCGCCACGATGGGTCTGTGGTTCGGGGCCACGTCCGGAGAGGTCTTCGGATCGATGGACGCCGGCGCGTCGTGGTTCACGGTCGCACCCCGGTTAGCACCTGTCACCAGTGTGCGCGTAGCCTGAACGTGTGGATGAACTCCCCGGCGCCGATCGGCTTCCCGTGTCAGACCCGACCGCTACCGTGGCGGTCATGGGAGAGGTCATCTCGCTCGCCGAGTATCGAGAGGACGCCGCGGGACCGCGTCAGCTTCTCCGCAGGCTCGACGACGCCGTCAGCCGGCTCGATCCGCTGGTCAGGGCGCGTGCGTCGACGATGTCGCCCACGGTCGAGCGCGAGCTCCGCGCGATTGCGGTCGCGGTGAACGCGGGCCGTCCGCGGCAGGCGGCGCGGCGCGCCGAGCGGCTGGCCGGCATCCTGCAGCACCCTGCCTCGAGCTGACGCCCCTTCCGGGGGCGCCCCGACCTCAGCCGTAGACTCGCGCCAGTGGACGAGCTGCATCGCCGTGCGTTGACCCGTGGCATCGCCACCTTCCTCGCGGTCGTGGCCATCGGCTCGATGCTCGTGTGGGTGCTCGGCCGCGGTGGCGACAGCGCCGCGACGGCCTCCTCCGCCCCCACACAATCGGCGCCCTCGACCTCGGTCGCGCCGCCCACACCGCAGGCCTGGCTCAGCTGGGTGCCCGGCGGGCTGCCCGCGAGCTACGGCGACCTGGTGAGCACCGTGCCCGATGTCGTCGCGTCAACGACGGCGACGGCCGATATCGCGTGGATGACGGCCTCGCTCGATGCGGATGGCAACGGCGTCGACGAACCGCAGCCGCCGATGATGATCCCGATGGAGGTCACCGGGATCGACCCAACCTTCGCCGCCTTCATCCCCGAGCCCGAACGGCAGCTGGTGCAGAACCTACGGCCCGGCGAGGGCATCCTGTCGGAATCGGAGGCGAACCTGCGTGGGCTGGGAGCGGGCGCGACGCTGCTGTTCCAAGGCGGCGAGCAGATCAACGTGATCGGCACGTTGCCCGATGCCCTCATGGGTGACTACGAGCTCCTCACCACACGCGAGACCGCCCGACGACTCGGCGTCACCCACGAGCGGTACGTGTTGTTCCACGTGCGGCCGGGCACCGATCTCACGCCCGCCGACCTCATACCCGCGTTCCGCGACCTGCTCCCCGCCGACACACCGTATCCCGCCGTCGAGATCAGGGCACCCGGGGAAACGGCGTACCTGCGGGCGAACGATCGTGCGATCCCACCGATCGCCTTGAAGCTGAAGTTCGGCGAGTTCACCGCCCATCCGGACGCGACCGACCCGACCCGTCTCGTGATCGACCCCACCTGGATCAACGACAACATCCAGTCGGCGACGCTGCCGCTGCTGGGGACCGTCACGTGTCATACGAAGACGCTGTACCTGCTGAAGCGCGCGATGCGCGCATTGGTCGACGCGGGGGCAGGCGGCTCGATCACCGAGGTCGGCGCATGCTTCGACCCGGTCGCGTCCCCGGAGGATCCCAGCGGACCGCTCACCGCGGCGGCCTGGGGAGCCTCCATCGAGGTGAACCCCGCGGCAAACGCGCCGGGCGACGCGCCGAGCCAGTCGAAGGACCTTGTGCACGAGCTGTATCGCTGGGGGTACGGATGGGGCGGCAACGACGCGTACCCACAGGGCGCGCTGTTCCGATATCGGAAACCACCGACGCCGCAGGATTGATCGACCTAAGAGCGAGGGGAGCAGGTATCAAGCGCTGTCCGCACGTGTCCCTGGAGCCGGGTTCATGCGCCCCGGGTCCTGGGACATGCCTCCCGCGGCATGACTCGCGCGTGGGTTCTGCTCCCCTCGCGGGCGCCTTTCGGCATCCCACTCGACGCTACACCCGCTTGCGAACCTGCGCCACCCGGATCTAAGCGACCGCTCGGCGGTCTCTCGCCCGCAGCGAGACCCAGACCAGCACGCATGCCACCGCAGCGGCACCGACGGCGGCCGCCGCGACACCGGCGCGCTTGGGCGGCACCGCCTCCGCGAGACGCGAGCGGAGCCGGACCGGGTTGTCAAAATCGCGGATCTCCCATCCCCGATCCTCCGCGACATGCCGGAGATCTTTGTCCGGGTTGACCGCGACCGGGTGCCCCACCGCCTCGAGCATCGGCACGTCGGTGATCGAGTCCGTGTAGGCGAAACAGCCCGACAGGTCGATATCGTCGCGGTCGGCGAGTGCTCGGATCGCGTCGGCCTTCTGCTGCCCGTAGGCGTAGAACTCGAGCTCCCCCGTGTAGCGATTGTCGGGCCCGACCTGCGCCCGGGTCGCGATCACGCCGGAGACGCCGAAGTGGCGCGCGAGCGGCCGCACGACCTCCTCCGGCGAGGACGACACGATGTAGATGCGGCGCCCCGAGGCCTGGTGCTCCGCGATCAGATCGAGCGCCTCCTGATAGACGAACGGATCGATGACGTCGAGCATGACGTCCTGGACCAGCCGCTCGACCTGGCCCCGGTCCCAGCCCTTCGTGAGCTGCAGCATGCCTTCCTTGAGGCGCTCCATCCGCTCCTCGTCCGCCCCGATGAGGAGGAACACGAGCTGCGCGTATGCGCCGCGCATCAGCTGCCCGCGCGACACCATCCCGGCTCGGTACAACGGGCGTCCGAGCGCCAGGGACGACGACCGGCTGACGATCGTCTTGTCGAGGTCGAAGAAGGCGGCTTCCACGGAACCATCGTAGGCCACCGAGCCGACACGTTCGGGAACGCCGAAAGGCGGGGGCGCGACACGTCCCCGCCTTTCGTGGAACCTGTCGATCGGGTCAGCCGATCGACGCGCGACCCACGCAGCTCTCACCGGTCGCGACGTTCATCGCCGATGCTCGGAAGGAGTCGGCTCCCGCGGTGTTGTTCGCGAACAGCCGCACGGTGAATGACCCGCTCGGCGCCTTCGTCACCCGCCTGCCGGCGAAGATGCGCGTGCCGTTCTCTTTGATCCGAACGGCCCAGGTCTGACCGACCTTGTTCTGGTCGACCTCGAACTCGAGCTCGATCTGACCGCCATCGGGGCTGAGCTTGAGCTTCCAGTCGCTTGCCCCACTGCACCCGCCAGCCTTGACCACGTCGCCGGCCTTCGCGCTGGCTGCCGCGGTCCCCGCGGCCAGCAAGCTCGTGGCCAGTCCCACTGCCAGCACCACTCGTCCGATCGTCCGCTTCATAACGGACCCCCTCTCTGTCGTGTGTTTCCGGACGTACGGGTTTCCGAACGGCGCGGGTTAAGGGTTCGTGAAGGACTCGGAAACGTTCGGCCGCAGGTATGGTTCCTCGCGGAGGCGTCAGGGTTCCTGGTGGGCCTCGCGGTCTTCAAAACCGTAGAGGGGGCGACGAGTCCCCTGGCGGGTTCGATTCCCGTCCGCCTCCGCTTCGCTCAGCCGCTCGAGATCGAGTCGGCGATCGCGGCCGCCCATCGTTCGATCTCGTTCCAGTCGCGATCGTCACCTTCGGCCACGCGCAGGGCCTTCACGAGCGCGCGTTCGGGGAGCGACAGCGCCTCCCTCTCGATCCGGCCCGCGAACTGGTGGTGCTCGAACGCACCGGTGGCCGCGACGACGTCCTGCACGTCGACCGGCCCCTCCATGAGGCGTGGACGGGGCGCCCTCAGGTCCGCTGGAGAACAGCCATACAGGGCGGTGGCGCAGGAGCGAGGACTCCCGCTCCGCGAGCTCCTTCGCTTCCTTCTGCCAGTGGCCGGCGTACACCGCGCTCCCGAGGACGACCACGTCGTACCGCGAAAGATCGCGGACCTCCCCCGGGCACCGAACCTCGACATCGTGACCCCGCGCGAGCAGGACCGACCCGATCCTGGAGCCGATCTCCTGCGTGGCGCCATGCTTGCTCGCCGTCGCGATGAGGACCTTCATCGATCCTCCTCCTTCGTTCACCCCGAGTGTCGTCGGCAGCGCCGTCCTTGCCGGGGGCCACACGACCCGACCTTTGCGGGCCGTCCGTGCCGCCGTCGGGAACCCGATCAGCAGGCGCTCCACAGCCCGCGTCCCGCCCCCCTCGCCGCCCGCTGCGCGGCCTCGAATCGCTCGACGTACCGCGTGTCCGGTGGATAGGTGGCCACGGTGGCCAAGCCTCGACGCACCAAGAGCTCGTTGAACATCGACCCGTCCGCCAGCCACAGGTACGCAAGCGTCCGACCGAAGGGATCGATGCGTTCGACATCGAACGTCAACCGGATCCGTTGGCCCGTGAGCCGCCTGGTTGTGAACCGCGAGGATTCCGGGCCGTAGCACTCGATCGGTTGGCCGGGTGCCACCGTCTCGGGCGTGTCCACGCCGATGAACCTGATCGTCACGTCGGTGTCGCCCACGAGCATGTGTGCGGTATCGCCGTCGACGACCCGCGTGACGGTCGCCAGTCGCCCGGTCGAAGCGCCTGACGTCGCCGCGGACCGGCTCGCACCGGTCGAGACCGTAACCGTTCTCGTGGCACAGGCCACAGGGAGCACGAGGAGAAGCGCGAGGAGGGGTCGCACGGATGCAGCATGACGCCTGCCACCGACATCCGGTCGACCGCCGCGGCGAGGGCTCCACCGCGATACCCTGCGCGCCATGACGCTGCGCATCTTCATCTCGGTGGACATGGAGGGCATCGGCGGGATCACCACGGTTCGTCAGATCACCCGCGGCACGGACGACTACGCCTGGGCCCGCCAACTGATGACGCAAGAGGCCAACGCGGCGATCGCGGGCGCCTTCGACGCCGGCGCCCTGAAGATCGTGGTCTCGGACGCGCACGGCGATATGGGCAACATCCTGCCCATGGAGCTCGACCCGCGCGCCGAGCTCGTCCAGGGAACGCCGAAGCTCCCGTGGAGCATGATGACCGGCATCGAGGAGGGCTTCACCGGGTGCGTGTTCCTCGGGTACCACGCGGGATCGGGCACGGCCGGCGCGATCCTGGACCACACCTACACCGGGTGGTTCGCCGACATCCGCGTGAACGGCCTGTCATGGAACGAGACGCACCTGAACGCGGCCCTGGCCGGTACGTTCGGCGTGCCGTTGTTGTTCGTCAGCGGCGACGACGAATGCTGCAATCAGGCGACCGCGGCCCTGCCGTGGGTGCGCGCGTTCTCGACGAAGACGGCGTTCTCGGCGCGCTCGGGCCGCAGCAAGTCCCCCAAGACGGTGCAGGATGCCACGCGCCGCTTGGTCGCCGAGTCGATCAAGCAGGCGGATCGGGCCCAGGTGTGGAAGCCGGAGGGGCCTTTCACCCTCGAGACACTGCTCACGTCGAGCGCGATCGGCGACATGCTCGCGATCGCCCCGGGGACCGAGCGAACCAGCCCACGGTCGGTGCAGTACCACACCGACGACATCCGCATGCTGTATCGCATGCTGCTGACCTGGATGAACCTCGGACGGCGCGTCGCGCCCGAGACCCCGGTGGAGTAGCGTCGACCCAGGGTCAGGCCGCCCCGTCCCTCCAGAAGTGCTGCGTGATCTCGCTCCGCAGTCGGGCTGCGGCGTTCACCGTGATCGGGATCTTCGCCAACTCCATGGCCATCAGCGCCGCGCCGACCACCGGCGGCGAGCCAAGCAGGCGAAGCTCCGCCCGGGGAGCCGTGTGCCGAACGCCGAACTCCAGCTCGTCCAGCAGATAGCGGTTTGGCGTCCGGAACAGCCCGCCCGCGAGCACCACCTCCACCGGCAGGTTCGTCAGATTCAAACGGCGCGCGACGACGCCCGCCGCCTCGCCGAGCGCACGGCCGATGTCCTCAAGGACGTTGCGGGCCACGAGGTCACCGCCCTCGGTTGCCGCGAGGACCATCGGGGTCAGGTTCTGCAACTCGGGTGCCCGGAACCGGGGATCGTAGCGAGCGAGCCGCTCGAGCATCGACTCCACCGAGGGCTCGCCCAGCCGCTCGCACAGCATGTCGCTCAGCATCGTGGCGGGCCCTCGACCGGTGAACTGATCGGCGACCGCGCGCACGGCAAGCTCGGAGACGTCGAATTCGTCCCCGAAGTCCCCGAACGCTCGACCCTCCCCGATCGTGCGGAACTCGTTGCCCACCGGGTCACGCCCGACGGCAACCGTCCCGGTCCCGGCGATCACCGCGATGCCCCAGGACTCCGACGTGCCGGCGCGCAGCGCGATGAACGCGTCGTTCACGAGTCGCCGTTCGACGCCGGGCATCACCGGCTCGATCATCGCGGTCAGCCGCGGGATGTCCGAGGGCCAATCCAGCCCCGCGAGCCCGTACGCGCTTGCGGCGACGTCCTTGGCCGTCACGTCGGCCGCGTCGAGCGCCTGCCTCACGGCGGCGGCGATCGCCAGCTCTGCCCCGTCCGCGCCGGCGATCTCCCAGTTCGATGCGCCGGCATCGCCCGCACCCCGCACACCTCCCTCCTCATCGGTGAGGACCGCATAGGTCTTGCGCCCGCCGCCGTCGACGCCCAGGACGAAACTCACGAAGCCCCCGCCGAGGACGCGTACGCTCGCTCCACGATGTCGAGCACGGCCCGGCCGTGGATACCGCTCGGCTCCGGCTGACGCCCGGCATCGATCGCATCGAAGAACGCACGCATCTGCGCCGTATACATCGGCTGCGTGCAGTGCTCGTAGTCCTCGCTGGGCTCCTCCCGCGGGAAGATCCGGCCGTATCCCTTCGTGCCGTACACCTCGGTCTCCGCCTCGAGCCCTTCCTTGTGCGGCTGCCACCAGCCCGACTCGACGATCGAATTGGTTCCCTGCGACCAGGAGATCAGCAGGATGCCGTCGTCATCCACGTCGTAGGTGCCGTACCTGGTGCCGATCACGGCGCACACCCGTCCCGCGTCGGGGTCGCCGAGCAGATAGCGGACCGTGTCGATCGCGTGCACCCCCATGTCGGGCAGCGCGCCCCCGCCGGCGAGCGCCCGCTGGGTGAACCATCCCGCCGGACCCCAGCCGGCGTGGACTCCGTACCCCCTGGTCTTCACGATCTCGCCCAGCTCGCCGGTCTGGATCCGCGCACGCATCGCCTGCACGTCGGGGTGGAACCGCCAGCAATGGGCCACCATCAGCGACGCCGCGCCGGCCGCGCTCGCCTCGATCATCGCATCGCACTCGGCGACCGAGGTCGCCATCGGCTTCTCCACCAGGACATGCGTGCCGCTCGCGAGCAAGGCGATCGATTGCGGCGCATGCAACGCGTTGGGCGTGGCCACCACCGCCGCGTCGATGTCGGGATCGCGCGCCAACGCCTCCCAGTCGGTCGTGACACGGGGGATGCGGTGGCGCTCGGCGAACGCGGTCGCAGACTCCAGCCGGTGGTTGGCGACCGCGACGACCTCGTGGCCACACGCGAGCACCGCTCGAGCGTGGAAGTCCTGGATCCATCCGCAGCCGAACAGCGCCACCCGCATCAGCGCACCCCACCTGTCGCATCTCGTCCCGGTACCGGCGCCCTGAGTCTTTCACGGCGCGCGCGCAGGTGTCGTAGGGGACGAGACGCCCGCGGCTACTCCTTCGAGCCCGTCAGCGTGACGCCCTCGACGAAGACGCGTTGGGCAAGGAAGAACAAGACGACCACCGGGATCATGAACATGACAGACGCGGCCATGATGAGGTTGTACTCGACGTGGTGCTGTCCCCGGAAGGCATCCAAGCCGATCGCGAGCGTGAACAGGTGCGGGTCGTCGCCAACGAACAGGAGCGGCCCGAAGAAGTCGTTCCAGTTGTAGAGGAAATTGAACAGCGCGATCGCCGCGATCGCCGCCTTCGACAGCGGCACCATGATCCGGGTCATGATCTGCCAGTGACTCGCGCCATCGACGCGCGCCGCGTCGGCGAGATCCTCGGGCACCGACATGAAGAACTGCCGCAGCAGGAAGATCGAGAACGCGTCCCCGAGGAAGTTCGGCACGATCAGCGGTTTGAACGACGGGATCCAGTGGATCTTCGAGAACCACACGTACAGCGGCACGACGGTGACCTGGTACGGACAGCATCAGCGTGGACAGGACGATCACGAACACGACCTGGCGACCTTTCCACCGCATCCGGGCCAGCGCGTAGGCCACCGGGATCGACGACACGACGATGCCGACCGTCGACATGACGGCGATCTGGACCGTGTTCCACGCATAGAGGCCGAGCGGGATCGTGTGCCAGACCGTCGGGTAGTTGCTCCACTGGAAGGGTCGCGGCCAGAAATCGGCGCTCAGGACCTGGTCGTTGGTCATCAGCGAACTCAGGATCACGAAGAACATCGGCGCCATGAAGGCGATCGCGAACGCGATCAACAGCGCGTGCGCGGTGGTCGTGCGCATCCGTCGACGTCGACGCGTCCGCTCCGGCAGCTCTCGCGGGATGACGTCGGCAGCGCTGGCGTGAATCGTCGAAGGAGCGATAGCCACGCCGACACGCCAGTCCACGGGCCTCGGTGGCAGACTCCCCAGGCCGCTCATCGGAGGAACGCCCCACCCTGATAGTGCACCCACCGCCGTGAGCCGCGCAGGATGACCACCGTGCAGACGAGGGAGATGACCAGCAACACCCAGGCCATCGCCGATGCGTAGCCCATCTTGAAGTTGATGAAGCCCTGCCCGTACAGATGCACCGAGTAGAACAAGGTCGAGTTCTGCGGGTCACCGAGCGCGCCGCCGGAGCTGACCCCCGCGACGACGTAGGCCTGGGTGAAGTACTGGAATCCGAAGATGATCCCCGTGACGACCTCGAAGAAGATCACGGGCGACACCATGGGCAGGCTCACGTGCCGGAACTTCGCGAACCCGTTTGCCCCCTCCAGATCGGCCGCCTCATACAGGTGCTTGGGCACGTCGAGGAACCCCGCAAGGAAGATGATCATCGCGTCGCCCACACCCCAGAGGCCGAGGAGGACGAGCCCGGGCTTCGACCACTGAGGTGAGAAGAACCACAGCGGTGGATGTGAGATACCGATCTTGCGCAACAGGACGTTGACCGGCCCGTAGTCGGGATTCAACAGATACGCGAACGCGAGCGTGGCGGCGACCACCGGGGCCATCGTGGGCAGGAAGAACATCGTCCGGTAGCTGTTCACGCCCCGACGCTTCCTCGTCAGCAGCAGCGCGGTGATGATCCCGAACGCGATCCGGATCGGCAGGCCCACCACGATGATCCAGATCGTGTTCCGCACGGCGACCCAGAAGAACGGGTCCTTCGTGAACATGAACTGATAGTTCAGGGTGCCGATCCACTTCGGCGGCGCGGGCAGCTGATACTTGGTGAACGACCAGTACAGGCTCGCGATCATCGGTGCGAGCGTGAAGATCAAGAACCCGATGATCCATGGGGACAGGTACACGAGCACCGCGCCGCGCTCGCGCCAGCGCCGTGGACGGCGGCGGCGAGGAACCGCCGCCGCCGTCTCGTACGCGGCCATCGTGGAGGTTGCCGTACCCCCTCCTAGATCTGCGCCTGTTCCAGCGCGTTATTCGTCTGATCCTGCGCGTCCTGCAGCCCTTGCTGCAAGTCGGTCGCGTTCCCCGCCTGCCACTTCTGCATGAACGCGTTGATGTAGGTGTCCATCTCGATGCCGATCGGGGTCGTCGGCACCCAGCCCGAGTTCGGGTTCTGGAACACGTCCATGAACGTCCCGAACTGTGGCGGCAGATCCAGGTTCGGCGACGAGATCGCCGCGTTCGTGGTCGGCACGTTGTTGATCCTGTTCGCGACGTCCACCAGCGTGTCGGTGTCGGTCGCCAACCACTTCAGCAACAGCCATGCCTCTGGGGGATGCGGCGACCCCTTCGGCAGAGCGATCACCGTTCCGCCGGACGGGCCGCCACCGTAGAGGTCTGTGCGATCCGGCGTGACGGGCAGCGGAGCGGTGTCGTAGTTGAGGTCGTCCGGCACGAAGGCGTTGCGCCATTCACCGTCGATCGTCATCGCGACCCGGCCCGTGCCGAGGTCCTGCTGCGCGTTCCACTCGTTGCCCGCGCCGGAGATGAACTCCGTCAGCTTGTCGGCGCCCGTCTGGAAGTCTCCGTCGCCGTACACATCGGCGATGAAGTCATGTTGCCACTGCAGTGCGGTCGCCCACGCCGGATCCGAGGCGAAGGACGCCTGTCCGCTGTCGTCCAGCCACTTCGCGCCGAACATGTAGGACAGGTTCACGGCTGTGAACGCACAGCAGTAGTACGTGGAGTTGGGAACGAAGCCGGCCACCTTGATCGATCCGTCCGAGTTCCACTGTGTCAGCTTCTTTGCGTAGTCCTGCAACTCGGTGGTGTTCTTGGGCGGACCCGATAGGCCCGCTGCCTGGAGCGAGTCGGTGTTGTAGTAGAGCCCGAACGTGTCGGTCAGGAACGGCAGCGCGCACTGTTCGCCGTTCCACGCCGTGTATGTCAGCGCGGCGGACGGGATCTGGCTCATGTCCATGCCGTCCCCGCCCTGGATATAGGGGTTCAGGTCTTGCCACGCGCCCGAGTTGCAGAACGACCCGACGTTGTCGACGCCGAAGGACTGCACCACATCGGGTGCGTTGCCGGCGTTGATCTGCTTGATCGCCTTGTCGTCGTTCACGTTGCAGATCGGGTCCACCGTCGCCCAGGGGTAGGCCTCCGTGAACGCCGGGAAGATCTCTTTCCATTTGTCGCATTCGACGCCGGTCCACTCGCCCGTGATGGTGAGCGTGACCGGCTCGTGGTTCGTCGTGTCGACCGCCGACGAGCTCGACTCTCCCCCACCCGAGCTACACGCTGCCGCTGCGACGGCGAACATCGCCACCGCCACCGCCAAGATCCGTCGCATCGTGGGTCTCCTCCTCGCTGTCGTTACCCGTCGGTACGCATCTTCCGTCCCCGGGGGTTTCACGGTGCGCCCCGTTTCATACGGCGATCTCACCCTTCGTCTCCGTCCGTGCGAACAATCGCTCCTGCGCCACGCCGAGCGCCATCGAGACCGCTCCCAAGAGCTCCGCGTCCTCGCCCAGCTGGGACACCACCACGGGTGGCTGCACGGGCGCCAGGGTCGCCAGCTCGCGCTGGATCGGCTCGAGCAGGAGATCCCCGTTGCGACCGATGCCGCCCCCGAGGATCACGAGCGCCGGATCCAGGACCGAGACGATCGCCGCCAGCGCAAGGCCGATGCGGCCTCCGAGCTCAGCCACGACCTCGACGGCCCTTCCGTTGCCACGCCGTGCCGCTTCGATGACCTGGGCGGCGGTCAGGCCCGATCGACGCAGGCCGGCCTCGCGCGCGGACCGCACGACCGACGCTGCGCCGATCGCCGATTCGAGCGGCCCCCGGCGTCGATAATCCCGATCGTGCGGGTCGCTGATCGCCAGCGGGAGATACCCCACCTCGCCGGCCGCGCCGTTCGCGCCCCGGTAGACCTCGCCGTCGATCACGATGCCCATCCCGACTCCCGTGCCGACATGCAGATAGACGAAGTTCTCGACCTCGCGCCCGAGTCCGAAACGACGCTCGCCGAGCGCCCCAAGGTTGACGTCGTTCTCGAAGAGCACGTGCGTCCCAAGCTCCGCACGGACGGCGTCGAGCAGTCCGGCCCGGTTCCAGCCCGGCAGGTTGTGGGCAAGCGTCGGATGGTCACCGCCCGCCGAGAACACCCCCGGGCTGCCGATGCAGGCGACCGTGACATCGCGCCACCGCAACCCGGCATCCGTGGCAACGTCCCGGGCGACACGTCCGAGCTGCGCGATCAAGGCTTTCGCGCTGGACAGGCGCGTCGGCTCGTCGATCCTGGCCGTGATCGTCCCGGCCAGGTCCGTCACCGCCGCGCGCACCCCCTCGCGTCCGACGTCGATACCGACCACGTGACCGGCCGAGGGGTTCAGCTCGTACAGCACCGCGGTCGGCCCCTTCCCGCCGGAGGAACGGCCGGCCTCCCGCACGAGGTGCGCCTTCTCCAACACGGTCAGGGCCTGGGAGACGGTCGGTTTGGAGACACCGGAGGCTCGGGCGATCTGCGCGCGGGACGCGGGCCCCACCTGGCGGATGCACTCGAGCACGGTGCGCTCGTTGATGGCCCGCAGCAGGCTCGGCGTCCCGGCGGCGAAGGTCTGCTGAACGCCCGTGACCTCACCCCTCGGAGTCAGTCAGGAAACTTTCCTAACGAACAGCCTCGGATGCTAGCCTGGTCGCCGGGAGGCGGTCAAGGCGAGTTGCGGATCCGCCCGTCCGGAAGGAGCTGATCAGTTCATGGCAACGCTCGCGATCAACGGCGGGACCCCGGTGCGGACGATCCCCTATCCCCCGTGGCCGCAGACCGACGACGAGGAGTATGTGGCGGCGGTCGCGGACGTCGTCCGCAGCGGCGCATGGGGTGGGTTCCCCGAGCCGGGCCGGCACGGCGGCGCCTTCGAGGAGGCGTTCGCCGCCTACCAGGGGGCTCGGCACGGGATCTTGATGATGAACGGCACCGTCACGATGGAGGTGGCCTGCAAGGCACTGGGCATCGGCTGGGGCGACGAGGTGATCGTGCCGGCGCTCACGTTCGCGGCGACGGCGTACGCGCCGATGGCGGCCGGCGCACTCCCGGTCTTCGTCGATGTCACGCCCGACACCTGGACGATCGATCCCGAACAGGCGGAGGCCGCCGTCACCGACCGGACGAGGGCGATCATGCCGGTCCACCTCGGGCACCAGATGGCGGACATGGACCGGATCATGGAGATCGCGCGACGCCACGGCCTGGCGGTGATCGAGGATTGCGCACACGCGCACGGCCAGCGATGGAACGACCAGGGGGCCGGCTGCATCGGCGACTTCGGGTCGTTCAGCCACCAGTCATCCAAGATCCTGACCTCGGGCGAGGGCGGCACCCTGCTGACCGGCGACGAGACGCTCGCGATGCGTGCCCACTCGATCATCGACTGCGGCCGGGCGAAGGATCCGGACGAGAAGGACTACACCTTCGGCGCCAACTACCGCCTGTCGGAGCTGAACGCAGCGCTGTTGGAGGTGGCGATGCGCCGCTTCCCGGCGCAGCAGGAAGCCCGCGCGATCGCCGGGAAGGCGTTCGAGGCGATGGCCGCAGAGATCCCCGGTGTCACGGTCATGCCGGTCGATCCCCGCGTCACGCGGTGGAGTTTCTACAACTACATCCTCAAGATCGACCCGGAGGTGTTCGCGGGCCGGACGAACCAGGTCGTGTGTGCCGCGATGGAGGCCGAGGGTATCGAGGCCGAGGTGCAGTACCCGTCGATGAACCACTACGAGCTCTTCCAGCCGTCGCTGTCGAGGCTGCCGGTCGCCGTCGAGTACGCCGATCGGCTCGATCCCGCCGCGATGTCATTCCCCGTCGCGGAGGCCGCGGGTCAACGCGAATCGGTCTATTTCATGGAGACGACGTTCCGCGACGGCGAGCGCGGCATCCGCGACGCTGCAGACGCGTTGGCCAAGATCCAGGCCAACGCCGCGGAGCTGCCGGAGGGATAGCTCGGCTCACCCCTCGGGGAAGAAGCGCGGCAGGTAGCGACGATTGACCTCGAGCAGCGAGTCGAGCAGCGGCCCGGCGGTATCCCAATCGGGGATCAACGGGTTCGCCATGAGCGCCATGAGCGCATCGGTGCGGCTGCCGGACATCGCGGCCTTGATCGTCAGCTTCTCGTAGGCCTTGGCGTGGGCCACGAGCCCGGACATCTCGGGCGCCAGCGGGTCGACGGGCAGCGGATGCGCGCCCGCGCGATCGACGGTGCACGTGACCTCGACGACGTCGTCGGCCGCGAGGTTCGGGATCGCGCCGTCGTTGCGGACGTTCACGACCTGCACGTCGCCGGTGTCGGCGTGCAGCGAGGCGATCAAGGCGGCGGCCGCGTCGGAGTAGAACGCGCCGCCACGCTCCTCCAGGAGCTTGGGCTTCGTGTCCAGCGTCGGATCCTTGTAGAGCTCGAGCAACCCGGCCTCGATCTCCATCACCTCTTCGGCGCGCGTCTTCCCCGTCCGTTGGTGCGCGAGCACCGCGGAGGTCCGGTAGTAGTAGTGCAGGTAGTAGCTCGGGATCGCGCCGAGCTCGCGGATGAACCCGATCGGCATCCCTTCGAACTCGTCCTCGCCCGGGTCCAGCGGAGGATCGGCGAGCAGCTCCGGCAACCGATCCGTGCCGTCGACCAGCACCTTGCGCTCCCACGTCAGGTGGTTGAGGCCCACGTGCTCCAGCTGCACCCGATCGGGCTCGACGCCGAAGCGCCCGGCGAAGGACCGCTGGAAGCCGATCGCCACGTTGCACAGACCCAGCGCGTGGTGGCCGTGGTCCAGCAGCGCCTGCGTGACGAGGCCCGTGGGGTTCGTGAAGTCCACGAACCACGCGCCGGGCGCGCCGATCTCCTTCGTGAGGTCGGCCAGATCGAGCACGACCGGCACGGTCCGCAGCGCCTTCGCGAACCCGCCCGCGCCGGTCGTCTCCTGTCCGATGCAGTCGAACTCCAGCGGGATCGTCTCGTCCGTGTACCGCGCCTTGTTGCCGCCGACCCGAAGCTGCACGATCACGAAGTCGGCACCCTCGAGGGCCTCGCGCTTGTCGCCGGTGAGCCGCAACGTGCCGCCCCACCCGGCTCGCCGCATCATGCGCTCGGCGAGCGCGCCCACGATGGCGAGCCGCTCGGCATCGATGTCCAACAGGGTCAGCTCGTCGACGGGAAGGCGGTCGCCACGCGTCACGAACCCCTCGACGAGCTCGGGCGTGTACGTGCTGCCTCCACCCACGACAGCCACCTTCACACCCATGACTTCTGCATCGTACACTCCGGTCGTGAAATCGTTAGGAAACTTTCCTGACCCATTCATCGCGGAGATCTCGGGACAGCCGGCCGCGCTCCGTCGGGCCGCCGAAGGGCTTGCATCGCAAGCAGACGTCCTGGCCGCCGTCGCCTCTCGACCGGGCGGGACGCTCGTATTCGCGGGCATGGGAAGCTCCTACGACGCCTGCTATCCCGCCGTCACGGCGCTTGCCCGCGAGGGTGTCGCGGCGGTCATGACCGACACCGCCGAGCTGCTGCATTTCCGCCTCCCGATGCTGCGCGCGGGCGACGATCTCGTACTCGTGAGCCAATCGGGCGAGAGCGCGGAAACGGTGCGCGCCGCAGAACGCCTCCGGGCCCGCGGCGAGGCGCCGCGCATCATCGCCGTGACGAACGATCCCGACAGCTCGCTCTCGAGGGTCGCCGACCTCACGATGCAGACCCTCGCCGGTGAGGAGACGGGGCCGAGCACGATGACCTTCGCGGCGGCGCTCGTGGTGATCGGCGCGTCCGCGATGGCGATCGCCGGCATGGCACCCGACGCGGTGCTTGACGGTCTCCGCGGCGACGCAGAGGCGGCCGCAGCGGCGATCGAAGGGCTGTTGGCGCGCGACACGCTCGCCGACGATCTCGTGACCTGGCACGGCGGCCGCGCGACGACCGTGATCCTGGCTCGCGGCGGTGCCCGCGCGGCCGCCGAGATGGGCGCGCTCACGCTGAAGGAAGCCGTGGGGATGCCCGTCGAGTCGCTGCAGACCGCGCAGTTCCGCCACGGCCCGCTGGAGCTGGCCGGCCCCGACCTCGCGGCGATGATCATCGCGACCGAGCCCGAGACCCGCGAGCTCGACCTCGCCATCGCCGACGAGCTGCGCGGCCTGGGAGCCGCCGTCTGGACGGTCACGGCGGGGGTGTCGGCGCCGGGCGCCACCGACGTCGGCCCGCTCAACCCCCTCCTCAGCCCGGCGGCGGCGATCGTCCCGGCACAGCTGCTCGCCTGGCGTCTCGCGATCCTCGCCGGACGAGAGCCCGGCGCCTACGTCCACGCCGCGAAGGTGACGACACATGAGTGACACCACCTTCCGCGTGGCCCTGACGTTCGACGCCGAGCATCCGGATCGCCCGTGGTGCCCGCCGGGGAACGCCGAGCGCATCCTCGATGTGCTCGCGGCGGCGGGCGCGCCCGCCACGTTCTTCGTCCAGGGCCGCTGGGCGGAGGCCTATCCGGAGACGGCGCGACGGATCGCGGTCGACGGCCATCTGGTCGGTCACCATTCGCACTATCACGCGAGGATGCCGCTGCTGCTCGGAGGCGGGTTCGCGTCCGACATCGAAGATGGTGCGCGCGCGATCGTTGCCGCGACGGGCGCCGACCCGGCACCGTGGTTCCGATGCCCATTCGGTGCGGGCTCCGAGGATCCGGCCGTGCTCGAGGAGCTGGCCCGAGCCGGCTATCGGAACGTGCACTGGCACGTCGAGTTGGAGGATTGGGAACCGTGGCGCACGGGCGAGGCCATCGCGACCGACGCCGTGGCCGGCGCCATCGCGCCATGGCGACGGCGCCGTGGTGCTGATGCACACGTGGCCCGGGGGCACCGGAGACGGGCTCGCGCCGATGATCGAGCGTCTGACCGCAGCGGGTGCCGTGTTCGTCCGCATCGACACGCTCGAGGAGCTGCCGTGAGACGTCCGGCGCTGCTGGCGATCGACGGTGGCGGCTCGAAGATCGATGCGACGCTGCTCCGCCGAGATGGCTCGGTGCTCGGCGCCCGGCGCGTTGCCGCGCGCGACTACGAGCGCACTGGCGACGACGCCTTCTTCGCTCAGATCGATGCGGCCATCCGGGCGGTCTGCGTCGATGCCGGCCTCGCGACACCGCCGCATCCGGTCGCCGACGTCGGGGTCTTCTGCCTCGCGGGCGCGGACCTCCCCGTGGACGATCGACGGATCGGTCGCGGTCTCACCGGCAGGGGATGGGTCGGCGAGCACGTGTTGCGGAACGACACGTTCGCGGTGTTGCGTGCCGGCACCGACCGCACCTGGGGCGTCGGCATCGTGTGCGGTTTCGGGACCAACTGCAGCGGGGTCGCGCCGGACGGCCGCGTCTTCCGGCTGCCGGCGATCGGCCCGGTGAGCGGAGACTGGGGCGGCGGCGGCGAGATCGGGACGGCGGCCCTGTGGCATGCCATCCGCGCCGGCGATGGGCGCGGAGCGCGCACCAGCCTGCAACGAAGCGTGCCGGCGCACTACGGCATGCGGACGGCGCGACAAGTGATGGAGGCCATGTACACGGAGCGGCTCGGCGACGACCGGCTCGCGGAGCTCGCACCGATCGTCTTTGCCGACGCCGCCGCCGGCGACGCGATCGCAACGGAGATCGTGGACCGACAGGCCGACGAGATCGCGACCATGGCCACCGCGGCGATCCGCAAGCTCGGCATGCGCGATCTCGATCCCGAGGTGGTCCTGGGGGGCGGCATCTTCCGCAACGGGTGGGAGCCGTTCTTCGCTCGCATCGCCGAAGGCGTGCACGCGGTTGCCCCGGATGCGCGCATCGTTCGATTGACCGCGCCCCCGGTCGTGGGGGCGGCCATGCTCGGGCTCGACCTGCTCGGCGCCGGAGGCGCCGCGCACGCCCGGACGCGTGCGAGCTTGACCCATCGGCGGCTGGACCCGCACACTCGCGGCCGGAAGGAGCGGTGATGGCAGAGATCGTGCTCGACGGCGTGACGAAGGTCTTTGGCGACGTGATCGCGGTGAACGCGGTGTCGCTCGAGGTACAGGACGGGGAGTTCATGGTGCTCGTCGGACCCTCGGGGTGCGGCAAGTCCACGATACTGCGCATGCTGGCGGGCCTCGAGGAGGTCACCGCCGGCGAGATCTCGATCGGCGGCGAACAGGTCACCGACCTCGAGCCGAAGCTTCGCGACATCGCCATGGTGTTCCAGAACTACGCGCTGTACCCGCACATGACGGTCGAGGCGAACCTCGGCTTCGGCCTCAAACTGCGACACATGCAGAAGGACGAGCGACAACGGCGGGTCGCCGACGCCGCCACGATCCTGGGGCTCGAAGGTCTGCTGCATCGGAAGCCCTCGGAGCTATCCGGCGGGCAACGCCAGCGTGTCGCGATCGGTCGCGCGATGGTGCGCGAGCCCAAGGCCTTCTTGATGGACGAGCCGCTGTCGAACCTGGACGCGAAGCTGCGCGTCCACATGCGCGCGGAGCTCCAACGCCTGCACGAACGGCTCGGCACGACGACCGTCTACGTGACCCACGATCAGGTGGAGGCGATGACGCTGGGCGATCGCGTCGCGGTCATGCGCGACGGCATCCTGCAGCAGGTCGATACACCGCAGACCCTCTACCGGCATCCGGCGAATCTCTTCGTCGCCGCCTTCATCGGGTCCCCGCCGATGAACCTCGTCGAGGCGTCGGTGCAGGGCGACCGGGTATCGTTCGCGGGCTTCGACGTTCCCGTCGAACCGGGCGTCCTGACCGCCTTCGACGGACGCACGGTGATCTTGGGGATCCGGCCTTCCGACATCGAGGACCAGTCCCTCTGGCACGGCGACGACCTTCCGACGATCGACGTGACCGTCGACGTCACGGAGGAACTCGGATCGGAGGTCAACGTCATCTTCCGGATCGACGCGCCGCCCGTCGCGACCGAGGAGCTGCGGGCGGCTGCCGACGACGAGGGCGAAGAGATCCTGTTGATGGCCGAGGATCACCCGATGTGCGTGTTCTGCGCCCGCGTGGACGCGCGCACGACCTCATCGGCCGGGTCCACGATCCGATTGACCTTGGACCCATCACGCTTCCACTACTTCGACCCGGCAACAGGCCTCGCCATCGATCCGGCCCTCTCGCCGGCGGGGGCCTAGCTCGTCGGCTGCGCCGGCGCCGTCGCGAGGGGCGCCAGATCCGGATCGCCCGAGCCGATGTCGACCGGCAGCCAACACTCGACCGTCGTCCCCCGCCCCGGCGCGCTGATCACACGGACCCATCCGCCGGCGAGCTCCGAGCGTTCCACCATCGTCGACAGGCCGAGGTGCCCAGGCTCCGGATCCGATCGCAGGTCGGGCACGAAGCCGCGACCGTCATCGATGACGCGCACGACGATGCCGTCGGCGGCCTCGACCACCTCGATCCGCACCGACGTCGCCTCGGCGTGTTTGCGCGCGTTGACGACGGCCTCCTGGGCGATCCGGTACAGCAGCGCCGCCATGTCCGCGTCCGGCTCGGACGTCAGCTCGTCGAGGAACGACACCGTCCACCCGACGGGACCGGCCGTGTGCTGGAGGTAGATCCGAAGGGCGGGCACCAGCCCTTCACGTTCCAGCGCCGTCGGACGGAGCTCGAACAGGAGCGAGCGAAGGCGGTCGATCGCGCCGGCGACATCGCGCTCGATCTCGGCCAGCGCGCCCGCGGTCTCGGCGGGGGGCAGATCCCGGAGCATCTGGAGTCGCATGTCGACCGCGCTCATCACCTGGATCGGGTCGTCGTGGATGTCCGCGGCGATCTGCCGGCGCTCCACCTCCTGGGCATGCTGCAGCCGCTGCGCGAGCTCCCGTCGCTGCTGCAGCGTGTGACGCAGGACGTCGAGGCTCCACCGGAGCTTCTCCTCGGCTTCCTTGCGATCGGTGATGTCGAGCATGACGCCGCGCCAGAACAGGATCGATCCGTCTTCGGAGAGCACCGGCCACGCCTCGTCGCGCATCCAGACGACCCGCCCGTCCTTCGTGAGGATCCGGTACTCGTCGAGGTAGGGCTCCGCCGCGGCGTTGGAGCGGCGGTGCGTCTCGAGCGCGCGCTCTCGGTCATCGGGATGCAACTGCGAGCGCCACAACGTCGGGTCGGCCACCCATTCCGAGACGGAGAATCCGAGCATGGCCTCGATCTGCGGGCTCGTGTAGAGGTTCGTCGACAACTCGTCGGGCCGGTCGATGTAGAGGATCGCGGGCACGCCCTCGACCAGCGTTCGGAAGGCCTCCGGGTGCAGATCGTCGAGCCAGCCGTCGCGCTCGCTCACGGCAACCCGATCAATCCGGCCAGCAGCGCGGTGCGCGGCACGACGCTGTCGAGGTCGAGCCATTCCGCGGGCGCGTGATCGTCGCCGCCGACCGGCCCGAGCCCGTCGATCACCGGCGTGCCGGCCGCCGCGATCGTGTTCGCATCGGACATCCCGCCGGTCGCGGCGTCGCGAAGCTCGAACCCGAGCTCCGCGGCGAGCCCGATCGGCACGGTCCACGAGGGCGGCGATCGCGGGCGTCTTCTCCATCGGAAGGTGGCCGGCGTCCCGCGCGACCTCGATCGAGATGTCCGGCGCCGCGGGCTCGGCACAGAGACGCTCGATCGCCGCGTGCGCCGCCTCCCGATCGGCGACCGTCGGCGAGCGTAGGTCGACCTGGAGCACGCATCGCTCGGGCACCACGTTGGTCCGCGTGCCGCCCGCGATCGTCCCGACGCTCACGGTCACGCCCGGCCAGCGACCGTTGAGCGCGAGCAGCCCATCCACCAGCGTGGCCGCCGCCGCGATCGCGCTGCGCCCTTTCTCGGGCTCGACGCCCGCATGGGCCGCGCGGCCGTGCACGGTCAGCACGTAGTCGGTGGTCGCCTTGCGGGCAGAGACGATGTCGCCGTTCGCCCGCGCCCCCTCCAGCACGAACCCGACGTCGTGCGCCAGCGCCAGCTCCCCGATCGTGGGCCCGGAGAACGGCGAGCCGATCTCCTCGTCGGGATTGCACACGTAGGTGACGTGTTCGAACGCCTCGACACCGGCGTCCTGCAGCGCGTGCATCGCGAAGAACCCGGTGAGCAGTCCCGCCTTCATATCGGACACGCCGGGACCGCGGGCCCGTGACCCCTCGATGCGGAACGGGCGCGCCGCGGCCGTGCCGTCGTCGAACACGGTGTCCGTGTGGCCGACGATCAGGACCCGGGGGCCGCCGTCGCCGCGCCGCCGACCGATCACCAGGTCGCCGAGCTGCCGTTCACCGGGGCCTGGGGCGTGCGCGCGGCGCTCGACGTCCCACCCGAACGAACGGAACCGTTGCTCGCACCGATCCGCGACCGCGTTGACGCCCCGTGGCGAGAACGACCCGCTGTCGATGTTGACGAGGGTCTCCAGCTCGGCCAGATACTCATCGGCACGGGCGGCGACGAGGTCGCGGAGGCTCCGGGCGTCCATCCGCCGGACGCTAGCATGCGCGTCCGGCGTGGACCATGGAGGATGGGCGGATGCGCGACGCACGGGGGGTGGTCATCGCCGAACGGGGTGCGCCGCCGCGTATCGTGCCCATCGTCGTCGACGCGCCCGGACCGGCGGAGGTCATGGTCCGCCTGGCCGCGAACGGCGTGTGCCACTCCGATCTGTGGGCGATCGAACACGGGAACTGGGGGTCCCCGTTCCCCATGCTGTTGGGTCACGAGGCGGCGGGCATCGTCGAGGAGGTCGGCGACGGGGTCGATCACGTCGCGCCGGGCGATCGCGTGCTGTTGGCCTGGGCGGTGCCGTGCGGCAGCTGCCGCTGCGTGTCGCCGCGGGCGTCCCCGTCGCTGCGATCACGCCTGGGAGCAGCCGGAACGCCTGCACACCGCGGATGGACGCCCGTTGATCGGCACGCTGTCGATCGGCGGCCTCTCGACCCATACCGTCGTCAACGCCGCACAGGTCATCCCGGTCCCTCCGGGACTCGAGCTCGAGGCAGCGTGCCTCCTCGGCTGCGGGGCCTCCACCGGCATCGGCGCCGCGGTGAACACCGCGCCCGTTCGGACCGGGGACACGGTCGCCGTGATCGGGCTCGGCGGGATCGGGCTTGCGGCGCTCCAGGGCGCGCGCCTGGCGGGGGCCGCGCGCGTGATCGCGATCGACCGTGTGGCGGCCAAGCTCGACATGGCCCGATCGCTCGGCGCGACCGACGTGGTCGCCGCCGCCGTCGATGACCCGGTCACGGCGGTTCGCTCCCTCACCGACGGCGCCGGCGTCGACGTGTCCTTCGAGGCGACGGGCAACGCCGCGGTGGTAGCCCAGGCGGTCGCGATGCTTGCCCGGGGCGGCACCGCCGTGGCGATCGGCGTGCCGGCGCCGGACAGCACGATCACGCTGGATTGGGGGCAAGACACCATCGGGGCGGCTTACCCGCGCAAGGCGACGTTGAAGATCACCGACGGCGGCGACCCGATCGCCGAGGACTTCACGGCATGGCTCGAGGCCGCCGCCGACGGCCGCCTCGATCTCGGTGGCCTGGTGACGCGGATCGCGCCGTTCACGGACGAGGCCGTCGTCGAGTCGTTCCGGGCGATGGGGGCCGGCGAGGTGATCCGCACCGTCATCCGCTTCGACTGACGGGCGCGCGTCGCCGAGGCGGCGTAGCATCGCCCCGTGGCGGCGGGCGAATTGAACCGGTGGTGGCGCTTCGGCCTGCCGATCGTTTCACCGATCGTGCACCTGCTCTTCCGCGTTCGGGTGCTCGGCGTGGAGCACGTGCCCGCCCGCGGTGCGGCGATCGTGGCCTTCAACCATGTCAGCGCGCTCGACGGCCCGGCGCTCGCGATCGAGCTGAGCCGCCGGTCCCGCCGCGAGACCCGGTTCCTGGTGGCGGCCGAGTTCTTCGAAAAGACCTTCTTCGGGTGGGTGTTGCGGACCTTCGATCAGATCCCGATCCGCCGAGGAGCAGGCGACGCCCACGCGCTTGATCGCGCCCTGGCGTCGCTCCACGACGGGGCCTTGTTGGCGATGGCGCCCGAGGGCGGCGTCAATCCGGACGCTCGAGGCGACCTCCAGCGCATCCGGAGCGGCGTCGCGCGTCTCGCGCTCCCGACGGGCGTGCCGATCATCCCGGTTGGCGTATGGGGGAGCCAGGAGCATTGGCCCCGCACCGGCATCATCTGGCGACGGCTGTGGCGACGTCCCCGGCTCGCGATCGTCTTCGGACCGCCGATCCTGCCCGACGGAGAGACCAACGTCGACGCCGACGTCGAGGATCTCAAGGAGCGGCTCCGCGTCCGGCTCGTGGAGCAGGTGACCGCCGCTCGCGAGCTCGCCGGAGACCTCGACCGGTGACCGATCGCGACGCGCGGTACCAGCGCAAACTGCTCGTCCTGCTGTCCTCGGCAACCTTCTTCGAGGGATACGACAACTACGTGTTGGCGTTCGTGCTGGCCCTCGTGCTCGCGGCGCGTCAGCGGCCTGACGCGGAAGAGCCAGCCCGAAGGCCGGCTCTTCCGTTGCAGCCAGGTCCATGGCGAGGGCGCGAAGGTTGGAGACCAGCTCCCGTCGCCGAGGGGGATGGGGTTGGATGTCCTGGCGTTGTCACCCTTCCCATCGGGGGAATCGGGCGAGATGTACGCCTGGTCGCGAACAATCTTGAAGATCGGGGTCAGTGGTGCGAGCGACCATGGGAGTGCGAGCGCCCATGGGAGTGCGAGCGACCATGGGAGGAAGAGCCGCCCGACTCGTGGGGCTTCTTCGTGCCCTCGGCGCCGTTGTTGCCGCCCCCGTGATCGTTGTGTTGACCGTCGTTGCCCGTGCCCTGGTCGCGGTCGTTCGGGTCGTCCCCCGGCTTCGAGGCGCCTTGGCGGCTCCCCCCCGCGGGTCGTCGTGCCGCCGCCGTCGGTGGGGCCTGTGGTGGGGCCGGCAGAGTGATGGCCACCGTCGTGATGCCGGCCGCTCGGCCGGGGATCCCGCGGTGGACCTGCGAACGGTTCGTGGATGTGCGGTCCGGTCACGGGCCGGTGGATTGGGGCGATGGACGGCACGTGGCGATCCGCGCCTCCGTCCCCGAAGTGCGACACCGCGGCGAACGCGCTCCCGGCCACCAGCAGCGCCGCGGCCGCGGCAAGCACCACGATCCGCCCGCGGCTCGGCTTCCGCAATGGCACGACCGGGGCCAGCGGGGGCTCCAGCTGCGCGGCGAGCGCGGCCCATCCGGCCTCGATGTCGGGGGCGCGCATCGAGGACACAGCCTGTTGTAGCCGCTCGTGCACCAGCACAGCTGCGGGATCCCGTTCGAGCGTCATGACCGCTCCTCGAGCACATCGGCGAGCGCCTTGAGGGCCCGCCACTGTTTCGCGTTGATCGCGCCGGGCGACGAATCCATCGCGGCGGCGACCTCGGCGTTCGACAACCCCACCAGGTACTTCAGCTCGATGACCTGACGCTGTTCGGTCGGCAGGCGCTCGATCGCGTCGTGCAACGTGAGCAACTCGGCCGTCATTGGCTCGACCTCTGCCTCCGGGAGTTCCGCTCGCGGTTCGGTCCGTGCCGAGGCCCTGAGCGCGTCGATCGCCACGTGCCGCGCGATGCCGTAGAGCCACCCGGCGAACGGGACGCCGGTGTCGCGATAGGTCCCCAAACCGCGCCACGCCCGCAGGAACACCTCCGAGACCGCGTCCTCGTCCTCGCGCCCCAGACGGAAGCGCACGAGTCGCGCCACGGCGGCAACGTGCTCCCGATAGAGCGTGCCGAACGCATCGCGGTCACCGTCCTTCGCCCGCGCGACGAGGGCGCGTTCGCGCGCCCGCCCGTCGGGCTCATCACTCTTCCCATCGGGCGAAACGCGCGAGATGTTCGCGGCGGATGACTGGAACGCAGAAACCTCCATCCCGCGTAGGTCATCGGCAGGACAGGGCGTCGGACTGAAAGGCGCCTTTCAGCGGTCGGCCGCGAGCTCTTCCGGCAACCAGAACCAGCGCAGGCGCTCGAACGCCTCCCCACGTGGGCCATCGGCGTCGGCTTCCGGCGTCGCGGGCGGATCCGCGAGCAGCGTCCGCGCCTCCGACAGGTACCGCTGCAGGGCGGGTTCTCGCTCGTGATGGCGATGGGTGGTCGAGTGCAGGCCGTCCACATCGAAGGAGACGGCGTCGAGCGTCATGGGCGCTTCCGGAGTTCCATCACGGTGGTGCCACAGCCCGGTGGCGGCATCGAACCGGTACCACGGCAACAGCTTCCAGCCCTCATTCGCTACGAGATCCACCGCATCCAGGACGAAGGCGAACACCGGCTCGGACAGGAAATACGTGAAGTTCACGCGGACCCAGCCGGGCTTGATGCCCTCGCATCCGAGGGCGATCTGTTCCTGGAAGTCGTGGGAGGTGGTGATGTCGATACCGAGCAACCGATGTCCGTACGGGCCGGCGCACGAGCAGCCCCCGCGCGCCTGGATCCCGAACAGATCGTTCAGGAGGGCCACCACGAAGTTGTGATGCAGATAGCGGCCCCGGTGCCGCATGACGAACGACACGATCGAGAGCCGTGGGAGGTCGTGACTGCCGAGCACCTGGATCGAGGGGTTGCCCTCCCACCGATGCAGCGCCCGGTGCGTGAAGGACTCCTCTCGCTCGCGGATCGCCTCGGCGCCGGCAGCGTCCTTCAACCGGAATACGAGGCCTGCGCGGATCGAACCGACGATGTCCGGGGTGCCTCCTTCCTCCCGGTGTTCGATATCGCGCAGGTACACGTGCTCGAGCGGGTTCACGTACTCGACCGTGCCACCGCCCGGCACGCTGGGGACGGTGTTGTGGAACAGATCGCGACGCGCCACGAGCACCCCTGGTGTGCCCGGCCCGCCGATGAACTTGTGGGGGGACAGGAAGATCGCGTCCTTGTAGTCGAGGTCGGCGTCGTCGCCCGCGCGATGCGGCGCCATCTCGACCTCCACGTAGGGCGCGGCGGCGGCGAAGTCCCAGAACGACAGCGCCCCGGATCGGTGCAGCATCACCGAGATCGCGCGGGTGTCCGACAGGATGCCGGTGACGTTGGAGGCGGCCGAGAAACTGCCGATCTTGACGGGCCGATCCGCATGTTCTTGCAGCGCGCGCTCCAGCGCCGAGAGGTCGATCCGTCCGTCGTCGTCCTCCGGGATCTCGATCACGTCGGCGATCGACTCACGCCATGGCAGCTCGTTCGAATGGTGTTCGTACGGACCGATGAACACGACGGGTCGCTCCGCGACCGGGATGCGATCGCGAAGCCGATAGCGCGCATCGAGATCGGCGGGGATCCGCAGGTTGAGACACGCGATCAACTTGTCGATCGCGCCGGTCGACCCCGACCCAGCGAATATCACCGCGTGTTCGGCCGGGTCACCGCCACAGACCCGCAGGATGATGCGGCGGGCGTCGTCGCGGAACCGGGTGGTCTGCATGCCGGTGCCCGAGGACTCGCTGTGGGTGTTGGCGTAGAGCGGCAGCACCGCGTCGCGGATGTAGTCCTCGATCGGAGCGAGCGAGCGGCCCGAGGCGGTGTAGTCGGCGTAGGTGACCCGTCGGAGGCCGAACGGGCCCATCACCGCCTCGTCGGCCCCGATCACTGAGTTGCGGATCCAGTCGAACAAGGTCTCTTCGGGCACGCAGGCATCGTACTCATCGGTACGGCCTTGGCTTGGTTCGGAATGACGGAGGCGGCCCCGAAGGGCCGCCCCGTGTCAACGTCGGTGCCGTCGCGCTAGCTGCCGAGCGCGACCGCGTTGATCAGGTTGGAGTCGCGCAGCTTGCGCAGCGCCTCGCGCTCGATCAGCCGAACGCGCTCGCCCGACAGGCCGAGCACCTTGCCGGTCTCGCGCAGGCTCAGCGGCTGGCCGTTCTCCAGGCCGTAGCGCAGCGCCACCACGTGCCGCTCGCGCTCGTCGAGCACCTGGTCGACCGCGCCGCCGATCTCCTCGCGGAGCAGCTGGTCCTCGACCTCGTTGAACCCGGCATCGGAGTCGATCTCCTCGATCAGGTCACCGAGCTCGGTGTCCTCGCCCACGGGCGACTGCAGCGACAGCGGCTCACGTCGGCCCATCTCGGTCAGATCGTCGATCTCCTCCACCGTGGTGTCGAGGGCCTTGGCCAGCTCCTCGCGGGTGGGCTCGCGACCGACGGACTGCGCGAACTGGAACCGCGTGCGGTTCAGCTTGCGCAGACGGTCGTGGATGTGCACCGGCAGGCGGATCGAGCGCGAGCGGTCTGCGATCGCGCGCGTGATGCCCTGACGGATCCACCAGGTCGCGTACGTGGAGAACTTGAACCCCCGGCGCCAGTCGAAGAGCTCGACCGCGCGCATCAGGCCGATGTTCCCCTCCTGGATCAGGTCGAGCAGCGGCAGCCCCTGGCCCTGGTACTTGCGGGCCACGGACACAACCAGGCGAAGGTTGGCCATGATGAACCGCTGGCGGGCAGCCTCGGCCTTGCGCACGTCGGCGCGAGCCTTCGCGATCGACTTCTCGGAACGCAGGCGGCCGGCGCGGAGTCGCTCCTCGCCCTCCTTGCCACCTTCGATGGTCATGGCGAGTTCGACCTCTTCCTCCTTGGTCAGCAGCGGCTCGCGGGCCGCCGCCTCGAGGTAGAGGCGCAGGTCATCAGCGTCGTCGGTCCCTAGGGGACGAGCTGGGTCTGGCACTTCGTATCAGCCTCCTCCTCGAAGCCGCTCCGCCGCAGGACGCAGCACAGCCGGTCTTCGGGAACTCGGGGTCGCTCCTCCGGATACGTCGCGAACGGGCCACGGGTTCGCATTCCCCCTGCGCAAACGCCTTGCCGTTCTGGGTTCATGGTAGGGGCGGTCCCCGCGAAAGTAAAGCTCAGGGCATGTGAAGGTCTTGTGAAGCGCTTCACAAGCGGTGCAAAACACCCTTCGGCCGGGGGCATCCGTCCCCGACGGTAGGCTGACCGGGTGACACTCGATCTGCCGCCGCTCGAGATCGTCGACATCGAGGGGACGGTTGCGTACCGAAGCTGGGCGGGACCCACCGGCGTCACATTCGTGCTCGTACACGGTCTCGGCGGCTCGCATCTGAGCTGGTTGCAGGTGGCGCCATGGCTCGCCGGTCTCGGGCGGGTCCTGACCCCCGATCTCCCCGGATTCGGCCGATCTCCCCGTCTCGGACGTGGCACGACCCTCATGCGGGAGCGGCACTGGCTCTCGCGATTCATCGATGCGACAACGGAAGGCCCTGTCGTCCTGGCGGGCAACTCGATGGGCGGGTTGGTGTCGCTCCTCGAGGCGGCGGTCGAGCCCGCACGGATCAAGGGCCTCGTCTTGACCTCGACGGTCTTTCCCCTGGCGCACGGGGGTCTGCCCCATCCGCTCGTCTTGGGGTCCTTCGCCGCCTACGACGTTCCCCGGCTGGGCGAGGCGATCGTACGCGCCCGGCGCGCCGCCGTCGACCCCGACACCTTCGTTCGGCTCGGCCTGCGGATGCTCACGGTCGACCCTGGCACGATCCCGGAGGACGTGATCACCCTGCACGCGGAGCTGATCCGGGACCTTCGGCAAGACCCGGATGCACCGCTCGCGTTCCTGGAGGCCGCTCGATCGATCAACACCTACGTCCGGAGCCCGACGCTCGGCGCCCGAGCGATGAGCAACGTGCGATGCCCGGTGCTCGTCATCCACGGCCGGAAGGACAGGCTGGTGCCGGTCGGGAACGCGCTGGTCGCGCTCCGGGCCTATCCCGCGTGGCGGGGGCGACTGTTGGCGCGTGTGGGGCATGTGCCCCAGATGGAGGCTCCGGCTCGTTGGCTGACGGAGGTCGCCGACTGGTACGCGGCGGCGCTGCGCTGAGCCCGTGTTAGCGTCCGCGCCGATGGTTCGGCGCGCGGTGATGGTGATCCTGGCGAGCGTGGCCATCTGGCTCGCCATCCCGACCCCGGGCGTCTCGGCGGCGCAGCCCGCCGGCGCCGCAGTCTCGGCGCTCGACGACGTGTTCTCGCCACAGATCGTCCGGATCCAGCCGGGTCAGACCGTCGAGTGGACGAACGAGGGAGCCGCGCCGCACACGGCGACCGCCGATGACGGATCGTGGGACTCCGGCGACCTCCCGCCCGGCGCAGCGTTCTCGCGCACCTTCGAGGAGCCCGGCATCTACACGTATCACTGCCGGTATCACGGGAGCCCCGGTGTCGGCATGATCGGCACCGTCGCCGTCGGCGACGTACCCCTTCCCGGTCCGACCGGGTCCGTGACCCCGGGCACGGAGCCACCCCCTCCGACCTTCTCGGACACGGTGCGCGTCCCACGGGACGCGCCGACGATCCAGGCCGGCGTCGACGCGGTCCGCCCCGGTGGCATGGTGCTGATCGCCCCCGGCGTGTACGAGGAGCAGGTGACGGTCACCACGCCGTACATCACGATCCGCGGTGAGAACCGGAACACGACGATCATCGACGGTGGCTTCGAACGGGCGAACGGGATCCAGGTGATCGAGGCCGACGGCGTCGTGATCCAGAACCTCACCGCGCGCAACGAGCTACTCAACGGTTTCTACTGGAATCGCGTCCACGGATACTGGGGCTCGTACCTGACCGCCTACAACAACGGCGACTACGGGATCTTCGCCTACGACTCCGTCTACGGCCAGTTCGACCATTCCTACGCCAGCGGGTCCCCCGACTCCGGGTTCTACATCGGGCAATGTGCTCCGTGCCACGCGGTGATCACCGACGTGATCTCGACGAACAACGCGGCGGGGTTCTCGGGGACGAACGCCGGCGGTGAGCTCGCGATCGTCAACAGCGAGTGGTACGGCAACCTCGCCGGGATCGTCCCGAACACGCTGGACTCCGAGCTGTACCCGCCGCAGCGCGACGCCGTGATCGCGGGCAACGACGTCCACGACAACGGGAACCCGAACGCGCCGACGCTGGCGCTCACCTACCCCGCCTTCGGCGCCGGGATCCTGGTGACCGGCGGACGCGACAACCTCATCACCCAGAACCTGGTCGAGGACTCCGGGACCTACGGCATCCTCGTCGTGCCCATCTACGACGCGAACGTGTGGGTGACCGCGGACAACACGGTCCGCGACAACGTCGTTCGACGGAGCGGCACAGCCGACCTGGGACTCGGCGCGCCGTCGGAGGGCGGCGATTGCTTCGCGAACAACGACGCGTCGACGAGTCAACCGCCCGCGATCGAGCTGCTCTATCCGTGCTCCGGCATGCGGCCGTTCCCGGCCGGTGGAGGATCGATGGCGCCGACGATCACGTTCCTCGCGCGGTACCTGCAGGTGCTCGGCGGCGCGGTGCCCGGCGGGGACTGGCGCACGCAGCCGCCTCCGCCGCCGCAACCGCAGATGGTGGGCGACCCCGTCGAGGCGCCGCCGATCATCGCGATCGGCGGCGAGAACGTGCCGCAACCCTTCCGGATCAGAGACCTCGCATCGATCAGACCCGCATCCGGCCCGACCGTTTCCAAGGAGATCGCCATCATGGGTGTGCCGCTCGCAACGTCGTGGGGAGGCCTGCTGATCGGCCTCTACGGCTACATCCTGCCGTTCGTGCTGTATGCGACCTGGGTCGCGATCGCGATGTGGGACCTGATCCGCCAGGAGTCCGAGCCGATGCCGCACCGGACGCGCTGGATGCTCGTGGTGCTGGTGGTGCCGTTCATCGGTCCGTTGCTCTACTTCGGGTTCGGCCGCTCCCCGATCCCGCGGCAGCTGCGACTGGTGCTGACCGTCGGCGGCATCGTGACCTATCTGCTGTTCCTGGGACTGGGGACGCTGATCAGCTAGCGGAGGGGTCGATGCGGATCCGCATCCGCTTGTTGGCCTTGCCCTTCGACTCGGTCTTGATGACATCCACCCGCCCGACCTCGAGCGTCGAGCGAACGTGCGTCCCGCCGTCGGCTTGTTTATCGATCCCCTCGATGTCGATCACCCGGATCGGATCGACGTCGGCCGGGATCAGGTTGGCCTTCGTCCGGATCAGGTCGGGATCCGCCAACGCCTCGGCACGTGGAAGGAACAGGACGCTGACCGCGTGCGTCTCGGCGAGCGCCACGTTCAGCCGTTCCTCGACCTCGCGGCCGAACTCCTGGCTGATCGCGTCGAGCTCGAAGTCCATGCGAGCCGTGCCGTCGGCCTCCATGTTCCCGCCGGTCACCTTGGCGCCGAAGTGGGCGAAGACGATGCCGCTGAGGGCATGCAGCGCCGTATGGGTCCGCATGATCGTGCGCCTGCGATCCACGTCGATGGCGACGTGGACGGGCGCGCCGACGTCGGGGATCACCGAGCCCTGGTCCAGCGCATGGATCAGCTCGCCGGACTCGCGGTCCACGAACGTGTCGACGATCGCGAGGTCGCCCGCGTCGGTCGTGAGGACGCCCGTGTCCCCCGGTTGGCCGCCACCGCGCGCATAGGCGACGGTCCGATCGAGCACGAGGCCGAGCGGCGTCACGGCGACGACCCGCGCGTCGCACGCATCGAGGTAGGCATCGGTGCTGTAGAGCCGCTCGGTCATCCGGACGCCCGGCGTTCGAGCTCGACGAACAGCGCGCTGTGATCGAGCTCCCCGTCGCCGGCGTTCAACGCCTCTTGTAACTGCTCGGCGACAACGGCGAAGCCCGGGATCGGCGTGCCCGTTGCGGCGGCGGCCTCTTCCACGATCCGTGCATCCTTGCGGTGCAACCGGACGCGGAACCCCGGCGCGAAGGAGCGATCCAACATCCGCTGGCCGTGGACCTCGAGGATCTTCGAGCCCGCGAATCCGCCCAACAGCGCCTCGCGGACCTTCGCCGCGTCGACGCCCGAACGCTCCGCCAGCAGGAGGGCCTCGGCGACCGCCTCGATCGTCGCCGCGACAACGAGCTGGTTGCACGCCTTGGCGACCTGACCCGCTCCGCTCGGACCGATGCGCACGATGTTCTTGCCCAGGGCCTCGAAGACGGGCGCTGCACGGACGAACGCGTCGTCGCTGCCGCCGACCATGATCGACAACGTCGCGTCGATCGCACCACGCTCCCCACCGCTCACGGGCGCGTCGAGCATGGCGACACCGCGAGCTTCGAACGCAGCGGCCATCGTTCGGGTCGCGCCGGGGTCGATCGAGCTCATGTCGATGACGAGCGACCCGGCAGCGGCACCGTCGATCACCCCCCGTACTCCCGCCAGGACCAGCTCGACGTCGAGCGTGTCGGGCAGCATCGTGATCGTGATGTCGCTCGCGGCCGCGACCTCGGCCGGTTCCGACCCACGCGCGGCTCCCGACTCGACCAGCTCGTCCACCGATGCGACACCGCGCGAGTGGACCGTGAGGTCGAACCCGGCCGCCAGGAGGTTGTGCGCCATGGGCTTGCCCATGATGCCGAGCCCGATGAAGCCGATCCGATCGGCCACGCTCACTCCTCCATGGCCGCGTCGGCGATCACCAACGAACGGTCGATGATCTCGAAGCCTTCGGCGAGCTGCTCCTCGGTGATGCACAGCGGCGGGTTCGTCATGACGTTCCACCACCGGATGAACGTCGACAGGCCGTTGTCGATCAAAGATCGACCGACCTGTTGCATCGTGTCGTTCAGCGTGTTGAACGGTGTGAGCGGCTCCATCGTCTCGCGATTCTTCACGAGCTCGATGATGCCGAACAACCCGATGTTGCGCGTGCGCCCGACGCTGGGATGCGCCGCCGCGAGCGCCTCGTGATGCGCGCGCATGACGGGGTCGAGACGCCTCGCGTTCCCGATCAGGTCGTCGTCCTCGAGCACGTCGATCGCGGCGATGGCGGCGGCGACCCCCAGCGGATGCGTGTTGTACGTGAGACCGCCCCAGAACATGTTCTCGTCGAAGAACGCCGCGATGTGCGGCGCCAACCCCACCGCCCCCAACGGCGCATAGGAAGACGTAAGGCCCTTGGCCGTGGTGATGATGTCCGGCACGACGCTCCAGTTGTCGACCGCGAACCACGCGCCGGTCCTGCCCCAACCGCACATCACCTCGTCGGCGATCATCTGGATGCCGAATCTGGAGCACAGCTCCCGGACGCCCTGCAGGTAGCCGTCCGGGGGGATCAGGATGCCGTTCGTTCCGGTCACAGGCTCGAGGATGAACGCCGCGATCGTCTCGGGCCCCTCCAGCTCGATCGTCTCTTCGAGCAGCTCGAGCGCCGTGTCGGCGTCGTCGAACCCGCGCTTCGGCCCGTGATACGGATCGAGCACGTGCACGACACCGGGCATCGGCGGCGCCTCGTTCGGCCAGCGTCGGGGGTCGCCGGTCAACGACATCGTGGCGTAGGTGGAGCCGTGGTAGCTGCGATAGCGGGCGAGCACCTTCTGACGTCCGGTGACCGCCTTCGCGATCTTGACCGCGTTCTCGTTGGCCTCTGCGCCGCCGAGAGTGAAGAAGGTCTTCTCGATCTCACCCGGCCAGAGCTGAGCCAGGCGCTTGCCGAGCACCGCACGCCCTTCGAACGCGTGGAACGGCGACAGATACGGCAGCTTCTCTGCCTGCCGCGCGATCGCATCGGTCACGCGCTTGTCGCCGTGGCCGATGTTCACACCCATCAGCTGGGAGCTGAAGTCGAGCCACCGCCGTCCGTCGACCCCGTACATGTAGACGCCCTCGGCGCGGTCGATCGCGAGCGGCGCCACCTTGGACTGCACGTGCCAGTCGTACAACGTGTACCGCTTGGCGTCGGCAACGATCTGCTCCGCCGTCATGGAGCCGGTTTCGATGGCCATCCGAACGTCCCTTCCTCGTCTCGTCCTACGTCGCGGCGGATCCGGCGTCGGTCGCCGATCCCACGATGTAACTGTGCTCGGCGGCCCAACGCAGCATCACCTGTTCGCCGGGACGGGGCTCGGTCGCGCCGACCTCGTCGTTCAGTCGGTGCACGGTCAGTCGCTCGCCCGTCTGGAGCAGCACGATCAGCTGCGTGATCGATCCGAGATAGACGACGTCGACCACCGTCCCGCCCACGTAGGACGCGCGGTCGCCCGCGGCGCCGTTGGCGAGCTTGATCCATTCGGGCCGCACGGTGATCGTGGCTCGATCGCGATGCTGTCCGTCCCCCGGATCCACGGCGAGGATGCGCTGTTCGTTGCCGAGGTCCATCGTCAACACGGCGTCGTCGCGTCGATCGACACGCAGTTCGATCAGGTTCGACGTTCCGATGAACCCCGCGACGAAGGCGCTGGCCGGCCGCTGGTACAGCTCCCGAGGCGTCGCCAGTTGCTCCACCACCCCGCCGTTCATCACGGCGATGCGGTCACTCATCGTCATCGCTTCCTCTTGGTCGTGGGTGACGTAGACGAACGTCGTGCCCGTGCGCTGCTGCAGCTCCTTCAGCTCCAGCTGCATCTCCTTGCGCAGCTTGAGATCCAACGCGCCGAGCGGTTCGTCCAACAGCAGCGCGGCGGGCCGGTTCACGAGGGCGCGGGCAAGCGCCACGCGCTGCTGCTGGCCCCCCGACAGCTGATTCGGTCGCCGATCTTCCAGCCCGTCGAGCTGGACGGTCCGGATCACGTCCTGCAGGCGGGATGCGATCTCGGTCCGCCCCAGCTTCTTGATCTTCGGTCCGAACGCGATGTTCTCGGCCACGGTCATGTGCGGGAAGAGCCCGTAGGCCTGGAACACCATGTTGACGTTGCGCTTCGCGGGCGGGACGTACGTGACGTCGTTGCCCTGGAGCAGGATCCTGCCGGCATCCGGCGCCTCGAAGCCCGCGATCATCCGCAGCGTCGTGGTCTTGCCGCAGCCGCTGGGACCGAGCATCGAGAAGAACTCCGCGCTGGGGATCGTGATCGACACGTCGTTCACGGCGATGACATCGTCGAACCGCTTGGTCACGCCATCGACGATGATCTCGCCGTCGTGCGCCGACGTACCGCCCGTCGACACGGACGCGGGGTCGATCCCGCTCATGTTTGGATCCTGTTCAGTCGAGCAAGCCGGTAGGCGAGCAGTGAGAAGACGACGGACAACGTCAGGAGCACCAGGTTCAGCGCCGACCCGGCGCCCCAATCGCCCGCGCCGAGGATCAGGTCCCGCACCCGCTGGCCCATCATGTAGCTGCCCGTACCGCCCACGATGTCGGCGGTCACGAAGTCGGTGAGCATCGGGATGTAGACCAGGATCATCGCGATGAAGATGCCGGGCGCTGCCAGCGGGATCAGGATGCGTCGGGCCTGCACGAACCAGCCCGCGCCGAGATCGATCGCCGACTCGAACATCGAGGCGTCGATCGCCTTCATCGCGGCATAGATCGGGATGGTGGTGTAGGTGATGTAGGTGGCCGCCAGCGTCACGATGACCGCGAAGGAGCTGAACAGCAGCCACGAGCGCGGTGGCCCGGGGATCAGCCAGTTGACGATCCCGTTACGACCCAGGATCACCTGCCACGCGTAGATCTTGACCACCGGCGCAAGCTCGTCTGCCAACACGAGCGAGAGGAGCAGGAACAATTCCCACCTCCCGGCTCGGAAGACCATGTAGTAGGCGAGCGGGATCGAGATCGCCAACATGATGGTCATCGCCGTGGTGGCGATCCAGAACGTGGTCCAGGCGATCTTCAGGTTGAGCGGGTTCGTCAGCACGTCGACGTAGTGGGAGAAGGTGTAGCCGCTCGCCGTGTTCGGCGGGAACTTCAACAGGCTCATCGCGGCCATGATCACCATCGGCCCGAGGAACAGGACCACCAGCAGCGTGACCGGCGCGAACAGGATCCCCATCGCCCCACGCCCCGACCCGCGGGAGCGCCGACCCGGAGTGACCGCCACGGCGCCCCCGACCGTCGCCATCCCTCAGCTCCTCGCCGCCGGGGCCATCGAATCGGTGCCCGCGATCATGCCGCGCGTCGCGTCGTCGCCGGTGTGGACCCGCAGCAACATCAGCGCCGCCCAGATCAACAGCACCTGCACGAGCGAGATGACCGCCGAGATCGCGTTGACGACGGCGGTGTGGTCCGGGTTGCGCACGTTGGAATACACCCAGACGGGAAAGGTCTGTTGGAATCCGATCGTGAACGCGCTGATCTCGTAGTTGTTGAACGACCAGGTGAACGCGAAGATCGCGCTCGCCGCCAGCGCCGGGGCGATGTGCGGCAGGATGATGTAGCGAAGGACCTGCATGCGCGAGCAGCCGAGGTCGATCGCTGCCTCCTCCTGGACGCGCTGGAATCGGAACAACTGCGCGGCCACGATCGCCGTCACCAACGGGAACGTGCACACGATCTGGGTCCCCACGACCGTCTTCAACGACAGGTCGACATCGAAACGCACGTAGAACATCAGTGCCGCGATGCCGATGATCAGCCACGGCAGGATCAACGGCGCGCCGACGAGCCCGCCCACCGCCGACCGGCCGTGGAACCGGAACCGTGTCAGCCCGAACGCGGCGAGCGTGCCGAGCACGAGGCATACCGGCGCCACGATCGCCGCGACGACGACGGAGTTGACCAGCGCTTCGCGAAGGAGCTGGTCGCGGAAGGCATCGCCGTACCAATGCAGCGTCACGCCCTCCAGCGGGAAGGCCAGGATGTTCGAGTCGTTAAAGCTGAACAGGACCAAGATCACCAGCGGCCCGAACAGCAGGAGATAGACGGCCCCGAGGAACACGCGCCATCCCCACGTGACACCGGCCGCGCGGGCCCGGACGCTCCCGGGCGGCGGTACCGTCGAGACGCCCGGAGCGACCGCGCGTTCCGCCACTCCCGTTGCCATCAGGTTCCCGCCCGGTCCACTAGCTCGCCTTCACCTCGGTCCAGGCGGCAACCCACGCGTCGCGGTTGGTGGGCGGGCTCGCGGGGATCGCGTTCTCGAGGTGGAAAGGCGCATCGAGCGAGGCTTCGTCGATGAGTTCGGGCGAGGCGAGGTCCAGCACCTTGGCGTTGGCCACCTGGTAGTTCCAGTGCTCGGCCTCGTACAGCTCCGCCTCAGGGCTCGAGTAGTAGTTGAGCAGTGCGTAGGCCGCGTCGAGGTTCTCGGGGGCGACGTCGGGGGTGATCCCGTACCCGCAAGCCCACAGGAACTGCCCCTCGTTCGCAACCGCGAACTTCGCGTTGACGCCTTCCTTCTGGAGCGCCTTCGCCGTGTCGGGATACCCCGAACTGATCACGATCTCGCCGGACTTGAACAGCGACTTGACCTCGGCGTCGCCTTTCCAGAACGTGCGGAACTGCGACTTGTGGTCGATGAGGAACTGCTTCACCTGATCGATCTGCGATTGGTCCATGTTGATCGGATCGGGGATGCCGTTCGTGAGCGCGCCGATCATGAACGCGGTCACCGCGATGTCCTCCATGCCGGCGCGCCCGGCCCATTGCGGATCGAACAGGTCGGACCACGAGTCGGGCGGCGTTGTGACGACGTCGGCGTTGTACACGATGCCGGACGTGCCCGCGTCCACCGGCACCATGTAGACCTGTCCGTCGGATTGCACGCCAGGGAGCGTCTGCATCGACGGGAACAGATCGTTCCAGTTGTCCAGCCGCTGCATGTCCAGCGGCGCGTAGATGCCCTTCTGGACCATCTCGAGGGTGGCTTCGTCCACGCAGCTGTTGACGACGTCCGCGTCGAACCCGGCCTGGATCTTGGCGATCGCCTCTTCGTTGGAGCCCATCGAGGAGGACTCGATCGAGATATTCGGATACTGCTGTTCGAAGGCGGCCAGGTAGCCGGGGTCGAACCCGTCGGAGTAGCTCAGGAGCCGGATCGTTCCGGTGATCGATGCGGGGTCGACCGATCCACCGGGCGCGGCGGTGCTCGTGGTCGACGCATCGCTTCCACACGCGGCCGCGACGAGGGCCATCGCGAGGCCGACCGCTGCACAACGGATCAACGATCTCATCGCCGAACCCTCCTCATGTCTCCCGCCCGCGCCCGGGCGAACCTAGGTCACGGAAAGTAGATTGTCAACGGTCAACAACTGTACTGGCCGACCGCTCGTTGGCCGCCACGACCTGGGCGATCAGCTCGCCCGCCTCTTCGGAATGCTCTGCGAGCGAACGCGCCGCCTTGTCCTGGTCGCCCGCCTCGATCGCCTCCAGGAGCGGCCGATGCTGGACCGACACGTCGCTGAGCGAGCGCAAGACGAGCTCGTCCAGACGAAGGAGCCCTCGCAGCGTGGGCACGTACCGGTCGAAGACCTCGAGGATGCGGGAGTTGCCGCACAGCTCGCACAGACCGTGGTGGAACGCGAGATCCGCGCGAGAGACCGCCGCGGCATCGCCGCCTGCCACGGCTGTGTCGATGTCGTCGACCAACGACCGGAGTCGAGCGAGCGTTGCGGCGTCACGTCCTCGGGCGAGGAGACGGGCGGCCCGGCCCTCGAGCGCGGCGCGAAGCCCATAGATCTCGCGGACGTCGGCGGCGGTGAGACTGACGACAAAGGTGCCTCTGCGGGGCTCTTCCTTCAGGAGCCCCTCCGCCCGAAGCAGCTTGAACGCCTCACGCACCGGGCCACGGCTGATCGCGAGCTGTTCCGCGATCTTGGCCTCGACGAGGTGTTCGCCCGGGCTGAAACCCCCCGAGAGGATCTGCGCGCGGATCCGATCGGCGGCGTCTTCGGCGAGCGAGCGGGGCGCCGCCAACGGAGCCAATGGGGCCTGGCCGCTCATGGCGATATAACCTAGCAGGACGCTGTCGACAGTCGACCGCCAACCAAGTGACGCAGAGGAGGAACGATGCGGTTCGACGGCACCCGGGTGGTCGTCACCGGCGGGGCTCGAGGGATCGGCAGAGGGATCGTCGAGGCGTTCCTCCACGAAGGCGCACACGTGGTTGCGACCGACGTGCTGGACGACGACCTCGCGACCCTGCAAGCAACGGATCCGGCGCGCGACCGCCTGTCGGTCCACACCGCCGACCTGGCAGACGTCGACCAGGTTCGGGGCATCGTGCCGGCCGCGGTCGGCCTGCTGGGCGGCGTCGACGTGCTGGTCAACAACGCCGGCGTCCAACCCGATGGGCCGTTCCTCGATGTGACGCCGACGGACATCGACGCGTGCTTCGCGGTCAACGTCCGCGCGCCGATGCTGCTGATGCGCGACGCGTGCAGCCACCTGATCGATCGCGGCGCTCCCGGAGCGATCGTCAACATCGCGAGCGCCAACGCGTTCCACAACGAATCGCCGGAATCCATCTACAACGCCTCGAAGGCGGCGCTCGTGGCATTGACGAAGGCGGTCGCCCACGAGGTCGGACATCTCGGCATCCGCGCCAATTGCGTGGCGCCCGGCGAGACGATCACGCCGGAGGCCACCGAGGAGCTGGAGGGCGATCCTCGCGAGCGCGACGTCGTGCGTCGCTATCTGTCGAGGATCCCGCTGCAGCACGCGGGCACGCCCAGACGATCAGGCGATGGCCGTGCTGTTCCTCGCAAGCGACGACGCGCGCTTCATCTCCGCCCAGACGCTCGTCGTCGACGGCGGGGAGATCGGGGGCGGCAGGTGGTACGACGACGACCTTGCTCCGCCACCGCCGTCGCCGGAGCGTCCGATCACCGGGTAGGCGGCTCGGCTACGCCTCACCCCGCGCGCGACGCATAGCCTGTTTCACCTCTTCGGTGTCCAACGTCATCTCGAAGAAGCCGATCTGCTCCTCGTACACGGCGCGGTCGGCCTGGTTCTTGACCTCGTCTTCGAAGACATGCACCACGGGGAGCCCCAACTGGACTCCCGCCAATGGACCCACCCACGCCGGGTCGCCGTCTCGCACGGTCTCGGCGGCCACCTCGACCGCCTCCGCGTCGCCGGCGCCGAGCATCACGACGATGTCATCGGCGCCGACTTCCTCGACGATCCGCTTGATCAGGGCTTGGTTCTCCGGGTCCATCGCGCCGGACGCCGTTCAGACGAAGCACTCCGTGCGGATCTCGATCACGTCGGCGCCGGCGCTGCGCGCGACCGCGGCGAGCGCCTCGCCGGGCACGCTGTCGCGCTCGCCGAGCGCGATCACCTTCTTGCCTCGAAGCTCCATCGGATTCACCCCCTTCGGTGGTCGTCATCGGTGCGCAGATGTTCGGGGAGCGGCGGGCCCACCGCGGGCGCGCCCTCGAGCAGACGGATGATCGCCTGTTCGATCTGCTCGGGCGTCGTGCCGTTGCTCGTGAGCCGTTCCACCTCCACACCGTCGCGCATCGTCAGGTAGGCGGGCAGCCCCGCAACGCGAAGATCGCGGCAGACCTTGCGGTTGTCCGGCGCGTTGACGGTCACGAAGCGCACCCAGTCGCCGTAGGTCGCCTCCAGCGCCTCGACGGCCGGCATCAATGCAAGGCAGGGCTGGCACTGCGGCCCCCAGATGTCGACGAACACGTCGCCGACACCGCTCAGGCTGGCGAACGTCTCGACGGTCGCCTCGATCATCGCCATGTCCCGTCTCCTTTCATGCTTCGAGGGTCACCGACACGCCGTCCCACTGGCGGGTCAGCCTCCCGAGGAACAGCGAGCCCTTGGCGAGCAACATCGTTCGGTGCAGCCCGCCCGTGTGCATGCGGGCGAGCGCGTGCGGGAGCCACGGGATCGCGCTCGCGATGTGCCCCTGGGTCGGCGCGAACCCCGGCAGACCGTGGAAACGAGCGAACAACGGGATGTCGTCCCGGGTCAGCTCGCCTCGCAGGACTCCCAACCCGGCGAGCATCTTGTAGTTGCGATCCGCAACGTCCCCGCCTCCCTGCGGCTCCGTGATCTCGGGGTTGTGGATCTCCGTCGCGTAGACCCCCACATCGTTGATGCCGATGCCGAGGGCGTCGAGCGGTTCGCCGACCAGCGCGCCCAGCTGGGCTTGGGGCGTCTCCCCCGCCTCCACGGGCATCCGACCGACGGCGTCCGTCCGCAGGACCGGCCCGTTCGACCCGTCGGCCAGCTCGACGACGACGGCCATCCCCGCGAGCACGTCCTCGAGGATCGGGAATCCCTTCGCGAGCGCGCCCTCGAACTTCATGCCAAGCTTGCCGAGGGAGCCCCCCGCCACGACGACCACGCGCCGCTCGACCCCCGCCTCGATCAGAGCGGCCGCGAGCACCAGCGCGTGCACCGGCGCCGCGCAGAACGACTTCACGTCGATGCCGCTCGCCCGCACGAGCCCGCAGTCCTCCGCGATCGCCTTGGCCATGTTGCCGCCGCCGCGCTGATAGCGGTCCCCGACCGCCTCCTCCCCGCACCCGATCGCGAACGTCACGGACGCGGGATCGATGTCGGCGCGCGCCAGCAGATCGCGCAGCGCGTGCACGCCGCTCGCCTTGATCGCGAGGTTCTCGAGGAGCGCCTGCGCGCTGAGCGACTCGTCGTGCGGATGATCGCCCGCGAAGGCACCGATGAGCGTGGCGCCGTCGTGCAGCGCGAGCTCGTCCGGCCGCGGCGCGCGTCCCGTCTGCATCAGATCGAATCGATCCACATCTGTCAGCAGGTCGTAGAAGGCGGGCTGCGGCATGATGTCGCCGCTCACCCCGCTGGGCGACGCAGCCTCGACCGGATGTTGCCACCACGCACGCGGCCGCTCCCAGAGGTCTTCCGGTGCCAGGTTGCCGATGAAGACCTGGTTCGGTGGATAGGCGACCGCATCCTCGAAGGTCCGCAGGCGTGCGGTGAGGTCGTCGAGCTTCGCGGGCTCGCGGCTCGGCTTGGACCCGTACCGGACCAGATCGGGCACGTGCTCGAGCACGAGCGATGCGTGCGTGACCGCGGCCCGGCGCGCCCCGGTCACCGGTCGAGCTCCCGTCCGGGCAACACAACGTCGTGGACGTTCGAGATGCGAACGGGATCGTCGGGACGGACGACCTCGACCGTGGCCTCCGCCAACGCCGGTTCCCCGGCCCCGACCGCGAGCTGCGGTAGCGACACAGCCGATCTGTCGCTCCGCCCTGTCTGGGTCCCCTCGACGACCTCGCCGACCGCGAACGTCGCGATCTCGAGATCAACGAGCGTGGATTCCAAGTGACAGCAGTCTAGGTGAGATGCCCGCGCCGGTCGAGCGGGTCAGTCGAACGATGGGTAATGCAGCGGTTCGCCCGCCACGCCGACGTCGCCGATCGACAGGAACGTGTCACCGACGTTGGCGACCGCGACGCGATCGAGCTCGGCGCCGACCCAGGCGATGTTCGTGGGGGCGTCGAAGGTTTGTGCGAGATGGTCGTCGACCACGACCTGGGAGGTCCCGTCCGGTGCGATCCGGACGAGGCCGTCGGGCCGGTACAGCGTGACCCACAAGGCCCCGTCGGCGGCGAGGGCGACGCCGTCGGCGTCCGTGTCGGGCAACATCGCGATCACGGAGATCTCGCCCGCGGCTCCGTCGGCGGCGATCGCGACACGGACGAGTCGCTGGGCGTGGGACTCGACCACGATCAGCGCCGAGCCGTCCGGGGTGACCAGCGCCCCGTTCGGATACCCGGGGACGGCCGTCGTCCACCGCTCGACGTGGGCGCCGCCCCGCGCGATCCGCACGATCTCGGGACGCCCCTCCTCGCCCGAGCAGGTCACGTACAACGCACCGTCGGGGCCGAACGCGGCGACGTTCGGGCAGTCCATGCCCTCGCCCCCGACACCGCGGGCGTATGTCGTCGTTTCGTCGGCGACGGGATCCCACCGCGCGATCTCGCCATTCCCGTCATCACAGGCGTACACGCGGCCGCGGCCGTCCACGGCGATACCGAGCATCGATCCCCCGCTCGAGCCGACCTGGGTGACCTCGCCCTCGAGCGTCACCACGTAGATCTCGCCGCCCTCGCCGCCGGCGTACACGCGGCCGCGGTCCGGATCCCAGGCGACACCTTCCGGGTGGTTGAGCCCGCCGGCGAGCTCCTCGAACCGGTCGGCATCGATCACGCGGCCCCCGCGATCGACTCGTCGATCGCCGCACCGAGGATGTCGATCACGGTGCTCATCACCTCGACCGGCATCGTGAGGGAGGGCTGGATGTTCAACGACGTCGTCGAGGGGTCGAGCAGCAGGCCCCGTTGGAGACAACCGTTCGCGACGCGCCCCTGCAGCTCGAGGTCCCGTTCCTTGGTCGTGCGGTCCGTCACGAACTCGACCGCCATGAAGCAGCCGACGGCGCGCACGTCGCCGATCGCGGGATACCTATCGGCGAGAGCCCGAAGGCCCTCGAGCCCCGCCGCCTCGAGAGCTCGGACGTTCTCCAAGACCGGCTCGCGCTCGAAGGCGTCGAGTGTTGCGAGCGCCGCTGCGCACGATGCCGGAAGCCACGACCACGTCGATCCGGTCGACACATCGCCGAAGTCCATCGAAGCGTCCGTGCCCAGCACGGCGCCGATCGGCATCACGCCACCCCCCATCGACTTCCCCAGGGCCATGAGGTCGGGCTCGACGCCCCAGCGATCGACCGCGAACATGTGCCCGGTGCGTCCGAACCCGGTCTTGACCTCATCGACCGCCAAGAGGACGTCGAACTCCCGGCAGAGGTCGAGGAGCGCGGGCCAGAAGGCGTCGGGCGGCGCGACGCAGCCCCCCGAGCCCATGACGGGCTCGATCAGGAAACCGGCGACCTCCCGCGGATCGATCGCATGATGCAAGAGGTGATCACGGATGTAGTCGACGGTGCCGTCCCCCGTGCCACCGGGACGTGCCACGAACGGCGTGCGGTACGGATTGGGATACGGCACGTGCACGAATCCGGGCATCAGCGCTCGATAGCCGAACGACAGGTCGCTCGTTTCCGCGCCGACGGCCCCGGCGGTGCCCGTCTCGCCGTGATAGCCCCCCATGAACCCGATCACGATCGAGCGGCCGGTCGCCCTGCGCATGAACCGGATGGCCGTCTCGACCGCCTCGGTACCGTTCAACGCGATATCGACCCGCGCCAATGAGCCCGGCGCGATCGCGAGCAGCCGCTCGGCCAGCGGCAGCACGTACTCGTGGGAGAAGTAGTGCGTGTCCTCGTTGCCGTAGCGTCCGAGCGCCTCGACCGCGGCATCGGTGATGTCGGCATGCGCGGCGCCGAGCGGCACCGACGCCATCGCGCTGACGCAGTCGAGGTAGACGTTGCCGTCGATGTCCTCGATCTCGAAACCAGACTTGCGGCGGATGACGAAGGGTCCCACCTCCTCGGCGAGCCCGCGATACAGCACTCGCTTCTGTGCCTCGAGCACCTCCTGCGTTCGCGGGCCCGGCGGCGGCGACACGATGTGCGGCACGTCGGTCACGGCCGCCCCCCTCGGGATCGCGTCCGCCGGGCATCCCGGAGGACCTCACGCGCCGCGTTGCGACCGTTCGCGCCGGAGACGCCGCCTCCCGGATGGGTGCCCGCGCCACAGAGATAGAGACCGGGGATCGGCGTGCGGTAGTTCGCCCATCCCCGGGTCGGCCGGAGGAACAGCAGCTGGTCGGGGGCCATGTCGCCGTGCAACGCGTGCCCGCCAGTCAGTCCCATCAGCCGCTCCATGTCGAGCGGCGTCACGACCTGACGATGCTCGATCAGATCGGGAAGCTTCGGGAAGTACTCGGCGATCGTCGCGATCACCCGGTCGGCACGATCCTCCTTGATCTCGTCCCACGATCCCTCGCGGAGGCGATAGGGCTGCGAGTTCACGTCGATCGTGACGATGTGCTTGCCGGTCGGCGCGAGCGACGGGTCGTGCACGGTGGGGAAGCACAGTTCGATGTGGGCGGGGTCGGCCGGGACGCCCTGCACGGCCTGCGCCTGCTGGGCGTCCATGTCGGGGATGAACGGGTTCAGCTCCATGATCCCGGTGTGGTAGGGCTGCACGCCGCCCCCGGGCAATCCCTTCACATACGGCAGCTCGCGAAGCGCCAGGTTCATCTTGATGCTGGTGCCCATGCATCGGTACGCCTCGATCCGCGCGAGGAACGTCCCGGGCAGGTCAGCGGGATCGCACAGCTTCAGGAACGTGCGCTTCGGGTCCGCGTTCGAGAGCACGCGGCGTGCGCGGATCTCGTGGCCGTCCGCGAGCTGCACGCCGACGGCGCGACCGCCGGTCGTGACCACGCGGGCGACATCCGCCTCGCACCGGATCGTGCAGCCCGCCTCCCGTGCGGCGTCCGCCATGACCGCGGTGAGCCGACCCATCCCACCCCGCACGAAGCCCCACTGCCGGACGCCCCCCTCGGCCTCCTCGCTGGCGTGGTCGTGCAGCAAGACGTAGGCGGTGCCGGGCGTGGAGGGACCGGCGACGCTGTCGTTGATCGCGTGCCAGCCGAGCGCGGCCTTCACGTGCTCGCTCTCGAACCGTTCCGACAAGAGCTGCGTCGCGCTCGTGGAGAACAGGAACGCGAGATCGGCCAGCTGCCGCCGGTGCCGAACGCCGATCCGTCCCCAGCGCGCGAGCTCGCGCAGGTCCGCGAGCGAGCGCATGCGCGGATCGGGCGCCGTCCAGTTGAACGAGGGGATCACCCCTTGGACCATCGTCGCCAGATGGCGCTCGAACGCCGGCAGGGCGCGTGCGTCCGTGGGAGAGAAGCGAGCCGTCTCGGCCACGTTCGCGGCCATGTCCTCGCCGAGGTAGTAGTGCGCGCCGTCGGGGAACAGGTTGAGCGTCGGACCGGCCGGATCGACCACGATGCCGCGCCGCACAAGGTGCATGTCCTGCCAGATGGCCTCGCGCAGCATCGACAGGACGTAGGCGCCCGTGGACGCGCGGAACCCCGGAGCGAACTCTTCCGTGTTGCAGGCGCCCCCGACGAACGGGCGGCGCTCGAGGATCAGCGTCGAGAGACCCGCGCGCGCGAGATAGAAGCCGGCGACGAGCCCGTTGTGGCCGCCGCCGATGATGATCGCGTCGTAGGTCTCCGCTGCCATGGCGTGGAGAGGCGGCGACTCCTTCCGATCTCGCTCGGTCCTTCGAACGCGCGGACGCTAGCCCCGGCGATGGTTGACTGTCAACCGTCGGCAGCCAGGAACACCGCCACCTTCGCGACCAGCTCCGGGAGCCTCGCCATCATCTCGCCTTCGGAGCCGAGCACGATCAGCTCGCTGTTCGGCATGATGTCGGCCAGGATCCGGCCGAGCTCGACGGGGTGCAGCTCGTCGCCTTCCTGGCAGATGATGATCGTCGGGGCGGTCACCGCGCGCAGCAGCTCACGATCCGAGATCGCCACGTCGCGCGTCACATCGCGGATCGCGCGCGCCACCCCGACGGCGTTGAGGTCCTGCCAGAGGAACATGTCGAGCTCGCGGAGCCAGGGCTTCGCCTCGTAGTCGGCCGCGTGGCCGGAGTTGGCCACGATGCGCTCGATCGCCTCGTCGGGCGGCAGCGCTTCGAGCAGGTCCGCCACCTCGTCGAACCGGCCGTGCTCGCCGAGCGCGACGTCGAGCGCGGCGGGCAGGAGGAACACGATCCGCTCGAACCGATCGGGCTCGTCGCCCAGCAGGTGCGTGATGGCGCCGGCGCCGAGAGATGTGCCGACGGCGCGCGTCGCTCCGTAGGCGGTCGACACGGCCTCGACGTCGGAGGCGAAATCGGCGAAGCGATAGTGGCCGGGCTCGGGCGTGTCGGAGTGTGCGTGTCCGCGGAAGCAGAACCGGACCTTCGTGCCGGGCAGCATCGGCGTGAACGCGGCGAGCTCGTAGCAGGAGTTGGTGAGCCCGTGGGCGAACACGGTGACCGGGTCGCCGGCGCCATCGATCACCGCATGGAGCCGGGTGCCGTCGGGAGCAAACACGTCAGGCATCGACGGGTGCCGTGCGGACCGCGCGCACGAGGTAGACGATCACGATGGCCATCACCGCCAGATTACGAGCCGCCAGGACGAGCTGGTTGCCGCCGGGACCGAGGTCGACGTCGGCGTACCACAGGGTGACGAGCGTGCCGGTGAGGATCACCGGCACGCTCGTGAGCCAGGACCACCGGGGGCCATCGCGTCCAGCGATGGCCCCCCACGCCACCAGCCACACGACGTACTGGGGTGAGAACACCGGCGCGAAGACCAGCAGGGCCGCGACCGCGGCGAGCGCGGGAGGACCGGCGGGCGTGAACGGCCTTCGGCGTGCGAGCAGCCAGATCGCGACGACGGTGAGCAGCGTCGCGGCCAGCAATGCTGGTCCCGCACCGGCTGGAACGGTCCCCGTGCGGTTCGCGCCGGCCTCGAACCGATGCTCGCCGGTCAGCGCCCACACCACGACGCCGACGGTCGACTCGAGCTCCCAACCCGTCGCGCCCCGGAAGGTGCCGACCTGGCGCAGGGCATCCGCGCCGCCGAGCAGCAGCCAGCCGGCCACGCCCGCGACCAACGCGATCGCGGCCGTGCGGAGCGCGCGCATGTGGCGCTCGATCGCGAGCGCGGGCGCCACGACGATCGGCCAGATCTTCACGAGGGCGCCGGCCGCCAGCGAGACGCCGCCCGCTCGCTCGCGCCCCCGCGCGGCGAGCGCGAGGCCGCCCGCCGCAAGGGCCACCGCCACCAGGTCGCTGCGCCGGTAGATGAACGCGAGCAGCGGCGCCCCGAGCCACAGATAGCGCACCGCTGCGGCGCGTCCCCATCCAGCGGCCACCGCGCGCCACGCGACGAGATCCGAGCCGAATGCGACGAGCCCGAGCAGCGCGCGAGCGAGGCCGACGCCGCCGAACCCGACGGCGCGGATCACGATCCAGTCGCCGAACGCGTACTCCACCAGGGTGGCGCGCCACGGCAGTCCAGGAGCGTGCGCGATCTCGACGAAACGCTGCGCGGCGGCGTTCGGGACATGCGGGACGCCGACGACCACGGCGACGAGCGCCAGCACGCGCAGCGCGAGCAGACCCAGTTCGTCGGGACGCAGCCGTTCGGTGACGCCGGCGCCCCTAGGCGCGGACATCCTCGACGACCAGATCGTCCTGCGGCGCGAACTCGGCGCGCCGGCTGCGGGCCCACACGCCGATCAGGGCGGTCAGAACGAGGAACACCGCCCCGGAGACCATCAGGATCAGCCGCGTCTGCGATGCGCTTCCCTCGACCCAGATCATCGACAGGATGATCGCGGGCACGATGAACCCGATGTTGTACGCGATGTCGTAGAGCGCGAACGCGCGACCGCGGAAGTCGTCCGGCATCGACTGCTGCGTGATCGTGTCCGAGGAGATCTTCCCGAGGAAGAACGAGAAGAAGCCGCAGAACAGCAGCAGTGCGAACCCGAGCGTCGACACCAGCGAACCGAACAGGACCGTCGCGCCACCCAGCAGGAACATCGAGAACAAGAGCATGCGGATCGGCGGTACGCGGTCCTTCAGCTTCTGCGCGATCACGAGACCGAGCGCGCCACCGACCAAACCCATGACGCCCGACAGGACGAGGGACAGCGTGTCGGCCTTGTCCGCGCCACCTTGCACGAGGTTCTTGGCGTACAGGGCGAAGACGAACAGACCGAACCCCCAGAACTGATAGCGCAGCATCTGGAACGACACGAGCCCGATCGCGGCGGGGGCGCGCCCGGCGACCTCCTTGATGCCCGCCCAGATCGTGCCGAGGATCTTCCGGACCTCCTGTCCGAACGTGCTGTCGTGCTGGGCCGCCTCGACGTGCTGCATCTGCATCGACACGAAGGCGCCGATCACGAGGACGCCGGCGCCGAAGATGACGCCGACCCACGCCGCGATCAGACCGCCGAAGGCGATGCCGAACGCGATCCCGACGAGCTGTGCGATCGCGCCGCCCGCCTGCGAGAGACCGTTGCCCTGCATCAGGTCCTTGCCGCTGAGCACATCCGGCACCGCGGCGGACTTGACCGCCAGCGCCACCCGGGTGACGGCCTGCGCCGCGATCAACGCCAGGATCAGGCCGACCGTCGCGGCCGTCTTTCCCTCCGAGGAATCCGAGCCGAGCGGGATCAGCACCACGACCGCGATCACGGCCACGACCGCGGCGACGATCAGGTTGGCCCACCACATCACGCGCCGTCGAGGGAAGCGGTCGATGAACACCCCGATGAACGGCGAGATGAGCGTGTACGGGATGTAGAGCCACAGCACGACCTTCAACAGATAGTCGGCCGACGGGACGTTCGAGATGTCGAAGCCCTTCTGCCCGCCGAAACCGATCGACTTGCCGATGGCGCCCTGCACGACACCCTGTCCCGCCTGCGCGAGGAACTGCACACCCAGCAGCACGGCGAAGGCCCTCGTCGCGAACGGCGAGAAGAGCTTGTTGAAGAACCCGCCGAAGCTCTCGAGCGGCTTCTTCAGCCAGCTGTCGGCGTAGCGCAGCGCGGCACCGAGTCCGACGGCGACGGCCACCACCGACCAGCCCTTCGTGGTGGTGAGCGATCCGCGCCAGATCGCGAGGAGGCCGATGCCGGACAGCATCAGCATCACGACGGACATACCGGGGATCAGACCCATCTTGTCCATCGTCGTGCGGACGCCGAACCACCCCGACGCGAGCCAGCCCGGCACGACGAGCAGGAAGGCGAGCAGCGCGATCACCAACAGGTTGTGTGGCCAGTTGGCGAGGGCACCCGGATGATCGGCCATCTCCATGCCCTTGGCGTCGGCCGCCGACTGCGCCTGATCGATCACGTCTTGCGACGGCGCCCACAGATCGTCAGCGGTTAGCACGTAGACGCCGGGGCCGACCTCGACGCCTTTGCCGTCGTCCATCGCCTGTTGGAACAGCGCGTCCTTCGCGTCCTGCAGTTCGTTGGCCGGGGTCGCCGGGTCATCCGCCGGACACTCCTGCACGCTGCAGAGCCCGTCGTAGTAGTCCTTGATCACGAACACGACCGGCGACTCGGGGAACTGCTCGAACCGCGGCACGAAGTCCTCGGGCAGCTCCTGGCTCGCACACAGATTGCTCGGATCGGGGAAGGCCTCGCAGAAGTGCGACAGCGCCGCGTCGTCGTAGCCGGTGCTCCCGGTGGACGAGGTCGTCGGCTGCCCGGCGAGGAAGTTCTGCACCGTCCCGAGGTACGTCACGGCGCGTTCCGTCTGGTCGCCGGAAAGTCCCGTCCGGAACACGTTGGAGAACGTCTTCGTCCAACCGTAGGCGGTGTTCGTGCCTGTGGTCGGATCGTCCCGGTCGAAGTAGGTCGCCGCCGGACGGCCGCCGCCGCTGGTCAACAACACGATCGGACGGTCGCCCGACGCGTTCACGACCTCGTGCACGGCGGCCAGCGAGGTCCGCACGCTCTGGTTCGCCCACTGGTTCGAGTCCGAGACCCACCGGCGCTGCAGACCGTCGACCACGATCCAACCGATCGAGGCGACAACGAGCACGCCGACGAGCGTCCCGGCGATCGTTCGCGGCAGGACGTCGCCGGCGAACCCGCGCAGCGCGACGAGCGCGCCGATCAGCAGCAGCGAGGTGAAGATCCACACCGGCGCGGCGTCCGAAAGCAGGTCGGGCTTCACCCACGCGGCGACCGCCCACAGCATGAGCCCGACGCCACCCCAGCCGACCCATTTCGCCGGCGCGCGGTCGGTGAAGAACCAACGGATCGTGGCGTAGGAGCCGAGCCCGAGCAACGCCATCGGAGCGGCCGAGGCGTTCATGAAGCGGTAGTACGGGATCTCCTTGCCGGTCACGACCGTGAGCGCACCGATGAACGCGACCAGCCACCAGATCGACGCCTGATCCTCCGTTCGCGCCGGCTCGCGATGGCGCTTGGCCCACGCGATCGTGGAGGCGATCGCCACCACGATGAACGGCACGATCACCGCGGGCTGCAGCGAGAGGGTCCATTCCTTCAGACGAGCCGCGAAGAACTCCGCCGTGTAGGGCGGCGGCAAGGCGGCCTCGGCAAGGCTGGCCGCCGAGCCCCAGATGCCGATGACCCAACACGCGAGGCCGGCGAACATGCCGAGCCCGACGGAGAACAGCAGCGGACCGTCGGATCGCAGCGCGGCGCCGAACGAGAAGCGGCTGGTCAGGAAGTGCCAGCCGAACACCGACAGCAGGATGCCCCCGAAGATCACGCAGGTCGTCGGGTGCGTGAACGCCGCGGCGATGCCGATCAGGAACAGCGCCGTCCGCGCGCCCCACGACGTTCGGGCGGCGTGCGCGAACGGGATCATCAACGACAACAGGAACAGCACCGTGATGTTGTCCAGATAGCCGACGTAGGGCGTCGCCAGGAACATCGCGACCGTCGCGAGCAGGGTCATGTGGATCACGAGCGGGTTCCGCCGACTTCGGAAGAACGCCGCCGCCAGCGCCAGCCCGGTCAGGATCGGGATCGCGATCATGAACAGCGTGCTGAAGGTGTAGCGGTCGATCCCGACGACCCGCTGCAGGAACGCGCCCGCGAAGGGCACGCTGACGCGGTAGCCACCCGCGAAGAGCCCGTGCGGCCCCCACTCCTGAACGACGCGGTCGGGGTTCGCATCCAGGATCACCTGCGATCGCCACGTGTACCACGCCGGGTCGCGGGTTGGGGCGGACAGGCTCGGGTCGGCGAGGAAGCGCCAACCGAGGGCGAGCCCGAGGATCACGACGACGAGCGCGATCGCCCACCACGAGGCGAGCAGGCTTCCCTGTGCGGGCGCCGCCTCGGCCTCGGCCATCACGGTGTCGGTGCTTGCCATCCCTTGGGTACTCCCCTCGTGCATGCCCGAACCGCAACCAGCCCCGGGAACCGCCAAAGGATACGAGACGCATCGCCGCGCGCCGGGAAGGTCCGCTAGACGATGTTGGACGTCTTGGCGGCCTCGGGCAGACACGGCAGGTGCTCGAGGATCGAGGACGGGAACACCGCGGCGAACACCGGATCGTTCTCCTGGCCGGGGTTCGGCGTGATCCCGCCACCGCTTGTCTGGGACTGCGTCAGCGTCTGCGTGAAGCGCGCGATGTCGTCGATCGTGGTGTCGTTGGCGGCGACCTCGTCCTCGTTCAGGAAGATGGAACCGGGCTGCACGTTGTCGACGATGGGGGTCGCGTCGCCGTTCGTGTCGAACTTCGTCTCGATCGCCTGCTGCACTGCGCCGGTGGAGATCTCGAAGCCACCCGACACCGTCGGGTTCGGCATCGCCGCGTGGTCGGCGGTGATCACCATGGCCCAGTTGCCCTTGCCGACCTGCTGATCGAGGAACGGCACGAACCGCCTGAGGGCCTCGTCCTGGTATCGCACGGCGTCGGTCATCTCGGGGCTGTTCATCGACCACACGTGCCCGACGTAGTCGATCTCCTTGAAGTTGAGATACAGCAGATCGGGTGTGTCGTCCGCGCCGAACCCTTCGTTCTTGACGACCGTCTCCACGACGCGCTCCTGGTAGACGGTCCGGGCCGGCGTGTCGAAGCCGTGTTGGAGCTGATCGATGTCATTGGAACGCCATTTGCCGTCGGCCTTGCCGTCGGCTCGATCGAGCGCGTCGATGTCGTTCTGGAATCCCGGCACGTCGTTCACGTAGTCGGGCAGGTGGTAGTACGCGGCCTCTTCTTTCGGGAGGTTCCAGACGTCGCCCTCGGCCGTCGAGGTGCTCTTCACATCGGGCGAGCGGGTCATCGCGATGTCACGGTCGCCGCCGTTCCAGAAGGAGCCGTGTCCCAGCATGCCGAGGTGGATATCGGCGGTTGCCACGATGCCGGCCACGGGCTTGTTGTCGTTCGCGTGGTCGTAGATGTCGGCGAACGTCGGATCGACGAAGAAGTTCGGACCGATCTGCCAGGGCGTCGTGTCCTGCCCGCCCATCTGGAAGTGGTGCGCGACGATCCCGTGGTGGATCGGGAACGAGCCGGTCCCGATCGTCGCGTGATCCTGGGCGGTGGACGTGGGCGAGGAGCCGACGTACGCGTCGTCGTACCACGTGCCCTTCGGGATCAGCGACTTCAGGTACGGCCATTCCTTCGCGTGCTCCTGCAGGACGTTGATGCCGGCCGAGTCCCACACGAGCACGACGACCAGCTTGGGCGGCGTCTGCCCCGGCTCGATCGCTTTGCTCATCGCCGTGCCGTCGGGCGCGGTGAACCCGTCGAAGTGCAGGAGCGATGCCTGCGTCGGCGCGATGTCCGCGAGCGTGACGGCGCCGGGGATCTGACCGTTCGCGGCGATGTGCCCGGGGCCGTACCAGAACATCGGGACGTGCTGGATGTAGTCCCAGGGCCCCACATGCGGCAAGCCGGCGCCCATGAAGTTCGGCTCGGCGGGGATCGCGGAGATCTCAGGGCCGCGGTCGGGGCTGTAACCGTTCCATGTGCGCACGAGATAGTCGTGCGGCAGACCGCACGCCAGCTTCACCAGATCCTGGTCCGATGGCGAGGCGGGAGCCGCGACGGTGAGCGCGAGCGGGGCAACCAGCGCCAGCGCGGTCACGAGCGATGCCGCGAGCCGGCGGCGGGTGCGTGTCATGACCACGTAGGTAACCAGACACTCCGATGCGCGACGACCGAGCGGGGGTACCGTGGAGCGCATGGGGACGGGCCGTCGTCTCGTTGTGCTGCTGATCGCGCTCGCGCTGCTCGGGGTCCCGGCGGCGGCGCTGCGCGCGGAGTGCGCGGGCGCCTCGTGCCGGCCGAGCGCCACCGCCGGGACCCCGGCGCCGTTCTGTGCCCTCCCGGCGGATCTGCGCGCGCTGATCTCGGCCGGGATGTACGAGGGCCGATCGCCCGACGCGCTCGGTGTGGCGGGTTCCACGCCCGTGACCAGCGACATTGGCTCCGGCAGCCGGGTGCCGTGGCCGTCGGAGGAACGGGCCGGCGCGATGTCCGTGCCGCTGCTGTTCATCGGGAAAGGAGTCCGGACCGGCGAACTGTCCTCGACGCCCGGGCTGGATCAGATCGCGCCGACCCTCGAGCCGTTGCTCGGTCTCGTCCGGCCTCACCCCGAGGTGCGAGCCGGCGCGGCGATCCCCGGCGTCGCGATCTCCGGCCGTTCGACACCCCTGGTCGTGATGATCGTGTGGAAATCCGTCGGCACAGGAGATCTCTCCGACGGGGTCACGCCGTGGCTCAATCGCACCTCGTCACGCGGTTCGTTGAACGAACCTCGCTCGGGCGAGCCCGGCGTCTCCGCCGGGCTCGCGACCGCAGGATCGCTGCCGCTGGACCCCACCGCCGTGGAGACGACGATCGGGACCGGCGGTCTTCCTTCGCAACACGGCATCACCGGCACGTGGGTGCGGAACGCGCAGGGGCGGCTCGTTCGGGCGTTCGGGCCGGGCGCGCCGACGCCGGTGATCGCCGCCCTCGGGGACGACCTCGATCGCGCGACGGCCGGCGCGTCAAAGATCGGGTCGATCCGAACCGTCGCGGGCGACGTCGGCCTGACCGGTGACTCGTGGTACGGCACCGGTTCGATCCGCGATGCGACGGTGCGCGCGGGTCGAAACGTCGTCGCGGAGGCGTCGACGTTCCTCCGACACGGGTGGGGCGCGGATGCGACGCCCGATCTGTTGGCCATGCCGCTGGCCGATGGCCCGTCGCGTGATGACCGTGCGACGGCGCGCATCGTCGACGAGGTGCTCCGCGCCGTGCCCGATGCGACGGTCGTCGTCACCGCAACGGGAAGTGTGCGCGCCGAGGATACGATCGACGCGAGCGCGCCGCCGGGCGTCACCGTCGCGTCCCGCGGCGACGCGGCGGGCGGGTTCTTCGTCGACCGAGGTTCGGACGGCCCCTCGACCGCGCAGGATGTGGTCGACGCGATGCGCGCGCAGACCGGGCCCACGGGCGCTCCCGTATATACGGACGCGTTCGCGAGCTACGCGGTTCGGTTCGGGAGGTACTGCTGATGGCGGTCGAAACCGACATCCGCACGAACGGCGCTCGACCGGTCGCCCCGGACCGCGATCACACCTGGGCACTGGTGGTGCTCGCGTTGGTGGCGGTGGCCATCGCCGCACGCGTGCTCCACCCAATGCAGATCCCGTGGCTGCGGAACCTGCTCATCGTGTTCGGATCGCTGCTGATCGAAGCGATGCCGTTCGTCGCGCTCGGGGCGCTCGTCTCGGCGGCGATCGAGGTGTTCGTCCCGGCGTCGTCGTTCGCGAAGATCGCCCGGCTGCCGCGAGCGGTACAGCTCCCGGCCGCCGCGTTCGCCGGGATGGCCTTCCCGGTCTGTGAATGCGGCTCGGTCCCGGTGGCGCGCAGGCTCGCGCGAAAGGGCCTGTCCCCCGCCGCCGCGGTGACGTTCATGCTCGCCGCGCCGATCGTGAACCCGGTGGTCATCGCGTCCACCTACGTCGCCTATCGCGGTCGCGACTCGCTGGCGCTGATGGTGATCGGCCGGTTCACGCTCGGGCTGATCGTCGCGATGTGCGTCGGCTGGGTGATCGGGGCGCTGCGGCCCCAGGGCCTCCTGCGCGCCGACGCGACGATCGACGATCCCGACGACGTGGGGGAGCCGAGGGCGCGCAGGTTCTTCACGCATCTGTCGGGCGACCTGATCTTCATGGCGCGGTTCCTGATCCTCGGCGCGCTGATCGCGGCCACGATCCAGACGTTCGTGCCGGCCTCGATCGCCGACCGCGTCGCGACCCTGCCGGTGCTCAGCCTGCTCGCGATGATGTTTCTGGCGTTCATCCTGTCGTTGTGCTCGGAGTCCGACGCGTTCGTCGCCGCGTCGTTCACCGCGTTCGGGCCCTCCGCGCAGCTGGCGTTCCTCGTGTTCGGCCCCATGGTCGATCTGAAGCTCGGTGCGCTGTACGTCGGCACGTACTCGAAGGGCTTCTTCCGGACGGTGCTGATCGTCGTGACGGCGGTCACGCTCGTGGCCACGCTGTGGGTCGAGGTGATCTGGGGATGAGCGCGGTCACGGCGAGCGTCGCCGCGCGTGTGAGCCCCGCGCGAGTGGCGACCGGGCTCGTGCTCGGCGCCTGGGGCGCGATGTTCTGGTTCCTGTGGATGACCGACCGCACCTATCTGTACCTGTCGACGCGGACGGCCTGGCTCGTCCCGATGGGGGCCGTGATCATGTCGGCGGCCGCGATCGGGCGGCTCGTCACCGCTCGGACCGCGCACGAGGAAACGCTCGGTCCACGACAGTCCTGGATGCTGGGGGTGATCGCGCTACCCGTCGTGCTGGTGCTCGCGCTGCCTCCCACCGCGCTCGGCGCCTACTCGGTCGGGAAGCGTGCGACCTTCGGCGGCTCGGCGATCGGCGCCACCGCCCGCGACGTGACCGGTCCGCTCGATTTCGTCGATATCGGTGCGGCACAATCCTTCCCGGCGGCGATGCAGCAACTGGAGGCGCGTGCCGGCGAACCGATCACCCTCGAGGGGTTCGTGACGCACGAGGCGAGCGCGCCGCCCGACGAGATCGTGCTCACCCGCTACATCGTGACGTGCTGCGTGGCCGACGCCACGATCGCGCAGGTCCGCGTCGTGGGATTGCCGGCCGGCGAGTACACCGACGATGAGTGGCTCAGCGTGACGGGCGCCGTCTATCCGGTCGGGCGCGAGGTGCTCGTGGCCGCCGACTCGGCCGATCAGATCCCGGTGCCGGCGCAGCCGTACCTCACCCCGTAGCGAGCGCTTAGACGGACGCGCACTCCCCGCAGAGCCCGACCAGATCGAGCCTGTGCTCGACGCGAGCGAAGCCGGCGCGCCTGGCGATCCGATCGAGCGTGGCGTCCAACGTCTCCTCGAGGTCGGCCGGCACCTCGACGTCGCGCATCGTGCCGCAGTTCGAGCAGACGAGATGATGGTGATGCCCGATCAGCTCCTCCGCCAGCTCGTACCGCCCGTACTCCTCGTCGGTGGCCACCCGGCGCACGACGCCGGCGTGCTCCAGAGCCGCGAGGTTGCGATACACCGAGCTCTGCTTGAGCTCGTCACTGTCCGCGAGGATCTGCGGGATCGACACGGGGCTCGCCGCCTGCGCCAAGAGATGCAGGAGGTCGCGCCGTTGCGGCGTGTATCGCTGGCCCGCATCGCGCAGCCGCGCCTCGACGGTGTTATCGAGATCGACGCTCATACCTGGCTCTCCACCGCCGTCGGGAGCGATCGGCGCACCAGGCTCGCGACCGTGAAGACGGCGGCCGCCACGAGCACGATGCAGCCGCTGATCGACAGATCGAGTACCTGCCCGATGATGAGGCCGACGAACGCGCTGGCCGCGCCGATCCCGGCCGCGAGCAGGACCGTGCGCCGGAAGGAGTGCGCCAACAGTTGGGCGCTGGCCACCGGCAGCACCATCAGCGCGGCGACGAGCAGCAGTCCGACCACCTTCATCCCGGCGACGATCACGGCGGCGGTCAGCCCGGCGAGCGCCACGCCAAGGGTGTCGACGGGCAGGCCCTCGGCCCGCGCCCACGCCTCGTCCGTCACGATCGCGAACAGCACCCGACGCAGCGACCACACGCCGATGGCGACGATCCCACCGATCACGACGACGGCGGCGAGGCTCGCCGCGGTCATCGTGAGGGGGTCACCGAACAGGTAGATCTCCAGATCGTCGGCGCCCGCCTTGGTCGCGAACACCACGCCCAGGGCGATCCCCGCATAGAAGAACAGGGCCAGGGCGAGGTCTCCGGCGATCTTCTTCTTCGCGCGGAGGAGCTCGACCCCGATCGCGCCGGCGACCGCGAACGCGAGCGCGGTCCAGACCGGCGCGATGCCGAGCAGCAACCCGAGCCCGACGCCCGCGAACGCCACGTGGCCGACGCCGTCGCCCACGAGCGACAACCGCTTCTGCACGAGGAACGCCCCGATCGTGGGCGCGAACGCGCCGACTGCGACGCAGGCGAGCAGCGCGCGCTGCATGGCGACGGTGTCGAACGGATAGGGCAACGGCAGCGCCGCGATCACCGCAAACCCTCCAGCCACAGCGGCAGATCGTCGGCGTGGATGCCGAGGGAGACGCCCGAGGACGCCAGCTCGGCCGGCGTCCCGTCGAACAGCACCGTGTGCTTCAGCACGATGATCCGATCGATCACGTCGGCCACGGCGGAGAGCTCGTGCGACACGAGCAGCACGCCGGCACCGTGCTCGTGTTGGAGGTGCACGAGCGAGTCGCGGAACCGTCGCTGGGATGCACGGTCCACGCCGGCGATCGGCTCATCCAGCACCAAGAGCGTCGGCTCGCTCGCGAAGGCGCGTGCGATGAACGCCCTCTGTTGCTGGCCGACGGAGAGCTCGTTCAGCGGCAGGTCCGCCACGTCGGCCAGGTCCACGGACTCGATCGCGTGTTGGATCGTGACCCGGTCCTCGGGGCTCTCCCGACGCCACCACCCTCGTTGCCGGAGGCGGCCCGAGGCGACGATCTCGCGCACCGTGGCCGGCACCTCGCTCTCGAGCGACGGGCGCTGCGGGACGTAGCCGAGCCGCCAGCGCGCGTGGAACCGGTCGGGCTCCTCACCGAAGAGCTGGACCGAGCCCGAACGCGGGGGCAACGCGCCCAAGAGGACGTTGAGCAGGGTGGACTTGCCGGATCCGTTCGGACCGACCAGCGCGACGAACTCACCGGGCCGGACTGCCAGGGAGACGTTCTCGATCACCGGCTCGCGTCCGAAGCCGGCGGACACGCCGTCGGCTCGAACCAGCGCGACGTCGAGCCGCAGGTCGGGCTCAGCCACGAGGGATCCTGGAAGTGAGAATGATTCCCATAGCCAGGCAAGCTACGTCGCGATCGGGCGGCGCGTCAAGTCAGTCGGGCAGACGGAAGGAGCGACCGGAGCGACGAACGACGCCGTCGCGCTCGAGCCCGTCGAGTGCGAGGGCGATCCGAGCTCGCTCGAACCCGGTCGATCGCGCCAGGGCCGCGACGCCTGCGGACGGCTGCGCGCGCAGGACGTCGACCACGCTGCCGCGGATCTGGCGCATCGAGCCCTCGAAGGGCCCCTGCCTCCGAACCGGGGGCGCGGGCGCGCAGCCGGCCCGTCGGTATCGACAGGCGTCGGCGAACGGACACCCGTCGCAACGAGGCGTCGCCCGACAGTGTTCCCGGCCGAGATCCATCAACGCCTGGTTCCAGCGACCTGGATCCCGGCGATCCACCCAGCCGGTCGCGACCTCGTCCACATCGCCCGGTGGGACCTCCGTCGGGTCGCAGCCGAGCGCGACACGCGCCGCGATCCGGCGAACGTTCACGTCGATCGCGGCGACGGGTACGCCTGCCGCGATCGAGGCGACCGCCGCGGCCGTATACGGCCCCACGCCGGGAAGCGCCCGCAACACAGCGGGATCGGTCGGCACCCGGCCACGGTATTCGGCCACGACCGCCTGCGCCGCACGATGCAACGACACCGCGCGGCGGTTGTAGCCGAGCCCCGCCCAGGCGCACACCACGTCGGCACGCGTGGCGAGCGCCAGCGCTCGCACGGTGGGAAAGGCGCGCATGAACGACGTGAAGATGGGCGCCACGCGCGATGCCTGGGTCTGTTGGAGCATCAGTTCCGAGACGAGCGTGCGATACGCGTTCGGCCGGCCTCGTCGCCATGGATAGGAACTGGCCCGTGGCGCGTACCAGGCGAGCAGCGCTTCCCGGCTCGCGACCGGGAGGCTAGGCTGGATCCGACGCATGGATGTGCTTCGCGACGTGATGAGCACCACCCTCGTGACGGTCGAGCCGCAGGCGACCGTCGCCGAGGCTGCCGAACTCATGAGCATCCACCACGTCGGCGCTGTGCTCATCGTGGTCGACGGTGCGCTGCACGGGATCTTCACCGAACGCGACATCGTGCGGGCCCTCGTGGCCGAGCACGACGCCGCGCATCACTTGGCCGCCGACTGGATGAGCCGAGATCCGATCACCCTGCACCCGAACGCGACGATCTCCGAGGCGCGCGACCGCATGCTCGAGGAGGGTTTCCGACACATCCCGATCCTCGACGACGGGCGCGTGGTCGGCATCGTGTCGTTACGAGACGTCTCCGGACGGCTGCGCTAGAACCCCGCCGGGGAGCCAGCGCTATCCAGCGCATTCGCGGCATCCCGCAGCGCACCGAATACCTCTCGGAAGATCTCGGCCACCTGCGCCGGCGTCACATCGTTGGCGGTGCCGCGCGCGGCCATCGCCGTGATCTCACAGGCCTTGTCGAACACGTGCCAGTCGGTGTCGCGGGACATGCGGGTGAGCCTCCTCGTCGATCGTGGGGTGCGGTAGCGTCTCCCAGGCTAGCGCGATATGCGGGCGGTGGTGTCGGATCCACCGCTCCCCATCCGTCATCACGATGAGCGGGCGGCCCGGGTCCGTCCCACGAGCGCGGAGGTGGACGTGCGGTACCTGCTGATGATCTACGGCGATGAAGCGGCGTACGAGGCGGCGACCGAGGAGCAGCGCGAGGCGCTTCGCAACGAGTACGGCACGGTCGCGGCAGGCTGGGGTGCGCGGCTCCAAGCCGGCGAGGAGCTCGCGTCGTCGACATCGGCCACCACCGTCCGCGTGCAGGGCGGCGAGCAGCTGGTGACCGACGGGCCGTTCGCCGAGACGAAGGAGCAACTCGGCGGGTACTTCATCGTGGACGTCGACGATCTGGACACGGCGATCGCCCTGGCCGCCGAGCTGCCGGGGGCACGGACCGGCGGCATCGAAGTCCGGCCGATCTTCGGCATGTGATGACCGAGGTCGCCGAGGTCGTCGACCGCGCGTTCCGCCTGGACGCCGGTCGTGCCGTGGCGGCGTTGATCGGGGCCATCCATGACTTCGATCTCGCGGAGGAGGCCTGGCAGGACGCCTGCGAGCAGGCCCTGCGGACGTGGCCAAACCGGGGGGTGCCCGACAACCCCTCCGCCTGGCTGTTCACGACGGCGCGCAACCGCGCGATCGATCGATTGCGCAGAGAGCGCGTCGGCCGGGACAAGATCGCGGCCGCGGCGCAGATCGCCGACCTCCAGGCGCTGGGAGACGACATGCACGAGATCCCCGACGACCGCCTGCGACTGCTGTTCACCTGCTGTCACCCCGCGCTCGCGCTCGACGCGCGGGTCGCGCTCACCCTCCGCACGGTCGCGGGCCTGACGACACGCGAGATCGCGCGCGCGTTCCTCGTGCCCGAGCCGACCCTCGGCCAACGACTCACGCGGGCCAAGCGCAAGATCCGCGAGGCCGCGATCCCCTATCGGGTGCCGCCGCGCGAGCTCCTGCCCGAGCGGCTCGACGGTGTGCGGGCCGTCGTCTACCTCGTGTTCAACGAGGGGTACGCGGCGACCCAGGGCGAGCTGCTGCGGGCGGAGCTGTGCGACGAGGCGATCCGCCTGTGCCGCCTGCTCGATCACCTGATCCCCGACGAGCCGGAGACGCGAGGCCTGCTGGCGCTGCTGCTGCTGCAACACGCGCGGCGTGCGGCGCGCACCGATGCCGCCGGCGAGATCGTCGTACTCGAGGAACAGGACCGCTCGCGATGGGACCACGCGATGATCGACGAGGGGCTGTCTCTCGTGCGCGACCCCGTCGACGGAACGGGCTCGTACCGGCTGCAGGCGTTGATCGCCGCCTGTCACGCCGCGGCCCCTCGCCCCGAACTCACCGACTGGCCCCAGATCGCCACGCTGTACACGGCGCTGGCTCACGCGCGCCCCTCACCGGTGGTCGAACTGAACCGGGCGGTCGCCATCGCGATGGCCGACGGGCCGGATGCGGGGCTCCGAGTGCTGGAACCGCTGGCGGAGGACCTCGATCGGTATCACCTCTTCCACGCGGCGCGGGCGGATCTCCTTCGTCGAGCCGGAGATCCCGCCGAGGCCGATCGAGCCTACGGTCGGGCCCTGGAGCTGGTCACGAACGACGCGGAACGTCGCTTCCTGGAACGCAGACGGCGGGAGCTGAGGGCGCCGTGAGGGGCGTTCAGCCGTTCGTCACAGACGTGCCTTAGCATCGATCCGAGCATGCTCTTCCCTACCGTCGACTTCGCGCTGTTCTTCTGCCTGGTCTTCCTCGGCCACTGGGTCTTGAACCACAACGCCCGGGCGTGGAAGTGGTTCATGATCGGGGCCAGCTACTTCTTCTACGCCTACTGGGACGTGCGCCTGATCGCGCTGCTGCTGGGCGTGACGGTGATCTGCCAACTGGCGGCGATCGTGGTGGCGCACCAGGAGGATGAGCGCCGGCGGACGTGGGCGATGGGCGTCGGGGTTGCCGCGACGCTGGCGCCGCTGCTGTTCTTCAAGTACTACGGGTTCTTCACGGTCAACGTGACGAACACGGCCGCCGCGCTCGGCCTGCCGCTCAGCCCGCCGCTGATCCAGGTCGTCCTGCCGATCGGCGTGTCCTTCTACACGTTCATGGCGATCAGCTACGTCGTCGACGTGTACCACCGGCGGTTCGCGATCGCGTCGTGGACCGACGTCATCCTGTATCTGTCGTTCTTCCCGCATCTGGTCGCCGGACCGATCGTGCGGCCCGAGGAACTCATCCCCCAGCTCGACGTGCGCCGGGACGCGCGCCACGTTGACGTCGTCGGCGCGGGGTGGCTGATCCTGGGCGGGCTGTTCAAGAAGGTTGTGATCGCCAACTATCTGGCGACCGCGATCGTCGATCAGGTGTTCAACGAGCCCGCGCGCCACGGTTGGCAGGAGATCCTCGTCGGCGTGGTCGCCTACGCCGTCCAGATCTACTGCGACTTCAGCGGCTACACCGACATCGCGATCGGGATCGCGAAGCTCCTTGGGTTTCAGTTCCCCCAGAACTTCGATCGTCCCTACAGCGCGCGATCAATCCAGGAGTTCTGGCGGCGCTGGCACATGACGCTGTCCCGGTGGCTGCGCGATTACCTCTACATCCCGCTCGGGGGGAATCGGAAAGGCACCGTGCGCACCTACGTGAACCTGATGATCACGATGCTGCTTGGCGGGTTGTGGCACGGGGCGGCCTGGCACTTCGTGGTCTGGGGCGGCCTGCACGGGGTCTACCTCGTGATCGGCCACTGGAAGCGTTCGCTCCGAGAACGCGGGGTGCTCGCCGAAGCGCCGACCGGCCTTTGGGTCAGCGCGTTTCAGGTTCTAAGCTCGTTCACGCTGGTCTGCGTGGCCTGGGTGTTCTTCCGGGCGGACTCGGTCGGCTCGGCGCTCACGATGCTCGGCCGACTGGTGACCTTCGCGAGCGGCACCACCGAGCTGATCACGGGCCCCGTGTTGCTGGCGATCGGCGTCGGGCTCGCGACCCAGTTCCTCCCCCACGCCCCCGCCGAGCGGATCAAGGCCGCGGTCTCACAGCTGCGGCCGATCCCGATGGGTGTGGCGGCTGCGCTGATCCTGTTCGCGATCACCACCCTCGGCCCCCGAGGCGTGGCACCCTTTATCTACTTCCAGTTCTAGGACGACGACATGGCGACAACCACACAACGGCGACCTCCACCGCGGCGCCGCGCCATGCCCGCGGGACGCACGTTCATCGTGATCGCGGTGTGCCTGCTCGTCTGGACCCTGCTCTACGCGCCGGAGCTGCGACGCTCGGCGGAGGCCGCCCCGGTCGGAACCCGCCGCACCGTCTCGATGACGCTCCTGGCGCCCCTCGTGTGGATCTCCGATCACGTCGGCCTGACGAGCGTGACCGACGCTGCCTCGCGCGCCGCCGGGCGAGACCCGAACGCGGCCGTCGGCGGCGTGATCGGCGGGGTGCAGGTTGGCGTGGACGAGCTGCCCGACCCACCGGCCTCGCCCAAGCCGACCAAACCGGTCGTGCACGACACGCGGATGCGCGAGCCGACGTTCGACCACCAGCTCCGGGTCGCCGTCGTCGGCGACTCACTGGCGGCCGGCATCGGCTACTTCGCCGAGCGCGTCTTCAAACCGTTCTTCGTCGAGGTGTACAAGCAGGGACGCATCTCGACCGGCCTGGCGCGCCCGGACTTCTTCAACTGGCCGGCGCAGATGCAGCAGATCGTCGAGCGAGCGGACCCGGACCTGGTCCTGGTGATGCTCGGCGAGAACGACAACCAGGGTCTGCTGAATTGGGACGGTTCGCTCGAACAGGACATCGGCACGTTCGATTGGGCTACGCACTACGAAGATCGGGTCGAGCGGTTCGCCAGGACCGCGACGGCGGGCGGCGCCCACGTCTTGTGGATCGGCTTGCCGAACGAGCGCGACCCCGGCCGGTGGGACTTCATCCAGAAACAGAACGCCATCTACGAGGCGGTCGCCGACCGGCTACCCAACGTCGCGTACTTCGACACTTGGGACGCGTTCGCGGCCCCTAACGGCGGGTACAGCGCCTACTACCGGGAGGGCGATCGGGTGACGCAGGTCCGCGCCGACGACGGCGTGCACTTCAACACCGACGGGTACACGCTGCTGATGCAGAAGGTCGCCGAGTTCGCGACCGAGGCGTTCCAGCTCGACCCGAAGACCTACGGGAGCTGATCCGCCTCAAAGCGTCTTGACCAGGTACACGCAGACGCTCGCCACGGGCATCCGCGTGCCGCCGTCGCCCAGCAAGAGCCCCGCCTGCACGAAGGGCCCGTGCGCGAAGACGTATCCGGACCGCTCGTAGAGGGCCCGTGCGCCCTCGTACTCGGCGTCCTGCCCGACCGACAGTCCGATGCGTTCGAACCCCGCCGCGCGCGCGGCCTCCTCGCTCGCCTCGATCACTCTGCGGCCGATCCCGCGCCGCAGCCGATCTGCGGCGACCGCGACGTCTCTGAGCTCGGGGCAGCCCTCGCGGAACGCCGAAACGGACCACTCAGGATGGCCGGGCAGGACGACCATGGCGCGACCGACCGCCATCTCGCCTTCCCACGCGACCACCTGCACGGCGAGCCCGCGACCCTGATACCCGAGGCGCGCCGCGTACTCCCGGCTGTTCCAGGACGGCATCGACGCCTGGAACGCATCGAGGTCGGCAGGCGCGAGCCGCCGGACCTCGATCGACGGATCGCTCACCCGAGCGGCGGCAGATCGGGCAGGTCGGCCAGCGCGGCGTCCTCGGCGGACGGATCGAACTCGATCTCGGGCAGACGACCGTTGAGATAGTCGTCGTAGGCCTGCATGTCGTAGGCGCCGTGTCCCGAGAGGTTGAACAGGATCACGCGCTCCTCGTTGGCCTCGCGGGCGGCGATCGCCTCGTCGATCGCACCCTTGATCGCGTGGGAGGACTCGGGCGCGGCCACGATGCCTTGGGTCTTGGCGAACTGGATCGCGGCCTCGAACACCTGGTTCTGCGTGTAGGCGGTCGCCTCCATGTGTCCCTCGTGGACGAGCAGCGACAGCGACGGGGAGTCACCGTGGTAGCGCAACCCGCCCGCGTGCACCGGCGCCGGCAGGAACGTGTGCCCGAGCGTGTACATCGGCACGATCGGGGACATGCCCGCCGTGTCGCCGAAGTCGTAGGCGAACCTCCCCTTCGTCAGCGTCGGACACGCCGCCGGCTCGGTCGCGAGGAACCGCATGTCCGGCTTCGTGCCCGAGAGGCGATCGGCCATGAACGGATACGCGAGACCGGCGTAGTTCGAGCCGCCGCCCACGCACCCGATCACGACGTCGGGCGTGTCGCCTGCGAGCTCCATCTGGGCCTTGGCCTCGAGCCCGATGATCGTCTGATGCAGCAGCACATGGTTCAGCACGGACCCCAACGCGTACTTGATCGATCCGCCGCTGGTGGCGACCACCTCGACCGCCTCGCTGATCGCGAGGCCGAGGGAACCGGTGTGCTCGGGATTGGCCTCGAGCGCCGCCTTGCCGGCCTGGGTCGTCGGGGACGGCGAGGGGGTGACCTCGGCCCCGAACGTCTCCATGAAGATGCGTCGGTACGGCTTCTGCTGGAACGAGGCCTTGACCATGAAGACCTGGCAGTCGATCCCGAAGAACGCGCACGCCATCGCCAGGGCAGAGCCCCACTGACCGGCGCCGGTCTCGGTGGCGATCCGCTTCGTGCCGGCTTCCTTGTTGTAGTAGGCCTGCGCGACAGCCGTGTTCGGCTTATGCGACCCGGCCGGCGACACCCCCTCGTACTTGAAGTAGATGCGGGCCGGCGTCTGCAGCGCCTGCTCCAGGCGGGTGGCACGGTGCAGCGGCGACGGCCTCCACAGCCGGTAGATGTCGAGCACCTCGCCGGGGATGTCGATCCAGGGCTCGGTGCTGACCTCCTGCAGGATCAGCGACTCGGGGAACAGGGGCGCCAGGTCGGCGGGACCGACCGGTTCGTGGGTCCCGGGGTGCAGCGGTGGCAGCGGCTGCATCCCCGCCTGCACGATCGAGGGCATGATGTTGAACCACGCGGTCGGCATCTGGTCCTGCGAGAGATCGAAGCGCGTCTGCTCGGCCATGCGAAGCCTCCTCCACGACTGGGTCCGCGAGCCTACCGGGATGGGTCGGTGGACGCCACCGAGCTCACCCGAGCGGCTGCGACGAGAGCTCGAGCCAGCCGTCGACCTCGCGCGCCACGAACAGCTGCAGCGGGTCTCGGGCCGGTCCCTCGATCGGCTCGCCCGTCTCCAGGTCGAACACGCTCTCGCACGTGCCACAGGTGAGCTGGGCCGAACGGTCGTCGAACGAACCCTCCGCCAGTGCGCAGCCCTCGCCCGGACAGGTCTCGGCGAACGCGAACAGCCGACGCTCGTCGTGTGCGACGGCGACGCGACCGGCGGGCAGGTCGAAAGCGCGCACCTCGCCCTCCGGCACCTCGGCGAGCGTGGCCACACGCACGAACTCCATCACGCGCCTCGAACCGCCAGGAACGACCGCTGCAGCGCGGTCGCGGTTCCCAGGACGGCGAGCAGCACGAGCACGGGCACCATCATCCCCGGCACCAACAGCCCGACCGCGAGCGCGATCACCCGCTCGAGCCGTTGGAAGAGCCCCTCCGTGAGCACCACCTTGACGGCCTCGGCCTCCGCGCGCACATGGCTGACGGCGAGCGACACCACCAGGGTGATGAGCGCGAGCGTGGCCGCGAACTCCTCCCCTTGCCCCGCCAGATACCAGTAGAGACAGCCGAACAGGATCATGTCGGACACACGATCGAGCACCGAATCCATGAACGCACCGGAGCGGCGCACCTCGCCGCGGTGGCGCGCGACCGAGCCGTCCATCACGTCGAAGACCCCACCGACGATCAGGGCGACCCCCGCCCACGCCCACGAGCCGGCGAGGATCAGGACGCCGCTGACGATGTTCAGCAGCAGCGACAGCAGCGTCAGCTGCCAGGGTCGGATCCCCGTCCAGAGCAGGAACGCCAGGATCGCCCGGTAGGGCCAGGCGAAGATCCGCTGCGCCGCGCCGCCGGCGGCTCCCTCGCTCTTGCGCGGGGCCGGCATGTCGCGGACCCGCTGCACCTCGCGCGGTGCCTTTCGATCGTCCGTGGGCATGCGGAGCTAGCCGGTGAACGGCTGGAAGGAGACGACCCGGTAGGTGAACGTGCCGCCGGGCGCCTCGGAGGCCACCTCGTCGCCGACCGACGCCCCGAGCAGCGCCGCGCCGAACGGCGAGGTCGTCGTCACGGTGCGGGCGCCGGGCGCCTTCTCCTCGGCGTGTTCCGCAAGCAGGTACGTCTCGTCGTCCTCATCGTCGAAGTCCAGCGGCTTCACGGTCACGAGCATGCCGGGACCGACCTCGTCGGCCGCCTCGGGCGCCTCGACGATGTCCGGGTCCCGGAGCATGTGCTGGATCTTGCGGATGCGCGACTCCATCATGCCCTGCTCGTCCTTGGCGGCGTGATACTCGGCGTTCTCCTTGAGGTCGCCGTGCTCACGCGCCACCCGGATCTTGTCGGTGATGTCGGCTCGGCCGACGGTCGTGAGCTGCTCGAGCTCGGCCTTGAGCCGCAGGTAGGCATCGAGCGTCAGGGTCGCCGTGGGCTCCTGCCCGGGCCGACGGTCCGGCCGGGCGCGCAGCTCCTCAGGGAGTTCGGCCATGCGGTGGAGTCTAGCGAGCGGCGCCTACCGCGCCCTTCAGGGCACGGCAGGCCCGCAGCGTGACCCACTTGCTCGGCGCCCGCGGCGGACACGTGTTGCTCCACAGCTTGCCCCGATAGGCGTGCTCGTTGCGCCATCTACCCTGCTCGTCCTGCTTGCTGAGCACCAGCTCGACGGTCGGGGCGAGCCGCGGATCGCGCCCGCGGCCCATCTCCACGAGGACCTCGAGCCCCTGCAGGGCATCCGCCACGTACCCGGACGGAAAGCCGAAGTGCGTCCAATGCGGGCTCACCGTCGTGGCGGTCGGGAACGCGCCCGTCGCCAAGCCGTGCTCGAGGAGGAAGTCGGCACCCTCAGCGAGCGCTCGTCGAACGAGCGCGGTTCGCCGCCGCGGGGGGATCGCGACCAGCCCGCGCAACGCTTTGACGGCGCCCCAGCCGCACGGCAGCGTCCCGTTGATGCCACAGCCGAAGCCCGGCCCGCTGGTCGTCCACCGGTACCACCGTTCGACGCCCTCGCCCGTGATGGCCGACGCCTCCCACGCTATCGATGCGCGCACCCGTGGATCGTCGAACCGGCCGAACGCGAGCAACGCGCGCAGCAGGTTGCCGTTGAGACAGTGCACAACGGTGCTGTTCTGGGCCTGCCAACCGAACCCACCGTTGGGAGCCTGCGTGTGCGCGAGGACGTGATTGCAGGCCCGCTGGATGCGGCGGTCGCGTCCGTCGGCGCCCATCTGCTCGAGGAACATCAACGACCAGACCGTGCCGGTGTACTTGGGCCCGTAGCCGGCGCCCGGCTTGACCCACCAACCCGCGTCGTCCTGGTGCTGCAGGATGCCCGCGATCGGATCGGTTCGCATCGCCGCCGCGCGGGCACGTCGCACCGCGGGTGTATCGGACGGCTCGTCGAGCAGCTGGGTCAGGGCGAGGTGGCGCACCGCCGGATCCGCCGTCTCGAGCAGCCAGGGCACGGGGTCCCCACGCAACGCCGCGCGCCACGCCTCCACTATCAGGCCTCGCTGAAATAGACGTTCTTGACCTCTGTATAGAGCGCGGCGGCCGCCATCCCCATCTCGCGACCGATGCCCGAATGCTTGAACCCCCCGAACGGCGCCTCGGTGAACACGCTGCTGGCGGAGTTCACGCTCAGGTTGCCCGTTCGGATGCCCTTGGCGACCCGGATCGCCCTGCCGAGGTCGCGCGTCCAGATCGATCCCGACAGCCCATACGGTGAGTCGTTCGCGAGCCGGATCGCCTCCTCCTCGGTGTCGAAGGGGATCAGACAGACGACCGGGCCGAAGATCTCCTCCTGGGCGACGCGCCAGGCGTTGTCGACATCGGCGAGCACGGCCGGACGCAGGAAGAAGCCGGGACGCTCGGGGACATCCCCGCCGGTCACGCGTCGCGCCCCTTCCTCCAGACCGATCCCGAGATAGTCGAGCGCGGTCCGTCGCTGACCCTCGGAGATCAACGGTCCCATCTGGGTCGCTTCGTCGAGCGGCTCGCCGACGGCGATCGCGTCGGCGGCGGCCGCGAAGCGCTCCACGTACTCGTCGTAAAGGCCGCGCTGCACGAATTGGCGAGACCGGGCGCAGCAGTCCTGGCCGGTGTTGTCGAAGACCGACCACAGCGACGGGACGATCGCCGCGTCAAGATCGGCATCGTCGAACACGACGTTGGCCGACTTGCCGCCGAGCTCCAGCGACACGCGCGTGATGTTGGTGGCGGCGGTCTGCATCACGGTCGTGCCGACCTCCGTCGAGCCGGTGAACGAGATCTTCGCCACGCGCGGATCCCGGACGAGCGCCATCGCGGTCGTGGCGCCCGGCCCCGGCAGCACGCTAAGCGTGCCCTCCGGCAGGCCCGCCTCCATCAACAGATCGGCGATCGCGAGCGCGGACAACGGCGTCTGTGATGCGGGCTTGACGACCGCGGTGTTGCCGCACGCGAGCGCGGGAGCGATCTTCCAGCTGGCGATCACCGCCGGGAAGTTCCAGGGCGTGATCAGCGCGCACACACCCACGGGCTCGCGCAGCGTGACGTCGATACCCGGCGGCACGATCGGGATCGTCTCGCCGGTGATCTTGTTCGCCGCGCCACCCCAGTACTCGAAGACGTTGGCCACGATGTCGATCTCCGCGCGCGCGTTGCCGATCGGCTTCCCGCCGTTCCGTGCCTCGAGCCGCGCGAGTTCCTCTTGCCGGTCCCGCATCAGGAACGACGTTCGCATCAGGATGCGGCCCCGCTCGCGCGCGCTCATCCGTCGCCAGGGCCCCTCCTCGAACGCGCGGGACGCGACCTCGACCGCACGAGAGGCGTCCTCGGCGTCGGCGCGCGCCACCTCCCATGACGACACGCCGGTGGCTGGCTCGAGCACGTCGGTGGTCGCGCCCGACGCAGCCGCGACCCGCGCGCCGCCCAGCACCAGCAGCTCGGTCACGTGGCACCTCCCGCCATGAACCCGAGCGCGCGATCCGAGGGCGGCGGCATCTGCATGGGCGGCATGGTAGTCCCGTGTGCCAGCATGCGCAGATGCGGTTGGAGGCGGCCGATCTGGAGGGGTACGCGCGAGGATGCGCGATCCTCGGGTCGGGCGGGGGCGGCGACGTCGAGGCCGCGATCCTGCAGGCGCGCGCCTCGATCGAAGCACACGGCCCCGTCACCGTGGTCGATCTCGACGACCTTCCCGACGATGCCCTGGTGATGCCGATCGCGGGCTGGGGTGCGCCGACGGTTGGGATCGAGAAGCTGGGGTCGGGCCGGGAGGGGGCCGCGCTCGCCGCGGCGGTGCGGCGGTGGTTCGACGCGCCGGTGGCGGCGGTGATGGCCGGTGAGATCGGCGGGGGCAACGGGGTGCTGCCCGTCGCCGTCGCCGCGGAGCTTCGGGTGCCGCTGGTCGATGCCGACGGGATGGGACGTGCGTTCCCCGAGGGACCGCAGGTCGCGATGCACGTGGCGGGGTTGTCCGCGACGCCGGCGTTCCTGGCCGACGAGTTCGGCAACCTGGTCGCCCTCGAGCCGAGCGACGGCGACTGGTTCGAACGCCTCGCGCGCACAGTGACCGTGGCCTTCGGCGGCTCCGCGCTCGGCGCCGACTTCGTGATGACCGCGCGCACGGCGCGAACGTCGACGGTGCGCGGGACGGTCCTGCTGGCCGTCGAGCTCGGGCGGGCCGTTGGGGTCGACGCCGTCGTCGAGACGGGCGGCGGGGTGCGGTTGATCACCGGCAAGGTGGTCGATCTGGTGCGACGGACCACGGGCGGGTTCGCACGCGGGGAGGTCACCCTCGCCGGCACCGGCCCCGACGCGGGGCGCACCGTCGCGGTCCACGTGCAGAACGAGAACTTGCTCGCGATCGAGGACGACCGCGCGATCGCCGTGGTCCCGGACCTGATCGTCCTGCTCGATGAGGCGACCGGCATCGCCGTGCCGACCGAGCGGGTGCGCTTCGGACAACGACTCACCGTGATCGGCCTGCCGTGCGCGCCGATCTGGCGTTCCCCCGGGGGCCTCGCGGTCGCCGGGCCGACGGCGTTCGGGTTCCCGCACGCGTTCGTGCCCGTCGAGGAGCTCGCCCGTGGGTGAGGCGTTCCGGGTCGGCATCGATGTCGGCGGCACGAACACCGACGCCGTCGCGATCGACGCCGACGGCATGGTCCGCTCGCGCAGCAAGGAGCCGACGACCGAGGATCCGAACGACGGCATCCTCGCTGCGCTGGACGCGGTGGCGATGGGCCACGACGTCGACCGTGTGGCGCTCGGGACGACGCACGCGCTCAACGCGATCGTGCAACGACGAGGGCTGCGACGCGTGGCCGTGCTGCGCATCGGCTCGCCAGGCACGCTTGCGATCCCGCCGTGCACCGCCTGGCCGGTCGACCTGGCCGCCGCGGCCGTCGGTCCCATCCTGGTCGCCCGCGGCGGTGTCGAGGTCGACGGACGCATCCACCCGCTCGATGCCGAGGAGATCGGACGCTTCGCCGCTTCCCTCGACGCGGACGTCGATGCGATCGCGATCGTCGGCACCTTCTCCCCGCTCGATGCCGCACAGGAGCTGGAGGCCGCGGCGATCGTCGCGTCCATGAGCGATCTGCCGTGCTCCATGGGGCACCGGATCGGCGGCCTCGGTCTGCTCCAGCGCGAGAACGCCACCGTGTTGAACGCCGCGCTGGGGGACGTGATGGAGCGGGTCGTCGACGGACTCGAGACCGCCGTCGCGAGGCTCGGGGCCCACGTGCGCCCCTTCCTCACGCAGAACGACGGCACCCTGATGGTTCCGAGCGTCGCACGCGACGCGCCGATCCTCACGATCGGCTCGGGTCCGTCCAACAGCCTGCGGGGCGCCGCGGCCCTCACGGGCCGTGCCGACCTCCTCGTCGCCGACGTCGGCGGCACCAGCACCGATGTCGGAGCGCTCACGCGCGGATTCCCACGGGAATCGGCGGCGGGCGTGACGATCGGCGGCGTCCGAACGAACTTCCGGATGCCCGATCTCGTGTCGGTCGCGGTCGGCGGCGGCACGACGATCGTCGATGGGGCGCTCACGTCCGCGAGCGTGGGCAGACGGCTCCGTGACGATGCGTTGGTGTTCGGCGGATCGTCCGCGACGCTCACGGACGCGGCCGTCGCGGCCGGCCGGGTGGCGATCGGGGACGTGGCGCGTGTGGCCGGCCGCGACGACCTCGAGCCAGCGCTCCGTCGAGCCGAGGCGCTGGTCGCCGACGCCGTCGACCGGATGCGCCTGTCGCGCGACGAGGTCGACCTCGCGCTGGTCGGCGGTGGCGCCGTGCTGTTGCCCGATGCGATCCCTGGCGTGCGCTCGCTCGTGCGCCCCGAGCACGCGGACGTCGCCAACGCGGTCGGCGCGGCGCTCGCGCCGGTGGCGGGCGAGGCCGAGCTGATCGCCGACGTCGGCGGCGAGCGCCGGGACGGGGAGATCGATCGATGTCTCGAGGACGCACGCGAACGCGCGATCGCGGCCGGCGCGAACCCGGCGACCCTGGAGACGATCTGGGTCGAGGAGACGCCGCTGGCCTATCTCGACCGCCCGCTGTCGCGCATCCGAGCGAAGGTCGCGGGCCCGGCCTAGCGCTCGCCCATCGGCGGGATGTCGTCGCCGACGAAGACCGCCCCGTTCCAGTAGGCCTTCAGGTGTCGCCGCGGGAACCGGGCGAGCTCCAGGTGCAGTTCCGCGGGCTCGCCGTAGCGGCCGAACGAGCAGAGCACATCGAACCCCTCCGCGTCGTGCGTCGTGAACCGGTGCGGAAGCCGCGCGCTGCGCATGCGCCTCGTCGCCCTGCTCGCGCCCGGCGGTTCGACGGCGCCCACGAGATACACGTAGGAGACGGCGCCGAGGCCGCTGTGCGGATCGATCCAGACCCACGCGCGCCCACCGTGATCGGCGATGAACGTCGACGCCGCCTCGCTCGCGATCACCCTCACGATGCGGCACCGTACCGTAGGCTGCGCTGGTCGGCTCGCACGGAGGTCATGGCACGATGCGCTTGGACGGCAAGGTCGCACTGATCACCGGTGGTGGCAGCGGGATGGGGAAGGTCGCCTCGGAGCTCTTCGTCGCCGAGGGAGCGAACGTCGTCCTGACCGATGTGAACGACGAGGCCGGGGGTGGCGACCGCGGCCGCGCTCGGCGAGGCGGCGCACTACGTACACGCCGATGTCTCGCTCGAGGCGGACGCGAAGATGATGGTGGCCGCCACGATCGAGCGGTACGGGCGCCTCGACGTGCTCTACAACAACGCGGGCGTGATGCTTCCCGACGATGGCAGCGTCGACGCGATGGACGAGCGCATCTGGGACATCACGCTCGGCGTCAACGTGAAGGGCGTCGCGTTCGGCTGCAAGTACGGGATCCCCGCGATGCTCGCCACCGGCGGTGGCTCGATCATCAACGTCGCGTCGTTCGTCGCGTGGCTCGGCGCGGCGACCAGCCAGACGGCCTACACCGCATCCAAGGGCGCCGTCCTCGCGATGACCCGTGAGATCGCCGTGGAGTACGCGCGGAAAGGCATCCGCTGCAACGCGTTGTGCCCCGGTCCCATCGAGACGCCGCTCCTCCTTGCGCTCCTGTCCGACGACGAGAAGAAGCAACGCCGCTTCGTGCACATCCCGATGGGGCGTCTCGGCCACGCCGAGGAGCTCGCCAAGGCCGCGCTGTTCCTCGCCTGCGATGACAGCAGCTTCATGACGGGCGCGTCGTTGATCGTGGACGGCGGCATCACCGCGGCCTACGTGACCCCCGAGGACTAGTTCTCTCGGTTTGACAGGTTCCCGCGCAGGGGCTTCAGTACCGGCAGTCACGTCTCCACCCAGAGAGAGGGGGATGGGTATGGACGACGCCGCGAAGGCATCGGCTGCCCCGCCGGGGTCTCAGTCCGACGTCGAACGGCTCCACGAGCTCGGCTACGCCCAGGAGCTCAAACGCGGGATGAGCGGGTTCTCGAACTTCGCCGTCTCGTTCACGATCATCTCGATCCTGTCGGGGTGTCTCACCCTGTTCGGGTTCGGGATGGCCATCGGCGGGCCGATCAGCTCGACGTATGGCTGGCTCTTGGTCGGCGTCATGGTCACGTTCGTCGCGCTCGCGATGGGTGAGGTGTGCTCGAGCTATCCGACGGCCGGTGGCCTGTACTACTGGTCGGCGAAGCTCGCGAAGCGCAACGGGGCCGCCTGGTCCTGGTTCACGGGCTGGTTCAACATGCTCGGCCAGGTCGCGATCACCGCAGGCATCGACTTCGGGCTCGCCGCGATCTTCAGCGGCTTCCTGAACGTCGCGTTCGACGTGGTGACGACGAAGGTCATCTTGATCGAGATCTACACCGTCGTGCTCGTCCTGCACGCACTGCTCAACACGTTCGGCGTCCGTCTGGTCGCGCTGTTCAACGACGTGAGCGTCTGGTGGCACGTGTTCGGCGTCCTGATCGTGGTGCTCGTCTTGGTGTTCATCCCGGATCAGCACACGAGCTTCTCGTCGCTGTTCAGCTGGACGGACAGCACGCAGGCGCTGACCGTCGACGGCACGGCAGCGACCGGCGGCTTCGTGAACTACTCCGGGTTCGCGACGGCCCCGATCGGGTTCCTCGGGATCACGCCGTACATCTTCCTGATCGGGTTGCTGCTCGCGCAGTACACGATCACCGGGTACGACGCTTCGGCGCACATGACCGAGGAGACCCACGACGCGGCCGTCTCGGGGCCGAGAGGGATCTGGAAGTCGGTCGTGATCTCGGTGTTCTTCGGCTACATCCTGCTGCTCGCCGTGAACTACGCGGTGCCGCCGGAGGGTGGGTATCTGACCGCGCTCGGGTTCCAGTACCCGATCACGGCCAACCTCGCGGCGCCGGTGTCGATCTTCCAGCAGTCGCTCGGCGACAACTGGGCGATCTTCGTGCTGCTGATCGTGATCGGCGCGCAGTTCTTCTGCGGGATGGCGTCGGTCACCGCGAACTCGCGGATGATCTACGCGTTCAGCCGCGACGGCGCCGTGCCGGGACACAAGTGGTGGCACTCGATCAACAAGCGCACACGCACCCCCACCAACGCGATCTGGTTGGCGGCCGTGCTCGCGTGGCTGTTGGTCGCGCCCGCGTACTGGTTCGGCTCGATCGTCGCGTACTACGCGGTGACCGCGATCGGCGTGATCGGTCTGTACATCGCGTACGTGATCCCGACGTTCCTGCGACTGCGGGCCAAGGACGGCCTTCACACCGGGACCGTGGACACTCGGCGCGAAGGGCCGGATCATCGGGTGGATCGCCGTGATCTGGGTGATCCTCGTGTGCATCATCCTCTGCCTGCCGCAGTTCAACTGGGGCGACCGTTCGGCGACGGCTCGAAGACGCCGTCACGTCAAGTTCATCGACGTGTTCAACTTCACGCCGGTGATCGTGGTCGGTCTGTTCGTCATCATCGGGCTGTGGTACGTGCTGTCGGCGCGCAAGTGGTTCACCGGCCCCAAGGTGATGGGCACGCCCGAGGAGCTCGCCGCGATCGAGGCCGAGCTCGAAGGCGTCTGAAGACATCTCCGTCGAGAGGCGCGGTCCGATCGGGCCGCGCCTCTCGCGTCTCGTGAGGAGGTTCGATGCAAACGCAGGGCATGCTGACCGTCGAGGAGCTCGCCGAGCTCTCCCACACCGGCCAGATCGACACGGTCCTGTGCATGTTCACCGACCTGCAGGGCCGGTTCATGGGCAAGCGCATCCTGCCGGACTTCTTCCTGGAAGAGGTGCTCGGTGCCGAGGGCCTGCACGCCTGCCTGTACCTGCTGGCCGTCGACATGGAGATGGAGCCCTTGCCGGGCTACGCGTACGCGAGCTGGGACACGGGCTACGGCGACTTCCGGATGACGCCGGACATCGCGACGTTGCGGCTATGCCCGTGGATCGACAAGACGGCGATGGTGATCTGCGACATCGCCGACGAGGAGACCGGCGAACCGGTGGCCGTATCGCCGCGGGGGATCCTGAAGGCCCAGATCGCGAACGCGGCCTCGATGGGCTACCTCGTCAAGACGGGCTCCGAGCTCGAGTTCTACCTGTTCAAGGACTCATTCGACGCGCTCGCCGAACGCGACTACCGGGAGGCGCGGCCGAGCTCGAGCTACATCATGGACTACCACATGCTGCAGACCACGAAGGACGAGTGGTTCATCCGGCAGGTACGCAACGGCATGCGCGGCGCCGGCATCCCGGTGGAGTTCAGCAAGGGTGAGTTCGGCAAGGGCCAGCACGAGATCAACATCACCTTCTCCGACGCCCTCAGCAACGCCGACAACCACGCCCTGTACAAGCACGGCGCCAAGGAGATCGCGGCGCTGAACGACGTGGCGGTGACGTTCATGGCGAAATGGACGATGGCGGAGGCGGGCTCGAGCTGCCATGTGCACTCCAGCGTCTGGAGCGCCGACGGCACGAGCAGCCTGATGTGGGCCGAGGACGGTCCGCACCACATGTCCGACACGTACCGGTGGTACCTCGGCGGCCTGATGACCACCGCGCGCGAGATGTCGTGGATGTACGCGCCGTTCGTGAACTCCTACAAGCGCTACCAGCTCGCGTCGTGGGCCCCGACGGCGATCGTGTGGGCGCGCGACAACCGGACCGCCGGCTACCGCACGGTCGGCGAGCACAAGAGCGCCCGCGTCGAGTGCAGGCTGCCGGGGGCCGATGCGAACCCGTACCTCGCCTTCGCGGCGACGATCGCGAGCGGCATGTGGGGCATCCGCAACCGCGTGGAGCCGCCCGCGATCTTCAGCGGCAACGCGTACGAGGCGAAGGACATCCCCCGCGTGCCGACCAGCCTGCACGAGGCGATCGAGGCGTTCCGTGGCTCCGCCGTCGCACGCGAGATGTTCGGCGACTTCGTGTTCGAGCACCTCCTGAACACGGCCGAACAGGAACAGATCATCTTCGACAACCAGGTCGTCACCGACTGGGAGCTCGCCCGCTACTTCGAGCGCGGATAACGCGCGTGAGCGACGACGCGCTCTGGGCGATCATCCGTTCGGTGCCCGGGTGGGAGCACGGCGCGCTCGAGGTCGAGCCGCTCGAGGGCGGCATCACCAACCGCAACTACGTGGTCAGCCGCGGGGGCGAGCGCTTCGTCCTGCGGGTGCCGGGGCGTGACACCGAGCTTCTCGGGATCGATCGGGCCAACGAAGCGCGCGCCGCCACCCTCGCCGCCGAGGCGGGCGTCGGCCCCGAGGTGGTTGCGCTCCTCCCCGACTCGGGGTGCTTCGTCGCCCGGTTCGTGGAGGGGGCACACGTGCCGATGGCCGACCTCCGTCGCGACGACGTCCTGGGATCGGTGGTCCGGTCGCTTCGCGCGTTCCACGCCTGCGCCCCCATACCGTCCTCGTTCAACGTGTTCCGCATCGTCGAGGGCTACGGCGAGACGGCCGAGGCGCGGGGCGTCGAGCTGCCGGCGTCCTACGGCGACGCACACGCCCTGTCCGCGCGGATCGAGGCGGCGCTCGCGGTCAACCCGGCGCCGCTGACCACGTGCCACAACGACCTGCTGAACGCGAACTTCCTTCGCGAGGGCGATCACACATGGATCGTGGACTACGAGTACGCGGGCATGGGCGACCCGTTCTTCGATCTCGGGAACCTCGCCGTGAACAACGACCTCGACCCCGATGCCGACGAGCGCCTGCTCGGCCACACGTACGGCGCGGTCCAGGACCGCCATCGTGCGCGCCTGGCCCTGATGCGACTGATGTCGGACTTCCGCGAGGCGATGTGGGGCGTCGTGCAGCAGGCGATCTCCACGTTGGACGAAGACTTCGAGGCCTACGCGGCCAGACACTTCGACCGGCTCCTGACGAACGCCGCCACCGCGTCGTTGGACGATCTGCTCGCGGCCGCGGGCGAACCCGCCTGAGGCAGGATCTCAGTCGGTGCGCGGGAACATCGACCGCGCGACGATCAGCCGCTGGATGTCGCTCGTTCCCTCGTAGATCTCCTCCAGCTTCGCGTCGCGCAGCCACTTCTCGACGGGGTATTCGCGCGAGTAGCCGTAGGAGCCGAGGGTCATCACGGCCGCGTTGGCGGCCTGCCACGCGGCCTCCGAGGCCGCGAGCTTGGCCATCGACGCCTCGGTCGCGAACGGCTCGCCCGCATCGGCCAGGTCCGCCGCGTGCAACGTCAGTAGCCGCGCCTGGTCCAGCGCCATCTTCGCGTCGACCAGTCGAAAGCTCACCGCCTGGAACTCGTGGATCTTCTTGCCGAACGCCTCGCGCTGCTTCGCGTAGTCGATCGCGTATTCCAGCGCCGCGCGGCCGATGCCGATCGAGTTGGCTGCCAGTGTCACGCGCGAGCGATCGAACGAACGCATCACGCCGTAGAAGCCCTGTCCCTCCTCGCCGATGCGCCGATCATCCGGCACGAAACAGTCCGTGAAGAACAGCTCCCCGGTCGGGTAACAGCGCGAGCCGAGCTTCGGCAGCTTCTTTCCGAGCGTGAACCCCTCGTCGCCCTTCTCGACTACGAACGAGGTGATGCCCTTGGCCCGTGTACCCGGCGCGACCGTGGCGTAGACGAGATAGAACGACGCATCGGGCGCGCCGCTCACCCACGTCTTGGCGCCGTTCAACCGGTAGCCGTTCTCGACACGCGTCGCCGTCGTGGTGATCGCGGCGGCGTCGGAGCCGGCGCCGGGCTCCGTGATCGCCAGCGCGGTCATCGGGGGATCCTGCGAACACAAGGGCGGCACCCACCGTCCCCGCTGCGTCTCGGTGGCAAGCTCCACCAGCGGCGCGGCGAAGAACGAAGCACTGCCGACGAGCGACCCGATCGGCGAGTCCCCCCAGGCGAGCTCCTCTCCGATCAGGCAACCCGTGCGCACCGAGTCGATGCCCCCGCCGCCGTAGAGCCGCGGGCAGGTCGAAGCACGTGAGACCGATCCGTGCGGCCTTGCGGACCACCTCGGTCGGGAACGCTTCCGTCTCGTCGAAGCTCGCGGCCACCGGCCGGATCTCGCTGGCCGCGAACTCGTGCGCCAGCGCGACCAGATCGCGCTCGACCTGCGGGTCGGTGCGTGTCACGCCTCGTCCCGGGCGCCGACCATCACCACGTCGGTCCCCTCCAGTACGACCTCGTCGCGCTGGTTGCGGGTCTCCACCCGGAGCGTGACGATGCCGCGATCGGGCCTGGTGCGCGACCGGCGGACCTCGTCGATCCGGGACACGGAGTGGATCTCGTCGCCCGGCAGCACGGGCTCGACGAACCGGCGCGACTCCTCGAGGTAGGCGCCGATCGCCCAGTCGTCTTCCTCGGACCCGAGCCCGCCGGCGATCGACAGCACGAGCAGCCCGTGCGCGATGCGACCGGCGAACCCCGCCCCTCGCGCGTACTCGTCGTCGGTGTGCAGCGGGTTACGGTCGCCGGACAGGTCGCAGAACGCATCGATGTCGGCGGCGCTCACGACACGGCGCTCGGTCTCGACCTTCCGACCCACGACCAGATCCTCCAGGTAGATCGTCACGTCGCCACCTCCCCCATCGCCGTGATGCTAGCCGGGTCCTTGGTCATGGCGAGCAGCGACGTGGCGCCCGCTTCGGCGTACGCCTGCACGCGTTCGCGCACGCGCCCGACGGGACCCACCAGCGCCAGCGCATCGACGAGCGCATCGCGACACGGCCGCCGTGGCGTCCGCCATCCGGCGGTCGAGCGCCGCCTCCTGGATCCGATCGACCTCCGCGTCGAACCCGTAGCGACGGACCAGGTCGGCGTAGAAGTTCCTGCTGCGCGAGCCGTAGGCCCCGACGTAGATCGCGATCTGTGCGCGCACCTCGTCGCGGGCGGCGGCGAGGTCGTCGTCGATCGCGGTCAGGACCATCGGGGCGACGTCGAACCCGTCGGGGATCGCCGGCAACCCGAAGACGTCGGCGCGCTCGGGACAGAACAACAAGGGCAGCCACCCGTCGGCGAGCTCGAACGCCAGCGCGACGTTCTTCGGGCCCATCGCCGCGAGATAGATCGGCACGTCTGCCCGCAATGGCGTCACGTTCACCTTCAGGGGCCGGCCGACGCCGCCCGGCACGGGCAGCGAGTAGATCTCGCCGTCGAGCGTGAGCGGCTCGCGACGGGTGAGCGCCGCCCGTACGAGCGCGATGTATTCCCGCGTCCGCACGAGCGGCGACGCGAAGGGCACGCCGTGCCAGCCCTCGACGACCTGCGGCCCGCTCACGCCGAGGCCCAGGCGCAGCCGGCCGCCGGAGAGGTGATCGAGCGTCAGCGCCGCCATGGCCGCGGCGGCCGGCGTTCGCGCAGGCATCTGCAGCACCCCGGTGCCGATCGCGATGCGGGAGGTGTGCGCCGCGATCCACGCGGCCAGCACGGTCGCATCGGATCCCCACGTCTCCGACACCCACACAGACTCGAGCCCGACGTCCTCGGCAAGCTTCGCGAGACCGCCCACGTCGTGCGGCGAGCCTTCCCAATGGCGCAGGTGCACCCCGATGCGGCATCACATCGTGATCGCCGGGTGGCGGGTCCGCGCAGCAGCGCGTCGATCGAGCGCGATCGCTCCACCGTCCTCGAGCCACTCGTAGGCGAGAGGCCCTTGAGCCCGATCAGCTCGATGCCGGCGTCACGCATCCTCGCGAGACCGTGCTCGTGCGCGTCGCCCGGTGCGTCCACCGCATCGACCACGACCACCACACGCATCCCTCGATCGTCCAGGCCGAGCGCCGACTGCGCGACGCACACGTCGGTCTCGAGCCCGCACAACACGGCGGTCGATCTCCCGCTGCGCTCGATGTCCGCGACGATCGGTGGGCAGGCCGCCAGCCCGAAGGCAGGCTTCGTATGCCGTGTCACGTCGGCGGGCACGAGCGCGTCGATCGACGCCGCAAGGCCGCCGTTGCGATCCGGCTCCTCCAGGGTCACGACGAGCGGCACATCGAGCGCGAGCGCCAGGCGGACCAGCCACGCGATGCGGCCCTCGAGCGCCTCCGCCCGCGACGGCTCCAGCTTGGCCAAGAACCCCGGCTGCGTGTCGATCACGACGAGGACGCTGTCCCCGTCGTCGATCAGCGCGGCCATCTATGTGTAGGCCCGAAGACCGGTCAGCGCCTCGCCGATCACGAGCGTGTGCACCTCTTCGGTCCCCTCGTAGGTGATCACCGATTCGAGGTTGGTCATGTGCCGCATGATCGGGTACTCCAGCGTGATGCCGTTGGCGCCGTGGATGCCGCGCGACGTGCGCGCGATGTCGAGCGCCGCCCGCGTGTTGTTCAGCTTGCCGACGCTCACCTGCTGTGGTCGCAGCCGGCCCTGCTCCTTCATGCGCCCCAGGTGGTAGGCGAGCAGCGTTCCCTTGTTCAGCTCGAGCGCCATGTCGGTGAGCTTCTTCTGCGTCAGCTGGAACGATCCGATCGGGCGATCGAACTGGATCCGCGTCTTCGCGTAGTTCAACGACGACTCGAAGCAGGCGCGCGCGGCGCCCATCACGCCCCAGATGATCCCGAAGCGCGCCTCGTTCAGGCACGAGAGCGGCCCGCGCAACCCGGTCACGTCGGGCAGCACGGCGCCGGCGGGCAGCCGGACCTCGTCCATCACGAGCTCGGACGTGATCGAGGCCCGCAGGGAGAGCTTCTTGTGGATGTCGGGCGCGCTGAACCCCGGCGCGTCGCAGGGCACGACGAACCCGCGGATCCCGTCGTCGGTGTTCGCCCAGACGATCGCGACGTCCGAGACGCTCCCGTTCGTGATCCACATCTTCGTGCCGGACAGGACCCAGTCGTCGCCGTCGCGCTTCGCGAACGTGCGCATCGACCCGGGGTCGCTGCCACTGTCGGGCTCGGACAGCCCGAAGCACCCGATCGCCTCGCCCGACTGCATGCGCGGCAGCCACTCGTCCTTCTGCTCGGCCGATCCGAACGTGTGGATCGCGAACATCGCGAGCGCGCTCGTCACGCTCACGAACGAGCGCAGCCCGCTGTCGCCGGCCTCGAGCTCCAGCTCGACGAGCCCGTAGGCGACCGCGCCGAGCCCCCCGATCTCGGGCAGCTGCATACCCAGGAAGCCGAGCTTCCCGAGCTCGGTGGCCAGCTCGCGGGCGGGGAATTCCCCGTGCTCGTACCAGTCCTCCACGTTCGGCAGGATGTTGTCCACGACCCACTCGCGTGCGAGGTCGCGGATCTGTCGTTCCTCGACGCTCAGCAGCGCGTCGATGTCGATCAGGTCGAGCGGATCCAGGGGCTCAGCCATCGGATGCTCCTTCCTCGAGCGCCGGCTCGAGGCCGGCGATGGCGCGGTCACGGTGGGCGTCGAGCAACGTCAGCAGGGCACCGGCCTCTCGCGCGGTGGCGGCCGCGAGGATGCGGCGATGGTCCTCGTGCACCTCGGCGCGGTGGTCCTCGTCCAGGTAGTACACGGATCGGTAGTGATCCGAGGCGTTCCAGAGTAAGCCGATGTGGTGCAACAGATGTGGCATGTCGCTCGCGGTCAGCAAGGCGAAGTGGAACCGGCGGTTGGCGACCGCCATCGCTGCGACGTCCCCGTCGCCGAACGCCTCCATCTCGTCGCACGCCTCGGCCATCGTCACCAGGTCAGCATCGCGCAACCGAGCCAACGCCGCTCGCGCCGCCTCGTCCTCCAACAACTCGCGGATCCGGTAGATCTCCTCCAGATCCTCGCGCCGGAGATCGGCCAGCACGTAGCCGTGATGGGCGCGGTAGCGCACCTGTCCCTCGCCTTCGAGGATCTTCAACGCCTCGCGCACGGGCACGCGCGAGATGTGCAGCTCGGCGGCCACCTGATCGGGGCGGATCGGCTGTCCGGGCCGGACCTCGCCGACGAGGATCCGACGGCGGATCTCCTCCAGCACGAGCTCTTGGGTCGTGCGCGGCCGTTCGAAGGGAACCGGCGCGCTCACGACCTCACCTCTGCCCGGATCTCGTCCGTGTGCTCACCGACCGCCGGGGGAGCCATGCGATAGGCGGGCGGCGTCCGCGACAGCTGTAGGGGGTTGGCCACGGTGTCGACGTCGACGCCCTGGCCGTCCGCGATCGTCGCGACGGGCTCGAGGCCGACCTCACGAGCCAGCGCGAACGCTTGGTCAATCTGATTGACCATTCCGCACGGAACGCCGGCGGCGCCGAGACGCGCCACCCACGACGCGGCCGTCGCACCGCGGAGGGTGTCGTCGATCGCCGCAAGCAGCGCGTCACGGTGCTGGACCCGAGCGCTGTTCGTGACGAACCGTTCGTCGGTGGCGAGCGCGGGCAGGCCGAGGACCTCGCAGAACGTCCGGAACTGGCCGTCGTTGCCGACGGCGATCACGAACGGGCCGTCGGCGGCCGGCAGCGTCTCGTAGGGCGCGATCGACGGGTGACGGTTGCCCATCCGGCCGCCCACGACCCCCGCGGTCAGCCAGTTGGATGCCTGGTTGGCCAGCGCGAACAACGTGGTGGACAGCAGATCGACCTCGACCAGCTGGCCCTCGCCGGTGCGGTCACGATGCCGCAGCGCCGCGAGGATCCCGATCGTCGCATGCAAGCCCGCCATCACATCGACGAGCGCGACCCCCACCTTGTGCGGCTCGCCGTCGGGGTCGCCGGTGATCGACATGAGACCGCCCATCGCCTGTGCAAGGAAGTCGTAGCCGGGGAGCTCCCCGCGACCCAGCCCCGCGATGCGGCAGGACACGAGGTCGGGGCGCTCCGCGATCAGCGTTCCGTGATCGAGCCCGGCGCGTTGCATCACGCCGGGTCGGAAGTTTTCGATCACGACGTCGGACCGCAGGGCCAACGCCCGCGCGGTCGCGACATCGCCGGGATCCTTCAGGTCCAAGGCGATGCTTCGCTTGTTCCGGTTCGCGCCGAGGTAGTAGGAGGCCACCCCCGTGGGCGACCAGGGCGGGCCCCAGGAGCGCGTGTCGTCGCCGACTCACGGGACGCTCGACCTTGATCACATCTGCGCCGAGGTCCCCGAGGATCATGGTGGCGAGTGGACCCGCGAGAACCCGGGAGAAGTCGGCCACCCGGATCCCATCGAGAGCGCCGGCGGAAACTGACATCCGCGGACTGTATACGATATCCCGCCTCCGCCGCAAGCCGTACGACCCTGCGTCGCACATGCGGATACCGGGCCGCGGGAGAGGTAGGTAGCATCCGCAGCCATGAACATCACCGTCCTCGCCAAGTACGTTCCCAACCCAACCGGAACCCCCGAGCTCGGCCCGGACAATCTGCTGGTTCGCGATAGCGGGGACGGCGCCCTCGACCCGGGTGACGAGTACGGCCTCGAGCTCGCCCTGCAGCTGGCCGAGGCCTCCGGCGGCGAGGTCACGATCGTCTCGATGGGCCCCGAGGAGGCGATCGCGGGCGTGCAGCGTGCCCTGGCGATGGGGGCCCACAAAGCGGTGCTCGTCACGGACCCGGGCTTGCGCGGCGCCGACGCGCTCGTCACCGCGCGGGTGCTGGCGGCGGCGATCGCGCGGCAGCCGGCAGACCTCGTCGTGGCGGGCGCCGAGTCGACCGACGGGTACACCGGCACCGTGCCGGTGACGATCGCCGAGCTGCTCGACATGGCCAGCGTCACGGCCGCGCGCGCCCTCACGACCGAGGGCGACGGTTTCCGCATCGAGCGGCAGACCGAGTCCGGCTACGACGTCCTCAGTTCGCCGTCCCCGACGCTCGTGACGGTGACCGCCGGAGCGACGGAGCCGCGGTATCCGAGCCTGAAGGGCATCATGGCCGCGAAGTCCAAGCCGGTGGAGCGCCTGTCGGCCGCCGACCTCGGCATCGGCGATCTCGGTGCCACACAGTCGGTGGTCGCGGTGAGCGATGCGCCGCCGAAGGCGGGCGGGGAGATCGTGTCGGGAGACGAGGCCGTGGCGCGGATCGCGGACCTGCTCGCGGAAGCGAAGGTGATCTGAGTGGGCGCCATCTGGGTCTACGCGGAGATCACGCCCGAGGGCGTGCACCCAGGAGCGCTGGAGCTACTGACGAAGGCTCGCTCGCTCGGGGACGACGTGGCCGCGGTCGCGTTGGGACCGGGCGCCACCGACGCCGCCGAGGAGCTCGGCGCGCACGGAGCGAGCACCGTGTTCGCCACAGACGAGGCCGTGTTCGCCGATCAGCCCGGCCGTGCGGCCGCACACACGATGCACGCCTTGATCGCGAAGCACGCGCCGTCGTTGATCCTGTTCGCCGGCACGTACGGAGCGCGCGACGTCGCCGGACGCCTCCAGGCGCTCACCGGCTCGACGCTGATGGCCAACGCCACCGACGTGACGAGCGCGACCCGGGCGCGCACCGAGATCTTCGGCGGCACGAGATACGTCGACGTCGAGCTCGCGGGCCCCGAGCCGCGGCTGGTGCTCGTGCGACCTCGTTCGTTCCCGGCCGAGCCGAGCGGCGGAACGGCGACGGTGGTCGCGGTCGAGGCCGTCGTCCCCGAGGGCGCGACAGCCACCGTCATCGAGCGGCATGCGGAGTCGGCGAGCGGTCCGAAGTTGGAGGAGGCGAAGGTCGTGATCGCCGGCGGGCGCGGGCTCGGCGGTCCGGAGCCGTTCTCGATGCTCGACGATCTCGCCGCCGCGATCGGTGGCGCCGCGGTCGGCGCCTCGCGCGCGGCCGTCGACGCCGGGTGGGTGCCCTACAGCTATCAGGTCGGCCAGACCGGAAAGACGGTCAAGCCGGAGGTCTACATCGCCGCCGGTATCAGCGGTGCGCTGCAGCATGTCGTCGGCATGAAGGGCGCGAAGCGGATCGTCGCGATCAACAAGGACGCCGACGCCCCGATCCTGAAGATCGCCGATCTGGGCGTGGTCGGCGACCTGTTCCAGATCGTGCCCGCCCTGACCGAGGAGGTCCGCAAACGGGCGAGCTCCTGAGCGCCGTCGCGCTCGCCGCGGTCCTCGCGATCGCCGTCGTCGTGTTCGTGCGGCGCGCCCAGGTGCGGTGGGCGATGATCAGCGCCGCTCGCCCTGCGGCTCGGACGACCGACTCGACGTCCGCGCGGGACGCGAGCTCACGCAGGTGCTCGGGCAACGCAAGCTCTTCCAGAAGGCGCTGCCGGGCGCGATGCACGCGTTCATCTTCTGGGGGTTCCTCGTGCTGTTCCCGACGATCGTCGAGGCCATGTTGGCGATCGTGAACCCCGACTGGACGCTGCCGATCCTCGGTCATGCCGCGTGGTTCGCGTTCCTGGCCGACCTGTTCGCGACGATGGTCGCCGTCGGCGTCTGCATCGCCTTCTACATCCGCAAGATCCAGAAGCCCGATCGGTTCCGTGGGTCGCACATGCGCGAGGCGGATCGGATCCTGCTCACGATCCTGTCGATCGTCGCGACGCTGCTGTTGTGGAACGCGACGCAGATCGCACTCGGCACGTTCCCGCATCCGAGCGCCGCGCCGGTCGCGAACGCCCTGTCGAACCTGTTCTCCACCGGGCAGCCCACCGAGACGCTCGAGCGCGTGTTCGTGTGGGCGCACGTCTTGATCGTGCTCGCCTTCCTGACCTACCTCCCCAAGTCCAAGCACCTGCACATCATCACGGCCGCCCCCAACGTCTTCTTCGCGAAGAACGGCCCCGGCGGCTACCTCGCGCCCGAGCGCATCGATCTGGAGGCCGCCGAGGAGGACCTTCGCTTCGGCGTGGCAACGGCCAAGGACCTGTCGAAGAAGCAGCTGCTCGATCTGTTCAGCTGCACCGAGTGCGGCCGATGCCAGGAGGTGTGCCCCGCCTGGGCCACCGGCAAGCCGCTGTCGCCGAAGCTGCTGATCATGGACCTCCGCGATCACGTCGTGGGCATCGACCCGAACGCGATGGCGGCGGGCACGATCGAGCTGCAGCCGCTCGTGCCGAACGCCGTGGCCGACGAGGTTGTGTGGGACTGCGTGACCTGTGGCGCGTGCGTGCGCGAGTGTCCGGTCGACATCGAACACGTCGACACGATCGTGGATCTGCGCCGCAACCTGGTCATGGCCGAGTCGCGGTTCCCCACGGAGGCCGGCACGATGCTTCGCGGGATCGAGGGTCCGCACGAGAACCCTTGGGGGCAGCCGGCCGCCTCGCGCACCGACTGGGTCGGCGACATCCCCGTCCGCGTGCTCCAGCCGGGCGAGCAGGCGCCGGAGTACCTGTTCTGGGTCGGCTGCGCGGGCGCGTTCGACGATCGTGCGAAGCAGACGACACAGAGCGTCGCCCGGCTGCTGAACGCCGCAGGCATCGACTGGGCCGTGCTCGGCCCACGCGAGCGCTGCACCGGCGACCCCGCGCGCCGCATGGGCCACGAGTACCTGTTCCAGATGCTGGCGGAGCAGAACGTCGCGACCTTCGCGGAAGCCGGCGTCCGGAAGATCGTCGCGACGTGCGCGCACTGCTTCAACACGCTGGCCAACGAGTACCCCGACTACGGGGCCTCGTTCGAGGTCGTGCACCACACCGAACTGCTGTCACATCTGATCGCGGAGCGGCGTCTGCTCACCACCCCGGGCGCCCAGGGCACCGTGACGTACCACGACGCCTGCTACCTCGGTCGACACAACGGGAACTTCGACGCGCCCCGCGACGTGCTCGGCGCCACGGGCCTGTCCGCCACCGAGATGGAACGCGCGCGCGAGCGATCGTTCTGCTGCGGCGCCGGCGGCGCGCGTATGTGGATGGAGGAGGGCGGCGACGCGCGGATCAACGACACGCGGTTCGCCGAGGCGGCGGGCACGGGTGCCGACACGGTCGCGGTCGCGTGCCCCTACTGCTTCGTGATGCTCGACGACGCCGCCAAAGCCGCCGGATCCGAGATGCGCGTGGCCGACGTCGCGACGCTGCTCGCCGAGGCCACCCTCGGCGACCCCGGCAGCTAGTCCTCGTCGCGCTCGTCCTCGCGTCGCACGAAGTGGGCGTTACTCGCGCCGATGCGGATCACGAAGAGCTCTGGCGGCTTGCGCGTGTGGTCGTTTCCGTCGGCCTCGAGATCGGCGACCCGACCTTCGCGCTTGGCAGACAGCGCCTCGTGGACCTGCTCGTCGCTGGCTCCCGCATGGATGAGCGCGTTGGCGACGTACATGTCCGGCCAGGTCGCGTGGAACCGAGCCCAGAATTCCTCGTTCGACTCGCTCATGCTCACGAAAGGGTACGCCGAGCGTCCAAGTCCAGTTCGATCACACGCGGACGGCTCGGACGGCTGCGGCCCCTTTAGAATCGGCCACCGATGGATCCGATCCTGTTCGTTCGTGCCGACCACGATGAGAGCTTCGGGGTCGCGCCGACCGCCCTCGCCGAGATCGACCGTCCGTACGTGGTCTGGGACGCGATCGGCGGCGAGCCGACGCCCGATCTGGACGACGCGAGTGCGGTGATCCTGTTCGGCAGCGCCTTCAACACCGAGCATGCCGAGGAGCAACCGTTCCTCTACGCCGTGCGCGACGTGGTTCGCGACACGATGGCCCGGGAGCTGCCGTATCTCGGCATCTGCTTCGGGGCGCAGGCCCTCGCGTGGGCGCTGGGCCTGTCGGTGCACCGGGCGCCCGAGCGCGAGATCGGATTCGTGTCGATCAGGCGCACGGCGGCCACCGACTGGCGATCCGGTGTTCGACCTGCTGGAGGACGGTGAACCGTCCTTCGAGTGGCACATGGACACCTTCGACCTGCCGGAGGACGCGACGCTGCTCGCGACGAACGACAGCGTCCCGAACCAGGCGTTCCGGCTCGGCGATCGCACCTGGGCGACGCAGTTCCATTTCGAGGTGGATCGGCCTGAGATCGAGGCGTGGATCGAGGGCATGGGCGAGGAGGAGCTGACGTCCGCGTGGGGCCGCAGCGCGGCGGACCTTCGGGCGGAAGCGGCGTCGCTCGGAGCCGCCCACGAAGAACGGGGCCGGCGCATCTTCCAGCGCTTCGCCGCGTTCGTCGAGGCGACGGAGGCGTGAGCTACATCCCGCTGATCGGGATCGTCACCTACACCTTGGAAGGGGACCGCGTTCGTCGCTGGCCCGAGGGTGGATACGGCGTCCCGGCCCCGTACGTGGAGGCGGTGCACCGCGCGGGCGGTCGCACCGTGCTCGTGCCGCCGGGGCAACCGGGGACCGCCGAGGACGTGCTCGAGCCGTTGGACGGGCTGCTGCTCGCGGGTGGCGGCGACGTCGATCCCGTCTCGATACGGCGGGCAGCCCGACGCTCATCTCTACGGGGTCGATCCCGCGCGCGACGAGCTCGAGATCGCGTTGGTGCGCGCGGCCGACGCCGCGTCGATGCCGACGCTCTGCATCTGCCGCGGGATGCAGGTGATGAACGTCGCCTTCGGCGGCACCTTGCACGCACACCTCCCCGATCTGCCCGGTGCGCTCGCGCACGGCGTCCCGGTGGATGACACGCAAGCGACGCATGACGTCGACCCGCTCGCCGGCAGCAGGCTCGCGGCGCTCACCAAGAGCGGCGCGCTGAGCTGCCGTTCGCACCATCATCAGGGCGTCGACCGCGTCGGCGACGGGCTCGCGCCGACCGGCTGGAGCGCGGACGGGCTCGTCGAGGCGATCGAGCGAACCGTCGAGGACCAACAGGACGAGTGGGCCACCTGGATGGTGGGCGTCCAGTGGCACCCGGAAGAGACCGCGACCAGCGATCGGGCGCAGCAGTCGTTGTTCGACGCGCTGGTCCTGATCGCACGACTGCATGGCTCACGAGCGCGCGACGGCGAACGGGCCGGCCGCACGCGCTCGTACGGCGTCGCGGATCCGGATCCGATGTGGCCCGATCGCTTCGAACAGGTGGCGGGCGAGCTCCGCCGGCGCTCGGCGACCTCGCGGAGCGGATCGAGCACGTCGGCTCGACCTCGGTGCCCGGGTTGCCGGCCAAGCCGACCATCGACATCCAGGTCTCGGTGGCCTCGATGGTGCCGCGGTCGGCGTACGTGGACCCGCTCGAGGAGCTCGGGTTCGTGTGGACGCTGGACCCCTGGGACGACACCCACGAGTTCTTCAGCAGGGACCAGCAGGGCGAGCGGGCCATCCACCTGCACGTCTGCCGATCGGGCAGCCAGTGGGAGCGCCGCCACCTCGTGTTCCGCGATTGGCTCAGGGGCCATCCCGAGGACGCCGCTGCCTACGCCACGCTCAAACGGCACCTGGCGGCCACGCACCCGCGCGATGTGCACACGTATACCTATGAGAAGGGGGCGTTCGTCCGTGAGATCGAGGCCCGTGCGGTGACGGACGGAGTAGGAAGAAGGGACTAGCGTTTCTCGCCCGTTCTCCGGATAATGCGCGCCTACGGGCATGTCGGGTCCCGGATGGATCACGGTGTGCGGGAGCGGAAAGGGAACGATCTACGGACGTGACCACGATTCGCCGAACAACCTTCGGTCCTCACCGCGACCCGGCGGTTCCATCGTGACGCAAGTCGCGGCCACCCGCTTCGGTCCTCCGCTGCCGGATGCAGGCACGATCGGCGTGATGGCCCCCTCCGGCCCGTATTTCAACCGCAGCGACATCGACCGTCCGCTCCGCTGGTGGCAGGACCTCGGCTACCGCGTGAAGCTGGCCGACTCGGTCTGGGCCCAGGACGACTACGTCGCCGGCCCGCCGGAGAAGCGTGCCGAGGATCTGACCGGCCTCTTCACGGACCCCGAGGTCGATGTGATCCAGGTGCTGTGGGGCGGCACCGGCGCGATCGAGATGCTGCCCTTCCTCGACTACGAGGCCATCGCCGCCAACCCGAAGGCCCTGATGGGCTACTCCGATATCACGAACCTGCACATCGCCTTGCGGCAGTCGGCCGGCCTCGCGACGCTGCACGGCCCCGGCTTCGGGTCGATGGGCATCCCGGACCGGACGCCGTTCACGTGGGACTCCGCGATCGCGGCCTTCCGCTCGGGCGGCGTCGGCGAGGTGTCGCGCGACCCCGACGACCCGTACGTGCGCACCATCGTCGGCGGACGCGCCACCGCGCCGATCGTCGGAGGCAACCTGTTCACCTTCGTGCACCTGATCGGCACGCCGTGGGACCCGGTCTTCGACGGCGCGATCCTCATGTTGGAAGAGGTCGACGAGCCGCCCTACGTCATGGAGGTCCACCTGCATCAGTTGCAGCTGGCGGGCAAGCTCGACGGGCTGGCCGGGGTCGTGGTCGGCGAACTGAAGAACTGCGACTGGCGGGAGGATCGCCCCGAAGCACCCCGCACACGGTCGATCGAGGATGTCCTCGAGCGATGTCTCGCGCCGCTCGGGGTCCCCACGCTCTACAAGCTCCCCCTCGGACACGGGAAACACTTGGCGACCATCCCGCTTGGGGTGCAAGCAACCTTGGACGCCGATGCGCAGACGCTCACCATCGACCAACCCGGCGTCCTCGCCGCGTCGTAGGTACGTAGGAAAGACTTGAACGTTCCACGGAAGGAGGCACCATGAAGAAGGTCCACAAGGGACTCGTGGTCGCCGTCAGCGGGTTCATCACGATGATCCTGGCTGCGGGCGGCGCGTGGGCCCAGAGCAGCACCCCAACGTCAAGCGGCACCGACAGCCGCCGCGCCGACGACCTTCGTCGAAGGCACGACCAATGACATGCGAACGGTCAACCCGTGGAAGGCGATCGAGTCGCCGGAGTACGAGGTGCTGAACCTCAACTTCGATCTGCTCGAGTACTTCAACAAGGACGACCTGACGGCGGCGCCAGGCATGGCGACAGCTTGGACGCAGTCTGAGGACGGCCTCACGTGGACGTTCACCCTGCGCGACGACATCAAGTGGCAGGACGGAGAGCCACTCACCGCCGAGGACGTCGCGTTCACCTACAACACGACGCTCGATTGTCAGCTAGGCAACTCGCTCGACTACCTCGTGCCCGACCTCACCGACTCGATCGAGGCGACGAGCCCAACGGAGCTGGTCTGGAAAACGAAGGAGCCGACGACGGCGCCGATCCGCCCGCCGTGGGTCTACATCGTCCCTCAGCACATCTGGGATGGCAAGAACTGTGACGAGATCACGAAGGCCCCCTTCTTCGAAGAAGGCAAGCCGATGGTCGGCAGCGGCCCATTCCAGCTGACGGAGTGGAACAAGGGCGAGGACTGGACCATGACCGCCAACCCGAACTACTGGGGGGGCGCGCCGCAGATCGATCAGTTCAAGGTCGTCCGGTACGACAACGGCGAGGCGATGGTCAACGCCCTCAAGAACGGAGAGATCGACTTCGCGAACATCACATCGGTCGACCTGTTCAACCAGCTGCAAGGGGACGGCGCCGCATCCGGGATCAGCACACATGTCGGCGCGGCCGACTACTTCAGCCAGATGAGCTTCAACATGTGCGACCCACAGGCGCCTGACGCCGCCCCCTACTGTGCCAACCAGGGGTCGACCGGCAACCCGGCGCTACGCGATCCCGCGGTGCGGACCGCGATCGAGTGGGCGATCGACAAGCAGACGCTCGTCGACAACGTCCAGGGCGGCTACGGATCCGTCGGTCAAACGGTCGTTCCGCCGTTCGCCTCGACGTTCCATTACGAGCCGACCGCCGACGAGGCGATCGGGTTCGACATCAACAAATCGAACCAGATCCTGGATGACGCCGGATATGCCGATACGGACAGCAACGGCATCCGGAACGACCCCAAGACCGGCGACGACCTCAATTTCCGATTCATCACCCGGTCCGAGTCCGAGATCGGCCAGCGACTGGGCGAGTACATCTCGGGGTGGCTGAAGCAGATCGGCATCGGCACAACGCAAACGAACGTCGGGGACGGCAAGCTCGTGTCGGCTTGGTACGCGAACGACTACGACATGTACATCTGGGGCTGGGGACCGGATCCCGACCCGGACTTCATCCTGTCGACGTTCACACGGAGCCAGTGCGGCGGCTGGAGCGACACGTGCTACGCGAATCCGGAGTACGACCAGCTGTACAAGGATCAGCAGACGGCATCCACCGTCGAAGAACGGCAGCAGATCATCAACCAGATGCAGCAGATCCTGTACAAGGACGTTCCTGAGGTCGTGCTCATGTACCAACAGGAGCTCGAGGCCTACGACAGCGCCCATTGGACGGGACTGGAGGACAACATCTCCCCCCAGCCCGAGGGCACTCTTTGGGCGCAATACACGCCATATTCGGCACTGACCGTGCGACCCGGGGGAACGGCGGCGGCAGAGACGTCGTCAGGATCCTCCTCGACGTTGCTGATCGTCGGTATCCTCGGGGCCATCATCGTGGTCGTCGGGATCGTCATGATCGTCCGTCGAGGGAAGAACGAAGAGGATCTGGCGTAGCCTCGGCCTGAAGGAAGGAAGGGCACGACAGGGTGGGGACACAGCGCTACCTGCTCGGCAAAGTGGGACAGCTGTTCCTCACCCTGCTGCTCATCCTGACGCTCGCGTTCTTCTCTGTTCCGGGTGTGGCAGCCGGGCGACCCGGTGCTCACCTACGCGCGACAGAGCGGTTCGAGATATACACCTGAACAGCTCGACGCGATTCGCCACGCCTGGGGGCTCGATATCCCCCTGCCCCAGCAGTACGTCCGCTACATGAAAGAGATGCTGACCTTCAACTTCGGGGTCTCGACGATCGTCAACCCCGGTGAGAGCGTCACCAGGATGTTCCTCGATCGGATGGGCAAGTCCTTCCTGCTGATCATGCTGAGCACGCTCGCGTCGATCGTGATCGGAGTGTTACTGGGCATCAAGGGCGGCTGGAAACGGCAGAGCAAGCTCGACAACGCATCGATGGGCAGCTCGATGCTGCTGTACGCGATACCCGAGTTCGTTCTCGGGATCATCTTCATCCTGCTGTTCGCGGGGGTCTTCAAGATCTTCCCGTCCGGTCGCTACGAGGACAACATCGCTACCACGGGCGTGGCCCGGATCCTCAACATCGGCAAGCACATGTTCCTGCCCTGGCTCACCTTGACGCTCGCGTTCATGGGAGAGTTCTATCTGGTGATGCGCAGCTCGCTGCTCGATGTGCTCGGCGAGGAATACATCAGCCTTGCCCGCGCCAAAGGTGTCCGAGAGAAGTATGTGCTGCGACGTCACGCGGTGCCGAACGCCCTGTTACCGACGATCACGCTGGTCGCGTTGTCGTTCGGCTTCATCCTGAGCGGGGTGATCACCGTCGAACTGGTGTTCAGCTACCCGGGCGTCGGCAAGCTGTCGTACGACGCCTTGCAGCTCCGGGACTTCAACGTGCTGCAGGCGACGTTCGTGATCTCCGTCATCGCCATCCTGATCGCGAACTTCATCGCCGACCTCACCTACGGCTACCTGGACCCCCGCGTCCGGAGGGCATGAGATGAAGACCGAACCCGCGATCACGACCAAGCAGCCCGCGCCGGTCGAAACGATCAGGAAGCTCACACCCAAACAACTCAAGCGAGCCCGGCGCAAGCAGGCGCTCTCGCGCTTCTGGGCGCAGTTCCGAACCAACAAGGCGGGGATGATTGGCCTGGCGATCCTCGTGTTGTTCGTCCTGATGGCGATCTCATCGATCTTCGCCTACAAGGGCCGGCTCGACCCCACGATCGTCCACGGTCCGCGGTTGGCAGGGCCGTCCCTGAAGTACCCCCTCGGGACGCAGGTCGACGGGGTCTCGGTGCTGTCCCTCGTCGTCGAAGGCTCGCGCATCTCACTGTTCGTCGGCTTCGCCGCGGCATTCATCTCCATGGGCCTCGGTACCGCGATCGGCATGTGGGCCGGCTACAAGAGCAGCGTGACCGATGCGGCCTTGATGCGCCTGACCGACGTCTTCCTGGTGATTCCCTGGCTCGCCCTCGCCATCGTGCTCGCTGCCATGTTCGGCCAGAACCTGTGGATCATCATCCTTATCATCGGGCTCACGTCGTGGGCAGGAACGTCCCGGCTCGTCCGGTCGCAGGTGCTCTCGGTGAAGGAACGCACCTACATCGAGCGTTCGCGGGCCTTGGGCGCCAGCGACTTCCACGTCGTTGGCAAGCACATCACCCCGAACCTGATGCCCGTCATCTTCGCGAACACGATCCTCACGATCGCGATCGCGATCCTGTCCGAATCGCAGCTCTCGTTCCTCGGGCTCGGGGACGCGAAATCGAAGTCCTGGGGAACAGTCATCGAGGAAGCGTTCTCTGCGGGAGCACTCTCGCTGCACGCCTGGTGGTGGCTGATGGCGCCGAGCCTATGCATCGTGCTGGTCGTGCTCGCGTTCACGATGGTCGGGTTCGCGATGGACGAGATCCTCAACCCGAGGATCCGCGAGCGATGAGCGTCCTGTCCGTCGAAGACCTCCGCGTCACCTACAAGACGAAGGGGGGCGACGTTCCTGCGGTTCGTGGCGTGAACTTCGCGATCGAGAAGGGCGAGGTGCTCGGGCTGGCCGGCGAATCCGGGTGCGGCAAGTCGACGATCGCCGGCGCGATCCTGCGGCTGCACTCCGCCCAGACGAAGATCGAAGGCAAGCTCGAGCTGGACGGCAAGGACATCCTGTCGCTCACACCGGGCAAGCTGCGCGCCGTTCGGTGGACGGGAGCCTCCATCGTGTTCCAGGGGGCCCTGCACGCCCTCAACCCGGTCCAGAAGATCGGCGATCAGATCGCCGAGGCGATCACCGTGCACGGCATGGCCACCGAGAAGGAAGCCATGGTGCGTGCCGGCGCTCTGCTCGAGCAGGTCGGCCTGCCCCCGCGTCGCATCGACGACTACCCGCACGAGCTCTCCGGCGGCCAGAAACAGCGCGTGATGATCGCGATGGCGCTGGCCTGCAGCCCGGCGCTGATCATCGCCGACGAGCCCACGACCGCGCTCGATGTGATGGTGCAGGCCCAGGTGCTGCAGCTGCTGCGTTCCCTGCAACACGACCTCGGCCTCGCGATGCTGTTCATCACGCACGACCTGTCGGTGCTGGTCGAGGTCTCCGACCGTCTGGCCATCATGTACGCGGGCAAGATCGTCGAGGAAGGACGAGCCGACGCGGTCTTCCACACGCCCGAGCATCCTTACACCAAGGCGCTCGCCGACGCGTTCCCCGCGATCGGCGACGCGCGCTTCCGACACAAGCCCGCCGGTCTCGGCGGCGACCCGCCCGATCCCCAGCACATCCCCGACGGCTGTCCGTTCAACCCGCGCTGCCCGCGCAGGCTCGACATCTGCGAGACGCTGGTGCCAGAGCTCTGGGACGCGGGCGCTGCGCGCCGGGCCGCCTGTGTCCACGTCTCCGGCGCCCCCAGCCTGGAGGGGATCGGCGCGTGAGCGACACACAGGAGGCGGCCACCGAGGAACTCCGGCTCGGCCCCCCGCTGATCGAGATCACGGACCTCGAGGTCAACTTCAAAGCGCGCGTCGGGTTGATCGCAGGGCTGATGGGCAAGACGGGCACGGACGCGAAGGCGGTCGACGGCGTCGACCTGGTGCTGCACGAAGGCGAGGTGCTTGCCGTCGCGGGCGAGTCGGGGTGCGGCAAGACGACGACGGCGCGGGCGATCCTCGGGTTGATCCAGCCCGACAAGGGCACGATCAGCTTCCGGGGCAAGAAGCTCCCGACCGACACGAAGGGCCTCCGGCCGTTCCGCCGCGAGGTGCAGATGGTGTTCCAGGACCCCACGGCATCGCTCAACCCGCGACAGACGATCTACGAGATCGTCGCGGAGGGGCTCCGGATCCACAAGATCGAGGAGGGCCCCAACGGCGAGAACGAGTCGGATCTGGTCGCCCAGGCGCTGTCCCGCGCCGGGCTCCGGCCCCCCGAGCGCTTCTTCCTGTCCTACCCGCACGAGCTGTCCGGCGGGCAGCGGCAGCGCGTCGTGATCGCGGGGGCGCTCGTGCTGGAGCCCAACGTCATCATCGCCGACGAGCCCGTGTCGAACCTCGATGCGTCGGTGCGCGGCGAGATCCTCGCGCTGCTGATGAAGTTCCGCGAGGAGCTCAACATCTCGCTCATGATCGTGACCCACGACCTGGGGCTCGCCTGGACGGTGGCCGACCGGGTCGCGGTGATGTACCTGGGGCGCGTGGTGGAGATCGGTCCGACGGCCGAGGTCTTGCTCCGGCCGCGGCACCCCTACACGAAGGCGCTCCTGGACGTCGTCCCCGAGGCGGGGGGCGCCGACCGTCCGATCCTGCTCGGCGAGCCGCCGGACCCGACGCGCATCCCGTCAGGCTGCCGATTCCATCCGCGATGCCCCGTCGTCGCGTCGGGTCGCGCGAAAGAGCTGGGGATCGAGGAGCGCTGCAGAGGCGAGGACCTCGCGTTGTCAGACGTGGGGGGCGACCACCACCTCGCGGCGTGTCACCTGGTGGAGCTCAACCAGCAGCCGTAGGCTCCTCGGCCCGCTCGACCTGCTCGGCCTCGTCCTCGGTGGCCTCGTCGCCGCGCAGCACCCCAAGGATGGCCGCCATCTCGGCATCGCCCACCGGCGCGTCCTGCTTGGCTCCCGTGCGCGCCGAGGCCAGGAGAGCTCGCAGGTTCGCCTCGGCCATCTCGGCTCGATTCTCTAGCTCGCGAGAGCGCTCGGCGAGACCGCGCGCGCGTCGCTCGGCGTCGTCGCGGGCCGCTCTGGCGTCGCGGGCGTCCTCCCGGAGTTGGCGAACCTCAGTGCGCAGCTCGGCGTTCTCCCGGCCGAGATCGACCAGCTTGTCGGCCACCGCCCGCCCGAGATCGGAGTACGCGGTGACGGCGCGCCCGCCGGCTGGGGGCAGGCCCTCGCTCGGTACGACCTTGCGCCGCGGCCGCCGTCCGATCGACTCCCGCTCGCCGGGATCCAGCGGCCGCGCGTCGAGCAGCCGGTAGGAGCCGTTCGCCGGCTCGAGCCGCCGACGGGCGATCAAGGCTCGGACGGCCCTGGCCGTCGACAGCGGATCGGGCAGGTCGAGATCACGCCCGATCTCCGCAGGGGTTTCCTGCAGGGTCTCTCCGACCGCGACCCGCTGCGATACGGCAGCAAGGAATGCATTCGCCCGCTGGAGGCTCAGATCGTTCATCGGCGCCAATCATGGGACAACCGGCCCCAACTGGCTAGTTGCCTTGCGAGAAACCTCATTGCAAGCGGAGCTGCAATGCACTGGTCGAGCTGTAGGTCCCGAGGTCGCCGTCCGGCTTCGAGACCGAGATGGAGGCGTGTCCTCCATCGGCTCCGTTCGGCAGGCGGATCACCGGTCGGATCAGCGAAAGCGTATTCGTGAATCCGCCCAGGTCCTGCGAGCCGACCGGGGTACGCCCGGCCTCGGAGAAGGAGAGCCGAAGGGATCCGCCGCCGAGAGTGCCGGTCACCACCAGGTGGATCTTCTTGGTCTGCACCTGGGATTGCGGGAAGTCGCAGGTGACCTTGGCCCGCAGCACCGCGTTCGCGTCGCCGGCGGCCCTACCGTTTGGTTGCACCGTCACCGTGCCCGTGGTCCGCCAATCGCTCCGGCACGAGCCGCCGACGTGCAGGGCGTGCCGGGTGTCGCTGTCCATCGTGAACGACCAGATCGTCGGGGTCGGCCCGGTGTGCGTCGGTAGGGGTGTCGGCCGCGCGCCGGGGTCCTCGACCCCGGGCGGGAACGGATCGGACCGCGAGGCCATGAAGGCGCCCGCACCGGCGGCCGCCGCGAAGACGGCGATCCACAGGACGATCTTCAGCGCCTTCGGCACGGTCGCGAGCCTACCGTGGGGTCGGTCAGCGAACGCCGAGGCCGGTCATGAGCGCCCGGAGCGAGAGCCCGAAGCAGATGAACGACGCGGCGGTGAACAGCACCCACGGCTGGGTCCATCGTCCGCCACCGGCCTGGCCGCTCGAGACCTCACGCGACATCACGTGCGCGATGCCGAGGATCACGAGCGGACCGAACCCGTAGACGTAGTGCAGCCAGGTGTCGGGCCGGTAGCCGAGGAGCAGGAGGAGGATGCCCACCGCGGCCTGCACGCCCGCCACCACCTGGGCGACCGTCAGCCAGGTCCAGAACCGCTCGCCCGGATCTCGGCGCAGGATCAACGCCCCCACGCCCCAGACCCAGCCCACGGTGAAGACCGCGAGCACGAAGAACCCGATCGCCTCGTGGACCTTGGGCATCGGCGCGGGAGTCTAGCTATCGATGCCCAGCAGCGCCGGCACGTCGGCCAACGCGTCGATGACCGCGTCGGGCGCGCCCTTGGCGTCGTCCCCGACGCGGTACTTGCCCGTCCGGACCAGGATGCCGGCGATGCCCGCCGCCCGGGCGCCCTCGACGTCGTTGACGACGTCGTCCCCTACCATCGCCGTCCGATCGGCGGGCAGCCCGAGCACCTCGAGCGCTGCACCGAAGTACGCGGCCGACGGCTTGCCGCAGACGACCGCCGACGCGCCGCTCGCGGCCTCCAGACCGGCGACGTAGGCGCCGGCGTCGAGCGCCCATCCGTCGGCGGTCTTCCAATAGAGGTTGCGATGCATCGCGACGAGCGGCGCCCCATCCATCAACCGACGGAAGACCGCGTTGATCGTCGGGTAGGAGAAGTCCTCCGAGGCGCCGCCCAGGACCACGACGTCGGCGTCCTGCGGCCGTTCCACCAGACGCACGCCTTCCATGTCGTCTGTGGCGTCGCCATCGGACAGGACGTAGACCGACGCGCCCGGATGGACCCTCCGCACGTGGTCCGCCGTCGCGGTGACCGCTGTCACGATCGAGGCCGCATCAACAGCGAAGCCCGCCGCGCCGAGGATCTGCGCAAGCCCAGCCCGCGTGTGCGTCGTGGTGTTCGTGATCAGACAGATCGGGAGGTCCGCGCGGCGGAACGTCTCCAGCGCCTCGATCGATCCCGGGATCGGCTCCCAGGAGACCGACAGGACGCCATCGATGTCCAGGAGCAACCCGTCGACCTGCACGCTCAGGCTCCGAGACGGATGCCGAGCGAGCGCCGGGCTTGCTCGATGTCGTCGGGCACCGGCAGGCCGAGCTGCCGACGGCGCCACATGTCGTACGGCGCCAGGTACCGGTACTTCGCGGGGAGGAACGGCCGCACGGCACGCGTGGCCGCGAGCGTCGCGTCGACCGCTACCCGGCGAACCGGCCCGAACGGGAACCCGTACATCTCCCGAACGAGGGGCGGCAGCGTCGCGAAGGCAAGGCGTGACACACCCCGGAGGACCGGCCGCCACTCGGCCTCCGGCGGCGGATCCAGGAAGAGCTCCGCGACCTTCCGTGCGTTGTCGGTGACGAGAAGCTCACCTCGGTCCTCGAAGTCGGCGAGCCAGGCGCGGAGCGACGGCACCGTCGGTGGGATCAGCTCGCGTGGCACGAGGCAGAGTTCCGCGGCCAGCATCTGCTCCTCGTGGAAGCGCTGGCGCCCCGCGTCGTCGAGCTTGCCGACCGTCCACTCCTCGAACAACAGGGCTGAGTCGACCAGGCAGGCGTGCACATACAGGAGCAGCTTGGGGTCGAGCGCGTCGTAGTGCAGTCCGGTGACCGGATCGGTGCCGTTGATCCGCGTATGCACCTCGTTGATCTTCGCCGCGGCCGCGTCGGCCTCCGCCTTGGTGCCGAAGGTCAGCGTGTAGGTCAAGACCAGGGTGCGCTGCAGTCGTTTCCAGGGGTTCCGCTCGAACATGCCCGTCTGACCCGCCCCGGCGATGACGAGCGGATGCGCCGCCTGCAACAGCAGCGCGCGGGCCCCGCCAAACAGCACGGTGACCTCTCGGTGCACCTGCCAGGAAACGCTGTCCGGGCCGAAGTAGCCGAAGTCCTCGCTCATCCGGAGCCAGCGTACCGGCGAGGCGCGAGTTCGCCTCCGTGCGAGTGACGCCGCGAGGATGCAATATCTGGGGGCGATGCAGTCGCTGCTGCCGTACCTCGTGCTCTTCGCCCTCGCCATCGGTGTGGGCTTCGCCCTTGGTGGGAGCCTTCGCGAGTTCGAGACGCTTCGGATCCACCGCTGGGGACTGGCGCTGATCGCGCTGGCGCTCCAGGCGCCGGCGATGGCGATCGCGGGCGTGCCCGCATCGGTGATCGGGCCGGTGATGCTCGCGGTGTCCTACGGATTGTTGGTGGCGTTCCTGTTCACGAACCGTTGGATCCCTGGCGCGACCGTCATGTGTATCGGGCTGTTGCTGAACCTGACCGTCGTCGTGTTGAACGGCGGGATGCCGGTGCAGGCGGTGGCGATCGAACGATCGGGCGGCGATCCGGCAGTGCTCGCCCAGACACAGGACAACAAGCATCACCTGATGGACGACGGTGACATGCTCACGCCGCTCGCCGATGTGCTCTGGTTGCCGAAGCCCGCGTCGATCGTCGTGTCGATCGGCGACGTCCTGCTGTACGGCGGGATCGCCTACTCGTTGGTGCAGATCATGCGGGGACGGCGCCGCGAGAATCCTCGTCCGTTGGCGTTGTGGTTCCCGGAGTACCGAGGGAAGCATGCGCCTGAGCACTGGAGGATGCCGATCCGTTACCGGACTCCTGGTCGCGCAGAAGCAGGGCGGTCGGGAACCGAACCGTGATCGTGGTGCCGTCGCCAGGCGTGCTCGCGACCTCGAACGTGCCACCACCGACCTGGGCGCGCTCGCGCATCATCGCCATCCCGAAGTGACCTTCGGGACCGGGTGCGGCGACGTCGAAGCCGGCGCCGTTGTCGCGGAGGCGGAGGACGATGTTCTCTCCCGACTCGGTGACGCCGATCCAGACATCGGTGGGCCGGGCGTGCTTGAGGGCGTTCATCACGCCTTCGCGCGCGATGTGGAAGATCAGCAGGGCGATCGGCGCAGGCAGCTGGATGTCCTGCACGTCGTGGTGGAAACGGATGCCGGAGTCGCGGCCCACCTCGTCGGTGAACGACTCGAGCGATTCGGCCAGGCCGGTGGCGCCAAGCGGGGATCGGTGCAGGTCACGGATCAGCGCGCGGATGCGATCGGAGGTCTCCTGCTTCGAGTCGCGGATCTTCTCGAGTTGCGCGTTCAGCTCGGCAAGATCCTGTTTGTCGAGAAGCTTGCGCGCGATGTCCACCTGGAGTGACAGCCGGAAGAGCACCTGGGCGAGGTCGTCGTGGAGGTAGCCGGCGATCTGCAGTCGTTCGTCCGCGCGCTCCTCGGCCATGGTGTTGGAGAGCTCGCGCAGGATCTCTTCGCGCTCCTGTAGCTCGATGTGCGCCTCTTGCAATGCGTGCGAGCGGAGGAACATCTGCCGAGCGAAGAGCAACGGCGCGATGACAACTGCCACCGCCCAAAGACCAACCTGCTCGTCGAGACTCAACTCGGCCAGAACAGCACCCATGATTGCCAGCAGGGCGTAACTGACGAGGAACTCATTCAGGCGAGGGAGTCGCTGCGCCAGGCTGAGAATCGAGGTCCGATACATGAGACTCGTCGCCACAATGACGAGGCTCAGATTCGTCACGTAGTCGACGAGCGACGCCACGAGGGTTGCAAGAATCACGACAAGCACGGGATCCGTATGGATGTCGGCGAGAGCGTGGAAAGTGGCACTTGCGAGCAAGACGGCAAAGGCCACCTGAGAACGATTGAACAGCGCCTTCAGGAGAGTGGTCTCACGCCGAATCTCCGCAAGATCGGTCGAGCCGAGCAAGGCGATCGCGGCGGCCCAGAACGGGAAGTAGAGGATCGCAACCGCAGTAAGGAGGGTGAAACCGAGACTAACGTGGATCCCTCTCCACGCGGGCACCGGGAGGAGCTCCGCGATGGCAACAAAGAGGACCCACGCGATCATCTTGTTGTCGAAGTCCTGAGGCGAACGAGCGGTCCCGATCAGGATCGCTGCGATGACCGGAAGGGCAACCCCAATGGCGTAGAGACTCGCGGGGTTCAGGTCGCGAAAAGACAGATCGCGCGGAGGCCGTGGATCGATCGATGACATCCCCGCAATACTGCCGCGCCCTGACCCACGGTGAAAGTAGCCCGTTTAGGGTTCTCTAGTGCATTTGGAGTAGGTCTGGAAGCTGGCTTGTCCCCCAGGTGGGGGTCCCCCGATACTCACTGCCAACGTCCCCCATGTGGGACCACAGATCAGACGAATCAGATTGCCTTGCTCCGGGGAGGCAGAAGGGAGTCCAGATGAAGCTCGTGCGTCGCGTCGTTATCGCACTTGGTTCGATCGCCGCTCTGATGCTCGCCGGTGGCGCTCACTTCAAGGTCAGCTAGGCGTTAGCCTCATAAGCGTGACGAACGGGTCCTCTGGGGCCCGTTCTTCATTTTTCAGCGCTAGGACGCTCCAAACGTTGCCATCACAAGGGCGCCGTTTCCGGGCGAGCTCTCAATAAGCAAGGAGCCTCCAGCGGCTTCCGCGCGTTCCGACATCACTTCCAACCCGAAATGCTTTGTCTTGCGTCGAGTCACATCGAATCCGATTCCATTGTCGAGCACCGTCAATTCGACCCCGGCTCCATGGCGAGACAACGCGAGCCATATCGTGTCTGCGTGGGAGTGCTTCGCTGCATTCACCAGCGCTTCGCGTGCTATCTGATAGATCGTCAACTCGATGTTGGGCTGAAGGCTCGGATCATGAATCAGTTCCGACACAATCTTGATCCGGGACTCCTCCTCGATATGAGCCACCAGCAACGAAAGCGTCTCTATCAGCCCAGCATGTCCGATTGGCGATCGCCTGAGCCCATGAATCACGTCTCGTGCTTCTTGAGCGGCCTGCTCAGCTGACGCAATGAGTTCTGGAACAGCAACCTCAAGCTCAAGCAGTTGACCGCGGCGATAACACTCTCGAATGACGTGGGCACGCACCGTTACATCAAATATGCGCTGTAGGACGTCGTCATGAAGTGCAGACGCAACACGATCGCGCTCGTCAGCGCGCTCCTGCGCGATCCGCTCGTCGACGCGGCGCAGAGCTTCCCTTCTCGCCTCGAGATCTCTGCTCGCATCGGCGGCAAGCAGCGATTGTCTTAGTGTTTCCCTCGCCAACAGGATCGGGACTGCGAAGACGACGAGTGCGAAGGGTCCGATCTCCACGTACAAAGTGGCCATGACAGCGGCCACTACCGCGAGACCCGCGTAGAAGAGTGCGAAAGAACGCGGGGTCCCCACATAAAGCGTCGCAAGCACGTCTGTGAATCGGCGCTTTGATCCGACGGCGTATATCAATGAGACCGACACATAGTTCACAAGGGTGTCGGCAAGGAGCGCCAATTCAGCGGCGATCAGAACCGCAGGCCATTGAGCCAGATCGCCATTCAATAGGGCGAAGACAACGCCTGCGGCGGTCACGGACAGTGACACTTGCGCGTGGTTCCACACCGATCTAGACAAGGGTCACTCGCCCACGCAGCTCTTGTGGGCTCGTCCCCGCGACCAGCGCGACTAGCCCAGCAGGAACCGGGCCGAGCACAAAAGCGCAAGCGAGCAGTACAGGCAAGTCGAGAGCAAGGTAGGGGTTTCCGGCTTCCTCCTTGAGCGGCCATGCGCTCGCCAGCCCCACCAGCACTGCCCATAGAAAGGTTTCGAGACCAAATCGATTCCATTCAGTTGGGAACAGTCGCCAAACGGCCAGGAGGACGCCAAGCGCCGAGGCGAGAGCGAGCGTGGCCCCCACCTTCACGGCGAGCGGCTCCCTCGGAGCAACTCGCCTCACTTTCGCGCGTGTCATCTCGGGTGAAGCAGGTGTCGCCATGGCCTTCCCCCTGTGCTGCCCGCCCACGTGTTCAGTTCACGCCTAGACAGGATTCATATGGGACGCGGCCACGCCGAGGCAAGTTATCCACAGCGGAAAGAGTGACAAGACCCCGGCTCGACGTGCAGCTCGCCAACTACCATCGGTGTATGCGGCAACGGATCTTGGTGGTCGAGGACGAGGCGGGTATCTCCGAGCCTCTCCTCGATCATCTGACGCGAGAGGGGTTCGACGCGGAAGTCGCCGGCTCGCTCGAGGAGGCGCGGACCGCCTACGACCGAACCACTCCCGACGTCATCCTGCTCGACGTGATGCTCCCCGACGGCGATGGGCGCGACCTCGCAAGGGAGATCAGGACCTCCTCCGACGTCCCGATCATCATGCTCACCGCGCGCGGCGAAGAGATCGACAAGGTCCTCGGCCTCGAGCTCGGCGCAGATGACTACGTCGTCAAGCCGTTCAGTGCCCGCGAGCTCGTCGCGCGGATCCGCGCGATCCTGCGCCGCGGCGCCGGCACCTCCCGGCTGGGGCCGATCACGGTCGGAGCCATCACGCTCGACCCCGGCGCGAGGACATGCTCGAAGGCCGATCAACCGATCGAGCTCGCCGCCAAGGAGTTCGACCTCCTCCACTACCTGATGGCCAACGCCGGGACGGTGCTGCGGCGCGAGGAGATCATGGACGAGGTCTGGGACCCGCATTGGTTCGGACCCACCAAGACCCTCGATGTCCACATCTCGTGGCTCCGCAAGAAGATCGAGGACGATCCGACGCACCCGAAGTACATCGCAACGGTACGGGGCGTCGGCTTCCGTTTCGTCGCTCCGGACCAACCATGAGGCGCAAGCGCACGAGCCTGCGCTCGCGGCTCGTCTGGTCGATCACCTACATCCTCCTTGCGGTGATCGTCGCGCTCACGATCCCGTTGGCGATCAACCTGGCGCGCCGAGGAACCACCGAGCTCGCGACCGACACCCTGATCACGGCGCAAACCTTGGGCGCCTACGTCGGCGCGGAGAACCTCGACGACCCCCAGGCCCTCGCGCGGATCGGGCGCGCGGCACCGGCAGAGATCGAGCGCGTCATCGTCACCGACGCCGACGGCACCGTCCTGTACGACAGCACCGGCGTATCCACCGGTCGTGAGTTCGCCAACGGCCTCCGGCCGGAGATCGACGCGGCGTTGCAGGGCGACCCGAACGCTGAGATCCGATACAGCGACACCGACGGTCACAACAACCTCTACGCCGCAGCTCCCATCATCGACGAGGAGCAGATCGTCGGCTCGATCCGCCTGACTCGCACCGCCCAACAGGTGACCGACAAGGTCCGCAGCACCTGGCTCGCGCTTGCCTTGGTGGGCTTGGCAGCCCTGCTCGCCGGCGTCGTCATCGCCTATGGCCTCGCCGGGTCGCTCACGCGCCCGCTGCAACAACTCGCCGACGCCGCACACGATCTCGGGGAGGGCGACCTATCCGCTCGCGTCGGCGATGTCGAGGGCTCCGCCGAAGTGAACGAGGTCGCCGGCTCGTTCGACGAGATGGCCGAACGGTTGGAGCGAACGGTGAGTGCGCAGCGCGAATTCGTGGCGAACGCGTCGCACCAGCTCCGCACGCCGCTGACCGGCATGAAGCTCCGCCTCGAGTCGACCGTCGACATGACGCAGGATCCCGACCTGCGGCGCCAGCTCGAGGCCGCCGAGGCCGAGGTCGATCGCCTCTCCTTGATCGTCGATCGACTCCTCGTGATGGCGCGACACATCGAAGAGGGCGCCGCGTCCCGCGTCGAGCTCGGGCAGGCGGTCGCCGAGGCCCTCGACCGGTGGGCCGAGCGGTCGTCGCGCCAGGAGTCCCCCCTCACCGCCGACGGCCGGGGTGGGGCGGCGCACGCGGACCCCACCGATGTGGATCAGATCCTCGACAACCTGTTGGACAACGCCATGGCCTACGCCCCGGGACCGATCGGGCTCACCTACGGCTCGACCGACGGCCGCGCGTGGGTGTCCGTGCGCGATCACGGCCCCGGCATCCCGGCCGAAGAACGCGCGCGCGTGACGGAGCGCTTCTACCGGGGTCAGGGCGCGCCGTCCGGCGGCTCGGGACTCGGGCTCGCCATCGCCCGTGAGCTCGTGGAGAAGTGGGCGGGCACGATGACGATCGCCGATGCGGACGGTGGAGGCACCGTGATCACCGCCTCCTTCCCAGAGTCGGGCTCTTAACGACCCCTTTGCCTGCAGGGTCGTACGGTTGATCGCATGAAGCCCGGCACGCGCACCCTGCTGTGGGCGATCGGCGGTCTCGCGCTGGCGCTGGCCCTTTCGTTGACCGCCTTCGCGGTCGCCGGCGGGCCGATCAGCGAGCCCGTCGGATCGGTCCACGTGGTGCCCTCCAGCGACTCGGGCCCTGATCACACGCCGTCTCCCACGCCGACCGATCGGCCGACCAAGACCCCTGAGCCCACCAAGTCGCCCACGCACACGTCGAGCCCGACGAGCTCGACCGCCACGCCTTCCCCTACGGACGATCACGGAGGCTCGAGCGGCCCTGGGGGCGACAGCGACGACGACTGACGGCTCGCGGCGGTCCCAAGTCCGCGACCGTGAGAAACTAGGGCTTCGTATGGGAGAGGCGGACCTCGGGGGGGATCCCTTCGACCGCGACCGTTCTGTCTGGGGGGACGACCCCGAGGAGATCGACGCGTCGGCGGTCGTTGAAGCGCTGCCGTCAGCCTTCCCCGACACGGAACGCCACTGGCACGACCACCCGGCATTCGTTCCGTTCAAGGTCGTCGGTCTGTTCATCAAGCGGAGCGGCAAGCGGATCGCGATCACCGCGGCCGGCGGCTTCCTCATCATCGTCGGCATCGCCCTGCTCGTGCTGCCGGGCCCGGGCTGGCTGTTCATCTTCCTGGGGCTCGGCGTGCTGGCCACCGAGTACGTGTGGGCCGAGCGGCTGTTGAAGACCGCCAAGCGGAAGGCCGAGCAGGCCAAGGACAAGGTGCTCCGCAAGAAGAAGCCTGGCGACGCCACAGAGTCGTAGGGGCCGGGGCCGGACAGATACTCGGGGCGGAGAGAGGGCGATGCTGGCGACCGATCCCTACATGGTGTCTCTGCGGATCGTCCACATCGTCACGGGCGTTCTCTGGGTCGGCTCGTTGTTCGTGGTCGTGGTGTTCGTGCAGCCCAGCGCCGCGACGCTCGGGGCAGCGGGGATGCCGTTCATGTCGGAGCTTCGCCGGCGCCGATTCGTGGATGTCGTCTTCATCGACGCCCTGTTCACGGTCGTCGCCGGGTCGTTCCTGTACTGGCACAACTGGCACACGTATCCGAGCTTCGGCGACTGGATCGGATCGAGCTTCGGGGTCTCGCTGACGGTGGGCGCGCTGCTCGCGATCTCGGGGCTCGTCGTCGCCGCGACCCTGACGCGTCCTACGATCGCTCGGCTCGTCTCCCTCGGGCAGCAGGTCGCCGAGTCAGGAGGGCCACCTACGCCCGAGACGGCCACGCGGATCGCCGCGCTCCAGCGCAGGCTCGTCGTCGCCGAGCGGGTGAGCTTCTCCCTGGTCCTCCTGGCGGTCGTGGCGATGGCGTCAGCGCGGTACATCTGAGATGACCGGTCGGATCCTGATCGGCACTTCCTCGTGGACCGATCCGACGCTGGTCAAGGACGGCCATTTCTACCCGCCCGACGCGAAGAGCGCGGACGCTCGCCTGCGCTTCTACGCGTCGCAGTTCCCGTTGGTGGAGGTCGACTCGACCTACTACTTCCCGCCGAGCGAGAAGAACAGCGTGCTGTGGATCGAGCGGACGCCGCCGGAGTTCACGTTCAACATCAAGGCGTACTCGCTGCTGACCAACCACCCGACGAAGCGCGAGTCGCTGTACAAGGACCTGCAGGAGCAGGCGCCGACCGACAAGCGCAACATCTACCGCGACCAGCTACCCGACGAGGTCGTCGAGGAGGTGTGGCAGCGGTTCCGCGACGCGCTGATGCCGCTGCATTCGGCGGGCAAGCTCGGCGCCGTGCTGTTCCAGTTCCCGCAATGGTTCGTGATCTCGCGCAAGTCCAAGGCCTACATCGAGGAGTGCAAGGAGCGGTTGCCCGACTTCCGCGTCGCCGTCGAGTTCCGGCACAAGAGCTGGATGGAGGAGCGCAACGTCGAGGAGACGCTGTCGTTCCTCGAGGAGCGCGACCTGCCGTACGTCTGCGTCGACATGCCGCAGGGCTTCGAGTCCTCGCTGCCGCCGATCGCCGCGGCCACCGCGAAGGACCTCGCGATGGTGCGGTTCCACGGCCGGAACAACGCGGCCTGGGAGGTCAAGGGCCAGACCGCGGCCGAGCGCTTCAAGTACGACTACCCGAAGGAGGAGCTGGCCGAGTGGGCGCCGCGCGTCGAGGCCCTTGCCGCGGAGACGCGCGAGACCCACGTGCTCATGAACAATTGCTACCAGGACTTCGCGGTCCGCAGCGCCCGCGAGCTCGGCGACCTGTTGGACCTCGACCTCTGAACTGAGAGCTACGAGATCGTCGACGACAGGTCGACGAGCAGGAAGCCGTCCCAGGACAGGATCGCCCGATGCTTCGGCAGCGGCTCGGCGAATCGCTGGTCGTTCGCCGAGTCTGCTTCTGCCCGAGTCGAAGCGCCACTGGCCGCTTTGCCCGTCCTGACATGTGATCGCCGCGACACCAGTCTCACGAACCTCGAGCAGCGGCTGCGGCCCTCCGGGCAAGCACCGAGGCGCGGGACCGTACGCGATACGGCCACCATCGCCTTCGCCTCCGAGGTACGAGAGGTAGTTCTCACCTCGATAGGTGATCCATTCAGCCGTGGCTGACCGAAGGGCTTTCCCGATCGCCGTAAAGCGTGTTCCGCGTGTCGCCGACGGTCCAGGGCTCGAACCTGATGGACTCGACGATGCGCTCCACGACGGCGCTCTGCTCGGGCGTGAGCGGATCAGCCGTCCCGGTGAGCCATTGGATGATGAACGTCTGCCCATCACCGTAGAAGTGGGGTTGGTGGACCCCTTCGTAGTCTGCGAAGTTCAGCGGGAACGACGAATCATCTCGCGGTGCCTCGTCGACACGGTTGATCTGGATGTAGGGATCCCCGCCGGGCGCGTTGACGACGATCTCGTCGGTGATGGCGGTCGTTCCCCAGTCCGCCGGAAGCTCCATCGTGAACCCGAGGCCTCCGTCGAACGTCGTCCAACTCGACGGTTCGAGGGTCGGAGAGGACGGCTCGGTCGTTTCGGCGGCCGGAGTCGGGAAGACCATCGTGACCGGTGCGGCGGTCAGGCTGACGAGTGTGGGATGGCCACCGTTGAACGGATCGATGACTCCCCCACCGGTGTCCACCAGCGAACTCCGGGGCGGTCGCCGCCCACACGTAGCCGGGCTGCTCGCCCTCGCAGCCTCCGGTCAGGTCCACTTCGCTCTGGATGCCCATCCCGTCAGACTGCGCGGGAGCGTGGAACGTTGAGGATGCGGCGCTCTGCCCGCACGACCCGTAACCGAGCGTTGGGGCGTATTGAGTCGAGCCCGCACGGTAGGTGACGAACCCGGCTGAGATCGACGCGCCGTTGTGCACGACCTGACCCGGAGTAACCGACAACGATTCCATGCCTTGCGCCTGCAGCACTGCCCAGATACCACCATCCCCCTGTTCGAGCGGTTGGTAGACCTGCACCCACTCCCGGTTCGGGCACCCGTCGACACTGCTGCACGGCATAGGTCGCAGACGGCCCGCCGAAACCCGGCGTGGGAGGTGTCGAGAAGAGGGCCGTTGGAATGCCCGCGGCAGCAGAGAACCCACCGACGGGGAGGACCCTGCATGCGACCGGCGACGGACCGGTCGGTCCGTTCACGACGAAGCAGGACGCTGCGGGATCGGCGCTGACCACCGCATCGGACCATCCCATGGTCTCCTGGACGAACTTCTGGGTGAGCACCTTCGGGCTGAGCGCCCAGTCGGCCGTGCCCGCGTCCGCACCTTCCTGGAGTCTCTGCAGCTGATCCGATGACTGGCTCGGCCACAACGGCATCAGGCCCTGCGATGCCCCTCCGGCCGGCGTGTCGTTCATCCGTAGGGCCGGGATCGCGAACACCGAGATCGCAAGAGCGAACACCACGAACGCCGCGATGACCGTGACCACGCGCGCCGACATACGGGGTCCGGGCAGCGCCTCGTCGGGATGCGACGGGCCCTGCTTCGCCCGCTCGAAGACGTCGTCGCTCGGCGACGCGCCGTCGAGGCCTTCGAGCTTCTTGCGCCAGCGTTCGGTCATGCGTCGTCCTCCTCGCCGAGGAGCTGTGCCAAGCGACGGCGACCGCGCATCAGATGCACCTTCACCGAGGCGCGCCGACATGCCGGTGAGATGCGCGACCTCGCGCACTGGCATGTCGGCTCGGTAGTGGAGATACACGGCGGCTCGCTGGGCGGGCGGCAGCTCCCTGAGCGCACGCATCAGGTCGGGCAGGCCGTTCTGCGTCGGGTCCGCCGTTGGCGATCTCGGGCATCTCGGCCGCCTCCTTCCCGCTGCGCGCAAGCTCGGCGCTCGCAACCCGGAACGCGACCCGGTACAGGTACGGTAGGGGCTCGCGCACCTCGGCACCGCGGGCCATCACCCGCGCGAATGCCTCGGCCACCGCGTCGTCCGCCACGTCGCGGCGACCGCCTGCATACGCGTACACGGCCCGCCACAGCGTGGTGCCCGACCCGCGCCAGATCGCGTCGTAGTCGTGAGCGTTGTTCACTCCGTCACCCTGACAGAGCGACGGGCCGGGTCAAAGGTGAACCGCTACTTCACGACGATGTCGAGCCGAGACATGGGATGCACCACGTCCCACAAAACGTAGTGACCCGCCGGCAGCGGATCGATCGCGAACGACTTGTTGTCGATGCCGGTGATCAGGTCGGAGCTCCAGATCGGATCCCCGGAACAACCGTACTCGTCGCAGTCGGAAGGTCGCGACAGAGCGAGCCCGACGGGCACCCCCTCGTCGCGGTTCTGCAGCGTGAGGTCGACGTGCACATCGGCCGCCCAGGCGAGGCAACCAACGAGCGAGATATCGCGCTCGAGGATGACGATCCTCGTCGCAGGGTTGCCGTCGCAGTACTGGATACCGTCTGGCGACGAAACTGACTGCACCGACGGGGTTGGCTGGACGATCGGACTCGGCGGCAAGCTGAACGGCACGATCGTGATCCACGGGTACTCGATCGCCGTTGGCTCGTTGATCGGGTCCGGTGACGGCAGCGTCGTGTTGTCGGTGACGTAGGCGTACGCGTACCCGCCGGCGGGCGCGGCACAGGAAGGGCTTGCTTGGTAGAGCTCGGGAATCACCAGGATCCTGTTCCCTCCGAGATGGGCGTCCTTGGGATTCGTCACCACGTTGCAGCCGTTCGAAGCGACGATCCCGAAGTGCGCGGACGTCGCATCGAAGATCTGAGGAAGGTTGAAGCTCACTTCGTCGCCCTCGTTCGCATTGGCATCGACCGCGACGCTCAGAGGGGAACTGATCACGGATTCCACGCTCCAAATACCGTCGGCTCCCTGCATCGCCGGCTGCACGAGTCGCAACGTCAACGGGTCCCCGTCCAGCGAATCGCAGCTGAGAGGGCCCGGTTCCACCCCGGCCGGACAAGGCCATGCGGTGACGCTTGCTCCATCGGGCGTCGATCCGATCGATACGGTGCTCATGGTTCGGCCAAGGATCTGGCTCCCGAAGCGTTGAACGACCTGTTCCGGATCGGTGCGCCACTGCAACGAATCGTCGCCCGCATCGAGAGCCGCCTGCGTTTTGCTGGCGGACGCCCCATTGATCGCGTTCTCCGGCCAGACGGTCAGAGGTGCGCCGCTGGCAGACACCGGAGGACTCGACGTGGTGCCCGGGATCAGAGCGCCGTCGGATGGATCTCTCAGCGCAAAGGCGATCAACAACGCCACGATGAACACGCCGGCACCCCCGATCAGGCCCTCGGTGCGTCGGCGGCGCTCGCGCCGCCGACGCGCCGCTGCGAGGTCATCCAACCCCCGCGGCTCGCCGACAAAGTCGGCGAGCCGCCCTAGGTCGTCGCGAAGGTCAGGCATCGTGGTCCTCCAAAGTGGCTCGTAGGTCGGCGCGGGCGTCCTGCGCCAAGCGTCGAACGGTGGCGCCGGCGACGCCCATGATCCGGCCGGCTTCCGCCGAGTCGTACTCCAACAGTTCGGTCAGAACGATCGCCTCGCGACGCCGCGGCGACAGGGCGGCGAGCGCCCTGGCGATCTCCACCCGGTTCTCGGCCTCGGCGAAGCCGTCGCGGCCGTGGGCCTGGCCGATCGCGAGTCGGGTGGCGCGTGCGATCCGCCGCGTCCTGCTCCGGTAGCGGTTCAACGCGGTCCGGTACAGGTAGCCGGTCGGATCGTCCATCGCGCCGACCCGGTCCCATCGCTCCCACAGGGCGATGAACGACTCCTGCAGGACCTCCTCGGCCTCCTCGACATTCCCGGTCAACAGATAAAGGGCCCGCTGCAGCCGCACTCGCTCGGCCTCGAAGAAGGCCTCGAAGGCGACCGGTTGCCCGGCAACCTCGCCCGTCACGATCGTCTCCATCGGCCCATGAACGCCCACAGCATCGGTTCCGTTCATCCGACGGACAACTCGCGGTGTTCGCGAGGCCTGCAGGTAGGCTCGAAGGATGTTCGGGACCGGTCAGAAGTTCCAGGTGGCGAGGGTCGCGGGGATCCCGATCTACCTCTCCTATTCGTGGTTCGCGATCGCAGCCTTGTTCGCATTCTTTACCTACGCCGACTTCAGCACCGGGATCTACGCCGACGAGGCGCTCGCACTGACCGCGGTGACCCTCCTTCTGTTCTTCGGCAGCGTCCTCCTGCACGAGGGGGCACACGCTGTGGCTGCACGGGGCTTCGGGCTCCCTGTGCGCGGCATCACGCTTGTGTTCTGGGGCGGGGCGACCGAGACGCGCTCGTGGCGCAGGGGACCCTTGGCCGACTTCGTGGTCGCCGCCGCCGGCCCGGCGACCACCCTCGCGATCGGGCTGTTGTTCGTGTTCATCGCCGAACAGATGACCCCGTACACCGGGCTCCACGACGTGATCGCCCACCTCGGGTACATCAACCTGTTGTTCGCGGGACTCAACGCGATCCCGGGGTTCCCGCTCGACGGCGGTCGGATGCTGATGGCGCTCGCCTGGGGCATCACACGCAAGCGTGTGGTGGCCTATCGGGTCGCGGGGGCCGGATCGCTGATCGTGGGCGCCGGCTTCATCGTGTGGGCGTTCCTGAACTTCGGCAGCAACGGGCTCGCGTTGTTCGCCGGCTACCTCGGCTTCGTGATGATCAGCGTGGGACGCCAGATACCGGCGCAGGCGGGATTGCGTGAGCGGCTCCAACGCGGGACCGCGCGCGACGCGATGCAGCCGATCGGCGCGATGATCGCGGCCGACAGCACCCTGCTGGACGCGACGGAACGATGGCTGCGGCCCTACCCCAAGCAGCTCTTCCCGGTGCACGAGGGCGGGCGGATCGTCGGCGCGATTTCGTTGGAGGAGGCGGCCGACTACCCCGCGTCGCGCTCGGTCGGCGAGGCGATGATCCCGTTCGACGACCCGCCGATGATCGAGGACACCGAACCTCTGGACGACGTCGTCGACTGGATCGGCGCGCGCGACGGGCTCGTCACCGACATCACTGGCCACACCGTCGGGATGATCTCGGTGCAAGACGTCGACCGCTGGCTCCGGGAGCACTGGTCGACCGACCAATACGTGGAGCGGCCCATCGTCGCCACCCCGCCCCGACCCGACCAGTAGCGACGGCCGTGCCGATGGCGTCTGCTACGGTGATCGCATGGTCGGGTCCCTGTTGGACGACGCGTTCGACCATCACGTCTGGGCGACCATCCGGTTGATCGATGCGTGCGCCGAACTCGATCCCGCGCAGCTGGAGACGTCCGTGCCGGGGACGTACGGCTCGATCCTGGACACCCAACGTCATGTTGTCGTGTCCGATGCGAACTACCTGTTCGTGCTGAGCGGTGAACGCACGCCTGAGATCGACCAGGACACTGAGGACACCATGGACCTGCCGGAGCTACGGGCGCTGATGGAGCGCAACGGCGAGGGCTGGGCGACGGTGCTCTCGGAGGGTCCCGACCCCCACGCGATGACCCTCAGGCGGTTTGACGACGGGTCCGAAACGCGCGCCCCCGTCGGCCTCCGGCTCGCGCAGGCGCTGCATCATGGGACCGATCACAGGAGCCAGGTCTGCACCGCCATCACGTCGCTCGGCGTGGAACCGCCGGAGATTGATCTGTGGGCCCTCGGTGAGCAGGCGGGCACGGTCGTTGAGACACCACCCGCTTCCTGACACCGAGTGAACCTTACGGGCGAACCGACCGGACCTCCGCTTCGCCATCTCACGTAGCCGGTGAGGGTGCCGTCGCGTGGCGAGGGTCACCGGTCAAGAAGGCAACGGGTCGGACGAACGCGCTAGTCTCCGGTCCGATGACTTCGCGGATCGACCACACCACGTTCGACTGCCACGACGCGTATGCGCTGTCGGTGTTCTGGGCCAAGGTGTTGGGGTTCACCGATGTCCCCGGCGACCCGAACGAGCCGGGCCACGTTGAGTGCATGATCATCGACCCAGCCGGTGGCCAGCAGGTCTTGTTCATCGAGGTGCCGGAGGACAAGCAGGTGAAGAACCGCGTCCACTTCGACTTGGTGCCCACTGATCGGACCCGCGACGAGGAGATCGAGCGAGTCCGCGCCTTGGGGGCCACTCCCCTCGATGATCGGCGTCAGGCGGACGGGACGGGGTGGCTCGTGCTCGCCGATCCTGAAGGCAACGAGTTCTGCATCCTGCGAAGCGACGCGGAACGCTCGCGCCCGACCTAGCCGATACAGGCGCGGCGGGGGTGTCGGCGGCGGGGGGTAGCATCCAGGACATGGCGGCCCCCCCGTTGGACTTCGACGATGCGCAGAACGCCGTCCTGGCGCACCGTTCCGGGGCCTTGCTGGTAAGGGGTGGGCCAGGCACCGGCAAGACCGCCGTCCTGCGGGAACGCTTCGCGCGGCTGATCGAGGGCGGCGCCGAGCCCGAGCGGGTGGTGCTGGTGCTCGGGTCGCGCGGCGCGCGCGACGCCGCCAAGACAACGCTGCTGGAGCGCTTGCCGGCCTCCCTCCCTGGCCTCCAGGTGCTGACCTTCCATGGATTGGGGTACCGCGTCTTGAAGCTCCGCGAGGGAGAGCCGCCGGAGGTGCTCGGGGCCGCCGAGCAGTTCGCCTTGGTGCGGGAGCTGTTGGCCGGGCAGGACCCGGACGCCTGGCCCGCATACGGGCGGCTGCTCGGGGTCCGCGGGTTCGCCGACGAGGTGCGACAGCTCCTCACCCGTATGCAGGAATCGCTGCTGTCGCCGAAGGACCTGGCGGAGGCGGCCACCGCGGCCGGCCTCGGCGGCTGGGCAGAGCTCGCGCGCTTCGCACAGGAGTACCTCGACACGCTGGATACGGTCAATCAAGTTGACTATGCCGGTTTGGTGCAGCTCGCCTCGATCGAGCCCGCGACGGGACTGTTCGACCACGTGCTGGTCGACGACTACCAGGACACGACCCTGGCGGCCGAGGCGCTCCTAACGTCGCTCGGCGCGGACAGCGTGGTCGTCGCCGCCGATCCCGCGGCGCACGTCTTCTCGTTCCAGGGGATGACGCGCGTGCCGCTCGACCGGTTCGCGACCGAGTCGTTCCCCGATGCCGAGCTCATCGAGCTCCCGACGGCCTACCGAAGCCCGGGCGGCCCGGCCGTGCAGGCGTGGGTGGCACCGCACTCCTCCGAAGAGCACGCGGCGATCGCGCGTGAGCTGCGCCGCATCCACGTCGAGGACGGCGTCGCGTGGAGCGAGCTGGCCGTGATCGTCCGGCGCCAGGGCACGCACCTCGGCAACCTGCTGCGCGCGCTCGACGACGCGCGCATCCCGCGAGCGGTCCCCGAGCGCGGGAAGTCGCTCACCTTGGAGTCCGCCACCTACCCCTACGTGCTCGGGCTGCGCTGGCTGGTCGCCGACGGCGCGCGTCGCGAGGAGCTGATCGAACCGCTGCTGACCTCCGACGTGGTCGGGCTGTCGCCGGCGGCGGCGCGCGGCTTGATCAGGTTGGCAAAGAGCACGGGCCCGGCGCCGCGCGCCGCCGCTGCCGCCCTCGATCGCACCGACGGGCTCAGCCCCGAAGAGGCGTCACGGGTCGAAGCCGCACGTGCCACATTGGACAAGGCGGCGCTGTTCGCCGGCATGTCGGTGCAGGACGCGTTCAAGGTGCTGTGGGAGGAGCTCCCCTGCTCGGCGCGACTGGTCGAGGCCGGTGGCCAGGAGCTCGACACGGCCGTCACGTTCGCCAACGTGGTCGCCGAGGCGTCGGAGCAGGGAGACGCGGGGGTGCAGGCGTTCCTCGAGGCGCTCGACGCCGGCGAGCACGGGCCCGGCTGGAGCGCGCGCGAGACCGCCATCACCGACGCCGTGCAGGTGCTGACGGCCCACGGCGCGAGCGGTCTGGAGTTCGACACCGTCCTGGTGGCCGGCGCCACCGAGGGGAATTTCCCGTCGCTGTCGCGACCGGAGCCGATGTTCGACTTGGCGGCACTGCAGCGCATCCGGAGTCGTTCCGAGCAGGTGCGGGAGCGGCTCGAGGACGAGCGTCGTCTCTTCCGGATGGTGTTGGGACGGGCGCGCCGCGGGGTCGTGCTGATCGCCGCCGACACGCACCCCGATACCGACGAGCTCACACAGCGCTCTCGATTCGTCGACGAGCTGCCGACGGTGCGCTGGACCGTCGCGCCCGAGGCCGGGGTCGACGAGCCGGTCAGCGTCGGGGAGGCGGTCGCCGCGTGGCGCCGTCAGCTCGCGGATCCCGGCGTCGACGCGTGGCGGCGGCTCGCGTCGCTCGCGGGGTTGCGCGCGCTCGACGTCGACGCCTCGCGCTGGTGGTTCCAACGGGACTGGACCGACACCGGGCGTCCGCTGCACGAGTCGCTCCGCCTGTCGTACTCCCGACTGTCCAACCTCGAGAACTGCGAGCTGCAGCACGTGCTCGGCGACGAGCTCGGGCTCGGTCGCGTCGCGGGCTACCAGGCGTGGGTCGGCAAGCTGGTGCACGGCATCATCGAGCGCATCGAGAAGGGCGAGCTCGGCAAGACGAAGGACGAGATCCTGGCCGAGGTCGACAAGCGCTGGCGCGACGAGGAGTTCCCGTCCAAGGCGGTCTCGGTCGCCCATCGCCAGATCGTCGAGACCCGCATGTTCAAGAACTGGTGGTTCCAGTACGGCGAGGAGGACTCGTTGGCCAACGAGGAGTTCTTCTCCTTCGAGTTCGATGACGCGTCGATCGTCGGGGTGATCGACCGGATCGGCGCGTTCGGCGACGGCACCCGCATCACCGACTTCAAGACCGGCAACGCCGACTACGCGCCCAAGGCCGAGGAGAGCCTGCAGCTCGGCATCTACTACCTCGCCGTCCAGGAATGCGAGGAGCTCGAGCCCTACCGTCCCGTGCGCCAGGTCGAGCTCGCCTACATCAAGGGCGACTGGAAGCGCGGCGAGCTCGTGTTGAAGTCCTGGCAGGTGACGCCCGACCACGAGGAGCAGTATCAGAGCAACGTGCGTGCGGAGTTGTCGCGGCTGATCGAGATGAAGCGGGAGCTGATAGCCACCGAGACCTACCGACCGAACCCGGCCGCCAACTGCTACTGGTGCGACTTCAAGTCGCTGTGCCCGCTGTTCCCCGAAGGGCAGCAGGTGTTCGATCTGGCGGCCCCCCGATGAGCACGCGCGTCGCGCCGACCGAGGTCGTGGCCGCGATGGGCGCCGAGCCCACCGACGAACAGTGGGACGCGATCGCCTGGCCGCTCGAGCCCTGCGTGCTGATCGCCGGCGCGGGCTCGGGCAAGACCTCCGTGATGGCCGCGCGCGTGGTGTACCTGGCGCTCGGCGCGCTCGGGCGCGCGGAGGGCCCCGGCGTGATGCCGGGCAACGTCTTGTGCCTGACGTTCACGAACAAGGCGACGGACAACCTGCGGCTTCGGGTGCGTCGCGCGCTTGCCACGCTGGATCTGCCCGAGGGTGAAGAGCCCGAGATCATGAACTACCACGGGTTCGCGGCGTCGTTGCTCGAGCGCTACGGCGTGCTCGCCGGCTTCGAGCCGGGTGCGCGTGTGTTGAACCAGGCGCAGCGCGAGGAGCTCTGCGGCCGGGTCCTGGACCGCATGACCTTCGAGTTCACCCTGGCGACGTTCCAGCCCTCGCTCGTGGGCAAGATCCTGGAGCTCGACGACCAGCTGCAGAACCACCGCGTGACACCGGACGAGGCGTTGACCTGGCTCGCGAACCGGCTCGACGTGCTGAAGGACCACCGCTCCGAGCGCTCGTACAAGGCGGCCCAGGAGCGGATCGAGCTGATCGAGGCCGCCGCGATCTACCGCGAACTGAAGGCCGAGCTCGGCGTGATCGACTTCGGCGACCAGATCGACCGCGCGCTGGAGGTCGTCAACCGGTTCCCGGATGTGGTCGCGGACCATCGCGCGCGCTTCCAAGCCGTCTTGCTCGACGAGTATCAGGACACGAACGTCGCGCAGGCGCAGCTGATGGCCGCGCTGTTCGGCGCCGGCCACCCGGTCACCGCGGTCGGAGACCCGGATCAGAACATCTACGCGTGGCGTGGCGCGTCGCTGTACAACCTGTTCCGGTTCCCGCAGGAGTTCCCCAAGGCCGACGGCACGCCGGCGGCCCAACTGCCGCTCTACACGAACTTCCGCTCGGGGGCGCGCATCCTGGCGGCGGCCGACGCGGTGATCGGCGCGGTGCCCGAGGCGCAGCGACCGCCCGGCAAGCGTCTCGTGCCCTGGGACGCCAACGGGCAGGGCGAGGTGCGCATCGTGCGCGTGCTCGACGAATGGACCGAGGCGCAGCGGATCGCGGACCGCTGCCTGCAGCTGCACGCGGCGGGCTCCGTCTGGTCCGAGATGGCGGTGCTGTGCCGCACGTCCCGGCTGTTCACGCTGCTGCGCCAGGCCTTCGACGAGCGCGAGGTGCCCGTCGAGATCGTCGGGTTGGCCGGCCTGTTGCGCATGCCCGAGGTGGTCGAGGTGCTCGCGTACGCGCGCGCGGTGCAGGACCCGACCGCCAGCGTCGCGCTCGCCCGCGATCCTCCTCGGTCCGCGCTACCGGGTCGGGTTCAAGGACATCGCGCTGCTCGCGCGGCTCGCCACCGAGAAGACCAAGAGCCTGCGCGACGACTACGAGCTGGAGGAAGACGACATCGAGAGCCAGCCCGTGCTGCTGGCCGAGGCCCTCGAGCACCTGGAGGACGTCGAGGCGTTGTCCGAGGAGGGACGGGAGCGCCTGAAGGGGTTCCGCGAGGAGCTCCGCGCGCTTCGCGTCGAGGCGCGGCGGCCGGTGGGCGAGTTCCTCGGCGAGGTGATCCGCCGGATCGGCATCCTCGACGAGCTCGACGCCGACCCGGACCGGCGCCGCGGTCTGGGGGCGCGTCGCAACCTCGCCGCGTTCCTCGACGAGGTGCACGCGTTCCAACCGGTCGACGGCGAGCTGACGCTGCGGGTGTTCCTCGACCACATCGAGGCGGTCGAGCGTCTGGACAAGCAGGAATGGGCGCCCGTGCAGCCCTCCGACGCCGACTCGGTCAAGGTGATGACGATCCACGTGGCCAAGGGGTTGGAGTTCGACCACGTCTTCGTGCCGGGGTTCGCCCACGAGATCCTGCCCAACCCGAAGGTGCCCCAGAACCCGGCGGAGCGCGGCAAGTCGCTGGACTTCGAGCTGCGAGGCGACGCCGACATCCTGCCGCGCTACGACGGGAACCTCTCGGCGTTCCGCGACGCGCTGAAGGCCCAGGAGATCATCGAAGAGCGTCGGACCGCCTACGTCGCGCTCACCCGTGCGCGCAGGACGCTCGATGCCAGCGGCGCCTACTGGTACGGCGACAACATCTACCCGAAGAAGGAGAGCCGCTTCCTGAACGAGCTGATGGCCTGGGGCGCCGACAGCGGCCTGGCGGCGGTCGAGGTGAACGCGACCGAGGCCGGCGAGGAGAACCCCATGCTCGGGCTGCGCGAGCGGTTCGTGCGCGACTGGCCCGGCCCGGCGCTCGCGACGGCCGCCGATCCGCTGTTCGCCGGCGGCTGGCGCCCTGCCGCGCTCGAGCCCGAGGGGCAGACCGGTCTGATCGACCTGCTCGAGCCGGCGGCGCGCGCATCCTTCGAGGCGCTGGCCGCCGATCGGGTCCAGCTCGCGACCCACCTTCGCGAGCGCGAGGCGGCCGATGACCTGCGCTCGGTCGACGGGGACCGGATCCCCCGCACGCTGTCGGCAAGCTCCTTGATGGACCACGCACGGTGTCCGAAGCAGTTCTACTGGACACGCGTGCGGCCGCTGCCCCGGTTCAGCGGTCCGGCGGCGCGCATCGGCACCGAGATCCACCGGTGGATCGAGCGCCGCGCCTCGGGACAGGGTCGGCTCTTGGAGGCCGACGACGCCGTCGACCTCACCCAGGAGGAGCTCGCCGGCGACCCAGGGCGGATCGATCGCCTGCGTCAGGCGTTCCTCACCTCCAGGTTCAACGATCGGACGCCGCTGTTCGCCGAGCGCGCGTTCCTGCTGCGCGTCGGGGGCTTCGCGGTGAGCGGCCGGATCGACGCGATCTACGGCGAGCCCGACGGCCCCTGGGAGATCGTCGACTGGAAGACCGGTGTGGGTGCGGCAGATCCGCTGCAGCTCGAGCTCTACGGGCTGGCGTGCGTCGAGATCTGGCACAAGGCGCCCGAGGACCTCACCCTCACCTACTACTACCTGGCGCGCGACGAGGCGGTGTCGCAACCGATGGGCGATCCCGACGCGGTGCGCGAACGCGTGCAGGCCTCCCTGTCGGCGATCGGCGGAGGCGTGTTCGACCCCACGCCGGGCCGCTGGTGCGGCTACTGCGACTTCAAGGGTTTCTGTGCGACCGGGCGCGCCTGGCTCGCGGAGAACGCCTAGCGCGTTCGCGCGTCGAGCCGCTCGAGCTGCTCCTCGAACCGACGGTACCCGGCCGCGGGGTCGAAGCCGCCGTTCGCGAGCCCCGGCACGAGCCGCGCCGCCAGGCCCGACTCGGCGGTCGCCCTCGTGTTCGCGACCGCGCGGAACCACTCCAGACTGCCGGGCTGGATCACGACCTCGCCGGCGGTGCCGAGGCGTCGTCGCGACGCGTCGTCGACCGATACCTGGCTGCGGCGGAACGCGTGGGCGAGCGCCGCGCGCACGCTGTCGTCGGCCGCGGACACCGTGACGTCGGCGCCGTCCCACTCGGCGGTCGCTACCGTCGTCTTCTGCTCGTCCTCGGGCTCGTAGAACTCGACCCGCATCGGTTAGTGGTACGCCTCTTTGCTCACCTGACGGAACATGCGCGCGAGCTCGGTCATCAGCTGGAACGCCAGGTCGGGGTCTTCACGCAACGCCTTGTGCAGCGCGGCGCGCTTCATCTCCGCCAACGTCATCGGCGTCTCGCTCGTGACCGTTGCCGAGCGCTCGCCACCGTCGATCGCGGCGATCTCCCCGAAGTGGTCGCCGGGGACGATGCGGCGGATGAACCGCTTGTTCGCCGTGATCTTTGCCTGCCCCTTCAACACGACGTAGAACGCGTCGCCGGGGGTGCCTTCCTTCACGATCGACGCGTCGGCCATGTAGTCGGCGACCTCGCACAACGACGCGAGATGCTTCAGCTGGCGCTTCGTCAATCCCCGGAACAGGGGCACGTAGCCCAGCACGGTTTCGAGCTTCACGGTCGCCATGGTTCATCCCTCCTGGACAGCTGCGGGAAGCCTACCCGGTCGGGCGTGTCGGTGGGACGAGCTAGGGTTCGCCGTGGGTGGTGCCGATGGTCGTTCGCCCGATGGGCGTCGTCGAACCGCTCCCCCTCGTGATCGTGCGGCCCGGTCAGACGCCGGTGCGCCAAGACGAGGCGTGCGCCGATCAATGGGTCATCGAGACCGGTGTGTTCGTCGTGTCGGTGGTCGATGCCGACGGACGCACCATGGTGCTCGATCTGCTCGGGCCGAACGACGCGCTCGGGCTGCCCGGTGCGATGCCGGCGCCGTGGACCGCGACGGCGCTCCGGCCTGCGCGGCTGCACCCCGCCACCGGGCTCGACGTCCTCGCCGCGACCATGTCCCGCCTCACGGCGATCGCGACCGAGCTCGCCTGGTACGACATCACGGAACGACTCGAGCGTCGACTGCTCGACCTGGCGCGGCGGCTCGGACGCCCGACGCCCGGCGGCACCGTGCTCCCGGTACGGCTGACGCAGGACGAGCTCGCCTCCATGGTCGGCGCGACGCGCGAATCGGTGAACCGGGCGGTGCGGACGCTGATCGCTCACGGCTCGATCGAGGTGCGGGGGCGCGGCTGCTACGTGGTGCGTACCCCGCTGCGTTTGGTCGACGGCGATCCCTAAGGAGTGCTCGCCTCGCCCTGCAGCAATGCCAGAGAGCACGGACCGCAATACCGGGCCCGCCCCCGGACCGGGCGGCCGCACCGCTGGCACACCGTGGGCGCGGCAACCGTCCACGTCTGCGACGCACCGCGGCCCGCCTTGTCCACGCGCCCCTCTCGCTCCAGCTTCCGCAGGTGCGCCACCACCGACCGTGCCGCCAACGCGTGCACGTCCGAGGGGTAGTCCGTATAGATCCGCTCGACCAGCTTTGCCACCGTGCGATCCCCCGCGGCGAGCCCGGCAAGCACCTGCTCCTCGCGCTCGGCACGGTGCGCGACGTACTCGCGAAGCTTGGCGGCGGCACCGGTGACGATCGGGCCGTGCCCCGGGTAGATCGTGCGGGGCCGCAACTCCTGCATCCGGCGCAGCGACGTCAGGTACGCGCCGAGATCCCCGTCCGGCGGGTCGATGAAGCTCGTTCCCCGGCCGAGGACAGCGTCCCCGGTGAACAGGGCGTCGTGCTCCCGCTCGAGGAACACGACGTGGTCGGCGCTGTGCCCCGGCGTGTGCACTGCCTGCAGCGTCGCGCCGGGCACCGAGAACCGGTGTCCGTCCGTCGGGCGGCTAGCCCCCTTCAGGCGCCAGGCCCACAACGGTGCCCGCGCCCGTTGGGCGAACGCGACCGCACCGGCTGCGTGGTCCTCGTGGTCGTGCGTCACCAGCACGTGCGCGATCTCGCCCGCGGCCTGTCGCACCTCGTCGTGATGCGCCGGATCGTCTGGCCCCGGGTCGATCACGATCGAAGGACCGTCGCCGACGACCCATGTGTTCGTGCCCTCGAGCGTGTAGACGCTCGGGTTCGGCGCGAGCACCCGGATCGCCCGCAACATCGCTACTCCTGCTCCATCACGTGGCGAGGCATGGTCGCCTCCTCGTCGGGCGTCGGGTCGCGGCTGTCGAAGGACAGCGCATGCACCTCCGCCGCCGATGTGCACGCCGCGAGCTCCGTCACCGTGAACCAGGTCGGCCAGTACAGCTTGTGCGCGCCGTCCCGCCACTCGGCGAGGAGCCGGCGCGGCGTGGTCCACCACAGATCGGTCACCTCGGCGCCGTCGGGCGTCATCGCGACGTCGGCGCCGGCCTGCACGGTGAAATAGCGGGCGTCGAAGCGGACCGGCACCTCGGGCGGCGCCACCCAGTGACAGAGCGCCGACAACTGCTCGGCCGAGGGCGGAGCCACGTCGGTCGGTGCGAAACCCTCGGAGGCGACAAGGCCGTTCGCGGTGAGGGTGACACCCGTCTCCTCGACCAGCTCGCGCACCGCCGCGGCCCGCGCGGCGTGCGCGGGATCGCCGAACCATCGCTCGGCGTGCGCCTCGTCGTCGGCGTCGACCGCGCCGCCGGGGAACGCGACGTAGCCGGGCAGGAACCGACTCTCGGGGCTGCGGCGAACGACGAGCACCTCGGGCTGCCCCGCGTCGCCCGCGCGCACGCACACCACCGACGCGGCACGACGGATCGGTCGCTCGTCCACGGCGCTCATCCTCGCAGGTCGCCGCCATACTGCGTCCGTGGGAACGACCCCGGCCGCCGCGATCCGTGCGCGCATCCGCGCCGACGGACCGATCTCCGTCGCGACGTTCATGGAGCTCGCGCTCTACGGTCCTGGCGGGTTCTACGAGGACCCGCCGGTGGGAGCCCACGGCGATTTCGTGACGAGCCCGCACGTGCATCCGGCGTTCGGCATGTTCGTCGCACGCGCCCTCGAGCCTCTCGCCGTTGCTCTCGGATCTCCGACCCCGCTGCGCGTCGGTGAGGTCGGCGCGGGCGACGGCACGCTCGCCCGACAGATCCTCGATGTGCTCGACGCGGCGTACACGGCGATCGAGATCAGCGCGGGGGCGCGCGGCGCGCTTGGCGACATCGACGGCCTGTCGGTGGCCGAACGCCTCGCGGCGCCGGTCGATCTCGTGCTGGCGCACGAGCTGCTCGACAACCTGCCGTTCCGGGTGGTCGAGGATGGACGCGAGGTCGCGATCGACCTCGACGGCGACGTGCTGGTCGAGCGCACGGTCCCGATCGACGACGGTCTTGGCGAACACGCTCGAAGGACGTCGACACCGCAGCCCGTCTCGTCGTGCCCGTCGGCGCGCTCGCCTTCATCGAGGAGATCGCAGGCGTCCTGCAGAACGGCTACGCGCTCCTGATCGACTATGGAGACGAGACCGGGGGCGGACCGACGCACGGCTACCGGGACCACCGCGTCGTCGAGGACATCCTCGAGACGCCGGGCAGCCGCCGACATCACCGCGGGGGTCGACTTCGGGTGGCTCGCTCGCCACGCCGAACGACGCGGCCTCCACGCGTTCCCCAGCGTGCGCCAAAGCGACGCGCTGCTCGCGCTCGGGTTCGAGGACTGGTACCGGAGCGAGCTCGAGCGGCAACAGCAGCACCTCGCGAGCGGGCAGGGCCTCGAGGCGGTTCGCACGTGGTCGGCGCGCTCGCGCGCCTCCTTACTCGTGGACCCGGGCGCGCTCGGTCGGATGCGATGGCTCCTTCTCGCCTCTCCCGGTCTTCCCGAGCCCGCATGGCTCCGCGCCGCACAGGACCGAAGGACCGATTGACCTGCGACGGAGACCACGGCTAGCGTTCCTCTCCGCACACCGGGAGGGAACACGAAGACTCGCCGCTCCGCCATCGCCGCGCTCGTCGCCGTGCTCGCGTTGATCGTCGCCGTCTCGACGGGCTCGACGACGCTCCTCAACGCCTGTCGACGCGGGCCGACGTCGCCACTCCTACCGCCACCGTCAACCGAAGAGGGCCGCGGCGGGTCCGCGGAGGCGGCCGAGCAGACCGAGGAGACGCAGGAGCGGCTCGAGGCACTGGCCGAGGCCCGAGCCGAGGGCACCGCCGGCGTTCGGACTGCGGCGTCGTCCCTCGACCCGGCGCCAGGCTGGGCGGGCGAGCACGTCCTCAACGCCAAGGCCGACGACTGGGAGCCGGCTATCGCGGCCGACCCGTCCTCGCCATACGTCTACGTGGTCGCGACCCGCTACGCGGCCAAGCCCTGCCCCGGGAACTGCCCTTCCCCGTGGATGGCACTGTCGGTGTCCAAGGACGGGGGCGCGACCTGGGGCGCGCAACGGCCGTTGTGCGCGTGCAAAGGGTCCGGTCAGTTCGACCCGATCATCGAGGTCGTCCCCGACACCGGCGCCGTCTACTCGCTGTTCATGAACGGGTACAACGTGATGTTCATCCGTTCCAACGACCACGGCAAGACCTGGTCGGACCCGGTCCCCACCTACGGCAAGGTCAGCTGGAACGACAAGCCGGTCCTGGCGACCAGCGACGACGGTCGCGACGTCTACGTCAGTTGGAACGGCCCCAAGGGCGGCGACCCGTGGCTCGCGCAGTCCCACGACGCCGGTAACACATGGACCCAGACGCGCCTGGAGAACGCAGAGAAGTACTTCTACGCGTACGACGCGGACGTGACGTCTAGCGGACGCGTGGTCTTCGCGGAGGGGGCGGTGACGTACGGGAGCAGCACCGGACTGGACGGCCCCACCGAGGTGCACGCTTTCGTCTCCGACGATCGGGGTACGACCTGGCGCGACGTCGTGGTGGACTCGTTCCCGCCGTCGATCGCCTGCGCTGATTGCCGCGCGGACTACTACGCGGGGCACGTGGCGCTCTCGGCCGACGCTCGCGGCGCGTTCACTATCGCCTACGACGCGCCGACGACCGATCACGGACTGCAAGGCATCTACGTGCGTCGCTCGACCGACGGTCGTCATTGGAGCAACCGCCTGGCCCTCTCGGTCGACGGCGAGCACGCGACCGCTCCCATGATGGAGTCCACCGGGAACGGCCACGTTCGCCTCGCGTACTTCCAGACGGCGCACGGCGGCGACCTCGACCGGTGGAACGTGTGGTTCCGTTCCTCCGACGACGGCGGAGTCTCGTGGACCGATCCCGTGAAGATCTCTGACGCCTCCGGCGGCGCCGCGTATAAGAGGGCCGCCGGGTTCGGGGAGGTCTACGGCGACTACGGGGAGATGGGGATCACCTCGGCCGGGAACACGATCGCCGCCTGGGGCGAGGGACCCAGCTACGTCGGTCCCGGAGGGGTCTGGATCAACCGCCAAACCTGAGTCGCGTTCAGTTTGCGCGGTCCGCGACGACGGCCGTACTGTTCGACGGGTCAACCCCCGACAGGAGGGCACCGATGCGAAGTCGCCGCAGCGTGTTCGCACTGATCCTCGCAATCGCAGCCATCGGCCTTGTGGCGCTGATGATGAGCGGTGGAAGCTCGCTCTCGTCCTCCTCGTCCTCCTCCGACACGCCCGGGCAGGAGCTCGACGGCGGTCACGAGCGCGGCGGCGAGGCCGAGGCCGAGGAGGAGGCGCACGAGGCGGCCGAGCGACTGGATGCCTGGAAGGAGGCCAAGGCCGACGGCACCCTGCGCGTGAACCAGGCGCAGGTGCAGGCCGCGGCCGCTCCAGCGCCGGGATGGGCCGGCGAGCAGGTCGTGTCGCCGACGGCTGATGACTGGGAGCCCGCGATCGCGGCCGACCCGAACTCGCCGTTCGTATATATGTTGACCACCCGCTACACGGGTCCGACGGCGTGCGGCAACAAGTGCCCGCTTCCGTTCATCATGCTGAAGGTCTCGAGCGACGGTGGCGTCACCTGGGGCCCCGACCGCTTCATCTGCACGTGCTCGCGCGTCGGTGCGCAGGCCGACCCGATCATCGAGGTGGTCCCGAACACAGGAGCCGTCTATGCCGTGTTCATGAACGGCTTCAACGTGGTGTTCACGAAGTCGACCGACCACGGTGCAACCTGGTCGACCCCCGTGAACACCTACGGCAACGTCAGCTGGAACGACAAGCCGATCCTGGCGACGAGCGACAACGGCAACGACGTTTACGTGAGCTGGAACGGCCCGCAGAGCGGCGATCCGTACGTGGCGCAATCCCACAACGGGGGCGCGACGTGGACGCAGACGAAGATCGTGAACAGCACCCGGTACTTCTTCGCATTCGACGGCGACGTGTTGCCCAACGGCACGGTCGTGTTCTCCGAGACCAGCCTCGACTACGGCGGTCCCGGCGGTTCGCTCGTCGGGCAGGCACAGGTGAACGTGCTGCGCTCCACCAACAACGGGGCGTCGTTCACGGCGAACCTGGTCGACACCGTCGAGCTGGCACCCGATTGCACCGCCGCCGGCTGCCCGCCCGACTACTACCCGGGCCACAGCGCGATCACCGCTGACTCGGCCGGCACGCTCGTGCTGCTGTACGACGGCGCGACGGTCTCGAAGGGCAACGAGACGATCTGGGCGCGCCGCTCGACCAACGGCGGCGCCACCTGGTCGGCGCGTCAGGCGCTGTCGACCGCCGGCGAGATGGCCGACTTCCCCGCGGCCGAGGCCCGCGGAGCCGGCGACATGCGCGCCTGGTACATGCAGACCAGCGGCGGCAACTTCGACGCCTGGAACGTGTGGTATCGCGCCTCCACCGACGGCGGTGTCACGTGGTCGACCCCCGTGAATATCTCCGACGTCACCGCGGGTGCCTCCTACAAGACCGCGAACGGCTTCCTCGAGCCGTACGGGGACTACGGAGAGGCCGCTATCACGAACGGCGGCAAGTTCATCGGGGCATGGGGTGAGGGCAACTCCTACACCGGCCCCGGCGGTGTCTGGATCAACCGGCAGACGTAAGAGCCGACCTCGGCTTGGAGGATGGGGTGGAGCGGCCGAGTGGCCGCTCCTCCCGCCTCCGAGGTCGATCCCGCGGACGCGGGATGGTGCCGAGCCAGGCTCAGTAGGCGACTGCCCAGGTGGCTCGGTCGATCCCCGGCTCGCCGCACACCGAGCATGCCGCCCCGGGATCCTCCGTCTCCAACGGCAGGAACCGGATCGTTGCCTTCGTGTCGGCCTTGACCTTCGCCTCGCAGTCGGCCGAGCCGCACCACGCCCCCGTCACGAACCCGCCCGCGTCGGTGATCGCGGCGCGCAGCTCCTCATACGTGGCGGCCACATGCGAGTTCGCATCGCGGAACGCCAGCGCGTCGTCGAACAACCCGCGCTGGATGTCGGCCAGCAGGTCGTCGAGCGCGCTCTCGACTGCATCGAAGCCAAGCGTCGACTTCTCCCCCGTGTCGCGTCGCACGACCGTTACATGCTCGGCGGCCAGGTCGCGCGGACCGATCTCGACACGCAGGGGTACCCCGCGCAGCTCGTGATCGGCGAACTTGTACCCGGGTCGAAGGTCGTCGCGGTCGTCCACCTTCACACGCAGACCGTTCGCGCGCCATTCCTCGGCCATCGACTGCGCGGCGCCGAGCACCTGTCCCCGCTCGTCGTCGTTGCGGAAGATCGGCACGACCACGACCTGCACCGGGGCGACCTTCGGGGGCAGGCGCAGGCCCCTGTCGTCGCCGTGAGCCATGATCAGCCCACCGACGAGGCGGGTCGACACGCCCCACGAGGTCGCGAACGGGTGGTGCTGCTCGCCGTCGCGCCCGAGGTGGGAGACCCCGTAGGCTTCGGCGAAGTTCGTGCCCAGGTAGTGCGAGGTGCCCGACTGCAGCGCCTTCCGGTCGCGCATCAGCGCCTCGATCGTCAGCGTCTCGACGGCGCCCGGGAACCGCTCCGCGGCCGTCTTGCGACCCTTGTGCACCGGGATGGCCATCACGTCCTCGGCCACCTCGCGATAGACCTCGAGCATGCGGAGGGTCTCCTCCCAGGCTTCGTCCTGGGTCTCGTGCGCGGTGTGCCCTTCCTGCCACAGGAACTCGGTCGTGCGCAGGAAGAGCCGTGGTCGCATCTCCCACCGGACCACGTTGGCCCACTGGTTGTAGAGCAGCGGCAGGTCGCGATAGCTCTGCACCCAGCGTGAATAGGCTTCCCAGATGATCGTCTCCGACGTCGGCCGCAGGATCAGCGGTTCACCGAGCTCCTCGCCGCCGGCGTGCGTCACCACCGCGACCTGTGGTGCGAACCCCTCGACGTGCTCCTTCTCACGCTCCAACAGCCGCTGCGGGATCAGCATCGGGAAGTAGAGGTTCTGGTGCCCGGTCTGCTTGAAGCGCAGGTCGAGCGCGTCGCGGATCGCCTCCCAGATCGCGTAGCCGTAAGGCTTGATCACCATCGTGCCGCGCGCCAGCGAGTTCTCCGCCATGTCGGCGCCGCGCACGACCTCCTGATACCAAGCGGGGAAATCGTCGGCTTGCGTGGGAAGCGCCATCAGGGGCGCAAGGATAGCCGACGGCTACTTGTCGACGTCGCCGACGACGAAGAAGATCGAGCCGAGGATCGAGATCAGGTCGGGGATCAAGACCCCGGGGAGCACCGCCGGGATCACGCTGACGTTCGAGAAGCTCGCCGTGCGCATCTTGACGCGGTAGGGATTCTTCTTCCCCTCGCCGATCACGTAGTAGCCCATCACGCCGAGCGGGTTCTCGTTGCGGACGTAGATCTCGCCCTCGGGGATCTTGAGGGTCTTGGGCAGACCCGAAGCGCGATACGGCCCGGGGGGAAGCTTGTCGATGCACTGCTCGATGATGTTGCAGCTCTGCTTCACGCGCTCGACCAGGACCCACAGGCGGTCGTAGGAGTCGCCCCGCTCGCCGACCGGCACGTCGAACTCGACCTCGGCGTACTTCTCGTACGGCTCGTCCTTGCGCGGGTCCATCGCGACGCCCGAGGCCTGCGCGACCGGCCCGGAGCATCCGTAGCCGATCGCAGTCTCCCGCGAGATGACCCCGATGTCGCGGCAGCGGGCGAAGATGATCTCGTTGCCCATGATCAGATGCTCGTATTCGTCCACGACCCGGCGAACGGCGGTGAGCACCTCACGGGCGCGCGCGAGGAACCCGAGGGGCAGATCGTCCTTGAGCCCGCCGACCCGCGCGAACGAATGGTGCATGCGCGCCCCGGTCGCCGACTCGACGAGGTCCTGGCACATCTCGCGCTCGCGGAACGTGTAGAACAGCGGCGTGATCGCGCCCAGCTCCAGCGGGTAGGAACCCATGAACACCAGGTGGTTCATGATCCGGTTCCACTCGGCGAACATCGTGCGGATCCACTGCGCGCGGTCGGGCACCTCGATGCCGGCGAGACGCTCGATCGCGATCGTCCACCCGAGCTCGTTGTTGAAGGCCGACAGCCAATCGTGGCGGTTCATCAGCACGAGGGTCTGTCGCGCGTCGCGATACTCAGCGAGCTTCTCGGCGCCGCGGTGCATGTAGCCGATCACCGGCTCGGCCCGAGTGATGACCTCGCCGTCGAGCTCGATCACGATGCGGAGCACGCCGTGCGTGGCCGGGTGCTGGGGGCCGATGTTGAGGATCATCTCCTCGGTCTGGAACTCCCCGGCCGGGATGATGTCGACCCCGCCGCCGCGGACCAGCGCCGTGACCTCGTGGCTCTGGAACGCCGGGCGCGTGGGGCTGTCGACCATCGTGAGCGGCATCTTACCGAGGCCCGGCACGGCGCGGCGACCCGCCGCCGGAGCTGGGGCGTTAGGCTCGGACTATGGCCACCACCGACGCCCGACGCAAGGTCCCGAGTGTCGACGCGGTGCTGCGATCCACGCCGGGCCAACGGGCGGCGCGCGTCGTCGGCCGGGCGGTGCTCAAGCGCACCCTGACCGCCGAGCTCGAGGCCGTTCGGGAGGCCGCCGCCCGCGGCGAGGAACCGCCCATCGCCGACGAGATCCTGGCGAGCGCCGTCGCCACCGCGGCCCGTGCGACCAACGGCCAGACGCGCGTGATCAACGCGACCGGCGTGATCATCCACACGAATCTCGGCAGAGCGCCGCTAGCCGCCCGCGCCGTCGAGGCCGTCGGCCGCGCGGCCCAGAGCTACACGGACCTGGAGGTCGACCGCACGACGGGGCAGCGCAGCTCTCGCGGCGCCCGCGCGGAGCTGCTGCTCGCCTCGCTCACCGGCGCGGAGGCCGCGCTCGTCGTGAACAACTGCGCGGCCGCGCTCGTGCTCACGCTCGCCGCGCTGGCCAAGGGCAAGAAGGTGTTGGTCTCGCGCGGCGAGCTGATCGAGATCGGCGGCGAGTTCCGGATCCCCGACATCATGCGCGCCTCGGGTGCCCGCCTGGTCGAGGTCGGCACGACGAACCGCACGCGCGCAGCCGACTTCAAGGCCGCCCTGGACGACGCAACCGCCGCGATCCTGCAGGTGCATCCGTCGAACTACCGCGTCGTCGGCTTCACCTCGGCCGCCACCACCACGCAGCTCGCGCAGATCGCCCGTAAGGCCGAGGTGCCGCTCGTCTTCGACGTGGGCTCGGGGCTCCTGGACGCCGAGCGCGGCTTCCCCGGGGAGGAGCCGAGCGTGCACCAGGCTCTGCTGGACGGCGCCGATCTCGTCACGTTCAGCGGCGACAAGCTCGTCGGTGGGCCCCAGGCCGGTTGCATCGTCGGGCGCGACGATCTGATCGCCAAGCTCCGCAAGCACCCGCTCGCGCGCGCGATGCGGATCGACAAGCTGCAGGCCGCCGCGACGGAGGCGACCCTCGCGCTCTACGCGACGGGCGCGCACGGCGAGATACCGGTGCACCGGATGATCCACGAGAGCCTCGACGCGCTGTCCAAACGCGCGCACACCCTGTCCGAGCGCATCGGCGGCGACCTCGAGGGTGCCCACGTCGTGCGCTGCGACTCGGTCGTCGGCGGCGGCTCCGTGCCGGGCCAGGCCCTGTCCTCCTGGGGCGTGCGGGTGCGCTGCCAGGACCCGGCGGCGTTCGCCGCGCGTCTGCGCACCGGCTCCCCGTCGGTGTTCTGCCGCATGCAGGACGATCACGTGCTGCTCGACGTGCGCACGGTCACCGACCGGCAGGTGCCGTTGGTCGCCCGCGCGGTTCTGTACGCCTTGGAAGGCGACGACCTCGACGACGAGGACTGAGGCGTGACCGGCTCGCTGCGCGTCGTCGCGACGGCGGGACACGTCGACCACGGGAAGTCGGCGCTGATCGTCGCGCTCACCGGCATCGACCCGGACCGCTTCGCCGAGGAGAAGCGCCGTGGGCTCACGATCGATCTCGGCTACGCGTGGACGACGCTGCCCGGCGGCCACGAGGTCGGGTTCGTCGACGTGCCGGGGCACGAGCGGTTCATCCGCAACATGCTCGCCGGCGTCGGGCCGGTGCGACTCGTGATGTTCGTCGTGGCAACCGACGAGGGATGGAAGCCGCAGTCGGAGGAACATCTGCAGATCCTCGATGTGCTCGGGGTCGCCGGCGGCGTGATCGCGTTGACGAAGACCGACCTCGTCGATGCCGACGGCCTGGCACTCGCCACCGCCGAGGTCCGCGAGCGGGTCGCGGGAACGGCGCTCGGCGAGGCGCCGATCGTGCCGGTCAGCGCCCGGTCCGGCGACGGACTCGATGCGCTGCGCACCGCGCTCGAGCGGATCGTCGCCGAGGCGCCGGCACCGCCCGATGCGCGACGGCGCTTGTTCGTCGACCGGGTGTTCTCGATCACCGGCGCCGGCACGGTCGTGACGGGCACGCTGACCGGCGGCTGTCTGCACGTCGACGAGGACGTGAGCGTCGAGCCCGGCGCGATGCGTGCGAGGGTCCGTTCGCTGCAGACGCACAAGCGCGAGCTGACGGAGGCATGCCACGTGTCACGGGTCGCGGCGAACCTCGCCGGCGTGGAGCGCGCGCCGCTGCACCGCGGCTCGATCCTCTGTGGACCCGGGGCGTTCCGACCGACGCCCGTCTTCGAGGCGGTGGCGCGACCGGTCCGCGGCGTCGATCGCATCCCGGAGCGCGGCGCGTTCACCGTGCACACCGGCGCTGGCGAGACGACCGCCCGCATTCGCGTGCTGGAACGACGAACCGGCGGCGAGGTACTGCTGCGCGTCCGCACCGACGACGCCCTCGTGCTCGACATCTCGGACCGGTTCGTGCTGTGGGAATCTGGGCGCCGACGCACGGTCGGCGGCGGGATCGTGCTCGACGCGGCACCGCCGCGCGCCGCAGATCCTCGGCACGTGGCGTTCCTCGCGCGGCGCGCTGCGGCGCCCGACCGCGCCGCGATCGCGGCACTCTGCATCGAGGAGGCCGGGGCGATCCGCACCGACGAGCTCGCCGTGCGGATCGGCGCCGACGACACGACTGCGCCGCCGGACGGTTGGTGGATCGATCCCCGGGTCGAAGCGGCGGTGGCGGGGACGATCGTCACGGAGCTGGCCGCGATCCACGAGACGCGGCCGCTCGACGAGGGGGTCGCCCTCGCCGATGTCCGCGCGACCTGCGGATCGGCGCTCCGGGCGGCCCATGGCCCCACCGACCCCGCGCTGATCGACACCCTGTTGGCGCGGCTGAGCGCGGCCGGCGCGATCGCGCGCGACGGCAAGACGGTGCGGCTCCCGAGCCACCGGGTCGCCTTGACGGGCCACGAGGCCGAGCTCGACGGGCTGGTCGCGGCCATCTCGGGCGAGCACGAGGCGACGCCCCCGACGGTGAAGGAGCTGGTCGCCTCGGGGGTCGACCCGTCGCTGATCGATGCGGCGGCCGGCGCCGGGCTCGTGGTGCGGATCAGCCCCGAGCTCGTGCTCAGCGACGCGCTCGTCACAAAGGCGACCGAGCTCGTGCGCGCGCACGCGGGCGACGGTGTCACCGTCAGCGTGTTGCGGGAGCAGCTCGGGACGAGCCGCAAGTATGCAGTTCCCCTCGCCGAGTGGATGGACGCAAACGGGATCTCGCGTCGCGTCGGCGACCTGCGATTCCCCCGCGAAGCCGGCTAGGCGGGCGCCTTCGCGACCTCGCCGATGATCCCCGCGAGCTCGCGCGGACGTGACCACATCGGCCAGTGGCTCGTCGGCAGGTCGACCCAGGTCACCCGACGCAGCTCGGTCAGCCCTTGGAGCCACGGGTAGCCGTCCTCGACGGCGGCCTTGACCTGCTCGGAGGAGAACCCCGTGCAGATGACAGTGCTCGGCACGTCGAGGCGCGCGTCGTTCGTCAACGCGATGGCTTCGCGGAAGACACCCCCCGGCTGGGGGACGGCTCGCCTGCGGAAGGTATCGAGTTGCGCTTCGCTGAGTCCGTCGAGGTTCTCTTCTGCCGCGAGCTCCTCGGGCGACAGCAGCGGCTTGTCGATGTCGGCGAAGTCGGGATCCATCGCCCCGACCCCTGGGGCGGAGTCGACGTAGACCATGGCCGCGATCCGCTCCGGCAGCCGGTCGCTCGCTGCATACCCGGCGAACCCAGCGCCGCTGTGGACAGCGAGGACGACGGGAGCGTCCGCCGCCTCGATCGCCCCGCAGATCGCATCGACGTGGTCGGACAAGGAGATCGCGGATCGGTCGGCGTCGGCCGACTCGAGACCGGGCAGCGTCAGCGCGGTGACGTCGTGGCCGTCGACGCGCAGCGCCGCAGCGACCTCGTCCCACGCCCACGCGCCGAGCCAGAACCCGGGGACCAGCAGGATCGGTGCGTTCGTCATCCGGCGACCCTACCCACGGCCGCCGACACCCACACGGGCAGCCCGGCTAGTCGGAGACGGCGGCCCTCATGGCTACCTCGACGCACACGCCCAGCGGGAGCGACGACATGCCGACGGCCGCCCGGGCGTGCCCGCCCTCGTCGCCGAGCACCTCGATCAGGAGTTCGCTCGCGCCGTTGGCGACCTTCGGGTGATCGACGAAATCGGGCGTCGCGGCGACGAACACCGTGACCTGCAGCACGCGCTGGAGCCGCCCGAAGCCGCCCAGCCCGTCGCGAAGCACCGCCAGCGCCTGCAGCGCCGCCCGTCGAGCGGCGGCCGCGCCCTCCTCGATCGTCACCCGGTCGCCGAGGTGCCCGGGATTCAGCACGGATCCGTCGACCATCGGCACCTGCCCGGACACATCGGCGATCCCGCCGTGCACGACGCAGGGTGTGTACACGGCCAGCGCTGTGGGCGGGGCGGGCAGCTCCAGACCGAGTTCGTCGAGTCGGGCGAGGATCGCGGCATCATCCATGGCCGAATCCTGCCACGAACGGTGTCGGGACGCTCAGTCGGCGGCGACCGGCTCGCGCTCCCCGCCGACCTCGGGCTCGACCTTGAGGATCAGCCCGTCGACGCCGCGGACCCGAACCTTCGTGCCGGGCGCGATCGGGTCGCCGAGGCTACGGCCGCGCCACAGCGCGCCCTTCACGTGGACGGGACCGTCGGGCGCCAGCCGACCGCGCGCCTCTCCGACGAGCCCGATCAGTCCGCGCTGGGTCGCGACGATCCGGTCGCGCGACTGCACTGCGACCGTCAGCCCGAAGCCGTAGTAGAGCCAGCTCGCGATCGTCGCGCCGACGATCAGCCAGGGAGAGATCTTGATCGCGTCGGCGACCCTGCCGTACGCAAGGAAGGACCCCACCGCGAACAACACGAGCCCGCCGTAGGTCAGGACGCCGAACCGCCGCATCCGCACGTCGAGCACCATCGCCGCGATCCCCGCCAGCATCACCGCGAACCACAGCCACGACGGCACCGCGACCGTGAGCCCGTAGACGCCGAGCGCGGTCAGGAAGACCCCAGCGAACCCCGCGAACCCGAAGCCCGGCTGCGTGATCTCGAAGGCGATGCACGCGAGACCGAACACCAACAGGAAATAGACCATCGACGGCGTGGAGACCGCGTGGGCGACACGCACGAGGATGCCGGGCTCGATGAACCGGATCAGCACCCCGATCCCGGCGCTCACGTCGGCGTCGGTCGTGGCGACCTGCGTGTGCAGCACCCACGGACCGTCGGCAGTTTGGACCGTCATCCCGTCGGCCTTGTTCAGGAGCTCCACCACCGATGACGCGTCGAGGTCCGCGAACCCGTACTGCTCGGCCTGGGCGCCAGGCATCGCCTCGTTCTGGTGCGACAGGTCCGCGACCCGATCGCGGGCGTCGAGCCATCCCTGGATCGTCGTGTCCAGATCGGGCGGCACGGCGTCGGGTTCGAGCAGGTCGATCGGATCCCGCGGCCCCGTCTGCGAGCCGGGCGCGACCGCCGCCAGGGATGCCGCGTCCATCAGCAGCATGCCCGCGCCGCTCGCCCGCGCGGGCACCGGCCCGACCCACACCAGCACCGGCACCGGCAGCTCGACGAGGCGCTGGGCAAGCGCCACGCCATCGCGCCCGATCGTGCCCGCGGAGTCGACCTGCAACACGATCACCGCACGGTCGGCGACGGCCTGATCGAGGTGCTGGTTCAGGTACCCGGTCAGCGGCCGGTCGATCGCGCCCTCAACCTTGATCACATCCACCCTGCTCTGGGGCTCGGCGGGCGCTTGCGCGTGGGCGGCCAACGGCCACAGGCCGGCCGCCAGCAGCGCAGCCACGAAAAGGGAGGAACGACGCATCGGTTGAACCATCGTACCGAGGCGGGGCGTATCCTCGAAGACAACCCTGATGCGTACGGATGCCGGCCCCGCCCACGCACCCCCTTCCCTCCCGGTCAGCGATCGGTGGGCCTTCAAACCCGTGGCCCTCGTCCTGTTGCTGGCGGTGCTGGTGGCGACCGCGGGCGTGACCGCCCTGGTGATCTCGCCGCCGTTCCTGGCCGCGGGCTTGGGGGTCCGAGAAGTGCAGTCGCGGCTGGACGCCGCCGGGGCAGACTTCACCCGGATCCCCCGCCTGCCGCAGCGTTCGACGATCTACGCCTCCGATGGCAAGACGGTGTTGGCGCACATCTATCTGGACAACCGCGAGATCGTGCCGCTGCGCCGGATCAGCCCGAACGCGATCAAGGCGGTGCTCGCGATCGAGGATGACTCCTTCTATGAACACGGCGCGCTCAACCTGACCGCGACGCTCCGTGCGCTGTTCGCCAACATCAAGGCCGGCTCGGTGCAACAGGGCGGCTCGACGATCACGCAGCAGCTGGTCAAGAACACGCTGGGCTCCGACGACGTCTCGCTGGCGCGCAAGTTCCAGGAGCTGGCGCTCGCCCAGCGCGTCGAGCAGCACTACTCCAAGGACAAGATCCTCGAGCTCTACCTGAACCAGGTCTTCCTCGGGAACAACGTCTACGGCGTCGGCACCGCCGCCCGCTTCTACTTCCACAAGTCGGCGGCCGATCTGACGCTGCCCGAGGCCGCGATGCTGGCCGGCTTGAACAAAGGACCGAGCGAGTACAACCCGATCACCCACCCGCACGCGGCGCTCCTTCGCCGCAACGACGTGTTGAACCGCATGATCGCGCTCGGTCCCGACGACGGCGGCGTGTCGGCGGCGCGCGGCCAGCGCGCGAAGGACAGCCTCCTCGGGTTGGCGCCCAACGTCGGCGGCACGGGTCTGCCCACGCCGCCGTTCCTCGTGGACTACGTGAAGCAGCAGATCGTGGACGACCCCAACGGCTGGTACTCGGTGCTCGGCGCCACCCCCGAGCAGCGCCAGCGGGAGCTGTCCCAGGGCGGGCTCGACATCGTCACGACGCTCGACCCCACGTGGCAGAAGGCCGCGCAGAAGGCCGCGAACGCCCCCTGGGCCAGCACGCCCCAGAACCCGGGCTATTCGCCGGAGCCGGACGTCGCGATCGTGTCGCTCGGCACGCGCACGGGGGCGATCCGCACGATGCTCAGCGGTCGCGATTACCAGAAGGACCAGATCAACACGGTCACGACCCAGCACCCGCCGGGGTCCTCGTTCAAGCCCTACGTGCTCGCGGCCGCCTTCGAGGAAGGCATCCCGCCGACGGCGACCTACTCCGGCGTCCAGGGGGCGATCCCCGGGTGCCCCAACGGCGACGGCACCCTCTGGAACGTGACCAACGCCGAGGGCACCAGTCTCGGATCGCTCAACCTGTACGACGCCACGGCGGATTCGGTCAACGCCGTCTTCGCGCGCCTGATCGTCGACGTGGGGCCCGCCAACGTCGTCGACATGGCGCATCGCGCCGGCATCACGACGTACCTGCCTCCCTATTGCTCGCTCGCGACGGGGTCCGTCGGCATCACGCCGCTCGACCATGCCTCCGGCTACCAGACGTTCGCGAACAGCGGCGTCCACTGCAAGCCCTACGCGGTCTCCAGCATCAGCCGCGGGCACCACCTGCTCTACGAGCAGGTTCCCGACTGCGAGCGCGTCGTCAGCGCCGACGTGGCGAACCTCGTGACGGAGCTGCTCAAGGGCCCGGTGACCTATGGGACCGCCGCCTCCGTGTTCTCCAGCGGCTGGGGCCCCTGGCCGCTGCGCGGCAAGACCGGTACGTCCGACCTCAACAAGGAGCTGTGGTTCGCCGGCTACACCCGGCAGGTGACGACCGCGGTCTGGGTCGGATCGCCCCAGACCCCCTATGAGATGCCCAACTACTGGGGGTATTCCGTGTTCGGCGGCTCTGTGGCCGCGCCGATCTGGAAGGCATACATGCTCCAGGTGATGGAGGGCTTCTCACCGCGGGAGTTCCCGACGGCCGCGCTCACAAGGGTCCCCTCGGTGATCGGGATGACCAAGGAGGCCGCGATCCGGGCGTTGAAGAACGCCGGGTTCAAGGTGGACACCACCGTGATCGACTCCTACCTCACCGCGGGAACGGTCGCCGAGCAGGATCCGCCCGCTGGCTCGCAGACGGTCGGCGGCGTCACGGTGCACCTCCAGATCAGCAACGGGGTCGCGCCGCACGTCACCCTCCCGTCGGTGAAGGGCCTCACGCTCGCGTCGGCCAAGGCGGCGCTCGGTGCGATCAACGTGTCGGCCACGGTGGTCGAGCACGACACGAACGATCCGAAGCTCGACGGTCTCGTCTACGGGATGAATCCCGACGCCGGCACGTCCGTGCTCGAGGGCTCGAGCGTGACGCTCCTCGTGTGGGTGAAATCGCCAGGACAGGGCCAGGGTCAGGGGCAAGGCCAGGGTCAGGGACCGTCACCGAGCCCCTCGCCGACCCCGCACTAGCCCAGGCGAGCGCGCACCTTCTGCTGCACGACCGTGCCGTCGACCTGGCCCTTGGCCTTGCCCATCACGAACCCCATGACCTTGCCGATGTCGCCCGGGCCGCTCGCCCCGGTCGCCTCGAAGGCCTCGTCGATCAGCGCGTCCACCGCCGCCTCGTCGAGCTGCGCGGGGGCGTAGGGCTCGAGCACCGCTCGCTCCGCCCGCTCCTTGTCGGCGAGCTCGGTGCGGCCCGCTCCGTCGAAGGCCTCGATCGACTCGGCGCGCTTCTTCACTTCCTTGCCGGCGATCTCGCGCACCTCGTCGTCGGAGAGCTCGTGGCGAACCTCCTTCTCTTGGTTCGTGATCGCCGCCGAGAGCATCCGCAGCGCCCCGACCGTCACCTTGTCACCGGACTTCATCGCGGCAGTGGTCCGCTCGCGGATCTGCTCCTTCAACGTGGTGGTCACCGTAGACTCCCTCCCCGTGCTGCCCGTCCTCGTCGTCATCCTCGCGTGCGGCGCGCTGTGCGTCGTCTACGGGATCGCGATCGAGCGCCGCTGGTTCCGGCTCCGCGGCTACGACCTGGCCATCCTCCCACCCACCGGACCCGAGCGGCTCGACATCCTCCACCTGTCCGACCTGCACGTCGTACGCGGCGACGCCGCGAAGCGACGGTTCCTGGCGCGGCTGCCCGCCGCGGACGTGACCGTCGTCACGGGCGACTTCCTGGCGGAGCCGGAGGCTGTCGAGAACGCGGTGGCAGCCGTCCGGGCGACGCGCGGCAGGCTCGCGTCGTGGTTCGTGCTCGGCTCCAACGACTACTTGGTGCCGATGCCGCTCAACTACTTCGCGTACTTCCGGCGCACGCGCACGCGCCGACTGGCACAGGGCGGGCGCTCGAAGGATCTGGTCGCACAGCTGACCGAGGACGGATGGGTCGACCTGACGAACTCGCGCCGCGAGCTCGAGGTCGGCGGGATCCCCGTCGAGCTGCTGGGGCTCGACGACGCGCACATCCGCTGGCACGACCTCCGAGTGGCGCCCCGGACGACGAACCGTTTCGGCATCGGGGTGATGCACTCGCCCGACTCCGCCCCCGAGGTCGCGGCGCTCTCCTACGACCTCGTCCTGGCCGGACACACGCACGGGGGGCAGGTATGCCTGCCGTTCGTCGGCGCGCTCGTGACGAACTGCTCGATGCCGCGCCGACTCGTCGACGGGCTGAGCCGCATGGGCCCGGCGATCGTGCACACGTCGCGCGGCCTCGGGACCAGTAAGTACGCGCCGTTCCGGTTCTGGTGCCGTCCCGAGGCCACGATGCTTCGACTGCGGCGTCGGCCGACCGCTACACTGAACGATCTCGGGACGTAGCGCAGCTTGGTAGCGCGCAGCGTTCGGGACGCTGAGGTCGCGGGTTCAAATCCCGCCGTCCCGACCCGAGATCGACGGGGACGGTCGTCGCGAACGACCGTCCCCGTCGTCTAAACGCTTTGTCGGCGCCATCGAACGCGTGTTCGAACGTCGTTGACGCCCCGGGGCCGCGTTGGCTACGGTGATTGGCGTGAGGGCTCGGTCTTTACCGAGCCTTTGGGCTATCCGGACGATGAACGTCGGGTGAACCCCCGACGCCCCCAACGCGGGGCCACAAACCCCCCGAGGAGGACGATGACCGAGACGCGGACCAAGGTGACGCGGCTCGTGGTTGCCGCGCTCCTCGTGCTCCCGGCGATCGTCGCCTCCGTTTCCCCCTCCGTCGCAGCTCCTTCCAAGCAGCAAGTCGATGCGGCGAAGGCTCGTCTCGCCACGCTCCAGGAGCAGTTCTCGGCCCTGAACGAGCAGTGGAACGAGGCCCGCTACCAGCTCCAGCAGGCCCAGGAGCACCTCGCTGAGGCCAAGGCGATGAAGGACTCGGCCGAGCGCGACGCCGCCGCGGCCCGGGCACAGCTGTCCGATCGCGCGGTGCAGGCCTACACCGACATGGGCTCCCAGTACGAGGCGCTGCTGTCGTCCAACTCGATGACGGAGTTCTCCGACCGCCTCGAGTTCCTCGGTGCGATCACGCAGACCGACTCCGACCTGGCCGCCAAGGCGGACGAGGCGGCCCAACGCGCCGCGTGGGCGACCCAGGAGTACAACCGGGCCGTCGGCGACGCGCAGGCCAAGGCCGACGCGATGGAAGCGCAGAAGGCACAGGCCCAGGCCAACCTGAACGAGCAGGCGCAGCTCGCGAACCAGCTGCAGTCGCAGTACGCGGCCGCGGTGGCCGCGCAGCAGGCCGCCCTCGACGCCCAACAGAACCAGACCACGTCGACGACGCCTCCCCCGAGCGGTGGCGGTGACACCGGCGGCGGTGGCGGGTTCGTGCCCGACCCGAACGCAAGCGGCGCCCAGATCGCGATCGCCGCGGCCCAGTCCGTGCTCGGCGCCCCCTACGTGTTCGGCGCCGCGGGCCCCAGCTCGTTCGACTGCTCGGGCCTGACCTCGTGGGCCTGGGCGCAGGCCGGCGTCTACCTGCCGCACTCGGCCTCGGCGCAGTACTCATCGCTGCCGCACGTGCCGCTCGATCAGGTGCAGCCCGGCGACATCATCTACTACGGCAACTTCGGCCCCCACGTGGCGCTGTACATCGGCGGTGGCTCGATCATCCACGCGCGTCACCCCGGCCCCGGCGGCGAGGTCCAGCAGGACTCGATGTACGGCTACGACCGCCCCTGGGCCGCCATGCGGCCGGGCTAGGCCGGCAACTCCCCCTCCTCGGTAGTCTTCACGGCGTGCAGCCTCCGGGTGCCTCCGCCGCCGATCTCGTCACGCTCGAACGCCTCCGCGCCCGCGACCAGGCCGCCTACATGGAGCTCGTCGAGCGACTGACCCCGTCGATGCGCCGTGTCGCCCGGATGTTCGTCTCGACCGACGCGGTCGCCGACGAGGTCGTCCAGGAAGCCTGGGTCGGGGTGCTGCGGGGCATCGACGCGTTCGAGGGGCGATCGTCGCTTCGGACCTGGATCTTCCGGATCCTTGTCAACACCGCCAAGACGCGCGGGCAACGCGAGTCCCGGAGCGTGCCGTTCGCGACGCTCGCCGGCGACGACCTCGACGAGCCGACCTGGGACCCGACGGCCTTCGACACGGAGGGCCACTGGACGAGCCTGCCGTTCGACTGGCGAGGCCTGCCCGAGGAGCGCCTGGCGGGTCGCGAGACACTTGCGGCGATCGGCCGCGCGATCGAGACGTTGCCGCCGATGCAGGCCGAGGTGATCCGGATGCGCGACGTCCTCGGCTGGTCCTCCGAGGAGGTCCGTAACGCTTTGGCATTGACCGACACCAATCAACGGGTGCTCCTGCATCGGGCGCGCGCGAAGGTGCGCGCGGCCGTCGAGGCACACCTGAGGAGCGTGGGCGCGTGACCAACCAGATCGTCTGCCGGGACCTGCTGGAGCTGATCAGCGGGTACCTCGACGACGCCCTGCCCGCCGACGTGCACGCCGCGATCGAGGACCACCTGTCGGGCTGCGACGGATGCACGACGGTGCTCGAGGAGTTCCGCACCACGATCGCGTTGACGGGCATGCTCACGGAGGAGCAGATCACCGACGCGCAGCGCGACACGCTGCTCGGCGCCTTCCGGGGCTGGGTGGGCTAGGCCAGGTCTGCCAGCCGGGTCTCGGCCTGCTGCACCAGCGCGTCGTTCCCGATCTCGCGCGCCGCGTCACGAGCCTGCTCGAGCAGCGCGCGCGCCTGGCTCGAGCGCAGCTCCCGGTTCGCGTCGGTCGCGTACTTGAGCTTCTCGTCGGCCTTGATGATGAGGTCGAAGATCTCCTTCGGGTCCATGCTCACGCCCCGGTGTGAACGGCCTCGTCGAGCTGCCGGTCGAGGTAGCCGCGGATCTGGATCGCCACGGCCGCGCCCTCGCCGACGGCGCTGGCGAGCTGCTTCGTCGAGCCGACCCGCACGTCGCCGGCCGCGAACACGCCCGGCACCGAGGTCATGAAGGTGTCGTCGGTGCGGATGAACCCGCGCTCGTCCAGGTCGACCGTGCCGTCGAGGAACCCCGTGTTCGGGTCCAGCCCGACGAACACGAAGACGCCCGCCGGATGGTGCTCCTCGGTCTCACCGGTCTGGACGTTCTCCAGCACGACGGTGCCGATCTTGCCGCTGCCGTCGTCCTTCGGCGAGAACAAGGCGACCTTGCGGTTGAGGAGCACGTTCATCTTCGGGTCGGCCGCCACCTTGTCCTGCAGCACCTGACTGCCGGCGAGCCGGTCCTTGTACTCCACGACGGTGACCTTCTCGGTGAACTGCGCCAGGAAGAGCCCCTCCTCGAGGCCGCTGTTGCCGCCACCGAGGACGAGGAGCTCCTTCGAACCCTTGTAGAACGGGCCGTCGCACGTCGCGCAGAAGTGGATGCCCGCGCCGATCAGGTCCTCCTCGCCCATCGCGCCGGTGCGCCGGTAGGACGAACCGGTGGCGATCAGCACGGCTCGGGCCTCGTAGTGATCGCCGTTGGAGGTCACGACCCGCAGCTCCTCGCCGCCGATGTCCTCGATCGAGGCGACCGACAGCGCCTGCAGCATCTCGACGCCGTAGCGCTGGGCCTGGCGCACGATCCGGTCGGCGAGGTCGGCCCCGCCGACCCCTTCGGGGAACCCGGGGTAGTTGTCGAGACGCTCGGTGACGCCCGCCTGGCCGCCGAGGCCCTTGGAATCGATGATCAGCGTCTCGAGGTTCTCCCGCGCCGCGTAGATCGAGGTCGTGAGCCCCGCGGGACCGCCGCCGACGATGATCAGGTCGTAGGCGTGCTGCATCGCCATCCGCTCGAGCCCGAGCTTGTTGGCAAGCTCCTCGTTCGAGGGCTCCGCGAGGTGCGAGCCGTCGGGGAACACGATCGTGGGGATGATGTTCTTGCCGTCGTTGCGGGCGTGCACCTCGGCGATGTGGCCGGGATCCTGCTCGATGTCGAACCACTCGTAGGAGACCCGCTGGTCGGCCAGGAACTTCTTGGCCCGGCGGCAGTCGTTGCACCAGCTGGCCCCATACACCTTGATCAGATCGTCCACCGCGAAGGCTCCTCACGTCGCATCTGTTGGAGCGTAGTCCCACCCGGGAGTTCGTGCGTTACGGCTCAGCTCCTGCGAGCGAGGCGAGCGACGCCGCTTCGCTCGCGAGTTCGTCGCGACCGATGAGCACCTCGAGCCATGCGGGTGGGATCGCGTCGACGCCGCTCGCCGCGCCGAGCAGCGCTCCCGCGACCGCGGCGTTGGTGTCCGTGTCGCCGCCGAGCCCGACGACGTGACGGAGACCCTCTTCGAAGCCGCGCCCCTCGCCCGCGACCTGCAGCGCGATCCCCGCGGTGAAGAGCGTGAATCCCTGGTCCGGGCCGTCGATCGGCCGGCCGCGACCGGCCTCACCCACGAGGTACTCGAGCTCCTCGCCGCCCTCGTGGTCGGCGACCGCCTCCAACGCCGCAACGACCGCTCGCTCCGCCGGCTCGCCACGCACCAGCGCGGCCGCCGCGAGCGTCACGGCCAGGCACGCCGTCTGGCAACGCCCGTCCCAATGGGTCAGGCGCGAGAGCGCGGGAGCCTCCTCGAACAGGCGGTCCGGCGCACCGGCTCGAACGACGCCGAGCGGCGCGCAATACATCACCGAGCCGTTGCCCGCGCTCACCTCGGGGCCACGACGCTCGAAGACCGTCCGGGCGTCCTCGCGAAGCGCCAGCGCCGTCTGGTTCCCCACGTCCGGCGGCCCGGTCGCGAGCCACGCGACATGCCTGGCGCGCACGTCGTCGAGATCGAGCTCGCCGCCGTGCTCGATCAGCGACCGCCAGAGGTTGCGGGCCAGCGCCGTGTCGTCGGTCCAGGTCCCGGGTGGCATCCCGAGCCACGGCAGCTCGAAGGCCGGCAAGGGATCCGGGACCTGCGAACGGCGCCGGAACTCGAAGGGCGCGCCCAGCGCATCCCCCACGGCCAGACCGAGGATGCTGCCGATCGCGCGTTCCCGCCGGTCATTCACTGCGCGAGCATATCCGCAGGTCACGCCAACCAAAGGTCTGGTAGCCTAGCCAACCGCATGGATAAGAACGGCCCCAAACACAAGACCTGTCGACGCGTGGGCGCGCCCCTTTGTGGGCGACCCAATTGTCCGTCCAATAAGCGACCCTATCCGCCCGGCCAGCACGGCCGCGGACGCAAGCGCATCTCGGAGTACCAGACGCGACTGCTCGAGAAGCAGAAGCTCCGCCACATGTACGGCGTGAACGAGAAGCAGATGCGCGGCTACTTCGAGAAGGCGACCCGCAGCAAGGCCGTCACCGGCGAGGAGATGATCCGCCAGCTCGAGACGCGTCTCGACACCGTCTGCCTGCGGCTCGGGTTCGCGCTGACCGTCAGCCAGGCGCGCCAGCTGGTCTCGCACGGGCACGTGACACTCGACGGCCGCCGCATCGACATCCCGAGCGCACAGGTCAAGCCCGGCCAGACGATCGCGCTGTCGTCGAAGTCGAAGAACTTCGTCTCGGTCCGCGAGGCGCTCGAGATCACCGCCGAGCCGCCCAGCTACCTCTACCGGAACAAGGACGAGGGCTCGGGCACGCTGTCCCGCTACCCGGAGCGCGACGAGATCCCGCTGCCGGTCCCGCTGGACGAGCGGCTCATCGTCGAGTTCTACGCCTAAGCGGTCGTCGGCGCCAACGCGGCGCGGACCAGGTCCACCACCTCTGCTTCGCGGCGTTTCAGCGACGTGCGCGCATCGTCATTGCCGACGAAGGACGCCAGCACGCTCGCCTCGGTGAGCGAGCCGATCACCGCCGTGTACAGGGTGAACAGCAGCATCATCGGGTCCTGCGTGCGGATCACGCCCGCATCCATCCCCGCCTGCAGGAACTCGATCGCGCGAACCCGCAGCGGCTCCAGCGCCGCGCCGAACCGGTCGAACGCGTTCGGCCCCAGACGCCCGGCCTCACGGATGAACATCGGGAACTCCGGCCACTCCGCCGCCAGCGCGTAGACCGCGTGGATCACCGCCTCCGCTCGTTGCTCGGGGTCGGGCGAGGCCTCGAGCGCCGCGCCGATCTCCTCGGCGACACGTTGCCCCGCGGCGGCAAGGCACGCCTCGAGCAACGCGTCCTTGTTCGGGAAGTAGTACAGGATCGTCTGCTTGCGGACCCCGACCGCCTGCGCGATCGAATCGAGCGTCGCGCCGGCGTACCCCTCGGTCCCGAACTGCCGGATCGCCTCCTCGACGATCGTGGTCTTGCGTCGCTCGCCTCCGGTCCGCGGCATCGGTCAGTCCCAGGTGCGGGGACGCCCGCGCCGCGCCACGGGGCGCGACCCCTCCCAGGTCCGGCGCCACGGCGCGCCGACCGGGCCCGCGAGCGACGGCGTCTCGCCGCGCTCGGCCCGAACGGTGGCCTGGAACCAGTCGGTGCGCTCCTCGTCGAACAGCGCCATGACGGCCTGCTGCATCCGAATCGACAGCGCCTGGTGCGTCTCGCCCTCCTGCGGGGTAGAGCGGGTCGCCGTAGCGCAGCGTGACCACCGGCCGGCCGGCGCGCGGCCACCACTTGCCCTTGGGCATCGCCTGATAGGCGCCGACGATCCCGATCGGGACGAGACCGACCCCCAGCTCCAAGGCCAGGCGCGAGGCGCCGTGGCGGAACCGCTGCATGTGCCCGTCCATCGAGCGCGTGCCCTCGGGGAACACGACGATCGACCAGCCGTCGTCGACCAGCTCGCGCGCCTTGTCGATCGCGCCGGTGCCGCCGCGACCGCGGTCGATCGGGAACGCGCCGAACACGAGCGCCGTGTACGCCTGACGCCACCAGACGTCGAAGAAGTAGTCGCGCGCCGCGCCGACCGCGGTCTTGCGCTGCCAGCGTTCGGGGAGCGTCGTCATGATGAGCGTCGCGTCCAGATGGCTCGAGTGGTTCGAGTAGAAGATCACCGGGCCGGCGACGTCCTCGAGCCGGTCGAGACCGTACACGCGCAGCGACAGCTCGGTGCTCACGATCGGATGCATGCCCGCGTTGAGGATCACGCGCCGTGCGGCGACCCCGGCGCGCGAGCGCGCCCAGTCCGTCGGGAACCCGGCGTCCTCGCGCGGCTCGGTGTAGGGCTCGGCGGACTTCGGCACCAACGGGCGGCGTCCCCAGCGGAACCCCTTGGCCAGCTCCCGCAGTTCCTCGCGCGCGGACATCACGTCACGTCCGCGATCATGATCGGCGGCGCGTGGAAGTACGTGATCGCGGGCGACGAGCCCACCGTGTCCTTCGCCATCTCGAGCGCGTCGCGCAGCGAGTCGGCGCGGCGGTAGCCCAGCCGCGCGACCGACTTCGGCTCCCCGCCGACGAAGATCACGTCGCCGCAGTGGTCGCGGCCGTGCGCCCCCCAGTACCACATGTAGAACGGGTGGACGCCGTGATAGGCGTGCGAGGTGCGATACAGGTGGATGTACCACGGGTCGCGCGCGTAGCGCTCCTCGAACGTCGCCTCGATCTGCTTGGGATCGGTGGTCTCGGCCAGCACCTCTTCGAAGAAGTCGATGTAGCTGGGGTGATGGATCGTGTTGAACTCCCAGGGCACGGGGTGGAACAGGATCGCGACCCCGCCCTCGCGCACGATCGGCTTGTTCCGGTACATGTTGAACAGGTAGCCGAGCCCGAGGCAGTGCACGAGGATCGGGTTCAGCACGGAGTTCACGTTGTAGGGCCCGACGTAGGGGATGCCGAAGATCGCCACGTCGGCCTGCCCCTCGACCTCGACGAGCTGCTGGCGGTGCAGGTTCGTCAGGGTGCGCTCGTGGACGGCCTCGACCTCGCCGGCGTTGATGCCGGTCACCTTGTACGGCGCCTCGATCTTGCGGAAGAACTCGCGGCGGATCCGCGGCGGCGCCAGGTCGTTGGCCTTCTTCGTGGCGGCCATCACCGCCTGATCCTTGGCGCCCCACTCCCACTCGCGCTTGTTGAGGAACCCGAGCTGCGACGGGAACGTGTCGGAGTTGAGGGTGGTCTCGATCTGGAAGACCTTGACCCCGTTGGCGGCCAGGTAGCGACCCATCCGCACGGTCGAGTCGTTGATCGCGCTGTGGCCCTCGCGCGGGTCCATGTAGGACTTGGAGTGCAGCATCGTGTTGACGTTGTGGTGGTGCTTCAGGCTCTCGTAGCCGGCCAGGCCGATCGCGACCGACTTGTGGCCGCCGTCCATCGCGACCAGGTTGATGTTGACGTAGACGATCAGGTCGGAGTCGGCCGCGCGCTTCTGGATCTGCACGGTCTCGCCGTGGTCGGTCTGCCCGACGATCGTCATGTTCGTCGCGTCCTCGGCGTCGAGGTTGTAGAGCGCCTTGGGCCAGAACGAGCGGAACACGCGCTCGCCGACCATGCGCCGGATCTCGGAGGCGGTCATGCGCCGGTGCAGCGCGGTGGCGACGACGATCTCGAGGTCGTCGACGCCCGGCGCGCGCGGCGAGCTCGATCACGTGCTCCAGGATCCGTTGCCGCACATCGGGTGTCACCATCGGCGGCAGCGGCAGCGAGATGTCGTCGACGGCGATCGTCAGCTTCATGCCCGCGAACAGCAGCTCGGAGAGCGGCTTCGAATCGCCGGTCGGGTGCTGCAACGCGTTGCGGATGTGTCCGTTGAGATCCTCGACGCCCGGCAGCGCGTCGGGCGGATAGATCACCTTGGTGCCGAGCGGGAAGCGCTGCATCCGGTAGCCCTCGCCCTCGTTCACGAGCAGCGGCGGGGTGCGCTCATCCACCTCGAGCACGAATCCTGGCCTTGGCATGGTTTGTTCTCCTCAGTCCTGCGGCCGGAAGGCCACCTTGAACGTGCCGAGCGAGCCGGCGGACATGGCGTGGTCGATCGCGTCGCGCCAGTTGGCGAGCGGGTAGGTCGCGCCGACCAGCTGCTCCAGATGGGGCAGGTTGGTCGCCGCCTGGATCGCGGAGTCGAAGTCCTGCGTCGTCGCGGTGTAGGCGCCGACGAGGTCGAGCTCGCGGAACCACAGCGGCGTCAGGTCGGCGCCCGGCCCGGGGATGCCCGAGACGACGATGCGACCGCCGGCCCGCGTCGTGCGCAGCGCCAGGTCGAGCGCGCTCTTGGACCCGGTGCACTCGACCACGACGTCGGCCCCGCCCAAGAGGAAGTCCTGGCCGCGCTCGGGCGTCAGCTTGACCGCGCTCGTGTGACGACGGACGGCCTTGGCCGCGTGCTCGGGGCGGACGATCTCGTCGGCGCCCGAGAGCTTGGCGGCGGCGCGCTGCTTCGGGTGCTTGGCCGCCACGATGACGTGCCCGGGTTGTGAGAAGAGCCTGAGCGCGATCAGGGTCAGGATGCCGACGGTGCCGGCGCCGACCAGCAGCACCGTGTCGCCCGGCGAGACCTGCGCGCGCGCGGCCGCGTGCATCGCGCACGCGAACGGCTCGAGCAGGACGGCCACCTCGTTCGACATGCCGTCGGGCACCGCGTGCAGCTGGGATCGATGGGCCACCAGCATGCGGGCCCACCCGCCCCCGGTCTGGGAGCAGTAGCCGGTCTGCAGGCCGGGCTTGAGGTCGCCGACCGCGACGCGATCGCACAGGTTGGTGCGTCCGGCCTCGCAGTTCGGGCAGAGCTTGACCTCGCCGCGGGCGGCGCACGACAGGACGCTGCCCATCACGACGCGGGTGCCGGCGGGCAGGTCGTCGCAGTCGTCGAGCAGTTCGCCGACGATCTCGTGCCCGGGGACGAACGGCATCGACACGAGCGGCGAGAAGTAGAAGCTGGAGCGGCCGGCGATCGTCGACAGGTCGCTGCCGCAGATCCCGGACAGGAGCGGCTTCACGCGCGCCCAGCCGTCGTGGCCGGCCGGCGGCTCGGGATCCTTCACGCTGACGAGCCGCAGGGGCGCGAGCGGGCCGGAGAGCAGACCGGGCATCTTGGTGCCGACCGTGCGCGCGCCCACGTATCGCGGGGCGGAGCGGAAATACTCCAGCGCAAGGGTCGTCATGAGACCCGGCTCTCTGCTGGGGGTTCCGTAGGTGCTGTCCAGATCCTGGAACTCGTTTCCGAGATCTGGATCCACGAGAAGAGACTGACAGGTCCGGGTGCATCTAGATGCATGTCGGTGATGCCGATACGCTGAAGCCGTGCGAACGACGATCCGGATCGACGACGCCCTGTATCGGCGAGCCAAGTCGCTTGCGGCGCAAAGCGGACGCACGGTGAGCGACGTGATCGAAGACGCGGTGCGCGCATCGTTGTCGGCGAAGCCCCAGTGGGTCAGTCGGCATCCCCGAGCTTCCGGTGTTCGGCGGCAGCGGCGTGCAGCCCGGCGTCGACCTGTCCGACAACGCGAGTCTGCGCGATCTGATGGACGATGGCGAGGGCGTCGGTGCGCTGCGTTGACGTCAACATCCTCGTGAACGCCCGCCGTTGGCAACACCCGCTCGACGACTGAGCACGTCATCAGCGCACCGCCGGCTTCGGGAAACGGACCTTCGGCATGCCCTTGGACATCGCCCACTCCTCGATCGGCCACCGGCGCCGGCGCGCGTGCCGGTACAGCGCCGAGTCGGGCGCCACCGCCACCGGGTTGCCGACCGCGCGCAGCAGCGGCAGATCGGAGTAGGAGTCCGCGTAGGCGTAGGAGTGACGCAGGTCGATGTCGTTGTCGGTGGCGTAGCGCTTCAGCCACGCGGCGCGCGCCTCCCCGACCAACGGCGGCTGACTCATGAACCCGGTGTAGCGCCCGTCGCGCTCCTCCAGCTCGGCGCCGATCAGGATGTCGAACAGCGGGGCGAACGGCCGCACGAACGGCTCGGCCGCCGCGGTGATCATGACGGTGCGATGCCCGGCCGCCCGATGCTCGCGGATGCGTCGCACACCGGCGGGCGAGGCCTTCTGCAACATGAACTCGGACACGTGGTGGCGCAGCAGCGCGTCGACGCCGGCGACGCTCGCGCCCTCGTAGCGCCGGAAGAACGTCCGCAGGAAGTCGCCGCGGTCGCGACGGTCGATCTGCAGATAGCCCGGGATGCGCCCGAACACGCTGACGAGCTCGGCCGGCCATTCCTCGATCGGCAGGTCGGCGAAGCGCGTCCACACGTAGGACTCGACGACGTTGGAGGAGATGATCGTGCCCTCCATGTCGAAGACGGCGAGCACGGTGTCGTCGCGCGAGCGGATCTTCACGGTCGGCTTCTCGCGGTCCTTGCGCGACAGGTCGCGCAGGCTGATGCGTCACCGCCGGGCAGTGCACGTCCTGCAGGTAGTACTTCCAGTCCAGGACGCCGGCGTCGAACGGGAAGCGCGCGCGGTCCTCCTCGGAGAGACTGCCCCACAACGCCTGTACGCGGGCGTCGGTGTAGACGACCTCGGTCTCGGTGTACATGCCGTAGAGGTCGGAGTAGCGCTCGATGAAGTCCACGCGCGCCTTGTCGCGATCGAGCCGGTTGACCGCGTCGCGCATCGCCGTGGACTTCGGCATGTGCGTCACGACCTTCTCCGCGAGGTCGACGAACGTCTCGGCGCGGCGGAGCATCTTCTCGACCTTGAGGTTGCCGGGGAAGTCCCACGTGGGCACCTTGTGCTCGCCGCGGCCGCGCTCGGGCAGCGGGTGCGACTCGAAGTACTCGCGCACGTACTCGTAGAGCTCGAAGAAGCGCAGCGGGTTCCGGTCGCCGCTCGACACGTTGTAGTGGGCGGGCTCGCCGGCCGGCGGCGGGGTCGCGGCCACCGCCAGGATCGCGTTCACGACGTAGTCGACGGGGATCAGGTCGACGATGCCCTCCGGGATGCCGGGGAACTCGGGGATCTGGCCCATGCCGTAGGCGCGGATGATCGGGTCGGCCATCTTGAAGCCGTCGATCCAGCCGGGCGCCGGGTGCTCCAGCGCCGACTCGATGATGCTCGGCCGCACGATGCTCAGGCTGAGGCCGCGCTCGTGCGCGAGGTCCTCGACCGCGCGCTCCCCCATCGCCTTCGTGAAGGTGTAGACGTCGGGCCAGCCGAGCGTGCGCGCGCGCATGCGTCCGTACTCGATCAGGCGCTGATCCATCCACCGCTTGCGGCGCTCCTCGGCGTCGATGCTGACCGTGTTGGGGCCGGCGCGGGAGTGCTCCTTGGCGGCCTTGGCCATGAAGTGCTCGAGCATCTCGGGCTTGCGGCTGGCCGACTCGACCTCGCCGCGGGCCTGCAGCGCCATCTGCGCCTCGAGCGCGTAGTCGACCTTGTGATCGAGCGGGCCCTCGGGGATCACGCCCTTCTGCACGCCGGCGACGTAGGCGGTCGAGACGTGGACGAGGTGCGGCGTGTTGTTGTTCGTGGCGCCGCGGTAGAGGTTCTGCGCGCCGAGGACGTTGGTCTGGAACCCCTCGTCGATCGGCGGGTCGAAGCTGACCGTGGCCGCCGAGTGGATCACGATGTCGAAGCCGGAGGGGATGTCGGGCTCGCCACGGGTGAAGTCGCCGTCGATCACGTCGACGTGGCTGTCGAGGGTGGCCAGGAGGGCGTCGTCGCCGCCCAGTCGCTCACGGATGACGTCGAAGGCCGGCTTGCGGGTCAGGTAGTGGACGCGCTCGACCGCCGTCGAGGACTGCTGGGAGCGGACCAGCACGGTCGTGTGGGTGTCGGGGAAGTCCAGCAGGAGCCGTTCGAGGATCACCTGCCCGAGGAAGCCCGTGACGCCCGTGAGCAGGATGCGCTTGCCCGCGAGGGCGTCCACGATCGAGCCTCGGTTCTCTACCACGCGGCAGATTATGCATTATCTACCGCGCGGTAGACAAGTCGGAGGACAGTCCGTGTGGGCCAAGGCGAACGGACCTTCGGCCCGTTCGGTTGCGTTCGGATGGCATAGAACGTCACCATAGAAGCTGAGCCTTGGGAGGGGATCACGATGCTGACACGACGTCAGTTCCTAGCGAGCGGTGTCGCGACGGGTGGCGCGTTGCTGGTTCCGAACGGATGGACCCGCGCGATGGCCGCGGCCGAGGATGAACCGGAGCCGATCCCGGCGCGAGCGGTGCGACCGTTCGTCGATCCGCTGACGATCCCGCCGATCATCACGACGGCGCAGCTGGCCGCGAGCGGGCTGCCGATGCGATCGCGAACGCACCGCTTCCACCGCGATCTCGGCGAGACGCCGACCTTCGCCTACGCGACGGATCCCGCGATCACCTACCTCGGGCCGATCGTGATCGCGCAACGCGGTCAGCCCGTGACCTACGTCGCGAGCAACCAGCTCGGCCCGCACCCGCTCGGGATCGACACGTCGTTGCACGGGCCCGACGACGGCGGGGACGACGCCGCGTCGCCGCGCGCCTCCGTGCACATGCACGGCAACTACGTGGCCCCCGGGTCCGACGGCGCGCCCGACGACACGTTCCTGCCGGGTCAGACGCACACCTACCACTGGCTCAACGACCAGCAGTCCGCGACGCTCTGGTATCACGACCATGCGCTCGGCATCACACGGTTGAACGTCTACGCGGGGCTCGCGAGCGGCTACCTGATCCGCGACCAGATCGAGGCGTCGCTCGGGCTGCCGAGCGGCGAGTTCGAAGTGCCGCTCGTGATCCAGGACAAGGCGTTCCTGCCTCGCACAGCGAGCGGCCAACAGCCCCTGTTCTACCCGAACCCGTGGGAGCCCGAGTTCTTCGGGAACATGGCGCTGGTCAACGGCACGGTGTGGCCGTACCACGACGTCAAGGCGGGCATGTACCGGTTCCGTGTGTACAACGGATCGAGCTCTCGGTTCTGGCACCTGACCCTGCGGCCGGTGGCGCCGATGTGGCAGATCGGCACGGACACCGGTCTGTTGCGGACGCCCGTGGCGATCGACTCGATCGTCCTCGCGCCCGGGGAGCGCACCGACCTCTTGGTCGACTTCTCGCGGTTCCTGCCCGGGGACCAGGTGAAGCTGCGGAACGCTCGCCTGCCGATGCGGGACCGAGAGCCCGGCCGAGCCCCGCATCAACGACATCATGCGGTTCCGCGTCGTCGCGGGCGCCGCGCCGGCGGTGACCGTTCCCTCGACGATCCCGGTGCCGATCGCTCCGACGACGTCGCCCGGCGTGCCTCGCCGGACCGTGCTGCTGACCGAGATCCTGGACGAGGACGGGGATCCCGTGATGGCGCTGCTGAACGCGAGGCCGTGGGAGACCGACGACATCGAGCGCCCGACGGTGAACACCCTCGAGCAGTGGGAGATCGTCAACCTGACCGCCGACACGCACCCGATCCACCTGCACCTGGTGCAGTTCCGCGTGGTGGGGCGGCAACCGATCGACGTCGACGATTACATGGAGGACGTGTTCGGCACGACGTCGATGACGGTCGACGACGTCGGAACCGGGTCGCGACCGTTCCCGTCGGCCACCGGTTACGTCACCGGACCGCCCACCGGTCCGGCCATCGACGGAGCGCGGTTGGAAGGACACCGTCCAGGCCCATCCAGGGATGGTGACGAGGATCCTGGTGCCGTTCGGTCCCGATGCCGCGGACGGCGTGCCGTTCGGACAGACCGTGCCGCAGCCGTTCACGGGTCGCTACGTGTGGCACTGCCACATCCTGGACCACGAGGACAACGAGATGATGCTGCCCTACGAGGTGGTGCCCGCCTAGCCGCGGCTCCTACCGCAGGTCGAAGACAGCGTCGGTCGTGTCGATCGGGCCCGTCACCCACAGGTGGTAGGTGCCCGCGGTCAGGTCCTGGCCGCCGGCGAACTGACTCCGCTTCGTCGACAGGTTGAAGATGTACTGGCCGTCCGTGTAGCGCATGCCCGTGTCGCCGTTGCTGGCCGCGGCCTGCGCATCGGACCCGCCCATCGACAGGTGGACGTGCAGGTCGAGCCCGGCGACCGGAGCGCCCGTGCAATCGGTGGCACGGACCTTCACCGGGATCGTGCTGCCGAGCTTGAACGTCGTGCGGCCGCCGGCGTTGATCGGCTGGAGGAGCCCGCTCGTCGCGAACTCGTGGCTCACCTGACGCGTGACGGCGTCCGAGGCGCCGCCGTCCTCGTCGGACACGACGATCGAGATCGTGAAGGTGCCCGGGCCGTACGTGTGGCTGAGCCCGGTCACCGGAGAGACCTGCCCGGACCCCGTGGCGTGCGCGGAGCCGTCGCCCCAGTCCACGTCGTAGCTGTAGGTGTCGTGCGAGCCGGCCGGGTCGGTCCACGCGAAGTCCAGGCCGACCGCGTTGCCGGGCAGGCACGCGACGCCCGATCCGCCCGTGACCGTGGCGCTCGTGATCGTCGGCGCGACGTTGCGCACCACGACCGTGGTGTCGTAGTCGGTGTAGCCGTCGTCCTTGTCGAAGATGCGAGCGGACACCTTGTAGGAGCCGTCGTCGGCGAACGGGCACACGATCGAGTCGTTCGTGCCGGCGTCCGCGTAGGTCGTCGGGAGCGCGTCGTTCGTGCAGCTGAACGCGTAGTGGAACCCGGCGGTCGTGTCTTCCGACGACGGGTCGGACGGGTTCGTCAGGGACACCGTCGCCGATCCGCCCTCGTCGATCGGTCCGTCGTTGGAGATGTCGGCGGTCGGCGGGACGTTGAACGCGCTCCACGCGAAGGAGTCGGTGGCGGTGTGCGCGCCGTCGTCGGCCTGGACCTGGACGTTGCCGCCACCGTCGTCGGCCGGAGTCAGCGACCACGACCAGGTGCCGTCGCCGTTGTCGGTGACGTCGCCACGCCCGCTCTTCTTGCTCAGTACTGGAGCCGAGCCGTCCCCGTCCGAGAAGGAGCCGTCGACGAAGAGCGGCGAACCCTCGGGGCCGGTCGCCGGGTTCGGGTCCGCGGCGTGGTGCACGCCGGGCGCGAACGCGTTGCGATCGCAGAGGTCGCCGACACCGTCGCGCGTCCGCGTCGGCCTGATCGGCGTTCGCGACGCTCGGGCAGTTGTCGACGTCGTCGGCGACGCCGTCTCCGTCACCGTCGGCGGACGCGCACGTGCCGGTGCCCGTGATCCGGAAGGTCAGTGCGAGCGACCGAGGGCTCATCGTCTGGCCGTTGCTGGCCGTCGAACGAAGGCCCACGATCGTGTCGTTCGTCACGTCACAGGCGTCCCGCGGCACCGTGATCGTGACCGTGCCTCGTGCCTGCGTGAGGTAGTGGGTCAACGTGAGCTGGGTCGGCGTGCCGGCCGGCGAGTCGACCCAGGTGCCCTCGCGCGAGATCGCGACGGTGACGAAGTCGCTCGTCCCCGCCCGGAAGACGTCGTTCGAGGCGGGCGAGGTGTTCCCGACGGTCACGGCGAACGGGTAGGTGACGGTCGTCCCGACCGCCTGGGTCGTCGCCAGCAGGGTCGGGTGCGGCGAGGAGAGGGCGTCGTTGTCCGCGTCCGCGGCGAGCCCGTCGGCGAGGGCGGCGGCGGCCGTTGCCAGGATCAGGAAGCCCGCGACCACCAGCACGATCGAAGCGCGTGTCCGTCCGGTCTCGTTCCTCATGTCCCCGTCTCCTCTCGAGCGGCCTAGCTCGGCCTCCCTACCGAGCAGTCCTTGGACAAGAGTCATCGGCGAAACGGGGGGTGATTCTTTATGACTACGTGCACCGCAGAGACCTTCGCCAGGAAGCTCGCGGCTAGCGGTCGTCTCTACCAGTCGGTAGACAAACCGTGCGATTCGCACTCAAGCGAAACCGGGTAGGGGCCGATACCTGGACTCGGGTAGCCCCGACATCGTCTGGCGCGGGGCCCGAGCAAAGGGGATGGGTTCCATGAGGAAGTGGTTGGTCTTTGCGGCGGTCACCGTCTCGATGGTGGTCACGGCGTGGCCGGCGCACGCGGGCGGGACACGATACGGGGGGCGGGTTACGGAGTCGACTCGTCTCGGAATTCGGTGGACGGTCGAAGGGCGCCGCCACCGCGGTCGTCCGACCGCAGCCGGGCAGCCTTCGTGACGTTCGGCACGAGTACGGTCGAGATCCCCGTATCATGCGGTTGCCGGCTACGCGAACGGTCGATCTCGTCTATGTCCGAGGGTGGAGCTCCTTCGTCTTCCTTCCAGCTAGGCGGCGACAAGTCGGAGCGGGCTTCCTGCTCGGCGGTGGGACGCGACGTGGACGGCTGACACTCGGTGTTACATCTTGAACGCTTCGGGCACGACTGAATGGAACGCCACGGGGCGAAGGGGGGCAACGTGGTCCTCGGTTCGCGCAAGTTCAGCGCCTCGGGTTGAAGAAGCAGCATCGAGTTTCGCCGCGAAGGCAGCCTTTAGACAAGAAGAAAGGGCCCGGTCTCTGACCGGGCCCTTTCGCACTGTCGCTTGCTGTCTACGGCTCGTGATTCAGGCAGCCAAGCAGCTTGTTCATTTCCCCGATCTGAGTCTGGGTGGTCGTACCACCAATCGCGCTTCCGTTGATCAGGTTGACCGCGGCCGCGAACGCGTTGCTCACGGTGCTGGTGCTTGTCAGGCCTGCTGTTGCGTAGGCCGTGCATCCCAGCCCGGCGAGTAGTCTGCGCGTTGTAGACCGGGCGTGAGGTTGGGGTTGATGTTGTAACCAAGCGCAAGAGTCTGGGCTGCCAACGTGTTCAGACTGCCCATGTTGACCTTCTTCGCCAGCGAGCAGTCTTTAGTCGTCGTCTGGTCACTGAAGATGAGGGTCGAGCCCTTCCCGCAAGCGTTCAGAGTGCTCGGGAGCACCTTCTTCGATTCAGCCTGGGTATCAATGAGTGCGCCCCCGACCGATGTTGACAGCGTTCGCGCCATAGCCACCGTTGGCGAGGATCTTCGCAATCCCGTTCTGGTTACCCCAGTAACCCATGGTCTTGCCGAACGTCACGACTGAGAACGGCTCGCAGGCGCTGGTGGCGCCCTGGTAGTTTGCGTTGCCCGCCACTGTGGCTGTGAATCCGTAGGAACCGGGGCCAGCGCCGACGTGTCGACCGAACGCGGGTTACCGTTGCCCAGCGTCGGGGTTCGTGCCTATCGGGGAACCGGTGGTGCAGTTCACGCTCGGTGAACAAGGCGAAGGTCACGGCCCCGGTTGTGTTGAAGCCGGTTACCTTCCCACCGACCTGGGCGGTATCGTGCACGACCGAACCCACGTCGATCAGGGAGCCCTCAGCGACTACACCGTGGGTTGAGTTATGGATCACAGTCGCTGGTCTTCTCGGTGAAGTTGGTGTCCGCGGCCACCGTGGCTGTGAACCCGTAGGAACCGGGGGTCAGGGCCGAGGTGTTGTCCGAACGCGCGTCGCCGTTGGCCTCAGCTGTGGGGTTCGTGCCGATCGAGGAGCCGGTGGCGCATCCACGCCGGTGTAGAAGGTGAAGGTCACGGCTCCGGTCGGGGTGAGCGAACCCACTGCCCCGCCCACCTGCGCGGTGTCGTGCACGACCGAGCCCAGGTTGAGCTCGGTGCCGTTGGCGATCACCGAGTGGTTCGTTGCGTGGATCGTGGTGCCGATCGTCGGCGAAGCCTTCTTCACCGAGAACGGCTCACAGTCGCTGGTCTTCTCGGTGAAGTTCGTGTCCGCGGCCACCGTGGCTGTGAACCCGTAGGAACCGGGGGTCAGGGCCGAGGTGTTGTCCGAACGCGCGTCGCCGTTGGCCTCAGCTGTGGGGTTCGTGCCGATCGAGGAGCCGGTGGCGCAGTTCACGCCGGTGTAGAAGGTGAAGGTCACGGCTCCGGTCGGGGTGAGTCGACCCACTGCCCCGCCCACCTGCGCGGTGTCGTGCACGACCGAGCCCAGGTTGAGCTCGGTGCCGTTGGCGATCACCGAGTGGTTCGTTGCGTGGATCGTGGTGCCGATCGTCGGCGAAGCCTTCTTCACCGAGAACGGCTCACAGTCGCTGGTCTTCTCGGTGAAGTTCGTGTCCGCGGCCACCGTGGCTGTGAACCCGTAGGAACCGGGGGTCAGGGCCGAGGTGTTGTCCGAACGCGCGTCGCCGTTGGCCTCAGCTGTGGGGTTCGTGCCGATCGAGGAGCCGGTGGCGCAGTTCACGCCGGTGTAGAAGGTGAAGGTCACGGCTCCGGTCGGGGTGAGCGAACCCACTGCCCCGCCCACCTGCGCGGTGTCGTGCACGACCGAGCCCAGGTTGAGCTCGGTGCCGTTGGCGATCACCGAGTGGTTCGTGGCGTGGATCGTGGTGCCGATCGTCGGCGAAGCCTTCTTCACCGAGAACGGCTCACAGTCGCTGGTCTTCTCGGTGAAGTTCGTGTCCGCGGCCACCGTGGCTGTGAACCCGTAGGAACCGGGGGTCAGGGCCGAGGTGTTGTCCGAACGCGCGTCGCCGTTGGCCTCAGCGGTGGGGTTCGTGCCGATCGAGCGAGCCGGGGCGCAGTTCACGCCGGTGAAGAAGGTGAAGGTCACGGCTCCGGTCGGGGTGAGCGAACCCACTGCCCCGCCCACCTGCGCGGTGTCGTGCACGACCGAGCCCAGGGTTGAGCTGGGTGCCGTCGGGGATGACGGAGTGGTTGCGGTGCGTGGATCGTGGTGCCGATGGTCGGCGAAGCCTTCTTCACCGAGAACGGCTCACAGTCGCTGGTCGCGTCGGTGAAGTTGGCGTCTGCGGCCACGGTGGCTGTGAACCCGTAGGAACCGGCGGCCAGGGCCGAGGTGTCGACCGAACGCGGGTCGCCGTTGGCCTCAGCGTGGCGCGGTGGCGATCGACGAGCCGACGGCGCAGTTCGCGCCGGTGAAGAAGGTGAAGGTCACGGCTCCGGTCGGGGTGAGCGAGCCCACGGCCCCGCCCACCTGCGCGGTGTCGTGCACGACCGAGCCCAGGTTGAGCTCGGTGCCGTTGGCGATCACCGAGTGGTTCGTTGCGTGGATCGTGGTGCCGATCGTCGGCGAAGCCTTCTTCACCGAGAACGGCTCACAGTCGCTGGTGCTTGCTCGGTGAAGTTCGTGTCCGCGGCCACCGTGGCTTGAAACCGTAGGAACCGGGGGTCAGGGCCGAGGTGTGTCCGAACGCGGGTCGCCGTTGGCCTCAGCTGTGGGGTTCGTGCCGATCGAGGAGCCGGCGGCGCAGTTCACGCCGGTGTAGAAGGTGAAGGTCACGGCTCCGGTCGGGGTGAGCGAACCCACTGCCCCGCCCACCTGCGCGGTGTCGTGCACGACCGAGCCCAGGTTGAGCTCGGTGCCGTTGGCGATCACCGAGTGGTTGCGTGGCGTGGATCGTGGTGCCGATCGTCGGCGAAGCCTTCTTCACCGAGAACGGCTCACAGTCGCTGGTCTTCTCGGTGAAGTTGGTCGTCCGCGGCCACCGTGGCTGTGAACCCGTAGGAACCGGGGGTCAGGGCCGAGGTGTCCGAACGCGCGTCGCCGTTGGCCTCAGCTGTGGGGTTCGTGCCGATCGAGGAGCCGGTGGCGCAGTTCACGCCGGTGTAGAAGGTGAAGGTCACGGCTCCGGTCGGGGTGAGCGAACCCACTGCCCCGCCCACCTGCGCGGTGTCGTGCACGACCGAGCCCAGGTTGAGCTCGGTGCCGTTGGCGATCACCGAGTGGTTCGTTGCGTGGATCGTGGTGCCGATCGTCGGCGAAGCCTTCTTCACCGAGAACGGCTCACAGTCGCTGGTCTTCTCGGTGAAGTTCGTGTCCGCGGCCACCGTGGCTGTGAAACCGTAGGAACCGGGGGTCAGGGCCGAGGTGTTGTCCGAACGCGCGTCGCCGTTGGCCTCAGCTGTGGGGTTCGTGCCGATCGTCGGAGCCGGTGGCGCAGTTCACGCCGGTGTAGAAGGTGAAGGTCACGGCTCCGGTCGGGGTGAGCGAACCCACTGCCCCGCCCACCTGCGCGGTGTCGTGCACGACCGAGCCCAGGTTGAGCTCGGTGCCGTTGGCGATCACCGAGTGGTTGGTTGCGTCGATCGTGGTGCGGATCGTCGGCGAAGCCTTCTTCACCGAGAACGGCTCACAGTCGCCTGGTCGTCTCGGTGAAGTTCGTGTCCGCGGCCACCGTGGCTGTGAACCCGTAGGAACCGGGGGTCAGGGCCGAGGGTTGTCTGCAACGCGCGTCGCCGTTGGCCTCAGCTGTGGGGTTCGTGCCGATCGAGGAGCCGGTGGCGCAGTTCACGCCGGTGTAGAAGGTGAAGGTCACGGCTCCGGTCGGGGTGAGCGAACCCACTGCCCCGCCCACCTGCGCGGTGTCGTGCACGACCGAGCCCAGGTTGAGCTCGGTGCCGTTGGCGATCACCGAGTGGTTCGTTGCGTGGATCGTGGTGCCGATCGTCGGCGAAGCCTTCTTCACCGAGAACGGCTCACAGTCTCGTCTTCTCGGTGAAGGTCGGTCCGCGGGCCACCGTGGCTGTGAACCCGTAGGACCAGGGCAGGGCCGAGGTGTTGAACGCGCGTCGCCGTTGGCCTCAGCTGTGGGGTTCGTGCCGATCGAGGAGCCGGTGGCGCAGTTCACGCCGGTGTAGAAGGTGAAGGTCACGGCTCCGGTCGGGGTGAGCGAACCCACTGCCCCGCCCACCTGCGCGGTGTCGTGCACGACCGAGCCCAGGTTGAGCTCGGTGCCGTTGGCGATCACCGAGTGGTTCGTTGCGTGGATCGTGGTGCCGATCGTCGGGTCGGCCCTTGTAACCGTCAGCGGCTCACAAGGTCCGTCTGCCCCAAAGTAGTTGGTGTCCCCGGCATAGTGGGCCTTGAAGGAATAGCTACCCGCCGCCAGAGGACCCTGCGTGAACGTCGTCGCATCGACAGATCCGCTCGTGAGCCCGAACGTCGATGACGTCGCCGCAGGCGTGTTGGCGCAAGTGCCGTTCGTGAACCAATCGAAGGTAACGTCCCCCGTCGGTGTTGGCTTCCCTGCGACACCCGTAACGGTGGCCTTGTCATGCACTGTCGACCCCAGGGGCACCGACGTCACAGCAGTGTGAACGCCGCCGTTGTGAATCTCGGTGCCAACGGTCGGAGTCGACTTGCGGGTGTTCGTGTAAGTACACGTGACCGAAGCGCCACCCGCGACTGGAATGGTGATATTGGCCGTAGTGCCGTTCGTCGAGGTCGTGGCTCCCCCGCTCGAAGTGCAGGAGAGACTGGTGAAGTTCCAGCCCGAGGGAATCGTCGATTCGTTGACCGTGTATGCACCGGGGTTTACGCCAGAGTTCACCGACTGCCCGGTACCGGACACGGTCGTGATGTCGAAGCGGGGGGAGACCACCGCCGCCGGTAGTCGTATAGCCGAACTTGTCGTCTCCGCCGACGGTGTTCTTAATGATTGTGATGGTGCTCTCGGGGGTCACGGCTGCGGCCTGGAGAGCGCGATCCTGTGCCCCCTGGGACGCGCCATCAAGTCCCTTGTTTGGGTTGTCGTTGTCAGTGCTGAATGCCATGTGATACGGCGATCCTTCAACACCCGACGCCCCGGTACCGGCTCCCCAGCCATTGAATCCGGCGCCACGAGCGATGTGACCGCCCCAGGCGAGGACAACGGTGTTGCTCGGTGCAGAGCCTCCGATATTGAAGCTGATCGTGAGCGTCGTCGAGCACTGGCCGGTGCCGGACACCACGTTCTGCGCGTAGTAGGTCATTCCGGTGATTGTTGTGCCGGTCGGGCCCCAAATGCTCATGAATCGATCGGAGCTAAGCCCGTTGATCCGAGTGGGGGGTGTCCCTGTGGACGTGGCGCAGTTTTGCAGAACCTGCCCGTCGGGGATGTGCACCTGATTCGTGGGTGTGCCGGGCGTGCATTGCGGGGCGAGGGCGCCGGTCAGCACATCGAGGCATGGGTTGTTGTTGTTCGCGTGGCCTGTGACGGTGTTCGCCGTCGCAGAGGTGGTCTCAGTGGCGTCGAATGAACCGAGGTAGTCGATCGCGTGGCCGCCGCTGTGGACCGTGTCGTAGACGATGCTGATGGTGTGGCCGCCTGCGGTCACTCCATCGATCTTCGCCCGGTATGGGATGAACTCATCTTCGGCCCAGTGCGCCTTCGAGGCGACGGCGGCGCCGTTCACCCAGTTGCTGAATGATGCGTCGTTCCTGCATGGTTCCGGGGTCGCCGGCTTCCCGTTGGTGCACTGATCCAGGTTCGCGGCTGAGTCTGTAAACGTGGTCGTTACCATACGCCCAGTGGTGTCACCGGTCGCGGTGACGTCGTAGTCCGAAATGAAGCTGCTGGGCAGCTGGAACGAATCGCTGATATTGCCGTCGGCATCCACGTTCACATGGACATCACGGTTCCAAGACTGCTTGATCGTGTCGTTTACGAAAATGTGGACGGTGGAGTCTCCCGACCAGCCGGTTCCGGTCAATAACACCGTGCCGCCGGGTGGGTAATCCAATTTGTCGCTTGAGATCGTGGGCGCACTTGTCCCGTCGAGCACCACGGCAGAGGCGGCGGCAGCCCCAATAAGAAGAAGGACCGCTCCGACCGCGCCCACGACAGTAAGTCGTACGCGCAAGCTAGCCTTGGTGCCACGACGATGGTTCATCGAACCCTCCCGGATCTCAGTTGGCGTCAGATACTCCACAAAGGATGGAGGCTGGGAGGGGGGGTGGCCTACTCCAGATGGAGTATTTGTTGCCCGAAAGGGTGAACCCTAACTGGCCGACAGAGGAACGAAGCCGGCACGCACGGCGATCGCCGCCGCCTCGAGCCGGGAGGTGACGTCCAGCTTCCGCAGGATGTTCTGGACGTGGGTCTTGACCGTCTTCTCGCTGATCACCAGGCGGCGGGCGATCTCACCCGTCCGAGCCCCGCCGGCGAGCAACACCAGGATCTCGCGCTCCCGCGGGGTCAGGTCCTGGAGCCGGGCCTTTTCGAGGGACCCGTGGGCCCACGGCGTCGCCGTGCCGTCGTCGGCCACGACGTCGAGCATCGAGACGTTGGCCACCGGCAACTGCTCCAGCAGCGCGGCCAGCTCCCGCCCACACGACTCGAGCTCGGCGTGACGCCCACTGGCGACGAACACGACCGGCCCGCCGTCGAGCAGCGTGACCTCGCTGCCGATCGACTCCGAGATCCGCTCCTTCATGACCTTCAACAGCCGCTTGCGGTTGTCGTCGGGCGGCAGATCGAACGCGGCCCCTTCCATCGCATTGCGTCTGGTGTTCCCGAGACCGCTGGAGGCCGAGATCCGCATGACCCGGCCCGCCGGGTCCGCCCGCCACGCCACCACCGGGGTCTTCAGCTCCCGAGCGAGCAACTCGACCGCGCTCCGGACCGCCGTCCCGAGCTCGCCGGCACGCGCCAGGACACCGGCCAACCGCAAACCGAGGGCGAACGAATCGCCCGTCGCCCGACGCTTCTCATGCTGGGCGGCCGTGGCGCGATGCCACGCGTGCAACGACGAGGACGCCGCCCGAACCACGATCTCCAACCGGTTGGCCTTGGCGGCCACCATCTCGACCGGCACCACGAACTCCAGCAGGCCGGTCACCGTCTCGCCCTCGAGGAGCGGCGCGACGATCAGCCGGAAGCCGGCCGGACGCGCGAGCGTCGTGGCGGCCTGCTGGCCCGTCTTCAGCGCGCGGCCGCGGAGCGCCACGCGGTTGGGCACCAGCCTGCGATCCCCCGAGACCTTGACGAGCCTTGGTCCGCTTCCCTTCTCCACGACGAAGAAGCGGACGACCAGGGCGCAGTGATCGTAGAGATCGAAGACGACTCGATTGGCCGTTTCGGCCAGACCGCCCAGCGTTCGTTCAGCCGCGAGCTTGCGATCGACCTCGGTGGCGTCGAATGGGATCGGCGATCCAGCGCAGACCGTTGTAGCGAGCTACCAACGCCGATCCTCCCTCCCCGGATTCTCTGATCGGCCAGGACCAGGAACGCTAGCAGAAGGTTGCCCGGCGGTGAACCCGCTCGATGGTCTCGCCGGCGTCAAGATTCCGTGAAGACGGCCCTCGCGATACCCGGAAAAGGAGTAGGCCCGCCTCGATACTGGCCGACCCGGCCCGCCAGCCTCTAGGGTTGGGGAACTCCCCCATATGAAGGTGTCTATCCGACGTGTCGTCATCATCGCGCTCCTGCTTGCGAGCATCGGAGCGCAGCAGTCGACCCCAGCCGCCGCAACGACCAACCACACGCGCACTGCCACCCGCGGCGCGATCAGGCACGACATGTTCGCCTACTACTACTTGTGGTGGTCCAAGCTGCACTGGCACGACAAGCTCGGCTCCAACTTCCCGTATTCGAGCAACCCGCTGCCGCTGCCCGCGACGCTCGGCTCCTCCGGCTGCGACACCGTCAGCAAGTACGCCGGCAACGAGCTGACCGACACTCCTCGCCAACTCTTCACGCAGGATCGCCGCACGACGATCGAGCACGACGTGCGCACCGCCGCGAAGGCGGGGCTCCGCGGCTTCGTCGTCAACTGGGCCGGCACCGGCCGCGCGACCCAGACCGTCAAGAGGCTCTCCTACAACCGGCGCCTGCAGACGCTCGTGAGCGTCGTGCACGAGGTGAACCGAGCCGGCATCCACTTCAAGCTGTGGATCAGCTACAAGGCCTCGGACACGATCCTGTCGACCAAGCACATCGCCGGGGACCTCGCCTACCTGCGCCGCCTCTATGCGCACGACTCCGCGTTCGATCACACGTTCACCAAACGGCTCCCGCTCGTGTGGACGGGCAGCCGCAAGTACCCGAACACCGTGCTGAAGACGATCTCGAAGAAGTTCCGGCCGTCGTTCTATCTGATCGGCGACGAGAACTGGGACACGTGGACGAGCGCGCGCGGCGCGTTGCTCGACGCCGACCAGTACTACTGGTCCTCGCAGGACCCGTATCGCAACCCGGACTCGTTCACGCAGCTGAAGCATCTGGCCGCGAAGGTGCGCAACGCCAAGCAGAATCCCGACGGCAGCAAGAAGCGATGGTTCGCGCCGATCGCGCCCGGGTTCAACACGGAGCTGCTCGGCGGCTCGACCTGCGTTCCGCGCAAGAGCGGCAAGACGCTGCGCAAGCTCTTCGCCGGGAACAGGGCGTCGCATCCCAACGGATGGGTGCTCATCAGTTGGAACGAGATCGCCGAGGGAACGTACGTGCAGCCGCTGCAACGGTACGGCTCGCGCTACCTCAACGTGGTGTCAGACCTGGTGCACTGAGCGCTACTCGGCCCACAGGCCGCAGCGGTTGCACGACTTCGCGGCCATCGGATCGGTGCGCACGACGCGCCCGCCGCAGTGATCACATCGCGTGGGCAACGCGCGCACGAATCGATGCATCAGGTCGCGGAGCGACCGGGAACCGGTGGCTCCCCGCTCGTACCCTTTGCTGATCGATGCCATCTCGCCTCCAAGTTTGGGACCTTCGTCCCGATACAAGGATGGCAAACGCGCCCGGGCAGACCGCGACTTATATATGAACATCCAGTGACATGATGAGTGCCAAACAGTGCGCGCGCATGTAACCCATTGGGGCTAGGCCATCCGAGGCACCGGATATCAGATGAAGTTCTTCGCCACCGCCACGTCGTCGAACACCACGTCGTACGTGCCGGCCGCGGTCGTGCCGAGCAGGAACTGACCGATAGCGGTGGAGCCGATATCGCCCGTCGCGTCCAGTTCCGTGAGATGCACGCCGTCGAGCCACACCTCGGTGACCGTCGGCGACGCCGATCTTCGCGTGGATCTCAACGGTGTACCACTGACCGTTGACGATCTGAGGTCCCGCCGCGCGCGTGCTCGTTCCCGCCGCGTTGCGCGTCGAGAGCGTCCCGCTCGTCCCGCTCACGTAGCAGCGACAGCTTGCTGCCGCCCGTCGCGTTGCGGAACCGCATCAGATCCACCGACCCGGTCCGACTGATGACCTGGAAGCGGAACTTGGCGTACAGCTCCGTCTGCGTCGGCGAGATGGACTTGTACGCGTACGTGCCGCCCGCGCTCGCGCTCGTCTCCCGCGCGACCCAGGCGCCGCCGCTGGGCGACGGCACATCCCTGTGTCACGGTGAGCCCGGTGACGTTGGTCCAGGCCGCAAGCGTGCCGCTCTCGAAGTCGTCCGCGAACAGGACGCCGATCGACGGCGTCGTCACCAGGGCGACGTTGCTGTCCACCGACGTGTTCCCCGAGGCGTCGCGCGCCCGCACCGTGTAGGAGTAGGCGGTCGACGCGCTCACCGTCAGGTCCGAGAAGGACGTGAGGTTGCCGTTCACCGTCGCGATCGGCGATCCACCGCCGTTGCGATAGATGTCGTACTTGTCGATCACGCCGCTGTTGTCCGTCGAGGCCGTCCACGTGAGGTCCACGCGCGTCGCGCTGGGCGCGTTGGCCATCAGGTTCCCCGGCGCCGTCGGCGCCTCGCCGTCCGACGACGGCGTGGTCACGTTGGCGGTGTTGCTCGGGTCCGACGTGTTGTTCGACGGGTCGCGCGCCTTCACGACGTAGGAGTAGGCCGTGTTCGGCGACACGGTCGTGTCGCTGTACGCCGTGACGTTGCCGGCGACCGTCGCGATCGGCGAGCCGCCGCCGTTGCGATACACGTCGTAGGCCGCGATGCCCTTGGCGTCGGTCGAGGCCGTCCACGTCAGATCGACGCGGCTGCCCGACGGCGCGCTCGCCTGCAGGTTGCCCGGCGCCGTCGGCGGCGTGACGTCGGGGGAGAAGTTGTACGTCGTGGTGTCGAACGTCTGTCCGAGCGCGTTCACGCCGGACACCGTCACCTGATAGCCGTTCACGTCGACCTTCAGGTAGTGGTACACCTGCTCGATAAACGTGGGCTTCGGACCCGCCCCGCAGCTCGACCCACCGGTGGTCGCGCTCCATCCCAGGCCGTAGGTGTCGTTCGGCTTGCACTTCGTGATCGGCTCGGGAGTGGCGCCGCCGCCGCCGGTCGTGTAGCTCACGACACCGCCGGGAGGCGCCGCGTTGTGCTGGTACAGGTGCGCGTGACCGTTGAACACCATGTTCACGCCGTTGGACTCGAGCAACCCCTCCAGACTGTTCGAGCCCTGCAGGAACGTGTCCGACGGTTCGGTCGCGTTGTCCGAGTACAGCGGGTAGTGGAACACCGCGAACTTCAACTGCGACGGGTGCGTCTGCAGATCGTTCTGCAGCCACTGGTACTCGGGGCTGTTCTGCTGCCAGCGGTAGGCGTAGTCCATGCCGTAGTCGGTGCTGGTGCCGGTGTTCGAGTTCGACCACACCGCCGACAGGACGTAGACGCGCGCGATGCCCGCGTCGAACGCGTACCACGAGCTGGGCGACTTCTGCGATGCCGCGCCGTTGGCGCAACAGTAGGTCTCCATCGCGTACTTGCCGCCGGAGTTGGCGACGACGCGGTCCTGCGGCCAGTTCGTGAAGTAGGTGGCGTTCGCGCCGTGGTTGCCCACCGCGTTGAACAGCGGCACCGTGTCGCCCGCCTGCGTCCAGAAGTTGGGCCCGAAGATCGAGCTCACGCGGGAGCCGGTCTGGTACAGGTCCCCGTAGTTGCTCTGGGTCCCGCTGTCGTAGCCCGTGTCGCCCGTCCCCAGCGCGAACCGCACGTCGCTGTTCGCGATGGACGACATGATGGCGGCCTGCGCCGGGTTGTTCCCGTTGGCGTCCGTGTCGCCCCAGTCACCGAAGACCGCGAACGAGTACGGCTGTCGTGTTGCCCGCGGGGATCTGTGACCAGAACACCGGCGACGGGTCGGAGCCGAGCAGATCGGTCGTGCCGAGCTGTACGCGATAGCAGTACTGCGCGTTCCCCTGCAGACCCGACAGCTTGGCCTTCCACTGGTACTCGCTGGCGCTCTTGACGGTGATCGAGATCTTCGACGCGCTCACCTTGTGCGCGGCGCAGCGTCTCGGCGCCAACCTTGCCGTAGGTGACGCTGCCCTTCGTGCCGGACCGGTCGGTCGCCCAGTTGATCGTGGCGAACCCCTGCACCACATCGGTCAGGTAGGGGTAGCGGGTGAGCTGCGGCGCGAACGCCGCACTCGCCGGAACGATGGAGGCGCCCTCGACGCCGACGGCGGCGACGCCGACCAACAAGGTCAACGACAGGACGCGAGCGAACACGGACCGACGGAACATCAAGTGGTTCCTCCCCTAACAGACCTACGTAGCATGCTGAAGCCCAACCAGCCCAGAACACCAACGATCACGAGTATTGTCAATAGATACAACCCAAACACGTTGCGAGCGTGCGTCATGCCCGCGGCCTCGTACCGGTGCGCGTGCGTGATGGACTCGATCCGAGGGTTGTTCACCGGGGTCGTGAGCCACGGCCCGTTCAACTCGGCCGTGTGCGGCGTGATCGGCTCCAGCCCGAACAGCGAGGTCGCGAGCGCCGGGATCGACGAGTGATCGAGCGTCTGGCTCGAGACCGTCCCGCCCTGCGCCCAGGGTGACAGCAACAGCATCGGCACGCGCATCCCGAGCTGGTGCCCGTCGGTCGCCACCGGCGGCACGACGTGGTCGTAGTACCCACCCCAGTCGTCCCAGGTGACCACCACGGCGGTCGTGGACCAGTCCGGCGACGTCTCGAGCGCGTTCACGATCGACAGCAGACGCAGGTCGGGCCCGACGACGAGCGGCTCGTGCGTGGTCGGCTGGGGCAGCACGTACGTGATCGCCGGCAGCGACCCCGACGCGGCGTCCGCGAAGAGATCGGCCTGGGGGCGCACGTTCTGCGACAACGCAGGATCGGTCCAGAACCGCTGCATCGACAGGATCGGCGCCCAGTAGAGGGCGCTCGGCGTGGCCGCGGTCGAGCGTGCGTATGCCCCGTTGGCGACCTTGCGCTCGTGTATCTGCTCCAGGCCGCCCACGTAGTACTTCCACGAGACGCCCGCCTGGTTCGCGCGGTCGAACACGGTGGGGATGTCGCTGTCCCACAGGCTCGTGAAGTCTGCGCTCGACCCCTGGTCGCGGCCGTAGGCGTCGCCCGCGACGAGGCTCAGCGTGTTCGGCAGCGACCCACCCAGATACGAGGAGAAATAGCGGTCGAACACCACGCCGCGCCGCGCGAGCTTGCGCCACGGCGTGGGCGTCGCACGATCGATAAGCGTGAACGACAGACGCTCGTTCTTGTCGGTGGCTCGCTGGGCGACCGCGAAGCCGTCCATCCGACCACCGTGGAATGCGGTCGAGGCCGCCGTCGGTCCATTGCTGAGAACCTCCTCCCCGGTCGGTACCGTGAAGGCGCCGGGCCCCAGGTCTGAGAATCCCCGAAGTCGAACCGTCTCCCCGCCGGCCATCTCGACCATCTGTCCCACGTGCACGCCGTTCACGTCACGCAGCGTGCCGAAGGTGTGATCGAACGTGGCTGTTCTCTTCCATGATCACGACGAGGTGCTCGATCGTCGGCCCCGATTGCGCGGTCGCGGGCGCGGGAGCCACGGCGAGCAATGCGGCGCCCGATGCGAGCGCGGCGAGCAGCGCGCGACGCAGCATCACGGGCCCACCTCCACCGGCGCCTCAGGCAGCGGGTCCCCGCCGACGAGCTGATAGACGACGACGCGGACCTCGGTGCCGGGGGGCGGCGGGCCCGCCGCCGTGTCGACGTCGTTCGCCGTTGACCCACACGCTGTACACCGGCGATGCCGGCGTACTTCGTCACGTAGGACATCAGCCGCTGGCTGTAGAACTGCGAGCGGTCGGCGGTGTAGGCGTCCCACACGGCGTACTGCACGTGCATCTGACGGATCGCGCTGTCCGGGTTGGGGATCGGCCGGTAGGCGGGGTTCCGAAGCTTCGGATCCTGGCTGACCGACACCGCGAAGAAGTCCCGATTCCCGTAGAAGCTCACCAGGTTGCCGAGCGAGGGGCCCATCGTGAGCACGACGGCGTTGCTCGGCGAGTGCTCCCCGAGCCAGGTACCCGCCTCGCGGCCACCCGCGAAGTCCTGCACCTCGACGTCCGTGGTCAACGGTCCCGTGAAACTGCTGTCGCGGATGACATCGCCGGCGTGCAGTGTCGGATGGATCATCGGCACCAGGATCGCGGCGGCGGCGACAACGCCCACGACCGCGGCGTATCGCGCCGAGGATCGGTCGCGTACAGCGCGGACCCCCACGACGACGCCGCGCGCGGCGATCATCGCCATCGCGGGCGTGAGGATGATGGCGTAGGGCAGCAGCTTCGTCGGCCAGAACTGGAAGAACAGCCCGAAGACCGCGAGCCACGACACGAGCAGCTTGTCGGCTCGCTCGCGCCGCACGCACGCGAGGACGAACCCGCCGACGAAGGTCAGCATCGCGATCGGCGTGATGAAGATCCAGAAGACGACCGGGAAGTACCAGATCGGGTGGTTCGGGGCGCGGAACAGCTGATAGATGATGTAGCCGCCGGCCGAGGACCCGCTGAAGACGAAGCGCGTGCTGACGAACGGCGCCAGCATCATCCCCATCAGCACCAGCGCGATGAAGCCGTCGCGCAGCCGGATCTTGCGCAGCAGCTTCTCCCAGAACAGGTACAGCACCGCGGCCGGCAGGAAGACGACCATCGTCTCCTTGACGACGCAGGCGACGCCGGCCAGCGCGCCGGCCAGGTACAGCCATCGACGGGTTTCGACGCCGTCGTAGCGGTACAGCGCCGCGAACGCCAGCAGCACGAACAGGCCGGCCGGCGCGTCGAGCAACACCTGCCGGCTGATGAACACGTGATACGGCATGATCGCCAACCCGAGGGCCGCGGCCAGGCCGACCGGCACGCCGTACATCCGGCGGCCGACGCGGTACGTGGCGAAGACCGTCACCACGCCGAGCAGCGCCACCGTGGCGCGGGAGGCGTACTCGCTCATGTGCCCGAGCGCGAGGTACTCCAGCGCGAGCGTCGTCTGCAACAGCAGCGGGTGCGCTCGGAACGGCGAGAACGAACGCGCGAACGCGCCCACGCCGGCGAGCGAGCCCGCCTGACCCGAGTAGACCGCCTCGTCGCTGTTGAACCCGAGCGCCGTCAGGTGCATGAAGCGCACGACGAGCGCGAGCGCCACGATCGCGACGACCGCGGCGGGCACCAACAGGCGACGCCAGTCACGGGGGGATTCATCCGGAACACGCACCACCGCATCTTCCCGGGGGGAAGGGGTGGTGTCCTGATCGGAGAGGGTGCGGGCGCTCACCGCCCGCGGCCCTCACCGATGCCAGATCCAGGAACCACGTCGATCACCGCTTCCCTTGCGGCACGCGGGCATCGCGCAGCGAGCGCACGCTCGCGACGAGGCCGGAGACCGCGGGCTCGGCGTGCTCGTTCTGCCCGTCGAGGATGTCGGAGACCTTCTGCAACAGCGCGAGGGCGCCCGACAGCGCCGTTCTCGACCTCCTCGGCCTCGGACGGCGACAGCTTCTCGAAGCGAGACACGACCGGGTCCTCGGTGCGATCGCCATCGATCGCGATCACCATCGCGTCGGTGCGGTCTTGGGGCGCGCCGGCGCCGGTCAGGTCGAGCATCACGTGCTCCTGATTCGTCACGTCGACGAGCTCGGTTCCCGACTCGGTCCCGATCCCGGCCGCGAGGCGCGGCAGCATCTCGAACCATGCCCGGTCCGGCGTCCGCAGCAGGACCGCCTCGAGGCCCGCGACCAGGCGACGGCGGATGTCCTGCTCGGCGGGCACCTCTCCGTTGGACAGGGCGTGCCCGATCCGCGGGTAGGGCGGGAACCCGTAGGCGTCCTCGGTGTTCTCCGACAGGATGTCGAACGCCTCGTCGGTGTCCAGCTCGCGCAGGATCGCATCGCCGCGCTCGATCACGACGAGGCGGTCCAGCGTCAGGGACGACACCATCTCGGCCTCGGGGATCAACCGGTCCACCTGGAACTTCGGCGGCGGGATGATCATCTGCACGATGGCGCTCATCGAGGCCACGGGCAGGTTGATGTTCCCGAACGCCATCCCGACCGAGCGACCGAACTTCGAGTGCAGGCGACCCTGCACCTGCAGCCACGAGCGCGTGCGCAGCGGCAGCGGCGCACCCTTGACCGCGTTGAGCGTGTGCGAGGAGATCGTCAGCGGCTTCGGGTACGACAGCGCGTTGCCGTCGTGGTCGATGATGACCATGTCGTCGGAGACGAACCCCGTGCCCTGCTCCTTGATCGACTTCAGGCACGTGGTGGTCTTCCCGGTGTCGGTGCGCGCCGTGATCAGCACGCCGTGCCCATCGATCTGCAGGCACGCCGCGTGCGCGAGGATGTATCCCTTGCGGACCATGGCCCACCGCACGACGGGCTCCACCACGTTCGTGTAGGCGACGTGCGGCGAGCGACGCAGCATCTTGGACACTTGGATGCGCGCGAGCGTGTCGACGTCGATCTTGGCGGCGAAGCCGTGTCGGCCGAGGTGCTCGACGTAGGAGACCGTCGACCCCTCCTCGACGACGTCGATCGTGCGCCGAAGCCCGCCGAAGCCCTCGTTGCTCACGACGACCTCGATGTCGGCCGGATCCCGCAGCGACGGCACCTGGAAACGAACGAGCTCGGGCAGCCGCGACTCCGACGAGATCCCGATGATCCCGTGGATGTCGTAGAGCCAGATGCGCTTGCCGTCGACCAGCGCCGACGCGCCGCGCAGATCGGTGCGATCCGCCCAGATCAGGTTGTCGGCGATCCCGAAGCGCACGAGCGTCATCGCCCCGAGGACGACCGCGTTCGAGATCAGGTAGTTGAGCCCCGCCCCCGTCGTCAACAGGTAGAGGAACGGCGTGCGGAACAGCAGCCACAGGTTGTTCATCAACGCGAACCACCCGAGGCGGACCAACCGTCCCTCGTGGCCGCCGTCGAAGACGAACCGCTCGACGAGCGCGAAGTTCCAGATCGTCGAGAGCTGCGTCGCGATGACCGCCGACAGCAGGTAGTAGATGCCCATCTTGCTCGTCAGGAACCACAGGGCGACCTGGTTGACGACCAGCCCGCTGGCGCCGACGACGGCGAAGCCGATGAAGCGTCCGCCCCTGCTCGTGGGTGCTCTCATTGGGGAAACCCGTACGTCAGCGGCCATCGGTCGCTCCCTCCCGGATCGAACCAACCGGATCAGCGGTCGCGTTCGTCTGTGCCGACCGCGCATCGCTCGTCGGCGTGAACGCGAGGGAGACGCAGCGGCGCGTCGCCTCCCAGACGATCTTCTTGGACATCTTGGAACTGCCGTACGTGCGGTCGCGGAAGATGATCGGCACTTCCGTGATGCGCATGCCGGCGCGCGTCAGCGCGACGACGCCTTCGACTTGGAAGCCGTACCCGTCGCACTCGGTGCCCTGTTGCAACAGCAGGTCGATCGCGGGGCCGTCGTAGATCCGGAAGCCGCCGGTCACGTCGCGCGTGCGCAAGCGCAGCAGCGTGCGCGCGAACAGGTTGGCGCCCCTCGACAGGATCCGACGTTGCAACGGCCACCCTTCCGAGCCGCCGCCGTCGGCGTAGCGTGACCCGAGCGCAAGATCGGCGCCCGCCGTGATCGCTGCATCGAGTGCCGGCAGATAGGAAGGGTCGTGGCTGAGATCGGCATCCATCTCGCCGATCCGCGCGAAGCCGTGCTCACGCCCCCATGCGAACCCCGCGCGGTACGCGGAGCCGAGGCCCATGCGACCGGCGCGTTCGAGCACGTGGATCCACGGACGCGTTGCGGCCAACTCGTGGATGCGCGCAGCCGTGCCGTCCGGCGAACCGTCGTCGACGAAGAGGACGTCCAGCGGGCGAGCGCCGCGAACGGCCTCGACCTTGTCGATCAGCGTGTCGATGTTCTCTCGCTCGTTGTACGTCGGAACGACGACAACGAGCCCCTCAATAGAATCCAACGAAACGTCCCTCCCCTATCGCGGATGTGCGCACCAGTGGCATCTCGCCCCCGGGTCCGAGGGGTTGTGCCCCTGCTCACAACCGCTGTGCCGCCCGCCGATCCGACCCACCTCTCGGATGGAACGGCGGTGCCGAGCTAACTAGCCCGCTGCCGCATGCTTCCACACCATCCGGCCTACAGTAAATGCGTCTAAGGTCGTAACTATAGGCGAATAGTGTGTGACCTGGGCGTTTGGCAAACGTTGTTTTCCTGTGACGCGCCCCGATCAACACCTCTCTTACACTGCCCCGACTATGGATCTCGCAAACCTGCAGGCCACGATGCTGGAAACGTACGGTGAACGCGATACCGCGCGCGGGGTGGACGCGACCTTCCGGTGGTTCACCGAGGAGGTCGGAGAGCTCGCGCGGGCGATCCGAACGGGGGATCGCCAAAACCTCGAGCTCGAGTTCTCCGATGTGACCGCCTGGCTGGCGTCCCTGGCGAACCTCCTGGACGTCGATCTCGAGGGTGTGCTCGCGCGGTACGCGGACGGATGCCCGAAGTGTCATCGACGGCCGTGCGTGTGTGCCCTGTGAGCGAGCTCACGGTGCGGATGGCGGCGCCGGCGGACTGGCAGGCCGTGTCGGGCCTGCTCGTGGAGCTCGGCCGGGGCGTCGCGGTGGGCACCGCGAACGATCCGACGCATCAGCTCCAGTTCGCGGGCCATATCCGCCGGATCGACAACGTGACGCTCGTCGCCGCCGACGACGCCGAGGTCCTCGGGGTGATCGACATGGAGTACCACCAGCGCCTCGGCGACCACCGACCGCAGGCGCGGGTCAACGACCTCGTGGTGACCGACCGCGCCCGGGGGCGAGGCGTGGGCGGGGCGCTCCTGACCCGGGCAGAAGAGCTGGCGCGCCGACGCGGCTGCTTCCGGATGGCGCTCGTCACCGCGGCCTGGCGCGACGCGACGATCGCGTTCTACGAGCGGCAGGGGTGGCGGAACTACGGGGAGTGGTTCGTGAAGCCCCTGACCGACGATGTCGGCCCGGGCGGGGAGCCGATCCGCGACGACAACTAGCGGGGCACGGCGAACGACAGGGCGAGCGCGCCCAGCATGCCCAGCACGAGGACGATCACGACGATCCGGATGCGCCGCTGCCGGCGCTCGTCGCGGTTCATCCGCGGACGCCTGCGGGGAACAACGCCTCGGCGATCTGGATCGCATCGAGGGCCGCCCCCTTGCGGAGGTTGTCGGCGCAGCTGAACAGCGCGAGCGCGTCGGCGCGCCCGGGCACCTGCCGGATCCGCCCGACGAGGGCGTCGTCGAGGCCCGCGGCATCCAGCGGGCTCGGGAACACGTCCTGCGCGGGGTCGTCCATCAGGGTGACGCCCGGCGCCTCGGCGAGGATCGCCCGCGCCTCGGCCACGTCGATCGGCCGTGCGAACTCGGCCAGGATCGAGACCGCGTGCCCGGTCACGACCGGCACCCGCACGCTGGTGGCGAGCACCTCAAGGTCGGGGGCTTCGAGGATCTTCTTCGGCTCGGCCATCATCTTGGCCTCCTCGCCGGTGAAGCCGTCGTCTTCGAACTCGCCGATCTTGGCGACCACGTTGAACGCGATCGGCTTGGCGAACAGCTCCCCGTGCGGCAACGTCGCGTGATCGGGACGCGCGAGCGACTCCACCTGTCCGTGGAGCTTGTCGATCTGCTCGGCGAGCTCGCGCGTCCCCTTGTGTCCCGCGCCGCTGACCGCCTGATACGAGGACAGCACCAGCCGTCGCAGGCCGGCTGCGCGGTGGAGCGGACCGATCGGCAGCATCGCGGCGATCGTCGTGCAGTTGGGCACCGCGATGATGCCCGGACGCGGCCAGCCCGCCAGGGCCTCGGGGTTCACCTCGGGGATCGAGAGCGGGCTCGCGGGATCCATCCGGAACGCGCTCGAGTTGTCGATGCACAGCACGCCGTGCGCGGCCACCGCGTCGGGCAGGAACGTCCGCGACGTCGTCGCACCCGCCGAGGCGAAGGCCACCTCGACGCCCGCCAGCGCGTCGACCGTCAGCTCGCGGACGACGTGCTCGTCGCCGGCGAAGCGCACCGTGCGCCCCGCGCTGCGCGCGGAAGCGAGCGGCACGAACGTGTCGACGGGGAAGCCGCGCTCCTCGAGGATGCGCGTCATCTCCCGGCCGACCGCGCCGGTTGCACCGATCACCGCGACCTTCATGACATCACCCTACCAACGCTCCACATGCGCTCTGACCAGCTACGACGGTATCGTCGCGTCCAACCCGAACCGTGCGTGGATCGCCGCGACCGCACGGTCGCCGTCCGCGCGCCGGATCACGCATGACACGCGGATCGGCGACGTGGAGATCATCTCGATATTGATGCCCTCGGCCGCGAGCACGTCGAACATGTCGGCGGCCACACCGGGATGCGACTTCATGCCGGCGCCGACGAGCGACACCTTCGCGATGTCGTCGTCCACCGTGAAGCGCGCGGCTCCGATCTCGACGGTGAGCGCGTCCAGTGCGCCCTGCAACCGGGGCAGGTCGGCGCGTGGGGCCGTGAACGACATGTCGGTCTTGGCCTCGTGCGACACGTTCTGCACGATCATGTCGACGTTGATGCCCTCGGTCGCGATCGCCCGGAAGATCTGCGCCGCGACGCCGGGCCGGTCGGGGACGTCCTCGATCGTCACCTTCGCCTCGTCCGTCTCGATCGCGACCCCGCTGATCAGCACGCCTTCCATCTCGTCCTCGCTCCTGTCTCGCACCCAGGTGCCGGGCACGTCGGTGAACGTCGAGCGCACGTGGATCGGCATGCCGTGGCGGCGTGCCATCTCCACCGAGCGGGGCTGGAGCACGCGGGCCCCCGCCGCCGCCAGCTCGAGCATCTCGTCGAAGCCGATCACGTCGACCTTCCTCGCACCCGGCACGATCCGCGGATCGGCCGTGAACACCCCGTCGACGTCGGTGTAGATCTCGCACACCTCCGCGCCGACGGCGCCGGCCATCGCGACCGCCGTGAGGTCGGAGCCACCGCGTCCGAGCGTCGTGATCTCGTAGTCGCTCGAGAGCCCCTGGAACCCGGCCAGGATCACCACGCTGCCCGCCTGGAGCGCCTCGATGATCCGCCGGGGCCTGATCTCGGTGATCTTCGCCGCGCCGTGCTGGGTGTCGGTGATGATGCCGGCCTGCGAGCCGGTGTAGCTGGCGGCGCGGCACCCGCGCGCGTTCAGCGCGATGCCGAGCAGCGACATCGAGATACGCTCGCCCGCCGTCAGCAACATGTCGAGCTCGCGGGGGTCGGGGACCTCGGTGATCCGCGCCGCCATCGCCAGCAGCTCGTCGGTCGTGTGGCCCATCGCGCTGACCACGACGATGACGTCGTTGCCCGCCTCGCGTGCGTGCACCACGCGATCGGCCACGGCGGCGATCCGTTCCACCGATCCGACCGAAGTGCCGCCGAACTTCATCACGACGATGGGCATGCCAGCGGGAACTCCTGCTCGGGAACGGCACGAGTCTAGCCGCGGGTAGGCTGCGGCCCGGTATGGAGGTGACGATCCGCGAGCTCCCGCGCGAGCGCTGGCCCGAGGCCGGCGCCATGGCCGGCCGCGCCTTCTGGACCGAGGACTACATGCGCCCCCTCGGCGACGATCCGATCGCGCTCTACGCGACCGTGCAGGACGTCTACCTGGGGATGGACTCCTACGCCGAGAGCTCCCTGACGCTCGGTGCCTTCGCCGGTCCGCACGTCGTCGGCGTCGCGTGCATCACCGCAGCCGACGCATGCTTCTTCTGTGGCATGGATCCCGCCGACGCCCCCGGCGACGACGTCGTGGCGCAGGTGTTCCACGGGGTCGACCTGGCGATCCGGGAGCTCCACACGGGGCTGCCCCCGCATGCCAATATCGGCCCGATCGCCGTCGAGCCGGCGTTGCAGGGTCGGGGCATCGGCGGGTCGCTTCTCGAGGCGGCGTTCGCGCGGGCGGCGTCCGATCGCCCCCCGACGGTGGCGCTGGATTGCGACCCTCGGCTGCTTTCCTTCTATGAGTCGCACGGGTTCCGACCGATCGCCCGCGTCACCGACCCGTGGGGCTTCGACATCGTGGGTCTGCGGCGGGACCCGGACCCGTCGTGATGCGGGCCTGGGTGTTGGACGAGGGAGCGGACGCCTACCGGCTGGATGACGTCCCCGAGCCCGCGTTCGGTCCGTGGGACGTGCGCGTAGCGATGCGGACCTCGGCGCTCAACCATCTGGACCTCTGGGTCGCGCGGGGGATGCCGAAGCCGCCTTCCTACCCGCACGTGCCGGGGGCAGATGGTGCCGGCGTGGTCACCGATGTCGGGCAGGCGATCGAGGACGTGTCCCCGGGCGCCGAGGTCATCCTCGATCCGTCGACCTCCTGCGGCCGGTGTGGGGCCTGCCTCGCAGGCGAGATCCCCTTCTGCCCGTCGTTCGCCGTGATCGGCGAGCACCGCTGGGGCACCCACGCCGAGTTCGCGGTCGTTCCCGGCTCGAACGTGGTGCGCAAGCCCGCGAACCTCTCCTGGGAGCGGGCCGGCTCGTTCGGTCTCGTCGTGTCCTCGGCCGTGCGGATGGCGCGCCGCGGCCGGATCGGAACGGGAGACTCGGGTGCTGGTGGTCGGCGTGGGGGGCGGCAGCGCCTCGGCCGCGTTCCTCGTGGCGAAAGCGCTTGGGGCCCAGGTGTACGCGACCTCGCGGAGCGAGGCAGGCCGCACGTGGGCGACGGATCAGGGCGCCGTCGCCGCCTTCGACTCGGCGGCACCCTACGACGAGCGGGTCCGCGACGCGACGGGGGGCCGTGGCGTCGACGTCGTGATCGACAACGTCGGCACCGCAACCTTCGACCGGTCACTGCGCTCCCTCGCCAAGGGCGGGCGGCTGGTCACGAACGGGTCGACGACCGGACGAACGGTGGACCTCACGCTCCCGACCCTGTTCTGGCGGCAGCTCGAGGTGATCGGATCCTCGATGAACGATCGCTCGGACTTCGCCGAGGCCGTCCGGGTGGTCGCGGCCGGCTCCGTGGAGGTGCCCGTCGCCGCCTCACTCCCGTTCGACCGGTACCCGCGGGCGCTCGAACTGCTGGAAAAAGGCGAACAGATCGGCAAGCTGATGCTCGTCCGATAGGGCCTCTGATCTCGTATGCAAGGGGAAGAGCGGTTTGTAGTCTGAGCCGACGCAGTGCAGGATAGGCCGTCTATTCCAAGGAGGTTGGGTCAATGCGGGGAACCATAAAGGCTCTGGTCGCGACCGTGACGCTGGTCATGGTCGCCGCCGCGTGCAGCAGCAATAGCACCAGTGGAGGCGGCGGCAGTTCGTCAGGAACCGGCGCGGCGGGCGGCACCTATTCGCTGGTGAACTGCGAGCCTCAGACCCTGATCCCGCACAACGACTACGAATCCTGTGGCTCCCAGGTCTTCCAGGGCGTGTGGACACGGCTCGTCGACTTCGACGCGTCCACCTTGACCCCGATCCCGGCGCAGGCCGAGTCGATCGACGTGTCCGACGACGGCCTCGTCTACACGATCAAGATCAAGTCCGGCTGGACGTTCCACAACGGCGAGCCCGTGACCGCCAAGTCCTACGTGGACGCGTGGAACTACACCGCCTACGGCCCCAACGGCTACATCCTCAACTTCTTCTTCGACAAGATCGAGGGCTATGACGCGATGAACAGCGACAAGCCCACCGCCAAGGAGCTCAGCGGCCTGAAGGTCCTCGACGACACGACGTTCGAAGTGACCCTCACGGCGCCGTTCAGCCAGTTCGAGTACACGCTCGGGTTCGACGCGTTCGACCCGCTGCCGTCGGTGTTCTACGACGACCCGAAGGCGTTCGACGAGAGCCCGATCGGCGACGGCCCCTACATGATGGACGGAGAGTGGAAGCACGACGAGACGATCAACCTCACCCGGTACGACGACTACGCAGGCACGCCTGGGTTCGCCGACAAGGTGGAGTTGCCCATCTACCAGGGCGATTCGGCCTGGCTCGACTTCACGGCCGGCAACGTGGACGTCGCCTTCGTCGGCTCCGATCACCTCGGTGAGGCCAAGCAGCAGTATCCGGACGCCACCGTGGAAGATCCGGGCTCGACGCTGCTGTTCCTCGGCATCCCGCTCTACGACAAGAAGTTCGAGGAGCCCGGCATCCGCCAGGCGCTCTCGATGGCGGTCGATCGCCAGTCCGTGATGAACGCCATCCTGGTCGCCGAGAAGCCGGCCGATGACTTCGCGCCGCCGGCCGTCTCCGGCTACCGCTCGGGCGTGTGCACCTACTGCGTGTACAACGTGGACGCGGCCAAGCAGGCGCTCGAGGGCGCCGGTGGCTGGACCGGCCCGATGACGCTCAACTTCCCCGGGAACGACACCACGCTCGAGCAGGCGATGGAGGCCGTCGCGACCCAGTGGCGGGAGAACCTGGGCATCGATGTGCAGCTGAACCCGATCAACCCGAACTCCTACTACGACTACACGTTCGGGAACAAGATGACGGGCCCGTGGTGGGACGGCTGGGTGGAGGACTACCCGAGCCTGCAGGACTACCTCGAGCCGATCTACGGCTCGAACGGCGGGTACAACGTGTCCGGCTACAGCAACAAGACGTTCGACGACAAGCTCGATGAGGGCAACCAGACGGGCCTCGAGGAAGCGATCCCGATCTACCAAGCGGCCGACGACATGATCTTGCAGGACATGCCGTCGATCCCGTGGGGCTACCTCGGGTTCAACACGGTGCACTCGGAGAACGTCACCAACGTCGTGAAGGTTCCCGGTCTCGACCTGCTGGATCTCGCCAAGGTTCAGGTGGTCAACGCCGGCTCGAGCAGCTGACGGAGGTCCGTGTCCAGGCGATACCTCATCAGGAGGTTGCTGCTCGTCGTTCCGGTTCTCTTGGGTACGATCCTGCTCGTCTTCGGGCTTGTGTTCCTGCTGCCCGGGGACCCGATCGCGCGGCTGGCGGGCAGCAAGCCGATCTCACCGAGCACGTACGCAGAGATCACGTCCCGCTACCACCTGGATCAGCCGTTCCTCGTGCAGTACGTGTACTACCTCAACGGCATCGTCCACGGGGACCTCGGGGCCACGTTCACGGGTCGCGACGTCACCGACATCATCAAGGAGCGGTTCCCCGTCACTCTGAAGCTGACGCTGGGGGCGTTCGCGGTGGAGGTGGTCCTCGGCATCGCGCTGGCGGTCATCGCCGCCGTCAAGCGACGATCGTTGACCGACACGACGATCCTGGTGTTCACCTTGCTCCTGATCACCGTGCCCGTGCTCGTGCTCGGATTCGGGCTGCAATACGTCTTCGGGGTGAAACTCGGGTGGTTCCCCGTGGCGGGCATCCAGGACGGCTGGAAGAGCTACGTGTTGCCGTCGCTGACTCTCGGGCTGGGCACCGCCGCCGCGCTCGGACGCCTCGCCCGCTCCAACCTGTTGGACAACATGGCCGGGGAGCACATCCGCGCGGCCGTCGCGCGCGGATTGCCGCGACGCCGCATCTGGATGCGACACGTCATGAAGAACTCGCTGGTGCCGATCGTCACGATCCTGGGGCTCGACCTCGCCTACCTGATGGGCGGGGCGGTCATCACCGAACGGATCTTCAACCTCCCCGGTCTGGGGAACGCCCTGTTCACGGGGATCGCCACTGAGAACGGCCCCCTCGTCGTGGGGCTCGTTACGCTCTCGGCGATCATCTTCGTGTTCACGAACCTGATCGTGGACCTGCTGTGCGCCCGGATCGATCCGAGGATCAGCTATGTCTAGCCCAGGGCTCCTCGAGCAAGAGATCGAGCTGCCGACCGACGCCCATACCCTCACGCTCTGGGGCGACGTCTGGCGCAAGCTCAAGCGGGACAAGCGGTTCTGGGTGGCGGCGGCGTTGATCGGGCTCTTCATGTTGATGGCGGTCGCGCCCTGGGTCTTCCTGCCGAAGGATCCCCATGTCTGTCCGATCGTCGACTCGGCCCTGCGCCCCAGCAAGCAGCACTGGTTCGGGACCGACATCCTCGGGTGCGACTACTACACGCGCGTGCTCTACGGCGCGCGTACCTCGCTGGAGGTCGGCTTCATCGTGTCAGGCATCACGATCGCGATCGCGCTGACCCTCGGAGCGGCGGCCGGGTACTACGGCGGCAAGACCGACATGATCATCTCGCGGTTCGCCGACATCTGGTTCTCGGTGCCCACGATCCTGGGCGCGATCCTCGTCCTCACGCTCTTCCACGGCGGAGGTCCGATCATCATCGCCCTCGTCCTCGTCATGTTCGGCTGGCCGGACATGACGCGGCTCGTCCGCTCCACGGTCATCGGCGGGAAGCAACGCGGGTACGTGCGTGCCTCCAAGACGATGGGGTCGTCGGGGCGGCGGATCCTGCGACGTCACGTCCTGCCGAACGGGATCGCGCCCGTGCTGGTCTTCGCGGCCTACGTGGTCGGCGGTGCCGTCGGCGCCGAGGCCGGCCTCACGTACCTCGGCGTCGGCCTGCGTCTTCCGGCGATCTCGTGGGGCCTGCAGCTTGCGGTCGCCGACACGCGGTTCCCCGAGGCCGCCTACCTCATGTTCTTCCCGTCGCTGTTCCTGTGCCTGCTGATCGGTGCGTTCGTCCTGCTCGGCGAGTCGTTGCGCGACGCCTTGGACGTGAGGCTGTACGGGGATGAATGAGCCACTGCTGACGGTCGAGGATCTTCGGGTCGAGTTCCGTACCGACGACGGCATCGTCAAGGCTGTGGACGGGGTCTCCTACACGCTCGAGAGGGGCGAGGTGCTGGCGGTGCTGGGCGAGTCTGGCTCGGGCAAGACCGTGCACGCGCGGGCGATCATGCGGATCCTGGACACGCCCCCTGCCTTCATCACCGGTGGCCGGGCGCTGCTCGGTGAGGTCGAGCTCTTCACGCTCGACGAAGACGACATGCGCGAGGTCCGCGGTGCGAAGATCGCGATGCTGTTCCAGGACCCGCACACGGCGTTGGACCCCGTGTTCACGATCGGCGACCAGTTCCAGGAGCTGTTGAAGCTGCGACAAGGGAGGTCGGCCAAGTCGGCGCGCGAAGAAGCGGTCGAGCTGATGGAGCGTGTCGGCATCCCTTCGGCGCGAAGCCGGCTCAAGTCCTACCCGCATGAGCTCTCGGGCGGGATCGCGCAACGCGTCATGGTCGCGATGGCGATCGCGCTGGGACCCGATGTGTTGATGGCGGACGAGCCGACGTCCTCGCTGGACGTGACGGTGCAGGCGCAGGTGCTCGAGCTGCTCGCCACATTGATCGATCAGACCGACATGGCGATGGTGCTGATCACCCACAACCTCGCCGTCGCCGTGGGCCTCGCCACCCGCATCGCGGTCATGTATGCGGGACGCATCGTCGAACTCGGGCCGGCGCGCGATGTCTACGCCGCACCGATGCACCCGTACACCGCGGGGTTGTTGCGATCGATCCCCGACATCCAGGTGCGCGAGGAGCGCCTCCCGGGTATCGACGGCACGCCGCCGAACATGCTGCATCTGCCGGTGGGGTGCTCGTTCGCCCCGCGCTGCCCGATGGCAGACGCGATCTGTCGCGCCGAGGAGCCCCCCTTCGAGGAGGTCGCTCCCGGTCGGTGGAGCGCGTGCTTCTTCGCCAACTCGGTGACGCGATGACGGCGGGCGACGTGCTCCTCGAGGCCGTCAACGTCGTCAAGCATTTCCCGCTGAACGACAAGGTGTTCGGCAGCTCCGGCGTGATCCATGCGGTCGACAACGTCAACCTGTCGCTCCACGAGGGTGAGGTCCTCGGGTTGGTTGGGGAGTCCGGATGCGGCAAGTCAACGCTGTCGAACCTCTTCATGCTGCTCGAGCCGCCCACCGCGGGGCAGATCCTGTACCGCGGCCGCGATGTTGCAACGTTCACCGATGAAGAACTGTGGTCCTACCGTCGCGAGGTCCAGATGGTGTTCCAGGACACCTTCGGTTCCTTGGACCCTCGCATGACGATCAACGACGTGCTCACCGAGCCCTTTACGATCAACCGCGACGTCCTGCCAAAAGCGAAGTGGAACAACAAGGTTCGCGAGCTGCTCGAGTTGGTGGGGCTCGATCCCGACCACGCCAACCGGTACCCCCATCAGTTCTCCGGGGGGCAGCGCCAGCGCATCTGCATCGCGCGGGCGCTGGCGCTTGATCCGCGTGTGCTCGTCTGCGATGAGCCCGTCTCGGCGCTCGACGTGTCCGTGCAAGCTCAGGTGATCAACCTGCTGAAGGATCTGCAGCGCGAGCTTGGACTCTCCTACATCTTCGTGGCGCACGACCTGTCGATCGTTCGACAGATCGCCGACCGCGTGGCGGTGATGTACCTCGGCGAGATCGTCGAGATCGGTGAGGAGGCCGATGTGCTCCTCCATCCGTCGCACCCCTACACGCAGGCGTTGGTCTCGGCGCTGCCGACGGCCGATGCACGGGGGGTGGTCACCGGAACGCGGATCGTGCTGTCCGGCGATCTGCCGAGCCCCGCCGACCCACCGTCGGGCTGTCGGTTCCGCACCCGATGCTGGATGGCGCAGCAGAAATGCGCCGACGTGAAGCCCGAGCTGATCGACCGCGGGACCGGACGCCCCGCGGCATGCCATTTCGTGACCTCGGAGCCGGCCTCGCCTGCCACCGTCTGAGCTCCCTGTCACACCGGTGCCCCGTCGTGGCATGGTCCCCTGACGGAACCACACGGCGACGATCGACGTCGGAGAACAGGTGGACGAGCGGAGTGACACCGAGCTGCTCCTCGCGTCGCGGGCTGACCCCGCGACCTTCGTGGAGCTCTATCGGCGACACGCCGAGGATCTGCTGCGCTACTTCGCGCGGCGGACCCTCGACCCGGAGGCCGCCGCCGAGCTGACCGCCGAGACCTTCGCCGAGGCGTTCGCGTCGCGACGGAACTATCGAGACACGGGGGTGAACGGGGTGGCATGGGTCTACGGGATCGCCAGGCACCAGCTGAGCCGCTTCTACCGCACCGGCACGATCGAGGCCAAGGCTCGCGGGAGCCTGGGAATGAACGTGCGCGACCTGCCCGCGGAGGACTACGAGCGGATCGAGGAGCTTGTCGACCTGGCGCCGATCAGGGAGGCGTTGGTCGAGGCGCTGGCCACGCTCGGCGCCGAGCAACGCGATGCGCTGCAGCTTCGCGTGATCGACGAGCTCTCCTATCCGGATGTCGCATCGCGGCTCGGGTGCGCCGAGGCCGCGGCGCGTCAGCGCGTCAGCCGTGGGCTGCGCCGCATCGCGATCGTGCTGCAGGAACGAGGCCTCAGCCTCGTCACGGAGGTCGAGTGATGGAGACGGAGTTCAAGATCCTGCAAAAGCTGGAGACGGACCTGACCGAGGTCGCGCGCGCCGAGCAGCGACGGATGGCGTCGCCCTCCAAGCCTCGGCGCCGCCGGACCTACCTCCGCGCGGGCCTCGGCGCGGCGGCGGCCGTGTTGGCGCTCGCGTTCGGGATCGGGGTCCTCGCGCAAGGTACGGGGGTTCGTTCTCCAGGCGGCCAATTCAGCACGGTGGGCGCAGCGGTGAACGGCTCGGGCGGTGACGAAGCATCGTTCGGCGTCAGCAGCTCCTCCGCTCCGGTGCCCGGAACACTCAATGCGCGCCATGCTGCCGGGACGAGCGCCGGGTTGCAAGACAAGGGCGCGGCAGAGCAGGGCGCCGAACTGCCGGATCTCTCCAAGATCATCCGCGACGGCGCGATCGCCGTGACGATCCCGAACGGGAGCTTCAGCGACCAGTTCAAGCGCGTGGTCGCGATCGCCGGCGCCAACGGCGGCTCGGTCCTGTCCTCCACCACCGCGGGCGGCGACAGCGGCACGTTCACGCTGCGGGTCCCGGCCGCCAACTTCGACAAGGCGATGCTGCAGCTGCGCGAGCTCGGCACGGTGGACTCCTCCGAGGTCCAGGGGCAGGACGTCACCGCCGACTACATCGACGCGAAGGCACATCTGCAGATCTACACGTCCCGGCGAGCGGTCCTCTATGGGCTGATGGACCAGGCGACCACGATCGGTCAGACCTTGGTCGTGCAGAACCAACTCGAGCAGGTGCAGCTCAAGATCGATCAGATCACCGGCCAGCTCCGCTACCTCAACAATCAGGTCGCCGAGTCGACGATCAAGGTCGACATCCACGAGCCCGACGCCGCGGTCGCGACGCTCGACGAACGACGACATCCGCAACCCGAGCCTGGGACGCGCGTTGGACCGCGCCGTCCAGGGCGTGATGAACATCCTGGCCGCGATGTTGATCGGGCTCGGCTACCTGCTGCCCCTGCTCGTGATCGGCGGCGTGGCGTACCTGGTCGTGTGGGCGGTGCGGCGGCGGAGCCGCCGCACCGCCGCAGACGGCTAGGGCGTGGCCGCGTTGGCGTGGCGGAGCCACGCCAACGCTCGCGACCGCTCCGCGCTGATCGAGGCCAGCGTGCTGTCCTCGCCCACGGCACCTTCCGTGGCGCCGAACCACGTGTCGGCCTCGCGCCAGGCGGTCTCGATCTCGCTGGGATCGCGGAGCCTGGCCGCCGCACGGAACGACGACACGGAGCCCGCGCCCTCGATCGCGGCGTTCAGGTCCTCCACGACGAACTCGGCGTCGATCGCGGGCATCCGATCGAGCAGCCGCAGCGCCCACACCAGCACGCCGAGCGCCTCCTTGCGCCACAGTCCGTCGGCGATCGCCTCCGGCGTCCAGGCCGCGGTCGGAGCGTCGAACAGCGCCCGTTCCACGGGTGTGATCGCGTCGGTCAGCGATTCCCGCTCCAGCCAGCGCTCGGTCTCGCGTCGGGCCTTCTCCGCCTGCGCCTGGCGTACCGGATCCTCGACCTCGGTCACGATCACCTCGATCGCGGCGCGACGCACGAGCGCGTACAGGACGAGGGCGCGGTCGGCGGTGTCGCGCGCCGAGGGGCGCTCGGTCACATCTCTCTCCGGCCCTCGAGGGCCTGGGACAACGTCACCTCGTCGGCGTACTCCAGGTCGCCGCCCACGGGCAGGCCGCTGGCCAGCCGCGTGACGCGCACCCCGAGCGGCTTGATCAACGCCGCGACGTACATCGCGGTCGCGTTTCCCTCGAGGTTGGGGTTCGTGGCCAGGATGCATTCGGTCACGTGATCGCGCTCGACCCGCTCGAGCAGCTCCTGCACACGCAGGTCCTCGGGACCGATGCCGTCGAGCGGGCTGATCGCGCCGCCGAGGATGTGATAGCGGCCCTTGTGCAGCGCGCTCTTCTCGATCGACGCGGCGTCCTTCGGCTCCTCCACCACGCACAGCACCGTTCGGTCGCGGCTCTCGTCGCGGCAGATGCGGCAGAGATCGCCCTCCGCCACGTTGCCGCACTCCCGGCAGAACATGATGCGGTCCTTCGCCTGCACGATCGCGGCGGCCAGACGCTTGGCCTCGTCTGGCGGCTGTTTGATCAACCAGAAGGCGAGGCGCTGCGCCGACTTCGGGCCGACGCCCGGCAGCCGGGCCAGTTCGTCGATCAGCTCCTGGATCGGGCCCTCGTACATGGTCACGCCCCGTCGAGCGGTTGGGCGCCGAGCATCTCCTGCACACGGCGCAGGGCCTCGGCGTCGTCGTCGGGCGTGTCGTCTTCCTCGACCGCCTCGACGTGGACGGCCGCGTCGCCACCGCGCGACTCGCGAACGACGCAGACGATGGCGGGCGCGATGCCGAACAGCTCCTGCAGGGCCTGCCGCAGCGCGTCGTCACGGCTCTCCACCTGTTTGACGGTGTTCTTGAACGTCGGCGGGAACGCGAGCTCCAGGGTCGTGCCGTCGAAGGTGGAGGGCGTGACGCTTTCCATCAGCGCGCGAAGCACCGGCTGGTTGCTCTGCCCGAGGTGTTGGATCAGGGCGCCCCAGGAACGGCGGAGCATCGCGACGTCGACGCTGGCCGCGTCGGCCGCGTGGGGCACCGGGAGCTGGGTGCCGGCGGGCACCTCCACGACGGGTTCGGCGGGCACCTCGGCCGCGATCGGCTCCGCCGCGCGGAGCAGGCTGCTCGTCGGGCACGACCGCCTCCTCGGCGACCACGACCGCTTCCTCGACGACGACGACCGGTTCCGGCGCGGGCACGGCGCCCGATCCGGGAGCCACGTTGGCCAGGCGCTCGAGACGTTCGAGCCTGCCAACCACGCCCGCGGGCGTCGGATCGGTCTCGGGCGAGCACGCCCGCACGAGCGCGAGCTCCAGCGTGAGCCGCGGCGAGGTCGTCCAGCGCATGTCGGTCTGGGCCGCCAGCAACAGCGCGAGCACCCGCGACAGCTCGGCCGGCGTGAACTTGTCGGCCTGGGCGCGCAGCGCCGCGTACGCATCGGCGGGGATGTCGAGCAGGTCTTCCTGATCGGGCGCTGTCTGCACGAGCAACAGGTTGCGGAAATGCGCCAGCAAGTCGCCCGTCACGTTGCGGAGATCGTGGCCGGCCTGGACCAGCCGGTCGATCGCCTCGAACGCGCCGCGCAGGTCGCCCACGGCCACCACGTCGGCGACCTCGACCCGGATCTCGCCCTGCGGCGCGCCCAGCAGCGACCGGATCACCGCCTCGTCAACGGAGGCGCCGCCGAGCACCGTGGCCTGGTCGAGCAGCGACAGCGCGTCTCGCGCCGAGCCCTCGGCCTGGCGGGCGATCGCGAAGGCGGCGGTCGCGTCCAGCTCGACGCCCTCGGCCTTCGCGACCGCGATCAGGTGCTCGGACAGGTCCTCCTGCGTCAGCCTGCGGAAATCGAACCGCTGGCATCGCCCCACGATCGTGGCCGGCATCTTGTGCGGCTCGGTGGTCGCCAGCACGAAGCGGACGCCCGGCGGTGGCTCCTCGAAGAGCTTCAGCAACGCGTCGAACGCCTCGCGCGACAGCCGCTGGGCCTCGTCGATGATGTAGATCTTCTCGCGGCCGGACATCGGCGCCGTCGGCGCCTTCTCGCGCAGGTCCCTGGCGTCATCGACCCCTCCGTGCGAGGCGGCGTCGATCTCGACGACGTCGACGTGGGTGCCCTCGCGGATCGCGACGCACTGATCGCAGGTGCCACACGGCTCGGCCGTGGGACCTTGCTCACAGTTGACCATCTTGGCCAGGATGCGCGCGGTCGAGGTCTTGCCCGTCCCGCGCGGCCCGCAGAACAGGAACGCGTGGTGCAGCCGGCCCTCGCGGATCGAGCCCGTGAGCGCACGCACGACGTGGTCCTGCCCCAGAAGCTCCGTCGGCGTCTGCGGCCGGTACCGCCGGTAGAGGGCCTGATGCTGCTTCTCGTCCGCCACGCGCTCCCCCGTCGACAACACATAGTGGCCGTGCACCCGCCTTCGACCACGTGAGACTCGATCGCTACTCGGCACGGCAGGCTCCGGCCAGGCGAACCTACGGCACCCGCCGGGAACCGCTAAGGGCTGCTGCGTTCCCGCCCTGACCCGGTTCGCGGCCCGACGTCGCGTAGGACCCGACCTTCAACGCCCCGCGCCGAGGCTGCCTCGGACCTCGCGGGCCTCAGGCGGGGATTCAGCCCCGCATAAAGCGGATCTCGGGTACAGGGCACCGCTAGCTCCCCGCCTAGCACGACCAGAGCCGAGTATACGGGCGAGGGGCGACACGGACCTTCGGGTCTCAGCGGTCGCTCGGGCGCAGCGTGAGGAGCGCGATCTCGGCCACGGCGAGCGCGAGCATGAGGGCGCATCCCACGAGGAACGAGAGCCCTTCGAACAGCAGCCAACCGGTGCCGACGACCAGGGCGCCGAGCACGGCGACCCCCAGCGGCACGGTGTTCCGGTCCGAAACCGGTCTGACGGTCATCGCAGGACCTCCTGCGTCAGGGAAGTTGCCGTCCCTTCCCCATCGGCCCCGGATCGGCAAACCTTGACGGATCCGGGAACCTGGCCGGGAACGCGTGCGTCCCACCGATATCTGCCCCTCACCCGGAAGGAAGACAGCATGCGAACGTCGCAGCGAGCCGTCATCGCGATCGTCCTGGCCCTCGGCGCCCTCGTGGTCGCCACCGTGGCTTCCGCCTCCCCCGCCGACACGGACCCAGTCGGCGACCAGCCGACGTCGACGCCGGTCGCGCCCGGCGGCGGCGGCCCCGGAACGGGCGCGCCGCAGGTCGTCGAGCCGACCCCAGGGATGGACAACGTCCGGCCGACCGCGTTCGACACCGCCACGATCGGGGGCGACGACACGACGCTGACGATCGTCTTCTGGAGCGGGGTCGAGCCCTGCTCCGTCCTGGACCACGTCGATGTGTCCTACGCCGCCGACACGGTCACGGTGACGCTGTTCCAGGGGTCGGACCCGCACGCCGGCGATGTCGCGTGCATCGACATCGCGGTGCAGAAACAGGTCACGATCACGTTGGACGAGCCGCTCGCCGGGCGCCACATCGTCGACGGGGCGGCCTAGGCGGCAGGGGCCTCTCGGACCCAGACCTCCCAGGTCGAGGTGGAACGGAAACCCAGGCGCTCGTAGACGCCGTAGCCGAGATCCGACGCGTCGAGCACCGCGAGATCGGCCTCGCGCGCTCGGTCCGCGAGCAGGTAGGCGGTGACCGCGGCACCGAGCCCGCGTCGTCGGTACGCCGGATCGGTGGCGATCCCGAACACGCCGATCACGCCCTCGAGGGTCGTGCTCTCCCCGACGGACACCAGCCGACCGTCGACGCGGGCCGCGTACACCCGCTGCGCGGGATCCTCCAGGACGGCATCGGGCAGGAACCGCCGCGTGATGTCGACGTCGCCGCCGAACGCGGAAACATCGACTCCCACGACCTCGTCGAGCAACGCTGGGTCTTCCACGCGGAACACCTCGAGCCCCTCGGGCGACGAGACGGTCTCCCGTTGCGAGAGGTCGAGCGTCATGCCGGGGCGGGACTCCACCATCGTGAGTCCGCTGCGTGTCGCCGCCTCCCAGACGGAGCCGTGTAGCGACGGCTCGAGGTCGATGCCGAGCGCAAGCCCCGTACCGTTGTAACAGGCCTCGGCGCGTTCGATCGCCGCATCGGGCTCGTCAGGGACGCGCTCGACCAACGTTGGGTTGAACGGCGCCAAGGGGACGCCGGTCAGACACACCGCGAGCCCGTCGGCGTCGTGCACCACGCCGCCGCACGCGGCGACGCGCCGGCGCCATGCCGCAGGCATGAAAGCCGCCATGCGTTCGATCACCACTCGGTCGGTCACCGCAGGAGTGTCCCAGCTCGCGCGGGTAGGGTGTCGCGATGCTCCCCGTCCGATCGATCCTCGTGGACTTCGACGGCACGGCGTGCTCGCACGATGTCGCCGAGCACGTGATGGATCGCTTCGGCTCGCCGGACTGGGCGACCTACGACGAGGCGTGGCTCCGTGGCGAGCTCGACACGCGCGCATCGATCCGAGCGCAGGTCGCACCGTTCGCCGGGCTGCGGGACGAACTGATCGCCTTCGCGATCGAGCACTGCCCGATGGACCCGACGTTCGCAGGGTTCGTGTCGTGGGCACGGGCACACGACATCCCGGTGACGATCGTGTCCGACGGCCTCGGCCTCTACATCGAGCCGTTGCTTGTCGCCGCGGGGATCTCGGACGTCGCCGTGATCACGAACGACTGGGCGGGCGGCGCGATGGCGTTTCCGAACGGGCATCCGGAGTGCATCTGGTGCGGCACGTGCAAGATGCTCGCGGTCCAACGCGCGCCGGGGCCGGTCGCATTCGTCGGGGAGGGCCATTCCGATCGGTTCGGCGCGTTGTACGGGGACATCGTCTTCGCCAAGGACGCGCTCGTGGACCTGTGCCGCGACGACGGGGTGCCGTTCCTGCCCTATGAGACCTTCGACGATGTCCGGCGGGCGCTCGAGTCGAGTACGAAGCTGCCGGGCGCGGTCGCTCCGCTACGCTGCCCCGGATGGACGACGGACTCCTCGGCGAGCTGAACGCTCGCACCCTCACCGTCGACGACGTCGACGCGACGATCGCCCTGATCAACGACTGCGAGCTGCACGATAGCGGCGAGCCGATGTGGGAACGGGCGGATCTCCTGACCGACATCGCGACCGACGGGTTCGACCAGTCGCGCGACTGGGTCGGCGTCTTCGACCGCGATCGCGTCGTCGGTTGGGGTCTCTATGTCCACCCGCGGCGGGCCTGGGCCGACGTGCACCCGACGCAGCGTGGCCACGGTGTCGGCACGTGGCTCCGCCGGTGGACCGAGGAGCGTGCCCGGGACTCCGGAGCTGACCGCGTCGCACAGGTGATCGACGACGCCCGCGATGACGTCGGTGCGATGTTCGCGGCCAACGGCTACACGCCGCGGCACACATCATGGATCCTGCGTCTGGACCACAGGGCGGAGCCAGCACCGCCGACGCTGCCCGACGGGGTGACGATCCGGCCGATCCGTCACGACGACGAGTCGCCGACGATGGCCATGTTCGAGACCGCGTTCTCCGAGTTCGCGGACCGGCTGCCATCCAGCGAGTCGCGGTGGCGGGCCATGACCGTGGAGCGCGAGGGGTTCACGCCCGAGGACCTGCTCGTCGCGCTCGACGGCGATGAGGTGATCGGCGGCGCGCTCCTCCTCGACGCCGAGGAGATCTGGGTGGACAAGCTGGCCGTCGCTGCCACGCATCGACACCGAGGTGTCGCACGCGCGCTGTTGCACACGGCGTTCCGTCGATCGTTCGAACGTGGCTATGACCACACGTCGGTGGCGACCGATTCGCGGACCGGCGCGCTGTCGCTGTATGAGCGCGTGGGGATGCGCGTGTCGCGCTCCTTCACGAACTGGGGTCTGGACCTCTAGGGCGCGCTCGTCAGCCCGATCAGCAGCCCGCGGCTCGCCGCTTGCAGGCGCTCGATGTCGCCGGAGGGTCGCGCGAGCAGCATGGCTCCCTCGAGACCCGCCAGGAACGTGCGCGCGGCCTCGATCACGGACCCCTCGAAGTGCAGGGTGCCCTCGCGCTCGCCCGCCTCGAGGACACCGCACAGCCAGGTCTCGCTGTCGTCGAAGAAGCTGAGCACCGCATCGCGCATCCCGTCGGGGAGCGTCTGGAACTCCGCGGCCAGCATCCCGCACAGACACATGCGCTGGTCCTGAAAGACGTCGGCGTAGAGGTCCGCGTACCGCGCGAGCTTGGCGGGCGCATCCAGCGGCTCGGCCCCGATCGCCTCGAGCGCGGCCTCGAACCGGCTCGCGTAGCGCGCGACGAGCGCCTCACCGAGCTCCGCTTTGCCTGCGAAGTGGTAGTGCAGGCTCGCGGTCGAGACCCCGAGCTCCTTGGCGACGTCCGCGTAGCTGAAGCCGTTGAACCCGCGCTGCTGCACCAGCCGCTGGGCCACGTCAAGGATCCGGTCGGCCGTGTCGGCACCCGTGCGGGTCCGGCTGGCGTTCATCTCGACATCCTCTTCTCCCGGAGGCGGCTTGACACCTGACCTACTAGTAAGTCAGGGTAGCAGACGAGCCTCGACGGAGCGGCACCGGACGGACGGGAGGATGGGCATGGCGAAGGTGGAGCATCGGGACTTCGGGAAGCCGGATGAGCTTCGGGAGTTCCCCAGCGGGCACGCGGACATCCTGAACACCGACGTCGGCACGATCGGCCGGCTCGTGCTCGAGCCCGGCTGGCGCTGGTCGACGAGCCTCAAGGACGTGGCCGGGACCGAGTGGTGCGAGGCGCCGCACTTCCAGTATCACGTGAGCGGGACGCTGCACATCCAGATGTCCGACGGCGCGGAGTTCGACGCCATGCCGGGACATCTGACGTATCTGCCCGCCGGGCACGACGCGTGGGTCGTCGGTGACGAGCCCGTCGTGGTCGTCGACTGGCACGGCGCGGCGCACTACGCCGAAGCCTGATCCTCGCTTGGCGGTGGCCGAGGGATTCGAACCCTCGGGAGAGTTACCCCCCCACACGCTTTCCAGGCGTGTCCCTTCGGCCGCTCGGGCAGGCCACCGCGAACGAGTGTACGGAACGCGCTTCGCGCGGAGCTAGGAGGTCCGCGATCCGAGGAACGAGGCGTAGGCGTCCTGGCCGGTCGGCGTGAGATGCATCCCGTCGTAGAACCAGCCGCCGTGTCCTCGGGAGTGGCCGTACCAATCCAGGAGCGAGGTGTTCCCGTGCCGGTCGGCGCATGCCCGGAGCCTCGTGTTCTGCGCCTTGCGGATCTTCGGGTGTTTCGTGGGGCCGGTGACGGTGACGAGGTAGACGTGGCGGTGCGCGCCCGCCGCCCGCGCGATCGTGTCGCACTCCGACGCCCTGATGAGGATGCCGTTGGTGCCCAGGTGGATGATGACCTTGCGTCGCAGGACGCCGCTGGCCGCCTTCCGCTTCACGATCGTCACCGCCTCGGAGAACTGCCGCGAGGTCTCGGTATCGACGATGAAGCCGCGAGCGCGCAGCTCGTCTCGGGCGCCCAGCATGACCGAGTCCCCGATCGCATAGCGCCCGTCCGCGATCGCCGAGGCCGGGAGCGCCGGCACGAAGAGGCCAAGGATGAGCGCGACGATGATCGTCAGTCGAGCCACTTCGGAAGGATAGGCGGGTGGGCCCGCCGAAGGCGGGCCCACCCAAGCGCGGAGGCGGCAGGATTTGAACCTGCGAGAGACGTATTAGGCCCCTAACCGCTTTCGAGGCGGTCCCGTTCGGCCGCTCCGGCACGCCTCCGTCGCCGAGTCTAGCAACGACCCACCGGCGCCCCGCGTGGGACGATATGCCCATGGACGCCGCAGAGTTGCACGCCATCGCATTGTTCGACGGTCTCTCCGATGATGAGCTCGTGCGCGTTGCCGACTGGCTGGAACCGATCGACGTGCCGGGGGGCTGGTTCCTGCTGAACCAGGGCTCCTACCCGGAGGGGTTCTTCGTGGTCCTGGACGGCACCGTCCGCGTGGAACGCGAGGGCGAGGAGGTCGCGACGATCGGCGCCGGCGACTTCTTCGGCGAGATCGCCCTGCTCGAGGACGATCGCCGCACCGCCACGGTGACGAGCGTCGGGAGGGTCCGCGCGGCCGTGATGGAGGCCGCGAACTTCTTCGAGATGTGCGCCGAGATCCCGCTCGTGGGCCAGCGCGTGAGCGCGATCGCGCTCGAGCGCGGCAAGCGCTAGCGACGCTCGCGGAAGAACGCGCGCAGCAGGTCGCCGCAGGCCTCGGCCTCGACCCCGCCGTCCAGCTCGACGCGATGGTTCAGCCGCTCGTCCTGGACCAGGTTGCCGAGCGAGCCGGCGAACCCCGCCTTGGGATCGGCCGCCCCGAACACCACACGATCGATCCGGGAGAGCACGGTCGCGCCGGCGCACATGGCGCACGGCTCGAGCGTGACGTAGAGCGTGCAGCCCTCGAGCCGCCAGGTCCCGACGGCCGCCGACGCCGCGCGCAACGTCAGGATCTCGGCGTGCGCGGTGGGATCGCCCCGTAGCTCTCGCTCGTTGCCGGCGGCCGCGATCTCCTCGTGGCCCCGAACGGCGAGGGCACCGATCGGCACATCGCCGTGCGCCGCGCAGGCGCGCGCGACCTCGATCGCGCGCAGCATCCACGCGGCGTCAGTAGGCATCGATCTCCCGGAGCCGGTCGTCGCTGATGCCGAAGTGATGCGCGACCTCGTGCGCGACCGTGCGCATCACCTGCGCGCGCACGTGCCGCTCGTCGGGCCCTGAGACGCGGACGATCGAGGCGCGATACAGCGTGATCGTGTCCGGCAGGACGTTGGTGTAGCCACCGCCGCGCCTGGACAGGGGCACGCCGTGATACAGGCCCAGGAGGCCCGGCTGTCCCGGCGGGGGCCGGTCGTCGATCAGCAGCGACACGTTGTCCATCGCCTCGTGTACCCAGTCCGGCAGCGCGTCGATCGCCTCGACGACGAGCTCTTCGAACCGCTCCGCGGTGATCTGACCCATGGCGAGCAGGGTACCGGCCGCGTTAGACGTGGGCCTGCAGGAACGTGATCGCGACGCCGTCCGGCGCCGGCGTGCGCAGGGTCGGCCGGAACCCGACCCGTTCGTAGAACCCCACGTTGTGGTCCTGGGCCTCGAGGCAGACGAGACCGGCGCCGACGATCGATCCCATCAGCTCCTCCATGGCGAGCGTCCCGATCCCCACGCGCTGCAGGCCCGGCTCGACGCCGACCGGCCCGACGAACCAGTGCGCCCGGTTCGGATGGTTCTCCAACAGGAACGCCTGGTAGTCGCGCGATGCCTGGACCGCCTCTGCGGGGAGCTCGATGCGACACATGCAGGACACGTAGGGGACGGCTCGCGCGGCTCCGAGCAGGTGCCGGCCGCCATAGACGCCGATCACGATCCCACCGTCGAACGGGAGTGCCTCGAAGCGGTCGTACAGCGTGACGACCCGCTCGGTCGAGGAGTCGGGGAACATCGGCTCGAGCGACTCCTGCAGCGAACGCGCCATCAGACGTGCCGCCTCGGGCCACTCGGCCGACGCCAGCCGGTGCGCGCTGAGCTCCATGCCGGCAGCCTACGCGGAGGGCAGCCAGGTGGGACGCGACGCCTCGTAGGCGTCGATCTCGTCGGTGTGCCGCAGGGTAAGCCCGATGTCGTCGAGCCCCTCCATGAGGCGCCATCGCGTGAACTGCTCCATGTCGAAGACCTCGTCCAGCCCGGGCGCGCGCACCGTCAGCGCGTCGAGGTCCACCACGATGACGGTGGTCGGATCGTCGAGCACCGCGTCCATCAGCGCGCGCACCGACTCGTCGCGCAGCTCGATCGGCAGGAGCCCGATCTTCAGGCAGTTGTTGCGAAAGATGTCGGCGAAGCTGGAGGAGATCACCGCGCGGAACCCGGCGTCCTCGATCGCCCACGGCGCGTGCTCACGGCTGGAGCCCGACCCGAAGTTCGGCCCAGCAAGCAGGATCGTCGCCCCGGCGTAGCGCGGATCGTTCAACACGAAGTCGGGGTCCTTGCGCCACTGGTCGAACAGGAACGGGCCGAAGCCCGTGCGCTCGATGCGCTTGAGGTACTGCGCGGGGATGATCTGGTCGGTGTCGACGTCGGCGCGGTCCAGTGGGACCGCGGTGCCCTCGATGCGCGTGATCGGCTCCATGACTAGAGATCCTCCGGGGTCGTGAAGTGGCCGGCGATCGCGGTGGCGGCGGCCACGCGAGGGCTCACGAGGTGCGTGCGACCGCCCTTGCCCTGGCGGCCCTCGAAGTTGCGATTGCTGGTGGACGCGCTTCGCTCCCCCGGCGACAGGATGTCCGGGTTCATCCCGAGGCACATCGAGCAGCCGGCGCCTCGCCAGTCGAAGCCCGCGGCGGCAAAGACCTCGTCGAGTCCCTCCTGTTCGGCCTGGAGCTTCACCGCGACGCTGCCCGGCACGACCAATGCGCGCATGCCCTCGCGGACGGAGCGACCGCGCACGACGTCGGCCGCGATCCGCAGGTCCTCGATGCGAGAGTTCGTGCACGACCCGATGAACACGGTGTCGGGCCGGATGTCCCGGATCGGCGTGCCCGGCTCCAGGTCCATATAGGTGAGGGCCCGCATGGCCGACTCGTTGCCGCCGGGGTCCGGGACCGCGCCATCGATCGTCGTGGACTGCGCCGGGTTGGTGCCCCAGCTGACGTAGGGCTCCAACGTCGCGGCGTCGATCCTCACCTCCGTGTCGAACACCGCCCCGTCGTCGGTCGGCAGCGCGCGCCATTCATCGACCGCAAGCTCCCAGTCGGCGCCGGTCGGCGCGTGCGGACGGCCTTGCACGTAGGCGACGGTGGTCTCGTCCGGCGCGACCATGCCGGCGCGCGCACCCGCCTCGATCGACATGTTGCAGATCGTCATGCGGCCCTCCATCGAGAGCGCGCGGATCGCATCGCCGCGGTATTCGATCACGTGGCCGACCCCGCCGCTCGTGCCGATGCGATTGATGATCGCCAGGATGATGTCCTTCGCGCTGCAGTTCGGTGGGAGATCGCCGTCGACGGTCACCGCCATCCAACGCGGCTTGGACTGCGGCAGGGTCTGTGTGGCCAGCACGTGCTCGACCTCGCTCGTGCCGATGCCGAACGCGAGCGCCCCGAACGCGCCGTGGGTCGAGGTGTGCGAGTCGCCGCAGACGATCGTCATGCCCGGCTGCGTGTAGCCCATCTCGGGACCGATCACGTGCACGATCCCCTGCCCGCCGGAGCCCCACGGATACAGCGTGATCCCGAACTCGTCGGCGTTGGTCTGCAGCGCCTCCATCTGTCGGGCGCTGATGCGGTCGGTGACCGGACCGTCGGTGGTCGGGACGTTGTGGTCCATCGTGCCGACGGTGAGATCGGGGCGACGCACCGGACGGCCGGCCAGCCGGAGACCCTCGAAGGCCTGCGGGCTCGTGACCTCGTGGACGAGGTGCAGGTCGACGTAGAGCAGGTCCGGCTCGCCCTCGGCGCGATGGACGACGTGGCGTTCCCAGACCTTCTCGGCGAGCGTGCTCGGCATGGCGGTGCGTTCCTTCCCATCCGGGCGCTCCGACGACCCTGGCGGAACGCTGCTAGAGTCTGTCCATATACTGGAACTCAGTTCCGTATCTTGGACAGGGAGGATAGCACGTGCCCACCACCCCCAAGCGTCGAGCGTATGTCGAGGATCGAACGCGGTTCGATCTCGAGGTGCGCGAACGAGCCGCCGTCGAACAGGCGTGGACGGCCGCCACGCCGCCCGCGCCCACGACGTCGGTCGGGGTGCTCGATCGCTCCGTCGCGATCATCGACGCGGTGGAGGCCGGCGCTCGATCCTTCACCGCCATCGCGGAGGCGACCGGTCTCACGAAGCCGACGGCGCACCGGCTGATCAACGCGTTGCAGGCGCACGGGATGCTCATGCACGTCGGCGGTCTCGGCTACGCGCTCGGGCCGCGGTTCCTCGCCCTCGCGACGACCGCGATGCGGGAGCTTCCCCTGCGCCAGCTCGCCCGGCCCCACCTCGAGCGTCTGGCGACGACCACCGGTGAGTCGGCACAGCTCTACGTGCGCACGGGCGACCGGCGCGTCTGTGTCGACGCGGTCGAATCGGACAACGAGCTGCGGACGATCGTGCGTGTGGGCGCCTCGCTGCCGCTCGGCAAGGGCTCGGCCGGCAAGGTCTTCCTCGCGTGGGGTCAGATCCCGGCGAGCGAGGACATCGCCGGCATCGAGACGGCGCTGCTGACCACCCGGCGCCGCGGCTGGGCCGACAGCTACGGGGAACGTGAGGCCGGCGTCGCGTCGGTCAGCGCCCCGATCTTCGGCCCGTACGACCAGCTGCTCGCGGCGATCTCGGTGAGCGGCCCGCAGGCCCGGTTGGCGGGTCAACAGGCGAAGCGCTACGGGCCCGCCCTGGTGGATGCCGCCCGGCAGATCGAGGCGCTGTTGGGCGCCGACTACCAGGCGTAGGCCTCGGGCGCGGCGCCGCCTGGGCCCGGGAAGATCAGGTCGAGCGCCTCCAGCACGTCGTCGGACAGCCGGATCTGCAGCGCGCGCATCGAACCGAGCAGCTGCGCCTCGGTGCGCGGACCGATGATCGGGGCCGTCACCGCGGGCTGGTGCAGCAGCCACGCGAGCGCGACGTCTGCCGGGCGCTCGCCGAGCTCCTTGCACAGCTGCTCCCACCGCTCCAGCTGTGACCGCTCCTGCTCGATGTGTCCCTGCATGTAGTCCTGGGACCGGCGACCCTCGCTCACCTTGCCGAGCGCACCGGCCAGGAGGCCGCCGGCGAGGGGGCTGTAGGGGATCAAACCCATGCCGTATTCGGAGGCGGCGGGGATCACCTCGAGCTCGATCGTCCGCTGCATCAGGTTGTAGACCGACTGCTCGGTCGCGAGGCCCAGCGCATGCCGCCACGACGCGATCTCGTTGGCCCGCGCGATATGCCAGCCCGCGAAGTTCGACGACCCGACGTAGACGATCTTGCCCTGCTGCTTCAGGTGATCCATCGCCTCCCAGATCTCGTCCCACCACGCGTCGCGATCGATGTGGTGCATCTGGTACAGGTCGATGCGGTCGGTGTGCAGCCGCCGGAGCGACTCCTCACACTGGTGCACGATCGAGAGCTTCGACAGGCGGGACTCGTTGGGCCACTGCCCCATCTGGCCGTACACCTTCGTGGCCAGGACGATCGAATCGCGACGCCCCTCGCCCTGGTCGAACCACCGCCCGATGATCTCCTCGGTGGCCCCGACGCCGAGGTGGCGTCCGAACACGTTGGCGGTATCGACGAAGTTGATCCCGTAGGCGACCGCCGTGTCCATGATCGTGTGGCTGTCGGGCTCGGGCGTGTGCGGACCGAAGTTCATCGTGCCCAGGCACAGCCGCGAGACCACGAGTCCGAGATGCCCGACGTGGGTGTACTCCATGGGCAGCGAGTCTACGACCGAGTCGGACGTCGCCCGCATAGGCTGCGGTGATGGAACGTGGTGTCGACGAGCCGGCGCCGTGGCGCGAGGTCTTTCGGGGGCGAGACGGCCGACTGATCGTCGGCCTGTTGCTCTTCGAGACGCTCGGCGCGGTCCACATCCTGGTCGTGGCGGCGGTCATGCCGGCCGTGCTGCGCGATCTCGGCAACCTCCCGCTGTACGGATGGGCGTTCTCCGCGGCGGCGCTGGCGATGATCGGCACGATCCCGATCGTCGGCGCGGCGGTGGACCGGTTCGGGGCCAAGCCGCTCGTGCTGTCGACGGCCGCGCTCTACCTCGCCGGGCTGCTGATCTCGGCGCTCGCCCCGTCGATGGCGGTGCTCGTGGTCGGTCGGTTCGTGCAGGGAGCGGCCAGCGGCTCGGCGTACGCCCTGTCTCTGGGCACGGTCGCCAAGACGCTGTCGCCGGCGATCCGGCCGCGCGTGCTGGCGTTGATGGCCACCTCGTGGCTGTTGCCGGGGCTGCTCGGCCCTCCGATCGGCGGCTTCCTGGCGGACTCGATCGGCTGGCGCTGGGCATTCGTCGTCCCGATCCCGTTCCTGGTGCTGTCCGTGTTGATGATCTACCCGGTGCTGCGCGGAGACGCCGACCCCGAGGCGGCACCGGCGCCCATCCTGCGCGCGCTCGTGCTGATGGTGGGAACCGCCCTGTTCCTGGCCGGTGTCGACGGCCGGTCGGTGGTCTCGGGCGCCGCCGCGGTGATCGGTGTCGTGGTCGCGCTCCTCGGGCTCCGCGGGATCGTGGCGCCGGGCACCTTCCGCGCACGTCGGGGCGCGCCGGCGGCGGCGGTCTGCGCGTTCCTGTTGTCGCTCGGCTTCGCCGCGATCGACTCCTACGTGCCGCTGATGCTCACCGGGGTCCGCGGGATGAGCGTGTTCCGCGCCGGGCTGACGATCACGGTGGGGGCCTGTACCTGGGCGCTCGGATCGTGGTGGCAATCGAGCGTTGTCGGGCGGCGATCGTACGGCTCGGTCGTGGTGGTCGGGGCGGCGTTCTTCCTCACGGGCATCGGTGTGGCCTACCTCGTGCTGCACGGCGGTCCGATCCCGCTGATCTACCTGGCGTGGGCGGCGGCCGGCTTCGGGATGGGCGCAGCCTTCCCAACCATCCCGCTGGCGGTGATGGCCGGCGCGGACGAGGGCGCCGAGGGCCGCGAGCTCGCCCCGACGTTGCTGATGGACACGCTCGGCATCGCGATCGGCGCGGGACTCGGTGGCGCCGCGATCACGATCGTCACCGGCGCGGGCGGGTCGCTGACGACGGGTCTGTCCTTCGCGTTTGCGATCGCCGTCGCGGCGACGATCATCCTGGGGGCGCTGTCGTCTCGGATCGATCCCGTGTGACCTCGAGCGATCCGTCCTGCTCCGGGCCCCGCGCCCCGGGCATCAACATGAACGCCAACGCGCTGACGGCGCCGAGGATGCCCGACACGATCAACACCGCGTCCGCACCGAAGGCCGCGGCCAGCGGCCCGACGACCAGGAACGAGATCGGCGCGCCGAGGATCGTGATCATCCAGTCCAGCGACGACACGCGGCCGAGCAGTGCGTTGGGCACGAGCGTCTGCATCGCCGTGAACCAGATCACGACGAGCACCGAGATGGCGCCTTCGGCGATCAGCGCCACGACCATCGCCTGCGGCACGTTCGCGACGATCCCGAAGAACGTGGTCATGCCCATGCCGATCGCGAACGCGATGTACATGACGGTCAGCGCACGGCGCGGCAGGCCGCCGCGCTGCGCCATCACCAGCGACGCGGCGATCGAGCCGACACCGCCGGCGCCGAAGACGAGCGCGAGTTGGAACTCCGTGCCCGACATCTGGTCGGTCACCACGAACGGCACGAGGGTCTCCCACGGCCCCCACACGCAGAAGAGGCTGACCATCCCGGCGAGCAGGCCCCACTTCAACCACGGGGTCGAGCGCACGTAGGCGATCCCCTCGCGGACGTCGGCCCACAGCTGCGTCTGCTCCTCGTCGTCGGCCTTGGGCGTGGCGCGCACGCGCATCAGCGCGATGCAGACCGCCGAGACGCCGAACGTGATCGCGTCGAGCACGAACGCCCACCCGGTGCTCGCGACCGCGACCACCGCGGCGCCCACGATCGGACCGATCACGATCATCGCGAGCGGCCGCATGGTCTGGCCGATCGAGTTCGCCTCGACGAGCTGCTCCTCGGGCACGATCATCGGGATGATCGAGCTGAACGCGGGCCCGAAGATCGCCTGACCGGCGCCGTACGGAAGCACGAGCGCGATCAGCAGCGGCACCGTCATCGCGTCGAGCAGGATCAGCGAGCCGATCGCGGCGATCGCAAGCAGCCGCAAGAGGTCGCCGATGATCATCAGGTGCCTGCGATCCATGCGATCGGATAGGGCCCCGGTCGCCATCAAAAGCAGGACCTGCGGGATCGTCCAGGCGGCGCCCACGAGTGAGAACACCGCCGGTGAGGCGTTGAGGTCCTTATAGACGTACCACGCGACTGCGAACACATAGACGCCGTCCCCGATCATCGAGACGGTCTGACCGATCCACAACAGCCGGAAGTCGCGGTGACGCAACGGCCGCAACACCCCGACGCGCTCGAACAACGGCAGCGGATCGCTCATCGGCCCAGCCTATCCGAGGCCTAGGATGCGGGTCGTGGACGAGCCGAAGCAGCAGCGTTGGGAGAAGGTCCTCGAGATCGTGGAGGTGGCAGTGCTCGCCGTCGTCGCCATCGCGACCGCCTACAGCGGCTACCAGGGCACGCAGTGGGGCGGCGAGCAAGCGCGGCTCTACGGGCTCGCCTCGACGACACGTTTCGAGGCCGAGGCCGCCTCGACGCTCGGCGGACAACAGCTCGTCGCGGACTCGGGCTTCTTCACGGCGTGGCTGCAGGCCCACGCCGCCGGGGATGCGAAGCTCGCGTCGATGCTCGCGGCGCGCTTCACGCCGGAGTACGAGGCCGCGTTCCACGGACTGGCTGGCGACCGACCCGTTCACGAACCCCGACGCCCCGCCGGGCCCCGGCTTCATGCCCGGCTTCGCGAACCCCTCGATGACCAAGGCCGCGCAGCTGAACGACCAGGCGTCCGCATACTTCGCGGCGGGAACGGTCGCCCGGGAGACCGCCAACAAGTACATCCGCCAAACGGTGCTGTTCGCGTCCGTGCTGTTCCTCGTCGCGATCGCCCAGCGCTTCCGACTCCGCGGGGTCCGGATCGCGGCCAACGCATTGGCGTTCGCGGTGCTCGTCTACACGCTCTACGGGGTCGAACGGCTGCCGAGGATCTGACGCGAGCGCGTCGGCAGAGCCTGGCGCGCCGGGAGGGAGTCGAACCCCCAACCTTCTGATCCGTAGTCAGATGCTCTATCCATTGAGCTACCGGCGCAGGTCACCCATGGTACCGCCTCACATCCGGCCGCCCAGAGGCTCGAGGATCGACGCACGACCGCGAGCCGGTACACCGAGCACATCCAGCGTGTCGCGCGCCCGGTCGGTCGATGCGGCGGCCCGAGCTCGGTCGCCGGCCCCGTGGAAGGCGGCCGCACGCAAGGCGAGGGCCCGCGCCAGCCACGAGGTGGCGCCGAGCGGCTCCCACCGATCGACCGCGACATCGAACGAATGGATCGCCGTCTGGTGATCGGCGCGCAGGAATGCGGCGATCCCCGCCGTCTCCGAGACGATGGCCGCGACCCCGGGATCCGCCGAGACCGAAGCCGGCGTTCGCACGGACGAGCCCGCGAGCAGCGCCGCCTGGGCGCGGCACGCATACGCCAGCTCGAGGGTGCCGCCCGCGTCGACGCTCTTGGCCGCGGCGACGGCGGCGTCGAGCAAAGGAAGGGCGGCCGCCGCATCGCCCGCCCCAAGCAACGCTCGACCCTCGATCAGCGCCGGCAGTGGCGACCACAGCGCCATCGGGATCGCCCGGAGGACCTTGTCGAGCCGTTGCGCGGACGGGCCGACCCGGTCCCACAGGCCCCGGTCGAGCGCCTGCATCGCCTCGGTCTCCTCCAGATCCCCGAGAATCACCCGGACCGCCCGTCCTTCGATCGCATCCCGCGCCTCCCGGAGCGCGCGAGCCGCGACGCCGCGACGACCCGCGCGCACCTCCGCTCGCGCGATCGCGAGCCGGGCGAGCGCGGGGATCCGAACGGAGCCGAGCTCGCGGCCGATCGCGGCGGCCTCGCGAGCGAGCGCCACCGCCGCGGCCGGATCGCCGGCGTTCGCACCGGCGATGGCACCGAGCACCAGCGCGTCGGCCTCCGTGTATCGGTCCCCCGCCTCGGCGGCGAGTGGCCGGCATCGCGCGACGACCTCCATGGCCTCGGTGAAGCGCCCCGCCGAGGAACAGAAGTTCCCCCACGTGCGCAGCAGCGCGGCGCGCGATCGGAGGTCGCCGTCGCCCTCCACCAGGCGACGCGCCTGCTCGTACCAGCGACGGAACTCCGCGCCGCCCTCCACGGACAGGATGTAGGCGAGGTCCTGCGCCACCACCGCCCGCCCGAACCGGTCTCGCGCCCTGGTGAAGAGTTTGTAGGCGCTACGGAGATCGTCCAGCTCCCGCGCGAACTCCGTCCAGCCCCAGGTCTCGGACAGCCGGTGCAGCGCCCACCCCTGTCCGCGGAGATCGCCGGTGGACTCGAACCGGACCCGCGCGTCCTCGAGCAGACGGCGCGCACGCCGCAGTCTGCCCGCGTCGCTCTCGGCGCGCCCGAGGGCCAGCAGCGCGCGTCCGGTCAGCCCCGCATCGCCGGCGCGCTCGGCGAGGCGCCGCGCTCGTTCGGCACAGTCAATCGCCTCATCGTGGGAGCCCATCTCGATCAGCGCCTCCGCCAGCCCGAGCGAAGCACGCGCCGCCATCCGCGGGTCCGCGCCTCGCCCCGCCGCGTCGGTGATGCGCAACGCGCGCCGGAAGATCGGCTCGGCCGCGCGCGCCTGCCGGACGAACGTCTGCTCGCCCCACCGCGTCAGGTACTCGGCCGCCAGACCCACCAACGCGGAGTCGGGGCCGGGGCCCGTCTTGGACACCGACAGCTCCCATGCCGACTCGTAGTGGTGCGCGATCGAACCGAGCGGCTCCGCGCGCGCGTCCGACACCCGCCGCAGCCACGCCGCGATCTCGGCGTGCCGTTCCGCGCGCTCCGTCCTGGGCAGGGCCCCGTACGCCACGTCGCGGATCAGCGCGTGTCGCCACTCGTACTCGCGGACCCCTGCGATCGAGCTCCTCGGACGCCGATGCAACAGGCCGCGCGCCACCAGCGCGCGCAGCGTCGCGCGCGTGCTCGGCATGTCGCTGATGGCATCGAGCAACGCGTCCCACGTGACGCTGCCGCAGACCGACGCGTCCTGCAGCAGCTGCTTCTGCGCGTGGGGCAGCGCGTCGAGCCGCGCCGCGATCAACAGGCGGATCGTCGGCGGGACCTCGGTCGAGCCCGTCTCGAGCCACATGCCGACCATCTCCTCGAGGAACAGCGCGTTCCCATTGGCGCGGGCGATCGGCACGCCGACGACCTCTTCCGCGCCCGCGCCGTCCTCTCCGAGGAGCGTCTCGGCCAGCAAACGCATCGACCCGGGGTCGAGACCGGGCAGGGGTGCGGTGGGCACACGCGAGACCCGTTCCCGCGACAGTCCGAGCAGCAGGATAGGCTTCGGCCATGGCTCGCGATGAGCGGCCACGAGCACCTCGACCAGAGACGCGTCTGCCCACTGGAGGTCGTCGAGCACGACGGCGACGGGCCCCTGACGTGCGACGTCCTCCAGCACGAGGCGAGCCGCGCGGGCCGCGTCCCGTTCGGTCCGCGACGCGTCGTCCTCCACCGCGAGCAGCGTGCGGAGGTCGGCGGCTAACGCCGCCGGGTGCTGCCCGCGGGCGATCCGACGCGCCGCCCGGTCGATCGCCTGCCGAGTGGCCGCGTCCGACACGCCGGCGGCCCCGACGCCCACGGCCGCCGCCACGGCATCGGCCAACGCGGAAAGGCCTCGTCGGTCACCGAACGGCGCACAGCGGCCGAACAACAGACGGTGGTGCGGCAACGACCGTTCGAGCTCCTGTGCGAGCCGGCTCTTGCCGATCCCCGGCTCGCCGGTGACCACCAGCACGCGGCTGCGGCCTTCGTGCTCGACCAGCTCGAGCTCGCGGCCGAGCAGTGCGAGCATGTCCTCGCGGTCGACGAAGGCGCCCCGTGGAAGGGATGGGGACCTCCGCGCCACGCCGAGCGCTTCGAACGTGACGAGCGGTTCGGCCTTGTTCTTGACGGCGCGCTCTCGGCGTTGCCCGTAGCGGATGGCCCGGCGGGTGCGCTCTCGCGTGGTCGGGTCGACGAGCACGCGTCCGGCCGTCGCGAGGTCGCCGAGCCGCGCCGCCGTGTTCACCGTGTCGCCGATCACCGCGAACCCGGCGGCTTCCTGCGACGGGGCGACCATGACCTCACCGGAGTTGATGCCCGCGTGCACCTCGGGCAGGCGGATCCCGGAGCGTCCGGCGTTCAGCGTACGGACGTGGTCGCGCACGTCCAGGGCGGCGCGCACCGCTCGCTCGGGATCGTCCTCGTGCGCCACCGGCACGCCGAAGACGGCCATGAACCCGTCCCCCTGGATCTGGGGAACGGTGCCGCCGTAGGACTCTACGATCGACTGGAGCTCCGCCATCGTCGGCCGGAGGAATCCGTAGACCTCCTCGGGGTCCAGCGATTCGGCCAACGCCGTGTAGCCGGAGAGATCGGCGAACAGCATCGTGACGAGCTTGCGTTCGCCCCGACCCCGGCGAGGCTCGACGCCGCCCACCGAACGCGAGCTCAGCTCTGGGTGGGTCGGATGGCGTTGTCCGCCAGGTTGGCGACGGCCGTGGACGTCCGACCGATCCCGTCGAACGCGCGCAGCGCGCGGACCCGATCGATCGCACCCTCGATCGTGTCCGATCCGAGATCCACCAGGATGTCGAAGTCGTGGGCGTTCACGACCGCCGCACCCTCGCCGGCTTCCTTGTCCAGGAACGTTGCGTCCAACGACTCCCAGATCGCGAACGGGTCGCCCTGGGCACGGGCGCAGACGAGCGCGCAGATGTCCGGGCTCGCGCGCTTCGGCCCAACCGCCGAGCCGCCGGTCAGGTTGAGCGACCAGCTCGAATGGATGCCGGCGTCCCAGTACTCACCCTTGATGCGGTCCTGCAGCTCCGACAGCTCAGTGGCCACGACACGGGCGAACAGGCTGAACGAGCCCACGAACTGCCCGACGAACCGTACCCCGTTCGTTCCCGCGAACGCGTCCTTGATCTCGTCCACCCGTCCGCCCTCGATGTGCTCCTCGAAGACGTATGCCTCCAGCAGGCCCTCTTCCGTCCTGATGCTGACGTCCATCTCGCACCCCCCGCGATCGATCGGACAGACGCTCACTCTGCGCCGGGAAGGCTTCGGGCGCAACCCGAGGGTCGGCGGGTGGTCGACACAACCGCGGACGGGACTACGATTGCGTTCGATGGCATCGGCGAAGGACGCGGACGATCGCACCGTCCAGCAGTTGCGTGAGGCCCAGGAGCAGCTGCGGTCGCTCGTGGACAACATCCCGGCGGTCGTCTATCAGGACTCCGCGAACGAAGCGTGGACCACGATCTATGTCAGCCCCCGGATCCGCACGATGCTCGGCGTCGAGCCGGACGCGTGGACCGGCGAGAGCAAGCTGTGGGCCGAGATGATGCACCCCGAGGACCTGGAGCGCACGATCGCCGCCGTGGACGACGGCATCGAGAGCGGGGCCTCGTACGCGGTGGAGTACCGCATGATCCGGCCGGACGGACGGGTCGTGTGGATCCGCGACGAGGCGGACACGCTCCGCGACGCCGACGGCAACCCCTTCGTGATCCAGGGGCTGATGTACGACATCACCGATCGCAAGGACGCCGAGGAACGGGCGGCCTTCCAGGCGAAGCTGCTCGACACGGTGTCCGACGCGGTTATCTCCTGCGACCAGGACCTCAATATCACGTCGTGGAACCGGGCGGCGCAGGTCCTGTACGGCTGGACGGCGGAGAACGTGATGGGACGCCCGCTCCCCGAGGTCGTGGGGTTCGACATCGAGGTGGGCCAGGTGCGCGACATCTCCCAGGCCGATCCGATGGGCTGGTTCGAGCGCGTCACGCAGCAAGACAAGGACGGCTACGAGGTGCTCGTGGAGACCAAGGGCCTGCCGATCCGCGATGCCCAGCAGGTCGTCCGCGGCTACGTCATGGTGAACCGCGAGGTCACGGACGCCTAGCGATCCGCGCGGAGACCGTAGGGTGTTCGCATGACGATGCTCACCGCTGGAGACGCTGCTCCGACCTTCGCCCTGGCCGATCAGCACGGGAACATCGTGCGTCTGGAGGACTTCCGGGGGCGCAAGCTGCTCGTCTACTTCTACCCGGAGGCCGACACGCCGGGATGTACGACCCAGTCCTGCGACGTGCGCGACCACCGCGAGGAGTTCGCGAACCTCGGCGTCGACGTCGTGGGGATCTCCCCCGACGAGCCCCCCGCCCAGCTCGCGTTCGACGAGAAGTACTCGCTCGGGTTCCCGCTGCTGAGCGACCCCGACCATTCCGTGTCCGAAGCGTGGGGAACCTGGGGCGAGAAGACGAACTACGGGAAGACCTACGTCGGGATGATCCGATCCTCGTTCCTCGTGGACGAAGGCGGCCGCATCGAGCAGGCCTGGTACCGCGTGCAGGCTGCGAAGACCGTCCCGAAGGCGGCCGCGGCCCTGCAGGGCTAGCGCCGCCCGACCGACCCTGGCGTACCGGGACGTCCGGCGGCTGACGAGCCGTTTCCGTCTTCCTAGCCTCGAGGTGCGAGGCCGGTGCGACCGGTGAGCCTCCGCTCGGAGCCTCCGCACCGGCCGGGACGGTGGTTGCGATGCGCACCGAGGAACGCTCCACGACCGACGAACGCACGGTGGTCCTGCCCGAGGACCCTCGGCCCCGGATGCTCCGTACGGCGATGCTCCTGTCCGGCCTGATTGCGGCCCTCATGGTCGCCGCGTCGGTAGCCGGCCTGTTCGTCACTGACCTCTACGACGAGACCGCGTGGGGTCGCGAGGCATTGCGCGGTGGCGACCTGGTCACGCTCGTGGTGGCGGTGCCGATCTTGATCGCGGCGCTCGTGCTGGTGCGGCGAGGGTCGGTCCGTGCGCAGGCCGTGTGGATCGGCATGCTCTTCTACGGCCTCTACGGGTACGCGTACTACGTGTTCGGCGCGACATTCAACGACGCGTTCCTCGCGCACATCGCGATCCTCTCGCTGTCGGTGTTCGCGCTGGCGTGCGCGTTGCCGGCACTGGACTACGCCGCGATCGGGCGTGCGTTCCGCGGGGCGGCCGGCATGGCCAAAGGCGTCGGCGTCTTCCTCATCGTGGTCGGCGTCGCACAGGGAGGGCTGTGGCTCTACGTCTTGGCGAACAACATCGCGACGGGCGAGGTCTTGCACGACATCCCGATCGCGGGTCAGCACATCGTGTTCGCGCTCGACCTGGCGCTGCTGGCCCCGATGCTCGTGCTCTCCGGCATCCTGCTCGCGCGCAGGAGGCCCGTCGGCTATCTGCTCGGCACCGCCGTCGCGGTGATGGGCGCCGTCTACCAGGTGAACATGATGGTTGCCGCTGTGTTCCAGGACCGCGCCGACGTCGCGGGCGTGCAGGCGTTCGCGCCGGAGAGCCTTTTCCTGACCACAACGTTCGTGGTGGCCGCGCTCGCGATGCTGGTAGCCGGGCATCGAGTCGACCGCGTCAAGGCTCACCGAAGCTGAGGGTTGGCGCTCCTCGGTTTCGGGACCGGGCGGCGCTAGGGTGGGGCCCGTGGATACGCAGTACGCACGGTTGATGTCTGACGCCGTGAAGGTGTTCGAGGTCGTGGGGGTCACGGTCCTCGTGGTCGGCAGCCTCCTCGCCTTCGCCGTCTACGCTCGGCAGCTCCTCAGTGGCGTGTCGCGGATCGAAGCCTTCATCTCGCTGCGCGCGCACCTCGGTCGCTCGATCCTCCTCGGCCTCGAGATCCTCGTGATCGCCGACATCGTCCGAACGATCGTCGTGGAGCCGACGTTGGACAGCGCCCTCACGCTCGGTGTGATCGTGCTCGTCCGTGTGCTGCTCAGCTTCGCCATCGACGTCGAGGTGGACGGCGTCGCACCGTGGCGCAAGGCCGAGATCGAGCGTCAGGCTGGGTCGACGCCACCGCGCGATGGGACCACCAGTTAGTTCTCTAGACTAACTACCTGGTAGACTGGCTCCATGTCGGACCAGCGGAGCACACCGGAGGAGGTCGCACAACGTCTGCGGCACAGTCTTGGCCGGCTCGTGCGCACCCTTCGCCGGCACGATGAGGACGATCTGTCCCCCACGGTCGCCTCGATCCTGTTCGCCGTCGGACGCGAGGGGCCGCTGACCGCGGGGGACATCGCGCGGCGTGAGCGACTGGCGAAGCCCAGCGTCACCGGCGCCATCGAGAAACTGGCCGCCGCCGGCCTCGTCGAGCGGCGGGCCGACGATTCGGACGGCCGCGTTGTCTGGGTCGCGATCACGGCCGCGGGGCGGCGCCGGATCGATGCCCGGCACGCTCGGCGCACGGCGTGGCTCACGATCCGGCTGGACAAGCTCGACCCCGCCGAGGTCGAGACCCTTTCGCGAGCGGCCGACATCCTCGATCGAGTCGTCGAGTGGGACGACGAGCCGTGATCCGAGGAACCAGGCGCGCGCTCCACACCACGTTCGCCTCGCTCGGCGTGCGCAACTTCCGGCTGTTCTTCACGGGACAGCTCATCTCCCAGGTCGGCACATGGCTCACGTCGATCGCGCTCGTGCTGCTCGTGCTGCATCGAACGGGTAGCGGCATCGCGATCGGCCTGCTGACCGCCGCCCAGTTCGGGCCGATCCTCATCCTGGGCGCGTGGGCGGGCCTGGTCGCGGACCGATCGAACAAGCGCTCCCTGCTCCTAGTGACGCAGTCGCTGGAGATGGTGCAGTCGTTCGCGCTGGCGGCGCTGGCGTTCTGGCCCGGCGCGCCCCTGTGGTCGTTCTACGCGGTCGCACTCGCCGGCGGCGTCATGCTCGCCTTCGACAACCCGACGCGGCGCGCGTTCGTCTCGGAGATGGTGCCCGAGACCAACGTGCAGAACGCGGTCAGCCTGAACGCGGCGTTGATGACCAGTTCGCGCATCCTGGGGCCCGCACTCGCCGGACTCCTGTCCGTCACGGTCGGATTCGGATGGTGCTTCACGGTGGACGGCGTTTCGTACATCGCGGTGCTCGCGAGCCTGCTGATGATGCGGACGGCCGAACTACGCACGCCGCCCGCTGCCGATCGCGCGCGGGGGCAGGTGCGGGAGGGGTTCCGCTACGTGCGACGCACACCGGACCTCTGGATCCCGTTGGTGATGCTGGCGGTGATCGGGACGTTCACGTTCAACTTCTCGGTCGTGTTGCCGCTGATGATCGAACGCTCGCTCGGCGGCACCGATGGGACGTACACGGCGGTGTATTCCGTCCTGAGCGTGGGATCGCTGCTCGGCGCGCTCGCTGCGGCCCAACGCCGTCACGTCCAGATCCGCACGATGGCCGTCGCAGCCGCGGTATTCGGCGCGGCGATGCTGCTGTTCGCGACGGCGCCGGGCATCGGGGTTGCATTCCCGTTGGCGCTGCTCGTCGGGTTCTCGAGCGTGTGGTTCATGACGGCCTCGACGGCGATGATGCAGCTGCGGTCCGATCGGGTGATGCGCGGTCGGGTGCTGGCGCTGCAGGCGATCGTCTTGATCGGCAGCACACCGGTCGGCGGGCCGCTGTTGGGCTACGTGAGCGACCTGTACGGGGCACGTGCCGGGCTGGTCCTCGGTGGACTGGCGGCGCTCGGCGCCGCCGCCTGGGGGACGATGGCCGCACGGCGCGTGCACCGCGCGACCGTGCCGAACGATGCCGTCGCGACCGCCGAAGGGGTGACGCTGGCCGCCGCCCGTGAGGACGCGGAGGTCTGAAGACGTCGGACCGCGCTAGATTGCCGCGGTGACGGACGACGACGGGTACTTCGACGAACGCATCGCTTCTCGGTACGACGAGTCCGCCGCGAGGATGTTCGATCCCGCGGTCGTGGAGCCTGTCGTCGATTGCCTCGCCGAGCTCGCCGGCGCCGGACGGGCGCTGGAGCTCGGGATCGGGACGGGTCGGATCGCGCTGCCGCTCGCCGCACGCGGCGTTCCCGTGCACGGGATCGAGTTGTCGAACGCGATGGCGGCGAGGCTCCGCGCGAAGCCCGGTGGCGAGGCCATCGACATCACGATCGGAGACTTCGCGACCGCGAGGGTCGACGGGACATTCTCGATCGCCTATCTCGTATACAACACGATCACGAACTTGACGACGCAGGCCGCGCAGGTGGCCTGCTTCCGCAACGCCGCGGCGCACCTCGCGCCCGGCGGGTGCTTCGTCGTCGAGGTCGGGGTGCCCGGCCTGCGCCGGCTCCCGCCGGGCGAGTCGTTCCAAGTCTTCTCCGGGAGCAAGGATCACTGGGGGATCGACGAGTACGACGTCGCGAACCAGGGTTTGATCTCCCACCACTTCGAGACGGTCGACGGCAGGCTCGAACGCTTCTCGGCGCCCTTCCGCTACGTCTGGCCCGCGGAGCTCGACCTGATGGCCCAGCTCGCCGGGATGCGGCCGCGCGAACGCTGGAGCGGATGGCACCGCGAGCCGTTCACGAGCGAGAGCACCAAGAACGTTTCGGTGTGGGAGCTGCCGAGCTGACCTACGGCACGACGATCGCCATGCCGAAGTCCCCGGCCCGTGCCAGCGGCGCTGACGTTGGAGAGATCGATCGCGGTGCCCAATGCGGCGCCGAACGAAGGCACGACGGCGACGATCGACGCGACGACCAGACCCGAAGGTCGATGATGAGACATCCGGGGGACCCGAGACACGCAGGACGACGCCGACCCTAACTCAAGACGCTTGCGGGATGAAGACCTTGAACGCGGCTCCGCCGCCCTCGCGCTCGTCCACCCACGCTCGGCCCCCGTGCAGGGCGGCGAACCCCGAGACCAACGAGAGCCCGATCCCGAGGCCGGGGGCGCTCGGATCCTCGTCCGAATGTTCGAAGGCGCGGAAGACCATCGTCCGCTGGCTGCGCGGCACGCCGGGGCCGGCATCCTCGACGGAGATGAGCACGCCCTCGTCCTGCGCATGCACATCCAGCCAGACGACCGTTCCGTCCGGCGTATGACGCACGGCGTTCACGAGGAGGTTCTCGACGATCCGCTCCACCTTCACCGCGTCGATCCGTGCCACGACCGGGTCGGCATCGATGTGCAGGGGGTGTCCCTGGAGGTCGATGTCCTCCACCACCCCGCGGGCGAGCGCGCCGACGTCGACGGCGGCACGATCCGCTCCGAGGACCCCCCGATCGATCCGCTCGAAATCGAGAAGGTCGCTCACGAGCCGGTCGAGCTTCCGCGCGTTGCGTGCGATCCGCGCCGCGAGATCGCGACGATCGTCGAGCGGGAGGTCGAGATCGTCGCGCTGCAGCGTGACTGCCAGACCGAGGATCGAGGTGAGCGGCGTCCGCAGGTCGTGGGAGACGGCGTGGAGGAACGTCGTCTTCAACTCGTCGAGCGATCGGAGTTCGTCCGCCGCCTCGCGTTCGCGCTCGAGCGCTCGCTTCGTCTGCTCCTGGAGCCGCTCGCGCGCCGCAAGGGTTCCCTCTACCTCGACGCGCTCCGACGTCGTCGCCGCGACGATGAGCAGCGAGACGCCCACGAAGCCGAACAGCGCCTGGAACGCCTCGACCATGGCGGTCAGGTCGGTGCCGGTCACCGGCGCAGAACCGTCGAGGATCTGCCACAGCGCGATCATCGCCGCCACGAACACCGCGAGCGTCGCTCCTCGCTGACGGAAGCGAAGCGTCGCCCACAGCAGGAGCGGGAATACAAGGAAGGAGTAGATCCAGTGGCCCTCGGCGAACACGAACGCGCTCACCGCGACCAACAGGAGGAGCAACGCGATCGCCTCGAAGGCCCGCGCTCGACGCCACTCGCCCCAGCGCCCCACCCACACGAGCAGGAGCGAAGCCACGAGCAGGTCGCCCATCATGTCGCCGACCCACCAGATGGTCCAGTGCTCCCCATAGGTCGACGCGGCGATGGTGCCCGCAACCAGCGACGCGGTGACCCCGACCGTCGCACTCACGATCGTGCTCATCACCGCCGCCGCGACGACGAGCGCGATCACGTCGCGCACGCGCTCGAGGCCGTTGCGGAAGCCGACTCGTTGCAAGAGGTACCACCCGAGGAGCGCTTCGGACGTGTTCCCGACGGCGATCGCGACGGCGACGGGAACCGGGACCGGCGTCGCCAGGTTCGCCAGGAGGGCGCCGACGGCGACGGCCGGCCACATCCTGGGGCCGAACAGGAGCAGTGCGGCCAGCGAGATGCCGGTGGGCGCCCATATGGGTGTCGCACTTCCGTGCGCGACGGACACGGATAGGCCGAGCTTCGCGGAGACGACATAGATCCCGGTGACGACCGCGAGCTGGATCAGGTACCGGTTCCGAGACACGCTCGAGCCCGCACCCTCCGAGAGGGTCTCCGGGGAAGCTTGGGTGGTCTCCTTCAGACGGATCACGAAGCGTCTCCCCGGATGGTGACCCCGAGCCGAGGGCAAGGCTATCCCAATTCCGGGTGAGGGGCCGAACTCGCAGGTGCTACGCCCTCCGTCCGGTCGGGCGTTGCGGAACCACACGTCGGACGAAAAGCGGAGACGCCGAGATTCGAACTCGGGAGGGAGCTTTCACCCCCTAACCGCTTAGCAGGCGGCTCCTTTCGGCCACTCAGGCACGTCTCCGTCGACGAGTCTACCGTCGCGGGACCGCGCGCTCGAAGGTCGGGGCTCCGACATATCGTGGGACAACCCGGGGTAGGGAGGGGCACCATGGCCGCGCTGATCTATACCGCGATCGCATCGCTCGACGGCTACATCGCCGACGAGGACGGGAACTTCGACTGGGCCGCACCGAGCGACGAGGTGCACGCGTTCGTCAACGAGCTCGAGCGCTCGGTGAGCACCTATCTCTATGGACGACGGATGTACGAGGTGATGGTCGCCTGGGAGACGATGGCCACCGAGAACCAGCCGGATGTCGTGCGCGACTACGCGGAGATCTGGCGCGCCGCGGCCAAGATCGTGTATTCGACGACGCTCGGGATGGCCACGAGCGCGAAGACGCGGATCGAGCGAACCTTCGACCCCGAGGCGGTCCGAGAGCTGAAGGCGTCGTCATCTCGAGACCTCAGCGTCGGCGGGCCAGATCTCGCGGCGCAAGCGCTCACCGCCGGGTTGGTCGACGTCTGCCGGCTGTTCGTGACCCCGGTCCTGCTGGGCGGCGGCACGCGAGCCCTCCCCGAGGGCGTCCGGCTCGACCTCGAGCTCACGGACGAACGGCGCTTCGACAACGGGACGGTCTTTCTCGGGTACCGGGTGAACGCACGCCCGGCTAGGCGCTGAGCCGGCCGGCGGCGCGCATCAGGCCCAGGGTGCGGTCGATCGGCAACGCATACAGCGTGTTCCCGTCTCGGCCGGTCACGGTGTGCGCCGCAACGAGCGCGTTGAGGACCGCTTCCTCCGTTGCCTCGACCGTCGCGCGGAAGATCCCCGACAGGATCGTCCCCGCCTCGGGGCCGTCGGCGATCGCGTTCGGCGTGTAGGGGCCGCCGTGACGCGGCACGAGGTTCGCGGTGGAGAACGCGAGCAGCTGCTCGCCGCTCCCGTTCGAGGCATGCGAGCCGCCGCGGGCGAGCCCCATCCCGGCGCGCTCGGCGACGCGGCGAAGCTGATGCGGCAGCAACGGTGCGTCCGTCGCGACCACGACCACGCACGAGCCCTCGTGGTGCTCCTCGGGCATCTCCCCGGTGAGCTGCTCGCCGATCCGGACCCCGTCGATCAGGAGGTTCTCGCGATCACCGTGGTTCGTCATCACGAGCACGCCGACCGTGTGGCCGCCGCTGGTCTCGGGGGTCACGCGGGATGCGGTGCCGATCCCACCCTTGAAGTCGAAACACTGCATGCCCACACCGGATCCGACCGAGCCCTCCTCGACGGGTCCGGATCTCGCGGCATCGAGCGCCGCCCAGACGTCCTCGTCCGCGATCGGGTGGGCGAGCACCGCCGACAGCCAGGAGTCGTCGCACTCGGTCACGACCGGCATGATCTCCTCGCCCGCGACCGGGTTCTTCGCCGCGATCCAGTGGACTGCCGCGTCGAAGGCCTTGCCGATCAGCAGCGAGCTGGTCAGCACGATCGGGCTCTCCAGGATCCCCCACTCGCGGATCGTGTTGATGCCGACCAGCTCACCGTACCCATTCAGGATATGCGTTGCGGCATAGACAGACTCAACCCAGGGGTGCCCGGAGGTGGGGAAGATCGCCGTGGCCCCTGTGCGTACGGCGTCGGGGGCGCCGTCCTCGCCGCGCACGACCGAGCGATGCCCGACCCGGACCCCCTCGACGTCGGTGATGGCATTCGCTGCACCCGGAACGCCCGTCCCGACGCGGATACCGAGGTCGCGCGCGCGGGGCAGGGCCATGGCCCGCTACGATACCTGCTCCTCATGGGGATCCTCGGCCTCGGTGTCTCATTCCGTCGCGCGCCGGTCGAGCTGCTGGAGCGGCTCGCCTTTACGGACGACGACCTGACCAAGGCCTACCGTCACGCCCTCGATCTGCCGGGCGTCGAGGAGGCCGTGGTGCTGTCGACGTGCAACCGCGTCGAGGTCTACGGCTCGGTGTCCTCCTACCACGCCGGGTTCCTCGCCTTGAAGCGGCTGCTCTGCGAGACGCGTGGGGTCGCGCCCGAGGAGCTGGCCGATCCGCTGTACGCCCACTGGGAGCGCGACGCCGCCGACCACCTCTTCGCCGTCGCCGCAGGGCTCGACTCGATGGTGCTGGGCGAGACGCAGATCCACGCACAGGTGCGCGAGGCGCTGCACCGCGCCGAGGCCGAGGATGCCGCCGGGCCGATGCTCACGGGGGTCTTCCACGCCGCCTCGCGAGCCGGGCGTCGCGTGCGACAGGAGACCTCGCTGGGCGCCGCGCCCGACGCGTTCGTCGCCCTGGGCACCGATCTGGCCGAGGAGGCGCTCGGCGACCTGGGCGGTCGAAACGTCGTGGTCATCGGCGCCGGGCAGATGGCCGCGCTCGCCGTGAAGCACCTGCACCGCCGCGGGGTCGGCCCGATCCGCATCCTGAATCGGTCCCTCGAACACGCGCGGACGCTGGCCGAACGCACGGATGCGGAACACGGCGACCTGGACGCCCTGCCCGGCGCGTTGACGGACGCCGACCTCGTGGTGTCGGCAACGGGCGCGGCCGGCCACGTCGTGACCGCCGACGCGGTCACCGAGGCGATGGTCGATCGGGCCGGTCAGACCCTGGTGCTCGTCGACCTCGCCGTGCCCCGCGACGTCGATCCGCGCTGCGCGGACGTGCCCGGCGTCGCGGTCTTCGACATCGCCACGCTCCGCGAGCGGGTGGCCTCGCACTCCCCCGAAACCGCCGCCGACATCGCGCGGGCCCACGAGCTGGTCGGCGCGGAGGTCCACCGCTGGGTGCTGCGTCGGCGCGGCGAGGAGCTCGCGCCGGTGATCCGGGCGCTCCGCGCGCACGGCGAGGCCGTGATCGACGCCGAACTGTCGCGCGTGCGCTCGCGCCTGGCCGGCCTCGACGCCGACGAGCGTGCCGCGGTCGAGGCCCTCGTGCGCGGGGTCGCCGCGAAGCTGCTGCACGACCCGATCGTCGGCCTGAAGGAACGCGTCGAGCCGGCACGGGAGCGCGAGGTCGCGGCCTTGCTGTCGGAGCTGCTCGGCCTCGTCGCCGACGACGCATGACGACGCTGCGCATCGCGACCCGCCGCTCCGAGCTCGCCATGGCGCAGGCCGGCATCGTCCGGCTCCTCCTCACGAAGCAGGGCTTCGACGTCGTGCTCGTGCCGCTGTCGACGTCCGGCGACGAGGACGCCCCTCGGGCCGAGGGCGACGGCAAGGACCGGTGGATCGACGCGATCGTCGAGTCGCTGCGCACGGGCGCCGCGGACCTCGCGGTGCACTCCGCCAAGGACCTGCCCGCCGAGGATCCGGACGATCTCGTGATCGGCGCCGTCCCCGAGCGCGCCGACGCGCACGATGTCCTCGTCGCGGGCGACCCCGCCTTCCTCGACGGGCCGGCGCCGCGCGCGGGGGCGCGGGTCGGCACGTCGTCGCTGCGGCGGGCCGCGCAACTCCGGGCGGCGTTCCCGAGCATCGAGATCGTGGAGCTCCGCGGCAACGTCCCCACCCGACTGCGGAAGGTGACCTCGGAGGGAGCGGCCGACGTCGCCGTCGCTGGCAGCCGCCGGCCTGGCCCGGCTCGGGCTCGAGCCGCCGAACATGGTCCCGCTCGGGATCGACGTGATGGTGCCGGCGCCCGGCCAGGGAGCGCTGGCGATCCAGTGCCGAACCGACGATCGTCCGCTGCGCGCCACACTCACCTCGCTGGACGACCGCGTCTCGCGTACCACCCTGGCCGCCGAACGAGCGCTGACGCGCGCGCTGGGCGGGGACTGCAACCTGCCGCTCGGCGCGATCGCGGCGATGCGTGGCGACACGGTGCGCCTCGCCGCCTGCGTCGCGACGCCGGATGGATCCGAGGTGATCCGTGCGGCGGCCGAGTCCGAGGACCCCGCGCGCGCCGCCGAGATCGTGGCGTCACAGCTGCGCCGCGACGGCGCCGATCGGATCCTGGACGCGATCCGCCAGCCATGACGCGCGGCGGCGTGCTCGCCGGGCGCACGATCGTGGTGACGCGACCCGCCGAGCGCGCGACGCGATTAGTCAACCAACTTGACCAACGAGGAGCACGCGTGCTCGTGGCGCCGGCGATCCAGCTGCGCCCCGTCCGCAGCGCGGCGCTGACCGCCGCGCTCCGCGACCTCTCGTCCGGAGACTTCGCCTGGATCGTCCTGACGTCGCCGGCGACCGTGCGGATGTTGGACGAGCGGATCGAGACGCCGCGCGAGGTCCGCGCACAGGTCGCCGCCGTCGGCGAGGGCACCGCGGCCGCGTTCGCGCGGTGGGCGCGGCGGGATCCCGAGCTCGTCCCCCGGTCCTTCACCGTCGGGTCGCTGGCGCGCGCGTTCCCGCGAGGGAGCGGTCGCGTGCTCTGCGCCCGCGCCGACATCGCGCCCGACGGTCTCGAGGACGCGCTCGCGGCCAAGGGATGGGCGCCGACAAGGGTCGATGCCTACCGGACCACGTTCCCGCGATCGCTGCCCGCCGAGGCGCGGGGCGCCCTGCGTGCCGGCGAGGTTGACGCGATCACGTTCACGAGCGCCTCGACGGTCCGCGGCTTCATCGGCGCGCTCGGCGCCACCGGGTTCCGCGGCAATCCAAAGGTCGTCTGCATCGGGCCGGTCACCGCCCGCGAAGCGCGAGAGCACGGCCTGACCGTGCACGCCGTGGCGAACCCGCACACGACCGACGGACTGGTCGCGGCACTGGAGCGGGCGTTGCGTTCCCGAGGTACGATGCGACATCGACCGAAGGGGGCGTCCCGATGACCAACGGTGGCTGGTTCCTCGTGGTTTTCTCGTTGGCCCTGCCGATCCTGCTGATCTACGCGATCGTGTCCATCGCGATCGACGCGCGCGCGATCCGGCGGTCGCTCGAACGCCAGGAAGCATCCAGACCGAGCGTCGGCGGCAGCTAGGCTCGATCAGACCCAGACGTCGCGTAGGGCGCGGACGATGTTGCCGCCCGCGAGCTTGCCGATCTGCTCGTCGTCGTACCCGTGCGCGACCAGCCAGCGCAGCACGTTGGGGAACTCGCTCGGGTTCTCGTAGCCGGCCACGTGGTCGATCTCGACGAAGTCGGGCTCGTCGCCGGTGTTGAGATTGGCCGCGTACCGACGGTGCAGCTCCACGTGGTCGCCGAAGAACGTGTCGGGCCCGAACGCCACGTGGTCGATCCCCATCAGGTCGATGCAGTACGCCGCGTGCGCCATGACCGTGTCGAGGCTCTGCGCGGTGTCGGCGAGGGCCGTCGTGTTCGGCGAGGCCTCGATGCCGATCACCCCGCCGGTCGCGGCCACCGCCCGGAGCAGCTCGTCGGTCTTGAGCTTCTTCTCCGGGTAGAGCGCCCGCGCGCCCGAATGGGACAGGAAGACCGGCGCGCTCGAGAGCTCGCAGGTCTGCAGCGCGGTCAGGTCGCCCGTGTGCGAGAGGTCGATCGCCATGCCGAGGCGGTTCATCCTCGTGACCGCCCGCCGGCCGAAGTCGGTGAGCCCCCCGTCGCCCGGATCGCGGATGCCACCGCCCAGCTGGTTGGACTCGCTGTAGGCGACGCCGATCATCCGCACGCCGAGGCCGTAGAGGATGTCGAGCCGGTCGAGCTCGTTCTCGATCGGCGCCGCTCCCTCGATACACGCGATCAGGGCGACGCGCCCGGTTGCGTGTGCCCGCTCGATGTCGGCCACGCTGGTCCCCAGGAACATCGTGGTCTGGTGCGCCAGGTCGGCAAGGTGCATGCCGAGGTCGAAGATCACGTCGTCCCATTTCCAGCCGCCCATCGACGTGATCGTGGCCGTCCCGTCGAAGAAGTTCTCGAACACGGCGTCGAGGCCCGCGGCGGCGAGGCCCTCGTACCCGTACCACTCGCGACCCTGGCGGACGTAGGCGTCGTTGTCGTCCCAGTCCACGGGCGCGATCCCGCCGTGCTCGTGCAGCGAGATGCACACCAGCTCGTGGAGCAGCCGGTCGACCCGCTCCTCGTCGGCCGCCTCCAGGGGAACGATCGTCGGCGCAACCCGTCCGATCTGCGGCGCCATCTCGAAGGGCACGTAGTCCTCGCCCTCGACGAGGTAGGAGAACGAGGTGTAGCCGTCCCAGTGTTTCTTCGGCTCCATGCGTGGGAGGCTAGCGGGCAGGGAACATCCGTGCAGACGGGATCGTTGCATACCGGGGTCGAACGAGGGAGGACACAGTGAGCGACTGGAACAGCGGGATCATCGAGGAGTTCCGTGCCAACGACGGCAAGGTCGGCGGCCCGTTCGAGGGCGCACCACTCCTGCTCTTGCACACCACGGGTGGCAAGACGGGCGAGGAGCGGATCAACCCGCTGATGTACCTGGCCGACGGCGACCGGTACGTGGTGTTCGCGTCCAAGGGCGGGCACGATTTCCATCCGCACTGGATGCTCAACATCGAGGCCAACCCGGAGGTCGAGATCGAGGTCGGCGACCGACGCCTCAAGGGCAAGGCGGACGTCCTGCGCGACGGACCCGAGCGCGACCGGCTCTACGCGGAGCAGGTCAAGCGGTTCCCGCAGTTCGGGGAGTACGAGGAGAAGGCCGCACGCACGATCCCCGTGGTCGTCATCGAGCCACTGGGCTAGGCGCCACTCAGTCGGCGGAGGCGCGACGCCGGTAGGCGATCGCCCACCGCCGCTGCCAGGCGGAACCGTCGGGCGAGGCCTCCCACCGCCAGGCGAACCCGTCCGCGGCGATGTCGGAGAACACCATGCGCTTGTAGAGCCGGTCGGCGTCGACCGGCTCGGGCGTGCCGAACACGAAGGTGCCGTCGGGCTGCGGTCCGCCGACGAAGTGCCAGTAGCTCCCGTTGGAATCGACCCAGGTCTGACGCCAGCCGTCGCCCTGCGGGTCGGGCACGGACACAGCTCAGGCCCGTGAACGGATCGGGCGCGACCGCGGTGAAGCGCTCGACGATCACGTGGCCGTCGAGCTCCTCCGCGATCTCGTTGAACCCGTGGCCACCCTCCCAGGAGCAGTCCCACGAGCCGACCCAGAACGACAGACCGTCCATCGGCGCAGCGTAGCCTCCGGCGCGCGGTCGCGTCGGGGGCCGGTGCTAGGGTCGAGCCGTGCCACCTCCGACGAACGCGCTCGACGGGCTGAACGCCGCCCAGCGGGCGGCGGCCGAGGCGGTGCGCGGCCCGGTGGCGATCGTGGCCGGCGCCGGCACGGGCAAGACGACCACGATCACGGCGCGCATCGCCCACCAGGTCGCGAGCGGCACATTCGGCGCCGGCCAGATCCTCGCGGTCACCTTTACGGAGAAGGCCGCGCGGGAGCTGCAGCATCGACTCGCGGGTCTCGGCGTCGAGGGCGTCCAGGCCCGCACCTTCCACTCGGCGGCGCTGTCGCAGCTGTCCGGACTGTGGTCCACGCACACCGGCGAGGCGCTGCCCGCCGTGCTCGACCACAAGGCGCCGTTGATCGCGTCGCTCGCGAACGCGCTGCCGCCACCGCACAAGTTCCTGCCGCGACGCGAGCTGGCGGGCGAGATCGAATGGGCGAAGAACCGGATGATCCCGCCGGAGCGCTACCTCGCGTCGCTCGGCGAGCACGAGCCCCCGATCCCGGCCGAGCTGATGCACCGCGTGTACGAGGGATACGAGCGTCGCAAGCGGACGATGGGCCGCCTCGACTTCGAGGACATGCTCGGACTGAACGTGCGGCTGCTGGATGAGTATCCGGCCGCGGCCGAGCAGGTGCGTGCGCGGTTCCATGCCTTCACGGTCGATGAGTTCCAGGACGTGAACCCGCTGCAGGCGGCGCTGCTCGATCGGTGGCTGGGCGAGCGCGAGGACCTCTGCGTCGTTGGCGACGATTACCAGACGATCTACGCGTTCACGGGCGCCTCGCCCGAGCACCTGTTGCAGTTCACGCGCCGGTTCCCGGGCGCGACCGTCGTACGGCTGGAGGAGAACTACCGCTCGACGCCCGAGGTGCTCGAGGTCGCCAACAGGCTCGCGACGTCGATGGGCGGGTTCCGAAAGACCTTGCGCGCCACGCGGCCATCGGGGCCCGCACCGGTTCTGACCGCCGTCGCCGACGACGGGGCAGAGGTCGACGCGGTCGTGGCGGCGGTCCGGAAGCTCCACGACGAGGAGTCGGTCCCACTGGAGCAGATCGCGGTCCTGTATCGGATCAACGCTCGGTCGGAGCCGTTCGAAGAGGCGTTCGCGGCCGCGCACATCCCCTACCAGGTGCGCGACGGCGCCTTCCTCGGCCGTCCAGGGCCGCGCTCGGTCTTCCAGCGATTGAAGCGGGCCGGGGGCGCCGTCGACGAGGCCGTCGCCGCGATCACCGACGATCTCGGCTACGACCCGGCCGCCCGGCCCGATGCCGTCGAGGAGGTCACGCGCCAGGCCGATCTCGGCCGGCTCCGCGCGCTCGCCACGGAGTTCACGCTCGCCCATCCGGACGGGGATGTCGCCGCGTTCGTGGAGGAGCTGTCGGGGCGATTCTCGGTCGAGCGCAACGCGCGCGGCGTGAACCTGCTGACCTATCACCGAGCGAAGGGTCTCGAGTTCGACGCGGTGTTCCTGCCGCGGTTGCTGGACGGGGAGCTGCCGTTCCGGTCCGGACGATCCAAGGCCGACCCCGAGGAAGAGCGGCGTCTGCTGTACGTGGGCATCACGCGCGCCCGGCGCTACCTGTTCCTGACCTGGCCAACCGACGCGAAGGCTTCGCGCAGCCCGTACCTGGACGAGTTGGGCGTCGCGCGGCAGTCGCGGACCAAACCCACGCGCGGCCCCCGGGTGTCGACCGGCGGGGGCGGCCCTGTGTTCGATCGCCTCAAAGGCTGGCGGCGAAAGCGCGCCGAGGCCGACGGGGTTCCCGCCTACGTCGTGTTCAGCAACAAGACGCTCGAGGAGATCGCCGCGCGCAAGCCGCGAGATTGGGCCGATCTCGCCGCCGTCTCGGGCGTCGGTCCCGCCAAGCTCGAGCGCTACGGGGACGAGGTGCTTGCGATCGTCTCGTCCGAGTAAGCAGGACCGACGACGGAGCTACGCGACCGTAAGCGCGATCGGGACCGCGGCCAGCGCCATCGACACCGGACATCCCGCCCTCGCCGACTCGGCCGCCTCGCGGAACCCGTCGGCATCCATCCCGGGCACGTCGCCGGAGACCCAGAGTCGGATGCCCGTGATGCCCTCCCCTTTCTGAAAGTCGACCTCGGCGCGCGTGTTGAGCGTCGTCGGCGGGTGCCCAGCATTGGCGAGGACGCTCGACAACTGCATCGAGAAGCAGGACGCGTGCGCGGCGGCGATCAGCTCCTCCGGGCTGGTGCGTCCCTCGGGCTCCTCGGTCCGGGACGCCCATGTGACGTCGAACGTCCCGAGCCCGCTCGAGTCGAGCGTCACCCGGCCGCTGCCCTCGATCAACGAGCCGTGCCATTCCCCTGATGCAACGCGTGTCGTCGCCATGGCGCCCCCTGTGGTCGGTGCCTCCAACGTACCGCGTCTCGCGCCGTGGCTCACCGGCGGATCAGGCTGGCGATGACGTTGATCGTCATCGCGATCACGGCGATGCCGAACACGTAGGACAGCAGCGCGTGTCGCAAGGCTGCCGATCGGATGTCCTGCGACGTGAGGTTCGTGTCGGAGACCTGATACGTCATCCCGAGCGTGAACGCGACGTAGGCGAAGTCGCGGAAGCACGGCTGCTCGTCGCCGTGGAAGTCGATGCCACCGCCCTCCCGGTAGAAGAGGTGTGCGTATCGCAGCGTGAAGACGGTGTGCACGTCCAGCCAGGAGACGGCGACCGTCACCACCGCGACGGTCGTGATCAGCACCTGCGTGAGCCCGAGCTGGGTCGATGCCTTCAGCAACGTGAGGCCCACCCCGATCAGGCTGGCCACGCAGGCGGCGATCAGGACCACGTCGGCCGCCGCGCGCGAGTCGTCCTCGCGGGTCGCGAGCCGTCTCGTCATCTCGGGGTCGGCGTCGTGCACGGCGACCCATACCCACAGGCAGAACACGAGCGACGTGGCGATCCAGGCCAGCAGCACCGCGACCTGCCACGGCGTGAGGAACGCGGCGACGACGCCGACGACGACCCCCGCCGCCGCGCACCCCAGCACACGCCGCAACGCGGTCGCGCGCCGGCTCTTGCGTGGGCTCCGCTCCAGGCTGTCGGTCACGCCGCGACGATAGCGGCTCCGGACGACGGGCGGTTCACGCCATCATCGCCAAGAGCTTGCCGACCGTGTTCCGGTTGCGAGCCGTCGCGCGAACGCCGAGCACGCGCTCGAGATAGTCGCCCGTGAGCTTCGAACGGCCCGAGCCGTTCGGATAGTGCAGGTAGACCTCGCGGCCGTGCACCCGGAACGCGTCGGGCGGCGACCGATCGGGGTCGAGCGCGGCAACCGCCTTCGCCGCCGGCTTCGCCGACAGGAACGCAACGTGTGCCAGGTTCGGCGGCGCGTCTGCGAAGGGGTCGTTCGCGAGCACCTTCGCGAGGTGCGCCTTGGACCGCACCATCACGGTGATCGAGAGGGAGAACGTCTCGGCGATCGCCGCCTCGATCCGGGAGACGAGCGCGGCCTCGGTGCCATCCGCCCGGAACACGACGTTGCCGCTCTGGATCAGGGTCTGGGCGTCGGCCAACCCGTTCGCCTCGAACATGGCGCGAAGGTCGGCCATCGGCACCTTGTTCGAGCCGCCGACGTTGACCCCGCGGAGCAGCGCGACGTAGGTCGTCATGCTCGACTGATGTTGTCGCCCCAGCGCCGCATGCGCGCGACGTAGGCGCGGCCCGCCTCGACCGACGCCTCGGGCAGCTCGATGCCCAGCTCCCGAAGCCGTTGCTGCGCCCATGCCTCCGCCTCGGCCTCCAGCTCCCAGCGGCGGCGGCGTCCTCGCTTCGCGTGGCCGAGCACGACGTGTCCGACCTCGTGCATCCCGCGGTAGAGGGACCGACGGGTCCCGATCTTCGCGTCCAGGTGGACGGTGCCGGCCGTGGCGAACCCCCGGCGGTGGCTGCTGCGGTACCGACAGGGACCGCCGCACCAGGCGACGCCCGCGCGTCGCAGCTCTTCCTCGAACACGGCGCGGAGGGTCATGCGTGCGGGCTACTCGGCGGCCAGGCTCATCTTGTAGGCCTCGGTGCCGTCTTCCTTGTTGCGCAGGGCGACGTCGGCGGTGCCGGCGGCGGCCAGCGACGCCCAGTTCGCGCCGAACCACGCCTCGGCATCGGCCTGCGTGGCGAACGCCTCCGACGCCCCGGTCTCGACGCCCTCGGCATCGAACAACGCCCACTCGTACATCGCTTCCCCCTCGTTCGTTCGGGGCAGCCTAGCCGGTAGCCGGGACTGGCGGTCGCGGCGAGCAGACGGCTACCCTGTCCGGGTCATGAGCTTCCCCGAACACCGACCGCGACGGCTGCGCCGCACGCCCGCGCTGCGCGCGCTCGTGCGCGAGACCTCGCTCGACGCCGCCGACCTGATCGCGCCGCTGTTCGTGAAGGAAGGCATCTCCGACCGGATCGAGATCGCCTCGATGCCCGGGCAGTACCAACACACGATCGAGTCCCTGCGCAAGCAGGCCGCCGACATCCGCTCGCGCGGCGTGCTCGCGTTCATGCTGTTCGGGGTGCCGGCCCGCAAGGACGCCGAGGGATCCGAGGCGTGGAACCCCGACGGGATCACGCAACAGGCGATCCGCGCGCTCCGCGACGACGTCGGAGACGACGCGGTGATCGTCAGCGACCTGTGCCTGGACGAGTACACCGACCACGGGCACTGCGGGGTGCTGACGCCCGACGGCCGGGTCGACAACGACGCAACGCTCGAGCGCTACTCGAGGATCGCGCAGGCCCAGGCCGCGGCGGGCGTCGACATGGTGGGGCCCAGCGGCATGATGGACGGGCAGGTCGGTGCGATCCGAACGGCGCTGGATGCCGCGGGTGCGACCGACGTCGCGATCATGGCCTACGCCGCGAAGTTCGCCAGCACGCTCTACGGGCCGTTCCGCGAGGCGGCGGAGGGGGCGCCGAGCTTCGGAGACCGCACCGGCTACCAGCAGGACCCGGCGAACGCGGCCGAGGCGCTGCGCGAGATCCGTACCGACCTCGACGAGGGCGCGGACATCGTGATGGTGAAGCCGGCGCTGCCGTACCTCGACGTCGTGCGGGCGGCGGCCGACCTCCGCGCCGCGCCGGTCGCCGCGTACCACGTGAGCGGCGAGTACGCGATGGTGAAGGCGGCTGCGGCCAACGGTTGGCTCGACGAGCGGCGCGTCGTGCTGGAGCTGTTGACCTCGATCCGGCGCGCGGGCGCCGACCTGATCCTCACGTACCACGCGGCCGACGCCGCGACGTGGCTCCGGGACTGACGCGCTCGGCGAACGGCTCGTAGTCCGGCGCCGTCACCGGCCACGGCTCCGCCTGCTCCCATCGCCGCGCGATGTCGAGCAGCAGGTCGTCCCGGTACCTCGGGGCCGTCACCTGGAGGCCGAAGGGCACACCGCTGGGATAGAAACCCGACGGCGCGGACAGTGCGGGATGACCGGTGATGTTCTGGGCGGCGCAGACGTACGGGTCGGCGCCCGTTCCCTCCTCGGACCCCTCCGCGGGACACGCGTCCGTCGCCATGACCGGCGACACCAGCACGCCGTCGTCACCGAGCAGGTCGTCGAGCGCGCGGACGTACTCGAACCGCCGTCGCCGTGCCGCAAGGTACTCGTTCATGGGACAGGAGAACCCGCCTTCGAAGAGGTACCGGATGGCCGGCGTCAGGAGCTCGACGTGCTCGTCGAACCACGCTCGGCCGAACAGATGCGCGTGCTCGACGCCGCACAGCGTGAACCAGTCGTCGTCGATCCGCCGGTCGCCGAACAGCTGCGCCGGCGTGACCGCCTCGATCTCGCGACCGACGACGTCGGCGAACCGCGCCGACCCGGCGGCGAACGGCTCGGCAGCCTCGGCGGGCAACGGCCCGAAGTCGGTGAACCGATCGATCGAGAAGACGCGGCCGATCTTCGGGTCGCGCGCCGCCGGCGGCGCCTGCTGAGCGGTCGGGTCGCCCGACGTCGGGCCACGCAGGACGTCGAGCAGCACCTGAAGATCGTCGGCGTGGGTCGAGAACGGTCCGTCGGTCGACAGGTCGATCCAATCCGGGATCGGGTCGCGGCCGACCACGCCGTTGGTCGGCTTCAGGCCGACGAGGCCGCAGTAGGCGGCCGGGATCCGGATGCTGCCGCCCCCATCCGTCGCCGTCGCGATCGCCGCCATCCCGGTCGCGAGCGCCACCGCCGAACCGCCCGAGGAACCGCCGCACGTCCGCTCGAGGTTCCACGGGTTGCGCGTCGTCCCGAACAGATCGTTGGATGTGAAGCCCTCGGCGGCGAACTCCGGCAGGTTGGTCTTGCCCACGACGATGGCGCCGGCCGCGCGGAGGCGAGCTACCACCACCGCATCGGTCGTCGCGGCCGGCGCGGACGCGAACACGCGCGACCCGAACGTGGTCCGCATGCCCGCGACGTCGGTCATGTCCTTCACGAGCAGCGGGAGCCCCGCCAGCGGTCCCGCGGATCCTCCGGCGGCCAGCTGCTCGTCGAACACGCGCGCGTCGGCGAGCGCGTCGGGCCGCAGCGCGACCACCGCGCCCAGGTCGGGGTCGAGCGTCTCGATCCGTTGGAACGACCGGGCCACCAGCTCGTGCGACCCGATCTCGCGCGCGCGGACACGAGCCGCGAGGTCGCGCAGGGTCGTCATCGGCGGGCGAACAGACCGAGCAGCTCGTACACGATGTTGGCGGCCGCGATCGACGTGATCTCGGCGTGGTCGTAGGCGGGCGCGACCTCGACGACGTCGGCGCCGACGATCCGGAGGCCGGCCAGCGCCCGCAGCGTCGCGAGCAGTTCCCGGCTGGTCATCCCGCCCGCCTCGGGGGTGCCCGTGCCCGGGGCGTGCGCCGGGTCCATGACGTCGACGTCGATCGAGACGTACACGGGCGCGTCGCCAACGCGGGCGCGGAGCTCCTCGGCCACCGACGCGACCGACCGCGTCAGGTAGTCGAACGCGCCGACGATCGTGAACCCGAATCCCGCGTCGTCGACGAGGTCCTGCGGCGAGAACAGCGGGCCGCGGATCCCGACGTGGGCACAACGTTCCGATGCGAGCAAGCCTTCCTCGTGGGCACGACGGAAGGGCGTTCCGTGCGTGTACGCCGCCCCGAAGTAGGAGTCCCAGGTGTCGAGGTGCGCGTCGAAATGCACGAGCGCCACCGGTCCGTGCGAGCCGTGCACCGCCCGGAGCAGCGGCAGCGCGATCGTGTGATCGCCGCCGAGCGCGACGAACGCGCCGGTGGCGCCGAGCAGCTCCCGCGCGCCGGTCTCCATCTGGTCGATCGCCTCGGCGATGTCGAACGGGGTGCAGGCGATGTCGCCGGCGTCGGCGACCTGCTGGCTCGCGAACGGCTGGACGTCCAGCCCCGGGTGGTAGCCGCGCATGAGCCGCGAGCCCGCCCGGATCGCCGCCGGACCGAACCGGGCGCCGGGCCGATAGGTCACCCCGCCGTCGAACGGGACACCGACGACCGCCACGTCGCACCGGTCGACCTGGTCGAGCCGCGGCAGCCGCGCGTACGTCGCGGGCCCGGCGAACCGCGGAACGAGCAGCGGATCGATCGGCCCGAGCGGCTGCTCGCCGCCACCCGTGTGCTGCATCCGGCCCCCCTCGCGTTCGGCTGGGTCACGCTACCCGCGCGGCATCGCGGGCGCCACCCCTGCTAGCCTCCGCAGGTTCCCATCCCTGAGCGAGGAGCAACGAGTGGTCGCGGTCATCCTGATCTTCGGGTTCTTCGGCATGGCGCTCGGCACCGGCTGGGTCGCGCAGCTGCTGGTCGGCAAGGGGCGACGCATCAACTGGACGCAGGCGTTCTGGGTCGGCCTCGCCGGCATGGGGCTCGCCGCCCTCGTCGGCTACCTGCTGGACAAGCACGCCGGCATGACGTTCGGGTTCGCCGGGTTCCTGGTTGCGATCGGGTCGGCCGCGGTGATCCAGTACGTGCTGTCCAGCCGCGAGGCGACGGAGCACGCCGAGGAACGCCACCGCGAGCAGGAGCTGACCCCCGAGGGCCTGCCCGGTCACCACCAGCCCAAGAAGCACCCCGCGAAGAAGAAGCGGCACTAGGCGGGCGCGGCCCGCTCCCAGTGCGCGGCTCGGCGACGGTACAGAGCGAAGGCCACCGGGCCGCTGGCGATCGGCAGCCAGTACGACACCAGCCGGTACGCGAGGGTCGCCAACGTGGCCGCAGGCGCCGGGACGCCCGCCAGCACGAGCATGGCGGCGAGGCCCGCCTCGACGAACCCGAGCCCGCCCGGTGTGAGGGGGATCATCCCCAGCACCACGGAGGCCACGTATGCGAGCAGCACCAGCGAGGCCCGCGGCCGCGCGCCCGAGGCGACGAGCGCCGCCAGCAGCGCCAGGTAGTCGAACACGACGTTGCCCGCCGATCGCAGGATCGCCTGCCCCCACTGCGCGCCGAGCGAGCCTCGAACCGTGTCCCGCTCGCGCGTGAGCCGCGCGGCAAGATCGACCATCGGGGGGCGGCGGCGCAGCAGCGCGTTGTGGATCCGCTGGATCGCATGGGCGACCGACTCGATCGGCTTGTCCAGCAGCAACAGCACCGCGCCGCCGCCGACCAGCAGCACGAAGACCGCCACGCCCAGCCAGGCGGCGCGAGCCAGGCCCCGGTCAACCGTGACCCCGCCGAGGATCGCCGGCACGGCGAGGACCGGCAGCGCGAACAGGGTCGCGACGTTGATCAGCGAGGCCGCCGTCAGTCCCGTGCCGATCCGCGCGGCGTCCATGCCGGCGCCGACGAGCATCCGGTACTGCGTCGCAGCCCCCATCGGGCTGCCGCCCGGCACGATCTTGCTGACCGAGTTCCCGACCACCTGCGAGGCCCCGATCGCGAAGTAGCGCCGCGAGCCGAGGCACAGCCCGATCAGCAACCACATGCAGCCGTAGCTCGCCGACTCGCACCCCGCCATGACGACGAACCAGATCGGGGAGACGTGCTTCAGCTCATCGACCGAGGAGAACGTCGCGACCAGGGACGGCCACACCACGTACAGCCCTATCAGGGCAAGGAGCAGCATCACGATCCGACCGGGGGTGACCAGATGGGGCCGTTCGGGGATCGGGTCGAGGGGGTGGCCCTGCCCCGATTCCGGCCCTGCGGGCGGCTGCACCATGCGGGAAGCGTCCCGGGCCGGCCGCCCACCGTCAACAAACCTGAGAAATCCGAGCCGACCCCTCCCCAACGAGGGCCTGATGGCATACCTTTCCTGCTGTAGGGAGTCTGGGTCCCTGGGAGGGCATGGTGACCGTACGGATGCGCATCGCGGCTCTCTGTGCTGCCCTCGCGTGCGTCCTGGCGGCGGTCCCCTCGCAGACGGTGGCGGCCGGCCCGTCATCCACGCTTCGCCGTTACCCGTACCTGACCGATCTCGTGACCACGAACGTCACGATCAACTGGGCGACCACCACCGCGGGCACGACGGGCAGCGTGCGCTACGGCCGCGTCGGCACGGAGAGCTGCACCGCGCACACAACTGCCGCCAGCAAGACATCGATCACCGTGGGCTCGACCACCGAGTACCAATGGAAGGCAAAGCTCTCAGGCCTTTCGACCAACAGCGCCTACTGCTACCGCGTCTATGCGGGGACGAACGATCTGCTCGGCTCGGACGCGTCGCCAACCTTCCGCTCGCAGGTGGCGGCCGGCTCGAACGCCTCGTACTCCTTCGCGGTCTTCGGGGACTGGGGCGCGGTCGACTCCGGCGGCAACAACGCGGATCAGGCGCGTCTGATGAGCCAGATCGCCGCGAGCGACGCGCGGTTCGCGGTCACCACCGGGGACACCGCTTATGACTCCGGGAGCCAGAAGAATTACGGCGACCTCGTCCAGCGGGGCTCGGGCACCTCCGCGGTGTTCGGACCGTCGTTCTGGACCGTCGCGGGCGACTCGATCGCGATGTTCAACGCGCAGGGGAACCACGGGATGAACAGCGTGCCCCTCACGAACTGGCCGCAGGATCGCGCGGTCGCCGCCTCGGCGGGCCGATATCAGATGGACACGTACTGCTGCTATAACGGGACTTCATCCAGGAGCTACCCGAGCGAGTGGTACGCCTTCGACGCGGGACGCGCGCGCTTCTACGTGCTGGACGCGGCGTGGAGCAATGCGAACATGGGCGACGCGGACCTGTATGAGAACGACTACGACAACCACTGGACCTCGAGCAGGGCCGAGTACCAGTGGCTCGCCAACGATCTCGCGACGCATCCGCGTTCGGTGTCGTTCGCCTTCCTGCACTTCCCTTTGTATTCCGACAACGCCACCGAGAGCTCGGACACGTGGCTCACCGGATCCAGCCACCTCGAAGGGCTCCTCGGCCGGTACGGGGTCGACATCGTGTTCAACGGTCACGCCCACATCTATCAACGCAACCGCGCCTCGGCGACCGGTATGCCGGTGAGCTACGTCACGGGCGGTGGGGGTGGCACGTTGGAGCCGGTCAGCCGTTGCAGTTCGTTCGACCAGTACGCGATCGGGTGGTCGTACTCATCGAGCACGCACGGGAGCGCGTGCGGTGCTGCGACTCGGCCCACCACCATCGACCGGGTGTTCCATTTTCTGCTCGTGACGGTGAGCGGCACACAGGTGACCGTCGCGCCCACGGACGAGCTGGGGCGCACGTTCGACGTAAAGACCTATGCGCTCGGGTAGGAACGGCCCCAGCCCGAGTGCGGTCCTGTCCCTACGGTCGCGTACTGAAGAGGGCGGAGGGTGAGAAGAAATCGCATGGCGGGCACGGGTTCGAGCGGTCGGGTTCGTCGGATCGGGCGATGCACCGGCGTCGTCCTTGTCGCCATCGGGCTCTGGATCGCCGCGGTGCCGAGTACATCGGCCAGCGCCGCCGTCTCGGGTTCGTTGCGCCGCTATCCCTACCTCACCGACTTGGTCACGACCAACGTGACCGTGAACTGGGCGACCCTCACGTCGGCCGGCACCGGGTCCGTCACCTACGGCCTGGTGGGAGCCGAATCCTGTACGGCGCACACAGTGACGGCGACCAGGACGTCGATCACCGTCGGCTCGACAGCCGAATACCAATGGAAGGCGATGGTCTCGGGGCTCGCGACGAACAGCGCCTATTGCTACCGGGTGTTCGCAGGCACGACCGATCTGCTCGGCTCGGATCCGTCCCCCGTCTTCCGCTCGCAGGTACCCGCGGGCTCGAACGCCTCGTATTCATTCGCGGTGTTCGGCGACTGGGGCTCCGTCGACTCGAGTGGGTCGAACCCGGACCAGGCCCGGCTGATGAGCCAGATCGCCGCGAGCGGCGCGCGCTTCGCGATCAACACGGGGGACACCGCCTACAACTCCGGGACCCAGACGAATTACGGCGATCTCGTGCAGATGGGCGCCGAGACGTCGGCGGTCTTCGGCCCATCGTTCTGGACCGTCGCAGGCTCCTCGATCGCGATGTTCGCCGCGCAGGGCAACCACGGCATGAACAGCGTTCCGCTCACGAACTGGCCGCAGGATCGCGCGGTCGCCGCTTCGGGTGGCCGCTATCAGATGGACACGTACTGCTGCGCCAACGGCACGTCGTCCAAGAGCTACCCGAGCATGTGGTACGCCTTCGACGCCGGCCCCGCGCGCTTCTACGTCCTCGAGGCGTCCTGGGCCAACAGCAACGTCGGCTCGACGAACCTCTACGACAACGACTACGACGCGCACTGGCTGCCGTCGAGCCCCGAGTACCAGTGGCTGGCGGCGGACCTCGCCGCGCACCCGACGGCGATGAAGTTCGCGTTCTTCCACTTCCCGCTGTACTCGGCCAACTCGACGGAGGCCTCCGACACGTTTCTGAGCGGCCCGGATCACCTCGAGGGGTTGCTGGCCGACCATGGCGTAGACCTCGTCTTCAACGGCCACGCGCACATCTACGATCGGAACCTGCCGTCCGGCAGCGGGATGCCCGTCGCCTACGTGACGGGCGGAGGGGGCGCACCGCTCGAGCCCGTCAGTCGATGCACGAACGTCGCCTATGCGCTCGGATGGTCGTACTCCTCCTCCACGCACGGCAGCTCCTGCGGATCGGCGCCTCGGCCCACGACGATCGACCGCGTGTTCCATTTCCTGCTGGTCACCGTGAACGGTTCGCAGGTCACGGTGACGCCGACCGATGAGTTCGGGCGTGCCTTCGACGTGGGCACCTACTCCTTCGGGGGCGGCGGGTCGGGGGACACGCAAGCACCGTCCGCCCCGACGAATCTCTCGGCGACTGCGACGGCGGGTCGCGTGGCGCTCGCGTGGACCGGTTCGACCGACAACGTGGGCGTGACCGGCTACCGGGTGATCCGCGACGGCGCGGCGATCGCCACTATCGGTCCCTCGACCACGACCTACGCGGACACCACCGTGGCCCCGGCGACGACGTACAGCTACACCGTGCGCGCGTTCGACGCCGCGGGCAACACGTCGGCCGCGAGCAATACAGCGACCGTTACGACGCCCGCGCCGAGCGGCCAGCTCACCTTCCCTCCGACCGACGACGCGTATGTCCGATCGGACACCCCCGGGTCGAACTTCGGACAGGCTACGACGGTGCAGACCGACGGCAGCCCGGTCAAGGACTTCCTGATGCGGTTCGCGGTGAGCGGGATCGGGACCAAGACGGTCACCTCCGCGACGCTCCGGCTGTACTGCGTCGATCCGTCGGATGCCGGCGGCACGTTCCGACCGACGGCGACCTCGACTTGGAACGAGGGCTCGGTCACCTGGGCGAACGCCCCCGCCGCGCTCAGCGCCCCGACGGCGACGCGCGGATCGGTCACAGCCGGAACCTGGGTCACGGTCGACGTGAAGTCGTTCGTGACCGGCGACGGCGTCGTGAGCTTCCGCGTCAGCTCCTCATCGTCCAACGGCGCCGACTACACGTCGAGCGAGGGCGCCGCGGGGTTCACACCCCAGCTGATCGTCACGACCGGCTGATCGACGCGCGGGTAGCATCCCGGGCCGTGACGACCAACGACGAACTGTTCGCTCGCGCGCAGCAGGTGATCCCCGGCGGCGTCGACTCACCGGTCCGGGCGTTCGGTTCGGTCGGCGGGACGCCCGTGTTCCCGGCGCGCGGCGAGGGCGCGTGGATCGAAGACGTCGAGGGCACCCGCTACGTCGACCTCGTGCAGTCCTGGGGAGCACTGTTGTTCGGCCACGCCCACCCTGCGATCGTGGCGGCCGCGGCCGAGGCAGCGTCGCGCGGCACCTCGTTCGGGATGCCGACCGAGGGCGAGGTGGAGCTCGCCGCGCGGATCGTCGATGCGGTGCCGAGCGTCGAGTCGGTCCGCCTCGTCTCCTCCGGCACCGAGGCGGCGATGTCGGCGATCCGGCTGGCTCGCGGCGTCACGCACCGCGACCTCATCGTCAAGTTCGAGGGTTGTTACCACGGGCATTCCGACGCGTTGTTGGCCAAGGGCGGCGGCTCGGGCCTGGCGACGCTCGGCCTGCCGGGCTCGCCCGGCGTGACCGAGGGCGCGGCGCGCGACACCCTCACCGCCCCGTACAACGACCCCGAGGCGATCGCAGCGCTGTTCGCCGAGCGCGGCGACAGGATCGCCGCGGTGATCGTCGAACCGGTTGCCGCCAACATGGGGGTCGTGCCACCCGCACTGGGATACCTGCAGCAGCTCCGCGATCTCTGCACGGGGAGCGGCGCGCTGCTGATCCTCGACGAGGTGATCACCGGGTTCCGCATCGCGTACGGCGGCGCCCAATCCGTGTACGACGTCGCGCCGGACCTCACGGTGCTCGGCAAGGTGATGGGGGGTGGTTTCCCGTGCGCGGCGTTCGGCGGGCGACGGGATCTGATGGACCACCTCGCCCCGGTCGGCCCCGTCTATCAGGCGGGAACCCTCAGCGGGAACCCGGTGGCGGTCGCCGCGGGCATCGCGGCGCTCGACCTCGCGCGCAGCACCGATCCGTATCCCGGCCTCGAGGCAACGGCCGACACGATCGTCGCGGGGCTCCGCGAGCGCTTCGCCGCCAAGGATCTGCCGGTCACGATCAACCGGGCGGGCTCGATGTTCAGCATGTTCTTCACCGATCGTCCGGTCGAGAACTTCGAGGGCGCGAAGGCCGCGGACCACGGGCGGTACGCGCGGTTGTTCCACCACTTCCTGGAGCGTGGCGTGGCGTTGCCGCCCTCGGGCTTCGAGCTGTGGACCCTCGGCACGGCGCACGGCGACGCCGAGGTCGCACGGATCCTCGACGCCGCCGCGACCTTCGCCGCGTAACGGACGAGCCGGCTACGCGGGCTCGGGAAGCAACGCCTCTTCGTTCTCGTCATCCAGGTCGGGTACGAATGCGATCCCGACCGGGATGTCCGATGCACGAGGGGGCGTCCAATACGGGTCATCGTCGGTGATGCCGAACAATTCCCACTGACGCATAGAGCTCCCTCCTCCAACGCACAGGGACACCCGAAGTATCGGCAGGCGCGACCCTGCGCCCGCATCCGCCCTTCGGCTCGTCATACGCCGGAGCCCGTCGGCCCGACGGGGTAGGCTCCTGAGCCGATGCCCACCGATGAACCCACCGACCCGTTGGCGCGGTTCGAGGCCGCCGTTCGCACGCGGGTGGGCGTCGAGGCGGACGCGTGGCTCGAGGGTTTGCCCGATCTGATCTCGGCGATGCGCGCGGACTGGGACCTGTCGATCACCGGTCCCTCGCGCCAGCTCGACGCGTTCGGCATGACGATCCCCGCGACCCGTGCCGAGGAGCCGGTGTTGTTGCGCATGGCCTACCCCGACGGGTGGTTCGCCGATGAGACGACCGCCCTGACGGCGTGGAACGGCGAGGGCGCCGTTCGCCTGCTCGAAACCGATCCCCGCGGCGCGCACCTGCGCGCCGCGCCCGTGCCCGGCATCTCGCTCGGCGCCGAGCGCAACCCGATGCGGGCGTTGCGGCTGGTGGCCGAGGCGCTTCGGGCGCTCTGGATCCCCGCGCCCGAGGGGCTGCAGCCGCTGTCTGCGGAGGTCCGCGCCTGGACCGCGGAGATGCCGGCCCGCTACGAGTCGGCGCACCGCCCGTTCGAACGGCAGCTCCTCACCGACGCCCAACAGCTCTTTCGCTCGTTCACGACGACACAGATCTCGCAGGTCCTCCTGCACGGCGATGTCCGGTTGGACGCGTTCGTGATGGACGGCGATCGCGCGGTGGCGGTGGATCCCGAAGCCGCTCGTCGGCGAGCCCGCGTTCGACGTCGCGTCGCTGCTGCGCGACAAGCCGGGCGACCTCGTCGCGGACCCGGCCGCCGGGCGCGAACAGCTGCAGGCCCGCATGGACCAACTCACCGATCAGCTGGACGTGCCGCGCAGCCGTGTCAAGGGCTGGGCGTTCGCGGTGGCGGTCGACACGGGGCTGCTCGCCTACGAACACGGCGATCCCGACGGCGGCGACCTCATGTTGGAGGTCGGCCGCCTGTGTCAGTCGCTCACCGTTTGAACGGAAAGCGGCCCAGCCGCCGCTCAGTGCCGTCCCCGAACGCGACGACCTCGGCCTCGTAGGTCATGCTGGCCGCCTCGCCGACCTCGACGTAACGCGCCCAGGTGCGCAGTTGCTCCCAGATCGCCTCCGACGGCGCCGCGTCCGGGTAGCACAGCGACAGATGCGCTCGCCAGTCGGCCGCGCCGATGTCGTCGCTGGAGCCCACAGGCAACGCAGCCGTGGCGCATCGCTCCCACAGGTCGCGGATCGCCTCGGAGAACGACCCGGGCATCGCGAGGATCACCACCGGCACCGGTTCGTCCCCGTCGAACAGCTCGATGCCCTCGGCTCGCAGCTCGATCGCGTCGGTGTCGGCCGCCCAGGCCGCCACCACCTCGACGATCCGATCCTCGTCGCCGGGCGCGAGCGGCGCCCGGCTCGAGCCGAACGCCTTCATCGTCGCGTGCGGGGCCGGGAGCAACGCGCGCACTCCGCCGAGCCGATCGAGCGTGTCGCCACGCCACCGATCGAACGCGTCGGCGAGGTCGGCCGCCGGACGCAGCAGCACGTACGCCGACGGCGGGATCGCCGCGAGGCGGACAGGGTCGAGCACGATCGGCAGGTCCGACGGGATCGACCGGTCCAGCACCCTCCACCACTGGACGCGATCCTCGTGGTTCAGTTCCAGCTCGATGTGGACGAGCCCGCCGGCGGCCACCACGTCGCCGCGCGTCGGCGCGTCCACCTCGAAGGACTCCATCGCGAGGCGCCCGTGCCGCGCGACCGCCGCGGCCGCCTCGGCCGCGCGCCGATCGAACGACTCATCGAGCGCCACGTTGTCGGCGAACAACGCCCGCGCGTCTTCGTCACGCCAGTCGTTCGCCAGGGCGACCGCACGGTCCGCGGCGGCCGTCAACGCGGGCGTCGCCTCGAGCTTCCGAGCCGGGGGCAGGGCGTCGAGATCCGCGAGCGTCTCGAGCGCCTCGATGCACGCCGCGTGCATGTTCCCGTACGTGACGTTGGACACGGCGACGACACCGACGCCGCGGTCGGGGATCCAGCGCATATGCGAGCCGTAGCCGGGCAGGCCCCCGCTGTGGCCGATCACCGTGCCGAGGCGACGATCGACGCGCGCCCCCAGACCGATCCCGTACCCATAGGCTTGCGCGCGCGCCGGGCCGTCCGGACGCGGGCGCTCCTCGGCGACGCCGTCGAAGCGACGGGGCTGTTGCATCTCGCGTCGCGCCCACCTCGGCACCGGTCCCTCGTCCGGGTCGTCGCGCGGCGGGTACGCGTCGCAGAAGAACGCCACCCAGCTCGCGAGGTCGCGCACCGTCGTCCAGAGCCCGCCCATCGGCGCGATCGTGCCGTCGCCCAGCGGCTCGGGCTCCGCCACCCACGCGTCGTCTACCCACGAGTACGGCTCGGCAGTGTTCGCCGTTTCCGGACGCACCCAGGTCGTCGAGGACATGCCGAGCGGGCCGAGCAGCCGATCGCCTATGACCGTCTGAACCGGAACCCCGGCGACCCGGTCGATGACGCGGCCGATCAGCCCCCACGCCGAGGTTCGAGTACTCGAACCGCAGCCCCGGCGTCCAGGTGAAGGACCCGCCGTGGGCGATCAGCGCGTCCATCCCGCCCGGCGGCAGATCCAGATGTCGATCCGCCCACGCGTCGTCGCTCGGCAGCCCGGCCTCCATCGAGACGAGGTGTCGGAAGGTCAGCGGGGGCCCGTCGATCGTCGGTCCCCGCCAGCCCGCAAGCTCCGGCACGTAGGTCACGACGGGCTCGTCGAGCCGGATCCGTCCCTCGGCCACGAGCGACATCAGCGCCGCGCCGGTGAAGGACTTCGTCATCGAGGCGATCCGGAACACGCTGTCGGCATCGGGCGGCGCGTCGTCACCGACCCGCAGCGTGCCGACGCCGCCGCTCGCGACCAGCGCGCAGTCTCGGACCAGGCCCCACGCCACACCCGGCGCGCGGGATCGCAACGCCCAACGCGCGAAGACCTCCGCGAGTGCTTCCGAGGGCGCATCCATGACGCGGCAGCCTACCGGCCGCGTCGCGTCACTTCTTGACGCCCTTGTCCTTCAGGATCTCGCGCACCACGTGGTGACCGGGCAACCCCGTGACGCCGCCGCCCGCGTGGGTGGCCGACGACGCCTGGTACAGCCCGGCGATCGGCGTGCGGTAGTCGGCGAACCCGACGGCGGGCCGCATGTGGAACAGCTGATCGACCGTGAGCTCTCCGTGGAAGATGTTGCCGCCGATCAGGTCCCAGCCCTCCTGCATCTGCTTCGGGCCGATGATCTGTCGCGCCTTCACCGAGTCCTTGAACCCGGGCGCCACGTCGTCGAAGTGCTGGATCAGGCGGTCGGCGTAGGCCTCCAGCTCGGGCCAGTGGTCGTCCTCGTCGTCGGCCCAGTCAGCCGGCACCCACTGGCTGAACATCGACACCGTGTGGATGCCCTCGGGCGCGAGCGTCTTGTCGACCACCGTCGGGATCTCGGTGTCGCTGAACGGCACGCGAGCGGCCTGACCGAACCGCGCGTCTTGATACGCCTGCTCGAGCTGCTCGACGTCGTCCAGCAGCTGGATGGCGCCGCCCTGGATCTCGGGGTCGTAGTCCGGGTTCGCGGTAAAGGTCGGCAACCGGTCGATCGCCAGGTTGATCTTCACGGTGCCGCTGCGCGTCTTCCAGTTCTCGATGTCGGAGACGAACGACGCGGGCAGCTCCGTGCGCTCGAGCTGCTGCAGGAAGGTGATCTTCGGATGGATCGCGGTGACGACCAGCGGGGCCTGCAGTTCCTCGCCGGACTCGAGCGCCACGCCGGTGACCCGCCCACCGCTCGTCACGATCTTCTTCACGCCGGCGTTGACGCGTACCTCCGCGCCGAAGAACTTGGCGCTCTCCTCGCAGGCCTTCGCGACCGCGCCCATGCCGCCTTCCATGAACCCCCAGCTCGCGACCTCGCCGTCGCCGATGTCGCCCACCGAGTGGTGCATCAGGACGTAGGCGGTGCCGGGCGCGTCGGGTCCGGCCCAGGTGCCGATGATGCCGTTGACCGACATGAACCCCTTCATCTGCGGGGTCTCGAACCACCGGTCGAGCAGGTCGGTCGCGCTCATCGTGAACAGCCGCGTGATGTCGGCGACGGTCTGCTCGTCGACGTGCTTGCGGAGCGCCCAGCCGAGTTGGAAGACGTCCTTGATGTCGCCGAACTTCTTCGACCCGACATGCGGCGGGGTCTTCATGAGCATCGGGCCCATGATGTCGGCGATGTGTCCGACCCAGTCGTAGAACGCGAAGTACGCGTCGGCGTCCTTCTTCGAGAGCTTCTCGATCGACTCGCGCGTGATCTTGTCGTCGGTGTGCTGGACGATCGCGCCGCCTCCGCGCATCGGCAGGTACCCCTGCCCGAGCGGGAGCAACTTGAACCCGAACCGCTCCAGCTGCAGATCGCGCCGCACCGACGGCGGCATCAGCGACATCGTGTAGCTGAGCGTGTTGACCTTGACCCCCGGCAGCTCGTCGGGCCAGGGCTCCATCGTGTCGGCCGCCCCGCCGGTCTTGTGCCGCTTCTCCAGCACCACGGTCTTGGCCCCGCGCTTGGCGAGGTATGCGGCCGCGACCAGCCCGTTGTGTCCGCCGCCGATCACGATCGCGTCGTAGCGGTTCTCGTTCACGTTTGATTCTCCGTTCAACCCGAAGGCCGGAGGCTACACCCTCCTTCCAAGCGCGAGGTAGCCGTACGATAGGCCGGTACCCAACCCTCGAGGAGGAACCGTGCTGATCCGTAAGGTCGCTCTCGCGTGCACCGTCGCCGCGCTCGTCGCATTGATCGTCGCGCCATCCGCATCTGCCAGCTTCCCCGGCCACAACGGCCGGATCGCCTACACAACCAACAAGCAGCAGATCGCACTGGTGCGATCCGACGGCACGTACAAGACGACCGTGACGCACTTCTCGAGCCCGGGTTTCATGGAAGCGCCGATGTTCTCCGCGGACGGTCATTGGATCGTCTTCGACGGCGACAACGGCGGCGGCAACACGGACCTGTTCGTGATGAAGGCCGACGGCTCGCACCTGCGCCGGATCACACACGACGCCACGTACGAGTGGAGCCCGTCCTGGTCGCCCAGCGGGAAGTGGATCGTCTTCGCCAACGACGGCGGCAACAGCCCGATCATGGTGATCCATCCCGACGGCACACACCAACACCGGATCGGCACGGGCATTGGGGAGTACCCACGGTTCTCGCCCGACGGATCGAAGATCGTCTACGGGTCGGGGGTCGACGGCCAGATCCATGTGATGCGGGCCAACGGCTCGCACGATCACGCGCTGACGAGCGCGGGCGGCGACTACCCCGACTGGAGCCCGAGCGGTCGGCTGATCGGCTTCTCGAGCGGCAGCTCGGGCACGTCGGAGGTCTGGATCATGCGAGCGGACGGATCCCACAAGCACCAGGTCACCACCACCGGGGCGAGCTACAGCCCGGTGTTCTCCCCGGACGGCGTGTGGATCACCTTCTCGCTGGGAAGCGCTGGCTCGGCGGTCTGGGTCTCGAAGATCGACGGCTCCCACCAGCATCAGATCGTCGGCTCGGAGGGCGGATGCTGTCTCGGGTGGCAACCGCTGTCGTAACTGCAACGCCCGGGGCTCCCCTCGACACTGGGGAGTACCGACAGTGAGGAGGTATCAGTGACGACCGAGAGCGCAACCTTCGGCGCCGGCTGTTTCTGGGGGGTCGAGTGGGTGTTCCGCAAGGTGCCAGGAGTCCTCGACGCCGTGAGCGGCTACAGCGGCGGCGTGACCGCCAACCCGACCTACCGCGAGGTCTGCGGCCACAGGACGGGGCACGCAGAGGTGGTCCAGGTGACCTTCGACAACGCGGTCGTGACCTATGACCAGTTGCTCCAGGTCTTCTGGGCGATGCACGACCCGACGCAGGTCGACCGGCAGGGACCCGATGTGGGCGATCAGTACCGCAGCGTGATCTTCGCGCATACGCCAGAGCAGCTCGTCACCGCGACCGAGTCTCGCGCGAAGGCGCAGCTGGCGTTCCCGCGGCCGATCGCGACCGAGATCCAGACGCTCACCGCGTTCTATCCGGCGGAGGACTACCACCAGCGGTACTACGAGGGGAACGGCCACACGCCGTACTGCCACGTGTTCCCGACCGACGTCGTGGAGAAGCTTGGGTTGGGCGCGACCGCCTAGCCGCGGAACCCGACGATCTTGTGCGAGGAATCGCAGATCGGCTGACACCGTGAGGCGCCGCATCGGCACAGCGACCACCGGTCGCGACCGCCGAGCGGCGCCTCACCGTAGGTGATGTCCACGTCGCCGGCCACCCGGATCGGCCCGTCGGGCTTCAACGCGATCGCGGGCGGACCTGCAGGATCGGGCACGTCCCAGTGAAACGGGCCGGGCTCGAGTCCGTCCGGTGGCTCCTCCTCGAAGCAGGCGTACGGCGGCTCCTTGTCGCACAGCGGGAGCGCGCCCGATCGCCCACATCGACACAACGCGTAGCGATCGCCGGTCTCGATCGACGCAAGCGTGAACGCGTCGTCGACGTGTGCGAGCCTCGAAACGGGCACGCCGTCGACGAGCATCGGCCCGCCGGGCACGATCCGGATCCGCATCGGCGAACCATAGCGCAGGCGCGTGTGATACTCGCCGCGATGCCTGCTCCTGCGGCAACAGCTCGCCTGCGGGTTCGGATCCGCGAGGGCGACGGTCCGCCCTACGAACAACTGCGCGACGCGATCCGTACCCGGATCGAGCGCGGCACGTTGCTGCCGGGCGATCGCCTGCCGCCCGTCCGCGCGTGCGCGGAGGACCTGGCACTCGCGCCCAACACCGTCGCGCGCGCCTATCGCGCGTTGGAGGAGGAAGGCTGGCTCGTCGGCCGGGGCCGCGCTGGCACGTTCGTCTCTGACCGTCCGCCGGTCGATGCCGACGTCGCGCTCGCGGCGGAGGCGGATGCGTACCTCCGCCGAGCAGCAACGCTGGGCTTCGCCAGGGCGGACGCGATCCGCGCGGTCCGCGACCGCGCCCGCTGACCGCCTGCTCGACCCGGGGCGCCGGGCGACGTACACTGCTCGAACGCATGTTCGACTCTTTGAATCCCGAGCAACGGGCCGCGGCCACCCATGGTGAGGGACCGCTGCTGATCGTGGCTGGCGCGGGCACCGGGAAGACCACCACCTTGGCGGCGCGGGTGTCCTGCCTGCTCGAGCGGGGCGTCCGCCCGGAGCGCGTGCTGCTGCTGACCTTCAGCCGGCGGGCGGCCCGCGAGATGCTCGAGCGCGCGGAGCGCCAGGGCGGCCATCGCGACGCGGGCCGCGTCTGGGGCGGCACGTTCCACGCGGTCGCCAACCGGTTGCTCCGCATCCACGGCCGCACGCTCGGCCTGTCCCCCGGCTTCACGGTCCTCGATCAGAGCGACGGCGCCGACGTCATGAACCTGCTGCGCGAGGAGCTCGGCTACGCCTCCCGCGAGCGGCGGTTCCCGCGCAAGGAGACGCTCGCCCAGATCCACTCGCGGGTCGTGAACGCGGGGGCGAAGCTCGACGCGGTGATCGAGCGCCACTATCCGTGGTGCATCGACGACACCGAGGGCATCCGCGAGATCTTCCGCGCATACGTCGTGCGCAAGCGCGAGCAGCAGACCCTCGACTACGACGATCTGCTCCTGTTCTGGAAGGCGCTGGCGGCCTCGCCGCAGACCGGCCCGCAGGTCGCCACGATGTTCGATCACATCCTGGTCGACGAATACCAGGACACGAACGCGCTGCAGGCCGACATCCTCGCGGCGATGCGACCGTTCGGCACGAAGCAGAACCTGACGGTGGTCGGGGACGACGCCCAGGCGATCTACGGGTTCCGCGCGGCCACCGTGCACAACATCCTGGCCTTCCCCGAGCGGTTCCCCGGCGCGGCGATCGTCAAGCTCGAGCGGAACTATCGGTCGACCGCGCCGATCCTGGACCTGTCGAACGCGGTCATCGCGCTGTCACCGCAGCGCCACGAGAAGACCCTGTGGACCGAGCGCACCGACGGCGCGACGCCGACCCTGCAGGCGTGCCTGGACGAGAACGATCAGGCCGACACGATCTGCCGCTCGATCCTCGCCGCGCGGGAGCGCGGCACGCCGTTGAAGGAGCAGGCCGTCTTGTTCCGCGCCGCGCACCATTCCGATCTGCTCGAGGTCGAGCTGCTCCGACGCAACATCCCGTTCGTGAAGTTCGGCGGGTTGAAGTTCCTGGAGGCGGCGCACGTGAAGGACGCCCTGGCGATGCTGCGCGTGATCGAGAACCCGCACGATGAGGTCGCATGGTTCCGCGTGCTGCAGCTGCCCGAGGGGATGGGCCCGGCCGGCGCCCGGCGTGTGATGGATCAGATCGGTGTCCGGAACGAGGCCACGACGCCATTCGTCAACTTGATTGACCATTCACTCGAGGTGCCCAAGGGTGTCGGGGAGGGCATGCAACAGCTCCGCAGCGCGCTTGCGGGCTGTGCCGACGAGGAGCTCCTGTCCCCCTCCGCACAGCTGGAGCGGATCCGGATCTACCTCGAGCCGGTCATCGCGCGGAAGTACGAGTCGGTCGTGGCTCGGCTGGCCGATCTCGATCAGCTCGCCCTGCTGGCCCGTGGCTACGAGGCGCGCGGGCGGTTCCTGTCCGAGCTCACGCTCGACCCGCCGGCGTCCACCTCCGACCTGGCCGGGCCGCCGCTGCTCGACGAGGACTACCTGATCCTGTCGACGATCCACTCGGCCAAGGGCCTCGAGTGGGATGCCGTGCACGTGATCCACGCGACCGACGGCTGCATCCCGTCCGACATGGCGACGGGCGACGACGACGAACTAGAAGAGGAGCGCCGGCTGCTGTACGTCGCTCTCACCCGCGCGCGCGACGAGCTGACGATCACGTATCCCCAGCGCTACTACCGGCGGCAGAAGCCGCGCGACGACGTCCACATGTACGCGGTGGTGTCGCGGTTCCTCGACGTCGACACGGTGCGCGCCCATCTGGACGAGCGAGCGCCAGCGATCGACGTGCGCGAGGACGAGGTCGCGGCCGCGACCGGCACCGCGAGCGTCGACGACTACCTGGCCGACCTGTTCGGCTAGTCCGGCGGCGAACGTCGGATACCCTGAGGAGCCTATGCCTGAGCCCGCCGTGCTGCTGGACCTCTACGACACACTCGTCGACGGCGACTGGCAGGGCTGGCGCACCCAGCTGTCCGACCTCACCGGCATCGACGAAGAGACGCTCGGCATGGCCTATCACCTGACCCGGCTGGAGCGGAACACGGGCGCCTACCCCACCAACGAGGACAGCATGCGCGGGCTCCTCATCGCCGCAGGCATGGAGTCGCCTCTCGAGGAGCTCGTGCGCGCCGCCGTCGAGGCCGAGGAGGCGTTCGGCGGAGAGGTCCGGCTCTACGACGACTCGCTGCCGACGGTCGCCGCGTTGCGGGAGCGAGGAGTGCGGACGGCGCTCGTCAGCAACTGCTCGAACGCCACCCGCCCCATCGTCGAGCAGCTCGGCCTGCCCGCGCTCTTCGACGCCGTGATCCTGTCCTTCGAGGTCGGCGTTCGCAAGCCCGAGCCCGGCATCTACCGAGCGGCGCTGGACGCGATCGAGACCGCCCCAGCCGATGCGGTGTTCGTCGACGACCAGACCTCGTACTGCGACGGGGCACGGGCGCTCGGCATCGATACCAGGCTGATCGTGCGCGACGGCGCCCAGCCGGCCGACGGGTTCGCGCCCTCGACCAACGGCCACACCGTGATCACGGATCTGACCTCGTTGCTGTAACTCAGTGGCAGGTACCGGTGCCCTCGTCCACGAAGTTCAGCTGGCCGTCGGCGGGCATGAACTTCCAGTCGTATGCACCGTCGCGAAGCGTGAGCTGCAGGAACCCGAACCCGTTCGACCATCCCTTCGCGAACGTGTCGGGGCGCGTGCTCTTCGATCCGAACCCGTTCAGGTTGCGACCGCCGCACCCCTACGATGAACTGACGGATCCCGCTCGGGTCCGCGTTGCCGTCCGCATCCATCGGCACCCACCGCGAGTAGTTGTGATTGTGACCACCGAACACGACGTCGGCGTGCGCGGCGGACAGGAGGTCCCAGAACGGCTTCGAACGGAGCCATTCATAGTCCTCGGTCCAGCTGGCGTTCTGGTAGTGAAGCCAGTCCCACCGCGGATGATGCCAATACGCGAGCGTGCACAAGGCGTCGCTCGATGCCAGATCGTTCTGCAGCCACTCGTACTGCGGGTCGCCGGGGCCGCATCCCGTCGCCGCGGGACAGATCGCGGAGTTGAGCGCCACGAGGTGCCAGCTGCCGAGGTCGTAGGAGTAGTAGCCATCGGGTTCCTGTCCGATGCGTCCGAAGTAGCGGTAGTAGCCGGCGGCGCCGGTCGTGCCGTAGTCATGGTTGCCCGGCACCGGCTCCGTGATCGGCAGGAGCGTGCCGAAGTAGCGGTCGTAGTCGTCCACGAAGTCCGTGTATTTCCCGGTCTCGTACTGGATGTCACCCAGCGCGAGGAAGCGGTCGTAGTCACCTCGTGCGATCGCGGCGGCGACGTCGTCGTACTGGCAACCTGGCGGTTGTTCTTCGGTTGGTCTTTTGCAGGCGATGTCGCCGACGGCCGCGATGCGGATCCCCTTCGGAGACGCCGGTGCGGCGACGGGTGCGAGCGCGGCAACGACGATTGCGACGGCGCCACGAGGACCGCGACAGGCTTCCGCGACACGAGTCCCTCCCAGGATCCGGAACGTCGGACGCTAGCCGCTGCAGGCGGAACCGGTCAATCGGCCGGACGGCTCGAGTCCTCTCCCTTGGATCAGCCGAGACAGAGCAGCACGATCGCGGCGAACAGACATGCCGCGGCGGCGATCGTGGCACTGTGCCAGATCTCGTGAAAACCGAAGGTCCGCGGGAAGGGGTCGGGCCACTTGGTGGCCAGCACCAGCGCGCCGAACGTGTACAGCAAGCCACCCGAGATGAGCAGGACGAGCTCCGCGGTCGTCAGCGCGTGCACGAGCGAGGGCATCGCGAAGATCGCCGCCCAGCCGAGCCCGATGTACAGGAACCCGGACAGCACGTTCAGGTCGGTGCGGAAGAGCTTCGTCACGATGCCGGCGGCGGCGCCGATCCACACGACCGCGAGCAGCACCAGCGATGCGGTCCCATCCAGCGCCAACAGGCAGAAGGGCGTGTAGGTGCCCGCGATCAGCAGGAAGATCGTGGAGTGGTCCAGCCTGCGCATGCGCTCGTGCGCGCGCTCGCTCCACTTCCCGAGGTGATACGAGGCGCTCACACCGAACTGCGACAGTAGCGCCAGCCAGTAGACGATCGCTCCGGCCCGCGCGATGGGACCCGGCGCGAGCACGATCAGCACCACGCCTGCGGGGATCGCGACGAAGAACGCGATCTCGTGCAGCCGGCCGCGCAGCCGCGGCTTGGGTCGCTGATAGAGCGGGAGGGACTGGGACATACACCCAGCGTACGACGGGTTCAGCAGCAGTCGTCGATACAGGCGGCGATCGACTTGCGGATGCCCGTCACGAAGGGCACCTCTTCCTTCGTGAAGCGGCGCGCCTCGGTGTTCCTCAGCAGCCGGATCACGTCGACGATCGAGTCGAGCTTCGGGGACTCGAACGCGAGGATCCACTCCCAGTCGCCGAGCCCGAACGCGCTGGTGGTGTTGCCCTTGACCTCTGGGAACTCGCGGCCGCTGCCTCCGTGCTCACGCAGCATCCCGGCGCGCTCTTCGGGCGGCAGCAGGTACCACTCCGCGGTCCGGACGAACGGATACACGCAGAGGTAGTCCTCCGGCGGGTCGCCCTTGGCGAACGCGGGCTGGTGATCGGGGCTGAACTCCGCGGGCTTGACGACGCCCATGAACGTCCAGGTCAGATCGAGGTAGGTGCCGATCTCCGTACGCCGGAACTCAACGAGCGCCTGCTGCACATCCTCCGCGGTCTGCCCCACGAGCCACAGCATCAGATCGGCGTCGGAGCGGAACCCGACGGTTGAATACGAGCCTCGCAGCGTGACGCGATCCTGCAGACGCTTGACGAGGTCCTCGACCTCACGTGTCACGCGGGCGCGATCGTCGGGGTCGGCGAACACCGAGCGCGTCTCGGGATCTGCCAGAAACACGGGATACAGGGCGTACAGCGTGTCGGTCATGCTCGGGCCTCCTGTGCGAGGTAGGTGGCGACCTGCTCGGCGGCGGTGCCGGCCGCGCGCACACAGTCCGCGACGCCGACGCCGTCGAGCGATTGCCCCGTCACGAAGATACCCGCCGGCAGCTCTGAACGGATCTTGGCCACACGTCCGAGATGTCCGACCAGGTATTGCGGCATCGCCGCGGGCCAGCGGACGACCGCCGCGTGCTCCGGGCGATCGGGCAGCGGGAGGAGCGCGGCCAGATGCAACGCACACGCCGCGACCAGATCCTCGTCGGGTGCGTCGACGATGTCCTCCTCGCCCGCCGCGCCGACGAAGCAGCGCAGCACGGCCCGGTCCCCGTAGGCCGGGTCCGGCCACTTCGTCGAGAGCCACGTGCTGGCGGTCATCGGCGCGGCGGCGCGCGGCACGACGAATCCCGACGCGTCGGGCAGGTCCCCGGCCGTGCCCTCGGGATAGACGAACAGCACGGCGGCCGTCGACACGAACGGGATCTGCGCCAGCAGCGGCGCGACGACGGCGTCGGTCGGCAACAATGCGGCCGCGGCGGGCGCATCGACCGTGACCACAACGGCGTCGGCCTCGATCACGCCCTCGCTCGTGAGCACGCGCCACCCGTCGGCGGCGTGCTCGATCGCGGTCGCGCGCGCGTCGGTCTGGATCCCGTCCCCGACACGCTCGGCGAGCACGTCGGGCAGTCGCTCGACGCCGGCGCGCGGCTTCAGGAACATCGGCCCGCCCACGCTGCGCCGCCCGTTGCGGGACGCCGCCTGCGCGCCGCGGAGCAGCGAGCCCTGCGCGGCCTCCCACTTCTGTAGCTCGGGGAAGGTCGCACGCACCGACAGCTGGTCGACATCGCCGGCGTACAGACCGCCGAGCAGCGGGCCGATCGCCAGGTCGGTCGCCTCGTCGCCGAGGCGTCGGCGCAGCAACCCACCGAGCGACTCGTCGGCGTCGACGCGCCGCTTCGGCTTCAACAGGTCGAGCAGAGCGCGACGGCGTCCTCGTCGCGAGAGCCCCGGCCACCGAAACACGTCGCCGAGGTCGCCCGGGATCCCGAACGCGGTGCCGGTCGGGTACGGGACGAGACCGGCGGCTGTCCACAGGAGCGCTCCCGAGGCGCGCGGCGCGACCAACTCGTCGCCGATCCCCAGCTCGCGGCACAGCTCGACCGCCCAGGGCTTGCGCGCGAGGAACGAGTCGGGTCCGGCCGGCAGGCGCAGGCCACCGACGTCGGCCGAGCGGAGCTTGCCGCCGGTCGCCGGGCCCGCCTCCAGCACCGTGGCGTCGATCCCCGCTGCGCCGAGCCGGTAGGCCGCGGTCAGCCCCGACACACCGCCGCCGATCACCGCGACCCGGCCGCTCATCGTTCCGTGCGCTCGTGCACCAGGTCGACCAACCGCTGCAGGTGCTCGACCGGGGTGGTCGGCAGCACACCGTGCCCGAGGTTGAACACGTGCCCGTCGCGGCCACCGACGCGGGCCAGCACGTCGAGCGCCTGTGCCTCGACGACCTCCCACGTCGACAACAACACCGTCGGGTCGAGGTTGCCCTGCACCGCGTGTGCCCCCGGACCGCCGACGCGACCCCACCCCGCGTCCAGCGGCACACGCGCGTCGATGCCGATCGCATCGCCGCCCGCCGCGGCCATCGCGCCGAGCAGCTCGCCGGTGCCGACGCCGAAGTGGATCGTCGGCACGTCGAGGTCGGCGATCCCGTCGAAGAGACGCCGCATGTGTGGCTGCACACGTGCTCGGTAGGTGTCGGGAGCGAGCGCCCCGACCCACGAGTCGAACACCTGCAGGGCGCTCACCCCGGCCCCAACCTGCGCCCGAAGGTGCGGCACGACGATGTCCACGAGAGCGGTCAGCAACCGGTCCCACACCGCCGGCTCGCTCCACAGCAGCGCCTTGGTGCGGGCGTAGTCGCGCGACGGCCCGCCCTCGATCAGATAGCTCGCCAGCGTGAACGGCGCACCCGCGAATCCGATCAACGGCACCTCGAGCTCCTTGGCCAGCAGGCGGACGGTCTCCAGGATGTAGGGCTCGTCGGCCTCGGGTTCCAGCGGGCGCAGCCGCGCCAGATCGGCTTCTCCCCGGAACGGCTGGTCCAGCACGGGCCCGCGCCCCGCCTCGATCCGGATCGGCACGCCGACGGCCACGAGCGGCACGACGATGTCGCTGAACAGGATCGCGGCGTCCACCGGCATACGGCGTAAGGGCTGCAGGGTCACCTCGGCGGCTTGCTCCGGGCTGCGGATCGTCTCGAGGATGTCGCGGTCGCCACGAAGCTCGCGGTACTCAGGCAGATAGCGGCCGGCCTGGCGCATGAACCACACCGGCGTGCGATCCACGGGCTCGCGCCGCAGCGCGCGGAGGAAACGATCGGAGCTCACGACCCGCCAGGATACGGACCGTGGGCGCTGGGCTCAGGCCAGCTCGAGGCCCTCGATCGCGGGCGAGGCGTCGGCCACGACGATCCGCGGGCGCTTGGCGCGCACGGCCTCGTGGGTGACGTCGACCAGGCGGTCGATATCGAACGGCTTGACCAGGTACGCCACGGCGCCGAGCTCGCGGGCGCGCTGGATGTCGTGCGGGTTGTTCTTGCCCGAGCACACGATCACCGGCACCGGGTCGCCGAGGGCGTGCAGCCCCTCGAGCACCTCCCAACCGTCGACGCCGGGCAGCAGCACGTCCAGCAGGACGGCGTCGGGGTCCTCGGCCTGGATGCGCGCGATCGCGGTGCGCCCGTCGGCGGCCAGGATCGGCTCGATGCCCGACGCGTTCAGGTTCACACGCAGGATCACAAGCGTGTCGGGATCGTCCTCGACGATCAGCACGCGGGGGCGAAGGATGCCCATCACCCGGCCTCCCGCCGAGGACGGAGTTGGAGCAACGCCGCAACGTGTGCGCGCTCGGCCTCGTACAGCCGGGCGTTCGCGATCGCGAGCGCCGCCTGCTCGGTGAACACCGCGAGCGCGCGGAGGTCGTATTCGGTGAACGAACGTCCGAGCGGCGCGTTCACGTTCAACACGCCCTGCAGCTCGGCGCGGTGCACGAGCGGCGCAGACATCGAGCTGTCGACGTAGTGCTCGCGCTCGGTCAGGCCCGGGAAGCTCTCCGCATCTGCCTGCCCCTCGATCAGGACGGGCTCGCGCCGCAACGCGACGTGACCTGCGACGCCCTCGCCGAGCCGTACGCGATGCCCCGGCGGCACGACGCGACCGAGCACCGCCTTGGTAACCAGGTCTGTCCCCTCGACGAGCATCACAGACCCGCCGGTCGCGTCCAGCAGCTCGCACGCGCTCCGCAGGATCGTGTCGAGGAGCTCGTCGAGTTCCAGCACGGCGTTCATCTGCTTGCCGGCGTCCAACAGGAGCGAGACCTCGTGCAGACGGTTGGTGAGCGCGGCGGTCAACACGCGCTCGTCGGTCAGCGATCGCGTGAGCCGCTCGAGCGCGGACTCCTTCTCGAAGGCCCATAGGAAGAAGAGTCCGGCGATGACGAGCACGCCGATCTGCGCACGCCCGGCGCCCAGGAGCGCTGCCTGCCGATCTGGCATGAACGAGAGCACGACAACGAGGAAGGCCACGGCCGCCAGACCGGTTGCGGTGCGCTGCCACAGCTGGCGACGGCGTCGCTCGACGGCTTCGAGGGAGGGCGTTTGGAACTCACGCAGCCCGGCGACGCGCGCATCGCGGCGCACGTTGTCGTCTCGAACCGCACGGTGCTTCCTGAACACACTCGCTCCGTCGTGCCTGTGGGACTCCTCTATCGACCGCCAGCGACTGATGATGGATAGGGAGCACAGGGGACGCCCGAGGGCCCCCGATAGGGGGACACGGCTGGCTCAGAGGGCCGCGTGGCGCCGCGCGATCGCCTTGCGGGCCTCCTCGGCGCCGATCAGCAGGAACGGGGTCACCGCCACCAGGGCCCACTGCGCAAGGCTCAGCGGTGCTCCGCCCAGCGCTCGCGCGAGCGGAGGTATATAGATGAATCCCAACAGCGCGATCCCCTCGATGATCACGGCCCCGACGAGCAGACGGTTCGTGAACGGCCCGATCGCGAACAAGGACGCCGGGTCGCTCCGGCATTCGAAGGCGTTCGCCATCTGCATCACGACGATCGCCGCGAACACCATCGCGGACAGGGTCTCCTGCTCGACGCCTTCGGCCGGCAACGCCTGCCCGATCGACCACCCGAAGAACAGCGCGGCGCCGATCGGAACCAGGATCATCGAGCCGACCGCCTCCACCGGGCCGAGGAATCCGAACGAACGCCCGAGCACGTGGCGGTTCAGCAGCCGTTCCTCGCGGGCTCGCGGTGGACGGTCCATCACGCCGGCCTCCGGTCGTTCGGCGCCGAGGGCGAGCGCGGGCAACAGGTCGGTCCCGATGTCGAGCGCGAGCACCTGCAGGACCGAGATCATGAGCGGGATCCTGCCGCCGGACAGCGCCCACAGCACGAACGGCGCGAGCTCGGCCACGTTGTCGGTCAGGTGATAGGTCAGGAACCGGCGGATGTTGTCGAAGGAAGCCCGCCCCTCCTCGATCGCCTCGACGATGTGTGTGAAGTCGTCGTCGAGCAGCACCAGATCCGACGCCTCGCGCGCTACGTCCGTGCCGGTGGCGCCCATCGACACCCCGATATCGGAACGACGGAGCGCGGGCGCGTCGTTGACACCGTCGCCGGTCATCGCCACGACCTCGCCGAGCTCCTGGAGGGCGCGGGCGATCCGCAGCTTCTGTTCGGGAGCGATCCGAGCCAGGACGCCGAGCTCGGCATCGTCCATCAGCGTTCGCAGGCGCTCGTCATCATCCGGCAGCTCCTCGCCGAGCACGACGCGGGTTCCCGGGAGCCCCACGGCGCGCGCAACCGCGGTCGCGGTCGCGGGGTGGTCGCCGGTGATCATCACGACCCGGATGCCCGCGTCCACGCACCGCGCGATCGCGTCGGGAACCTCGACCCGCACCGGGTCCTCCATCCCGATCAAGCCCACGAATCGCAACCCTTGCTCGGCCTCCTCCGCGGCGGTGGGCACCGCGGCGTAGGACCGGGTTGCGAAGCCCAGGACGCGGAGGCCGGCGCCGGCAAGCTGCTCGATCTGGTCCTGGATCGACGCGCGATGGGCATCGTCGAGCGGGGCCCCTTCCTCTCCAATATGCACCGCATCGCAGGCGGCCAGCACGGCCTCCGGCGAGCCCTTCGTGTAGCCGACGATGGCCCCCTCGGTCGTGCGGTGCGCGGTCGTCATCCGACGCCGTTCCGAGCTGAACGGGAAGTCGGCGACCCGTGGCAGCGTGCGCTCCAGATCCTCCCGATCGGCGCCGCCCTTGCGCGCGAACGCGAGCAACGCGCCCTCGGTTGGATCGCCGACGCAGCGCCACGTTCCGTCGTGTTCCTCCAGTCGCGCATCGCCACAGAGCGCCGCCGCCTCCAACAGGCTCCGAACGTCGTCGCGTGCTCCGCCATCGAGCGGCCGATCGTCCTCGAGCAAGGCGCCGCCGGGGGTCCAGCCCGCATGCGTCGCACGCACCGAGCGTGTCGCCGTTCCTCCGGCGCGCGCGGTCATCTGGTTCGTCGTCATCGTGCCCGTCTTGTCCGAACAGATCACCGTGGTGGCCCCGAGCGTTTCGACGGCTTCGAGCGACCGCACGAGCGCGCCACGTTTGGCCATGCGGGTCGCGCTGAGGGCCAACGACAGGGTGAGCGTCGGCAGCAATCCCTCGGGAACGAGCGCCACGATCACACCGATCGCGAACAGGAATCCGTCGTGCGCCGGTGCGCCGACCGCCAGCGACGCGCCGAAGAAGACGACGCCAGCGGCGACCGCGAAGATCGCGATGATCCGCACGGCTCGGTCGAGGTCCTCTCGCAGTGGGGTCCGGCGTCGCTCGACCCCTTGCGTCAAGGTCGCGATCCCACCCAGACGCGTCCGCGATCCGGTGGCGTAGACCACGGCGGTCCCCGCACCCGACGTGACGTACGTGGCCGCGAACAGCAGACAGGGGACGCGAACGGTGTCGACCACAGCGGTCGCAAGCGGGTGCGGATCCTTCTCGATCGGCTTCGACTCACCGGTCAGGGCGGACTGGTCGAGCCGCAGGGAGTCCGCCGTCATCACGCGGGCATCGGCCGAGATGCGGTCCCCCTCACGCAGGATCAGCAGATCGCCACGGACGAGCTCGCTCGCGGGGAACCGTTGTCGCCGCCCGTCGCGGATCACGGTCGACTCGACGGGGAGCAGGTCGCGGAGGGCGGCCGTCGCGCGCTCTGCCCGCTCCTCCTGGACGAAGCTGAACGCGGCGTTCACCAACACGACGACCACGATCGCGATGGCCAATTGCGGCAGACCCCCGATGTACGCGAGCACGGCGGCCACCCAGAGGAGGAGCGCGAAGAAGTGCGTGACCTGATCGACGAAGCGACGCACCGCACCGGGACCATGCGCGACCGGGATCTCGTTGGGGCCGTCGTCGCGCAGACGTGCGGCCGCCTCTTCGGCGGTCAGCCCATCCGGCCGCGAGCGGAGCGCGCCGATCGCCTCTTCAGGCGGGAGCCGCGCGATCTCGAACGGGTCCACCTTCGAAGTCTAGGGTGCCGGTCTACGCTGGTCGCAGTTGGACCATGCCGTCCGCGACGCGTGTCTCGAAGGCGGCTACCGGCGAGCCGGCGGGCGGGCGCATCACCCGGCCGTCGGCCAGCCGGAACATGCTGCCGTGCGCCGGGCAGGTGACCGACGGATCGGAAACGGGCTTCACGACGCCACGATCCAGCGGCGCGCCCTGATGCGTGCACCGGTTCGCGATCGCGTAGATCCGCTCCTCGGTCCGATACAGGAGCACCTTGATCTCATCCAGGGACACTACCGTGCTCTGGGCGAGCGAGAGTTCGTCGATCGACATCACTGAGGTCCAGTCGGCCACCCGCGAACGATACGCCGACCGGCCCGATCACGCTTTCAGGGAGGCTCTCGACAAGTGGTGCCTCGTCGGGTGGGATACAGACTGGCCGAGAGGGGACCATGCAGGACATCGATCTGGCGACCCCACTGGGGGACGTTGTGGGCGACCGCGTACCCGGGGTCGCCATCGCGGTCGTGGGGCCGGAGGGCGTGCGCGCGACCGCCGCCCACGGTATGGCCGACCTGGCGTCGGCTCGTCCCGCCGCTGTTGACATGGTGTGTCCCTGGTTCTCGATGACGAAGATCGTTACCGCCACGCTGGCGATGCGGTGTGCTGAGGCCGGGACGCTCGACCTCGACGCGCCGGTCTTCTCGCAGCTGCCGCAAATGGGGCGGCTCAAACCGCTCGATCGTGCGAAGCGCATCACCGCGCGTCACTTGCTCTCCCATAGCGCTGGGCTCGTCAATCCGATCCCGGTGCGATGGATCCATCCGGCCGACGCACCGCCGCCCGACCCGGCGACGTTCCTCGACGGGCTCCTGGAGAAGCACGACAAGCTCGCGTTCGAGCCCGGCTCGCGCTCGAGCTACTCCAATCTGGGGACGCTCGTGCTCGGACAGCTGCTGTCGACTGTCACCGACGCGCCGTTCGCCGACGCCGTGCGCCTCGAGGTGCTCGAACCGCTCGGGATGCACAGGACCGGGTTCAGCTACTCCGACGCTGTCTCACCAACCGCGGCGACCGGGTACCACCCCCGCAGCAGCCCGATGCGCCTGCTCCTTCCAAGGTGGGTCATCGGCGAACGGGAAGGGAGGTGGCTGTCGTTTCGGCGGTTCCTGGTCGACGGGTCGGCCTACGGCGGGCTTGTCGGCAGCGTCGCCGACGCCGTGACGTTCGTGCAGCTGCACCTGCGGGACGGCGAGCTTGGTGGCACGCGGCTCCTCTCTGAAGTGGCCACCCGCGAGATGCGTGAGATCAGGGTTCACGGGAAACGCTACGACCTCGGTCTCGGCTGGTTCCGGCCGGCGGCCCAACGCGACGCGGAACCACCGTTCGTCGAACACCTCGGGGGTGGGGCCGGCTTCTACAACGTGATACGGCTCTATCCGACGCGCGGCGTCGGCATCGCAGTCATGGGGAACACGACGAAGTACGACATCGACCGCGTCGCCGCGCTCGCGCTCTCGGCGTGACCACAGGCTATCGAGGCAGCTAACCGTCAGCCCTTACGGATCCCTCGAGGCGTCGGACGGTGCGATCGCCTCGGATGTCGACGGCGCGTCTCCATCCGTGGTCGCGGATAGCACTATCGAAGGCAGTGACTCACCGTCCGACGTCACGGCGACGACGCGGTAGTAGTACGTGGTCGCAGAGGCCAAGCCGGTATCCGTGTAGATGGTCACGCCTTGGCCGGTCGACCCGATCCCGGTCCACCCGCTCGTTCCGTCCGGCGATCGCTCGATCGAGTACCCAAGTTCACCGTCCACGTCGCTCCACTCCAGCTCGATGGACGTGGCCGAGCCCGTCGCCGAGATGAGCACGGGCGCGGTGGATGTGTCGACAGTCGTCGTGGCAGAGACGACGTCGGAGGTGGCGTCCTGGCCGCCCATGAGCGCGACGACGCGGTAGTAGTACGTCGTCCCTGAGGACAGCGCCACGTCGGTGTACTGGGTCCGCCCAGCGACCGTGGAGGCGACGGCGTTCCAAGCCACGCTGTCCGTCGATCGCTCGATGTCATAACCGGCCGCATCGCTGACCGGCGCCCACTCCAGCCGGATCGCCGTTGCCGACGTCGGGAGAGCGGTTACGGCCGAAGGCGCTCCTGCGTCGCTTCCTGCATCCGCCGCCGGTGACGCCGACGAGGTCACTGACGCAGTGGGACCCGTGCCGCCCTGCGACGTCGTCGGGTGCTGCGATGCGGGGTGCTCGGAGCCGAGGTTCGTACCGGGCGGGACGACGGTAGCGTGGCTCGGCTCGTCCTGGAACGAAGAACCGGCACTCGATGCATCCGTCCGAACCGATGGCGTGGCGGTGAGCACCGAGGTCGTGACGATCAACGCGAACAATGCGGCGAACCCGGCTACCAAGCGCGGCCAGATCGGGCGGGTCTCGGGCGCGTAGGGCACGCTCACCACGTAGCCCATGCGTTCCAGTTCACGGCGTGTTCGTGCGATCTGGAGACGGCGGATCAAGCCGATGAACGCCAGCACGCCGATGAGCAGCACGATCACTGCGAGTATCCCGATGCCCACCCAGACGATGACTCTCACGCGAGGAAACCTACACGGCCGAGCGGTCATGGTTCATCCGCCTCGAGACGCCGCGCGCCTCTTGGGACTCAGACGCGTTTCGTAGCACTCCATGTGCCCAGATGAGACAGAGCCGTCGATGTCGTCGGCCGACGTTCGGGCCCGACGCAGGTATCGCCGATCTCGACCACGACGAGTACGGGGGATTGAGGATGGGCTAGGCTCGAATCGACCCTCGACGAGCCTGGAGCCAGCCGAAGCAGGCGAACACAACGCCGCTGACGAGCATCAGGAAGGCCCCGCCGACCACGGCGCTCGTGAGCGCGGCGTGCTCCCGCGCGAGACCCACGTGAAAGATCGCCACGAGCAACAGCAGTACGAGATAGCCGCCTACGAACGTGATCGCGAGCTCGCGGATCGGAGTTCGGGTCGTCTGGTTGGGAGTGGGCGGGCGCCGCCACGCTCGCACGATCACGACGGCGAACAGCGCGTACGTCGTGACGAGCGGCGGGATGATCTCGCGCCAGATCCGCACAGCTCAGCCCCGCAAGAAGTAGTGCCAGCCCCGGATGAACAGGTGCCACCCGAGCCAGAGCCACAGACCGAACATGATCACGCGACCGGCGAGTGGCTGCATGAACTCGCGGAAGAGCTGCGACATCGTCGGCCACTGCGGCGCGTAGACCAAAGCGAGTCCCTGCCACACAAGGAACAGCCCAACGATCACGAGCCAGCCTATAAGCGCGATCTCGTGCACCTTGGCCTCCCCTCGCCTATCCACACCCGGAGCGTACGACCCTCTGTTCCGTGAGTCCCTGAAGCCAGGGGTAATCACCGACTTTGGCGAGCTGATCGGGGGGCGATCCTCGACTCCCAAACGCGCTCCGGATCGGTCTGAACGTGGAAGCGATGTCCCGAGACGGGTGTGCGCGAGTCTCCAGACAGCACGAGAGCGGGAGGAGTGGGATTCGAACCCACGGATGAGTTGCCCCATCAACGGTTTTCAAGACCGTCGCCTTCGTCCGCTCGGCCATCCTCCCGACGGCAGCCTAGCGGGAGAGCGCCCATGAGCGCGGGTGCAGAGGTCTTCGTTGACACGCGTTAAGCGCTTAAGCCGTGCGACCTCATCCCTCGCGCACGATCGCGAGGACGCGCTCGCCGCGGGACAGCCGCCGTTCGGCGGCCGGGTTCAGGTCCACGGTGCCGTCGGAGTCCACGATGGCGACGGCGATCGCGGCCTGTTTGTCTTTGAGTTCGGCCAACGCGTCCACGAACCGTGCTCCCTCGAGGGAAGGGGGCACGTCGATCGAGCGCAGGTTGTCGGGCCCCCGCCGAGTGTCGTGCGTGAGCAGGTCGCCGACGACCTGACTGACCCCGTGGTCGGTTGCCGCGCTCGCGAGCAGCAAGCTCGAGACCTCGCCGGTCACGATCAGTTCGTCGGCGCTGACCTGCCGGAAGTGCTCCACGTTCTCCGCGAGCAGCACCTCGACGCATGTGTAGCAGGCCGGCTTCGTGCTTTCGACCGAGAGGGCGGTCAGGAGTGTCTTCCCGTCGATGTCGTGCGGCGACGCAGAACGGGTGTCGTCCGCCAGGAGGATCGCGGTCGTCGCACGGTCCAGCCCGGCCCGCACGAGATCCTCCTTTCGCGCCGGATCGCCGCGCAGGAAGATCGTGTCCGGCGCATCGATCGGGGCGGCCGTGAGGTCGGCGAGGATCACGATCGGTCGGCGGTCGTCCCCGTCGCTCGCGCGGAGCTCCTCGACGATGGTGCGGGCGCGGGCGTTCCACCCGCAGATCAGGACGTGTTCAGACACACGGGTCTCATGCATACCGGACTGCCTCCGTAGAAGAAGATCAACCAACCTCGTGACGATCGCCGCGGTTCCCGTGGCGATCAGGCCGACCCCGACGATCACGACGAGGTACGACACGAGCCAACCGCCGGCGGTCTGGAACTCGAGCGGCGAGCCCTGTTCCATCAGGGTCCGCCACATCCAGAAGTACGCGTTGGGGACGGTCTGAATCTCAGCGTTCGCGTGCCGTTCGAAGAGCCAGAGCAGGAGCGGGCTCGCGATCAGGACGACCAGCAAGACCACGAACGAGCGACTCAGGAACGGGGTGATACCTGTCCGCTCCAACAGCATCGCTCGGCGGTTCGCGCGGCGCGTCCTCGCCGTCGACATGTGCGGCGGATACTAAGCCGGTGACCGGTCCCTGCGCGAACTCGAGGAACGTGAGTTTGCGCATCGGGGATGACTTGTCTAGCGTCCGAGTGCCTTCCTCAAACGGCGAACCGGAGGTCAGTTCATGCGCAAGGCGATCTGGCTGGGCGGCATCATCCTCCTCGTGGCGATGGCGGTCCTTCTTCCGCTGCGATACCTGAGGTCTCACGAAGCGTCTGACCAGGCTGTGTCCCAACCCTCGACGACTTCTGCGACCTCGGAGGAAGAGCCGGAAGCCGAAGGACGCGGAGGTGACCCCGATGCCGAGGCCGTGCGCGTCGGTGAAGCGCGGCTCAGCGCTGTCGTCAGCGCCCCGTCCCCAGGATGGGCCGGCGAGAGCGTCGTGGGGACCGGCAACACCTGGGAGCCGACCGTCGCCGCCGATCCAGGTTCGCCATACGTCTACGTGATGTACAACGACTTCACCGCCACCAAGGCCTGCAACACATGTCCATCCATCCCGATGATCGTTCGGGCATCGTCCAACGGGGGCGCCACGTTCGGGCCAGAGCTGCAGGTCTGTGGCATCGGTTGCCCGCACGTCTCGTGGCAGTACGACCCGGTGTTGGCGGTGACTACCACCGGCGACGTCTATGCCGTGTGGATGAACGAGTACAAGATCGTGTTCTCCAAGTCCACCAACCACGGATCGACCTGGTCGGCCCCAACCCTGGTCTCGGGCAAGCTCAGCTCGGACAAGCCGTGGCTGGGGATCTCGAAGAACGGAACGGACGTATACATCACGTTCACCAAGGGCACGGGCGGGGATCTCTATGAGACCCATTCACACAACGGTGGGTCGACCTTCTCGGCGGCGCAGATGATCGGCACGGTCCCGAACAACCACTACTTCTACTCGAACGGGTTCGCAGTGCTGCCCAGCGGAACCGCCGTCATGTCGGCCTCTCAATACCCGAACACGAACAGGCAGACCACAACGACGCCGATCTCCATCTCGACGTTCCGCACGACCAACGGTGGGACGACGTGGACGAGGGTGAACGTCGACAGCGTGTTCGCGGGGCCGACCTACGTGACGTCATCGACCACGACCCTTGCCGGCGACGCGTCGGGCAACCTGGTCGTCGAATACGGCGGCTCAACGACCGCCGGCGCGAACGGCAACATCTGGGTTCAGCGCTCGACGAACGGTGGCCTCACCTGGACCGGGAAGACCTTGCTCACCCCGTCGACCGGAGGTGGGGACGCCAGCTTCCCGGCGATCGTGGGCGGCGCGGCCGGGGATTTCCGACTGACGTACATGGACAGTCGAACCGGGGCCTGGAACGTGTGGTACCGGGCATCGACCGACGGAGGGGTGACGTGGAGCGCAGACGTCAAGCTCTCTGACGCTTCGAGCGGCGCTCCGTACAAGTCCGCCGCCGGCTTCACGAACCCGTACGGGGACTACGACGCCATAGCTATCACGAATCTCGGGAAGAGCGTCGCGGTGATGGGCGAAGGCACGGATTTCACAGCGGGTCCCGGGAACGTCTGGCTGAACCGCCAGACGTAACTCGGCCACCGCGACGAGGACGAATCGGCACGTCGGCTTCCCGGGAAGGATGAGCCGATGCCAATCCCGGAGATCCATTACGCGCGGAACGGGGATGTCGCACTCGCCTACCAAGTGCTCGGCGACGGACCGTTGGACCTCGTGTTCCTGCCCGCGTTCATCAACAACATCGAGATCGCTTGGGAGAGTCCGCACTATGCGCGGTTCCTCCAACGCCTGGCGTCGTTCGCCCGACTGATATTCATGGACCGGCGCGGGACCGGCCTGTCCGACCGCATGTCGCCCACGGACCTGCCGCCGCTCGAGATCCTGATGGATGACCTCGTCGTCGTGCTCGATGCCGTCGGGTCCGAACGCGTGGCGCTGTTCGGATCCTCGAATTCAGGCTCTTTGTGCGCGATCTTTGCCGCGACGTTCCCTGATCGCGTGAGCGCCCTCGCCCTCTACGGAGTGGCTGCCGCTGGGGTCGCCTCCGACGATTACCCCTGGCAGTGGACGACCGACGAGTGGGACGACTACCTGCGGGAGCTCGCAGGGGGATGGGGGGTGCGGACGTACGCGGAGAAGATGGTTCCCTTGTTCCATCCGTCGCTTGCCCACGACGAGAGTCACATCGATTGGTGGGCGCGGTTCATGCGTCAGGCGGCGAGTCCCAACTCCGCGGAGGCGATCGAGCGGATCTGGCAACAGGTGGATATCCGCCGGATCTTGCCGACCATCCAGGTCCCGACCCTCGTCATACATCGCACCGACGATCAGGTCGAGGCCATCGAAGCAGGGCGCGACGTCGCCAACCGGATCCCGGCGTCCCGCTTCCTTGAGCTGCCGGGAGGGGACGACGAACCCTGGGGCGCGGACCAGGACACGGTGCTGGACGAGGTCGAGCAGTTCCTGACCGGAAAGCGACATGTGCAGGACGTCGACCGTGTGCTCGCCACGGTCCTGTTCACCGACATCGTTGGATCGACGGAGTTGGCGGCTCGACTCGGAGACATCGCGTGGAAGGAGCTCCTCGCGGACCACGACGAGCGCGCACGAGCCGAGATCGAGCGCCACCGTGGCATCTACGTCGACTCGACCGGCGACGGCCTCCTCGCAACGTTCGACGGTCCGGCTCGAGCAGTGCGTTGCGCTCAGGCGATCGGTGAAGCCCTACGGCCTCTCGGGATACAGATCCGCGCGGGTTGTCATACAGGCGAGATCGAGCTTGCCGGAACCGACATCAGGGGGATCGCGGTACACATCGGCGCGAGGGTTGCTTCGCTCGCAGGGAGCGCCGAGGTGTGGACATCATCCACGGTGAAAGACCTCGTGGCGGGCTCAGGGCTCCTCTTCGAGGACGCCGGCGAGCACGAGCTGAAGGGCGTCCCCGACCATTGGCAGCTGTACCGGGTGGTTTAGCTGAACGGAACTGGCGAGTCGAGCTATGGGGTGGCGGCGGCTCCGTCCATCACAAGGTCGACGATCGCGTGGGCGAGCCGCTCGTTCACCGGAGCGCCGGTGATCAGCCGACGAAGGACCACAGGGCCACCGAGCAGATCGACCATCACGTGGGCGTCGACGTCCGGGCGGATCTCTCCCCGTCGTTTGCCCCGCTCGATCACCTGCAACAGGCCGCGGACTCGCTCGGTGACGAGGACGGCGCGCACCGCCTCGGCGAGCTCGTCGTTGCGCGACATCGCGTCGACGAGCCCCGCGAGCACGCGCGCGGCCGAGCCCTCGCGGGACTTGGTGAACCCGGACATCGCCCGTACGAGCGCCTCGCGGGTCGGCAGGTCCTCGGCGACCGCCGCGTGGGTCGGCGCCTTCATCGCGGTCAGCGCGTCGACGACGAGTGGGATCTTCGAGGGCCAGCGCCGGTAGACCGTGGTCTTTCCGACGCCGGCCCGCGCGGCGACCGCCTCGATCGACAGGCCGTCGAAGCCGTCCTCGCCGAGGAGCTCGATGGTCGCCGCGAGGATGTCGCGGTCGACCCGTGGGTCGCGCGGCCGCCCCGGTCCCCGGGCGGCGCTGAGCTCGAGGCCGGCGATCACTCTGCCGCCTCCAGAGAGACCGCGACCTGGGACTCGACGAGCTCCTCGGGTAGCGGCTCCTCAGGCGGCGTCGCGGCGCGGCTCGGCAGCCACACCAGCGCGACCATGGCGCCGATCAGCGCGATCACAGCGCCGACGAACAGGCCCCGGTCCATCGCAGAGATGAAGGCCTCCTTCGCGGCGGTGATGATCGCCAGGCCCGCCTCGCCGCCGAGCTGTTGGCCGGCCATCAGCGCTTGATCGACCGATGCTGAGGCCGCCGCCGCCGTCTCGGCAGGGAGACCCGTGAGCGAGCCCGCGATGTTCGCCGTGTACGCCGACGCGAACACACTGCCGAGGATCGCGACGCCGAGCGCGCCGCCGATCTGCCGGGTCGTGTCGTTCATCGCCGACCCGAGCCCCGCCTTGGCGAGCGGGAGCGAGCCCATGATCGATTCGGTGGCCGGAACCATCGCGGTCCCCATGCCGGCGCCGAGGATCACGAGCGCGATCAGCACGCGCGGATAGCCCGACGACACGGTGATCGTGCCGAGGAACCCGAGTCCGATCGCGACCGCGGTCATCCCGGTCGCGACGAGCGCCTTGTTCCCGAACCGGGTGACGAGCCGCCCCGCGAGCGGTGCGGACACCATCAGGACGAGCGCGATCGGTGCGACGCGCAGCCCCGCTTGCAGCGGCGTGTACCCGAGCACGAACTGCAGGTACTGAGTCAAGAAGAACAGCGAGCCGAACAGCGCGAAGAACACGAGGACGATCGAGATGTTCGCGGCGGTGAACCGTGGGTTCTCGAAGAACGTGACGTCGAGCATCGGGTGGTCGCTGCGGAGCTCCCAGATCGCGAACGAGGTGAGCACGACGAGGGCGAAGGCGAACGTGAGGATCGTCTGTGTCGAGGTCCATCCGTGTGACGGCGCCTCGATGATCGCGAAGATCAGGCTCCCCAGTCCGACGATCGACAGCACCGCGCCAACCGGGTCCAGCGCGTTCGGCGATGGGTCCTTGGAGTCGGGCACGATCAGGCGGCCGAGGATCAGGGCGACGATCACGACCGGCACATTCACGAGGAAGACGGAGCCCCACCAGAAGTGGCTGAGCAGCCAGCCGCCCACGATCGGGCCGATCGCGATCCCGAGGCCGGATACGCCGGCCCAGATGCCGATCGCGCGGCCGCGCTCATCGGCGGGGAAGACGTTGGTGAGGATCGACAAGGTGGCAGGCATGATCAGCGCGCCGCCGATGCCCATCACGGCGCGGCTCGCGATCAGGGCGCTGGATGATCCGGAGAACGCGGAGACCGTCGAACCGATGCCGAAGATCACGAGGCCGAGCGCCAGCGCCTTCCGGCGCCCGTACCGGTCCGAGAGGCTTCCCGTGGTCAGCAGCAGCCCGGCGAAGACAAGGATGTAGGCATCGACCATCCATTGGAGCTGGCTGTTCGTCGCGCCGAGGTCGCGCGCCAGGGTGGGCAGCGCCACATTGAGGATCGTGTTGTCGAGTCCGATGACCAGCAGGCTCAGGCACAGGACCCCGAGGATCCACCAGCGCCGCTCGTAGGCTTCCGAGTGCTCCATTGGGACATTCATCCTTTCGATACGTTCGCGTATCGAAAGGATACACGCGGCGATGGGATTCCGCAACGCTTGCGTATCGGAACGTTCGGTGAACGATTCGATCTCCCTCGGTCAAGGACGTCTGCCGCCTGTGGATTTGACTTTGCGCCGGCAGTCGTAACAACCTCATGTATCCGCACCCTCGACGGAGGAGGACCTCGCATGAAGGTCAAGACATGACGGCGGCAGTGGCGCTCGCTTGCTTGCTGGGCCGCTCGGTAGCCAGTCGATCGCCAGTGCCGCAGCGCCTTCGAGACCGTTCGGGAGCCACCCGGTTCCCTACGTCGCCGGCTCGGTGCTCCCATCCACGCCGTCGGCTCGGGACGCTGCGACCGCCGCCTTCTACGACCAGTGGAAGGCGACGTTCGTGACGCCGGGCTGCAACCCCGGAGAATTCGTCGTCAACACGCAGGGTGACACGAGCGGCATGGTGGTCTCCGAGGGTCAGGGCTACGGGATGGAGATCGTCCCGCTGATGGCCGGCTACGACCCCAACGCGCAGGTCGTCTTCGATGGTCTCTACAAGTACTTCCGCGCACACCCGAGCATCTACTCTCCCGACCTCATGTCTTGGAACCAGGACAGTCGGTGCCAGAACACCGACGTCGGCGACTCCGCTACCGACGGGGACATCTCGATCGCCTACGGTCTCCTCCTCGCGGATCGGCAGTGGGGCAGCGCCGGGGCGATCAACTACCTGGCTGAGGCGAAGAAGGTGATCGCGGCGATCAAGCTGCACGAGATCGAGCCCACGACCCACCTCACGAATCTCGGCGACTGGGCCCCCGGTCTCGCGAAGTACCGGTTCGGCACACGGCCATCGGACTGGATGCTGGATCACTTCCGCGCGTTCCAGACGGCCACCGGCGACGCGTTCTGGGGAGATGTGATCACGGCGACCCAGAACCTGATCACCTTCATGCGCACGACGTACGCGCCCAACACCGGGCTCTTGCCCGACTTCATCATCAACACCAACACCACGCCGGCTCCGCCCAAGTCGAAGTACCTCGAGAGCGCCAACGACGGCAATTACTCCTGGAACTCCTGCCGAGTTCCGTGGCACATGGCCACCGACCACCTCGTCAGCGGCGACCCCCGGTCGAAGACGGAGGCCCTGAAGATCAGCACGTGGATCAACGGCACGACCGCTGGCAACCCGGCCAAGATCGTCGGCGGCTACACCCTCGACGGGCGCAAGAAGTCGAATGGGTATGAGCTCTCGTACGCCGCGCCGTTCGGCGTGGGGGCAACCGTCGACGCTTCCCAACAGGCGTGGGTCAACTCGATCTGGAGCAACATCATCGCGGTCCCGATCACGGCGGATCACTACTACGGGAACACCCTCAAGATGCAGGCGATGCTGGTGCTCTCGAACAACTACTGGCTGCCGTGACGTTCTAGGGAGCCTGCGAGCGTGAGCGAGATCGGCTGGCTGCTCGACGCCGACCCGGCGATCCGTTGGCAGGTCTTGGGAGACCTCACGGAGGGATCACCGGGCGACGTCGCCGCCGAGCGAGCGCGGGTGGAGCACGAGGGCTGGGGCGCACGTCTCCTCGCGCTCGAGGATCCCGAGGGGACGTGGGCCGGCGGCGCCTGCTTCCCGGCGTGCTACCGGGGGGGAGAACCGCAGCCCTGGACGGCCACGATGCACTCGCTCCAGACGCTGCAGCTCCTCGGGCTCGACCCGGCATCGGCGTCGGCCCGCAGGTCGATCGCGCTGGTCGCGGAGAACTGTCGCTGGGAGCACGACGGACAACGGTTCTTCGACGGCGAGGTCGAGCCGTGCATCAACGGCAGGACGATCGAGACCGGCGCCTACTTCGGGGTGGAGGTCGAGCCGATCGTCAAGCGGATCCTCGGCGAACAGCTCGAGGACGGCGGCTGGAACTGCGAGGTCGAGAACGGGTCCGTGCGGTCCTCGTTCGACACGACGATCAACGTGCTCGACGGCCTCCTCGGCTTCGAACGCGCGACCGGCGGCTCGGAGGAGGTACGCACGTCCCGTCGGCGCGGCGAGGAGTATCTGCTGGAGCGCAGCCTGTTCCGCCGCCTGAGCACCGGCGAGGTGATCGATCCCGACTACCTCGAGTTCGCCTTCCCCTATTACTGGCACTACGACCTGCTGCGTGGACTCGACTACTTCCGTGGGTCGGGCGCGGACCCGGATCCCCGCATGGCGGAGGCGGTGGGGATCGTACGGTCGCGACAGCAGCCCGACGGTCGGTGGTTGCTCGACCGGATCCATCCGGGTCGCGTGCACTTCGACCTCGAAGGCGACGTCGGGGCGCCGAGTCGCTGGAACAGCCTCCGGGCACTGCGTGTGCTGGCGTGGTGGGACGGAACGGCCTGATCTCAGCCCTCGGGCGAGTCTTCTCCATCCCCTTCCGTCTCTGTGCCGGCATCGTCGGGCAACTCGAGCAGCTGTTTGATGCGGGTCAGCTGCAGTTCGACATCCCGAAGAAGGGCTTCCACCTGGTCAAGCTTCGCCAGGACGCCAGGTGGCGTTGGATCAGGGGTGTCTGGCGGAATGTGACGTCACAACCATTCGCTTGTTCTCGAATGCGGCGGTCGGCGGGCACGATCAGTCTAAGCGAGCCCTCGAACCGGTAGCTCTAGCGCTGCGAGCCGGCGAGCAGACCCTGGACGAAGTAGCGCTGGAACGAGAAGAACACGATCAGCGGCACCACGAGCTGCAGGAACGCGGCCGGCGCGATGATGTCGATGTTCGACCCGAAGGAACGAAGTTGCTCACGGATGGCCACCGTCAGCGGTTGCGTCGAGGTGTCCGCGAACACCAGCGCGACGAGCAGGTCGTTCCACACCCACATGAACTGGAAGATCAGCAGCGACGCGATCGCCGGGATCCCGAGCGGCAGGACCACCCGACGGAACACCATGAGCTCACCGGCGCCGTCCATCCGCGCTGCCTCGAGCAGTTCCGAGGGGATCCCGATGAAGAAGTTACGGAGCAGGAAGATCGCGAACGGCAGCCCGAACGCGACATGGAACAGAACGACGCCCGGGATCGTGCCGAACAGACCCGTGATGTCGTAGAGCCGGGCGACGGGGATCAGGGCGATCTGCAGCGGCACGACCAGGAGCGCGACGACCACCAGGAAGATCCAGTCGCGACCGCGGAACGGGATCCACGCGAACGCGTACGCGGCGAGCGCCGCGACGACCACCACGAGGATCGAGGCAGGGACCGTGATCAACACGGTGTTCCAGAACGCCCGGACGATGTCGGGGTTCTCGAGCACATGCTTGTAGGACTGCAGCGTCAGCTGCGCCGGACGCAGGATGGCCGTCCACCACCCCGACGCGCCGTTGTCCGCCGCCGCCCGCAGTGAGGCGAAGAAGAGACCCACCGTCGGGACCAACCACAGGAGAGCGACCACCGTCAGGAACACGTTCACCGGCCCGTGCGCGACCGCCCGGACGAGGCGCCGAGCTCCTGCATTCTCGTTGGGGATGCTCGCGGTCCGGGTCGCGGTCGCCATCACTGTTCCGCCCTGAATCGTCGGATGTTGAACGCCATCGCCGGGATCACGAGCAGGAACAGGAAGACACCCAACGCGCTCCCGACCCCGAAGTCCCGGACGCCGAACGCCGTCTTCCACATCTGCAGCGCGATCACGTTCGCGTTCTGCTGGGAGGACCCTGGCGCGATCACGAGGACGAGATCGAAGATCTTCAACACGATGATGACGAGCGTGACGAGCACGACGCTGATGACGGGTGCGAGGAGCGGCACGGTCACCCGCCGGAACACCTGCCCCTCGTTGGCCCCATCGACGCGGGCCGCCTCCAGCACGTCCCGGGGGATGGCTGCGAGGCCGGCGGCGATCACCACCATCGCGAACCCCGTCCAGATCCACACGTACGCAACGATGATCGACGGGGTCACGAGGGTTGGCCCCAGCCACGAGAACCCGGCGAACGGCTCGCGGAAGTTCGCCGCGGGCAAGCGGAGTTGATAGTCGCCCTGCGCCAGGCCGGAGATGAGGAACCGCCCATCGGGCCCCGTCGAGGCCGTGCCCGCGACCGCACCGTCCTGCACCGCCTCGACCTCGACGCCCGGCAAGCCTCGCTCGGTCGGGTCGATGACGCCGGCATCCCCACCGCCGCCGGTCGTGAAGTCCACCCACACCGTCCCGGCGATGCCGCCGGGCTCCGCGACCGGCGTGGCCGCAGGCGTCGCCGCCGGCGGGATCTGGTCCGGCGGGATCGCCACCAGCCCGAGCACGGCGGTGTCGCCCGAGGCGAGTGTCTGGCTCGTGATCACTCCCCCGTCATCCGGTTGCAGCTGATCCTCGTCGGAGGGCCGAGCGCCCTCGATCACGCCCGGGGCGTGCACGATCCCGGCGACGCCTCGGGCGGCCGCGTTCGCCAGGCCGAGCTGCGGATCGTCTTCATAGATCAGCCGCCAGGTGACGCCGGCCGACAGGAAGGACACCGCCATGGGCATGAAGATGATCACCTTGAACGCCGTGCCCCACCGGATCCGTTCCGAGAGCACGGCGAAGATCAGGCCGAGCGCCGTCACGATGCTCGGTGCGAATATGACCCAGATGAAGGTGTTCTTGATCGCGGTTCGGGTCGCCTCAGAGGCGAACATCGTCCGGTAGTTCTGGACCCCCACGAAGTTCCCTCCGGTTTCGCCGTACAGGCTCCGAACGACCGAGAAGAAGATCGGATAGACGACGAGCGCGCCGAGGAGCACCAGCGCGGGCAGGAGGAACAGGAAGGCGACCAGGGAGGACCGTCGCCGCCCGTTGGCAGCGACGGCCTCCTGGTCGATCGATACGCTCATCCTTCCTACTTGTAGGCGGCCTTCGCCGCCGCCTCCAACTGCTGCGCGGTCCCGTCGATGTCGCTCGGGTCGCTCACGAAGTCGGTGAGGATCCCCCAGATGCCTTGCCCGGTCGTCGCCCCGAACGCCGTCGGCTGCAGGTCGGACATGTCGTAGCGCACCGCGTCGCCGGCGTCGATCAGGGCCTGCGCCGCTCGTTGGTCGACCGGATCGGTGTAGGCGGAGATGTCGACGTTCTTGTTCGGCGAGATGTACCCGCCGAGGCCGGCCCACACCTCGGCCGCTTCGGGCGTCGCGAGGAACTTGATCAGCGCCTCTCCCGCCGGCGTGTCGTCGAGCAGGACGGCAAGGTCGCCGCCGCCCATGACGGCGGGCGGCGACCCGTCGATCGATGGGAAGTCGAAGAAGTCGGCGTCGGTGCCGACCTTCGCCTTCGTCTCGCCGGTGATGACGCCGCCGACGAAGTTCCCTTCGAAGAGCATCGCGCCCGCCGGCGGGTCCGTGAACATCTGGTCGACCGAACCGTTGAAGTCGGTCTGCAGCGCGCCTTGCGTGCCACCGGCGATCTCATCGCTGTTGCCGATCACGTCGGCCATCTTCGACAGCGCGTCCTTGACGGACTGGTCGGTCCACGGGATCTCGTGCCTGGCCAGCTTGTCGTACATGTCGGGGCCGGCCGTGCGCAGGTAGATGTTCTCGAAGAGATCCGACATCGGCCAGCCGACGTCGACCCCGACCGAGTACGGCGGCACGCCGGAGTCCGAGATCGTCTGCGCCGTCGACACGAGCTCGTCCCACGTGGTGGGCGGCTGCACGCCCGCATCGTCGAAGACGTGCGTGTTGTACCAAACCGTCGACTTCTGCGCGGCCCGGAACCAGACCGCGTACAGCGTGCCGTCGACGGTTCCCACTTCGCGGGCGCCCGGCGCGTAGTTCGCGTCGATCAGATCCCCGGCGAAGTCCTCGATCGGAACGAGATCCCCCTGACTGGCGAAGCTCGCGACCACACCGGGTTGGGGCAGGATCGCGACGTCCGGCGGCTTGCCGCCTTCGATCTTCGGGCCGAGGTATGCGGCGATGTCGTCGCCGGTCGACACGAACTGCGTCGTGGCACCGGTCTGCTGTTCGAACAGGGCGAGTACCTGCTCGAAGTTCCGCTGCTCGGCGCTGGTCCACGTCGCCGCCACATCGACGGTCTGCCCGGTCAGGTCGGGGGCCGCTGACGTGGTCCCCGTGTCCGAAGCGCCGCTGCTCGAGTCACTGCTGCAGGCAGCGGCGATCAACGTCAGGATCGCGACGGTCGCGACCCCCACCACCCAACGCTTCCTGTTCATCCTGATCCCCTCTCTGTGTCGATACCGAGCCCTGTGTGCGGGTCGAAGAAGTGCAATCGCGCCGTGTCGACCACGAGTTCGATCGACTCGCGCTCCTGCGCACGTGATCGCGGATCCAGCCTCGCGACGAACGTGGTCGTCGCCTGACGCTCGCGCGTGTCGTGCACGCCCAGATCTCTCGCGAGCTCTTTGGTGTCCTCCGTCAGGACCGGCGCCTCCGCGACGCTGAAATGCACGAGCACCTCGGAGCCCAGGGATTCGCGAAGGTCAACGGTCGTGCTGATGCGGCGGTCGTTGGGCGCATCGGTCTCGATCTCGGCGTCCTCGATGTCCTCGGGTCGGATCCCCAGGACGACCGTCTCGCCCTCGAATCGAGCCAGGCCCGGTCGCTTCGACGCGACCTCGTCGGGCATGCGCAATCGGATGCCGCCGAACGCCACCCAGACGCCGTCGTCGTCGCGCTCGACGGAGGCCTCGATCATGTTCATCGACGGTGACCCGATGAACCCGCCGACGAACAGGTTCACCGGCGAGTCGTAGAGCACCTGCGGCGTGTCGACCTGCTGGAGCCGCCCCTGCTTGATCACGGCGACGCGGTCCCCCATCGTCATCGCCTCCACCTGATCGTGCGTCACGTAGATCGTGGTGGTACCGAAATCCGCCTGGATCCGGGAGATCTCCGCCCGCATCTGCACGCGGAGCTTCGCGTCCAGGTTCGACAGCGGCTCGTCCATCAGGAACGCGACCGGCTCGCGGACGATCGCGCGGCCCATCGCGACCCGCTGACGCTGGCCTCCGGAGAGGTTCTTCGGTTTGCGATCCAGGAGGTCCTCGAGCCCGAGGACGTCGGCGGCCTCTCGTACCCGACGCTGTATCTCGTCCTTTGGCGTCTTCCGCAGGCGCAGGCCGAACGCCATGTTCTCGAAGACGTTGAGGTGGGGGTACAGCGCGTAGTTCTGGAACACCATCGCGACGTTGCGGTCCTTCGGGGCGAGCCCGTTCACGACCTGATCGCCGATGGTCACCGTTCCCCGGGAGATCTCCTCCAGACCGGCGACCATACGCAGCGCGGTCGTCTTCCCACACCCCGAGGGTCCGACGAGGACCATGAACTCGCCGTCGCCGATGTCCAGATCGAGGTTCGAGACAGCCTCGGTGCCGTCGGCATATACCTTGCCGACGTCATCAAGCGCGATCTGCACCATGGCGCTCGCCCCCCTCTGGGCTAACGCACGTGCTACCCAGAAGTTGCAGATCCCATGCCCGCGCTACGGGTCTTATTCGCGGTCGCGCATCGCCCGGTAGCGGCGGATCAGCGAGTTCGTCGAGGAATCGTGCCGCAGGTCGGGATCCTCGTCGCTCTCGAGCTGCGGCACGATCGCCTGGGCAAGGGCCTTGCCGAGCTCGACGCCCCACTGATCGAAGGAGTCGATCGACCACACGACCCCCTGCGTGAACACCGCGTGTTCGTACAGCGCCACGAGCGCGCCGAGCGTTCGAGGGGTGAGCTCCTCGGCCAGGATCGTCGACGTCGGCCTGTTCCCCTCCATCACCCGGTGCGGCACGATCGCCTCGGGGACTCCCTCCGCCCGCACCTCGTCCGCCGTCTTGCCGAAGGCGAGCGCTTCCGCTTGTGCGAACACGTTCGCCATGAGCAGGTCGTGATGCCGTCCCAGTGGGTTGAGCGGCCGCGCGAATCCGATGAGGTCGCACGGGACCAGACGCGTGCCCTGGTGGAGCAGCTGGTAGAAGCTGTGCTGGCCGTTCGTGCCGGGCTCACCCCAGTAGATCGCCCCGGTGTCGTAGTCGACCCGCCCACCCGCGAGCGTCGTGTGTTTCCCGTTGGATTCCATCGCGAGTTGCTGCAGATACGCGGGGAACCGCTTCAGGTACTGGTCGTACGGCAGCACCGCGACCGTCTGCGCCCCGAAGAGATCGGCGTACCAGACACCGATCAGCCCCATCAGCACCGGCAGGTTCCGTTCGAACGGCGCGGTGCGGAAGTGCTCGTCCATCTCGTGGAACCCGCTCAGCAATTCGTGGAAGCGCTCGGGCCCGATCGCGACCATCGTCGACAGGCCGATCGCGCTGTCCATCGAATAGCGACCGCCGACCCAATCCCAGAACCCGAACATGTTCTCCCGGTCGATCCCGAACGCCTCGACGGCGTCGGCGTTCGTGCTCACGGCGACGAAGTGTTTCGAGACGGCGCCGCTGTCCGCGCCCGCGCCGAGACCCGCGATGAGCCACGCTCGCGCGGTCGTGGCGTTGGTCATCGTCTCGAGCGTCGTGAACGTCTTCGAGCTGACGATGAAGAGGGTCTCCGCCGCCTCGAGATCGCGCGTCGCCTCGACGAAGTCGGTGGCGTCGATGTTGGACACGAAGCGGAAGGTGAGGTCCCGCGCGCTGAAGTGCTTCAGGGCTTCATACGCCATGACCGGACCGAGGTCCGAGCCCCCGATACCGATGTTCACGACGTTGCGGATGCGCTCGCCGGTTGCTCCTCGCCACGCACCGGAACGGACACGCTCGGCGAAGTCCGCCATCCGATCGAGCACCCCGTGCACCTGCGCGACGACATCGACGCCGTCGACGACGAGCTGCGTGCCCCTGGGCATCCGCAACGCGACGTGAAGCGCCGCGCGGTCCTCGGTGACGTTGATGTGTTCACCCCGAAACATGGCGTCGATCCGCTCGCGGAGGCCACACTCGCGAGCCAGGTCGAACAGCAGCGACAGGGTCTGGTCGGTCAGCCGATGCTTCGAGTAATCGAGCCAGATGCCGGCCGCCTCGACCACCATGCGCTCGCCGCGGTCCGGGTCTCGCGCGAAGAGCTCCCGTAGATGCAGGCTTGCAACCTCTGGCTGGTGGGCCTCCAGCGCCTTCCAGGCGGGAAGCTCGGTGAGCGGGGTCCCCGGCATCAGGCCCCGCCGACGTCGGGAAACGGACTTGCGAGGCTGGGCAACACGTGATCGGCCCCGGCGGCCGCAAGCGCTTCGACCGAGTACTTGCCGCTCGCCACGGTGACCGCCACGGCGCCCGCGGCCTTCGCCGCCGCCACGTCCAGCGGCGTATCGCCGACCACGTACACGCGCGCCGGCTCGACGACGTGGTGATGCAACATCGAGGCGCGCTCGATGGCCGCCAACGTGAGCTTCGTTCGGTCGGAGGAATCGGTGCCGTACCCCCCGAACAGGAAGAAGCGATTGAGGTCGCCGCGCCCGAGCTTCACCCGCGCCGCGCCCTCCATCGCGCCGGACACGATGCCGAGCATGATGCCCGTGTCGGAGAGCCGGGTGAGCAGTTCCACCGCCCCGTCGAGGACTCGGTACCCCTGCGAGGTCGCGACCTCGTGCGAGAGTTGACGCAGGTAGAGCGCGAAGATCGCCGCGAGCTCGCGCTCGGTGGGCTCACGTCCGATGGCGCCTTCGAAGGTCTTGCGCGCGACGACCGGGTCCGTCTCCCCGGCCTCCGAGTGGGAATCGATGTCCGCCGGGATGCCGTGCAGTTGGTCGAACGCGTAGCGCCAACTTCGAGCGCCGGCGCCGCCACTCGTGATGAGCGTTCCGTCGACGTCGAAGAGCACGAGCGACGGCGCGGTCATGACGAGACCCGGTGGAGCTTCGCGGCAGCGATCACGGATCGAGTCTATGAGGCTCGTGCCGCACGGCACACCTTGTAAGGTGGAGCTGTGGACGATGACCTTCGTTCCGCACTTGAGGGCATGACGCCGAAGTCCCGCGACCTCCTAAGCCGTGTGATAACCGGCGACCAATCTGACAGGAACACAGTTGCGTGCGCCCTGATGCGCTATCGCGCCGAAAGCGGCGGCGAAGTCGCAGAGATCATCCAACTACTACGACTGACACCTGTTGCACGGCGGAGGGTCTCTCGGGTCCTGGCCGAGATCAAGGCGAACCCTCGGAAGGGACGCGTCGGGGTTCCCCCTCCGGCCGTTGTTCGGCTAAGCGTCGGTCTCGTCGTGCCCGTAGTACTCGTACCCCGACATCGGCTTACCCGTCGGAGACTTCCACTCGCGCTCTGCCGCCGGCAGCTTGCCGACGACCTTCGCCACCGCCCGGACGTGCTCGGCGACTGCGCCGCAACACGCACCGATGAAGTTCACGCCCATGTCGAGCGCCTCTTTCGTGTAGTCGGCGAAGGCTTGGCGCGGGAGTTGCAGCGTGTCGAGCGCGTAGGGGAACTCCGGGAGCGAGGTGAAGTCCGGGCTGTCAGCCGGCACCCGGTAGGCGACGGGCTGCGCTGCCACGTAGACGGAAACCGCATCGCGCATCTCGCGAACGAGCGGAAGCATCGCCTCCGGGCTCCGGAGGCAGTTCACGCCGACGATGTCGGCCCCGGCGTCGACCAACTTCCTCGCGCATTCGGCGGCCGAGTCGCCTTCCTCGGCGTGCGGCAGCTTCGTGAACGACATCGTCGTCATGACCGGCAGCCCGGTCTGCTTGGCCCGCTCGGTCGCGATGATCGCCTCACCGATGAAGCTGTAGGTCTCGCAGATGACGAAGTCGATGCCCAGCTCCATCTGATCCTGGAGCTGACGGTCGAACTGCTCTCGCACGACGTCGTCCGAGTTCGGGTCGGCCGGGTCGTAGGACCAGGTCAGCGTGAGGTTGCCGGCGACGAGCGCGTCGCCCTCGGCGGCGGCCTGCCGCGCGATGGCCGTCGCGGCCTTGTTGATGTCATCGACCTTGTCGCCGAGGCCGACGGTCGCGAGCTTCTCCTCGCTCGCGTAGAACGTCAGCGCCTGCAAGACGTCGGCGCCCGCGTTGAGGAACTCCCGATGCATCTGGAGCAGCGCCTCCGGGTGCACGATCGAGACTTCAGGCGTGAACGGCCCCGCCTGCACGTAGCCGCGCTTCTCCAGCTCCAACAGGTAGCCGCCGTCGCCAACCACCGGACCTGCCGCGAGACGTTCCAGGATCCCTAGCTTCGTCATACCGCTCCTCCCGAAGGCCGCAATGGTAAGCCCGATCCAGATCTGTGGTAGACGAGTACCTCGGCGTCGATGGAGGAACCAATGCCTGAGATGGAAGCGATCCGACTGCACGCGCCCGGCGGACCTGCGGACCTGGTCCTCGATCGGATCGCGATGCCCGAACCCCAGGCAGGCGAGGCGCTCGTGGAGGTCTACGCGGCCGCGATCACGAAGGACGAGCTCGGGTGGCCGGCGGAACGGCTCCCGGCGATCCCGTCCTACGAACTGTCGGGGGTCGTCACCGCGGTCGCGTCCGGCGTGGACTCGATCGAGCCGGGTGACGCGGTGTACGCGCTGACCTCCTTCGATCACGACGGCGTCGCCGCCGAATACGCCGCCGTTCCTGCCGACGTTCTCGCCTCGAAGCCGCGCACGCTCGACCACGTCGAGAGCGCGGCGGTGCCGCTCGCCGCGCTGAGCGCGTGGCAAGGCCTGTTCGATCACGGCCGGCTGGAGAAGGGTCAGCGCGTGCTCATCACGGGAGCCGCCGGCGGCGTCGGACATTTCGCGACCCAGCTGGCGCACCGGCGGGGCGCATACGTGATCGCCCTCACCTCGCCCGCGGGCGGCGACCAGGCTCGCGGCCTCGGCGCGGACGAGGTCTTCGCGGATGGCCGGATGCCGATGTCGCTCGAGCCGGTGGACCTGGTCCTCGACACGGCGGGCGGCGACCTCCTCGAACAGGCACCGTCGGTGATCCGCGCCGGCGGCCGGCTCGTGACCGTGGTGGACGAGCCACCCGAGATCCCGAACGACGCGAAGGTCAGGGCAGCCTTCTTCCTCGTCGAGTCGAACGTCGACCAACTGGCCGAGATCGCGGCCATGATCGACGGCGGCGAACTCAGACCCGCTATCGACTCGGTCTTTCCACTCGCCGATGCCCGCGCCGCCTTCGAGCGCAGCCTCGCCTCAGGAAAGAAAGGCAAGGTCGTTCTGCAGGTTCGGCAGTGATCGCCCACGCGTCTCACGAGCAGGGGGGATCGCATCGATCGATCCGCACGAGGCGATTCGAACCATAGAAGCCGACCCAGGCGCTGCCGTCGAATGCGGAGATCGATAATGCATTCGCACCGGGAAGTGCGACGGGACCGCCCAAGACAGCTCCGGTCAAACCGTTCATGAGGGTGACGCTCGCCGATCTGCCATTCGCACCGTTTCTCCTTCCAGCCCCGGATAACACCCACAGCAGGTGGCCGTCGGCCGTGATCTGTTGGGCGTTCGGGATGCGTACCTCCCCACAGGGAGTGAACGAGGTTGCATCGATGCATCGGACAGAGTCGCCCTCCTCGACCCAGAGCAGATCGTTGACCCCGGCGATCGAGACGATCCCTGCAGGTCCGATGGTTGGCACCGCTCGCTGCGCTCTGCTCATCGGATCGATCCGCTGCACAGGGTGCCGGGACGCTCGAGAAGCGACGAAGACGTAGCCGGCCGCATCGGTGACCTGGTGCAGGCCCTGGTCCACGGAGTACCGATCCATGACCCTTCCGGAATCCGGGTCGACACGGGCAACGACGTTGCCCGAGGCCGCGCCCGAACCCGCAACCCACAACTCCACGCTCGACGACACGACGTGGACGGCGTCGATGTACCCCACCGCCGGGAGGTGGAATCGATGGATCACGGTCCCGTCGATGGCCAATTCCCACAATGTCGTTCCAGAGCCGAGGAAGATCGAGCCCTCTCCGTACTCGGCCAGGACGGTGTAGTCGTAGTCCCAAGGGCCTGCGCCGACGGGCGACATCGCACCGCTCTCCGGGTCGACGATCTTCAGCGTCCCCCCGCCGGCAACCCACACGCCGAAGGCGTCCGCGAGCACGGTCCACCCGCCGGCCTTCTGCTCGGACACCACCTCCAGCCCGTCGTAGGGAAGTGCCTGCGGAGACGGCGTCTGCGCCGGCGAAACGATCGGGGTGACGGAACCGGCAGGTGAGGTGGAACCGCCACCCCTGTCGGACCAGCATCCAGCCGTCAACAGCGTGAAGATCACGAGCGTTGTGACGCTGGACCACGCGCGGCGACCGATGACGCCGCGATGCTGCTCCGAGCCCATAGAGCAAAGACTGCCCACGAGCGGGCATTGTTCCGGATCGGTCTCGGTCGCTCGGCGATAGGCTTCGTCGATGCGCGACTGGTCGACCGTTGCATCCCTCTTGACCGCGCTCGGCACGCTCGTACTCGCGCTCGCGACGTTCGTGGCGGTGCGCGCCGCGAATCGCGCGGCTCGCGTCGCCGAGTACTCGATGCAGATCGGCATCCGGCCGCTCCTCATGCCCTCGCGCCTCGACGACACGATGCAGAAGATCATGTGGGGCGACGAGCACTGGGCGAGGCTGCTCGGCGGCGGTGCCACGGTCGAAGAGGTGGATGGCAGCATCTACCTCGCGATGTCGCTGCGGAACTCGGGGTCGGGGATCGCGGTGATCCACGGATGGCACCTCATGTTGGAGGATCTGCACGACGACCCCCCGCACGCCGAGCCCGAGGAATTCCGCCCGCAGCTCCGCGATCTCTACGTCGCCGGCGACGACATCGGGTTCTGGCAGGCGGCGTTCCGCGACCCCGCCGATCCCCAATACCCGGGCCTGCTCGAGGCGGTCCGCGCACCTCGGCTGTTCAGCATGGAGGTGCTGTACTCGGACCACGAGGGCGGGCAGCGCGCGATCGGCCGGTTCGCACTCGCACCCGGTGGCGAGAGCCGGTGGTTCTGCTCAGTCGTCAAGCACTGGAACCTGGATCGGCCCGACCCCCGGGATCACTGAGCCCATCTGACCCAATTCCGGAGAGCCGATAGTCTGGTCCGCATGGCTGAACGACCCATCATCCGAACCGAACAACTCGAACGCCACTTCGGCGAGGTCGAGGCCCTGAAAGGCATCGACCTTGAGGTCCAGCCCGGCACCGTGCTGGGCATGCTCGGCCCGAACGGGGCAGGGAAGACGACCACGGTCCGCATCCTCACGACCTTGCTGCAGCCGGATAGTGGCCGCGCCGAGGTGGACGGGCTGGACGTCGTCAAGGATGCGGAGGAACTCCGTTATCGGATCGGTCTGGCCGGCCAGAGCGCCGCCATCGACGAGAACCTCACGGGATTCGAGAACGTCGAGATGGTGGGCCGGCTCTACGGGCTCAGCAAGGCGGAATCTCGCCGCCGCACCCGCGAGACGCTCGAACGCTTCGACCTGGCCGAGGCGGCCAACCGGCCGTCGAAGACGTACTCGGGCGGCATGCGCAGACGGTTGGACGTCGCCGCAAGCCTGGTCGGTCGGCCGGCCGTGCTGTTCCTCGACGAGCCGACGACCGGGCTCGACCCTCGTAGCCGCGTTGGCGTCTGGGAGTTCGTCCGCGAACTCCAGGCCGACGGCACCACGATCCTCCTGACCACGCAGTACCTGGAGGAGGCCGACAAGCTCGCCGACCGCATCACGGTGATCGACCTCGGCTTGGTCATCGCCGAGGGAACCTCCGACGAACTGAAGGATCAGATCGGTGGCGAGGTGCTCGAGCTCTACGTCGAGGACGCCGCGCAAACCGCGGAGGCTGTGGAGGCGTTGCGCGGACTGGGCATCGGCGAGTCCAACGTAGACGTGGACGAGGGCCGGATCCGCCTACCCGTCGGGACCGAGGGCGCCGCAGCCCTTCGCGATGCGTCGCGCCGGATGGACGAGCGGCAGATCAGGCTGGCGGGCTTCGCCGTGCACCGCCCCACATTGGACGACGTCTTCATGTCGCTCACCGGCCACGGCGCGGAGGACGGCATCGAGCCCGAGCTGAACGGCGGCAAGCGCAAGCGCGGCAGGAAGAAGGCGAGCGTATGAGCATCACGATCGATCGATCGACTGCCCGGCGGGCGCCTTCCTCGATCGGGGCAAAGGTCTCGCGGGCGATCTCGAACGGCCTGCTGGTCACGTGGCGCAACTTCGTAACCCTCACGCGCGTGCCGAACGTCTTCATCTTCGAACTCGTCCAGCCGATCATGTTCGTGCTGCTGTTCCGGTTCATCTACGCGAACAACATCGCCAACCTGGGCGCGCTGGACTACGTGCAGTTCCTGATGCCCGGCATCTTCGTGCAGAACGCGATCTTCGGCTCGACGACGACCGCGATCGGACTGGCCGAAGACATGAAGAAGGGCCTGATCGACCGGTTCCGCTCCCTGCCGATGGCGAGATCGGCCGTGCTGATCGGACGGACGACGTTCGACCTGGTCAAGAACCTGATCCTCGTTGCCATCGTCCTCGTGATCGGGTACATCGTCGGCTTCCGGTTCGAGAACGGTCTGATCAACGCGTTATGGATGATCGTGCTCGTGATGGCGGTCGGCTTCACGTTCTCGTGGATCTCCGCCTGCATCGGTCTGTCCCTGAAGCAGGTCGAGGCGGTGCAGGCCGCCTCGTTCACCTGGATCTTCCCGGTGGTCTTCGTCAGCTCCGCGTTCGTGCCGGTCGTCGGCATGGCGCCGTTCATGCAGGTGGTCGCGCGTCACAACCCCGTCACGCACTTCTGCAACCTGGCGCGCTATCTGGCATTGGGGCCGCAGGGGATCATCGACCCGGCGACGGGAATCCCCGTCGCGACGTTCCACTACCTGATCCTCATATCGGTGGCGTGGATCGTGGGGCTCCTGCTGATCTTCGTGCCGCTCGCGATCCGGCTGTACCGCCGCCTCACCTGAGGGACCGTCGGTTCGACTCAGATCGACTCGACGATACGGACGGCTTCGGCCAGACCCAGCCGGATCTCGAGCCGCATCGTCGTGTCCCCGCGCTGCACCAGCAACACGTTGCCGCGCACGCGGAAGGCGGTTCCGTCAGCCAACTGCAGCACGTGCGGCCCCTCGATCCAGTACCCCTGGACATCGCCGACATCGACCCACTCGCCGCCGTCGACCGCCATCTGCTTGACCGCCAGGACCTTGTCCCCGCCGAACTCGACCACGAGGGCTCCCCACTGGGTGCCCGTGATCGCGGGCAGCTGATCATCCGAGCGCCAGGCGAGGGAGACGCGCGAGCCTCCTTCGTCGATGAACACCGCATCGGGGTCGCCGAGGGCCGACGGCACGAGCACCTCGAACGCCGCGCGCGTCTTCGCGTCGGCGAGCGTCGTCGACCGACCGAGGTTCGGGCCCGTCTCGGGCACGAGGCTCGTGGCGCCGCCTGGCGCCCCCGTGTCCTGGATCTCGATCGCGCCGACGACGAGCCTCGTGCCGGCGGCGACCGTGGCCCCGAGGAGCAGCAGCACGAGCAGAACGGCGACCCTTCGGCCTCCTCGGGGTAACAAGGCGAACCGGTCGCGTGCCTGGAGACGCGGCGGCGCCTCGGCGATCCGGCGCGAAACCGATGCCGCCAGGTCGACCTGATCGGTCGGCCCTTCCAGCGACGAAAGCGCCCGAGCCAGCTCCTGGTCGCTCCCCCAGTTCGGGCTCATGCGGTCGCCTCCTCGGCGAGCAACACACGCAAGCGCGCGAGGCCCCTCACGGTCCGCGACTTGACGGTACCGGGACGGATCTCGAGGGCTGCGGCCGTCTCTCGCTCGGACAGACCGAGCAGGAATCGATATCCGAGCACCAATCGATCCCGTTCCCCGAGACGAAGCAACGCACCGTAGAGCGCCTCCGTCTCCTCGTCGGAAAGGAGCGCGGCCTCGGGCGATGGGGCTGCATCGCGCGAGGCCGGCTCCGCCGCGAGCCGCACTGCGAGGTTCCCGCGGCGCCCGGCCGCCCGCCGCGCGTTCCGCGCTTCGTTGGCCACGATCCGAAGCAACCACGGACGGAAGGGAGCATCTGCTCGGAATCGGCCGAGGGCCGCGTACGCCTTGACGAACGCATCCTGCACCGCGTCCGGAGCGTCGGGGCCCGCGATGAGCGCCGCAGCCCGCAGCGCGACCGTCTGATGCCGGCGCACGAGTTCCTCATACGCCTTCACGTCGCCACCCTTCGCCTCGCGAACCAGCTGCTCGTCGTCCAAGTGGTCAGCCCTCCACCTGGCCGTTTCTACACCTGTCACCTGCATCTGGTTCCGCGATGGAACCATCGCGCGCCGGGCGGTGTCTCTTTCGTAGAGCCCGTTCCCTTCGGGCATAGAGAGCGCAAGGAGCGTGTGTCGTGCAGCGGCGATCGATCCTCATCATCTCCTGCCTCGTTGTCGGCGTGCTGTCGGCCTGCATCTCGCAGGCTGCTGAGCGTCCCAGCCCTCCCCAGGGAGCCGCCGGCAGGGGCGTGCTCCTCGTGCAGACCCGGGATGGCGTGGCCGCCGCCGACATATCGAGCGGCGTCGGACTCTTCAGCGAGCGCGGCGCGATCGCCTCACCTGACCGAACCAGGATCTATTCGACCGCGGACGGCGATCTGCGGGTCATCGACGCCGAAAGCGGTGACGTCTTGGCATCCTTCCCCGCGCCGCCTGGCACCGGTCCGGTCGCCGCATCGGAGGACGGTCTCGTCGCTCTCATGACAGACGGCGAGGCGACCTACCCGAGCACCCCCGAGGGCAGACCCTCCACGCCACTGGACATCGAAGCCAGCGACACCGGCGCCACCCAGCATCTGGACCTGCACGGGAACTTCGAGCCGGACGCGTTCTCGATCGACAGCCGAAGCCTGTTCCTGATCCAGTACCTGCCCGCCGCGGCTCCCGATCACTACCGCGTGATGGAGCTCGATCTGGCGAGCCTCCGGATCGCCCGCGTGGCGAGCCCCGACAAGGTGCCTCCGAGCTCGATGCAGGGGACGCGGCTGCAGCAGGTCTGGGCGCCCGACCGCAGCGTGCTCTACACGCTGTACACCAACCAGGTCTCGTCCGGGGCGCCGGTCACGTTCGTGCACGTGCTCAACCTCGAGGACAAGTGGGCTCACTGCATCGACCTCCCCGCCGCCTTCGGTGCGAGCAGGCCGAACGCCAAAGCGATGGTCGGGTCGCCGAACGGAACACGGCTCTATGTGACCGACGCAGACGCCCACCGGATCGCGACGATCGACACACGGCGTTTCGAGGTCGTCACGACGACGACTGCCTCACTGCCCGCACCCGGAGCGGCGAACCCTGCGTCCGCGTCACTCAGTCCCGACGGCACCTTGCTGGTGAGCGGCGGGAACGAGGTTGCGGCATTCGACACCGGCTCCATGACCGCGGGACCGGCGTGGGCATCGGAGCTTCCGATCGAAGACCTGCAGCTGAACGTCGACGGCTCGATCTTGTACGCGGCGACCACGGACCAGATCGAAGCCCTCGACCCCCGGACGGGGACGCTCCGTGGGATCATCCCGTTGCCGCGTGCACGATCGCTGCTCGCGGTCTCCGGAGCGTAAGAGCTTTCGTTGCGCGCGCGAAAACGCGCACGGCGGTGCGCGGAGCGACCTTGACGCCTGCAGAACGACGGCCGAGCATGCCTGAGACGTGATCACGGGCACAAGTGAGCCGCGGTGAGCGAGACGGCGAAGAACCGCGTCATCGTCGTGCTCTCGGCGGTGTCTCTCCTCCTGCTTGTCGTTGCCGGATGGGCCGTGGCCACCCGCGACAACGGACAGCCGCAATCGCCGACCTATTGGGTGGCGCTCGGCGGGAACGACACCGCGTCCGGCACCTCCGATGCGCCGTGGGCCACCCTGCAGAAGGCCGCCGACACGGCACCGCCCGGCGCCACCGTGTACGTGCACGGCGGGACGTACGCACAACGCGTCGACATCCACGTCTCCGGTGCGCCGGGGAGCCCGATCACGTTCGAGCCGGCCCCGGGAGAAGCCGTCGTGCTCGACGGATCGTCGCTCGACGTCCCGGCGGGGCAGTCGGCCATGATCGGGATCGACTCCCAGCGCTACGTCACGATCCAGGGATTCGACATCACCGGCTACCGGAGCGACGAGTCGGGCCACGTGCCGATCGGGATCCTTGTCACGGGCTCGGCCGACCACGTGCGGCTTGCCGACAACACGGTGCACGACCTCGGCACGACCTTCGACGGACGCAACGGTGGCGACGCGCACGGGATCGGGGTGTTCGGCACGACGGGCGATCACCCGATCGCCGGCGTCGAGATCGTCGACAACGAGCTCGCCAACCTCACGCTCGGCTCCTCCGAGGCGCTGGTCGTGAACGGGAACGTCACGGACTTCCTGATCCAAGGGAACCGTGTGCACGACACGAACAACATCGGGATCGACGTGATCGGGTTCGAGGGGACCGCTCCCGACCCCACGGTCGATCAGGCGCGCGACGGGATCGTGCGGGCCAACGAGGTCTGGAACGTCGACAGCTACGGCAACCCCGCGTACGGCTACGACCGAAGCGCAGACGGCATCTACGTCGACGGCGGTCGAGACGTGCTGATCGAAGCCAACGTCGTGCACGACATCAACATCGGGATCGAGCTCGCGAGCGAGCACGCCGGCCGAGCCACGAGGAACATCACCGCCCGGAACAACCTGGTCTACGACGCGACGGCGATCGGCGTGGCGATCGGCGGCTACGACCGGCGACGCGGCAGCACGGAGGACTGCGCGATCGTCAACAACACGATCGCGAACACCGACGGGGTCGAGCTCCTCGTGCAGTTCGACACGCGGAACAACACGATCGAGAACAACATCATCGTGGCCGGCAAGCACCACGAGTTCGTCGAGAACGCCTACGTCGAGAACGTGGACAACGTCCTGGACCACAACCTCTATTACTCGATTGACGGGAGCTCGGCGGGCTCGTGGCAATGGAAGGGCGTCGAGTACGGAACCTTCGACGCGTGGCACGCCCGGTCCGGCAACGATCGCGCGTCGATGTTCACCGACCCGCGGTTCGCTACCGACTACGCGCTCGGACCCGACTCACCAGGCGTGGACGCGGGCGCGTTCCTCGCCGCCGCGGGGGCGACGGATCTGGCGGGGCAGCCGCGCGCGCAGGCGGGCGGGATCGATCTCGGTGCCTACGAGGTGGCGGCTGCGCCACCGTCCCCCACCCCGTCCATGGCGGAGCCGGTCACCTACGCGGGCGACCTGACGTGGACCCGGTCGGACAACGGTTGGGGACCCCCGGAGGTCGACCGGAGCAACGGCGAGCGGGCACCCGCCGACGGCGGGCAGCTCCGGGTCGGCGCGGCCGCGTTCGATCACGGGATCGGCGCGCACGCCCCCTCTCGGATCGAGATGGAGCTGGAGGACCGATGCTCCCTGTTCCTGGCGGACGTCGGTCTGGACGAGGAGGTGGGCGATCAGGGCTCGGTGGTCTTCGAAGTCTGGGGCGACGGGAAGCGGCTGGCGGTCAGCGGCATCGTCCGTGGGCCGCAGGCGAGCGTGCCGATCGCCGCCGACCTCACGGGCGTCAACCGACTGGCGCTGGTCGTGACGCCCGGAGGCGACGGGAACGCCTCCGACCACGCCGATTGGGGGAACGCGCGGCTCTCGTGCGAGTCGCCCTAGACCGAGCGCTACAGCACGACGCGATGCAGGCGCCAGGGCTCGGCGATCCCCTTGAGCTGGCACTCGCCGATCGACTCGAAGCTCAGTCCCGAGCCCGCGGTGAGGTCCTTGACCGTTTGCGAGACGAGGATCTCCGACGGGGCTGCCGAGTCGGCGATCCGCGACCCGATCACCACCCCGAGACCGCTCACCTTGCCGTCGATCACGGTCGCCTCGCCGGTGTGCACGCCGGCGCGGACCTCGATGCCCAGATCGCGGACGCGTTGGATCACCTCCTGCGCGCAGCGGATCGCGCGCGCCGGTCCGTCGAACGTCGCGTAGAACCCGTCGCCGGCCGTGTCGTTCTCGACGCCGCGCCAGCGCACCAAGGCGTCGCGCACGATCTCGTGGTGACGGCCGACCAGCGGCCTCCATCCCTCGTCGCCGAGCGACGCGTGCAGCTCGGTCGAGTTCACGATGTCGGTGAACAGCACGGTCGCGAGCACCGTGTCCAGTTCGAACGCCGGGGCCGGCACGCCGACGAAGTCGCGGATCGCGCGCAGCACCTCCGGCTGCTCATGGATCGCGGGGATGCTGTCGCCGGCGCCGGCGAACAGGCGCATCGATGCCCGCGGCATCATGTCGACCAGATAGGACAGCGCCTCGCGGTCCCGCTCGCGTGCGAGCAGCAAGGTCTGCGCGCTCACCGAGGGCAGGGTTCCCCGTACGTCGGTCTGACGCCAGATCAGCTCGTGCTGGATCGCGACGTCGGGCGTCGCAGACTGCCGTGACAGCAATCCCCAGGGCACCGACGGGTCGTCCGGATCGTTGTAGCTGGCCGTGCCCCAGTTCTCGACGATGTCCTGCATCCATTTCTCGAGGTCGTGCTCGTTGCCGCCCCAGGGATAGTCGTCAGCATGGGTCGAACGCGGCGAGGGATACCACCAGAACAACGAGCGCAACCGGTCGGGGAAGGTCGCGGCGAAGAGCACGTTCATCGCGCCGCCCTCGAGCTGGCCGCCCAGGACCGGGCTGTCGGCGCCGACCGCGTCGAGCACCTCGCCGAGGTCGGCCACCCTCGTTTCGAGGTTGGGCACATCGACGTTGCGGCTCGAGGCGCCGGTCCCCCGGCGATCGTGCAGGATCAGCCGCGAGAACGAGGCCAGGCCGCGGAACCAGGCCGCGTACTTCGGAACCTGCCACAAGGCGTCGACGCTCCATGAATCCGGCGCCCACGCGATGTCGATCGGGCCGTCACCCAATACCTGGCACGCGATGTAGGCGCCGTCGCTCGCGCGCACGTAGCGCGCCTCCGGCGCATCGCTCATCTGCTCATCACGCCGCCAGGCTAGTCGAGGTCGCTCAGATCGGGTGGGCGGGGACCGTCACGAGGCGCAGCCCGCGGGCGCGGATGCCCTTGATGATCGCCGGGAGCGCCCGGATCGTGTGACCGGCATCGCCCCCACCGTCGTGCAGCAGCACGATCGACCCCGCGTGCACCTGCGAGAGGACCGAGCGTGAGATCTCCCGCGGCGTGACATGGGAACGCCAATCGCGCGGGTCGACGTCCCACGTCACGACCCGCATCCCCTGCTCGCGGGCCTGTTGGATCAACGCGTCGTCGTACCAACCGCCCGGAGGACGGAACAGGGTGGGGTCGACGCCCTGTGCCGTCAGCACGTTCGACGCCTGTCGCAGCTCCGTGGCCACCTCGTCCGGGGACTGGTCCGCCATCGTCTCGGGATGATCGAACGAGTGGTTCCCGATCTCGTTCCCGCCCGCCAGCACCTTCGCGACGAGGTGCGAGTGCTGCGATGCGAGCGAACCGATCTGGAAGAAGGTCGCGTGCACATGGAAACGGCGAAGGATCCGCAGGATCTGCTTCGTGGAGCCCGGCCACGGGCCGTCGTCGAAGGTCAGCGCGACCTCCCGAGGCACGTAGCCACGGCCGATCGAACGCTCGGTGACGGACGCGACCGTGCCGGAGACGCGGCCGCTGACCGTGATCCGGCGCGTCGGGTAGACCGCGAGCGTCCGTTCCGGATCGCCGACGCGGCGTCCGACGTTCTCGACCGTGCGAACGGTCGGCTCCGTCTTGTCGGTGCCGTCCACGATCCGGATCCGATCGCCAGTTTCCAGGAGCGTCTCGCGACGGGCGACGTGGCCGTTCAGCTCGACCCGACCGGGGAACGCCTTGCGTTCGAGCACCACCCCGTCGACCGCGAGCAGACGGCCCGCGGTGGGGTGCAGAGCGGACTGGGTGAGCAGCGCGCCGACGGTCGTGCCGGCCTCGACGGTCAGGGGCGAACCATCGAGGAGCACCTGGACCGGCGGCGGCGTCGGCGACGGCGTGGCGGTGCCGCCGGTGCACGAGACCAGCCCCAACACGAGGAGCGACACGCCGGCGGCCCGGACGGGGAAGGGAAGTCCGAACACGCAACCATCGTGGCACACACGCGAGAACCCGACTTCCGGTTTACTCGTGCAGCGTCGCGGCGTAGTCCGGCACGTAGGAGTAGATGTCGCGAGGGGGGCGCACGTAGCCCGCATCCGACTGTCGCGGCGGCAGCTCCACGGCGGGCTCGGGCAGCGACTGCCACGGCACCTTCGACAGCAGATGCGCCATGCAGTTGATCCGTGCCCGCCGTTTGTCGTCGGCGTCGACCACGTACCAGGGCGCCTCGGGGATGTCGGTGTGGACGAACATGTCGTCCTTCGCGCGGGAGTAGTCGACCCACTTCGATCGCGCGAACAGGTCGGTCTCGGAGAGCTTCCACCGGCGCATCGGGTCGTCGATCCGCTTGTGGAAGCGCCGCTCCTGCTCTTCGTCGGACACGGAGAACCAGTACTTCAACAGGACGATGCCGTCCTCGACGAGCAGCCGCTCGAAGATCGGGCACTGGCGCAGGAACAGCTGATAGTCCTGGGGCGAACAGAACCCGAGCACACGCTCCACGCCGGCGCGGTTGTACCAGGACCGGTCGAACAGGGCGATCTCGCCCGCGGCCGGCAAGTGCTCGACGTAGCGCTGGAAGTACCACTGCGACGTCTCGCGCTCCGTCGGCTTGGGCAGCGCCACGTGCTTGGTGATCCGAGGGTTCATGTGCTCGGTCATCCGCTTGATCGCGCCGCCCTTGCCGGCTGCGTCGCGGCCCTCGAAGACGACCGCGATCCGTGCACCGGAGGCATACACCCACTCCTCCATCTTCACGAGCTCTTCTTGGAGGCGGGCCAGCTCCTGCTCGTAGACCTTGGTATGCAGCTTCTCGACCATGGGTCGCGAGTCTAGGCCGTCGGACTCTTCCACGCCGGGGCGCCGTGGCGTACCCTTCGCGCGGCATGAACGAGGAACCCATCCAGGCGCCGGCGGACTCGCTGCCCTTCCAGTCGATCGTGGAGCACCTGCCGGTCGTGGTGTACGTCGACTCCTGGGACGCGCCTGTTCCCCAGACCCTCTACATCAGCCCGAACGTGCAGGAGATGCTCGGGTATCCGCCCGCCCTGTACCTGGAGCCCGGCGAGCGCTGGCTCGAGACGGTCCACCCCGACGACCTTCCGGTGATGCGGACCGAGTTGGCCAGATGCGCGGTCGCGGGGAAACCCTACGAGTTGCAGTACCGCTTCCTGCACCCCGACGGGCGAGAGATCTGGGTGCGCGACCGGGCGATCCCCTACCGCGACCCCGAGACAGACGAGGGTCGCTGGATGGGCGCGCTCGAAGACATCAGCGCACGCGTCGAGGCCGAACAGGCCAACGTCCTCACGACGATCCAGTACGAGACGCTGTTGGAGAACGTCCCGGCCGTCGTCTACGAGACCGACCCCGACGACGAACGCCGCACGCGCTACATGAACCGCATGATCGAGGACCTGCTCGGCTACACGATGGAAGAATGGCTCGATCAGCCGGACATGTGGATCGAGGTCCTGCATCCCGACGATCGCGAGCGTGAGCTGGCGGCGCACGACCTCGCGTCGAGCACCGGCGACCCGTGGCAACGCGAGTACCGGATGATCGGCGCCGAGGGACAGGTTGTCTGGCTGCGCGACCACGCCGTGCTCCTGCGAGACATCGACGGCAACCCCACCCGCTGGCAAGGGGTGATGGTCGACATCACCATCGAGAAGGAGGCGCAGCTGGCGCTTGCCGCCGCACACGACGAGCTCGAGTTCCGCGTACGCGCGCGCACGGCCGCGCTGCAGGAGACGAACGAGCTGATGGGCATCGAGATCGCCGAGCGACAGCGCGCGGAACAAGAGCGCACGCACGCCGAGGAGCAGCTCGGACACATCCTTGCCAACGTTCCTGCGGTCGTCTATCTGTGGCAGATGCGGGCGTCCGAGGACGGCACGTTCTCCTCGTTCATCACGCCGAAGATCGCGGAGATGCTCGGCTACACGCAGGCCGAGTGGGCCGACGGCGGTTGGCGAGGACGCGTGCACCCGCACGACAACGCGCGCGTGAACGAAGCCGCCCAACGAAGCATCGATGAAGGCGTGCCGTTCCAGATGGAGTACCGGTACCTGGCCAAGGACGGCCGGGTGGTCTGGGTCGTCGACCACGCCGTGTTGCAGCGGCGGAACGCGCGCGGCGAGCCGCTGCTGTTCGAAGGCGTGATGATGGACGTCACGACGCTGCATGAAGCCGAGGAGAAGGCGGCTGCGGCCCAGGACCGCTTCCGCACATTGGTCGAGCGGGGCCCGGCGATCCAGTACAGCTACGTGCTCCGATCGTGGGAACCGCCGCACATCGCGATCGAGTATGTGAGCCCGCAGCTCAGCGACGTGCTCGGCGTCTCCACCGAGGCGTGGATCGACGATCCGATGGTCTGGTTCTCGATGATCCATCCCGACGATCGCGACGACATGCTCGCCGCCAGCCGATTCACCTGGCAGACCGGCGAGCCGTGGGTCTCGGAGTACCGGATCCTCGCCGCAGACGGCCGCGTTGTCTGGCTCGCCGACCGCGGACTTTGTGTGGAGCGGGACGATCATGGGCGCCCGATCCGTTTCCTCGGCGCGATCGGCGACATCACCGAGCGGCGCGAACACCTCGCCGAGCTCGAGGACGAGTTGGCGGTGCTGCGTGCGAACGCGGCGGCGGCGCCCGCCGTGTACTGGACCCAGGAGTTCGACAACGGGAGTGGCACGGGCCGGTACAGGTACCTGTCCCCCGAGGCGGTCGATCTCATCGGGTTGACCGCCGAGCAGCTGATCGAGGAACCGGAGCACTTCACGAGGCTGGTCCATCCCGACGACCGGGCGCGGGTCCAGGAGGGGGACGCGCGGTCGGAAACTACCGGCCTATGGGAGGACACGTACCGGATCGTGCGGCCCGACGGGTCGATCCGGTGGGTCTACGCCAGGGGCCGCCGCGTCGAGGACGCCGACTCCGAGCTGAGCGTGTGGCACGGGGTCACGATCGACGTGACGGTCCAGGTCGAGGCCGCCCTTGCCGCCGGACTCGCGCCGACGGCCTGGGCGGCCCCGCCCCTCGGCTAGCCGGTCGGCGCAAGTACGCGGACGCGCTCGGGCAGGTACTGCCAGAGGTGCTCGGGGATCTCGACGGTCCCGTCGGCGCGCTGATGGTTCTCCAGGATCGCGATCAACGTGCGCCCGATGGCAGTGGCCGTGCCGTTGAGCGTGTGCAGAACCTCGACGGAGCCGTCTGCCCGTCGCACGCGAGCCTGCAGGCGGCGCGCCTGATAGTCGGTCGTGTTCGAGCAGCTCGTGAGCTCGCGGTATCGCTGCTGGCCGGGAAGCCACGCCTCGATGTCGTACTTCTTCGCCGCGGGCGCGCCGAGGTCGCCGACGGCGACGTTCACGATCCGGTACGGCAGCTCGAGCTTGCCGATGACGGCCTCCTCGACGCTCACGAGGTACTCGTGCTCGTCCCAGCTCGCCTCGGGCGCCGTGAACGAGAACATCTCGACCTTGTCGAACTGGTGGACGCGGAACATGCCGCCCATGTCCTTGCCGTAGGTGCCCGCCTCGCGGCGGAAGCAGGACGAGTAGCCGGCGTAGCGCATCGGGAGCTGCGACTCGTCCAGGATCTCGCCCATGTGCAGGGCCGCGAGCGGCACCTCGGCCGTGCCGACGAGGTAGAGATCGTCCTCTGCGGTCTTGTAGATCTGCGCCTCGTCACCCGGCAGGAACCCGGTGCCGTACAGCGCCTCCTCGCGCACGAGCACCGGCGGGATGACCGGCAAGAACCCCTTCTCCACCAGGATGTCCAGGGCGCTGCGCACCAGCGCGAACTGCAGCAGCACGATGTCGCCCATCAGGTAGACGAACCGCGAGCCGCTGGTCCGGGCCGCGCGTTCGACGTCGAGCACCCCGAGGGCCTCGCCGAGCGCGACGTGGTCGCGGATCTCGAAGTCGAACACCGGCGGCTCGTCGTGGTTGCGCCGCACCTCGACCGCGTCCTCCTCGGTCAGCCCGTCGGGCGCGCTTTCGTGCGCGATGTTCGGCGTGGCGGCCAGCAGAGAGGTGAGCATCGCATCGGCGTCGGCCAGCTCGGGCTCCGCCTCCTTGAGCCCGGCGCTCACCGACGCGACCTGCGCGATCAGGGTCTGCTTCTCGTCGCCCTCGGCCTTGCCGATCGCCTTGGACGCCAGGTTCTGTTCCGCGCGCAGCGTTTCCACCTGCGTGGTGAGCTCGCGGCGCCGCGCATCGGCGGCGAGCAGTTCGTCGACCCGCTCGGGCATCCCCCGGCGGGCTAACGCGATGCGGAACGGCTCCGGGTCATCCCGGATCTTCTTGATATCGAGCATCTACCTCACACCTTCACCTGGCCGGGCTCCTTCTTGTCTCCGGTGGCCGCACCCGTCGAGGACGGGGCGGCCGATGCAGACGAGGAACTCGACGAGGTGCCGGCGTCCATGATGCTCTGGCCGTGGAAGACCCCACCCTCCTCGACGACGAGGGTCTTGGAGGTGATGTTGCCGTCGATGCGACCGCCGCGGGCGAGGTGGGCCTTGTCCTTCACGACGATGTTGCCCGTGAAGCGGCCCGCCACCGAGACGTTCTGGGCGCGGATGTCCGCCTCGACCTGGCTCTGGGAGGACAGCGTGACGTCGCCGTCGGCGTTGATCTGCCCCTTGACCTGGCCGTCGATCCGCAGGCTGCCGGCCGAGACGACGTTGCCCTCCAACCGCGCGCCCGTGCCGACGATCGTGACCTCACCGTTGTCCGACATGTCCCTGTCCTTTCGCTCGCGATGCTCGACCGGAGCCGCGCCGGTCGCCGCCTCGGCATCTTCCCGTCGCCAGATCATCGTGTCGCCGTCGCTTCCTCGTCCTGGTGCATCGCCTGCCGGATCGCTTCCTCTTCTTCCCGCGAGAGGTTGTAGGTGCTCTGGCTCGTGGTCACCGGCTTGGCGTACACGCGGGTCTCCTGCCGGCCGTTGATCGAGGTGAGCACGACCCCGGTGCCGTGATCGTCCAGCAGCGCGCACGAGAAGGACAAGCGGCCCCCCACGTCCTCGAACGCGTCGTAGCGCAGCACCCCGATCCGCCGAACGCTGCCCTCGATCTGGACCTGCTGTTTCCGGTCGATCGCGTTCAACGCGCGCACGGCTTGCTCGAGCCGGTCGATCTTGCCCAGCAGCGCCCCGACGGCGTCATCGCCCGCGAGCGTCGCCGGTTCACCACGTCCGCGCGAACCGCCCAGGATCACGAACAGGATCGCGAGCAGCGACAGGCCGATCGCGATCATCGCGACCAGCGTCAGCGTGCGATCCGACAGGGTCATGGATGGCTCCTCATCGACACCGGAACCGCAGCGTGCGAGCGGTTTCCGACAGATTGGGCAGTATACGCCGCCGTCCGGTGGCGGCTCAGCTGACGTCGCGGCGGCGGAAGACCACGAGCGCCAAGACGAGGAGCACGATGACGTAGGCGCCGACGACCGCGTTCGCACGCGCAACACTCATCACGACCTGCACGTCGCCGGATGAGAACGACCCGCCGCCCGAACCGTAGTCCAGGATCGGATCCTGCGCGACGACCACGGTGCCGGCGCGCACGAGGAGCCACCCCACGATCGAGGGCCGGAACCCGGCGATGACCGCCTCCACCAGGATCAGGTAGCCGACCAACGCGCCCAGCGACGACACCGTCGAGCGGCCGATCATGGCGATCGACATCGCGATCAATCCGAAGGCGATCGCCACCGCCGACGTGCGAAGGATCGTCTGGCTGACGTCGCTCCAGAGCGAGCTCGGCACGAAGGCCGTCATGCCCCGCGTCGAGGCCCCTACCCAGAAGATCGCCGCGAAGACCGCCTGCAGGAAGATCGTGACGGCCGCGACGACCAACAGAACGACGACCGCGCGGGTCAGGAAGACCCGGATGCGCCGGGGTTCCCACGTCAACAGGGTCTTCATCGTGTCGTTCGTCCAGTCGGCGCCCGCCGAGCGACGCCCCCAGCAGCGCGCCCAACAGGATGACGAAGGTCGCCGAGCCCTGCACGATCTCACCGAGGTCGCGCAGCTGCATCCCGGCGTTGTCGACGTACGGACCGGAGTTGGCGCGACAGAACGCCTCGAGGCTGTCGAAGCCCGACGGCACCTGCCCGCCCGGACCGAGGTACTTGCCGGCCATGCATTTCTGGAATTGCTGATCGAAACGCGCCTGGGCTTGATCGAGCGTTGCCTGACTCGGCGGCTCGGAATTGATCATGGCGATCCCCAGTCCGACGACGATCGCCAGGAGGCCGGCGATGAGCACCATCGGCACGAGCCGCCGAGAGCGCGCCCGCAGGAACTCGGAGCGGAACAGGCGCATCAGTCCGCCACCCCTTGATCCTTCGTCAGCTCGAGGAAGACGGTCTCGAGATCGACCTCGTCGGGCCGCAGCTCGGTCACGTAGAGCTCGGCCTCGGCGAGGGTGCGGCTGACCCGCTCCGCCTGCTCGGTGGGCACGTCCACCTTCAGCGCATCGCCCGCGGGCACCACCGGCATCTGGGCGTCGGTCAGCACCCGCCGCGCCGCGTCGAGATCGGCGACCTTCACGAGCAGCCCCCGCCCACCGGTGGTCAGCACCTCATCGACGGGACCCGAGGTGATGAGGCGTCCCTTCGCCACGATCGCGACTTGATCGGCGGTCTGCTGCACCTCCGACAGGATGTGGCTCGAGATGAAGATCGTCCGGCCCTCGGCGCCGAGCGACCGCACGAGCTCGCGCACCTCGACGATCCCCGCCGGGTCGAGCCCGTTGGCCGGCTCGTCCAGGATCAGCAGCGCGGGGTCGCGCAACAGCGTCGCCGCGATCGCGAGCCGCTGCTTCATGCCCAGCGAGTAGGTCTTCACGAGATCGCCCGCGCGATCGGCGAGCCCGACGCGCTCGAGCGACGCGTCGATCGCGGTCTCGCCCTCACCATGGATCCGGGCGAGGATCTGAAGGTTCCGCCGGCCGGAGAACCGCGGGAACATCGCGGGCGCCTCCACGATCGAGCCGACCCGTCCGATCACACTCGGGAGGTCGTGGCGCACGTCGGCGCCGAACATCGACAGATGGCCCGCACTCGGGCGCACGAGCCCGAGCAGACAGCGGATCGTCGTCGTCTTGCCGGCCCCGTTGGGCCCGAGGAACCCGAACACGCCGCCGGTCGGCACCGAGAGGTCGAGTCCCTGCAGCGCGACCGTTCGTCCGCCGCGCAGCTTGGCGTACTCCTTGCGGAGGCCCTCGATCTCGATGACGCCCATGCGGCACCCTACCCCGAGGCCACCCGGCTATGGCGCCACATCCACGCCGCGCCACCGAATCCGAACAACGCGAGCAGCACGAACGTGGCGCGGTCGCTCACTCCCTGGGCGAGCGCGCCGCCGAGGCTCGGCCCCACGATGCCCGAGCCCGCCCACACCATGTTGAGGAGCGCGCCGACCACGGCGACCGAGAACCCGCCCTGGGCCGCGCCGACCGCCCCGAGCGGGTAGGTGAGCGCGATCATCACGCCGGTCGTGACACCCATGACCAGCAGGAATACGACCGTCGCGGGAGCGGATACGAAGATCGCCGCGATCGTGAGCCCGAAGCCGAACGCGGTGGACCAGATCGCGGCGATGCGGATCGTGACGTACCGGTCGGCGCCGCGCGCAGTGAGCGCGCTGGTCGCGGCGAACACGACCGCGGACGCGGAGAACGCGAGGCCGATCGCCGTCGCCGAGTATCCGAGCTGATCGAGCCGCAACGGCACCAACAGCTCGGTCGTCATCCACATCAGCGCAACGATCAGCGTGAGCATCACGCTGGTCACCATCAGGTCGTCGGCGCGCGCGGCGCGCACCATGTCCGCCAACGGCGGGCCGGGCTCGGCCACGCGTCCCTCGTCGCCGGGCGCGAACACCAGCGCCACGCCGGTCGCCGCGCAGGCGATCCCCAGCACGATGAACGGCGTCCCGAGGGAGAAGCGCTCGCCGACGAATCCGGCGAACGCCGGCCCGACCAGGCTGCCGATCCCGACCACCGCCGTCGTCATCGCGAGCGCCTTGGACGAATCCTGTCCCGCGGCGTCGTGCAACCACGCCGTCGCCGTGACCCACATCATCCCGAGACCCACCCCGAGGATGGCGCGACCGGCGAGGACGATCGGGTAGGCGTGCGCGAGCCCGACGACGAGATTCCCGCCCGCGAGCGCACCCATGCCCCACAACGTCAGCGTGCGCACGGCGAACCGTCGGGTCAGCGCCCCGGCCGGCAACGAGATGAACAGGATGCCGACGGCCGCGACGCTGAGGATGAAGCCGGTCTGCGTGTCCGACAGGACGTACAGCTGTTGGTATTCGGGAAGGAGCGGCGAGATCCCGGACCACCCGAGCTCCCCCACGAAGATCGTGGCGAACAGCAGCAGGACGGTCGGGCGACGCATCCGCCACAGGATGCCATCCCGTCCGGTCGATCAGTGCATGCGGCCGCGGCCCGCGATCGGGATCTCGTGGTCGACGGCCTCGCCGCGAATGCCCATTGCTACGTCGAAGAGGTTCACGCAGCTGCAGACGTGGAGCGGGATCACCTGGAGCCGTTCCCCGATCGCCAGGTCGCCGCCGCCCTCGATGTGCCCGACGCCGTGCTCCTCGGAGAGGAAGTCCACAACGAGGTCGGGCCGCTCAAGCACGACGCCGCGACCCGGCCAGGACGGCCCGTCCTCGCCGTCGGAGCTGAACGCCTTGCTGCCCGCGTCCACGAGGAACCGCTCCGCGGTCGGTCGCGCGACGACGGTCACCAGCACGCGCGCCGCGCAGGTCTCCGGCGTCGCCACGCCGAGGCGCAACTGCTGCACGTCGTTGAAGACGTAGGTGCCCGGACGGATCTCGGTCACGCCGCGAACGCCCGCCGCCACGCGCGCGGTCGGCGTGGATCCGACGCTGATCTCGCGGATGTCGAGCCCGTCGCGGGCGCACAGCTCCGCGGTCTCCACCAGGTCCTCCGCCTCGCGGACGGCGGCCACGCGCAACTCGTCGGCATCGGTCGCCCGGTAGGCGTGACCGGCGTGGGTCAGCAAGCCGATCACGTCGACACCGGGGAGCCGCGCGATCTCCGTGGCGAGCGCCGCCGAGGCCTCGCCGGGCGGCCGGCCCATCCGATGCAGGCCCGTGTCGACCTCGACAAGGACCGGGATCTCGGCGCCGATCCGACGCCCGACGCGGCCGAGCCCGTCGGCGACCTCGAGCGTGTCCAGGCTCACGCGGATGGCCGCACGATCCACCAGCGCCTCCAGCCGGTCGAGCTTGATCGCGCCGACGATCGGATAGGCGACGAGCAGGTCGGTGACCCCCGCGTCGATCATGATCTCGGCTTCGTCGAGCTTGGCCACCGTCAGACCTCGGGCGCCCGCCGCGATCTGCATGCCCGCGATCTCGGGCGACTTGTGGGTCTTGGCGTGCGGGCGCAGGCCGACGCCCGCGTCGCGGGCCACCGCCGCCATCTCCTCGATGTTGCGCTCGACGACGTCGAGGTCGAAGAGCAGGGCGGGCGTGTCGATCTGCTCGAAGGACGCGGCGCCCGTCACGTCGTGCACCGTACCGTCGCTCATGCGGGTCGAAGGTCGGGATACTGCGACCACACGGCCTGGGCCCCGGTATGGCCCGCTCGGATCACCATCACGAGCACACCGATCGACGCCACGATCGCCAATCCCTGGAACACGCGGAAGGCGGTGTCGGCCCATCCGGGCGGACTCAAGCGCCACTCAGCCGGCACCCGCGCGACCGCCCACGACTCGGCCCTCGTCAGATCGGCCGCGGCGGCTCGACGCAGCACGTCGAGCAGGACGACCGCGGCGAGGCACACCCCGAAGACCGCTGCCCAGATCACCAACTGCTGGCCGACCTCCGCATGCAGCTGGATCTCGGGCGCATCGGGCAGCCGATCGGCGAGCGACTCCCCTGCCTGCGACGTCAACGGCACGAACAGCGTCGTGACGAATGTGGCCGCCAAGACGACCAGCCCGTACCGGTGGCGGAACCAGGAAGAGACGACCACCGCGATCGTGGCAACGGCGGCGACCGGCAGCAGAACCACGACGACGTGCAGCAGCACGATGTGGGTCGGGAGACCGAAGACATCCTCAGGCACGGACCTCAGCCTAGAACGTCCGTTCGCAGCTCCGCTCGATCGTCACGCTGAACGCCGTTCAACGGCCGACGGATGAAGGAGCGGCACGGCGCCCTCCCATCCGGTCGCGAGCAGGGCGACGAAGGACGGAGGGGTGATCGTCTCCACCGGTCCTCGGGCTCGCGGCATCCGACCCACATATCCCGACGGTGACCAGCGGAGCAGATCTCGTCCGAACACGAGGTGCGGCGCCCCGTCACGGAGCACGAACGCGCCGTCGGGCAGATCCTGCATCTCGGCCTTGTGGTGTCGCTGTCGCTTCGATCCCGGATCGAGTCGCTCGCCGTGCAAGACCGCGTCGATGTCGTCGGCGCCGGCCGGACCCGGGCGGCGCTGACGCCAGAACGCGACGAACCGCCGATAGTCCTCGTGACGACACAGGGCGCACGGCCGGTGGCCGGCGGCGAACGCCGTCGCCTCGTCCAAGAAGAACAGCTCGGTGAAGCGACCCGGCTGCAGCATCGGACCCCGCTGCCACCCGCGGAATTCCAGTCGGCACGCGATCCAGCGTCGACCCGCGTACCGACGTCGGATCGTGCCGTCGGCGTCGTGCAGGCACCCACGGTTCCCGTACACGAGACCTCGGGCCGGATCGGCGATCAGCTCGCCGAGCGGGGTGACTCGATTCTGCAGCGGCATGGCGCCACCGTACCCGCGGGTCGGTCGCACGGGTTTGCGCCCCAACGTCCCGCAGGATCTGGGCCGAACGGCAGCTCTGCATCGATGGCAAAGGAGCAACGCTGAGATCGGAGGCGTTCGTCCAGATGACGGTCGACATGCGAGATCGACGACGCACACGCGGCTCCCGGTCCCCCAGCGGATGGGTGACCGCCGTGCTGGTCGCCGTCGCGGTGGGCCTGAGCTCATGCAGCGCCCGGTCGACGTCGAGCGCAAGCGGCTCACCCACGAGCACGCGTCCTCCCTCCAGCTCCGTCACGATCTCGCCGAGCGTCACGCCGACCCCTGCGTCGTGGCGCCGGATCTCCGCACTGCCGACGCTCGGCGCGTATTACCCGCCGCCGGCAGCCGTCTGGGATGGGCACGAGATGCTCGTCGTCCTGACGCAGGCGGACCCCAAGACGTACTGCAAAGAGACGCTGATGGCCTATGACCCGTCGACCGATGGGTGGCGCACAGCCTCGATCGTTCCGACCCCCAAGGGATGCTTCGAGGGATCGGACAAGGCGGTATGGACGGGCGAGGAGCTCTTGCTCTGGGGCATCTCCGACGCGGCCTACGATCCGGCCACCGACACGTGGCGTCATCTTCCTCAGCCGCCCGCGGGGGCCGGCGGACCGTCGGTCGTCGTCTGGACCGGCACGCAGATGATCGGTTGGGGCGGCGGTTGTTGCGATCAAGAGCTCGCGGACGGCGCGGCGTACACGCCCGCGACGGACTCCTGGCGGAGGTTGCCACCCTCGCCCCTCGCGGGCCGACATGCGACCGGGGTGTGGTCCGGCAAGGAGTTGATCATCGCCGGCGGGTCCGGCTACGCGGAGGGGAGCGTCCCCGGGGAGGCTTCCTTCACGATCTTCGACGACGCGGCGGCCTACAACCCGGCGACCCGAACCTGGCGCAGGCTCCCCCCGATGCCCGTCGCTCGTGGTGGCGGGTACAACGTCTTGGACTACGCCGCGGTGTGGGACGGCACGAAGATGCTGCTCGTCGGCGGAACGAGTCACCTGTCCATGACCGCCGCGCCGCTGGCCCGCGGCGTCGCATACGACCCGGCGACGAACCGGTGGCGGTGGCTCGCGCCGATGGCGTACCCGCGAACCGGGTTCGTCGCGGTGTGGGCCGACGACCAACTCGTGGTGTGGGGCGGCATCGGAGCGGCGAAGGCGATCCCGCCGCACGGCGAGACCTACGACCCGGTCGCGAACGAGTGGTCGGCCGTTGCCGAGGGCGCCGCTGCGGGCGCGCGTCGAGGCGGCCGCTGTCTGGAGCGGGACCGAGGTGCTCATCTTCGGTGGCACCGACGCCCGGACGGTCGAGAGACGTCAAACCGTCACCCTTGCCGATGGCGCGGCCCTGACACCCGGATCGGTCGTCACCTCGGGATGACGAACCGGCACCAACCGACCATGCGTCGACATCGTCCGTCAGCACGTGCCGGCGGGACATCGAACGGATCACACCCAGCGTCATCGCACGCGAGGGTCTGCGTGTGCGCCCGACCTAGTCGGTGGTCAGGCTCGCGCGGAGCTCGGCAGGATCCCCCTCCGCCTCGATGAAGCCCGTCGCGAAAGAGCACCGCGCGCGTCGCGTACTCGATCGCCTGCGGGTCGTGCGTCGCGACGACCACGGCGCCGCCGCGCGAGGCGACCTCCCACAGGGCCGTGAGGATCCGCTCGCCGTTCACCTCGTCCACTTCGGAGATCGGCTCGTCGGCGAGCACCACGGTCGGCTGCCCGACCAACGCCCGTGCGACCGCGATCCGCTGCTGCTGACCGCCGGAGAGCTCGAACGTCCGGTGCTCGAGTCGGTCGCGCAGATCCAGCCGCTCGAGCATCGCGGTCGCCGTCTCCCGGCTCTCCTGGACCTCGCCGCGCACCCGGAGCGGCAGCGCCACGTTCTCGACCGCGGACAACGACGGCAGCAGACCGAACGCCTGGAACACGATTCCGATATCTCGTTGGTGCACGGCTACGACGCTCCTCGGTCGACATCGTTCCGAACGGCCTGCCCTGCCACCGCACCTCCCCTGCGTCCGGCTCGTCGAGGCCGGCGAGCATCCCGAGGAACGTCGACTTGCCGGAGCCGCTCGGGCCCAGCAGCGCGACGAGATCCCCCGGGCGAAGGGCAAGCGACACGCCACGGACCGCGGAGACGTCCGTGGCACCGCGATAGGTACGCTCGACGTCGACCGCCTCGAGCAGCGGCTCAATCATCACGCTGTTCCCTCCGACGGCGGATCACGACATCGTCGGACTCGATCGAAATCTCGAGCGGCTCGGCCCCGAGGGCATCGGCGGCTTCGACCGGCAGTCGCAGGGTGCCGTCCGCTTCGATCGGCGGCAGCGGGACCCCGGCTTCGGAGGCGCGGCCGTGCCTGAGGTAGACCCTGCGGTCGGCGGCTCGTGCAGCAAGCAGGTCGTGGGTCGACATCACGATCGTCGTCCCGAGCCGCGCCGACACGTCTCGGAAGACGTCGAGCACGCGGGCGGCCGAGGCGCCATCGAGCTCGCCGGTCGGCTCGTCGGCGAGCAGCAGCGCGGGGTCGTTCGCGAGCGCGACGGCGACCGCCGTGCGTTGCTGCTCTCCGCCGGAAAGCTGCGCCGGCAGATGGTGCGCGCGCTCGCTGAGGCCGACGAGTTCGAGCAGCTCCTCCGCGGTCGTTTCGGTGCTTGAACCTCGACGGAGGTGCGCGGTACGGCGCGGCGCGCGGCGCGGCAGCCGCACGTTGTCGATGGCGGACAGGTAGGAAACGAGGTTCCGGGCGGCGCCTTGCCACACGAAGCCCACACGGTCCGCGCGGTGACGCGTGAGCGACGCATCGTCGAGCAGGCCGAGATCGTCCCCCTCGACCTCGACCACGCCCGCAGAGGCTCGGTCCAGCCCGCCCACCAGATGCAACGCGGTCGACTTGCCGCTGCCGCTCGGCCCGACAAGGGCGACGAACTCCCCCGGCTCGATCGCGAGGTCAACGCCGGCCAGCGCCGCGACCCCGGTGTCGCCCACGCGGAAGACCTTGTAGACGTCGGCGAACCGGACCGCCGCGCCCCAACGGTCCGCGGAGGCCGAGCCGTCGTACGGCGCGCTCATTCGACCTCACCACGCAGGACGGTCGTGACGGGCATACGGGCCAACGCGCGACCGGCGGCGCGGGTCGCCAGGAACGTGGCGACCGCCAGCGCCGCGAACGCGGCGAGCAGGGCCGTGGCGTCGACGACCAACACCGGCGTCGGGAAGCGGACGCCGGCGCTCGCGCGCAGTTGGGGCGCCGCGAGCACGACGCAGACACGGCCGAGCGCCAAGCCCAGGATCGAGGCCGCGCCGACGAGCCACAGCTGCTCCCGGCCGATCGCGCGGCGCAGTTCGCGCGTGGGCGCGCCCATCGCAAGCAGCGCCGCAAACTCGAACGCGCGGCGGCGCTGCGCGACGTAGAGCGTCGCCGCCACGCCCGCGACCACCAAAGCGAGCCCCGCGATCGCGGCCGCGGCGTCCATCCCGATCGCGAGCGCGGGCGGCTGCTGATCGAGACCCGCCTGGATCGCCGTGGCCGACGTGGCGTCGGTGACGCGGTATCCGCCGGCCTGCAGATCCGCGGTCGGATCCGCGTGCATCGTCCAGACCTGGGCGGCCACTGCGGGCGGTTCCGGTGTAGCGCGCAGCACGTCCTGGAGGGCAGGCTGCGAGATCACGACGAACGGCGAGGCCGACGGGACGCCGGGAAAGGCGTGTGGGATCGCGACCGGCTGGATCGGCACACGAACACCGGCGATGAACAACGCCGTCGTGGACGGATCGATGGCGTCCGAGACGAGCGCCGGCAAGGGCTGCGGCGCAGATTGGATCCCGGCGACCTGGGCGCCGGACAGCGCCGGGACGACGTAGCGCCATCCGCCGCCGGTCGCCTCGAGCGTGCCGCTGGCGCCGGCGTGCGAGACGGGCGACCAGCCGTCGAGCGACAGCGGCGAGTCGTCCGCGGCCACCTCGGAGAACTCGAACACCGATCCCTCGGGCACCAGGTCGCCGAACGAGCGAGCCTCGATCGTGATCGACAGGAGCCGGCTCGCGCCGTCGAGATCCAGCGTGTACGCGCTCGCACCCGGCACGACCGGCAGCGAAGGGGTCGCCTTGATCGTGCCGTCCGGATCGGCCACGGTGGCTCGCACGTCGAAGGCACCGACGTCCGACGGTGCGGTCATGTCGAACGAGAGCTGGCGGGCCCCGTCCGGCAGCGGCGCACCGGGTAGCGGGGTGCGCAGGTCCTCCATCAGATCCCCGAGGGACGCGTCCGCGAGGTCGCCGCGCCACCACGCGCTGCCTTCGAACGTCTCGGGATCGATCCCGAGACCCTCGGTCCCGGACGGCAGGGTCCCGTTCACGGCGCTCGGAAAGAACCGGGTCACGGGGGTCGTCCCCGATGGCAGCGCGCCGACGGCCCCGCCGGGCCACTGCCCGATGTCGCCGACCCACGCCGCGCCGGTGAACGCCTGCGCGGCGTCGCGGTGCGCTCGCTCGGTCGTGGCTCGGAAGGTCGTCGCCACGACGAGCAGGCTGACGGCCAGCACCACCAGCAGCGCCGCCGCGAAGGATGCGTCGCCCGACCGCGCCAGTCGGCGACCGGCGAGGTAGGTCGACAGCCGCCGGGATCGACCCACCGGCCCGTCGAGCGCACGCGCCGTCCACGACAGCAACCGAACCACCAGGAACGTGACGCCGAGGATCAGGAGCGTGGGGGCGAAGAGCAGGAGCGGCTGCACCGGCTGGGCACCGGTCACGATGGTCGGTGGGGCCTGCCGTAGCTGCACCAGGGCCAAGACCCCGACGGGCAGCACGACCAGTTCGACCGGCAGCCGCGCGAGCAGCGCGCGATCCTCCCGCGAGGCGTGGTGCCGTTCGGCGACGATCGTGCGCCGCACCGCGGCGATCGAGGGCAGGGCAAGCACGATCGCCGAGACGACGGCCGCCGCGACCGCCAGCCGGACCGACGCCGTCGAGAGCGCCGTCGGAAAACCGATGCCGGGCGCGCGTTCGCCCGTGGTCGAGCCGGCGAAGGCAGCGAGCGCGCGGGCGAACAGCAGGCCGATGGGCAGGGCGACCACGGCGGCCGCGCCCGCTTGGAGCAGCTGGACCCGGAACAGCCAACCCCGAGAGAAGCCGCGCGAATGCAGGATCGCCAACTCGAGCCCTTGCCGCGCGGCGAGCAACACCCCCACGCCGGCGATCACGGCAAGTCCGACCAGCAGGATCTGCAGCGCAACGAGGAACACCGGTGTCTGCAGATCCTCGACGGAACGGCGCACGTCGCCGATCAGCTCGGGGATCCCGCCCTCGACGTGGGCCTGCGACGTGGTGAGCGTCTCGACCAGCCGCTCGTCGATCCTGTGCTGCACGGCCTCGAGTCCCTGGGCCTGCTCCCAGGTCATCCGATCCCAAGGCAGATAGAGATCCCACGAGAAGGACGTCGACAGGCCGAGCCGTCGCGAGACGTCCAGCGCGGTCGAACGTGTCGTGACCACGGGCGGGGGTGGACCGCTATCCTCAGGGATCGAGAAGGGCGATTTCTCTCCGAAGAAGAACGGGTCCGTTCGAGGCGGAGGCTCGAAGATACCGGTGATCTTCAGCGGGACGGTCACGCCGGACGGACCCAGCACAGGGAGCTCGTCCCCGACCCCGATGCCTTTCGCGAACGCGAGGCCGGAGGGGATCGCGACCTCTCCGTTCCGGGGCGCACGCCCATCCGTGAACGCCAGGTGGTCGCCCGCCCCGTCGCGGAACATCAGGATCAGCTGCCCGGTGTAGTTCGGCAGCCGCGCGTTCGCGAGCCCCTGCGCCACGACGGCATCCGTCGGCACGTCCGAGATCGCAGCCCGAACCTGCTGGTCGCTCTTGGTCCAGTCGGTCGGCTTCCCGAACATCGAGATGCGGATGTCGCGGACCGGCTCCGGAGCGTTCGCGAACGCCGACTGGTAGATCGCGGCACGGGCGCCGTCGATGAAGATCGGCGCGGAGGAGATCCCCGCGATGGCGAACGCGAGCGTGGCCACGATGCCCACGGCGAGTGCGCGTTGCGCGTGCAGCCGCCTGATCACGAACCGAACGATCTCCAACCCGACCTCCTCGTGCCTGTATACGCGAGCAACGTCCCTAGACGTTCTTGCGGCGGTAGGTGGCCATCGCGAGGGCGTACGCCGCGATGAGGACGGCGACGCACCAGGCGAAGGCGATCCAGAGATCGGGGCCGACCGGCTGCTGTGTGTACAGGTCTCGGATCCCGTTGACGATCGGCGTCACCGGCTGGTGCTCGGCGAAGGCACGAACTGGGCCGGGCATGGTTTCGGTGAGTACGAACGCCGAGCTGATGAACGGCAGGAAGATCAGCGGGTAGGAGAAGGCACTTGCGCCGTCCACGGTCTTTGCGGACAGGCCCACGGTGACGGCGAGCCACGTCAACGCGAGGGTGAACAGGATCAGGATGCCGGCCACCGCGAGCCACGCCGGCACTCCCGCCGACGAGCGGAAACCCATGAGGATGGCGACGAGCCCGACGACCACGAGCGAGATCAGAGTGGCGACCAGCGAGGTCAGCACGTGCGCCCACAGCACGGACGAGCGAGCGATCGGCATCGATTGGAAGCGCTCGAAGATGCCGCTCTTCATATCCATGAAGAGTCGGAAGGCTGTGTAGGAGATGCTCGAGGCGATCGTGATGAGCAGGATGCCCGGCAGCAGGTAGTTCACGTACGAGCCGGGCCCCTGGTTCATCGCGCCGCCGAAGACGTAGACGAACAGCAGCATGAAGACGATCGGCATGATCAGGGTCGTGATGATGGTGTCCGGACTGCGCGTGATGTGGCGCAGCGATCGTCCCGTGAGGACGGCGGTGTTGCCGAAGAAATGCTTGGTCATCGCTCTCTTCCTTCCTCGTCGGTGCCGAAGCCGCCGTCATCGCCAACGTCGTCGTGCTTGCCGTTGGCACCGACGATGGCGAGGAAGACGTCCTCCAGGGTCGGCTGCTTCTCCACGTACTCGACCTTGGCAGGCGGGAGGAGCCTCTTCAGTTCGGCGAGCGTGCCGTTCGCGATGATCCGCCCCTCGTGGAGGATCGCGATCCGATCGGCAAGCTGTTCGGCCTCGTCCAGATACTGCGTGGTGAGCAGCACCGTCGTGCCCCGCTCGGCGAGCTCCTTGACGCTGTTCCACACTTCGACGCGAGATTGTGGGTCGAGCCCGGCGGTCGGTTCGTCCAGAAAGATCACCGGCGGATCGCCGATGAGGCTCATGGCGATGTCCAGACGGCGGCGCATGCCTCCTGAGTACGTCGACACCCTCCGGTCAGCCGCGTCGATGAGCTGGAAGCGAGCCAGCAGGTCCTCGGCGATCCGATCAACGCCCTTCAGGTACCGCAGCCGGGCTATGAGAACCAGGTTCTCGCGCCCGGTGAGGATCTCGTCCACGGCTGCGAACTGTCCGGTGAGGCTGATGGACTCCCGCACGCCCGCCGGTTGGGTGGCGACGTCGAAGCCATTGACCGTGGCGGTCCCGGCCTCGGGCCTGAGCAGCGTGGACAGGATCTTCACCACTGTGGTCTTGCCGGCGCCGTTGGAGCCGAGCAGGGCGAAGATGCTGCCTGGCGCCACGTCGAAGTCCACGCCGCGGAGCACGCGCAGCTCCTCGTAGGACTTCTCCAGACCCTCCACGTGCAGCGCCTGGGCCGTCAGTGTGTTCATCGGGACACCTCTGTGTCTCCGGTGTCTTCTCCGGCGGCGCGCGCGATGTCGCGGGTCAGCCGTTCCCGCTCCCGGGTGACGTACCCGCCCTTCGTGTAGTTCGCGACGAGCGCCTCCACGAACTCGACCGGGTCGTCTCCGACGATGTCGCGGATGGGTGTTTCGTCCACCGCGGCCCGTTCGAACAGATCGGCGACGTCTTCGAGCAGCGAACCGGCGCTGTCGGCATCCATCGGCCCGAAGTACATGAGGTACCGCTCGATCGCATCGACCGCGCTGCGATAGTTCGGCGGAAGCTGTCGAACGCGCGCCTTGTACGCCCGCCACCGCCGCTTGGGGCCGATCACCTTCGAGATGAGGCCGCCCGGTTCCTTGTCAGACATGGTCATCTGCCTCCTTCATGGAGCTGTTCCAGTCGTTCTGCGAGGAACCTCCAGGTCTTCCAGAAGTCCCCGAGGTATGCCTGTCCCTGCGCGTTGAGGGAGTAGACCTTGCGCGGCGGCCCCTTGTCGGAAGGGACCTTCTCCACGTCGACGAGACCGCGCTGCTCGATCCTGATGAGCAACGCGTAGACGGTGCCTTCGGCGATGTCGGAGAAGCCCTTCTCCCGCAGCCATGCCGTGATCTCGTAGCCGTACGCGGACCGGCCGGACAGGAGCGCGAGCACGATGCCCTCCAGCGTCCCCTTGAGCATCTCCGTCATCTGTTTGCCCACCGGGAACCTCCTCCTCGGCCTATTCAGTGTTACTGACTACCACTAGATAGTAACGCTAAATAGTCCGGGCGCCAAGGGAAGCTCGACAGACGGTTCCGGACGGCCGCAGCGTCGCCGGTCAGGAGGGTGGGCGAGGGGGGAGTTGAACCCCCACGTCCTTTCGGACACAGGAACCTGAATCCTGCGCGTCTGCCAATTCCGCCACTCGCCCGTGGGGAGCGGAATGGTAGCAGCGGTGTCCTGCGCACCTTAGGCTCGCCGCGTGAGCCAACCCCCGCTTCCGCCGCCGCCGAGCGGCATGCCGTCCGCGCCCGGCTGGGCGCCGCCGCCCGAGTTCATCGCGCCGCCCGCGTACGCAAGCTTCTGGATCCGGGTCCTCGCCTCGATCGTCGACTCGCTCGTCCTGGTGCCCCTCTACATCCCCGTGGCGATCCGGACGATCGACCGGATGAACATCACGTCGTCCACCAGCCTCTCGGACATCGACTTCGCGCGGATGAATAGCGAGGTGATCGGGTGGGCGCTCGCCCTGCAGTTCGTGCGATACCTCTATGAGTTCCTGATGATCGGGCAGTGGAACGCGACCGTCGGCAAGTTCGCGGTCGGCATCCGCGTCCGACAGGTGGACGGGTCCCCCGCGACCTGGCGAGAGGCGGCGCTGCGGCCGCTGCTGGAGCTCGTGATCGGCGTCCTCGGGATCAGCTTCGCGAGCCTCGTCGACGACCTGTGGATGCTGTGGGACAAGCAGAAGCAGACCCTGCACGACAAGATCGCCGGCACGATCGTCGTGAAGACGTAGCGTCACCGAACCGTCACAGACCCCGGGGTAGGATGGCTGCTCGGCGGTCCGACCACCCGCCGAAACCCAATCGTGCCGAACCTTCGAGACTTCGAGCGCCGCCTGGGAGGCCTGGTCGAGGGTCTCTTCTCAAAGACGTTCCGCTCCGGCGTGCAGCCGGTGGAGATCGCCAAGCGGGTCGTCCGCTCGATGGACGACGGCAAGCAGGTCTCGGTGAACGAGGTCTGGGCGCCGAACCACTTCGAGGTATCGCTGTCCGCCGAGGACGCGCCGCGCTTCCAGCAGATCGAGACCGCGTTGACGACCGAGCTGTCCTCGGTGATCCGCGAGACCGCCGCGGAGCGGGGGTGGGGCTTGATGGGACCGCCCGAGGTCGAGCTGTTCGTGGACAACGCGCTGCGCAAGGGCGATCTGGAGGTCGAGGCCTCACTCGTCCAGGGCGAACAGACCGCCACCGCCGAACCCGTCGTGCCGGCCACGCGCGCGCAGCTGCGCGTGCACGAGAACGGCGGCGTCCGCGCGATCCCGGTCGATCGCGAGCTGCTCACGATCGGGCGGCTCGCGGACTGCGAGGTCGTCGTGGACGACACCGGCGCGTCCCGACGGCACGCGCAGGTGCGAACGATCGACGGCGTCTCCACCGTGACCGATCTGGGCTCGACGAACGGCACCAAGGTCAACGGCCGCGACGTGCAGTCCGCACAGCTCGCAGACGGCGACAGCATCACGGTGGGCACGACCCAGATCGAATATCGGAGCGCGTAATGCTGGGCGCAGCCGTCGAGCCGTTCGCGCTGTCCGCCTTGAAGTACGCGCTGCTCGCGCTCCTGTTCCTGTTCATCTGGCGCGCGATGCGCTGGGTCGTGCGCGGTCTGAACGTCGATCGCAGCGCGCCCGCGGCGCCGAAGGGGGCGGCGGCCATCGTCGGCCCCACCGCCCGCCCGAGCGTGCTCGTCGTCCACCTCGACGGGCAGAAGCCGCGGACGACCCCGCTGGACGGCTCGACCACACTGGGTCGGGGCGTCGAGTGCGAGCTCCGCCTGGACGACACCTACGTCTCACAGCAACACGCGCGCATCTTCGATCGAGGCGGCAACTGGTACGTCGAGGACCTCGGCTCGACCAACGGGACGTTCGTCAACGAGCAGAAGCTGGTGGCGCCCGCCATGCTCACACCCGGCGACAAGATCCGGGTGGGCACGACGATCGTGGAGCTTCGGAAATGAGGATCGCCGCGGGAGTCGCGACCGACGTCGGCCGCGTTCGCGCGGGCAACGAGGACGCGTTCGTCGTGGAGCCGCCGCTCTACGCCGTCGCCGACGGTATGGGCGGGGCTCGCGCGGGCGAGGTCGCCTCGCAGCTCGCGCTCGCGACGATCACGGAGATGCAGAAGGCCGGCACAGCGTCGCTCGAGGACGAGGTGCGCGAGGCCAACCGGATCGTGTTCGCGCGCGCCGGCCAAGACGAGCGCTACGCGGGCATGGGCACGACCCTGACCGCGGTGCTCGCGAGTCCCGAGGCGATCCACCTCGCGCACGTCGGGGACAGCCGCGCGTACCTGGCGCGCGCGGGCGCGCTCCGCCAGCTCACGCGCGACCACACCCTGGTGGACCGCATGGTGCAGGCGGGCGAGATCACGCGCGACGAGGCGGAGGTGCATCCGCACCGCAACGTCTTGCTGCGAGCGCTCGGCACCGAGCCCAAGGTGGACGTCGACGCAGACGATGTCGGTTTGCTGGAGGGCGACCGGCTCCTCCTGTGCTCCGACGGCCTGACGACGATGGTGACGGAGGACCAGATCCTGGCGATCCTCGGCGCGACCGTCGGCAAGCCGCAGGACGCGGCGGATCGGCTCGTGCGCGCCGCGAACCGGGCCGGCGGCATCGACAACATCACGGTGATCGTGCTCGACGTCGAGGCCGGCGAGCCCGACGAGGGCACGGTCACCGAGACGCCGCCGCAGTCGCGAACCGGGACGACGCGGCGATGGTGGCCGTGGCTCCTCGGCGCGGCGGGCGTGATCGTGCTGCTGGCGGCCGGGTTCACCGTGTTCCGTTCCTACGTGGACGATCAGTGGTACGTCGGGGTGTCCAACGGCCACGTGGCGGTCTTCCAGGGCATCCCCGCCTCGCCGTTCGGGTTCGACCTGTCCCACGTCGATCAGGACACCGGGCTGGACGCGGCCGCGGTCGAGCAGCTCGCGACGTTCCCGGGGCTCAGCGACGGGATCAACGTGGACAGCCGTGAGGCGGCGCTGGCCACCGTCGAGCAGATGCGCCAGGACCTCCGCGACGCGAACACACAGCAGCAGGGGCTCGGGCCGTGAGCGCGGTCGCGGCGCCCGCGGCGGTCCGCACGCCCCGCGGGCGGACCGGTCTGGCCGCGGTGCTGGTGGCCGCTGGCGCCAGCGTGCTCGCCTATGCCCTGCAGGCGATGGGCCTGTCGGACGAGATACCGGGCAACCTCGTCGTCTACGGCATCGTGTTCACCGGGTTCGCCGTAGCGGGGTGGTACGCGATCCGCCGGTTCGCTCGCGGCGCCGACCCCGTGCTGTACCCGACCGCGGTGCTGCTCGGCGGGCTCGGGCTCGCGATGCTCTATCGGCTGATGGTGGACCGCGGGCATCCCGAGTTCGCCGCCGAGCAGGCCGTGTGGCTCGCGATCGGGCTCGCTAGCTTCGTGCTCACGATCGTGGTGATCCGCGATGTGCGGCAACTCGACGCCTACACCTACACGATCGGTCTGGCCGGGTTGATCCTGCTGCTCCTGCCGATCGTTCCGGGCGTGGGCACCGAGGTCAACGGCGCGAAGCTCTGGGTCAACCTCGGCTTCGTCACGTTCCAGCCGGCGGAGGCCGGACGCATCCTGATCGTGATCTTCCTCGCGTCCTACCTGTCGCAGCGACGGGAGATGCTGGCCGCCGGCGTCGGGCGCCTCGGATTGCCGCGGCCCAAGGATCTCGGACCCCTGCTCCTGGCATGGGGTGCGTCGCTCGCCGTCCTGTTCCTGGAGCGCGACATGGGCGCGTCGCTCCTGTTGTTCGGCGTGTTCGTCGTGATGATGTGGGTCGCGACCGGGCGATGGTCCTACCTGATCCTCGGTCTCGTGCTGTTCGCGATCGGCGCCTACGTCGGCTACCTCGCGTTCTCCCACGTGCAGGTGCGGGTGGACGCGTGGCTGCACGCGATGGATCCGAAGGTGGTCGCCGACCAGGGCTATCAGCTCGCGCAAGGGTGGTTCGCGCTGGCCACCGGCGGGATGGTGGGCACGGGTCTCGGGCAGGGTTCGCCCACCCTGATCCCCTACGTCGGGAGCGACTTCATCCTCGCGGCGTTCGGCGAGGAGCTCGGCATGCTCGGGGTCGCGGCACTCCTCCTGTTGTATCTGGTGCTGGTCGGGCGTGGGCTGCGGATCGCGGTCGAGCGCACCGACGGGTTCGAAAAGCTGCTCGCGGTCGGGTTGACGACGTTGCTCGGCCTCCAGGTCTTCGTGATCGCCGGGGGCGTGCTGCGTCTGATCCCGCTCACCGGCGTCCCGCTGCCGCTCGTCAGCTACGGTGGGACGAGCCGCGTCGCGACGGCGATCGTGCTGGCCCTGCTGGTGCGCACGTCGGCCGGACCGTGGTTCCGCGCGCGCCGCCCACCGACGCCCGCGCCGGAACCCGCGCCAGGAACCGAGAGGGCCCAGTCCTGATGGATCGGCAGATCAGACGGCTCGGGATCGCGTTCGTGGGGCTGTTCGCGGTGCTGTTCGCCCAGGTCGCGTACGTGCAGGTGGTGGCGGCCGACCGGATCGCGAACCAGCCGGCGAACGCCGCGCGCCAGATCCGCGCCGAGTACGCGGTGGAGCGCGGCCAGATCCTCGCCGCCGATCGCAAGACGGTGCTTGCCGAGTCGCTTCCCAACGACGACCCCAACTCGCCCTACCTCTTCGTGCGCCGCTACCCGCAGGGAGAGCTCTTCGGGCAGCTGACCGGCTACTACTCGCAGATCTACGGACGCACCGGGCTCGAGCAGGCCATGAACCCCTACCTCGCGGGCACCGCGCCCGAGTTCACCACGCAGAACCTGACCGACATCATCCTCGGGCGACCCCGCCGCGGCGGCACGGTGCTCACGACGCTCGACCCCGAGCTCCAGAAGGTCGCGCGCACGGCGCTCGGAAGTCTCCAGGGCGCCGTCGTCGCGATCGATCCGCAGAACGGCGACGTCCTCGCGATGTACTCGAACCCCGGCTTCGACCCGCAGCCGCTGTCGAGCGGCACCCCCGACCAGATGCAGGCGGCGTGGAACAAGGTCACGTCCGATCCCGACACGCCGCTGGTCGCGCACGCGTTCCAGGACCTCTACCTGCCGGGCTCGACGTTCAAGACGGTGACCGCGAGCGCCGCGCTCGAGCACGGCTGGGGACCCGAGAAGGAATGGCCGAACCCGCATCACCTCGAGCTGCCGGGCACCGACGAGCACATCGAGAACTTCGGCGACGAGTACTGCAACGGCGGTCGGGACACCGTCACGATGGGCCAGGCGTTCGAGAGCTCGTGCAACGTGCCGTTCGCCGAGATCGGTATGGCTCTGAAGGCGGAGCGGATGGCGGCCCAGGCGCAGGCCTACGGGTTCTGCCGAACCGAGCCGACGTTGAGCGCCGCGTGCCAGGACGAGACGATCCCGTTCGTGCTGCCCTGGGAGGTCGGGCACTTCCCGGACGCGTCGTACTTCGTGAACAACGAGGCCGCGCTCGCACGCTCGGCGATCGGACTGGACAACGACCTCACGAACCCGCTGCACCTGGCGCTGATCGCGTCGGCGATCGCGAACCAGGGCACGATGTACGCGCCGCGGCTCGTGACGGAGGTTCGCGACTCGACGACCGGCCAGACGATCAGGACGTTCGCCCCCGACGACTTCTCCCACCCCTTGACCGCCGACTCCGCCGCACAGCTGCGCGCGATGATGGTGAGCGTCGTCGAGGGCGGCACGGGCACCGCGGCGCAGATCCCGGGCATGATCGTCGCGGGGAAGACCGGCACCGCCACTAACGGCGAGGGCACGCCTCCGAACGCGTGGTTCACCTCGTTCGCGCCGGCCGGTTCCGGTCAGACGGCGCGCATCGCCGTAGCGGTTATCGTCCTGGACGGCGGCGACCTGGGCAACGAGGCGACCGGCGGGCAGGTCGCGGCGCCGATCGCCAAGCAGGTCATGGAGGCGTACCTCGGATGATGAGGGGAACGGGTGGACCGACAGGAGTTCGCTGATCGCTACCGCGTCGAGGCGCGGATCGGCCAGGGCGGCATGGCCGAGGTCTACCGCGGCTACGACCCGGCGCTGGAGCGCACCGTCGCGATCAAGGTGCTGCTCCCGCCGTATGACCGCGACGCCGGCTTCGTCGCCCGGTTCCGTCGCGAGGCGCAGGCCGCGGCCCGCCTCAGCCACCCGAACATCGTCGGGGTGTACGACACGGGCGCCGACGGCGACACGCAGTACATCGTCATGGAGTACATCGAGGGGCGCACCCTCGCGTCGTTCCTCGCCGGTGGTGGCAAGCCCACCCCGATCCAGGGCGTCGAGTTGGCGGACAAGATCTCCGGCGCGCTGGCCGCCGCGCACGCGCAGGGCATCGTGCACCGCGACATCAAGCCCGCCAACGTGATGGTCACGCGCGCCGGCGAGGTGAAGGTCATGGACTTCGGCATCGCGCGCCTGCAGTCCGATGCGACCGCGCCCCAGACGTCCTCGGTGATCGGCACGCCGGCCTACTTCTCCCCCGAGCAGGCGCAAGGCCAGCCGGTCGACGCGCGCAGCGACATCTACTCGCTCGGCTGCGTGCTCTACGAGCTGCTCTCGCATCGCCCGCCGTTCACCGGCGACACGCCGGTCGCGATCGCCTACAAGCAGGTCAACGAGTCGCCCGTGCCGCCCTCCCAGGTCAACCCCGACGTGCCGCCGCGCCTGGACGCCGTCGTCATGAAGTGCATGGCGAAGAACCCCGCGAACCGGTACCAGAGCGCGGCGGAGCTGAGCGAGGATCTCGACCGTGTGCGGAAGGGCCAGGAGGTCGAGGCCACGCCGTTGCTCCCGGTCGGCGCCGCAGCCGCTGCCACCCAGGTGATCGCCCGACAGCCCACCCAGGTGATGCCCCCGCCCGAGCCCGAGACCTCCTCCAGGAAGGTGTGGCTCGGCGTGCTGATCGGGATCCTCATCGTCGCGATCCTGGCGGGCGGCGGGTACCTGCTGGCCCAGAGTCTGAAGGGCGACGACGCCCCGACCACAGGCACGATGCTGCCGCTGAAAGGCCTCCCGTTCGCCAACGCCAAGGCGCAGCTCGAGGCGATGAACCTGAACCTGACCATCGTTCGCGTTCCGAAGGAGTCGGACCAGGCGCCCGACACGGTCCTCGCCCAAGACCCGACGGAGGGCACCACGCTCAACCGCGACGAGACGGTGACGCTGACCGTGGCGGTGGCACCAAAGACGGTGACGGTGCCCGACCTCACGTGCAAGACGCTGGCCGAGGCCACGACCGCGCTGGGCACCGACCTCGTGCTGGGGACGAAGACGTCGGTGACGAGCGATGCGTGCCCGACCGACACGATCGTCGGTCAAAACCCGCAGGCCAACAAGGACGTGCCGATCGGCACGTTCGTGAACGTCGAGGTCGCGAGCGGCCCGACGACCATCACCCTCGAGGACTACTCCTGCGTGAACTTCAACAAGGCCAAGAACAAGCTCTCGAAGCTGGGCGTGGTCGTGAAGTACGGGGGCACCGTGGCGTCCCTCCCGCAGTGCCCGAACACCGCGTTCGTCGCGCAGCAGGACCCCGCCCCGGGTACCTCGGTCCCGGCGGGCGGGACCGTCACGCTCTACACAGGGATCGGGCACGACCGAGAGCCCGACGCCGACCCCATGACCGAGGCCTACGTCAACGAGGACTTCACGCCCGAGGAGCGGGCGTTGCTCGAGCCGCATGTCACCAACCTGGAGGGCCCGGTCTTCGCGCTGATCAACCTGCCCGAGGCCGTGAAGGGCGCGATGTTCGCTCGCTACTCCCGCACGACGAAGTCGCTGCGCCGTCTGTTCCTGGACGAGTTCGCAGACGACGTGGCGGGCGTCGACATCGGCAGCGTCACCGCCGCTTCGAAGCGCGCCGCGGGGATCTACGAGCGGGTCTTCGTCGAGTACGGCGACGACTCGGTCGCCCAGCTCGGCGGCGTGCACCTCGCCTGCGAGCAGTCCTCGCAGCTGCTCGCGAAGGCGCTGGAATGGGGACGGCTCGCCGCCTACCTCGAACAGTCGACGCGGTACATGCGCTACGACGACAAGCCGGGCGGTCGGTGGCGCGCCACCGTGCCGCCCGAGCTCGCCGGCACCGATCTCGAGCACACGTACGAGACGTTCCTGGACGACGTGTTCTCGACGTACGGACGCATGTACGAGCAGCTCAACCCGTGGTTCCGCACGCGGTTCCCGAAGCAGCCCGAGGACACCGACTTCGTCTACAACCAGACGATCCTCGCCAAGACGTGCGACACGCTGCGGATGGTGCTGCCGGCGGGCACGCGCTCGAACCTCGGTATCTACGCGACCGGGCAGTCCTACGAGCAGCTGCTGATGCGCCTGGCCCAGCACCCGCTCGCCGAGATGCGGGCCTACGGCGAGCTCATGCTGATCGAGCTTCGCAAGGTGATCCCCGAGTTCCTCAAGCGCGTCGATCAGCCCGACCGGGGGGTCGCCTGGAGCGCCTACTGGCGCGAGGTGCGCGAGCGGACACAGGAGCTGACCGCCAAGCTCGTCGGCGACGTGGACGTGGAGTCGCGCGATTTAGTCAGTTTAGTTGACCATGACCCCGAGGGCGAGCTGAAGATCACGGCCGCGGTCCTGTATGAACACAGTCACCTGCCGGACGATCAGCTGCTCCGGATCGCCGCGACGCTGGCGCCCGACGAGCGCGCGGGGATCCTCGCGGCGAGCCTCGGCGAGCGCGGCAACCGGCGCCACAAGCCCGGGCGCGCCTGGGAGCGCACGCAGTACCGCTTCGACGTGCTCTGCGACTACGGCGCGTTCCGCGACCTGCAACGCCATCGGCCGCTCACGCTCGAGTGGCAGCGCCTCACGCCCTCGTTCGGCTACGACGTGCCGGCCGAGATCGACGAGGCGGGCCTGCGCGAGGACTGGGAGTTCGCGATGCGGCGCTCGCGTGAGACCCACGACGCGATCGCCGCCGCGCGGCTGCCCGACGTCGCGCAGTACGCGGTCTCGATGGCCTACCGGATCCGGTTCGTGATGCAGATGACCGCGCGCGAAGCCATGCACCTGACCGAGCTCCGCTCCCAGCCGGCCGGTCATCCCGTCTACCGAGCGGTCGCGCAGGAGATGCACCGCGCGATCGCGGAGGTACATCCGGCGATCGCGGCCGCCTTCACGCACATCTCCTACGAGGACGTCGATCTGGAGCGCCTCGAGGCAGAGCGTCGCACCGAACGCAAGCGCACCGGCCGCTCCTAGCGGCCCCCCACCGGCCTATCCGGCGAACTTTCCTATCCTGGAACGGATGGGGACGGCAGCGCCAACGATCCGGCGCGGTGAGCTTCGACGGGCGATCGTCACCCGGCCGAGATGGGTGGCCGCCGCGATCGGAGTCCTGACGATCGGGACGATGATCGTGATCGCGGTGGGCATCGGCGGCCCGATGAAGGACCTCGAGGTCTATCTGCTGGCGGGCCGCGCGTTCGGCCGCGGCGCGGACATCTACGCCGCCGGCTTCGGCCATGTGCTCGCCACCCCGCTGCCCTACACGTATCCGCCGTCGTGGGCGGCCGCGCTCTCGCTGGTCGCGTGGCTCCCCCAAGGGTGGCTCGGTCTCGGCTGGACGCTCCTGAACGTCGCGCTGCTGCTCTGGGTCACCCTCGTGTCGTACCGAGCCTTCCTCGACGGACAGGGCGCCGTCTGGCCGGTCGCGCTCGCCTGCGTCGCGGGCATCATGGCGTTCTCCGCGCCGGTGCTGAGCGTCTTCGATCTCGGCCAGGTCGGCATCCTGCTGCTCGCGATGGTGCTGGCGGACACGACCCCGCGGCGCACGCGGCTGCCGCGCGGCGTGCTGGTCGGGGCGGCAACCGCCATCAAGCTCACGCCGGGTGTCTTCGTCGCGTACTGGATCGCGACGAAGCGCTGGCGCGCCGCGGGGACGGCGATCGCGAGCGCGATCGGTATCTGGGTGGTGACGGCGCTCCTGCGGCCGGATCTGTCCCGCACCTACTGGCTGGACATCGCGCTGCACCCGACGCGCGCCGGCGATCTCTCCTCCGTGATCGATCAATCGACCAACGGTCTCTTGCTGCGGCTGGGCTGGGACTCGTCGGTGCTCTGGGCAGGCCTGGCCGCGCTCGCGCTGGGGATCGGGCTCGTCCGCGCGGGCGCCGCGCACCGCGCCGGCAACGAGCTCGCGGCGGTCGCGCTGGTCGGCATCGCCGGCGTGCTCGCCTCGCCGGTCTCCTGGATCCATCACGCCGTCTGGATCATCCCCGCGACCGGCGCGATCCTCGGCGACGGGCGCGCCCGCGGACGCCGGATCGCATGGACGGCGACGGTCGTGCTCTTCCTGCTGCACGTTCCCGTGTGGTCCACGCTCATCGGGCTTCCCGGCGGAGGTCTGACCGCCGTCGTGCTCGAGAACGCCTACGTCTGGGCCGCCTGGGCGCTCCTGCTGTTCCTGCCCGTCGGGACGGACACCCCGGAGGCCGTCGAGGTCGGCGGCCTGGGCGTTTCGGTACCCTGACACCCTTCCATGGATCGCGACTCCGCATTCCTGTTATCGCTGGTGACGTTCGCGGTCGCCGCGTTCACCGTGGGTATCTGCGGGTGGATGCTGTGGTCTCGAAGCCGCGCCCCGCACACCGAACATCCCGACGTAGCCGAGGAGTCGTGATGCTCGCGCTCCTCGACCTGCGCGAGCGGGGCGGGCGGCTGGAGCCCACCAAGCTCGAGATCGACCCTGCGACGGCGGAGACCGTCCGCGAGATCCTGCAGCGCGTCTTCGTCGAGGGCGACGAGGTGCTGATCGAGCTCGCCGCACAGTTCGACGGCGTCGACCTCTCGGGTGGCGGCGTGCTCGTCACCGAGGAGGAGTTCGAAGCGGCCGACGCGAACACGCCACCCGAGTTGCGCACAGCCCTCGACGACCTGATCGAGCGGCTGCGCACGCTCGCGGAGCGCCAGATCCCGACCGAATGGTGGGACGAGCGCGACGGCGTCCGCTTCGGCGAGATCGTCCGACCGCTGCGCTCGGTCGGCTGCTACGTGCCGGGCGGGCGGGCCCGCTACCCGTCCACGGTCGCGATGACGGTCGTGCCGGCCGTCGTTGCGGGCGTCGACGAGATCGTCGTGTGCACCCCCGCCCAGAAGGACGGCAGCGTGCACGCGCCGGTGCTCTACGCGGCGCGGAGGGCGGGCGCCACGCACGTGGCGAAGACCGGCGGCGCCCAGGCCGTCGCGGCCATGGCCTACGGCACCGAGTCGATCCCGTCGGTGGATCGCATCGTGGGGCCGGGCAACGTCTACGTCACCGAGGCCAAGCGGCAGGTCGCGGGGTTCGTCGGCATCGACGGGCTCGCCGGGCCCTCCGAGCTGGCGATCGTCGCGGACGGCGACATCGACGCCCGCATGGCCGCGCTCGACCTGATCGCACAGGCCGAGCACGACCCGAACGCCTGCACCTACTTCCTGACGCCCGATCCGGCGCTGATCGAGAAGGTGAACGCGGCATTCGAACAGGAGCTGCCCCAGGCGGGTCGCAGCGAGATCGTCGAGCAGGCGATGCGGCACACGAAGCTGATCCTGGTGCGCGACGTCGAGCACGCGATCGCGGTCGTGAACGACCTCGCGGCCGAGCACGTGCTGCTGCTGGTACCCGACCCCGAGGCCGTGCTGCCGATGGTGCGCAACGCCGGCGCCGTGTTCCTGGGTCATTGGACCGCGGTGCCCTACGGCGACTACGGCGTCGCGTCCAACCACGTGCTCCCGACGGCCGGGACCTCGCGATTCTCCAGCGGCCTCCGCGCCGCCGACTACGTCACCGTCAGCTCGGTGATCCAGATGTCCCAGGAGGCGGCCCGCCGCTTCACACCCGGCACCTCGGCGATCGCGCGGGCCGAAGGGCTCGTCGGCCACGCGAAGGCGATGGACGCGCGCGCCGAGGAGGCCGGCGACGCATGAGCGCGCTCGCCGATCCCCGCACCGGGCTGCGCGACGTCGAGCCCTACGCCTCGCCGCAACGCGACGTGGCCGCGCGGCTGAACACCAACGAGTGCCCGCACCCGCTGCCCGAGGGCTTCTTCGAGGAGCTGGCCGAGGCCGTGCGGGACCTGCCACTGCACCGCTACCCCGACCCGAACATGACGCGTCTCCGGGCCGAGCTCGCAGCTGCGTCGAGGCATGCGGCCGAAGGCATCTGGGCGGCGAATGGCTCGAACGAGATCCTGACCCAGCTGCTGCAGGCCTACGGCGGGCTGGGGCGCACGGCCGTGACGTTCGAGCCGACCTATCTCTTGCACGCGCGTGTGTGCTGGCTGACCCAGACCGAGCACCGCGCGCGCTCGTTGCCGTCGGACTTCGTGCTGGGCGAGGCCCAGGTGGCGGCGGCGCGCGAGCTCGCACCCGACGTCGTGTTCGTCTGCTCGCCGAACAACCCGACCGGCAACGCCCAGCCGCTGTCCTCGATCGCCGCACTCGCGCAGGCCCTGCCGCGCAGCCTCGTGATCGTCGATGAGGCCTACGTGGAGTTCGCACCCACGGCCTCGGCGCAGGCGCTCATCGCCTCGCACCCGAACATCGCGATCGTGCGGACGTTCTCCAAGGCGTTCGCGCTCGCGGGCGCACGGATCGGCTACGTGCTCGCGTCGCCCGTCGTCGTCGAGGACCTGCAGCGGGTGCGTCTGCCCTACCACCTGTCGGCCCTCACGCAGACCGCCGGCATCGTCGCGTTGCGCCACCGCGGCGAGGCGACGTCGTTGCTGGAGGCGATCCGGATCCAACGCGATCGCATGACGCGCGAGCTGCGCTCGGTGCCGGGCATGACCGTCTACCCGAGCGACGCCAACTTCGTGCTGTTCGTACCGCCGAGCGACGCCTCGACGCTGTGGCAGGAGCTCCTGGATCGCGGGGTGCTGGTCCGCGACATGACCGCGGTCGTGCCGAACGCCCTGCGGGTCACGGCGGGCTCCGAGCACGAGACCGACCTCTTCCTGCGGGCGATGCGAGAGGCGCTCGCCGCATGAGCCGGACCGCAACCGTCACGCGCGCCACGAAGGAGACCTCGATCACGGTCGAGCTCGAGCTCGACGGGTCGGGCACGGCGAGTGCCGACACGGGCATGCCCTTCTTCGATCACATGCTCCAGCAGCTCGGCAAGCACGCCGGGTTCGACCTGACCGTGACCGCCGCCGGCGACCTGCAGATCGACGGGCACCACACCGTGGAGGACTGCGGCATCGCGTTCGGGCAGGCGCTGCACGAAGCGCTCGGCGACAAGGCGGGCGTCCGCCGGTTCGCCTCCGTGGTCGTGCCACTGGACGAGGCGGCGGTCGAGGTCGTCCTCGACCTCGCGGGGCGGAGCTTCGTGATCCACGAGGTGCCGGTGCCCTACGAGGAGATCAACGGGTTCGACACCGGGCTGTTGGAGGACTTCGTCCGCGCGTTCGCGCAGGCGGCGGTGCTGACGGTCCACACACACCTTCGCTACGGGCGCTCGCCGCATCACATCTGCGAGGCGACGTTCAAGGCGCTCGCCAATGCGCTGGGCGACGCGTGCGCACAGACCGGCCGCGGCGGCGTTCCCTCGACGAAGGGCACGCTGTAGCGATGTCTGTGACGATCGCCGTCTGCGACTACGGGAGCGGGAATCTGCATTCGGTCTCGCGGGCACTGGAGCGTGTAGGCGCCTCGGTGCACGTGGCCCAGGAGACCGCCGCGCTCGACGGCGCCGACGCGATCGTGATCCCCGGCGTCGGGCACTTCGGCCAGTGCGTGCGGGCGTTGCGCGCAGCCGGGTTGGAGGGGCCGCTCCGAGCCGCCGTCGACGCCGGCACGCCCGTGATCGGCGTATGCGTCGGCATGCAGATCCTGTTCGAGGGCAGCGACGAGGACGACGAGCCGGGACTCGGCATCCTGCCGGGCCGCGTGCGCCGACTGCCCGCCACCGTTCGGGTGCCGCACATGGGCTGGAATACGGTCGCATGGGCCGGCCGCCGCCACGCGTTCACGGCGGGCATCCCAGACGACACCTCCTTCTACTTCGTGCACTCGTTCGCTCCGGACCTCGGCCCCGACACCGTGGGTGCGACCGAGCACGGGCGGGCGTTCAGCGCGGTCGTGGCGCGCGCCAACGTGTTCGCCACGCAGTTCCACCCGGAGAAGTCCGGCGAGGCGGGGCTGGAGCTGTACGCCAACATCGTGCGGGAGGTCGCCGCATGATCGTGATCCCCGCGATCGATCTGCGCGGCGGGCGCGCGGTGCGGCTCCTGCGCGGCAACCCCGAAGCCGAGACCTCCTACGCAGACGACCCGGTAGGGGTCGCGACCCGGTTCCAGGAGGAGGGCGCGCGCCGTCTGCACGTGATCGACCTCGACGCGGCGCTCGAGGACGGGGACAACCGCGAGGTGGTGCGCGACATCTGCGCCGCGGTCGTGATCCCGGTGCAGATCGGGGGCGGCGTGCGCACGCTGGCCGATATCGAGGCGGTGCTCGCACTGGGCGCCGCGCGCGCGATCCTCGGCACGACCGCGGCGCTCGATCCCTCGTTCGTGGCCCGCGCCGTGGAGGAGTTCGCCGAGCGGATCCTGGTCGCGGTCGACGTGCGCGGAGGCCACATCATGGTCAAGGGCTGGACCGAGGAGGGACCCGAGCTGGCGCCGACCCTCGCCGCGTTGGACGAGGCGGGCGCGCCGCGGTACCTCGTGACCGCGATCGCGCGCGACGGCACGCTCGACGGTCCCGACCTGCGCCTCTACAAGCAGGTGCTCGGCCTGACCGAGCGGCCGGTCATCGCGAGCGGCGGCGTCCGCACCGCCGACGACATCTGGGCGCTGCGCGACGCGGGCTGCGAGGCATCGGTCACCGGCAAGGCGCTCTACGAGAAGACGCTCAAGCTGTCCCAGGTGATCCGGGGGTAGCGGCTCGTGCTGGCCAAGCGGATCATCCCCTGCCTGGATGTCGACGCCGGTCGGGTGGTCAAGGGGGTCGGGTTTCGGGAGCTGCGCGACGCGGGCGACCCGGTCGAGCTCGCGGCCCGCTACGACTCGGCCGGCGCAGACGAGCTGGTTTTCCTCGACATCACGGCGACGATCGAGGGTCGCGACGCGACCGACGACGTGATCGCGCGCACCGCCGAGCAGGTGTTCATCCCGCTCACGGTGGGCGGCGGCGTCCGGGAGCCCGATGACGTCCGGCGCCTGCTGCGCGCCGGCGCCGACAAGGTCGCGCTCAACAGCGCCGCGGTCCGCGACCCCGAGCTGCTCTCGCGCTGCGCCGACCGGTACGGCGCGCAGTGCGTTGTGATCGCGATCGACGCGAAGCGCTCCGCGAGCGGCTGGGAGGTCTTCGTCGACGCCGGGCGCACGGCCACCGGCCGCGACGCCGTCGCCTGGGCGGCAGAGGCGACCGCCGAGCGCGGCGGGGGTGAGATCCTGCTCACCTCGATGGATCGCGACGGCACCGGTGAGGGCTACGACATCGAACTGTTGACGGCCGTTCGCGACGCAACCGGCGTGCCGGTGATCGCGAGCGGCGGCGCCGGCGAGCTCGCGCATTTCGCCGACGGGCTGCGCGTGGCCGACGCGGTGCTCGCCGCGAGCCGCTTCCACGACGGCGACCTGACGATCGGGCAGGTCAAGGACCACCTCGCGGCCGAGGGGATCCCGGTGCGGCGATGAATCTCGACGATCTGAGCTTCGACGACCGCGGATTGATCCCGGTGATCGCGCAGGACGCCGACAACGGTCAGGTGCTGATGATGGCGTGGGCGAACCGAGAGGCGCTGGAGCGCACGCTGGCCGAGGGCCGGATGGTCTACTGGTCGCGCTCGCGCGAGAGAGCTCTGGCGCAAGGGCGACACGAGCGGACACGTGCAGCACTGGCAGGAGCTTCGCGTCGACTGCGACGCCGACGTCGTACTCGCGACCGTCCACCAGGAGGGCGCGGCCTGTCACACCGGCGAGCGCTCGTGCTTCTTCCGTGCGCTCGACCGGCCCGAGGAACCCGGTCGGTAGACTCGCGGCCCCATGTTGAACCTCGTCCTGCCCAAGGGATCGCTCGAGGCGCAGACGCTGCGCCTATTCGAGGAGGCGGATCTGCGTGTGCGTCGCGGCTCGGATCGCGACTATCACGGCACGATCGACGACGATCGCGTGGACCGCGTCTCCATCCTGAGGCCCCAGGAGATCCCGCTCTACGTCCAGGACGGGCTGTTCGACCTCGGCATCACCGGTCAGGACTGGATCGCGGAGACCGCCGCCGACCTCGAGGTCCTCACGACGCTCACCTACGCCAAGACCGGGACGGGCCACGGCACACGGGTGGTGCTCGCGGTCCCGAACGAGCATCCCGCCGACCGCGCCGCCGAGATCCCACCGGGCACGCGCATCTCAACCGAGTTCGTTGAGCTGACGAAGCGCCATTTCGCCGAGCTCGGGATCGACGTCAAGGTCAGCTGGTCGTTCGGGGCGACCGAGGCCAAGGTGCCCGAGATCGTCGATGCGATCGTCGACGTGACGGAGACCGGATCCACCCTGCGGGCCCACGGGATGAAGATCATCGAGACGCTGCTCACGTCGGACCCCGTGCTGGTCGCGAACCGCGAGGCGGCGGCCGATCCGGCCAAGCGCGCGGCGATGGACGACCTCGTCACCCTTCTGCGGGGAGCGCTCGCCGCCGAGGGGCGCGTGCTGATCAAGCTGAACGTCGACCCCGACGAGCTCGACGCGGTCCTCGCGGTGGTGCCCTCGATGAAGGCGCCCACCGTTTCCCCGCTCGCCCACGGCGGCTACGCGATCGAGACGGTGGTGGAGAAGCGCGGCGTGAACCGGCTGATCCCCGAGCTGAAGGCGGCCGGGGCGACGGACATCCTGGAGCTGCCGATCTCCAAGATCGTGCCCTAGTGCGTCGCCTCCTCGTTCCCCTGCTCCTGGCAGCCGTGCTCGTGCCGGCAGCGCCGGCGGCCGCGAAGCCCGGGGCTCTCGACCCGTTGTTCGGCGGCGACGGCATCGTGACGGCCTTCCCCGACGGCGCCGTCGCCACCGCGGTGGGGATCGACGACGAACGGCGCATCACCGCGGTCGGGTACACGACCGACAAGCGAGCCGACGTCGTGGTCGCTCGGTTCCTGCCGGACGGTTCGCCGGATCCCGCGTTCGGCACGAACGGTCGGGCCCGCTTCGACCTCGGCGGTATCGACGACGCCTTCGACGTCGCGGTCACCCCGGTCGGGGGCCTGGCGATCGCCGGGCGACGCACCAAGGGAGAGGACCGCATGTTCATCCTGCGCGTCCGGCCCAACGGCACTCGTCAGCCGGGCTTCGGGGCCCGTGGCCTCGTCCTCGTGGACTTCGACAAGCCCCGCCAGAGCGCCGATGCGATCGCGTTCACGCCGCAGGGCAGGATCGTGATCGGCGGCTACACGTCCAACGGCGTGCTGGCGCGGTCGGCGTTCGCCCGCCTGTCGGCCGGGGGCTCGCTCGACCACGGCTTCGGCGGCGACGGCATGGCCAGCTTCGAGATCGGCACCGGCTCGGAGCAGATCAACGACCTCGTGGTGATGCCGGGCGGCGGCGTCGTCGGCGCGGGCGTCGCCGAGAACCTGCAGGACCCCCGGTTCGCGTTGATCAGGGTGACCAACGCCGGCCGGCTCGATGCAACCTTCGGGGTCGGCCACGACGGGGTGTCGATGCTCGACGTCAGCGCCGGGCCCGACGCGGCCAACGCGTTGACGATCGCGGCCGACGGCGACCTCCTGCTGGCCGGATCCGCCGGTACCCACGGCGATTGGGCGGTCGTCGCCACCCGCCCGAACGGTGTGCCGGATCGCGCCTACGGCACCCGGGGCCGGGTCGTGCTGCACCTGGCGCACGCCTTCGAGGAGGCCACCGACATCGTGCCCTGGGGCGTGCGCGCGCTGGTGGTGGGGCGGATCCACGGCACCGGCGACGACATCGGGATCGTCCGTCTGAAGGCGGGCGGCGGTCTCGACACGACGTTCGGCGGCGACGGCATCGTGCGGATCGACGTCTCCGGCACCACCGACGCGGCATCGTCCGCGGCGCTGCAGGACAACGGCAAGCTCGTGGTCGCCGGTCAGACCTGGCGCGGCGGCGTGCCTCGGTTCGTGGTGGCCCGCGTCCTGACGTGACCGGCGGTACCGAACGACCGATGTCGCTGGGGTTGACCCGATGGTCTCGTTTCTGCCAAGATGCAGAGGATGTTTGAACGGCCATTCAAGACACGCTGGTACGTAGGTACCTGACGGCGCGCGACGCGGCGAAGGCCGCGCGTGCGCAGACGACCTCTCGGCATCGCCGGGAGGTCTTTCATTTCTCCACCTGCCGGGTAGGACTCAAGGCACACGAGGAAGGACGGAACCGATGGGCATCGCCGATCAGATCTCGACGGAAGCCGCTGCGCTGCAAGAGCGCTGGGACACCGAGGAGCGCTGGCGCGGGGTCGTTCGCCCCTACACGGCCGAGGAGGTCGTGCGCCTGCGGGGTCGGATCCGTGAGCCCCACGGGTTCGCCACCGATGCCGCCACGAAGCTCTGGGATCTGCTCGCCACCGAGGACTACGTGCCGACGCTCGGCTGCCTCACGGGCAACCAGGCGGTGGAATGCGTCAAGGCGGGGCTGCGAGCGATCTACCTGTCGGGCTGGCAGGTGGCCGCCGACGCGAACCTGTCGGGCCAGACCTATCCCGACCAGTCGCTATATCCGGCCAACTCGGTCCCCGCGGTGGTCCAGCGCATCAACAACGCGCTGCGCCGCGCGGATCAGATCGCGTGGGCGGAGGGACGCGACGCCGACTTCCTCGCGCCGATCGTCGCCGACGCCGAGGCCGGCTTCGGTGGACCGCTCAACGCCTTCGAGCTGATGACCTCGATGATCAAGGCCGGCGCCGCCGGTGTGCACTTCGAGGACCAGCTGTCGAGCGAGAAGAAGTGCGGGCACCTCGGCGGCAAGGTCTTGATCCCGACCTCGCACTTCCAGCGGACGCTCACCGCGGCGCGGCTTGGCCGCCGACGTGCTGGATGTGCCGACGCTGGTGATCGCGCGGACCGACGCGCTGGCCGCCACGCTGCTCACGAGCGACATCGACGAGCGGGATCACGAGTTCGTCACTGGCGATCGGACCGAGGACGGCTTCTTCCACGTCACGCAGGGCCTCGACGCGGCGATCGCCCGGGCGCTCGCGTACGCGCCGCTGGCCGACGGACTGTGGTGCGAGACCTCGACGCCCGACCTCGACGAGGCTCGGCTGTTCGCCGAGGCGGTGCACGCCGAGTTCCCGGGCAAGCTGCTCGCCTACAACTGCTCGCCGTCGTTCAACTGGAAGAAGTCCCTGGACGACTCGACGATCGCGACGTTCCAGAAGGAGCTCGCCGGGATGGGCTATCGGTTCCAGTTCATCACGCTGGCCGGGTTCCACTCCCTGAACGCGAGCATGTTCGATCTGGCCAAGGGCTACGCGACCGAGGGCATGACCGCCTACGTGAAGCTGCAGCAGCACGAGTTCGCGCTGGAGCCCGACGGCTACACGGCCGCGAAGCACCAGACCGAGGTCGGGACCGGCTGGTTCGACCACGTGTCGCAGGCGATCGCGCAGGGGCACTCCTCGACGCTGGCGCTCGAGGGAAGCACCGAACAAGATCAGTTCTAACGCCGAGCCCCGTCGCGTGCAGTTAGGCTCCTCTCGTGAAGCTGCACGGGGCGATCACGGCCGCCGTCACGCCGCTGCGCGAGGGCGGACGGTCGCTGGACCTGGACGCGGTCGAACCGCTGCTCTCGTTCTGGGCCGCAGGCGGTATCGACGGCGTGCTGGTGGCCGGCACCACCGGCGAGGGCGTCTTGCTGGCGACGGACGAGCGCCGGCGGCTCACCGAGCGCTTCGTGGCGGAGCGTCCCGACGGGTTCCAGGTGGCGATCCACGCCGGCGCGCAGACGACGCGTGACACGGTGGCGCTCGCCGCCCACGCGCTGCAGCACGGCGCCGACGCGGTCGCGGTGATCGCGCCGCCGTACTTCCCGCTGGATCCCGAGGAACTGCTGGCGCACCTGCGGTCGGCGGCGAACGCGTGCGATCCGCTGCCGTTCTACGTTTACGAGTTCGCCGGACGAAGCGGCTACTCGATCCCCGTCGAGGTGATCGAGCGGCTGCGGCACGAAGCGCCGAACCTCACCGGGCTCAAGGTCTCCGACCTGCCGTTCGAGGCGGTGAAGCCCTACCTGCTCGACGGACTCGACGTGTTTATCGGACAGGAACCGCTGGCGCTCGAAGGCTTCGACGCGGGCGCGGTCGGGTGCGTGAGCGGCCTCGCGTCCGCCTGGCCGGAGGTCGTCTCGAAGCTCGTGCACGATCGCGACCCGGAGGCCCACGCGCGCGTGCTTGCGTTGCGCGACGGGCTCGAGGGCATCCCCTTCCTCGCCGCGCTCAAGCACGTGCTGGCCGACCGCGGGGTGCTGACGTCCACGGACGTCCGCCCCCCGCTCCGCAACCTCACCGCGGAGGAGCGGCGCGTGTGGCAGCGATCGCATGAGCGTCTGATCCTCCTGGCGCGTTTCGATCGGAGCGTCGCCGGGAAAGCCCTCTCGGTCAGTGAACCGGGAGGGAATCTCAAATGGACACCTGGATGTGGGTCGCGCTCGCGATCATCGTCGTGGTCATCATCGCGTTCGCGGTGTGGACTGTGGCTCGCACCAAACGGACCGACGCCCTGCGCGAGCAGTTCGGTCGCGAGTACGACCGCGCGCTCGCCGAGGAGGGCGGACGCCGCGAGGGTGAGTCCCAGTTGCAGGATCGCGTCAAGCGCTACGAGGCGCTACAGATCCGGCCGCTGTCACCTGCGGCGGCCGAGCGCTATCAGACCGAATGGCGCGACGTGCAGGCGCGGTTCGTGGACACGCCGGAAGCGGCTCTCCGCGATGCGGACGCGCTGATCCTCGGCGTGATGCGCGAGCGCGGCTATCCGATGGATGACTTCGAACAGCGCTCGGCTGACATCTCGGTCGATCACGCGGACGTCGTGGACGAGTACCGAGCCGCCCACGCGATCTCGTTAGCCAACGACAACGGCAAGGCCTCGACCGAGGACCTTCGGCAGGCCATGGTGCACTACCGATCGCTGTTCGAGCAGATGGTCGAGGTCGAGGACAGCATCCCGTCGCAGGAGGCCCAACGATGAGCACGCAGGAAGAGATCACGACCGCCGATCTGACCGGATCGCGCCCGGACGAGAACGCGGCCGAGACCGCCGACCAGCGCAACAGGACGAGCGGGAACCCACCAGCGACCCGTTGCTGCCCGCCGACGCGGGCGAGGACTTCCGGGATCGCTGGCAGGAGATCCAGGTCGGGTTCGTCGACGAGCCGCAACAGGCGGTTCGCGAGGCGGACGGCCTGGTCGCCGAGCTGATGCAAACCTTGGCGGGCGTCGTTCGCGGATGAGCGAGCACGCCTCGAGAGCGAATGGGAGCGCGGCGCCGAGGTCTCCACCGAGGATCTCCGTCAGGCACTCCAGCACTACCGCTCGTTCTTCCAGCGCCTGCTGTCTGCTTGAGGCCCCAGCGGCCCGATCACGAGCCGTCGCTGAGGCGGCTCGCGATCGTGGGTCGCCTTGACGGAGCTCAGCCCTGCCGATAGCCTCTTGCACCTGCAAGTCCGCAGGATTCCTGGTTCGGAGACCGCATGATCCAGACACGAGCAGCAGGCGAGGTGGCGGCCATGGTGCCGTCGCGCCTGTGCGGCTGTCGGGTCGGGCTGGCACGCTCGATGATGCGTGCATCCCAACGAATGCGGTAGCCGACCCGCTCCACCACACATCCCAGGGCCGCCGCATCCGGCGGTCCTTTTCCGTTCCCCTCCGCGACCCGTTCCCGAGGCTCCCGTGGCAGACCGAGACCCGATCCAGCCGATCCACGAGCCCACCCTTCCCCTCATGGACGAGGAGGCGGTGTGGGTCCACGATGCCGCCGACCGGTTCGAGCACGCCTCGGCCCACGACCTCCTGGCCTGGGCGATCGAGACCTTCCACCCGCGACTGGCGATCAGCGCCGCGGGCGGCGTCGACGGGATGGCCCTGATCGACATGGCCTGGCGCATCGACCCGACGATCCGCGTCTTCACGCTCGACACAGGCCGCCTGCCGCCGGAGACCTACACGCTGTTCGAGGAGGTGCGCGACCGCTACGGCATCCAGGTGGAGTTCGAGGTGCCCGAGGGCGCCGCGGTCTCGACCTACGAGACGGTCAACGGGCCCAACGCGATGTATCGCAGCGTCGATCTGCGCACCCAGTGCTGCACCCTGCGCAAGGTCGAGCCGCTGAAGCGGAAGTTGGCGACGCTCGACGCTTGGATCGCTGGCCTGCGCCGCGAGCAGTGGATCAGCCGTCGCAACATCGCCAAGGTCGAGCTCGACCGCGACCACGGCGGCGTCGTGAAGCTGAATCCGCTCGCCGACTGGACCGCCGACGCCGTGTGGGACTACGTGCACGCCAACGAGGTGCCCTACCACGAGCTCTTCGACCACGGCTACGCCTCGATCGGGTGCGCGCCGTGCACCCGCGCCGTGATGCCCGGCGAATCCGAGCGCGACGGCCGCTGGTGGTGGGAGCAGGACACGAACAAGGAGTGCGGCATCCATTGCTCCGTCCAGCTGCTCGGCACGAAGAGCGACAGCGAACGAGCCACCGAAGGGGCGCGCGCATGACGTTCGACCGCACACAGGGACCGACCGAGGTCCGCGCCACCGTGACGTCGGCCGTCGCCGAGGCCGCGCCGCACGACCCCTGGGCAGCGATCGAGGAGCAGGAAGGGCCGCTGGCCGTCGGGCGGATGCGGCTGATGGGCGTCTACGACGATCGCCAGCGCGACCGTTTCATGCTCCGGATCCGGATCCCGGGCGGCCAGATCAACGCCGACCAGCTCGACGCGGTCGCCGGCATCATCCGCGACTTCGGCAACGGGTGGGAGGACGCCGTCGAGCCCGACCGGTTCGGCGAGATCACGACCCGCCAGGACATCCAGGTGCACTGGGTCGAGTTCCCGCAGCTGCCGGAGATCTGGCGACGACTCGACGCGGTGGGCATGACGAGCGCGCAGGCCTGCGGCGACTCGATGCGGAACCCAACCTCGTGCGCGGCCGACGGCGCGGACGCGACCGGCTACCTGACCGTCGCGCCGATCCTGGAGGAGTTCCGACGCTTCGCCCTCGACGAGGAGAAGCTGACCGCGTTCCTGCCCCGCAAGTGGAAGGTCGTCGTGACCGGCTGTCCCGACGACTGCGCCGCCGTGAAGCTGCACTGTCTGGCCTTCACCCCGGCGCGCGGTGCCGACGCAGCCCTGGGGTTCAACGTGCACGCGGGCGGTGGCCTGAGCGACTCGCCGCGGATCGCCGACGCCCTCGACCTGTTCGTGCCGCCTGACCGGGTGACCGACGTGGTGCGCGCCACGCTGCAGGTCTACCGCGAATTCGGCGACTTCGACATGAAGGCCGTCAATCGCTTCCGCGTGCTCGTGCACCAGCTCGGGCCCGAGCGGGTGACCGAGGAGCTCCGCGCCCGGGTGCCCGGCCTGCCGGGCGCCGGCGAGTCATTGTGGACCGGCGCGTTCAACGACCACCTCGGTGTGCACGCCGACACGCACGGCACGCACTACGTCGGCCTCTGCATCCCGATGGGCCGGCTCACCGACGACGAATGGGCCGAGGTCGCCCGGCTGGCGCGCACCCACGGCGACGGCGGCGTCCGCATGTCGCAACGCCAGAACCTGTTGTTGACCGGCGTGCGCGATGTCGACGCGCTCCTGGCCGAGGACTTCGTGCAGATCTACAAGCCCGAGGCCGACGCGTTCGAGCGCGCGATTGTCGCCTGCACGAGCGCCCCGTTCTGCAAGTTCGCGATCGACGACATGAAGACGAACGGCCGGAAGCTGGTCGCGCACCTGCAGGAGAACCTGCCGCTGGCTGGCCGCGACCGCCTGGAGGGCCTGCGCCTCCATATGAGCGGGTGCAAGGCCTCGTGCGCGCAGGTGCAGGCGGCGCACATCGGCGTGCGCGCCACGATGACCAAGGACGAGGAGGCGTACCAACAGGCGCTCGACATCTCGCTCGGCGGCGACCTGGGCGCCTCGCGGCTGGGCCGGTGGGTCCGGCTCGAGGAGCCGGTCGACGAGGCCTTCGATTCGATCACCGAGGTGCTGCGCGCGGTCTGCGCCGGCGACCTCTCTCTGGACGACCTGACCCCGGCCGGCGTCGGCCGCTACTTCGAGGAAGGCAGTGCGAATGGTTGATACGGCTGACCACGTCGGCACCCACGCGGATCCCGCGCGCGATGTGCGCGACGACATCATGGACGTGGGCGGCGTGCCCGAGATGCTCGACAAGATCTGGTTTCACAAGACCGCGTCGGCCGTGATCGACGCCGATCGCTGCGTGGGCTGCGGCGCGTGCATCGCCGCATGCCCGTCGAAGTCGATCGGCATCGGGAGCGACGGCCTGCCGACGCTCGTGCGCATGTGCACCGGCTGCTCGGCGTGCTGGGACTACTGCCCGATGGCTGGCTTCCGGCCGGAGAAGCTGAACAACCAGAACCCCGAGGACCCGGTCGGGCCGGTCCAGGAGGCGGTCTCGGCGCGCGCGCTCGCCCGGCCCGACGGCGCCCAGGACGGCGGCGCCGTGACCACGCTGCTCGCCACCCTGATGGAACGCGGCGTGATCGACGCGGTGATCCAGACGCAGAAGCTCGACGCGTTCATCGGCACCCCGGTGCTCGCCACGACCGTCGAGCAGGTGCTCACGGGGGCCGGCAGCGTCTACCACCAGTCCGAGACCCTGTCGATCCTGAACGAACGCTGCCCCGAGGGTGTCGAGCGGATCGCCCTGGTCGGCACGCCGTGCCAGATCAGCGGTCTGCGCGCCATCCAGAAGTTCCCGTGGGAGAACCGGGACACGCTGGCGACGAAGGTGACGCTGGCGATCGGGCTGTTCTGCACGCGGTCCTTCGATCCGAAGAAGCTGTTGCCGATGGTGGCGGCCGAGGGCGTGGCGCTGCAGGACGTCAAGAAGATCGACATCCGCGAGGGCAAGCTGATCGCCGCCTCGGCCGAGGGCGAGGCGTTGATGACCAAGCCGGTGAAGGACTTCCACCAGGCATCGCTGAAGGGCTGCGATGAGTGCGCCGACTTCGCCGCGCTCGGGGCCGACATGGTGGTCGGCAACATCGGCTCCGAGCCGGGGACCTCGACCGTGCTGCTGCGTACCGACGCCGGCATGGAGGCCTGGGTCAAGGCCGCCGGCGCCTTCGAAGACGCACCGATCGAGGACCTCGGTGCCGTCAAGCGCCTCGCGCTGAAGAACCTCGACCGCGCGAAGAAGAACCTCAAGCGCGAGTACGACCCCGAGGGCCCGCTGTGGATCAGCTACACCGAGCACCTCGACGACTACGAAGGCACCGATCGTGCCGCGGCGAGCCCACCCCCTTTCCGGTCGCACCACTACACGGTGGCCTGCTGACCGTGGCGCCGTTCGGCTTCCCGGTGCTGTTGGAACTCGGGGGTCGCCGCTGCGTCGTGATCGGCGATCTGCCGGTTCGCGAAGGGAAGGTCGAGGCGCTGCTGGCCGGTGGCTCCACCGACGTGCTCGTGGTCGCCGTCTCGCCGTCCGAGCGACTCGACGGGCTGGAGGACCTCGACGGCGTCGTCGTCGCCCGTCGCGCTTGGACCACGGCGGACGTCCAGGGCGCGTTCCTCGTGATCGCACACGACCCCGAGCCGCACGTGCGCGAGCGGCTCGCGAACACCGCCCGCACGGCCGGCGCATTGGTCAATATGGTTGACGATATCCCCGCGTGCGACTGGGCGATGCCAGCGATCGTGCGCCGGGGGGAGCTGCTCATCGCGATCGGCACCGGGGGGGCATCACCCGCGCTCGCGCGCAAGATGCGCGAGCGCCTCGAGACCGCCTACGGCCCCGAGTGGGCCGAGGTGCTGCGCGTGCTTCGCGAGGTTCGCAAGGAGACGATGCCGCTGCTGCCCGACTTCGCGGAACGCTCCAAGCGGTGGCGGGAGGCGCTCGATCCCGACGAGGCATCCGCGCTCGTCCGCGCCGGCGACGTCGAGGAGCTGCGCGGCCGGCTCGTGCACCGGCTCCTCGATGGGGTGCGGCCGTGACCGGCCGCGTCGTGCTCGTCGGGGCGGGGCCTGGGGACCCCGACCTGATCACGATCAAGGGCGCCAAGGCGCTCGCCGAGGCGGACGTCGTGGTCTATGACCGGCTCGCGGCTCCCGCCCTGCTGGATCTGGCGCCTGTCGGCGCGGAGCGCATCTACGTCGGCAAGCAGCCGGGCGGACACGCGATGCGTCAGGACCAGATCGATGCGGTGCTCATGGAGCAGGCACGGATGGGACGCACCGTCGTACGCCTGAAGGGCGGCGACCCGTTCGTGTTCGGCCGCGGCGGCGAGGAGCTCCTGGCCTGCGCCGAGGCGGGCATCCGATGCGACGTGATCCCCGGCATCACGAGCGCGGTGTCCGCCCCCGCGGCCGCGGGCATCCCGGTCACGCATCGCGGCATCGCCCGTTCGTTTGCGGTGGTCACTGCCTCGACCGCCGGCACGGCGCACGAGGCAGATGCCGTCGACCTCACGAGGGTCGCGACCGCGACCGACACGCTCGTGCTGCTGATGGCGGCGGGGCGTCTTGCGGAGACGTGCAGCGCGTTGATCACTGCGGGTAGGCCCGCCGAGGAGCCCGCGGCGCTCGTGATGTGGGCGACCACCCCCGAGGAGCGTTCCGTGATCGGCACGCTCGCCGACCTGCCGTCGTTGGCCGCGGCCGCCAGTATGGGGCCGCCGGCCACCCTCATCGTCGGCGCCGTGGCGACGTTGCCGCAGAAGGTCGCCGACATGCTGGCGTCGGTCGCCGCAACCGCCGACTGACGTCGATCACACGAACGCGAGCAGGTCGCGCAGGTCGGCCACCGCCGGGCCCCGCCAGTCCTCCTCGCGCTCGGGCGTGAGCGATTCGGCCACGTCCAGGTCGGGCGGGCGGATGAGATAGGCGCGCATCCCGACCGCGCTCGCTCCGGTCAGCTCGCCGTAGGCGCCATCGCCGCAATAGATGCACGCGGCGGGATCGACCCCCAGGCGATCGGTCGCGTAGCGATAGATCGCGGTGTCGGGCTTGCGAAGCCCGACCTCGCTGGAGAACACCTCGACGTCGACGAGCCCGCCGAGCGGCGATGCGCGCCACATCGCCGGCGTGTCGGGAGCGCACATCGAGATCAGCGCCGTCGGCATCTCGCGGGCACGGAGCTCGGTCAGCACCTCGAGCGCGCCGACCCGCGGGTGGAACCACCGGCGATACATCGCCGCGCGTGGCGCGAGCGCCGCCTCGATCGCCTCCACCGACGGCAACGCCGCACCGATCTCCTCGCACACCGCACGAACGTTGCCGGCCATGCCGTCGGCATACACGCCCGTCTGGCGGTGCACCGCGGTCCGGTCCCACGCCGCCCGGAAGGCGGCCGGATCCGCGTCGAGCGTCGCCGCCATGTGCGCGACCGTCTCGTAGAACGCGGTGCGGGGGAACTCGGGCACCAACGTGCCGTACAGATCGAAGATGACGGCCTGGACGGGCGCGCTCAGCCGAGGCGCCAGTCGTCCACGAGCAGCCCGTACATCACGAGGTCGACGTACAGCCCGCCCCCGACCTTGCCGGCGCCACGGAGCACGCCCTCCTCCTTGAGCTTGAGGCGACGCGCGACTGCCCGGCTCCGCAGGTTCTCGACGCCGGCGCGCATCTGGACGCGATGCAGACCCTCCGACTCGAACCCGCGGGTCATGAGCGCCTGCGAGGCCCGCGTCACCAGCCCGCGCCCGACCTGCTCCTCGTCGAGCCAGAACCCGAGCTCGCCGAGATCGTCCTGCGGATGGATCCGCAGATCGCAGCCGCCCGCCAGCTGATCGCCGACCCAGATGCCGTTCGCGTCGAGCGACACCGGGTCGGCCCTCGCCCGCTCGAGCCACGGCAACTGGGAGGACGCCTCGGTGGAGTTCTCGACCCACGGGAACCAGCGTGCGAGCCGCACGCGGTTCAGATCGATCACCTCGTACAGCGCGTCGAGATCGTCGGTCGTGAACGCGCGCAGGATCGCGCCGCCGCCCAATTCGATGTGCAGATCAGGTCGCATCGGCCCTCCGAGACCGCCACTCGTCCTCCAGGATGCCGTAGGTCACCGAATCCAGATACCCGTCGGCCACGCGGCAGCCGTCGCGAGCGATCCCCTCCTCGTGCATGCCGAGGCGTTCGGCCACGGCACGGCTCTTCGCGTTGTCGACCGCCGCCTGCAGCTCCATCCGGTGCAGCCCGAGCTCGTCGAAGGCGAAGTCGAAGAAACGCGTGCAGGCTCGCGTGACGATCCCCCGGCCCTCGGCGTCGCCGGCCACCCAATAGCCGATCTCGCCGCTGTTGGCCATCGTGTCCAGGCTGAGCCCGGCGCCGCCGACCAGCCGAGCGTCGAGCCATAGGCCGTTGCCCTCGTAGTCCGTCGAGGCCAGACACGCCTGGATGAACGCCCGGGTGTCGTCCACCGTCTTGGTCGTGGGCTCCCAGATCATCCACGGCCGCAGACGATCCCTGTTGGCGTCGACCAGGGCGAACAGCTCCTCGGCGTCCCCCACGACGTAGGTCCGGACGGCGACCCCGTCGCCCAGGTCCCACTGGAGCTGATTCACGCGGTGACAGCCGCGGCTCGCTGCCGCTCCTCGTCCTGCAGGGCGCGGCGCAGGACCTTGCCGACGAGCGTCTCCGGCAGCGTGTCGCGGAACTCGATCTCCTTGGGCGCCCGGTAACCGGTCAGCCCCTGCGCGGGATCCTTGCACCATGCGATCAGGTCCTCGCCGGTCAGTTCGGCGCCCTCCTTGAGGACGACGTAGGCCTTCACGCGCTCGCCGGTGCGCTCGTCGGGCAGACCCACGACCGCGCACTTGGAGATCGCCGGATGGTGGAAGAGCACGTCCTCGACCTCGTTCGGGTACACGTTGAACCCCGAGACCAGGATCATGTCCTTCAGCCGGTCGACGATCCGGAAGTAGCCGTCCTCGTCGCTCACCGCCACGTCGCCGGTGTGGAACCAGCCGTTGCGGATCGCGAGCGCGGTCTCCTCCGGGCGCCGCCAGTACCCGAGCATCACCTGCGGCCCCTGGATGCAGAGCTCGCCCGGCTCGCCGGACGGCATCACCTTGTCGGGGTCCTCGATCGACATGATCCGCACGTCGGTGTCGGGAACAGGCAGCCCGATCGAGCCGGGCTTGCGCACCCCACTGAACGGGTTGGCGTGCGTCACCGGCGAGCACTCGGTCAGGCCGTAGCCCTCGACCAACTGGCCGCCGCCGGTCACCCGCTCGAACTCGCGGGCGACCGCCACGGGCAGCGGCGCCGCGCCCGAGACGCAGGCCTTGATCGACTTCAGATCGAACTTCAAAGCGTCGGGGTGCTCGTTGACGGCGATATAGAGACGCGGCACGCCCGGGAACAGCGACGGCTTCTCGTCCTGCGTGAGCTCCAGGATCATGTGGATGTCGCGCGGGTTCGGGACGGGGATCAGCTTGGCCCCGATCAGCATCGTCAGGTTCATCGCGAGCAGCCCGTAGGAGTGGAAGAACGGCATCGCCGCCAACAACGCCTCCTCGCCCTCGACCACCGTCGGGAACCAGGCGGCGCCCTGCCGGGCGTTCGCGCACAGGTTGCGATGCGACAGCATCGCCCCCTTCGCGATGCCGGTGGTCCCGCCGGTGTAGATCAGTGCGGCGACATCTTCGGCCGGCTGGATCGTCGCGACCGGCGGCACCGGGCCGGCGGCAGAGAGAGCCCTGTGCCATCGGAACACCTGCGCGTCCTTCGGGACCGGGGGCCACGGCTTGCCCGCGGCGCGCTGCACCTTCTTGAACTTCAGCGCCGGCGCCAACAGCTTCTTGATGAAAGGCATGTAGTCGTTCAGACGCGTCACCACCACGTGCGGGATCCCGAGGTCGTCGAACGCCGGCGCGTAGTCCGTGTACATCAAGTCGGTCACGACGACCACGGCGGGCTCGGCGTCGGCCAGCTGGTGACGCATCTCGCGCTCCGTGTACGACGGGTTGTTGCACACGACGATCGCACCGAGCCGCATGCAGGCGTAGAAGGCGATCGTGAAGGCCGGGGAGTTCGGCACGATCAGCGCCACGCGGTCGCCCTTCCTCACCCCCAACCCCGCGAGCATCGCGGCGCACCGCTCGACCTCGGCCAGCAGATCGGCGTAGCTCAGGTGCTTGCCGAACCACGCGATCGCAGGACGATCGGGGAAACGGCCGGCCGACGATTCGAGCAGCGTAAAGACGCTTTCCTCGGGGAACGGGGCCAGGGTCGTCGGAACGTCGGGCGGGTAGGAGGCGACCCAGGGTCGCACGTCGCTCATATATGCATGATATGCGTCATGGCCACGGCCCTGCAGGACACCCCGACGACCGAGGAGATCGAGAGCAGCCGCGGGCTGTTCGCCTCGGGCATGCGGCTAGTCATCAGCTACATCAAGCTGCACCCCAAGCCATTCTTCGCCTCACTGGCCGGCGCGATCCTGTTCGCGGTCGCATCGATCGCCCTGACCGTCGCGATCGCGCACGCGACCAACGACGTGCTCAAGCCCGCCTTCGACGGCACCGGGGTCGCCGCCTCCACGGTCTGGATCGCAGTGGCCTGGCTGATGCTGTTCGGATGCCTCCGGGCGCTCGGGATCATGGTCCGTCGTTACTACTCGGGCGTGGCCGGTGAGCGTGTCATGGCGACGCTTCGCCGCCAGGTGTCGGACCGGTACCGCGACCTCGCGCTCCAGTACCACCGTGAGACGCCGACCGGCGAGCTGCTCGCCCACATGGAGGCCGACGTCAAAGCCGCGGTCGACGTCTTCTGGCCGGTGCCGTTCGCGACCGGCGTGATCGTCCTCGTGGTGCTGGCGATGATCCAGATGCTGCGCGTCGATCCGTGGCTCGCGCTCATCGGGGCGCTTCTGTTCCCGGCGCTCATGCTGATGAACCGGAGCTTCGCGAAACGGATGCAGGAGCCGGCTCGGCTCGCGCAGGAGGACATCGGCGTCGTCTCCTCGGTCGCGCACGAGTCGATCGACGGCGCGCTCGTCGTCAAGACCCTCGGCCGCGAGGACGCCGAGACCCAGAAGTTGCTCGACGCGGCCCGCGAACTTCGCGACGATCGGGTGACGGGCGGGTACGTGCGCGCCACGTTCGAGGCGGGGCTCGACTCGTTGCCGGCGCTCGCGACGGTCCTGCTCGGTCGCGATGGGCTCCTGGCGGATCGCCGAGGGAGAGCTGAACGTCGGGGAGCTGATCGGGTTCGTCGCGCTGTTCGGGCTGCTCTCGTGGCCGATGCGGTTCATCGGCTGGATCCTGGCCGAGCTGCCGCGTGCGGTGGTCGGCTGGAACCGGCTGCAGACCGTGTTCGAGGAACAGGTCACCGTGACGCCGCCCGCGCATCCCGTGCCGCTGCCGGAGGGCCCGCTCGGCATCTCGGCGCGCTCCCTGCGCTACGTCTACGACGACCAGCCGGTGCTCGACGGCGTGTCCTTCGACATCGAGCCCGGCGAGTCGGTGGCGATCGTGGGGCCGACCGGCGTCGGCAAGTCCACCCTCGCGCAGCTGCTCGTGCGGCTGGCCGACCCCGACGAGGGCGTCGTGGAGATCGGCGGTGTCGACGTCAGCCGCGCCGACCCGATCCCGCTGCGCCAGGCGGCGTCGATCGTGTTCCAGGAGAGCTTCCTCTTCGCGGCCAGCGTGCGCGAGAACATCGCGCTGGACAACACGGTCGACGACGCGGGGGTCGTGCGCTCGGCGATGATCGCCTCGGCCGACCGGTTCATCCGCGAACTGCCCCAGGGCTACGACACCGTCGTCGGCGAGCGCGGCCACACGTTGTCGGGCGGCCAGCGGCAACGCGTGGCGCTGGCTCGGGCGCTCGCGCGTGCGCCGCGGATCCTCATCCTGGACGACGCGACATCGTCGGTCGATCCGACGATCGAGGCCGACATCCTCGGAGCGCTCCGCCGCGAGCTCGACACGACGCTGATCGTCGTGGCCTATCGGTTGTCGACGATCCGGTTGGCCGACCGAGTCATCTACCTGGAGGACGGGCGGGTCAAGGGCACCGGGTCCCACGACGACCTCCTCGACACGCTGCCCGGGTACGCCGCGATCATCCGCGCCTACGAGGAGGACGCCACGGACGAGGAGGAGGCCTCGTGAGCGCGGAGCTCCAGGCGGCGATCGCCGAGGAAGACGCGCTCCCGGTTCCCGAGGAGCTGAAGAGCGCCTGGGGCGTGCTGCGCCGCGGCGTGCACGAGAGCCCCGAACTCCGCCGCGGCCTGTGGCTGACCGTCGTCGTCTCGCTCGGCGTGACGATCGTGTCGCTCGTGACCCCCGTGCTGATCCAGAAGGTGTTCGACAACGGGTTCGAACCGTTCGACCCCAGGTACGTCTACGGGCTCTGTGTCGCGGCACTGCTGCTCGTCGTCATCGCCTTCTGGGCCGCGCGCGCGGCGGGACGACGGCTGGTGAACGCCGCCGAGAACGCGATGATGGGGCTGCGCGTACGCACCTTCGCGCACATCCATTCGCTGTCGATCGCCGACCAGTCCGAGGAGAAGCGCGGCGTGTTCGTCGCACGGGTGACCGCCGATGTCGACGCCCTCCAGCAGTTCATGGAGTGGGGCGGGATCGCGTGGATCATCTCGATCACGCAGGTGGTCGGCGCGCTCGGCCTGATGCTGTATTACGCCTGGCAGCTGGCCCTCGCGATCGTGCTGATGATGGTGCCGCTGCTGCTGATCGTCACTGCGATGCAAGCGAAGCTGACCGTCGCGTTCAACACCGCGCGCACCCGCGTCGGCGAGATGCTCTCGGAGGTCTCGGAGTCGGTGATGGGCGCGGCCGTGGTGCGCGCCTACGGGCTCGACGAACACACCGACCAGAAGGTGAAGCTCGCGATCGACCAGCGCTATCGCGCGGAGATCGTGGCGCACTTCCGGGCGGCGACCCTGTGGCCGCTGTCGTCGGTCTTCTACGCGATGGCGCTGTCCGTCGTCGTGATCCTCGGCGCGTTCTACGGAACCGGATGGGGAGTGACGTTTGGCGAGATCACCGCGTTCCTGTTCCTGGCCGACGTGTTCCTGCACGTGTTCACCGACCTGCCGGAGGTCTACGCGGAGACCCAGACGGCGATCGCCGGCTGGCGCAAGATCCTCGCGGTGCTCGACCTGCCGGTCGAGATCGTGGAGCCGGTCGACGGCGTCGAGCTGCCTCGCGGCGCGCTGTCGGTCGAGGCCCGCGACCTGCGCTTCTCCTACCGGGAGGGAGCCGAGGTGCTCCACGGCATCTCGTTGTCGGTGCCCGCCGGCGGTCACGTCGCCATCGTCGGGGAGACCGGCTGCGGCAAGACCACGTTCGTGAAGCTGATCTCGCGGCTGGCGGACCCGCGCGCGGGGTCGGTGCTGATCGACGGAACGGACCTGCGACGGGTGACGCCGGCGTCGCGACGCTCGCGGATCCGGATGGTGCCACAGGACGGCTTCCTGTTCGACACCACGGTGCGCGAGAACGTGCGGATGGGCCGTCCCTCCGCCCTGGACCGCGATGTCGACTCCGCCTTCGAGGAGCTCGGGCTCGTCGACTGGGTGGCGACGATGCCCGACGGGCTGGGGACGATCGTCGGTGAGCGCGGCGAGGCGCTGTCGGTGGGCGAGCGCCAGCTGGTGGCGCTCGTGCGCGCGCAACTCGGCGATCCGGGTCTGTTGATCCTCGACGAGGCGACGTCGGCGGTCGACCCCGCCACCGAGCGGCGGATCACCGAGGCGCTCCGTCGCCTCTCCGCCGGACGGACCGTGATCACGATCGCGCACCGGCTCTCAACGGCGGAAGGCGCCGACCGCGTGTTCGTCTTCGACGCGGGCCAGCTGGTCGAGGAGGGGACGCACGCGCAGCTCGCGCTCGCGGGCGGCCGGTACGCGGCGCTGTACAGCAGCTGGCTCGGCAACGTGCGCGAGTAGCCGCGGGTAGGCTGCCGCGATGTCCGACCAGCTCCGCGCCATGGCCGAACCGTCCTTGTTCCCGATGGATGGCGAGGTATCCCTGCCCGGGCTCGCGGCGCCCGTCACCGTCGAGCGCGACCGCTGGGGCACTCCGCGCATCACCGCGACGAGCCTCGAGGACCTCTGGTTCGCGCAGGGCGTCGTGACCGCGGGCGAGCGCCTCTTCCAGCTCGAGCTGTTCCTGCGCGCCGCCACCGGTCGGCTGTCCGAGATCTTCGGCGAGCTGACCTACGACGACGACGTGTTCACGCGCACGATCGGTCTCAACCGCGCCGGCGAGCGCCACGCTGCCGGGACCTGGACCGAGCTCGACCACGCGATGCACGGGCGGTTCCGTGCCGGCATCCACGCCTGGATCGACGCGATGCCCGCGGCCCCGATCGAGTACCAGCTGCTCGATCTGCAGCCGGCCGTGCCGGAGGACGCGGGGGCGTTCGCATCGGCGTTCGCCCTCCTGGCGTGGAACCTGTCGAACAACTGGGAGGCGGAACTGCTGCGAGCGGAGCTCGACGCCCGACTCGGACGCGCCGTGACGGACACCCTCCTGCCGGTCGCGGCGGCCGGCGGCGGCGTGGGCTCGAACAACTGGGTCGTCGCCGGCCGCCACACCGCGAGCGGCGCCCCGCTCCTCGCCAACGACCCGCATCTATTGGTGACGCAGCCGGGGATCTGGCTCGAGCTCGTGCTGCGCGCGCCCGGCTACGAGGCGCGCGGGGTCGCGGCGCCGTTCACCCCGGGGATCTTCCTCGGCGCGACGCCGCACCACGCGTGGGGCGCCACGAACGTCACGGGCGATGTCGCCGACCTGTACGAAGAGCAGCTCGACGACGACGGCGCCTCGGTGCGCACCCCCGAGGGGTGGGCACCCCTCACCACGCACGAGGAGCGGATCGCAGTCCGCGGCGAGGCCGGAACCACGGGCCCTGCTCGTGCGCGAGACGGGGCACGGTCCGATCCTGACCCACGGCGTCGCCGGGGCTCTGCATACCCTTTACCGTCCGCTCGATCGCGCCTACGCGTTGCGGTGGTCGGGCCACGACGCGACGCTGCGGCCGTCGCTCGCGCTCGAGGTCGCCCAGGCGTCCGACTTCGCCGCGTTCCGCACCGCGATGCTGCAGGTCGCGTGCGCCGGACAGAACTTCGTCTACGCCGACGTCGACGGACACATCGGCTACCAGTGCACGGGGCGTCATCCGGTGCGGGCCCAGGGCGACGGCACCCGGCCGGTCCCCGGCTGGGACGGTCTCCACGAATGGATCGGCTGGATCGCGCCCGAGGACCTTCCGTGGGAGTTCGATCCGGATCGGGGTTGGCTGGCGACGGCGAACAACGATATCCAGCCACCGGGATACCCGCACCTGATCTCGAAGGACTTCCACGAATCGAGCCGGCGCGATCGCATCGTGGCGCTGCTGGCAGCGAGCGACGAGCACGACGTCGCCTCGATGCTGGCGATCCAGCTCGACACGGTCTCGCTCGCCGTCCCGCCGCTCCGCGAACACCTGAGCGCGCTCGAGCCGCACACCGATGTGCAGCGCGACGCGCTGGGATCGCTGCGCGCGTGGGACGGCGACCTGCGCGCCGACTCGCACGATGCGGCGCTGTTCCAGGCATGGATCAGCGCGATCATGGCTCGGCTGTTCGCGGACCGGATGGGCCCGGATCTGTTCGCCGCGTACCAAGGCTTCCGCGAGCCGTTCCTGTGCCGGGTGCTGCCCGACATGCTCGCCGACCAGGTCGATCCCGACGCGCTCCGCGGCGCGCTCGACGACGCGATCGAGGAGGTCGCCGGTCGAACGTGGGGCGAGCTGCACTCGCTCGTGCTATCGCACCCGCTGGCACGGATCCCCGGGCTCGACGAGGTCTTCACCGCCGCGACGATCCCGCTCGGCGGCGACAGCCAGACGGTGGCCCAGGGCGCCTTCGACCCGCTGCTCGGCTACCGCCCGGCCGTGATCCAGTCGGTCCGCGCGGTCTATGACCTGGGCGACCTCGAGCGCAGCATGACGATCGTGCCGGCCGGTGTCAGCGGCAACCCCGCCTCCCCCCACTGGGCCGATCAGGCGGCGCTCTACGCGGCCGGCGGCGCGAAGCCCGCCGGCTTCGACGAACCGAGCGGCCGCTCCCTGCTCATCACGCCCGGCTAGCCGGTACCATCAGCCGCGATGCCGAAGTCCAAGGGTCGCAAGAAGCCGAGCAAGCAGCGATACGAGCTGCATCCACATCGCAAGCAGCGCGCGAAGGCGAGCCCCCGTTGGTACGCCCCTCTCATGCTCGTGGTGATGGGCGCCGGCGTCGTCGTCATCGTCTGGAATTTCTTGCGGCCGAGCGAACAAGGGTTCCAGGCAGGCGTGATGTGGCTCGGTCTCGGCCTGATCGCCGGCGGGTTCTTCGGCATCTCCTTCTGGAAGTAACCCACCCGCGGGTGTGGATAACATTGGGGATACCGACGTGCCGAACGGTGGAAAACGCCTGCGGCCGTGTCCCGCTCAGGCCTCGGCGGGGCGGCGGACCACCAGCATCTTCTCCCCGCAGTGGCGCGGGATCTGCAGCTCGCCGAGCCGCTCGACCTTGAACTCCGTCCCGCACTCGCCGCAGACGAGATAGACGTCGAGATCGCCGACGTCCTCGGCCTCGGCGGGCGGCGGCTCGGTGTCCAGCGACCCGGGCGGTGGCCCGGACAAGGCGCGGAGGGTCGCCATCCCGAGGCGCCACACGACGTAGCCGATGACAACGGCACCGGGAAGGAGCACCCACAGCGGCATCGACCCACGGTAACAGCCCGCCCGGAGCCGACCGAAAGGGCCGCACGACGCACGGCGACCGGCCCCTGGCGTGGGCTCCTGCCCGCCCATATGCTGTGCCTCGCGGCACCTGACGACGCGCGGAGAGGGCATCCGATGGGCGAGTACGCGAACCGCTTCATGTCCCAGCTCGTTGCCAAGAATCCAGGGGAGCCGGAGTTCCATCAGGCCGTCCACGAGGTCGCCGGCTCGGTCGAGCTCGCCCTCCGGCGAAATCCGCGCTACGTCGAGGCCAAGATCTTCGAGCGGATCTGCGAGCCGGAGCGCGTCCTGATGTTCCGCGTGCCGTGGGTCGACGACGGCGGCGAGGTCCAGATCAACCGCGGGTTCCGCGTCGAGATGAACTCGGCGCTGGGGCCCTACAAGGGAGGACTGCGGTTCCATCCGACGGTCTACCTCGGGATGCTCAAGTTCCTCGCCGTCGAGCAGGTCTTCAAGAACTCGCTGACCACGCTGCCGCTCGGTGCCGGCAAGGGAGGCGCCGACTTCGACCCGAAGGGCCGCTCCGAGGGCGAGGTCATGCGCTTCTGCCAGTCGTTCATGACCGAGCTGCAGCGACACGTCGGCCAGTTCACCGACGTGCCCGCAGGCGACATCGGCGTCGGCGGCCGCGAGATCGGCTACCTCTTCGGCCAGTACAAGCGGATCCGCAACGAGTTCACGGGCGTCCTGACGGGCAAGGGTCTGGCGTTCGGCGGGTCCTTGATCCGGCCCGAGGCGACGGGCTACGGCACCGTGTACTTCGCCGAGGAGATGGCCGCCACACGCGGCGAGTCGCTCGCCGGCAAGGACTGCATCGTGTCGGGCTCGGGCAACGTGGCGCAGTACACGGTCGAGAAGCTGATCGACCTGGATGCCAAGCCCGTCACGCTGAGCGACTCCGGTGGGTTCGTGTTCGACAAGGACGGCATCGATCGCGAGAAGCTCGCCTGGGTGATGGATCTGAAGAACAACCGCCGCGGACGGATCATGGAGTACGTCGAGCGATATCCGGCCGCGACGTTCACGCCGGTCGATCCGAGCCGTTCCTACAACCCGTTGTGGGCCGTGCCCGCGCAGGCCGCGTTCCCGAGCGCGACCCAGAACGAGATCAACACCGAGGACGCCGGCAACCTGCTGGCAGGCGGCGTCTACATCGTGGCGGAGGGCGCCAACATGCCGACCGTGAACGAAGGGGTCGAGCGGTTCGTCGACGCCCGCATCCTCTACGGGCCGGGCAAGGCCGCGAACGCGGGCGGCGTCGCCGTCAGCGGGCTCGAGATGTCACAGAACTCCGAGCGCCGCGGCTGGACGCGCGAGACCGTCGACGGGCGCCTCCACACGATCATGGTCGCGATCCACGAGAACTGCCGCGCCACCGCCCAGGAATACGACGTGCCCGGCAACTACGTGCACGGTGCGAACATCGCGGGGTTCCGCAAGGTGGCCGACGCGATGCTCGCGCAGGGCATCGTCTAGTCAGACGGACCGCAGGCCCGGCACCTGGCGGTGCAGGAAGTCCAGGATCGTTCGGATCTGCCGGACCTCCTCGTCGATGTCCAGCGACCCGTGCCCGGTCGTGTAGCGGTACACCTCGTGCGGCTTCCCGGCGCCCGCGATCAGGTCGACGTAGGCCAGCGCCTGCGCGAGCGGGCAACGCGAGTCGTTGTCGCCGATCACGAACAGCACCGGCGCGGCCACGGCGTCCGCGTACGTGATCGGGTTCGAGCGGCGGTAGAGGTCGGGCTTCTCCTGGGGCGTGCCGCCGAAGAGCGCCCGGTCCATCGCTTGCAGCGCCGGCGCCTCCTGCTCGTAGGCGCCCACGTAGTCGCCGACCGGCACGCCCGCCATGCCCGCACGCCACAGATCCGGATTGCGACCGAGCTCCATCAGGGTGATGTAGCCGCCCCAGGACCAGCCCGCGATCACGGCCCGCTCGCCGTCGACGTCGGGCCGGGTCAGGAGGTCGCGGAGCCCCGCCGTCACGTCATCGACGTCGGTGAACCCGGGATCGCCGGTGAGCGCGTCTCGCCAGGCACGGCCGTAGCCGGTGGAGCCGCGATAGTTCGGCATCGCCACGAGGAACCCCGCATCGACGTAGGCCTGCACCTCCGGCATGTAGGCGTCGGCGTAGAGCCAGTGCGGCCCGCCGTGCACGAACACCATCACCGGATGCGGGCCCGCGCCCTCCGGTTCGACGATCCAGCCGTGGACCTGCTGGCCGTGATCGTTCGTGAACCGCCAATCCTGAAACGGCCTGCCCGCCGGCGCGGGCGGCAGATCGAGCAGCTCGTCGCCGCCGTCGCTCATGACCCGTCCCCGATGCTCTCCGTCCGCGTGCGTGAACCACACCCGCCCGTCCGGGCGCACGCGCGCGTCGCCGAGCGTTCCGCGGGGCGTGACGATCGGCTCCGCCTTCCCGGTCGACACATCGACGCGGAACAGCTCGCTGCGGCCATCGAGCGTGTGCTGCAGGAGCACGGCGTCGCCGCCGGGGAACCAATCGAGCACGGCGTGATCGCCAGGGAAGGGCGATGTCGAGATCGTGCCACGCGTCCCTGGCGAGGTTCCAGATGCCGACGCGCTCGCGATCCTCCGGCTCGTGGATGACGGCCAGGCGCTGATCGCCCGGCACCGGGGACCACACCGTCGCGACCACTGCGGAGCGCCCGTCACCGCGATCTGCGACGACGGCACCTGTGCGCGGATCGACGATCCGCAACGCCGGGTGGGTGATGTCGCCGTGCTCGGCGTGCTGCAACGCGGCGAGCGATCCGTCCGCCGACAGCCCCGCGAGATCCGACCCGCCGGCGAAGACCCCGGCGATCGACATCCATTCCGAGCCGGAGGCGATCAGGCGCGGCGGCATCCCCGGCTCGCACGCGAAGACCTCGAAGCGACCGGCCGGTGTGCTGATGCCCGCCAGCACCAACCCCTGCGCCTGCGCCAGGCCCTCGTTCCAGCCGACGGGCAGACCGTCCAGGAACGGCACCGTCTCGCCGCCCTCGAAGGGCTGCACGAGCCACCGACCGGTCTCATCGCCCGTGTCCTCCTGCCAGAACACGACGCCGGCGCCATCGCGCGTCGGCACGCCCTCCAACACACCGACCGGGTGATCCGACACCTGCCGGCGTTCGTCGGTCGCGGCGTCCCACGCGTGGATCTGCCAGACCCCCGACGCGCTCGAGGTGAAGACGGTCCGGTCCGGCGCGCTCCGGGACCATCGGGGCAACGACATCTTGGGGGCGCGGAAGCGCTGCTCCCACACGGACACGGTATCCATGGGGACGCAGGCTATCGGACGCGACCGGCTTCGGCGATGGCGGCCCACACGCGTTCGGGCGAGCATGGGAGATCGATGTGCCGCACACCGAGGTGGGACACGGCATCGACCACCGCGTTCTGCACCGCCGGCGTCGCACCGATCGATCCCGACTCCCCGATCCCCTTGGCGCCGAGCACGTTCACCGGCGTGGGAGTTTCCGTGTTCGCGCATTCGAACCGCGGGAGCTCCGCGGCGCTCGGCATCAGGTAGGTCATGAAGGTCGAGGTCAACGGGTTCCCCGACTCGTCGAGACGGACCTCCTCGAACAACGCCTGGGCGATCCCCTGTGCGATCCCTCCGTGCTGCTGCCCGCGCACGAGCATCGGGTTAAGGATGCGGCCGCAGTCATCGACCGCCACCAGCCGCACGATCCGCGCGTCACCGGTGTCGAGGTCGACGTCGACCACCGCGACGTGCGCGCCGAACGGGAACGTAGCGCCCGGATCGGTCGCGACGCCCTTGGCCGACAACCGCGTGTCGGCAGCGTCCGCTCGAGCCGCCAGCGCCGCCCAGCCGACCGCCCTCGAGGGCGCCCCGGCGACCTGGAACCCGCCGTCGACGGGCCCGACCACGTCGGCGGGATCGACCTCGAGCGCGATCGCCGCCAGGTCACGCGCCCGGTCGATCACCTGGCCCGTCCGGGTGGCGATCACGGATCCGCCGGCCTGCAGGGAACGCGAGCCCCACGAGCCCTCGCCGCGTTCGACCAACGACGAATCGGAATGGATCACCCGGACGTCGGTGTACGGGATCGCGAGCATGCCGCCCGCGAGTTGTGCGAACGCGGTCTCGTGCCCCTGTCCGAAGGAGGTCGTGCCGACGTACACGGTCGCCGAGCCGTCGTCCTCGATATCAACGCGGGCGAACTCCCGCGTCGGGAAGCCGGTGATCTCGACGTAGGTCGCCACCCCGATCCCGAGCGCGGTGCGATCGCCTCGCGACCGACGGTCGCGCTGTTCGGCACGCAGCTCCTCGTAGCCGGCCAGCTCGAGGGCGCGATCCAGCGACCGCTCGTATGCCCCGCTGTCGTACTCGGTCCCCGCCGCGGTTCGATACGGGAACGCCTCGGGCGGGATCAGGTTCCGCCGGCGCACATCGACGGGGTCGAGCCCGAGCTCGGCCGCAAGCAGATCGACCGCGCGCTCGATACACGCCGAGGCCTCGGGACGACCCGCGCCGCGATAGGCGCCCAGCGGCGTGACGTTCGTCACCACCGACCGGCCGCGGAACGCGATCGCGGGGATCGTGTACACCCCCGAGATCATCTCCGCGGTCGTCTCGGCCATGAACGACCCGAGCTGGGGATAGGCGCCGACGTCGCCGAGCACCTCGAACCGGAGGCCCACGATCGTGCCGTCGCGTCGGGCGCCGAGCTCGATCCACTGCACCTGCGCCCGGCCGTGCGTCAGGCTCATCATCGACTCCGTCCGCGACTCGTACCATCGGACCGGCCGCCCGAGGAGCGCTGCGGCCTTCGCAACGACCAGGTACTCCAGATACGTCGGGATCTTGGCGCCGAAGCCGCCACCGACATCCGGCGCGATCACCCGGATCTTGGCGCGGGGGACATCCAGGACGTCGACCAGGTCGCCGCGGACATCGAAGGGCACCTGCGAGGAGACCCACACGGTGTATCCGTCGTCGAGAGGCGCGACGGCGATGCCGTTCATCTCCATCGGCGCCGGGGCCAGTCGCTGGTTCACGAATCGCCCGCGAACGACGACCTCGGCGCCGGCCAGCACGTCCTCCTCCCAGCGATGCTCGAACCTCGTCGCGATGTTCGTGCCCGTCTCGGGGAACAGCAGCGTCGTATCCGCGGCGGCAGCCTCGACGTCGATCACCGCCGGGAGCGGATCGGCGTCCGCCCAGATCAGCTCGGCTGCGTCCTGCGCCTGTGCCGACGACTCGGCGATCACGACCGCGTAGGGCTCACCGACGTATCGGAAACGCTCGGTCGCGAGCACCGGGCGCTCGAACGGCCGGTCGAGATCGCCACCGGGGACCTCGACCGACCCCGCTGCGGACTGGTTCGCCAGCGCGAGATCGCCCGCCGCGTAGACGGCCACCACACCAGGCATCGCGCGCGCCTCCTCGAGGCCGGCGATGGCGTTGACCGTGGCATGCGCGAAGATGGAGCGGACGAACACGGCACGCAGCGCGCCGGGGAGCGGGATGTTTTCCAGGTACCGGCCCTCTCCCCGCAAGAACCGAGGGTCTTCGGTCCGAAGCGCCGGGATGCCGAAGGTAGAAGGAGGGACCGTGGTCACGGCGGTCATCGTGCCACAGCGAGCTCGAGGGAGGCATCGATGCAACGGATCATGAGGCTCCTCGTCGTCGCGGCCATGGTCGCGACGACGGTCTCGGTCGCGACAGGGTCGGCGGTCGCGATCGCGACGGGGCCGCGGGCGACCGGGCATCGCGCGGCCGTCGGCGCGGTCGCCGTCAAGACGGGATTGAACGGCCCCTCGGCGTTCACCTTCGCGCCCGGCGGCACCATCTGGTACCTGGAGCGCGGCACCGGTGAGGTCCACACCCTGGATCCCGGATCGGGCGCCGATCACCGCGTCTTCACGATCTCCGGAGTCGATGGCAGCGGCGAACGGGGCGCCCTCGGCATCGCGCTCCATCCGAACTGGCCGAAGACACCGCGTGTCTTCGTCTACGTCACGCGAACGCGCGGCGGGCATCTGCAGAACCAGCTGGTGCGCTTCACCGTCAGCGGCGGATCGGGCAGCCACCTGCGTGTCCTCCTGTCGGCGCCTGCGAGCGCGACCCCGTACCACAACGGCGGTCGCATCCTGTTCGGCCCCGATCGCAAGCTGTACGTGGTGATCGGCGACGGCCACAACAGCGTCAACGCGCAGGACCGCTCGGGCAACCTCCGTGGCAAGATCCTGCGGCTCGACACGGACGGGACGGCCGCGCGCGGCAACCCGATCGGACGGATCTGGTCTTACGGGCATCGCAACTCCTACGGGTTCGCCTTCGATCCACGCACCCACCGCCTGTGGGAGACGGAGAACGGCCCCGAGTGCACCGACGAGATCAACCTGATCGTCAAGGGCGCCAACTTCGGATGGGGCCCCAAGGAGACGTGCGCGACCGCGAAGCCGCAGGGAACGAACAACTCGGGCCCCAAGCCCCGGCATCAGCCCAAGGCGTACTTCGCATCGACGATCGGCATCACGGGGGCCGCCTTCTGCGACCGGTGCGGCCTCGGCGGGACGCTGAACGGCGACCTGGTGTTCGGCGACGTGAACGTCGGCACGATCAGGGCGATCGACCTGAACGCGACCCGCAGCGGGTTCTCGGGGTCGCCCCGCGTGCTGTTCACGGCGCCGACGGGCGTGCACTCGATGGAGGTCTCGCCTCGAGGCCGGATCTTCTTCAGCGGTCCGACGGGCATCTACAAGCTGGTCGCCCCTGAAGAACTCGCCCCTCGCGCATCGCGAGCACCTGGGATAGGCTGAGGGTTCCGGCCCGCCCGTGAGGGCAGGCGCCGCGGGAGGATGGGGCCATGGACATCGGACGCCCGAAACGGATCATCGAGATCGATCCGATCTCCCTGCCCGTGCCCGCCCCCGAGCTGCCGAGTCCGGTGACCGAGCCGATGCGAGAGCCCGCGCCACAGCCGCGCTCGCCCGCGGAGCCCGAGCCGTGAGCCCCCTTCCCCTGGCGGGGGACCTGCAGCAAACGACCGGGCTCGAACCGATCCTCGCTTGGCGCACGTGGGCGCTCACCGGTCACCGCGACGGTACCGACCTCCTGCTTCGTCCGGTCGCGGGCCGCTCCCGACCGTGGAAGCCGATGCAGCCGGTCGAGGCGGCGTGCAAACACGCGCGCATGCACGCCGCGCCACACATCGAGTGCACGTGCGGGCTCCACGGCACCCATGAGCTGGACATCCTGCGCCGAACGCGATGCCCTGCCGTCCTGGGCAGGGTCGCCCTCTGGGGACGGGTGATCGAGCACGAGCTCGGTTATCGGGCGCAGTACGCGTACCCGCAACTCGCCACGCTCGTTTGCCAGTTCTGTTTCTGGCAATGGGGGTCGCACGGGGGCAGCCCTGACATCGTGGGTTGGTTCGCCCGTGACGAAATGGTCCCGCTGTGCTGGGCGCACCTCGAGCAGGCGCAGCGCTACGGCATGGAGCCGCGACGGTTGCTCGGTGCCGCCGACGTCGAGCTCGGGTTGCGCGAGACGTACGCGATCGACCCGCTCGTTCGCTGGTAGCGCCGGGTCTCAGCCGGTCGGACCGAGCTTCTTCTTCGCGGCGCTGCGCGCCAACCTCGCCCGCAGGTCGTTGGCCTCGGGGCTGCGGTGGAGCGCTTCGTCCTCGGCCTCCTTCGCGCGCGCCTGGGCCACGGCGACCTGCGCCTCGAGATCGGCGATCAGCTCGTCGGGATCGGACGGTTCCGACGTCAGCCGAAGCCGCATCGCCTCGGCCTCGCCGTCCGCTTCCGCTTCCGCGCGATGCAGCGCAGACTCGAGTTCGGCGATCCGCTTCGTGGCCGCCTCCACGTCGGCCGACGCCGATGCGGTCGCCGCCCCGTCCTTCATGCGAGCCTCGAGGAAGGCGAACGCCTCCGTCGCCTGGCGCAGCTGCTCCCGAGCGGCCTGCAACTCCTCATCGAGCTCGGGCTCGGGCATCGGCTCAGCGGCCGGGATCGGCGACGGCGCCGGTGCCGTCACGGCCAGCGCGGCACGCTCACTGGCCGTGATCGGGCGCCGCAGCATCGAGAGGATGAACAGCACCGCGCACGCCACGGTCAGGATCAGCAACAGGCGCGACAGCGCGGCCCACGGCGAGACAGCGGAGCGGGTCAGGAAGATCCCCAGCAGGAAGACCAGCGTCAGGCCGCCCCAGACGAACCGGGGCTGCCATCGTCCTCGTTGCTCTGTTAGCGATCGTCATCGGTCTTCCGTCGTTCGGGGGCGCGACCTGCTCGCCTACACGCCGCTTGGGCGGCAAGCACTGAGAGAGGTTTCGACAACCACCGCCCCGCCTTGAACCGATATCGGGGCCTGACATGCCGCACCGAGCATCCCGGACCCTCTGCAGCGAAGGACTTCCCAATGGGCGGTCTCGCGTCCGACTGACCCAGACACCCGTCTCGTCTGACGCATCGGATTCAAGGTCACCCGGTCCGCCGGCCGATGGAGGGGGGTGCTTCGGGAGCGCCGAGGCCGTGCCGGAGGGCACAGGGCGATGGGAACGAAACAAGGTCTGGTCGTGCGCGCGATGCTCGTCATGGCGCTCGTGCTCGGCGTCTCCGTCGGCCCCGCCGCCGCCATCACCCCGGTGCGGGATGCCTTGCTGGAACGCCACGCCACGGTCGAGCGAGCCCGTGACATCCGATCGCTCCAGGCCGAACTCGAGGTCGGCCTCCGCCGGCGGATCGCCGTGATGGAACGCCTCGCCGACTCGCCGTCCGGCCCTCGCTCAAACGTCGACGATCGGCGCGAGGCGACCCTCGAGGCGACGGGTCGGCTCCTCGAGTTCGCTCGGACGCGCCTTCGGTCACTGGACCCGTGGGCCCACGCCCGCTTGCGCGCGCTCCACGCGCACTACGCGAACCTGCAGTCCTGGCTCGACCGAGCGGGCATCTTTCGCGTCTGTCCCGTTCCCGCGTATCAGACGATCTACGACAACTTCGGCGACATCGTGCGACTGCCGCACGTGCCCGTCCATCGTCACCAAGGGGACGACATCCAGGCGCCGTCGGGCGCTCGGATCGTCGCCCCCTTCGACGGGTATGCCTCCACCTCTCGCTCGAAGCTGGGCGGTGTCGAGGTCCGGGTGTTCGGGGCGGACGGCTATGTGTACAACGCGCACATCGGCCAGTTGGCCCAGCTCGGTTTGGTGTCGGCCGGCGACACCGTCGGCTATGTCGGCGTCACCGGCGATGCGACCGGACCCCATGACCACCTCGAATGGCATCCGAACGACGGCCTCGCGCAGGATCCGAACGCGCTGCTCGTCGCCGCCTGTGTCGACCAGCCTCGCTAGCGATCCGTCGCGGAGAAGTGCTGGTAGTCGGTGGGCCAGGCCCAGGAACCACCCCAGGACCATCCGATCGCGTGAAACGCCCACCAGGCGCGGTCGTGCCGCACGAGCATCCCGCGTCGGATCGGAGACCGATCGACGTACGCGGCGCCGTTGGGGGGCGAGACACCCCACGGCCCGATGTAGGGATTCTCCACCGGGTTGATGTCGATCGCCCGGCCAAAGGCGTGTTGCGACCAGGTGCAGCAGATACCGTCGCGGTACCGGCAGTTGAATGCCGAGGTGTTGTCCGCTCGCATGGAGCGCATGTCGTCGGCCCTGTAGCGATCGACGAGCCACATCCGCCGGATCGGGAACCGCGCGTCATAGAGCTTGCCGAAGACACGCGCGATCTTGTCGGACCACCGGCGATGCACCACCAACTTGCCTGCGTGCGCCCGCCGGTCGAATCCCCAGTACGAGAGGCGGATGAGTCGTAGATCGCCCAATGCGACCGGGCACCCCGCATGCCAGGACGACCCGGTCATGCGGGCCCGGAGCGCGGGCGGCAGAGTGGAGACGGAGGCGTGATAGGCAGGTGCCCGGGTCATGCCGAGCGCTCCGGCATCGACGGGAGAGACGACGAGTGCGATCGACACGGTCAGGATCGCCACAGCGACGACTCGGCGCATGCAACCATCATGCGGCACGGCGGCCGACACGTGCCCGAGCGGTCAGGACCAGCGAGGCGCTTCGTGGGCCGGCTCGGCCTCGTTCTGATCGTCGGCAGCGTGCGCCAGACGAGCGCGCAGCGCCCAGAGATCGTCCTCGACCGATATCGAGTCATCGTCGCTCGGTTCTGCGTCCGTGCGCTCCGATCGTGGCTCCGAGGGCTCTTCCTGGGTTGGGTCGGACTCGTCCAAGGACGACGCCATCGGTGCAGAGGACTGTGGCGCAGTCTCTGCGGGCGCTGGCGCCGCCGATGCCGTCTCTACGGGCTCTGGCGCCGCCGATGCGGTCTCTGCGGGCGCATCCGACTCGGTCTCGACATCCGACCACACGTCCCCGTAGCGATCGTCGGCCGCAGGGGCCTGTGGCAGGTCGGCGTGGGCAGACTCGGAAGCTTCGGGCTCAGCCGTCCGCTCGCTCGTCGGCTCGCTTCCGTTCGAAGGATGATCTTGTGGGAACGCCGCGGCGAAGACCGCGGAGAACCCGTCACCGTTCGGCTCCTGCGTCCGCTCGACCGGACCCGTCGCGGCGCCGTTCGCTTGCGGCTGCGTCTCGTTCGTCCGAGGAGCGACCCAGGATGTGCTGGTCGGCTGCGGGGCGGTCGTCGGCTCGTCTGTGACCTCGGCGTCGACCTCGTTCTCGACCTCGGCGGCGACCTCGCTCGACCTCGTTCTCGACCTCGGCGTCGACCTCGTGCTCGACCTCGGCTTCGACCTCCGGTTCGGGTGCGGACGCACCCGGTGCGACCCACACCGTCGGGGTCGGCGCCTCACTCTGCGACGACGGTTCAACGTCCTCGTCCGCGACCGGATCGACGATCGCGTCGACGCCCGCCTCGGCGGCCAGGACGTCGGCTTCCAACGTGGCGACACGGTCCTCTGCCGACTGCGCTCGCTCCATGTGGTTCGCAAGCTCGGTCCGCAGCCGGGCGATCTCGGCGGCGCTTGCCTCGCGGTCGTCCGCACCGGCGGCCGCTGACGAGGATTCCAGCTCCTCGACGCGGGCGTTCGAAGCGCCGAGCGCGGCGGTCAGGGTGGCGATCTCGGCCCGAACGGCGTCGCCGCCGGCGTTCGCCTCCTGCAGCCGGGCCTCGAGCTCGGTGGCCCGCTGCTCCAACTCGCCCGTCTTCGCGCCGAGCTGAGCCACACGAACCTCCAGCTCTCCGCGAACAGACTCGATCGATGCCGCGCGCTGCTCGGCCTCGGTGGCCAGGCGCTGGGCGTCCTCCAGGCCCTGCTCGGCGGCGGCCAGCTGTGCACGCAACGCATCCGATCCGGATGGATCTGCGGCGCCCACGGGCGCCAGCCGTGTCGATCGCGCGTTGGAGCTCATCGGCGCGCGCCACGGCCTCGGCCGCAGCGGCTTTCGCGCTCGCCAGCTCGGCCTCGAGGACTCGCGCACGCTCGATCATGTCCTGATCCACGGGTCCCACCGACGCCTGCCCTTCGGGCGCGCGCGGCCGCCGACGCCTCCGCCTGGTGGGCACGGCGCAGTGCGGCATCGAGTTCATCCTGCAGCGCGCGGTTCGCGTTCACGGCGGCATCTTCCTGCGTCTGCAGCTTGGTCCGGAGCTGCTCCAGCTGGTCCTCGAGGAGCCGGCGGATCGACGCCTCGCGCTCCGGCGTCATCGGCGCCGGACCCATCTCGTCCGTGGGACCGGGCTCGACCGCGACGGGCGCCGCGGCAACCGGGGTCCCCTTCGACCGGCTGAACAACGAGCGCTTGGTCTTGGCTTCGGACGTGTCGGGCGTCGTCTGGACCTTGGGCTGCGGCTCGCTCCGTTCCTTCCGACCGATCCGGAGGCTCATGCGCGAGCGGGAAGGCTTGCTCGGCTCCTCCGCGGCCTCCACGGGCTGCGGCGTGGTCCGGCGTTCGGCATCGGCCGGCGGTTGCTGCGGGGCCACGGCGAGTGCGGGCGCGGGGTCGAATCCCGAGACGTTGGTCTTGGACGGTGTCGCCTCCGCTCGTTTCGCCGGCTTCTTCGACTCCTTGGGCGTCGCCGCGGCCGCTGCCGCCACCGCCGGCGTCGGCGAGCGCCGGCCTCGCACCATGAGGACGAGACCGACGACCAGCAAGACGATGCCGAGACCGACCAGCGGCATGCGCACCGAATCGAGGGGCCCGACGGCCTCGGCGCGCACGGCGTCGATGTCGTTCACGACGGCCGCGACCGCGATCGGCTTGCCGCCCTTGTTCTCGATCGGCGCGTAGACCACCAGATCCGACCCGCTGATGATGCGGCTCACAGCGCCGTTCGCCGCCGCCGCGATCGCGGCGCGATCGCCCGCGACACCGTGCCCGGATGAGAAGACGGGGGCGCCGCCGAGCGCGTAGATGCGCACCTCGGCCCCGGCCGGCACGTCCGCCTCCTTCTTGAGGTCGGCCGCGGCGTGCTCGCCGAGCTCCTTCGTCAGCTTGTCGTTGCCGACCGCCGGCGCGAGTTTGGCGTGCACGTAGGCCGTGGACTTCGCCTGCTGCTCATCGATCGCAGATGCAACCGCATTGCGGTGCAGGAAGCCTCCGGCGAAGACGAGCACACCGCAGACCACCGCCGATCCGATGCACAGCTTCCACGCAGAACCCTTGCCGCCAGCACGCACGTCCATGTGATCCCTCGTCATCGGTCAGGAAGGCCCCGCGACCCTCACGTGGGGAAACTTCGGCGCGTTGGCGGGCCAGCTAAAGAGCCTGATCGGAGGCTCTTTCGAGCCGGCGGATCGATCGACGTTCAAGGAACCCCCCGAGCGCGGCCGATAAGGGACGCGGAGACCACGCACGACCGCTCCCCCCGAGCGTTTTGCCGGATGGCGTCGCAGCCCCGGTTTGGCGGGAATGGCGTGTGCCACGCGAAGAGGGGGCAGTTCGATGCAGCACACGCAGCCCATGTTCCGCCGTACCGCCACCTGGGTCGTCGCCGTGATGCTGCTGCTGCTCGGTATCGGCGTCGTCACGGGTCTCGTGCGGCCGGAACCGTCCGTGGCGCAGAACCGCGAGATCGTGGTGCGGGCACGCGCGGACGCCACCGTGTTCGGACGCTTCCCACGGCGGAACTTCGGGATGCGTCCGCGGCTGGTGGTCGGCGCGTTCCACGGGGGGTCGCGCGCCTATCTCGACGTTCGCCGTCCCGGCGACCGATCTCGTGATCGACGATGCGACCTTGGTCATGCGTGCGGCCGGGCACGCCGCGCGCATCGAGGTCCGGCGGGCCGGGACGGGGTGGCGCGAGCATCGTGTCACGAAGGTGCGTGAGCCCAAGGCACGGCGCCTCGTCGGCACGATCCCGCGCACCGGGAATCACGCCTCGCTCCACCTCGACATCACGCGGCTGATCGACGGCTCGCGCACGACGTTGTCGTTCGTCCTCGTGTCCGACGGCGGGCGCTCGGTGCTCGCGAGCAGGGAATCCGCGGGAGCGCCCAAGATCAAGATCCACGGCCACACCGCCGTGAGCAGCACCCCCACGCCGACGCCGACGACGAGCCCGACCTCGACACCGGATCCCACACCGACGCCCAGCGGCGACGTGCAGCCTTCGATGCCGATCCGCGCGGCCTTCTACTACCCGTGGTTCCCCGAGACGTGGGGGTCGTCGTCGAATCCGTTCACGAACTACCGCCCGTCCGCGGGGCTGTACGACTCGTCCGACGCTTCGACGATCGCCCACCACATCGACGCGATGCAATACGGCGGGATCCAGGCCGGCATCTCGTCGTGGTGGGGCCAGGGATCGAAGACCGACCAGCGCCTGCCGGCGCTGCTGCGCGGCGCCGACGGCACCGGGTTCCGATGGACGGTCTACTACGAGCCCGAGGCGCAGGGAGATCCGACGGTCGCGCAGCTGCAGAGCGATCTGGGATACCTCTCGTCGCACTACGGGAGCGACCCGTCGTTCCTGCGCATCGACGGACGGTTCGTCGTGTTCGTCTACGCGGACGGCTCCGATGCGTGCGGCATGGCCTCGCGCTGGGCGCAGGCGAACACTGTGAACGCCTACATCGTCTTGAAGGTCTTCTCCGGCTACAAGACGTGCGCCGATCAGCCGGCGGGCTGGCATCAGTACGGCCCCGCCTCCGCGAACGCCGACATGTCGCCCTACTCGTACACGATCTCGCCCGGGTTCTGGAAGAAGGGCGACTCCACGCCACGGCTGACCCGCGATCCGGCACGCTGGGCGAACCAGGTCGCGGCGATGGCGTCCTCGACCGCACAGTTCCAGCTGGTCACGACGTTCAACGAGTGGGGCGAGGGCACGGCGGTGGAGTCCGCCAACGAGTGGTCCTCCCCGTCCGGGTACGGAACCTATCTCGACATCCTGCACGGGCTGCCGGTGTCGACGAGCCCATCGCCCACGGCGACCTCGTCGACCCCGAGCCCGACGTCGAGCTCTCCGACGCCGACATCTTCGAGCTCGAGCCCGCCGCCGACGGGCGGTCCGCTGGTCGTGATCTACATGGAGAACAAGGAGCGATCCGGCGTCATCGGGTCCAGCAGCGCGACCTACCAGAACGCACTGCGCGCCCAGGGGATCGACTTCACCCACTACTACGGGGTGACCCACCCGAGCCTCCCCAACTATCTGGCGCTGGGGAACGGCGCGACGGATGGCAAGCAGGGCACCGACACGATCTCGGCGGGCGAGTTGCAACAGTCGCCGACCCTCTGGAACCAGCTGCAGAACGCCGGGGTGTCGTGGGGCGTCTATGAGGAGGACATGCCGTCGGCGTGCTCCGGCGCGACGACCTCGGGGCTGTACGCGCTCAAGCACAATCCAGCCACGCCGTTCGCGTCGGTCTTCACGAACGCGGCCGTCTGCGCGCGGGTGCTGCCGTACACGCAGTTCGACGTGCACGCGATGCCGAAGGTGAGCTTCATCGCGCCGAACCTGTGCAACGACGAGCACGACTGCCCGATCTCGACGGGCGACACGTGGCTCAAGGCGAACGTGGCGCCGATGCTGGCCAACGGGGCCACGGTCGTGCTCACCTACGATGAGGGCTCCTCGAGCGCCGGCATCAACGGCACCTCGGGCGGCGGCAACATCTACACGGTCGTGGTGGGACCGGGGATCGGACCCAGCGTCGACGGTGGGCAGTACAACCACTATTCGTTGCTGGCGGCGATCGAGCAACGCTACGGGCTCACGCGCCTCGGCGCGGCCGCGAGCGCGACCCCGTTGCCGATCTAGAGAGAGAGCGTGGTGCGGGCGTGCGCCGCGGCGGCGGCGCCGCTCGCGATCGCGCCTTCGATCCACCCGGCGCCCTCGGCGGCGATGTCCGAGCCCGCGAACACGACGCGACCCTCCGGCTCGCGCAACGCCTCGAACGTGCCGTCGCTGAACCAGGTGGGCGGCACCGCGAGCCACGTGCCTTTCGCATACGGGTCCCGCACCCAGTCGTGGCCGTCGGTCGCCACGACCGTCGCCTCCGGGAGGTGCACACGGACGGCGGCGGCAACGGCGTCGTGGTCGGACAGCGTCACGCGGTCCTGGACCGAGAAGCCCATGAACAGTCGGTCGTCGCCCGCAGACGTCGTGACGAACCCGGCGTTGATCGGCGTGTCCCAGCCGGCGCCCAGGTAGGACCTCGGCGCGTCGGCAACCACCGCGATCACCTTCGACACCTCACCGGTATGCCGCTCCTCGGCGGCGCGGCGCTTCGGCGCCGCCAGCCGCGGCGCGAAGTCGACGTCGGCCCACACGTTCAACGGCAGCGCGACGATCGCGGTCCCGGCGCGTACGTCGGCGCCGTCGGCCGTGGTGATCGTGACGCCCGCGGCGTCCTGCGTCACACCCGTGATGACGGTGTCGAAGCGCACGTCGAGATCGGCCGCCATCGCGTCGATCAGGCTCTTCGTCCCGTCGGCGAAGAGCTCACCCATGTCCACGTACGCGTCGACCGGTGTGTAGTCGAGCTCGACCATGTCCCACAGCAGCGGCAGCACCGACGTCCGCTCGATCGGGGCTCCGCCCATCGCGACGAGGAACGCACGGAGATAGTCGGCCGCCTCGGGCTCGGCGGCCAGGGAGTCCACCCAGGCCGCCGACGTGATGTCGAGCGCGCCGAGCGCGAGCCGACCGCCCGATGCGAACGCGTCGGCAGTCGTCCGCAACGCCTCCGACAGCCCCGACGACGCAAGCTGCTCCTGGATCCGCTCGATCGCCGAGATGCCCTCCCGTCGCTCGCCGCCGCGGATCCACGCGATCACCTCCGGGTCGACCGGCGGTGCCACGGCGATCGCATAGCGCTCGATCTCCGCCGCCAGCGCGGGCTGGGTCGCACGCGAGAAGAACATGCCGCCGTACTCGGCCGACACGCCGGTTCCGGGGATCTCGCGATACCAGGTGCGGCCGCCGATCCGATCGCGTGCCTCGAGCACCACGACACGAACACCGGCCTCCCGGAGATCCCGGGCGGCTGTGATCCCCGCGAACCCGGCTCCCAGCACGACGACGTCGGCGTCCATGAGGCCGGAAGCTATCACCGCTCCTTGACGTATCGTCCCGTTCATCGTTACGGTACTAACGATTAGCTATGCAACCATCTCACGAGGAACCGCTGCCCCGCGTCGTCGTGCTCACCGGCAAGGCGATCCGCGCCTACTTCGAGGACGCCCTGGCCGAGGCCGGCGCATCGTTGGCGACCTGGGTCGTGCTGTCAGGGATCGACCGGGGGCGATGGGACAACCAGCGCGGTTTGGCCCGCGATCTGCGGATCGAGGGCGCGACGCTGACCCGTCACCTGGATCGGATGGAGCGGGAGGAGCTGATCGTCCGGACACGGGATGCCCGCGACAGGCGGCAGGTGCGCGCCGAGCTCACGCCTCGCGGGCGCGAGCTCCACGACAGGCTCACGGCGATCGCCGCCAAGACGGGCAGGCGGGTGTGTGATGGGCTCTCCGATCGGGAACAAGCAACGCTTCGCCGACTGCTCGACCGCATCCGGGACAACGTGGGAGGTGACGATGCGAACCGAGGAGCAGCCTGAGGCGCTCGCGGCACCCGCCGACGGCATCGTCATCCGCACGGAAGGGACTCAGGAAGGTCTATCCGACGGGGGTCACGGCGGTCGACGGGCTCGACCTCGCCGTCGAGGAAGGCGAGATCTTCGGACTGCTCGGACCGAACGGCGCGGGCAAGACCACGACCGTCGGCATGCTCACGACGCGTGTGATCCCCACCGCCGGCACCGCCACGGTCGGCGGTATCGACGTCGTCGCCCACCCGTCGACGGCCAAGGCGCAGATCGGCGTCGTCTCGCAGACCAACACGCTGGATCGCAGCCTCACCGTCTGGGAGAACCTCTACTTCCACGGTCGGTACTTCGGGATGGGCAAGAAGGAGTCCAAGCGCATCGCCGGCGAGATCCTCGAAGTCTTCCGACTGGCCGATCGAGCGGACGCCGACGTCGCCACGTTGTCCGGCGGGATGGCGCAGCGCCTCATGGTCGCGCGCAGCATCTTCCACCGTCCCCGCACGCTCTTCCTCGACGAGCCGACGTCGGGGTTGGATCCGCAATCCCGTATCGCGCTCTGGGAGATCATCGGACAGATCCATCGGGAGGGGCAGACGATCGTGCTGACCACGCACTACATGGAAGAGGCCGATCACCTCTGCCAGCGCGTCGCGATCATGGATCACGGGAAGCTGCTCGCGCTGGACACCCCGGAGGCGTTGAAACGAACGGTGGGCGGCGACTCGGTGATCAGGATCAAGGCTGGGGACGCGCCCGATCGCCTGGCGGCCCACCTGCGCGACTCGGACGGCGTGACGAGCGCCACGGTCGTGGGGGAAACCGTGATCTTGACGGCGAAGGGGGCCGGTGGAGGCCTGTTGCCCCGGATGATCGGGACCGCCGAGGCCGGTGGATTCACGGTGCACGACGTCTCGATCGACGAGCCCACGCTGGAGACGGTGTTCATCAACCTGACCGGCAAGGACCTGCGAGAGTGAGCATGCAGACGACAGAACGAGGCGTCGCCCTACCCACGATCGAACCGTTCCGCAGCACGCCGATGACGGCGTTCGGAGCCCTGCTCCTGCGCGACCTCGCGGTCCTGCGCAAGAACTTCGTCGAGTTCATCCTGCGCACGGTCATGCAGCCGCTGTTGTTCGTGTTCGTGTTCACCTACGTGTTCCCCCAGATCGGCCAGGGCGTCGGGGGACAGTCGGGACAGGCGGAGTTCTCGAGCATCCTGGTGCCGGGCGTGATCGCGATCGCCTGCATCTTCCAGGGGATCCAGGCGGTCGCCCTGCCGTTGGTGCAGGAGTTCGGGTTCACGCGCGAGATCGAGGACCGAGTGATGGCCCCGCTTCCGGTGTGGGCCGTTGCCGCGTGCAAGCTCTCGGCCGGAGCGGTCCAGGGCCTGATCGCCGCGGCGGTCGTGTTCCCGCTGGCGCATTGGATCCCGATCACACCCGTGTTCCTCCAGATCGAATGGCTCCGGCTGTTCACGCTGCTGCCGCTGGCCTCGGTAACCGGCGCCGCGCTCGGGCTCGTGATCGGCACCCGCGTCGACCCGCGGCGCGTGCCCCTGATCTTCGGGCTCGTCGTGATTCCGATCACGTTCCTCGGCGCCACCTACTACCCGTGGGCGGCGCTGACGCCGATCCTGTGGCTGAAGTACCTCGTGCTGCTCAACCCGCTCGTGTACATGAGCGAAGGGATGCGCGTGTCCCTGACTCCCTACGTGCAGCACATGGCGTTCTGGGGCATCTACGGCGGGCTGATCCTGTTCGCGGCGCTCCTCGGTGCGTTGGGCATCTCCGGGTTCACGAAGCGCGTGCAGACCTAAGGCATCGTCTGCACGGCTGTGCCGAACCAGCGTGAGAGCGCTTCTCGCAGCGCTCGTTCGGCGGTTTCGGCGGGCTCGTCGATAGCTGCGGCCCAGGCGATGTGAGCGTCGGGGCGGATCAGGAGGGCATCGGCCGGTCGGTGATCGGTTCCAGCGGCGTGGACGTCGATGCGATCCCGCCATTCTCGGGCGATCTCACGGAGGTCCGGCCGGTCCGCGAGGTCGAGAAAGACCGGCCGCGCCGCGTGCATGAGGTCCGCGACGCTCGTGTCGCCCGCGTCGGTGCGGAGGGCGAGGTCGGGCGCGAAGGTCCCGATCAGAGCGTGGCGGTCGTGGCCGGGGAACGGGTAGCGGAGCTCGGAGCCCGCCATGAGACCGCCGAGACGGCGCAGCGGCTCTTCGTCGACGAGCAGCTCCTGGAACAGCTCCCGGAGTGCAACGGCGGCTGGGTCGTGCCCGCGCCTGATCGCCACCTGGGCTTGCGCGTGCAGCATCACGCGTTCGGCCGCGAGGCGGCGTTCGTCGTCGTACGTGTCCAGCAGGCCGTCCGGCGCCCAGCCGAGGATGTCGGCGCCCAGCTTCCAGCCGAGGTTGACGCTGTCGAGAAGACCGGCGCCGAGGGCGACGCCCGGTGCGGGGAACAGGTGGGCGGCGTCGCCCGCCATCAGGATGCGCCGGTCGCGGTATCGCTCGACCTGCCGGGCGTGAAAGGTGAAGCGCGTCAGCCGGGTCGGCTCTCCCAGGGGCAGCTCCACGCCCAGCACGCGGCGGATGCTGTCCCCGAGCTCGGTCACGGTCATCGGCTCGTCGTCGTCGTACTCCGCGGCTTCCTCCTCGCTGGTGTAGAGGCCCATGAGGGCGCGATCGGTCGACCCGAGGGCGAACTCACCGTGGGCGGTCCGTGTGAAACCGAAGCTGATCCTGCCCACCCCGGCGACGTCGATGTCGCCGCCCTCGAGCACGGTCACCGACTCGGGCACGGTGACCTGTGCGAGCCGCTGGACCTCCGGGTAGGTGATGCCGGGGAAGGGGATGCCGGCCAACTCGCGCACCCGGCTGCTGGCCCCGTCGCAGCCGACGAGGTATCGGGCGGTCGCTCGGGCGGGGCCGTCCGGGCCGCGCACGTCCGCGGTGACCGTGGCGTCGTCCTGGCGCAGCCCGACCACCTCCTGGCCACGGCGGATCTCGGCGCCGCGCTCTGTGGCGAGCTCGTCGAGGACCCGCTCGAGTCGCGGTTGCGGGAGCGGCAGCACCCCCATCGGGGGATCCGCGAGCCGGCTGAAATCCACGTGCATCCCGCCCCACGGGAGCCGTGGAGCCGGCACGGCGGCGGTGCCGGCCGCCTCGAAACGTTCGAGCTCGCCCCGGTAGCGCAGCAGCTCCAGGATCTGCCCGCTGAGACCGCCGGCCTTCGGGATGTCTCGGATCTGGGGCTGGCGCTCGAGGACGAGCGGTCGAACCCCGGCCAGGCCGAGTTCAGCGGCCAGCATGAGACCCACCGGTCCGGCGCCCACGATGATCACGTCGGCGTCCATAGCCTGCCTCTCCCCTCGCAGTGTTCTCGCTCCGGCCGGCGATTATGCGGCACGACCCGGGGCTTGCCGCAAGCCCCCTTGCGGGGCGTACATTGGGAGTGGAAGGATCGCGCTCTGCGCTACTGATCCAGGCAGGTTGCGTACACCGGATCGCAGAGTCGAACGACGGTGATGTTGTCCTTGTTCGGCTGGTAGTCGTCGGTGAGCGTCGAGCCCTCCCACTGCAGCACGATGCAGACCGCGCTGTTGTTGGCGGGCGGTGGACCGCAGGAGCCATACGTCGTGTAGGTGACCGTCGCCGTCGCCGTCTCCGTCGTCTTGGGAACCGGGCTCACCGTGCACACGGTGCCCACGAGCGATCCGCACGAGAACTTGCCGGGCTGGAACTTGACGCTCGTGTAGGAGCTGCCGGCGGGGATGCACGAGGCGAGGTCCTGCACCGTCTGGGCGTTGGTGAACGTCAGCGCGCAGGTACCGGTCGAGCCCTGCGCATTGTTCGGCGTCACGACGTCGAGGATCGTCATCGCGGCGAACCCGATGATGTCGTACTTGTCCAGGTCGCCGTTGGTCTTGAAGATGGATCCCTGCGGCACCGCGCCGGCAACGGGCGCACCCGGCCCCTCCCAGTTGATCGGGAAGTCGCGTGTCTGGCCCTTGATGCCGAGGACCGAGCTCCACAACAGCGAGTTCGGGTTGTTCCCGACCCCCTTGATGCCGCCGTCGGAGCAGACGTAGGTGGGATCGGTCCAGTTGAGCGTGACGCTGGCCGGGTCGGCGCCGGTGATCCAGTCGGTCAGCTGGTTGGTGCCTCCCGCCTGGTTGCAGCTGGACGTGGGCGTCACGTCCCATCCGTGCGCATCGAGGCTCAGGAACGTGAAGTTCCCGCCACCGAGCGAGTCGTTGTCGTACCAGAAGGCGCAGACCGCACCGATCGACGGCTTGCCGTTGGGAGGCATCGAACAGGCGCCGGGCTTGAACAGGTCGCTCAGCACCATCGGGACGGGGTTGTTGCTGCCGAGGCCCCAGCTCGCGGTCGCCGCGGTCGTCACCGGCGACTGGTGATCGAATCCGAGCGCGGGCGCGAAGTACAGCGCCTGCTGCGACGTGTACTGAACCGAGACATGTCCGTACTGCTGCCCGCAGCCGACGATCGAGGTGATGTTCGGGCCCGCGACCTCTTGCGGCAGGATCGGGGCGTTGCCCTGTGCCTGGTAGTCGGCCGCCTCCTCCGGCGTGGCGAAGCGCGGATCGTTGCCCGTGCCACGGGCGCACGTCCGCGCGGCCGACAAGGCCGCGGCGTCGGCGCCGTTCACCAGCTCTCGTCGGCGCAGGTACAGGCCTCCCGCGTCAACCGCGAGCGCGACCGCGGCCATCATCACGACCAACATGAGCGCGACCATGATCGCCACGGCGCCGTCCTCGCGACGGTGCGGTCGAGAGCGGCTTCAGACTTCGCATCGGAACGAGGCGGTGATGACCGGCTTCATCACGATGTCGGGAAGGAGCGGGATCCGGACGATGATCCCGCCCTCGGGCAGATTGCTCGTGTCGTACGTCACGGTGACGTCGTCGCCGATGTTGTTCGGCGTGCAGCGTCCCCCCAGAGAGGACGACACGGCGACGAGGCCGGCCTGGGTGCTCGGGATGTATCCCGACGCCGCCGACACCGTGGTCTGCTGCGTCGTCGCCACGGGAGCGCCGACCGCCGCGGTGCGCCCGCCCTCGCGCACCGCCGTCCGGATGGACTGCACACGCAGGAAGGCGAGGCCGAACCCGATGATGCCGAACAGCAACATGAACAGCAGCGGCGCGATGATCGCGAACTCGACCGCCGATGCACCCTCTTCGCTTCGGAGACGCATCTCCCCTCCCTCGGAACCGTGGACAGGGATGCACGGCTCACGTGGAGGACTGTCTTATCGGTCAGGTGGCCCATGCCGAATCGGCCGAAAGGCTGAACCCGCGTAGAGAAGTTGTGAAGAGATTCGGTCCCGCGTTACGCGTAGCCGGGCTCGAGGTAACGCGGCTCGGCGAAGACGCGTCGCACCATCGGCTCGAACTCACCGATCGGCAGCGTGTCGTACGCCGGATCGAACGAGGCCTGGTCGTACAGCTCGCAGAACTCGGCGGTCAGACCGAAGCTCGGATGATCGCGCCACCGGTCGCGCCGGTTCCGATCTTCCTCGGACAGGTTCGAGAAGAAGCGCAGCTGGAAGACGCCGTGGTGCTTGACCATCCAGCACAGCTCGTCGCGGACGAAGGGCTTCAGGACCGCGGCCACCATCTCGCCGTGCGTGTACGGCGCGAGGTCGTCACCGATGTCGTGCACGAGCGCCGCGACGACGTACTCCTCGTCCTTGCCGTCACGCAGGGAGCGCGTCGCGGCCTGGAGCGAGTGCGTGTACCGCGTGACCTGGTAGCCGCCGAAGGAATCCCGAAGCTTCTCCAGCGACGCGAGGATGCGGTCGGGCAGCGCCGAGAAGAACGCGACCTCGAACGTGTCGATCAGCGACCAGTCCTCGGCGGTGCCGTCTTCCATCCTGGTGAAGGACACGGTGTCCATGCGAAGGCCTCCTCGTCGTGCTGTAGGTGTCGCGAGCCTACCGGTAGGGTCCAAGGCATGCATCCTCGACGAGGTCCTGGGAACGTGAGCACGTCGCGGAGACCGGTGCGAGAGACTCCCGACATGGAGACCGCGACACAGACGCTGCACCGGCTCACGTCCTATGAGCCCGGGCGCGAGTGGGACGAGCCGATCGACGATCCTCGCGTGGTGCAAGACCTGGAGGTGAACGACCTCGAGCGCCTCCCCTGGTTCTACAAGCGGTATCCGCAGGAGCTGCCACGGCTCGCGCTCCCGCGCAGCCTGCCGACGACCACCGCCCCTGCCCTCGCGGTGCTTGCCGGCACGGCCGACGTCACGTCCACCGATCTCGACCTGCCGCAGCTGGCGCGGTTGCTCTATCTCTCGGCGGGCGTCGTCCGCACCGCGGTCCGGCCGTACGCGACATGGCTGTTCCGCGCCGCCGGGTCCGCCGGCGGTCGCTTCCCGCTCGAGGTGTACGTCGCGGTGCCCGAAGGCACCGACCTGCCGGCGGGCGTCCACTGGTACGACCCACTCGAACACGCCCTGGCGCAGGTCGGACCCCCACCGAGCGGAGGAGCGCCCGCGCTCGTCGTCACGGGCGTCCCCTGGCGTACCGGCTGGCGCTATCGGGAGCGTGGATTCCGCCACGTGTATTGGGACGCAGGCACCATGATGGCCCAGCTGTTGGCGGCCGCCGACTCCGCGGGCGTCCTCACACGCCTGTTCACGCGGTTCCCGGACGCGGTTGTCGCCGATCTGGTCGGCGCGGACGGCGTGCACGAATGGCCGGTCGCCGTGGTCGCCCTCGGCGACGGTACGCCGGCGATCGAGTCGAGCGGAGCGGCCGCCGTGGGTGCGGTCGACGAGGCGCCCCTGGAGTTCCCGCTCGTCACGTCGGCGCAACGCGCAGGAGATCTCGACGCGTTCGAAGGACCCTGGGAACGGGGTGCCCCCGTGGACGTGCCCATCGACGCGCCCACGCCGATGGAGGCGGTCGTGCTGTCCAGAGGGTCGCAGCGTCGCATGGACGCCGCCCGCAGCTTGCCCGAGCGAACCCTTCGGAGTGCCATGCTCGTGGCGACACGGGGGATCGACGTGCCGCACCGTGTCGTGGTCCACAACGTCGACGGACTCGAACCGGGGGTCTACCGGTGGCCCGATCTCTCATTCCCGGCGCGACACGGCGAGCTGCGCGACGAGCTCTACCGCGTCTGCCTCGAGCAGGGACTCGGGTCTGAGGCCGCGTTCGTCGTGATCGGCGCCACCGAGGTTGACGCGCTCGACGACCGGGGCTATCGCGAGGCCCAGCTCGCCGCCGGCATGGTCGAGGGCAGGCTGCACCTGGCCGCCTACGGCCTGGGCGCCGGCGCGACCGGCATGACGTTCCTCGACAGCGAGATCCACGAGCTCTTGGATGAGCCGCTCGACGCCCTGCTCTTCACCTGTGTCGGCGTGCCCGAGTATCGGTCGGCGACGGGCGGCCAGCCGGGCGCCCCGACCGAGGTCCGCCTGGTCGTGCCACGCATGTCGTGAGGTCGAGCCCCGGATACCTCGTCTCGAGCTGGCCGTCCGGCTACTCGGGCGTTCGGAAGCCGAGCATCGTGACGCCGGCTCGGTGGAGCGCCGACGGGATCTCTCGAGCGAACGGATGTTGCTCCAACCCGAGCGCCTCCGGATCATCGATGGCGAACAGCACCGCGTCGTGATCGGCGGTCGGGAGGCGACGCACCTTCGCGCCGAACGATGCGAGGATGCGCCGCGCCGAGGCGGCATCCTGCGGCCTGACACTCACCTGCACCGACGTGAGCGCCGCGTCGTCGATCAAGGTCGTCACCCGTCGGGCGACGATCGCGGGGTCGTAGGCGACGGGCGCGCGAGCGCGGGCAGCGGGGTCCGGTCCCACGATCGCGTTCCACAGGATCTTGCGAGCGCCGATCGTCTCGGCGCGGTAGCTGGGGTCGAGCGAGGAGGTGATGACGCGGCCGGCGCCGACGAGCTCGTCCGCGATGACGCCATTGCCCACGAGGACCCGAGTTCCGCCCGGGAACCCGTTGATCTCCAGATCGCCTTCGTGCCGTCCCGGGAACCACCCCGCGACCGCCCCGGACGGCTTCTCGAACATGACGAGGTCCCCGTCGTGCACCATCCAGACGCGCTTCCCGACGCCCGCGGACAGCGGGCTCTGACGATCGAGGTGCACCTGCACCAGGATGTCGCGGATCGCCGTGCTCGGGTATCCGAAGCGCGCGTCCGACAGACCCAACGCCCACGGCAGCTGCGAACCACCCCAGCGCCAACCGACGTATCGCCCGCCGCCGTTCACCCAATCGACGAGGGCCCGCTGACCCTTGTGCCCGAGCCGGTCGAGGGCCGTCGGCGCCCCGCCGGCGGGCACGAGCAGGACATCCGCGTGGTCCAGCGCACCGGCCCGGATATCGTCCGCGTCGATGCGCTCGTAGGGCAGCCCCCAGACATGTTCGAACAGGAACTGGGCCCACCGTGTCCCCTGCCAGGCGTAGAAGCCACCCGACACCTCGAAGATCTTGATCCGCGGCACCGGACCCGGAGGCGTGGGAGCGGGGGGCAGCGCCATCGGTGACGCGAGCTTCGCGTCCGGATGCACCGGGGCGCCGGACCAACCCGTGGCAGCGCCCGACAGGAGCGCCAGGCTGAACCCCGTCAGACCGTAGGCGCGGGTGATCGGAACGTACGTGTCCTCGTTCATGGCCGCTTGGATCCAATGCTTCTGTCGCTGCGCCATCGGGATCCAGAACGTGCCGGCCGGCAACGTCTCTGCACGCGCGTGCTCGCGATGCGGGTGGTAGTCGGACACAGCGAGCGGCGCCGTCAACCGATGCACGTCGACGTCCATCCGCTGGAGCGCGCGCACGAGTCGCTGCGACTCCTCGAGCGACTCGGGGCGGTCCGCACGGATGAAATAGTGACGCAGAGGCCCGCGCGGAACCTTCACCCGCACGCTGTTGTCCGGCTCGAACACCCGATTGGGCAGCAGCACACCCTTGCGGCCCTGATCAACCGCCTCGACGGAGGCGCGATGCCGATCAAGGTGCAGGCGACGACTCCGCGCCGCCGCGGTGGCCAGCGTCATCCACATGACCGTCAGCTGATGGTTCCAACGCTTGAAGATCGACGCACCGTCGTACACCTCGATCGTCATCCCGGCTCCTTGGAAGCCGAGCGACGTCACCGTGTCGGTGAAGATCGGGGAGAAGAAGTCGTATCCGTATCCCTGGTTGAAGTATTGCCACTTGCGCCGGTCGAACTCCTTGGCGATCGCCGGTCCGTAGATCTCGTAGATGTCGTGGATGGTCCGGTCGGTGACCTCGTGGTACACGGGGTCGTCGGTCGGCGGGAAGAACGACCGGTAGTAACCGAACTCGTGGTGGTCGGTGAGCACGAGCGGCGGGTACCGGCGCATGAGCTCCAGCTTGCCGTCGGTCTCAGGCTGTGTCCGACCGAAGTGGTCGCGGTTCAAGTCGAACGCGAACCCGTTGCGCCGGATATCGCGTTCCCGGCCGTCGGGATTCTGGATCGGCACGACGATCACCACGGCGTGCCGAAGGATCCGGTTGACGACACAGTCGTCACGGTCGGCGAGGTCGTAGAGCAGCGAGACGATGGCGTCGGCCCCGCTCTCCTCGTCGCCGTGGATGTTGCCGGTCACCCACAGGAACGCCGGGGTCGTGGCGGCGAGGTCGTCGACGCGCGACTGCGGCGTCGTCGGATCGGCGATCTCGAGATGCGCCTGCCGTACGGCCTCGAGCCCGGCACCCGTCACGTGATCCGGTCGGCCGATCACCGCGTATCGGATCGGACGGCCGGCATTGGATGCACCCAGCGTGCCGACCTTGACGCGATCGCTCGCTGCCGCGACGGCGTCGAGGTACGTGTAGCACTCCGAGGTCGTCACCTCGCGGCGGCCGGCCTCGAACCCGAGCACGTCCACGGGCGAGGGAACCAACCCGAGGTATTCGGGGGGCGTCAGGATCGGGTGGCAGTCGGACTGCGCTGCGAGCGCGTCGGTCCCAGGCACGACAACCGCCGCCGCTGCGCCGACCGACAGTGCGAGGAAGCTCCGACGCGAGAGGGAGTTCCCCTCCTCGCTGTCGTGGTTCCCTCTTCCATCCCCGGTTGGATCGGTCATCGGGCGCGAGGAATATCACAGGTTGCCCGAGCGCGCCACACGAGGTTCGTGTAGGGCGGTCGGTTTGCAGGTATCGGGGTGGGCAGCAACGACGTCCGTTTCCGCGGTGGAGACGATCGGACTCGAACCGACGACCCCCTGCTTGCAAAGCAGGTGCTCTACCAACTGAGCTACGTCCCCGCTGGTCCATCGAGTCTACCGAGCGCGTCTGCGCTCAGGCGAGAACCGAGACCTCGATACGATCGCCCACCCGAACCGTGCCGCTCTTCGTCACGCTGGCATTCATCCCACGCAGTCGGAGCGCTCGCCCCTCCGGGGAGCTCACCAGACGCAGCGCGTCCTTCCCGAATCGGGCCGAGAACTTGGCGCAGCCCGTATGCGGCTTGGCCGACACCTCGATCTCGGCCTCGCCGACGCGCAGTCGCGTGCCGGCGGGCAGGTTCTCCTCGCTGATGTCGAAGTCGACATAGAGCTGGTCGCCGGCCAACGGCCAACGCTCGATGTCTCCCGCGATCCCGGCGGCGGCCCGGGCGCTCATCACGGTGACCTGTGCCTCCGGGTGAGCCGAGCCGTCGGCGGTGCTCGAGCTTCCGCGGACGCGCCAGGTATCGCCGACGAGCCCTTCGTCGATGTCGAGACGCGCCTCGGAGACCACCTCCCGCTCGTCGACGGCCGGGCGGCGAACGATCAGGCGCACCGTCCCGACCCGCGTCGGCGCCGCGCGCACATCCTCCTCGAACCCCTCGATCCTCAACCCGCGGCCTCCTCGTCGAGGTGCCCGATCGTCGCGAGCGACGGCTGACGCTCGCCCTGCAATCGATCGGCCACCTTCTCGGCGTCTCGCATCAGACGCAGCACGTTCCGCCCGGCGATCTGTTGCAGCTCGGCGTCGGTGTACCCACGGTCGCGCAGCTCGGCGAACACAAGGGGGTAGGTCGATACGTCGGTGAGGTGCGCCCCCATCGTCGGCACGCCGTCGTAGTCGCCGCCGACACCGATCGCATCGATGCCGGCAACCTCTCGGACGTGGTCGATGTGATCGGCGACGTTCGCCGGCGTGACATCCACATCTCCCTGCGCGAGGAACCACTCGTCGATCGCCCGTTCGACAGCGAGCGGGTCGCCCGGAAGCTCCTCGCGGAGCCGCCGCATCTCGACCAAGCCGGCCCGGCTGATCTCGGCGCCACGCTGGGTGACGAACCCCGGGACGAACGTGACCATCACGACGGCGCCCGTCCGCCCCACCGCCTCGAGCACGTCGTCAGGCACGTTGCGCGGCACATCGGCCAATACCCGTGCCGACGAATGCGAGAACACGACGGGCGCCTCGCTCACCTCGATCGCCTGGCGCATCACGTCGTCGGACACATGGCTGCAGTCCACGAGGATGCCAAGCCGGTTCATCTCCCGGACGACCTCCTCCCCGAAGCGGGTGAGGCCGCCGTGTGCCTGCTCGCCGGTCGCGGAGTCGGCCCAGGGCGTGTCGTCGTTGTGGGTCAGGGTCATATAGCCGGCCCCGAGACGAGCGAGCATGCGCAACGCGCCGAGCGAGCACCCGATCGATTGGCCCCCTTCGACGCCGATCATCGAGGCGATCCGCCCGGACCCGGATACGTGCTCCACATCGTCGGCGGTGCGAGCGGCGCCGAGCCGATCCGGATACCGCTCGATCAGACGGTGATACCCGTCGATCTGTTCGAGCGTCTGCGTGACCGCTTCGTGCGGGGGGAGATCGCTCGGCACGTAGACGGACCAGAACTGGCCCCCCACGCCGCCGTCGCGCAGCCGAGGCAGATCGGTCATGAACGCCGGGTACGGCTCGCGGAGATCGGGCTCGGGATCGTCGGGCGCGTCCACTCGCGCCGTGCGCAGCGCCCACAGAAGATCGTTGTGCCCGTCGATCAGCGGGGCGTCACGGAGCACATCGACGAGATCATCGCGCGGCATCGCGCAAGGTTACCGCTGCGTCCAGGTCGGCTTCTTGCCGTCGTCATCCATGAACTGCACGAAGGGCGACTCGTCGTTCGCCAGACCGATGAGGGCGCGGACGGTGCCGTCCTGGTCCAGCAGGCGCAGCACGGGCGCGCCGTCGGCGGTCAGCCCGAACCGGATCCGAGCCTTCCCGCGCTGGTCGTACAGACCCATCGTGGGTGTTCCCTGTTCGGCAAGCCGGTTGCGGTGGTGGAGTTCTCCCTCCTCCACCTCGATCTCCATGGTCGGCGATGCGTCCTGGCTCAGCCCGAACTTCGCCCGCATGCGGCCGTTCTTGTCCCCGAACGCGAGGGACGCGGAACCGTCGGAGGCCAGCCCCATCGTCGCCCGGATCTTGCCGTTCTCGTCGCCGATCGCGATGCCCGCCGAGCCGTCACCCTGAACGCCGAACCGCGCGCGGACGACGCCGCTCAGATCGAGCATCGACAGGAACGGCTGCTGGTCGCTGGAGATGCCGAGCCGCAGACGGACGTGACCTTCTTCGTCGACGATCTCGAGCGCCTCGGTCTGGACCACGTGTTTCTTCATGTGCGGCGCGCGCGGAGGGGAAGGGGAAGACTCCGCGAACGGGCCACATCGTCGCGCACACCGGACGCGGCCGCAAGGAAGCGGCCCGCAAAAGCGAGAAGCCGCCGGAACCCGAGGGCCCCAGCGACTTCTCATCTGATTTGTACACCCGCCGCGTTCGGCCCGTCAAGCGGGCGGGGGCGAACGTGTCACTCTTCCTGTCCTCAGGGGATCCCGATCAACAGCCGGGAGCTGCTGCCCTGCTCGTCGGACTCGCTCCCCGCCACGACGACGGTGATCGGTTGGAGGTTCTCTCCGCCCTGGTCCAGGAACTCCTGATACGCCTGGCCCGGCAAGATGTTCTGCACCGCAGTAAGGATGCCCTGCACATCGACGTAGACGAGGCTCTCGGTGCCGGGAAGCCCGTCGGTCGCCGCCGCATAGTCGGCGTCGGTCGCGATGCCGCCGCCGTTCTGGGCGAGATCGACCGTCTGCTCGACCGCCTTCACGGAAGAACCGATCACGACCGTGTCGTTGACGACGCCGTAGGCGACCGGCACCGCCGTCAGCGGGTCCGCGTAGGTGATCGTGACCCCGTTGTAGTCCTCGGTCTGCGGCGAGAGGCGAACCCCGAACAGGTCGCCGCCGAGCAGCTTGGGGATGCGTGCGTCGAGCCACGCCTGCATGGCATCGGCGTCGTTCGTGCCCACCAAGACGGTGCCACCGACCGGCAAGAGCCCGCTACCCGGTCCAACCTGCACGCCGACGTCGCCCGAGAGGAGGCCGAGCAGACCGTTGGGCCCGATCAGGTGCAGCCTCTCGATCATGCGAGCGGTGGCCGGATCGAGCTGCGCCACCTGCGAGACCGAGGTCTCGAGCCCCTTGGCCACCCCTTGCGCCGCCAGCACGGCGTAGGCGTCGGGCGGCACCAACGCGAGCGTCTTGTTCGGCCCGTCGCCGGCGGCGAGCGCGTCGCGCTGGTCCTGCGTCAGCTTGGACGGATCGGTCGTCGTGACCGAGTCGAGTGCGATGCCGTCGGAGCCGGCGCTGACCGCGAAGCCGAGGCCCTGCGCCGCGGCGAGTTGCTCGATGTTGCCCTGCAGCCCCGTCGCCGCCCCGGGGATCATCCGGGCGAGGTTCTTCAGCTGCTGCACGTTGACGAAGACGAACCCGAGGTTGTCCTCGGGTATCCGATCCGACACCCCCTGGAACACGGGGTCGCTCTCGATCGAGGCGCCACCCGTGTCGGTGTCGATCACTGCGCGCATCGCACTCTCGTCGCTGGCGATCACGGCGACGCCGTCGACGATCGCCATCGCCGGCTGATCCGATGAGGCCGGCACCGCTACCTCGATCCCGTCGATCGTCGTGGTCGTGTAGTCGGCGTGCGAGGCGTCGCGCATCCGCTGCATCGCGGCGCTCGCGGCGCCCTCGTCGTCCGTTGCGATCATGATCGCGAACGAGGGCACGCCCTCGCCGACGTCGACGTAGCCACCCGCCTCCCCACCGACCCAGGACAGGTCCTCGTGCGTGAGCCCCGTATCGGTCAGCATGCTGTCGAGGGCGGCGTTCAGCTCCTGCTTCAGCTGTTCCTCACTGCCGAGAGCCGGGAACTTCTCGGCCATCCGGAACAGATTCATCTTCTGCGAGGCCGCCGGGTCGAGGTGCGCCACGACCACGACGTCGGCGGACGCGGGCACCTTGTCGAGGACTGACTCCGGCGCCCCCCGCAGCAGCAGGAACGCGCCCGCACCGACGGCACTCAGCACGACGATCGCGACGGCCCCGACGATCAGCGCGAGCCGTCCCCGCCGCTTGGGCGACGCCTCCCCGGCGGGCTCGGGCGCCTCGGGCAGGGCCGGTTGGTCCGGCGGCGGCTGGTCGTCGGGTCCGTCGCTCATCGTGACTCCTCGAAGTGGGGTTGGCGGTTGCTCGAAGCGTAGACCCCGGCGACGCGTCAGCTCCGTAGGAGCTCCCGCCGAACCGTGCACGCCTCGAGACGGTCGGGGCGCGGCACGACGCCGATCCCCGGTCCCGTCGGGATGAGCATCGACCCGTCGGGCTCCAAGATGAACGGCTCCGTCAGATCGTCATGGAAATAACGGGCCGAGGCGCTCGTGTCCCCGGGGAGCAGGAAGTTCGGCATGCCCGCCAGCGCGAGATTGGTCGCGCGTCCGATCCCCGTCTCGAGCATGCCGCCGCACCAGACGGGCACGTCGGCCCGCGCCGCCGCGTCGTGCACCCGCCGGGCCTCGAGCACCCCACCGACGCGGCCCTGCTTGATGTTGACGATCCGGCACGCGCCCAGCTCGATCGCCGCGCTCGCATCCGCAGCCGACCGGATGGATTCGTCCAGACAGATCGCGGTCGAGATCTCGGCCTGCAGCCTCGCGTGCCGCACGAGGTCCTCATGGTGCAGCGGCTGCTCGACCATCAGGAGCCGGTAGGCGTCGAGCGCGCGGAACAGCTCCACGTCCTCAAGGGAATACGCGGCGTTGGCGTCGACCGATAGCAGGATGTCGGGGTGATCGGCGCGGATCGCCGCCACCCGTTCGACGTCGATGCCGGGCATAATCTTCAGCTTGATCCGGCGGTAGCCCTGCTCGAGGTGGTCGTCGACCTGCCCGCGCAGCTCGTCCGTGGTCTCGGCGATGCCGATCGACACGCCGCAGGCCACCGACGGCTTGTCCGCCCCGAGGTAGTCGGCGAGCGACGTCCCAGAGGCTCGCAGCGCCGCGTCCACCACCGCGTCGACCAGGGTCGCCTTCGCCATCGGGTTGCCGCGCACGAAGCGAAGGTGATGCTCGACCGTGTCGATCGTGACGTCGTCGGCGCGCAGCAGCGCCGGCCCGAGCACATCGCGCAGCAGGATCCACACACCCTCGTTCCACTCCCCCGAGAACCCGGGATAACCGTCGTCGGCGACGCATTCGCCCCAGCCCTCCGCGTCGTCGGTCCGGACGCGGGCGAGCACGCACTCCTTCCCCGTGGAGGTCCCGAAGGACACACGGAACGGCCGGACGAGCGGCAGCTCCACTAGGAACAGCTCGATCTCGCGGATCCGGCTCACGGGCCCCCCTCGATGGCGTCGGGTCTCGCAAACACATACGCGGACCGTGACCTGTCGAAGGCCGCGCCGACCAGCCCCGCGTCGAGACACCGCTCCAGGGCGTTGGCCACCGCGTCGCGCCAGGCCGACCCAAGCACCGGGTCGGCGATGCGCAGGTCGTGGTACTCGGCCGGCACCTCGATCGCCGCGGCGCTCGTCGGTGTCGGATCCGCAACCGCGGGCTGCGGCGGCGTGTCCGAGGAACGAAGCACCAGGTCGACGGGCGCCGCGCGGACGACGTGCGGCCCCGGCTCGCGGTCCAGGTGCCACACGACCGTGACGCGGTCGCTGCGCTCGCCCTGGTTGATCGCATCCTGCATGTCGCCGTAGAAGCTCCGCGCGAACCGATCGATCACGACGCCGAGCTTCCCGAGATTCAGCCAGGCGTTCCGCGCGACCAGGGGATCGAACGTCCAGCGCACGAGGCCGATCCCCTGCTCGAGGGCCTGGGCGCGCTGCGCGAGCTTCAGCGCCTCCCCGACGCCGGCGTGGCGGCGATCCGGGATCGAGGCGAGCATGTGCGAGTGCACGTGGAGCCCGTCGTCATCGACGCCCGCCCAGCCGAGCACGAACCCGACCAGCCGAGCACGGTCGAACGCGCCCCAGGGCGTGTTGCCGCTGATCGCCAGCGCGCGGACCACCTCGCGGTCCAGATGCTGCCCTCCCCAGGTCGCCTCGATCACGCCGTTCAGCAGATCGGCGTCCTCCACCGTGGTGAGCGGGCGGAGGGACACGTTCGCGCGGGCCGCCTTCTGGTGCGCCAGCGCCCAGGGATCGTTCACGCGGGCGAGCCTAGCAACGCGAGGGCCCGCGCCGAAGGCGCGGGCCCTGTGCGGGGTCGAGTGGGTCGGAGGCCTCAGCCGCCCGCGGGCGGCGGCAACTCCTGCCACTCCACGTCGTCGAGGTCGGCACCCTGCTTGCGCTTCCAGAACATCAGCGCGGCGCCGATCGCCGCCAGGATCGCGGTCAGCTTCAAGAGCTTGCGGAAGAACCCCTTCTTCTTCTTCGGCTCTTCGGTGTCGTCAGCCATGGAGTCCCCCTTCGGACGATGAGCAGTCGATCATCTGCGAGCCGGATGTCGATCGGCCGCGGACCGCCAGCCTAGCACCGGGGGCTGAACGGCTCTCACGCTGCGAGTGGTGGGCCTGGATGGACTTGAACCATCGACCTCTTCCTTATCAGGGAAGCGCTCTAACCGGGCTGAGCTACAGGCCCCGCGTGCGGGCTGGCCAGCGTAGAGGCGGGTCGGAAAGGGTGTCAATCAGAACCGTGGCTCGCCGACGGGCTCAGGCGCGCTTCTCGGCCAGCACGACCTCGACGCCGCCCACGATGTCGGCGATGAGGTTGTAGATCAGCGCGATGAAGGTCCACAGCACCGCCGAGGCGGCCGCCATCACCAGGCCCGCGCCGAACAGTGTGGTGAACAGCCGCACCCCGTCGATCCCGCTGGCAACGCAATGCTTCGTGCCCTCCGGCGTGTTGATCACACACCCGATCCAGTACGAGATCGTGTCGGTCACGCCGGCGGCCTGCAGCGCGAAGAAGATCAGCATCAGCGCGAGCCACACCACGATCACCATGCAGACCGAGAAGATCAGCGCGAACTTGAAGACCGAGAGCAATCCGAAGCGGCGAACGGTGACCCGCGTGCGGCGATTGCCCGACGGCTTCGGGGTCCGGGCAGGGCTGCGCTCCACCCGTCGCTCGGGCGTCGTTGGCAGCTCGACGTCGATCGTCGGTTCGGCCGTCGGCTGCTCGGTGATTGGTTCCTCGGCCGTCGTGGTCATCCTCGCTCCCGAGAAGTTCTAAGCGTACGCCGGGTCCGGGGCAAGCACCCGAACGCTGCTCAGGTTCGGAACGGCCCGCCCGGCGCGAACAAGGCGCGCTGCTGCGCAACTGCTCCCAAGCCCAGGAACACGGGCGCCACCACCCAGGAACCCGGTCCGGCATCGCCGACGATCAGCAGGCCCACCGCGCCGACGCATGCGCCGAACGCGAAGAGCATGAGGTCGAGAGCTCGGCGAGAAGGATGCACGCTCGGAGCATACGGCCGATCCGGGCCGGCCCCGGATCATCCGTCAAGCCGCCCGAGCCGGATGCCGATGGTTCCCAGATGGCCGGCTGTGTGCACGGGATGGACCCGACTTGGTGCTACCTCTGCCGCGTGGACGGCGTCGGCACCGACCCCCAGATCCTCTGGGGCATCGCGCTCGATGACGACCTGACCGATCTGCAAGCCGACCGCGGGCCGATGTCCGCCGACGTCGCCGATTACCTCCGGTTCCTGAGCCGGGAGATGGGGCTCGGGTTCGACCCCACCTTCACCCAGCGCCAGGCGACCCTCGTGATCGAGAGCTTCCTGCTCGACCCCGCGACACCCGACCAGCTGCAGACCCTGACGCACCTCGGCATCGGCGACACCGACGGGCTCTCGTACGCCGCCGCCCGCACGAGGATCCGCCGCACGATCGCCCTGCGCGGTCTTCGCTCCGCCTGACGCAGCCACGCCGCGACTTGGGATGATGCGCGCGTGGGCGCACGCGCAGCCAAGCCGGGGAACGCCGATGCGACCCGCGGGCTGGCGCTCGCGGTCGCCGGCACGCTGCTCGTGCCGATCGTGCTCGTCGCCGTTGCGCTGACACCGGAAAGCGCACGTGGCTGGGTGTTCGAGATCGGCTGCGTCGCGGCCGCAGGCATGGCGCTGTGGGGCGGCGCGTGCGCGCGGCGGGCCCTGAGCGAGGGCACCGACCACACCGCCGTCGCGGTGGTGGCGTCGCTGCTCGGGCTCGTCGTCGGCATCACGATCGCCGTGCTCGCGTTCTGGTCGCTGATCGGTCTCCTGTCGTGAGCGGCGTGGCCGACCTCGCGCCCGATCTCCGGCGCATCCTCGGGATCCAGGCCGTCCGGGCGCTCCTCTACGGCTTCGGGGCGGTGATCCTCGGATCGTCGCTGGCAGCCAACGGCGCAACCACCCTGCAGGTCGGCATCCTCGGCGCGGCGATCCTCGCCGGCATGGCCGTCGCCGCGATCGCCGTCGGGCTCACGGGCGACCGTCTCGGTCGGCGCCGCGCGTACACCGGCCTCCTGGGATTGATGGGGGTTGTGGGGCTGGCCTACGCCCTGACCGACCAACTCTGGATCCTGGTCGTGCTCGCGCTGCTGGGCGTGATGTCCACCGACGCGAACGAGAACGGCCCGCTCACCACGCTCGAGCAATCGATGATCGGCCAGGCGCCCGCGGCGACCCGACTCCGGATCTTCGGGCGCTACAACGCGGTGGCCTACCTTGCCGGGGCGCTCGGCGCGTTGCTGGCCGGGGGCCCTGCGTTCGTCCAGCGGTTCTGGCACTCGACCCCGACCGGCAACGCGTGGTTCCTCGTGTTCCCGATCGGCGCGGCCGTGTGCCTGGTGCTGGCGCGGGGGCTCTCGCCGGAGCTCGAGCTGCGCGAGGCGGCGATGGGCGCGCCCCTGGATCGCTCCCGATCGACGGTGACGAAGCTCGCGAGCCTGTTCGCCGTGGACGCCTTCGCAGGTGGATTCGTGATCACGGTGTTCATCGTCTACTGGTTCTCGACAGAGCTCGGCGCGAGCAGGGAGACGATGTCGATGGTCTTCTTCGTGGCCGGACTGCTCCAGGCCGGCTCGTCGGTCGTGGCGCCGCGCCTGGCGACACGGATCGGCCTGCTGAACACGATGGTCTTCACGCACCTGCCGTCCAACATCCTGCTGATGCTGATCCCACTGGCGCCGAACCTCGGAACGGCGATCGCAGTCCTGTTGTTGCGGTTCGCGCTGTCCCAGATGGACGTGCCCACCCGGCAGGCCTACATCGCCGCGATGGTCGATCCGCAGGAGCGCACCGCGGCCGCGGCGGCGACCAACAGCGCCCGATATGTCGCGCGCCCCTTCGGACCGCTGATCGGGACCCTACTGATGAACAACGTAGCGATCGGGGCGCCCTGGGTGGCGGCGGGTGCGCTGAAGTCGATCTATGACGTCGCGCTGTGGCGCGTGTTCTCGTCGGTACCGTTGCCCGACGCGACCGACTGATCCCCGACCGTCAGATCGTCCAGCACCACGAGCGGCGCCGGGTCGTCCACGCGCTCCATCCGCACGATGCACCCGACCTCCTCGTCGACCCACAGACGCATGGTCGTCGTGGCGCCTCGGAGTCCGCGGACCTCGGCGATCACGCAGGGACGGCCCACCTGCTCGCGACCGGTCACCTCCCCGACGGCATCGCCCAGGCGCACGAAGCGCTGCGGCTCGACCGCCGACGTGATCCAGGCCTCGCCCACGAGCCTCGTGCCGGTCTCGGCGATCCGGAAGGTGCCGTCCCCGTCGTAACGCACCTTCAGCGGATCGCGCCCGATCGCATACGCGGTGAAGGCGATCGGCGGTTTGGGCGCGAGCATGCGCTCACGGAGCTGGGGCCAGTCGGGGAGGGTCACGGTGCGCAATCTTCCCATGGCATCCGGCGGCTCGCCTCATCCATCCGGACCGCGCGAGGCTCGCGTCGGGGGGTTCAGTCCTCGTCCATCTGGAGCACGACCGGCGCGATCGCGGCGACCGTCTCGCCGTCCTCGACCCGCATCGTGCGCACGCCCTGGGAGCTTCGGCCGACCCGACGGATCTCTTCGGCGGCCACGCGCTGCACCTTGCCCGCCGACGAGATCGTCAGCAGATCCTGGTCCTTCGACCCGATGAAGGCGCCGGCGAGCAGCCCCGTCTTCTTCGTGATCTGATGACCGATCACACCCTTGCCGCCGCGACCCTTGACGGGGTAGTCGGCCAGCTTCGAACGCTTGCCATAGCCGTTCTGGGTCACGCTGATCATCTCCTCCCCATCGGAGGACAACGACAGCGCGATGACCTCGTCGTCCTCCGCGAGACGCATCCCGATCACGCCCGCCGTGGCGCGGCCCATAGGACGGGCGAGCGACTCCTTGAACCGGATCGTCTGCCCCTTGCGCGACACGAGGAACACGTCGTCGGCGCCGGCGGTGAGCTTCACGTCCATCAGCTCGTCGCCGTCCTTGAGATTGATCGCGGCCAGCCCGGTGCGCGGCGAGTCGTACTCGGGCAGCGCGGTCTTCTTCACCATGCCCTTGCGCGTCGAGAACAGCAGGTAGCGGCCCGCCTCGTACTCCTTGAGGTCCAGGACCGCGGAGACGCGCTCGTCGGCGCTCACCAGTACGCCCGGAAGGTTCGCCGCGTACAGGCCGCGGGCCTGCCGGGTGTTCTCGGGCACCTCGTGCGCCTTCACCCGGTAGACCTTGCCTTTGGAGGTGAAGAACAGCAGCCAGTGGTGCGTGGTGGTGATGAAGACGTTGGCGATCACGTCCTCTTCCTTGAGGGTGGCGCCCTTGACGCCCTTGCCCCCGCGACCCTGGCGTTTGAACGCGTCGATCGGCTGGCGCTTCACGTAGCCGGCGCGGCTGACCGTGATCACCACGTCCTCCTCGGCGATCAGATCCTCGACGTCGAGATCGCCGACGTCGGCCTTGAGCTGCGTGCGCCGGGGGTTGGCGTGCTTCTTGCGGATCTCGGCAAGCTCTTCGGCGATCACGCCGCGCAGCTTCTTGGGGCTCTTGAGCAGCGAGTCAAGGTACTTGATGGTCTTCAGCAGCTCCTCATGCTCGGCCTCGAGTTCGGCGCGGGCCAGCCGGGTGAGACGGCGCAGCGGCATGTCCAGGATGTGGTTGGCCTGGATCTCGCTGAGCTTGAACGTCTTCATCAGCTTCGTCCGGGCCGCGTCGGCGTCCTGCGAGGCGCGGATGATCTTGATCACCTCGTCGAGGTGGTCCAGCGCGATCAGCAGGCCCTGCACGATGTGATCGCGCTCCTCGGCCTTGCGCTTGTCGTACTCGGTGCGCCGCGTGACCACGTCGACCTGGTGATCGACGTAGTAGCCGATCATCTCCGCCAACGTGAGCGTCCGAGGCTGGCCGTCGACGAGCGACAGCATGATCACGCTGAAGTTCTCCTGCAGCTGCGTCTGCTTGTAGAGCTGGTTGAGCACCACCTGGGCGTTGGCGCCGCGCTTGCACACGATCACCAACCGCATGCCCTGCCGGTTGGACTCGTCGCGCACGTCGGCGATGTCCTTGATCTTGCCCGTCCGCACCAGGTCGGCGACTTTCTCCGCCAGGCGCGCCTTGTTGACCTGATACGGCAGCTCGGTCACGACGATGTTCGAGCGGTTCTGCGTGCCCTCCTCGACGGTGCACACGGCGCGCACCTTGATCGAACCGCGCCCGGTCTCGTAGGCGTCCCTGATGCCCTGGCGGCCCATGATCGTCGCGCCCGTGGGGAAGTCCGGCGCCTTCACGAACTTCATGAGGTCTGCGGTCGTCGCCTCGGGGTTGTCGAGGTAGTGGGTCGTGGCGTCGATGATCTCGCCGAGGTTGTGCGGCGGGATGTTGGTCGCCATGCCGACCGCGATGCCTGCGGCCCCGTTGACCAATAGGTTCGGGTATCGACCCGGCAGCACCACGGGCTGCTGTTCGTAGCCGTCGAAGTTCGGAACGAAGTCGACCGTCTCGCTGTCGATGTCGCGCAGCAGCTCCATCGCCATCGGCGCGAGCCGAGCCTCGGTGTATCGGTAGGCGGCCGGTGGATCGCCGTCCACCGATCCGAAGTTGCCGTGCCCGTCGATCAGCGGGGCCCGCATGACCCAGTCCTGGGCCATGCGCACCAAGGCGTCGTAGACCGACTGGTCGCCGTGGGGGTGGTACTTCTTCAAGACCTCGCCGACAGCGGCGACCGACTTTCGGTGCGGGCGGTCGGGCCGCAAGCCCGACTCGATCATCGACCACAGGATGCGGCGCTGGACCGGCTTGAGGCCGTCGCGCACGTCGGGGAGGGCTCGCGAGACGATGACCGACATCGCGTAGTCCAGGTAGGACCGCTGCATCTCGTCTTCGAGCTGGATGGGCTCCACGCGCCCGGCGAACAGGTTCTGACTCATCGTGTGCTCTCCGGGGGTCTTAGACGTCCAGGTTCTGGACGTACTTGGCGTTGGTCTCGATGAACGCCTTCCGCGAGGCGACGTCCTCGCCCATCAACACGCTGAACAGCCGATCGGCCGTCGCGGCGTCATCGAGGTTGACCTGCAGCAGCGTGCGCCGCTCCGGGTCCATCGTCGTGTCCCAGAGCTGGTCGGCGTTCATCTCGCCGAGGCCCTTGAAGCGCTGGGGCTCGAGCTTCTTGCCGGCCGCGTTCGTGGAGCGCCATGTGTCCCACTCGCGCTCCGTGTAGAAGTACAGCTCCTGCTTGTTCTGCTTCAGCAGGTATAGCGGCGGCTGCGCCAGGTAGATGTAGCCGGCGTCGATCAGCTGCGGCATGTTCCGGAAGAAGAACGTCAGCAGCAGCGTGCGGATGTGCGCCCCGTCCACGTCGGCGTCGGCCATGAGCACGATCTTGTGATACCGGGCCTTCGCCAGATCGAACTCCTCGTGGATGCCGGTGCCGATCGCGGTGATCAACGCCTGGATCTCGAGGTTCTCCAGCGTCTTGTGCAGCCGCGCCTTCTCGACATTGAGGATCTTGCCGCGGATCGGCAGGATCGCCTGGCTGGCGCGGTCGCGCGCGCTCTTGGCCGACCCGCCCGCCGAGTCGCCCTCCACGATGTACAGCTCGCAGGACGCGGGGTCGGTGAGCTGGCAGTCGGCGAGCTTGCCGGGCAGCGAGCCGCTCTCGAGGAACGACTTGCGCCGCGTGAGGTCGCGCGCCTGCTTGGCGGCCATTCGCGCCTTCGCGGCGGATTGGGACTTCTGCACGATCCGCTTGCCCTCGGCGGGGTGCTCCTCGAGCCACTCGGCGAACTGGGCGTTGACCGTGGTCTCGACGAGCGAGCGCATCGAGGCGTTGCCGAGCTTCGTCTTGGTCTGCCCTTCGAACTGCGGATCGCGGAGCTTCACGGAGATGATCGCGATCAGGCCCTCGCGGACGTCCTCGCCGATCAGATTGTCTTCCTTCTCCTTGAGGATGCCCTTCGTGCGCGCGTAGCGGTTCAGCACGTTGGTGAGCGACTTCTTGAAGCCCTCCTCGTGCATGCCGCCCTCGTGGGTGTTGATCGTGTTGGCGAAGGAGTAGACCGACTCGCTGTAGGCGTTGGTCCACTGCATCGCGATCTCGACCTCGCCGTCGTCGCCCTTGTACTCGACGGGGATGATGCGGGCGAGGGTGTCCTTGCCCTGACCCAGGTACTTCACGAAGTCGACCAGGCCGCCGTTCGCCTTGTAGATCTCCTTGGACCCGTCGCGATCGTCGACGAGCTGGATCTCGCACCCTTTGTTCAGGAAGCTGAGCTCGTGGAGACGCTCCTGCAGGATCTCCTTCTTGAACTCGACCGTCTCGGTGAAGATCTCGGGATCGGGCCAGAAGCGCACCAACGTGCCGGTCTTCTGCGCCGCCTTGCCCTTGGTCAGCTTCTTCGTGACCTTGCCGCGGGCGAAGGCCATCGTGTAGACCGCGCCGTCCCGACGGACCTCCACGTCGAGCTTCTCCGATAAGGCGTTGACCACCGAGACGCCGACGCCATGCAGGCCGCCTGAGATCGAGTAGCCGCCCCCACCGAACTTGCCGCCGGCGTGCAGGACGGTCAGGACCACCTCGAGCGCCGAGCGCCGATCCTTGGCCCCGGGGATGGCCTTGACCGGGATGCCGCGGCCGTTGTCGTGCACGCTCGCGGAACCGTCGGTGTGCAAGGTGATGACGATGCGATCGCAATACCCTGCCATCGCCTCGTCGATCGCGTTGTCGACGACCTCGTAGACGAGGTGATGCAGGCCGCGGACGCTGGTGGTGCCGATGTACATGCCGGGCCGTTTGCGGACCGGCTCGAGTCCCTCGAGGACCTGGATGTTCTGGGCGTCGTAGTCGGTGCTCTTCGCTCGCTTCGCTCTGGTGGTCGGCTTCGTGACAGTGGTCAAACGTCCTCCGATCGGGGCCGTGCGGAACCCACACGACGTCGTTGGGGACCGCGCGCGGGGGGACCGGGCGCGACCCCCATATCTTACTCGACGACGGGGTCGGATGACCGGAAGCAACGGTACTAAATCAGCCTTCTGACCTGCGGTTTCTCGCATCGCCGACGGTGATCCGGATGCTGGTCACGGCACCGCCGCCGAGCGCGTCGTCGGCCCGGGTTCTGATCTCGTCGGCGAGGTACTTCGCCTGGGATCCCCACGGCCCGTCGGCGGCCCGCACGACCAAGCAGCCGCCCTCCAGCGACACCGGCGTCGTGGCTTCCGCGAGGCGTTCGCCCACGACCTCGGGCCATGCCCGAAGCAGCTTGGCGATCGGCATGCCCCGCGAGAAGACGTCTTCTTCCAACAGCCGATCGACGATGTCCCCGATGGCCACCGGATCGGTGCTGCGCGTGTCGCGACGGTTCCCGAACCCTTTGGAGTGTGGCATCGCGTCAGCCTCGCACCGCGACGCCGCCGGCGCGCACGTCCCAGATCTGCGTGGCCTGGGCGGGCACGTCGGCATCGTCGGCCACGCTGATCACGACCTGGCCACCGCGCGCCGCCAGGCGGGTCGCGACGTGATCGCGCCGGGTCGGATCAAGGGCGCTGTACGGATCGTCCACCACCACCAGCGGGGGCTCGCCGATCGCGGCCTGCACGGCGTCCGCGAGCCCGAGACGAAGCGACACCGCCGCCACCCAGGTCTCCCCGTGGCTGGCGAACCCACGCGCCCCCAGCTCGCGCACGGCGAGCTCGAGGTCGTCGCGATGGGGGCCGACGAGCGAGGATCGGCGCTGGAGCTCGTCGTCGCGCCGCGCGGCGAGCTGTGTCCGGAAGGACTCGGCCACATCGCCGCCTGACTGGACGTTCGGGGCATAGCGCACGAGGAGCGGATACCCGGCGATGTCCTCGAACGTCTGGGACGCCGGCGGCGCGATCGCCATCACGGCCGCCGCACGGCCCTCCGTCACGGCGGTGCCGGTCTGGATCAGCTGCTCGTCCCACGCCTCGAGCTCGGGCGGCGCGCCGCGTCCGTCGTGCTCCTTGAGCAGACGGTTCCGTTGCCGCAAGACCCGCTCGTAGGTGGAGGTCAGCGTGTCCGACGCGGGTACCAGCGCCACGACGACCTCGTCCATGAAGGATCGGCGTCTCGCCGGATCGCCGGTGATCACCGGCAGATCGAACGGGCCGAACATGATCGAGCGGACCTGCTTGCGAAGGTCGCGCTTGCGGCGGATCGGCGAGCGGTTCACCTGCACCTTGTTGGCGCCGCGCGCGCGCACCTCGACCTCGACGAGAACCTTCCCGCCCTCGGTCAGGAACTCACCGCGCACGTAGCCGGCGTCTGCCCCTCGACGCACCAACGGCTCGCTCGCCGAGGCGCGTGGGCTCTCGAGCGCGTAGAGGAAGTGCATGGCCTCCAACAGGTTGGTCTTGCCCTCGCCATTGGCGCCGACCGCCACCAGCAGGCCCTCGGGGATCGGATCGAGACGGGTGTGCGCGTGGTTCCGGAAATCGCGCAACTCGATCCACTGAAGGCGCATCAGCCCGAAATGCGGTGCGCCCGAATACTTATGAGACCGCGGCCGGGAGACGTACCGGCATCACCAGGTACGTGAAGCCGTCGCTCTCGCCGTGCACGACCCCCGGCTTCAAACCGTCGCGGACATCGAGCCGGATCGACTCGCCCACCGCGGCGGTCAACCCGTCGATCAGGTACTGCGGGTTGAAGGCGACGGTGAGGTCCTCGCCCTCGTAGCGCGCCTCGACCGTCTCGACGGCCTGTCCGAGATCGGGGGAGCTGGACGAGAGTTTGACACCGAGCGCGTTGAACTCCATGCGCACGGGCGTCGTGTCGCGAGCGAGGAGGCCGACGCGGCGCACTGCGTCGAGGAGCTGTTGGCGCGACACCATCAGCCTGCTCTCGTGCGTGTCGGGCAGCAACTGCCGGTAGTTCGGGAACTCGCCCTCGATCAGGCGCGACGTGAGCGTCAAGCCGCCGGCGCGGAACGACACCTGCGACTCGTCCACCGAGATCTCGACGGTGCCCTTCTCGTCGGTGGCCGCCGCACGGCCTGCCTCCGAGAGCGCACGCTCGGGCACGATCGCCTTCGCCTCGCCGTCGGCGGTCGCGACGAGCTCGCGCACCGCGAGCCGGTACGAGTCGGTGGCCGCCAACATGCAGCCCTCGCGGCTGATCTCGACCAGCACGCCGGTGAGCACCGGCCGCGCCTCGTCACGGCTCGCCGCCCTGCCGACCTGCGACACGGCCTCGGCGAACGCGCCGGCGTCGGCCTGCACCTTGGTGCCACCGGGCTCCTGCAGCCCCGGGAAGTCCTCAGCGGGCAGCAGCCGGAGGGAGCCTTCATATGCAGCGCAACGGATCCTGGCCTGGGACGGATCGGTCTCGACATCGACGGGAGCATCCGACAGCGACTTCACCGTGTCGCCGAGCAACCGGGCCGGCACGAGCGCCGTTCCCGGCTCGGTGACCTGCACGTCGATCGTCAGCCGCGCCGAGACCTCGAGGTCGGTCGTCGTCAGCGTGAGCTGGCCCGCCTCGGTCGCGTCGAGGAGCACCCCGGTCAGCGCGGGGATCCCCGGCCTGGACGACACACCTCGCTGAACCGTCTGCAACGCCTCGGACAGCACGTCGCGATCGCATCGGAACCTCACCGTGGACACCTCCCGCTTGTACTGAAGTATTTCTCTAGGGTAGTAGTAGTGGTGCCGGTGGAAACGTGGATAACCCCACGTCGCCCCAGCGTAGCGGGGCCAACCGACATGGGGACACGGGGCGGACAAGTGCTGACGACCTTGCGCGACCCTCGATCGGCGGCAGATCTATCCCCAACGGACGCGGTGGTTCTCCACATCGTCAGACCGTGCTCCGGACACGGCTCCGGACGATCCGGGTCACGTCCTGGACCTGCCGGAAGGTCGCATCGCGCGCTCGCATCTCGTCTTCGACCTTCTTGATCCCGTGCAGCACGGTCGTGTGGTCGCGACCGCCGAAGATCTCGCCGATCTTGACCAGCGACAACCCGGTGCATTCGCGCATGATGTACATCGCGATGTGCCGGGCGGTGGTGAGGGGCCGGGAGCGCGACTTCGAGACGAGATCGCCTGTGGTCAAGGTGAAGTACGAGGCCGTCTCCTCCATGATCATCTGCGGTGGGATCTCCGTCTCGGATTGCGGGATCAGATCCTGGAGCGCTCGCTCGGTGAGCTCCTGATCGATCGGCTGCGCGGTGAGCTCCGACCACGCGGCGACTCGCACCAACGCTCCTTCGAGCTCGCGCACGGATTGGTCGAACTTCGAGGCGATGAACTCGATCACATCGTGGGGGACGGTCAGTCGTTCGCGCTCGGCCTTCACCTGCAAGATCGCGATCCGCGTCTCGAGGTCGGGCGGCTGCACGTCCACGCACAGGCCCCAGCGGAACCTGCTGACGAGGCGCTCCTCGAGGCCGGAGAGCTCGTGCGGCGGCCGGTCCGACGCGATGGCGATCTGCTTTCCACTGCCGTGCAAGTGATTGAAGGTGTGGAAGAACTCCGTCTGGGTCTCTTCACGCTTGGCCAGGAACTGGATGTCGTCGACCAACAACACGTCGACCTCGCGGAACCGCTGACGGAATCGATCGCTCTGGCGCTCGCGGACGGCCTTGATGAACTCGGTGAGGAACTGTTCCGACGTGACGTACTTGACGCGGATGCCCGGATTCAGGCGGTACATGTGATGACCGACCGCGATCAGCAGGTGTGTCTTGCCGAGGCCCACGCCGCCGTAGATGAACAACGGGTTGTAGGCGGTGGAGGGCGGCGCTTCGGCCACGGCCATCGCCGCGGCGTGCGCGAATCGGTTGGACGCGCCCGGAACGAACGCGTCGAACGTGTAGTTGGGGAACGGCAGACCGGGGGCGCCGAGGCTCACCGGACCCATGGCCGGCGCGGGGGCAACGACCGTTGGCTCGGGGTGGACCATCGGCTCGGCGGTGTCGGCCAGCGGGTGGCGCATGCCCTCGTCGACGACGAACTCGATCTTCACCGGGTGCCCACAGAACGTGGCGGCGGCGTCCTCGATCAGCCCAAGATGGTTATGCTGCAGGCGCTCCCGCACAAGAGGACTGGGGACGGACAACGTGAGCACCTCGTCGTCGAGCGAGACCGGCGCCACGTCGGCGAACCACATGACGATCGTCGTGTCCTTGAGCTCCGACCGGGCTCGGGTCAGGACGCCAGTCCAGGCCTCGAGCGCGGCTGTATCGCCGGCGATCCGTTCCATACCTATTCCACAAGACCTTTCCACACCGGTGGATAACCCGTCCGGGGGAAGGGTTCCCTTTCGATCGACTCGGAGATATGTCGCATGCCCGGGGGGAGGCGGTCGGGACGATAGCACGGTGGTTTTCCACACTTCACGCCCAAAGGCTGGTCTTGACGCTCTTTCTGTTGTCAACCCCTCTAGCCAGCGATGATGCCCGTATACTCGTGCCGCCGGCGACCCCGTCGGCCATCGCATCGAGTGAGGTTCATCATCCATGGCCAAAGGCAAGCGTACGTACCAACCGAACAACCGCCACCGTGCGAAGGTGCACGGCTTCCGTCACCGCATGCGCACGCGCGCGGGCCGATCGATCCTCGCGGCGAGGCGCCGCAAGGGTCGCGCTCGTTTGAGCGTCTGACCTGCGGAAACGTCGACAGGTGCGCTCGCGCGACGTCAGGCAGATCCTCGACACGGCACGGCCGGTCCGCGGAGAACGGGTCATACTGTTCCTCGTCCCCGGATCCGATCGGGTCGCGGTGATCGCGGGCAAGCGTGTGGGCGGGGCGGTGCAGCGAAACCGAGCGCGGCGCGTGCTCAGGGCGGCGTGGCGACAGGTCGCCGAGGCGGTCCGGGATCGCGACGCGGTCCTGGTGGCGAGGGCGCCGATCGTCGGCGCGAAAAGCCAAGATCTGGTGGGTGAGATGACCGAGCTCTTGAGCGGAAGTCAGCGGCGATGAGCTTCCGCACGGCCGTATGGCGAGCGGGCGCCCCGCTCCGGTCGATCTCGATCGGCTTCATCCGTCTGTACCGGGCAACGCTCTCGGGCATGTTCGGGGGCCAGTGCCGCTTCTATCCGAGCTGCAGCCACTACGCGGAAGAAGCGATCCGCGCACACGGTGTCGTTCGCGGCGCGTGGCTGACGGCATGGCGCATCCTGCGCTGCAACCCGTTCGGCGCCGGCGGCATCGATCGCATCCCTTCCCGCGTCGCTCTGCATGATGCGGTCATACAACCAGATCACGAGATGACGGGAGCGTAGACACAAGCATGGTCGCGATCGCGGTGTGGCAGAGCCTGCTCAACGGACTCGGATGGTGCATGGCCCAGGTCTACAGCGTGGTGCCCAACTACGCCCTGACGATCATCATCGTCACGATCATCATCCGCCTGCTGCTCCTGCCCTTCGGCTTCAAGCAGATCAAGAGCATGCAGCACATGCAGGCGCTCCAACCAAAGATCAAGGACCTGCAGAAGCGCTACAAGAGCAACAAGCAGAAGCAGCAGGAAGAGACGATGAAGCTCTACAAGGAGGCAGGGGTCAACCCTCTCGGCGGGTGCCTCCCGATGCTGCTGACGCTCCCCTTCCTGTTCGCGATGTACGCCGTCATACGGCCGCCGGTGCTGTCCCCCAACGCCGACGCGAGCGGCCAGGTGATCTCGTACACGGTCGTCAACAACCACCTGCCCACAGACAGCACGCTGTTCTACAACGTCGTGGAGCACCAGAACCTCGAGATGCTGTCGCTCAATCTTCAGTGCGCGCTGGGGACCTCGGGCACGACCGTGACCGAGAAAGACACGCAGAAGCAGCCGATCGTGCAGGGGTTGCCGATCCTCGCCAGCGGTAACCAACCGATCGAATCGGCGCCAACCTCGCAAGCCACGTTGGACTGCGGCGCGAAGAAGTTCCCCGACGCGATCCCGTACGTTGTGCTCCTGCTGCTCATGCTTGGCACCGCTGTCTACCAGCAGCGCCAGATGTCGAAGGCCAGCCCGCCGAGCGCGCAGACCGGCGGGCAGCAGGCGATCATGAAGTACATGCCATTGATGTATGGCGTTTGGGGGTGGGCGTTCCCGGCGGGTCTGATCATGTACTGGACAACCGCGAACGGGATCCAGATCGCCCAGCAGACGGTGATGCTGCGAGCGGGCCATATCGGGCCTGAGGCACTCGAGCGACGCATGGCCGAGCAGCGCGAGAAGATGGCGCAGGGCGCCCCCCAGAAGAAGGGCATCATGGGGTGGATGAACGAGAAGGCCGAAAGCGCCCGTCAACAGCAGGACCCCGCGAAGAAGCCCCCGCAGAGCGGTCCGAAGCAGGTCCCCAAGAAGCCCCAGCAGGCGCCGAAGAGGCCGCCGCAAGGCAAGCCGACGTCCGGCGGGAAGCCGGCCAAGGGCGCGAAGCCCGGCAACCAGCTCAAGCCGAAGAAGAAGCCCGAAACGGAGGGACCGAACTGATGGCCGGTGCAGACCGACGTGACGAGAACGTCGATATCGAGGAGCAGGCGGACGCCGTCGCTGATTTCGTCGAGGAGCTGCTGGCCAAGATGGACATCGATGCCATCGCCGAGCCCACCGAGCAGGGCGGACGCGTATACGTGGACATCCTGGACGGCGATCCGGAGGATATGTCGCTCCTCATCGGCAGGCATGGACAGACGCTCGACGCCCTCCAAGAGTTGTCCCGCCAAGTCGTCGGCCATCGTCTTGATCAGAGGATCCGTGTCCTCGTAGACGTCGAGGACTACAGGAAGCGACGTGCCGAGCGGGTCGTCGAGAAGGCGAAGGCCGCCGCGGACGCGGCCCTCGACACCGGCCAGGAGCAGGCGCTCGAGCCGATGGACGCCCTTGAGCGCAAGATCGCACACGACGCCGTCGCCGAGATCGACGGCGTGACGACCGAGTCCCGAGGCGAGGACCCGGATCGGCACGTCGTCGTCCTCCCCGATTGACCCACGGGCCACCGCGAGGGTGTGGATAAGATGTTTCACGTGAAACATCAGGGTTGGGCCGAGGATCTACTCAGTCTCGGATCTGTGGCCGCCGCCCAGGGTCTCGAAGGGCTTGTGGCGTTCGAGGAAGCCCTCCGTCTCCGCGCCGTACCGAGGGGCTATGTCGCCGCCGGGGACGTCGAGAAGCTCTGGGAGCGGCACATCCTGGATTCGCTCCGGGCCTTGCCGGAGATACCACCGGAGGCCCGTGTCGTCGATCTGGGCAGCGGAGCCGGCCTGCCCGGCCTTCCGCTCGCGATCGTCCTGCCCGATCGTTCGTTCACCCTGATCGAGATGCGTCGCGGGCGAGCCGCCTTCCTCGAGTCTGTGGTCGACGACCTGGGACTTCGAAACGCAAACGTCCTCCTCGGCAAGGTCGAGACGGCCGAAGGGCCCTTCGACGTCTGCCTCGCGCGCGCCTTCTCGGGGCCGACGGGAAGCTGGATCGCCGCCGAACCCCTGTTGAGCGAGGCTGGGCGGCTGGTCTATTGGGCCGGAGCCGGGTTCGAGGATGCCGAACTCGCCGGCTCGGTCCCCTCTTGGCGACTTTCCACCCCCTCGGGCCTTGCGCAGTCCGGGCCCCTGGTTATCATGGGCCGGCAGTGAGCAAGCCTTCTTCCGGCGCCTCTTCGTCGTCCGCTCGTTCTGATTCGAGCTCTGCAAAGCCACGCGTTGGCTCGAAGAAGAAGCTCGAGCCCGTGGTTCCGGAGACACCCGGGGTAGCTCGCATCGTGGCTATCGCGAACCAAAAGGGCGGGGTCGGAAAATCGACCACCGCGGTCAGCCTTGGGGCCGCGCTGGCGGAGATCGGCTACCGGATACTGGTCGTCGACCTCGATCCGCAAGGCAATGCGTCCACCGGCATGGGCATCCGGCACGAACACCGGTCGGTCACCTCCTACGACGTGATCGTGGCCGAGAGGCCGGTGCGGGATGCGATCGTTCACTCCCCTGTTCCGGGGTTGGATGCGATCCCCTCGACGATCGATCTGGCTGGCGCGGAGATCGAGCTCGTGAGCGCCTTTTCCCGGGAAGGTCGTCTCAAGCGCGGCCTGGCCGGCGTGTCGGAGGGCGCCTACGACTTCATCTTCCTGGATTGCCCGCCCTCGCTCGGCCTCATCACAGTCAATGCGCTGACCGCCGCGGACGAGCTGATCGTTCCGATCCAATGTGAGTACTACGCGTTGGAGGGATTGGGACAGCTGCTTCGCAACGTCAGCCTCGTGCAGCAGAATATCAATCCGGAGCTCCGGCTCACGGGCATCGTGATGACCATGTTCGATCCGCGAACGAAGCTCTCGGAACAGGTCGTCGCGGAGGTCCAGCGGTTCTTCGGTGAGCTGGTGTACGACGCCATCATCCCGCGGACGGTGCGTTTGTCGGAGGCGCCCGGGTACGGGGTTCCGATCACGGTCTATGACTCCAAGTCCAAGGGGGCGGAGTCGTATCGGCTCCTCGCCCGCGAAGTGGCGCTCCGTCCCCCGCCCGACGCGCCGATGGCGACCTTCGACGATCTGCCGGACATCGTCGCCCCGGCCGCGATCGACGAATCCAGGCCTCCGGCGCCGGTCCCGGATGAACCGGCGGACGACGCCGACCTTCCGACGGTCCACGAGGTGCTGGAGGAAGCGGAGGGACCCGAGCCCGAGCCCGAGGTTGAGCCCGAGCCTGAGCAACCGTCGGTATCCGAGCCGAAGCCGGAGCCACCGCCGGTCAAGGCGTCCAGACCCACGCCGCATGCGGTCGCCGCACCGAAGCCAGAACCGATCCGGACGGCGGACCCAGTGCCCGAGGCCAGCGATGACGAGATCTGGGAGTCGGAGCCGGACGCTCCGCGCGTGCGCCCTGCCCAGGCCGTGGAGCCCGGCCGGCTGCCCGAGCGACGCGTGGTGGTGATCGATGAGAACGCCGATCTTGGCGCCCCCGGTCGGTCGTCTTCGGCAGGCGAGGCGGTGTCCCGCCGAGAAGCTGAGGCGTCGATCGGCGCGACGCTCCACGACGATGACGATGGCCAGAAGCGCCGTTGGCGGCTGTTCCGAAAAGGAGGCGAGTGATGTCGAAGCGAGGCGGCCTCGGCCGTGGATTGTCGGCGCTGATCCCCGGCGCCCCCGAGGCGGGAGAGACCTCGATCGGCGGCTTCCTCGACGTCCCGGTCAACTCGATCGCCCCGAACCCGAAACAGCCGCGGACGCATTTCGACGACGAGGCGCTGACCTCCCTGGCCGCGTCGATCCGCGAAGTCGGCATCCTGCAGCCGCTGGTCGTGCGCAGGACCGAGGAGGGCTCCTACGAGCTGATCGCCGGCGAGCGCCGGCTCCGGGCCGCCAAGGCCGCCGGTCTGGCTACCGTCCCGATCGTCCTTCGAGACTCCGATGACACCGATCTTCTCCGCGATGCCCTGATCGAGAACATCCATCGAGAGGACCTGAATCCGATCGAGCAGGCCGAGGCGTTCAAGGCGCTCCTTGGCGAGTTGGGCCTCAAACAGGAGGAACTGGCCGAACGGGTCGGTGTGTCACGGTCACACATCGCGAACACGATCCGGTTGCTGGGTCTCCCCCTCGACGTCCAGCAGCTTCTTGCGGACGACAAGGTCACCGCGGGCCACGCCCGGGCGCTTCTGTCGCTCGGCGACAAGGACGCCATGTCGTCGCTCGCGCTTCGGATCGCGGCGGAGGACCTGTCCGTCCGACAGACCGAGGAGGCGGTCCGCCGGTTCGTCGACGCGCCGGCCGAGAAGCGGGAGCCCGCGAAGGACGCGCAGCCGCCCTCGACCGCCGACGCGGGGCTCGCCGAGGTGGAGGAGATCCTGTCCGAGCAGCTTGCGACGCGCGTCTCGATCCAGATGGGGGCCAAGCGCGGCAAAGTCGTGATCGAGTTCGGATCCGCGGACGACCTCGAGCGGATCGTCTCCGAGATCATCGGCTCCGGCCCCGGCCTGGCGCCCGATTAGGCCCTACGGCTCCTTGGGAACGGGTGACGCCGTCACACCGAAGTGCTCGACGCCTTGCGTGACCTCATCGATGATCGCGGCCGATGCTTCCTCGCTCAGACCTTCAGCGAGCCCCAGCACCCAGACCCCGCACCCCTGCGCATCGTTCGCCAAGACGGCAACGGCCTGACGATCCCAGAGTCCCGTGATGGCGCGGAGTTTCGGCTGACCCACAGGATGAGGGAGCTCGATGTCGACCAACGCCTCCGCCACCGGCAGACATTCGACGTCGTAGGTTCGTCCGCCCACCGAGACGGTCTGCGGAAGCGCGTGCGCGGTGCTCGGCGTGGGGCCGGCTCCCGTCGTCGTGGTGGCGTCGGCGGTGCAGGACGCCGCCCCGATCGCCAAGATCGCGGCGACGAAGAGCAGGCGGACCCTCACCCCTGAACGTCCACGGGGCGTATGATGGCATCGCACAGCTGCTCGAACGAGATCCCGGCCGCCTGCGCCGCCATCGGCAGCAACGAGGTTTCCGTCATGCCCGGCGACACGTTCACCTCGAGGACCGACGGCGCCCCGTCGTCGGCAACCAGGATGTCGACGCGCCCGAGCCCCCGAGTGCCCAGCGCCGCGATCGCGGCCCCCGCTACCCCTCGGACGTCGTCCGCGACGACGGCATCCAGCCGCGCGGGTGCGTAGTAGTCGGTCGCCCCTGCCGTATAGCGCGCGCCGTAGTCATAGACGCCGCCCTTCGGCACGATCTCGACGAGCGGGAGGCCCTCCATCGGCTCTCCGACGAACCCCGCGGCGATCTCGGTTCCTCGCACCATCTGCTCAACGATCACGGCGCCGCTGAACGACAGCGCACTCAAAACCGCGCCCGCGAGGTCGCTCTCACGCTCGACGGTGCCGACCCCCAAGGCCGAACCGCTCCTCGAGGGTTTGACGACACAGGGGAGCCCGATCCGATCGAGCGCCGCAGGGAGCGCGGCGCCCCCTCCGAGGTCGCGAAGCGCCCAGCCCTCGATCGCCACCCAATCGGGCGTGGGAACGCCGGCGCGACGTAGCACGTCCTTTGCCAGCACCTTGTCGAACGCGAGCTCGCAGTCGAAGGCGGGCGTCCCCGTGTACGGGATACCCAGGAGGTCGAGCAGTCGCTGCACGGTGCCGTCCTCACCTTCCTTGCCGTGCAAGGCGAGCCAGCACAGATCCGGCGCCCGCTCACGGAGCGCCTCGACGAGCTTCAGGTCCGCCGGGTCGAGGAGCCAGGCGTCGTGTCCGAGGTCTGTGAGTGATGCCGTCACACGATGCCCACCCCGAAGCGAGACATCCCGCTCGGGAGTCCGTCCGCCCGCGATGACGGCGATGCGCTTTGCACTCATCCCTGCATACTCCGATAGAGCTGCTCTTCCTCGCGAAGCAGGGCGCCGAGGCGTGCGACACCCTCGCGGATCCGATCCTCCGTCGGATAGCAGAAAGCGAGCCGTAGTTCGTTCACGCCTCTGCCGTCCGGGTAGAACGCGGTCCCCGGCACGTAGGCGACGCGCCGTTCGACCGCCGCGGCAAGCATGGCCTTCGCATCCAGCCACTCCGGCAGGGTGACCCAGACGTAGAAGCCACCGTCCGGATGTGTCCACGTCGCGCCGTCCGGCAGCTGCTCTTCCAGGGCGGCGAGCATGGTGTCTCGCCGCGACCGGTACGTGTCTACCAACGTCGCCAGTGTTGTACGCCAACGGTTCTCGTCAGAGAACCATCGTTCCGTCAGGAGCATGTTGAGACTGGACCCGCAGAGATCCGCCGCCTCTTTCGCGAGGATCAGGCGCTGCACGACCGACGGTTCGGCCAGTGCCCACCCGACCCGCACCCCTGGCGAGAACGTCTTGGAGACTGTGCCGAGGTAGATCACGTTCTCGGGGTCGAGTGTTCGTAGACACGGGACTGGGTCGCCATCGAAGCGCAGCAGCCCATACGGGTTGTCCTCGATGATCGGGATGCCCGCCTCTCGACACAGGGCAACAAGGTGCTGGCGCCGAGGGTATGACATCGTCACACCGGCGGGATTGCCGAAGTTTGGCACCGTGTATACGAACTTCGGTCGCTCGCCGCGGACGAGGGCCTGCTCGAGCTGGTCGACCAGCATCCCGTCCCCGTCGAGGTCGATCGGGAGGTACCGCGGCTCGTACGCTCCGAAGGCGGTGAGCGCGCCGACGTAGGCAGGCGCCTCGACCGCGATCAGGTCGCCGGGATCGATGAAGAGCTTGCCGAGCAGGTCGAGCGCTTGCTGCGCACCGGTCGTCACGACGACGTCCTCCGGGTCGGCGTGCACCTCCTCCTCCGCCATGAGCAGCGCCATCCGCTCGCGCAATGCGGAAGCACCCTGGCCGCTGCCGTATTGCAGCGCGACGTCGCCCATCTCGCCGAGCACCTCGTTTCCGACGGCAAGGACCTCCGCCGTCGGCAGCGCCTGCACGAATGGCATACCGCCGGCGAGCGAAACGACCTCCGGCCGAGCGGCGACGGCGAACAACGCGCGGACCTCCGAGGCGGTCATGCCCGCGGCGCGACGCGCGTACCTGTCGACGAACCGATCGATCGAGAACTCGGCCATTGATTGGGAGGAGTCGGGGAAGGCGTCAGCCTAACAGCGGCTCAACCGAGGGCTCCGTCGGGCGGTGGGGGGATCGGTGCGAGTGGTGCCGGAGCGACGCGAGCCGCCGTCGCTCCCCCCGGTGGGCGCCCGACGATCAGGTAGATGATCGCCCCGATGCCTTGCGCCAGAAGTATGACCAGGATCCAGATCAGCTGCGTGCCCGCCTTGAACGCGGCATCGTTCGGCATCCGGATGACATCGACGAGGGCATAGATGAACAGTGCGATGCCGCCGACCACGAAGATCAGGAAGAAGAGCACGAACCCAGCGGAGGTCATGATCGCACCGCCGGCAAGACCTCGGTTGCCATCAGCGTCACCATGTCCGCATCGTCGTACAGCTCATGGTTCAAGAAGATCCGTTGGACGCCGGCGGCGGCGAGCGCGTTGAGTCGCTCGATCGCCTGTGCCGGTGTGCCGACGATGCAATCTGCCTCGATATCCGCGCGGTACGCATCGAACGGTCCGGCGGCCGGGTCGATCCCATGCGCACGGTGGAGGCGGTCGAGATACTCGGCCTCCGTGCGACCGATGAAGAACCACGTCATCAACGAGGTCACGAGCGAGTCCTGATCGCGCCCGGCAGCGGTGACCGCCGCCCGCGCTCGACCGAAACGCTCGGCGACGTCGGCCGGCGTGCCGCCGACGGTATTGAACTCATCGGCGTAGGAGCCGATCAGAGCCTGCATCCGAGGGCCGACAGCCCGACCGCCCAGGATCAACGGCGGTCGCGGCCGCTGGATCGGGCGCGGCAGCTGGTCGGCGTCGTCCAGCCGATAGTGCTTGCCGTGAAACGAGAATCGATCCTCCGTGAACAGCCCGTGCACGATCGGAACCTGCTCCTCGAGCATCTCCCAGCGGCGATCGACGTCGTGGAAGGGAATTCCGAAACGTGTGTGCTCCTCCTCCCACCACGCGGCGCCCATGCCGATCTCGACGCGACCGTCGCTGATGAGGTCGACGGTGAGCGCGGCCCGCGCCAAAACAGCGGGCTCACGGAACGTGACCGGGGAGACGAGCGTGCCGAGTCGAAGGGTCGAGGTTCGCGCGGCGAGCGCGCCGAGCACCGTCCACGCATCGGTGGCACCGATGCCCGAGACGCCGTCGCCACTGAAGTAGTGATCCGAGCGGAACAGTCCTTCGAAGCCGCTGCGCTCTGCGAGATCGGCGAGCGCGCACCAGTCGCTCCAGGTGACGCCCTGCTGACCCTCGATCATCAGACACGCGCGCATGTCGGTAGCCTATCCGCCATGAACACGCAGGCCGACGGGCACACATCCTCGTTCCTCACGGAGCGGGAGCGCGTGTTGCGCGCCGCAGTCCTCGGCGCGGTGTTCGCCGTGGTGCTCGCCCTGCTTGGCCGGCGACGCTAGTCCTCGAAGAATCGCCGCACGCCCTCGGCGATCGCGCGGGCGCGGGGTGTGGCTTCGCCAGTCGCGTGCCGGCCGGGCCCGGTCTCGGTAGCCGAGGCATCTACCTGCACTGCAGGCATCCTGGTCTCGCGGAGCATCGAGACGGTCAGTCGCTGCAGGCGTCCGCGCAGGCGCAGTTCGTGCTCGAGCTCATCGAGGATCACCTCGGCGAGATGCCGCCCGGCGGGGGAGTGCGTCGCCTGCGACCCGTAGTACGAGCACGTGGGGCCGCCCGTCTCCGCGCTCCCCTCGTCGAGATGCAACGACACGCACACGGCGGCGTCGAGCGTGTTGGCCATCGACGCCCGCGACGACGGGCTCGTGGCGACCGTTCCTTCGCGCAGGACCTCGGGGGCGGCACCGAGCCGCGCGAGCTCCGCGGCGACGGCGAGCGCGAGCCCGAGGCATGCGTCGGGGTCGGCGGTTTCGACCTGCGCCTGGCCGGGGTCGATCGCGATCACCTGTCCATCGAGCCGGCCACGGATCGAGCGGAGCTCCTCCGTTTCGCGCACGACCCCTCGACCGGGAACGTCGTCCAGCGGCCGCATGCGCTCGAGGGTGGCGATCGTGTGGAGACCGACCACACCGTCCACGTCGTCGCCGACGTTGCGTTGGAACTCACGCAGCGCTGCGTCGGTTGCCGGGCCGTACACGCCGTCTTGTTTGCCGGGGTCGAATCCGAGCGCGTCCAGCTTGCGCTGCAAGGCGCGCACGTCGTCCCCACGGAGGAACGGCGCGTGCAGGTACAGCGTGCGGTCACCGAGCCGGAACCCGGCTTCGACGAGTTGCCCCCAGGTATCGGGGCCGACGATCCCGTCGGCTCGCAGGCTTCGTTGCGATTGGAACGCGCGAACGGCCTCGCGCGTTTGCTCGTCGTATGCTCCGCGATCGCCGTTCGGCAGAACGAAGCCGAGTTCGGTCAGCCGCTGTCGGATGTCCAGGATCTCGGGGCCCTCGTCGCCGAGGCGATAGATCTGCACACATGCAGTCTGCGGCCGCCCCGAGGCCGCGGCAACGTCAACCGATATGCGAGCCGATGTCGCGCAGGATCGCGTCCTTGGGCTTGGCGCCCACGACGCGCGCAACCTCCTGGCCGCCCTTGAACAGGATCAGCGACGGGATCGACATCACGCCGTACGTGCGCGTGGCCTGCGGGTTGTCGTCGATGTTGAGCTTCGCGACCTTGAGGGACTCGCCCTGCTCGGTGCCGATCTCCTCGACGACCGGCGACACCATGTGGCACGGCACGCACCACTCCGCCCAGAAGTCCACGAGGACCGGGGTCTCGGAGTCCAAGACTGTTGTCTGGAAGTCGTTGTCGCCCACTTCGCCGATGTTCGCCATCTCAAGAGCTCCTTCAGGTCGTCAAGTCACCGCGAACGGTGTCACCAGGTTCCCAGAACGCCTGGGAGGGCGTTCGCATTCCTACTCACTGCGTGTGCTGCTCTTCACCGAGGAGCCGTTCCGCGTCGATCGCCGCCTTGCATCCCTGGCCCGCGGCCGTCACGGCCTGTCGATAGGTGTGATCGGTCACGTCGCCCGCCGCGAACACCCCGTGGACGTTCGTTTCGGTCGATGGCTCGCGCACGACGAGGTACCCCTCCTCATCGGTGTCCAACTGACCGTCGAACAGGGACGTCGAGGGGTCGTGGCCGATGGCCATGAACACGCCGTCGGTCGGCATCGACATGGTCTCGCCCGTCTTGACGTTGCGGACCTCGACGCCGGTGACCGACTGCTCGCCGACGATCTCGTCCAGCACGCTGTCCCACAACACCTCGATCTTCGGGTGGGCGAACACGCGATCCTGCATCACCTTCGAGGCTCGGAACTGGTCGCGTCGATGCACGATCGTGACCTTCGATGCGAACTTCGTGAGGAACGTCGCCTCTTCCATCGCGGTGTCGCCGCCGCCGACGACGACGAGCTCGCGATCCCGGAAGAAGAAGCCGTCGCAGGTCGCGCACGCGCTCACGCCACGACCCCGGAGCCGTTCCTCGCCGGGGATGTCGAGCCAGCGAGCAGTGGCGCCGGTGGCGATGATCAGGGTGCGTGCACGCCAGGCCTGGTCGCCCGCCTTCACGAGGAACGGACGGGAGGACAGGTCGACCTCGGTGACGTGCACGGCCAGGATCTCGGCGCCGAAGCGCTGCGCCTGCTTCTCCATCTGCTCCATCAACTCGGGGCCCATGATCCCGTCGGCGAACCCCGGGTAGTTCTCGACGTCGGTCGTCAGCATCAGTTGCCCGCCGGCGTCGAGGCCCTTCAACACGAGGGGCTCGAGGTCGGCTCTCGCGGCGTAGAGCGCGGCGGTGAAACCGGCCGGCCCCGACCCGATCACGATCACATTGCGAAGCTGCTCGGTCATCGTGGGCATCCTCCCACACCGGAAAACGCTCGCCTATTCCCACTCAGGGCAGCTTGAACTGTCCGGTCGACAGCGGGTCGCAGCCGTGGACCGAGGCAACGACGACGAGGACCACGTTCGGTGCCAGACCGGCGCCGGGGCTCTGCACATAGACGCCGAGGTAGGCGGGCTGCCCCTCGTAGCGAGCGAGGATCACGCGGGTCGGCGTGCCGCCCTGGTTGTCGTAGGCGTTGTCCAGACAGCGCGTCGCGGCCGGAAGCCGCTCGGGGGACAGCTTTACCGCCGCATCGGGACCGGCGATCGCGGAGATCGGTGCCGGCGATCCCGACCCGGCGGCTTCGCCGGTGCCGCCGCTCGCCGGACCTGGGACGGCGGCCGCGTCGAAGGCGGCCACGAACCGCGCGAGCATGTCCGTCCCATAGTCGGTGTCTTGCACCTCCACCGCCGTCGCCTGTGGGTACGAGGCCTCCGCGGCCGCGCCGGCGGCCATAGAGGAGGGCGAGCTTCCGGGCTGGCCGAGCTTGGGTACGAGCAAGGCGATCAACGCGATGACGGCCGCGGCCCCGAGGACGGCGAACCACCGTGGTGTGGCGGGCCGCGGCCGGTGCGAGGCCGAGCGGTCGAGGGACCGGACCTCCGGGGCGCGAGCCGCGGCGATCCCCGCGGCCTCGGCGATCGCGGCATCCGCGAGCCCGGGTGGCGGCGCGGGCTCGGCGGTCGCTCGCGCGGCGTCTCGAGCCGCGGTCGCCAGGTCGACCTCCCGTCGGCAGGTGGCGCAGGTCCGGAGATGATCCTCCACGCGTGCGACGGCCGACGCAGGCAGCGTGCCGTCGACATAGTCGGTCAGCTCGGGTCCTGGATGCGTCATGGCTTCTCCTGTGACGTCGCGGAGGGCTGTTCCGGTTCCCGGGGCTCGCTCGCGAGGCCCATCGCTCGCGCGAGCGCCACCCGCCCCCGATGGACGCGCGACTTGACGGTTCCCACCGGCACATCGAGCACGCGGGCGATCTCGTCGTACGGGAGATCTTGGATGTCGGCGAGCACGAGCGCGATCCGGAAGTCCTCGGGGACGGCCGCGAGGCCGGCGGCGACATCGTGCGCATCCGCCACGGCATCCGCATGATCGGGGATCGGCGGACCGGTCTCCAGCGGGCGATCGTCGTCGACGCGATGCAGGAGCGGGCGGCGCTTCGCCGAGCGGAGGTGGTCGTAGCAGACGTTCACGGTCACGCGATGCAGCCATGTGGAGAACGCCGCGTCACCGCGGAACTGATCGAGCTTCCGCACGACCATGAGGAACGCGTCCTGGGACGCGTCGGCGGCGTCATCACGATCGCCGAGGATCCGGACGCAGAGCGCATAGACGCGCCGTTCGTGCCGCCCCACGAGCTCCGTGAACGCACCGGCGTCGCCCGCGAGGAACCGCTTGACGAGGTGTTCGTCGGAGACGTCGGTCACGTCCGCACGCTACAACGACGACGGCTGGGCGGTTTCCTTGACCGTGATCTTCGTGTAGTCCTCGGTGAAGGACAGCCGGCCCAGGACCAGGCTCGATGCCGTGGAGTGCAGCGCGATCGTCGCGACGCCGGAGGTCGTGTCGATCTTGCACCACGCGCCGGCTTCGGGGACCGGCTGGTTGTCGCGCAGCAACTCGACCGCCGCCGCGTCGCACGCCTTGGGCGCGTCGCCCAGGTTCTTGTACGTGGTCGCCGCGATGGACGCGGCGGCCTGGGCGGTGTTCGACAGCTTGAACGTGGTCAGCACGATCGACAGGGCGTCGAGGATCAGCAGCCCGACGAGGAGGAGTCCGATGATCCAGAACACCGCGACCTTGCCGATCAGGCCGGCCTGATCGTGCAGGGATCTCGAAGGGTGTGCGGGCATCATCGTCGGAACCTCGCGCTCAGGGCATGCCAGACCTCATCGGCCTCTTGGATCCTGAAGATAAGCGCACCGAGCGCGAAGGCAAGCACACCGGCCGCAACGGCGACGCATACCTGGAGCAGCCGCACGAGCGGCCGGGAGATATCGAACACCGACGCCATCCCCGCCGCCGTCGCCCACGCGGCCGCCGCGGTCATCACCGAGGCCGCCACCGTTCGGGCGAGGGTGTCCGCGATCCGTCGATCGTCGGCGCCTCCGAGACGGCGCCGGACCATGACGTAGAGGATCGCCGACCCGGCCGCGTAGGAGGCCGCGTAGCCCAGCGCCAGCCCGGGCACCCCGAGATCCAGGCCGAAGGCGAGCCACAGATCCATCGCCAGGTTGACGACGGCCACCGCGATATTGGCGATCGCCGGGGTCTTGGCGTCCTGCATCGCGTAGTAGGTCCGCGTCAGGAACTGGAAGGACGAGAAGAAGGGGAGTCCGATCGCGAAGGCGGCCAACGTCTTGCCGAGCAGCTCGGTGCTGTCGCTCGTCATCACGCCGTAGCTGGCGAAGAGGGCGACGATCGGGCCCGCCAGTACCGCGTAGCCGGCCGCGGCAGGCAGCATCACGATCTCCGTGTCTCGCAACCCGCGGGAGAACAGCTCGCGGACCCCGTCGATGTTCCTGTCCGTCCATCTCCCCGACATCCCCGGCAGGATCGCGGTGAAGATCGAGACGGCGACGATCGCGTGTGGGAGCGAGAAGAAGATGAACGCCTGGGAGTACACGACGTACGACCCGCCGGGGATCCGTCCGCATAAGACGATGATGAGGAAGTACGCGATCTGGTTGGCGATCACGTAGACCGCGATCCATCGCGCGAGATGCAGGAGGCGGCGCACCGTCTCGTGTCGCCAATCGAACCGCAGGTGCCATCGGAAGCCGAGCCGTCGCAGCGACGGCCACAGGGCCACGGTCATCGCCACGACCCCGAGCGTGGTGCCCGCAGCCAGGAGGAGCCGCTGGCCCTGGGTGACGCTCTCGATCGTGGGCGGCGCTCCGTGGCGAACCACGATGAAGATCGCCATCGTGGCGATCACCACCAGGTTGTTCAAGACGGGGGCGAACATCGGCGCCGAGAACCGACGATTCGCTGTCAGCAGGCCGGCGGCGACCGCGCCGATGCCGTAGAAGACGATCTGCGGCAAGAACCAGCGGAGGAAGAACGTCCCCACCTCGAGCTCGGCCTGGTAGTCGGCCGGGTTCTCCACGCCCGAGAGGTACACCCGCATGATCTGCGGGGCGGCGATCATCGCCACGATCGTGACGACCGTCAGCGTCACGAGCACGAGTGTGAGGAAGCGACTGCCCGCCTCCCACTGGGCTTCTTGACCGTGCGTCCGCTTCCACTCGACCAGCAGCGGGACGAAGACGCTGGTGAGGATGCCACCGAGCACGAGCTCATAGACGATGTTTGGCGTCGTGTTCGCCTTGAAGTAGCTGTCGGACAGCGCGAACGTGCCGAGCGCCGCCAGCGTGACGCCAACGCGCACGACGCCGGTCGCGCGCGACAGGAAGGTGCCCGTCGACATGACCGCGGCGCTACGAACGGTGTCGCCGTGGGAATCGGTCTCGTCGATCGGGCTCACGTCGGGCTCGTCCGCCGTCGGAACCACCTCCTCGAGTACAGCGCGAGCAGACCCAGCCCCGCGGCGATCGTGACGAGCAGCGCGATGTGGTTCACGGTCGTGGTGCGAACCGAGATGGTGACCGGCGTCGTGGGGATCTGGCGTCCGTTGGGCGCGCGGACCACGATCTGGATCGGGTTCTGGCCGGACGTGTTCGCCACGACCGGGAAGCTCACGATCGTTCCCGGACGTTCAACCACGACGCTCTGGCTGGAGCCGTTCGGGAACGAAAAGGCGGAGCCGATGAGCTCGACCGTCACCCGCAGCGGCGTGTCGCCCGGGTCGCCCATGACGATCGGGATCGTTCCCTCTCGCGATGTGAACGTGTAGGTGGAGCTCACGAGCGGCGTCGCGGCGGCGAACGCCTCCTGGGTCGCCGCATCGACGGAAGCCAACCATGGCAGGCCGGCGGCCGGGTCCGTCACGTACGGCGGCGCGGTGGCGGTGAACAGCTTGCGACGAAGCTCGGTCGGCGCCTCGCTGGCCGGGCCGAGCATCGACCCGTACGCCTCGACGTTGTGGCTGAGCTCGTCGATCTCGTGTGCATACGAGGTATCGAACGCCGCGCTCGTGGGCGTGGCGAGCTCGCCGTCGGGGTTCGGGTTCGGGGCGCTGATGCGATCCACGAGCTCCGCGGCGGTGACCGGCTCGAGGAACGGCGCCTCGGAAACCCGCTGGAGCAGCGGGTCCCACATCTCGACCGGCAGGGTGGGCGGCGGCGCGATGGCGATGCCCCGAACGATGGCCGCACCGGGAACGGGCGCCTCCTTCCAGATCACGGCCAGCTCGCCCAGGACGATCTGCGCCGCGCGAACCGGGTCGGCGAGCAGGTCCCCCCGCTCGAACAACGCTTGGGTATCGGGGTCGGGCAGGACCATCGTGAGGGAGCCCCCGGCCGTTGGCATCGGCACGGTGGGCGCCGGGGCGAGGAAGCCTTGCGCCGAGGATCGATCGACCGTGTCCGCATCGCCGAGCACGATGCTCGTGCCCACGCTGGCCAACCATGAGAGGGCGTCGTCCGAGAGCTGACCGTCGGCGGGCCTCGCGATGTCGCTCGCCGGCTCCGCGCCGAGACTCCCAAGGACCTCGTCACCACCGAGCCGTTGGCCGGCCAGGAGGGTCGTCAACTGCGCCTGGAGCATGGCGGGCAGCAAGGGGTTCGCGTACGGGTTCGCGACGGTCTCGACCGCTCCGGGCGACGAGACCACGGTCGACAGCGAGCGCAGGTAGTTCCCCGCCTGCCGTGCCGGCGGGGTGTCGCTCGCCACCTCGGTCCCGTCGCGCGTGCGATAGCCGTCGAACAGATCCCGGGCCTGGGTCACGAGGAGCGGATCGACCACGAGGTCCATCGGGCCGTGCGGATGGCGCCCCACGGTCGCGTTCGCGACCGCGTCGAGGGGCGCCCGCAGCGTCCCGCCGTGAGCGAGCTCGCCGGGGAACGCCGTATCCACCAGGGTTCCGTCGGCTCCGAACGCGATCGGCGAGGGAAGCTGCACCCACGTGGCGGACAGCATCGGCGCCTCGGGTGGTCGCACGAGATAGATCACCGGCGTGACGAGCGAGGCGAGGACGGTGTCGCCGGTCAGCAGCTGCACGACCGCCGGGTAGGTCTGGGAGTCGGTCTGGTCGATGCCAGGGGTCGTGGCGAGATCTGCCGACACGTCGATCGTTCGGTTGTTGCCCGGCCCCACCTCGCCGCGAACCGGCTCCGTCGCGCTGGCGATGATCGTGTCGGGTCCGGTCGTCAGCACGCTCGCGTAGTCGCCCCGCGACTCGACGTGCGGACCGAACGAGACCTGGATCCGGAGATCGTCCAAGGGGTCCTGTCCGCCGTTGTACGCGAGGAGATCGATGGTGAGCAGCGAGCGGTGATAGGCGGAGCTCCACGGGGACTGCCGCAGGATCTGCAGCGTCACATCGCTTCCCTGCGCCTGGGCAGGGGGAACGATCACGACCGCGCCGACCGCCACGAGCGTGGCGGCGAGCACGCCGAGCACGCGTCTCACGGGCCGCATCGTAGCGGGGCGTGGCTCGGCCACATCGGGAGCCATCAACCCAGGAGGTCCGACACCTGGATCACGGCGTAGAGCACGGCCACGGCCAACATGCCTGAGCCGACCGTCAACCGCAACGTCCGCTCGCCGGATCCGAGCGCCAGCTTCGCGCCGATCCGCGCCCCGGGCACCGCGCCGATCGTGAGGAACAGCGCGACCCACCAGTCGATGTTGCCCAGCAGCGCGTGCACGATGGTGCCGGGGATCACGATCGCCGGGATCGTGAGCAACGAGGTGCCGAGCGCGCGCTTGAGCGGCATCCGGCACCACCCCGACAGCAGCGGGACCATGACGAGCCCGCCGCCCACCCCGAGGAGCCCCGAGACGACGCCGGCCGTCAGGCCGATCGTGGCGAAGACGGCGGGTCGGACGCCCGTGTCCCCGGAGGTCGGGTCGACGGCGGGTCGCCTGGGGCCCCGGATGATCCCCACGGACTGCCAGCCGAGCAGCGCCGCCGTCACCAGGAGCAAGACCGCGGGGTCGACCCACTCGGTGGCGAGCGCGCCGACGGCGGCGCCGAGCAGACCGGTGCCGGCCATCCACATGGCCGCGTGACGGTCGACCTGGCCGGCCTTCGCGTAGGTGACCGCCCCGGTGATCGACGTCGGAAAGATGACCGGCAGCGGCGTGGCGATCGCCGCGATCGAGGACACCGGGAGCAACGCGTCCATCGCGGGGGTCATGACGATCCCGCCGCCGACGCCGAAGAGCCCCGAGAGCACTCCGGCGGCCAGGCCGATCGCGATCGCGACGATCGCGTCGGCAGGGGTCACCGCAGGAGCTCCGCGGCCTTCACCAACATGTCGCGCTCACCACGGTAGGCCGCTCGCTTGATCGCTCGGTCCATCGGGAACCAGCGGATCTCCTCCATCTCGTCGTCGCGGTCGTCGACGTTGCCGCCGGTATGGCGCATCAGGAAGAAATGGACCGTCTTGCGGATGCGGATGTCGTCCCACACATACATGTACTTCGTGTCCCCGAGGTCGGCCTCGATGTCCGCCGTCAGACCGGTCTCCTCGCGCACCTCGCGGATCGCCGCCTCCTCGCGCGTCTCGCCCATCTCGATGCCGCCCTTCGCGAGGCCCCACGCGAGCTGACCTCGACGCGTGCGCCGCGACGCCAGGACGACCTCGATCCCATCGTCGGTGCGCCGGTAGACCACCCCGCCGGCCGAGACCTCCTTGGTCGTGGGGATCTTCGGGCCCTTCTTGGGCGGCGCGCCCTTCTTCGTGCCGGAGCCCTTCTTCTTCTTGCCACGCGAACGCGACCGGCCCGTGGCGGCTCGCGGGGTCGCCGCCGCGGCCGCGGGGCTCGCAACGGGCTTGCCCGCCGCGGCGGCCGCGGCGGTCGTGGGCTGGCCGCCGGCTCGGGGCTTGCGCCGGCGCCGCCGGCGTCGAGCAGCCTTGCGAACCGGCTCGGCACGTTGCGGCGCAGGCTCTGTGGGTTCCTCCGGGCCTGCCATGACGTGCGGATACTAGCCCGGCTCAGGCTCCGAGCCTTCCCTGCCGACATAACCGTGGGGATGAACATCGACGAGCTGCTTCGGCACACCGTGGAGCGCGGTGCCAGCGACCTTCATCTGAAGGTCGGCAACGTGCCGTTCCTGCGCGTCGACGGCGACCTGCAGCCGACGTCGCATCCGGTGCTCACGCCGCAGGACACGGTGACGTTCGGCGACGCCGTCATGAGCGAGCACAAGCGGGCGCTCTTCGAGCAGCACAACGAGGCGGACATCGGTTACACGCTGCAAGGCGTGGGGCGGTTCCGCATCAACGTGTTCCGCCAGCGTGGTCTGGTGGGCTTGGCGGTCCGGCGAGTTCGTTCCGAGATCCCGAACTTCGAGGAGCTCAGGCTGCCCGATGTCATGCACACGCTGGCCGATAGTCCACGCGGGCTCGTGCTGATCACCGGCCCCACGGGCACGGGCAAGACGACGACGATCGCCTCGATGATCGGCTACATCAACCGCGCTCGTCGCGCGCACATCGTCACGATCGAGGATCCGATCGAGGTCGTGCACGACGACGTCCTGTCGATCATCCAGCAACGCGAGGTTGGCCTCGACACCGAATCCTACGCGGCCGCGCTGAAGTCGGTCGTGCGCCAGGACCCCGACGTGATCTTCGTCGGCGAGATCCGCGACGCGGACTCGGCGCTGTCCGCGATCCAGGCGGCCGAGACCGGGCACCTCGTGATCTCTACCCTGCACACGATCGACTGCATGGAGACGATCAACCGGGTGCTCGACTTGTTCCCGCCGCAACAGTCCAAGGAGGTGCGCACGTCGTTCGCAGGGGCGCTGCGGGGCATCGTGTCGCAGCGGCTCGTCCCGAAGGCCGACGGGAAGGGTCGGGTCGCCGCCGTCGAGGTGCTGGTGAACACGGGGCGCGTCTTCGATCGCTTGGTCGACCCCGAGCAGACCGATTCGATCGTCGACGTGATCGCCGAGGGCGGCTACTACGGCATGCAGAGCTTCGACCAGGCGCTCGTGTCCCTGGTGAAGGACGGGCAGATCACGACGGAGGAGGCCCGTCGCACCGCGTCGAGTCCCCACGACTTCGACCTCCAGCTGTCGGGCGTGCTCGATCGCGGGTCGGCGTTCTCCGACGAGCAGAAGTCCGGCCTCCCCTTCTAACGCGCGGCGGGCGAACGCCCGACTATCCTCGGGCCATGGATCAGGCACCTACCGTCCTCGACGTGCCGTCGATCGCGAAAGAGCTCGGCGAGCGTTTCGCGGACGCCGGTCACGAGCTCTATCTCGTCGGGGGCAGCGTGCGCGATCTGATCCTCGGCCGGCAGATCCCCGACCTGGATTTCTGCACGTCGGCTCACCCGTCGGAGACGACCACGGTGCTGCAGGGATGGGCCGATCGCCGCTACCTCGTGGGGGTGACGTTCGGCACGGTCGGTGCCCTGAAAGATGGCGAGCGCATCGAGATCACGACCTACCGCAAAGAGGTCTACGCCGAGGAGCACCGGAAGCCGGCGGTCACGTTCGGCGACGACGTGCTGGTCGACCTCTCGCGTCGCGACTTCACGATCAACGCGATGGCCGTGCGGGTGCCCGACGGTGGGTTCGTCGACCCCTACGGCGGTGTGAAGGCGCTGGCGGCCCGTGTGCTCGACACGCCGTTGGACCCGGAGATGTCGTTCTCCGACGACCCCTTGCGCATGATCCGCGCCGCTCGATTCGTCGCACAGCTTGGCGTGACGCCGGCGCCCCGCGTGCTCGAGGCGATGCGGGCGATGGGGGACCGGCTCGAGATCGTGTCGGCGGAACGGATCCGCGACGAGCTCGACAAGTTGCTCGTGGCGGCGCACGCGCCGGCCGGGCTCGAGCTGCTGGTGGAGACGGGCCTGGCCGATCACTTCCTGCCCGAGGTGCCGGCGTTGCGGCTGGAACAGGACCCCGTACACCAACATAAGGACGTGTTGCGTCACACCTACGCGGTGGTCGAACGCTGCGAGCCAGACGCCGTGCTTCGGCTGGCCGCCTTGTTGCACGACATCGGCAAGCCCGCCACGCGCGCGATCACGAGCGACGGGGTCACCTTCCATCACCACGAGATGGAGGGCGCACGGATGGCGCGCACCAGGTTGAGCACGCTGCGGTATCCGAACGCGACGATCGATGACGTCTGCACGCTGATCGAGCTGCACCTTCGCTTCCACGGCTACGGCGAGGGGGAGGGCTGGACCGATGCGGCGGTGCGCCGCTACGTCCGCGACGCGGGGCCCTTGCTCGACAGGCTCAACCAGCTCACGCGCGCGGACGTGACCACGCGCAACGAACGCCGTGCCGACGCGTTCGCGCGGCTGCAGGACGACCTCGAGGCGCGGATCGCGGCCTTGGCGGAGCGGGAGAACCTCGAGGCGATCCGTCCGCCGCTGGACGGTCGGCAGGTCATGGAGCTGCTCGATCTGCAGCCGGGCCCCGCGGTTGGCGAGGCGCTCGCCTACCTGATGGAGCTGCGGATGGAACGCGGGCCGATGCCCGAGGACGAGGCGGTCGAGCTTCTGCGTTCGTGGGCCGAGGCGCGCACGGGCTGACTCAGCGCAGCGCCGCCCCGAGCACGAACGGCAGCAGGGCGCACACGACGCCGAGCGCCAGGCACACGCGTCGCCGCGGCCGAAGGCTTCGGATCCGGGCCACCCGGAACCCTGCGATCGCCGAGAGCGCGCATCCGATGGCGAACAAGAGGCCCGCGTTGTCCGGAGGCGTCGTCCGCCAGAAGGAGATCATCGCGCACCCCGCCCAGATCCCGAGGAACAGGACGGCGGCGGCGTAGCGGCCGATACCGTGGGGCTCGTGATCGAACGGAGACGACGGCCGATAGTCGGCCTCGAACGGATTCGGTGGGCCAGGTCGCCCCATGCTGCAACTCTACCCGGCGCCGGCGCCGCGAAGGATCATCTCGAGGGTTCCAGGCTGGCCGCGCCAGTGCCCCCGGACGACGTCCGCGCCTGCGCGCCGTACAAGATGCCGCAGCACGAGCGCGGCGACGACGGCGTCATCGAGCGGGCCGATCACCGGCAGGAACTCCGGCAGCAGGTCGATCGGTGAGATGAGCCACACGATGCCGATCCACAGCACGATCTTCGGACCGCGAGGCACGAGGGGGTCGTGCAGCAGGTCTTTGAACAACAGGATCAGGTTCGGGAGCAACAGGGCGAGCTCGCGAGCCGCGACCCCACGTCCGGCGAGGATCAGGGCCAACACCGCGCCGGCATAGAGCGCGACCAGCACGAGCAACGCCAGCACCCAGGTCGGCATGGCGCCCAGCGTAGGCTGGACGCATGCCAGCCGTGGGAACCGTTGCGGTCGATCCCTCCCGGGGGCTGAGTTCGGCCGAGGTCGCCGAGCGCGTCGCGCGTGGCGCGGTCAACGACGTCCCCGCCGCCCCGACCCGGACCGTCGCCCAGATCGTCCGCGCGAACGTGCTCACGCGGTTCAACGCATTGCTGGGCGCGATGCTCGTCCTGATCGCGATCGTCGGGCCGATCCAGGACGCCCTGTTCGGCGTCGTTCTGGTCGCCAACGCCTTGATCGGGATCGTCCAGGAGCTCCGCGCCAAGCGCACGTTGGATCGATTGACGCTGCTGACCGCGCCCAAGGCGCAGGTGGTCCGGGACGGCGGCGTCCGGGACGTCGTGCCCTCCGACATCGTGGTGGACGACGTCGTGGCGCTGGCGCCCGGCTCGCAGATCGTCGTGGACGGCGAGGTGATGGTCACCGACGGTCTGGAGGTGGATGAATCGTTGCTCACGGGCGAGTCGGAGACCGTGCACAAGCGACCGGGGGACCGGGTGCTCAGCGGTTCGTTCGTGGCGGCCGGGACGGGCCGCTCGCAGGCGACCGACGTCGGCGCCGACGCCTACGCCGCGCGCCTTGCCGAGGACGCTCGCCGATTCAGCCTCACGCGATCGGAGCTCCGAACGGGGATCGACCGGATCCTTCGATACGTGACGTGGGCGATCGTGCCGACCGCGACGTTGTTGTTCGTGAGTCAGTTGCGCGCACATGGGTCGTGGCGTGCGGCGATGTCCGGCGCCGTTGCCGGCACCGTTGCGATGGTGCCGGAAGGGCTCGTCTTGCTGACCTCGCTCGCGTTCTCGGTCGCCGTGGTGCGCCTGGCCAAACAGCGCGTGCTCGTGCAGGAGTTGGCGGCGGTCGAGGGCCTCGCGCGCGTGGACGTCCTGTGCATCGACAAGACCGGCACCCTCACCGAGGGTCGACTCGCGCTCGATCGCATCGAACGGATCGACGAGGATCTCGACCCCGGGCCGGCGCTCGCGGCCCTCGCCGCCGCCGATCCGGCCCCGAACGCCACGTTGCAGGCGATCGCGCAGGGCCTGTCGGCAGACGGCGGGTGGTCCGTCGAGCGGACGGTCCCGTTCTCCTCCGCGAGGAAGTGGGGCGCCGCCGCCTTCGCGGGGCACGGCGCATGGGTGCTGGGCGCCCCGGACATCCTCACGTCGGATCCCGGCATCGGGGCCCGCGTGGCCGCGAGCGCCGGCACGGGCGCGCGAGTGCTGCTGCTCGCGCGGGCGGCGGCGCTGGGCGACCGGCTTCCGGACAGTCTCGATCCGGTGGCGCTCGTCGTCCTCGCCGATCGGGTCCGTGCCGATGCCGGGCAGACGCTGCGGTATTTCGCCGAGCAGCAGGTCCTTGTCAAGGTGCTGAGCGGCGATGCGCCGGCGACGGTCGGCTCGATCGCGTCGGGCCTCGGCCTCGAAGGCGCTGGATCGCCGGTCGACGCTCGGAGCCTGCCCGACGACGATCTCGATGCGCTCGCCGACGCGTTGGAAGCGCACAGCGTCTTCGGCCGCGTGTCTCCGCAACAGAAGCGGTCCATGGTCCGGGCGCTGCAGGGGCGTGGGCACACCGTGGCGATGACCGGCGACGGCGTCAACGATGCGCTCGCCCTGAAGGACGCGGACATCGGGATCGCGATGGGGACGGGCGCCGACGCCACGCGCGCGGTGGCGCAGCTGGTGTTGCTCGACTCGACGTTCGACGCCCTGCCGAGCGTCGTCGGGGAAGGCAGGCGCGTGCTCGGCAACATCGAGCGCACATCCAATCTCTATCTCACCAAGACCGTCTACGCGATGCTCCTGTCACTGGCTGTCGGCGTGGCGGGCATGGTCTTCCCGTTCCTGCCGCGACACCTGACCCTGATCGGGGCGCTCACGATCGGGATCCCCTCGTTCTTCCTGGCCCTCGCGCCCAGCGCCCGTCGCTTCCGCCCCGGCTTCGTCCAGCGGGTGCTTCGCTTCACGATCCCGGCGGGGTTCCTGGCGGCGACGGCAACCTTCCTCGGATACACGCTCGCGACCCGCGAGCAGGGTGTGACGACCCTGGAGGCGCAGACCACCGCCGTGATGACCCTGATGTGGGTCGGGCTTCTCGTCCTGTCGATCGTGGCTGCGCCCCTGAATACGTGGCGGCTCGTCCTGGTCTGGTCGATGGGTGCCGCGGCCGTGCTGGCCTTCGTGCTGCCGGCGACGCAGACCTTCTTCGCCTTGGATCCGCCGCCGCCGACAGTGTGGCTCGCGTCGATCGGCATCGCGGCGCTGACGTGGACGTTCGCGCGGTTCTTCGTGCCGGAGGAACGTCCGGTCGGCACGCGGTGGCGCGCCGAGAACGACTAGAGGCCGGCCCAGTCCGCCTTCGGCCAGACGATGATCCAGGCCTTGCCGACGATGTTGTCGCGCGGGATGAACCCGATCCCCGGCATCTTCTTGGGGTCGGCGATCACGCCGAGCCCGAACCGCGAGTCCTGGGAATTCTGCCGGTTGTCGCCCATCACGAAGTACATGTCGGCGGGCACCTTCACCGGCCCGAAGTCCGACGTCGAGCCCTTCACGTACGGTTCGTCGATCGCGACACCGTTGACGAAGACCTTGCCGTTCTTGCCCACCACTGTGTCGCCCGGCACACCGATCACCCGTTTGATGAAGTCCTCGTCGTCGGGCTTCTGGAAACCGATCCCCTGGAACAGCCAGTGGGCCGCGCCGCCGATGAGACTGCGCTGCGGCTGCTTGCTCGGGTCTGGGTCGGTGAACACGATGATGTCGCCGCGCTCCGGATCGTGGAGGTAATAGGGCACCTTGGAGACCAAGACGCGGTCGTTGATCTTGAGCGTGTTCTCCATCGAGCCGCTGGGGATGTAGAACGCCTGGATGAGGAAGGTCTTGATCAGGATCGCCAACAGCAGCGACATGATGATCAAGCCGGGCATCTCGCCCAGGAAGCGAGTGACGGGGTTCTTGCCGCGCTTCGGACCTGCCGCGTCGTCGGGCTCGGGCGAAGCGAGCGACGCGCGCTCGGTCTCGGTTCTCACGGTTTACAGGGTATCGGGTCCAGCGGTTGGCACCATGAGTCGGATCTCGACGGCCTTGCAGGAGGCCCAGACCTCGGCTCCCGGTGCGAGGCCCATGCGCTCGACCGAGCCCGTGGTGACCTCTGCGACCAGCGGCGGAGCCGTGCCCAGCCGCACGCGAGCCCGCGAGCCTGCGATCGCCACCTCCAGCACCTTGCCGTGGAAGACGTTCCGCGACGAGCCCTCCGGGCGGTCGGCGTGCACGACGATCTCGGCCGGCGCCAACGTGGCCCGCACCCCGTCCGTGGTCGCGAACACGAGCCCGTCGGGCCAGACGACCGTCAGCTCACCCTCGCGCGTGCGGAGCGTGCCCACCCCAGGGCCCTCCGGTTCGAGCGTGCCCTCGAAGAGGTTCACGCCCACCAGGTCGGCCGCATAACGGGTCGCCGGGTGATTGCGCACCTCGGCCGGCGTGCCCACCTGCGTGATGCGCCCGTCCTCGAGCAACACGAGGCGGTCGGCCAGCGTCATCGCCTCGACGGGATCGTGCGTGACGAGGATGCTCGGTCCCGCGAAGGCCGCGAGCGTCTCGCGGAGCAATGTGCGGAGCCCCGGACGGGCAGAGGCGTCGACCGCGGCGAGCGGTTCGTCGAGCAGCAAGAGGCGGGGCTCGCTCGCAAGCGTCCGGGCGAGCGCCACGCGCTGACGCTCGCCGCCGGACAGCTGCCCGGGCCGCATCTCGGGATCGACGCCGGGCGCCAGCTCGGCGAGCAGCCGCGCTGCGCGTGCGCGCGCCGGCGCCGCCCGTTCTCCCCGCGCCCGCGCCGCGAACGCCACGTTCTCCTGCGCGCTCATGCGCGGGAAGAGCACGCCGTCCTGGAAGGCGAAGCCGATCCTGCGACGCTCGGGTGCGAGCCCTTCGATCCGAACGCCGTCCAATTCGATGGTCGCGTGGTCCACCGGGATCAGTCCCGCAAGCGCCTCGAGCACCGTCGTCTTGCCGGCTCCGTTGCGTCCGACGAGCGCGATGGCCTCGCCGTCGGCCGCGTCGAGATCGACATCGACGGCGTGGTCTCCGCGACGGATACGTAGGGAGGCTCCGAGACCCATCAGCGCCGCCCCCATGATCCGTTCCCGCAGGGCGACAAGGACGGCGATCGAGATGACGACGAGCACCAGCGACAGCGCGACCGCGCCGTCCCGATCGGTCTGCAGCTGCTGGAAGACGGCCAGCGGCACGGTCTGCGTTCTTCCCTGCAGGTTGCCGGCGAACGTGATCGTGGCGCCGAACTCGCCGAGGGCGCGCGCCCACGCGAGCACCGCTCCGGCCGCCAGCTGCGGCGACACCATCGGCAGCACGACGCGTCGCAGCGCGTAGCCCGGAGAGGCACCGAGCACGCCGGCCGCCTGCTCGTACCGGGGATCCAACCCACGGAACCCCGCCTCCGTCGCGAGGACGACCAGCGGCATCGACACGAACGTCGCCGCGACGATCGCGCCGGCGGTGGAGAAGGTGAGTTGGATGCCGAAGGCCCGATCGAGCCATCCGCCGACCACGCCGCGTCGTCCCAGCGCCTCGAGGAGTCCGACACCCGCGACGACCGGCGGGAGCACGATCGGGAGCACGACCATCGCGCGCAACACGGATCGACCGCGGAACTCGCGGCGGGCCAGGACCCAGGCCAGCGGAACCCCGAACACGACCGAGAGCAGCGTCGCGGCGAGCGACACCTCCAGCGAGAGGCGGAGCGCGGTCCGGGCCCCCACACCCCCGAGCACGTCGGCGAAACGGCCCCACGGCGCCCGGGCGACGAGCGCGACCACCGGCAGGACCACGAAGGCGCCGCCGATGACAGCGGCGATCAGGATCGGGAGGGGAAGTCGGCGCCGCATGCGACTAGCCGGGCGGCGGCCCGAACCCGAACGCGGCGAGGGTCGCCTCCCCCTGCGCGCCGGTCACATATGTCACGAACGAGGCGGCCATGTCGGGCTGGGGAGCGCCGGTCACGACGGCGATCGGGTAGGCCGCCACGACGTTCACGTCGTCGGGAACAGTCACGGACCCGACGTCGGCGGTCGTGATGTCGGACGTATAGACGACGCCCGCGTCGGCCTCCCCCGACGACACCTTCGCGACGACCGCCGCGTCGTCCGGCTCGTTGGAGACGACGTTGGCGAGCACGTCCTTCGAGATGCCGGCGTTGTCGAGCATCTGGCGCGCATAGTCACCCACGGGTACGCCCTCGGCGGCGAGCACGACCTGGACGCCGTCGTTGGCGAGATCGTCGACCGAGGCGATGTTCGCGGGGTTGTCGGTGGGCGTGATGATGACGAGCTGGTTGGTCGCGAAGTCGACCTGATCGGTCACACCGGGGTCCGATGCTGCCGAGTCCATCGCCGTGCCGCTCGCCGAGGCGAAGACGTCGGCCGTTCCCTCGCTTGCGATCTGGGCGGCGAGGTCGGTCGAGGACCCGAAGTTGAACGTCACGTGCACGCCGGGGTTCGCCGCTTCGAAGTCGGTGCCGATCTGGGTGAAGGCGGCGGTCAACGACGATGCGGCGAAGACGGTCAGGTCCGTCGTCGCGGCGGACGAGCTGGATGTGCCCGCGCTGCTCGAGCTGTTCGAGGAGCACGCCGTCGCCACGAGCAATGCCGGGACCAACATCCACAGTGCCTTCTTCATCATCGGTCGGCGACCTCCACCATCACGCTCGTCGCCTTGACGGTGGCGACGGCTTCCATCCCGGGCTTCAGCCCGAGCTCGTCGGCGGCCTCCCTCGTGATGAGGGAGACCACCCGATGCGGCCCCGCCTGTATCTCGATGAGTGCGGAGACCTTGTCCCTGGTCACCTTGGTGACCACGCCGGGGAAGGCGTTCCGTCTGCTCGTGTGCGATGGCGCGGGTTTCACCGCGCGACGCTCGGCCAACAGGCGGGCGACCTCGGCCTCGGGGACCAGTCGCTGACCGCCCGGCGTGCGCTCGACGGTGAGCGTTCCCTCCCGCTCCCATCGCCTCAGCGTCTCGACCTGCACACCCAAGAGCTTCGCCGCCTCACCGATCCGATACCCAGCCATAGAGCGAGCAATATATAGGAAAACCTGACTATAGGGCTAGGGTTCCCGTATGCTGCTCGGTCACACGGCAAAGCGGATGTTCAGGATGTCGCCCTCGGCGACCAGGTAGTCCTTGCCCTCGACCCGGACCTTGCCGGCCGCCTTCGCGGCCTCCATGGACCCCGCCGCGACCAGGTCGTCGTACCCGATCACGTCGGCGCGGATGAAGCCGCGCTGTAGATCGGTGTGGATCGCGCCGGCGGCCTCGGGTGCGTTCGCGCCGCGGCGCACCTCCCAGGCCCGCGTCTCGTCCTCGCCCGTCGTGAGGAACGTGATCAGGTCGAGGGCCCGGTAGCACGCCGCGATCACCGTCTCGAGCCCCGGCTCGGTGACGCCGAACTCTTCGAGCAGCGCCCGAGCCTCCTCGGCGTCCATCTCCGCGACCTCGGCCTCGATCGCGGCGTACACCCCGACTGCGCCTTCGAGGTCGCCGGGCACCTGCGTGCCCTCCTCGAGGTTGGCGATCAGGACCTCGGGCTTGAGGGTGAGCGGCGCGATGCCCTTGAGCTCAGCGACGTGCCCCGCTTCCAGGCCCGCATCGCGCAGCGGCGTCTCCGCGTCCAACGCCTTCTTGGCCGCTTCGAGGGCCTCGACCTCGACGCCGGGCTTGCCGCGAGCCTTCTTCACGGCCTTGATCAGCGCCGACTCGATCACCGAGAGATCGGCCAACAGGAGATCCGCTCGCACATCCGCAACCTCGCCCGCCGGCGCAGCGTCGGTACCGAAACACCGCACGACCAGTCCGAGCGCGTCGACCTCACGCAGCTTCGCGACCGACTGAGCGCTCGACAGTCCGCCGGGGACGTCGACGAATCGAACCTGCGCCGCGACGGTCTTCTTCGATCGTTCGATGTCGGTCAGCACCTGCAGGCGTGGATCGGGAACGGGGACGACCGCCACGTTGGCTTGCCCGCCGTGGGAGCCGGCGTGGGTGAGCGCGGTGAACAGTGTGGATTTCCCGGAAAAGGGGGCGCCGACCAGTCCGATGTCTTTCACGGCCGCCCACGGTAGCAGTGGGTTTTCAACGGCGAGGGCCAACCGGTCCCGTGAAGTCGGCCGAACGGCGGACACGTACCGACTTCTGACCAGTAGTGCTGCGGGCCACCGATGACCGATGCTTGCCGCGAGACCGGATACGGCCGGGGCGCCGCCAGACCCGCCCCGGCCGTCCGGCCTCCTATCCAGGCTTGCCAGATGTGCGCCGAGGGGGGCGCATCGTGCGAAGGACGGGGACCCGACGGCCCCGTCCTTCGCCGTGTCTGCGCTAGCTCTTGGTCTCCCAGAAGACCTTCGCGATCTCGTCGATCGAGTCGAGCAGTTTCTGACCCTGCGCGGGGTCGTCGGACTTCTTGGCCGCGCCGGCTTCCTTCGTCGCGCCCCAGAAAAGGTCGTGCAGGTTGGGGTGCTTCTCGAGGTGCTCCGGCTTGAAGTAGTCGGTCCACAGCACCCACAGGTGCTCCTTGACCAGGTTCGCCCGCTCCTCCTTGATCGCGACGGCGCGCGCGCGGAACTCCGCGTCGTCGGAGCCCTGGAACTTCTCCTGGCATGCCTTGACCGACTCGGCCTCGATGCGCGCCTGCGCCGGGTCGTACACGCCGCACGGCAGGTCGCAGTGCGCATGAACCGTGCGACGAGGTGCGAGGATGCGATGCACCATGGATGAATCCCCTCCTTCTGCTTCCGAAGAACCGGTCCCCGAGGAACCTTCCGAACCCGAATCGTACCGCCGAGGTCGGAAACGCGTATCGGGGGTGGTGGCCGGTGCCGCGCTCGTTGTGGCCGCAGCGGCGGCGTTCGCGCGCTACCGGCCGGCCCGCGTGGCGATCGAAGGCATCTCGATGGCGCCGACGCTGGTGCCCGACGACTGGGTCTTGGTGGTCACGCCCGAGCATTTCGATCGTGACGACGTCGTCGTGGTCGAGCACCCGCAGCGTCCCGAGTACGAGATCGTCAAGCGCCTGGTGGCGGTGCCCGGCGACGAGTTCGACGGGCGGATCCTCGGCCCCGACGAGTATTGGGTGGAAGGCGACTTCGCAGAGCACTCGACCGATTCCCGCGCGTTCGGGCCGGTCGCCCGTGCGCAGCTCAAGGCGAAGGCGATCTTGATCTACTGGCCGCTGGACCGTCGCCGAGTCGTCCGATAGGGCTCAGGCTTCGCAGTGCAGCAGCGTGTCGGACCCGGGCCCGCCGGAACAGGTGTCGAGGCCGCCCTTGCCGTTGAGCCGATCGTCTCCCGCCCCACCCTCGAGGCGATCGCGACGAGGCCCGCCGATGAGAACGTCGTTTCCACCCATCCCGGAGAAGTGAACGCTGCCGCCGTCTGCTGGGGTTAGATACACACTGATCCGATCTCGGAACGGGCTGCCGATGATCCGCGGGATCGCAACAACCGATGACGAGGGCCGGGTCCCCACCACGAGCTGTCGGAGGTGTAGATGGTCTGCCCGCTCTTGCGGCGCGAAGGTCCAGCAGATTCCGACCCCCGAAGCCCGTCGAGGAGGAGGACCCCGCCGAGCTCGGCGTCACCGATGAAGACGTCGTCATTGGGGCTCCCTTGGAGAACCTCGACAGCCGTCGAACGTGTCGGCTGCCCTCCCCGCTGGCGGTCTTCGCCGTCATATCGAAGGTCACCGGCAGTGCCGAAGCACCGACGCTCATGACGTCGATGCCGTCCCCTCCTTCGACGTGGTCGTCCCCGCCCGACGGCAGGAACGCGTCGAAGCCGCCTCCTCCGTCGAAGGAGTCGTTGCCCGGGCTGCCGTAGAACGTGTCGTTGCCAGGGCTCCCTACGATCGTCTCCATGTCCGACAGCGTGTCGACCCCGCCACCTCCCCGATCCACCGTCGCTGCGCCAGATGCCGTGGCGTGCACGGTGAGGAGGCTGGCTGCCAGATATCGGATCGTGTCCGCGTCCGCGCCACCGTCGTAGTTCGAGGCAGCAAAGTTCGCCGCCTCGATCGTGTCCTCTCCCTGGCCGCCGTGAACCTCGGACTCGTACACGTTGTCCATCCGGATGAAATCGTCGCCGGAGTCCCCGACGACCGACTTCTTTGCCGCGGCGAGTGGGTAGGTGATCTCGAACTCCGATGGCGCGCCAGAGATCAGGTCCGCGCCATACCCCCGCATCGTTATGGTGTCGGGGCCGCTTGTCCCGACCACGACCAACGGCTCGTCGGTGCTCAGGGCGGTGTTGATCTCGATCTCATCGGTCCCGTCTGCCTCCGCCGTCTTCCCGGGTGCGAACTGGCCACCAGCCAAGCTGACCGTGAGGCCCTCGAACGTGTCGACGTCCGGGGCGGCCACGTTGATCGTGTCCGTGTTCGTGACCGTCGCGTCTCCGCACGGGGAACCGTCGAACGTGATCGCATCGCCGGATCGTTCGAGGGTCGGGCTCTGACCAGAGCCGATCGTGGCGGTCACGGTCGCGGTACCACGTCGAAGGTGCACGAGGTCGCCGTCGTCGCACCGGCCACGCCGGGCACCGAGATGAGTGCAATCACGATGGGAACGAGGACCGCGCACGTCGCACCGAGGGTCCTTCCTGAGCGTCCGGTGACGGCATCCAAGCGTAGGGATGCGCTGAGCGTCAATAGACCGATGGACGCTATGCAACGGCATACGTTCGCCGATACCCCTCTTACGATGGACGCGATGGATCCTTCCCCGATGCCCGCGCCGGGCCGACCCGACGTTGGGGTGCCACCGAGACCCGACCTCGGGTGGCAGTTGCTGCCGCCAACCGTTGGCACGCCCCGGCGTCGTCGCGGAGTCACGGCGGTGGTCGCCGTGCTCACCGCGATCGCCGTCGTCGGTTCCCTGGGCATCGTCGGAGGGGTCGTCAGCGATCTCTCGCGACCGCGCGGGACCGCGAGCGAGTATCAGTTCCTCGCGACCAACCACGGCGAGCCGGTCCGGTGGAACCCGTGCGCGCCGATCCACTACGTCGTCAACGTGGAGCATGCGCCCGAAGGGTCCCTGCAAGACGTGCAGGAAGCGATCGACCGGGTCTCGGCGGCCACGGGCGTCGACTTCATCTACGACGGTCCGACCGAGGAGATCCCGCAGCGCGACCGCAACCCATACCTGCCGGACCTGTACGGCGACCGATGGGCTCCGGTCGTGATCGCGTGGGCCACCCAGTCCCAGACCGACATCCCGTTCCAGAAGGGCGACGAGTACTTCGCGGCAGTGGCTCGGCCCCTCGGTCCGTCCGATGGCACGCCCCAGTTCGTCAGCGGTTGGGTAGTGGTCAACGCGGCCGACCCGAACCCGACGGGCTGGGCCTACACGGGATCGCAGGGCCCGACGGTCCTGCACGAACTGGGGCACATCATGGGGCTCGACCACGTCACCTCGAAGGCGGAGCTGATGGAGCCCGCCGGCGGCTCGATGACGGATTTCGGGCCGGGCGATCTCGCCGGGCTGGAGCAGCTCGGCCGCGACCAGGGCTGCCTCGTGACGCCGGAGCCCTGAGCACAGCCGTGTCTTGCCCTTCGCCGCAGGTCAGAGGTACGATGTTGCACCTGCAATGGTCTGTACTCGTGAAGCTGGCGTCGTCGCGGCGATGATCCCCGACCGCATCTGCGGCTGTTCCCGGTAGCCAAAGGAACAGCGCGACCCGTCGCGCCATCACGTCACCCGTTCCCCTGTAGCCACTCTCTGGAGGTTCAACGCACCCATGAGCACGACCATCACCACCGTCGACGCCCGAGGCCAATCCTGTCCCGGCCCACTCGTCAGCCTCGCCCGGGCGTTCAAGGGTGCCGCGCAAGGCGCGACATTCGAGCTTCTTGCGACCGACCCCGGCTCGCGGTCGGACGTCCCCTCCTGGGCGGAGCTGAGTCGCAATGAGCTCGTGAGCGCGGAGACCCTCGAGGACGGTTCGTTCCGTTACGTGATCCGGAAGGCGGCCTAGGCATGGCCATCACCGAGGATCGCGTCGATCAGGCAGCGACCCTTGCCGACCTGCTCGGCCGTGTCGAGGCGTTGGAGGCACAGCAGGACGCCGCCATCCAGAAGAAGAACAAGATGACGATCATCGCCTGGGGCGGGAACCTCGATCGCATCTGGCCGACCACGATCCTGGCGACCACGGCGGCCGCCAGCGGCATGGAGGCCAGCGTCTTCTTCACGTTTTGGGGCCTGTTCGCGATCGTGAAGCCCGGCGTGCGCATCACCGGTGACAACTGGATGCAAAAGATGATGTCGGTCATGAACCCGGGCTCCGCGCAGAAGGCGAAGCTCTCGCATTACCAGTTCCTGGGAGCCGGGCCGGCCATGTTCAAGAAGCTGGCGGACAACAACAACGTGGCCAAGCCCGACGAGCTGATCGCGCTGGCGCAGGACCTCGGCGTGCGGTTGATCCCGTGTCAGATGACGATGGACCTGCTCGGCTTGAAGGCCGAGGACCTGCTGGACGGGCTCGAGGAGCCGATCGGAGCCGCGACCGCGATCCGCGAAATGCGCGAGGCCGCGATCCCGCTGTTCATCTAGCTCTGCGGGCGGCGATGTCGAGCCGCACGTAGTCGATCACGGGTTCGTCCAGTGCGGCCGCGACACCCTGCACCAGCTCGTCCCCTTCGTCGGCAGATCTCCGTGCGACCTCTCCGCTCAGGATGACGGTCCGCAGGTACGTCTCGAGCTCCTCGGCCGGCACATGGGCGGGCTCGTCGTGCAGCCAGCAGTCGATGTCGGTGAATCCTGCGGCTCGCAGCCGCTCGATGGTCTCCTCGGGCGTCGGATACTGCTTCGTCGCCATCAGATCGACGCCGGCCACACGCATGGCGGCGTCGTTGATCCGCCGAAGGTTTCCCGCTCCGCCGCACTGCGCGGCCAGTGGACCGTCTGCTTGTAGCACGAGCGCGAGATTGGCGAACAACCGATCGTGGTCGGGCACCCAATGGAAGGTCGCTGTCGACAGGATGGCGTCGACCGGCTCGATCGGTATGGGTTCGAGAAGATCGTGCGTCACGTACGCGATCCGATCGTGCCCGAGACGCATACGCGCGCGCTCGAGCATCGAGGGGGATGCGTCGAGTGCGACGACGTCACCTCGCGGGAGTCGTTCCCGGAGTGCCTCGGTGACCTGGCCCGTGCCGCAGCCTGCGTCCAGGACCCGCTCGTCGCCGCGCAGCGGCAATCGGTCGAGGACGGCCAAGCCCCACCCCGTCATGGGGATCGGCAGTCGGTCGTAGGAGGCGGCGTCCCAATCGTGCGGCACGGCGGTCAGGCTAGCGGCGCCGGCGCGCCGGCTCGTGCGGCGACTCCTCCACGACGACCTCGACCTCCGGCTGATCCGCATCGGGGACCGCGACGACCGCGGGGTCGGTCGTGACCACCCGCTCGTCCCGCAGGGTTTTGTACCAACCGGGTTCGTACGCGAGCTCGCGACAGGCCGCGCAGTCCTCTCGCGTGCCCGGCTCGTGATCGGTGTGTTGCATCGGACGAGGGTGCGCCCCGGAACCGAACGATGCAACGACCTACGGGAGGTACTGCTGCTTGATCGTGGTGACCGATCCGTTCTCGATCGTGATCCACCACCACGACGTGTCCTTCGGCGGGAAGTCGGTAAGGACCGATTCGCCCATCCACCCGAGGAACTGCGCTTCGTGCGCCTTCACGGGCGATGACAGCCCTGAGCCCTCGGGGATGTACTTGACCGAGTACACGCCTTCGAGCGGAGTCAGTCGCAGCTTCGGATTGTCGTTGACGATGAAGTAGTCGTTCGGCACCGGGGTCTCGAGGCCTCGGTCGGCGGCCGCCTGGTTCGCCTCCTCGCCCGTCAGGAAGTACGCGAGGTCGTACTGCAGAAGCAAGGGTCCTTCCTCGCCACCCTGGATGTCGGTGAGCTGCACGAAGTAGCGGCCGTCCGGCAGCGTGTCGCTCGCTGGCTCGTCGGTCGCGACCGGGCTCGCGGTCGGAGACGACGTCTCGGACTCGGTCTCGGTCGGCGAGGGCGCCTCGGTGGTCGGCGGCGCGGTCGTTGCCGGCGACGCCTCCGCCTGCTCGTCGTTCCCACTACCGAGCAGGTAGCCGAGCCCGAAGACCAGCATCGCGGCGACGATCGCCCCGACGATCAAGGCCGTCTTGCGGTTGGGCGTGTCGGAAGGCCCCTGTCCGTTCGTTGCCATCTGCTGCAGCTCCTCGCCCTCGGCGGCGGCTCACGATACCGGCGGTTCGTGGCCGTTCCGTGGAGGTTGCGAGATCGGCCGGGACACTAGTTAGAGGCCCGTACTACCATCGATCGGTGGAAACCCAGGCGCACCTTCGCCCCGCGGAGCTCGCCGCCACGCTCAGGGTGGCGGTATGGCGTGCTGCGCGCCGGATGCGGCACGAATCGGGCGCGGAGCTTACCCCGACGCTACACGCGGCGTTGGGGTCGGTGGAGGCCCATGGCCCGACCACGGCCGGCCAACTGGCCGCCCACGAGCACGTGCGCAAGCCCACGATGACGAGAACGATCCGCGAACTGGTGGATCGCGGCCTGATCGAGCGCCTGCCCGATCCCCTCGACGGCCGCGTGACGTGGCTGCAGGCGACGCCGGCCGGGGTGGCGCTCTTGCGCGCGGCACGCCGGCGGACCGACGCCTATCTCGCGCAGCGCCTGACGAAGCTCAGCGCCGAGGACCGCGAGACGCTGGAGCGGGCGGCCGAGGTGCTCGAGCGGCTCGCCGAGCAGGACGGTGGCGCGTGAGCGCGGTCGAAGCGCTCCGGCGCACGTTCGCGTCGGCCCGGCTGTCGCGCAACTTCCGGCTGTTCCTGTCGGGGCAGTTCGTCTCGGCGATCGGCACCTGGATCAACTTCACCGCCAGCGGCTGGCTCGTGTGGCGGCTCACCCATAGCGGCTCGGCTCTGGGCGTGAACTCAGCCCTGGCGTTCGGGCCGATGCTGATCCTCGGCGCCTGGGGCGGTGTGCTCGCGGACCGCTTCAACAAGCGGAAGATCCTGATCTCGACGCAGAGCGCCTTCGCGGTGCTCGCACTCGTGATGGCGACGCTGATCGCCGCGCACGTGATCGAGCTCTGGATGGTCTACACCCTGTCCGTGTTCACGGGGCTCGTGATCGCGATCGACAACCCGGCCCGACAGAGCTTCTACGTCGAGATGGTCGGGGAGGCGGAGCTGACGAACGCCGTGTCGTTGAACAGCGCGGCATTCACGGGCGCGAGGGTGATCGGTCCCGCGATCGCCGGCGTCGTGATCGCGACTGCCGGGATGGCCTTGTGCTTCGGCCTCGATGCCGTGTCGTATCTGTTCGTGCTGGGCGCGTTGGTCGCGATGCGGCCGCGCGAGCTGTACGCGCAACCGCGTTCGTCGCGCGATCGTGGGCACCTCGTCGCCGGCCTGCGTTACGTTTGGGGGACGGATGAGCTGCGTCGCCCGCTCATCGTGCTGGCGATCATGTTCACCTTCGTGTTCCAGTGGCAGGTCCTGATGCCTTTGCTGGCGGAGGTGACGTTCAACGCGGGCCCTCGGGAGTTCGGCCTGCTCTCCGCCGCTGCCGGGGTCGGCGCCTTCATCGGCGCGATCACGACGGCCAACAGGAACCGCGATCCCGGCTTGCGCCGCATGGGCTTCTTCGCCGGTCTGGTCGGCGTCACGATGCTGTTCGTCTCGATCTCGCCGACGCTGCCGTTGGCGATGCTGGCGATGGCCCCGGTGGGGTTCGCCGCGATGTGCTTCATGATCACCGGCAACACGATGTTGCAACTCAACGCCAAGCCGCAGGCGCGAGGGCGCGTGATGGCGCTGTACGGGATCGTGTTCCTGGGTTCGACGCCGTTCGGCGCGCCGATCGCGGGAGTACTCGGCCAGCGCCTCGGCCCCCGCGTGGAGTTCGCCGCGATGGGCGTGCTGGCGATCGGTGTCGGCGCCGCGGTGATGGCCCTGCGCCGGCGCGCGCACGACCCGCGAGCCACCGACGAGCTGGTCGCGGACGACGAGCCCGCGGTCGCGACTCGGTAATCCCCTAGCCCTCGCGTTCGCGCAGCACGGTCCACCCCGGCCGCCGAACCGCCCGACGGACATCGATCACGCTGCCGTCTTCGAGCTGCAGCCGGTAGCCGTTCTCGCTCGTATCCAGCACCGCGACCGGCTCGTGGGTCGCGCCCCACTCCAATCCCGTCGGCACGCCCTCCGTGTCCAGTTGCAGGTCGATCTGCGGACGTCGCGACACGATCGCGGGCAACACCGGCGTCCACGCGAGGAAGACGGCACCGACCGCGACCATCGTGGCGGACGGACTGAGCGCGGGGATCATCACGATGGCCAACGCCGCGGCGATCAGCCGGGCGATGTTGTAGAAGAAGTCGTAGACCGAGAACACGCGGCCACGGTACCCGTCGGGCAGGGACTCCTGCGTCATCGTGTCGACCGACACCTTCTTCCAGGCGAACGTCAGCCCGAGCACCGCGGCCACGAGCAGGATCACCGGACCGTCGGGTGCGATCGAGCCGCCGATCAGCACGATCCCACCGACCAGGAACCCGAGCGAGACCATGCGCTCCTTCGGCAGTCGGTCCTCGAGGAACCCCGCGGTGGCGATGCCGAGCAGCACGCCGACGCCGCCTGCTCCGATCACGTTGGAGAACGAGGCCACGCCCTGCCCGAGTTGCTCGCGGAACACGACAAGCGCGAGCGTCAGCATGATGCCCTGCCCGATCTGGTCGACGGTGATCGACACAACCGGCCCGATCGCGTGCGGGGTGCGCACCATCGTCGAGGCGCCGTCCCACGTCTCGGCGACGATGCGCCTGATCGCGTGGCTGAGCAGCTCCGGCGACTCCGGCAAGGTCATCGGCGCGAGGTCGGAACGGATCCTGCCCGCGACCAGGGACGCCACGAGCCAGGCCAACGTCGCGATGAGCAGCACGCTGACCTCGCCGATCGTGTCTGCGACCTTGCCGCCGAGGAACACGCCGACGAGGAGCGCCAGCGTTCCGCCGACCGTCGCGATCGAGTTCGCGATCAGGAGGTCTTCGGCAGGCACCAGGCGCGGCACGACCGCCGACGCGGCCGCGAGCTGGAACCGGTTGATCGACAGGACGCCGAGCGCCCCCAGGTAGAACAGGATCTTGGTCGGCCAGTGCAACGGGTCGAACAGGATCAGCGGCACGAAGGCGATCTTCAACAGGGGCGCGATCGTGAGGATCTTGCGCCGCGACCAACGGTCGATGAAGACGCCGACGAAGGGTCCGAGCAGCGTGAACGGCAGGATCGTGACGAGGCTCGCGTAGAGCAGTCCCTCGGCGGTGTTCTGCTGATCGGGGTTGAAGACGACCGAGGCGATGAGCGCGGCCTGGAAGATGCCGTCTCCGCCCTGGCCGCTCAGACGGATCCACAAGAGCCTGCGGAAATCGTCCGCCCGCATCGCCGCGCGGACGCGAGCGCCCGTGCTCGGCGAGGCAGGCTGGCTCATGGCGCGCAGCTTACGGGGTACGGGTTCGCGCCCCCGATGCCGATGATTCCCAGATGCGCCGCATGATCGCAGCCGTCGCTGTCCTGATGTTCGCCGCCCTTCTGGTGGTCCGCGTCACCGTGCAGTCGCAGGCGGTCCCACCCGGCGACAGAGGCGATATCGCCTTCGCGTCGGATCGTGCGGGCAACTACGACATCTACACCCTGGACCCGGGGACCGGCTCCGTGGCCGTCGCGGTCCAGACGGCCGCCAACGAGCGCGCGCCGGCATGGAGTCCCGACGGCACGAAGCTCGCCTTCGTTCGGGAGAACGCCTCGACCTGCACCCCGTTGTCCTGCTGGGATCTGTACGTGCGCGACACCGTCGCCAACACGACGACCAAGCTGACGTCGTTCGGGGCGGGCTCGCAGTTGTTCGACACGACCTGGTCCACCGACGGGACGAAGATCGCGTTCACGAAGATGGACACTGTCGCGGCCAACGATGTCTACGTGGTACCGGTGAACGGATCGACGGGGCCGGTGCAGGTCACGGCCACATCCGTCGCGGAATCCTCTCCCGACTGGTCGCCGGATGGCACGAAGCTGGTGATGTCCAACGGTGGCCATCTGTTCACGATCGCGTCGAGCGCGGTCGCCGGGACGCCGACCCAGGTGACCCTGTCGGGCGCGCCACCCGCGTATGCCAAGGATGTGTCGTGGGGACCGGACGGTCGCTTCGCCTTCGTCGGAGGCGTCAGCAAGTTCGCCCCGATCTCGATCTATGTCGCCAACGGCGACGGGACGGACGCGGCCCAGGTGTGGAACGCGGGTGGCGGCACGATCAACACGCCCGCGTGGGCCCCCGACGGGTCGCGGATCACGTTCGCGTACGTGGCGTCGGGCACCAACTACGAGATCGGCGTGTTGCGCCTGTGCAACGGTGCGGTGAACTACCCGGCTCCGAACGCCGCGACCGATATCGATCCGAACTGGCAACCGCTGTTGCCCGCGCCCGATCCGATCCCGCCCTCGTGCGCTTCGCCTTCGCCCACGCCGACGCCCTCGCCGTCGGTGAGCACGAGCTCGAGTTCCTCCACGACCTCAACAACGAGCACCTCAACAACGAGCTCCTCATCGACGAGCACGACGACAAGCAGCACGAGCTCGAGCACGACGAGTTCGACGTCGACGACGACAACTTCCTCGACGTCATCTACCTCCTCGTCGTCCTCGACCTCCTCCACGACGTCCTCGTCGACGTCGAGCTCTCCACCGCCGCCCCCGCCGACCGGCCGCCACGTCTCGATCACCGACGCCGGGTTCGACGCTGCTCGCGTCACCATCAAGCGTGGGGGCTCCATCGTGTGGGACAACCTGGGATCGATCCCTCGAGGCGCCGTCGACTCGACGACGATGTCGTTGTGGGACACGGGGTTCCTTGCGGTCTCGTCCTCGGGTTGGTCGAGCTTCGTCGGGGCCGGCATCTATCGCTATGCGGACCCCGCTGACCCCGGCCACGTGGGCGCCGTCTTTGTCCCCGTGTCCGTCTCGCCCGGGAAGGGCACACGAGCGACGACTTTCACGGTCACGTGGGCGTCGAGCACAGCGCCCGCCGGGTTCGCGTACGACGTGTCGATCCGACGCCCGGGTGGCCACTGGCGTTCATGGAAGACCCACGTGACCCGGGCGGATGCCACCTTCCGGGCAGACGCAGGGCGCGGAACCTATCGGTTCCGCGCCCGGTTGGTGCGGCTGTCGGGTGCCCACACCGGCTGGTCGCCGGCGAGGCACGCCCGCGTCGGCTGATTCAGGCGTGCACGTCGGCGCCCTGCGGGCGGTCGACCACCTCGAGCGGCGTCTCGCCGGCCGCGAACTCCTCGACCATCTGCCGCGCCTCCTCGTCCGTGAACTGTACCGGTGGGGACTTCATGAAGTAGGCGGACGGACCGATGATCGGGCCGCCGATGCCACGGTCCTTCGCGAGCTTCGCGCACCGCACGGCGTCGATGATGACGCCGGCGGAGTTGGGGGAGTCCCAGACTTCGAGCTTCATCTCGATCGTCAGCGGCACGTCGCCGAAGTTGCGACCCTCCAGGCGGATCATCGCCCACTTCCGGTCCTCGAGCCACGGGACGTGGTCGCTCGGACCGATGTGGATGTTCTCCTTGTCGAGGGGCTGGTCGAGCTGTGACTGCACCGACTGCGTCTTCGAGATCTTCTTGGACGTCAGTCGCTCGCGCTCCAGCATGTTCATGAAGTCCATGTTGCCGCCGAAGTTCAGCTGGTAGGTGCGGTCGAGCTCGACGCCGCGGTCCTCGAAGAGCTTCGCGAGCACACGGTGGGTGATCGTCGCGCCCACCTGGGATTTGATGTCATCCCCCACGATCGGCACGCCCGCGTCGGCGAACTTCTTGGCCCAGACGGGGTCGCTCGCGATGAATACCGGCAGCGCGTTGACGAAGGCCACGCCCGCGTCGATCGCGCACTGCGCGTAGTACTTGTCGGCCTGCTCGGAGCCCACCGGCAGGTAGGAGACCAGCACGTCTGCCTTCGTGTCGCGCAGCACCTCGACGACATCGACCTCGGGCGCCTCCGACTCGGTGATCATCTCGCGGTAATACGTGCCCAGGCCGTCCAGTGTGCGGCCGCGCTGCACGGTGATCCCGGTGGTCGAGACGTCGGAGAACCGGATCGTGTTGTTGGGCTCCGTAAAGATGGCCTCGGCGACGTCTTTGCCGACCTTGTCGGCGTCGACGTCGAACGCGGCAACCACGGTGACGTCGCGGACGTGGTAGCCGCCCAGGTCGACGTGCATCAAGCCGGGGACCGACTCGTTCGGGTCGGCATCCTTGTAGTACTCGAGGCCTTGGATGAGGGACGAGGCACAGTTGCCGAGCCCCACGATGGCGATGCGAACTTCACTCATGCTGTGCGCTCCTTCCTGCGCAGCGTGGCCGAGGCCCGACGCTGCTCGCCCACGGGGGCGGTGATCTCGTACTTCTGACGCTCGGTGTGGATCAGGTCGTTGAGCCACGCGATGTCGGTCTCGGTGGCCGCCCGCGCGTGCTCCATCAGCGCGCGCTGATAGCTGTCGGTCGTACCCGGGTCGCGCAGGTGCGCCTTGACCTCCGCGAGCCGTTCCTGCAAGCCGTGCCGTCTGCGCTCGAGGAGCCGCACGCGGGTCTCGGGCGGCAGATACCGGAAGAACGCGAGCCGCACGCGGAACCGGGCATCCTCCGTCTGGTTCTCCTGCGGCGGCTCCTGCAAGAGCTCGAGGAACAGCCGCTCGCCCTCGGGGGTGATGGCGTAGACGGTCTTGCGCCGGGCGCCGGTGCCGGCGCCCGGTTCGGTCCGGATCGCGCCGTCGCGCTCGAGGCGTCGCAGCGACGGGTACAGCGACCCGTAGGACACCCGCCACAGACCGCCCAGCTGCTCGGACAGCTCGCGGTTGAGCTGATACCCGTGCATGGGGCGCTCCTTGAGCAGGCCCAAGATCGCGAGTTCGATCATCCTTCGTCCGTTTCTTCTCGATCGGTGTGACGAGTCGATATATCGACTCGATATAGCGGCCGCGACTATAGCACCTCCCACGAGCGACGGGGCTAGTCTTTCCGATATGGAAGCGACCGAGGAGGTGTGGGCCGCCTTCCTGGCCCTCGATGACGCCTTCGTCCGAGGCGATGTCGATGCCGTCATGGCCGGCTTCGTCGAGGATCCCGATCTCACTCTGTGGCGATCCTCGGAGGTCGAACGGGCGGTCGGCCCGGAGGAGCTCCGCGAGTTCACGACCTGGATGGCCGGCCTGCCGGGCTCCTTCACGATCGAGTACGAGGAGCATCGCGTGCGTGTCGTGGGTGACGTGGCGTGGCTCAACGCCGCGGGCACGGGCGTCTGGGACGACGGCGCCGGCACCCGCAAGCAGATGCCTCATCGCGTCACGGCGGTGTTCCGTCGGATCGACGGCGTCTGGCGCTGCCACACACGCAACGGCTCGCAGCCGCGGGTGGTCAAGCTCGCCTAGCTTGGATCGGCGCGCATGAACCAGATCGTCGGCCCCCCGTCGGGCGCCTCCAGCTCCCGCACCACGCGGAACCCGAACCGCTGGTAGAGCGCCACGTTGTCTTCCACGCTCGTCTCGAGGAACGCGGCCGATCCGTCGGCTCGGGCGCGATCGAGGCCATGCTCGATCAGGTGACGACCGAGTCCACGCCCGCGCGCATTCGCGTCGACCGCGATGATGTCGAGGAACCAGCAGGGGGTATCCGGTAGGTGCCCGCCGAGCCAATCCCAGAACAGGTCGTAGCGCGCGCCGCCATCGTCGGTGAGCGGTCGGATCAGATCTCGTGTACACCCCTCGATCTCGAGGAATCGCTCGGCCTCGCCCGGGGGGAGCCACACGGCGGCGCCCGCGAGGTCGTCGGTGACCCACACGGCGTCGAGTGGCCAATACGCCTCGAGCAGGATCGCGAAGAGGTGCTTCAGGTCCGCGATGCCACAGTCTGGCGGGAACGGCCATCGCAGCATCTGATCATCGATGAACGCCTCGCCGAACACACGCGCCACCACCGGGAGCTCAGCCTCAATCGCGGGCCGGACCTCGGTCACGAGCCGGGGCGACACCAGTCGGTCACGTACGTGGGCCGTTGGCCGTCCGGGCGCAAGAGCGGGTCGTCCTGGGGCTCACCCGGGACGATGCGCAGCGGGAGGATCCCGGCCCAGACGTCCAGGGCGAGGTCGTCGTCGGGCTCCTCGGGGAACCCCTCGCTGACCTTGGCGCTGCACTCGTCCAGGGCCACCTTCACGAAAGTGGTCTGTCGCAGCTCGTCCGGCGTCGGTCGCCGGGCGTCGGCGCTGCGTCCGGGCGCCACGTGATCGGTGATCGCATCGAACACGCCGGCGAGCTCCTCGGGATCGGTGACCTCCTGCGTTTCGCCGTACACGACGACCGTGCGGTAGTTCATCGAATGCTCGAACATGGACCGTGCGAACCGGATGCCGTCGACGATCGTGATCGCGATCGCGATCGGCACGCCAGGTCTGATCGCGCGGAGTGTTGTCGACGCGTTGGACCCGTGGACATACAGCGTGTCTGCGATCCGCGCGTGGATCGTCGGGATCACGCGCGGATCACCGTCGTCCCCGACCCATGCGAGATGGCAGTAGAGGGCTTCGTCGATGATCGCGTCGACCTGGGCACGCTCGTACACGCCGAGCTCGGGCAGCCGCCGGACGCGCGTGCGTGGCGTGGGGGCCTCGGCGGTCACGGGCGACGGTATCCCTTCAGATAGTCGGGCGTGTCGATGCCCGCTCGAAGATCGGGCGAGGGAGAGGCTCGCCGACCACGGTGTGCAGGGGAAGTGTGCCGGCCCAGACGTCGAGCGTGAGGTCCGCCTCGTCGTCCGCCGGCGGTCCGGAGCGGACCTTGGCGCTCGCCTCGGCGATCGGCATCGCGAGGATCAGCGTCTCGCGCCAATCCTTCTCGCGCGGCTCGGCCGCGTCGTGCTCACGGCCGGGCAGCACGTGCCTCGTGATCGCCCGGGCTGCCGCGACGAGCTCCTCGGGATCGGTCACCTCGCCTGCCCGGCCGTAGACGACGGCGCTGCGGTAGTTCATCGAGTGATGCGGCGACGTCCGTGCGAGCACGAGCTCGTCGATCAGGGAGGCGACGACACACACCTCCGCGCCGGCCGCGAGCGCCTTCCACGCGCGAGCCGCGCGCGATCCGTGCAGATACAGGATGTCGTCGATACGCGCCTGGATCGTCGGCAACGCTCGAGGGGCGCCGTCCGGGTCGACCCAGGCGACCGTGCACGTCAATGCCTCGTCGAGCACTCGGTGTACCGTCGCGAGGTCGGCGCCCCGCTCGGCGTGCCGGTGGAGCCGCGTGCGGTCGCTCATGGGCTCGGGCATCCGCGCATGCTACCGGCGGCGAGCACCCGGCCGCCGGGGGCTCAGCTCTGGTCGGTCTGTCCGCGCAGGAAGCGCTCGATCTCGGCCGCGAGCTCGTCGCCGGAGGGCAGTTGTTCCTCGGTGTTCTGTTCGAGCCGCTGCAGGATCTCCTGGACGTCCTCGTCCGCGGCGACAGCGGCGTCCAGCCGCTGCCGCTGCGCGTCGGCTTCTTGCTCCAACTCCTCGAACGGGAGGTCCACCCCGAGGTGCCGGGACACGTGACGAAGGAGCGAGACGCTCGCGGCCGCATATGGCCCGCCGACGTAGTGCGGCACCTGTGCGTAGAATCCAACCGCCGGCACTCCCATCTGCGTCACGGGCAGCTCGATCGAGGATAGCGCGGCGCTCGGGACGCGAAGCAACCCTTCGGGCCCCTGCGTCTCGGCCTCGTGCAGAAGGCCGTCGCGCGAGGCGGTCGCCAGCACGGGCACGGGACGCGTGTGCGGTACCGCCGCTGGGATCGCGCCGAGACTGATCCACTCGACGACGCCGGACTGCAGACAGAACTCTCCGACCGCGTCGCCGAGCTCCTTCCAGCGGAAGTCGGGCTCGGGGCCGTGCAGGATCAAGAGGTCGCGCCCGTCGATCGCGCGGTGATGGATCTGGAGTGCCGGCCACTGCAGACGATGCAGCGTGCCGTCGATGATGTCGAGGGTCGGTCGGCGCGACCGGTAGTCGAAGAGTGTGTCGTCGTCGAAGGTCACGACGAGCGCGCCGCCGCCGGCGAGATGCTCCGCGGCGGCGCTGGAGGCGCCGGCGGCGTCGACCCAGCCATCGAATGCCACGACCAAGACGGGGGCGACCAACGTGTCGGGGAGTGCGCCGATGCGCAGCACGGTCATGTCCGCAGCATAGTCGCGGTCGATGGATAGGCTGTCGCGATGTTGGCCGGGGCGATGGTGTTCACCCCGACCGACGGACCTGTCGACCTACGCAACTGGCGCAACTGGTGGCGGTGGCAGCCGGGCGCGTTCTGGCGGCGGCCGTTCGGCCCGGACTCCGGCGTCGAGGACCGCCTGGACCACCCGGTGGTGCACGTCGCGTTCGAGGACGCGAGCGCCTACGCCGAGTGGGCCGGGCTGCGGCTGCCGACCGAGGCCGAGCACGAGTACGCCGCCCGCGGCGGCGTCGACGGTCAGCAGTTCGCCTGGGGCAGCGAGCCCTATCCCGACGGCGTCCCGCAGGCCAACACCTGGATCGGCCCCTTCCCCTGGGACAACAAGGGCTATGGCGGCACTGCGCCCGTGGGGTCCTTTCCCGCCAACGGGTTCGGGCTGTTCGACCTGATCGGCAACACCTGGGAGTGGACCACCGACTACTACCGCCCCGGGCACCACCCGATGCCCGCGCTGGACCTGAGCGGCAAGCCCGACCTGCTCGCCCAGGCCAGCGCCGAGCCGGGGTTCACGATCCCCCGACGGGTCCTCAAGGGCGGCTCGTTCCTCTGCTCTCCCGAGTACTGCCTCCGGTTCCGCCCCGCGGCCCGCTCGCCGCAGGCCGAGGACACCGGGATGTCACACGTCGGGTTCCGCTGTGCCCGGGATCTCTGACTCGACCGACGTCGTGATGGGGTCGACACAGCGGTGAAACCTGGACGGTGGGGCGATCGGGTGGCTTTGTGCGGTTCGATGGGGGCGTGACCTCTGAGAGCATCTCCGCCGCGCCGATCCAGGACACCGACCCGGATGTAGCCGCGGCGGCAGCCGAGGAGACGGCGGAGAAGGTCGATGAGCACGGCGGCCCACCACGGCCCCGCCTGGCAGCGGTCGTCTTCAACCCCACCAAAGTGGACCGCAAGGTGCTCGGTGCCGCGGTCGAGGCCGCGGAGACGGCCGCTGGCTACGAGCCGTCGATGTGGATCGAGACGACCGCGGAGGACCCCGGCGTGTCGATGGCCCGAGAGGCCGTCGAGAGCGGGGTCCGTGTCGTGCTCGCCGCCGGCGGAGACGGCACCGTGCGGGCTGTGGCTGAGGGCCTGCGCGGCAGCGACACCGCGCTCGCGCTCGTGCCCGCCGGCACCGGGAACCTGCTCGCGCGCAATCTCGGTCTGGCTCTCGGCAACTTCGACAAGTCGGTCGCCACGGCCTTCGCCGGGCAGGAGCGGGACATCGACCTGGGCATCGCGACGATGCGACGAGAGAACGGCAGCATCGAAGAGCGTGCCTTCCTCGTGCTCGGTGGCATCGGCCTGGACGTGCAGATGATCGTCAACACCGACGAGAAGCTCAAGGAGCGAGCCGGATGGCTGGCCTACGCGCAGGCGATCGGCCGGTCGGTCAAGGGGGGTTCCCGGGTCAAGCTGCGGTACCGGATCGACGACGGCGAGCCGCACGAGGCGCGCGTGCACTCGCTGATGGTCGGCAACGTGAGCGTGCTGACCGGTGACGTCGTGCTGCTCCCGGACGCCGAGACTCGACGACGGCGTGCTCGACGTGGTCGCGCTGCGGCCCGACGGCGTCGTCGGCTGGGCGAACGTGATGTACCGCGTGCTCATCGAGCACCGCATCATGCGCCGCAAGGCGGATTCCACGACGCTGCCGCTCAACAAGGGCGGCCGCAAGCGATTGGACTCGCTCCACTATCTCCGCGGCCGCACCGTGGAAGTGAGGCTCGACGAGCCCGAGGTGTTCGAGATCGACGGCGACGACATGGGCGAGGTCGTCGGCTTCACGTTGACCGTCGAGCCGCAGGCACTGACGGTGCGGGTGCCCTGACCGGTGGGTCGTCGGGCACGATCGATGGACGCGCTCGATCAAGGAGGGGCACCGATGCCCGAGACCCGACGACCGAATCTCGTCGTGATCATGAGCGACGACCACGCGGCGCACGCGATCTCCGCCTACGGAAGCCGCGTCAACAGCACGCCGCACATCGACCGGATCGCCGAGGCGGGCGTCCGGTTCGAGAACTGCTTCTGCACGAACTCGATCTGCACGCCGAGCCGGGCGACGATCCTGACGGGCGAGTACAACCACGTCAACGGCGTGCGCACCTTGTTCGACGACCTCGACAACACCCGACCCCAGGTCCAGAAGGAGCTGGGCGAGGCGGGGTACCAGACCGCCGTCGTCGGCAAATGGCATCTCGGCCACGGCGAGGGGCACGACCCGGCCGGGTTCGACTACTGGCGGGTGGTGCCCGATCAGGGGCGGTACCACGACCCTGAGCTCCTCGGCCCCGACGGGATGGAGGTCGTCGAGGGTTACGTCACCGACGTGATCACCGACCTGTCCCTCGCCTGGCTGGAGCAGCGCGACCCTGAGCGGCCGTTCCTGCTGATGGTCAACCACAAGGCGCCGCACCGGTCGTGGGAGCCCGACCAGGCGCACATGCACCTCTACCCCGACGGCTCGATCCCGGAGCCCCCGACGTTCGACGACGACCTGGTAGGGAGGTCCGCCGGACCGGGACAGCCGTTGGCTGGGTTGCAGATGAGCATGTGGGACCTGTCCGAGGAGGACCTGAAGCGGCCGGTGCCCGAGGGCCTGAGCCGCGAGGAGGAGCGGTCGTGGCGCTACCAGCGCTATATGTCTGACTATCTGCGCTGCATCGCCTCAGTCGACGACAACGTGGGCCGCGTGCTCGACTGGCTCGACGCCGAGGGGCTCACCGACTCCACGATGGTGGCCTACACCTCCGACCAGGGATTCTTCCTCGGCGACCACGGCTGGTACGACAAGCGGCTGATGTACGAGGAGTCGCTGCGGATGCCGCTGCTGGTGTCCCTGCCCGGGGTCACGCCGCCGGGGTCGGTGTGCGAGGACCTCGTCACCAACGTCGACTTTGCGCCCACGCTGCTGGAGCTGGCGGGGGCGCCGCTGCCCGAACGGCTGCAGGGGTACTCCATGGTCGCGTCCATGGCCGGGCGGGAACCGGAGCACCGGCAGGAGTCGGTCTACTACCGGTACTGGGAGCACGACTCCGGACCCCACCGGGTTCCCGCGCACGTGGGTGTGCGCACCGATCGGTACAAGCTGATCTGCTACCTGGACGAGGCGTGGGCGCATGGCCGGCCGCCGTCGTCGGTCGAGCTCTACGACCTCGCCACCGACGCAGCCGAGCTGCGCAACCTCTGGGGCGCACCGGGGTACGAGGCGATCGGCGCCGAGCTGGCCGGCTGCTTGCGCAGCGGCAGACCGAGCTCGGGGACGAGGACGTCGTCAGGGTCGGCGCGCCGTTGGCCTGACATCGTCGGCGAGTGTTCGGCAGCGGCCATGTCGGGACGCGAAAGGCACGGTACGCCGCTAGCCTTCGATCCGTGACCGATGACGCGGCGCCGGAGACGCCGGCTCCGAGAGCACCCAGGCGGGAGCGGCGTCGTGTGGCGCGGGCGGAGTCGAAGGCCCTGCGGCCACCGCCGTCTCCAGCCACGCGGGCCGGCCGCATGCTCCTGGCAGTCGCGGGGATGGTGCTGTTCTACTACGTGGTCCCGCTCGACGACCTGCCCAGCGGTTCGGACCTCGTCAGCGTGGTGGTCGGGATGCTGATCGGTCTGGCGGGGATCGTCTACGTCTCCGTGCGTCAGCTGCGCGTGCTCGCCCACACCGAACCGGGCGACAAGAGCGTACGCCTGGATGTCCTGGCGCTGGCCGTGGTCATCCTGGTGCCGCTGTTCGCGCTCGGCTACTACGCGCTGTGGCTCATCGAACCCGACCAGTTCGCCGACCTCGCGACGCGAACCGACGCGCTGTACTTCGCTGTCACCACGCTCGCCACCGTCGGCTTCGGCGACGTCCACGCCGTCGGTCAGCTCGCCCGCGTGCTGGTGACAGTTCAGATGCTGTTCGACCTGGTCTTCGTGGCGGTGCTGGTGTCCGTCATGGGAACCGAGATCGGTGCCCGGAACGGGCGCCGTCGGTTCGTCGTCGAGGCGGAGGACGTCGACAACGACGACGCCGCCCAGACGTGAGGGGCTATCTCCTCGACGCCGCTGCGGGGGCGAGGCGCGGGTACAGGTCGCGCAGGAGTGCGATCTCGGCGCCGTGGTGGATCACTTCGCGGTGGATGTGCAGCACCAGCCCGGCCATCGAGTCCTGGTCGTGCCAAGGCTCCCCGCAGGGCTGGGCGAGCGCCGCCTCGTCGAGGCCGGCGACGCCGGTGCGCCAGGTCTCGTACTCGGCGTCCAGGGCACTGAGTGCCGCCTCGGCGGTACCGGGGTAGGCGTAGTCCTCGTACGAGACCGGTGTGGCGCCGAAGTGCCGGGCGTTGCGTTCGCCGAGGACGCCGACCAGCACGTGCCCGATCCGCCAGGCGATCGTCGTGACGGGTGCGGGCTCGGGCTCTGGAACTGCAAAGTCGATCAGGTACTCCCCGGAGCCGACCGTGATCGGTGCGAAGGACCGACCGCGCGGCGCGATGTTCCACGCGCCGGGCACCGGCTCCCAGAAGTACTCCTCGTCGGTGAGGCCGTCCAGCCGAGGGCGGAGCTGGCTGTCCCAGTGCCAGGTCAGCTGCGCGAGCAGCTCGGCGGTCCAGTCGATCGGTGGTGCAGCCATCACATCTCCCTAGGCGCGGTGTCAGGTGTCAGGCACGCTAACCCGGGGTACCGACATCGCGACGTGCGGTGGGGCAGAACCGCAACGAAGTCGGATCTGGGGCAGAACCCAGAGGTACGCGTGAGGGCTTTCCAGCTCACTCGATGGCGGAGCGGGCGTACCGCGCGTGCCAGCGCAGCCACGGCGGTGTGCGGGCCCAGGCCAACGCGACCGTGCGCCGGCCACGGGCGAGCCGCCGGAGCCATTGCTCACGCCCATGCACCGAGCGCGCCGACACACCGACCAACGGTCGGCGGGTGACGACCACCGTGACCTGCGGACCGAGCGCGAACGACAGATCCATGTCGTCGTGGACCTCGGACTCCCATCGGTGGACCTCACCACTGACCCGCCGCCAGTGCTCGATGCGGATCACGCAGCTCGATCCCCACAACGGCGCGTGGGCCATTGCCGCTGTGGTCAGCAGGTAGTAGCAGGCGAGGTAGAGGCTTGCTGACCAGCGGTACCACCAGCGGGCGTCATAGAAGTACCCCCAGCCCGTGACGGCATCTGCGCCCGATGACACGGCGACCGCCGTCATCGCGGCGATCCAGTCGGGAGGTGGGATCGAGTCGGCGTCCAGACGGCCGATGAGATCGCCGGTAGCTGCGTCATAGCCGCGTGCGGCCGCGGCCCCGATCCCCCGCACGGGTTCGTGCAGCACCCGGGCGCCGTGGCGTCTCGCGATCGCGATGCTGTGATCGCTGGAGCCGTTGTCGACCACGATCACCTCGTGAGGTGGCACGTGCTGCCGCGCGAGGGCTTCCAGGCAACGGTCGAGTGCCGGGGCGTCGTCGAGCACCGGGATGACCACGCTCATGCGCGGGCTCACCGGGTGATCGCCTCCCGTCGCGCGAGCACCCCGCCAGCGAGCAGCGCGCCCGCACCGCCGGTGGCGATATCGCTGATGGTGTCGTCGTAGCCGACACCGATCCGCGGGTCGATGTGGGTGTGACCGATCCACTCGAGCATCTCCCAGATGCTCGCGAGCGCCAGCCCGAGCGTGACCGTGCATCCCACGGCGACCCACCAGCGGCTGGGTCGTGCCAGCACGTGGTGGCGAAGGAGCGCCTGTGTGGCGACCGCGGCGAGCAGCCCCACGACGACCGTGTGGACCACCAGATCGAGCCAGGGCGTCGTCTCGTAGAGCGTCAGCAGGCTGGCCCAGGCGGCACCGAGGAGTGCGAGCAGGGCGAGAGCGGCCAGGACCGGGCTGGTATCCAGGAGCCAGAAGAGCACGGCACCGAACGAGACCAGCGCCACCAGGGCCACCGCGACCGGTCCGATCGCCACAGCGAGCGCGATGCTGACCACGACGAGCCCGACGGCGATCCAGTACGGGGGCGCGGCCGTGCGTCGGTGCGGGATCGCGCGGGCTGCCCGAGCACTGGCCATCTCGGGCGGGTCGCGGTGCCGGTCCGCCGCGGGGCCGACCTGTGCGCCGCGGCGTTGCCTATCGTCGAGGTGGGTCACACGTCCGCGACGGCCTCGGACGCGGCGACCGCAGCCTCCTCCTCGGACTCGGCCCCCGCGTTCGACAGCTCGCCGCCCGCGTTCTCCAGGTGTGCGCGGATGAACCACTGGAACAGCTCGAGCTGACGGATCTGACCGACCAGCAGGTCCTCGGCCATCGCGTCAATCTCGCCGACCTGCTCCTGCACCTCCCGCATGTCCGTGATGACTCCGGTGTAGACGAGATCGAGCGCAGCCAGGTGCTCGACCGTGCTCGCGCGCCCGACGGCGTAGTCGTCCCAGGTGCGGTCGCTGACGAGCGCGCCGGGGGTACCGACCGGTGCGACGCCCATGGTGGCCATCCGCTCGGCGATCTCGTCGACCATCTCGCGAACGGCGTCGATCTGCGGGTCGAGCATCTCGTGGACGCCGATGAAGTCGCGCCCGACCACGTTCCAGTGGGCATGCTTCAGGGTCAGCTGGAGGTCATTGAGGGCGTGCAGCCGCAGCTGCAGCAGGCTCGCGACCTTGTGGCCATCCTCGACGGACAGGCCGGGAACGGTGAACTTCGCGCTGGATGAGGGTGCCATGGCACTACTCAAACACGCGCCTGTGACACCGGCGGTCGAACAGCCCCGCGCCGGTGCGAGAGACGGCACCCGGTACTGCTCGGCGCGCTTCGGGTCCGACGTCGGCGGTTGTGGGTGCAGAATCGGCACGCCGGGTCGTGCGCCCGGCGCACCAGAAGGGCGAGCGCCATGACCTACCCGGGCGATCCGAACCAGCCGCAGCCTGGCTCCCAGCCGAACCCGCCGTGGGGTCAGCAGCCGCCGCAGCCGAACCCGCCGCAGCCGAACCCGCCTCAGCCTGGCTACGGGCAGCCACCGCAGCAGCCCGGTTACGGCCAGCCAGCGCAGCCCGGTTACGGCCAGCCCGCGCAGCAGCCCGGGTACGGGCAGCCCCAGTACGGGGTGCCCGGCCAGTACCCGTCCGACCCGCCGCCGAAGAAGTCCCACACCGGCCTGATCGTCGGGATCGTGGTCGGGGTGCTGGTGCTGGCGGGTATCGCCTTCGGGATCTCCGCGCTGATGGGGGGCGGCTCCGATCCGGCCACGGCCGATCCGACCACCGATGGTGGCGACGGCGGCGGGGTCGCGACGGCCGACGTCGGCGCCTGCGTCAACACCGCCGACCTGCAGGGCGACATCACTGACATCGTCACTTTGAGCTGCGACGAGTCCCATGACGCTCAGCTGGTCGGGAAGTTCGACATGGAGGATGGCGACTGGCCGGGCGACGATGCGGTGCAGACGGCGGCGACGGAGCAGTGCGTCCCGCTGTTCGAGGACTTCGTCGGCGCCGAGTACTCGTCGTCGTCGCTCTACCTGAACTACGTCGGCCCGTCCGAGGGGACGTGGACCAACGCGGGCGACCGTGAGGTGCTCTGCTTCGCCTATGCCGACGAGGCGACGACCGGTTCGTGGGAGGGCAGCGGCATCTAGTCGCGCCGGTTTGTGTGGCAGCCCGGTGACGGCGGGCGCATGATGGTCCGATGGGACACGGCAAACGACAGTGGCAGGACCTCAGCCCGCGGCAACGGACGGCGATCGTGGTCATCGGGACGGCACAGCTCGCGCTGCACGGGTACGCGTGTGTGGACCTGATCCGGCGCCCGGCCGACCAGATCAACGGGCCCAAGCTGCCGTGGGGCGTGTCGCTGCTGGTCAACTGGATCGGTCCGATCGCCTACCTCGCCCGGGGGCGCAAGGAGAGCTGAGACCCGGGGCCGGTCACGGCTGACGAGCTAGCGGCGGGGGCGCCAGAAGGCGATGCCGATCCAGGTGCCGACGCCCACGCACGCGACCAGGAGCAGAGTCGCGACAGTTCCCTGCCAGCCGTAGGTCTCGCTGCTCTTCGGCGCGCTCGCGTAGAGCATGAACACGAGGAAGACGGCCGCGGCGAAGCCGATCGCGGAGAGCCACAACGAGTTGCGAACGCTTCCAGGCTGCACGCGAGTGCCTGCTGCTATCAGCGGCGTGACGAAGGCGAGGAGTCCGAAGCTGGCGATCGGGAGCACGCACATGACCAGCGACAGCGTGATCTGCGCACCGGACATCCTGGGTCGGACAGGGATCGGACCGGTGATACCCATCGCGAAGATGGGACCGGTGGTCACGGGCGGCGGCTCTTGCCAGGTGGGTATCGGACCCGTGTCGTAGCTCACCGGCCGCTGCTCGGTGGGTGGTGGCGGGAAGCTCGCTGCGGCGGGACTGACGGGGGCGTGCTCGCTCGCCTTGGCCACGTCGGCACGATCACTGGCCTGGTGATGACTGATCTCCTTGACGCGCGCGACCAGTCGGCTCATGTCGGATCGCCAGCGGGTGTCGTTCATCTCGAGCGCGTTGATGCGGGCGAGCCGCTTGATGTCTTCGGGTAGGTGGGTGGAGCTAGGCGTCCTGGCCCCTTCCACCAGGAGCGGGATGACCACGACGCCGGGATTCGTCAACGCGTTCCCGATCTCGAGCCGCACGAAGTCCTCGGGATCGTCGATGCGTCGCTCGCCGGACTGGGTATCTGGGGCCAACCAGTCGTCGCCGATGACGACGAGCACGACGTCACACCGGTCGATCTCGGCCCGGATGTGATCCTCGAAGTCGACACCGGCCGGGATCGAGTCGAGATCCATGAAGATCGAGGCCTCGGGCAGCCGCGTGGCGAGGCCATCGAAGAGGCCGTTCGCGTGGGCTTGGGTGTCGGAGCGGCGGTAAGAGATGAAGATGCGGGTCACGCCGTCTTCGGTCTCACGGGCGGCGGCCGCCACCGGGTCGGTGTCGATCCAGAACTGCCAACCCGAGGGCGCGGTCTGCCAGCGAGGGTCCGGCGTCCAGTCCGGGCCCGGTTGCCAGCCCTCGGGGGGCGTGGGCCAGCCCGGCGGCGGGTTGAAGAGCTTCGTCACGGCGCGTCCCCTGCGTGGGCGATGCTCGAGTGTGGCGCATCCACGGCGGTGCCGCTATCCCTCGTGAGCCCCTGAGGATCGACGGCGGGCCGGGCACCGTGGGCGAGGGGTGGCTTAGAGTCTGTCCTGACTCGCCGTCGAGCCGTCCACGTCCACCGCTCGAAGGCTCGCCGTCATGTCAGACCTCACTCCCACCCGGACCCGGTTGGCGCTGCTCGCACTTGCGCTCGGCGGCTTCGGCATCGGGACCACGGAGTTCGTCGCGATGGGGCTGTTGCCCGAGATCGCGGCCGACCTGCTCCCCGAGCCTCTGGGCGAGCAGCCGCGAGCTCGCGACCGCCCAGGCCGGGCATCTGATATCGGCGTATGCGGCCGGCGTCGTCGTCGGCGCTCCGACCATCGCGACCGTCGCCGCGCGGCTGCCGCGCAAGGGCCTGCTGCTGGTTCTGGCGACGGCGTTCACCCTCGCTACCGTGCTCTCCGCGCTCGCGCCGACGTACGAGTCCGCGATGGTCGCCCGGTTCGTCGCTGGGCTGCCGCACGGCGCGTACTTCGGGGTCGCCTCGCTGGTGGCGGCGACCCTGATGGGGCCGGGCAGGCGCGGCCAAGGCGTCGCGTTCGTGATGGCGGGCCTGACGGTGTCGAACATCATCGGCGTCCCGCTGATCACGATGCTCGGTCAGCACCAGGGCTGGCGGGTGGCGTATCTGGTGGTGGCCGCGATCTTCGCGGCGACGGCGGTCTCGATCGCGCTCGCCGTGCCCGCCCTGCCGGGCGACCCGACCGCCACCATGCGCCGCGAGCTTGCCGCTCTGACGCGGGCGCAGGTGTGGTTCACGCTCGCCGTCGCCTCGCTCGGCTTCGGCGGCTTCTTCGCGGTCTACAGCTACATCTCGCCGCTGGGCACCGAGGTCAGCGCGCTGCCGTCCTCTGCGGTGCCGTGGCTGCTGGCCACCATGGGCATCGGGATGACTGCGGGCAACCTCCTCGGCGGGCGGCTGGCCGATCGCGGCCCGCTGCGCGGGATGCTCATCGGGTTCGCGGCGTTCATCGGCGCGCTGGGTGCGCTCGCGATGCTGTCCGGTTCAGGTGCCGGGCTGTTCGCGGGCATCCTGCTCGTGGGAACGACGGCGTCGCTGACCACCCCGTCGATCCAGACCAGGCTGATGGACGTCGCGGGCGACTCCCAGACCCTCGCCGCGGCGCTCAACCACGCCGCCCTGAACGTGGGCAACAGCCTGGGCGCGTTCCTGGGCGCCGTCGTCATCGCCGCCGGGCTCGGGTACGTCGCGCCGACCTGGCTCGGTCTCGGGCTGGCGATGCTCGGGTTGACGATCGCGGGGTCGGCGTGGGCTGTGCAGCGTCGGACCGTCTCGGACGAGCCGACGACGGCGGAGCTCGCCGGGGTCTCGTAGCCCCGGGCGCCACGAGGTGCGGCCGGGCTCGGCTGGACCCAGGGTCTGTTGCTGGGTGGCTCGAGGTTGGCCGAAGTGAAGTGAAGTGAAGGATTGCACCAGCTAGGCGGGCTGGAGGGCCTTGATGATGGTGACGTACCGGGTCAGGGTGTCGGCTAGCTGGGTCGGCTGCTCCGCGACGGCTCCGACGGCGTTGCTCAGGGTGCGTAGCTCGCTGACGATCCTGGCTCGGTCCGGGTCGAGGCCGGCGACGTCGCAGACCACGTCGAGACGGAAGTTCAGGTGTATCCGGGTGTCGTAGGCGGCGGCCGCCTCGTCCCAACGGTTCCAGAGCGCGGGAGCAACCACCCACGCGGGGTCGGCGGCGACCGGGCGCGGGCTGATCGCGACCCACTCGCCCGGGTCGGGGCGCCACAGCACGTGCTGGTAGCCGAGATCGGCGTGCACGAGTCGGGCGTCGATGCCCGGCTCGGCCGCCAGATCCAGGGCCAGGGAGCGGCCGCGGTCCAGCATGCGCCGGGGAAGGGTGTGGGCGCTGGATCCGGATCGGAGGGCGTCGATGTCCGCGGCGAGGGCGAGGAGGTGGTCGTGGGCACGTTGCTTCAGCCACGGTGGGGCGGGAGCGTCGAGCGCTCGGGACACGCCGCCGATCGCTTCGCAGGCATCGAGAAGGCTCACCGGCGGACCGCTGAGGTCGCCTGGTTCGAGCCGTTCGAGGAGCATGGCCGACCGTGACGGGTCGACGGCGATCAACCGCACGGCTGCGCGACCACCCCAGACGCCGAGCGCCCGGTGCTCGGCTCGGAAGTCGGGTCGCGGGCGTGCGAGCTTCAGCGCGGCCGGGCCGTCCGGGGTGGTCACGGGGAGGACGATCGACGCGGTGCCGTGGGCTGCCGGCCCGTCGATCGTCAGGTTCCAGAGGTCCGTGAGCTCCCTGACCAGGCGCGCAGTCGTGGCCACCCAGTCGTCGTCGGTCACGCAGTCCTCACATGGGGAAGTATCGCTGCCTGGCGACAGCTGATCGGGCAGCGCCGCCGTCGGCATACACGGCGGCGCTCGAGCGGGCCAGGCGACGCGCCTGAGGCATCATGGCTTGATGAGCGACCTGCACGTGCTGGGTGACGGCCTCGCACCCACGCCATTCACCGCGGACGAGATCCGTGCGGGCTGCCCGGACGGGCACACCCTACGGGTGCGGACGACCGAGGCGAGCGGGGCGTCGGAGGTCACGCACCGGTTCCACGACGGCGACGGCGATGGCGTCACGATCACGTACTCGGCCGGCGGCAGCGCGGAGTCCGCGCGGGTCGCCTGGCGAGATCTGCAGGCCCACGCATCGTTCCCGGCGGGCCTCACGACGATCACCACGGAGTCGGTCGAGACGGCGCTCGGCACGCTCGAGTGCGTGCGCTACGACCTGGAGCGGGACCCACCGATGACCTTCTGGTTCGCGGTCGCACACCCCGGGATGCCGGTGAGGTACACCGACGGGAGCAGCCTCACCGAGGTGGTCGGCATTCAGAAGACCTGACGACGCGCGACGTCCTGCGGTCTGCCGAGCGCGACGGCGGGTGAGCGACTGGCGACCGCGGATGCGGAGACCTCAGCGAAGGTAGGGCGTGTCGATCCTCAGAGCCGAGCACAGCTGCTCGCGCGCACGGTCGTCGAGCGGGCCGAACGGCGCACGGCTCGGTCCGACCGGGTAGCCGCGCAGGTTGACCGCCTCCTTGACCACGGTGCTGGGGTTGCCGCTCGGCAGCGCGGTGCGAAAGGCAGAGATCGCGTCCTGGAACGCGCGAGCCTGCGCGATATCGCCGGAGCTGAAGGACTCGTAGATGCCGACCATCGTCTCCGGGAAGATGTTGGCCATCCCGCTGATCGAGCCCGAGCCGCCGCCCTCGAGACAGGTCAGTACGAGCCCGTCACTACCGGCAAGCACGGTGAAATCCTCTGATGCCATGCCGAGATAGCCAGCCAAGACAGCCGGATCGCCGCTGGAGTCCTTCGCGCCGATGATCTGCGGGTGCTCAGCGAGTCGGCGCACCGTCTCGACGTCGACCGGGTTGTGGGTCCGCATCGGGATGTTGTAGATCATCACCGGCAGCTCGGCGGCATCGGCGACGGCGGTGTAGTGACGGACGAGCTGATCCTGATCGACGGCCGCGAAGTAGGGGGTGACGACCGAGACCGCCGCGGCACCGGCGTCGGCCGCCGCATGTGTCAGGTCGATCGTCGCGCGGGTGCCCACCGCCCCGGTGCCGGCGATCACCGGTACGACCCCGTGGACCTCGTCGACCACGATCTCCACCACCCGGATCCGCTCGGCGTCGGACAGCGCGTAGAACTCACCGTTGGTGCCGGCGGCGAAGATGCCGTGCGCGCCCGACTCGAGCATGCGGCGGACGACCGCCCGCAGCGCGGTCTCGTCGATGGTCTCGTCCTCCCGCATCGGGGTGACGATGGCCGGAAAGATGCCTCGGAGGTCGATCACCGGACCGCCTCGTGATCCTGGTCGGCGGCGACCGTGGACGCGCCGTCGATCCCCGGCCGCGGATGCGAGTCGGCCAGGGCGACGGCCTGCCGGAGCGCCTCGACCATGCTTGCGGCATCGGCACGGCCGGTCCCGGCGATGTCGAAGGCCGTACCGTGATCGACCGACGTCCGTGTCACGGGCAGTCCCACCGTCACGTTCACTCCGTTGTCGATACCGAGCACCTTGATCGGGCCGTGGCCCTGGTCGTGATACATCGCCACGATCAGGTCGTAGTCGCCGCGCGTGGCCAGGTAGAAGGCGGTGTCGGCCGGCAGCGGACCGTCGACGTCGATGCCCTGTTCTCGTGCCGCGGCGATCCCGGGGGCTACCTTCTCCTCCTCTTCGCCGTATCCGAACAAGCGGCCCTCGCCCGCGTGCGGGTTGATGGCGCAGACGCCGATCCGCGGCTCGCTGATGCCTGCCCGCTGCAGCGCTTCATGGCCACGTTGGATGGTGCGCAGGACCAGACCGGGCTCGATGAGGGCGACGGCGTCGATGAGTCCCACGTGCGTGGTGACGTGGATGACGCGCAGGTTCGGCGCGGTGAGCATCATCGACACCTCGGGCGTCCCGGTGAGCTCCGCCAGCATCTCGGTGTGCCCGGGGTAGGGGTGGCCGCCCATGCGCAGCGCCTCCTTGTTGAGGGGCGCCGTGCAGATCGCGTCGACCCGCCGGGCAATGGCCAGTTCAGCAGCCTTGCGGACGTACTGATAGGCGGCGTCGCCCGCCACGGCGCTGATCGCCCCCCACGGCAGGTCCGCGGGGATCAGCCCGAGATCGATGACGTTGATCCGGCCTGGTACCACCGTGGCTTCTTCCGGTTCATCGACAACGACGACCTCGGCCTGCAGCCCCATGATCTCTGCGGCTTTCTCAAGCCGACCGGCGTCGCCGATCACGACCGGGATGCACTGCTCGAGAATCTCCGGCTCGATCACGGCTGCCGCGGTGACTTCAGGCCCGATACCGGCGGCGTCGCCCATCGTCACGGCGATGACGGGTAGTGGGTTCTGGGCAGTCATGGAAATCCTCTCTCAGTCTTCGAGTATCTGGGATGGGCGCTGGTCGCTGGCGAGGCGTTGTTGAACCAGGGCGGCGACGACGTCGACCAGGGCGCCGGGCCCGCCGAAGCTGCCGGGCCGGGTGCCGACGAGGCGGCCTTCGCTGGTGAAGGAGATCACCACGCCGTGCGCGACCTCGGTGAGCACAGTGAGCGAGCCGACGTCGAGCTCGTCAAGGACGGAACGCGCGGTCTGGCCGCCGGTGAGGAACAGATCGGCGCCGGTCGCCCGCACGGCGGGCGCCAGCCGCGTGGCAAGCCGCGCGCTCAGCTCCATCGGCTCGACGTCCGGGCCTAGATCGTTCGCCCACGTGACCGCCACGGTGCGGCCACCGGCTAGTGCGGCTCGGACGAGGTCGAGCTCGGCGTCGTCGGCGGATGCCGACAACGTCACCACGGTGACGCCCGCACGGGTCAGCTCGATGACCTGCTCGCGCGCGGGCTCTGCACCGGTGCCGACCACGAGCAGCACCCCGCGACCCCGTGCGTCGACGCCCTCGAATGGTGGGACGGCCGCGGCATCGCCAGCGGTGGATCGGGGGATCCCGAGCGCCGTGGCACCTGCGGCGACGGCGGCCGCGCTGCCAGCCAGCAGGGTGTTCGGCGCGCGCGCCGCGAGCGTGCCGACGAGCGCCAGGTCGGAGTCGGTCTCCGCGTCGCAGATGTGGAGCCTGCCGGCACTCAGCGGTGCCTCGCCGGAACGCAGCTCCTCGAGCCCGATCCGTTCGACCGGGAGTGGGTGCAGCCAGTCGGCGAGGCTGCCCGGCGGTCGACGCCGCTCGAGCCGCCACGCATCGGTCTCATCGAGTGGCCGGTCCCCGATGAACATGCGACCCCCACGAACGCTCCGCCCGAGAGCGGGAAGCGCGGGGCAGACGACGACGGTGCGGCCACGCTTGAGCGCGGCGATCTCGGCCGCATGGCTGCGCAGCAGGGAGTCGACCTTGAGCATGATGGGCACGTGGCGTGGCTGATGCGAGGCGACCTCGGCGATCACCCGACCGGCGTCCTGCTCGGAACTCGCGCGGGTGGCGGTGTCGACGACGACGTTGACCCCGTCCGGTCGCCCGTGCCCAGAGGTTCCCGCGCGCCACAGCACCACGGTGCTGCCGCGACCGAGCGCCGCGGCCGTCTCTGCGGCCCCCGACAGGTCGTCGGCGAGCACGACGAGCTGAGCGTCCACGCGGCGTCACTCCTTCGGTCGGCGGCGGTGCTGCTGCGGCGACTTTAGGCCATGCTGCGCGTTCTGAACAGACACTTGCGCAGTGTGCGCAGCGCTGTTACGTTCTCGCACGTCCGGTAATGGTGCTCGACATCTGGTGAGGAGGCGGCGAACCACATGCAGATGGAGTCGGCAGCGCAGTCGCTGCCCCAGCTGGATCAGATCGTCTTGGGAACCATGAGCTTCGGCGACACGGCCGACGAGAACGCCGTCAACGCCGTCCTTCGAGCCTCGTACGAGCTCGGTATCCGCTCCATCGACACCGCGAACGGCTACGGAGGCGGCAGGGCCGAGGCGATGCTCGCGCCATTCCTTCGCGAACACCGCGACGAGATCTACGTGGCCACCAAGGCCGGAATTCCCCATCCTGACGGGGATGGCGAGGCACCTCTGTCTCCGCGAGCGCTACGTCGATCGGTTGCCGGGTCGCTGCGCCGACTAGGCGTGGACGGCATCGACCTGCTCTACCTGCACCAGCCTGATCACGGCACGCCGCTCGAGCAGACCGTGGCCGAGCTGGCGCGACTTCATCAGGACGGCTCGATCGCTCAGGTCGGTGTCTCCAACTTTGCCGCCTGGCAGGTGGCTGACCTGCAGCAGCTGGCCGACGAAGCCGGGCTCCCCCCGGTGAGGATCGCGCAGAACGTCTACAACCTGGTGTCACGGCGCCTGGAGCACGAGTGGTTCGACTTTGCGAACATGCACGATGTGCGCACGGTCTGCTACAACCCGCTTGCCGGCGGCCTCCTCGCGCGCCCTGTGCGCGATGACGAGGACCTGCCCGTGAGGTTCAGCCGTTCTGCGCTGAGTGCGATGTACCGCACCCGGTATCTCACAGAGGCGTTCCGCGGCGCCGCGCTCGAGCTGAGCGCTGCTGCGAACGAGGCAGGTGTGTCGCTGGCGGAGGCGTGCCTGCGCTGGGTGCTCGGCGCGCCCGCTCCGGTTTCGGTGCTGATCGGCACTGACCGCGTCGATCACCTGCACGCCAACGTTGCGGCCTTGCGCCGCGGCCCGCTGACGGTCGACGTGCAGGAACGGCTGACCGAGATCACCGATCCGTTGCTCGGATGGATGAACCCCTACCAGCGCTGAGACGCGTCCCACCGGGGCGCCGACACCAGAAGAATCTCAAGGAGGAGACATGACGACTACACGGCGCGACCTGTTCAAGGGCATGGCAGCAATCAGTGTGGCGGCCGGGCTTGCCGGATGCTCATCGTCGGGCAGCCCGAGCAGCGGTGGTACCGGCGGCGGTGGTTCGGCCACCGCATACACCTACCGCATGCGCGACCAGTACCGGGTCTGGCTGATGGATCTGAAGTGGTACCCCGAGGTGCAGGAGCGCACCGGGATCGAGGCCACGCTCGTGGACGGCGGGCCGTCGGACCAGTACTACAACAAGGTGGATCTGGCGCTCGCATCGGGCTCGATCGAGGATGCTCTGATCGCGAACAGCTCCCAGGCTGATGTCTACGGCTCCCAGGGGGCGTTCGCCGACCTCGGGCCGCTGATCTCCGAGCATGCCCCCAACATCCAGGCCTACATCGACGCGAACCCCGAGTACGGCAACCTCATCACCAGTGACGGCAAGATCTTCGGCCTGGCGATGGAGACGGTGAAGATCTCCAACGTCACGTTCTATCGCTCCGACATGTTCGAGAAGGCAGGCATCAAGGACCTTCCGACCGATGTCGACAGCCTGCGTGCGGCGATGGAGGTGCTCAAGGACACTTACAGCTCGACGGAGAACTTCTTCCCACTGGTCGGCCGCGAAGGCTTCCTGAAGTTTGCCTATGCCTGGGGTGCCAACTTCGCCGTCGTCAACGGCACGGTGAACGGCGTCGCCGATGACGTGGTGGGCGCACTCACGACCGACGGCTACAAGCAGATGGTCCAGTGGTACCACGACATCTACGCCGACGGGCTGATCGACCCCGAGTACGTCAAGGGCGCGGCGACCGAGGAGACCTGGCAGACGAAGATGCTCACCGGCGAGGGCGCCATCAGTGACGACTTCTTCACCCGGCCGTCGTGGTTCATGAACAACGGCGGGCCGGAGAACGATCCGGACTACGCGATCGCCGTCCTGCAGCCTTTCACCATGACCGACGGAACAGCCGTGAAGGTGCCGGCGGGTGCCCGCTGGGACGTCAACCGCGTGCTGGCTCTGAACGCGAAGACCGCGCAGGACAAGGCGCCGGCGATCCTCGAGCAGCTGGACTACCTCTACACCGAGGAGGGGCAGCTGCTCATGCACTTCGGCGTCGAGGGTGAGTCGTTCGAGATGAAGGACGGCAAGCCCGAGTACACCGTGACCTTCGAGGAGGAGGGCAACAAGGGCGATGGCGTTCCGGTATGGAACTTCCTGCAGGACCGGCTCACCTTCGTCGCCCCGGTCGACAACGACGCCTACCAGCAGTGGATGGATCCGCTGACTCGATCGTTCTCGGTGGACTACTTCTCCCAGCACCTGGAGCAGCGCCCCGTGCTGAAGTACACGGTCGACCAGCAGAAGCAGCGCAGCGACACCATGGCAGCCTTGCAGCCGTTCGTGCTCGCTCAGGTGACATCGTTCGTGACGGGCGACCGCGACCTCTCCGAGTGGGACGCGTTCTTGGGCGAGGCCGAGGACAAGGGCTTCAGCCAGGTCATGGAGCTGGACCAGGCGGCGTACCAGGCTGCCAACGGCTGACAGGAGTCGATACCGTGGCAGCCCCAGTGGCGACGCGTCCCGGGCAGGCCGCGATCACGCCTGTGCCGACGCGTAGGAGGCGGACATCGCCGGCCCATCGTGGCCGGTGGGTGATCTACCTGATGCTGATCCCCGGGCTGATCCAGCTGGTGCTGTTCAAGCTCGCTCCGGTGGGAGCGCTGGCGATCGCGTTCCAGGAGTACAGCCCCTTCCTGGGGATCTTCCAGAGCCCATGGGTCGGTCTTGAGCAGTTTGCGCGCTTTCTCGACGATCCCGACCTGGGGCGGTTGGTGCGCAACACCGTGGCGCTCTCGCTCGGGACCCTGCTCGTCAGCTTCCCGGTGCCGATCCTGTTCGCGCTGCTGCTCAACGAGGTGCGGCTGAGGTTCCTGCACAGGTTCACGCAGACGCTGACATTTGTGCCGTACTTCATCTCCTCGGCGGTGCTGGTGAGCATCGTCTACTCGCTCCTGTCGCCGCAGGGCGGTCTGGTGAACGAAGTCATCACGGCGCTCGGCGGGACACCGGTCTACTTCATGACCGAGCCTGCCTGGTTCCGTCCGATCTACATCGGGATGAGTACCTGGCAGACCTTCGGGTACAGCGCGATCATCTACACCGCCGCGCTGTCCAACATCGACCCGACGCTCTATGAGGCTGCGGAGATGGACGGCGCCGGCCGCTGGCGCAAGATGTGGCACATCACGCTGCCTGCACTTCGGCCGATGATCATCGTGCTGTGGATCCTGGCCGTCGGCCAGGTCCTGACAGTCGATCTCGACAAGATTCTGCTGATGTACAACCCGAGCGTCTACTCGACGGCCGACGTGGTGCAGAGCTTCGTGTTCCGACAGGCCTTCGCCTCGGAGGGCTTTCCCAACTACAGCTATGCAGCAGCCGTCGGGCTCATCCAAGGAGTCCTGGCGCTGGTGCTCATCATGTCCACGAACCGGGTCGCGAAGCGGCTCGAGGGTTCTGGACTGTTCTGAGAGGGGGTCGCGATGAGCATTCTCGCCTTGAGAAGCAAGGCACCGAGCGGCAAGACGTCGAGCGGCAAGCCGTTCAATGTGCTGAACGCCACCTTCATGGTGCTTCTGTCGGTCATGTGCGTGTACCCGTTCTACCTGCAGCTGTGCGTCGCGCTCTCGGACGGTCCTGCTGTCGCCGCTGGCCAGGTCCGGTTCCTCCCGGTCAACCTCAACATCGAGACCTTCCGCTACATCCTGACCGACGGTCAGCTGATGATCGGCCGAGCGATCGCGAACTCGATGCTGTATACGGTCGCGGGCACGCTCTACGCGGTGGCGATCACCTTTATCACGGCCTATCCGTTGTCCAAGCAGTGGCTCAAGGGCAGGCGCGTGATCATGTTCCTGTTCGTGATCACGTGGATCTTCGACGCCGGAATCGTGCCGGCTTTCATCGTGTACCAGAAGCTCGGATTCGTGAACAACTGGCTCGTCATGGTGATCCCGTGGGGGTTCAACACCTTCTTGCTGATCATCACCATGACGTACCTGCGATCGATTCCCTCAGAGCTGGAGGAGGCCGCGCTGATGGACGGCGCGGGCGACCTCCGCATCCTCTGGAGCGTCTACCTCCCGCTGGCCAAACCGATCCTGGCCACGATCAGCGTGTTCTATGCGATCCAGGTGTGGAACCAGTTCCTGGTACCGCTGATCTATCTCCAGAAACCGGACCTGGCCCCGATCCAGCTCGTGCTCTATCAGCTGCTGCTCTCCGGTGACGCTCAAGCCGGCAACTTCCAGCAGATCACCTCGAACGGCGTCACCATCCTGCCGGTCAACCTGCGAGCCGCCACGATGGTGCTCGCCATCTTTCCCATCATGCTGGTGTTCCCGTTTGCCCAGCGCTACTTCTCCAAGGGAATTCTGCTCGGGTCCGTGAAGGGCTGAGCTGCGTCCAACGAAAGGGACATCGCACATCATGACTGCACAGGGCATTCTTCAGCACACCGCGGACGGCGTGGAGACCGCGATCTTGCCGCCGGCAGGATCGGAGAACCACGCGTCGTTCATCGACACCCTGCCCGACGGCCGGCTCGGCTGCGTCTGGTTCGCCGGCAGCCGAGAGGGCAACCAGGACGTCTGCATCTGGTTCTCCCGCCTCGACGGGGGTCGCTGGAGCGGGCCGGTCAAGGTGAGCGCCGAGGACGGCACCTCCCATCAGAACCCGGTGCTGGTGCCGTTGCCGAACGGCGAGCTCGAGCTGCTGTACACCGCGCAGGATCTCAGCGGCCAGGCCTCCGCCGTCGTGCTGCGGCAGACCTCGAGCGACTCGGGGGCGACGTGGTCGGAGGCGACGACCTTCGTGGACGAGCTCGGTTCATTCATCCGGCAGCCCGAGCTGCTGCTCGACGGCCGGCGCATCCTCCCGATCTTCCACTGCCCGCCGCGCGAAGGGAGCTGGCACGGCGATGCCGACTCCTCCTCGGTGCTCGTGTCGACCGACGACGGGCAGAGCTGGACGTCCACACCGGTCCCGGACAGCGACGGCTCGGTGCACATGGTGATCCTGCAGCTCTCGGACGCGTCGTTCGTGGCGCTCTACCGCAGCCGTGCGGCCGACGTCGTGCGCCGCTCGACGTCGGCCGACGGCGAGCACTGGAGCGCACCGGAGGCGACCGACCTGCCCAACAACAACTCCTCGATCACCGCGATCAGGTACCCGACGCCGGATGCGCCGGACCGGCTGCTGCTGGTCGGCAACCCGGTCGGCCGGGCGCCGGAGCAGGAGAGCGAAGGGGCGGTGTGGGGGCTGCCGCGGGTGCCGCTGACGCTGCTGACCTCGGTCGACCTCGGTCGGACGTGGACGACGGTGCTGGACCTGGAGACACAGGCAGATGCCGACGCCGCCGGGCTGCAGCCGCGTCGGCATGGCCACGTCGAGATCTCCTACCCGTTGATGGTGCACGTGCCGGGTGACGCGGTGCACGTGACGTACACGTGGAACCGTGAC
>CAWFKP010000002.1:0-623120 GCA_963816425.1 uncultured Actinomycetes bacterium
GATCCCCCTTGGGTCCACAAACTTAGGCGCCCGGGTCCCGCGATGCGAGGGTATCGCGCACGATAGACTGATGCACACCGATGCACCGGCCAGCCCAAACAGCCCCGAGGAAGAAGGACCCCGATATGCGCGTTGTGATCACGCTTCCTGCTTATCGCGCGGAGGGAGCCCTCGAGAAGACCTTCGCAGACATCCCGGCTGGCGTGGCGTTCGTCGCCGCGCGGCCGGAGCCCACGCTCTCGACGATCGTCGATGAACGCGGTTCGACGCCCGGCGAGGGGTAGCGGAGCGCACCGGTTCCGTGGATCCGGTGAGCGACGGTTCGCAACAGGCGCCGCTGGAGCGGTGGCGACGTTGGCGCCCGTCGTGGCCCACGACGATCGGGTGGGGGGTCGCGGCGCTCGCTTCGGTCCTAAGCGTGATGCTGCGTTGGGGCATGCCCTTGACCCACGGTGGAGCGTTCGTAGATGACCGCTTGTACCTGCGCTCCGCCTCGTACCTTGCTCAGGGTCAATGGTTGGGTCCGTTCGACCAGTACACCTTGCTGAAGGGACCCGCCTACCCTGCCTTCATCGCGGCGATGTACAGGTCCGGTGTGCCGCTCAAGGTCGGCGAGCAACTCACGGTCCTTTTCGCCGCCGCCGCGGTGGCGATGTGCGTCTGGGTCGTGACCCGACGCTTCGTCGTGGCGCTCGCGGTGTACGTGGCGCTCGCCTTTGATCCTGTCAACTTCGACACCTGGGCTTCTAGGGCTACTCGGGACAGCTGGTATTCCTCGCTCACGCTGCTGCTGATCGCCACGGTGTTCCTCGCCGTCTATGCGGCGGTCGCGCATGGACGGCTGCGGTGGGTGGTCGCGGCATCCGTCATCGCAGGAGTGACGGCAGGGGTGTTCTCGCTTTGTCGCGAGGAGACGATATGGATCGTGCCGACGCTGTTCGTTGTGGTGGCAGGTCTGCCGTTCTGTATCGTCGTTCGATGGTGGTTCCGCAAGCCACGAACCCAGTTGCAAGGAAGTCGAGTGCTTCGCGGGCTCGGCCGAGTGGCGCTGGTCGCCGCCATCATCGGAATGGTGGGTGCCGCTGCGATCATGCGCGTCACCATGATGAACGAACGGCACTACGGCGTCGCCGTCACGAGCGATCTCGTCTACGGGAGTTACGCGCGCGCCTACGCGGACTGGCGCAGGGTTGCGGGCGGGGTGTCCACCCCTGACGATCCGATCACGCAGGCCCAGCGCGAGGCCGTCTACGCGGTCAGTCCGTTGGCGAGATCGCTGCAGCCCTACCTGGATCCCACCGGGGGGTGCGTCATGCCGCGGCGGCCGTGTGCGGATCACGTGTGGCGGGGCCTCCGCAAGGCGGCGTCGATACTCGGCTACTTCCGCACAGGATCTGACTCACAGCGATTCTTCGGGGAGCTCGACGCCCAGATCCAAGCCGGCTGCGACAGCGGGCAGCTCGAGTGCACTCCCCGGCTCCCGACCCAGCTGCAGTCCCTGCAGCTGTTCTCGTCCGGTCCGTTCCTTGCCGCCATGCGGGACTGGGGCTCCCAGACGGTGAAGTCGACCGGCTACTACGAGCTACCACCGGGTTACAGGAGTAGCCTCGGGACGCCCCAAGAGCGAACCGAGTTGGCCCGGATCGTTCGCGGCATCCCGGCGACCCTTCCCGAGGCCGAAGAACAGGTGCGCACCTTCACGTCGAACGACTGGCCCTACCGCTTCCTCTCCCATCTCTATGCACCGCTGCTGCCCTGCCTCATCGTCACGGCCCTCGTTGGCTTGCTCATGCTGATCGTGCGGCCGCGGTGGCCCCAGGCGGCATTGTCGGTTCTCTCGATCGGGTTGGCCGTCGGTGCAGTCAGCAGGCTCGCCTTCGTCGCCTTGTTGACGACCACCGAGTTCGGGGCCACGGGGATCGAGGTGCGCTACCTGCTGCCAGCACATACGCTTCTGTTGGCCTTCGCGATCGTCGGCACGAGTCAGCTCGCCGACGCGGTGTGGACGGGCTTTCGCTTACGGCGTGCCGGCGAGCTCTCGGCGACGGCACCCGACGCCGTGCAGGTGGACGACTGACACCACCAACCCGCGCCCTCCGAGCGGCCGGATGCTCAGCTGCCCGCGTCAAGGTTCCCTCGGGTTCGTTGTGTATCGCGACCGACTCGGCTGCGAGCCGACGTCGTCCTTCGCCACTCCCTCGACCTATCGATCGAGGACACCGCGCACGTGCTTCGGAAGCGACCGGCATCTTGTTGCGGGGTGGCCCAACCACACCAGCGCTGGATGTCTTGCAGGTGTGGAACCCGCATGCCGCATCTGCCACGGGTTAGCTGCGTCGACCTGACGTATCGCGTGCCCACACATGCCCACACACCTGAGAGGCTGTTTCCGCAGGTCAGAGGGGGAGTATGAAACCCCCTTGGGTCCACTTCCGCAGGTCAAAGGCCTAATCGGCCTGTCTAGCTACTTGGCACACCGGTATCTCAGGGTTTGACCTACGGGACAACACTCACCCTCGCGAGAGCGCTTGTGCGAGGTCGCGCATCGAGACCACTCCGACGATCTCGTCGCCATCCATAACGGGCAGATGACGGAATCCCTTCGAGAGCATCAGGTCCAGTGCCTCGCCAACGGTCGCATCCGCTGCGACGGTGACGGGATCAGGTGTCATCCACGCAGATACCGCTGCCACCCTGGCGACGTCCGCCGAGGACGAGTCCGCGAACGCCCGCATGATGTCGCGCTCGGTGAAGATTCCGACGAGTGAACCCGCATCCATCACGAGCGCCGATCCAGCTTTGGCGCTCCCCATCACCCACGCGGCCTTGGCGAGGAACTCGGTCGATTCGACCGTAACCAGCGGCGTACTCATCATCGTTCGCACCAAGATCATGATCCCCTCGCCTCCCTCGCCGATCTGAAGCGCTTCGATCCTGGTGCCAACGCTAGCGGGTGCACCCGCCCGTTGGGAAGGCGGGTGGCTCGCGAACACTCCCGGGCGCTAGCCTGCGCACCGTGGACGACGGTCTCCGCGACCTGCTCCTGACGCTCTCACCGACGGCACGGGACCACCTGCGCCGTGCCCTGATCCTCGACCAACCCGACCGCGTTGAGATTGCCTCCCAGCTGCTCCACTACGGCGACGCCAACGGCGACGGGCGGGTGGGCTGACGACGCGGAAACGACCGCGACGTTTGCGCTGAACATCGCGGCGATGGAGAACCACCGACTGTGACGCGCTGGGTGGGGCACTCCCGGGCGTTGGCGTAGTTGACAGATGAGCCTCGGGTTTGCCCACGCAACCACCGAGGGGCAGGATGCGCGGATGGAGATCCCCGACACCCACTACGCGAAGACGCCGGACGGCGTCTACATCGCGTACCAGGTCTTCGGCGACGGTCCCATCGACGTGGTCTTCCTGTCGGACTGGCCGGGCAACATCGACATCGAGCAAGAGGACCCGCTCGCGGCGACCTGGTTCCGCGAGCTCGCCTCGTTCTCCCGAGTGATCCTCCACGATCGCCGAGGCATCGGCCTGTCGAGCCGGAACGTCGCGCTCCCCAACCTCGAGACGCGGGTCGCCGACCTCCTCGAAGTGATGGATGCCGTCGGATCGGAGCGACCCGTCCTCGTGGGTTTCTTCGAATCCGGCGCTCCGGCAGCGCTGCTCGCGGCCACACAGTGGGAGCGGGTCCACTCGTTGGCATGGATCGAGCCGAACCCTCGTTTCGCGTGGGCCCCCGACTACCCGTGGGGCCGCAAGCCAGCGGAGATGGAGGCGGAGCTCCTCGCTATCGAGCTCTGGGGCACGCGCGCGTACGGGCGAGCCTTCCTCCAAGACGAGGCCGATCGAGGCAACGTGATGCCGGACGCGATGGCGACCTACCTCGCGAAGGCGAGCCGGAACGCATGCACGCCCGACGTCGCAGCCGAGCTCTCGAGGATCTGGTACGAGAGCGACGTTCGCAGCGTCCTTCCCACCGTGCAGGTCCCAACCCTGATCCAGACGTGGCCCGCTCGGGACAACGTCGACTTCGCTCGTTCCCAGTACGTCGCTTCGCTGATCCCCGAGGCCGAGCTTCGAGAGATGCCCGGGCGAGGCGCTTGGACCGAGGAGGACATGGTCGCGAGCGCCGAGGAGATTCGGCGATTCGCGGGCGTCGATCGGGCGCCCGTCGAGCTCGACACCATCCTGTCGACGGTGCTGTTCACAGACATCGTCCGCTCGACCGAGAAGCAGGCTTCGCTCGGCGACCGCGGGTGGAAAGGGCTCCTCGAGCGCCATCACGCGGTCGTCCGTGAAGCGCTCGGACGCTGGCGCGGCGTCGAGAACGACACAGCGGGCGACGGCTTCTACGCCACGTTCGACGGCCCGGCGCGCGCGATCCGATGCGCACAGGAGGTCACGGAACGCGTCCGTGACCTGGGCATCGAGATCCGGGCCGGCGTACACACCGGCGAGTGTGAGCTGATCGACGACAAGGTCGGGGGGATCACCGTGTCGATCGGCGCACGGGTTGCAGCGCTCGCTGACGCGTCGGACGTGCTGATCTCCCAGACAGTGAAGGATCTCGTGGCGGGAAGCGGACTCAGGTACGAGGACGCCGGCGAACACGAACTGAAGGGCGTCCCCGACCGCTGGCACCTATACCGGGTCGTCGAAGAATCGACTGCATACCATTGAGCCGAACCGAACACCCGGAGCCTGCCTAGAAGACATGCATCGTGGCTCGGCGCAACCAATCTTCGGCTTCACGTCCGATCCGCTCGAAAATCTCGCTCGCCGAAAGTCACGTGGCCGACGAGTGGGTAGAGCCCACGGAATAGACGCCAGTTGCAGCATCCGCGGTCGCCGCGGTGTCTCTAAGGTGTGACAGGAAGAGCGACTCCCATGGAACTCGAGACGACGGCCTCCGTTCGCACGAGCACGATTGAAGATTTGTACGTGCGCTACGCACCCAGGCCCGACAGACGCATCGTGATCCTCACGACCAGACTGAGGCCAGGCTCTAACGGATCTCAATGGCGCTGGGGCTGTCGCCTTGCTGTGCGGGCTTGGCGGCAACATCGCCATTGCGGCCTTCGGGCTTGGCGGGATCGCGTTAGGCGTCGCCTCGCTGAAATCGCATAAGCGTGCCCAGGCTTGGTGGGGTACTGGGGTGTGCGTGGTCGCCATCCTCGGCTACGTGGGCTCACTCACCCCTCGGTAGTCCGCTAGCTTTCCCGTGTGAGCGATGACCTCCGCGCCGCGATGGCGGACATATCGCCCAACACCCGCGGCTCCGGGTCCCTCTATCCCCCGCCAACGAAGGGGCGTAACCTCCAACCAGGACGCGGGCGGGTACCTGAGCCGATAAGGGCGACGACCATGCAAACCAGACTTCCTGCGCGAGTGTCGGCGTTGTCTCTCGTCATGCTCGTCGTCCTCAGCTCCTTCACAGCAGCTCGGGCCAAGCCGGTCGTAAGGCGAGCGGACCCTCGGGGTGATGCCAACGGATTCGATGTGATCCGGACCACCGCGGCGAGGATTGATCACCGCCTCCGGTTCAAGGTCTACGGCGGTGGACCAGATTGGACGCTGTCCGTCCGCATCGATTCGCAAGGAGACGCGCGACCCGACTACAGGCTTTGGAGTTTCGAGGACTTGGGCACGAGCGGATGCGGCGCAAAGCGGCTCGTCGACGGAGTCGTTCTCGACGTGCGATGTGGGCGTCGAATGATCGAATGCTGCTATTCCATCGTGCTTTGGTGGAACGTCACGTGGAAGCTGTTGGAGCCGGAGAAGTCGATCCGCTGGCGGGTTCATTCCCACTATCCCGGAGCCCCTGACGGTAAGGATGACGAGTTCGCACCCGATGCCGGCTGGTACCCGTAGTCGATACCCACAAACGCCGTCGTCTTCGCGGGACCGTGGCGGCCCGATTCGTCACCCGACAGATGCCAACGGCGACGACTGGGCCGACATCATCGACACGCTGACGATGTACCCGGACGCCGCCGCAAGGTAGTTCGGATGCTGGCCGAGATCGACGCCGCGAGCTAGGCGCCCCGAGGAATAGCCGTGCCCGTAAACTCGGATTCTGGGTGCGACCGTGCGATCAAGAGGCACACGATTCCTAGAACCAACGCGAACGGACCCCAACCGAAACGTTCCCATTCACCCGAGGACGCGAAGTTCATGAGCGCGCCCAACAGCAAGATGCCGGCGAACACCCATGTCCCGACGCGAGCCACGCGATCGCTGACGATCGGGACGCGGTACCCACCACGGCGCAGGACTGCGAGCGCCGCGAAGCAATACACGACGAAGGCGACGCCGCTCGCGATCCGCAATTCCGCCGGTAGCTCCGTCCGCGTGCCGCCATAGGCAGCTGCGCCAAGTGGGGCTCCGAGCGCCAACGCGAGCTGGAAGGCCGCGAGCACCAGGAAGCCTGCCGCGCCAACGACTGCCAGTCGGACACGAGCCGATGTCTGGGGCACTGGCGGGCGAACCGTCGAGATAGTCATGATGTCCTCCTTCCTCTGCGTCCAGTCTTAGAGACGGCTCGAACCGGGCGATGGGCCGCGGGGCCCGCCCTATCCGGGACTTCCGCTCACCTTGAAGGTTCTCCTGAGCGCCAGTACTTCAGCTCGAACGCCTTGTCGATAGCCCGACTCTTCGTCCGTTTGCGCATCTCGCTAGGCTCGGAGCCATGCTGGCCGCATACGTTTCGATGATGACCCGAGACCGCGCCCGGCTCGGTTTCACGGTCGGTCAGGCTGCTTGGCGGCTCGGCATCAAGCCGCAGGAGTACCGGGAACTGGAAGCGGGAACGCGCTGGCCGTCCTCGACCGTCTGGGAGCGGATGGTCGCGCTGTACGGGTGGCCGGTCTAGCGTTGCTCACTCCGGCCTCCACTCCTTCACGATCCAGTCTTCGAGCAGCCCGTTCGTGACGAAGGGGTCGGCCGCGACGACACGCTCGGCTTCGTCGGCAGTTCCGGCATCGAACGTAATCAGACCGCCCGACCGATCGGCGAACGGGCCACCCACATACTCAGGAAGCCCTCGTTCATGCCAGTAGACGGCGTGCGCGGGCGCGACGGCCCGGATCGCATCCGGCTCGTGCTTCATCGAGTAGAAGTAGACGATCTTCATCGGAGCCTCACATCTGCATCGAGTACTCGCTCCAGCGGAAGCGCATCAGGGCGAGCATCGCGGCGATCGTCACGATGCAATACAACCCACACATCGCGCTCTCGGTGATGCCGAACCAGACGAAGCACAGGAACGGGATCACCGGCAGGACCATCGCGGCCGCCATCTCGGAGGAGTTCTTCCATCCCATGCCGCGGTACTGCATCCAGGCCACCATCGGGACCGTCATCCCCACCGCCATCGCGAGCAGTGCTTGCGTCGGGTATTGACTCGTGACCTCGTCCCACGTGCTGAGGCCAACGACGGACAGGAAGATGGCTATGGTCGCAACCATTCCCACGGTCATCGCCGCCAACATCTCGAGGAAGTGACGCCAGAACGGAGACACAAGCCTGTTGCGATCGACCGCGCCCGCGACTGCTGGAAGCTGATGCTGGCCGTGCCGGTGAGCGTGCGCCGCCGGTGCTTCGTGCGTCTTCGGCATGTCAACCACTCCCATCCATGCGTATTGCTCGGTATAGCGTCGGGTCTGGCACGGCTGAAGGGCTGGACGTCACGTCTTGGACGGGACCTCCTCTTTCGCTAGCGTCCCGCTCGTGTCTGACGACGGCCTCCGTGATCTGCTGCTGACCCTCTCGCCCTCAGCCCGGGACAACCTGCGCAGAGTCCTGATCCTCGACCAACCCGACCGCGACGCGCTCGCTTCCGAGCTCCTGTGCTACGGGGATGCCAACGGCGACAGGTGGGCCGACGTGATTGACACCCTCACGATGTGCCCAGACACACGGCGGCAGGTGGTGCGCACGCTGGCCGAGATCGACGCCGCGGGCTAGTGGCTCGAGGCACCGCCGGCCAATCTGGCTCGGAGACGCTCACTGAACACGACGTCGTATGGCACAAGCCTGAGTTCCTCGGCTGCTACATCGACGCCGTGGACCTGCAGGAGTTCGGCGAGCCATTCCCAGGGATGTTCGTCCTGTGTGTCGTCGTCTGGCAGCACAGTGGTGCGCACGTCCCGGTCGAGGTTCTCCAGCGTCAGGTAATGCCACTGGTCGCTCGACACGGGTCGCCCGGTGCCGGAGCTCGCCACAGAGAAGGTACTGAACCCCCGCTCCTCGTGCAGCGTGAGGCGGCGTCCGTCGGCAAGGTCAGCGAACTCATGCACGACGAATGAGACTCCCCGCCTGAACTCCTCGACAAGATTCTCGATCTCGTCGGCGGGCCAACCCTCTCCTACGAGTCGCTGACGGTACTCATCTTCCGTCACGAAGTCGCACCATGCGCCCAAACTGATGACAGTCACAGCGGCATCCTTTATCGCGGTAGAGCACCTCAGCAAGAAGGGAACGTAATCCCTAACGTGGGAGCACGAATCGGCTAACGCCAGTCCTTCAGGTCGAACGCCTTGTTCGATCGACACGCTCACGACGCACCCGGACGCCCGGCGCATGGTGGTCCGGATGGCTGGCGAGATCGACGGCCGCCTTCCTCGAGGGACCTGCTCGGATGCGTCGTTCATCTCAGACGTCGTGGAGCAAGAACAGCTCCACCGCGCCGCTCTAACACGTGTCGAAGTCGTCGTGCTCGGTGGCGGCCGCGAGCACGGGCCTCGCCGCGGCGAGGTCGTCCTCCGACCGCCAGATCGCGAGACCGACAAGCGCGTCGGACCGTGCGTCCTTGAACGTGTGCGCCTCGATCGCGCCCCGCCTTCGCGCCGCGGTCCCGAACCGATGCATCGAGTCGATCAGATCCTGCTCGTGCTCGGGCTTCGGACGGTGGATCGCAACGTGGTAGAGCATCCGTTCCCCTTTCCTGCATGGTGCCGTCGGTCATGCCGGGTACAGCGTAGACGTGAACGATTCGTGCTGATCCTCGACCAAGCCGACCAGCGATGCGAACCAATCCCAACGGATCCTTGGAATGCCCTCGGTCGATCAGGACCGCATGGTGGGATGACCCTGCCTCGCGGCCGGACACACGATGCTTCAGGCAGATACCACCGATCCAATTCAGGTAGTGATTGGTCAATCCTCACCTGTCGCCGGAACGCCGGGTCGATGCTCAGTTTCGAACGGCGGGGAGCGGGGGAGGGGCTTTGCCGAGGGGATAGGAAGGGGTGGAGGGGTGAGAATGGGTCGAACCGTTCTGAGGTCGACCTCTGCGGTTTACGACGTGACTTCGCAGTCGCGAACGTCATCCTCTGCCCCGGCAAAGCATGTGTCCGTGCCGGAGCCCGCGGCGAAGATATCGACCAGCGGAGCATCCACCTCGCCCTCTGCAAGGAAATCGTTCCCCTCGCCACCCCAGAGGCGATCGCTGCCGACACCCGCATGCAGGTCGTCGTCGCCGATACCCCCGAACACCCTGTCGTCGCCGTCCTCCGCATCGCCGAAGTTCAGCGTGTCGTCGCCCTCACCTCCTCGGATCAGGTCGGCGCCCGTCACCCCGGTGATGAAGTCAGGTCCTGCGCTCCCGATGAGGCTATCTCGGCCTGGCCCACCGTCGAGCGTGTCGCCACCGGCGCCGCCACAGATGATGTCCTTGCCTTCGTGTCCGAAGATGACGTCATCGCTCCCAAGACCGACGATAACGTCATCTCCAGTCGTGCCATCGATCCGATCAGCTCCGGAGCTGCCAACGATGGTGGCGGGGCTGCCGAGGCACGTGGGAGCGTTTGACGTTGCGTGCGCGGGTGCACCCAATGAGAGCGTCATGAGAAAGAGACCACTTGAGGCGAGCATCAATCCCGATCGCGTCCGGCGCACCTCGGATCACCTCCCGTTGGGCACCCATCCTGCAACATGCGGCAGGGTGCGGGCAAGAGCCAGGGGCGGTAACTCGACCCTCGGGTGTTCGAGCCCCTCGGCGCCTCCAGGACCACAGGCTCGCTGCTGGCGCTCGGACGCACACGCCGCTGGGTGTTCCGCCTGGGCGAACGCTGACGCTCGACCGGCGCTCGATGACCCGTGACCGCGCCTGCCGACTTCTATCGACACGCAGGCACCCGCCATCAATGTGATCGCAGAAGGGGTGAGGAACACGGGGATGCATCGAGCCGTTTGTGGCGCCTGAAGCGTCTCGATCTGGTCCACTCCCCACCATTGACCCGCTTGTTTCCCGCTGAACGGGCCCTGAGCTCCGGGAGAGGGAACTGAGGCCGCTTTGCGCATCCTGGCAAGGCGAGGCAATGTGGACCGATGTAGGCATTCCCGCCCGTCTGTTCGTTCAAGACACGATGTCTGAGCCGCAGTTGCATGTCGCCGCTATCACCGAGAACGCCCAAGGAAACTCGTTCGAGGAGTTCTTCGAGCGGGAGAAGGCGGGTCTCTTCGGAGCCCTGTGTCTCGTCACCAGGGATCGAAGCCAGGCTGAAGAACTGACCCAAGACGCCTTCCTTGCGGTCTATGAACGCTGGGATCGGGTGAGTGGGATGGACAACCCCGGCGGATATCTCTACCGCACCGCTATGAACTCGCTGCGGTCGTGGAACCGGCGGACAGCCCTTGCCGCAAAGCGAACGTTCGGAATTGCGCCGACTGACGATCCTATAGACACGTTCGAAGCAGACGACGCTGTCTTGCACGCACTCGCCCCGCTGAGCGAGCGCCAGCGCGCGGCGGTCGTGCTCGTCGATCTGCTCGGGTACCCGTCCGAAGAGGCTGGACTGATTCTTGGGATCCGGGCGGCAACCGTCCGCACCCACATCGCGAGGGCACACGCGGAGCTCCGATCGAGGATGGGTGAGGTTCGATGACGAGATACACGGCGCAGTTCGAGCGAGCTCGGGCGCGGTATGGCTCGCCACCGATCACTGTGGAACAGGTGCTTCGCAGGCACGATCGGAAGCGGCGACGCGAGCGGATCGGCGCGCTGGTGTTGGCGCTCCTGATCACGGGAGCGCTCGTCGGAGCGGCCCTCGCAGCGTGGGACCGCACGGCGAGGCCAACCCCGGCGGGCCCCCAGATCACTTCGGGCACGGTCGGCCAGCTGCATGAAATCGCGAGCGACATCACGACCCCAGATCAGCAGGGATTCCGGATCGCCACGGGCGACGGAGTGCTTGTCATGGGTACGAGCAAGTACGCCGGAGAAGGAGGAGCCGTCATCGCCTACCCGCTCCCGTGTGGCGGAGTCGACGCTCGATGCGCACCTCTATGGCGTGCGCGCTTGGATGGATACGGCCAGCCGACGGTTGTAGATGGCACCGCATATGTGTCGAGCCGGCGTGGTTCTGACCTTGCAGCCTTCGATATCCATTGTGCGACCGATGGCCGCACGTGTGGGCCCACGTGGTCGGCGAGCGCAGGTCGGTCGTCTTCGAACGACCCGCCTTTGGTGGTCGGCGACCGTGTCTACGTGGGCGTCGAGGCCGCAGGTGGAGAGGGCGCTGTCGTCGCGTTCGACACTGAGTGCACCGGGCGATGTGCGGCCCTCTGGACGGTCTCCACTGACCGTCCAGTTCGCGCCCTCACGTACGCGGATGGCATCCTGTTCGCGGGGACCGGCCGTCCCGGGCCTGCGGACCCCGGCGACGTTGGAGGGGTTTCAGCCCTTCGATTGTCGGCGTGTGCGCTCTCCGGCCAAGCCGGCTGCGTTCTGTGGCATCAGGACACGGGCCAAGTATGGGACCTCGCAGTCGATGCCGGGATGCTGTTCGTGGGGACGAACGGACACAGCCAGGGAGTGCAGGCGTACGCAATGACCTGCGTCGAGAGCGGGGGGCGCTGCAGCCCGGCGTGGGTCGGCGCGACTAGATGCTGCACGAGGTTAGTCGTGGCGGGCGGCTCCGTGTTCGCGGAAGACCAGATCGGCCACGCGTATGCGTTCCCGGTCGCCTGCGGTGCCGAGGCTCAGCGCTGCGAACCGGCGTGGGTGTCGACGACGGGAACGATCGGCCCGCCGTTTGCTGACTTCAACCGTCCGCTGATTGTGGGCGATGTCGTGTTCCTTGGCGGTGATGCCGGCTGGCTGTATGGATTCGCTACCGCGTGTCCCGCGGCATGCACGCCGACGTGGACAACGGTGGTGCACGACATGAACGGCAGGCCGGGCAACTTTGACGCGACCGTGTCCGGCGATCGTCTCTATGTGGCCGCGGCGGACGGACTTCACGTGTTCTCTGCGGCTTCGGAACAGCCCAGCGTCTCGGCCGCCACACCCACTGCAGCGGCCTCGTCCTCAACCGCGGGAAGTGCTCCCTTCGTCTACGGCGGCCTTGCGCTCGTGGGAAGCGCGTTCCTGGCGGTGATGCTCGTACGCCGACGCGGGTTCCGATCGTAGTGGGTGCATTCGGACTTTCGAGCTGAGCGCGCCGACCAGATATGTTGGCGCACGTTTTCGGGGCTCTATCTGCTATCCCGTTTATCTGCTTGACGGGATAGTGAGGGGAGGAGGGGTGAAAGTGGTGCCGGTCGAGGTTCGATGCATCTTCCTCGTCGCCGCGGTGCAGACAAACGCCTGGGACCTCGCCGACGACCTTCGGTCGTGCCTGCGCGACGGTCTGCGCGACCTGGTGCTGCACTCTCGCCCTAAGGCTGCGTGTAAACGCTGTCAACCCAAGGCAAGGCCTTCGTTTACGCGTGCGTCGAACGCCAGCGAAGCCTGCTTGTTCCAGCGGCCGCGGCGCCTGTAAAGGCTGCGACCTCGGGTCGCATTTCGACGGCTCTCACTGGGACAAGGATCTGTACGTCGGCAGCTTGGCGCAGCGATGGACCTTGCCGACCTACCCGAGAAGTGGGCGGTGTCTGAGCAGCGGCTTTCTATCGGAGAGGCCTGTTGGTGCTCGGGTGTAATGTCCGTTCCATGAAGCAGAAGGAATACCGGATCTTCAGGCCAGACGAACCCGCCGCCCGAACCGAGGCCCGGCAGCGAGCCGGTTCGGAGTTCAGCGTGTCCAGTGAGGTCGTGACGATCCTCGGCACCTCGAAGATGGAGTCGGGGAGCCGCGTAGTCGGGTGGCTGGTCCGCGTACAGATCGGCTGAGGCCGCCTCGTCTAACGTGGGGCGTCCTCCTCCACCCGATTGACCGTAGCGGCGAGCACCGACGTTGCCGGACAATCGACGCCGTGGATGACTTGATCGACGAGGACTCGACATTTCGAGCGTCCTCGATACGATCGTGAAATGTCGGACAAGCCCCCACCACTGGTGAGGAAGGAATGGCTCATCGCGATGGCGATCGTGCTCGTCGTCCTGATGGCTATTGTCCTCGCCACGTGCAGGACGACGGGCGTTGGCGTCGTCCGAACATCTCGTACCACCTACGAGATCCTGGAGTGGCCGTCCTCGAGCGTGTTGGAGCGTATGGTCGCGCTGTAGCGGGAGGCCGAGCTGAGTCGCGCCCAACCGATTTGCAGGCGCGTTCGACTCGGGTGTAAACATGCTCCTAAGCGAACAGGTCCCGGACTCCCGCCTGAACAGTCCTTGTTCGCCAAACGGATGCCTCGTGCGGGGCAGTGGGGGAGGGGACATGGACAGTGCTACTCGTATCCGACGCACACCTCGGCGTAGGATCTCGATCCTTTCGATGTTCGGCCTGGTAGCCGCACTCGCTCTCGTGATGAGCGCGACCGTGGCGTACGCAGCGACACCCGAGGTCGTGCTGGACGACCCTGCAGTACGGGAGAACACCCCGTCGGCGTCGGACGGCTACCTCGTGTGGAGCGCCGACAGCGAGGCGAAGCCCGGCCGATTCCACAGCTACGTGTTGGCCGACGGCGGCTCGCCGGTGCGCATCGATCCCGCCGGTGGGCAAAGTCGCGGCGCCGCCATCGACGGAACCACGATCGTGTACGAGGAGGACTTCCAAGATCTCGGGTTCTTCGACGCCGTAACCGAGGCACGTACCGATCCGCCAGCCGGTGTCAACACCCCGAACTCCGAGTATCGGCCGACGCTTTCGGGAGACTGGCTCTTGTTCACACGGGACAACGTGACCCGGGTGGGACTGAACAACGCCTGGCGAAAGGTGGTGCTGTTCAACATCTCCACCTCGGCGAGCATCGTGCTCCAGAAGCTGTCATACCGCTCGAATTACCTCGTGAGCGATCAGATGAACGGCGACTGGGCCACGTTCGAGACCTGTGGTTTCCGGTACAGGAGGGGTAGATACTTCGATTGTCAGGTTCACCGCTACCAAATCTCGACAGAAGAACTCGTGCAGATTGAGAACCCCGGGGTCCCTCAGCAGCAGTACGCGGGTGCTGTGTCCGGTGACGGCACTGTCTATCTCGTGCGCGCCCGCACCCGCGACCATTGGGAATGCGGGGACCACGCGAGGCTCATCAGATACCCGGTGGGTGGTCCGGGAGTGGTCATCGCGAGGCTCCCCGACGGCAAGGACGCCTTGACGACGTTCGCACTCGACGAGACCGGGGGGTCGACAACGATGTACTTCGATCGGTTCACATGCAGCAACGCACGCGACGGCATCTACAGCATCCCGGATGCGGACACGGCAACCTGATCGATGGGATCGACTCAGTGTGCCTGAAGGGTGTCCCCGCATAGGAGAGGCGTCTCCGCCGAAGAACCGGTCGGGACCGGCCCTTCGGCTGTCGGCTTAGCCTGCCGCAGTGACAGATGACATCCGCGCTGTTGTGACTGATCTCTCGCCCGGGTCCCGCGACCTTAGCGCACGCGGCGGGCATGCGAGCTTCAGTTTCCCCTTCGGTGAGCGGCGGCGTAAGCTCGGTTCGTGAAGGTGACATTCGCGTTGGCGATGCTTGGGATAGTCCTCTGGATCGGCGCGTTTCTAGGCTGGAACCCGCTACCGGCTGTGCTCGTTACGCTTGCCGCGGTCATCGCACCCTCGCTTCAGCGTTGGCTCCGTTCGTCTTCTACGCGTCAGCTGAGCAGGCGGCGTCACCAGTCGCCAACCCGCTAGGCGACCTGTCTCATCCCCACGATTCGTACCGGTGATTACCTCTTGCGCTGTGAGGTGGTGTGGTGGCACCGACGAGAATCGTCGAGCGTTTCTAAGCATTCCCGCCCCGGAACGCATCCATGGCTCGTGACGTCGTGACAAGGGGCTAGGAGCCAAGATCATGAAGCGCTTAGCGATCGCTATCTCGCTCGTGTCGGTACTGGCCGGATGCACGTCGAACGCGTCGTCCCAGCCCGGCGTATCGAGCGCGACGCCTTCGACAGCATCGGGCTTCTCTCGCGTGTACGAACGCGGCGGGTCGATCTTCGTCGAGGGGGCGAATGGCTCCGTCGCCCTGACACGTGGGTTATTGCCTGAGGTCTCGCCCGACCGCACCTGGATCGCGTTCCTGCGGGACCCCCGCGATCCGCACCACGAGGGGCACGGTGGTGATCCGTTCCTCCTGCAGGCTTGGCTCATCCATCCTGATGGTTCGGGCCTAAGAAAGCTGGGGCAGCAACACGGATGCTGCGTCGGGTTGGGCCCGGACCTCTACTGGTCGCCAGGTGGCTCCAGCGTCGTCCTCACCGGTACGTACGTGCAATGGTTACATGTCGGTTAGATGTCGCCACGGGCGAATCGCTTCCGATGCTGCCGCCGACTTTGATAGCCCCCCCGAGTAGCAGGTTTTCTTTGCTCCTTGGGGTGCCTCGACAGCGATCTCGTTGTTTTGTGAGGGGATCAGTCTGGCACTGGCTTCCCCTCGTCCCTCGAATGCCAGCCAGCGAACGCGGCGATGGCAAGGATCACGACTCCGATGCCGATAAACATCGCCACGAAAGCCACATCGCCCTGATCCATACGTACGTCGGGAGCGACCGTCGCTGCCGGGAGACGCGACTGGCTCCCGGGATTGCCCACTGAGGGACTCTCGGCCGGGGTTGGGGACGGTTCCTCGGGTGAAGAAGATGCATCCGGGACAAATCCCCCCGGGAACCCGCCGAATCCTGCCGGATCGTCGCCCGGCAGTGATGGTCCTGCCGCCTGATCGTTGTTCGGCGGAGGATGATTCGTCGGGGGGATCGACGAACTCGAGGTCGCGGGGGCCGTTGGCGACGGTGTCGGAGGATCGGTGGGCGACGGTGTGTCGGTCGGCGTGTCCGAGGGAATTGGAGTACCGGATGGGGTCGGGGGCGGAGACTCGGATGGACTGGGAGAGACTGTCGGGGTGGGCGTGGGGGTCGGTACCGGTGTGGGCGAAGGCTTTTTCGCCCACGCAGGTCCAACGAGGAACATGAGGGCCACCAACACCGCGAGACTCGCCGCTCCCCGCATCATCCCCCTTCTACCCACCGAAGAACGAGACTAACGGGAGGCTCGATGAAGGATCGCTCGGTCTTCGCGGAATGTCGCGACCCCGAGTCCGACGAGCATGAACTCTGCCCCGGGTCCAACGCGACCTCGGAGTGCATCTGCTGGCATCACATCCTGCAACAGCGATGCATCGAGCATTCGGTCGAGCTGCTGGAACGGATCGAGCGGGAGCTGGAGCGGATCGCTCGATGAGCGGCGTCCAGTTGGTCCTCGGACCGGAACGCGACCGGAGACGATGATGAGCAGCGACCCAGCGGTCGAGGAGTTCTGGCGCTCCTTCGTCGCGGCGACCGGCATCGACGGCCCTCACACAGCGTGGGCGTTCGGTAAGGATCCGGAGATGGCCGACTCGTTGGGCAGACTCGTCCGCGACGGACCGAAACGCGCCACCGCGAGCCTCCTGTCGTCCTACCACGACGACGAGGAGCCATTGCCGAGGGTGGGCGATCTGAGCGTTGTGCTCGACGGAAGCGGCGAGGCTATCTGTGTGATCCGTACGGTCAGCGTGGAGGTGCGTGCATTCGGGCTTGTCGATGAAGCGTTCGCGTGGGTAGAGGGCGAAGGTGATAGGAGCCTGGCGTATTGGCGCGAGGAGCACATCCGGTTCTTCGAAAGCCAAGGTCGGCCGGTCGACGACAAGACCCCCGTGGTCTTGGAGACGTTCGAACTGCTATGGCCGAGCATCACGTAGAACGTCGCGCCTTGAGAGAGAGATACCCCGCCCCTACGAGCTGTTTGCGAGGCGGGGCATCTCCATCGTCCTTCTACTTCGATCGAACGATCGAACAGCGGTAGACCTCGTCCGTCTGGAGGAGCGTGATCTCAGGATTGGGCCCAGCCGCAGCAGCCAGAACCTCATCCTCAGACGTGAACTGGTGGGGAGTGACTCCCGCGTTGAAGACGATGAGCACCTGGTGCCACAGGGGGTTGAACCCCTCACCCTGGATGGCATCGATCACCGAAAGGAAGTCCTGCTCCTCGTCGAGGTCGTTCGAGGCGTAAATCGTGTTGACGCCCTTGTTCTGCGCCAGCAGCGGGTCAGACGCCGGCACCTCGAACATGTTGACGGTGACTTGGTGCCCCTCGTAGAAGACGGGCCGTTGACTCGAAGCGCCGTTCGAGCTCCCCTGCGCGAGCGCCGTGCCGCCCGTGAGGGCAACGAACAGCCCCCCGGTGACGAGGATGACTCCGATCCTCGATATGACTCTGTTCAGCCGCATGTTGACCCTCCCTTGTGTCGAAGCGGGACCATCCCGCACCGTGCTGGGGAGTACGGGCGGTGTGCATCAGGGTTCACCGAAACTCGGTGAACGTTCGGCGGACGGGGCTCCCGACGGTGACCTGGGTTCGCACATCCCTTGTGCGGATGCGTTCGCGGGGTCAGCTTGAGCTCGAGGCGGGCACCCGGTGGTGGTAGTCGAGGTAGACACATCGGGTCATTGCGTCTTGCGTGCGACCGATTCTTTCGGCGAGCCGTTCATTCTGGCCGTGGTCGTTCGATGAAACAGGTATGGAGTCTGGACCGGTCGTGCTAAGTCTGGTCTGCCCTGGCTGCGGGCGATCGTTCGCATCTGCCATGCAGATGGCACCCAGCCTCTTCGAGCAGATCAGGTTGAGCAGGATGCTCGAGTGCTGTCCCCACTGCGATGAGGCGTACCGATTCTCAAAGAGCGACTACCTCTACCGGCCCCCTGAGAAGTGATCGACCGTGCCGGTCAGACGGGGGCGGATGCGCGAGCTGTGTCGGTAACCGTTGCGTCGCTTGCCTGTGCCGCTACCCCTTCACTGGCATTCGCCTCGGTCAGCAAACCGACCAGCCAACTCAGCGGATCGGCCTCCTTCTCGAGCGGGTCACGAACGGCGCTCGTCCGTGCCCCGGCTTGGGCGGTCGGCTGACCGGATCGGAATGCGTATTCGTGTCCCACGGCCCACACGTTATGCCTCGTCCAGGCCCTTGGGTGTCCCCTGAATGAACGATTCACCGGGCGGCGGACGCCGTGAGGGACGTCCGGCGCAAGGAAGTTCTGATGCGAGTCATGATTGTGGCACACTCGATCAGCTCGACCGACGTCGCCATAGAAAGACACCGATCCAGATCGCCGCGATGAGTCCCAGCACGCAATGAACGAGCAGCACGCCCGCGAGACTCGGTCCGCCCCAGTCGTTGGCATACGACGACGGATCCGAGTAGTCGATCGCGAACAGCTCCACGACGGCCCGCACGATGAAGAAGATGCCGACGATGACGCCAAGTGCGATGACCACCTTGCGCATGGCTCCCCAGGCTCTCTGCAGGACCTCCGCCGCGCTTAGCCAGCGACCGGATCACAGCGTATCGACCCCGGGAGGCCTTCGAGTGGCGCCGTCGCTCGGGCGGCGTGCCGCCGCAGTTGGCGTATCCTCGCGGCCATGAGCGGGTACCCCTGTAGCTCCCCGGGATGCGAGAACGCCGCAACCTGGGCGGTGTTATCCGAGCAGCCACGAGAGGGCGATCCTTCCGAGTGGGAAGTCTGGAACTACACGGGGACCCTTGCGTGCGACGGGCACCGGGACAGAGCCGAGGATGAAGCCCTGGCAGCCGAGAGGCACTACCGCCTCATCGCTGTACCGGCGTCTTGAGCACTTCCAGCGATAGGTTGCGGGCAGCTCGGTGATCGGTCCACCTACGAGACCGATGACGGGTCTCAGGCCCCGTCACTGGCCGGGCCGTCCACGAACGCGGCGGCGTGGTCGGCGACCCACTGGCGAAACGAGCGCGGCGGCGATCCGAGGATGTCGAACACAGTCGAGGTCATGAACGCCGGCCTTCCCATCGTTGCGTCCCACGCGGCGAGCAGCATGTCCACCGCGGGGCGCGGCCAGCTTCCCTCGGTCTCGCTTCGAAACTCGTCCGGCGTCAGCTCCTCGAAGGGGACCCGACGCCCCAAGACGTCACCGATGATGCGGACCTGCTCTGCCTGACTCAGTGACTCGGGGCCTGTGAGGACGTAGTCGCCTCCAGCATGTCCGTCCAGATACAAGGTCTTCGCCACGACGGCGGCCACGTCGCGGTCATCGACGGGCGCCGTCTCGGCAGCGCCGTAGGGCCACCGCACGACACCGTTCGTGCGGATCGCGGGCGCCCACCAGAACAACGCGTTCGACGCGAACATCCCCGGCCGGATGATGGTCGACTCGACCCCGGTCTTCGCGATGCGCCGCTCGATATCGGCGTAGAGCACCGCCATCGGATTCGGTTGCTGGAAGAACGGGTGGTCGATGTTGTGCGGCGCCGAAAGGAAGACAACGCGCCGCGTGTGGGTCGCGATACGGTCGACAACCGCCGGAGCCGTCTCTGGCGGAGCGGTCCAGACGAGGAAAACGGCACTGACACCTCGCAGTGCTGCGTCGAGCGAGTGGGGAACGCTGAGGTCGCCGGAGACGACCTCGACGCTCGCCGGAAACGCGGCCGCCCCTTCGGAGCCATGCGTGAGGGCGCGGACCGGCACGTCCGCGTCCAGCAGGAGGTCGACGACGGCACGCCCGACCCGGCCGGTCGCGCCGGTGACGAATACCGGAGGCACTCCTGTCATGCGGACCTCGACATCGTCCGTGGTGGGCACTGAGTGCATCATCCCATCCTCAGGCGCTTCACTCTGAGGAGATGCCACCTGAGGGCTACGGCTGGTGAAGTCGGTAGGGTGGTTGATAGCCATCAGCCGGATCGGATTCGGCGAGGCATCTATCGGGGGGAGTCAGTGGTGAACCCACTGAGAAGAACCGCGTTCATCGCCGGGTTGCTCTTCATTGTCACGTTCGTGGTCTCCATCCCCGCGGCGTTGTACTTGTACACGCCGGTACTGGACCACACCGACTACATCGTCGGCAGTGGCGCGGACAACCGCATCGCGTTCGGAGTGCTCCTCGAGATGATCCTCATCGTCGCGAACATCGGCACGGCGGTGGTGTTGTTCCCGATCCTCAAGCGGCAGAACGAAGCCCTCTCGCTCGGCTATGTCGCGGCCCGCATCATGGAATCGATGTTCATCGCCGTCGGGCTCCTTTGCCTCATGGCGATCGTCACGTTGCGGCAGGACTTGGCGGGGACGGGCGCGGACGCGGCCTCGCTCGACGTTGTGGGCAGGTCGCTCGTCGCGATCCACGATTGGACGTTCCTGCTCGGCCCCGGGTGGATCGTCGGCCTCGGGAACGGTCTGATCCTCGGCTATCTGATGTACGCATCGAGGCTCGTGCCGCGAGGCATGACGTATCTCGGACTGATCGGCGGTCCGCTGATCATCATCTCCGGGACCGCCGTCCTGTTCGGCGCCATCGAGCCCGGCTCCTCCGCCCAGGTGATCGCGACGATCCCCGAGTTCTTCTGGGAGTTGTCGCTCGGTATCTACCTCATGGTCAAGGGGTTCAAGCCGTCTCCCATCACGGCCGGATACGACACGCAGGTCGACGTGGCGTAACCCTTCTCGGGGGGCTCACGGGAGCTGAGAGCTCCTACGTGGAGGTGGAATCGGGTCGTGCCAGGATGAGCCTATGACGAGGAGGCGTCGCCCGATCGTGGCAGGGCTCGTGCTGCTGACTGCGTGTACTGCCACCACGACGACCATCACCGCTGCTCCTTCTGGCTCGACGTCACTGCCGGGCGTCATCAGCAGTCCGTCGCCGACCCCGAAGGATATTCCCGAGCGCCGGCGGCCCGAGGTGAGAGGGGCGTTCAGCGAGCACGACTGGATCGAGGGCAAGCGTCTCGGTCTCGCCGGCGGCAAGATCCACAACCCCGAGGACTGCGCGCTGCACACCTACACGGTGGACGGCAAGACCCGTGGTGCCTTCAGGTCCGGGTGCCAGGCGTGGGAATCGGATGGCTACGACATCTTGATCTTCTACGTGGGCCTCAGGAATGTGCGGCACCGTGCGATGAGCTTCGATCTGCGCAACTTCGCACTTGATTCCCGAGACGGCCGAAGCTTCGGTGCAGTGAACGTCAGGTCGAAGGCAGAGACGCCGCCGAACTTCCTGCCCCAGACGGGAAAGCTCCCGCCGCACTCGCACGTCTTCGGATACGTGACCTTCGACGGTCGAGCGACAGGCGTCGTGCCTGCGCGACTCAGCTATATCGACGACGATCAGACGCTCACGGTCATCTTCGACGGGAAGGCCGGCCGGGAGGTTTCGTGAGCGGGGTAACAAGGATCACGCTGGCGCTTGGTCGGCGGCTCGCGGTAGTGTCGAAGTCGTGGAATACGAAGACCTGGACATCTCACAGATCGTCGTAGGCGCGAACGTCCGTGGGGCGTACCGGGGGGAGAAGACCCATACCATCCCCGCCTTCGGTGACGAGCCGGAGAGAACCCTCGCACGGGTGTTCCTCGATTCGGGCGGCGGCCCAGTGGCCGTGCAAGTCAACGAGCAGGCGATTGAGAACATGAAGGCACTCAACCTGACAGATGGCGACGCGCTGATCGTCATTCGGACCGCTGAGGATCAGTACGACGTCGTGCGCGACGTCGCGGACGAGTAGCCCGATCTCGTAGGGCCGCTGATCAGCGCCGCTTCGCGGCCGACTTCTTCGCCGTCGCCTTTCGAGCAGCCGATTTCTTGGTCGCCGGCTTCCGCGCGCGCGTCTTCGCAGTGGACTTCTTCGCTGTGCGCTTCTTGGCCGTGGCCTTCTTGGCCGTGGCCTTCTTCGCTGTGCGCTTCTTGGCCGTGGCCTTCTTCGCTGTGCGCTTCTTGGCCGTGGCCTTCTTCGCTGTGCGCTTCTTGGCCGTGGCCTTCTTCGCTGTGCGCTTCTTGGCCGTGGCCTTCTTCGCTGTGCGCTTCTTGGCCGTGGCCTTCTTCGCTGTGCGCTTCTTGGCCGTGGCCTTCTTGGCGGTTGGCTTCTTCCGGCTCGACTTCTTCGTGCTGGACTTCTTGGCCGGTGCCCGTTTCGGGGAGCGGCCGCCGGCCCGGGCGGCCCGCGCCTTCAGGTTCTCAGCTACATCGTCGGCCTTGTCGACCGCGACGTCTTCGAGACCGTCGACGACGGCCCCCACCACGTCCTGAGCGGTGTCGGTCGCCATGACCTTCTTTCCCATCTGCTTGCCGGTCTTCGCCACGTCTTTGGTCCCTTGCATGCCCAGCTCCCATCGTCGGTCGTGAGGACTCTACCCAGGTGTCACGCCGCCCAACCCAGCGACGCCCGTCAGGGCCGATCGCTCCCACAGATCCCATCGCCTGATGACGCGCATGCCTGACCGCTCGTAGAGCGTCGTCGCGCCGGTCGGGTTTTCCGCGTCGACGTTCAGCACCACGCTGGACACGCCGCGCTCGGCGAACGAGGCGAACGACCGGCTGATCAGCGTCGGCCGCGATCCCGCGCCCACGATGGGACGCGAGGACCCCGACCTCATCGATCCAACCGTGCTCGCTCGCGACGTGCGCGCACAGCGCGCCGACGGGCAGGGCCGCCGTCCTTGGCGAGCAACCAGAGCCGCGGATCGTAGTTCGGGCTCTGCCGATAGTCGTCGGCCCACTCGTCGAACGGTTCCGGGTGGTAGCCCCAGTCGTCGGCGAACGCCTCGGTGAGGATCGCGTGCACCGATGCGGAGGTCCTGACCAGCGGATCGATCCCGACCGACCTCGATCGCTTCGGCCCGACGCCGGCTCGATCGGTCCCTCGAGATCGATCCCCATGTGCCAGAAATGGCGAACGGGACGAAGGCCCCGGGCGGAGAGCATCCCCGCCGCCGCACGATCACCGGCGTTGATCGAGTGCCGAAACGTGGGGTCCGTCACACCGGCCAACAGCTGCGCCGCCCGCTCCTCGATCGTGTCCAACAGTCGGGCGCCGAGACCTCGGGCCCTGTGCGCGGGGTGGACGGCCCCCCAGGACGCCACGACGGCGGGCTCCTCGAGCACGGCCTGCCCGTAGGCGACGGTCGTACCCGTGCCGTCGACGATGACCCAGGCGTCGGTCTCGACGTCGAATCCGGCCCGGTTCCACTGGGTCCGCAGGAAGTCCGCGCCAAGCACGACTTCGCCAGCTTCCTCGATCTCGTCCGCGTTCAACACGCCGGTCGCCGCGTCGAAGTCGGCCTCAGCCGCCGCTCGGAGCGCGTATCCAACGGGGAGGTCCACGCCGCCAACACTAGCGTCCGCCTACACTCCAGGTCCGTCGTCGCGGGGAGTCGTATGTGGCCTGAGGGGAAGCGGTGTGCCGTCGCCTTCTCGTTCGACTTCGACGCCGAAGAGGGGATCCTGGCCGACGATCCCGCGAACGCCGAGCGGCCAGGGGTGCTGTCGCAAGGCACGTACGGTGCGAAGGTCGCCGTCCCCTTGATCCTGGAGCTGTTGGCGGCCAAGGGCGTCACCGCGACCTTCTTCATCCCGGGTCGCGTCGCCGAGCGACACCCCGACCGGGTCGAGCGGATCGCCGCCGCCGGACATGAGATCGCCCATCACGGCTACACCCATACGTCTCCGAGCGAGCTCGGCCGCGAAGAGGAGGACGCCGAGCTCACCAAGGGACTCGAGGTCCTTCGTTCGTTCGGCGCCGACGTCATCGGCTACCGCTCGCCTGCATGGGATTTCAGCGCGAACACCGAGGAGCTGCTGGTGCGCCACGGCTTCGTCTACTCATCGAATTTCATGGACGACCTCGTGCCGTACCGGCGCGAAGGATCCGGGATGGTCGAGCTGCCGATCCAATGGACGCTGGACGATGCCGCTCACTTCTGGTTCGACGCCGACAGCTGGAACAAGAAGATCTCCACCGCCGAGGAGGTCCGCCAGATCTGGGAGGGGGAGTTCCGCGGCTACCACCGGCTGGGCGGCGCGTTCATCCTCACCATGCACCCGCAGATCATCGGGCGGCCCTATCGGATGGAACTGCTCGAGGGGTTCATCGATTTCGTGCTCCGCCACGACGACGCGTGGGTCGCGACGTGTCGCGAGATCGCGGCCAGGGTGCCGTGACCACGTTCCCGCACATCCGCGTCGAGGGGACGGCCCGCGAGCGCGGCCGTGCCTACGGCGAAGAGGGGCGCGACCGTGTCCACCGCTCGGTGGAGGCCTACCGCGAGGTGTTCGCGGCGTATACCGGTTGGGATTGGCACGCGGTCACGGAGCGGGCGCGTGCCTACGAGGCGCTGATCGAGCAGTTCGATCCGCGCTACCTCGAAGAGATGCGCGGTATCGCCGACGGGGCCGGCCTCCAGGGCGCGGACGTGCTGGCGATCAACGTGCGCACCGAGGTCATGTTCGCGGCGAAGGCGCGCCAGGCCGGAAGCGAGGCCCGCCGTGTCGGTGAATGTTCCGCGTTCGCCGTCACGCCGGATCGCAGCGCCGACGGCCATACCCTGATCGGGCAGAACTGGGACTGGCTCCTGCACGCCGCCGACACATGCGTCGTGCTCGAGGTGCACCAGGATGACGGGCCGGATTACGTGACGGTCGTCGAGGCGGGTCTGCTCGCGAAGACGGGGATGAACTCCAGCGGCATCGGCTTGGTGACGAACGCCCTCGTCAGCGACGCGGATCTCGGCGAGCCCGGCATCCCGTATCACGTGGCCTTGCGCGGCGTCCTCGACGCGGAGAATATCTCCGACGCGTATGCCGTGCTGCAGCGAGGGTTCCGGTCCTCGTCGGCGAACTATCTGATCGCGGCCGCCGACGGGCTCGCCGTGGACATCGAGGGCATGCCCGGCGACTTCGACCGGCTGTTCCCGTCGTTCCCGACCGACGGGGTGCTGTTGCACACGAACCATTTCCGGTCCGAGCGCTTCACCGGTCGCGACGTCGGACAGTGGCTCATGCCCGACAGCCCTTTCCGGCTGGACCGGCTCGCCGCACGGATCGCCGATGAGCCGACGCTGTCGCTCGACATCTTCCGTGAGGCGCTGGCCGATCACGCCGACTACCCGTCGGGCGTCTGCTGCCACCCGGACACGCGCTCGGCGAGGCTGGATCAAGGTGCGACGGTGGCGTCGATTCTGATGGACCTCGACACGAAGACGATGTGGATCGCCGACGGGCACCCGTGCGTGACCCCATATCGAGCGCTGGACTACGCCTCGTTCCTGTCGAAGCCTTCGCTCGTCGCCGAGCGGTAGCTACTCGATCCGGGTGCCACAGGGAGCCGGGATCGCGCCTCCCTCTTTCTCCTGGGCGAACACGGTGTAGGTCGCGCCCGGTGTTCCCGGCTGCGAATTGACGAACGCGGCGACGAACGCCCGTTGCTGCGGTGCGAACGTCCCGTAGAACGATGACCCCGAGCCCATACAGGAGGCGGCGTCGACCGCGGGTGCGGGAAGCGACCCGGCGATCGCCACCCCGGGGACGAGCAGCACGAGCGATGCGATGCTTGCGACCAGCGATGCCTTCCAGATCTTCCTCATCCGGCGAGCCTAGGGCGCAGGGCCAGGGGAGTGGATAGGCCGAAGGTCTCGGGCCGGGACGCCGGACCCGGCGGGCTATGGTTCGGGCGTGGATCCATCGCTCGAGGCCATCGTGCTCTATCTGGATGCCGACGGGATCCGGCACCTGTTCCCGCACGGAGGCGAGACCTTGCGCGCGCCGTGGGACCCCGACCTGGACCCGGCCGAGGCGATCGTCGATGCGGTGGCGAACATCGGGGTCGGCCCCCAGATGGTGCACTCGACCTCCTGGCGGGTCGTGCGGGGACAGGTCGTGCTGACCTTCCTGGTCGTGATCGAGGCGCCACCGGACGTGCCCGAGGCATACGCGGTCGAGATGGTCACGCGGACGGAGCTCGCTCGGGGGCACGCGACCGGGCCGCCGCCGGAGGTGCATCTCTCCCAGATCGTCGAGCACGGCCTGCGACACCTCGCCTGGCTCGTCCGCGAGGACGACGCGATCCACGAGGCGCTTCCGACGTGGTCCAACGCGCTCGCGCCCTACGCTCCGGAGCCGTTCCGAGCCTTCGCGCACGACCCCTTGGCGTAGGCCCCGTAGACTGCCCGGTCATCGGAGGAGAGAGGTTGCCATGAAGATCCTGGTGGTCGGATCAGGCGGTGTGGGCGCGGCGTTCGCGCCGATCGCGGCGCGACGAGACTTCTACGAGCACATCGTGTTCGCCGACTACGACGAGGCACGAGCGCGCAGCGTCGTCGATCGCTACGACGCCGGCACCGGTCGGTTCAGCGCGGCGCAGGTCGATGCATCCGATGCGTCGGCGGTCGCCGAGCTCTGTCGCGCCCGGGGCATCACCCACGTCCTGAACGCCGTCGATCCGCGGTTCGTGATGCCGATCTTCGATGGGGCCTTCGAGGCGGGCGTCACCTATCTCGACATGGCGATGTCGCTGTCGCATCCACATCCGGAGCAGCCGTACGCGCTGCCGGGGGAGAAGCTGGGCGACGCACAATTCGCCAAGACCGCCGATTGGGAGGCGAAGGACCAGCTCGCGCTGGTGGGCGTCGGGGTCGAGCCCGGACTGTCCGACGTGTTCGCGCGATACGCGCAGGACCATCTCTTCAGCCAGATCGATGAGGCAGGCGTGCGCGACGGAGCGAACCTGGTCGTCAGCGGCTACGACTTCGCACCCGGCTTCTCGATCTGGACCACCATCGAGGAGTGCCTCAACCCGCCCGTCGTCTGGGAGAAGGAACGCGGCTGGTTCACGCTGCCTCCCTTCTCCGAGCCCGAGGTGTTCACCTTCCCGGAGGGGATCGGCCCCGTCGAGTGCGTGCACGTGGAGCACGAAGAGGTGCTGCTGATCCCGCGGTGGGTCGACTGCAACCGAGCGACCTTCAAGTACGGCCTCGGCGACGAGTTCATCGAGGTGCTCAAGACGCTGCACAAGCTGGGACTGGACAAGACCGATCCGGTCACCGCGCGCGGCCAGCAGGTGAGCCCGCGCGATGTCGTCGCGGCGTGCCTGCCCGACCCTGCGACGCTCGGGCCCCAGATGAGCGGCAAGACGAGCGCCGGCACCTGGGTCACGGGCACCGGCACCGACGGCGCTGCTCGCGAGGTCTACCTGTACCACGTGGTCGACAACGAGGAGACGTGGGGGCGGGATCAGGCCCAGGCGGTCGTGTGGCAGACCGCGATCAACCCGGTGCTGGCGCTGGAGCTGCTCGCGAACGGCGCGTGGTCGGGTGCGGGCGTGCTCGGCCCGGAGGCGTTCGAGCCGGTCGCGTTCCTGGACATGCTCACCGAGTACGGATCCCCGTGGGGGATGGAGGAACGCACGCCCATCCGCTGACCCCTGAACCCGTTCAGGGGGGTTCCTCAGGTACGGCACCCCGCGAGCCGAAGCCTCCTAGACACACACGGAAGGCCTCACGCATGGCACTGCGGGCTTCGGAGACTGGCCCTCGAGACGACGGCGCATTCGCGCGGGTGACCGCGGGGATCGAGCCTGGCTCGCTCCTGGAGGCCACCCCCGAATGCCTCGTCGTCACGCGCGCGGACGGTCAGATCGTCTACGCGAACCGTCGCGTCGAGCAGCTCACCGGGTTCCGACGCGACGAGCTCGTGGGCAGCACGATCGAGCTGCTGATCGCCGCCGACGTGCTGGCGCTCCCACCGGATGCGCGCACCGAGGCTCTGTGCTGTCGCAGCGGGGCCGCGCAGTTCCCCGTCGAGGTCAACGTCGGCGCCATCGACGCCGGCGAGCCCCTCCTGGTGGTCACGCTCCGCGATCTCTCCGAGATGCAGGCGGGTCGCGACGCCCAGTACGAGGCCGAGGCGAAGTACCGCGCGCTCGTCGAGCACATCCCGGCGGTCGTCTATCTCGACCCGGTGGATGAGAACGACACCTCGATCTACGTCAGCCCGCAGATCCGGGACCTCGTGGGCATCGAGCCGGAGGAATGGCTGGCCGACCCCTACGCGTGGCGTCACCACGTGCATCCCGGCGACATCGATCGCGCCTGGAACGAGTACCAGGAGGCGTACAACGGCCATGCCACGCTGAACCACGAGTACCGGATGGTGCATGAGGACGGGACGGTTCGCTGGGTCTTGGAGCAGGCCTTCCCGATCGACGACGATCACGGGAACCCGTGGTTGATCCAGGGCGTGATCTTCGACATCACGGAGCGCAAGACCGCGGAGGAAGAGGTGGCGTTCCTCGCCTACCACGACAAGCTCACCGGCCTGCCGAACCGAGCGCTGTTCGAGGAGATGCTCGAGAGCGCGATCGCGCGTGGCCGACGCAACGACACCGGCGTCGGGGTGCTCTTCCTCGACCTCGACAACTTCAAGATGGTCAACGACTCGCTCGGCCACCACGCGGGCGACCTCCTGCTTGCACAGCTCGCCGACCGGCTCCGGACCTGCACGCGCGACACGGATCTCGTGGCCCGTCAGGGCGGCGACGAGTTCCTGCTGCTGCTGGGCGACCTGGACCGCGCGACGGAGGACTCCGTGGAGAACCCGGCGCTGGCGGCGGCCGAGGTGGTCGCCGGCCGCGTCCGCGAGGCGCTCGCCGAGCCCTTCGATCTGCACGGCACGCACTTCTTCGCCTCGGGCTCGATCGGCATCAGCCTGTTCCCGCAGGACGCGCAGGACGGCGAGTCGCTGATGAAGAACGCCGACGCCGCCATGTACAGGACCAAGCGGCAGGAGCCCGGCGGGTTCACGGTCTTCCAGACGGGGGATCACGACCCGGCGCACCGACTCTCCCTCACCACGCGGCTGCGGGCCGCCGTTCGCGAGGAGCACTGGGTGCTGCACTGGCAGCCGATCATCGACATGGAGACCGGGCACGTGGAATCGCTGGAGGCGCTGATCCGCTGGCAGGATCCCAAGGGCGGTCTCGTCCCGCCGTTGGAGTTCATCCCGCTCGCGGAGGAGCTGGGCCTGATCGAGGCGATCGGGGACTGGGTGATCGCCGAGCTCGTCCGGCAGCAGTCCGAATGGCGCAACGAAGGCCTCGATCTTCGGCTCGGCTTCAACCTGTCGCCGCGGCAGCTGTGGTCGGCGCGGTTGGCGGAGAAGATCATGGGCGCCCTGCGCGCAGGCGACGTCGACCCGCGGCGCATCACGGTCGAGATCACCGAGTCGACCGCGATGGCCGATCCGGACCGAACGCAGAAGATCCTGTCGGACCTGCACTCATGGGGCTTCACCCTGGCGCTGGACGACTTCGGCACCGGCTACTCGTCGCTGGCGCGGCTCAAGCACATGCCGGTCGACGTGCTGAAGATCGACAAGACGTTCGTGCGCGACGTGCACAACGAGATCGGTCAGGCCAGCATGGTGCGCGCCATGATCCAGTTGGCACAGGGTCTCAACATGGTGCCGCTCGCGGAGGGCGTGGAGACGCCCCAGGAATACGAGTTCCTGCGCGCCAACGGCTGTCGGCTTGCGCAGGGGTTCTTGTTCTCCCGGCCGGTGCCCGCTGATGCGGTCCCCGAGCTCGTCACGCGCGAGGCGGGCCTCCTGCCCGCTGTCTCCGGCAGCTGACCCGTAAGCTTCGCGCACCATGCATCGCTCCCTGCTCGTGGCGATCGTCGCCGCCTCCCTCGCGTTCCTCGTCTCGCTGCCCGCGGGCGGGACGCCGCCGCCGCACGTGCGCGACGTCGGCCCGATGGTGGGGTTCCGGCGTCACGAATCGAGCTACACGGTCGCGGTCGCCGACGTGAACGGCGACGGGTGGGACGACGTGCTGATCGGTCACCACGGATCGCGTCCCGCCGAGCTGTTCATGAACCAGCCCCAAGGCGACACGACGCTCGGCTTCGAGCCCGTGATGCGTCTGGTCGACACGCTGCACGAGCGTCCCGATCGTCATGGCTGCATCTTCGGCGACCCGAACGTGGACGGGCTGCTCGACATCATCTGCGCCAAAGGTGCACAGCAGGGCGTGGCCGAGAAGTGGAACGAGCTCTGGATCCAGGGGCCGGCCGGCACCTGGACCGACCAGGCGCACGCCTGGGGCGTCGAGGACCATTGGGGGCGGGGTCGCCACCCCGCGTGGATCGACCTGAATCACGACCGCTACCCCGACCTGTTCATCGGCAACGACACGCCGCGCCAGGATCAACACACGACACCGAACCGCACATACGTGAACGTCGGCGGGACGCATTTCCGCGAGGTCGACATGGGCATCACGCGCCAGGACGGATCGATGTGCGCGCAGGTGGCGGACGTGAACGGCGACGGGTGGGACGACATCCTCCTGTGCGGCGAACACCAGGTGTACCTGTACCTGCGGCAAGGCGATCGGTTCGTCCGGGCGAACGATCGCTTCGGCGTGCCGACCGGTCCGCTCGCCAACGGCGCCGAGATCGTCGACGTGTCGGGCGACGGGATCGACGACCTGGTGATCGTGCATCTGGACTCGCTCGAGATCCGCCTGGGCGGTGCGGACGGTCGCTTCGGCGCGCCGGTGTTCACGCATGCGCTCGAGCACGGCCACGGGCTGGCGATCGGCGACGTCAACGGGGACGGCGCCCCAGACGTCTATACCGTTGACGGGTGTCGCGATCGCGTGAACGCCCCCGACGTGCTGCTGCTCAACGGCGGCGACGGGACGGCGTGGACGCAGCTCGGCCTGCCCGCCCTGCCGCCCGGCGCCCTCGCGGGCTGCGGCGATACGGCCGCGATGGTCGACTTCGACCGCGACGGGATGCAAGACATCGTGGTGCTCAACGGCGGCGGCAACGCGCAACCGCTCGACCTCGACGGTCCCGACCAGCTGCTCACGCTCGGCGACTGGCGCCCGCTCGGCTGATCAGCCGAAGGAGGACCAGGGCTCCGGTTCGGACCAGGGCCACGGGTTCAGCACCATCGGCGGCTGCGGATCTTGCGAGAAGTCGAACGCGCCGAGGACGGGGTTGGCGATCCGCTCCCGGACCGTCGGGCGGGCGTCCGGTCGGGACAGGGTCGCGGGGTCCAGGCGTTCGCCGCCGAGGAACCGATCCTCGATCAGTCGCAGGTAGGAGTCGAACGACAACGTCGTGTGGTCGATGTAGCCGGGCTTCGTGTACGGGCTGATCACGAGGCCGGGCACGCGCAACCCGTACCCGTTGCCGTCGACCCGCGGCGGCACGACGTGATCGTAGAACCCGCCCCAGTCGTCCCAGGTCAGGAAGATCGCCGTGGAGTCCCAGTCCGGGCCTTGCATGGCGGCGTTCACCAGCCGCGTGACATAGGCCATGCCCGTCTTGATCGTCGACTTGCTGCGGGGGTGCTCGCTGGTGACCGACGTCGGCGTGATCCATGACACGGCGGGGAGGCTCCCGTCGGCGGCGGATGCCAGGTACTCGTTGACCGGGCGCACGTTGTCCTGCACCCCGTCGGCTCGCTCGCCGTCCCAGAAGCTCGTAAAGCCGGGCAGCACGTTGCGGTTGTAGGCCGTGCCGTAGGCCCGTCCCTCGGGGTCGTCACACGGCGGGTGCTCCCAGCACGTGTGATTGCCGATGTAGAACCGCCAGGGCACGCGCTGCTCGTCGAGCGGCCAGGTGATGTCGGTCCACGCATAGACCGGCGGATGGCCGTAATCCCACCGGTGATCGCCCTTGAGGTTGATGTCGCTGCGGCAGCTCATCGGGTCGGTCGTATCGGGGCAGTAGGCGGACCAGCCCGAGACCAGGAATAGGTGCGATGGCAGCGTCCAGGAATCGACGGGCGCGAACATCGCGTCCTGCAGGGCGTAGTGGTCGGCGTAGGCCCAGTAGTTCGGGATCTGCTCACGGGGGAGCGTGCTCATTACATCGGGCTGCCCCTCCGGTCCGATCTTGTCCGAGCACTGCGGCTGGTCCGGGATCGTCCAGCAGTAGCCCTCGCGGGGCTTCAGCGAAGCGATGAAGCCGTCCATCTGGCCACCGTGCACATCGCGCACCGCGTCGCTGTGCGCATGCGGCCCGCCGTCGAAGTCGAACGAGCGGCTCAGGTAGGGCGGCACGCAGGCGCCCTGCTGGAACCGATCCGGGACGCACACCGCGAACGAGCCGTCCGGGTTCGTCGGGATGCCGTCGGCCCCCGGATAGGTCCCGAAGTAGTGATCGAAGCTGCGGTTCTCCTGCACGATGAAGATAAGGTGATCCAGCTTCTGCACGCCGTGTGCCTCGATACCCCGTGCGGACCCGCTCGGCGTCGCGGACGTGGTCGAGGTTCCCGTGCACGCGGCCGCGACGACCAGCGCGAGCACGCCGATGGCGAGGGTCCGACGGGGGGTGCGCACGGGCGCGGAGTCTAGCGGCCGGACCTCAGAACGAGGGGTAGGGCTCGGCTTCCTTCCACGGCCAGGGCTTGAGGATGAGCGGTGGGTTGGGCGCCTGGCTGAAGTCGAACGCGTGTGACAGGGGGTTCGCGGTCCGTTCGCGGACCGTCGGGCGGCTGTCGGGCCGCGACATCGTGGCCGGGTCGAGTCGCTCGCCGGATAGGAACCGGTCCTCGATCAGCTTGAGGTAGGAGTCGAACGACAACGTCGTGTCGTCGATGTATCCCGGCTTGGCGTACGGGCTGATCACGAGCGCGGGCACCCGCAGCCCGAGCCCCATGGCGTCGACGCGCGGTGGCTTGACATGATCGTAGAAGCCACCCCAGTCGTCCCAGGTCAGGAAGATCGCGGTCGAGTCCCAGTCCGGCCCCTCCATCGCGGCGTTCACGAGCCTGGTGACGTAGGCCATCGCGGTCTTGACCGTGCTCGGGCCGCCGGGGTGGTCCGAGACGTTGGAGGAGGGCGCGAGCCACGACACCGACGGCAGGCTCCCGTCGGCAGCCGAGGCCAGGTACTCCTTCACGGGGCGGACGTTGTCCTCGAACCCGTCGCGCTCGCCGAAACTCGTGAAACCCGGCAACGGGTTGCGGTTGTAGCTCGTGCCGTAGAAGTCTCGGCCGGGCTTGGGGCACGGTGGGTCGTCGCACGTGTCGTTGCCGACGAAGTAGCGCCAGCTGACCTGCTGCTCGTCGAGCAGCCAGGTGATGTCGGTCCAGGCGTACAGCGGCTTCTCGCCGTAGTCCCACCGGAGCGAAGAGTTGCTCAGGTTGATGTCCGACCGACACGACATCGGGTCGTTCCGATCCGTACAGGCCGCCGACCACGCGGACACCAGGAACAGGTGCGAGGGCAACGTCCAGGAGTCCACGGGCGCGAACATCGCGTCCTGCAACACGTACTGGTCCGCGTAGGACCAGTAGTTGGGGATCGCGCGGCGCGGCTGCGTGCTCATCACGTCGGGCTGTCCCTCGGGTCCGAGCTGCACGCCGCATTCGGGGCGCGTCGGATCGCTCCAGCACTTGGTCGGACGCGGCGGCAGGGAATCGATGAACCCGTCCATCTTGCCGCCGTTGATGTCGCGCACCGACGCCGGGTGTGTGTGGGGTCCCCCGTCCTGGTTGTCGGAGTTGGTCACGTACGGTGGGAGGCAGACCCCACCCTGGAACTTGTCCGGCGCGCAGACCGAGAACGAGCCGTCGGGGTTCGTCGGGATGCCGTCGGCGCCGGGGTAGGTGCCGAAGTACTGATCGAAGCTCCGGTTCTCCTGGACGATGAAGATCAGGTGGTCGAGCTTCTCGATGCCGCGCGGCGCCGACGGGCTCGCGGATCCGGACACCGAGGAGGTGTCGGTCCCCGACGTGCACGCGGCCACGACGGCCGCCGTCGCGATGGCGAGCACGAGCAGACGGCGCAGTGGCATGGCCGCGGAGTCTATCGGTGCGGGCTCAGAACAACGGGAACGGCCTCGGCTCTTTCCACGGCCACGGATCCAGGATCAGTGGCGGCCGCGGCTTCTGGGAGAGCGTCGGGCGGGAGGTTTCGATGACCGGGAACGCGCTGGTCGTCCGGTACGATGCCGTGTCATGACCCGTCGGTATGACGCCTCCGAGTTCGAGACCGCGTGGGTCGAGCGCTGGGCGGACGAGGGCCTGTACGTGGCCGTCGATGACTCCGCCGACCCTCGTCCGCGGTTCTACGCGCTCGACATGTTTCCGTATCCGAGCGGGGACCTGCACATGGGCCATGCGGAGGCGTTCAGCGGCGGCGATGTCGTCGCCCGCTATCGAGCGATGCGTGGCAACAACGTGCTGCATCCGATCGGTTGGGACGCCTTCGGGTTGCCGGCGGAGAACGCCGCGATCAAACGTGGGGTCGCGCCCGGGCCCTGGACGCTGGCGAACATCGAGCAGCAGGCGGCCTCGTTCAAACGGATGGGCATGTCCTTCGACTGGTCGCGGCGACTGGCGACGTGCGATCCGGAATACTACCGCTGGACCCAATGGCTGTTCATCCGGTTCCTCGAGGCGGGGCTCGCCTACCGGAAGGAGTCACCGGTCAACTGGTGCCCGAAGGACGCCACCGTGCTCGCCAACGAGCAGGTGATCAAGGGCGCCTGCGAGCGGTGCGGCACCATGGTGGAGCGCCGCAACCTCACCCAATGGTTCTTCAAGATCACGGACTACGCGCAGCGGCTGCTCGACGACGCCGAGGGCCTCGTCGAATGGCCGGAGCGGGTCCTGACGATGCAGCGCAACTGGATCGGGCGATCGGAAGGTGCCGAGGTCACGTTCACGATCGAGGAGACGGGCGAGGAGATCACGATCTTCACGACCCGGCCGGATACGCTGTGGGGTGCGACGTTCTTCGTGTTCGCGGCCGAGCATCCGGCGGTGCGGCGTCTCGCCGAGCTGGCCGGCACGTGGGATCAGGTCGAGCCGCTGGTCCGAGCGGCCGAGCAGACATCGCTCGTCGATCGGGAGGCCGCCGACGCGCGCGAGGGCGCGTTTCTCGGCGTGCATGCGATCAACCCCGTCAACGGGGAGCGGATCCCGTGCTACGCGGCGCCATACGTGCTGATGGGGTACGGGACGGGCGCGATCATGGCGGTGCCCGCGCACGACCAGCGCGACTTCGAGTTCGCGAGACAGCACGGCATCGAGGTCCGGGTCGTCGTGCAGCCCGAGGACGGCGAGCCGCTCGACGGGGCCACGATGACGGAGGCGTTCGCCGCCGAGGGCGTGATGGTCGCGAGCGGACCGTTCGACGGTCGATCGACCCCGGCCTCGATCGCCGAGGTGACCGCGTGGCTCGAGACCCAGGGCCGCGGGAAGCGCGCGGTCAACTTCCGGCTGCGCGATTGGCTGATCAGTCGTCAGCGGTACTGGGGCCCGCCGATCCCGATCGTGCACTGTCCGACGTGCGGGGAGGTCGCGGTGCCCGACGACGAGCTGCCGGTGCGGCTGCCCGAGGACGTGGACTTCCAACCCGGGGGAGAAAGCCCCTTGGCCCGCCACCCGACGTGGAAGCACGTCCGGTGCCCGTCGTGCGGCGGCGAGGCGCAGCGCGACACCGACACGTTGGACACGTTCGTCGATTCGAGCTGGTACTTCTTCCGCTACTGCTCGCCCGGCTACCAGGACGGACCGTTCCGGCGCGAGGACGTCGACCGGTGGATGCCGGTCGGCCAGTACACCGGCGGGGTCGAGCACGCGATCCTGCATCTGCTCTACTCGCGGTTCGTCACCAAGGTGCTCTACGACCTGGAGATGGTCGGCTTCACCGAGCCGTTCCCGCGCCTGATGAACCAGGGGCAGGTGATCTACGACGGCGCCTCGATGTCGAAGTCGAAGGGCAACATCATCGAGCCGATGCCGCTCGTGGAGCGGTGGGGCGCCGACACGATGCGGCTCACGATGCTGTTCGCCGGCCCCTTCGAGGATGACATCGACTGGAAACTGATCGCGCCGGCCCCCGACAAGCGCCCGGGCGTGCACCAGTGGCTCGGACGCGTGTTCGCGGCGGTGAGCGACGCGGTCGCGACGAGCGCAGAAGAGCCCGCGTCGTTGGTGCGCCTGACGCACAAGACGATCAAGGGTGTGACCGACGATGTCGAGCGGTTCCGGCTGAACACCGCGATCTCGAAACTGATGGTCCTGACCAATGAGATGCGCGCCGCCCTGGATGCCGGTGCGGGGGCCGGCGCAGCCGCGTCGGCGCTCGTCCAGTTGCTGGCGCCCTTGGCGCCCTTCGCCGCCGAGGAGCTGTGGCGCGTCGAGCTCGGCAACGACGCCTCGGTGCACCGATCGTCGTGGCCGACGTTCGATCCAACGCTCGCCGCGGACGAGTCGGTCACGCTGGTGGTGCAGGTCGACGGCAAGGTGCGCGACAAGCTCGAGGTGCCCGCCGATATCTCCGAGGCCGACGCGCTGGCGGCCGCGCGCGCGAGCGCCGGCGCGCACCGGGCCTTAGAGGGCCGGGACGTGCGCCAGGAGATCGTGCGCGCCCCGAGGCTCGTGAACCTCGTCACCCGCGCGTAGCCGCCGGCTACGACAACCGCTGGAACGCCAGGTCCGACACGTCGATCACGCCGCTGGCGACGCGGTCGAACGCGAAGGTCACCGATCGGATGTGTGTGAGATCCACACCCGTGAAATCGGCGAGCGGGAACCGGATCTGGTTCATGATGAGGTGTCCGCTCACCCGCCGCCGCCCGGTCAGCTGCAGCCCGAGCACGTCGTTGCCGACGTCGGCCGCGGCGAGCGACGCCTGCGCACCGTTCGTGTCCTCCAGGACGATGTCGAAGTCCTGGAAGTCGGTACCCCAGTTGGCGTCGTAGCCCGGGTTCATCATCGTGCGGAACGCCAGGACGTCGTAGCCCGACACGTCGCGCGAGCCGACCGGCAAGGCGTAGCTGACCGAGGCGTCGCCCGCGCTGGTCGCCGACCAGCCGAACAAGCCTTCCTGCAGGCCGGGGCCGACCGGGCCGAACCAGGACCAGGACCGATGGATATCGTAACCGCCGAACGGTCCGGGGACGCACGGCGTGTCGTAGACGTTCGAACACCAGCCGTAGACGCCCAGGTCCGACGCCGTGACGGGGCCGCCGAGATCGCTGGTCGTGAGATCCCCGGGTCGGTCGAGTCGCGCGACGTCGAGCCGGCTCGCCGGGTCGTCGGGCGCGAGATAGCTCACGGCCGTGCGCGCGGGCGCGATCGAGCCCGGGGTGCGCTCGCCCGTCCAGAGCTCGCCCGGCGCGCTCTCGCCGCCGATGAAGCGCCGGAAGAAGCTCACGATATAGGCGGCCCCGACACGACGCTGCGCGGTCTCGGTGAGCTGGCCGGGGCAGTTGTAGGCGTCGTTGAACGAGCCGGGGTAGCCCGAGGAGGGCGACCACACCGTGTTGAAGAAGTTGTGGTTCGCCTTGAACACGGTGACGGTCGCTTTCGGGGTCGGGTCGCCCGGCACCGCGTAGCGAGAGTCGTCGAAGTAGTGGATGCCTTGCAGGTCCGACACATCGCCGTCGCAGTCGGGCAACATCACGCCGAGTGCGACGTTGTTGACGGCAACGCGCGTGAAGTCCACCGGCGCAAGCGCGAGGACCGCGTCCAGTCCGTAGGGGACCGCGCGCTGTTGGTCGACCAGCGCGTTCCAGACGGCGCCCTCACCGCCGCGGGAGTGACCCATGACCCCGGTGCGCGACATGTCGACCGCTCCCACGAAGGTCGTGCCGAACGGGTCCCCGCCGACGGTGTTCCACGTGTTCCAGAGGTCGAAATGCTTCTCCAGCAGGAGGCCGCGTTGGCGCATCCCGGTGTCCGGGACCTCGTTTCCGAGCACGTTCACGCCGTTGCCGCTCACGCTGGCGACGATGTAGCCGTAGCTCGCCAGACGCTTGGCGATGTAGTCGTAGCCCTCGTAGTTGGGCAGCGGCTTCCAGCCGTCCGGGCACGGCCATGAGTACCCGGCCCGATCTCCCCGGTAACAGGCGGCGTGATTCCCGTGGAGGAACAGCACCAGGGGATAGGGACCGGCGGAGAGATCGGTGGGGTAGTGGACGTCGGCGCGCAGTTCCACGCGCCCGCCCAGTCCGGCGGGCTGGTAGGCCTGATCGCCGAAGTCGTAGGCCGCGCGGGTGACGTCGTAGGGACCGGGCGCGCGCGAGCCGAGGTCGCCGTTGCCGAAGCCGGGGTACCGCGCGTTGTCGAGCACCGTCGACCCTGAGTCGGGGCCCGAGCCCGCGCGAACCGTGATGCGTCCCGTCAGCACCGAGGGATCGGCCGTCACGGCCAGCAGCGCGTGGCCGCTGGGCGCCGGGAACCCGTAGGCCACCGGCGCACCGTCGGATCGCATGACGTACCGGAGGGCCCGAGGACCGTAGGGCCCTCGCAGCCGAACGCGATACACGCTGGCGGCTCCGGCCGCCGCCTGCTGCACGTCATCGAGCGAGATCTGGGTCACGCTGAGCCCATCCTCGGAGCGCACGACCACACCCTTGGCATGCAGCGCGTAGGAGATCGTCGGCGCGGCGAGCGTCGGGAACTGGGTAGCGACGCGCGCCTGGGCGGTGGAAGCCATCGACCCCGCGAGGATCAGCGCGATCGTCGCGGCGAGGATCCGGTGCAACGGCGGGGTGCGCATGGCTCTCCTTCGGTTGTGGGCCGAGTCTATCCTCGCAAGCGAAACCCTGCTCGCGTGTTCACGCCCCCCGGACCTCGACCTCGATCCGCTCGATCGCGTTGTTCAGATAGCCGCCCGTGTTCCACACCGGATCGTCCGGCTGGACGGCGCCGTCGGCGTCCGTGGCCCGGCTGCACACCATGTGCCGACCGGGACGCGCCTCCCACATGAAAGACCATGATCGCCAGGCGTGCGGCTGGGGAACCGGACCCAGATCCGCGTCGGTCCAGGTTCCGCCGCCGTCGGTGCTGACCTCGACGCGAGCGATAGGCGCCGTCCCGGACCAGGCTCGTCCGGCGAGAGGCACCGATCCGGCGTCGAGGATGCGCCGGCGAGGCAGGAACGAGGAGAATCCCGGGAGCACCATGAGGCTTCGCACGCGCATCGTTTCGATGGGCGTCCCCGGATCGTCCTCGCTCTCGCGCACGCGGTAGCTGGTCACGTTCTGGTAACCCGTAAAGGGCGCGTCGAGGACCCGGATCCTGCCGAGCCACTTCACGTGGGCCATGCCGTACCACCCCGGAACGATCAGCCGCAGCGGAAAGCCGTGCTGCGGCGGGAGCGGCTGTCCGTTCATCGCGTATGCGAGGAGGAGGTCGGGCCGCGTCGCCTCTCGCAGTGAAAGCCCGCGTTCGAAGTCCTGCTCGACGTCCCCCTCGAGACCGTGGTCGAGCCCGGCGAACGCGACATCGACCGCTCCCGCTCGCGGTCCCGCCTCGGCAAGCAGCGGCTCGAGCGGCGTCCCTGTCCATTCGGCGTTCCCGACCGCGCCCCGCAACCACGGTTGGCTGATCGCGCGAGGCTCGAGCAGCACGCGGCCGTTGCCCGCGCACTCCAGCGTGACCTGGGCCGTGACGGACGGTCGAGCGCGCAGATCCTCGACCGTGAGGGTGCGGGGCCGCTCGACGTGCCCGTCGATCGTCAGTCGGAATGCCTCGGGATCCACGTCAGGGATGTCGTAGTGGGTCAGCAGGTAGTGCAGGCCGATCGGCGTGACGTCGTAGCGGAGCGCCTCATGCGGCATCGCGTGGTTGCGCGCCGCGAGATCGAGCTCATCGACGCCGATCGTGGTCTCGTCCACCCGTTCCTCCTCGAGATCGTCGGTATACCAGGTTGCGCGCGGCCCATCGCGCGACCTGGTTTCGGATGTGACGGGTTTCACCCGAGGATCCGCTCGTGGCGCATAGCGTCCCGCGAATGAACATCCGCGAACGACTCGATGCGCTGTCGAGGGGGGAGCTCGCCGGTCTCGTCGCCGTCGTCGTGCTCCTGCTCGGAGGGGTGGGGTTCTGGTACACGCGCTCGCTGCCTCGACCGATCGACATCGCGACCGACGCCGATCCGCCCGCCGCCGCGCAGGAGTCGACGCCGTCGGCGGCGATGCTCGCCGTGGTATCCGCGTCGGCTTCGCCCAGCCCCAGCGAGACCCTGATCGTCGATGTCGCCGGGTGGGTGCGCAAGCCCGGCGTCTTCGAGTTCCAGCCGGGCGATCGCGTGATCGATGCGGTCGAGCGCGCCGGCGGCGCCCGCGACAACGCCGATCTCACGCTGCTCAACCTCGCGGCGCCCCTCGTCGACGGGCAACAGATCCTGGTTCCGAAGAAGGGCTCACAGCCCGCGGGCGCGACGACCGGCAGCACGGGCACGACCGGCACGCCGGGGACGACCGGAACGCTCGTCAACATCAACACGGCCGACGAGGCCGCGCTGGAGACGTTGAACGGCGTCGGCCCCGTCCTGGCGGCGTCGATCATCGCCTACCGCACGGAGCACGGGCCGTTCACGTCGGTCGACCAGCTCGATGAGGTGTCCGGCATCGGCCCCGCCACGCTTGAGGACCTCCGCTCGCAGGTGACGGTGTGAGGCATACGTGCAGGGCTGGGGCACACCGTTGGCGGCCTGCGCGTTCTGGACCGGACTGCTCGTCTGGGAGCGCCGGCCCGCCCCGGTCGCGTCGTGGGCGTGGTGGGCGTGGCTCCTGCTCGGGGGCCTGGCGCTCGCCGCCGCCTGGGCCGCAGCTCCCCGGCGGCGCCCCGCCGATGCGTTGCGCGTGGCCGGGCTCGCTCAGGGCGACCACCCATCGGTAGCGGCGGTTGCACCCGCTGCACCGGATCCCCGTCGTGGCCCCGCTTTGGCTCTGGCGCTGCTGACGGTCGGGCTGATCGTCTGCGGGGTCGGTTGGGCCGGTCTCGGGGCGGCGCGCATCGAGGGTTCGTTGCTCGCCCGGCTCGCACCGCGCACGGTCACGATCACGGGCTCGCTACGAGAGGACCCGGAGCCGAGCCCGTACGGCTGGCACGCGCTGATCGACGTCGGGCGTGTCGAATGGTCGGGTGGCGCTGCCGGTGTTCGCGAGACCGTCTGGGTCAGCGGGAACGACCAGGTGCCCGCTGCCGTCCGCGGCGATCAGCTGCGGGTCGAGGGCACGCTGCAGCTTCCCGACGATCCCGGTTTCGCGCAGTCGTTGGTGCATCGCGGGCTCGGGGTCAGCATGCGGGCGTTCGACGTCCAGCGCCTGGGCGGCGCGCCGGCGCCGTTCATCCGGCTGACACAGGTCGTGCGCGCGTTCGTCGGCCGCACGATCGAACGGATCTTTCCGCCTCGCGAGGCCGGGTTGCTCCTCGGGCTCGTGCTTGGCGACGCCTCGAAGCTCGATCCGGTCACCACCCGCGACTTCCAGACGACCGGCCTCGGCCACCTCCTCGTTGTCTCGGGCGAGAACGTCGCCATGGTGCTGGCGCCCGTCGTCGCGTTCGCGGGCGCGTTGCGGCTCGGCGCCCTCAGCCGGTTCGCGATGGGGCTCGGCGTGGTCGTGCTCTTCGTCGTGCTCACGGGGGCGGAGCCCTCCGTCCTTCGCGCAGGGGCGATGGCGTCCCTGGCGCTCATCGGGATCCTGCTCGGCAAGCCGAGGGCGACGGGGACGATCCTGGCGGCGGCGGTCCTTGCCTTGCTCGTGCTCGACCCGTGGCTGGTGAACGCGATCGGCTTCCAGCTGTCCGTCGCGGCCACGGCGGGCATGGTCACGCTGGCGACCCCGCTCGCCGAGCGATTGGGCAGACTCATGCCCCTGCCTGCGGCGATGGCCTTCGGCACGACGATCGCCGCCCAGCTCGGGGTGACGCCGTTGCTCCTGTTCCATTTCCACGAGGTGCCGGGCGTCACGATCGCGGCGAACCTCGCGGCCTTCCCGGCGGTGTCTCCCGCGTTGCTGCTCGGGATCGCGGCGTCCGTGCTGGGTCTCGTGTGGCTGCCACTCGGGCACGCGGTGTCGTTCATCGCCCGGATCCCGATGCGTTATCTGGAGATCGTCGCCTCGACCCTTGCGAAGGCGCCCATCGCATGGATCACGTCCGGCGGAGGGCCCTGGGTGCTGATCGTCGGAGCCGCGGCGTTCGTCGCGATCGCGCTGTGGATGCGCTCCGGCTGGCGCCCCCCGCGTCGGGTGGTCGTCGTCGCGGTCGCGCTGGCGCCGCTGGTTGTGTGGCAGGCGGCGGTCGGCGCCGGGCCGCCCGCGACGCTGACCGTGCGGATGCTCGACATCGGGCAAGGCGATGCGATCCTCATCTCCAGCCCTGCGGGAGCCACCGTGCTGATCGACGGCGGGCCCGATGAGGAACTGGCCGCGCAGCTGCTCGTCTCCTACGGGGTGAAGCGACTGGACGCGGTTATCGCGACCCACCCGCACGCCGATCACATCGCCGGGTTGCCGCAGATCCTGGCCCGGTTCCCGGTCGGCGTCTTCCTGGAGCCGGGGTGTCCGGACAGCACGGAGCTTCAGGCGTCGTTGCACCAGGAGATCGACGCGGAGGGCATCCCGGTCCGGGCCCCGCGCACCGGCGACACCGTGACCGTCGGCGATCTCTCGTTCCGGGTGCTGTCGCCGGATCGGTGCTGGGACGGCTCGCACTCCGATCCGAACAACGACTCGATCGTGTTGTTGCTCGACGACGGCGCCGACTCGATGCTGTTCACCGGCGATAGCGAGGTCGAGGCGCAGCAGGTGCTGCTCGACACGGGCGTGCTCACCGACGTCGATGTCCTCAAGATGCCACACCACGGCGGCGACACGTCCCTGCCGGAGCTCTTCCCGGCGGTTTCACCGGAAGTGATCGCGATCAGCGTGGGCCAGCCGAACCCCTATGGGCACCCCAACCCTGTGGCGTTGGCGGAGGCCGAGGCGACCGGGGCCGACATCTGGCGGACCGATGAGCACGGCACACTCACCGTAACCTGGGATGCGAACGGCGATCCCACCGTCAGCGGCGAGCGATGAGCCACGATGCATGATGCGCCCGGGTACGGCGTCGCTGGTGGAAGTCGCCGACACCTTCATGCGTGACCTGTGGGCGATTGGTAGATTCGCCACATGGGCAGGCCCCTGATGGAGGACGCGTTCGCACATCACGTGTGGGCGACGCTGCGGCTGGTCGATACGTGTGGCGCGCTCAGCCCGCAGCAGCTGGAGACCACAGTCCCGGGGACGTACGGCTCGATCCTCGAAACGCTGCGTCACTGCATCGGGAGTGACGCCAGGGACCTGTTCATCGCGAGCGGGAATCGCACCTCACTCATCGACGCGGACGATATGAACCTGTCGGAGCTCCGCACCGCGATGGAGAGCCACGGCCCCGCTTGGTCGCGGCTCATCGCACAGGACCCCGATCCGGATGCCGTCCTCCACGAGGTCGATGAGGATGACGGGTACGAGAGAACCATCGCGATGGGCATCGAGCTTGCGGGCGCGCTGCAACACGGCGCCGATCACAGGAGCCAGGTCTGCACGGTGCTGACGGCGCTCGGTGTGGAACCGCCGGTCATCGATGTCATCGACTTCGGCATCCAGGAGGGCCAGGTCGTGGAGATCACACCCGCGTCCTGACCCGGCTCCGAGCGTTCCCGGCTACATCCCTGCGCCTTTCATTGCGAGCTCGTGAAGAAGAAGACGCGAGGGTGGCTTCACGTGCGATCCCGTCATACCTTTGGATGTACGTCTCATGATGTACGTCTCATGAGGTGCTCGGGCCATGTATCGCAGGCCCGGTCGCCGGGGAGAGAGGAACGTGAAGAAGACACTCGCCGTCGTTCTCATCGTGGGGTTCTTGCTGGTGGACTTCCTCTTCTTCCACGACATCCTCAAGCCGGGAGAGGCAGTGACGTTTGCGCAGTACCTCACCGGCGTGCTGAGCATCCCCGTCCTCGTCGTCTCAGCGCTCTACCTCCTGGGAGGCACCGGTACGGTCTACGGACACCCCGCCGAAGACCGCTGAGCGATCGACGTCGGCCTCGCCCGGTACCATCGCGCCGTGAGCAAGGCTGCACGACCGGCGGTGTCCCTTCTGTGGGGTGAGGACGCGTTCCTGCTGCGCGAGACCGCGCTTCAGCTGCTCGGCGACTTGCGCGCGACCGAGGTCGACGCCGGTGAATGGCAGGGTGGTGAACTGCAGGACCTCGCCACGCCGTCACTGTTCGGTGAGCCTCGGGCGCTGCTGGTGACGGACTGCCGCAGCCTGCCGAAGGATGCGATGGTCGAGCTGGTCGCGTACCTGTCGGCTCCGGACCCCGAGGCCCCGCTCGTGCTCGCCTGCACGACGGCAGAGCGCGGCAAGCCGCCCGCGGCACTCGTGAAGATCGTGGAACCGGTCGGTCAGGTCCGGCAGGTCCAGATCCAACGCAAGGAGCTGGAGCCGTGGCTCGTCCAACGGGCCAAGGCCGCCGGCCTCGACCTGACCCCGCCGGCCGCTCGGGTCCTCGTGGAGACGCTCGGCGAGGACATCGGACAGCTCGCGGCCGCCCTCGAGCAGTTGCAGGGCGCGTTCCAAGGAGAGCAGGTCACGCCGACGCTGATCCACCGGCAGTTCCGCGGTCTGGGCGAACAGAAGAGCTGGGATCTCTGCGACCGGGCGTTCGGCAAGGATCTGCCCGGAGCGATCCGGTCGCTCCGCTCGATCGAGGAGGGCGGCGACGACGCGTTGATGGTGCTGGGGGCGATCGCCGCCCGGCTCCGCGACCTCATGCGCGTGCGCGCGTTGCCGGACCGGCTGCCTCCCGCACAGCTCGCCAAACAGGCGGGGCTGCGTTTCGAGTGGCAAGCACGTCGCTACCAGCAGCAGGCGCGCAACTTCTCGCTCGAACAGCTCGTCTCGATCCATGCAGCAGGTGGCCGAGACGGATCTGGCGTTGAAGTCGGGAGCGCCGGGAGACGTCGTCATGCCGGTGTTGATCGCCTCGATCGCGGCGTAGCGCCCGCGGGTCAGGCGGAGGCGGAGACGGCGTTGGTCGCCTTGGCCAGGCGGCTCTTCCGGCGGGCGGCCGTCTTCTTATGCAGCACGCCCTTGCTCGCGGCCTTGTCCAACGCCTTTGCGGCGTCGCGCTGGCTGGTGACGGCGGCATCGGCGTCGCCCGAGGCGACCGCCGTCTGCACCCTCTTGGTGGAGGTCTTCAGCGAGCTCTTCGCAGCCACGTTGCGCTGGTGCCGCTTCTCGTTCTGGAGGTTGCGCTTCTTCTGGGATTTGATGTTTGCCATACGAGTCGGGGAGTCTACCAGCGCCTCCGGGCTGGACCCCTGGGCGGGAAGACCCAGCCCGTACCATTGGGGTCTCGTGCCGACCGACACCTCGCACATCCGCAACTTCTGCATCGTGGCGCATATCGACCACGGGAAGTCGACGCTGGCCGACCGCATGCTCGAGATCACGCACACGGTCGAGGGTCGCAACATGCGCGCCCAGTACCTCGACAAGATGGATCTGGAGCGCGAGCGGGGCATCACGATCAAGGCCCAGGCCGTCCGGTTGCAGCACGAGGGGTTCGAGCTCAACCTGATCGACACCCCCGGTCACGTCGACTTCACCTACGAGGTGTCGCGGTCGTTGGCCGCCTGCGAGGGAGCGATCCTGCTGGTCGACGCCGCGCAGGGCCTGGAGGCCCAGACGCTGGCGAACTTCCACCTGGCCCGGGACGCCGGCCTCACGATCGTGCCCGCGCTGAACAAGATCGATCTGCCCGCCGCCGAGCCCGACAAGCGGGCCGACGAGCTCGCCCATCTGTTGGATTGCGATCCAGAGGACATCCTGCGGGTATCGGCGAAGTCCGGTGAAGGCGTCGGCGAGCTGCTGAAGGCGGTGATCGAGCGGGTGCCGCCGCCGGTCGGCGACGCCGACGCGCCGCTGCAGGCGCTGATCTTCGACTCGGCGTTCGACACCTACCGCGGCGTGATCACCTACGTCAGGGTCAAGCGCGGCCGGCTCCCCAGCAACGCGACGATCAAGATGTTCGCCACGAACGTGACGTCCGACGCCGAGGAGGCAGGCGTCATGTCGCCGGAGGCCACGCCCGTGGACGCTCTCGGACCCGGCGAGGTCGGGTACGTGGTCACCGGCCTCAAGGACGTTCATCTGGCCAAGGTCGGAGACACGATCACCCTGGCGGGCAAGGGCGGCGCCAGCGAGCCGCTCGCCGGCTACCGAGAGCCCAAGCCGATGGTGTGGTCGGGCCTCTTCCCGGCCGACGGGTCCGACTACTCCGCGTTCCGCGAGGCGCTCGACAAGCTGAAGCTGTCCGATTCGGCGCTCGTCTACGAGCCGGAGACGTCGATGGCGCTCGGGTTCGGATTCCGGGTCGGGTTCCTGGGGCTGCTGCACATGGACATCGTGCGCGAGCGCTTGGAACGCGAGTTCGACCTCGAGCTGATCTCGACCGCGCCCAACGTGGAGTTCCATGTGTTCAAGGGCGGCGTGGAGACGATCGTGCACAACCCCGCCGAGATGCCGCCCGGCGGCGACTACGAACGGGTGGAGGAGCCGATCGTCTACGCCACGATCATCACGCCGGGCGAGTACCTTGGCGCGATCTTCGAGCTGTGCCAAGCGCGTCGCGGCGAGATGGTCGACATGACCTACCTCACGACCGAGCGCATCGAGGTGCACTACGTGTTGCCGCTGGCCGAGATCGTCTTCGACTTCTTCGACCAGCTGAAGTCGCGCACCCGTGGGTTCGCGAGTCTCGACTACGAGCCGTGGGGCTTCCAGGAGTCCAAGCTCGTGCGTGTCGACATCATGTTGCATGGCGAGCCGGTCGATGCGTTCTCCTCGGTCGTGCACCGCGACAAGGCCTACGAGTACGGCAAGAAGATGGCCGAGCGACTGAAGGAGTTGATCCCGCGACAGCTCTTCGACGTGGCGGTGCAGGCCTCGATCGGCTCGAAGGTGATCGCCCGCGAGACGGTGAAGGCCAAGCGCAAGGACGTGCTGGCCAAGTGTTACGGGGGCGACATCACCCGCAAGCGCAAGCTCCTGGAGACCCAGAAGAAGGGGAAGGAGCGCATGCGCCGCGTCGGCAAGGTCGACGTGCCGCAGGAGGCGTTCATCGCGGCGCTGCGCGTGGACGACGCGAAGGCTGGTGGCCGGAAGTGACCGATGACGCCGCCGGCATCTACGTGCACATCCCGTTCTGCCTGACGCGGTGCGGGTATTGCGACTTCAACGCCTACGCAGGTCTGGACGAGCTGAAGCCTCGGTATCTGGCGGCGCTCCTTGCCGAGGCCGAGTTGGCGGCGCCCGGCTGGGAGGGCACGCCGTTCGTCAGTGTGTTCATGGGCGGGGGAACGCCGACGACGGTCGCGCCCGCGGATCTGCGCGCGCTCCTCGTGCACCTGCGCGATCGATTCGATCTGCGCGACGACGCCGAGGTCACGATCGAGGCGAATCCCGACACGGTCGATGTGGCATCGCTTCGTGCGCTCCGCGACGCCGGCTACGACCGCCTGTCGATGGGCGCCCAGTCCTTCGACGTCGCGGTCCTGGCATCGCTGGAGCGGATCCACCAGCCCGCGTCGGTCCGGGCGGCGATGGCCGCGGCTCGGCAGGCCGGCTACGACAACGTGAACCTGGATCTGATCTACGGCACGGAGGGGGAGTCGCTCGAGTCCTGGGAGCGAACGCTGCGCGAGGCGATCGCGCTCGCGCCCGAACACGTGAGCGCCTACGCGCTGACGGTCGAGCCGGCGACGGCGCTCGGCCGGCAGATCGCGGCGGGCACGCGGCCCTCACCCGATCCGGATGTGCAGGCCGACATGTTCGGGGTGGCGTGCGACCTGCTGCGCGAGGCCGGCTATCACCACTACGAGGTGTCGAACTGGGCTCGACCGGGTTTCGAGTGCCGGCACAATCTCGGGTACTGGGAGCGCCGGTCCTACGTCGGGCTCGGCGCCGGCGCGCACGCCTATCGCGACGACGTGCGCTGGTGGAACGTGCGCCCTCCGGAGACCTATATGGAGCAGGTGGAGGCGGGGGAGCTGCCGATCGGGGGCAGCGAGTCGCTCGATCCCTCCGACGCGTACCTCGAGGAGGTCTTCCTCAAGCTGCGGATCCTCGAGGGCGTGCCCGCGAGCTGGTTCGAGTCGGAGCGCTACGAATCCTTCGTCGCCAGCGGTCTGCTCGTCGACGAGTTCGGCCAGCTGGTGCCGACCGAACGCGGCATGCTGCTGCTCAACGAGCTGGTGCTCGGCCTCACAGGCTGAGACGCGTCACTGGAACGGGTCCCAGTCGACGCCACATGCCGTGCCCGACCCGTCGAACAGCGGTGGATCGCCGACCACCTGCTGCTGGTGCAGCGCATCCACCGCGGCGAACGAGCCATCGGGCTGCATCGTCAGTTTGGTCATCACCACGTCGCGCGGGGATCCGGCCCCCCCATCCACGTTGTGGCTCGAGGCCCACACGATCAACACCGGGTGATCCGGGAATCCGTCGCACTTCACCGCGCCGGAGAACCCCTCGTCGCCGCCCGCCAGGAACGTGAGCGGATCTCCCTCGGGGAACTGCTCGCTGCCCGAGCTGATGTGCGCTGGATACAGCCCGCCGTCGCGTCCGCTCCCGTCGAAGGCCGCCTCGTAGATGCCGTATTGAGGCGTCGATCCCTCTTGCAGGAGGATCGCGAGTTCGCTCGCCCCGTCCGCGTTGAAGTCGACCGCCGCGAACGCGCTGCAGCCGATGCAGTGCGGGAACGGCTTCGTCGCCTGTCCGTCGGCGAGGCCGTCTCCGTTCGTGTCGATCGCGGCGATCCCTCGATGCTCGGCGCCGATCGAGCATCGGTTCTCGGTGGCGATCGTCCCGACCCAGACGGTGTCTTCCTGGCCATCGCCTGTGAAGTCGGCCCGCAGGCGTGAGACGTCGCAGATGTTGGTCTCAAGACCGATGTCGAGTCCAGGCTGCGACCCGAGGCCCGCGGCCGACCCGAACAACGGCGCACCACAGAGGTCCGTGCCCGGCATCGGCGCGCGATCGAACGGCATCGTGTCGGTCGACATCGAGGTGACCGTCGCGGTCGTCCCTTGGACGATCATCGATGTCGTCAGCACCTGCGCCGGGGTCAACTTCTCGGTCCCGTAGAGCTCGAAGAGCGGCCCCGCGTCTCCGGTCGTGCATCCGGCGCTCGCCGCGTGCGTGGCGACATCGACCCACCCGAACTGCAGCGGGTCGCCATCCGACGGTCCCTGCTCGAACGTGCTCGAGACGATGACCGGCTCGATGGACGGCGTTGTCGGCGTCACTGCATACAGCGACACACCGAATCCGTCGGCGCCCTCGTTCGACACGGCGACCTCGGACACCCCGTCGGCGTTCACGTCGGGCGCGGCGAACGTCTCGCAGCGGAAGTAGCAGTCCGGGATCGGGCCCCAGGTCGCGTCGAGCACGCCGTCTCCCGTCGTGTCTATGCCGACACCGACGAAGCCGTCTCCGGCTTTGGGGCACCCGCCGTCAGCCTCTTCGGTGAAGACCGCGGCCGTCCCCGCGGAGGCGCCGACGACGATCGGCATTGACGAGATCCGGCAGGTCGGGAACGACAGCCCGAGGTCATACCCGGTCGTGGTCGTGCCACCCGCGGGGACCGGCTGCCACGCGTAGCTCGACGCGGGCGAGATCGGGAAGGCGGTGTCGGCGCCCTCGGGCAGGGCGTAGACGCTGGAGGTGGAGGTGCCCTTGATCAGGAAGGTCAGGTTCCGGCCGTCCGGAGTCCAGGCCGGTCGAGCGAGCTCCGCCTCGTCCGGCTGCGGCGCGTTGACGACCCGCTCCGGTGCGCCACCTGCGCTGGGGATCCGATCGATGCCTTGGTCGGTCCGATACGCGATCCAGCTGCCATCGGGTGACGGAGCGGGTGCGAGCTCCGTCGTGTCCGGCGTGTTCGTGAGGTTCACGAGCTGCGATCCGTCCGGCGTCACCGACCAGAGGTCGGTCTGCTCGCCGGCGCTCGCGGACCCGGCGAGCACGAGATTTGTGCCGTCGGCGCTCCACGACACGTCGGCGACCGAGTGGAGGCCGTCCACGTGCACCTGATGGAGGTCGGTGCCGTCGGGTCGCACGAGCCAGAAGCTGTCGTCGACCGGCCCACGCACGGCCAACCATTCGCCGGTCGGCGACCAGGAGACGGTCGATGGATTCAGACCCGGTGTCTCGAGGAAGCGCTGATGCTCGCCATCGATGCCGATGACCACGATCGCGGCTGCATCTGGGCAGAAGCCGGGGACCTGACACTGCACGCTCCGCACGAAGGCGACCCTGGTCCCATCCGGGCTCACCGTCGGCTGGTCGTCCACGACGCCTTTGCCTGTGGTCAGTCGCGCCAGGTTCGATCGGGCCGCTGTCGCCCCGTCGCTCGGGTCAAGATCCACCTGATCGGACGGCAACAGATAGAGGTGTGTGCCGGTGTCATCCGCCAGGCTCACGACCAAGCCGCCAGTGGAGACTGGCGCGACCAGCGGCTGCGGTGTTTGCTGGGACCGTTCGTTCAGCAACGCGAACACGCCGACGGTTCCCAGGAGGACGACCGCGACGGTGGCGATCGTGCCGACCTTCCGCCGCATCGCGTGCCGATGCTTGCGTCGAACGATCGTGTCGAGGAGGTCATCCCGCTGCTGCGGACGTACCCCCGCCCCTCTGATCCGGTCGCGCAGCTCTTCGTCAAACGTCGGCATGGCGTGGCTCCTCATTCGCTCCGTCGTTCGGCGCGAGCACGTCCGCGAGGTGCGCGCGAGCCTTCGACAACTGGCTCTTCACGGTGCCCTCGCTCGTGCCCATCGCCTCGGCGATCTCCTCGGTGCTGAGGTCGAGGTAGTAGCGCAGCACCGCCGTCTCGCGCTGTCGGCGCGGCAGCGATGCGAGCGCGCGCCGAACGTCCACCGCGTCCTCGCTCGGTGCGTCGATCGTCGCCGCCGCGATCAGCTTGGGTCGCGCGAGTCGTTCGACCCGCAACCGTCGAAGCCCGCTTCGAGACAGGTTCATGGCGACCGCCGCCACCCACCGATCGAGCGCAACGATCTGCTCGCCTCGGTCCGATCGCTCCCAGGCCCGCACGACGGCCTCCTGTACGGCGTCCTCCGCGGTCGCAAGGTCGCCGGTGACGAGCGCCACGGCGCCCACCAACCGTGCGTACCCGTCTCGCAGGAACAACCGGATATCGGCCTCGTCCACGGACCCTCCTCGTCCGAGCCTAGGACGCTCGAGCGACCCGTGGGGTTGCCTCGCCCCTTCGGTATGGTGGCCCGATGCCCCAGGTCACTTGTCCTCGGTGCGGCACGCGCCAGCCCTTGGAGGAGGGGGCCGACGGCTACACGTGCACGTCGTGCGGGGCTTCCTGGATGTTCGCTGCCTGCGAGAACTGCGGCGTGCGGTTCCACATGCGCCCGGGCACGACGGACTGGACATGCCCGGAATGCGGCCACGAGCACGGCAGCGCCACGATGGGGGAGTTCGAGCCCGAGGCCGCGCCTGCGTCGGCGGAGCAACCGGCTGCAGCGCCTGCCCCGGCGCACGCTCGTCCCGCTGCCGCGCCATCGACCGGCGCGCGACGTCCACCGTCACGTGCGCGGTTGGCGACCATCGCCGTCGTCGGGATCGTCGCGGTGGTCGCGATCGCCTTCGGCCTGTCGTCCCTCGGGGACGAGACCGCTGCGCAATCAACCTCGCCGTCGCCCTCGGCCTCGTTGACCACGACCCAGGCGCTCTGCCTGCATCTGCGGGACGTCTTGATCCCGCGCGAGGACGCGTACACGCGTCTCGCGGACACCCTCAAGGCCGACGCCGTCGCGATCAAGGCCGAAGGGGATACCGAACTCACCGCCGCCGTGTTGCGGATGCGCAAGGCAGTGCTCGTCTATCGCGACGCGCTTGCGACGCAAGGAGATACGACCGCTGCTGCGGCCGGGATGGCCGACGCGCTCGACGCGATGCCGTGCTGATCCCAGGCCGTTAGCACTCTGCGCCCGAGAGTGCCAGCTATCATCGCGGCATGGCCGAACGACCCGAGCTCACGGCGCGCAAGGCGACCGTGCTGCACACGATCGTTGAGGCCTACGTCGCGACCGGGGAGCCGGTCGGCTCCGAGGCGATCGCCGATCGGGCCAAGCTCGGTGTCTCGAGCGCCACGATCCGCAACGAGATGGCCGCCCTCGAGGAGCAGGGATATCTCTCGCATCCGCACACGTCCGCCGGCCGGATCCCGACCGACGCCGGGTACCGACACTACGTCGACGCGCTTCCTGCGCCGACCCGGCTGAAGGATGCCCAACGCCGCCAGATCGCCTCGCACTTCGCCGAGGTGATCCTGGACCTCGAAGAAGTGTTGAAGGGCTCGGTGCATCTGCTGTCTCGCCTGACGCAATACGCCGGTCTCGCGGTGCCGCCCGGCGCCTCGGATGAGCACCTCGTCCGGCTCGAGGTGATCGACATGGGGCCCACACTGCTGGTGCTCGTCGTGGGACAGCACGGTCGCGTCGACAAGCAGATCATCGACCGGCCGGAGCACATCGACGCGCGAGCGCTGGCCGCCGCTGAACGGCGGCTCGACACGGTGCGCGGCACGACCTACATCGAGGCCCAAGCGGCGCTGCTGCAGATGGCGGCGACCGAGGCGCCCGGGCCGCACGATGTCCTGCTGATCGCTGCCGACGTGCTCCGCATGGCGACTCAGGGCGAGCGGGCTGGGCATGTCGTCGTCGGGGGGGTGGCGAACCTGACCGACGACGCGCAGGCCTGGCGTCGCGACACCCTGCGCCGCCTCGTGGAGACGCTGGAGCGCGAGCAGGAGATGGTGCAGGTGCTGCAGGACGTGGCCCCCGCGGAAGACGTACGGGTCACGATCGGCGACGAGCACCCGACCACCGGTGCGTGGGGTGCCTCGATCGTGGCCGCGCCGTTCACCGCCGGCGACGCGACCGTGGGCACGATCGGCATCGTCGGCCCCACTCGCATGGATTACTTCTCCGCGATGGCGGCGGTCCGCGCCGTCGCCAAGCGCCTCTCCGACGCCGCAGAAGCGGAGCAGTAGTGGCGGTCCGCGACCTCTACGAGGTGCTCGGCGTCGGCCGCGACGCGACCGATGACGACATCCGACGGGCCTACCGGCGCCTCGCGCGCGAGCACCACCCCGACGTGAACGGCGACCCCGCCGCGGAGGAGCGCTTCAAGGAGGTCGCCGGCGCCTACGAGATCCTGTCCGATCCGGAGAAGCGCGCGCGCTACGACACATTCGGCAGCGCGAACGGTCCGAGCACCGCCGGCTTCACCGATATCTCCGACATCTTCGAGATGTTCTTCGGTGGCGGAGGGCTCGGCGGTTTCGGTGGGCAATCCAGGCGTCGCGGACCGCGCGGACGAGCCCAGCGTGGGGAGGACCTGGCGGTGCGTATGCGGATCGACTTCCGCGACGCCGCCTTCGGACTCCGACGTGAGGTCGAGCTCGAACGGCTCGCCGTCTGCACGACATGTCTGGGCAACGGCGCGCAGCCGGGCACGGCGCCGATCGCCTGCACGACCTGCGGCGGCACCGGCGAGGTCCAGTCCGCTCGCCGCAGCGTCTTCGGCACCCTCATGACGAGCGCGCCCTGTCCGACGTGTGAGGGCACGGGGCAGGAGATCCCCGACAAGTGCGTGACCTGCGGAGGAGCCGGCCGCGTGCGCGAGACCAGCACCGTGACCCTGGAGATCCCCGCGGGCGTGTCCGACGGCATGGAGTTGCGCGTCGGCGGGTCCGGCCACGCGGGGATCGCGGGAGCCGGCGCGGGCGACCTCTACGTGCGGCTCGACGTCGCGCCACCCACGGACTTCGAGCGCCGCAATCAGGATCTGTACGCGGTGCTCGACATCTCCATCACCCAGGCCACGCTCGGCGCCGAGATCGTGTTCCCGGGACTGGACGGTGACGAGACGATCCGCGTCGAGCCGGGAACCCCGTCGGGAGCCGTCGTGCGGTTGAAAGGACGCGGCGTGCCGAACCTGCAGCGTCGGGGGCGCGGCGACCTCTACGTCACGTTGCACGTCGTGACGCCGACCGAGCTGTCTCGCGAGGAGCGGAAGCTGCTCCAGCAGTTGGCCGATCTGCGCGGCGAGCCTCGCAAGGGCTCGGTCGCCGGCACCGTGCGGCGCCCGGGGCATTAGGCTCGTTGCATGTCCGACTCGAGCTGTCTCTTCTGCAAGATCGCCGCCCGCGAGATCCCCGCGGAGATCCTCCGTGAGTCCGATCGCGTGATGGCGTTCCGCGACTTGGACCCGAAGGCGCCGACCCATATCCTGCTGATCCCGAAGGAGCACGTCGTGTCGCTCGTCGACGTGACCGACGATCACGGCGCGATGCTGGCCGACATCGCGCAGGCGGCGAGCCACCTCGCCCGCACCGAGGGGATCGATCAGACCGGGTGGCGCCTGGTGTCCAACGTCGGACCCGATGCGGGGCAGAGTGTCTTCCACCTGCATTTCCACCTGTTGGGCGGTCGACAGATGTTGTGGCCGCCCGGCTAGGACGGGGTACCATACAAGCGGCCGTCCACGGGGACGGCCATCGCCATCGGAGCAGGAGGGAACGGGGCCAGCGCCCCGGATCGACAAGAAACGTGGCAACCGCCACCACGCAAGTGAAGATCCTCGTCCCCGGGCACCAGTCGATGGTGACCCTGCTCGGCCAGCGCGACTCCTTCTTGAAGCAGATCGAGACGGCGTTTCCCGCCGACGTCCTGGTGCGAGGCAACGAGATCACGATCACCGGGCGACCCGATGTCACCGAACAGGTCGGTCGGGTGTTCGAGGAACTCCTCGAGCTGTTGGAGCAAGGGCTCGAGCTGAGCGAGGAGACCGTGGCGCAGACGATCGCGATGGTGAGCGGTGCGGAGGTCGCGCCCGGCGAGCCCGCTGCGCCCCGACCGTCCGAGGTGCTTGGCGACAATCTCCTGTCCGCTCGGGGGAAGAAGATCGCGCCCAAGACGTTCGGACAGAAGCGCTACGTCGATGCGATCCGACGCTCGACCGTGACGTTCGCCATCGGCCCGGCCGGGACCGGCAAGACGTACCTCGCCGTTGCCGTCGCCGTGCGCGCGCTCCAGGAACGCCAGGTGTCGCGGCTGATCCTGACCCGTCCGGCCGTCGAGGCGGGGGAGCGGCTCGGGTTCCTGCCCGGCACCCTCTACGAAAAGATCGACCCGTATATGCGCCCGCTCTATGACGCGCTCTACGAGATGACCGGCCCGGACACGCTGCCGCGGCTGATGGAGCGGGGTGTGGTCGAGGTCGCTCCGTTGGCCTTCATGCGGGGCCGCACCTTGAACGATGCGTTCATCATCCTGGACGAGGCGCAGAACACGACGCCCGAGCAGATGAAGATGTTCCTGACCCGTCTCGGGTTCGGGTCGAAGGCCGTGATCAACGGCGACGCGACCCAGATCGACCTGCAGGGCGGCGCGAGCGGCCTCGGCGTCGTCGAGGAGATCCTGACCGACATCGAGGGGATATCCTTCGTGCACCTTGGGGGCAAAGACGTGGTTCGTCACAAGATCGTGCAGGAGATCGTCGAGGCGTACGGCCGCTTCGGTCAGCAGCACCTCTCGGTCGACGACTGAACGCCCATGAGCGACCACGACGAACCTCCGCCCACGAGTGCCTCGGTGCTGTTCAGCAACCGTCAGGCCACTGCCGTGGACGAGTCGGCGCTCGCGGACCTGGCACGGGCCACGCTCGCGGGCGAGGGACTCTTCGACGTCGAGCTGTCGGTGAGCTTCGTCGATGAAACTGAGATCGAGGATCTGCACGTTCGCTACATGGACGAGCCCGGACCGACCGACGTGCTGAGCTTCCCCCTCGACGACGTCGATGAGGGCAGCACGAGGCTCCTGGGCGACGTCGTGATCGCGCCCGCCGTCGCGGCGCGGAACAACCCCAAAGCGCCAGATGCCGAGGTCCGGTTGCTGCTCGTCCACGGCATCTTGCATCTGCTCGGCTACGACCACGAGGACGACGCGGAGAAGGCGGAGATGTGGGTGCGGCAGGAGCGGTACAGCGGGGTGCGCGCGCCGTGACGCCGGCCGACTGGCTCTCGATCCTCGTCGTGATCCTCTCGATCGCGCTGGTCGGCTTCTTCGCCGCCTCCGAGGTCGCGATCACGCGTACGAACCGAGTGCGCGCCGTGCGGCTGCGCGAGGATGGCAGGCGCGGCTCGATCCCGTTGGCCCGCATCGTCGAGAACCCCGCCCCGTATCTGAACGTGGTCCTGTTCCTCACCCTGCTGTTCACGATCGGCGGCTCGACGGTCGCGACATCCTTCGCCGTGCGCCACTACGAGAGCGCGGGCGAGATCGTGGCCACGATCGTCATGACGCTGCTGCTGTTCATCTTCGCGGAGGTCACGCCGAAGACGTTCGCGATCAAACGCACCGACAACGTGGCGCTCGTGATCGCGCCGGTGATCGGGTTCCTGGGCAGGGTGCTCGGACCGATCGCCAACGCGTTGCTCAAGCTGGCGAACGTGCTGATGCCGGGCAAGGGCCTGAAGGAAGGCCCCTACATCACCGAGCAGGAGCTCCGCGCCTCCGCCGAGGTCGCCTCGTCCGAGGGCGAGATCGAGGAGGAGGAGAAGGAGCTGATCCACTCGATCTTCGAGTTCGGCGACACGATCACGCGCGAGGTGATGGTGCCCCGCCCCGACGTCATCGCCGTGGAGGACACCGAGTCGCTCCGCGACGTGCAGGCGCTCGTGCTGGAGCACGGTTACTCGCGGATCCCGGTCTATCACGAGGACCTGGACGACGCGATCGGCGTCGTGTTCGCCAAGGACGTCCTGAAGGCCATGCACCAGGGCGCGATCGACACCCCGCTGGCAGACATCGTTCGCGCGGCCCACTTCGTGCCCGAGTCCAAGAAGGTGGCCGACCTGTTGCGCGAGATGCAGCGCGAGAAGTTCCATCAGGCGCTCGTGACCGACGAGTACGGGTCGGTCACGGGGATCGTGGCGCTGGAGGACCTGCTCGAGGAGCTCGTCGGCGAGATCACCGACGAGTACGACGTGGAGGAGCCGGAGATGGTCGAGGTCGGCGACGGCGTCTACCGGGTCTCCGGCAAGACCTCGATCGACGATCTGAACGAGATGCTCGGCATCGAGCTTCCCGACGAGGAGTGGGACACGGTCGGTGGGCTCGTGCTCGACATCTTCGGCAAGATCCCGGAGACGGGCGAGGAGACCGATTTCCAGGGCCTGCGCTTCTGTGCCGACGAGGTCCAGGGCCGTCGGGTGGCGACCGTCGTGATCAGCCGCGTGCCGGTCGACGTCCTCGAGGACGACGTTACCGACGATGGCTGATTCCCGGCTCGACGCGTTGGTCGACGCCGCTCGGGCGGCGCGCACTCGCGCCTACGCGCCGTATTCGGGCTTCGCCGTCGGCGCCGCCGCGCTGGCGGTCGACCGGATCTTCACCGGCGGCAACCTCGAGAACGCGAGCTACCCCGTCTCGGTCTGCGCGGAGCGCAACGCGATCGCGGCGATGATCGACGGCGGGGCGAGCCGCCTGGACGCGATCGCCATCGTGACCGACGCCTCCTCGCCCACGCCGCCGTGCGGTGCGTGTCGCCAGGTCCTGTGGGAGTTCGGTCCCAGCGCGATCGTCGTGTCCGAGACGCTGAACGGGGAGCGGCTGGTGTGGGCGCTCGACGATCTCATGCCGGCGCCGTTCGAACGGCGACCGCATTGAGCTGGCCCGCGGGGTTCCGCAGCGGGATCGTCGCGGTGGTCGGACGCCCCAACGTCGGCAAGTCCACGCTCGTGAACGCGCTCGTCGGGCAGAAGGTCGCGATCGTGTCGAACAAGCCCCAGACGACCCAGCGCGACATCCGCGCGATCTGGAACACCGAGGGCGCGCAGATCGTGTTCACCGATACGCCCGGCTACCACAAGCCCAAGACGCTGCTCGGGCTCCGGTTGAACGATCTGGTGGGCGACGCGGTCGACGGCGTCGACCTGGTGGTGCAGGTGGTCGACGCCGCGGCCGGGATCGGCGGTGGCGACGCCTTCGTCTATCGGGAGAAGGTGGCGCAGGCCGGGGCGCCGGCGATCTGCGTCGTGAACAAGGTCGACGCCGTCCAGAAGCGGGCCGAGCTGCCGCAACTGCTGGCCGCCGCCGACCTCGGGGCGTTCGAGGAGATCGTGCCGATGTCGGCCAAGCTCGGCAAGGGGATCGGACTCTTGCGAGACCTGATCGTCCAGCGGCTCCCGGAGGGACCGCCGCTGTACCCGAGCGAGGATGTGACCGACCAATCGCTCGAGTCCCGTCTGGCCGAGCTCGTCCGCGAGCAGGCACTGCACGTCACACATCAGGAGGTGCCGCACTCGATCGCCGTGGTGATCGAGGAGATGGAGCGCGAGGGCGAGCTCGTGACGATCCACGCGTCGTTGATCGTGGAGCGCGACTCGCAGAAGGGCATCGTGATCGGCAGCGGAGGCGGCACCCTCAAGAAGATCGGCACGCGCGCTCGCGAAGAGATGGAGCCGCTGCTCGGCGCGAAGGTGTTCCTCGACCTCCGCGTCAAGGTCCTGCGTGACTGGCAGCGCGATCCGAAGGCGCTCGAGCGGCTCGGGTTCTAGGTCACCTGCAACGACCCGGTCATCTGCGGGTGGTAGAGGCAGCTGACCGCATAGGTGCCGGCGGCCACGCCTGCCAGCGACGCCTCGGCGGTCTGCCCGCCATCGATCTTCACATCGACGTCGGTCCCCTTGACCGTGAACGTGTGCGGTGTGTCGTCGGCGTTGTGCAGCGTCAGGGTCTGCCCCGCGGTGGTGCTCACGCAGCCCGGGGTGAAGGTCGAGTTCTGGATGTCGACGGTCGTCGTCGTGGTCGGGGCGTCGCAGGACGCCGATGAGGAGGAGCTGCATCCGACCGCGCTCAGCGGCAGTGCGATGAGGACGACGGCGAGGAGTGTTCGGCGCATCGTGCGGCAGCGTAGCGACGATCGGGCGTCGACGACCACGTAGGCTCGGTCGCGTGGACGCCGATCGCGAGCTGTTGATCCGTTGCCTCGACCTGACCTCGCTCGGCGCTGGAGACGACGAGGCGAGCGTCGACGCGTTGTGTGCGCGCGCCGTGGAGCCGATCGCCGGCCGGCCGGATCTCGCGGTGGCCGCCGTCTGCCTGTGGCCGCGGTTCGCATCGATGGCTCGCGCGCATCTCGCGGGGCATCCGGTTCGCGTCGCCTGTGCGACGGGCGGGTTCCCGACGGCGGACGCGCCGCTTGCCCGGCGTCTCGACGAGATCCGTGCGTCGGTCGACGACGGGGCCGATGAGGTGGACGTCGTCGTCAACCGCCGGCTGATCGACGATCCCACAGCGCTCGCGGCTGAGCTCGATGCCACGAGAGCGGCCGCCGGATCGGCGACCTGGAAGGCGATCCTGGAGACCGGGGCGCTGCGTCCCGACGGGATCCGCCGACTCGCCGACGCCGCGGTCGCCGCGGGCGCCGACTTCCTCAAGACCTCGACCGGGAAGGGACCGCCCGGGGCGACGCCCGAGGCCGTCTCGATCCTGGCCGGCCGGATCGCTGCCGCCGAGCGGCCGGTCGGGCTCAAGATCAGCGGTGGCGTCCGCCGGGTACCGGAGGCGACCGCCTTCCTCGCCCTCGTGCGCGGGATCCTCGGTCCGTCGTGGCCGACTCCGTCGAGCTTCCGGATCGGGGCATCCGCCCTGCTGGACGGGCTCGTGGCCGACCCCTGACACCGAAAGAACACACGCCAGCCATCCCCTCCGGGCCAGAGCGGGCGCTACCATCCGCGCATGCCTCCCTATAAGGAGCAGGGCATCGTCCTGCGCTCGATGAAGCTCGGTGAGGCCGACAAGATCGTGACCATCCTGACCCAGGGCTCGGGGAAGGTGCGAGCGGTCGCCAAGGGGGTTCGCAAGACGACCTCCCGGTTCGGCGCTCGGCTCGAGCCCTTCACCCACGTCAACCTGATGCTCTATCGGGGCCGGGGCTCCCTGGACACCATCACGCAGGCCGAGATCGTGTCGCCGCACCGGCACATCCGCGACGACCTCTCGCTGTTCGCCGCCGCCGAGACGATGGTCGAGGCCGTCGACAAGGTCGCGGAGGAACACGAACGCAACGTGCCCCTCGCGCTGTTGTTGCTGAACGGTTTGCGCGCGCTCGACGCCGGGCCGCAGGATCCGACGATCGTCGCCGAGTCGTTCCTCTTGAAGCTGCTGTCCCTGTCGGGGTTCCATCCGGCCCTCACCGCATGCGCGGTGTGCGGGTCACCCGACGTGCGGCTGTGGTCCGCCGGGCTCGGCGGCGCCGTCTGCGCGCGCTGTAGCGACGCCGAGGCGGGCGCCGTCTCGCCCGACGCCCTGCGTTTCCTCGCACACCTGGCGGGTACGGATCTGTCGACGGTGGGCGCGACCGAGCGGCCCGATCCACGCCTGGCCACCGAGGCTCGCTCGATGCTCGTCGGGTTCACCGAGTACCACCTGGAGCGCCGCATGAAGTCGGTGCCGATGCTCGTGAGGACCGCCCGATGAGTAGTTACCTGCATGACATCGACCGCACGAAGGTTCCGGCCCACGTCGCGATCGTGATGGACGGCAACGGCCGGTGGGCCACGCAGCGGGGGCTGCCGCGCACCGAGGGCCACGGCGCGGGCGAGGAAGCGCTGTGGGACACGGTCAAGGGTGCGGTCGAGGTCGGTGTGCAGTGGCTGACCGTGTACGCGTTCTCCACCGAGAACTGGTCGCGGCCGCCGGCCGAGGTCCTGTACCTGATGAACTTCAACCGCGGACTCCTGCGGCGTCGCCGCGACGAGCTCAACACGATGAACGTCCGGATCCGATTCATCGGGCGCAGAGACTGGCGCGTGCCGCGAAGCGTCTTGAAGGAGATCGAGATCTCCGAGGAGCTCACCAGGCACAACACCGGCACGACGCTGACGATCGCGTTCAACTACGGCGGTCGCAAGGAAGTCGTCGACGCCGTCAAACAGCTCGCGCGCGAGGTGCAGGCGGGCACGCTGAAGCCCTCGAAGATCGACGACGAGGCGATCGCGTCGCGGCTGTACTCGCCCGACATGCCCGACCCCGACCTGTTGATCCGCACGAGCGGCGAGATGCGCACGTCGAACTTCCTGCTGTGGGAGTTGGCGTACTCCGAGCTGTGGTTCACGCCCGTGTTCTGGCCGGACTTCAATCGCGAGCACCTCTACGAGGCGATCCGGGACTTCCAGAAGCGCGAACGGCGCTTCGGCGGCCTGGCCGAGGACGCCTAGGCTCGGCCGAGCGGCCCGCGGAAGAAGGCGACGCAACCCGCGACCATGGCCGTCGCGATGGCCGCGAACTTCACGACCGATGGGCCGTACATGATCGAGCCCATCACTACGAGGCCGGCGAGCGTCAGCCAGATCGTTTGCTTGATGTCGGCGATGTCCTCGAGCCAGCTCGACGGGTGCCCATCGGGAAGCGCGTGGCGGCGCCGACCACTCTGTGGATCCTGCGGAACGACCCAGCCCTTGGCCCAGACCCCCTTGAGAACCACGACCGCGATCGGGAGCTCGAACAGGAGCAGGAGCGGGCTTCCCGTCGCCGAGGACAGGACGAAGAGTGCCACGACACATGTCCACCCGATACGGCCGACCGGTCCGAAGGTCGTCACCGACTTCTCCCACCGCGACGAATGGGCAACCGAGGGGCCCGACACGGTCGGCGCGTCGACGAACGAGCCCGGCTCCCAGACGGCAGCCCGAGGGGTGAGCTCCCGCGCCGGCTCGTAGCAGCGCAGGCACCACCGCACGTCTCCCGAAAGCGGTGCCCCGCAGGCGCGACAGATCCGAGGCGCGGTCATACTCGAATCATCGGTCGCGCGATCGTTGCGATTCAGCCTGAGGACCATCCGAGGAACCCCCTCACGGAACGGGACGCTCTCGGCAACCTAATCCATGGCTCGAAAACCTCAAGCACCCGGGCGTGTCGCCTCCCTGGCTGCTACCGGAAATCGGGTACGACGAGGATTCCCCGAGGGCCTCGTTCGCGGTGTGGAGACTCCGCGACGATGGTGGCGAATCTCGAATAGCCGTGCAGCGCCACGTACGATGACCCTCACGCCAGCGGCCGCATCCGGCGGCCGGGAATCCGAAAGGAGCCACCAGGTGCCAGACCTGATGGATGAGATCGTCTCGCTCGCGAAACGCCGCGGCTTCGCCTTCCAGTCCTCCGAGATCTACGGTGGCCTCCGGTCATCGTGGGACTACGGCCCATTGGGGGTCGAACTCAAGAACAACATCAAGCAGTCCTGGTGGCGCACGATGGTGCAACTGCGCGACGACGTCGTCGGCCTCGACGCCGCGGTGATCATGTCGCCCAAGGTCTGGGAGGCCAGCGGCCACCTCGAGGTCTTCGCCGATCCGCTCGTCGAATGCCTCAGCTGTCACCAGCGGTTCCGCGAGGACCATCTGCCGGAGCCACGCGTCTGCCCCAACTGCGGGGGCAAGGGGTTCACCGATCCGCGCAACTTCAACCTGATGTTCAAGACACACATGGGTCCGGTTCCCGACGACGACAACGCGGTCTATCTTCGGCCGGAGACGGCGCAGGGCATGTTCGCCGATTTCGCTTTGGTCCAGGCGACCTCCCGCAAGAAGATCCCGTTCGGGATCGCCCAGATCGGCAAGTCGTTCCGCAACGAGATCACGCCCGGCAACTTCGTGTTCCGCATGCGTGAGTTCGAGCAGATGGAGCTCGAATTCTTCGTGGAGCCGGGAACCGATGAGGACTGGCATCAGTCATGGATCGATATGCGCATGCAGTGGTACCTCGACCTCGGCCTGAAGGCCGAGCACCTTCGTGTGCGAGAGCATGAGCCCGACGAGCTCAGCCACTATGCAAAGCGGACGGTCGATATCGAGTTCGCCTTCCCGTGGACGGACTGGGCGGAGCTCGAGGGCGTCGCGAACCGCACCGACTACGACCTCAGGGCACACGAGGCGGCGAGCGGCCAAGATCTCTCCTACTTCGACCAGGAGAAGGAGATCCGCTATCACCCGTTCGTGATCGAGCCGGCGGTGAGTGTCGACCGGGCCCTGCTCGCGTTCCTGATCGAGGCCTACACGGTCGACGAGGCTCCGACCGCGAAGGGCACGACCGAGAAGCGAACGGTGCTGCGACTGCACAAGGATCTGGCGCCGGTGAAGGTGGCGGTGCTCCCGCTGTCGCGAAACGAGCGGCTGACCCCGGAGGCCAAGCGGGTGCACGGTCTGATCCGCCAGCGGTGGATCAGCCAGTTCGACGACGCCGGCGCGATCGGGCGTCGCTATCGTCGGCAGGACGAGATCGGCACGCCGTACTGCGTCACCGTCGACTTCGATTCGCTCGATGATCAGGCGGTCACGGTGCGTGAGCGCGATTCGATGGCCCAGGAGCGCGTCGCGATCGCCGAGGTGACCGACTACCTGGGGGAGCGCCTGTGAGCGGCCGAACCGCCGGGTTCGGGCTGTACTTCGTGTCGTTCGCATTGCTGGTGGCCGCCGGCGCGTTGATCGGGGGCGCGGCGGTCACGTTCCTCTCGTCGCTCACGCCGCTGTATGTGTCGATCGGGCTGTCGGTCGCGGCGATCGCCTGCGCGATGGCGGCGCTTGCCCGACACGTTCGGGACGCCGACGCGTGACCCGGCGACTCGTCGTCGCGGTCGGGCTGCTCGTGGCGCTGACCGCCTGCACTGCCGCGACATCCCCTGCAGGGCACGATGCCTCCACTCCGATCCCGACCGGGGACGAACTGCCCATCCCGTCGGTGTCTCCCGGAGGGGCGGCGACGGCCCTGGCGGCGATCCGCGATCTGTGCGTGCCGCTGTCGAGCCCGTCGGGGACGCCGGCCTCGGGCACCCTTCCCCCTGAGCTGGCGCAGATCGCGGCCGCGGTCGAGACCGCGCGCGGTCACACGTTCACGACACCGCCAAAGGCAGAGGGCATCACGAACGAGGAGATGGACCGACGCCTGCAAGAGAGCTTCCAGGCCTACTACCCGAAGGACCTCTACGACCGCCGGACGGTCGCGTGGCGGACGATCGGCGTGATCCCGACCGACGCGGATCTCCACGAGGCGTATCGGTCGTTCCTGACCGGCGAGGTCGTCGGCTTCTACGATCCCGAGACCGGCGAGCTCGTATACCTGGGCTCCGGCGACCTCGGGTTCAGCGAACGGCTGACTCTCGCCCACGAGCTCACGCACGCGCTGGACGACCAGACGTTCGATCTGACGCGGCTCGACGCCCTCGTGGGCTCGTGTCAGGACGAGCGCGCCGCCGCGGCCCTCGGGCTGGTCGAGGGGAGCGCGCAGTACTTCTCGGCGGCCTCGATGGCCGAGAACCCCGACCTCAGCCTGTCGGATCTGATCGACGCGATCGCGCAGGCCGCGGCGGGCGGCACCCCGCCCGAGGGCGTGCCGCCGTTCCTCTACGCGCTCAACATCTGGCCCTACACCGACGGCATGGCCTACGTCGGCACGCTCGCCGGCACGGCCGGGATCGCAGCCGTCGACCGGGCGTTCGAGCGGTTCCCGGTCTCGACCGAGCAGGTGATCCACCCCGACCGATTCCCCGATGACCGACCGACCGCCGTCGACATCCCCGACCTGACCGGGGCGCTCGGGACGAACTGGGGCGATCTGGACGCGATGACGGTCGGGGAGGAGTGGCTTCGCGCGATGTTCGCGCTCCGGCTCGACGACGGCGTCGCCGACGATGCGGCCGCCGGTTGGGACGGCGGCGTGTATCGCGCCTTCACCGACGGGACCGACGTCGTCGTCGCGTTGCGCACCGCCTGGGACACGAAAGAGGACGCCACCGCGTTCGCGTCGGCCCTCGAGCAGTGGGCGGCGGCCGGTGGGTCACATCCGACGATCACCCAGGACGGCGAGCGGGTGACCGCTGTCTTCGCCACCGCCAACGGCGCCCGGGACGCCGCAGCCGCCGCACTCCGGCCGTGAAACGGCGCTGGGTTCGCTGGGCCGCACCGCTGGCGCTGGTCCTCGTGGCCGCGGCGGTCGCACTCCCGTTGACCGTGCACGGAAGCCCGGGGCCCCCGGACGGGCAGACCTGGGTCGCCACGCTGGGGACGATCCGAGCACTGCATGACCAAGATGCGGACGTCGTCACGCAGTTCTTCGACCAACCGTCCTCGTTCGCGCTCGGCGGCTACAACGACGCGGTCTACGCCGTGAGTTGGGCGAGCGAGGCGCAGTTCGAACTGGATCTTGCGGCCGGCGCGATCCCCGAGGGGGTCGCCGCCGTGATGTATGACCCGGAGCGGTGGGCGCACACGCCGGACCCGGAGCAACGCGACCCGGTCGCCGCCATCGAGGCGTTCGCGTCTGCGGCCAGAACGGCGGGCTACGCGGTGATCGTCACACCGCATCCCAACCTCGTCGGGGTGCCGGGGGCGACGTGCGGCCCGGATCCGGCGGAATCCACCGAGGACGCCTTCCTGCGCTGCGGCATCACGGCGTTCGCCGCGCGCGTCGCCGACGTCGTCGAGGTGCAGGCCCAGTATCTGGAAACGGAACCTGCCCGCTACGCCGACGTGGTCGGTCGCGCCGCCGCGCAAGCGCGGGCGGCCAATCCGAAGGTGCGGGTGATCTCCGGCCTCTCCACCAGGTTCGCGACCGACCCTCAGGTGCTCGTCGAGGCATGGACGGCGGTCCGGGGCATCGTCGACGGGCACTACATGGCGGTTCCCGAGGGGATCCGACCCGAGGTTGCGGCCGACTTCCTCGCGCAGATCGCGGCGAGCGGAACGTAGACTGACGGCTCCGCGTTCGACCGACCCTGCCGGAGGCATGCAGTGACCAAGTACGTCTACGACTTCTCCGAAGGCAACAAGGACATGAAGGATCTGCTCGGCGGGAAGGGGGCCAACCTCGCCGAGATGACGAACATGGGCATCCCGGTGCCGCCCGGCTTCACGATCACCACCGAGGCCTGCCTCACGTTCCTGCGGGAGGGCGGCGCCGCGCCCGAGATGCTCCAGGAAGCCGGGACGCATCTCGTGTCGCTGCAGGAGGCGATGGGCACCTCGCTCGGCGACCCCGAGGACCCGCTGTTGGTGAGCGTGCGCAGCGGCGCCAAGTTCTCCATGCCCGGCATGATGGACACGGTCCTGAACCTCGGGCTGAACGACGCCTCGGTGGACGGGCTCGCGGCGAAGACGGGTGGCGACACGCGGTTCGCACGCGACGCGTATCGGCGATTCATCCAGATGTTCGGCAAGATCGTGATGGATGTGCCGGGCGACGCCTTCGAGCACGCCTTGGACGGGGCGAAGGCGGCGAAGTTCGAAGGCGCGCAGGACACCGATCTGGACGCGGAGGATCTGTCGTCCCTGATCGAGCGGTTCAAGGCGATCTATCGCGAGCACACCGGCGAGGACTTCCCGCAGGACCCGAAGGACCAGCTGCGTCTCGCGATCGACGCCGTGTTCTCCAGCTGGAACGGCAAGCGTGCGCGGGACTATCGACGCCAGAACAAGATCTCGGACGATCTGGGCACGGCGGTCAACGTCCAGTCCATGGTCTTCGGCAATCGCGGCGACGACTCCGGCACCGGCGTCGCCTTCACCCGCGATCCCTCGACCGGCGAACGGGTCCCGTACGGCGACTACCTGGCCAACGCACAGGGCGAGGACGTGGTGGCGGGCATCCGCAACACCTTGCCGCTGGCGAAGCTCGAAGAGATCGACCCCACCTCCTACGCGGGTCTGCGCTCGGTGATGGACACGCTTGAGGGTCACTACCGCGACATGTGCGACATCGAGTTCACGATCGAACAGGGCCGGCTGTGGATCCTGCAGACGCGGATCGGCAAGCGCACCGCGTTCGGCGAGTGGGTCATGGCCTACGACATGCTCGACGAGGGCTTGATCGACGAGGACACGGCCTTGCAGCGGGTCGACGCGAACCGACTGGAGGAGCTGTTCAAGCGTCGGGTCGAGGCCGACGGCGCGGCGGCGATCGCCAAGGGCCTCAACGCGTCGCCGGGCGCCGCCACCGGGGCCGTCGTGTTCAGTGCCGACGAGGCCGAGCGGTGGGCCAAGGAGGATGGCGCGAAGGTGATCCTCGTGCGTCGCGAGACGACGCCAGACGACTACCACGGCATGATCGCGGCCCAGGGCATCCTGACCAGCGCCGGCGGCACCAACTCCCACGCGGCGGTTGTGGCGCGCGGCGAGGGGATCCCCGCGGTCTGCGGCGCGGATCAGATCCGCCTCGACCCGGAGGCGCGCGCGTTCACGGCCAACGGCGCCGTCGTGCGAGAGGGCGACACGATCACGATCGACGGGTTCACCGGCAACGTCTACGTCGGCGAGCTTCCCCTCGCCGACTCGGTGTTGGAGAAGGCGCGCCAGGGAGACGACGAGGCCAGGCGGGAGCCCATCTGGAAGGCGTTCGTGCGCCTGATGCAGGTCGCAGACGCCCGCCGTCGGATGCGCGTCCGCGCCAACGCCGATACGCCCGATCAGGCGACGAACGCCCGAGCTCGTGGCGCGGAGGGGATCGGCCTGTGCCGTACCGAGCACATGTTCCTCGGGACCGAGCGCGTCGGGGCGGTGCAACAGATGATCTTCGCCGAGACCCCCGAGGAGGAGCAGGCGGCGTACGACGCGCTGCTGCCGCTGCAGCGCGACGACTTCATCGGCATCTTCCGGGCGATGGACGGGCTGCCGGTGACGGTGCGCCTGCTGGATCCGCCGTTGCACGAGTTCCTGCCCGATCTGACCGACCTGTCCGTCGAGGTCGCGCTCGGCCGCGAGCGCGGCGAGGACATGACGGCCCAGGAATCCATCCTGGCCAAGGTTCGGCAGCTTCACGAGGCCAACCCGATGCTCGGACTCCGCGGCGTGCGGCTCGGGATCCTCAAGCCCGGGCTCTACGCGATGCAGGTGCGGGCGATCGTCGAGGCCGCGTGCGAGGCGCGCGCCGCCGGCGGCGACCCGCGTGTCGAGATCATGATCCCGCTGGTGGCCACGGTCGGCGAGCTGCAGCAGATGCGCGCCGAGCTTGAGCCGGTGGCCACCGAGGTGTTGACCGCTGCGGGCGTCGAGCTGTCGCACCTGGAGTGGGGCACGATGATCGAGCTGCCGCGCGCGGCGGTCACCGCCGCCGAGATCGCGCGCGCCGCCGATTTCTTCTCGTTCGGCACGAACGACCTGACCCAGACCGCGTTCGGGTTCAGCCGCGACGACATCGGCAAGTTCGTCGGGTTGTACGAGGAGCGCAAGCTCGTGCCGGCGAACCCGTTCGTGACCGTCGATCGCGCGGGCGTGGGCCGGCTGATGCAGATCGCCTGCGACGAGGGTCGGGAGGCCAACGACGCGATCCATCTCGGCATCTGTGGCGAGCACGGTGGTGATCCCGCAAGCGTCGTGTTCTGCCACGAGCTCGGGCTCGACTATGTGAGCTGTTCGCCCTTTCGGGTGGAGACGGCTCGCCTGGCGGCCGGCCAGGCGGCGGTCGGATCATCGGAGTCGGTCTCGACGTGAGCGGTATCGCGGGTGAGCGCCAGGGCGCGGATGAACGCCGCGGTCTCGAAGATAGTGCGCTCGAGCGCACCTGACCAACACGCCGCAGATGTGAGATCCATCACCGAGCGGCCCGGGTCCGGCCGCTAGCCTGCATCGTCCTCCCACCTCCCCCGACCAGAGGAGGTGGAGCGGTTGGCTCGACAGATGCGGTCGGTCGCGCGCGTGTGCGCCGCCGTCGCGGTGGTCGCCGGAGGATGGCTCCTCGGCACCGACGCGGCGGCGTGGGCGCACCACATGGACGGATGGGTGCACGATCATTCGAGCACCGTGATCCCGGCTCGCCCGGATGGGCTCGCCGAGATCCAGGCGACGTACGGACCGGTGTGCGGCGACGACGCGAACGCCGGGCGATCGTACTGGCCCAGCCAGAGCGCCAGCGGGGCCGGCTACGTCTATTACCACGCCTACATCGCGAAGAACGTCGGCGGCAACATCCGCAACCACGTCAACCAGGACCATCGCGACGTTGCCGTGCGGTATCTCGTCGGCGGCTTCAACTGTCGTCTGATCGCCGACTCGACCAGCTGGTCATTGCACGCCTGGGGCGCCGCCATCGACACGAACTCCTCCACCAACCCGATGGGCCAGGACTTCTGGAACGGCCATGGCAGCGACGGGAAGGCCTACGGGACCTATCTGCCGGACGTCTGGCGGGGCCCCTACCCGGGGCACAAGTTCTTCTGGGGGCTCAACTGGGATTCCAAGCCCGACCCGATGCATTTCCAATACGCGCTGGGCTACTGAGGAGGTCGTCATGCGCTTGAGATTCTTCGTGGCGACCGCGACCGCGGTCGCGGCCCTGGTAGGGCTTGTCAGCGGCCAACGACCTCCCATCGCACTCGCGAACCGCGCCTGCCCGGTCGCCGGCGTCATGCCCGAGGTCGCGATCGCCGCGAACGGCGTGCTCGGCGCCGATGTGCCCGCCGCCGACGTGGCCGGTCCGACGATGCTTCGCCACGTCGCAACGGGCCCGGCCGGCACCGCGGTCGTGCTCGATCGTCCCGGCGATGACGATGTGCTGTTGTCGACACCGAGCGGGTCCATCGTGGTCCCGCAACGTGGTGAGGTCACCCACCCGGCGTGGGGTCCGCGGGCCTCGCTCGCCTGGGGTCTGGACGACCGTCTCGTGCTCCGCTCCGCGAGCGGGGCGATCCGCTCCGTCCCGGGTCCCGCGCCGAACGCCACGATCGTCGCACCGGTGTTCGACGGGCCCGACGTCGTCGCGGTCATCTCGGCGTCGCCGACGCGGGCCGTCCCGGAAGACGAGTGGTCGAACGACCTGTGGCGGTATCGGAGCGATCGGGGTCGCTGGGTCCGGCTCACCGCGTTTTCCGCAGGCGCCGACCGTTGGACGGCGATCCGTACGCCGTTCGCCACGCCCGACGGTTCGATCGAGTTCGTGGTGATCCGCGGCCGCGCCTCGCAGACCCGCATGCCGCGCTTCGCGCTGTGGCGACTCCGCGGTAACCGGGTGACGCGGCTCGCCTCGCTCCCGGATGAGCGATACCTCGCGGGCTTCGACGGAGAGGGCGCGCGGCTGTGGAACGTGCCCGACCGCGCGAACGCCCGCTGGCTGATCGAGCGTGAGACGACCGCGGGGGAGGAGACGATCGGGTGCGGTGCCGTCGCTGTCGATCCGATGGATGTGGTCGATCCTGATCGGACGGGCCACGCCGCGCCTCCCGTTGCGTCGCGACCCCACGCGGTTGCCGCGGTCTCCGGGGACCCGATCGAGTCGGCCCTCCTGGTCGGGGACTTCGCCTCGGAGACGGCCGCCGGGGTCATCGCCCAGCAGGTGTCGCGCGCCTACGGGCACGCGGTGCCGGTCGATGTGATCCGCGGCGGGCAGGGCTCCGGCGTGCTCCGGCCCGGTCGCTGGGCCGTGGTCGTGCGGCTGTCGGGAACGACCGACGGGACCGCCGAGATCGGTGCGTTCCGCGCGGCGTTCCCCGCGCTGGCGGCGCACGTCTGGATCGCGGTGCCATGAGGGCGTCGAGGATGCAGCGTGTTGCGACGCCGGGGCCGATCGCGCTCGTACTGCTCGCGATCGCGTGCGGATCGCCGACCCAGCCACCTCTATCGACGACGTCGGCGTCGGCGCCCACGCCCTCGATCCCGTCGTCGGCGGATATGTGGGTCGCTGTGCTCGCTGTCGCCGACGCGCCGGGGACGCTGTCCGAAGGTCGTGAAGCCATCGTCCGCGAGCTCGGCGACGCACTCGAGGGCGCCGTGGTGATTTCGCCGGTCGCCTGTTTCGAGGGCCTGCCACCCGACGAGACGGGAGACAGCTACGTCCTGGCGATCCAACAGTCGTCGCGCGCCGAGGTGCGGGCCCTGGCCTCGCAGACGTCGAAGGAGCCGCGGTTCGTCGGACCGGTGCATCTGATCTGCACCGACTGAGCCACGCGAGGGCGCCGCGGCCCGGGCCGGGCCGCGGCGCCCGTAGCATGGTCGCGTGCGCTGGTTCCGCAGGCACCCGGTCTGGACCGCGATCGCCCTGCTGGGGCTGGTGGCCTGCCTGATGGTGGGCGGTTCCGCCTGGACGGTCTGGCGAGCCGCTCACCACGACGATTCGTCCCTGATCGACCACGTCGATGCGATCGTGGTGCTCGGCGCCGCGCAGTACGACGGCACGCCTTCTCCCTTGTTCCAAGAACGCCTGGACCACGCGGCGCTGCTGTGGAATCAGGGTCGCGCGGACCTGGTGATCACCGTGGGCTCGAAACAACCGGGCGACCGTCACACGGAGGCCGAGGCCGGGCGCGACTATCTGATCGAGCAGGGCGTGCCCGCCGAGCAGATCGTGGCGAGCGACATCGGGCACACGACGCTGCAGAGCCTGCAAGCAGCCGCGCACGAGATGGCGGATCGGGGGCTGCACTCTGCGTTCCTCGTGTCGGACCCCTGGCACAACGCGCGCATCGAGGCTATGGCCGAGGATCTGGGGCTGGAGGCATACGTCTCGGCGACGCCAACCTCGGCCGACGAGACCCGAGGATCCCGGGCTCGCGGCTATCTTCGCGAGACGTTCGCCTACCTGTACTACCGGCTGTTCGGCGGCTGATCGCCGCGGCCGGCACGTCGGTGCTCGCCGGTACGATGGGAGTGTGCAGGCCCCCCGTGAACGAACCGAGCAGATCGAGCGTGACACCCTGTCGCCGCTCGCGGTCCGTGCTGCGGATACGAAGGGCCGCGAGCGCCCGGAGCCACCCGACCCCTTACGCACGTGCTTCGCGCGGGACCGCGACCGCATCACCCACGCGAAGGCGTTCCGCCGGTTGAAACACAAGACCCAGGTCTTCCTGGCGCCCGAAGGCGATCACTATCGGGTGCGGCTCACCCACACGCTCGACGTGACGCAGATCGCCCGCACCGCGGCGCGAGCGCTGGCCTTGAACGAGGACCTCACCGAGGCGATCGGGCTGGGTCACGACCTCGGCCACACGCCGTTCGGCCACCTCGGCGAGCAGGCGCTTACGCCGCTGCTCGACCACCCCTTCCGGCATTCCGAGCAGTCTCTGCGGGTCGTCGATCACCTCGAGAAGGACGGCGCCGGCCTCAACCTCACCTGGGAGGTCCGCGACGGCATCCTGCACCACCCCTGGTCCATGCCGTCACCGGCCACGCTCGAGGCCCAGGTCGTGCGGTTCGCCGACCGGATCGCCTACGTGAACCACGACATCGATGATGCGATCCGCGCCGGTGTGCTCGATCCCGCAGAGCTGCCGGCGGGGCCGATCGGCGTGCTCGGAGCCGATCATTCGCGACGGATCAACACCCTGGTCTCCGATCTGGTGGCCACCAGCCAGGGCCAGCCACAGATCAGGTTGTCGCCGCAGGTCTTCCAGGCGCTCGACGCGCTGCGCGACTTCCTGTTCGCCGAGGTCTACCTGCGCACGGCGGCCAACGACGAGCACGAACGCGCGATCCGGCTCCTGCGCGAACTCTTCGCGCATTTCCTGGCACATCCCGAGGAGCTGCCGCCCGAGTACCATCGAGCGCCGGGCGACCTGCCCACCCGCGTGGCAGACTTCGTCGCCGGCATGACCGATCGATACGCAGTGCGGACCTATGAGCAGCTCTTCCTTCCCCAGGGTTGGCTCCTCTAGCCGGGGGACACGTGGCGCGCATCCGTCAAGAAGACATCGAAGCCGTCAAGGAACGGACCGACATCGTCGCCCTCGTGGGGCAGTACCTCACGCTGAAGAAATCGGGCCACGACTCGCTCACGGGACTCTGCCCGTTCCACCAGGAGAAGACGGGCTCGTTCAGCGTGTCGCCGTCCAAGCAGGTCTTCTATTGCTTCGGGTGCGGCAAGGGCGGCGACGCCATCACGTTCCTGCGCGAGCTCGAGCACCTGTCCTACGTCGAGGCGATCGAGCGGCTCGCCGGCGTCGCGGGCGTCAGCCTCCGGTTCGAGGGCGATTCGCCTGCCGAGCGTCGCAAGGCCGAGCGTCGCAAGGCGCTGTATCGAGCGAACGAGCAGGCCGCCGAGCTGTTCGTCTCGATGCTTCGCGACGGCAAGGAGGCGGCAGATGCGCGCGCCTACCTGACGGAGCGCGGGATCGTGCCCGAGGCGCTCGCGGACTTCCAGGTCGGCTACGCGCCCGGCTACCCCGATTTCCTCTTGCGGCGCCTGGGGGGCACGCGCGACCTGTCCTCCGAGGTGCTCCTGGAGGCGGGCCTTGCGACGCGCAGCGACGACGGCACGGTTCGCGACCGGTTCCGCGGGCGTATCACGTTCCCGATCAACGACTTGCAGGGACGCTTCATCGGGTTCGGCGCCCGCGTGGTGCCCTCCGACCCGCGAGCGGGCGAGCAGGCGAAGTACCTGAACACCGCCGAGACGCCGATCTATCGCAAGCACGAGGTGCTCTACAACATGCACCGGGCGCGTCAGGCGGTCGCCAAGGCCGGCGAGGTCTTCGTGGTCGAGGGCTACACCGATGTGATCGGGCTGACGCAGGCCGGGCTCCCGAACGTCGTCGCCACCTGTGGCACGGCGCTGGGGGAGAAGCACTTCGAACAGCTCTCCCGCTTCGCCGAGCGGGCGATCCTGTCCTTCGACTCCGATGAGGCGGGTGCGCGCGCGGCCGAGCGCGCGTTCGAGTTCCAGGAGAAGTTCCCGATCACCGCGGTCGTGCTGATCATGCCCGAGGGCCTCGACCCCGCCGACTTCGTCGCGAAACACGGCTCGGACGCCGTGCGGGCCGCGGCGGCGTCCGCGCGCCCACTGGTCGAGTACATGGTGCGGCGCACGGTCGATCGCCACGACCTGTCCACGATCGAGGGTCAATCCGCGGCGGTCTCGGCCGCGCTGCCGGTGCTCGAGCGGCTCAACGACCCCGTCCGTCGCTCGGAGTACGCGGGGATGCTCGCCGACCTGGCCGGCGTCTCGCACGCCAGCGTCGTGCAGTCGCTCACCCGCCACCTGGGCGGCAAGCCGGCGGAGGTGGCTGCAACGATGAAGCGTGGCACCGCCCGCGAGCGCGTCGAGCACGAGGTGCTCCGCCTGATCGCGCGCGGCGACGTCGAGCCCGATCTGGCGAGCACGATCGACGAGCACGATTTCTCGATCACGAAGCTGCGTGCTTCGTTCGTCGCGTTGCGAGACGCCGACTGGGACGCCGGCGCGATCGCGGGCGGCCCCGATCCCGATCTCGCCTCGCGGATCGCCTCGCTCACCGTCGAACCGATGGAAGGGGATCCGTCGCCGGACTACGCGATCGCGGTCGTCGACAGTCTGCGGGGCTTCGTACTGAAGGCGCGCAGTGACGAGCTCCGCGCGCAACTCCAGAAGTTGAACCCGACGACCGATGCCGGATACGACGACCTATTCCGACAGCTGGTCGAGGTCGACGGCGAGCTGCGCCGATTGAAGGAGCGGTCACCCTGATATTGCTTCCGTACACTGTGGCGGTCGTGACGGAGACCCCCCAGGACCACACATGAGCGTTCCCGCCCGTGAACAAGAGCCGCTGACCCTCGACGAGGTCAAGGAGCAGCTGGTCGCCAAGGGCCGCGAGCGTGGCTTCGTGACATCCGAGGACCTGCTCGAAGCGGTCCCGGTCGACGACTTCACCCAGGAGCAGGTCGAGGAGTTCCTCACCCAGATCCAGGAGCACCTGACCGCCGAGGCCGTCGAGGTGATCGAAGTGCCCGGCGACGACACCGACGCCGCCACCCAGGTGCGCATCGAGGTCGATCTGTTGCGGGCGCCGACGAACGATCCGGTCCGCATGTACCTGAAGGAGATCGGCAAGGTCCCGCTGCTCAACGCGGCCCAGGAGGTCGACCTGGCGCGTCGCATCCAGGCCGGCGAGCTCTCGACCGCCCTGCAGCGACGAGATCGGCGAGGACGGCAAACCCGACCCCAAGGAACTGAAGTTCATGGTCCAGAAGGTCTGGGAGATCCGCGATCATCAGATGAACGCCTTCGGCAAGGTGGAGGGCATCGGCCGGGACAAGGTGGCCAAGAGCTACCGACCCAAGACAGAGCCTGAGCTGCACGACTTCTGCCGCCGGGTCGAGCGCGACGGGCAGCTCGCCAAGCGGAAGCTGATCGAGGCCAACCTGCGGCTCGTGGTGTCGATCGCCAAGCGCTACGTGGGCCGCGGCATGCTGTTCCTCGACCTGATCCAGGAGGGCAACCTCGGCCTGATCCGGGCGGTCGAGAAGTTCGACTACGACAAGGGCTTCAAGTTCTCGACCTATGCCACCTGGTGGATCCGCCAGGCGATCACCCGGGCGATCGCCGACCAGGCGCGCACGATCCGTATCCCCGTCCATATGGTCGAGACGATCAACAAGCTCGTGCGCGTCCAGCGCCAGCTGTTGCAGGACCTCGGCCGCGAGCCGACGCCCGACGAGATCGGCAAGGTCATGGGGATCAGCGCCGAGAAGGTGCGCGAGATCCAGAAGGTCTCCCAGGAGCCGGTCAGCCTGCACACGCCGATCGGCGAAGAGGAAGACTCGCAACTCGGTGACTTCATCGAGGACGCCGACGCGGTGGTCCCGGTCGACGCCGCCAGCTTCATCTTGCTGCAGGAGCAGCTCGAGGGCGTGCTGCACACGCTGTCGGAGCGCGAGAAGAAGGTCATCCAGCTCCGGTTCGGTCTGGTCGACGGGCACCCTCGCACGCTCGAGGAGGTCGGCAAGGAATTCGGCGTGACCCGAGAGCGCATCCGTCAGATCGAGTCCAAGACCCTGTCGAAGCTCCGTCATCCCAGTCGATCGCAGAAGCTCCGCGACTACCTGGAGTAGGGGAGTCCGCTGTCCCCCGAGGAGGGGGAATCCGGTCCTTCCATTCGTAGTAGTCAACGGCCGGTCAAGGTTGTCCGCGGGTGCGCCGATGGGCACGTGTCGATCGAGAACGTCGAAGGAGCGATGGTGCGGGCACTGCTACAGCGGGACGAGGACGGCTTCACGATGATCGAGTTGATGGTCGTCGTGCTGATCATCGGCATCCTCGTGGCCATCGCACTGCCCACGTTCCTTGGCGCGCGCACCCGCGCACAGGATCGGGCCGCCGAATCGTCCGTCCGCAACGCGTTGAGCGCGGGCCGCGTGATCTTCTCCGACCAGGAGGACTACGGGTTGGCGACGTTGCCAGCGTTAGCTGGGGTGGAGGGATCGCTCAAGTGGGTCGACGAGAATACGCCGAGCACGAATCCGACGACGATCAGTCGCAACACCTCCGCCGGGGTCCTGACCCTTGCGTCGTTCTCGCAATCGGGAACGTGCTTCTTCCTGCGGGACGAGCCACCCACCGCCACCACCTACGGTGTGCTCGTTGGAGTCACGAACGCCGACTGTTATGCCGCCAACGACGGTGGGGTCACCTACGCTCCACAGTGGTGAGGGCTAGCTCCACGCAGCGTCGTCGTAACCCGAGTAGGCCAGGCGTTCGCGGATGACGCCACGCGCCTTTCGGATCGCATCCAGGCTCAGCACCGTGGCCTTGTCGGAGAGGCGGACCGTCTGTTTCGACAGCGTACGGAGGGCGGGGTTGCCGCCCGAGACGCGCTGCGGACCGTGCGCGACATCGGGGTCGTCCTCGGTGAGCTTTCGCATGACCGTGACGCCGATTGCGATGCCGGCGCCGAACAGGAACAAGGAGCGCAGCTTCATTCAAGGATCCTCCGTGCCGAAGTGGATGGTCAGCCTATCGCGAGGCAGACAGGAGGGACCGGGGCCGTTGGTAGACTGCTCAACGCTTCGATCCGGGGTAGCTCAATTGGCAGAGCGGCGGACTGTTAATCCGTAGGTTGTGGGTTCGAGTCCCACCCCCGGAGCCCCATCTACCCGCGAAACAATGCTCCGGTACAACCCCTCACACCGCCGACGGACAAATTACGGACAAATCTGTCCTCGCAGACGTGTCGGATTCGGGCGCTGTCGTTCGTCATTGAGGCGTGAACGGGGTCACAGGAGCGACGTAGAGCGACGCACGGATACGCCCCGGCCCAGAGCCCGGCGACTTCAGATGATCGCGACGGTGCCCGATGCCTTGGGCATGCTCGACCTTGAATATGTAGGACCGCTGCTTCGTTCCCCAGTGCCGGCGCGAGACCCCACCCAGGGAGATCTTCGGTCCGAGCGAGATCGAAGGGGTCACCCTCGCCCGCTCGTTCCATTCCTGTGAGGCCGAGCACGTCGAGGTTTCGCACGCCGACTGGTGGGTTGACTGGCACAACGACCAAGTGATCGAGCGCCTAGCCCTCATGGACCCGAGCATGGGTGACGGCGGCACGACGTGGAGCGGCATCGAGCTGAAGCCCTACGAGGCGGTTTCCGAGGCGTTCGATCTGAAGGACTGGCGGTAGCCATCCCTGACCAAAGAGATGACCCCCACCGATCGGGCGGTCGAGGTACCTTTAGGGGATCGGGAGGGGATCGTGCCTGAGCCAAGTGAAGATGCTGTGAGGTATGTCGCTGAAGTCGATGGTTCGTGGTTCGGGCCCCTCTCCGAGAGCGACGCCGACTATCTTCGCAAGACCGCTCCGCCAGGCTCTCCGACATTCTGGATCCGCAAACTCGCGCCGCCGACGGTCTTCCCCGTGGGTCGGGGCTGGGTCGTGTTGATGATCAACGACAAGGTTCCAACGGATGCGGTCGGCCCTCTCGGTACCGAAACGGATGCGGAAGGTGAGAGACACGCACACTCCGGCGGCGTAGCACATGGGTCCGTCGAACCTCTCCGTCCACGCGAGGAGCTGCCCGGCTTGCCGTAACGAGTCACATACGCTCGTCGGGTCGCGACTACTCGATCCGCTGACTGCCTCGTGATGGGACCCGGTCCCGCAAGACACGCCCGGATGCTTCGCCAAGCGCTCGTGCGTCGTCGCTACTGACGGGGGTCGTTACTAACCTGACGACTCGTGCTGGTCGCGAAGCGGGTCGCCGCCGACGAGCTGATAGACGACGAGGTGAACTTCAGCGCCCGGTGGCGGCGGGCCGGACGCCGTGTCGACATTATTGCCATCCACCCACACCGAGAATACGGGCGTGCCGGAGTACTTCTCGACGTAGAACATCAGCCGCTGGCTGAAGAACGGCGTCTGGCCTGCCGTATAGGCGTCCCACACCGCGTACTGCACGTGCATCTGTCGGATCGCGTTGCCCGGGTTCGGGATCGGCAGGTCGGCGGAATCGCGGATCGTTGGATCTTCGCTTCCCGAGAGGAAGAAGAAGCCACGGTTGCCATAGGAACTCACGAGGTTCCCGAGCGACGGTCCCATCGCCAAGAAGGTGGCGTTGCTCGGCGTGTTATCGGCAAACCAGGTGCCGGCCTCGCGGCCACCGACGATGTCCTCCTCGGTCGTGAACGGGCCGGAGATCAGGAAGACCACGACCGACACCACGGCGATGATCGCCGCGACGATGAGGAGAGGCTTCCGGTGGAGTTCACTCATGAATCCCCTCATGGCCCCCCCAGGTCTTGGGAGTTGCATGCGAGCACTCGCTTCTCAATCCGTCAACCCGACCCGCAGAAGCATCACGAGTCCGCAATATCGAGGAGGAGCGCTCGTGATGACGATATCGTTGCCGAGGTGCAGTGCGGCTGGGAGCGCCCGATTGACAAGGCGTTCGACCTGACGGACTGGCGCTTGCCCGCGGCGTCAATCTCGGCGAGCATCCGGACCACCTTGCGCCGAGCGTCCGGGTACATCGTGAGCGAGTCGATGATGTTGGCAAGCTCGTTCGCTGCCGTCTTGGCAGCGCAGAAATGGATGCGTGATTCCGGCCCGATCTAAGGGTTCGTTCAGTTTGAGCGCCTCGTCTAACGGGATTGCCGGGACATGATCGACCCTGATCGTGCCCATCTTGTAGACCTCGTTCCTCGACCGGAACTCGGCCTCGACGTCGGGGAAGTTCAGCACTGCTACGAAGTCATAAATCCCCGCCGTTTGCCACGCGTACTCGAGCGTCCCGCCGTTCCCCGTGACGCTCTCACGGACTTTCGCGACCGTCTCACCAAAGCTCCCGATCTCTCGCGCACCCTGATCCGTGAGTCTGACCAAGCTGACAACGCGAATCATCAGTCCGCCCTTTCTCCAGGTGCGGCGATGGTATCTCGAGGTCCGCGGCATCGAACACGACCACCTGATGGTTGATCTGCATCGCCCGTCCCCGCTGGGTCACCAGTCCCAGAGTGCCATCTCCGGCAGACCGGCGCGCCCGAGCCATTCGTTCAGCTCCGACATGTGATAGACGTCGTGCGCGAACACGCGCTGGAGGAGCGACCCACGCGTGCGGACCCAGTTCGGGTCCCACTCGGGATGGCGGATCTCCTCGTCGAGGCTCTCGATCGTCCACGTGTCGAGCCGGTCCTCGACGATCCGAAACGTCGAATCGAGCGCGGCCACGAGCTCCTGGGCCCCGAGGACGTGTTCCAGATCTTCGTCACCAGGGCAGTTGTTGGCCGCGTCGGTGAACGGCGTCGTCTCCGCGCCGGGCTCGCGGGCGGCGTCGCATAGCGAGAACACCCGCTGGCATGCCAGATGCCCGATCGTCGCCCACATCGGCCAACGCTCCGGCGATGGCTGCTTGGCCAGCTGATCGTCCGTCAGCCCGGAGACCGTGTCGCGCAGCTGTGCGTTGAAATGTGGCCACTTGATGAATGCCGACCTCACCGTTCCGCGTCACCGGGCCCCTCCCCATTCGATCGCTGCTGCCTCCGTTCCCCAGAGCGTACGAACCTTGATCCTCTAGCGACGAGCCAGGCTCGGTCCAGCCAACGCTGGTACGGCTCGCGGCCACTGGAACATCTCGACCATCCGGTCCCGACCTATTCCGATTCGGCAAGCTCGTCTAGCATCCCCACAACCTTGCGCTGCTCGTCGGGGTCCAAGGTCTGCCGGTTGATCGCGTAGATGAGGTCGTCGATGAGGTAGTCACCGTCACCGCCCTCACCGACGACGAACACGAACGTTGCGCCTTGCTTGCCCTCTTCGACCAATTCGTGGCGCAGCAGGTCGCGGGTCTTCGGCGATGGGCCCGCCATCGCGGCGTAGAGGGCGTCGCTCATCAGGGCACTAGGAACCGTCGTCGAGGACGACGTGCTCGTAGCCCTTGTTCTGGAGCCGAGCCAGGACACGGTCGAACCATCGTGGGTCGCCGGGCTTGTAGATGACGGGCTCCGGGATGTTGCCGACGCGACCGACCCAGGCTTTGGGCTCACCTAGATCGTTGATGATCCGCTTGACCTCGTCGAAGCTTTCCCGCTCGTCATCGAGGCCGTTCCACGAGTACTTTCCGTCGCGAGTCATGACGAAGACCCCGACGTAGCGCCCATCCCGGGTCAACGTTGCCCGCATCCCTTGATGCTTTCATAGGCTGGCTAGACCGGCCACCCGTACAGCACGACCATCGGCTCTCAGACGGTCCTTGGCTTGATCGGGCGCGTTCAACGCCGAGTCAGGCAGAAGGCACGCAGGCAGCGGCAGCCTCCATATCCGCCGCTGTGACGGGGGTTGGCAAGTCGCCTCCCCAGTTCGCAGTCACGTGTGCAGCCGCGTTCACCGCCTGGATGTTGCCCGTCGCGCCCCCGTACGCATCCGAATCCATCGCCCACACGCCGATCCCAGCGGGCGTGTGGGCCGCGACCAGATAGCCGTCGGCCGTGTCCCCGCTTGGCCACGTCAGGGTGACCGGATACGCATACCCCGACGCCAGCGGCAGCACTGCGTAGGACGGCTCGGCCCCGCTGGCGATGGTGGACAGCGCAGCCCGGTCGGCGGTTGTGCATGTCGCTTCGTCCGATATGACGGCGTTCACGATGATGCCCACCACCAGGATGGCCAGTACTCCCGCGATGAAGTACTTCCCCTTCAGCCGCGATCCGGGCCGCTGGACGGGGTCCGGCTGCGGGGTGGGGGGCGGGGGTGGTGGTGGCGTCCCCATGTGTCCGGGAAGGATAACCCCGACCAGCGCCTCCCTGGGTGGCTTACGTCGGCCAGATGGCGAGCGCCGCCTCGACGACGCCGATCACAGTCAGCCCGCTTCCAGCTCCACCGAGCAGATAGTAGGGCCAAAGCCTTCCGTTCTGAGCACCCGATAGAGACGCCAGCGACCCGGGACGCCCTTCATTTCGTGTTCGCCGGCGTCCTCGAACGACAAGCCGGAGCCCGCAACGAGGTCCTTCACTGTCTGAGAGACGAGCACCTCGGAGGGGCCGGCGTTCGATGCCACCCGAGCGATCGTTCCAGATCGCCTGAGGCGGCTACGGCGTTCAGCCGTGCGAGGTGATTACGCCGTTCGAAATCGACCCGTCCGAGCCGGGCACGGTCCAGTGCGCGCTCACCGAGCGGCTGCTGCCATCCGGCATCGTGCACGTGGCCTCGAAGGATGCGCTGTGTACGTTGGTCACCTCGCCTGAGCAGAGGGTCCCGCTCGGCAGGTATTCCATCTGGAAAGTCGTTGACGCGAGCTTGTTCGGCGTGACCAACAGGTCGACGCGGACGAGCACGTTCTGGGATCCGCTGCCGTTGCCGGCCATCGACACGATGCCGCGCGTCACCCCCATGTCGTCGAGGATCTGGCCGCTCAGCGTGTCCCGGAAGTCGGCGGCGTTCCACGGCTTGGGCTGGAACCGCAGCGGACCGGCCCCGAGTCCCACCACGAGAGCGACGCTCGCGATCCCAGCCATGGTGGGCGCGACCTTTAGCGTCCACCCGGCCGGGTCCCGCGGCCTGAAGATCCGCCAGGCGATCGACCCGCAGACGACGCCGACGGCGAGGCCGAAGATCGCAAGCATCCACGGGGTGCTTCGGTCGGTGCCGGTTCCAACCGCGTGGAACGTCGCCGCCGTCCACACGACGAAGTTGACATAGTGGATCTTGCGCCACGTCGCGTAGGGGAGCTTCGTGTTCCTGTAGTGGTTCGTGAAGGCGAGCGCCAGGAGCAGTTCCGCCGCGGCGATGCCAAGACCCGTCCAGATGGGGCGATAGGACGAGAGCAACGGGATCGCGAGCGACGCGACCGAGAACGGCAGGTAGGCGTCGATCGCGACCGCGACGATGTGCAGGACGACGAAAGTGCCGGTGAGGATCCCGGTGTACCGGTGGACATCCTCGAGGGCGAACCGAGGCCAACGCGAGAACGACTTCTTCGCGGTCATCAGGACGCCCACGGTGACGTTAAGCGACAGCAAGACGTATGCGACGATCCCGCCGGCGCGCGCGGCGTACCAATCGACCGGGTTCGACGTCAGGTGCATACGGCCTCGCGCATGCTGCGATCCCACACGGCGTTCGTCCGGACGGTGCCGTCGTCGAGCAGGAACCGTCCCGGCATGCCGCGCTCGTCCAGCCATGCGGGCCCGTCGCTCCCGAGCAGGAACGCGGCCTTGGCCGCGACGTCCGCGGCCAGGCACGTCGCCCCGCACGCGGTCACGTCCGTCCACGCGCTGCGCGAGGGACGGCCTGTCCGGGGGTCGATCAGATGGTGTTGCAGCTCGCCCGCGCGAAGCCATCGTCGTTTCGAGCTGCCGCTCGTCGCGAGGGCGCCCCGCCGTAGCTCGATCGAGCCGCCACCCGGCACTCCGACCGTGAGCGGGGCACGCACGGCGATGTCCCCGCCCGCCGAGATCCACCCGTGGGAGCCGGGGAGCGCCATCGCGTCGTCCACGGCCATCGACTTCACAACGCCGTTCAGGTCGAGAACCACGTCAGGTGCCGTCTGCAGCACCCGCCCGAGGAGCACGACGTCGCCACCTTGTCGTGGGTCCCCCACGGGCGCGTCGTCCTCGCGGAGCTCACCGAAGTCCCGCGTATACCCCGCCGCAAGGAGCGCGGCGCCCAGGCTCGGGTCGACCAGTCCACCGGTCTCCTGTGCGGCGGACAGAGCTGCCCGCACCGCGTCAGCGAAGCGGCCGGAAACGAGGGTCGGCCGGCCCGCCCGTGCGTTCACTCGGTTCAGCTCGCTTGCGGCGAGGAACCTGCTGAAGCGCCGCTCCCGGTCGGCGAACAGGCGCTCGATCTCGGCGTGTTCGCGCGGGCCACCGCCCCCGACGACGATCGCGCAGCCCATCGCCGTGAAGCGGTAGTCGTTCATGACGCAGCCGTCGCGGCGCCGGGCGGCGCCTGAGCAGGGCCCACGACGCCCGACTGGAGCAGGTTCTTCTTCACGATCCGAACGTAGCGGTCGGGAGCCGCTAGTGGCGTCGTGGGCTCCTTGGCGTGACCGGCGTATGCCTTCTGGGCAGCGACTATGCCCGCGCCGAACACCAGAACCGCGAAGGCGGTCGCGCCAGCCTTGGCGCCGCGCGCGCGCCGCTTCGCCGCGGCGAGCTGTTTCGCCCGCGACGCCGCGTCGTGGTTCGTGGCCGCCGTCGTGCGGCGGCGTCGCTTCGCCATCGGTGCACCGATCCAGGAGATTCCGCAATAAGTATCGGCGCGGGCACGGCGCAACGACGGTTAAGAGACTGGTAAGGATTCGTCGTGCACCGCAACGGCGGCGAGCCCGAGATCGCGGGCGACATCTGGGCGATCGACTGGCGGCCTGGCACATAACCCGCTTACAGGGTCATCGAAGCCACAGACCAGAATCGGCATGGACCGATCCTACGCGCCTAAGCGTCGCGGCTAGCTCGTCGAACGCGGCCTGCCATAGAACGTGGCGAGCGTGTCCCAGACGTCGTACTACACCGGCCACCCGTACAGCGCGACCATCCGCTCCCACACGCGAGAGACCAGGAGCGGATGACCCTCCCCTGCCTCCAGCGCCCGGTGCTCACGGATAGTGAGGCCGAGCAGCCATGCAGCGCGGCACTTCCCGGAGGCCGAGCCGTTCCCGATCACGGCGCACCATCCCGGGGTAAGCGGCCAGGCTCGGCACGCGTCTCAGCCGAGAGCTCTCCGTACCGACCGCGAGCATTTGGCTACTGTGAGGTCCAGTGTCAGAGCTGGAGGGGGAGCAAGCTCGCCACGAGGGCCGCGTGTATGCCCCGGATGTACTTGACGTCTCAGTCCATATCCGGCCAGGAAGCGACGTCCACCTCGTTGCCCTCGGGATCGGCGAGGGTCCACCACAACGGCGCGCGGTCCTCGTAGACGATGCGGCCACCCGCGGCGATCGCCGCGTCGACGCGGGCCCTCGCCTGATCCTCGGGGACGTAGAGGTCGATGTGGATCCGGTTGCGCTGCGGGCGCGGCGCGTCCATCTGCTGGAACCAGAACGTCGGCCCCTCGGAGTGCGGGTCGATCAGCGCGTCGCCGAAGCGCTCGTACCCGAGGACCGTCTCCCAGAAGGGCAGCACGTCGGCGATGACGAGCGCGTCGATCGCGACCTGGTAGCTCTGCAAGCCGGTGAAGTCGACGGTTGCGCCAAGTTCGCTCGCCTTGCTCGAGATCGCACCTGCGAGCGCGAGGTCGGCCTCGGTCAGCTCTCCGCTCTCATCGCGCTGGAGTCGGACCGTCACGCCCTTCGACCGCAGATCCATGTCCGGCTGCCGGCTCGTGGTGCGTGCGACCTCGCAGATCGCCTCCGCCAGCGCCGCCCCCTCCGCGAGCGATCTGGTCCGGAAGTGCGTGGCTTCGGTGTACGCCAGGACCCGCCATCCCACCTCGTGGAAGCGGGCAGATTCGATCGGTTCGCTCATGGCATGCCCTCGCTCGTCGTCTCCGCGACCCAGCCTAGGCCCGCCCGATCAACCCGAGGCAGCAGGCACCGATGTTCGGATGGATGGGTCTGCGTGGTGGCGAGTGTCAGAGATCGTCCCTCGGCAAGTCGGTCTCTCAGACGAGAGCACCCGCAAACTAAACCTCTCGCAGCGTCTGCGCGAGTTACCACCAGAAGCCGAGCATATTGCCCTGGGATGCAATGAGAATAGATGGAGAGAAGGACAATGCGCACTGCGTCGAGTCACCCCAGAGGGATCCAGTGGCTGTTGGCATCGGCTGCTGGCTTGATGATGCTGGCTGCCGGGGGGACCGCTTCGGCGCAGCCACCGATCACGGGAGGAGACTCCTCGCCGTTCTCGGAGAGCTTCACTGACACGCTCGGGTGCGGAGACGAGGTGTACGACATCAGTGTGGATGGCCGAGGGTGGTTCCATTTCACGTACTTCGAGGAGACCGGCGCGCTGTTCTTCCACCAGCGCGATCACGCCGAGATTGTCGCTGTCCCGCACGACGGAACCGGTCCTACCTACAAGGGCCACTTCTGGGATAGCGATCAAGAGAGCATCAGGGCCGTCCGGGGCGGCGACGTACTTGTAGAGCAAGACACGGACCTCCACGGATCAGTGATGCACGGATCTGACGGATCGATGGTGTTCATGAAGGCACATGCCCACTTCACCGTGAACGCGAACGGCGAAATGACGGTTCAACTCGACACGTTCAGGATCACTTGCTCCTAATCCGGCAAGGGTGCCCAAATAGTTAAGGATTGGTCCTTGGCGAAGCCGTCGCACCACAGCCGTCGCGTTCCTCGAACGGGCTAGCGCCAGTCCTTCAGGTCGAACGCCTGGTCGATCGCCCCCTCACAGGCCGCGCTGCACCGCAGCGACCAAGAAGCGGAGCATTTGCTAACGACTTGCGAACGAACGCGCACATACCAGGGCATGCGAGTGTTCACACACGATCGAGGTGGACCCGGTTTGACGTGCGGGAAAGGCATACAGACGCTAACGGGAGCCAACCACGGCATACGTTCGTGGAAGGGCTGTTAATCCGTACGTTGTGGGTTCAAGTCCCACCCCCGAGCCGGGCCGAAGATAGATCGCGCTCAGGGTTCGCTCCTCTCTGATCCGGGTAACACCCAACTAGGAGGCGATCCGATGAGCCCAACGACAACCGTTCAGTGGAAAGCGTGTTCCAGGGGACACGTGTACCTCGGAGCCAGAGGGTGCCCTCTCTGCGCGAAGGCAGAAGCCTTACAGCTGAGGACACATAGCAGACCGACCGATCCGGTTTCCATGCGTGATCCAAGGCTATTCCGCCGACAGCGAGGAGCATGGGGCTAGCTTCCGAATAGGGGTCGCGACAGCTTGCGCGGGTGCAGCACAAACTGCGCCTTGGTGCTGCCGCCCGGCCTGACCGAAGTGGCCAAGACGCTGAAGGCCCTGCAGCACGAAGCAGGACCTCAGGAGCAGCGCCATCGTGGCACCCATCGCCAACATTCCCAGTCTCTTCATGGAGACTCCTTCCCAGGGCGGGACCCTCCGACCCGTTGGGGCATCGTTGCAGCGCGTCGGGGTGCTTTCGAATCCCTCGGATGAACGTTTGCCATGGGCGCAACGCGCCGAGACAATGGCCCGAAGTTTGGTCAGAAAGCATCAGGCGTCGTACCGCGAACGCCGAGTAGGCTACGGCAGATGCCCTAGGGCATATCGATGGATTGGAGGGCTGCCGAACGCATGCGGAGCGATCGCCGCGGCGTGCGTCGCTTGGTCGGGTCCGGTCGCGCTCTCCGGTTCGCTCTCGCCGCCTCACTGATCGCCTCGGCCGTCGTCGTTGCCGCGGAGCTTCCGGTCCACGCCGCCACCCAGACGTTCACGGCGACCGCCGACGCGCAGGTGCAAGAGGCGAGCCCCTCGACCACGTTCGGCACGTCGACGGCCCTGCGGGTCGACGCGGGGACGGACCCGGACGTCGAGTCGTACCTCCGGTTCGCGGTATCGGGGCTCTCCGGATCGGTGCAGACCGCCACCCTGCGGTTGTGGGCGACCAGCGCAACGGCGAACGGGCCGGCCGTCTACACGACCGACAACACGTGGTCTGAGACGACGATCACCTGGGCGAACCGGCCGCCGCGTGTGGGGACGGGTGTCGACGACAAGGCTTCGATCCCGACCGGCGCCTGGGTGGACTTCAACGTCACGTCGCTCGTGGTCGGCGACGGCACCTACAACTTCGTGTTCGCGGGGACGTCGACCGACGGCGTCGACTTCTCCTCCCGCGAGGCGACCAACAAGCCGCAGTTGGTCGTGACGACGGCGGCATCCACCGACGTCACCAATCCGACCGATCCAGCCACCCTCGGCGCCGCCGCGATCTCCTCAGGCCGGATCGACCTGTCCTGGACGGCCTCGACCGACGACGTCGGGGTCGTCGGGTACGACATCCTTCGCAACGGCTCCCTCCTCACGGCGGTCGGGGCCGTGACGACGTTCTCCGATACGTCGGTCGCGCCCTCGACCGCCTACACGTATCAGGTGCGCGCCTTCGACGCTGCGGGCAATCGATCCGGGACTCTCCCCGAGCGCGTCGGCGACGACGCCGGCGGCCCCAAGCACGACGACCTCGACGTTCGCGCCGACGGCCGATGCATACGTCTCGGAGGCCACGCCGTCGGCGAACGTGGGCACGTCGACCACCTTGCGAGTGGATGCCGGCACGGATCCGGACGTCGAGACGTATATCCGGTTCCCGGTCAGCGGGCTGACCGGGTCGATCCAGAGCGCCACGTTGCGGCTGTGGGTCGGCACCGATGCCACGGGCAACGGCCCCGCCGTGTTCACGACCGCGTCCACATGGTCGGAGAACTCGATCACGTGGGCGAACCGCACGGCGCGGGTCGGAACGGGCACCGACGACAAGGGCTCGATCCCGACCAACTCCTGGGTCGAGTTCAACGTCGCCTCCCTGATCGCGGGCAACGGCAACATATGACTTCGTGCTCGCGGGCACGTCGACCGACGGCATCAACTTCTCCTCTCGTGAGGCAGCCACCAACAAGCCCCAGCTGGTGATCGTGACCCAGGCCTCGGGCGATCTGCAGAATCCGACCGATCCGTCGGCGCTCTCGGCGACTCCCACCTCGGGGTCGAGGGTCGACCTCAGCTGGACCGCCTCGACCGACAACGTCGCCGTGACGAACTACGAGATCTTCCGGAACGGCTCATTGCTCGCCACGGTCGGAAACGTGACGGCCTATGCCGACACGTCGGTGGTGGGTGCAACGGCCTACGACTACAAGGTCCGGGCCGTCGACGGAGCGGGCAATCGGTCCGGATTCAGCAACACGGCCAGCGTGACCACGCCCGACACGCAGAACCCGACGCCGCCCACGCAGGTCGTGGCCGACCGCGTCCTCGCCCACCCGGGTGGATCTGACGTGGACGGCGGGGACGGACAACGTCGGCGTCACGAACTACGAGATCTACCGGAACGCCACGCTGCTGGTGACGGTCGGCGTGGTGACCAGCTACGCCGATCTTTCGGCCAGCCCATCGACCACCTACGCGTATCAGCTCAAGGCCGTCGACGCCGCCGGTAACCATTCCGGCTTCAGCAACTCCTCCTCGACCACCACGCCGGCGTCCACCGACGGCGAGAACCCAACCGACCCGACCAACCTGAGCGCGACCGTGATCTCTCCGACAGAGGTCGATCTGTCGTGGACGGGCTCGACGGACAACCAGGGGGTCACCGGATACGAGATCTTCCGTGGCGGGGTGCTCCTGACCTCGATCGGTCCCGTGACGTCATACGCCGACACGTCGGTCGTCAATGGGACGACGTATGCGTACAAGGTCCGGGCCTTCGACGCCGCCGGCAATCGGTCGGGTTTCTCGAACACCCAAACCGTGACCACCCCCGACACACAGAACCCGACGCCGCCGACGAACCTGGTCGCCACGGTCGTGACCTCGACGCGGGTGGACCTGACGTGGTCCGCCGGGTCCGACAACGTCGGCGTCACGAACTACGAGATCTTCCGCGGCGGGTCGTTGCTCACCACGGTCGGCAACGTGACGTCCTACTCCGACACGACGGTGCTGGCCGGTGCGACCTACAGCTATCAGGTGCGTGCGATGGACGCGGCCACGAACCGTTCCACCCTCTCCAACACCGCGACCGTCACGACGTCGGACCTATCGCCGCCGACCCAGCCGACGAATCTCCTCGCGACGGCAGCGGCGTACAACCGCATCGATCTCACCTGGACGTCATCGACCGACAACGTCGCGGTCACCAACTACGAGATCTACCGCGGCGGGATCCTCCTTGCCACCCTGGGCGCGGTGACCAGCTACTCGGATACGGCTGTGACTCCGGGCACCGGGTACTCCTACCAAGTGAAGGCCTTGGACCTTGCCGGGAACCGTTCCGCGTTCTCGAACACGTCGAGCGCGACGACGCCCCAGCAGGTCGTGACGTTCACGCCGACCGCCGACGCCCGTGTCGAGCAGGCCACCCCGACGACGAACTTCGGCACGGCGACGGCACTTCGCGTCGATGCCGGAAGCACCCCGGTCGAGAGCTACCTGCTCTTCAACGCCTCCGGGCTGGCCGGCACGCTGCGTCACGCGACGATGCGGGTGTGGGCATCCTCCGGGACCGGCGATGGTCCCGCTGTCTACACGAGTCCGACGAACTGGACCGAGACCGGTATCACCTGGGCGACGCGGCCGACGCGCCTCGGCACGGGCACCGACGACAAAGCGGGGATCACGTCCGGCACGTGGGTCGAATACGACGTCACCAGCCTGATGACCGGCAACGGCATCTGGAGCTTCGTGCTCGCGGGCTCGTCCTCGGACGGCGTCGACTTCCATTCGAAGGAGGCCACGAACGACCCGCAGCTCGTGATCACGATGGGAGCCGCGGACACCCAGGCCCCGACCGTTCCGACACTGTCCGGGGCCGCGTCGAGTCCGACGCAGGTCGATCTCTCGTGGACCACGGCGACCGACGACGTCGCGGTCACCGGCTATGACCTGTACCGCGGCGCGACGCTGATCGCGAGTCTCGGGCCCGTGAACACCTTCTCCGACACCGGTGTCAGCGCGAACACGACCTACAGCTACACGGTGAAGGCGCGCGACCGGGCCGGAAACATCTCTGGCTCGAGCAACACCGTGACCGTCAAGACGCCGACCGCGGGCACCGCGCCGGTGATCGCCGTGGCCGGCGACATCGCCTGTGCAGACACGGACGCCGCCTACAACGGCGGCGCCGGTACCGCGACCGCCTGTCAGCAGCGGGCCACGTCGAACCTGCTGATCGGTGCGGGCTATGCGGCTGTGCTCGCACTCGGCGACAACCAATACAACAGCGGGTCGCTCACACAATTCAACGCCGTGTACGACCCGACCTGGGGTCGAGTGAAGTCGATCACGCACCCCGCGGTCGGCAACCACGAGTACGGGACGTCGAACGCCTCGGGGTACTTCACGTACTTCGGGGCGGCCGCCGGCGATCCCACGAAGGGGTACTACAGCTACGACGTCGGCGCCTGGCACGTCGTCACCCTGAACTCGAACTGCACGATCGTCGCCTGCACTGCGGGGTCACCGCAGGAGCAATGGCTGCGCGCGGACCTGTCGGCGCATCCCGCCATGTGCACCGTGGCCGTGACCCATCACGCGCGCTGGTCCTCCGGGCACGACGGCGACAACGTCTTCCTCCAGCCGTTGTGGCAAGCGTTGATCGACGGCGGCGCGGACGTGATGCTGTCCGGGCACAGCCACAACTACGAGCGGTTCGCGCCCCAGAACGCGAGCGGCGGTCTCGACAATACGAACGGCATCCGCCAGTTCGTGGTCGGGACGGGTGGTGCGTTCTTCACCGGCGTGGGGACGGCGCATGCCAACAGCCAGGTGCGCAACAACGACACGTTCGGGATCCTCAAGATGACCTTGCGTCCCACCGGCTACGACTGGCAGTTCATCCGAGCTGCGGGGGGCTCGTTCACGGACAGCGGCTCGACCGCCTGCCACTGATCGCGTTCAGATCAACGCACCGTCGCTGACGACGATCCCGTCGGCGTCGGCATACACGTAGTCGCCCGGGTCGAGCCGCAGGCCGCCGATGTCGATCGCGACCCCGCGCTCGCCGTTCCCGCGCTTGCCGCTCTTGCGCGGGTGCGACGAGATCGCTTTCACGCCGACCGGCATCGTCGCGAGCGTTGCGATATCGCGAACACACCCGTGCACGATCACGCCGACCCAGCCGTTCGCGAGCGCGAGCGACGCGAGTTGATCGCCGAGCAGGGCGCACGCGAGCGAACCTCCACCGTCGATCACGAGCACGCGACCGGAGCCCGGCTCCTCGAGCGCCTCGCGCACCAGCACGTTGTCGTCGACGACGCGCACGGTTTCGATCGGGCCGCCGAACGACACCAGCCCGCCGAAGTCACGGAACAGGGGAGCGAGGACGCCGATCTCCGGATGCGCATCGCACAGATCGGTGGTCGAGAACGAGGACATGAGCCGAGCATAGCGGCGGGCACAGGACCGATCGCCCTAGGTCTTCCGTCCCATGAGGAGTCGCCCTACGGGCCTACAACGCCGATGCATAGGGGGGTACCCTCCGTAGGTCATGACACCACCCGTGCAGCCACCGTCGCCGCCGATCGATCCTGGGTCACCGGCTGCCCGCGTCGAGGAGCTGCGCGAGCGGCTCCGCCCACGCGCCATGGCGCCGGGGGCGCACACGCCCCCCGGCGAGCGGTTCGCCCTCGAGCGGATGCAGGCGCTCGAGCTGCAACTGTCGTCGGCGCATCAGCGAGAGCGCGATCTCACCGAGCTCGCCGTCCGCGACGGGAATCAGATCGCTTCGTTGGAGGTCCGGGTCACCGAACTCGCGGACCTCGCCGAGCGCGCCGAGGCCGCGGAGCGGACGCTGTTCGAGACCGAGATGCGGGCTGAGACCGCAAGCCGACACGCCGAGCTGATGGAGGGGGAGCTGCTCTCCTCGCGCTCGGAGGTCGACCGCCTGCGAACGCGGGTGCTCGAGTTGGAGGCGAGTCTTCGGCGTGCCTTGGCCGAGGTCGGCGCGGCCACCACCGAGCGGGCTCGCGACAGTCTCGAGCAGACCGGGCGTGAGGCCGCCCGGATGGAGGAATCGGCGCAGCGCTCGCTCGAGCTGGCAGATCGCCTTCGCTTGAAGGTGGTCGACCTCGAAGGCAGCCTGCGGACCGTGATGCACGAGGTCGGGGAGGCCACGGCCGCAAAGCTTCGCGCGGAGCTGGCCGAGGCCGAGCTCGAGACCGCGCGTCGGGAGACCGCCGTCGCGGGTGAGCAGGCCTCGGAGGCGGAAGGTCGCCTGGCCGACCTCGAGGCCCGTCTCGCGTCGCTCGACAAGCGCATCTCCGGGCTCAGCGACTCGATGCAAGGCTCGTTCGAGGAGGCCGAGGACGAGACCGTGATCGACCTGCGCGATGACGAGCCGACCGAGGAGACCGTCCCCGAGCCGGTGCGTCCGCCCGTCTCGCGCTGGTCGGAGTGGCGCGCCACCTAACCCGAGCGTCTGGGACCATCGTTCCCGAGAGCCGCGGGCGCGGCACCGGGGAGGACGACACACAGATGAGCGCTGAGGCACCCGTCGGCGTGCTCGTGATGGCCTACGGCACAGCCAGCGGACCCGAGGACGTGGAGCGGTACTACACCGACATCCGAGGGGGCCGCACGCCGAGCGCGGAGCACCTCGCGCAGCTTCGCGGCCGCTACGAGGCGATCGGCAACGCCTTCCCGCTGCTGGACACGACCCGGGCACAGGCCGACGGGCTGGTCCAGCGGCTGAATGCGGAAGGTACCGAGCGGTATCGCGCCTACCTCGGCATGAAGCATTCGCCGCCGTTCATCCCCGAGGCCGTCGAGCGCATGGCCGGCGACGGCGTCACGCGGGCGATCGGCATCGTCATGGCGCCGCATTGGTCGGGGATGTCCGTCGAGACCTACATCGAGCGGACACTGCAGGCGATCGACGCGCAGGGCCTCGATCTGCAGATGACGTTCGTCCGGTCCTTCCACACGCATCCGTTGTTCATCGCGTGGCTGGCCGAGCATCTCCGCGCGACCCTGGCCACGCTGGACGACGTCGCGCGGACGCATCCAACCGTGCTGTTCACGGCGCACTCCCTGCCGGTGCGCACCCTGGCCGACGGCTCGCAGCGTTGCAAGACGTGCGACTGCGACGACTCCTGTCGGTACCGCGACGGACTGCAGGCGACCGCGGATCTCGTGGCGGATGCCGTGGGTCTGGAGGATCATCGGATCGCCTGGCAATCGGTCGGACGCACCGCGGACCCGTGGTGGGGGCCGGGGATCGACGAGGTGATCCCACAGCTGGCCGCCGAGGGCAGGAGCGCGGTCGTCGTCTGTTGCGCGGGGTTCGTGGCCGATCATCTCGAGACGCTCTATGACCTCGACATCGAGGCGAGCGCCGAGGCGGCCGAGGCGGGCATCGCGTTCGCCCGCACGCCGATGCCCAACGCCGATCCCGCGTTCTGCGACATGCTCGCGACGGTGGTGCGCGAACACCTGGCAGGGGTGCCCGCGTGAAGCTCGTCACCTGGAACGTGAACTCGATCCGCCAGCGGCTGCCGCGGTTGCTCGCGCTGCTCGAGCGGCACGAGCCCGACGTCGTGTGCCTGCAGGAGACCAAGGTGGAGGACGCCGTGTTCCCCACGATGGAGATCGCGGCGGCCGGCTATGAGTGCGCGACGGCCGGCCAGCGGGCGTACAACGGCGTCGCGCTCCTGTCGCGTGTGGGCCTCGCCGACGTGGGCACCGGCTTCGAGGGCGATCCGCTGCCGGAACAGGCCCGTGTGCTGCGGGCGCGCACGGGTGACCTCGACGTCGTGTGCGTCTACGTGGTCAACGGCAAGGCGGTCGGCGACCCGGCGTACGACATGAAGCTCGCCTGGCTCGACGGCCTGCGCGCCTGGGTGGGCGCCACGTTCGATCCGGCGAACCCGCTCGTGATCACGGGCGATTTCAACATCGCGCCCGATGACCGCGACGTGTGGGACGCCGAGCTGTGGCGCGACAAGATCCTCGCCAGCGAACCGGAGCGCTCGCGGTTGCGTGGCCTGCTTGATTGGGGGCTCACCGACCTCGGCCGAGCCGCCGCGGGCGACGTGGCCGGGCCCTTCTCGTACTGGGACTACACGGCGGGGGCGTTCCACAAGGGATGGGGATTGCGGATCGACCTGGCGCTGGCCACCGAGTCGGTGGCCGCTCGCCTGGCCGACGTCGTCGTGGACCGCGAGGAGCGCAAGCCGAGCACGGGTGAGGGGAAACCGAGCGATCACGCGCCGGTGATCGTCACGCTTCGATGACGCTGCTCGTCGACGTCGACTGGCTTCGAGGGCATCGGGACGAGGTCGATCTCGTCGACGTGCGCTGGTCCCCGTCGGAGGGGACGACCGGGGCGATCCGAAGCTTCGAGGCGGGGCACATCCCGGGTGCGACCTTCCTCGATATCGACCGCGATCTCGCGGGTGATCCACTGACCGGGCCCGGCAGGCACCCGCTGCCCAGTCCCGAAGCGTTCGCGACGACGCTCGGCGCGGCAGGGGTCGGTGGCGATCGCCCGGTCGTCGTCTACGACGACGCTCGCGGCTCGCTCGCCGCAAGGCTCTGGTGGATGCTCGACGCGATCGGGCGTCGCTGCTCGCTCCTGGACGGCGGGTTGGCGGCGTGGACGGGACCGCTCGAAGAGGGGCACGCTCGGCCCCGGCACCCCGTCAGCGTCGAGCCTCGACCATGGCCGCCCGATCGGCTCGCCGACGCGCAGACCGTGCTCGCCGACCTGCACGCGGGCGCGGCGACGGTCCTGGACGTGCGCGCTCCGGAGCGCTACCGCGGCGAGGTCGAACCGTTCGACCCGGTGGCGGGCCACATCCCCGGCGCCTTGAACGCTCCCTGGACGGCGACACTCGACGAGGAGGGCCGGTTCCGCACCGCGGCCGAACTCCGCGCGGACTTCGCCTCGATCGGGGTCGAGGGGCTGGGTCGGACGATCGTGCAGTGCGGGAGCGGGGTGACCGCCTGCCACGAGCTGTTCGCGTTGCGGCTGGCGGGTCTGGGTGACGCCCGCCTGTATGAGGGGTCCTGGTCTGATTGGGTGCGAGATCCGTCGCGCCCCGTCGCCACCGGGAAGGCGCCCGGGACGCCTCGCTAGACCATGTGGCCGGGCACGACGGCCGCGTCGTATTCCGCCTCTGTCAGGTAGCCGAGCGCGAGGGCCGCCTCCTTGAGGGTCGTGCCTTCGTGGTGTGCCTTCTTCGCGATCTCGGCGGCGCGGTCGTAGCCGATCGAGGGCGTGAGGGCCGTGACGAGCATCAGCGAGCGCTCGACCAGCTCCTCGATCCTCGCGCGGTCGGGCTCCAGCCCGTCGACGCAGAACTGCCGGAAGTTCCGACAGCTGTCGGCCATCAGCACCGCGGAGTGCAGCAGGTTCTTGATCATCAAGGGCTTGAACACGTTCAGCTCGAAGTTTCCCTGGGATCCCGCGATCTTGATCGCGGTGTCGTTGCCGAGCACCTGGCAGGCGACCATCGTCATCGCCTCGCTCTGGGTGGGGTTCACCTTGCCGGGCATGATGGAGGAACCCGGCTCGTTCTCGGGCAGGATGAGCTCGCCGATCCCGGCGCGCGGCCCGGAGCCGAGCCATCGGATGTCGTTGGCGATCTTCATGAGGGACGCCGCCAGCGTGGCGAGCGCGCCGCTCATGAACACGATGGCGTCGTGGGCCGCCAGCGCCGCGAACTTGTTGTGTGCGGGCACGAAGGGCAGTCCCGTGATGTCGGAGATCTTCGCGGCACACGCGACGTCGAACCCCGCGGGCGCGTTCAGCCCCGTGCCGACCGCCGTGCCGCCGATGGCCAGCTCGTAGAGGCCGTGGAGCGCGTGCTCGATCCGGGCGATGTCGGCCTCGAGCTGCGCGACGTACGCGGAGAACTCCTGCCCCAGCGTGAGCGGCACGGCGTCCTGCAGATGGGTGCGGCCGATCTTCACGATGTCGCCGTAGGCCGTGGCCTTGGCCGCGAGCGCGTCGCGCAACGAGCGCACCTGTGGCATCAATCGCTCCGTGATGACCATCGCCGCCGCGATGTGCATCGCGGTGGGGAACGTGTCGTTGGAGGATTGGGACATATTCACGTGGTCGTTCGGATGCACCGGAGTCTTCGAGCCAAGCTCGCCGCCCGCCATCTCGATCGCCCGGTTCGCGATCACCTCGTTGCCGTTCATGTTGGACTGAGTCCCGGAGCCCGTCTGCCAGACGTACAGCGGGAAGTGCTCGTCCAGCGTGCCGTCGATCACCTCGTCGGCCGCCGCCACGATCAGGTCACCGACCGCGGCGTCGAGGGTCCCGATCTCCATGTTCGCCTGTGCCGCAGCCTTCTTGAGGATCCCGATGGCGTGGACGACCTCGAGCGGCATCCGGTCGACGCCGGGCCAGCCGATCGAGAAATGATGGATCGAGCGCTCGGTCTGGGCTCCCCAATACTTCGTGGCGTCGACCTCGATCCCGCCCAGCGAGTCGGTCTCGGTGCGGTACTCGGTCATCGTGGTGGCCCTCCGGTCGCGATGTGCCCGCCATCGTAGCCAACGGCGCGCACCGTAGACTGCCGCCGATGGAGATCGCACGCGCGACGGAGGGCACCTACGACGCCGGCGACGCGGCGCGGTTCACGGGCCACGTCTCGCTCCGGAGCACCCTGCGCGGCGACGACGGCACCAACATCGGGGTCGTGCATTTCGCGCCCGGCGCTCGGACGCACTGGCACCATCACGCGGGCGGCCAGTTCCTCTATGCGGTCACCGGTCGGGGGCGGGTCCGGAGCAGAGGCGAGGCAGGTCACATCCTCGAACCTGGCGATGTGATCCGCGTGGCGCCGGGGGAGTGGCACTTCCACGGGGGCATGCCCGATGCGCCGCTCGTGCACGTTGCGATCAACGGCGGCGGCGACGCGATCTGGGGAGAGCCCGTCTCGGACGACGAGTACGACGAGGGCTTCTGACGGCTACGCTGGTGTTCTGACGAGGGGAGACGCGATGACGGGCGGCACGTTCACGACGAGGATCCAGGCGCCGCTGCCCACGGTCTGGCGGCTCGTGTCCGATCTCGACACGCATTCGTCGTGGTCGCCCAAGACCTATACCGTCGAGTGGATATCCGGCGAGCCGAATCAAGTGGGTTCCAAGTTCCGATCGGTCGGCTGGATCCCCGGCGACAAGCAGCATGTGAACGAGGGCGAGATCACCGAACGCGTCGAGCCGAGGCGGTTCGCACTCAAGTCCGACGACAGCGGCGGGTGGTTCATCAACGAGTTCGACCTGACCCCGGTGGGAGATGGCGCCACCAAGGTCTCGTTCACGATCACGTTCCCGAAGTTGAAGGGCATGGCGGCGGTGGCGGCGCCCGTCCTGTTCCCGCTGTCGGGCAAGCCCGACATCCGCAAGCGGCTCGATCTGCTGAAAGAACGGGCCGAGAAGGGCTAGCCGCCGCGCCGGCCGACGCGTGGAAGAATGGCTCAGCCGGGGCGGTAGCTCAGTCGGTTAGAGCAGCGGACTCATAATCCGGTGAGTAGGGTTCCGCGGCGTTCCGAGATATACCGTGACCTGCGGTTTCGCTCGGCGTCGAAAACGCCAAGCCCCTGACGTGCAGCGGAGATTCTTACCTGGATTCTTACCTAGGCCCGTGCACGGACCTACACTCGCCGCCGTGAAGCTATGCATCGTCTGCGGGTGGCAAGCCGGCAAGCGCAAGGGTCGCTGCGACGCGTGCGAGACGTACTTGCGGCGTCACGGCCACGACAAGGATGTCGCCGCGGTGCAGCGCGGCTGGGAGCGGGCGATCGACAAGGCGTTCGACCTGAAGGGCTGGCGCTAGCGGCTTGCGCCACCGATCACTCGCCAAGCTGCAGGCCAGGTGCAGGAGTCTCCCCGACCGCCAGACGATGGTCCCGGGCACCCCGGTACTTTCGCCTGGCAGCCTCCCCGTACGGTCTGAGTAGCTTGTTCATTAGGAGGTGAAGACAGATGGCGAGCATCTCGCTAAATGCGTACGAGCAGGCTGAACGCACACTTGGTGAGGTCGAGGCTCGACGCGGGATCACCGTTCACGCGGTCATCACACTCATCGTGTCGATCGCTCTGATTGCGGTGAACGTGTTCTTCGCGACTGAGTTTCCTTGGTCTGCATTTGCGGTGACTGGCATGCTTATCGGGCTCGGCTTCCACTACTACTACGGCTTCTTGCATGCGCGACAGAACGTCGAAGCCCACCAACGCCAGATCGAAGCCATGGCGCAGGGCCTTCGCTAGCCGAGTGCCGCCGCGGGACGATGGCACAAAACGTCAGCGCTTCACGGCCCTCGGTTTCGCGTCAACGCACGACCCTTAGGAGGGGAGGAGCACCATGAGCACAACGCAGGATCTCAAACGTCCTGACGTCCGAGCATCTATCGCACAGCGGCCGCGGCAGTCGAAGCCGTCATCCGCGTGGTATGTGCTTGGCGCCTTGATCGCCGCCGGAGGCCTCGTCATTGGCCTCGTGTGGGGGTTCATGACTTACACGGGATACCGTGACGACATCCAGGCGTTCGATCGGATACAGGCTCCAGGGACCGAGCAGCTGGTTCTCGACGAGGGAGCACAGACGATCTACGTGGAGGGAACCAGCGAAGCGGCGGCCGGAGACGTCACCGTGACCGCCCCTGACGGGACAGCGGTGCCAACTAGCGACTACTTCGGAGACGTGCGGTACGACGCGCCGGATGGGTCCGTCGGGAAGGCATTCGCGACGATCTCGGTTCCCGCTGCTGGGGCATACCAGGTGGCTGTCCAAGGAGTCAGCGGGACGATCGCCATCGGGCCCGGAGTCACAGGCTCGATGATCGCGAGCGTCCTCGGAGCGATGTTCTTGGCTTTCGGATCCCTGGCGGTCGGCGTGGTCATCATCGTCGTTGTAGCGCTCAGGCGATCGAAGGCCAAGACGACCATCAACTGAACGCAGACAGGCTGCCCGCAGGCGTCCCTCGTGATTTTTGGACGAGGCCGTGGCCGCACGGGCGGCCAGCCTGCGCCGCCACCGGCAAACGGATGTCGAGCCGCTGAAACCCGAGGGCCCCAGCGGCTCGACTCCCTGACCATAGGCGCTCTTGCGCCGACTGTGCAGCGCAGCGTCATGGTCGGATTGGCGGACGAAGGTTAGAGGCTCATCCCGCCGCATCGATCTCGGCCAGCAGCCGCACCACCTGTCGCCGGGCGTCCGGATACATCGTCAGCGTGTCGATCACGTCGGCCCAGCCGTCACCGTTGGCGTCGCCGTAGCGCAGGAGCGCCTGGGCGATCTCGTCCCGGTCGTCGCGGATCAGGGCGGCGCGGAGGTGGTCCCGCGCTGACGGTCAGAGTTGCAGGAGCAGGTCACGGACGGCGTCGTCGGACACGAGCAGAACGCTAGCTATTCTCGGAGGTCCCCAACCTACCGTTCGAAGTCGCGAAGAAGCCAACGGTCGCTACCGTCATCCACCCGGCGAGCCACAGGAACGCGACCGTCGGAGACACCGCAGTCCACAGGATTCCTGCAATCACGCTTGCTGCGAAGTTCCCTGCGCTCTGCAGCGCTGCAAGCAAACCGAAGGCCGACCCACGGATGGACTCGGGAGCCAATGACGCGACAGCGGCTGCCTCCGCGGTCTCAGCGAATCCGATCCCTATCCCCGCGAGGACGAACGCGACAGGGAGCACCACGATGCTGGGGCCGGAGGACGCGAAGATCAGATACGCCACGAGGAACGCGATGGCCCCGATGACGAGAGAGTGGGTCGGGGTCCGTCGGTCGGCGAGGTGTCCACCAGGGAGACTTGCGACGGTCCCTGCTGCGTTATAGCCGACGTACAGCAGCACGGCGATCTGCCCGCCAGCGTGCTCGCCACGAGAAGCGGTCAGCAACTCGCTGGCGCGTAGGATCATGAGCGTTGCGGCCGCGTTGCCGAACTCGAAGGCTCCCATGCCGACGAACAGTCGTCCGAGGCGTCCGGTCAGAACGGGCCGGACCTGCAAGCGGATCGGTCGGTGCTCCCTGGTCGTCGGACGAGGAACGTGACGCGCCGCGTAGTACATCGCCGCAGCGGCTAGCAACCCCGGCACGATCGACCACAAGATGGCCTCCCGCACGCCGACCAGAGAAACGAGCAAGATCGCGAGGAGTGGGCCGATGATCGCGCCGAAGTTATCCATCGCACGCTCGAACCCGTAAGCGCGTCCATACGCCGCCGGTTCTACGAGGTCGGCCAGGATCGCGTTGCGAGACGGGCCGCGGATACCCCGGGCAGCCCATGCGCCCGTCCGAAGGACCGCGACCTGGAGTGGAGTCGTGGCGAGGCCGATCGCGCTCGATAGGACCGCCGTCGTCGTGTAGCCGCCGATCGCCGTCGTCCGGCGGCGGTGCGGGTCATCCGCCAGCGCACCACCGGCGAGTTTCGCGACACCCGCCGCCGCATCCGCGACGCCTTCGATCAGACCCAGGGCGGAAGCGGGCGCGCCGAGGGTGATCGTCAAGAAGCTGGGTAGTAGAGACGTCGGGATCTCATGACCGGCATCTGACAGGAAGCTACCGAGACCGACCGCACGAGTGCCGGGTGTTAGCCAGGCAGCTCGTCTCCCTAATGATCTTGAAGGTTGATCCATCCGGCGGAGTATCCCGTACGCGCCGAGAGCCCGGCTAGCGTGCTCGCGGCCACTGGAACACCTCGACCATGCGCTCCCAGACCTGGCCGACAAGCACCGGATCGTCACCTGCCTCCAGCGCCCGGTACTGGCGGACCGTGAGGCCCAGCAGCCACGCCGCTCGGCACTCGCGGAGGCCCAGCCGCTCCGGATCGCAGCGCATCATCGAGGTGTAGGCAGCGAGCGACGGCATCAGCTCGCAGCGTATCGCCGAGTGCGGACAGCGGAACAAGCCTCGATTCTCGGCGTCTCAAGGTCCTGTCGTCAGAGGGACGCAGGGCTCTTCGCCGCAGGCCGGGCCGGTGTTGGTCTTTGATGAGAGAGGTAAGGAGGGAACGAGATGAGTGCCGTTCATACTCGATCCGAAGCGGCTGCGCGCCCGTCATCCGCGGACGAGCGACCAACGAAGCAAGGCCGTCTGCGAGAGCACCGGGGGGCCGCCACGACGGCTGGGATCCTGTTCATCACCGGGACTGTGGCCGGCATCCTCAGTAAGGCCGTCGCGTATTTTCCGGTGCGTAACGCGGACGATCCGTTGGCCTATGCCGCGACGCACTCCGGCGCGGTCGCGACGGGGGCTCTGCTCGTGCTCGTCATGGGACTGTCGCTCGCGTTCGTCCCGGTGGTGCTCTTCCCGGTGTTGCGCCGGGTGGACGAAGTGCTGGCGACGGGCTACCTGATCATCCGAGGAGCTGTCGAGACGGCCATCTACATCATCCTCGCGATCGCGATGCTGCTACTCGTGCCACTGGCCGAAACCATGTCGGCAGGACCCGGCACAGCCTCACCAGCAGGCGTGCGTCTGGGCACCCTCGTGATCGATTCTGACGGCGCGAGCGCCGTCCTCACGCTTGTGTTCTGCCTCGGTGCCGCCCTGTTCTATGTCTTGCTCTACCGGTCGCGCATCGTCCCCCGCTGGATCGCGTTGTGGGGCTTGGTTGGAATCCCGCTTTACGCGGCCGCCTACCTGTTCGCGATGTACGGAGCGATCGGCGGCAACTCCACCGAGCAGAACCTGCTGCAACTGCCCGTGTTCGTGCAGGAGATGGTGCTGGCGGTCTGGATGATCGCTCGCGGCTTCCGTCCGGCAGCTGGTTCGACCACGTCGAAGCCTGCGGACCGCACGATGGTCGGCGCGTAGGCGTACAGGCGCGGCGTCGCGGCCCGAGGGTCAACTGCTGCGACGTGCGGAACGCCTAGCTCGTCATGATGCTCGGAGCGTCTCGGCCACTGGTCGCCGGCGCTGACGCTCACGATCTACGCGCACGCGATCCGGGGGCGCCAGGGCGAGCTCGCACGCGCCATCGGTGCCGCGCTCAAATAGGGGAGAGGTTTCTGACATGATTCTTACCTGCGGTCCCGCATCGGGCGCTTCGCAGAGACGCATCGTTACAGGTAGCAAGCAGTTTGGGGCGGTAGCTCAGTCGGTTAGAGCAGCGGACTCATAATCCGTCGGTCGCAGGTTCGAGCCCTGCCCGCCCCACCAGATGGCCAGCGGGCCTCAGCTCAGCCTGGATGAGGTGACCCGGGCCGGTACGCCCTGAACAGACCCGTCAGGACCATGATCAATCCGGCGGTCGCCATGACGATGCCGACCCAATCGATCGCCCCACTGTCAGTGGTCAGGCCGAAGACCACGCTGGCCCCCATGATCCCCGCTCCTGCCGCAGCGAGGGTCAGGCTGACGCTTTTCTCTCCGTTGGTTGCCATCGGAATTCTCCTTTCCGGGAGGCTCTATCGCCATGCTGGCGCATCGGCTTCAGGGCAACCAAGGCGATAGTCGGTCTACGGGCAGGACCCTTGGCGACGGCGCACGTTTCGCGAAATGTCCGGCGGTCAAGTCATCTTCGGTCGGACTACTCGGCTGAGATGCGCCACTCACTTCGGAGAACCCTCTCGATGGATCTGACCGGCCTTTCGCGCCTTCTGGCCGTCGGGTCCTCGATGGCTTGGGCTCGTGCGTTTCGCGCAGTGAGACCGGGCTTCCGGTCGACCCCACCGGCGAGTGTGGTGGCTTGGCAACGTCTGTGCGAGTCTTCAGCTCGCCCAGGCGTATCGAAAGTTCGCGAAGGGAGGCCACGGTGTGGGTAATCACGACGGATGAGAGACACGCGCTCTACAACCTTGCAGCCTTTGAGGTCGTGGTCGCCATCCAGGACGTCGAGACGGGCACGTGGTCAGTCGTGGCGCAGGATCGCCAAGGCGGCGGCTCGGTTCTGCTGGCGACAACAGACAGTCAGGACGAGGCCGACAATCTGGTCCGGCACATCGCGGACAGACTTGGCGCTCTCGACCTCGGGAGGGAAGCGCACGGATATGAGTGACCTTCCGGCTGGCCGCTTATCGCTCGCCAGTGTGATTGGTCGTCCCGTGAGGAGGTAACTCGCGTCTCCTCGTCCCACCCGCCGCCGAGGAGGCGGCCACAGTGCCGACCGGGAGGGAAGATGATCGGGTCACTGCGGCCGCTACTTCAACGGTAAGCCCGAGAGGCCGATTCGATGGGCGCTCGGGGCCGCTCGAGAAGGACGGCGCGTACTCGACGCGCCGTTCAGACATCCGAGACATCTTCGCTGAAGCCAGTGTCGCCGGCCCGCTAGTGTGAGCCCGCAGCTCGATGGGGAGGCTTGATGGACAGCACGTCCGAGCGCGCGGGAGCGTCGGCGAAGAGGGTCCACGGTCGACATCGTCGACCGTCGGGAGAGCCACCCCCGCTGCCGCGTCCGGCGTGGTGGCGCACCACTGTGATCGTGCTGGTCGCGACGGTCGTGCTCGGGCTCATGATCGGCGAGCTGTACGCCAGCCAGACGCCGGACTCGGACGTGTTCGACTCGCTTATCGGCTCCGGTTCCGGCCTCGGGGTTTCGATCGCCAAGGCGTTGTCCTGGTTCGGGACCTCGACCGGGATCGTCGCGCTCCGGCTCGCGCTCGGCCTCGTCTTGATCTTCTTCCGCAGATGGCGTCATCTCGCCGTCACCCTCGGTGCGTTGGTGCTGATGGATGCCCTCTGGACGCTGATACGTGTCCAGCTGCCTGGTCCTTCGGTGCCGGTGCTCGTCGCGCCGACCGGCGGCGTTTACTACTTCCCGGCGTCGGGCATGGCATCGTTCTCGGTCACGCTCGGCGCGATGGTGGCGAGCCTGGCGCCGGCGGGCTCTACGCGGCGGAGGGTCGGCATCCTGGCCATGATCTTCGCGGTGCTCGTCGCCGTCGCACGCGTGTTCCTGGGGGCGGCGTATCCGCTCGCGGCGCTGTACGCGATCGTCCTGGGCTTCAGCGTGGCGTTCGTCGTCTTCGGGCTGTTCGCGCCGGACGAGTCGTTCCCCGTGTCGTACAAACGCGGGGGCAATGCCGCGCACCTGGATCTGGCCGGGCCGCGCACCGCTGCCGTCGTGGCGGCGATGCAAGCGCAACTGGGCCTCACGGTCACCGAGGTGAAGGCGTTCGGCGACGAGGGATCGGGCGGCTCGACGCCATTGTTGATGACGCTGGAGGACGGTCGTCGCATCTTCGGCAAGATCCTCGCCACCAGCCATGTTCGCGCGGACCGCTGGTACCGGATCGGCCGCACGATCTTGTACGGGCGACTCGAGGACGAGACCACGTTCAGCTCGGTGCGCAAGCTGATCGAATACGAGGACTACGCGCTCCGCGTGCTCGACGACGATGGCTTCACTGTGGCGCACACGTACGGGATCGTTGAGCTGACCCCCGACCGGGAGTACCTGCTCGCGACCGAGTTCTTCGAGGACGCCGAGACGATGGGCCATGCCGATGTTGACGATCAGGTGATCGACGACGGCATCGCGTTGGTCCGACGGCTCTGGGACGTCGGGCTGGCGCACCGCGACATCAAGCCGGCCAACCTCCTGGTCGTCGCGGATCACCTGCAGGTGATCGACGTCTCTGGTCTCGAGATCCGGCCTTCGTCGTGGCGCCAGGCGGTCGACCTGGCCAACATGCTGCTGGTGCTCTCGCTCCGGACCGACCCTGATCGCGTCTACGCCCGGGCGCTGCAGTCGTTCACGCCCGAGGAGATCGGCGAGGCGTTCGCGGCCGCGCGAGGGCTCGCGATCCCGACGGAGCTGCAGCGCTACCTGAAGGAGGATCCGCGCGATCTCGTCGGCCGGTTCAAGGAGTTGGCCGCGCCGTATCCGCCGATCTCGATCCAGCGGTGGAGCATCCGTCGTGCGGCCCTTGCAGCCGGCGCGCTCGCGGCCGTGGTGATCGGTTTCGTGTGGGCCTTCACCGAGTTCTTCGGCGTCCTCGACTGAGGGGCCCCCTCAGAGTGCGGCGACGGCGGCGCGCTCCTCGTCGGACAGGCGCCACGACGAGGCCGCGACGTTTGCCTCGATCTGCTCGGGCTTCGTCGCGCCGGTGATGACCGAAGCGACCGGCGCGAGCGAGAGCAGCCACCCGATCGCCAGCTCGAGCAGCGTGTGCCCCCGCTCCTCGGCGAAGCGCGCGAGCGCGTCGACCCGGTCGAACTCCTCGTCGCTGACCGCCTCGTCGTAGAACGACAGGCGTGTGCCGGGCGGAGGGGGCTCGCCTCGCCGGTACTTGCCCGTGAGCACCCCGCTCGCCAGCGGGAAGTACGGGATGTACGCGAGCCCGAGCTCGGCGGCGCCCGGCAGGCCATCGGTTTCATCGGCACCTTCGAGCAGGCTCAGCTCGTTCTGGACGCTCACGAACCGGGCCGCCCCCTCGGCAACGGCGTCGGCGGCCTCTCGGAGCTGCGCTGCCGAGAAGTTCGAGCAGCCGATCTCTCGCACGAGCCCTTCGCGGACCGCCTCGTCGAGCACCGCGAGCGTGTCGGCGATCGGAACGGCCGGGTCGGGCTGATGGAGCTGGTAGAGGTCGATGCGATCGGTCTGCAACCGCTCGAGACTGTCGTGAAGCGCCCGCCGCACGTAGTCGGGAGCCGCGCCGAGCTTGTCCGGAGCGACCTCCATGCCGAATTTGGTCGCGAGCACGATCCGATCGCGGCGCCCCACAAAGATCCGGCCAAGAAAGGTCTCGCTCGCCGTGGCCCCGTAGATGTCGGCCGTGTCGAAGAACGTCACGCCCGCGTCGAGCGCGGCATCGACCACCCGTCGAGTGCCCGCCTCGTCGACCCGGCGGCCGAAGTTGTTGCAACCGAGCCCGACGACGCTGACCGTCAGCGAGCCGATCGTGCGGGTCTCCATCCCGCGGATGCTACCCGGGCCGCGCCGATCAGGGGGCGTCGCGGATCGACGACTCGCAGGCGGTCGGCCCCGTCCCCACCACGGCGTCGCGCCACGTTTGGAGGAACGGCGCGAGGAGGGACGCGAGCACCCCCTGCTGTCCGGTGTCGGGGTGGATCCCGTCGCTCGACAACGCGTCCGGCGGCACCAAACGGTCCCAGTCCAGCACGGTGCCGTTCGGGATGGCGCCCATCGCGCCGACGATCGCGGCGTTCACGAGGGGCACGTCCACGTCGGGGCCATGGGCCGTCAGCCAGACGATCACGTGCGCGTTCCCCTGCGCGGCGATGATCCGCTGCGCGTTGGCGGCCGTGGCCGCCGGATCCGCATCGTTCACGCCGATCTCGATCACGACCGCGTCGGCGGCCGGGTTCGGCAACGACTCCGCGACGCCGGCGGCGCCCTCGGACCCTCGGCCGATCAAGGCATCGATGGTGACCGTCCACGTGGGCAACGACGCGACCACTTCCGTCTGTCCGCCGTCCAGGATGGAGTCGCCGATCATCTGAACGGTCGTCGGATCGCTCAGCTTGTTCCGGTTGGGGATCGCCAGCCAGCGCTCGGTCTTGCCGTCGGCCTCCACCCAGAGGAACGCCGAATTCGTTGGATCCTCGAACAGGGCGCCGAACCCGGTGACGCCGATCGCGAAGGCCGTCGGCGGAACGTTGGGCACGCCCACTGCGTACTGGCCACCGAGGAACCGGCGGACGCCGCCACCGTCGTCGATCACGGCGACCGCAGGCTGCGAGGGCTCGCAGCGATACACGAAGGCCCGATCGATGGGCGCGCAGGATCCGTCGACGCGACGCACGAGCGCGACCGCGATCGGGGAGGGCGCGGACGGCGCCAGGCAACTGTCCGTCTGGACGATCGGAAGGGGCGACGGCGTGGGCGTGAGTTGCGGTGACGCTGTGCCCTGAGCGGCTGCGTAGTGATCGCAGGCCACGAGCACGAGGCAAACGGCTGCCAACATCCGGAGGAGCCGTGCGGGGGAGCGCCCTGGCGTCGACATCTTGCCGAGGCATCCTAGTCGCCGACGCCCTCACGGCCGAGGCCGAGGATTCGAGGTCTGCGTCAGATGTCTAGCAGCGCAACCTCATCGCCGACGGTGGTCTGGCCCGGCGTCTCGACCACCGCGTACACCCCGAACGGGGGACCGCCGCCGTCGGGCAGCATCGGGCGGAACGCGGCGATCTGCTTGAGGGTGTTCCAGTCGTGCACGCCCGTCCGCGGATCCTGCGTCGTCACGACGCACCGCGGGATCTGTCCGGCGATGCGCACGACGGCCTCCCCGATACGCACGCGCTTGCCGTCCCACTCGTCCTCCTGGAACGGATCGCAGCCGTCCAGCTCGAGGTTGATCCGGAAACGCAGCGGATCCAGCCGTCCCTCGTACCCGCCGCGACGGCCGAGCTCGGCGACGGATGCCGTCGAGATGACGGTCAGGGGGAGTTCATCGGGTCCGTCGCCGTCACGATCCGTGCGCACGAGGCGGACGGGCTCGCCCACGAAGGCGGAGAAGGCCTCGTTGAACGGGCCGGCCAGGAGGTGCCCCGGGACGGCGCGTCCGTAGAAGTCTGTCTCGTGCGCCTCGCCGAGCGCGTCGTCGCTCCCCGCGACGCTCGTGCCGTCGGGGAACCGGCAGTGGAGCATCCGTGCTTCGAGATCGTGCGCGACCGCGACCTGCACGAGCGGGCCGTGCACCGACCCGCTCACGAGGCGACCGCGCGCATCGACCAGATGGAAGCGTCTGTTGCCGGCGATCCCGACCTCCGACACGGTCGCGGTCTCAGGATGCTGCAGCGCAGTGCCTTTGAAAGGGGTGACGTTGATACGGGACAGCGACGGCATCGTCGTAAGAAACTACCGGAAGGCGGATCGACCGCAAGCCGTTGCCTGGCTTATGATCCGTGCCTCGATCCAGGCAGAGGGGAGTCTCGATGGAGTCGCTCGGTCATTCGTACGACCCGATGCCCCATGAAGCGGTTATCTCGAACCTGCTCGACCTGCAGGCTCGGCTCCGCGGCGACCCCGCGTCCATGATCATCCCGAGGGTCGGACGCCCCAAGGTGCCGGACTTCGTCAGCGTCGAGCACGAGGGACTCGTGGTCACCGAGGTCCCCGAGCCGGAGCCATCGAACGATGCGTCGGTGCGGGCACCGTACGATGCTGCGGATCGCATCGATGCGCTCCGGCGCCGGCTGCAGTTCCTCGAATTGGAGATCGACGCCTACGAGAACGCCATCGCGGACGCCCCGGCAGCACCCGCGGACGCGGTCGTTGAGGCGGACGTCAGCGACCCCAGCAAGCCGTCGAACGGCGACTGAGCGAGGACTGAAACGCGCCGGCGGGGCTCGCCGTCTTGCGTGATACGGTCGCGACATGACTCCTGCGCTGCACGGAGACGTGGCCTCCTTTGCGTTCCTGATGGGGACGTGGCGGGGCGAGGGTCGCGGGTCGTTCCCGACGATCGACCCCTTCGACTACCGGGAGGAACTCGTCTTCGAGGACGTGGGCGAGCCGTATCTGCTGTATCGACAGGAGAGCTTCCAGATCGCTGATGGGGCGGCGCTCCATTTCGAACGTGGGTTCCTACGCCGCGGCGCCACGCCAGGATCGCTGGAGTTGTGTCTGGCGCACCCGCTCGGGCTCACGGAGGTCGCGCACGGCGAAGTGCGCGACGGAACGATCGAGCTCGCCGCGTCGGAGAACGGGATCGGCCATACCGACACGGGCTCGGACGTCACCGGATTGTTCCGCCGGTATCGGGTCGAGGGCGACACGCTGACCTACGCCCTGGATATGGCGACCGCGTCGACCCCGATGACCCGGCACCTCGATGCGACGCTGCGGAGGGTGACGTGAACCGCGAGGAGGGACCGAGCCTGACGCGCCTGTGGCTGTTCGCCTGCCTCGCCGGGCTGCTCGGCGGTGCGGTGCTGGCGGCGCTCGACGAGCATGACGCGGCCAACGCCGTCTGGGCCGCGACGACCGTCCTCGGGGGCGTGCCGGTGCTCGTCGGTGTGATCCGCTCGATCGCGCACCGCGAGGCCGGGGTCGATGTGATCGCGATCGTGGCGATCATCGGCTGTCTGGCGCTCCAGGAATACTTCGCGGGCGCCGTCCTCGCGGTGATGCTGGCCAGCGGCCAGGCGCTCGAGGACTACGCCGATCGACGCGCGCACCGCGAGTTGTCCGCACTCCTGGCCCGGGCGCCGCAACAGGTGCATCGCTACGAGGACGGCGACCTGCAGACGCGCGACATCGACGAGGTCGTGCTCGCCGACCGGCTCTTCGTGAAGACCGGCGAGGTGGTCCCGGTCGACGGGGTGCTCGAGGGCGACGCGATCCTCGACGAGTCCGCGCTCACGGGCGAGTCGCGGCCCGTCGAGCGGCCCTCCGGCGACCTCGTGCGCTCCGGGGCGGTCAACGCCGGCCCCGCGTTCGATCTGCATGCGACGGCCACGGCCGCCGACTCGACCTATGCAGGCATCGTGCGTCTGGTCGAGGCCGCCGAACTGGAGAAGGCGCCGGCGGTGCGCCTTGCCGACCAGTACGCGTTGTGGTTCATCCCCATCACGTTGGTGATCGCCGGAGGCGCCTGGGTCGCGACCGGCGATCCGATGCGCGCGCTGTCGGTCCTCGTGGTAGCCACGCCGTGCCCGCTCATCCTCGCGGTGCCGATCGCGATCGTCGCGGGCATCTCTCGTTCCGCCAAGCGAGGCATCATCGTCAAGGGCGGCGGCGCCCTCGAGACGATGGCGCGCGCCGAGATCCTGTTGTTCGACAAGACCGGGACGTTGACCTCCGGTGTCCCGCATATCGCCGACATCGAGTCGTTCGGCGAGGTCGAGCCCGACGAGCTCCTGCGCCTGGCGGCCTCGCTCGACCAGGTGTCGCCGCACGTCCTGGCGACCGCGATCGTGCGGGCGGCCCGCGAGCGCGGGGGCGAGCTGACGTTCCCCGACGAGGTGGACGAGCGCTACGGCGCCGGGATCGCCGGCGTCGTGGAGGGACGGAAGATCGCGCTCGGCAAGGTGGCGTTCGTCGCGGGCGCCGGTGCGCTGCCCGCCCGGGCGCGCGACGTGCGCCGTCGCACGATGATGGACGGCTCGTCCTGCGTGTTCGTGGGCGTCGACGGCGAGGTCGCCGGCGCGCTGGTGATCGACGACCCGATCCGGCCGGACACACCGCGCGTGATCCGCTCGCTACGACGTACCGGCATCCGCCGGGTCGTGATGGTCACGGGCGACCACCCGGACGTGGCGGAGTCGGTCGGCGCCGCGCTCGGGGTCGACCGGATCCTCTCCGAGCGCGCCCCGGGCGAGAAGGTCGAGGCCGTGACCGCCGAGCGTGCCGAGGGGATCGTGATGATGGTCGGCGACGGCCTGAACGATGCTCCGGCGCTCGCGGCGGCCGACGTCGGTGTCGCGATGGGGGCGCGCGGCGCGACCGCCTCGTCCGAAGCCGCCGACGTCGTGCTGGTGGTCGATCGGCTCGATCGGCTCGTGGACGCCATGACGATCGCGCAGCGTTCCCGGCGTATCGCCGTGCAGAGCGTGCTGCTCGGCATGGGTCTCGCGTTCATCTTCATGGGGATGGGCGCGGCTGGGGCCTTCAGGCCAGCTGTCGGCGCGCTCCTCCAGGAAGTGATCGACGTCGCCGCCATCCTGAACGCCCTGCGGGCGCTCGGCTCCGGCGTGAAGGCGCCGGTGGCCGGCCCCGGCACCGACGTCGCCGAGCGGTTCCGGCAGGAGCACGTGGCCTTCGCCCCCGACGTCCAGCGCATCCGGACCGTCGCCGACCGGCTGGAAACGATGCCTGCGGACGATCTCCGGCGGGAGCTCGAGGCGGTTCGCATCTTCCTCTGCGAGCGGCTGCCGCAGCACGAGGAAGAGGAAGAGGAAGAGGTCTACCCGGTGGTGGCGCGGCTGATGGGGGGCGAGGACCCGATGTCGAGCATGGCGCGGGCTCACGTGGAGATCTCCCACCTGGTGCGCGTCTATCGCCAGCTGCTCGAGGAACTGCCGCCCGAAGGCCCCGATCGCGACGACCTGGTCGATCTGCGGCGCGTGCTGTACGGGCTGCACGCGATCCTGCGCCTGCATTTCGCGCAGGAAGAGGAGGCCTACGCCTGGCTGTCGGCGGAGGAGTCGGTCTCGGTCTGATCCTCGAGCGCCGTGAGGTCGATGTGACGCTCCGTCGGCTCCGCGGCGATCGTGACGTGGAACGACGCGCCGCCCCCCGGTCGGTCCTCGACCCATGCGCGCCCGTCGTGGAGCTCGGCGAAGCGGGCGACGAGCGCGAGCCCGACGCCCGATCCGCTGGCGGCGTCGATGCCCTGGCGGAACGATTCGAAGATGCGCGCCTTGTCCGCGTCGGGAACCCCCGGGCCGTCGTCCTCGACCACGAGCTCGACGCCGTCGTCCAGGCGGGTCAGATGCACCCAGATCCGGGCGTCGCCCGGCGTGTGCTTCACCGTGTTGCCGAGGAGGTTCTCGACGATCCGCTCGATCATGCCGACGTCGGCGCGCACCGTGATCGGCGCGACGTCGAGGGCCAGGCGCCGATCGGTGACGAGGTCGGAGTCGGCCACGATCTCGCGGATCAGCGCGCCGACGTCCACGAGCGTCCAGTTCGGCTCGGCCACCCCGCGGTCCAGCCGCTCGAGGTCGAGGAAGTCGCTGACCATCCGGTCGAGTCGTCGCGCGTTCTGCGCGATCCGGTGCGCGAGGTCGCGTGACTCGTCGGCCGACAGCGTGAGGTCCTCGCGCTCGAGCGTGACCGCCAACCCGAGGATCGCCGCCAGGGGGGTGCGGAGGTCGTGCGAGACGGCGTGGAGGAACGTCGTCTTCATCTCGTCTTCCGCGCGCAGACGCTCTGCCTCGAGTCGCTCGAGGTCGAGCGCGCGCTCCAGCTCCTGCGTCCGGCGTTGATCGGTCACGTCCAGGAGCAGGCCCTGCCAGTACACGAGGTTGCCGTCGTCGTCGTAGATCGGGCGGGCCTGATCGTGGATCCAGACCTCACGTCCATCCTTCGCGACGACCCGGTACGTCGAGGAGTTGGGATCGGTCTCCGAGGCGGTCTCGAGCCGTGCGAGATCCTCGGGGTCCACGATCGAGCGCCAGAGATCGGGGTTCGCGTACCACTCCGCCGGCTCGTAGCCGAGGATCGCCTCGGTCTGCGGGCTGATGTAGACGGTGCCGTGGCGATCGATCGGGTCGATGTAGGCGATCGCCGGCAGCTGCTCGACAAGCGCCCGATACCGCGCCTCGGCCTCCGCGAGCCCCGCCTCCGCCTCCTTGCGCGCGGTGATGTCCATCATCACGCCCTGCCAGTAGGCGGGCTCGCCGGTCTCCGTGCGCTGGAGCGCCGCCTCGTCCCGGAACCACAGGGTGCGCCCGTCGCGCGAGACCATCCGGTACTCGATCACGAAGGGCTCGCCGGACGCTTCGGTGCGGCGGTTCTCCGCGTCGACGCGATCACGGTCCTCGGGGTGGATCGCCGCCATCCAGACGCCGGAGTCCTCGATCCACTCGGCCGGCGTGATGCCGAGCAACGATTCGACTCGAGAGTTGATGTAGACGACCTGCATGTCGTCGCCGACGACGGCCTCGCGGTAGACGATGACCGGGATCTGCTCGACGAGCGTGCGGTAGCGCTCCTCCGACGCATCGGCGCGTTCGGCCGTTTCGTGCTGCTCCGTCACATCGAACATCACGCCCTGCCAGTACATCGGCGAGCCGGCAGCGTCGCGGACGACGAGCGCCTCGTCCCGAAGCCAGCGGACCGACCCGTCTCTCGCGTACATCCGGTACTCGGCGCGGAAGGGCTCGCCGGTGGTTTCGATCCCTTCGTAGATCTCCCGGACGCGGTCGCGGTCCTCCGGGTGCAGTTGCCGCGCCCAGGCCGTCGGATCGCCGAGCCATTCGTCCTGCGTGAACCCGAGCACCTCGCGCACCTGCGGGCTCACGTAGAGCATGCGTCCGGCGCTCTCGCCGGCAGGCAGCTCCTCGAGGTAGACGATCGCGGACAGGTGCTCGACGACGCTGCGGAAGCGATCCTCGGGTGCCGGTTGCTCGATCGGCTTCGCTTCGATCATCAGTCCCTGGACACGCGTGACGATCCCGAGCTCGCCGATCGTGGCGTGACCGATGTCGCGGAACCATCGCCACGATCCGTCGGCGGCCCGCATGCGGTAGGTGAGATCGAAGTCCCCGCCGTTCGAGCCGACGCGCGCGAACGCGTCGACGACGCGATCCAGGTCCTCGGCGTGGAGCCGTTGCGTTCGGAACTCGGCATCCTCGAGCCAGGCGCGGGGCTCGTGACCGAGCAGCCGCCGACTGCCTTCCGACACGTACGTGAATGCCGCGGCCGCAGCATCGAACGACCAGACGATCCCGTCCACGTCGTCCAGGAGATGCTGCATCAGCTGCTCGTCCGATCCGGGGGGATCAACGGGAGGGTGCGGCATATGGCTTTCAGGGCGAGTGTCGCAGCCCGAACGGGCCACACGCCAGACCCGAAGGGCCTAGGAATGGTCAGCCTGCCTCCGCGGAACCATCGGCTCGAGGGTCCGACCCCGCCGAGAGCCCGTCGGCCGCCACGCGTATCAGATGCGCGTGGCCGAAGGCGTCCTCCTCGGTGAGCTCGAAGGCACCTGCCTCGCGGAGAGAGGTCACGGCCGGTTCGGGAACGCCGGGCTCGACCCCGATCTGGGTGGGAGCGCGCCCCTCGTCGGCCCCGAGCACCACCCAGCGCGGCGCGGCGACGGCGTCGGCCGGATGAGCGCCGGCGACGAACGCCTTCGTCAGCGTGTGCAGGTTGATCTGCGGCTGCTGATAGCCCCCCATCGTGCCCGCGACCCCGGCCAGGTCGCCCCCTCGATGGATCAGGACCGGCATCAATGTGTGGAAGGGCCGCACCCCCGGAGAGAAACAGTTGGGATGTCCGGGCTCGAGCGTGAAGCAGGCCCCTCGGTTCTGCGCGGCGATGCCCGTCTCGGGCTCCAGGATCCCCGAGCCGAAGCCCCAGAAGAGACTCTGGATCAAGGACACCGCGTTGCCTTCGGCGTCGGCGGCGACGAGCGCGATCGTGTCGCCGTCGGGTCTCGCACGTGCCGGCGCGGCGTCGCGCGCCTGGTCCGCGAGCGCCGCGAGGTGTCCGTCGTCGAGCAGCGTGGACGGGTGCACGAGCATGCGGTCGGGGTCGGCGAGGTGCCGGTCTCTCCCCATGTTGGCAACATCGATGACCCGGGCGATCGGTCCGGCGGCCTCGCCGTCGAGATCCGGGTCGATCCCGAGGCGTTCCAGCAACATGAGGAGCTGCAACAGGACGAACCCTTGGGACATCGGCGGGGCGACGCTCACGTGCAGATCGCCGAAAGCCGCGCGCAAGGGGGCGAGCAGGCTGGCCTCATGCGCGGCCAGGTCCTCGATCGTGATCGGCGACCCGGCGACGGCGAGCCCGCGCGCGTACGCTCGGCCGACCTCGCCGCCGTACAGCGCCGAGGGTCCCGCGTCGGCGAGCGAGCGGAGCGTTCGAGCCAGGGCGGGTTGGCGCACGGTCGTCCCCACCGCGGCCGCCTGACCGCCCGGATAGAAGATCGCCGAGAGACCGGGATCGTCCATGAACGGCGCTTCCGGATCGAGCAAGGACCCGGCGAGGGACCGGCTGACCTCGACCCCGTCCTCGGCCAGGGATACCGGGGTCTCGAAGGCCGCCTCCCATGGGAGCACGGCGCCGGTTCTGTGCAACGCGTGCCAGCCCGCGACCGCGCCGGGGACGGTGATCGGCACCGGCCCCCGGATCGGCATTGTCGAGGCCCCGGCCAGCGCGCCGGGATCGGCTCCCTTCGGTGAACGGCCGCTCGAATTGATCGCGAGGGTCTCACCGTCGGTGCGCTGCACGAGGGCGAACAGGTCGCCACCGACCCCGCACATGTGGGGGTAGGCGACCGCGAGCGTCACCGCCGCGTGCAGGGCCGCGTCCATCGCGGTGCCGCCGCGTTCGAAGGCTGCGGCGCCGGCTCGGGTCGCAGCCGTGTGCGGGGTTGCGATCGCCCACCGGGGGCCGTCTGCGCGGAACGCCATGGCCGCAGTGTGTCATCTCCGAACGAGGGAGGCTCGATAGGATGCCCGGCGTGATCCGACGAGGATGCGTCGCGTTCGGTGTGGCCTTGGCGGTCCTTTGGCCGGCAGCCGCCCTCGCGCAACCGACGACGAGCGCTGAGCCCGCGGACCAGGTCGTGCTGTCCGGCGATGTCCTCGTGCCGCGCGGCGCGGTCGTGGGCCAGGTGGTCGTCTTCTCGGGGAGCGCGACGATCGAGGGGGTGGCCCAGGGCGACGTCGTCGTTCTCGACGGGCCGGTCACGATCGCCGGACAGGTGGGCGGGGACGTCATCGCCTTACACGGGCCGATCCGCCTGCTCGCGACGGCCCAGGTCACGGGCGACGTGCGCGCGGGCGGCAACCTCATCGCGGTCGACGGCTCGCAGGTGACCGGGGAGGTCCGACACGACGTGGGCTTCACCCTCTCCGGACCGGCGGAGGTGCTCGGCGCCTTGCTCGTCAGCGCGGCCATGGCGATCTCGATCCTGCTCGTCGGGTTGCTGCTGATCCTGCTCGCACCTCGGGGAGCGGAGCGCACCGCCGAGGTGATCCGGACCGCGCCGCTCGCCGCCGCCGGGTGGGGCCTGGTCCTCGCGATCTGCGTTCCGATCGCAGCGATCGCAACGGCAGCGACGATCGTCGGTCTCCCGTTCGGGTTGGCGCTCCTCCTCGGACTCGGGCTCCTCTGGCTCGTCGGCCAGGCGGCCGTGACGTATGCGATCGGGCGGCTCGTCGTTCGCGCACCTCGTTCTCGCGTGGGCGCGCTGTTCGCGGGCTGGGGTATCGGCGCCGCGATCGGCCTCGTGCCGTTCCTCAACGTCGCGTGGTGGACGCTCGGTTCGATCGCCGGGCTCGGCGCGATCCTGGTCGCCGCCTGGCGCGCGCGGCATGGCGCAGGCACGCTGATCCCGGGAGGCCGCGTCGGGCGGCACACACGACGCGGACGTCCCACTCAGCCGCCCGCGACCCCCGTGCCCGCTCTCGACGGGCCGGTTGAGCGGCCCGCGGACATGCCGCTCGCGGAGGATTAGACGCGTGTCGACGTACCTGCTGCTCGGCTCGGGGGAGTTCGAACCGTGGAGCACCGATGTCGAACGGCTCGCGCTCGCGGACGCCGTCGGGGACGGCAGCGTCGTGATCCTGCCGACAGCAAGCGCCTCGGAGGGCGATGCAGTGTTCGATCGGTGGGGCACCATGGGACTCGACCACTACGCCGACGCGGGTGTGACCGCGGAGGTCTTGCCGGTGAAGGTGCGCGAGGACGCCTTCCGCGACGATGTCGCCGCCCGCCTTGAGCGCGCCTCGATGATCTATTTCTCCGGCGGGAAGCCGAGCAAGCTCGCCGACGTGCTGCGCGATTCGCCCGTGCTGGCCGCGATCCGACGATCGATCGATCGAGGTGCGGTCTACGCCGGGTGCAGCGCGGGGGCGATGGTCGCCAGCCGCGAGCGGAACGCCGAGGGTCGCGGCGGCACGTCGTGGCTGTTCGGGCTCGGGTTGGTACCTCATGTGTCGTTCGGCGTCCATTGGGATCGTGCGGCCCGGATCCCGGGCGTGCAGTGGTGGCTCACCTCGCGCCTCCCGGAGGACACGTGGTTCGTCGGGATCGACGAGCGCACGGCGATCCTCGGGGACGGCGAACGGTGGACCGTCCACGGGTTCCGCGGCGTGACGATCCGCCACGACGGGGAGCTCGGCCGGGTCGAGACCGGCGAGTCCTTCGCGACCGCCTAGGCGAGCAGGTAGCGGCGCGACATCGGCACGGTCGTCGTCGGTTCGCAGGCGAGTACCCGTCCGTCCAGCGTCACCGTGCCGTCGACCGGCGAGATCGTGAGGTCGCGCGGCGCCGCCGTGTTCCACGTGAGCGCGTCGCGGGCGATCCCGCGGGTGCCGCGAACCGGTGCCACGCTGCGCGCCGTCGTCTCTGCGAACCCGGCATCGAGGGCGGACTGCGAGACGAACGTGGTCGCCAACCGGGCGGGGGCGCTGCCGAGACCGCCCCAGTCCGGGCCGTAGCGGGTCGGCTCCGCGCCGTGCACGCTGGCATTTCCCTCGCCCATCGCGCTCCACGCGACCACCCCGCCCTTGATCACCATCAGCGGCTTCACACCGAAGTGCGTCGGCCACCACAGGACGATGTCGGCCATGCGCCCCGGCTCGAGCGAGCCGACCTCGCTCGAGATCCCGTGCACGATCGCGGGCTCGGAGGTGCACTTCGCGAGATAGCGGAGCACGCGGTCGTTGTCGTCCGTCGAGTCGTCGTCGGCCCACCGCTTCATCGCATCGGCCAGCTGGAACGTACGTCGCAGCGTCTCGCCGATCCGCCCCATGCCCTGGGAGTCGGAGTTGACGATCTGGATCGCGCCAAGCTCGTGCAGCGGCCCTTCCGCTGCCATCGTCGCCGGGTGCACCAACTCGAGCGCCGCGGCGACATCCTCGGGTAGGGCGGGATTCCCTTCGTGGACGATCAGCTTCATGTCGAGCTGTTCGGCGGCGGTGGCCGGGCCGTACGGGAGCGTCGGCGTCGTCGACGAACAGAAGATGTTGGGCTCGCGCACGAGGCCGAGCGCGTCGGGGATGTGGCCGCCGCCGGACCCTTCCACGTGATAGGCGTGGATCGTGCGGCCGGCGATCGCGGCGACCGTGCCCTCCAGTTCGGTGGACTCGTTCAGGCTGTCGGTGTGCAGGCACACCGCGATGTCGTGGGCCTCGGCCGCGCGCAACGTCGCGTCGATGATCTCGGGATAGGCGCCCCAGTCCTCGTGGATCTTCAGCCCGACCGCGCCCGCCTCGATCGCCGGGTCGAGGCCCCCGGCGACATCGGTCCGTGCGCTCGGCTGCAGACCGAGGTTCACCGGGAGGTGTTCGAACGCGGCATAGGTCGCGGCCATCCGGTCGGGCGGCTCTTCGAATCCCGCGGTGATCAGCGTGGTGACGCCGGCGGATAGGGCGACCGGCACGAGTCGGGGCGACAGCAGATGGACGTGGGAGTCGATGACGGCCGGCGTCGCGATCAGCCCGTGACAGGGGATCGGCCACGTGTTCGGGCCGATCGTCAGGTCGACGCCGTCGGTGATGTCGGGGTTGCCGGCCCGACCGATCCCCGCGATCCGGCCGTCCTTGATGCCGAGATCGCACTTCACGACGCCGAGCAATGGGTCCACGACGATCACCGAGCCGATCACGGCGTCGAGCTCGCTCGCGCGCGTCGCGGCATCGTGCTGGGTCATCCGGGAGCGCCAGTTCTTCGCGTAGCCCCAGAGCGCCTGGTCGCCCGGCTCGGTCAGGTCGCGCTCGATCCGGATCCACAGGTCGGTGTCCGCAAGGCGGACACGGTCGCCGGCGGTCGGGCCGTGGCGGAGGGCGTGTTCCTCCCGGCTGAGACGATCAGGCATCGCGCGTCCCGCCGAGCGCGACAAGCGTGACCTCGCGCGTCTCGCCGGGAGCCCAGCGCAGCGAGTCGCCGGCCGGCAGATCCAACCGGAACCCGTTCGCCTGCTCCCGGTCGAACGACAAGCTCGGGTTCGCATCCCAGAACGGGAAATGGCTCGAGATGCGGATCGGACGCTCGCCGGTGTTGGTCACGGTGATCGTGCGGCGCTCACGGTCGGGGACCAGCGCGACGTCGCCCTCCCCGAATCGCACGCCCGGCTCCCCGGGGCCGAACGGCTCGCGCAGCACTACGAGCCTGGTGCCCTCGTCCAGCAGAACCTCGAGCCTGATCTCGGGGATCAGTTCGGGGACACCGTCCAGCACCGGCGTCGCCGTGGCGACGCCCGCGGCGGTGTCCAGCACCTCCTGCCACGAGGCGCCGCCCCGGGCGGCCAGATGCATCTCGTCACATAACAGCGCGACGGCCTCGGGAGCGTTCAGCGCGAGGCCTCGATCCAACGTCGCCCGGGCGAGTTGGGCGGCGTTGAAGATCCGGAGCCGATCGTCCTCCGTCGGGTTCAACAGCACGGGCGCAGCATATGCGAGCCGGCGGGAACCCTGAGGACGGCTCGCGCGTCCAACGACGATCAACCGGAACCCGGAAGGGGGACCCGATGCATGCACGCACCGTGGCTCGGGCTGCCGTCGTCTCGGTGGTCGCCGCAACCGTGCTGATGGGCGGCGCCGCAAGCGCACTGGCCTGCGGCGGCCTGATCGCGCCGAACGGAACGATCAGCCTGACACGCACGACCACGCTCGCGGCGTATCACCGCGGCGTGGAGCACTATCTGACCTCGTTCAGCTACGCGGGCAAGGTGGAGGGCTCGCTGGGCTCGATCACGCCGCTGCCGGGTGTCCCGACCAAGATCATCAAGGGCGGGGACTGGACGTTGCAGCGCCTGGCGATCGAGGTCCAGCCGGTCGTGCCGGGACCCGTGTTCGCCGCCGCCGGAGCGCTCGCGGAGGACGCCGCCCGAGTGCTGATGCGCGCGAAGGTCGACTCGCTCGACATCACCGTGCTCCAGGGCGGCGCCGTCGCGGTCGGCAACTGGGCGCGCGAACACGGCTTCTTCCTGCCGCCGGACGCGCCGGAGGTGCTCGCGTTCTACGCGGACCGCAGCCCGATCTTCATGGCGACGCGGTTCAACACGCAGCGCGCGGCCGAGCAGGGACTCGCCGAGGGCGAGGGGACGCCGGTGCACGTGGTGATCCCGACGCCGAACCCGTGGGTGCCGCTGCGGATCCTGTCGCTCGGCCGCTCACCACAGGACCTGATCCAGGCCGACGTGTTCCTGCTGACCGATCGGAAGCCGTCGATGCTGCCGCAGGCGCTCGCGCCCACCGGCAACCCGGACCAGCAGGGCATCGTGCAGGAGCGCAGCGAGCCGGCGTCGGCGTCGCTGATGAACGACCTTCGCTCGGACAGCCGATCGAAGTGGATCCCGAACGGCCCGATGTGGTTCACCTATCTGAAGATCGACGCGCCCGCCTCGACGATGACCCACGACCTCGCGATCGACGCGAGCGGCTTCGGGCATCCGGATCCGATCGCGGCCGGGTACCCGCCGGCGTCGGTGCCGGTGCCCGACCCGAACGCGGCGCGGTCGCTCCTGTGGCTCGGCGCCGGGTTGGCGCTCGTCGCGCTGTTCGCGCGGCGGCGGATCCAGCAGGCGGGGACGGCTCGATGAGGCGCGGGGTGGCGGTCGCGGCGGCGTGTGCAACGTTGCTGCTGGCCGCGGGGTTCGCGGCCGCCGCGACCGCCACCCCGGACCACGTGCGAACCGTGACGATGACGATCCACTTCTCGCGCTTCGACCCGGCTTCCCTGCAGGTCGCGCCCGGCGAGACGGTCCGGTTCGTGGTGACGAACACCGACCCGATCGACCACGAGTTCCTGGTGGGCGACGCCGCGATGCAGGCGGTGCACGAGGCGGGCACCGAGGCGCACCACGGCGCGCGGCCCGGCGAGATCTCGGTCCCGGCGGGAGCGACCGTCGAGACGACGTTCACGTTCCCGGCCGAGCTCGCGCCCGGGTGGGAGTTCGCGTGCCACCTGCCCGGTCACTACGCGTTCGGGATGCACGGGCCGATCACGCTCGGCTGAGCTCCGAGGGTCGTGGTAGCGTCCGCCGCCATGAGCGAGCGCGCGGACCTGATCCTCGTCGGCGACGTCTACACGGTCGATGCGGCGCGAAGCTGGGCCAAGGCGGTGGCCGTCCGCGGCGATCGCATCGTGGCCGTCGGCTCCGAGGCCGACGTCCGCGAGCGGGTCGGCACCGCCGAGGTGATCAACGGCGCGTGCATCGTCCCGGGGTTCCAGGACGCGCACATCCACGCGGCGTTCGCGGGGCGGATCCGCCGCCACGTGAACCTCGACGACCTGCACGATGTCGACGACTACCTCGCGCGCATCGCGCACCATGCGGCGGCGCACCCCGACGAGCAGTGGATCGTCGGCGGGGGATGGTACGCGCACTCGTTCGGCGCCGACGGGCCGGATCGGCGTCAGCTCGACGCGATCGTGCCCGACCGCCCCGTCTATCTGATGAACACCGACACGCACGCTGCGTGGGTGAACTCGCGGGCGCTCGAGCTCGCCGGTATCACGGCCGCAACGCCCGACCCGTGGGACGGCTACTACGTGCGTGACGCCGACGGGATGCCGACCGGGTGTCTGCAGGAAGGCACCGCCTACTCGTTCTGGTCCGACCACATGCCTGCGGATTCGGTCGAGGACTGGATGGAGTCGATCCGCGTGGCGCAGCGGCACCTGCATGCGCTCGGCATCACGGCCTGGCAGGACGCGTGGGTCCGCCCCGATCTGTTGAAGGCGTATCGCGAGCTCGACGATCTGCACGAGCTGTCGATGCATGTGGTGACCGCGCTGTGGTGGGACCGACACCGAGGGCCCGAGCAGATCGACGAGCTGGTCGAGCAGTACAACTGGGCGAACGGCGACAGGATCAACGCGCGGACGATCAAGATCATGCTGGATGGCTGTCCCGAGAGCGCCACCGGGTCGATGCTCGAGCCCTACGAGGGTCACTTCGGCCAGGAACGCGATCGGGGACTGCAGTTCGTCGAGGAAGGGGCGCTCGCCGAGGCCGTCGTGCGGCTCGACGGCGTCGGGTTCCAGATCCACCAGCACGCGCTGGGGGACCGGGCGTTCCGTGCGGCGCTCGACGCCGTCGCGGCGGCGCGCGCCGCCAACGGCTGGAACGACCACCGCCATCACATCGCCCACCTGCAGTTGCCCGACCCCGCCGACATCCCTCGTATGCGACAGCTGGGCGTCGTGGCCAACATCCAACCGGTGTGGGCCTGTCCAGACCCGATGATCGAGATGCTCACGCGCCCGCGGGTCGGCGCGCGCGCCGACCACCTCTACCCGATCGGCGACGTCGTGCGAAGCGGCGCGGTCGTGGCGATGGGCAGCGACTGGCCGGTGACGACGCCCGACGTCTTCGAGGAGATGCAGGTGGCCGTGACGCGCCAGGTGATCGGCGATGGGCCCGACGCGCCGGTGCTGGACCCGTCGCAGCGGATCACGCTCGCCGAGGCGCTGGCCGCGTTCACGCGTGGGAGCGCGTACGTGAACCACGACGACGACGCCGGCAGCATCGTGGAGGGCAAGCGCGCCGACCTCGCGGTGCTGGACCGCAACCCCTTCGCGGGCTCGGTCTACGAGATCGCCGAGACGAACGTCACGACGACGCTGGCTTCAGGGCGCGTCGTGCACGGCGGCTGAGCTACGCCGGGCGTGCGACGGTGATCTTCGTGCCGTTGCTGTCGGCCTCGGGGTCGTGGTTGTCGGTCGCCCGGTATCCGTAGCCCGTCGCCTGCACGATCGTCACGGTGAACAGCGCCGAGGCTCGCGAGCGCGCGAAGCGCTTGTCCACGGTGCAGCGCCCGCCGGCGCCCGTGGTGCACGACACGGTCGTGTTGCCCGTCCAGACGCCCGTCACGAGCGCGCCGACGACGGGATCGTGATTCTTGTCGTGGACCTCGATCGTGGCCTTCGCCCGCCAGCGGTTCGACGTGACCCACAGGCTCGATCGATCGAGATCGCCCACGTGCACGCTCGGCGCCGCCGTGCCGGCGATCGGTCCGGTGAACAGGTCGATCGCGAACGAGCCACCGGAACCGTCCCCGTCCATCGGCCGGGATACACGGTGATCGTGTAGATGCCGGCCTCGGTCGGGGTGAAATGCAGCGTCTCCTGACGACCGGCCGTGCACTCGTCGCCTGCCGGGCACGTGCTCGACGCAAGGTCGAAGCTCCCGGAGAGGGTGGCATCCAGGTCCGGCGAGAACCCGTACTGGAAGCAGCCGAGCGGACCCAGGTCGATCACGCAGATCACCGATCCCTGCGTGGTGATCGTCGCCGCGATCGGCACGCCGAGGTCATCGGCGGACAGATCGAAGGTCGTGGACCAGCTGCCGTTGTCGGCAACGCTGCCCGTGATCCGTCGATGCAGCGGGAACGGCGTGGATCCGGTCGCGCCCGCCGCCTGCGCAACGGCTCCGTAGCTGTCCAGCAGGCCCGCGCCCCAGTCGTTGTCCTTCCCGGACGGCCCGGCGTCGAACGCCGTGCCCTCGATCGCGGACCGGACCTGGCTCTGCGTCCAGCCTGGTTGCAGTTGCCGCAACAGCGCGGCCGTGCCGGATACGAACGGGGTCGCCATCGACGTGCCGCTCTCCACGACGTAGGTGGAGGTGGACCCGGCCTTCGCGGCGCCGACCGTCACACCGGGCGCCACGACGTCGGGCTTGACCCGATCGTCGATCGTCGGACCACGGCTGGAGAATGTCGCGAGGTACGGACCTTCGGACCGGTAGAGGGCGTCGCTCTGCGCCGACCACTCCGCGACCGCTCCTACGGTGATCGCCGTGACCGCCGATCCGGGCGAGGTGATGGTGCCGGGTCCGTCGCCGCTGTTGCCGGCCGCCGCCACGACGATCTTGCCGGCGGCGGTCGCTGCGTCGACGGCTTTCGACAACGCATCCTCGCCGTCCGAGGGCACATCGGAGCCAAGGCTGAGCGAGATCACGTCGACCTTGGCCTTCGCCGCGCACCACTGGACGCCCTGCACCGCGAGCGAGTCATCGCCGTACCCGGTCGAGTCCAGCACCTTGACCGCCGCCAGCGCCGCATCGGGCGCAACGCCCTTCATCCGCGCTGCGATCGGACCCGGGCCGACGCCATCGCCGAGTGCGATCGAGGCCACGACCGTGCCGTGGCCCATGTCGTCGTAGGGGTTCGCCTTGCTGCTCGATCAGGTCGAGCCACGGGATCGGGCCCTTCGAGTCGAGCTGCTCGTGTCCGAGGGCGACGCCGCTATCCGGGATACAGATCATCACGCCCGCTCCCGTCGCACCGAAGGACTTGCGGGCGGCCGTGACGCCGTAGTCGTCGTTGGAGGCGTCGTCGAGCGCGTGCACCGCGAAGTCCTGCTCGACGCGGAGCACGCCCGGTCGGTGCGCGAGCGACCGGATCTGCCCGTCGGTGAGGGAGGCCGCGAACCCGTCGATCAGCGAGAAGGTCGCCGAGACGTGGTTCGCGCCGAGCGCGCCGCGAGCAGACAGTAGGGAAGCGCGATCGGCGAACGTGGCGACCACGTCGCGACGCCGCGCTGACGAGTGCTCGAGCCGGCGGTCGAGCCCGTCGGAGATCCGGTTGCCATCCGTGTCGGCCAGACCCGCACGACCGTGCGTGGCGGGGGGAGTGGCGGGCCGTTGCTCAGGCGCCTCGGCCGAGGCCGGCACCGACATGCCCGTCGCCACGAGGCCGAGCACGAGCACAGCCAGAACGCCGCGAGTTCGGATCGTCACCTGGAGCCCCCTGATGCCTGAAACGCTTCCGGCGGAGTGTCCCACGAGGATGCCTCTCGGCACGATAGGTCGTTGGGCTGTTACCGGCGGCATCCGTCAGGGCCCGCTCGGGTCCCCCGGACGCCCGACGAGGCGCCTCAGGCCATCCAGGCGTCGATGCGCTGCTCGACCTCGCGAAGTCGGATCACGAGCTGCTTCATCATCGAGAGTGCGACCGCGGGGTGCGAGAGGAGGAAGGCCTGGAACTCGTCGGCGCCGATCTTGATCGCCTCGACGTCCTCCTCGGCCTTCACGGTGGCCATGCGAGGCCCGGGCGCGAGCAGCGCCATCTCCCCGAAGAAGTCACCCGGCTTCATGATGTGGAACCGGCCGCCGACGTCGACCCTGGCCTGGCCGCTGGCGACCACGAACATCGCGTCGCCGGCGTCGCCTGACTCGAAGATGGCGGTGCCGGCGGCGAACGACATCCGTTCGCCCGCGTCGAGGATGCCGTTGGCGTCCTCCGGCGTCAGGCCCTTGAACAGGCCGGTCGATAGGGATGGGGCGACGTCGCTCATCGGTTCCTCCGCGGTGGTAGGGCCGCAGGCAGTCTACGGGCGGCCGGTGAGCTTCGCGGAGAGACGGCGCCACCAGGACGGCCGGGCCCGTTCGGCCTCGTGAACCTGCCGTGCCTGTTCCTGCTCGTCCCGGCGCCGCTCCGCCGCCAGCTGCTGGTTGACGTCCGGTCTCGGCGTTCCTGGTCCGGTGAACGAGCTCATCGCTGGAGGCTACGGCACCACGCTGCACGAAGCCAGATGGGAGCCCCTGTATCCTTGCCGGCGTGAGGCCGCTCGACGGACCCCACGAGCCGGATGAACGGCCGGCGTGCTGGCGATGCGGCCGTCCCACCTACGACCCCGACAAGCGATCGGTGCCGTGGGCGCGGGCGGTGGTGGGCGGGCGTCAGATCCTGATCTGCCCCTCCTGCCAGGCGGAACCGGGTTGGGCAGATGGCCTGGACCGGTGCGTCTCGTGCGGCGCCACGCGGCTGTCGATCCAGCTCGGCGATGTGGTGTGTCGAGCGTGCGGTCACACCGCCCAAGCGGGCGCTTAGCTCAGCTGGAAGAGCGTCGCCCTTACAAGGCGAAGGTCGGGGGTTCGAGCCCCTCAGCGCCCACCACAAACCTGCAACCCCCGCCGCCTCAGCCCGTCCCGGCGTTCTAGGCTTCGCTCGTGGACCACCTGCTAGACGAAGACGGCGAGATGCGCGAGCACCTGGCCGCGCTCGGGCTGCCGGCAATCCGAGAGCTTGAAGGCGTGTTGAATGCGCCGCAAACGTACCGCGACGCGATCCACTAGCGGGACCATCAACCTCGAGAGAGCGATCCCTGCGGACGTAAACGTTCCGCATCACCTCAGGCGTTCTTGGTTCATGGAGCGGATGAGCCCATGATCGACGGGATGGTCGGGCAGATGACGTCCGCGGCGACGTTCGAGGAGTTCTTCCTCAAAACGAATCGGGATCTGACCGGCGCCCTGTGGCTGGTGACGCGCAACACCCACGAGGCCGAGGAGATCGCGCAAGACGCCTATCTGAAAGTGTGGGAGCGCTGGTCGACGGTCGGCACGATGGACGACCCGACGGGATATCTGTGCCGCACCGCTTGGAACCTCTGGCGGAGCCGGGGGCGCAGGGCAGCGGTCGCTCTGCGGAGGGTGGTTCACGCCATCCCTGCTGAGGACGACATGTCGGGCGTCGAGTCTCGGGACGTCGTCATCCACGCGCTCTCCTCGCTGACACCTCGCCAACGAGCTGCACTCGTGCTCGTCGATCTGCTCGATATGACCTCGGAGGAAGCAGCTAAGGCGCTCGGCGTTCGGCCATCGACCGTGCGCGTCCTCGCCGCTCGGGGCCGAGCGAGCCTGAAGGAGGGGATGCCGACATGAAGCGCAGCGACCTGGAGCGAGCACGAACGCTGTCTCCGATCCCTGAACTGACGCTTGAAGGCCTTGCTCGGCGGCGGAAGCGTAAGGAAGCGCACCGGAGGATGAGCACACTGGTCGTCGTCGCGGTGATCGCTTCCCTCGCCATCGGTGCAGTCTTCGCAGCCCGCGAAGGAACCGGGTCACCGGGACCTAGTCCAGCCACCGAGCCCTCGGTGAGCAACGCTGCGGATGTGGAGGTCGCCAGGAGCTTTCTGGACGCGTTCGGCAGCTTCGACGCGGAGCGGGCGATGACCTACGTGGCCCACGACGCCGACCCCAAGGGGATGGAAGGCTTTCCCGAGCACGGATCGAAGAGTCTGTCGATGTTGACCTCCTTCCTCGAGGCCTTCGGCTGGAAACAGACGATCACGTCGTGTGAGGCGCTTGAGGCTGCCCTACCCACCGATACCACGGTCGTGTGCGCGTTCGACTACCAGGGTCTGCGATCCGATGAGCTCGACCGGGGCCCATTCAGCGACAGCGAATTCGTGATCACCGTTCGTGGCTCAGAGATCGTCAAAGCCTCCTGGTACTGGAACATCCAGAAGTTCCACGTCCAGATGTGGGACCCATTCATCCTCTGGATATCGAAGACATACCCAGAGGATGTTGCGGTGATGTACGAGGGCGGACAGACCAACTTCCGACTCAGTCCGGAGTCGATCCGGCTTTGGGACCAACACAGCCGGGAGTATGTGAAGGAAATGCTGGCGACCAATGGAAAGTGACCTAACTGCTCTCCGCGGCCGCACCCCTACCGTTACTCCACAGGCGGACCCGTGGCTTCAGAACGGGAACGTGTGCGTTACAGGATCCAGACGATTGCCCTCATCGATCTGGGCGTCGTCATCCTGCTACTCCTACAGAAAGGATGAAACGAAAATGATCAATGACCGGAAATTGCGTCCGGCAGCGCTGAGCGCTCGACATAACTCAACGGTACCGCCGTGCGGAAGTCGCCCCGTGCCGTCAACACACGAAGACAAGATCAGTCCATCGACGCATCAACTTGGTTGCCTTGCCGAGTCGAGGTTGGCAAACAGATACGGCAGGTTGCTGATGAAGAAGTCCATAGTCGCCGTCGCTACTTTTGTTGGCTTCCTCGGCGTGACGGGCCTAAGCGTTCCCGCCCTACGGGCGGCACCTGGTCCGATCACCGAGTACACAATCCCAACGCCGAACAGTTTCCCGGCAAACATCATTACTGGTCCAGATGGGAACCTTTGGTTCACGGAGTTCGATGCCAGCAAGATCGGGCGGGTCACGACCTCGGGCGTGTTCACCGAGTTCCCTACCCCTACGCCCAACAGCCAACCAGGAGGCCTCACAACCGGATCTGACGGCAACCTGTGGTTCGTCGAGGCCGCGGGTAACAACGTTGGGCGGATCACACCGAGCGGCACGATCACCGAGTTCCCGGTTCCGACTCCCGACAGCGGGCCCTGGATCATCGCGAACGGGCCAGACGGGAACCTGTGGTTCACGGAGATCGGCGCGAACAAGGTCGCACGGGTCACCACCGCCGGCGTCTTCACGGAATTCGCCGTGCCCACCCCGAACAGTTTCCCGAGCGGGATCGCTGCTGGTTCGGACGGGAACGTTTGGTTCACAGAGTCGAACAAGAGCAAGGTCGCTCGGATCACCCCGAACGGCACGATCACGGAGTTCAAGATTCCCGGCAAGCCGGACGCGCGTCGGATCGCTTCCGGCCCCGACGGGAACGTGTGGTTCACCGAGTACAGAGCGAACCAGATTGCCAGAGTGACCCCGGCGGGCTCGATCACCGAGTTCAAGATCCCAACGAAGCAGAGCGCTCCTGTGGGCGTTTTTACCGGCCCGGACGGGAACGTTTGGTTCACGGAACGGTTCGGGAACAAGATCGGGCGGATCACCACCTCGGGCGTGATCACCGAGTTCGCCATCCCGACCCCTGCCTCAGGGCCGATCGGCATCACCGTTGGTCCCGATGGGAACATGTGGTTCGTGGAGTCCGACGGGAACAAGATTGGTCGGCTCGCGCTCGGCTAGCGAGCCACGCCTGGCTGGCCCGCCAACGGTGTCGTGCAGCAAGCGAGTGCAGCCGCTTCAGCCGAGCCTTCACGGGCTCCCCGGTTCGCAGCTTTGGCGGTCCCACCTCCGTAGCAGACCGAGTGCGTTGGCGCCCTACCTATTGAGTCGCGCTCCTCGCCGACGACCACTTCTCGCCACCGGGGGTGACAACGAAGCGCCTTAGGAGGTCAAGATCGGTTTCCGTGACTTCAAGGAGAAGCTCCGGGCTCGCCCTTGAATACGCTCCCTCGAAAGGCGACGCTCGGGCAGCACCCTTCTTTGGGTAACAAGTTGGGTGACAACGCCTGGGCACCCCGAGGTACCAGAGGGGGCGCCGGGGGATACCATCGGTGCAGGTCAGGTCGCTGATCAGGGCGTTTCGGCCGCCCTTACAAGGCGAAGGTCGGGGGACCGAGCCCCTCAGAGCCCACTAGATCTTGTTCCACGCGGGCGCTGCGTGCCATCGCGTCACTCACCAGTCGAGGCCAGACACATGGTCGAGCACCTCGTGTAGACGTGATCCATCCGCCCGCATGATCCACAGAGACGTGCCCCTTCCCTTGGAAGCGAGGACTGCCACTCGGAGTCCTGTCGGCGAGAACCTCGGCTCGTAGAGGCCGTAGTGGCCCTTGGGCGGAAGCGCGATCACATGCGCGCCGCTTCCATCCGTCGACATCCTCCAGATCTCACCGCATGCGTGGCACGTACGGCTCCACCCTCGATATGCGACGCGAGGGCTGGCCTCCGAAACGTCCAGATCACTGGCCAGCGTCGTGGCAACGGGGTGCACATCGGAGCCGTCCGCCGAGAACGAGATCACACCGAGCGGCGCGTGACGCCGCCACAGGATCACGCCGTTCGGCCACTCGGTGCTTGCGAACACCGATCCACTGTCCGGCGCGAATCCGAGCCCGGTGAGCAATCCTTGCCCAGTCAGGATCCTCCTGAGACCGGCGCCGTCGGGTCGGACCGTCCATACGGTACCGTTCAGTTGGAACTTCCCGTTGCGCCGGAAGTTGTTCATGGCTCCGATGTCGACGCTGTTTCCGGTGGGGGACCATGCGATCGCGGCGATCTCGTCGAACCGGTCCGGCAGACGGGTGATCACGCGGCGCCGTCCGCTCACCAGATCGACCACCCCCACGGCCCGCCGTCCCACTGCGAAGGCGACCTGGCCACGATCGGGAGACCAAGCCGGCTGATGCTCCCGTGCCGTGGTGGTGGTGAGTCGCATCGGATGGTGACCGAGACGGAGCGCATACAGGTCGCCCGCGCGATCGAACACGATCGGGCTCGGCCGCGGGCTCGCGACTGCTGCAGTGGCGACCACCATGAGGCCGATTAGGCACAGTACGGTGATACGAGCAAGTCGGGCGACGCTCAATGGACCTCCTGCTGGTACCAGGACTGTATGGCGGTCCACGTGAAAGAGGAAGCCGCCAAGACTAACCACTAAGTAGGACGGTCCTTCCGTGAGTGCACCACGCGGGATCGCCGTTCGGGAGCCGGATCGGGATGGACGTCGAAGCCCTCGTCGCGTAACACTTCGCGTAACAATGCAGAGGTACTCAGAGGTACTGACAGGTACTCAAGGGCACACCGAATCAGCGACTCAAGTCTCTGACCTGCAGGTTCATTCCGCCCTTACAAGGCGAAGGTCGGGGGTTCGAGCCCCTCAGCGCCCACCGTTTCCGCTGGTCACAGGCGCTTGCCATGACGCCCTTCGTCGGCCATCGCGGTCTGCGTAACTTCGCGTCACCTTGAGCCCGTTCGCGCACCTGACGTAGGCTCGCCGCACAATGATCGTCTGCCCTTCTTGCGGCGCCGAGAACCCTGAGAACAAGCGGTTCTGTGGAGACTGCGGCACCAAGCTCGAAACGACCCCGGTTCGCGAGGAACGCAAGATCATCACGGCCCTGTTCTGCGATCTGGTCGGCTCGACCGCATTGGGGGAGCGATTGGACGCCGAGGATATCTCCCGTCTGCTCCGCGAGTACCAGCAGATCTGCCGGGCGCGCATCGAGTCCCACGGCGGGGTGATCGAGAAGTTCATCGGGGATGCCGTCGTCGGGGTCTTCGGGGTTCCGCTCGCGCACGAGGACGACCCGGAGCGGGCAGTGAGAGCCGCACTCCGGATCATCGAAGACATCGGAAGTTCCGATCTCGGGATCGAGGTGCGGATCGGTGTGAACTCCGGCGAGGCGCTCGTCCGCCTCGACGTCGATCCTCACTCCGGGGAGGGCTTCGCGACCGGGGACACGATGAACACAGCGGCTCGCCTGGAGGCCGCTGCTCCAGTGATGGGGGTGGCGGTCGGGGGAGGGACCCAGCGTGCGAGCGCCGAGGCGATCGTCTTCGAAGAGCTCCCCGCCATCTCGGCCAAGGGAAAGGCGGAACCAGTCCAGGCATGGCGCGCGATTTCGCCCTCCGCCCGGGTCGGGAATCCGGAGGTGGACCGCACTCCCTTCGTGGGGCGCAACCTCGAGCTGGGGATGCTGATCCAGCTGTTCGAGCGCTCCCGCACCCGGCCTTCGACCGAGTTCGTTACGGTGATCGCCGAGCCCGGGATCGGCAAGTCGCGTCTCGTTCGGGAGCTCGCCCGCCACATCGATCGGCTCCCCGACCTCGTCACGTGGCGGGAGGGAAGGTGCCTGCCTTACGGCGACGGGATCAGCTTCTGGGCGCTCGGAGAGATCGTGAAGGCCCAAGCCGGGATCTTGGAGACCGACGACCAACCGACGATCGCCACGAAACTCGACCACGTCATTACCGAACCAGATCCCCAGACCCGGGGCTGGATCAAGGACCGCATCGCCCCGCTCGTCGGACTCGAGACGGACACGGCTCCGCCCGACCAGGAGGAGGCGTTCACGGCATGGCGTCGCTTCCTCGAGGGGATGGCGGCCTCGGGCCCGACGGTGCTCGTCGTTGAGGATCTGCACTGGGCTGACAACGCGTTCGTCAGGTTCCTCACCCATCTGACGGAGCGCACCGCGGGGCTGCCGCTGTTCGTGATCGTCACTGCACGTCCCGAGGTGGAAGAGCGGCATCCATCGTGGCCTCCCGGAAGGCGATCCACCGTGCTCTCGCTGTCCCCGCTCGCAGACGAGGACGTCGGGGCACTCATCGCGAAGAGCCTGCCGGAGGCGGACGACGAGCTGATCGGGGTCGTGTTGGAGCGAGCCGGTGGATCACCGCTGTACGCCGAACAGCTCACGGCGATGCTTCTCGAGCGGGCCATGCCGATCGCCGGCGGCGCACTCGACGAGACGATGATCCCGGCGGGTGTCCAGGCGCTGATCGCTGCGAGGATCGACGCGCTCCCTCCCGAACCCAAGCGCGTGCTGATGCAAGCGTCGGTAGTCGGCAAGACGTTCTGGGCGGGAGCGGTCGCCGCGCTCGAAGAGCATGGGTCCTTAGAGGTCACGTTGGGTGAGCTCGTCCGGCGGGAGTATTGCCGCCCGGTGCACCCCTCCACGATGGATGGAGACCTCGAGTTCGGGTTCTGGCACGCGCTAGTGCGCGACGTCGCCTACGCGGAACTCACGAAGGCCGAGCGGGCACGTATGCATGCGGCGACCGCCCGATGGATCGCTGATCGAACCGCAGGGAAGCTCGGCGAGGACGCCGAGATCGTCGTGCATCACCTCGACGCTGCGCTGGAGTTCGCTCCTTCGTCGCCAGAGCTCGAGGCCGCCCCGATGCAAAGGCTGCTTGCGGACGCGCTACTGGCAGCGGGGGAGGCGGCGATGCGGACCGACGTGTCGAAGGTCGTCCCCTACCTGGAGCGACGACTGACTGGGAGTAGCGTCGAGTATGGGGACGACCTCACGACCAAGCTCCTGTTGGCTCGTGCCCGCGCGGCTACCGGCGGCGCGCAGGCCGCCCGCGCCCTCCTCGAGGAGGTGCTTGACCGATCCGTCGCCGTCGGCGACCTGGAGACAGCGATCGCCGCCGCGAGTCAGCTCGTCGGGGTTTACCAGCTCGTCGGGGACACCTTGGCGATCGCTCCGATGATGGAGGAGCTCCGGCGCCGGATCGGCTCCGCACCGAGTCGCGCGCTTGCGGAATTCACTGCGATCGAGATCGGGACACTTGAGGGTTGGAAGGGACCGGAAGACGGTCTTCGGCGGGCCGGGATCGCGATCGATATGGCTGAAGGCCTGGGGGTTGCGCCTCCCACGACGGCGATCTCCGTACGCGGCCTCTGCAAGGTGATGCTCGGAGACAGGTCCGGTGAAGCGGACGTCGACGTCGCCGTTGACCAGCTGCTTCGCCAAGGTCGGACCAACGATGCGACAAACGCCCTCTACACCCTGGCGTATGCACTTGGCGGAGAACCGCCGTCCGACGTTCTCCAGAGGGTGGACGCATTGATAGAGCTCGCGGGTCGCCTCGGCGCCGACGCGGAGGCCCGGATCGCTCGGGCTGGCAGGCTGCACTACCTCTTGGCCCTCGGGCGCTTCGACGACGTCGTGCGGGAGGCGGAGACGATCTTGGCGGAAACTCGAGGATCGTCGGAGGTTCTCGCTAGGACCTTCGCCTTACTGAACCTTGCGCAGGTCGAGAATCACCGGGGCGGATCCTCGGTCGATCTGGCTGAGCTCGAGGAGCTGGTTCGAGGCACGATCCCCTTGTCTCTGTGGGAGGTCGGCGCCGCTGCACACGCGAGGGGCCACGAGGCGGCGGCGCGAGCGCTGCTCGAAGAGGCTGCGAGCATCGCCCAGGACTCGCTTCCGGCGATCGCGTGTGCGTGCATCGATTCGGGTCTCGTCGACCTCGCTGAAGAATTGCTCGGTCGCGAGGCTCGTGACGCCTTCCGCGATCGGGACGAACGTGTCGTCGCTGAAGCCGCTCTTGCCCGCCGGCGCGGTGACCTTTCCTCGTCGTCGGAAAGATTCGATGAGGCCGCGCACGCTTTCGAAGGACGAGGGATGATCGTCGGGGAGGCTCGCGCCCGTCAGGGACTGGGTGAGTGTCTGGTCCAGATGGGCCGAACCGATGACGGTTTGTCCTCGCTACGCCAGGCCGAGAGTCTATGGAGAGACTTGGGGGCGACCTTGAGGATCGCGGAGCTAGAAGAGGTGCTCGCGACGACGAGCCAGCGCCCTTTCGCGTAACACTTCGCGTAACAATGCACAGGTACTCATCGGTACTGAGAGGTACTCAGAGGTACTCGATTCGAAAGTCACAACGCTCTGAGCTGCAGGTTCGTGTCACCCTTACAAGGCGAAGGTCGGGGGTTCGAGCCCCTCAGCGCCCACCCGATCCACCTGCTCGTTCCCGGCCATCACTCGGCCGGCGAGAAGGCCGCTTGCAGATACGCTGCAACCATGCCAGACGCGGTGGTGATCGGTGGAGGCGTCGTGGGCACGGCATGTGCCTACGAGCTTGCACGCCGTGGCTCGACCGTGACGCTCGTCGAGCGCGACGAGCTCGCCGCCGGCGCCTCGGGCCGCAACCAGGGATGGTTCGTCCTCTCTGACGATCCACCGCTGCGGCCGATGAGTGCTGGAAGCCTCGCGATGTACCGCGAGGTGATCGAGGGCTCGGAGGTGCCGGTCCGGTTCGACCCGGACCCGGTTGGGCACCTGATGGTGGCCACGACGGCCGCGGGCGCGGAGGTGCTCCGGTCGCGCGTCGCCGCTCGGGAGGCCGCGGGCACCCATGCCGAGCGTCTCGACGGCGCCGCCCTGCGGAACGTCGAACCGGCGCTCGCACCGGACCTCGCGGAGGCGTGGCTGCTGGACCAGGGACGGCGGATCGACCCCGGTGCGCTGACCGTGGCGCTCGCGCTCGCCGCGCGGGCGAACGGCGCCGACGTGCGAACGCACTGCACCGTGCGCGACGTCGTCCGGGACGGTTCTCGGGTGACGGGTGTCGTGACCGACGAGGGGGTCATTCGCGCCGACGCCGTCGTGCTCGCGGCAGGTCCGTGGTCATCGCCGCTCGCACGCAAGCGCGGCATCGTCCTTCCCGTCAGCGGGGCGCGGGGCTGGATCGTGGAGCTCAACGGCACGCCCGGGCTCTTGCGGCATCTGATCGAGGAAGAGGACGGCGACTGGAGTGAGCGCGAGACCGGGCCGACTGCCGCCGAGCTCGGTGAGGCGCCGCCGCGCGACCCCGGCGTTTCCGCGCTGCTGCACCAGTCCTACGACGGCGCGATCGTGTGCGGCGCGTCGCACCACCTGGCGCTACGGCCCGAGGCGGAAGATGTCGACGCACCTGCGCGGATCGCGCTCCGCGCCGTGCGCATCGCGCCGGCGCTCGCACCCCTGACGGTGGGTGGCATCCGATGGGGGATCCGTCCGATGTCGCCTGATGACCGGCCGCTCGTCGGCTGGTTGCGCGACGGCTTGCTCGCGGCCACGGGCCATGGCCCCGAGGGGGTGCTGCTGGCAGGCGGAACGGCCCAACTGGTGGCGTCGATGGTGCTCGATGAACCGCACCCGTTCGACCCGGACGCGTTCGATCCGTTCCGCTTCGAGGCCTGACGCGTTCGCCGCGAGGCACGACGTTCACGCCCATCGGGCCGGTCGAGTTGAAGGGCGTGCCGGGTGCCCTCGAACTCCACAAGGCCGCCCGGGTCGAGTAGCTGTACGCCCTCACGGGTTGACTCGATAGAGCGTCCACGGGTCTGGAACGCCTTTCAGTTTGTGCTCGCCGCGCTGGGTGAAGGTGAGGTCGGACCCGGCGACCAGATCCTTCACTGTGCTCGATACAAGGATCTCGCCGGGTTCGGCCGCGGCGAGGACGCGTGCCCCGATGTGCACGGCGATCCCGGCGGGCTTTGGGCCGACCAGTTCGCACTCGCCGGTGTGCAATCCGGCGCGGACGATCACGCCGCGCTCGCTTCCTTGCCGCACGATGGCCTGTGCGCACGCGATCGCGCGCGCGGGGCCGTCGAACCGGCAGAAGAAGCCGTCGCCTGCGGAGTCCACTTCCACGCCTCGAAACCGCACCAGCTCGCGTCGCACGTCGGCGTGGTGGGCCTCCAAGAGCTCGCGCCACGCGCGATCGCCCATAGCCGCCGCCGTCGTCGTCGAGTCAGTCAAGTCGGTGAACAGCAGCGTCGCGAGTAGGGACTCAGGCACGACCGGACTCGTTTCGCGTCGGGCTTGATCGACGAGAGTCGAGGCGATTTCCTCGGCCGAGGAGTAGGGATCCGCGCCCGTTCCCGACACCAGAAGCAGCTCGACGTTCTTCATCGGGCGAGCGAAGGACTCAGCCTCGGCACGATGCTGCTCGCGGAACATGACGACGGTCGGGACCTTGATAGTGGGTAGCACGTCGGTGATGTCGGTCTCCATCTGCATACGGGCGAACTCTGCGGCCGCGGCGGGGCTCGCCGCAGCGCGCTGCATCCACACGAACCAGTCCATCAGCTCGGGATCGGTCGTGTACTCCGGGCTGATCTGTGTGCTGAACGCCTCCATCCACGCGCGCTCACCCCAGTGCTCGCGCATTTCCCGAACCCACGCCTGCCGCACGTCCTCGGGATCCGACACCGTCGCGTACGGTGTGAAGAGACACAGGCTGTCGCAGCGCTCCGGGTAGGTAGACGCGTACAGCGCGCAGGCGTTGCCGCTCTCCGCGACACCGAAGAGCGTTACCCGCTCGACCCCGGCGGCATCGATCACTGCGTTGATGTCGTCCATCCGCGATTCGAGGGTCACGCCCCGCGGCCGGTCCGACAGACCCATGCCGCGAGGGTTGAACACGATCAGCCGCGTCTGGGCTGTGAGGAGGTCGAGGAACCGGCGCGTATGTGGGGCGCGCCAGAGCGCCTCGATCGTGCATAGGTGCGGTGAGTACAGGATGGTGTCCGGGTTGTCGCCAGCCACCTGGTAGGCGATCGCAACGCCACCGGTTCGCGCGTACTGGACGTCGGGGATCATGCCGCCCGCATGATGCCACTTGTCAGCTGATCGAGGTGAGCGACCGTCCCGACGTGTCCGATCCACCTGCTAGGTGGTTGTGAGTAAGGGCATGCAGCCCGATCGCCACAGGCATCGCGATTGCTTCGGAAGGACCGCCTTGCCGACGAGGTTCACCAGACCCGAGTCAATGCCGCCTGATGGTCGGATCCCGTCTGTTGGGCTTCCGGAGGCGTCGTCGCGTAACATCTCGCGTAACAACGCACGGACACTCACGGGTATTCAGTGTTACTCAGAGGTACTCGATCGAAAGGTCGCAACGCTCTGACCTGCAGGTTCGTCTCGCCCTTACAAGGCGAAGGTCGGGTGTTCGAGCCCCTCAGCGCCCACCAGAAGAGGTCTCGCTGCGCTCACGTATGCGACGCGGTTTGTCGGGATTTGCGCCTCGGGACGGGCGCGACGAGGATGGGTATTCGCCCTGCCGTCAGGCACGCGGGGACAGTAAGCACAACGCTCCTATGAGAGATGGACATATCCGGCCCATGGGTGCTGGCTGATCTGGTCCGAGGAAGGAGCGAAGGATGGAGAAGGACACTGCTTCGATCGATCCCGTCACGATCATCGGTGACACGATCGTCAAGCCATTCGCGGTCAACGTCGAGCAAGAGGCGATCGACGACCTTCGCCGTCGCATCGATGCGACTCGTTTGCCGACCACGGAACTTGTCGCCGATCGCTCGCAGGGTGTGCAGTTGGCGGCGATACAGGCGCTCGCCCGCTTCTGGACGACTGAGTACGACTGGCGCAAGTGTGAGGCGCGACTGAACGCGCTGCCGCAGTTCAAGACCATGCTCGACGGGCTGAACATCCACTTCATCCACGTGAAGTCGCCCCACGCGAACGCGTTGCCGTTGGTGATGACGCACGGCTGGCCGGGCTCGATCATCGAGCTGCTCGAAACCATCGGCCCCATCACCGATCCGACCGCCCACGGCGGTAGCGAGGAGGACGCGTTCCACCTCGTGCTGCCCTCGATCCCCGGCTACGGCTTCTCCGACGAGCCGACCGAGGTCGGCTGGGGCCCCATCCGGATTGGACGAGCCTGGCACGAGCTCATGCGGCGCCTCGGCTACACCCGGTATGTTGCGCAGGGTGGCGATGTGGGCTCCCAGGTCACCGACGCGATGGGCCGCCTGTCGCTCGACGGTTTGCTCGGCATCCACACCAATCTACTGACGCCAGCGCTGGGGGACGCCAATGCCCTGAGCGCGTCGCCGCCCACCGAAGAAGAGCGTGCCGCGCTCGACCAGCTCGACGCATTCCATGCGACCGGCACTGGATACTTCGTGGAGCAGGCAACGCGCCCGGAAACGATTGGCTATGCCCTGCTGGATTCGCCCATCGCCCTGGCGGCCTGGATCATGGATCACGATACGGACAGCTACGAGAAGATCGCCCGCGCGTTCGTGGACGGCGAACCCTCCGGAGGTCTCACCCGAGAACACATTGTCGACAACATCACGTTGTATTGGTTGACAGGCACAGGAGCTTCCGCGGCGCGCTCGTACTGGGAGGAAGCTCAAGAGAGTGTTCGTACGGTCGGCCGAGCTGTTCCGCCGGTCTCGATTCCGGTCGGCTTCACCACCTTCCCCGGTGAGATCTGGCAGACCCCGCGCAGCTGGGTGGAGCGGGCGTACCCCAACGTCGACCTCTACTTCAACAAGGTCGATAAGGGCGGCCATTTCGCCGCCTGGGAGGAACCGGAGCTCTTCTCGGAAGAGATGCGCGCCGCGTTCAAGTCGCTTCGCTGAGGAGGTGCGCTGATAGGGCCCCGGCGATCCCGTCACAGACGACACTGTTGGACGGTTCTCGAGGGGCGAACAGCAGCACAACATCGGTACGACGACACGACAGACCTCAACTTCACACAACGGACTTCCTGGTGAGGCCAATCGAGACCACAAGGCCCCTGACCTGCACGCTCGTGGCGCTCTTACAAGGCGAAGGTCAGGGGTTCGAGCCCCTCAACGCCCACAACGGTCCGGCTGTTGCCATGGCCACTCTGCGGCGACCCATGCGGCGACGGCCTCAGCCAGCGGTTCGTCGAGGTCGGAGCGGTCGGCACGCACCCATGACTGGACGATGACGTCGCCCTCCCTCTCGGGGGGATAGAGGTAGACGCAGCCGATGACCTCGTCGTCATCTGGGTCGAGAACGGTGAAGGTGAAACCTTTGCCGGACGCGAAATCCGCGGCGTGGCGGCTCAGGTCGGCGAGGTTGGCTTCGAGCGACATCCCTTCGATCGGTGGCCAGTCGCCGTCCGGATAGCCAGGAGTGGCGCGGATGTGCTCGATGCTGGAGGTCCACGCCGCATGGTCGGCCTCATTGTGCTGCGGTCCAAGTGGCTCAAGCACGAACTGATCCGCGATCAGAGACCTGGGTGGCTCGAAGCTCGTCGGCACGAACGGCTCGGAGCGCATCTGTCGAGTGTATCCAAGTGCCACGCGGCGGCATGTGCGCGTGTTGCCGAGGCCAACCGATTTCACAGCGGCGTCCTGAGCTGCGATACAACATCGGTACAACGACGCAACGGAACTCACCGATCAGAAGGCATGTTGTTGCGCACTCCTGCGCACATGGGAGGTTGAACACCTAAGGACAGCGCTTAGTTGTGACCACCCGTGTCGATCGGGGAGGGGTCCTGGGAGCGACTCCACCCCAAACGCAGTCCCTACGGTCAGGATCTCAAGCCGCCAAACTGAGGCTTCGGCTTGGGCTTGGGCTGGAGTTGCGCTCGGACACGGGATGGTGTAGCTGTGGTCCTAAGAGGCTACAGCGATTGAGGGAGGGGCATCATGAAGCGGACACTCCTCGTCTTGTCGGCCATCGCGTGTCTGGTGCTCACGAGCGCCGGATCGGCGGGCGCGGCGAAACCCGTGATGCAGACGGGCGGAGACACTGTCGTCGACCTCCACTTCCCGGCGGGCACGGTCTGCTCGTTCCCGTTGGACGTCCATCAGGAGATGAAGGTCAAGTTCACCACGTTCGTGGACGCCGATGGCAACCCGACACGATCCATCTCGACGGGCAAGATCCACGACTGGGAAACCAACGCCGACACGGGTGAGACGCAGTTCCACAGCATCTCGGGACCGAGCTTCTTCGATGCGACCGGCGCCCTCGTGTGGGGAACGGGCTCGTGGAGCGGCGTCCAGCTCCAGGACGGAACGTGGGTGCGCACGCACGGACTCATCCGGTTCGACGCCAACCTGCTCGCGGCAGAGGTGCACGGCAGGGTGGAATCGCTCTGCGACTCGTTCGCTTGAGGAGGACTCCGACTTTCTGGCTGTCCTGTCACTGGAGATGCGGACCGAACGAGACCAGTGGTCGACAAGCTCCGCCGGGTCGCCGAACACCGTCGGTGACCCGCCCCACCCCTAGAATCGCCGGGTCTCATGCTTGCCTTCGTCCGGGCCGTCGAGGTCGCGCTGCTCACACCGTGGCTCGTTGCCATCGCGCTCCTCGTGCTCGCCCTGCGCTCTGATAGGTCCAGACGAGGACGTGTGTGGCTCGTTGGTCGGAGTGGGTCTGTTCGTCCTGCTGGGTCTAGCGATGTTCTGGACCGCGATCATGGCGTTCTGATTCGCGAGCGTTGTCCTCCGTACGACATCGGTACAACGACGCACCTGAACTCAACGAGGTTGAACCGACCTCGTGGTTCCCGAATCTCGAGACTGAAACGCCCTGACCTACAGGTTCATCCTGTCCTTACAAGGCGCACCCGCGCCGATGTCGCCAGCCTTCCTCGAGCAGATCGCACTCCCGTCCCCGACAAGTACGCCGAACTCAAAGCGCAGCGCTGCGAGCTGCGGCTAGGCCTCGGGGCGTAGTGTCATCTCAACGACCGTGGACACCTCGACGAGCCATATCGGGTTCCGATGCGTCGGCCGATGACGCCGGCCGAGCCGGATAGCGCGGCGTGACCGGGGTCGCGATCCTGAGCTGCGTCTTTGTCCTCTATGCCTTGACGGCGTCGCACCTCGAACGTCTCTCGATCACCGCGCCGATGGTCTTCGTGCTCGCTGGCGTGATCCTGGGCAGCGGCGTCACCGATCTGATCGATATCTCGATCACAAGTGAGCCCGTCCTCGTGGTCGTGGAGGTGACCCTCGCGCTCCTCTTGTTCGCTGATGCCTCCACCATCCGGCTCCGAGAGGTCGAAGACGACGCTCGGCTTCCCTCACGACTCCTGCTGATCGGTCTCCCGCTCACGATCGCGTTCGGGACACTGATCTGCGCGATCCTGTTCCCCGCCGCGGGGTGGGCGGCGGCGGCGCTCATCGCTTCGATCCTTGCCCCGACCGATGCCGCGCTCGGGCTCGCGATCTTCACCAACCCCGCGGTCCCGGCCAGGATCCGGCGCGCGCTCAACGTGGAAAGTGGTCTCAACGATGGCATCGCCACCCCCTTCGTGGCGCTGTTCCTGACGGTGGTCGTTTCGGAGGAAGCCGGAACCGCCAGCGACTGGCTGTTCGAAGCCGGTAAGGAGATCGGACTTGCGCTCATCCTGGCGGTCGGTGTCGGCGTCATCGGCGGCAGGCTCTTCCGCGCTGCTCGACAACGTGGTTCGATCTCCGACGTCTCGGAGCAGCTCGGAATCGTCTCGCTCGCGCTGCTTGCCTACCTCGGTTCCGTGGCGATCGGTGGAAACGGTTTCATCGCGGCATTCGTCGGCGGCCTGGTGTTCGGCGCCTCGACCGGGGGAACGATGCGCCGACCCACCGAGTTCACCGAGAGGCTCGGGCTGTTTGCCTCGTTCTTCGTTTGGACGGTGTTCGGCGCGATCTTCGTCGGTCCCGTCCTGACCACACGGCTCGATGCGACGGCGATCGTGTACGCCGTGCTCAGCCTCACCATCGTCCGGATGGTGCCAGTCGCGATTTCGCTCGTCGGGACTCGCCTTCGGTTCGACACCGTCGCGTTGATGGGGTGGTTCGGCCCACGGGGACTGGCATCTGTCGTCTTCACGCTCGTTGCGGTCGAGGCCATTCATGAGTCGGGTGCGGCGTTCGACGCCATCGTCGAGGTGGCGACGTGGACGATCCTCCTTTCGGTCCTGGCGCACGGACTCACAGCCGGTCCGCTCTCTCGTGCCTACGGAAGGCGGCTCCAGGGTGCCGTCGGTCTGCCCGAGCTCTCGGAGGTACCGGAACCCCGCATCCGCCGACGGCAGATCGGCGCAGGCTGAGGTTCGGGAGCGCCGAGAAAGCGGGAACCGCTGCTCCTAGCTCGTCAAGGGATCCTCCGGCTGCTACATCGCTCCCGGTCGCTGTTCTCCGAGACGACGGTACATCCAGGCAACTCCCTGACGGGCAAGGATCATCGTGATCACGAGCGAAGCGACCTCGATGAACCCGCCGAGCGCGACCCGATCGCCGAAGACGACGTCGATGACTTCGAGGATGACGAACTTGGAGATGAATAAGATGAGGAACATCGTCACCAGGCCCACGGCTCGCCAGACCCGCCCTTCACGCTGTTTGAACCACGCGCTCACGTGGCCCTCGAGGCCCGTGATCACGTCGATCAAGAACTTCAGAACCACCGCCGTGAAGATGGAAATAGTGAACGATTCAGTGATGACCCTCGGCACGTACTCGATGAACAGGTTGAGGACGACGATGTAGACGAGGACGTCCGTGACCCACGAAGCGAAGCGCTCCTGGCTCCTCGTGGCCGCCATGTCGCTATTGCCTCTCTCGTTCAAGATGGCTACCACCCAATCATCGACACACTTACCTGACCAGCCCTACGCTTCGATCCCGTTGTACACCGTGGCGCTGTGGCATGGGGACGTGAGACTGTGCCAGCCTCCCGTGCGAGAGGGGTGGTCATGGTGGGATCTGAGGGCAAGAGTGCCGGGGAGCGGTCGCCTGAGACCGGCTCCCCGAGTCCGGCGGTTGACCCGGGGGCGTTGATTCGAAGCGGAGTTCCGCCGACTCCTTGTGCTCTCTGCGGCCATCGGCGTGTTGGCTTCGCTCGCCGCCTGGTGCTTCCTGGAACTGATCCACGCGCTCCAACAGGGGGTATATGAGGATCTGCCGGACGCGCTGGGGTTCGGCGCCCCGCCGTGGTGGTGGCCGCTACCCGTGCTCGCGCTCGCCGGGCTGACCATCGCGTTCGCGGTCGTGCGGCTGCCGGGTCATGGGGGTCATCCCCCTGCTGGCGGACTGGAGTCCGGCCCACCGACGACGCCTGTCGAGATCCCAGGGGTCCTGCTGGCGGCACTGGCATCCATCTGTCTGGGGCTCGTGCTCGGTCCTGAAGCACCGTTGATCGGCCTAGGAACTGGTCTTGCTCTTCTGGCCGTTCAGATGTCCAAGAGAGATGTGCCGGATCAAGCGAAGCTCGTGCTCGTGGCCGCAGCGAGTTTCGCGGCCCTTGCGACGATCTTTGGTTCGCCCATCATCGGGGCTGTCATCATCATCGAAGCGGCGGGACTCGGAGGCCCGACGCTGCCTCTCGTGCTTCTTCCCGGCCTTGTTGCGACGGGTGTAGGCTCGCTGGTCTTCACCGGTGCCGGATCCCTTACCGGTCTCAGCTCGAACGCATACGCGGTCGCGCCGCTCTCGCTGCCGTGTACTCCATACCTCAACTCAGCGACTTCCTGTGGACGATCGTGCTCGGCATCGTTGCGGCCGTCGTGACCGTTGCGATCATCGAGATAGGTCGGCGAACCAGCCAGATCGTCTCGAAGCGACCCTTCGTGAGCTACCCGCTGGCAGCCGTCGTGGTTGCACTGCTCGCTATCGGCTTCTCTCAGATCACGGATCAATCCGCTGGCCTGGTGCTCTTCTCGGGGCAGGAGGCCATGAACGCGGTCGTCCAGCAGGCAGGGACGTTGGCGTTGGGCACGCTGGTACTCATCGTCATCTTCAAGGGACTCGGCGTGGGGCGTGTCGCTGGGTGGCGCACGTGGCGGCCCGACCTTTCCTGCGATCTTCATCGGGATCGTTGCGGGACTGCTCGCCTCGCACTTGCCGGGCCTTAACGAAACACCGGCCGTTGGCGTGCTGATAGGTGCCATGGCCGTCTCGGTCCTGCGGCTTCCGCTCTCGGCGGTCGTGATCGCCCTCATCGTGTCCCAGGCGGGCGCGGCTGCTGCGCCGTTGATCATCGTTGGTGTGGTCGTTGCGTACATCACCGTCGAGCTGTTGTGGGCACGCCGTTCCACTTCGATCTCGGCTTCTTCGCCGCCCCCGACGGAGACGGCGGGGTCAACTTGACACATTCTCGATGCGCTCGGAGGTCGGCTCGATTCAGACCCCACAACTCTCTGACCTGCACGTTCGTCTCGCCCTTACAAGGCGAAGGTCGGGGGTTCGAGCCCCTCAGCGCCCACCGATCTACCTTCAGGTTTGTGTTGTGGGCCTCCGAAATCTCGGGCTTGCTGCCCACGTTTGCGACCAGTCCGCGGCCGCCCCGATGGCTAGTTGACGACGAACCAACCCACCTTCGCCGTCCTTGGATTCGTGCTGGTGCCAGGTGCCTTGTTCAGGTTGATCTGGATCGTTCCGGCTCCGACGTTGGGCACCGCAGACTTCACGTAGACGCCCGTGGTGTCCTGGACGGTGGCGAGCGCAAGGGCAGAAGACGAGAGACCGCCTGGGACCGAGACGGTAGCGGACTTGTTCGGGAAGGCGATGCTCTTGACTCCACTCCGACTGAAGCCGGCCGCCCCGGATACGTCAAGTGCCCTGCCGAAGAAACTCGTGGCGAGCACGCCGGTCCCGTTCGTACTCTCGCCTGACACGCCGATGCCGTCTGCGGCACGACCGACCACGCCAAGGCCGCCGCTGTCGTTTTGGCCGATGACGCCGCTCGCGATCCCGCTGCTGCTGTTTCCTTCAACACCGTTCACGCTGCCCGACCCCGTGAACGCCGTCCCGCTCGCGTTCGTGATGCGAGTTACCGCGGAGGCGGTGTTGGGTGCGCCTAGCACCACGTCTCCGTCGGAGCCTGCGAGAGCCGGCTCGACCCCGACGCCAACCAAGACCGCTGCCCCCGCTCCGACTGCTCCAGCCCGGGCGACGTTCCCGAGCACATGCCGGCGGCTGATAGGACGCTCCCTGGCCGCCTCCTCCTCCTCCTCCTCCTTGCGATCTGACATGATCGCCCCCCTCTCTTCACCCCACGCTTCAGATCCGGCGGTAGGCCATTCAGTGTTCCGGACTCTTGGCATCCTTACCCCCGGGTTCCTGACGGTCAATCGATCGCTCAAAGCCCCCTGGCTAGGCCCGCCCTACTGGAAGGCGCAGCTACGAGCGAGCGCAGCAGCCATCGTGCTGCGTCGGGTCAAGCCTCCGACCAGCACCTTCTTCCCACCCTTACAAGGCGAAGGTCGGGGGTTCGAGACCTCAGCGCCCACCGAGGAATAGGTAGCGGCAGGTATCAGGGGGTTCGTAGAGACACCCCGGGTTCACGATCTGCCGCATAAGCTGCCTCGCTCGCCGCTGTGCCGGATTCAACCCTTCATGAAGTGATAGAGATGCTCGGCCAGTCGACCATCAAGACGACTTCCGATCGCTTCTACCTCTCTTCGACGAATCCAGGCAGGAGAAAGCAAGGTCAGTTGATCAGCTGATGGCGGACGGGCTACGCGACGTGGCCCTCCCGTTTCGTCAGTCGAGGGACGGCCTGACGTGAAGGGCTCCGACGGAAAGTCCTGCGGTGGAGGTGGGGTGTAAGCGCGGACTCACCCGTTCGCCGTAGCCGATTTGACCGGTACGTCGTTCCGGAGTACGACGTTTGTGGAAACGACGTGGGAGGGGTGTCGCCATGCGTGCACGTCGCACGAGATTCCAATTGCCGGTGCTTGTAGTCGCCGGCATGTTGTCCATCGCGCTCGTCTTGCCGCCGGCAGTGGCAAGCGGTGATGTGAGGGTAACGACCGTTGCCTCCGGCTTGAAAAACCCGCGCGGGATCTTCCTCGTAAGCGGTCGCTCGTACTTCGTCGCCGAAGCCGGTGCCGGTGGTTCGGGGCCGTGCCAGCCGGGACCGTTCGGCAGCACCTGCGTCGGGCTGACGGGCGCGGTGACGCACGTCACCAACGGATCCCTCGACCGGCTCGTGCACCTCCCGTCGATCGCGACGACGGACGGCTCGTTCGCGTTCGGGCCGCACGACGTTGCCAAGGGAGGCGAAGGCGACGATGACGAGGGCGCGCTCTTTGCGACGGTCGGCCTAGGCGGCGACGCCGCGTACAAGGCCGGGTTCGGACCGAAGGGGGCTAACCTCGCCACGCTCGTACGGGTCACCCGGAGCGGCAACATGCAGGTCGTCGCCGACCTCCTCGCGTACGAGCAAGCTCATAACCCGGCCGGCGGCGTTATGGAAAGCGATCCCTACGGGATCTTGCGCCGAGATGACGCCAGCATCATCGCCGACGCGGGGGCGAACGACCTGCTGAGGGTCACCGATCGCGGCAGCATCTCCACCCTCGCCGTATTCCCGTCGCGGATGGTCGACTTCCAGGGTGGCGAGGTCCCGATGGACGCTGTCCCGACGACCGTCGTGCGGGGTCCCGACGGCGCCTACTACGTCGGCCAGCTGACCGGGTTCCCGTTCCCTCGTCACGGAGCTCGCGTGTTCCGCGTGGTGCCGGGGGAGAAGCCGACGGTCTGGGCGCGGGGATTCACCAACATCATCGATATGGCGTTCCACGACGGGACCCTCTACGTCGTCGAAATCGCCCACAACAGCCTTGCGACGAGCGGGACCCCATTCGGGGCGCTCCTGCGGCTGAACCCCGACGGCTCGAAGACCGTGCTCGACAAGGACCTGTCGTTTCCGACCAGCCTCGCGTTCATCCCGGGCAGCGATGATGTGCTCGTGACCAACTGCGGGGTCTGTCCCAGCGGAGGAGAGGTGCTGAGGATCGAATTGTAAGGGTGCCACGATTCCCGCCACGTCCCTCTCTCATCATGCGAGAGTGGCGAGAGGGCGTACGGAATGTGCAGGAAGACGCGGAGGGGCGAGCGAGGTAGCCTTTCTCGCCTCGGGGGGAGGTTCGTCATGAAACGCATGATGCTGGCCGTGTCCGTATTGGCACTGGTGGTGTCCGCCTCGTTCTACGTGGACGCGCCGATCGCTTCAGCGAGCTGTGGCGGTGACCTTCAGCAGATGACCGCCGCAGCCTTTTCGACTCCTGACCCTCCGCAGAACCTGACGGTCGTTCCAGGCAATCGTGACGTCGTCCTGTTTTGGGATGCGCCAGAATCCGATGGTGGCGGTATCGACTTCTACAGCGTGTACGTGAACGGTGTACGCAAGCGCATGACCAGCGATACTCAGGCGCAGGTCAACAACCTCACCAACGGACAGACGTATTCGTTCTACGTCACTGCAAGCAATGACTGCGGTGAGAGCGACCCGTCAGATCCGGTCATGGCTACCCCGTCGAAGGGACAAGGCGCCGAGCTGATCGGCGGAAGCAACCTCTCTATGAGCACGGGTGAGAACGCGACCCCCGCCGATCCGTTCGTCGGGAAGCAAACGTTCCCCGCTGGTACGACCGGACTCGGCACGCTCGCTGAGGAGCCGGATGATGGTTTCTGTGGTGGCCCGTGCCTCGCCGGCCAGGTCCTCGTGAACTCGCTGGAGAACGGGAGCTTGGGTGGCCCCTTCTACACCGTCAAGTTGATCTACGACAAGACAGCGTTGCATGTATCAACCTCATCAACCCTCGCCGCGAGTGTGCCGACGAGCTTCACGGTGTACTACGACGCCACGAAGGGGGAGAGCCCCATCGTGCTCCCGAAATGTTCGGTGGCGCCGCTGCCCTGTGTACAGAAGATCGCTCGGCTCGGAGAGGACGGCGATCTGATCGTGCTGGTTAGCACCGCCGACCTAGATCCCAGGCTGGGTACCCGACCATAGGAAGGGACGCCCATTCGGGAGGAGGACGCCCGGAGAGGACCGAGGCACGCCATCAGGTTGGCAGGGCCGGCGCCGTTCCGCCCTCGCCGACCGCCGAGAGCGATGGCCCCGGCTGCGCGGGAGTAGCGGATCCCGGGACATCCGGAACCGCCACGACTCCAAGCTCCGCCAGGAGTCTGTCGCTCCTCCGTTCGAGCGCGGACGCGTCTGTTCCCTGAGCGCGGGCGAGCTGCGCCATCGCACGCAGGGTCAGGGCAACGTCGTACGGCGCCTCGCGCGCCTCCGCCACCGCGAGACTGACCTCGAACGCCTCGGCCGCTTCCTCCCGTCGCTCCATCTGCATCAGCGCGTAGCCACGGATGCGCTGCAACAGCGGCGTCTGGACACTCACCCCCTCGAGAGCTTCGGCATCGATCAGCGCGGCGGAGACGCGTTCCAGCGCCTCGTCAGCACGTCCCTGGAACACGAGGCATTCCGCCATGCGTGCATCGATCTCGATCGTGTCGGTCTGGCTGCCCACCTTCACGAATGTGGCGCGGGCTCGGTCGAACAACTCCATGGCCAGATCTGCGCGCCCGGCTCGGCTCGCCAGCCGCCCGAGCAAACTCTCCGCGAACGCCTCGCCGGCGCTGTCTCCCGCCGCACGCCACACCCGCCGGGCATCCCGCAGCATCGGCTCGGCTTCCTCGAGCCGGCCCTGATCGGCGAGGATCTCCCCGATGTTGCATGTGCCGTAGGCGGCATTGACCGGGTCACCGGTCCGCTCGCGAGCATCTCGTCCCTCCCTGTACAACACGGCGGCTTCGTCCCAATCGCCATCGAAGTACTTGAAGCCACCGAGGTTGTTCAGCACGACCGCTTGTCCGGCTGGATCGCGCATCTCCCGATAGATCGCAAGCGCCTTGCCGGAATTCTCATAGCCGGCTGCGCGCCCCTCGAGTACGAGGGCCCAGTCGAGGATGTAGTACGCCTGTGCGAGCGCCTCACGTTCGCCCGAGGCTTCGGCTTCCTCGATCGCACGGGCGCACCAGTTCCTCGCATCTCGGGCCCGGCCCTGCGCGACGCGGATCGAGGCATAGAAGACGGAGAGTTGCGCGCGTTGACGGAGTACGTCGACCCCATCCATCTCCTTGAGGACGGTCCACCCACGCTGCACCCAGCGGAGTGCGTCCGAGTAGCGTCCGAGCCGCTCTGGGATCTTCGCTTGCTTCATCAGGACTCTCGAGGTCGCCACGGGATCGTCGTCCAGAGCGCGCCGTACGTCGCGATAGACGTTCCGTGCGCGCCTGAAATCTCCCATCCGGAAGAGCACGTCGCCGAGCGCTTCCCGGATCTCGGCCTCTTCATGCGGATCGACATCGCTCAAGCGCGAGGCAGCTTCCAACGCCCGATCGAAGAACTCGACTGCCCTTCCGTTCGAGAACCGGTCGCGGGCACGGCGACCCGCGATCACGGAGTGTCGCCATGCGTCCTGGAATCGGTGAGCGTTGAAATAGTGGAGCGACAGCAGTTCCGCGACGTCGGAGGTGTCATCGGCGGCCTCCTCGATCAGCTGGCCGGCATGCGCGTGCAGATCGCGCCGCCGCCGATAGGGGAGCCCCTCATACGCTGCATCCCGTATGAGCGCGTGACGGAATCGCCACGTCCCCGGGTCTTGCGGGACTACGAACTCCTCCAAACGTTCCAACACGGGGGCGTCGGCCGGACCTGCCCCGACGTCCAGCAACAGCGACAGAAGTTCCACGTCGAAGACCGCTCCGAGCACTGCCGCCGTTCGAAGCAGACTCCTGTCGGCCGGTGCCAGCTGGTCGATCTGAGCGGTGACCACGGCCTCGACCGAGTCCGGTAGCGCCTCCACACCTGCTTCCCTCGAGGCCCGAACGAGCTCCTGCAGGAATAATGGGTTGCCACCTGACCGCTCGACGAGCGTCTCGTTGTCTCGGGGCAGGAGAGGCATGTCTTCGGTGGCCCATTCCACCAGCAGCCGAGCGTCCTGCGCAGCCAGTGGCGAAAGCGCGAACGTTCGGACGGCAGAGTGCGACGGCGCAGCGAAGCCCGACGGAACCTCCCGTCGCGTGACGCAGATCAGCCAGTGGGTATCGGCTAGCTGCTCGGTCACCAAGCGCGCGAGAAGCTCGCTCGACAGTTCGTCCATCCAATGAACGTCTTCGACGAGGATCATCGCTGGGCCGTCGAGAACTCGAGCGAGGAACGCTCCCACGATGCGTTCGAGCTGATCCTTTCGGAACGAATCGTCGAGTTGTTGAACCTCATCCGTCGGCGGGACGTCGATCCCCGCGGCCACTGCGATGAGGGGTATCCACGGCTCCAGGTCGGGGGCACGCGAACGGATCTCCATTCGGAGCCGCCGTAACGTGGTGTCGTCGTTCGCGTCCGTGGAAAGACCCATCGTCAGACGGAGAACGCTCCCGAGTACGCGATACGGCATCGAGGCGCCGTACAGCTCACACGCGGCTTCGACGACCTTGATCCCCGCTGAACGTGTTCGAAGCTCGCTTAGCAGCCGACTCTTCCCGATCCCAGGAGGGCCCACGATCTCGAGGAGCCGTCCGGTCCTCCTCGGGAGCGCTTCCACGGAGTCGATGATCTCGCGGAGCTCTTCCTCGCGGCCCACGAGGGGCGGTTCGGCTCGATCTCCCTGTCGGCGCATCCGCTCCAGCGCTCCCACCGAGAACGCACGGATCGGTTTCGCCTTGCCCTTCACGACGAACGGCGGCAGGGGTTCGACGAGAAAACAGGCGTCGGACGCAGCAAGGACACCTCCCGTCGCGATGATCTGGCCTGGGGCTGCCTCGCTCATCAGCCGGGCCGCCAGGTTCACGGCGTCCCCCATGATCGTGTACGTACGGCGGTACTCGGGACCGATGTTTCCGGCGAACACGGGGCCCAGGTTCACCCCGAGCCGAACCGCCAACCGTCGGCGCCGCTCGACGATCTCGTGCAGTGTCAGGAGCATGCGCTCCTCGTCGTCGCCGACGGCCGCCGGAGCGCCAGCCGCAAGGATGATCTTGCCGCCATCGCGATCGACATCGGATCCGAGGAACGTCACGCCGTTGCGGTCGGCCGCTTCCTGCACGTCGCACACCAACTCCTGCAGCGCAAGTGCGGCCGACCGCAGGCCCTCCTCGGTGATGAGCAGGTCCATGCCGTCGTAACGGAGGAATCCCACCGACACCTTGCGATGCTCTGGTTCGACGAGGCCTGACCGGAGGTACGGGCGGATGGCACGCGGGATCGCCTGCGAGACATCGACGTCTGACAGATCCAGATGCCGCTCCTGAGGAGGGGCGGCGACGCCGCTTGGATCCTTTCGGACCAGGAACCCCACACCGTTCCACGCTCCGACCACGCTCTGGGGAACCGCTCGCGCGGTCGACGGGCTCATAAGGATCTGGGAGGCGGTCGCGGTCGCCTCCATCGATACGGTCTCGCTCGCGCCCGGTCCCGAGATGATGAACTCACGGTGCGAGTTGCCGACGAGAAAGAACTGGAAGCGACCGCTATGGATGCCGATCGACATCCTGAGGCGTACCACCCCAGCCGAGGTGTGCATGCCGCCGATCTGGTGGAGCTCTCGCCGCATCCCCGTTGCCGCCCGGACCGCGCGGACCGGATGCGCATTGCCGGAGAAGAACAGCAGTAGGGCATCGCCGCCGAACTTCAGCAGACCTCCCCCCTCTGCATACGCGAGTGACAGCAGTCGATTGAACACCGCGTCGAGGACGTCAGTGACCTCTTCGGCTCCAACCTTGCCCTTGCGTGCCAAGCGCTCGGACATCTGCGTGAACCCGGAGATGTCAACGAGGACGACGGACCCATCGAGCTCCTGGGCGGGGCGGCCTGGCTCGTCCATGAGCCAATGCAACAAGAGTCGCGGTAGATAGGGCGAAAGCGTGACCGCCTCGGAAGGCTCCGGCATCATCGGAGTTCACTTTGTTTGGAAGGAGGGCATTGTAGGCCGGGACGGCCGGCGGAAGGGCGACCGAGCGCGTGTAGCGCCACACGCTTGGCAGAGGCGCGCCCGCTCCGAACCTGCTTCTCCGCAGTTCGTGCATATGGGCACCCGGCGAGCCTACGTCTCCGCTTGAGCGCCCGGAACGGGTCATGCACACAGGCCGCGGCTTGCGTAACACTTCGCGTAACAACGCAGGGACACTCACGGGTACTCAGAGGTACTGACGGGTATTCGATCGGGAGGCCTCAACGCTCTGACCTGAACGTTCATCTCGCCCTTACAAGGCGAAGGTCGGGGGTTCGAGCCCCTCAGCGCCCACCGATCGACCTGCACGAACCGCACGGTGCTTCTCTAGAGTCGCTAGCGTCAGGCTCAACGGGATGGCGCACGCAAGGGATCAGTTCCTCAGAGTGCTCGGGGAGTCGGGAGGGTTGTAGTGGTCGGAAGTTCGGGGGAGTTCCGGCGCACGCTGCCAGCACTGATCGCATCTGTCCCGATCACGATCGTGTACTTCGCGGTCCTCGGCATCATCCTCACGGCTGCGGGTCCGAACGGTCTCGCCCTCACGGATGCCGAAACGAGCGGATGGATCGCAGTTCTCTACGGCCTGCCGACGCTCATCGCTCTCGCTATGACCGTCCGCTTTCGCCAGCCTCTCCTGATCACCGGGAACATCTTCGCGATCATCTTCTTCGCATCGCTCGGAGATCGGCTCGGCTTCGCTGAGCTCGTGGGAGCCTCGATTGTGGCCGGCGCTGTCGTACTCACAGCGGCGATTCTCGGACTGACCGATCGGTTCGCCGAGTGGCTCCCGGCACCGATCGTGTATGGCCTGATCGCGGGCGCTGTAATGCCCTTCGTCGCCGACGTCTTCACGTCGCTGAGCACGTCGCAAGACGGCGTGCGGATCCCGGCCGAGGTTCCGCTGATGGTCGGTGCAGCGCTCGTCGCATACCTCGTGAGCCAGCGCGCATTCGGCACGCGGGTCCCACCGATCCTGGCGGCGTTCGTCGCTGGGCTCCTCGTCGCCGGGCTCACCGGACAGCTTGGGGAACTCCCATCTTCGTTCGCTTTCCCAGACCTACACGTGATCAGGCCCGACTTCTCCTGGACGGCGATCCTTACGGCGACCCCGGTGCTCGTGGCGCTCATGACGGTGCAGGCGACCATCCCGTCCGTCATCTACATGCGGAGCCAGGGCTTCGATCCCCCGGAGCGCGCCCTGAACATCGTCAGCGGCCTCGGCACTGTGGTGGGTTCGCTTTTCGGACCAGTCGCGGTCTCGCTCGCGCTCCCGCCGGTGCTCTTGACTGCGGGGCCCGAAGCCGGGCCGCCCGCCATCCGGTACCGGTCCGTCTATCTCCCCGTCGCCGCCGGCCTGCTGATCGCGCTGTGCGCGAGCGTCGCCGCGGAACTCGCGGTGCTCGTTCCGTCCACGTTGCTCCTTGCGATGGCTGGGTTGGCTCTCGTTGCCGCGCTCGTCGGCGCCCTGAAGGAGATCGTCCGCGGGCCACTGATCATCGGTCCGGTGGTCGCCTTCGCGATCGCACTCTCGAGCATGACCTTGTTCGAGCTCGGGCCGTTCTTCTGGTCGCTCGTCCTCGGTTCGGGCGTCTCGTTGCTCCTCGAGAGGGACGGATGGAAGCAGCTACACGCCACCTCAGCGAGGCGAGCTCTTGAGAGGTCTTAGGCCGCCGCCGGACGGAGGCGCCGCCTTCGTCTCCCGGACTCACAACCTTGACCATTTGGCGGTCGGCGCGCTCTTGACTCGAACGATGCCCGGGACAAGGCGCGTAACACCTCGCGTAACAACGCACGGACACTCACGAGTACTGAGAGGTACTCACGGGTACTCGTTTCGAACGGTACAACGCTCTGACCTGCAGGTTCATCTCGCCCTTACAAGGCGAAGGTCGGGGGTTCGAGCCCCTCAGCGCCCACCGAGTAGATCGTCAGAGATCCTCTCGCCTCGAATTTTGACCCTCCTGCTACCTAGCTCGTAACCGCGTCCCGAGAATTCGGACCATGCACGGTTGCTAGGCCAGCTGTTCGAAGCGCGCCGTGAAGTGACGCAGCTGCGGGGGCTGTTCGATGATCCGCAGGCCACGCAGTTCGGAAGCGCGGGCGGCCACCGAGGTGACGATCTCGATCACGTAGTCGATGTGGCTCTGAGTGTACGTGCGCCGAGGGATGGCGAGCCGAACCAGGTCCATTCCGGCCGGTAGCTCGGTGCCGTCGGGCTTACGGCCGAACATCACCGTGCCGATCTCGCAACCCCTGATTCCCCCGGCTTCGTACAGGGCGACGGCCAGCGCCTGCCCAGGGTAACTCAGGGGATCGACATGCGGCAGCAGCGCCCGCGCATCCAGGTAGACCGCGTGCCCGCCGATCGGCTTGACGACCGGCACGCTCGCGCGATCCAGCGCCTCACCCAGGTATGCGGTCGAGCGGATCCGGTAGCGTAGGTAATCCGCCTCGACACATTCGCGTAAGCCCTGCGCGATGGCCTCCAGGTCGCGCCCGGCGAGTCCTCCATAGGTGGGGAACCCCTCTGTCAGGATCAGCAGGTTGCGGCACTGGTCGGCGAGGGCGTCGTCGTGCATCGCGAGCCAGCCTCCGATGTTGGCCATCGGATCCTTCTTCGCGCTCATCGTCATGCCGTCGGCCAGGGAGGCCATTTCCCGGACTATGTCGTCGACGTCGCGGCCTTCCTGTCCGGCCTCGCGGGTACGGATGAACCACGCGTTCTCGGCGAACCGACAGGCGTCGAGGAAGAGCGGGACGTCGAAGCGGTCGCAGACCTCCCGGACGCCTCGCAGGTTCTGGAGCGAAACCGGCTGCCCGCCTCCCGAGTTGTTCGTTATCGTGACGAACACGACGGGCACATCCCCGGCGCGCGTCCGAAGCAGCGCCGCCAGCGCGTCTACGTCCATGTTCCCCTTGAACGGGTGATTCGTGGAGGGGTCTCGTCCCTCGGCGATCACGAGGTCGACGGCCTCAGCCCCTGTGTGCTCCACGTTGGCGCGCGTCGTGTCAAAGTGGGTGTTGTTCGGCACGACCTTGCCAGAGCCACCGATGGCGCTGAACAGGATCTTCTCGGCCGCCCGACCTTGGTGGGTCGGGATCACGTGCTTGAACGGGAAAAGGTTCTGCACCGCGTCCAAGAACGTGAACCACGACGGTGATCCAGCGTAACTCTCGTCGCCGTGCTGGATCGCAGCCCACTGGTCCCGCGACATGGCACCGGTTCCCGAGTCGGTCAAGAGGTCGATCAGGACGTCGTCCGCGTGCAGGTTGAACAAGTTGAATCCCGCACTGCGTATCGCTGCCGCGCGCTCGTCCGTGGTCGTGATGCGCAAGGGCTCGACGGAGTGGATCCGGAAGGGCTCAATGATGGTGTGGAACTCCGACGTCACGGCGGCGATGTTAGCCGAGGCAGAAAGCAGCAGGCGAGCTCCATCCATCACGAGGGCACCTGAGCAACGTGACCTACTTCACGACCCGGAACAGGTGCCAGAGGTCCGGGAGGCCCTTCAGCTCGTGCTCGCCGGCGTCCTCGAAGCTGAGGCCGGAGCCCGAAACCAGGTCTCTGACCGTTTGAGAGACCAGAACCTCGGACGGGGTCGCAAGCGCCGCGATCCTCGCGCCGACATTCACGGCGATCCCTCCGATCTTGCCGCCGATCGTCTCGACCTCGCCCGTGTGCACCCCGCTGCGTGTCTCGAGCCCGAAGTCTCGAACCGCTTCGCAGATCGCCTGTGCGCACCGGACGCCGCGCGCGGGGCCGTCGAACGTGGCGAAGAACCCATCGCCAGCCGTGTCGACCTCGGTCCCGCGGAACCGGCCGAGGAGCGCTCTGACGGCGCCGTGATGACGATCGACGAGATCGCCCCAGCCGCGGTCGCCGAGCTCCGCGGCTTTCGCGGTCGACCCGACGATGTCGGTGAACATCACCGTCGCGAGCACACGATCGAGGTCGGTCTCCTCGCCGCCGACCTCTGCCACGAACCGCTCGATCTCGCCGAGCAGCTCGTCCTGGTTTCCTGCCCAATAGACGTGGTCGACGCCGGGGAACGAGACGAATCGAGCGCCGTGGATCTGATCCGCCATCCAGTTCGTCTCCTCGGCGGTGAACAGGAGGTCGCCGTCGCGGGCGAGCACGAGCGTCGGGACGTGGATCGCCGGCAGCGCCGGGCGGATATCGATCCCGCGGTTCATCCGCTCGAGCGCGATCGCAGCTCCTGGGCTCGCGGCGTGACGCAGGTAGTCCGCGAGCCAACCGATCGTGTAGTCATCGTTCGCAAGCGTGGGCGCGGCCCAGTCCCGTAGTTCTTGCGCCGCGAACTCCTGCGTACCCCAGATCCGCTCGATCTCCTCGACGTAGCGCTCATGCTGCTCGTCGGTGGGTACAGGGAACGGGTAGTCGATCGTCGGTCTCCAGCATGCGCTGGTCCCGAACAGGACAAGCGCAATGGTCCGAGCCGGATACGTCGCGGCAAACAGCGTGGCCATCGGACCACCCTCCGAGAAGCCCATCACGATGGCGCGCTCTGAGCCGGCCGCGTCCAGGACAGCTCTCGCGTCATCCATCCGGACCTCGAGAGACGGGAGCCGATCGTCGGGCACGCGATCGGAGAGCCCCGTACCGCGCTTGTCGAAGAGGATCAACCGCGAGAACGCTGCCAGCCGGGAGAGGAATCGCGCGAGTGTGGGCTCTTTCCACATCAACTCGATGTGGGTGGTCCAGGCCATCACGAAGACGATATCGACTGGACCGGTGCCCACCGTCTGATACGCGATGTGAACACCATCTGCGGTCTTCGCGTAACGGGTCTCGGGGATGTCCACGCTCGAATCCTTCCCCGGATGGGGCCGTGTCGCAACTGCGCGTCCCGGAGCAGGAGAAGGGTCGTCCCAACCACGGAGGTCACTTGAGCAAGGTGACCCACTCCGGTGGGTTCCATTCTTGCGGTTATAGGTCGAGCCGACTCCTCTTCATTCTCCAGTCGGGCCCGCCTGTCAAGCGCACGCCGATCGCGCTGCATCATCGCGGGATACGCAGCCAGCGACGACGTGGTCGGGTGCTAGCAGGCACGCGCCAAGATGCGGACCAAAGGCGGTACCCGGCTTGCTGCCCGACCGGTACCTTCGCGGCTGGAGAGGAGAACCCCCTTCCTCCCACAATCGAGTTCGGGGCCTTCCGCCCGCTAGAGAGCTTGGCGAGGGCTCCGAACTCGTCCACCGAGCCTCAGCCATGACAGCGGAACGGGTCCGAGGTGCGCCTGGAGGTGAACGCACCCCGGACCCGCAGGGCAGGCGACCGATCCACCCGAAGCATCGGGCGAACCTCCTGTCCTTTCAGCCGGTAGGATCCGGCTCTCGCGTCTACGAAAGCGGCGGGACGATCTTCTTCAGGGAGGAAGATGGCTCCAACGTCGCCCTGACACGTGGGCTCTTTCCCGAGGTCTCGCCCGACGGCACCACGATCGCGTTCCTGCGGGACCCGGTCGATCTGCACTATGTCGGGCACGGTGATCCGTTCCTCCTACAGGCTTGGCTCATCCATCCTGATGGTTCGGGCCTGAGAAAGCTCGGACAGCAAGCAGATGCTGCCTCGGGTCAGGCCCGGACCTCTACTGGTCGTCAGAGGGCTCCAGCGTCGTCCTCACCGATACCTACGAGCAATGGTTACATGTCGGTTAGATGTGCCACAGGTGATGAGGTCGCCGAATGTTCACCCGTGAGGTCTGGACAACCCGAGCCCCGGGACACGAGACTGTTCGTGACGCACCTTGTAGGAGGCTTGCCGTGCGGTCGACGACGCAGCGGATCGTGCTCAGAGGGACGGCTACCACAGCCGCATTGATGGTGTTCCTCGTGTCGCCGTTGGCCGTGCCAATCGCGCAGGCCGAGGCGGCCCCCACCTGCCTCGGCCGATCGGCAAACATCGTCGGGACCCCCGGCGCCGATCGGCTCGATGGAACCAGCGGCGATGACGTCATCGTCACGCTCGCCGGTCGCGATACCGTTAACGGGCTGGGCGGGAACGACGTGATCTGCGGTGGAATCGGGTCGGACGTCATCAACGGCGGACCAGGAAGCGACACGATGGATGGGGGTAGACAGTCCGACTTCATCACCGGTGAGGACGGCAACGACGTGATGTTCGGGCGGAGTGGGAACGACGTCTTGAACTTTGGCGATGCCGAGGACGGCGATGACCTCGTCGTCGGTGGGGCCGGTGCCGACGATCTCCACGCTGGGGTCGGCGCTGACGTCCTGCTGGCGGGTTCGGGTGACGATAGACTCGCCGAGGGAGAGGTCGATGCACCTATCGTCGACATCTTCGACGGAGGCTCGGGCTCTGACACCTGTGGCGTCGGCTCTGAAGACCTCGTTTCAAGCTGCGAAATGCCGATCTAGCGCCCTCTGGGGTGGTCGAGACCCACGGTCCGGTTCGTCCCAGGAGGTCGGTAGGCTCCCTTCATGAGCCTCGACCTCCCCGGCGTCTCATCGTGGGCGTACTTCCCCATTACGTCCTGAATCCACCTGACGCGAGCAGTCCGTGAGCGTCGCCCATGTTGGGCGCGTCTCTAGTTCGATCGAAGGCTGTCGAGGGGAAGCGGTGGCGAAAGGACTGTCGCAAGCAGCCGTAAGAACTGGGTCGGTCTCGTGCTCACACGCCGATGGGTCTGCACCTCGGCAGCGGCGGCCATTCGACCTAAGATGAGGGCCTTCATGCATCATTTCACCCAAAAGCTCGCCCTCACGCTGGCCGTGGCCCTTTCCATCCCTCTTCCTGCTGTGGCAGCCGAGCGGACGGTCCGGGCATCCCAGCCCAAGGTCTGGAAGATCGGCCTCGAGGGACCGCTCACCGGAAGCCAGTCCGATATCGGGATCGGCATGCTCGAGGGTGCTCAGCTGGCCGCCGACGAGATCAACGCAGCCGGTGGGGTGCTCGGACGTCAGGTCCAGATCATCCCGATCGACGACGCGGCCGATCCCGCCGTCGGCGTGGCCGCAGCCAAGGCTGCCATCCAGGCCGGACTCGACGGGGTGGTCGGTCCATACAACTCCGGAGTAGGCCTGCAAACTTTGCCGCTTTACATCAAGGACAAGTTGGTCCCGATCCGCCTCACGTCCTCGACCTCGACCGAAGGCTACGGCGTCACGCTCCAGCCTATGAACGACCAGATCTCGCCGGTCGCCGTGCAGGCTCTGACCACCTGGCAGAAGAACACCTCGGTGGCCATCATCTATGACAACTCCACCGCCTATACCCAGGGGGCAGACACCTCGCTGGTGGCGGGGCTCGAGACCGCTGGAGTCACCGTATCCGCCAACATCCCGATCATCCCCAGCGCCATCAACGATCCGGCAGTGATCCAGGCAGCCGTGACTGAGGCTCTGGCAACACATCCGACCGGGGTGTACGCCGATCTGTACTACCCCGAAGGCGCGCTGGTGGCCGACCAGATGCTTCAGTCCGGCACGGGCACGAACTGCCTGTCTGACTACGCCTCGGCTTCCGTCGGCTACGTGACCGAAGCCGGTATCCCCGCCGTCCAGAACTGCCCCGTCCTCGGCGTGCCCGCCCCGTCCGACTTCGCAGGCTCGGCCCCGTTCCTATCCGCGTTCGAGGCCAAATTCCACTCGGCACCCGGCCTATGGAGTCCTTACACCTTCGACTCCGTCAACCTCCTGGTGCAGAGTGCGGTCAAGGCCCACAGCTTCCAGCAGGTACCGCTAGCCAGAGCGCTTTACTCCACCAAAGACTTCGTGGGCTGGACAGGATCGGCCACCATCCTGTCGCCCTCCGGTAACCGCCTGCCGTCCACGGTGACGGTGGACACCTCCGATGCTTCGGGCACTCTCCACGTCGACCTCGATTGGGCCGCCGCCGTGGGCTACACGCCCTAGGGCCCTTCCGGCCAGGTCTTCAAGGCGATGGCCTCTGGAATACGTAACGCTCAGTGAGGCTAGACGAGAGTGACCCGCGATGGGACGCAACCTATCGACTTACTGACTCTGGCGATTATTCGCTTGCCACGTCCCCGTTCGGCGGACGTGGTGGCACACCGCTGTACCCCAGAGTTAGTCGTCCCCGCAGGCACATGGGTGCCCAGGTGATGTTGCGCAGTTGTTGCGCGGTCCACGGGTCGATCATGTAGCTCCGCTGATGCGGCGAGCGTCTGCTTCGTTTACGACCCAAGCCTAAGCGCCGTCGCCGGCCTCCCGGCCCATCCTCTCGAGAAGGGCGTCCATGTCAGGCACGACCGTCAGGTCGTCGAGCTCGTCCTGCGTGATGTCATAGAGGCCTTCGTCGAGGCGCCGAAGGATCTCGGCTCGGCCCTTATCCGTGGCGAAGCGACGGAGGGTTCGTCCGTCGTCCACTTTGAGGTCGAGCTCGTAATGCCCGGGTATCGGAGCCCCCTCCGCGTTTCGCACATGGAAGGGGTCGGTGAGCCGGAAAGTAACCATCGCGCGTGATGCTACGGCACGCTGGCTCGCCTGGCGAAGGAGTACTCGGCCGAGGGAGGGGACGAGGAGCCGCGGCTGTCGACGTCGCTGCGCTCCTGACCTTCGGCTCTGGTGTCCGGTGTCCCGGAGAGCTCTCGATGCCCCAAGACCTATCGTGTACCTAGGCTAGACGCGAAATCTGGAGGCGCCTGACTTCGCGGCCGGGTGGCCGCAGGAGATCGACGAGCGAGACGTCTTCAGTGGCATGAGGCTCACTCGCGAGATCGGGCCGCGCGGCTGGCTCGTTGACGACAAGTCGGTCCGCAGAAGCGGGCATGCGAGCGGCTCGGCCGGAAGGATCGCCCACACATCTCGCAGGAGCGAGGTCTCGTGCCAATTACTCCTGTTTCGCCTGAGCGTGCACGGCATCGTGCAGGTCCGCAAGCTCCCCATAAGGTGCGGACTTCCGACCGCTGTAGCCGTGATCGAGGACAAGGTGAGCGAGCAATGCCTCCTGCGTCCCCTCGAGGGTCGGGTGATCTGGCGCGTATGGTGAGTCCTCGACAGGGATCGGGGGCGGTGACCCAGCGACAAGAACCATCCGCATGCGCGAAACGTCACGCGCATTTCGGCGACCTTTGCGACCAAATAGAAGAGCGCGAATAAGACACCAACCTGCACAAGCAGTCAGGGGCTCATCGACCAGTTGGAGTCCAACTACGGCGAGAAATTCACCCACGCCCAGGCCGTCTACGGCGTCAACCAGACCGGACTCTGCTCCTAGCACCTCCCTCCACCCCCCGAGCACCTGGCGTCGCGCCGGACTAGCGAGCGCGATGCCTACGAGGGAAAGGAAACATCCTTCAGTAGGGACGTGAACCAGCCGCGTGTGAACGTATCCGTGTCCGCGTCCTTCGCAGGCGAGAAGGTGAAGAAGACGTATCCGTGACCGGAGTGGACCACGTACGCCAAGATCACGTAAGCACCATGGCAATGCTCATCGTCGAGGATGGCCCGCTCACTCCCGACCGAAATGGCGTCGGTTGTCTCGGGTTTCACCGGACAAGGGTGGACGGTCGCATCCACCTTGCGCGAGGTGGCGGTGAACTTCTGGAGCGTGTCCGTCGTAGGCTCGCCGTACGCATACGCTGTCTGCCCCTTCGCACTGAAGAGGGTGTCAACGCTCGGATCGGTGTCCCCGGGCGCGCCGGTACCGTCCCACGCGGTGGTCGCCTGTGCGCCCTTCCAATCTGTCGACGTAATCGAGTAGCCGTAGTGGCTGGATGCGAACGCTTCCTGGGAAGAGCCCGTGGGAGATACGCCCGTCGAATTGCTTGCCCCGGAACAGGCGCCTGTCCCAATCAGGAGCATGGCCACGATGAACGGGCGCAGATCGCGCCAGCTTCGCCACACGCCGAGATGGCCGGCGACCTGGGCCGCGCTCGCAGTCAGGCGATGGGAACCGCGGAAGCTCGTCACCAGCTGTTCACCTCGGATTCCGTGATCCGCTCGGGCGAGCCAGAACCGTCGGCGTTCACGGCCAGCCAGTCTGGGTACGAGACGTCGATGTCGTCGCGGAACGCGATCCTGCTGCCGTCCGAAGACCAGATCGGACCTCCCCAGTCAACGATGCAGCAATCGCCCTGAAAGAGTCGGGTTGAGCCCGAACCATCGGCTCCGACCACCCAGACGTCGAAGGAGAAATGTTCATCACTGGTGCCTGCGTGCCGTGGTGTCGAAACATAGGCTATGCGCGTGCCGTCAGGGGACCACGCCGGGGCGGCCGGGCCCTCAGAAGCATCCGCATCGGCGAGGACGCGCGGATCTGATCCGTCCTCGTTCATGACGACGATCCTGTTCCTTCCGGCGAGGGTGTCGTCAAGCACGAGTCGCGACCCGTCAGGTGACCAGTCGATGCTAATGACGTCGCCCACGGTGCTCGGCAGTGTGGTGGTCTCGCCGCTTTCGAGGTCAACCGATTCAAGTCCGCTATCGGCGTAGATGATGCTCGCTCCATCGGGCGACCAGGTGAGAACGGAGACATCGGCGTTCGGCCTCGCGATGGTTGTTCGATCCCCGCTCTGTGGATCGATGGTGAACAGCTGGGGTTCATCGCCCCCCTCGTAAACAGCCAGTGTGGCTCCCTGTGGCGACCACGCCAGCCTTTCCGGGTGACAGGAATCCAGTTGGTCGCACCCATGGGTCAACTGATGCGGCAAACCGAGCGCGTTCGTGACCCAGATGCCGGCTTCGGATTCGCACTGTCCGGCAGCGACGCACGTCGAGACTCCGTAGGCCAGCCACCGACCGTCGGCCGAAATGGCTTGGACATATGTGGCGACGCAGGGTTCCACGCACTTGACGAGCGTGCGTCGTTCTCCGGTGCTCGTGTCGAGTGCGTCGACCCGACCGAGCCCATCACCCTCGACCAAGACTTCTCCTGCGTGAAGCAGGCGAGGGAGATCGCTCGCCACACTCGTTCTCGAGGGCGCTGGGGTCGGGTTGGCGGGGACCACAACAGCCGAACGCACCACGCTCGATCCGACCAGGATCGCTGCGAGACCGATCACCACCCCGAGCACACCGGCGGTGATCCGCTGGTTGCGGCGCTTGCGATCGCGCCGGCGAAAAAGCTCTTCAAGCGACTGCCCGGGCGCGGGGAAGAACGGTGAGAAGCGGTCAAGGACGTCGTGCTTATCACTCATGAGGATCGGCCACCTCCTGCTTCATCTGGGCCCGGGCACGTGTCGTGAGTGAGCGCACGGACGAGGCCTTGATGCCGAGCATCTCGCCTGCGTCTTCGGCCGAGTAATCGAGGAGGGCGGTAAGCAGGACTGCGGCGCGTTGGGGCGGACTCAGCGTCCGGAGCAGCCGTACGACTTCGTCGTGGGTCTCGACTGCCGCAAGATCGTCCGTAACCGGTGCGAGCGAGAGGGCACGACGAACCGCGAGTGAAGCGCGCCGATAGCGATTGCGGAACACATTCATAGAAACGCGGAACAAGTAGCTAGTCGGATCATCGAAGGCTCCGACGCGGTCCCAGCGCTCGAACATCCGGAGGAACGCATCCTGGGCGATCTCCTCAGCCTCGTGGCGGTTCCCGGTCACCAGACAGAGCGTCGTGAAGATGCGTTGGAAATTCGCGTCGTAGAACTCCGCAAAGCTGAGAGCAGATTCGGCCACGTCGGCCTCCTCGACGGTCGCCTCAGGGACGGATCGAAGATGTGATTCCATCGTGCTACATGAACACGCGAGAGGGGCTTCGCGCTGCACATCTTGGTCATACCGAGATGTCCGGCGACCATAGAACCCGCTCGCGATCGTGCGCCTGATCGGTGGTGCATAAGGAAGATCTTTATGCGAACGTCGAGCTGCTCATCCTCCTGGGCACGGGGGCGAAGGGGATGATCTGTCCGGGGTTGTTGGGGATTGCCAGGGCTGCTGAGCATGCCGGACATCGAAATACACGTCCCGTCGGACGCGAAGCAGCCCGGGGGTCTCACCGGCACCACGCTCCCGGCCCCAGGATGAAAGAGAAGCAATACGGCGTACGCTGCCGCGGGCCGTGCCCTCATTGCGGTAACAACGTCCGACGGCGACACAATCCCGGTGACTTCACGCCTTCGCGACCACGAGCTGCACAGTCTTGCCCGGGAGCAGTTCAGATCCGGCACCCGGCCTGGTGGCGATGACCCTTCCCGCGGATTGACCGGAGGTCTGCCTCGTGATCGTGACCTTGTAGCCGGCGGCCTCGAGCTTCGATGTGGCCGATTGGACGTGCAAGCCGACCACGTTCGGCACCTTCGGGTAAGGCTCGGCAACAACGAGAGAAATGGTAGCTCCCTCCTCCACCTTCGAGCCGGCGTGAACAGAGAGGTGAAGGATTGTGCCCGGTGGCCGGTGAGAGAAGCTCTGCGTCAAGTTGCCCAATACGAAGCCAGTGTTCGCCAACTTCCTGACAGCGGCCGGACTGTCCAAGCCGACGAGGTCCGGAACCTTCACTTGGGTCGGCGGCTGCTGCGACGGCGGAGCCGTCTCGGTTGGCGTGACGACTTGGGATGGCGCTGCGGACTGAACTCCCGGAGTCGAGCCTCCGCAACTCGCGGTGGCCACGACGAGGAGGATCGTGACGCCCATGGCGATACGCCGCCGCTTGCGGGTAGACACCCAAGCGACCGGCTCTTCCGGACATTCAACGATTGACCTCATGAAACGATCGCTCCTGCCGATCCCCGGGTTCGGGGGTAAGTCGCTCAACCTGCGTCATGAACACGCGAGGTCTGAGGTCTGCTTAGTTCGCCGCTGAAACGGTTGGTAGACGCTTGACGCGATCGATTTGCGCCCATTCCCAAAGAGTGCCTAGCTCAATGTCAGCTCATTCACGCGTTGACGCTCCTGAGATCGGCGGGAGCCCACCGAGCGGCTGTGGGGGCGACCACGTGGCAACGGAGCAGCCTCCAACGGAGGGCTTCGGCAAGTGACTAAGCGAACCTCTCACCTCGCGTGTTCATGGTGCACGATGCAGCGACCCACCCACGGAACCACCGAACGTCAGGAGCGACCGGTGCACGAGGTGCCCTCGTTCGAGGACTTCTTCGAGGCTCATCGTCGCCGACTCTTCGGCGCGATGTGCCTCGTGACCGGCAACCGCTCGGAGGCCGAGGAGATCACGCAGGATGCGTTCCTGCGCGTGTGGGAGCGGTGGGAGCACGTCTCGACGCTCGATGACCCGGGCGCCTACCTGTTCCGGGTAACGATGAACGTCTTCCGGAACCGCCTTCGTCGCGCGGCGCTCGCTACACGGAAGGTGCTATCGCTCGCACCCTCGAGTGATGATCTGGCTGCGGTGGAGGATCGCGACGAGATCGTCCGGGCGCTCCGGCCGCTACCACCGCGACAACGCGCGGCCGTCGTGCTCACCACCTACCTCGACTATTCGTCGGAGGACGCGGGTCGGATCCTCGGGATCCGTGCATCCACCGTGCGGGCGCTCGCGACGCAGGGACGGGCCGGCGTCCGGCATGCGCAGGAGGAACAGGCATGAAGGTCGAACGGGAAGACTTCGAGCGGAGCTTCGAACGGTTCGAGATGCCCGAACCGGCATTGGAGCGGTTGGTCGAACGTCGTGAACGGCGCCGTCGCCGCGAGCGGATCGAGGCTGGTATCGCGGCGCTCGTGGTCGTGGCTGCGACCGCGGCGGTGCTCGCTCGTGGGTTCGTCTCTACGCCAGTGCCGGCCGGCCCCACCCCGTCGGTGATCGGCCCGTGCCCCGCGGCCCAGTTGCGTGCCTCCGTGACGACGGAGAGAGCGGCCGGCTCGCGCGAGGGCGAGATCGTGTTCACGAACGTCTCCGAGGCTTCCTGCACGCTCCAGGGAACGTCGATCTGGTTGCTCTCGACGAACGGCGGTCGCATCAACGGCATCGACTTCGTCTCGTCGCCGGCCCGTTGGCAGGAGGAGGGCGATCCGAAACCGGAAGGGTGGCCCGTCGTCACGCTCGAGCCTGGGGATCGCGCGTCGGTCCGCCTTCGGTGGTCGAACTGGTGCGCCACCGGGCACATTTTCGGGGAGACACCGCTGGCGGCAGGTGGCGGAATCCTGCCGATCGGTGGGATCGGGCAGGACACGCCTCCGTGCATAGCGCCCGATCAACCCGCGACGATCGAAACCGGCCCGTTCGAGCCGAGCTCCATTTGAGCAGCGAGACCCTCTAAGGGACTGGGAAGCACCGTCACTCGAAGCGTCGGCGATCTCGTCGCCGGTCGTCGCAGATCAGAACCGTTTGGAGGGCGACACAACCCCGCTTCTCGCTTCCTCGGGCCAGGAGTACGCTCACCAAGGGATGTTCGCTTCGACGTCGCGACATTTCCACGGGTCGACGGAGCACGAGCGACGCAAACGGGGGGAGACGACCATGAGCGACACGACCGCGAGCGCAGAGACCGGCGTCCGCCCGTTCCGAATCGAAGTACCCGAGCGCGCGATCGAAGAACTGCGCCGCCGCATCGATGGGACTCGCTGGCCGAACAAGGAACTCGTCGCCGATCGGTCGCAGGGTGTGCAGTTGGCTGCGACGCAGGAGCTCGCCCGCTACTGGACGAGCGAGTACGACTGGCGCCGATGCGAGGCGCGCCTGAACGCGCTGCCACAGTTCAAGACCCAAATCGACGGGCTGAACATCCACTTCATCCACGTGAAGTCGGCACACGAGAACGCGTTGCCGTTGATCATGACGCACGGCTGGCCGGGCTCGATCATCGAGCTGCTCGAGACTATCGGCCCACTCACCGACCCGACCGCGCACGGCGGACGCGCTGAGGACGCGTTCCACCTCGTGCTGCCGTCCATCCCCGGCTACGGCTTCTCCGACGAGCCGATCGAACTCGGCTGGGGCCCCATCCGCATCGGGCACGCCTGGGCGGAGCTCATGCGACGCCTCGGTTACACCCGGTACGTCGCGCAGGGCGGTGACGTGGGCTCCCAGGTCACAGACGCGATGGGTCGCCTAGCACTCGACGGCTTGATCGGCATCCACACCAACCTTCTCACGCCGGCGCTGGGCGACCCCGATGCTCTGAGCGCGTCGCCACCCTCGAAAGAAGAACGTGCTGCCCTCGACCAGCTCGCCGAGTTCCGTGCGACCGGCACTGGCTACTTCGTGGAGCAAGCGACGCGCCCGGAGACGATTGGCTATGCCCTTCTGGATTCACCCATCGCCCTGGCAGCCTGGATCATCGATCACGATACGGACAGCTATCAAAAGATCGCCCGCGCCTTTGTCGACAAGCAACCCTCGGGCAATCTCACGCGTGAAACCATTGTCGACAACATCACGCTGTATTGGTTGACAGGCACCGGGGCCTCGGCTGCGCGTTCGTATTGGGAGGAAGGACAAGAGAATGCTCGTGCGGCGGGCCAGGCACCCACGCCGGTGTCGATTCCGGTCGGCTTCACCACGTTCCCCGGAGAGATCTGGCGGACTCCGCGCAGCTGGGTCGAGAGGGCATACCCCAACGTCATCTACTTCAACGAGGTGGACAAGGGTGGTCACTTCGCCGCCTGGGAGGAACCGGAACTCTTCTCGGAAGAGATGCGCGCCGCGTTCAGGCAACTGCGCTAACCGCGATCCTCGCAAACCGTCAGGCCGAGCAGCCACGTTGCAGGCACTCGCGGGGGCCAGCCGTTCCCGACTTCGGCCCATCATCCCCGGGGTAAGCGGCCAGCGAGGGCATTGTTCGACGTTACACGGCACTACGTCGGTGGACCCCGGTCTATCGCCAGCTCGGTCGGCTAGATGTACGTCCCCCGGTAGAGGGGTAGGCATGTATCCCGTCTCGCCCCAAGATTGCCGTTCACATCCCCGAGGGCGGCAGGAGGGTTCAGATGCAGAGCGATCAAGAGCTGGCGATCGAACACCGAGCGGAGGTTGACCTCGACGTACCCTCAACCACGTACAGGATCAGCGTGGACGTCGACATGATGCCGGCGGGTATGGGTTCGGAGCAGGCATGCGGTTTGATCGTCGCCACGATTGAGTCGGCCTACACGGTGGTACGGGCCGTTCGGGTCAACCAATGTTCAGCCTTGACCAAGGACGGCATGTATCGGCGAGACTGCGACGGCACTGTCTCGAGGATTAGTACTTAGTCCGGCGGGCAGTGCGTTTCATGGTTGTTGAATGCAACGCGCAGCCGCCTCCACGCCGTATCCCTCGACCCGTGCTCGGCGACGTATGTAGAGATTTGGGCCGCAGTGCCCTCGATGAGGACCGGGCGATCCGAGGTAGAAGCATCGGGCTGCTACAGGAACATGTACGCATGGATTGAGTCGAGGCGCAACCTGTTCGACCTGAGCTGTGGTCGTCCACCGCGCAACGTACCGATGTCTTTCGCGGAGTCATTAAGCGATGATCGCGTCTCGGGTGTTCCTGTATCACGATGAAGGCATCCGCAGGACGTGCGCACGATCAGCAGGAACCGAGCGTGCCGCCTGAAATGACATTCGAGGAGTTCTTCGAACTCAACCGGAACCGGCTGTTCGGCGTCATGTGTCTTGTGACCGGGAACCGCTTCGAAGCCGAAGAGATCACGCAAGAGGCGTTCCTGAAGATGTGGGAGCGGTGGGAGCGAGTGTCGGAGCTTGAGTCTGCGGAAGCGTATCTGTTCAAAGTCGCAATGAATGTCTTCCGGAATCGACTCCGACGTGGAGCCCTGGCCGCGCGCAAGGCCTTTGCTCTCGCACCGAAGGGCGACGACCTTGCCGAAGTCGAAGACCGCGATGAAGTTGTCCGGACGTTGCGATCGATACCTCCACGGCAGCGCGCGGCGCTCGTGCTGACAACGTTGCTGGACCTCTCTTCCGACGAAGCCGCGAAGCTCCTCGGCATCCAAGCGTCTACGGTTCGCGCGCTGGCATCTCAGGGCCGGACCGGCATCCGTGATGCAACAGGAGAGCAGACATGAAGCTAGGACGGGACGAACTCGAGCGCTCGGTTGCGCAGTTCCGGATGCCGGAGCCGGCGATGGATCGGTTGATCGCGCATCGTCGCAGACGCTCTCGTCGTGATCGAGCGACTGCCGCCATCGTGGTCATCGCCGTGCTCTCACTCGCCTTGGCCGTGCTCGGCCAGTCTTTCATGACCACACAGCCTGGGACGAGGAACGATCATCCCGCTCCGCCGTGGCGCACGGCCGACGTGGACGGCATCACCTTCAAGAATCCGGGTGGCTGGCACCTGACCGGGTACTTCGACGGCACCGCCAAACTCGCAGCGATCGGGAGTTTCTCGCCGAACCTCTCGGGGAGCGACCCCTGCGACGGGATGCCGAATGACGGCGCGATCCTGGTGATCGACCCGCTGGCCCGCGGCCGAGCGCCGGCCTGGCCGACCGACCTCGCCGACGGGCCTATCGCCTCGGAGCACGCGTGCGGGTCCGATCATCTCGGAGCGGTGTGGTCCGCAGACGGCCGGACCTACAAGGCTGTCGCATCGTTCGGGGATGCCGTGTCGCCTGCGACGAGAGATGCGCTTATGCGAGCCTTCTCTGGCCTCTCGTTCGTCAGAGCCACGAACGCCACTAGCTCGAGCTCATGTTTCGTCAAGGACGGCTACCCCGCGCTCGTCGGTGAAGTGATCGCAGGTGACACGACGAGTGATCTGCCCTGGACCGTGTATCAACTGGGCGTGGGATCAGGATGTCTTCCTGAGGGTGGTGTCGAGCTCGTGACGGCCGACCCGGGGTATCAGTTCGCGACACTGCCGCCAGCCATCGCAGGAGGGTCGAGCCTTGATGTCCATGACGCCAAGGTGGGCGAAGGCTCATACGTCGCGGGCATCGTCGGCATCGATGTGTCAGCGATGGAACTCACGCTCGCTGATGGAACTCGAGAGCGTGCGGCACTCGCGCCACTCGCACCCTTCTTCCCCGATTGGCAGGTCTACTTCACGCCGATCAAGGCCTTTCAACAAGGTGTCATCACGGCGCTGGCAGCTGATGGATCGCCGATGCTGCGGGCAGGCTTCCGGCCGGGGATGGATTGTACGGACGGGGGTGCGTGCGGCGTCGGTGTCAGCCCGGGGGAGACGATCGCTGAGGGCTCGGATGCCACTTCGCCCTATCGACTCGTGGAGATAGGCGAAACCATCGAGCTGCAAGACGGCTTGGGGACGACGCTTGCCTCGGTGCCCGTGAGCTCCGATCGGCTCACGGTTCGAGTCGCGCGCACCGGTGATCAAAGGAGTGTTGTCTTCGGCGTCGCGCCGTCAGCGACCGCGATCGTCGTCCAACACCTGCCCTGGCCCGAAGGCTGGGACCTGACCCAGTCGGCGCGCCTTCGCGACGGCACGGTGGTCTTCTGGAGCCAGACCAGCCCAGGCGAGCTCGGCGCCAGCGGGATCGCCGCCTTCGACGATGGGTGCAATCCATTGTCGGCGATCGATAGCGAGTCCGCGCCCGTCCCACCGCCCGATCGGTCGGCGTGCGTGGGCGCGACCGGCTCCGGGAGTGTGTCATGACGACTGATCGCGTCGACAATCCGCGTTCGTTCTGAGCCCAACGACGGAAGGCGATTCGATATGCGTCGAGTTAGCGGTGTCCTGTTCCTCAGCTCCACGATCGTGCTCCTCGCTACAGCGGTGGCCTACGCGGCCGTGCCCGAGAAGGTGCTTGATGACCCTCGGCTGGACGAAAGGTCGGCGGCCGCGTCTCCCGACTACTTCGCCTGGAGCCAGAACCTGCCATCCAATTCGAATCTGTTCAACAGCTACGTTCGGCCGAGTGGTGGTGGCCCACGGGTGCGCGTCAATCCAGCGGGGACGAGGAGCTGGACCGTGGGGATCGATGGCTCGCTCGTCGTGTATCAAGAGGACTCGAGCCTTGCCTTCTACGATGCTGCGACCCAGACGCGTCATCCTATGCCTGACGGCGTGAACACACGCTCGATCGAGGAGGGTCCGAGCCTATCGGGAGATTGGCTGCTGTTCACGAGGGACAACAGGAACCGGGTCACGTTCGAGAGTTCTCGAACGTGGGTGATCCTGTTCAACCTCGTGACCGGGGAAAGCCGCGTGCTTCGTTCCGACCTGAACCGACGGGCCCTCATTGGCGCCGATCAGGTGAACGGAGACTGGGCGACCTTCGATCGGTGTCACATCAATCAAAGAACTGGGGATCAATCGAACTGTGATGTGTTCCGTTACAGGATCTCGACGCAGACACTCGTCAGGATCGCGAACCCAGGCAGACAGCAGTACAGCGGTGCGATCTCGCAGGATGGGACTGTCTACTTGGTCCGTACCGGAGGCCCGAACGTGTGGCACTGCGGACTCAACACGCGGATCGTCCGGTATCCGGTTGGTGGCCCTGGTGTCGTGATCGCTGAGATCGGATCTGACGCCTTCACGACGCGGGCGACGGACGAGACGGATTCGTCGACCACGCTCTACGTTCTGGAGGCCAGATGCAGCCCCTATAGGAGCGGGATCTATCGCATCCCGAACGCCAACACAGCGACTTGACTGATCGGATCCTGCGTAACCCTCGCGTAACACCTCACAGACACTCACGAGTACTGACAGGTACTCACAAGTAGTCGATTCCAATGCTGCAACGCTCTGACCTGCACGTTCATCTCGCCCTTACGAGGCTGAAGGTTGGGGGTTCGGGCCCCTCAGCGCCCACAGTTTCCGCAGGTCAAAGCGCGCCGATGAGGCCTTCGGCTAACAACGACACGACGCGTAGCATCACGTCACCTTGAGCCCGTTCGCGCACGCGACGTAGGCTCGCCGCACGATGCTCGTGTGTCTTTCTTGCGGCGCGGAGAACCCTGAGGACAAGCGGTTCTGCGGCGACTGCGGCACCAAGCTTGGAGCGACTCCTGTCCGCGAGGAACGCAAAGTCGTCACGGCGTTGTTCTGCGACCTGGTCGGGTTCACCGCTACGTCGGAGTCCGCGGACCCTGAAGACGTGGACTCGATGCTCGCTGCCTACTTCTCGGTGGCACGCTCCGCGATCGAGGCTTTCGGTGGCGTGGTGGAGAAGTTCATCGGGGACGCCGTGGTCGGGGTCTTCGGCGTGCCGGCCGCCCACGAGGACGATCCCGAACGTGCGGTGCGTGCGGGTATCCGGATCTGCGAGGACGCAGAGGAGCTCGAGGCCATCGGCGGAGGACCGCTCAAGCTACGCGTTGGGATCGACACGGGAGAGGCTCTCGTACGTCTCGGCATCGCGCCCGGCTCTGGCGAAGGGTTCCTTCGAGGCGATGCGATCAACACCGCGTCTCGGATCCAGTCGATCGCCCCCGAGATGGGCGTCGCCGTCGGCCTCGGGACCTTCCAGGTCACCTCAGTTGTTTTCGATTACGAGGAGCTGAAGCCCGCCACCTTGAAGGGGAAATCCAAGCCCGTGCAGGTCTTCCATGCGAAGTCCCCAAGGGCCCGACTTGGCACGGACCTCATCCGCCACGACACGCCGTTCATCGGTCGCGAGATCGATCTGTCGATGCTCAAGGGCACCTTCGACAAAACATTCGCGGCGGACTCACCCCAGCTCGTCACCATCGTCGGAGAGCCCGGTTTGGGAAAATCTCGGATCGTGGCCGAGCTTGGCAGCTACGTCGACGGCCTGCCTATGCTGGTCACTTGGCGCCAGGGACGGTGCATGCCTTACGGCGAGGGCATCACGTTTTGGGCGCTCGGCGAGATCGTCAAGGCGCACGCTGGCATCCTGGAGTCTGATACATCCGAGGTCGCGATCGCCAAGCTCGAGGCCGTACTTCCCGAGCGCGAGCGGCCTTGGTTTCGCCAGCGGCTCCTCCCTTTACTCGGGATCGAGGCCACCTCCCAAGCCGAACGAGAGGAGTCGTTCACTGCGTGGCGGCGGTTCCTCGAGCGCATCGCCCAACAGCATCCAACCGTGCTCGTTTTCGAGGATTTGCATTGGGCCGACGACGCCATGCTCGCGTTTCTGGAACATCTCATCCATCGCGCGGAAGCGGTGCCGCTTCTCGTGGTCGGCACTGCCCGCCCCGAACTTTTCGAACGCCACCCCAAGTACGCCAACGAACTGCGCAACTTCACGCTCATCAACCTCGTCCCGCTGACGGGGGCTGAGACGGCACGTCTCGTCTCCGCGCTGCTCGAGACCGCGCTCGTTCCTGCCGAGCTTCAGCAGCGAATCCTGGATCGCGCTGGCGGAAATCCTCTCTACGCGGAGGAGTTCGTTCGTCTCCTACGAGACAGGGACCTACTGATCAAGCGGGGTTCGAGCTGGGAACTGCGGCCCGGTGCGGAGGTGCCATTCCCGGACTCAGTGCAGGCGCTCATCGCCGCGCGGCTGGACGCGCTTCCCCCGGACACGAAGTCCTTGCTGGCTGACGCCGCCGTCATCGGGAAGGTGTTCTGGGCCGGCGCGATCGCGCACATGGCTCAGCGCGACCTCACGGACGTGATTGAGACTCTCACAGAGCTCTCACGGAAGGACCTTGTGCGCCGCGTTCGCCGCTCCTCTATTGAGGGTGAGGCCGAGTACGCCTTCATGCACTTCTTGACCCGTGATGTCGCCTACGGCCAGCTTCCGCGACCGTCACGGGCATCTCGCCACATCGCGGCGGCTCGTTGGATCGAGTCCAAGGCGTCCGAGCGCGTGGAGGACCTGGCCGACGTCCTCGCGTGGCACTACTCAACGGCGCTCGAACTCACACAAGCAGCCGGACACCTGGATGCGGCGGTCGACCTAGAGGCAGCAGCTCTGAGGTTCCTATCACTCGCTGGAGAGCGTGCGCTGGATCTGGACGCCATCTCAGCCTTCTCGAACCTCGAGCGCGCACTCGAGCTCGCTCCGGTTGGACATCCAGAACACGCCGAAGCCATCGCCCGATTCGGCGAGGCAGCTCTCGACACGGGTCGCCTTCCTCAGGCAGCCGATGCGTTGGAAGAGGCGATCGGGTCGTTCCAAGCGAGCGGCGATCTAACCGCTACGTCGCGAGCCATGCGGTCGCTCTCCGAGGCCTATTTCCGACTCGGGGATCCGCGTGCATGGGGGCTCCCAGAGGAAGCGCTCGAGCTCCTAGAACCGCTGGGGCCCAGCGCCGATCTCGTCGGCGCCCTCACCGAGATGGCTCACAGCGCCGCCATCAGGGGACGTTCACGGGAAGGGATCGACTTCGCTGATCGCGCTATCGACCTCGCCCATGAGCTTGGCCTCGCTTGTCCCCCACTCGCTCTCGGCGCCCGAGGATATGCACGTGCCGATCTGGGGGACCGCGCCGGCCTGGAAGACTTCCGTCAAGCCATCGCTCTGGCAACCGACGCGGGGCAGGGGCGTGATGGAGCTCTCCTTCTCGGAAACATGAGCTACAAACTGTGGCTCCTGGAGGGCCCCGCGGCAGCTCTCGAAGTGATACTCGAAACCATCGCCTTCGAGAAGGCCCGCGGTCTGACGGAGGGTGCCGAGTCGACCAGGGCGTTTATGCTCGATCTCCTCTTCGATATGGGCGAGATCGACGACGTCGTTGCTGGCGTCCAAGCTTTCGGTTTCGAGGAGGGTGGAGATACGTTCGCCTCCCTGGTCGTCCGCGCCGTGCAGGCACGGGTCGCATGTCTTTGCGGAGGGGACGACATTGCCGACCTGCTCGATCCGCTCGAGCATGTCGCGCGCGAAACGGAGGACCCGGACTCGGTCGTCGGTGGCCTGGGGTCGTCCGCATTGGCGCGCGCAGAGCTCGGCCAGGAGAGATCTGCGGCGGCGCTGCTCTCCGAATTGGAGCGGTATTCCGGCGCCCGTGACACCGAGAACTACCCGGTGTTGCTCGCCGCGATGGTTCGAGCGGCAGTGCGGATAGGGGATCGTCACCTCGCCGAACGCCTCATGGCCGCTCCCGAGACTAGGACCCCATATGCAAAGCATGCGCTCCTCGCGGCGGAAGCCACGATGTCGGAGGCGCACGGGGACCTCCAGACTGCTGCAGAGGCCTATGCGGACGCCGCCGATCGATGGGACCGGTTCGGGGTCGTGCCGGAACAGGCGTTCGCGCTCCTCGGCAAGGGCCGGTGTCTCATCGGCCTGTCCCGACCGACCGAGGCGGCAGCGGTCCTGCAACAAGCCCGCGAGATCTTCGAGCGGCTGAAGGCAGCCCCCGCGCTCGCCGAGACCGACGCGCTCCTGCAGCAGGCCACGGCGCGCAGTTCGTAGACGGCATGACCACTGAACTACCGGCGTCGTTAGCGGATTCTTGCGTAACACTTCGCGTAACAACGCAAAGGTACTCACGGGTACTCAGAGGCACTCCGAGGTACTCAATCAGGACTCCACAACGCTCTGACCTGCGGGTTCGTCTCGCCCTTACAAGGCGAAGGTCGGGGGTTCGAGTCCCTCAGCGCCCACCGATCTACCTGCAGGTTTGTCGATTCACGCGAACGACGACGCGGCCGCGGTGCCACTTTTGGTGCCACTTGCGCTAGCCCGCAGCGTCGATCTCGGCCAACATCCGGACCACCTTGCGCCGGGCGTCCGGGTACATCGTGAGCGTGTCGATCACGTCAGCTCAACCGTCGCCGTTGGCGTCGCCGTAGCGCAGTAGCTTGGTGGCGATCGCATCTCGGTCGGGTTGGTCGAGGATCAGGACGAATCGTTCACGGCTACGCTGTACCGACGGCACCACGCAGGAAGGGGAACGGATGCTCTACCACGTTGCGATCCACCGTCCGAAGCCCGAGCACGAGCAGGATCTGATCGACTCGATGCATCGGTTCGGGGCCGCGGCGCGAGGGCAGGGCGCGATCGAGGCGCACACGTTCAAGGACGCACGGTCCGACGCGCTCGTCGGTCTCGCGATCTGGCGGTCGGAGGACGACCTCGCCGCGGCGCGGCCCGTGCTCGCGGCCGCCACCGAGCACGACGACTTCGACACGTGGGAGAGCGGCCCGGTCGAGCTGTTCCTGCTCCACGACGTCTGAGATGAACGACGCACCCGAGCAGGTCCCTCGAGGAAGGCGGCCGTCGATCTCGGCCAACATCCGGACCACCTTGCGCCGGGCGTCCGGTTGCATCGTCAGCGTGTCGAGTCGTCGCCGTTCGCTCTCTAGAGCCACATCAGCCCTCCATGCCGTTATCAGGGTCCGTGGGTACCGGCGACGCGGTGACACCGAAACGCTTGACCCCTTGCTTGACTTCCTCCTCGACCGCAGCGAGGGCAGCTGAGCTCAGGTCGGGAGAAATCGCGAGCGTCCACAGCCCGCACGGGCTGCCCCTCTCGTGGACTGCGACGGCCACCGCCTGTCGATACCACAGACCACTAATGGCCCGTGCGAATGGCTGCAAACCAGGGTCCGAGACCCGTACGTCTACGAGTGCCTCCGCCACGGGTTGGCATTCCTGCTCGTAGGGGTAACCTGCCACCGAAATCATCGCAACGGGTGAGACGGACACGGATGGGGGTTGATCCGCGGACGACGTGCCGGCACCAGTGCAACATGCATCCCGCTGCCACTAGCAGCAAGAGCCAAGCGTCCCTCCGACGCAGGAGCGGCCCAGAGCCAGTCACCTACAACCCTTGTCCAGGCGGCTCCCGGTTGTCCAGAGCGTGCGCGACGGACTCATGCACGTCGTGGTCATGGTCCTCGATACCGTGCAGCGCGTGCTCCTCAGCGATCGCCTGCGCCTGCCTCTGAGCGATGTAGGGCTTCAGAAGGAAGCGCCATCCGACGAGGCCGATGACGAGGTCGAACAAGATCGTCTCGACGCCGCTGATGAGCACCTCGAGGTACCAATGCCCCTTCTGATGCACGAGGTGCCAGAATGTCTCGCCCTCTTCGGGCTGGAAGGTGAACAGCCCGCCCCAGAAGAAGAGGGCAATGACGATGAAGACAACGAGGATCACGGCGATCCCAACGAGCAGCCTCAGGGTCCGGCGCGTCACACTCCCCGATGTCGAATCACGAGATATCGTCGCCATGAGCTCAGGAAAGCCTGCTCGGCTCATATTGTCTAAGACGCATATGTGCATGGGAGGGTCTCATGGCTGAGGAACTCCACCGAGAATCAGGACTGCCCGTCCCGCACCCAGAGCTGGAGTAGTACGATGCGGCGAGCACGCTCCTTCGCGCCCTCACCGCCCCGATCCGGCTGGCCGTCATCGATCTGCTAGCGGACCACGCGTATTGCGTCCACGAACTCGTCGACGCGATTGGCGCACCGCAGCCGCTGGTCAGCCAGCACTTGCGCGTGCTTCGGGGAGGCGGGTTGGTCAGAACGAGCCGCCGAGGTCGCGAGGTTGTCTACGAGCTGACAGACGTTCATGCGGCCCACATCGTCCGGGATGCCATCGCACACGCTGCAGAACGACCGTCCTGAGATGCCGCTCGACTGTCGCGCAGTCTCTGTGTGAGACGGTTGGGTTGACGACGCTCCAGGCGTGCGCACGAAGGGAGTCAGCCGAATGAGGATCGCGGTGCTGGGGGCCGGTGGTGGAGGGCTAGCGGTCGCGTACGAGTGGTCGAGTCAGGGCCATGAGGTCGCGCTGTACGCACAACATGCCCATGAGCACCATCTGGTGCCGGTCCGCGAGCGCGGCGGGATCCAAGCCGAGGGCAAGCTTGAGGGGTTCGTCTCTCTGGCGACGGTCACCACCGATATCGCCGAGGCGCTGGACGGTGTGGACGTGGTGTTCGTCGTCGGGCCCGCCTATGCCACGGAGCCGTTCGGCCGTGACGCTCGCGGTCACCTGCGCCTCGGGATGACGGTCGTGGTCTGCCCCAGTTCGTGCGTCGGCAGTCTGGCCTTCAAGCACGCCGCGGGGTTGGACCTCCATGACGAGAGCGTCGTCGTGGGCGAGACCAGCACGCTGCCGTACGCCGCACGCGCATCGACGCACGCCAGTGTGCGCATCTTCCACCGGTTCGACACCGGCTTCTCGGCCGCTGCCGCCCCGCGCAGCAACACACCTCGCTTGCTCGAGGTCCTGCGGCAGGTGTACCGCAACACCGACGAGGCCGCGGGGATCTTCCAGACCACGCTGCAGAACGGCAACCCCGTCATCCATCCGGCCGTCACCTTGCTCAACGCCGCCCTCATCGAACGCACGGGTGGTGACTTCATGTTCTATGAGGAAGGGGTTACCGAGGCGGTCGGTCGCCTCATGAAGGCGGTCGACGACGAGCGGCTATCTGTCGCCAGCGCCTTGGGCGTGGAAATCCTCGCCGAGCCGGATCTCGGGGTTCGGCAGGGCTACATGAGCGAGCCAAACTACTCCACCGGCTACTCCACCGCACCAGGCTTCCGTGGCATCAAGGCGCAGGACGAGCTTCACCACCGCTACCTGACCGAGGACGTGGGCTACTCAATGGTGTTCTTCACGGACCTGGCTCGGCACCTATCGGTGCCGACCCCCACCATGGATGCCGTCATCCGCATAGCCTCGATCGTCGCGGGCGAGGACTTCGCCACCCAGGGTGCCCGCACGATGGACAAGATGGGCCTGTCCGGCCTGTCGCGAGAACAGCTCGCGGCGTACTGACGACCCTCAACTGACCTTCCCCTCAGCGCGCACCGGGATTGTCCGCAGCTCCGGGATGTTTGTGAGAGGTCATGCCCGATGCCGATAGGTTGGGCAGGTTATGGAGCGCGACGAGCGACCCGACACGTTGCACGAGGTCACGGAGGTCGCGGTGATCCGTCACCGCGACCTCGGCGTCCTCCTCCTCCACTCGGACGAACGCCGATGGCATTTCCCCGATCACACGGTCCGCGTCGGCGAGGCCTGGGACGAGGGCCTGCGCGAAGCGGTTCGTTCGGCGACCGGGATCGCCGAACTCGCGATCAACCGTGTGCTGCTGATCCAGAACTTCGATGCAGGCGCGGTCGATCCCCTTCCGCAGTTCGGGATCTTCCTGCTCTGCACAACCGACGGATCCGAAGTCGCCGTTTCGCATCGATGGATCCGCGCTGTCGGAGAACTGGATGGCCTCGAACTCTTCCATCCCCTTGTCGCCGATCTGATCGGAAGGGCATTGTCGTAGCGATCGCGCTGTACCGCTACGCCACCCTTGAGGAAAGGGATGTCGGAGCAGCTGGCATCGCCGAGCGCGCTACGCGAGCGCCGTCGCAAGAGCCGCGATGTCGGCCTCGTCGTTGTAGGGGGACAAGGACACGCGCAGCCGGTCTCCGCGAAGGCTGCACACGATTCCCGCCTTGGCCAGTCGCGCTAGGACGTCGGGGGAGTCCCTATCTGGACGTCCCAGCGAGACGATGTGGCATGCGGCCGCGGGGTCGGCCGAGCGACGGAATGGCAGCCAGCCACGGTCCTCGACCGAATGGAGCAACAGGTCGCACAGTCGCGTCGCATGTTGCTCGACCCGATCCAGGCCGATCGCCAAGAGGTGATCCATCGCCGTGGTCAAGCCGGCCACCGAGACGTACGACATCGTCGACTGAGTGAACCGCCGAGCACCCTCGGCCAGAGCGATACGAGTGGCGTCGAACGCGAAGGGGGAGGGCGCGCCCATCCACCCAGGTAGCGGCGGTATCTGGTCGATGACATCGGGAGCGAGCGCCCCGATCGCCGCCCCGCCGGGACCGCCGAGCCACTTGTACCCGCTGGACACCAAGAGGTCGGCGCGCCAGGCGCCTCCATCGCACCGCATCGCGCCGCACCCCTGAGTGACGTCGAGGACGAGTCTGACGCCGGCAGCTTCGGTGGCCCTCCGTAGCCGCGGAACATCGATCTTCGTTCCCGTCGCGTATTGGACCCACCCGACGGCAACCACCGACGTATGCGCGTCGATCCGAGCGACGAGATCGTCCGTGAGGTCGGACTCTGGGCGGTCTTCGACGAAATCGATGCGGCACTCGCCACGCTCTTGCAGACGCAGCCACGGTCGTGTGATCGCCGGGAAGTCCGTGGCGACCGCGATCACGTTCGAGCCTCGCGGCGGCGCCAACAGGAGCGGTGCCTGGCCCAACAGCTCGCTCGCACTGGACACGATCGCGATCTCCGCATCGCTTACCGACAGCATTCGAGCAGCGCGCTGACGCAGGCTGTCGAGGAAGTCCGCCTCGTCCTCGTCGGACATGTGGAGATTGCCGTGGCGCACGACCCGATCCAGCAGATCGTGCATGGCTTCAACTGCCGGGTCGGCGATCAGACCCAGGGAGGCTTGGTTGAGATAGACGCACTCTTGCAGCGTTGGGTATTCGCGGCGGTCGATCAACGATGGGATCATCGAGCACCCTTTATGAGCACTGGCACCAGTCCTTTGCATTGGCGGGCTGCGATCCAGCGATCTTCGCTTGACTATGCGTGCGCGTACATCTCGAACCCCATCAACCGATCCTCGCCGCGATCTATGTCACGCCCGCGAAGACCCTCATGCCGTAGAAGTCACCGGCGCGACCCCGAGGACGTGCGCGGCAGCGTGGCCGATCCGGTACTCGACGACCTGGCGCGCCCAGCCGCGTGTCGAAACGTCGTCACGCGACAGTTCTTAACGTCGGATCGCACAAGCACGTTCCGTCGAAGTCGCGGTTCGGGTCAGGGCACGTGATCCCGACGTGGGTATAGCCGCAGTCTCGACACCGTTCGCACGTCGGGCAGGGCCGGAGAACGCCCACATCGCGCTTCTTCGCCTGGTCCAGGACTTGGTCCATGACTTCCACCTCCGTGAAGCTCCGTGAAGCGTCTTCAAGCAGCACCATGAGAGCCAAGGCGTCGCGGGGATAGGGGCGGAATACCCTCGAAGGTCAGGACCCGAACGGGCTCACGACCACCGACAAGGACGACGAGTATCAACCGGATTGGACGGCCCGGCCGGCCCGGAAACGAGGCCTTGCAGGGCATGCGCCAAACCGAAGGACGAGCGGAGCGTAGGGTGCTCCGTACGTTCGAACGGGAGGCACGGTGGAACTAACAGACGCGATCAGACGCCGGCAGATGATCCGACGCTTCGACCAACGGCGAATTCCGCCGGATGTGGTCGACCGCATCCTCGATCTCGCTCGACGGGCCCCGACGGCGGGCTTTGCGCAGGGTGTCGACTTCCTCGTGCTCGACACGCCCGATACGGTCGCCGACTTCTGGCGTCTCACGGAGGACCCCGAGTACCCGAACGGCGACGACCTCGCAGAGGGACCGACCGTCATCGTCCTGCCGATCGCCGACAAACGCGCCTACCTCGCGCGCTACTCCGAACCGGACAAGGCGCCGTTCGGGCTCGGTGACGAGGACCGGTGGCCGGTCAAGTTCTGGGACATCGATGCGGCGATGGCCTCGATGATCGCGTTGCTCGTCGCGGTGGACGAGGGGTTGGGCGGCTGGTTCTTCGGCATCTCGTCTGGCGAGCGGGCGCTCCTAGCGCACTTTGGTGTCCCCGAAGGGATCCGCCCAGTCGGCGTCATGGGGTTCGGATATCGGGCGCCGGATGTTCAACCCACAGGCTCAGGGGCATCCCGAGTCCGTCGGCCGCTCGAGGACCAGATCCATCGCAACGGTTGGTAGCGGCGGAGCCTTCCTTGTTGCCTGTACCGGCTCACGCTACCTTTCTGACATGAGGGACATTCGCCGGGCCCTGATGGGACTTCTCGTCGTCGCGGGTTCTCTCGCCTGGGCGCCGGCGGCGAACGCCGGAGCGCCGTGCGGTTGGACGGACGCGACCACCCCCGAGTTCTCGAGTACCTCCGTGCTGTTCTCCGTGGACGCCTCGTCCACAACGAACGCCTGGATCGTGGGCGTCGGGATGACTGCCACGACGTGGCGCGCTCGCTCGTGGCTGTGGGACGGAGCGACCTGGTCGGCCGAGGCCGTCCCGCCGCTGCCATCGGGGCCGCAGAGCCTTGCGAGCGTGGACGCGGTCTCGACCGACGATGCATGGGCGGCCGGTCTCAGCTCCGCGTCGGGTGGGCCGATGATCGTCCACTGGAATGGTTCAACGTGGCGTCTCACCCGTGGCCCTCGGTTCGCCCACGGCGCAGATCTCCGCGGCATCGTCGAGACCGGCCCAGACCGGGCCTGGGCGGTCGGCACCGCCGGTGCTCACGGGTTGGCGCTCCGTTGGAACGGCACCCGTTGGCATCGAGTCCGCCTCCCGTTCGGTCCAAACCGCTCACCCTCCCTGTCGTCGATCGCGGCAACGTCGAGGCACGATGTTTGGGCCGTGGGGACGATCCGCGAGCCGGGGAGCGATCCGGCCCTCGGGATCACGAACCCGGTGGCGGTCCACTGGGACGGCTCGTCGTGGACGCAGGTGCGTTTGCCACATGCGGGGGCGTTCCCCGAATCGCTGGCCGCAGTGACCGCGCGCGCCTCCGACGACGCGTGGGCAGTCGGCACAACCGCCGATGAGAACGCTCCAACCAATCCGGGGCTCATCTATCACTGGAACGGCACCAGGTGGACTGAGATGCCCCATCCGTTCATCGGGTCGGGTCAGAACCGTCTCAACGGCGTGAGTGCCCCGGCCGTAGACAAGGCATGGATCGTGGGCGAGGACGGCGGGGGTACCGGTTTGCCGTTCGCACTCGTTTGGAACGGCGCCACCTGGACAAGCGACACGTTGCCTGCGCTGCCTGGCGACTCTGGCTCCATGTCGGACGTCGTCGTTTTGCCGTCGAACGACGGGTGGGCGACCGGGGCCTACTGGTCGTCGAGCGGCGGTGGTCCAGACGGACCTCGGGTTCTCGGCCGCGCGTGTTGAGTCGTCCGCAACGTTGCTGGAGAACGCGCTAGGCCGAGAGACGTTCCGCCAGATAACGCAAGCTGAGCGGATACCGATACTCGATGCCCATATGCGTGGCGTCGAACAACTCGAAGAAGTAATCGTTGACGCCGATCTTCTCGAGCTCCAGGCGGAAGGCCTCGGCCCCGAGGTCGAGGTAGAACTGATCGCGTTTGCCGCAGTCGATGTAGATGGCGCGCATCGATCGGAGCGTCTTTGCGTTTCCCGCCACCATCCGGACGGGGTCGACGGCGAGCCACCGATCCCAGATCTCGGGGATCAACTCGCCGGTGGCGGTGTCGTAGGGGAGCCGCACCGTGCCGTCCGGGTCCGTCGAGTAGCACGCCGCCATGCACCAATCGTTCAGCAGCGTGTCGTCGCTGTCCTTCGAGAATGACGGGCGGCTGCGAAAGTCCTTCCAGAAGTTGTCGAACGACCCGTCGTAGTCGTCGCGGAGCGCGCGGACCGATTCACGGAACTCCGGGAGGTAGCACATCTCGAAGAGGGCGTCCCCCGCGTGCGTGGCGAGCCCGCCCCAGACGTCGGGGCGGAGCATCGGCACCACCATCGCACCGTAGCCGCCGCTCGACTTGCCCTGGATGCCCCGATGGTTGCGGTCGGCAACCGTCCGGTAGTTGGTGTCGACGAACGGGACGATCTCGTCGCAGAGATACGTCAGATAGTTGCCGGTGCCGGGGGAGTCGAGGAACTGGCTGCCGCCGAGCGAGGTCCAGCAGTCGACCCAGACCACGACGACCGGCGGCGCATCACCCGCGGCGAACATCGCATCTGCGAGCTCGGGGAAGTTCCGCCGGAATGGAGTCCGATTGCGCCACATGTCGAGCTGGCCGGTGAGGCCCTGGATCACGTAGACCGACGAGTATCGTCGGGTCGGTCCGTCGTCGTAGCCCGGCGGTAGGTACACCCAGAGCGGCCGCTCGTGCGGGTCACGGAGCGGGTTGTCTCGAAGCGCCTCGCTGGTGAGCATGTGCTCGTCGAGTTGGCCCTGCATCTCGAACGACCAAGGATCCATCTCGCCCCTCCCGTCGCGTCGTGCATACCGTACGTCGACACGACGGGACAAGGCGAGGTCGGGGCAGCGCGGCGAACCCTAGTACGGGCTCACTCCGCCGCTACCGCCACCGCTGAAGAACAAGAGATAGATGACCACGTATGCGATCGCTCCGATCACGAGGTAGATCGCCAGCCACTTCTTCCAGTTGCGGCCGTAGCCGGTGTCTTTCTGTGCCATCTCGGACCTCCCTCTGTGTGCGTTCTCCTCTGTCGGCACGTACTACGCTCGGGCCCTCCGATCGGATCACGTGATGATCGTCACACCACGCGGGTTGGGCTCCATCGGCGCCGGGTAGGCCAACGGGATGTCGAGATCGACGTTCGTGCTGATCCCTGGCGCCGGGGGCGACCGCCGCTACTGGTACCTGGTCGAGCGTTTGCTGCGGGCCAAGGGCCACGATGCCGTTCCAGTCTCCCTGCCCGCGGGTGACGATTCCGCGGGCTGGAACGAGTACGCGGAGGTCACCGTGGATGCGGTCGGTGACCGGACCGGCACAGTCGTCGTCGCCCAATCGCTCGGTGGCTTCAGTGCACCGCTGGTCTGCGAGCGGGTCCGGGTCGAACTCTTGGTGTTGCTGAACGCGATGATCCCGGTACCGGGCGAGACCGGGGAAGCGTGGTGGTCGAACACCGGGCAGGGGGACGCGATGCGCGATCACCTGGTCGGCCTCGGGCTGTCCCCGGAAGACGCCGACGATGACGACGTCGTGTACTTCCACGACGTGCCTGCGGGGGTCCGCGACGATGCCTTCGGACACGAGGAGCCACAGCAATCGTGGACGCCGATGACCGAGCCGTGGCCGCTCGACGCGTGGCCGGACGTTCCGACGCGCGTCCTCATCGGCCGTGACGATCGGCTCTTTCCGGCAGCCTTCCAACGGCGCGTCGCCCATGAACGACTGGGCATCGAGGCTGACGCGGTCCGCGGGGGCCATCTCCTCGCCCTGAGCGAACCGGAGCTCGTGGTGGAACAGCTCGAGGGCTATCGCCGCGCCCGTTCGACGCGGTAGGCTGCTAGGTGGGATGCAGACTCCCTGCGAGGCAGGAGTCGACCACCAGATGCGACCGCTCTGCAGCCGTTTCCCGATGGTGCTAGTGTCCTGCAAAGGGAACGCCGGTTGCGCCGCGGTCAGCGGGCGTGCGCATCGGCGGGGAGGGGCAGCCGTGCTTCGAAGCTGCATGCGCATGGTTCTCGCCGCGACCTTTGTGGTCGCCTTGCTTGCTCTTGCGCTGCCTGCCTCGGCTTCGTCCCGTGGCGCCACCGCAACGAGCTCCTCGCTAATCGCGTTCGACACGCGCTACAGCGCCGAAGTGTCGCAGATCTACACCATCCGCCCGGATGGAAGCGATCGCCATCGGCTGACCAACTCACGCCGACGCGGAGCATGGGATCCGGCGTTCTCGCCCGACGGCTCCCATATCGCGTTCGCTCGGGACGGGCGCCTCGGCAGCGTCATCGCCGTGATGGAGACCGACGGCACCGGCCAGTACCGCCTCCGTGCAGACGCCGGCTACGACGACTACGCGCCCGCGTGGACGCCGGATGGCCTCAGCATCGTCTTCGTTCGGTGCCACCAGGCGCCCGGCTACCCGTGCCGGATCGCGAGGATGGACCTCTCCGGGGCGCAGCTCGCCGAGCTGACGAGTGGAAGCTGGCACGACGGCACCGGACCTTTCGGCTGCTGCGCCGGCGAGCTCGGTCCGACCGTCTCGCCGGCCGACGGGAGCATCGCCTTCTCGACCGACCGCGGAGGATTCGACGCTCGACTTTTCGTGATGCAGGCGGATGGGAGCGGTCTCCACCCGATCACGAAGCCCGCGATAGGGGCTGGGGATCCATCATGGTCACCCGACGGCGACTGGATCTCCGTGACCGGCGACCCCGTTCTCGGAACGACGTTCCTGCTGCATCCCGATGGCAGCGGACTGCACTCGGTGGAGCCCGGGGCTCTGTTCGCAGAGTTCTCCCCGTCGGGGCTGCGTCTCGTCGGGCTGCAAGAGTCCAGCGGCAAACTCGTGACCTTCTCCATCGACGGCGGTCCGACGACCGTCATCCCGGGAACCGCCGGGGGAACCTTCTCGGATTGGTCGTACGTGCCATGAGGCGGACCTCGATCGCCGTCGTTGCGCTGCTCACCGTCGCTCTCGCGTTGCTGTCGGCCGGCAGCTCAGCGGCCAACCCCGGTCGCACCGCGGTGCCGCTCTCTGACGACACGCGGATCGCCTTCACGCACTGTCCGGCCCGATGCCAGATCTTCACCGCGAACACCGACGGTTCGTCGCTGCAGCGCGTCACCCACAACGGCGGCGGCGGCGCCTATGAACCGGACTGGTCGCCCGACGGCGCCCACATCGCGTACGCGAGCGACGAGACCGGTCGATCCGAGATCTGGATCGTCGACGCCGACGGATCGAACGCTCGGCGCCTGACGCACGTGGGGCATCGACACACCGCCTTCTGGCCGTCGTTCTCCGCCGATGGACAATGGGTGCTCTACACCGATTGCGCGACCGCTGAGTGCGACGGCGGCATCTACGAGGTGCGGATCGACGGCACCGATCAGCAGGCGATCATCCCCAACGCCGGCACGTCCCTCAACGACGGGAGCATGTCATCGGACGGCAGCAGGCTCGCGTACCAGCGCTGGCACCTCGGCGGCGTCACGTCGGCGATCTACGTGTCGAACGCCGACGGCACCGCCCAGCACCGCGTCACGCAGCCGCGGCTCCTTGCCTACGCTCCCGACTGGCGCCCCGACGGAGAGCGGATCGCGTTCGCGAGCGACCTCTACGGCGACCGCCCATACGGCTCCATCTACACGATCGCACCCGACGGCACCGGTCTCTTCCGCGTGACGAAGCCACCGTTCCCGTCGACCGACACCGGGCCGAGCTACTCGCCCGACGGTGACCGGATCCTGTTCGAGTCGAACCGCGCGTACCCCGATGGATGCTGCGCTTCGCTCTTCATCGTCGATGCCGACGGCACCGGTCTCGCGGCCGTTCCGCTTCCGTGGGACGCCTACGAACCTTCCTGGGGAACGGCACCCTCGATCCCGTAGCACTCCAACGTTCAGGCTGCGTCGAGTCCGTCGACGGCGGGATGATCGGCGGCGATCGGACCGACGAGGTGCGCGCCTCCGGGACTCCCGAGCGCGGTGACGTCGGGACCGAAGAACTCGCGCTCGACCTGTGCGTACACTCGCCACTCGCTCGGGAGCTCCTCTTCGTGGAAGATAGCCGTGACCGGACACACGGGCTCGCAGGCGCCGCAGTCCACGCACTCGTCGGGTTGGATATAGCCCTTCCGAACGCCGTCGTAGATGCAGTCGATGGGACACTCGTCCACGCAGGCTCGGTCGTGGACGTCGATGCAGGGCTCAGCGATCACGAACGCCATCTTTGGCCTCCTTCGGGCTGTGGAGACGACCGTATCGAGGCCGAGTTCATCGATCGGACAAGCGACAGGAAAGACGGCGCTAAGACCGGCGGGTCATCCCTCGTTCTGATGCGACAGCCTTTCGAGCCCGTTGGCGATCTGCAGGTGGATCCGTGCAGCCGGATCGGTCTTCGGGATGGCGATAGGGGCGACAGTCGTGGTCAGCTGCCCACCGGTTGATGCGTGATGCGTCGAAGCGTTGACCACGACCATCGACAGCACGATCGCCAGTGCGATGGCGATCAAGACGAGCGAACGAACCGGCCGATACGACCGTCCGCCCGCTTCCTGTGTTCTCGTGGTGTCCATCGAGCACTCCTTTCCTCGGGACCCCCCTTGGGGCCCGCCTCTGCTCGACGTTGCGCCCGACCGCTCACGTCCGGATCAGTGAGGCTCAAGGAGCGCTCAAGAGAAGGTCGTAGCGAAGCTGCGGCACGGGGTGTGTGCTAGCGTCCCGGTCTCCGCTGGAGGACGTATGGAGTTCAAGATCCTCGGTCCCCTCGAGGTGACCGAGCAGGGTCGTTCGCTCCCGCTCGGCGGCAGGAAGCCCCGGGCGCTCCTGGCGATGCTGTTGCTCCGGCACGGGCGCGTGCGCTCGGTGGACGAACTGATCGGGGGGCTCTGGGGCGACGAGGCACCGGCCGGTGCGGAGCACGGCCTTCAGGTCTACGTCTCAGAGCTCCGGAAGTTGCTCGGCGGCGACGAAGGCGTCACGATCACCCGGCGCGAGCCCGGCTACGTCATGGAGATCCCCGCCGACGCCCTCGATCTCGACCGCTTCGAGCGCCTCCGCCAACGCGGGCGCGCCGCTCTGGCGGCGAACGAGCCCGCCGACGCCGGCGCATCGCTGAAGGAGGCCCTCGCACTGTGGCGTGGCGCCCCGCTGGCCGACTTCGCGTTCGATGCATTCGCCCGGTCGGAGATCGATCGCCTCGATGGCTTGAGGCTCGAGACGACGGAGGATCGGATCGACGCTGATCTCGCTGCGGGCGAGCCCGTGGACATCTCGGAGCTCCGTGGCCTGGTCGAGGCGCACCCCTTCCGAGAGCGGATCCGCGCCGGCCTGATGCTCGCCTTGTACCGAGACGGCAGGCAGGCCGAGGCGCTCGAGGAGTCACGTCGCGCGCGGGCGCTGCTGGTCGACGAGCTCGGCGTCGATCCGGGTCCGCGCCTCGTCGAGCTCGAGACGGCGATCCTCGCGCAGGACCCGGAGCTCATCCCCGGCGCACGGACGGCGCACGGGCAGCCACAAACGACGGAGGCAGCGCCGGTCGGCCCGTCGCGCAGGATCGTCTCCGTCCTCGTGGCGACGCTCGTTGTGGAGCGAACCGACGGTGGGGCGATCGATCCGGAGGCAACGTCGTCAAGTACGGAGGGCGCGGCGGTGACGGTGATGCAGATCCTCGAGCGCCACGGCGCCACCGTGAACCAGAACGGTCGCGAGCTCGAGGCCGTCTTCGGTCACCCGCTGGCGCACGAGGACGATGCGATGCGCGCGGTCCGCGCCGCGTACGAGATCGCGGAGGCCCTCGCAGGGACCGACACGCCCGATCCGGAGACGGCCGTCGCGGTCCTCGCGCGGGTGGGGATCCACACCGCAGAGGTCGTCATCGAGGCTGGCGAGGCACCCGTCATCGATGCGATAGCGCCGGCCCGCACGATCGCTGCTCGCGCCGGACGTGGCACCGCGGTTCTGGATGCCGAAACCTACGCGCTGGTCCGCGACGCGGTGACGGTCGAACCGACGGGTGAGGGGGGCGCGGTGATCCTGCGGTCCGTCGACCGACGGGCCGGCGCCCTCGGTGTGGCGCGGCGGATCGACTCCCCCATGGTCGGACGGGCGCTGGAGCTCGCCGAGCTCGAACGAGCCTTTGAGCGCGTCGCGAGCGAGCGCGCGTGCCGGCTGGTCACCGTGTCTGGCGAGGCAGGCATCGGGAAGACGCGCCTCGTCGACGAATTCGCGCGGCGGGTGGCTCGCTCGTCCCTCGTCCTGGTCGGGCGGTGCCTCTCCTACGGCGACGCCATCACGTACTGGCCGATCGCGGAGGTCGTGCGGGACGTCGCCGGGATCCTCGATGGCGACGATGCCTCGGCGGTGCGTCGCAAACTTATCGCGCGCTTGCCGGAGACCGAGGACCGGGAGCGCATCGTCGACGCCTTGTCGCAGATCCTCGGGGTCGCCGACGCGCCGCTCACGGAGGGTGAATCGTCGTGGTCGGTCCGCCGGTTCCTCGAGGGGCTGGCGTCCGAGGGAACGGTCGTCCTGATCGTCGAGGACATCCACTGGGCCGAGCCCACCTTGCTCGACCTGCTCGAGACGATCGCTGACTGGCTGCGTGACACACCTTTGCTCGTCGTCTGCACGGCGCGGGTGGAGATCTTCGAGCGACGGCCGGGGTGGGGAGGAGGGCGACCCGACGCCGCCGTCCTCGCCGTCCGTCCCCTCTCGCGCGCGGACACAGACCTGTTGATCCAGAACCTCGTCCGGCATCCGGGGCTCGATGCGGCGGCCAAGGAGCGGGTCGCGCAGGCCGCCGAGGGAAACCCGTTGTTCGTCGAACAGCTCCTCTCGATGTGGATCGACGAGGGGTACCTCCACAAGGAGGGCGACGCATGGTCATTCGCCGCCGACCTCACGGGCGCGTCGTTGCCGACCAGCGTGCAGATGTTACTGACGGCGCGGCTGGATCGGCTCCCGGTCCCCGAGCGATCGATCCTCGAGATCGCGTCCGTGATCGGCCGTGCCTTCGACGCGGCTGCGGTGGGGGAGCTCACGGATGGCGGACCAGGACGTGACGTCGTGTCGAGCCTCGGCGAGCTGGTCCGCAAGGACCTGATCCGTCCCGAACGCGGGCCGGGAGGCGATGCCTTCCGGTTCCGACACGTCCTGATCATGCAGGCCGCCTACGAGATGTTGCCGAAGGCCAGACGTTCGGAGCTCCACCTCGCCGTCGCGGACCAGCTGGCCGCCAGCGCGGGCGATCGCACCGCCGGGTACGACGAGATCATCGGCGACCACCTCGCGCGGGCGGCCGGGTATCGGGCCGAGATCGGCCCCGTGGACGACGAGCTCCGTGCGCTCCGGACACGCGCCGGCGAGCGCCTCGCCGCCGGCGCGTCTCGCGCGTTCGCGCGCGGGGACATGCCGGCGGCGGCCACACTGTTCGGTTCGGCCGTCTCGCTGTTCGACCCCGATGACCCGAAACGGTTGAACGTCCTACCGGATCTGGGGAGTGCGCTGATCGAGATCGGCAGGCTCGAGGACGCTGAACGAACCTTCGAGGAGGCCATCGATCGCGGGACCGCTCATGGGCTGCTGCGGGTGGTCGCGGACGCCGTGCTCTTCCAATTCGAGTCGCAACTCTGGGCCGCTCGCACCGAGCAGGCGGCCGCCTCGGCCGAGCGTGCCCGGGAGCTCATCACCCGGGGGGAGGCGGCGCACGACGACGTCGTGCAGCAGCGCGGGTGGAGCGTGCTCGGCATCTGGGCCGACACGTGCGAGGACCAGACCGAGTACACGATGCGCGCGATGCAGTTCGCGGAACGTGCCGGGGATCGAAAAGGTTTGAACGAGAACATGCAGATGATGTCGGGCCTGTTGCAGAGCGGCCCGACGCCGGTCGAGGAAGGCTTGCGGATCGCAGACGGGTACCGGCAGCGGACGACCGGGGATCATGTCATGCAGGCCGCCGTTATCGTCAACGCCGAGGCGGGGCTCCTCGCCATGGCGGGGCGGATGGACGAGGCGCGCGAGGCGTACGGTTGGGCTCGTGCCACCTTCCGAGAACTTGCCCTGCCGCTGTGGCTGTACGCCAGCGGGACCATCGGGCCGAGCTGGTCGGAACTCAGGGCGGGTGACCCGAGCCGAGCCGAGGAGATGCTCGTCGAGGGGATCGAGGGTCTGGAACGCATCAGCCCGCAGGGATCGTGGTTGGCGGTGGACACTGAGCTCTTGGTCGAAGCCCTCGTACGGCTCGGACGCGTGGCCGACGCAGAGGCGGGCATCGCGCGGCTCGAAGACCTGACCCGTTCACACGTCGACAGGGAAGACGCCGGGCTCCCCTCGCTTCGCGGTCAGGTGGCGATGCTGCGTGGAGATGCGTCGGCAGCCGTCGATCTCTTTCGCAGCAGTCTGGAGCGTGCGGGAACCGGTTGGCTCCCGTTCCTCGGCGACGTCCATCGGCTCTTGGCGGAGGCGCTGCGAGAAGACGGCCGAGGACCGGAGGCGATCACCGTCGCGCGCGAGGCCCTCGAGATATATCGGACGAAGGGCGACGTCGTGTCGGTCGGCCGCGTCGAGGCGTTCCTCGACGAGGCCTGACGCCGAAGCCAGACGTAGCCTCGTTCATGCGCTCGCGCGGACGTCGTCCGCACGCGTTCCGGCGTCCTCATCGGCAGGGCGATCGAGATCGGCGAGCGAGGGCGCCCAGATCGTGAGCGCCGCGACGACGGCGTAGACGGCGCCCGTGGCCAGCAGCGTCGCACGCAGCCCGAACGCTTCGATCGCCGGACCCGCGATGAGGACGCCGAGCGGCATCGCGATCCACGCCGCGGCGTTCCCCACGCCGAACACCCGACCGCGCATCCCGTCGGGGACCCGTTCGAGGAAGACCGTGTCGATCACCGGGTTGATCGGGCCGGAAGCGAGGCCCGACAACCCCCTTGCGGCAAGCATGACGCTGAGCGGCGGGAACAGAGCCGCGATCGGATACCAGATCGCCGCGCCGGCGAAGCCCCACGTGAACACGGTGCGTCGCGACAGCCGCTCGCCGACGGCCGAATACGCGAGCGCGCCCAGGACCGAGCCCGCCGCCGTGACGCCGATCATCAGCCCCAGGCTCCACGCCGTGCCGTACACACGGATCGCGTAGACGGGCAGCGCCACGATGGCGACAGCGTCGAGCATGTTCGTCACCGTCACGACGACGGTCAGGACGAACAGCGCCCGCCGCTCGTAGAGGAACGCCAGCCCTTCCTTGATCTCGCTGACGTAGTTGGTGCGCTCGCTTTCCTTGTGCACCGGTGCCGTCGCGCGCGCCGGGACGCCGGTCGCGATCGCTGCGGCCGAAAACAGGAAGGTGGCGGCGTCGATCCAGAGCACGTTGGTGGGACCGAAGAACACGATCAGGAGCCCCGCGATCGGCGCGCCGGCAAGCCGGGCGGCGCGGTTCACCGCGGCGGCGGCGCCGCTCACTCGCTCGAGGCTCCACCCAGCGGGCTCGGCGACCTCGGGGAGCATCGCGGCCCGAGCGGTGACGCCGGGGGAATCGAGCAAAGCCCCGAGGAACACGAGCAACACGAGCTGCCAGAACTCGAGCCCGACGGTCGCATACAGCAACGGGATCGCGGCGACGGCGGCGAAGCTCGCGAGGTCGGCGATGATGCTGGCCAGGCGATAGCCGAGCCGGTCGACGTATGGTCCGCCGAACAGGCCCGAGATGATGACCGGGATGATGCCTGCGGCCGCTGTGATGCCCGTCTTCGACGCGCTTCCCGTGGTCTGCAGCACGAACCACGGGATCGCCACGAGGGCCGCAGCGTTGCCAGCCATGGAGATCGCGTCCGCGGACAACATCGCCACGAGCGGCACGTGGGTGCGGTCCGACGCCCGGCTCCTCACCTGCATGAGGCTAGCCGGGTTCGCTGATCCATGCGCACACCTCGCTGAACCTTGATGACGTCGTAGGCCGGACTCACGTGGTCGCTGTGGCGCGGAACAGGGACGTGATGAGCACCCATCGGGAGGGCTCAACTATGTACTGGCCCACCCGCATTGCGGAATCGGCTCATAAGGGGGATAGGGACATCGGCCGATGCGGGGACATTAGGCCAGATGGGTGATGAAACACCACTCGTGCGGCCTTTGACATCGTGTCGCAGGGCTTCAAGATTGGTAGCGCGAACAATCGAGCCAGGGGTCCCGCCGTGGAAGATCGATATCAGGAGCAAGGCGACGACGTGCGTCTCGACGCGCCGACTCCTGTCGTCCGTGTCGTTCTAGCGGAACCCGACGCGCCGGGTCCACTTCAATACCTGCTCGAGGCGGAGGGGTTCCGAGTCGTGGGATGCGCCTCCGACGAAGTCGAGTTGGATCGCATCCTCCAGCAAGATGTGGACCCCGACGTCGTCGTGCTCGACACGGAGATCAGCATCGCCTCGGTCGCGGTCGCGCGCGAGCGAGCCCCCGCGGCGCACGTGATCGTCGTCTGGCCGGACGCCGTTCTGGCTCCGACTGGAACCGAGCGGATCTCGCCATGGCTCGTCTACGAGCTCCTCGGGCCCAGCATCCGGGCCCGCACGCGCCGACCCAAACCGTCGCTCGAGGCATCAGCGGCTCCGGAGCACCCGGTGGCATACGCGGAGACGTTGGTTGAGACCGGTGGGCTACCTCCGACGGGTCGTCGGGTCGCCTCGCGACTCACGCTGACGTCGGTCCTACTCGCGGCGTTGATCGTCGCGACGATGGGGGCCGCGTTCGCTCTCGACAGCTTGCACATCTCGCCCGCGCTCAACCTGGTTCGCCGAGGTGCATCCTCACCACCGATCGCCGCCACGCATACGTTTGCGCCAACCACCCCAGGTGTCAGTCACCCGACGCCTGATCCTCACGGCTCGAAGACGCAAGCCTGCGTCGCGGCAAGCAGCCACGAGCGGGGGACCCCGAACGCCCGTGCGTCGAGCCGGGCGCGCGACCATCAGGCGTGCCCCACGCATCGGGACGAACCCGGTCACGGGCCATCGACACATCCCAACCGAGGCCATCACGGGCACGGAAAGCCACAGAACCCCGGACACGGTCAGCCCTCCCACGGCAACGGCGGGGGCTCCAACGGGAACGGCGGCTCACACGGGAATGGGGGCTCAGTCGGGAACGGGGGCTCACACGGGAACGGGGGCTCCAATGGGAACGGAGGCTCCCACGGGAACGGTGGCAGCAGCAGCGAACATCCGCATGGGCCACCAGCCGATCCCCCCGGACACCAGCCTTCTCCGTCGTCGAACGGGCACGGCCCACAGAGTCACTCCGACGCCTGAGGGTCGAAGATCCACCTTGCGCCTAGTGTCCTGAAGGCTGCGGCCCCCAGTCGATGCCCCGAGGTGCGCCCGGCAGCGACGCGATCACGGTGCGGTCGGACCCATCGGGACGCATCTTCATGAGCCTGTAGGTTCCGTTGTTGTCGTTCTGGATCCTGAATGCGAGCCAGCGTCCGTCAGGCGAGTAGGTCCCGGAGAGTGCGCCGACGCCGGGTCGATCAATGCGCGTCAGGATCCGCATGTGCGTGCCGTCGGGTCTGATGGTGGCAACGTTGGAGGAGCGACCATCAGGGGCATCGCCGTACACCGTAAAGAAGATGTGATTGCCCCGTGGGGCCCAGTCGTTCTTCAAGGCCACTTCGAAGGTGTAGGGGACGACCATCCGCAGGCCGCTGCCGTTCACGTTGATCGTGAATATCCCCTGGAGGGTCTCGAGCTTCTTCGCACGGACGAAACTCACGGTCCTTCCGTCTGGCGAGACGGAAGGACCGGTGTCGCCGGCATAGCCGAACGGGTTCTTCGTCAGGCGGCGCTCGCTGGTCCCGTCGTCGCGGCTGACGAACAGCCCCTGCGTCGAGCAGTCGCAGGCGTACACGATGTGGCGGCTCCCGGGGATGAAGTCAGGGTGCTCGCGGAAGCCCGAGTTCGTGAGATCACGGAAATGGCTCCCGTCTGAATGCATGATCGCGAGGTTCGAGGCGGTGCCCTCGTTGACATCGTCCGCGAACAGGATCATGCGACCCTTCGGCGACCAGTCGGGATAGAGCGCCTCGCCGCTGGCGCTGGTCAGCTTGCGGAGACCGGTTCCGTCGCGCTTGATGCTGTAGATCTCGGCCCCGGAACCCTTGTCCATCGCGAACGCGATGCGGCCGTTCTTGCCGGGTGTGGTCGCGTGCGCTGGCAACCCACCAGCCGTGACCAACGTCATCGCCGCGATCACAGCCATCAAGAGGATGGAACGGGTAGGCCGGCGTTTCGGCATGCGTGCGCTCATCGTGCCCTTCCCCGGGTCGACGTGTCCTATCCCCGTACAGACGCGACGAACACGAAAGGTTCATGTCAGGAATGAGGAAAACCAGGGCAGGCGGGGTACGAGGGGTGCCTCGCCCTTGTCGGCGCAGTCGAGGTAGCGTGCATGCATATGGAGGCAGTGAATGGCGATGATCCCGGGTGCGACGTTCCGCACGATCGATGAGCCGAAGCCTGGGCCGAAGATGGCCGCGATCTTCGCCGAGCGAGCGGCCGCGTACGACACCTGGTACCTCCAGGACGGAGACGAGCTCCGCCCCTCGGCAGCCGAAGGCCTGGATGCGCTCCGGACGCACATGCCGGAGCTGGTCCCGATCTACGAGGCCATGGTGCGCGATGTTGGGGGACAGGACCCGATCGCGGAGCGGATGTTCACGATGTGGCGCCCCCCCGGCGCGGCGATCGCATGCTCCCAGGCCGTGCTCCAGGTGGGCGGGCACGGGCCCCGGCTGGTCCGCAACTACGACTATCCCGCCGAGCTGATGGACGCGGTCATCCTGCGCTCGAAGTTCGGCGATCGACACGTGATCGGCATGACAGACGCAGTGTGGGGACTCTGCGATGGCATGAACGACCGCGGGCTGGCTGTGTCGCTCACGTTCGGAGGTCGCGCGTCGCTGGGGTTGGGGTTCGGCGTTCCGCTCGTGGTTCGGTATCTGCTCGAGGTGTGCGACACCGTGACGGACGCCCGGGAGGTGCTCGCTCGGATGCCCGTCGCGCACACGCACAACCTGACGATCGCGGACGCCGAGGGCGACGTGATCACGGCGTACCTGAACCCGGACCGGCCGGTTTCGTTCCGGCGGCTGCCGATCGCCGTGAACCATCAGTGGTCGGTTGAGTCATGGGACCCCGTCTTGGCCGAGAGCACGCTACAGCGGGAGTGGTGGTTGCTGCGGCTGCTCGATGATCCCGATGTCGACCACGAGCGGTTCGTGGGCGCGTTCCTCGTCCCGCCGCTCTACAGCCTGGCCCATGACGTCGGCAGGGGCACCGTGTGGACCGGCGTCTACGATCCTCAGGAGAGAGACATCACCTATGCGTGGCCTACCCACCGTCTCCCGCTGCGCTTCGACGCATTCGAGGAGGGACTCCATCCCGTGACGTACCCGCCGTCGCCACCCTCGGTCTGAACCCTCGCCTACCGGGGGACCGGACCCCAATCTGGCGTGCTCTCAACGACATCCGGGGTCTTCCGGACGACGCGAAGACCGGAGCCGTCGAGGTTCATGACATAGATGTCGGGATTCGTCCCGGGGCCAAGGTTGTGTGAGACGGTGATCCTGGTCCCGTCGGGTGAGAAGGAGTACGAGCCCCACTGGTGAACGTGAGCCGGGGAGGCGGTGATCTTGTGTAGCCCGGTTCCGTTCGGGTGGACGAGGTACAGATTGTCCTGCCGGCGGTCCTGCCCTTGGTGGGAGTTGAACAGTATCCATCGACCGTCCGGCGACCAGTCTGCCCCGCCGCCTGCGTGCAGTTTCCACGGCGTCAGTCGGCGCAGGTGCGTTCCGTTCGGTCGGATGCTGAACACCGCAGCCCCGCGACTGCTGCCTCCGTCGAAGAGGAGGCGCCTTCCGTCGGGGGAATAGCGCGGGTACTGCCCACCCAGAGCGGCCGTGCCCGACACCTCGTGCCCGTGTGTCCCGTCAGCACGCATCACATAGATGGCCACGAGACCGGCATCGTCGTCGAACCGAGTGAACGCGATCCGCTTCCCGTCCGGAGACCAGGCCGGATAGAGATCCTCAACGCACTTGCCCGGAACGCAGACGTGGTGGCTCAGGCGCGTCAGGTGCGACCCGTTGGCCCGCACTTTGTAGAGCCTCGTCGGCTTGCAGGAGCAGACACTGCCGGCCACCCGGGTGAAGGCGATCCATCTCCCATCGGGAGACCAATCCGGCTCCGTGTCCAGGATGGTCTTGCCTCGATGCGTCAGCTGCTTGAGCCCGGAGCCATCCCGACGCACCGTGAAGATCGCGCCGTGCGTCTTCGCCTCGTTGAAGTAGACGCGAAACGCGATCCGTCCGCTCTCTCCCGGCGCCGTTGCCCGTGCGGGTATTGCGATGCCCGTCGCCGACATCGTTCCGACGAGAAGGACGAGCGAGAACACCCATCGAGGTGCGCGAGGCTTGCGGGTTCGATCCATACACGATCACAGGCTCGAAGGACCGAGAAGGTTCAACCGGTCGTCACGACACGCGCTGCCAGGTGGTCACGGCGTAGTTGCCGACAGCCCACGCGAAATGCTCCATGCACATGGCGTTGCAACGGTCGGGCATCACGGCATCGAACCTCAACGTGTCGCCGTCGAACGTGTAACGGAGGGTCGCGATCGGCTGGCCGACCCTTCCCAGGACGATGTAGGTGTGGTGACGGCGCAGCTCGAAGCACCGGCAATGGTCTGCCACGCGTTGGCCTTGGAGCGTGAGAATCATGCCGTTCGGCGCGAATGTGTGGGTTCGAACGAACTGCCCGGCGCCGTCACAGAGACCGCTGCTGTCACCTGGCTGCACTGAGCGCTGCTGCAGCCCATCGTTCACGAGCCATCGTGCGGCGAGATCGCCGATCCCCGCCCGCCGGAAACCCTGGACGAATCCCTCGCACGTGTACACGCTTCGCCAGGTCCCCAAGATCAGTGGGGGCGATGCGCCGTTGAACGGTGACGGGGTTGTGGCGGGTTTGGAGCCCCGACCGGTCGTCAGATCGAGCACCCGAGGAGCCATCACGACGGCTACGACGATCGTTGCTCCGACGACGGTCGCGGCGAGCGTCCGCCGGATGACGATGCGTCGACGCCCCCGTCGACGTGCATCTCGCAGGCGTGGCTCCGTGTCGACATCGATGCTCGACATCGACCGCTGGAGGCGTTCGCGCAGCCTATCGTCGACCGCCACCGGGCACCTCCTCTCGCAGCAGATCCGCGAGCCGTCGACGCGCGTTGAACACGTGCACCTTGGCGGCGGCGTGCGAACACCCGAGGATGTCCGCAACCTCGGGGAGCGGGCGGTCCTCGAAATAGAACAGCGCGACCGCTGCCCGCTGCCGCGTCGGCAGTTGCTTGATCGCGTTCAGCAGGTCGACGTCTCTCGAAACGGGGAAGGTGTGCAACGGATCGGTTGCCTGTTCGAGCGCGGGGCGAAGTTGTTCGCGGCGGGCAGATCTCGTGGCGATCCGGATGGCGACCCGGCGCACCCACGCACCGGGCTGTTGGTATCGGGACACCTTGCTCCAATGCGTGAGGAGCTGAATGAATGCTTCCTGTGCGGCTTCCTCGGCGCGTTGTCGGTCGTGGACGATCAGATAACACGTTCGAACAACGTGCGGATACTCGGCTCTGTAGAACGCGGCGTACTCGTCCTCGAACCGCACGGCTCGCTCCCGGGCACGCAGATGATGTGACGTGTCCTCTCGCGCCGCGCGCCCCGCGGTGCTCACGCTACTCCCTTCCCGCGTTCACCACCTCAATCACAGTCCCCGGGCCGGCGAAGGGTTCAAGCAATGTGCCCTCAGCTGGTCGCGGGGATCTCCTTCTTCGGGTCGAGGAACGGGATCGGCGTGACGGTGGCGCTCAGGCGCCCCTCGGGCGACTCGATCTCGACCCGGGTTCCCGCGCCCGCGTGCTCGATCGGCACCCAGGCGTAGCCCATGTTGATATCGAGTCGGGGAGAGTGGCCGGCAGAGGTGAGACGCCCGACCTGGTTGCCGCCGATATGCACGGGCCAGAAGTCTTCCAACCACATGCCGAGGGGCGGGCCGTCGATCGTCACCCCGACGAGCTTGCGGCTGACGCCCTCCTTCTTCACCTTCTCCAGCGCGGTCCGGGACACGACCTGGTTGTCGTTGTCCAGCTCGACGAGCCGCTCGAGGCCGGTCACCTCGTATGGGTTGTTGGTGACGTCCATGTCGTTGCCGTAGTTGAAGATCCCCGCCTCGAGCCGACGCTGATCGCTCGGCGCGGTGATCCGCAGATCGAACTCCTCGCCGGCGCTCACGATGCCATCCCACAACTCGAGTGCCCGGCTCGAATCACGCAGATACACCTCGTAGCCGAGCTCGGCGGTCCACCCGGTCCGGGAGACGACGACCGGGATGCCGTTGAGCTCGGTCTGCTTGTGCCAGTAGTAGCGCTGGTCGGCCACCTCGTCGCCGAACAGCTTCCGAACGAGCGGCTTCGAGGTCGGCCCCTGGATCTGCAGCGGGCTCACGTCGGGTTCGCCGAGCTCGACGTCCATGTTCGCGAACGCCTGGACACCCTTCGCGTACAGCAATGCGTCGGAGTCGGCCAGCGAGAGCCAGAAATGATCCTCCGCGAGCTTCAGCAGGATCGGGTCGTTCACGATGCCGCCGTCCGGCGCACAGATCAGCACGTATTTGCACTGCTCGGGCACGGTGGCCGACAAGTCGCGCGGTGTCAGCAGCTGCGTGAACACGGCCGCGTCGGGGCCTCTGATCTCGAGCTGCCGCTCGACCGCGACGTCCCACAGGGTCACGTGGTCGACGAGATGCCAGTACTCCTTGACGTCATCGTCGTAGAGCGTCGGGATCAGCATGTGGTTGTAGAGGTCCCAGCTCGTGCAGCCGGCCTCGACGGCCCGCCGGTGATAGGGCGACTTCTTGTAGTAGGTCGCGTAGTAGAACTTGAACCAGTCGTTCTCCTGCTCCACGTTGTTCCCTCCCGCCGCAGCTCTAGGCGTGCTCGAAGCGCCGTTCTCTCTCAGAGCCTTATACAGGCAACCGAGTAGCTAGCGATAACGGGCTGCGGTGGGCGACCGGGGGTCTAGCCGCGCCTGAAGTACAGCGCCGGACCGATGGGGTTCGTTCCGGAATCCCGCCAGCGCACCTTGTACTCGCCGGGCCCCTCGTTCGGGTAGTTGCCCGACCGCCGGATGTTCCAGAAGTACAGGCCGTGGTCCTGGCGCGGTGCGGTCGAGCTGCACGCCCGTGTCTCCTTCTTCACGCACGCCTCAGCCTTCCCGAAGTAGTTGGCGAACGCCCGGATGCTGAAGACGATCGCGCCGTCCGCCTTCTTCAGGATGAGGGTGCAGTAGTCGCCGCTCGGGCTGCAATAGCTGTCGACGACCTTGGACGCCGCACTCGCTGCGGGGATGGCGGTCGAGGACACGACCGCGATCAGCAACAGTGACAGGAGAGTCTTGCTCAGCCTCATCGCTACCTCCGTCTCGGGGGTCGATTCAGATCGAAGCGACCCTACCTCCTGGGCCGGCCGCCGCCTCGTCGATCGCGAGCAGCGCCTCCTCGGGCAGCCCCTGACGCTCGGCGTTGGCGCGCAGCATCGCGACGTAGCGCTCGGTGGGGCGGACGAAGCCTCCGTCGGTCCCCACGACCAGGGTTCGGGCGGAGATCGACCCGTCGGGTCCGTCGACGGTGACCTCCACGACGCCGTGCGTGATCTCCTCGTCGCCCTGGAACGAGTCGAGTGCAGCGGCGTCGTCGTCGCCGAGATCCCACAACACACCCCACATCGAGCCCTGCGGGTCCGGGACCGCGTTCGCCGCGCCGCCGCCCCACGCGCGACTTGCGACATTGAAGGCGAGCCGATATCCGGGGAGGCGCGCCGGCCCGACGAGCGTTGCGTCGGGCGCGAACTGGGCCATCCGCTCGGAGCCCATGCGGTCCCCGTAGGTGAAGAAATGCGTCATGTCGCTATGGTAACGACCGATGCTGGAGATACGACGCGACGCCGAGATCCACGCCGAGGAGGGCGGCTGGTTCGCCGCCCGATGGCACTTCTCCTTCGACCGATATCGCGATCCGAACCAGATAGGGATCGGGCCGCTGCGCGTGTTCAACGACGATCGGCTGGTGGCCGGTGCGGACTGGCCGATGCACCCCCATGCCGACGTCGAGGGGCTGACCTACGTCGTGGAGGGCATCTTCGCCCACGCCGACTCCCTGGGGAACGGGGGACAGCTGCTCCCCGGCGGCGTGCAGCGGATGACGCTGGGCTCGGGCGCCCTGCACTCCGAGCGGAACGGCTCCGAGACCGAGCCGATGCGCTTCCTGCAGTTCTGGATCCTGCCGGACACGCCGGGGCTGGAGCCCGGCCTGGAACAGCGGCAGTTCACCCGCGACGATCGGCACAACGTCCTCCTCGAGGTGATCGGTCCGCAGGGTGGCGACGTCGTGAAGGTGCACCAGGACGCGCGGACCTACGTCGCCGCGCTCGACCCCGGCGTCGAGGTGGCCCACGGGTTCGAGGCCGAGCGTGCGGGCTACCTGTACGTCATCGACGGCGTCGCGGAGCTCGGGGGAGAGGCCCGATTGGTGACCGGCGACGCGGTGAAGATCGGTGGTCCAGAGCGGGTCCGTCTCCACGCCGTCGAGGAGACCGAGCTCATCCTGATCGACGTTCCGGCGGCGTACACGCCCGTCGGTGTCTGGAGCCGTTGAAGGTCCCAGCCGAAACGGGCCTGACGCCCCCTGTCTCGCAGATCCTGCACTGGCAACGTGGAGACGTGGCCGTGGGGAGCGGCCGTGACACAGGAGGTGTCGTGATGTCGACAACCATCCGGCAAGAAGCGACCGTCGGGCACGTGACGAGCGAGCAGGTGTGGCGCGCGGTTGACAAAGCGTCCTTCGCCGTCCTCAGCTACGTCACGCCGTCGGGCGAGCCGCGGTCCAGCGGGGTCGTCTACAAGGTGCTCGACCGGCGTCTGTATGTGGCGGTCGAACCCGACGGGTGGAAGGCCAGGCACGTCGACGCGGCGGGTCGCGTCGCGGTGACGGTACCCGTGCGTCGAGGCGGTTTGCTGTCGCTCGTCGCGCCGATCCCGCCGGCGACCGTGAGTTTCCACGCGACCGCGCGCGTGCACGCGCCAGGCTCGGCCGAGGCGCGCTCGCTCGCGGCGGCGCTGGGCTCGTTGCTGCCGAATGAGCGCCAGGCGTCCGCCTCGATCATCGAGATCGTTCCCGAAGGCACGTTCGTGACCTACGCGATCGACGTTCCGCTGCACAAGATGCGCGACCCCGAGGCCTCTCGCGCTCGCGTACCGGTGTCGTAGCGACAAACGTCCGTCAGGGCACGCTCCCGGGGTGACGAGTTTCGGTGGGCGGGTGATACTGCCGCTTCACGAGCAGGAGGTGTCGTGTAGCGATGTCGGTCGATGCCCACCGGCGCCGCCCCAGGCTGGAATGCGACGGGCGAACCGCCACCCTGGAGCAGATCTGGGCGCTCGATCTGAGCCCTTCGGGGCACTTCACGGCGATGCAGGTCAGGGGGGACGGACCGTCGGACTGGAGTTCCATCTGGCTCGTCTCGATGCCGCGACGCGGGAACTGTTCGACGTCGGGCTCGACGGCTCGGTCGTTCGTGCGCATATCCGGCACGCGCTGGCCGATGACATCGAGGACGCGTCGGTTCGGGTCAACGTGTTCAAGCCGAACGCCGGCGACGACGTGTCCGTGATGGTCGGTGTGCGTCCCCCTGCGCCCGCGCCGTCCGATCCCCTAAGCATGCAAGCGGTCGAGTACCAGCGCCCACGGGCCCACATCAAGCATGCTTCCGGGTTCGGGCAGGGCTATTTCTCCGGGCTCGCGCAGGCCAACGGCTTCGACGAGACGCTGTTCGTCGGGCCCGACGGGCGGATCGCCGAAGGCGCGATCACCAACATCGGATTCGTCGCTGCCGACGCGATCGTGTGGCCCGATGCGCCCTGGCTGCACGGTGTGATGATGCAGGTGCTGCAACGGGAGCTCGATCGCGCCCACATCGTGTGGCGCTACGAGCCGGTGCGGATCGCGGATGTTGCCTCGTTCGAGGGAGCGTTCGTCACGAACTCTCGGGGGTTCGCATCGGTGGCGCGCATCGACGATCTCGTGCTCCCGACCGATGCGGCGCTGTCCCGCACCGCGAAACAGCTGATCGCGGCCGCACCGTTCGATCAGCTCTAAGCGGCCGCGGTCGTCAGGACGTCGGTTCGATCTCGATGACCGTGCCCTGCTGCATGCCGAAGTCCCAGACATCGATGAACGGTGGCTCGATGCCGAGCGTCGTCAGGGCGGTGCAGATCTGGCTGCGATGATCGGTGCCGTGGTGGATCGCCTGGGCGAGCCGGATGCCGATCGGAGCTTCCGTCGCCGAGCCGTCATCGCGTCTGCGCGTCAGCATGGTCTCGGGGTCCGGGGCCTGGGCTAACAGCTGCGACCAGGCGTCGCCGTGCCGCGCCATCGAGTCGCGCAACGCCGGCAGATCCATCTGATCCTCGTCGATGCGGGGGACCAGGCCGCCCGTCGTGACGAACAGATACGAGGCGTCGGCGCCCACCAGGTGTCGCTGTGTATCGAGGATCGAGCCGTAGGTGCCCGGTACCTCCGTCGCGAGCTGTTCGGCCGTGAGTTGCCGACAGACATCGAGCAACGTCAGCGTTGCCCACACGTGGTGTTCGAACGCGTCATCGAGCAGGGATCTCGGCATGGACTCACCGTAGCAAACACCAACGCCGGCCCTTGTGGCCGCTACGCGTCGTGACGTCGTTCAAGCATCTCCAGGTAGCCGACCAGACCATCCAGATATCCGTCCACCTGTCTCATGTCGGCCCCGAACAGCCTGACCCGAAAGATCTGCTGCCGAACCTGATTCGCGTAGCTCTCCGACGCCGTGAACGCATTGGGAACCGGTCGACCGCGCTCGAGCGAATCGATGAGGTCGGCGGCGGCGCTCAAGAAGAGCTGAACCTGCGATCGGTCGTAGCCAGCGAATGATCGCTTGAAGGTCCTGCTCCGGATCTGCTCGAACGTCTGTGGCCAGTCCTCGGACGGTGTCAACGTCGGCGTTGCGGACACCGTTCTGCGGGGGCCGTTCGCATCGAAGGGCGTCGAGGGGGGTTCCTTTCGCCGCCTCCTCATCGCGACCCCCTCACGTGGCGCAGTGATCGCCGGGCGCAGGAGGGACATCGAGCGCGGGGCTTCGATCGAAGAAGCCACGCGGCCGCAGCGCGAAGCCGATCTTGACCACAGGCATGACCGGCCAATCTTCGGGGCGCGGCACGTGGTGCGCGCCGAAGGTGTACCAGAGCACGACGTCGGTCGCCTCGATCGAACGATCCGCCGCCGTCCATGCCGGGAGCCCGTCGCCGCCGGGGTGCCCGTTCGGGTATGCACCGGCGGCGTACCGTTCGCACGGGTCGAACGGCGTCACCCACAGGTGATGCTCGACGAACCCGGCCCGCCGACGGAAGCTCGAGCCGGGCGCGGCGAACACCTGCACGTTGTCGCCCGGCACCAGGTCGTAGGCGACAGGCTGCCCCAGGCCGTTGCGAACCTCCGGGTTCGCGATGCGCCAGGAGCGGGCTCGCAGCGGGTCGATGCTCCGGCGGGCCTCCAGCTCGGTGCGAAGGAGCCGCTCTTCGGCGTGGAACGCGTTGTCGTAGGGGTTGGCAGGCCCCGGATCATCGGCCGTGGTCTGCACCTCGTAGACGGAGTTGCTATCGCCGTCCACCGTCATGTCCAGCCGCATGTTGAAGAAGTGCTGATGCACCGGGGCCGACACCAGCGGCGCGACGACGGTGCCATGCACGGGATCCTCGCCGGGCGCGAGGCCGCGCGTGTGCACGACGCCGGTGAGCTTGACCTCCGACTGGATCGTGCCGTCCTGGTACAGGTACCAATAGAAGCCGTACTCGTAGTTGCCGACGGTCGCGATCGAGGAGATCACCATCCGCCGGGACCGTCGCGTCTCACCGAGCCCCGTCCGCCAATCGAGGTGCTTCCAGAGCAGGCCGTCGTCCTCTTCGTGCAGACAGATCGCGTTGCGAAGGGTCGTGACGCGCCCGTGGGAATCTGCCAGCGACACGTCGAGATAGCGGATCTCACCGAGGCAGTCGCACCCGAGCTCGAGCGAGTCCGTGAGAGGTCCCAGCCCGTGCTCGCCCACGTCGAAGGCGTTCTTGAAGAACACGGTCGGGCTCGGGTCGCCGTAGGGAATGACCATCTCGCTGCACGACACGCGATGCACGATGGGACGCACCCGCCCATCCTCCTCGTAGCCGATCATGTGCAGGACGAGCCCTTCTCGTGGCGTGAAGCCGATCCGCACCCGCCACTTCTGCCATCGCAGGCCGAACCCGTCGAGCTCGAAGCTGGGTCCCTCCGGCTGGACGATCTCGATCGGTCGGAGATCGTCGCGGAGCGGACCGACGTCGTTCGCGCCGTAGTTCCCGTCCTGGGGCGCGAGCGGCACGACACCGTGGTCGTCGACCCGCACGACGCTCATCGCGTTCAGATCGACGAGTGCCACGAGCCCCTCGATCGGCCGCGCGTACCCGTTGTCCGTTGGCCCGTGGCGGTACCAGGAGAGACCTTTGGCCACGCGCCCCTCGGTGTCGGCCGTGCCGAAGTTGCCGGCCGACCAGATGTCGACCATCACGGCGTCGAGATCGGTGATCCCTCGCTGAGAAAGCGCATCCATGAACGCCGGGTCGGCCTTGATCACCGCCTCGGCCTCGACCGCCTCGTCTGGATGGATCGCCGGATGCACGCCCTCGACTTCTCGTCTCGTCTCGATCTCACCGGCGTCGAGGGCGATGACCACCTCGATAGTCCTGCCGGCGTCCGGATCGAGCACGATCGCGAACGCCCGCCGCGGAAGTGAAGCGCCGGTCTCGGATCGCCTGAGGTCGGCCTTCGATGGCTCTCGCAACTCCAGCGTGATCAGCCGCTTCTCCGAGGTCAGATCGTCTGCCGCACGCAGGATCGCGACGGCCGCCTCGAGTTCCGACGGGTAGAGCGGGTCGAGCGGATGCACCGTGCCCTCCGACATGGTGCATCAGGGTAGCGCGGCAGGTCGCCCCGCCGGTTGCGCAGGCAGTGGTCGGGGTCTATCCTCCACGCAACCGACGCCGCGCAGGCGGCTGGAGGTCATCCATATGCGCTCAGGACCAGTCCTGTTGCTCGCGATGATCGCCGCGGCCGCCTGTACATCGGCCGCAACCTCTGGTTCCGAATCGGCGCCGACGCAGTCCGACGCGTCACCGAGTCCGCGGGCCAGGGGTCCGAGTGGCTTCGCCAACATCCAGCACGTGATCTTCATCGTCCAAGAAAATCGTTCGTTCGATCACTACTTCGGCACGTTCCCGGGCGTCGACGGTATCCCGGCGAGGAACGGTCACTTCACCGTGTGTGTTCCGGATCCCGCGACGCAGGAGTGTGCGTCGCCGTACCACCTGCCGCAGCTGGTGAATTTCGGTGGACCACACGGCGACGAGGACACGATGACCGACGTCGACGGCGGCGCGATGGACGGGTTCATCGACGCAGTAACGGACCCGACATGGGGGTGTGCGGGCACGCGCGACCCTGTCGAGTGCAAGGGCACGTTGGGTCCGCAGGGGCAGCCCGACGTGATGGGGTATCACGACGCGCGCGAGATCCCCAATTACTGGACGTGGGCTGCGACGTACGGACTCCAGGACAGGATGTTCGCGCCAAGCGATTCCTGGACGCTTCCGTCGCACCTGTTCCTCGTGTCGGCTTGGGCGGCCACCTGTACGGACGCGCATGACCCGATGAGCTGCCGGTCCGACGTCGACCTCGTAGGCACGCTCGACAACCAGAGACAGGGTCGGCATCCGCCGACGTATGCGTGGACCGACATCACGTACCTGCTGCACGAGCACGAAGTGAGTTGGGCGTTCTACGCCGGTGACGACCTGTGTGAGCACCCGCCGTGCGCCCGCAAGGGCAACACGCCGGCGCAGAACCCCTTGCCCGCCTTCACGACGGTGCACGAGGGCCATCAGCTGGACCACATCCAGGAACACCGCGACTTCCTCAGGGCGATCGACGAGGGCACACTGCCCACCGTGACGTGGATCACGCCCGGGCAGGGAGGGATCAGCGAGCACCCCCAGCAAGGGAAGGAGTGGCCGCTGACGGACGGGCAGGCGTACGTCACGAAGATGGTGAACGCGGTCATGCGCTCGGACTACTGGGACACGACCGCAGTCTTCATCACATGGGACGACTGGGGAGGATTCTACGACCACGTCGAGCCACCCGTGATCGATGAGAACGGCTACGGGTTGCGCGTGCCCGGCATCGTGATCAGCCCGTGGGTGAAGCCCGGTCTGATCGATCACCAGACGCTCTCGTTCGACGCGTACCTGAAGTTCATCGAGGATCTGTTCCTCGACGGCGATCGGCTGAACCCACGTACCGATGGGCGTCCCGACTCGCGACCGACCGTCCGCGAGAACGTCGCCATTCTCGGCGATTTGCGGAAGGAATTCGACTTCGATCAGGAACCGCTCGACCCGATGCCGTTGCCACGCTACCCATCGCCCGGCCCCGCCTCGGTGCCCGGAGGCTGACGTCGCGCGCGCTCGCACCGAGTTCACGGTGCTGGCGCCCCCGCCTCTCAGCTCCGTGCAGACGGTCGATCCGGGCCTACGATGCGCCGGTGGATCGGCGGGAGTTCCTGCGTCGAAGCGGGGTCGCGGCCCTCGGGGCGTCGCTGTTGCCGATCGTCTCCTCGTGCACGAGGGGATCGGGAGTGACGACCTCGGTGGCGCCGCCGCCGACCGGCTCGGTCGCGGCGACCGCGACGCCTGCGGACTGGCGCGGGCTTGCCGACAGCCTCGACGGCACGCTGTATCGGCCGGCGACACCCGGCTATCGGGTCGCGTCGATGCTGTTCGACCCGCGCTTCGACGGTTCGCATCCGCTGGCGGTCGTCCGGTGCGCGTCGCCGAGCGACGTCCAGCGCTCGATCGCGTTCGCGCGCGAGCATTCGATCCCGATCGCCTCGCGCTCCGGCGGTCACAGCTACGGCGGCTACTCCACGGGACCCGGCATCGTCATCGACGTGTCCGGCATGGCGAGCGTTCGGCTCTCGCCGGGGAGCGTGCGTGTCGGCGCAGGGACGCGTCTGATCGACCTGTACGCGGCGCTCGGTCCCGCCGGCGTCGCCGTGCCCGGCGGCACGTGCCCGACCGTCGGGATCGCCGGCCTCACCCTCGGCGGCGGCCAGGGCGTGATCGGTCGGAAGCACGGCCTCACCTGCGACACCCTGACAGAGGTCGACGTCGTGACGGCGGACGGCAGCCTCAGGCGGTGCTCGCCCCGGCACGAGCCGGACCTGTTCTGGGCCAGCAGGGGCGGAGGCGGCGGCAATTTCGGGGTGGCGACGGCGTTCACGTTTCGCACCGAGCCGATCGGCCCTGTGGTCGTCTTCACGCTGGACTGGCCGTGGGCGGCCGCTGCGGATGTCGTGGACGCGTGGCAGCGATGGGGGCCCTCGGCGCCCGACGAGGTGTGGTCCAACTGTCACCTCCTGTACCGGAGCGATGGTGGGCCGGCCGTCTCGGTGAACGGCGTCTTCATCGGCCCGACGACCGCTCTGACGCCGCAGCTGGACGCGCTGACGCGTGCGGTCGGCTCGTCGCCGTCGGCGACATACGTCACGCCGATGACCTACGCGGGGGCGATGATGTTCGAGGCGGGGTGCGCCGACCGCACGGTGGCGCAATGTCACCTTCCGGCACAGAACCCCGCGGGATCGCTCCAGCGCGAGTCGAACATCGTCACGTCGGACTTCTACGACACGTTGGTGCCGAGCGCCGGTGTGCAGGCGATGGTCGATGCCGTGCAGGCGCGCGCGGACGACTCGGTCCTGCGTGCGAGCACGGGCGGGATCCTGCTCGACGCGTTCGGCGGCGCGATCAATCGGGTGCCGCCGGACGCGACCGCCTTCGTCCATCGGTCATCGCGCTTCCTCGCGCAGACCTTCGCGACGTTGCCCACCGGCGCCTCGACAGCCGAGACGGCCGACAATCAGCGATGGCTCCAGGCGTTCTGGCGCTCGATGCGACCCTGGGCCAGCGGGTTCGCATATCAGAACTACATCGATCCGAACCTTCGCGACTGGCAACGCGCGTATTACGGCGCGAACCTCGGGCGGCTCGTCGAGGTGAAGACGGCCTACGACCCCGACGATGTCTTCCGGTTCGCGCAGAGCATCCCCGTCGACCGGGGCTGAGACCCCGAGGGTTCAGGATCGAGTCGGATCGACGCCTTCCGGCTGCGGACGCGATGGATCGTGACTCGACGCGCCGGCCGCGGCTCTCGGGAGGTCGACCGGTACTGAGGGTTCGCCAGAGGTCAACAGCCGTTCGCCTCGACTTGGCATCGGCTCGGAAGGGCCCCGATGCCGTCACCGAGGGACGGGCATGCGATAGCGTGCCCGTGCGATGGGACGAACGGTCGGGCTCCTCCGGATGTCCGAACACCCTGGTGAGCGCCGCGATTTCCTGCCGAAGCTGGTCCGATCGCTCCCGGGGCTCGGCGCCGACGAGATCGTGCTCGAGCACGGCTACGGCGCCGGGCTGGGGCTCGAGCCCGATGCGTACGCGATCGACGATCGCGTCCGCTTCGCCGATCGAGACGAGGTGTGGGCCCAAGACGTCGTGCTCGTCCTCCGCTGCCCGCCGGACGCCGATCTCGGTTCGCTGCGACCGGGGGCCACGCTCGTGTCGATGCTGCACTACGTCACACGGCCGACCCGCAACGAGCTGCTCCGCGAGCGCGGTGTCGTGTCGGTGAGCCTCGACTCGATCACCGACGATCGCGGGCGCCGCATGATCGAGAACCTGGAGATCACGGCGTGGGCTGGGGTCGAGGTCGCCTTCCGGGAGCTGTCGCTGCGGTGGGCGTCGTTCGATTCGCCCGGCCGGGCGCCGATCCGTGTCACCCTGCTGGGGTCGGGGGCCCTCGGCGCACACGCCGTGCACGCGGCCACCCGGTACGGCAACCACGATCTGCGCAACGCGCTCCAACGAGCGGGCGTGCCCGGCGTCGAGGTGGCCGTCATCGACCACGATCTGTCCTGGCACGAGGAGTACATGCTCGGCCGGCTGCATGCGTCGGACCTGTTGGTCGATGCGACCCTGCGCCCCGACCCGAGCCTGCCGGTCGTCCCGAACGCCTGGCTGGGTGTGTTGCCGCCGCATGCCGTGCTCCTCGACCTGGCCGCCGACCCGTACGACGGTGCGACCGATCCGCCGACCGTCAAGGGCATCGAAGGCGTGCCGCACGGGACCCTCGCGCAGCATGTCTTCGAGGAGAACGATCCCGCGTGGGAGGCTGCCGCCGCCTTCGCCGACACGCGCGTTCGGCGCACCGCGTTGTCGTGCAACGCGTGGCCGGGGCTGCGCCCGGCCGACAGCATGGAGCGCTACGGCGAGCAGGTCGAGGGCGTGCTCGAAGTCGTCCTGGGCGTGCCGGAGCAGGAGTGGGACCGCGCGAGCGCGCACCTTCGGGTGCGCGCGGTGGCGAGAGCGGAGTTGGAGCGATGGACAGCGGCGCACCAGCGATGAGCGTGGGGTTCCCCCGGATGCACAAGGAGGCCGGGGAGCGGCGCGACTACCTGCCGGAGCTCCTCGCCACCGTGGCGGACACCGCCCGGGAGGTCGTGATCGAGCGCGGGCTGGGGTCGGGGATGGGCCTGGCGGACGAGGACTACACGACGCGCTCGCAACGGATCCGCGCCGGTTCGAACGCGGAGGCGTTCGCACAAGACATCGTCGTGACGCTTCGCTGCCCGGAGACCGCCGAGCTCTCGAAGATCCGGCCGGGCGCCACGCTGGTGTCGATGCTGCACTACTCGACGCGACCTGCGCGCATCGAGGCGCTGGTCGCGGCGGGCATCGAGGGGATCTCGCTGGACGGGATCATCGACGACATCGGCCGCCGACTGGTCGTCAACGCGCCGGCCGTCGCGTGGAACGGTGTCGAGGCGGCGTTCGACCTGCTCGAGGTGACGTGGCCACCGCTGCGCTCGGCGGCTCGGCCGCCGGTACAAGGGCTCGTGCTCGGGATCGGGACGATCGGCCGCCACGCCGTCGAGGCGGTGTCGAATCTCGGCTCGCAGGGGCGGCGCGACGCCTACATGGCGGCCGGGTACGCCGGCGTCGTCGTGCGCGCCGTCGGGCGGAACATCACCGGCGACGAGCGCGCCATGCGGGAGCTGCTCGCAACCGCCGACGTGCTCGTGGACGCGAGCCAGCGCGACAAGCCGTCGCGTCCGCTCGTGCCGAACCCGTGGCTCGAAACCCTGCCACCGCACGCCGTGATCTGCGACCTCGTGGTCGATCCGTACCTGCTCGACGCGGACCCGCCGACCGTGCGGAGCGTCGAGGGCATCCCGCGTGGCAACCTCGACCAATACGCCTTCGCGCCCGATGACCCGACCTGGAGCGACACGATCCCGGCGGGCATCCCGACCGAGCACCGGCGTCACGTCGTGTCGTGCTACTCGTGGCCCGGCGTGCGCCCACAACCCTGCATGGAGCTGTACGGCCGAGAGCTGGCCTCGTTGCTGCGCGTGCTCGTCGAACGCGGCGGCGCCACGGGCCTGCGTCCGAACGGGCCGCTGGAAGAGCGCGCCCTGCACCGCGCCTGGTTGCGGACCTGGTTGGGAACGGGCGGCGCCCCCCACCACGGCGGCCGGGGCGCGCTACTCCAGACCTAGATTTCAGCCGCGCAGCGTCGGACCGTAGTAGCCGTCGGCGAAGCCCGCGGCGTACAACGCATCGACCGATGGATGCTCGCGGGCAGGCGAGCCGTCGATCTGACGCAGTTCGATCGCGCGGACCCGTCCGTCCTTGGCCAACGACGCGATGGCGTCGGCCCACACCGACGGGTCTCCGCCGGGGAACGTGACGAGCGTCTTGCCGCCGCGCTCCAGGAACGCCGCCGGCACGCCGCCCACCAGGACGACGAACGCGCCCGCGGCTCGCGACGGCCTGCCGGCGGAGTCCGGCCAGGGGAGCGCCGCGCCGTAGGGTTGCGCCGGATCGGCCGCCGCCAGCACCTGCACGGTCGCGTCGGACTCGCGCGTCGCCCGCAGCCGGTCGACGGCGCCGGGCATCGCGAACTGCGCGGCACCGAGCCCGGCCACGAAGTAGCCGCGCCGCGCGACGCCGGATTCCTCCATCGCACGCAGCACCGGGTAGACGCCCGCGAACCCGCCGGGCGTGCCCTCTGCGAGCACGGCCTCACGGGTCACGATGCCGTATCGATCGAGGAGTCGTTCGGCACGCGCAACGGCGCGCTCGGTCGGGTTGGTCGTCGGAGACGCGAGATCGGCCACGAGCGACCACCGTCCGGCGCCCGCGGGCGGCCCAGCGTGACGCAGCGCGCCGGGACGGGGCCGGGCGGGCGGTCGCGATGCTCGCCGACCCGAACGAGCGAAGGCACGCAGCGGCGCGAGCGTGTCGTTCGTGACCTCGCCCGCCCACACGAGGTCCCACAGAGCACGCAGCAACACGATGGGATCGGCGGTCCCCGCGGCCTGGACGAGCTCGGGCCAGAACGATGCCCCGCGATCGGCGAGGTGGCCGCGGATCGCATCGTGTGCCGCGCCGGCTGGCGGATCGCCAGGCTCGGGGAGGAGGGCCGCCGCCCGGTCGCGGAACAGCAACGTGACACGCCCGTCGTCGGCTCCGAGCGCCCCGGCGCCCGCCCACACGAGATCGCCGCTCGACGTCAGCGCGTCGAGGTCGGCCGGGCGGAACCCCAGGACCCGCGCGGGCAGGACGTCGCGCTCCAGGATCGAGGCCGGGATGGCCGCTCCCTCCAGGCGTTCGAGCGCCTGGGTGAGCGCGTCCGGCCCCCCTCGCGGCCGGTCGGCGGCCTGCCATGCGGGTAGGAACCGCGCGAAGGCCGCCGCGTCGACCGGCTCGATCTCCCGACGCAGGGCGGCGAGGGAGCGGCGGCGGATCCGCCGCAACACATCTGCGTCGCACCATTCCCGCTCGAACCCGCCCGGCCGGAACTCGCCGTGCACGACGCGCTCGGCCGCGGCGAGCGTTTCGAGCGACCGGCGCACCGTCTCGGTGGCGACGCCGAGACGATCGGCGACGGCGGCCACCACGAAGGGTCCGTGCGTGCGTGCGTAGCGCGCGATCAGATCGTCGAGCGGCCGGTCGGATGCTCCGGTGAAAGCCAGGGGGACATCGTCCGGCAGCACGACGCCGAGCGCGTCGCGGAGCCGCGCCGCGTCCTCGACCGCCGCGACCCGGTCGGCCCCCGCGATCCGAACGCGGATCGCTCGGTGCTCCGCCACCAGGCGGTCGATCGCGACGGCGGCGCCAGCCTCGGTCCGGGCCGCGATCTCGGTCGGGCTCAACGGACCGAGATCGCGCAACAGATCGTGGACCCCGTCGATCGAGCGCGCGTGACGCCCGTCCGCGAGACGCTGCAGCTCGAGCTCGACGGCGTCGAGCGCCGCCGGGTCGAGGAGCTCGCGCAGGTCCTCCGAGCCGAGCAGGTCGCGGAGCAGATCTCGGTCCAACGAGAGCGCGGCCGCGCGCCGCTCCGCCAGCGGTGCGTCGCCCTCGTACATGAACACCGCGATCCAGGCGAACAGGAGCGACTGTGCGAACGGCGAGGCGCGTTCGGTGTCGACGGCGATCAACCGGGTGCGGCGGGCGGCCACCGAGGCCATCAGCTCTTGCAGCGCCGGCACGTCGAAGTGATCACGGAGGCACTCCCGCGTCGCCTCCAGCAGCATCGGGAACTCGGGGTAGCGGCCGGCGGCGGCGAGCAGGTCGGCGCTGCGCTGGCGCTGCTGCCACAAGGCGGTCCGCCGACCGGGCATCCGACGTGGCAGCAGCAGCGCTCTCGCCGATGCTTCCCGGAAGATGCTCGCGAACAGCGCCGTGCCGGGCAGCGTCGCGACGACCGCCTCCTCGATCTCCTCGGGGGTGAACACGAGGTCGTCCACGGGGATCGTGTCCACCGCCTCGGGCAGCCGGATCACGATGCCGTCGTCGGACCACAACACCTGTGCGCCGGGACCGAGCCGCTCCTGCAGCCGCGCCTCGATCGCCAGGGCCCAGGGTGTGAGCACGCGCGCACCCAGGGGCGACAGGATGCACACCCGCCAGTCGCCGAGCTCGTCGCGGAACCGTTCGATGACGATCGTTCGGTCGTCGGGCACCGCGCTCGACGCGGCCTGTTCGTCAACATAGTTGACCAAGTTCGAGGCGGCGCGCTCGTCCAATCCGAGGTCCTCGCGCAGGGTCGTCACCGCGTCGTCGCCGTCCTTCGCGTGGAGCTCGCGCGTGAAACGCCCGATCGCCAGCCCCAGCTCGACCGGCCGGCCAGGACCGGGCGCCTTCCAGAAGGGAAGCTTGCCGTGTTCGCCCGGGGCGGGGCTCACGACCACCCGGTCGCGGGTGATGTCCTCGATGCGCCACGAGGACGCGCCCAAGAGGAAGACCTCCCCGCGTCGGGACTCATACACACATTCCTCGTCCAGCTCGCCGACCCGCGAGCCGTCGGTCGTGAACACGCCGAACAGGCCCCGGTCCGGGATCGTGCCGCCGGAGATGATGGCCAGGCGACCGGCGCCCTCGCGCGCCCGGATAGTGTCGTCGGTCCGGTCCCACACGATGCGGGGGCGAAGCTCGGCGAACGCATCGGAGGGGTATCGCCCGGCCAGCATGTCCAGCACGCCGCGGAACACGTCGTCGGACAGATCCGCGAACGGCGCCGCCCGGCGGACGGTTGCCGCGAGATCCGTGAGCGACCACGTCTCTGTGGCCGCCATCGCAACGATCTGTTGGGCCAGCACGTCGAGCGGGTTGCGTGGGTACCTCGTCGCCTCGATGTCGGCGGCGAGCATCCGCTCGGCCACCACAGCCGTCTGCAGCAGGTCCCCGCGGTACTTCGGGATCAGCTTGCCCACGCTGGGCGCTCCCGACCTGATGGCCTGCCCGCCCGATCCGTTGCAGGCCGCTCGCCACCGAGGTGGGCGCCTCGACCTGCACGACCAGGTCCACCGCGCCCATGTCGATGCCGAGCTCCAGCGACGAGGTCGCGACGATCGCCGGGAGCCAGCCGCCCTTGAGGGCGGCCTCGACCTCGGTCCGCTGCTCGCGTGCGAGCGAGCCGTGGTGGGCGCGTGCGATCTCTTCCTCCGCCAGGTCGTTCAGGCTCGAGGCAAGGCGCTCGGCGCTCCGCCGGTTGTTGACGAACACGATCGTCGAGCGGTGCCCGCGGATCAGGTCGAGCAGGACGGGGTGGATCGAGGGCCAGATCGAGGACCGGTCGACGCCGCCGCGATCCTCCGGCGGGCGGCCGACAAGACTCATGTCGTCGATCGGCACGATCACCTCGAGGTCGAGCTGCTTACGCACCCCCGCGTCGACGACGGCGACGTCGCGAGGCGTGCCGGGTGTCTCGAACCCACCGAGGAACCGCGCGATCTCGTCGAGCGGCCGCTGGGTGGCGGACAGCCCGATCCGCTGGAACGGCCGCTGGGTCTCGGCGGCCAGGCGCTCCAGCGACAGCATGAGGTGGGCGCCGCGCTTCGTCGCCGCCATCACGTGGATCTCGTCGACGATCACCGTGGTGACGCTGCGCAGCGTCTCGCGCGCCTGCGAGGTCAGCATCAGATAGAGCGATTCCGGCGTGGTGATCAGGATGTCCGGTGGGGTGCGCAGGAGCCGGCGGCGCTCGCGGGCGTCGGTGTCGCCGGTCCGCACGCCGACCGTCGGCACGTGCGGGAGGGGCGTTCCCAGACGCTCGGCCTCCGCCTGGATGCCGGCCAAGGGAGCGCGAAGGTTCTTCTCGATGTCGACCGCGAGCGCGCGCAGTGGCGAGATGTACAGGACCCGGGTGCGCCGCTCGCGCTCGGGCGCCGGCTCTGTGGCCATCCGGTCGATCGCCCAGAGGAACGCCGCCAGGGTCTTGCCCGAACCGGTCGGCGCCAACAGCAGCGTGTTGCGCCCATCGGCGATCGGCGGCCAGCCCTCGCGCTGGGCGGCGGTGGGGTCCCCGAACGACGCCTCGAACCACGAGCGGGCGGCGGAGGAGAACATCGAGAGGGTCACGACCCTCCCACGCTACCCGCTGTCTCCGACACGGTCAGCCGGGGTTGACGGGCGGTGCCGCCATCGGTCAGTGTCCGGCGATGCGTCCCCCGCGCTTCCTCTCGACGATGCTGGTGGTGCTCCTGCTCGGTGGCATGCTCTCGGCCGTGGGAACCGCGAGCGCGACCGAACGGCGAGGCCACGGGTTCCGGTCGTGGCTCCGAGGGAGCCCCGCCGACGTGCATCCGGCGACGATCGGCGGCGCCATGCTCGCCGGGGGCGCGTACGACCGCGCGACCGCCTGGCGGTGGTTCCTCGAGCACGCCGGGTACGGCGACATCGTGACGATCTGCGCCACCTGCGACGCCGTCTACAACGGCTACATCTTCAATCTCCACGACGTCGATTCGGCCCAGACCCTCAAGCTCACCAAGCGCGTCGCGACCTCCGATCCGTTCGTGCTGGACTCGCTGGCCGGCGCCGACGGCATCTTCTTCGCGGGCGGCGATCAGTCCGACTACGTGCGCGTCTGGAAGGACTCGCCGGTCGAAGACGCGATCAACGACGCGATCGCCCGCGGCGTCCCGGTCGGTGGCATCAGCGCGGGCCTGGCGATCCAAGGGGAATTCCTGTTCTCGGCCGAGAAGAACACGATCACCTCCGAGAAGGCCCTGCTGAACCCGTTCAACAGCAAGGTCACGCTGCAACGCGACATGCTGTCGATCCCGCACCTCGCGGCGACGATCACCGATTCGCATTTCAGCGAGCGGGATCGTCAGGGACGGCTGCTGACCTTCATGGCGAGGACCATCGCCGACGGGTGGACGACGCAGGTGCGCGGGATCGGCGTCGACGAGGCGACGGCGGTCCTGCTGGAGGCCGACGGCACCGCCACGGTCGTCGGGCCGGGCGCGGGCTGGTTCTTCCGGATGGGCGCGGCTGACGTCATCGCCTGCACCGACGGACAGCCGCTGCACACGCGCGCGATCGACGTGATCGCGGTGCACCGCGGCGACATCTTCGATCTCAGCACGTGGTCGGGCGGCGGCGAGCACCACACGATCCGCGCCGCCGACGGCGCCGTCATCTGGGACGCCTAGCTAGGGATTCCGCACGAACATGCCGCGCGCGGCCCATTGCTGCGCCGGATCGGAGCTGATCAGCGCGAGCGAGCCGCCGACCGGTGATCCGTGCTCCAGCCCCGGGTTCCAGCCGGACGACCAGAGGGTTCCGTCGGCGCGAGCGAGGTAGAGGGTGCCTCCCGCGAGCGTGAGCCCCCGCACCGATCCCCAATCGAAGCCGGAGCCGGGTGCGCTCGCGACGAACGTCACGGCTCCCACCGCGTTCGATTCCACGGTGAAGTACCGGTAGTACAGGCGATCGTCACCGCGAACCGTGTAGTACAGCCGCCCGTCCTGCAGGAACATCCCGCTGACGCTGGCGATCGGGAAGTACCCGGGCACGAGGCCGTTCGTCGCGACGACCTTCGCCGCACCGAAGGAGCCACCGCTGAAGGTACGACGGTAGAACTTGCCGTCGTCCCAGCCGTAGTAGAGCTTGCCGTTCGCGTAGAACGCGCCGCGCGCGCGCGACCAGTCGATCGAGGAAGACTGCTACCGCATGGTGCCCACGTTGTGACCGACGGTCGCGTGCGCGTCCCAGTTGTCCAGCACGGTCGCGACGTCGATCGCCACGTCGAAGACGCGTGCTCGTCGTGCACGAGCACGATCCGCGAAATACAGCCGGACGCGGACGGCTTCCGTGTGCCGCTGCTCGTGATCAGCCCGTGGGTCAAGAACGGGCCGTTGGAGAACGACGGGTATGCGAGCCACAGCTTCTACTCCCACGCCTCGTTCGCCCGGTTCATCGAGTGGGCCTTCGATCTGCCGACCCTGGACGCCGCGGACGACCTCTCCAACTACCGAGCGACGGAGCCGAAACCGGGCAACCTCACCGATTTCTTCGACTTCTCCTCACCGACGCCGCCCAAGGGGAAACTGATCCTCTCGACCCGGACGTGCTCGCCGCTCAGCGCCGCACAGAAGGACTACATCCGCACCTGGAACGACGACTGAGCCCCGTAGACTGCCGGGCCGTGGAACCGCAGACCGTGTACGACGCCGCCGGTGGCCTGGCGTTCTTCGAGACGCTGGTGGACCGCTTCTACGAGGGCGTCGCCGCGGATCCGGTGCTGCTTGCCCTCTATCCGGAGCCCGGCGACCTCAGCGCCGCCCGGCATCGGCTCACGTTGTTCCTCGCGCAGTACTGGGGCGGCCCGTCCACGTACAGCGAGGAACGAGGGCACCCCCGGCTGCGGATGCGACACGCGCCGTTCGCGATCGGCCCCGAGGAGCGCGACCGTTGGATCGCGCACATGACCGACGCCCTCGACACGCTCGCGCCCACCCCCGAGCTGCGCGCCCGCTTCGACGAGTACTTCGCGTTCGCCGCTGAATCGATGCGGAACCGGGACTGACGGGGCGCGAATGCGGGCCGACCTCGTGATCGTCAACGCGGCCGTGCACACGGTGGACGCGGACAACCCCCGTGCCGAGGCGCTGGCGATCGCCGATGGCCGGATCGTCGCGATCGGGGGGGACGCCGAGATCCGGGCATTGGCGGGCGGTGCCACCGAGGAGATCGACGCCGGCGGGGCGACCGTCCTGCCCGGGTTCGTCGACGCGCACAACCACGTGCGTCTCGGGTCCAACCCCGGGGCCGTGCAGCTCGCCGGCGCGACGAGCCTGGATGAGATCCGAGCCCGGATCGACGCGTTCGCCGACGCGCATCCGGACGCCGTGTGGATCGAGGGGGAGGGGTGGAACTACACGGCGATCCCCGGCGGCGCGCCGACCGCCGCGATGCTCGAGGGGGCCGGTCGCGGCAAGGCCCTGTTCCTGTTCTCCTACGACGTGCACACCGTGTGGCTCAATCGAGCGGCGATGGTCCGGCTGCGGATCAGCGGGGACCGGGTCCGGATGCCATGGGGAACGGTCGAGCTCGACGTGGACGGGGTCCCGACGGGCTACATCCACGACTTCGCGGTGCTCGGGATCAGCGAGGAGGGCCAGCGCGCGCTGGAGCCCCACATCCCGGGGTACGCGCCGGATGCGCAGTACGGCCGGATGGTGGCGTCGCTCGACATGGCGACCGCGTTCGGGATCACGACGATCGTCGAGCCACAGAACGGCCTGGACGACGTCGCCTTGTTCGTGCGGGCGCGCGATGCGGGCACGCTGCGGTCCCGTCTGATCGCGGCGATGCTCTGTCTCCCGGGCACGACGTCGGCTCGCCTCGACGCGCTCGAGGATGCGAAACGCACCTACGACGACGACCGGTTCCGCGTCGGGCCGATCAAGCTCTACATCGACGACGTGATCGAGCCGCACACGGCGGCGATGCTGGCGCCGTATGCCAACGCACCCACGAGCGGCGACACGTTCTGGCCCCCCGAGGAGTTCGCCGCCTTCCTCCTCGAACTCGAGCGTCGGGGGTTCCAGGCCTTCACGCATGCGACGGGCGACCGCGGCATCCGCACGGTGCTCGATGCGGTCGAGACGTGCCGGCGAACCACCGGCCCGGCCGATCGCCGTCATCAGATCGTGCACGTCGAGTGCGTGCACCCGGACGACGTGGGGCGATTCGGCGCGCTCGGTGTGGTGGCCTGCATGCAGCCGCGTCACTGCGCCCCCGACATCGTCGCCGAATGGCGCGAGAACGTGGGCCCGGCGCGCGAGCGCTACGCCTGGCCGTTCCGCTCGATCGCCGCCGCCGGCGGAACGCTCGCGTTCAGCTCGGACTGGAACGTGGCCGAGATGGACCCGATGGTCTGGCTGTACACGGCCCTCACGCGCGCCGACCTCGAGGGCAACGGCGGTTGGAACCTGGAGGAGACGATCGATCTTGCGACGGCCGTGCGGGCCGCGACACTCGGATCGGCCTACGCGAACTTCGTCGACGATCGGCGGGGATCGCTCACCCCCGGAAAGGACGCGGACGTCGTCGTGCTGTCACGCGATCTGTTCGCCGACCCAGACCCGCAGGCGATCCTCGGGACACGGGTCACGCACACGGTGGTGGCCGGCGAGGTCGTTCACCGCGCCGACTGACGTCAGCTGCGCGCGATGTCCGGGGGGATCTCGCCCATGCGGCCGGCCTGATAGTCCTCGATCGCCTGGACGATCTCCTGACGGCTGTTCATGACGAACGGGCCGTACCACGCGACCTGTTCGCGGATCGGAAGCCCGCCCAACAACAGCACGTCCATCCCGGTCCCGTGTCGTGCGTCTTGCGCGCGGTCGGCGCGGAGCTCGAGCGCCTCGCCCGGTCCGAACACCGCGATCTGCCCTTCATGGATCGGGCGCTCCTCCGCACCGACCGAGCCCGACCCGGACACGACGTAGGCGAGCGCGTTGAAGTCCGATCGCCACGCGGTGCGCAACCGCGCCCCTGGTGCGACGGTCGCGTGCCCGTAGGTGATCGGCGTGCGGGTGTCGCCCGGACCTCGCACGCCGCCGAGCTCGCCCGCGATCAATCGGACGACGGCGCCGGCGTCCTCCGAGGCGAGCAAGCCGACGTCGGCCGCCCCGAGGTCTTGATATCGCGGGTCCGCCCACTTCTGCGCGGCGGGAAGGTTCACCCACAGTTGGAAACCGTGGAACAGTCCGCCGCCGTCCAGCAGGTCCTGGGTCGGCATCTCGGAGTGCACCACCCCCGAGCCGGCGGTCATCCACTGCGTGGCGCCGTCGGTGATCACGCCGCCTCCGCCGTAGGAATCGAGGTGCCGCATCTTGCCGTCGATCATGTAGGTCACGGTCTCGAAGCCGCGGTGCGGGTGGTCGGGCGCCCCCTTGGCCTCGCCCGGCGCGTACTCGACGGCACCCATGTGGTCGAGCATCAGGAACGGATCGGCCCAGGCGAGATCGATCCCGGCGGTCGCCCGGCGCACCTTGAACCCCTCGCCCTCCAGGAAGGACGGCGCGTCGGCGATGTGCTGCACGGGTCGCGTCGGCGACCCTTCGGCGGGATCGAGCCGGGAGAGCGTCGTGACGTCGGCGGGCGTGATCGCGGGCATGAGCTCCTGCAACGGCGATGCGGGTCGTCGTTATTCCCCGACGTGCCCGGGGTCGCGACGCAGGAGCACGACACATCCGATCGCGGCGATCGTCGCGAACGCGAACCACTGGATCGCATACGAGAGATGCGGTCCCTCGTCGAGGGTCGGCGGCACGGCGGGTATCGGCGAGCCCGAGGCTTGCGCGGGGTTCTGTGTCTGCAGCAGGACGTAGACCGGGACCAGCCGGTAGGGGAGCGCCGCCGCGCCGAGGTCGATCCGTATCACCACGGAGGGGGCGGGCGATGTGGGGGTGTCGGAGATCGAGTCGGGTGGGAGCGCGAGACCGGCGACGGTCACGCGACCGGTGGGTGCGGCGGCGTCGCCGGTGACCGGCGGCGAGGCGACATCCAGCGGCACCCACCCCCGATCGACGAGCACGGCCCGGCCGTCGTCCAGCACGAGCGGCGTGAGGATGTGGTTGCCCGCGATGTCCTGGTAGCTCCGTCCCGACAGCACGATCTCGTTCGTCGGGTCGTACCTGCCGACGACCGTGACGTGCGCGTACGGCAGGCTCGACGGATCGGCCGTCGCCAGGTCGACCGGCGGCAGCGCACCGCGCGCGGCGAGCATCGCGTTCACGTCGCGGCGGCCGTGGAGCCGGTCGAGCTGCCAGAAGCCCAGGCGCACGCAGACCCCGGCGATCACCACGGCGATGACGACCAGCGCGACGTGCCGCGCACGGAGCCTCACTTAGGGGCCCTTGGTCTCCTGGATCGTGTTGCCGCCGTCGACCACGATCGAGGCGCCCACCACGTAGCTCGCACGTTCGCTCGCGAGGAACGCGATCACCTCGGCGATCTCCTCGGGCGTGCCCGAGCGCCCGATCGGCGTGTACGCGCCCGCCACGGCCTCGCCCGGCAACTGCGAGCCGGTCGCGATCCATCCGGGCGCGACCGAGTTCACGGTCACGCCCGCCGAGGCGACCTCGATCGCGACCCCGCGCATGAGTCCATCCATGCCCGCCTTCGCGGCGCTGTAGCCGACCGAGCCCGGATCGCTGACGACCGGGCCTGTCACCGAGGACACCATCACGACGCGCCCCCAACCGCGCTGCACCATGCCGGGCAGGACCGCTCGGGTCACGTTGTAGGCGGTGCCCAGGTTGCGAGCGATATCGAGGTCCCACCCTTCGTCCGTGAGCGCCAGGAAGGATCCAGCCTCCTCGTCGGCCGGGTCATCGACCGTGACCATCCCCGCGTTGTTCACCAGGATGTCGATACGTCCGAACCGGTCGAGCACCTCATCGGCGAGGCCGCGCACCTGCCGCCGGTCGGTCAGGTCGGCCTCGAACCCCGCCACGTCGTACCCGATCGCCTGCAGCGCACCCGCTCGTGCATGGATCCGTTCGGTGGTGGAGCAGATCGCCACGGCCGCGCCCTCGCGGCCGAGCGCGGCGGCGGTGGCGAACCCGATGCCGGTGGGGGAACCCGCGCCCGTGACCAGCGCGACCCGGCCGGCGGACTCTCCCTGCATGGTTCCAGCCTATCGGGCACTCAAGACCTTCCGCCCTCCGGGCCGATGTACATGGTAAGACGGCGCGGTGGGGCGGCTTGTCCGGTGAGGCAGGCGCCCCCCACGACCGGCTCGGAGGACGGAGGTGACAAGATGCGCCAGTTCCATTGGCGCGTGCTCGCGACGCTTCGCCGCCTGGGAGGGCAGGACGGAGCGACGGCGGTCGAGTACGCATTGATGCTTGCGTTGATCGCGATGGCGGTCGTTGTGGCCGTGCAGTTCCTCGGTCAATCGACGGCAAACGATTTCAGCAGCGTGTCGTTCTCGCCCTAGGCGGGCCCGACGAACACAGAAGGGCTCCGTCGGGCGTGCGCGGGTGCGGCGCCCGGCTCTTGCGCGTGCTAGGCCGGCGGCGGGGGAGGCGGAACCGTGCCGCTGCCCAGCGCCGGCGAGTCGCCGGGCGGGGAGCCGTAGGCGTTCGACCCGGAGTTCCCCTCCGTCGCCAGGAACACGATGAGGATGATCAGGCCGACGAGCGGTATCAGCACGATCAGGTACCACCAGCCCGACCGGCCCGTGTCGTGCAGCCGACGGACGGCCGCAGCCAGCAGCGGCAGGAAGTAGGCCAGCGCGACGAGATACGCCACCGCCGGGACCCGGATCGCGAGGAACACGAAGTACAGCACGATGTAGGACAGGAAGAACCACCAGTACTCGGGCCGGGATGCCCGCCCCTTGAAGTCCACGTACTTCGTGAAGCAGGTCTTGATCGAGTCGCCGAAGGACACGGTGTTACCTCCTTGTGCGTTGGGCGCACCTTAGGTCAGCCTTCAGGCCGACGCAACGACCTCGACGTTTCTTGCGGCGGACCAGGTCGGGGGAGGCTCGGGCATCGTCGTCGATCCGCGGCGACGGGTTCGTCGCACCGCCATCGGCTAGGCTGACCGGCCGATGGGGGCGACGAGGCATCTGCTGGACCTGCAAACGCTCGATCTGGCGATCGATCGCCTCCGCGCTCGGAAGGTCGCGATCGAGTCCGGAGCCGCGCTCACCGCCGCGCGAGCCGAGGCGGACGCGGCCGAGGCGCGGTACGGCGAGCACACGCTCCAGATCGGTGCGCTCGACCGGGATGCCACCAAGGTCGAGCACGAGATCGATTCGCTGTCCCAGAAGGCTGCGGCCGAGGAACAGCGGATGAGCAGCGGCGCGATCGCCAACGCCCGCGAGCTCGAGGCGATCGGCCACGAGATCACCAACCTGCGGCGCCGGATCGGCGACCGAGAGGATGAGCTGCTGGCGATCATGGAGCGTCGTGAGGCGATCGAGGCGGGCGCGAGGGAGGCGGAGGCCCTCGCGCGTGACCGCCGCGCCGCCGCCGAGCAGGTCGCCGCCGCCTCGTCCGAGGAGCTGGCCGCGGTCGAGACCGAGCTCGCCGCCGGCGAGGCCGAGCGCCCGCCGCTTGCGGCGACGATCGATCCGGACACGCTCGAGCTGTACGAGGAACTGCGCCCCCAGAAGAAAGGCGTCGGCGCGGCGGCGCTGGTCGACAACGTGTGCCAGGGGTGTCACGAGCAGCTGTCCTCGGTCGAGCTCGATCACGCCCGGCACGCCGACGGCATCGTGCGCTGCGACCACTGCCGACGGATCCTCGTGTTGTGAGCGCCCCCCGACGCGTGATCATCAACTGCGACGGGGCCGCCCGTGGCAACCCGGGGCCCGCGGGTGCGGGGGCGGTCGTCGTCGACGAGGACGGCGTCGTGCTCGCGGAGGTCGCCGAGGGGCTCGGCGAGACGACGAACAACGTCGCGGAGTACACGGCCGTGGTCCGGGGCCTCGAGGAGGCGCAACGGTTGGGCGCCCGCGAGGTGCTCCTCCGCTCCGACAGCCAACTGCTCATCAATCAGCTCACCGGCCGCTACAAGGTGAAGGCGCCGCATCTTCAGCCGCTCCACAAACGGGTGCGGGAGCTGCTGCGCACCTTCGAGCGCACCGACCTCGAGCACGTCCCGCGCGAACGCAACGCGGCCGCGGACGCACTGGCCAACCTCGGCGTGGACCGATGGCTGGCCGACGGCCGCCCGTAGCGGGTACGGTTTGCCTCGGAGGAGCCGGCCGGGCGGCCGCGGGCGATCAGCGATGATCGTTCGAGGAAAGTCCGGACTCCGCAGGGCAGGACGCTGGCGCGAGCCAGGCGGGGGCGACCTCGCGAAGGGGCAACAGAAAGGAAACCGCCGTCCGCGGCGACGCGGGCGGTAAGGGTGCAACGGTGGGGTAAGAGCCCACCAGCGCGGCGGGCGACCGTCGCGGCTCGGTAACCCCCGTCCGGAGCAAGGTCGAGCAGGGAGCGTTCGAGGGCGGCCCGCCCGAGCTTCCGGGTAGACCGCAGCGACCCGGCGAACGGGTCGCCGTCGCGCGCGAGCGCGGACGAGAGAGATGGTCGCCGGCGGGGGAACCCGCGCACAGGATCCGGCTTACAGGCCGGCTCCTCCGTTCCTCAGGCGCCGACGCCGGCGGCCACCGCGCGCCGCAGCTGTCTTCCCGCGTGGTAGCTCGAGCGAACGAGCGGGCCGGCCTCGATGTGCGGGATCCCCATCGCCTCGCCCGACGCCGCGTGCTCGGCGAACTCCTCGGGACGCACCCATCGGTGCACCGGGAGATGCTGCGGTGTGGGCTGCAGATACTGTCCCATCGTCACGATGTCGACCCCCGTGGCGTACAGGTCGCCAAGGGCGGCGGTGACCTCCTCCGCGGTCTCGCCCATCCCGAGGATCAGGTTCGACTTCGTCACCTGGCCGGCGCGGGAGCCCTTCGCGAAGCTGAGCACGTCGAGCGACCGCTGGTAGCCGAACGCCGGTCGGATCCGCTCGTGCAGTCGGGGCACGGTCTCGAGGTTGTGGGCGAAGACGGTCGGCTCGGCGGCGAGCACGGTGGCGATGTCCCGCTCGCCGCCCTTGAAGTCGCTGGGCAGGACCTCGACATCGATGCCGGGCACCGCCGCGCGACACGCGCCGATCGCCTCCGCCCAGACCGAGGCGCCGCCGTCGGGCAGATCGTCGCGGGCCACCCCGGTCAGCACGACGTAGCGCAAGCCCATCCGCGCGACGGTCTCGGCGATCCTGGTCGGCTCCTCGGGATCGACCGCCTCCGGCTTGGCGGTCATGACGTCGCAGAATCCGCACCGGCGCGTGCACTTCGTGCCGAGGATCAGGAACGTCGCCTCGCGCTCCTCCCAGCATTCGCCGATGTTGGGGCACATCGCCTCCTCGCAGACCGTGTGCAGGTCGGCGTCACGCATCAGGTGCTTGAGCGCCGTGTAGTTCGGCCCTGCGGCGAGTCTGACCTTCAGCCACGGGGGCTTGCGCACGCCCGGCTGGTTCACGCCCGGGCCGTTCGTGACGCCCACGATCGGCAGGTGCAACCGCCGTCCGCTCGGATTGTGGTCGCGCTCGGCCATGCACCTGCGAGTGTACGCTCGCGCGATGCGTCGAACGGCCCTGGTGGCGACCGCGTCCGCGCTGTTGGTCGCGTGTAGCGGATCGTCCAGCGCGGCCACGGCGGCCCTGTGTCAGGACCTCACGAACCTGCAGTCCACCGTGGCCTTCCTCGCGGCGCCGCCCGAGACCGCGACGGTCGGCGATGTGCGCGGCGCCCTGGACAAGCTGGACTCGACCTGGCAGGCGGTGCAGGACCGCGCCGATGTTCCGGCCGACGAGAGCGACGCGCTCGTGGCGGGGCAGGAGGACTATCGGGATGCGATCCAGGGGGTGGGCGACGACGATCCGTTCGCGCCCTACATCCCGGCGACGGTCGGGGTCGCCCAAGGATTGGAGCGCAGCTACGAGGCGGTCCGCGTTCGGCTCGTCTGCCCGTCCTACCTACAGCCGGGCTGAGCCTCAGCCGGCGTCCGCGTGGGTCCGATCGGTCGCTCCGTCGATGTGTTCGAGCACGCGGCCCGGGATCACGACATGGAAGGCGGCGCCGCCACCGTCGCGCTCGTCCACCCATGCGGTGCCGCCGTGGAGCTCCGCGAACCGAGCGACGAGCGACAGGCCGATCCCCGTGCCGGTGGAATGCGCGGACTGGGTTGGCCCCTGGCGGAACGGCTCGAAGATCACGCGGCGGATGTCGGCCGGCACACCGGGACCGTCGTCTTCGACGCTGATCCGCACGCCGCCTTCGTGCGGGGCGACCGTCAGCCAGATCCGGTGGTCCGCGGTCGTGTGCCGAACCGCGTTCGTCAGCATGTTTTCGATGATCCGCTCCACCTTTGGCGGATCGATGGGGATCACCACCGGATCCGTATGCACGATGATCTCCCGATCCGCGAGCACGTCGAGGTGCACGACCGTGCGTCGGGCGAGCGCGGCCACATCGGTGACCCGGTACTGGGGCTCCACGATCCCGCGGTTGAGGCGGTCGATGTCGAGCAGATCTTTGAGCAGGCGATCGAGCTTCCTGGCGTTGGCGGACAACCGCGTCAGGAGGTCGGTTCGATCCGCGCCGTCGATATCGGGGGCGCGCTCCAGCGTCAACGACAGCCCCAGGATCGAGGTCAACGGGCTGCGCAGCTCGTGTGACACCGCCGCCAGGAAGGTGTTCTTCATGTCGTCGAGCGCCCGAAGACGTTCGGCCGCGTCGCGCTCCCGGCGCTCGCTTTCTCGGAGCGCCTGCTCCGCGAGCTTGCGCTCGGTGATGTCGAACACCACCCCCTGCAGGAACAGCGGCGCGCCGTCGCCGTCGCGCAAGAACGTCGTTTCGTCGTGGAGCCACACGGTGCGTCCGTCCGGCCTGTGGATCCGATACTCGGCCTGCCATGGCTCCCCGTTCCGCACCGCACGCGCGTACGACGCCTCGATCGCGGGGCGATCCTCTGCGTCGATCAGCCGCAGCCACAAGGCCGGGTCGGCGACCCACTCCTCGGGACGTGACGCCGGCGATGTCGACGATCTGTGGGCTCATATAGAACGTCTCCATCCCGCCGTCGGGCCGGTCGAGGTAGATCGCCGCCGGCACGTGTTCGACGATCGCGCGGTAGCGCTCCTCGGCATGTCGGAGGCGGTCGTTCCGCCTCCTTCGCTGCGGTGATCTCGAAGCGCACGCCTTGCCAATAGCGCGGGCTGCCGTCGGCGTCGTGCACGAGCGTGGCTTCATCGCGTACCCAGACGACATCCCCGGCCTTCGTCACCATGCGGTACTCGGCGCGGAAGGGCGCGCCGGTCTCGCTGACGCGGTCGTCGGCCGCGAGCACTCGTTCGCGATCCTCGGGGTGGACGGCGGCGACCCACCGGTCGCGCGGACCCCATTCGTCACTTGTGTAGCCGAGGAGCGTCGTGGTCTGCGGGCTCGAGTACGTCTCGTCGCCTGTCTCTATGTCCTCGATATAGGTCACGGCGGGCAACTGCTCGATCAGGGTTCGGTAGAGCGCCTGGGCTTCGTCGAGACTGCGCACCGCTCGTTCGCGCTCGATCGCGGCGCCGATTGTGCTCGCGGTCAGGCTGAGCGCCTCGACGTCGGCGTCAGACCAACGCCGGTCTTCGTCGACGTGGTTGAAGCTGATATAGCCCCACCACGCGTCGTCGACGAAGATCGGGATCGCTACCAAGGAACGGACTGAGGGCGCTCCCTCCGCGAGGGTGGCGCGCTCCGTCGAAGGGAACGTGTCCACGGCCCCGTGGATCGGACGCCCCGCGGACATCTCGACGACCCATCGTTCGAACCCGCCGGAGACCCAGGCGAAGTCGTCGAGGGTGGCATCGTCCTCGAGTCGGTGCCCGTCCGCGAGCCACGCGTCGACGACCGACACCCCGAGCTCGCCCGAGGACACGGGGTGATTCCGGAAGACCGCGCACCGAGTCGCTTGGCCGGCGCGCCCGAGCCGCGCCAAGACCTCGGGCAGGTGGTCTATCCACGACCGTGCACGGAGGAACCGCTCCGCGGCGAAGCTGGTGGCCTCGAGGATCGCGTCGCGGCGCGCGATCGTCTCGGCGCTGCGCTTGCTCTCGGTGATGTCCTGTAGCACGCCGTGCCACCGGAGTTGACCGCTCGGGTCGTGCACCTGCATCGCGTGGTCGTGCACCCACACCGTCCGCCCGTCCGCCGCGACGATCCGGTAGTCGATGTCGAACGGCTCGCCGGTCTCGTTCGTCTCGACAGAGCGTTCGAGCACGCGATCGCGATCGTCGGGATGCAGCATCGTCACCCACAGGTCGGGGTCCAGCAGGCGCTGTTCCGGCGTGTAGCCGGTGAGCTGCTCGTATTGCGGGCTGATGTACAGAGCGGTGCTGCGATCGTCGACGGCGTCGGTGTAGATCGCGACCGGGAGCTGTTCGATCAAGGTCCGGTACCGCTCCTCGGCCACGCCGAGGGCAACCTCGGCATCGTGTCGGGCGGTGATGTCTGCGAAGGCGCCCTCGATCACGCGCGCCCCTTCTCGCTCGGTGATCACCGCCCGGTCATGGACCCGGACCACCTCGCCGTCGGGGCGGCGCAGCCGGTACTGGCGGTCGAACGGAACCCCCGTCGTCTTCAGTTCCTCCCAGGCCGAGAGCACCGCGTCGCGATCCTCGTCGTGGATCAACCGATCCCAGACGTCGGCGTCGGCCAACCACTCCAACGCCGTGACGCCTGCGAGCGCGTAGATGCCCCCCGCGACCCAACGATCGAAGGTCTCGCCGGCGGCGTCGAACGAGACCTGATAGGCCACGATCGGCAGGTGCTCGAGCAGCAGACGCCATCGCCGCTCCTCGGCTCGAACCTCGTCGGCCGCCGCGCGTTGCTCGGTGATGTCGATGATGACCCCCTGGTACAGCGTCGCGCCGTGCGGTCCCGCTCCGATCGGGTTCGCGTCGTCGCGCACCCACAGCCAGTCGCCGCCGGAGGTGCGGAGTCGATATTCCGCGGAGAACGTCTCGCCGGCGGCGGTGGCGGCATCCCATGCCGCGACCACCCGATCGAGATCGTGTGGATGGACACGGTCGGCCCACGCGGTCGGGTCGTCGAGCCAGGCCTGCGCGCTCACGCCGACGAGCCGCTCGATCTGCGGGCTGATGTAGTCGGCCGGCGCCGTGCCCTGCGCGAAGGCTGTATCCCACGAGTAGGCGATCGCCGGGACGCGCTCCACGAGCGTCCGGAAGCGTTCCTCGGCCTCGGTGGCGCGCGCCTCGGCCTCGATGCGCTCGGTGATATCGAACATCACGCCCTGAGCGAGCGTCGGCCGCCCGCCAGCGTCCGGTCGGTGGTAGTGGGATTCGTCGTGGATCCATCGCACCGAACCGTCCGCGCGCGTGATGCGGTACTCGGCGAGGTAGGTCGTCGCGTCACGGTCGGCCTGCGCGGAGATCGCGCGGACCCGCTCGAGGTCGTCGGGGTGGATCTGCCCCGACCAGTCCGCGGCGTGTTCGTCGGGGGACACGCCGAAGAGGTTCTCGATCTGCGGGCTGATGAACAGGTACCGGCGGTCCGCCGGGTCCCAGCTGTACGAGACCACCGGCGACTCGGCGATGAGGGCGCGGAGACGCTCGTCGGCGATCAGTCGTCGCTCGGTCTCCTCCCGCGCGCCTCGGGCACGCCGTACCGCGATGACGGCGACCCCTGCGAGTGCGAGCACGAGGAGGCCGATCAGCTCGTCGCCGCTCTCCATCCGGCTGAACAACGGCTGGAACCGGTCATAGACATCGAACGCGAAGCCGAGGAGGAACAGCACGGCAACCGCCGCGATGACACAGAGGACGTCGCGGCGGGCCGCATCGGGCTCGCTCGGGTGTTTCGGCTCGGGTTCGGGCACGTCCCAAGACATATCGGAGCCACGAGTGGCCACTGAACCGGGCCGCGTACGGAAAGCGCCCAGGAGCCGGGATCAGAAGTGCGCGAGGTCGCGCATCGCGACGTAGATGTGGTCCGGTTCGGGCTCGGTGTAATAGTGCTCGAGTGCTGCAGCGTAAGGCATCGCAGGGATATCGGGTCCGCCGATCCGCACGATGGGGGCGTCGAGGTCGAACATTGCGCGCTCGGCGATCGTCGCGGCGATCTCGGCGCCCGCGCCGTAGGTGCGGTTGTCCTCGTACACGATCATCGCACGAGCGGTTGCGCGCACCGACGCCAGAATCGCCTCTTCGTCCAGGGGGGCGAGGGTCCGCACATCGACGACCTCGACCTCGATCCCTTCCTCGGCCGCCAGCCGATCCGCGGCCTCGAGGCAGCGGTGGACCTCGTACCCGTAGGTGATCACCGACAGATCGGTCCCGTGGCGTTTCACGTCGGCGCGTCCGATCGCATCCAGATGGTCGCCGTCCGGCACCTCTCCGGTGATCGCCCGGTAGCACTTCTTGTGCTCGAGGAAGATGACCGGATCGGGGTCACGGATCGACGCGCGGAGCAACCCTGCCGCGTCGGCAGGCGTCGACGGCATCACGACCTTGAGACCCGGCACGTGCGCGTAGAACGCCTCGATCGACTGGGAGTGGTACAGCGCCCCGTGGATGCCGCCGCCGCACGGCGCTCGAACCACCATCGGGCAACCCCAGTCCCCGTTCGTGCGGTACCGCATCCGCGCCGCCTCCGAGACGATCTGGTCGAAGGCAGGGTGGATGAAGTCGGCGAACTCGATCTCCGCGACGGGGACCATCCCGTGCAGCGCCATCCCGATCGCCACGCCGACGATGCCGGACTCCGCGAGCGGCGTGTCGATCACGCGGTGCTCGCCGAACTCCTCCATGAACCCCTGCGAGACCTTGAACACGCCGCCGCGGGTGCCGACGTCCTCGCCGAGCAACACGATCCGATCGTCGGCTGCCATCTCGGCGTGCAGCGTGTCGCGGATCGCGGTGACGACGTTGACCGAGCTCATCCGGCGTCGTCCGCGAACACGTGATCGAGCACCGTTCCCGGATCGGGGTCGGGCGCCTCCCACGCGGCGGCGATCGCCGTCTCGACCTCCGTCTTGATCTCGTCGTGCAGCGCCTGCGTACGTTCGTCATCCCACAGGCCCTGCGCGATCAGATAGGCCGTGAAGCGGTCGATGGGGTCGCGATGCTTGTGCTCGTCGACCTCCTCGCGTGACCGATACGACTTGTCGTCGTCGTCGGAGGTATGCGGCAGGTATCGGTACGTCTTGCACTCGATCAGGGTCGGGCCGTCGCCGGCGATCGCGCGCGCGCGCGCCGTCTGCATGGCCGCGTAGCACGCGAGCACGTCGCTCCCGTCCACGACGACCCCGGGCATGCCGTAGCCCTCGGCCCGGCTGGCCACGTCGCGCACCGCCATCTGCTTGTCCTGCCGAACACTGATCGCGTACTCGTTGTTCTCACACACGAACAGCACCGGCAGGTGATGGATCGCCGCGAAATTGAGGCCCTCGTGCCAATCGCCCTCGCTCGTCGCCCCCTCCCCGAACCACGACGCCACCACGGCCTCCTCGTTCCGGTACCGCATCGCGTAGGCGATCCCCGCCGCGTGCGGGACCTGCGTCGCGATCGGGGAGGAGTGGCTGACGATACCGAGGCGCTTGCTGCCCCAGTGGCTCGGCATCTGCCTGCCGCCGGAGCTCGGGTCGTCGGCCTTGGAGAACACTCCGAGGAAGATCTCGTACGGGGTGAGACCGGCGACCAACACCACGCCCAGGTCGCGGTAGTACGGAACCCAGATATCGACGCCCACCCGCAGGGCCGCGGCCGTGCCGATCTGGCAGCCTTCGTGCCCGGAGACGGGAACGACGAAGGGCGCGCGGCCCATCCGGTTCTGGCGGAACGACGCCTCGTCGATCAGGCGCGCCGTGAGCATCTGGCGCTGCATGCGGAGCAGGTCATCGGTCGTGAGCCCGAGCGCCTCGTGTGGCGCCTCGGTCACTTGCGCGGACACCTCGAGCCTCCTCGCACCCTGCACGGAGTCTACACCCGGGCTGGTTCCCGGTTCCCCTCACAGGGTTCCAGTTGCCACCCATACCCCCTATGGGTATCATTCCTACAGCGACGAAGATCGGAGGGGATCAGGCATGCACACCGACCCGGTCTGCGGGATGTCGGTCGAGGTGGCCTCGGCCGCTGCGGCGTGGGAGCACGATGGCGTGACCTACTACTTCTGCTCGGTGGGCTGCATGGAGCGCTTCAGACAGGACCCGACACGATTCGTCTCGATGGAGCCGACGGATCGATCGATGTAAGGAAGCCCCCCGGGGGTAGGACGAAAGGGACGGCATGTACGGCTACGCGACGAAGAAGGACGACCTGTACTCGCGCCTTCGCAAGATCGAGGGCCAGGTGCGCGGGCTGCAGCGCATGGTCGACGAGGATCAGTACTGCCTGGACATCCTCACACAGGTGAACTCGGTCACCGCCGCGCTCAGGGCGGTCGGCATGGGCCTGCTCGACGACCACGTCCGACATTGCGTGGCCGAAAGCATCGCGGCCGGTGACGGCGAGGCCAAGATCGAAGAGCTCATGGCCGCCGTTGCGCGGTTCTCGGGGAAGTGACGCCATGGAGACACGCGAACTGGTGCTCGATATCGACGGGATGACCTGCGCGTCGTGCGTCCAGAAGGTCGAGCGGGCGCTCGGTGAGGTCGAGGGCGTCCAGGCTGCGGCGGTCAATCTGGCGACACGGACCGCGACCGTGCGGGGCGATGTCGACGGGCTCGACCCCCTCATCGGCGCGGTGTCCAGGGTGGGCTACGGCGCGCGGCCGCACGATGACGATCGGGACCCCGCGGCGGAGGAGCGAAGCTACCGTCGCCGGCTCCTCGTGGCGGCACCGCTCACGCTCGCGATCCTCGCGCTGACGTTCGTGGTGCCGGACGGACGGGACGCCGGTGTCTTGAGCTGGTGTCTTGCCACACCGGTGGTCTTCTGGGCGGGATGGCCGTTCCTGCGGAACGCCGCGCGCTCGGCGCGGCACGGTTCGACCACGATGGACACACTGATCGCGCTCGGCGCGCTGTCGGCCTACCTGTACTCGGCGTGGATGGTGTGGGACGCGACGTTCGGCCCGGCCGCCGGATCCGGTGGCGACACGATGGCGTACTTCGATACGGCGGCGGTGATCATCACCTTGATCCTCGTCGGCAAGATGCTCGAGGCGCGTGCGCGGTCGGCGGCATCGGACGCCTCGCGTGCGCTGCTGGAGCGAGGAGCCAAGACCGCGACGGTGCTCGAGGCGGACGGCGCCGAACGTTCGATCCCGATCGAGGAGCTGCGACCCGGCATGCGCGTCGTGGTGTTGCCGGGCGAGAAGATCCCGGCGGACGGCGTCGTGAAGGACGGGGCGTCCTGGGTCGATCTCTCGCTGCTGACGGGCGAATCGGTTCCGGTCGACGTCGCGCCGGGCAGCGAGGTCGTAGGGGCGTCGATCAACGGTCGCGGCCGGCTGGTCGTCTTCGTCACGACGGTCGGCGCCAATACGAAGCTCGCCGAGATCGTGCGGCTCCTCCAGGCCGCGCAAGCGTCGAAGGCCCCGGTGCAACGGCTGGCGGATCGGATCTCCTCCGTGTTCGTCCCCATCGTGCTTGCGCTCGCCGCCGGAACGTTCGCGGGGTGGATCCTGCTCGCGGGCGAGACGCCAGGTCAGGCGCTGCTCCACGCGACTGCGGTGCTGCTGATCGCGTGCCCGTGCGCGCTTGGGCTGGCCACACCCGCCGCGATCATGGCCGGCACCGGCAGGGCGGCGGAGCTCGGGGTGCTGTTCGCAGGCGGCGAGGTGTTCGAGTCCGCCCGCTCCGTCGACACCGTGCTGATGGACAAGACGGGGACCTTGACGCAGGGCGCCATGGAGCTCGACGGGGTGATCGCCGTCAACGGCGCAGCGGAGAACGAGGTGCTCGCCTGGGCCGCCGCGGCCGAGTCCGGCTCGGAGCATCCGATCGCCCGAGCCGTCGTCGGCGCGGCACGAGCTCGCGGTCTCGCGATCCCGAGCGGGACCGACGCGCTCGTGGAACCCGGCGCCGGGGCGAGCGTGCTGCTGGATGGCGAGGTCGTGCGGGTCGGTCGCGCGACCGACGTGCCGCCCGCGATGCTCAAGATGGCCGACGAGCGAGCCGCGCTCGGGCTGACCCCGTTCGCCGTGTGGCGCGACCGCGTCCCCTACGGCCTGGTGACCGTCGCCGATACCGTGAAGCCCGAGGCGGCCCAGGCGATCGCGCGATTGCATCGGCTCGGGCTCTCGGTCGAGATGGTGACCGGGGACCGCGCCTCGACGGCCGAGGCGATCGCATCGCAGGTCGGTATCGACCGCGTGGTGGCCGACGTGCTGCCGCAGGAGAAGGTCGAGGCGGTGCGACGCGCGCAGGCCGACGGACGCCGGGTGGCCTTCGTCGGGGACGGTCTGAACGACGCGCCCGCCCTGGCCGCGGCGACCGTCGGCATCGCGATGGGCACCGGCACCGACGTCGCGATCGCCGCCGCCGACGTCACGCTGCTCGGCGGATCCCTGCGTTCCGTGCCCGTTGCGCTCGACCTGGCGCGACGCACGTACCGGATCATCCAGGAGAACCTGTTCTGGGCGTTCGTGTACAACGTCGTGATGATCCCGCTCGCCGTGTTCGGGGTGCTCGACCCGACATGGGCGGCGGCGGCGATGGCGGTGTCGAGCGTCACGGTGGTGCTGAACGCGCTGCGCCTGCGCCGCTTCGGACGGAGCGAGAGCCCGTAGCATGGATGCCATGACCAACGTGATCGAAGTAACCGACGAGACCTTCGAGCAGGTCGTGATCGAGGGGTCGAAGCAGGCCCCCGTCGTGGTCGACCTGTGGGCCACATGGTGCGGGCCGTGTCGCACCCTGGGGCCGATGCTCGAGAAGGTGGCACAGGAGCGCGACGGCGCCTTCACCCTGGCGAAGATCGATGTCGACGCACAGCAGGTCGGCAACGCGCTGCTCTCGGCCGTCCAGTCGCAAAGCATCCCGACCGTGATCGCATTCCGGGACGGAGAGCCGGTGAGCATGTTCATCGGCGCCTACCCAGAGACAGAGCTCAATCGCTTCGTCGACTCGATCCTGCCCTCGGAGGCCGAGCTCGAGGCCGAGGCGGCCGCCGAGGTCCTGGAGGCTGGGGACACCGCCGAGGCGGAGGCCGGCTTCCGCGACGCGCTGGCCAAGGAGTCCGGCAATCGGGAGGCGGCCCTCGGCCTCGCGCGCATCCTGCTGGCGCGCGGAGCGTTCGACGAGGCCAGACCGCTCGTGATGCAGCATCTGCCCGATCCCGAGGCGGAGCATCTGCACGCGCAGTTGGAAGTGGCGGAATGGGCCCAGGAGCCGGCCGCGGGCACGCTCGGCGCGGCGAAGCGATCGGCGGCTGCGGGGGACTGGCCGGGCGCCCTCGACGGCATGATCGCCGCGTTGGCCGAGGACCGCGACGCCGCCCGCCAGGCGCTCGTCACCGCGTTCGCCGCGCTCGGGGACGATGACCCGCTGGTGCCGGAGTACCGTCGCCGGCTCGCAGCCGCTCTCTTCTAGATGGCGCAATCCTCGAGTCAACCGCACGACCGGATCCGCGCGTGGTGGGACGCCGACGCTCACGTCTACGACGACTCGGCTGGGCATGCGCTCTCCGATCCCGTCGAGGCGGCCGCGTGGCGGTGCGTGCTCGAGCGCACGCTCCCGCCGGCGCCCGCCCGGGTGCTCGACGCCGGGACGGGAACCGGGTCGCTCGCGATCGCGGCGGCGGAGCTCGGGTACGCCGTGACGGGCGTGGACCTGTCCTCGGGGATGTTGGAGCGAGCCCGGGCCAAGGCGACGGAGCGAGGGATCGAGATCGACTTCACGCACGGCGCGGTCGAGGCACCGCCCGTCGGCCCCTTCGATGCAGTCATCGAGCGCCACGTGCTGTGGACGATCCCGGACCCGGTCGCTGCGCTCGAGGCGTGGCGGTCCGTGGCCGCGCCCGGCGGGCGTCTGGTCCTGCTCGAGGGCTCGTGGGGCGGAGAGGGTCCGTTCGTGGCGGTGGCCGACGCCGCCGCCACGCTTGTGGAGCGCGCCTTCGGGATCGCGGAACACCACCACGCGACCTATCCCGACGATCTCCCGCTCCCGCTGCAGGGTTTGCACGACCCAGGCCCGTTCGTGGCCGCCGTGGGATCGGCGGGATGGGAGCGGATCCGCCTCGCGCGCCTGCGGGACGTCGAGTGGGCGATCGAGCGGCGCCAGCCCTGGCCCTTGGGACCGCTGACCCGCAGACCCCGCTACGCGATCATCGCCGACGCACCGCGCTGACCGCCGAACGCCGACGCGACGTCGACGGGCGCGGACGAGAACCCGAGCCCGAAGATCTGGGCGAGGTGCCGTTCGAGCAGCGGCCGCACCTCGTCCACCGTCACGTCGCGGCCGAGCAGGCGCGTGAGCGAGGTGACGCCGTGGTCGGGGAGCCCGCAGGCCACGATGCCGTCGAACCACGACAGGTCGGTGTCGCAGTTGAGGGCGAACCCGTGCAACGTGACCCGTGTCCGGAGCAGGCGGACGCCGATCGCACAGATCTTCTCGTCGCCGGCCCAGACGCCGGTCTGGACGTCGTCCCGGCGCGTGACGGTAGCGCCGAGGTCGGCGCAGGTGCGGATCACGACCTCCTCCAACCGGCGGAGGTACGCGCCGGCGTCCGGCTTCGTCCCGAGCCCGAGGATCGGATACCCCACCGACTGACCGGGTCCGTGGAACGTGAAGGAGCCGCCTCGGTCGATCCGGCGGACGAGCCCGCCGCGGGCCTCGACGCTCGTCTCGTCCCACAGGAGCTCGTCGTCCTTCGCGCGGCGGCCCGCGGTGAACACGGGTGGATGCTCCAGCAGGATCACGGTGTCCGGGATCTCCCCGGCGAGTCGCCGTTCGGCGAGCGCATGCATGGCCCGGTTTGCGCGGTCATACGGCACCGGACCCGCCGGCGTCACGAGCCAGGCGGGAACCGGCGTCACAACCCGAGGTCTTCCGCGAAGTCCCACGTCTCGAGGTTGTGTTTGACCCGCGCCAAGAACTTCGTGGCGAGCTCGCCGTCGATCAGGCGGTGATCCCACGACATCGAGATGTAGACCATGTGACGCACGGCGATCGCGTCCTCCTCGACCACGACCGGCCGCTTCTGGATCGCGTCCAGCGACAGGATGCCCGCGTTCGGCTGGTTGATGATCGGCACCGAGATCAGGGAGCCGTATGGCCCCGGGTTCGTGATCGTGAAGCTCGCCCCCTGCACCTCGTCGGGTTGCAGGTGGTGGGAGCGCGCGCGGGCGGCGAGATCCGCGATCGCGCGCGCGATGCCGACCGTGTTCATCGCATCGACACCCTTGATCACCGGCACGATCAGCCCGGCGTCGTAGGACACCGCGATGCCCATGTTGACGAAGCGCGGCGTGACGATGTCCTCGCCTTCGATCCGTGAGTTCACGAGCGGGTACTCGCGTAGCGCGTCGACGGTGGCGCGCGTGACCATCGGCAGGTAGGTGAGCTTCACACCGAACTTCTCGAGGAACCCATCCTTGGCGGCCGTGCGAAGGCGGACCAATCGCTCGACGTTGACCTCGACCATCGTCCAGGCGCGCGCGGTCTGGTTCACCGACGCCAGCATGTGTGTGGCGATCGCCTTGCGGATGTGCGACATGGGCTCGACGTCCTCGCCCTCGCCCGCGGGCATCGACGGCGGCGCCTGCACCGCCGGCGCAGCTGCGGGCGCCGGTACCACCACACCAAGGGGCGTCGCCGCGGGGGCGGCTCCACCCGCTGCGGCCAGCACGTCGGTCTTCGTGATCCGTCCGCCCTCACCCGAGCCGGCCACGGTTGCGAGATCGACACTGCGCTCTCGCGCGAGTCGCCGCACGATCGGAGAAAGGATCTGGGACCGCGGCCCCCGATCCGGCACGGCTGCCGCCGGCGCCGGCGCGACGGCGGCCGAGGCGGGCGTTGGCTCCGACGCGGGCGGCGCGGCGGGGGGGTCGACGGGACCCGACACCTCGTCGGTTGGGGCTGCGGCGCCCGTCGGACCCCCGCCGACCGCCCCCGTCTGCGCCGTGGCGGCCGCCGCGGCCCCATTGCCAGTGCCGGCGCCGGTTCCGTCGTCGATCTCCATCACCGCGGTCCCCACCGGAACCGTGGCTCCCTCCGCAACGAGCAGCTTCGTCACCGTGCCCGCCACCGGTGAGGGCACCTCCGTGTCGACCTTGTCGGTCGAGATCTCGAACAGCGGCTCGTCGGCCGCGACGGCGTCGCCCTCCTGTTTGAGCCACTTCAAGATCGTGCCCTCGACGATCGTCTCGCCGAGCTGTGGCATCTGGATCGACGTCACGGAAGCCTCCTCACCAGGCGGACAGGCGGTCGACGGCGGCCTCGATATCGGCCACCTGCGGCAGGAACGCGTCCTCCAGCGGTGGGGAGAACGGCACGGGATGGTTCGGCGGCGCCAGTCGCATGACCGGGGCATCGAGGTGCTCGAAGGCCCGTTCGGCGATCGTGGAGGCGACCTCGGCGCCGATCCCGAGGAACCGGAAGGACTCGTAGAGGACCAGCGCGCGCGATGTCTTCTCGATCGAGCGCAACACGGTCTCCTCGTCGATGGGGTAGACCGTGCGGAGATCGACGACCTCGACCGAGATGCCGCGCGCGGCCAACGATTCGGCCGCCTCGAGGGCTTTGTGCACCATCGCTCCGTAGGTGACGATCGTCACGTCCTCGCCGGTCCGCTTCACGTCGGCCGAGCCGATCGGCACCAGGAGGTCCGGATCCTCGGACACGTGCTCCTTGATCCGCCGGTAGAGGGCCTTGTGCTCGAGGAACAGGCTCGGGTTGTCGTCGCGGATCGCCGATTTCAACAAGCCCTTGGCGTCCGACGGGAACGCCGGACACATGATCTTGATGCCGCCCGTGTAGGCGAACCACGGCTCGGGGTTGACCGAGTGGAAGTTCGATGCACGGACCCCACCGCCGCTCGGTCCACGCAGGACCACCGGCAGCGGCACGCCCGCGCGGTAGTGGTAGCGGGCAAGGACCGTCGTGATCTCGTCGAACCCGCTCGACATGAAGTCCGCGTATTGGAACTCCGCGATGGGGCGGAGACCCTCCATCGCGGAGCCCGCCGCCCAGCCGACGATCGTCTCCTCGGCGATCGGGGTGTCCACGACGCGCGTCGCGCCGAACCGATCGAGGAATCCCTCCGTCACCTTGAACGCGCCGCCGTAGACACCGATGTCCTCGCCGAGCATGAAGACGCGCTCGTCGCGCTCCATCTCCTCCCAGAGCGCCTCCGCGATGGCGACGAGATACGTGGCTTGGCCGTCGTCGGAGCGCTTGCCTCGTGGTTCGGCGCCGTGGCCGGCCGCCGCGGCCTCGACCTGCTGGGTCGCCATCAACCGGCCTCCGTCCCGCCGTTTCGTCCGGGCTCGGACCGCCAGTACCCGTCTTCGACCCAGACGCCCTTGGAGACGTCCCCTGATTCCGGGAACGGGGATGCGAGCGCGAAGGCGTGCGACGCCTCGAACGCGTGCTCGACGCGTTCCTGCATCGCGGCGACCGCCGCCTCGTCGACGGCCCCGAGCGACAGCAGGTGTGCCTCGAAGTTCTTCACGGGGTCCTTGGACAGCATGTAGTGCTCGAGGAGTTCGCGAGGGACGTACTTCGCCGGATCGTGTCCCGCATGGCCGCGCCACCGGAGCGACACCGCCTCGATCAACGTCGGCCCCCCGCCGGTCCGCGCCCGCTCGACGGCCTCGCGGGCCGCCGCATAGACCTCGAGCACCTCCGTGCCGTCCACCCGCACGCCTGGCATGCCGTAGGCGGCGGCGCGCTCCGCGATCGTGGGCACAGCGAATTCGCGCTCGTTCGGCGTGGAGTAGGCGAACTGGTTGTTGTTGACGACCCAGACCACCGGCAGACGCATGATCGCCGAGGTGTTGAGCGCCTCGTGCCAGCGGCCGTTGGAGGTCGCGCCGTCGCCACAGATCGCCAGCGCGACCCGGCCGTCGTCGGCGCGCTGGTAGGCCCACGCCGCGCCGACCGCGACGGGGTAGGCGATGGGGAGGTGCGACATCACCGCGAAGGTGCGGTTGCCCTCCCAGTCGCCGATATGGCTGTTCCCATCGCGTCCGCGGAGGTAGCCGTCGATACGACCCCAGAACTGCGCGAGGACCCGATCGAGGTCGAGCCCCTTCGCGAGCTGCGCGGTGAGATCCCGGTGCGTGGGGAACAACGAGTCGCGCTCGTCCAGGGCGTACGCCACCCCGACGTGGGTGCCCTCCTGACCGCGACCCGAATAGAGCGCGCCGGGCAGCCGACCCTGTCGATAGAGCGCCTCGAGCCGCTCGTCCACGTAGCGGGCGAGTTTGAGCAGGTAGAGCATGTCTCGCAGCCGTTCGTCGGGCAAGGGCCGCTCGTTGGCGGCCGCGTCGGGTTCGAAGGTGGTTGCCACGGTCCTCCTCACGCGGTGTGCAGGGCTTTGCCGGCGAGCGCGAGCATCGCCTCGCCGAGGCCCTCGGACAACGAGGGATGCGGATGGATGTGCGCCGCAACGTCGCTGGGGGACGCCTCCCAGGACGTGATCAGCATCGCTTCGGCGATCAGATCGGTCACGTGCGGGCCGATCATGTGGACGCCGAGCACGGGCCCGTCGTCGACTGCGGCGACCACCTTCACGAAGCCACCTTCCCCGACGATGTTGGCCTTGCCGATCGCGCGCAGATCGAGCTTCTCGACCACCACCTCGTGGCCGGCCTCGCGCGCCTGCGCTTCGGTGAGGCCCACGCTGGCGATCTCCGGCGAGCTGTAGGTGACGCGCGGGATCTGGACGTAGTCGATCGGCGCCACGTCGAGGCCGGCGATGCGCTCGGCCACGGCGATGCCTTCGGTGAAGGCCACATGCGCGAGCTGCAAGGGCGTCGCGGCGACGTCGCCGACCGCCCACACGTGCGGCACGTTCGTGCGCAGCTGGTCGTCGACCTCGACGAAGCCTTTCGGGTTCAGCGCGACGCCCGAGTTCTCGAGCCCGTCCGTCACCGGTCCCCGCCCGACCGCGATCAGGCAGATGTCGGCGGCCACGCTCGTGGGCGCGTCGCCGAGCTGGTAGGTCACCGTGGTGCCCGCTCCCTCATCCACGATCGACGTGACCGAGGCGCCGACGGCGGTGTCGATCCCTCGCTTGCGGAACGCTCGAGCGACCTCTTTCGAGACCGCGTCATCCTCCAGCGGCGCCAGCCGGGGGAGCGCCTCGATCACCGTGACCTGCGCGCCGAACGAGCGGTACATCGATGCGAACTCGAGGCCGACGGCGCCGGCGCCGATCACGATCGCCGAGGTCGGGATGCGGTCCAGCCGCAGGGCCTGGTCGCTGGTGATCACGCGCGGGCCGACCTGCAGCCCCGGCAACATCTTGGGCGCCGAGCCGGTGGCGAGCACGAGGTCCGTCGTTGCGACCGGCGCGCCCTCGACCTCCAGCGTCGCCCCGGGCCCCAGGCGAGCGGTGCCCGTCAGCACGTCGATCTTCCTGAGCCGGATCAGGCCGGTGATCCCGTTCACGAGCTTGTCGACCATCGCGTCTTGGAACGCCACGATCGCCGACCAATCGGGCTCGCCGGCCGCCTTGATCCCCCACTCGGAGGCGCGCTCGACCGTGTCGAGCACCTCGGCCGAGCGCAACAGCGCCTTTGTGGGGATGCAGCCGCGCAGCAGGCAGGTGCCGCCCAGCCGGTTCCCGCGCTCGACGATGGCAACGCGCTTGCCCGATTCCGCGGCACGCAGGGCGGTCGCGTACCCGCCTGTGCCGGCGCCGATCACGACTACGTCGTAGGGGTCGCCCATGCGGAACGCAAGTCTACCGCCCTTCTCCGGTCCAACAGGGGTGGTGCGTTCGTCCGCCGCGTACCATCGCCCGGATGGACGATCAGGGGGAGCCGAAGCACCCGCCACTCGAAGCCGAGCACCTTCAGCTTGGCGCGAAGCTCGGGCCGTTCGGCGGCTGGAACATGCCGATCGAGTACGAGGGGGCGCTTGCGGAGCACCGTGCCGTTCGCGAGCGGGCGGGTCTGTTCGATCTCACCCATCTGGGCAAGGTCGAGGTCGAGGGGCCGGGCGCGCTGGCGCTCCTGCAGGGCGTGGTCACCAACGACGTCGCCGCGATCGATGTCGGCGAAGCGCAGTACAACCTCGTGCTCAACGAGGGGGGCGGCGTGATCGAGGACCTGATCGTCTACCGGATGGGCGACCAGCGCTACTTCGTCGTGCCGAACGCATCGAACACGCACCGCGTCCTGCAGATCCTCGGGGAGGCCGAGACGCCGGACACGGTGCACCTGATGTATCACCAGGACTGGTGCTTCCTCGCGGTCCAGGGCCCGCGGTCGCCGCGCATCGTCGAGGCGGTGTTCGCAGAAGCGGCCGGTCTGTCTTTCATGCGCTGCACCGAGTCCTCCTTCCTGCGCCGACCGGTGATCGTGACGAGATCCGGGTATACGGGCGAGGTCGGCTTCGAGCTGTTCACCTACCAGGACATCGCCGTGGATCTCTGGCGGCGGCTGTTGACGGCGGTGCGCGATGTGGGCGGCGGCCCGTGCGGGCTCGCGGCGCGCGACGTCCTCCGTCTCGAGATGGGGTACCCGCTGTACGGCCAGGACCTCTTCGAATCCTCCACCGCGTTCGAGGCGGGCCTGTCGTGGGCCGTGTCGATGGACAAGGGGCCGTTCCGCGGTCGCGACGCCCTGGCTCGCCAGCGCGCGGAGGGTCTCCCGAGCCGGCTGCGGGGTCTCCGTATGCACGAGCGCCGGCACATCCCGCGGGCGCACTACCCCGTCTTCGTCGGCGATCGCGTGATCGGCGAGGTCACCAGCGGCACGTTCTCACCGTCGCTGCAGACGGGGATCGGCCTGGCCTACCTCTGGCCCGACGAGGTCGTGGCGGTCGGGGACGACGTCGAGGTGGACATCCGGGGCCGGCGTGGGGCGGCGACGGTGGTGCGTCCCCCGTTCGTGGACCGAAGCCCGCGCTAGGTGGCTCGGACGGCCTGGACGAAGTCCCGGGCGGTGTCCTTGCCGAACCGCACGTTGCGGAGCATGTGTGTGAGCGCCCGGCCCGCCCCCGGCGCCTTCGGCGTGGAGACGACGATCAGGTACAGGCCCGAGCCGGGGATCCCCGCCTCCCGCGCCGGGCCGTAGCCCGGGGCGGCGACGAAGTAGGACCAACGGGTCACGGACCGTCCTCGTCCGCAGGTTCCGGTCGCGCGCGCCATGAAGTCGCCGGGCGATCCGCGCCGCCCGGCCATCGAGGCGGGCGCGTGGTCGACGATGACCCGCTGCCGCGTCACGTTGCATCGGGCGCGGTCCGTGACCGTCTCGAGCATGGGCTTCGCGGCGAGGTAGTACAGGTCGCTCGGGGCACCGACCTCCGTCGCGTCGAGCCGTGTGGCCACGAGTCCCTGGTCGGGCATCGCCAGCGAGCCTGCGAGGGGACCGGGCGAGGCGGCGACCCCGACCGAGTAGGCGGCGTCCGCGGCCGGGTGCACCACCCAGTCCCCGGGAACGAGGGCCGAGACGCCGAAGGCGGAGACACGCGTGTACGAGCGGCCCGCGGCCGAGGCGACGGCGGTGTCCGCTGCGGTCGTGGACGCCGCGACGCCGCCACAGCTGGCGGAACCGAGTGCGAGAACGACGAGAAGCGCGAGGGGTCGGGTCAGGGGTTCAACCTCCGCCATGAGGATACGCCCCGCGAGCCGACGGCGCTTGCACCCCTGGTGGTCAGCGTTACGCGGCGCCGGCCGCGTCGGTCGCGCTGGCCGGGGGCGCAGCCAACCGCTGCCCGACGGTCCGGGGGATGCAGAACGACACGCGGGTACCGCCCCCGGGCAACGGGTCTGACCACATCACGCCGCCGTGCTCGATCACGATCTTGCGCGCCAGGTGGAGCCCGACCCCGACGCCTGCCTTCTCTTTGCGCAGCGTCGCCTCGCCGGTCGAGAAGGGCTGTTCGAAGGCCCTCATCGCAAGCGAACGATCGAGGCCCTCGCCTCGGTCGGTGACGACGACCACGACCCCTTCGTCAAGCATGCGGGCGCTGAGCTCGATCCCGCGGCCGACGGGGGAGTAGCGGCAGGCGTTGTCGAGCAGTTCCCGGACGACGCCGCCGATCCGTGGACCGTCCGCGATCGCGCGCAACTCCTCGGGCACGTGGGCTCCGATCGGCGTGTCGGGGTACTCGCGCCCGACCTCGTCGATCGCATGACGGATCAACGGGGCCAGATCCATCGGGGTGATCTCGAGTTCGAAGGTGCCGCGCTCGAGCTCCGCGATCGTGATGATCTCGTCGACGATGGCCATCAGCTTGTCGAGCGAGGACTGGAGCTGGCCGAGGAACTGATCGCGCTCACCCTCCGGGACCGCGGGGTTGCGCAACACATACGCGATGCCCTTGGCGACGGTGACCGGTGTGCGCAGCTCGTGGGAGATGTTTGCGAGGAAGTCCGCCTTGGCGGACGTCCCCTGGGTGACCGAGGAACGGATCTCCTGGAGCTCGGCGGCAAGGGCCCGCTCGGATGCCACGAGGCGCGTGACCTCCGAGCCGAAGGAGGTTGCCACCACGGGCGACAACACGGCGGCCCCGGTCAACGCCGCGCGAACGGCCGCAAGCAAGGCGTCGGGACCGTCCTCGCGCAGCACGTAGCCCGCCGCACCCGCGCCGAGCGCGTCGGCAACCGCTGCCGCCTCCCGAGACGAGGAGCGCGCGATCACGCGCGTGCCGGGGGTCGAGGCGCACAGGCGGCGGATCAGCTCCGGTCCGCCGAGGCCCTCGAGCCCGAGGTCGACCGTGACCACGTCCGGGCGCGAACGGGCCGCGGCCTCGACCGCCCGGAACGGGTCGGAGGTGATGTCGACCACCAGCTCGGGCGCCTCCCGCAGCAGGTGGTACTGCAGGTAGGCGACCTCGTCGGCCGCATCGCATACGAGCACGGTTGCACCCATCTTGTCGGGGTATCGGCCCCCCCGCCGTGGGGTTGAGATGTGGGCCGCTTGGGGGAGGAGCCCGCGCGACTCAGTGCACGATGCCGGTGCGGATCGCGATCGCGACCGCCTGCGCGCGGTCGTTCGCCCCGAGCTTTTCGAAGATCCGCTCCAGATGGGTCTTGACCGTGTGCGGGGAGATGCCGAGGTCGGAGGCCACCTGGCGTGTCGTGGCGCCGTCGGCGACGCGCTGCAGGATCTCGCGCTCCCGCTTGGACAGCGGCGTGGTGCGCGGCTCGTCCCCGGCGGTGCGGGCTTCCTCGATGAAGGTCTTGGTCAGCTGCGGATGGATGACCGCGTTGCCCTCGATCGCGTTGCGCGCCGCATCGACCAGCGCGTCGGGGGTGGCGTCCTTGAGGAGGTATCCCGACACTCCCGCCTGGATCGCCTCGGACACCGCGTTGCGCGACTCGTCCACCGTGATCAAGATCACCTTGGTATCGGGGGCGGCGTCCTTGATCCGTCGGGTCGCCTCGATGCCGTCCATGCCGGGCATCCGGACGTCCATGAACACCACGTCGGGCGACAGCGCGCGGGCCTGCTCGACCGCCTCCTCGCCGGAGGCGGCCTCGCCGACCACGGCGACGACGTCGTCGGAAAGTTCGAGCGCCGTCCGAAGACCTTCCCGGGTGACCGGGTGGTCATCGACGATGAGCGCGCGGATCGCGGCCACGTGCGTCTCCTTATCCCTGCATACCGGTACGCTGGTGTCACCAAGCATATGCCGGAAAGGGGGCGGTGGGTCGGTATGGACGATGACATCCAGATGCAGGAGGCCGCGACGGCGACCGAAACGCCCGTCGGCGTGAACGACGAGCGGGTCCGCCAGGCGCTGATGCAGGTGTTCGACCCGGAACTCGGGATCAACATCGTCGACCTCGGGCTCGTGTACGAGATCGAGGTGCACGACAACGGCGACGTCGACATCCAGTACAGCCTCACGACGATGGGCTGCCCGATCGGGCCGCTGATCGAGGATCAGATGCGCGCCTTCCTGGCGCCGATCGACGGCATCGGCGAGGTGCGGCCGGAGCTGGTGTTCCGGCCCGCGTGGAGCCCGGAGATGATGTCCGAGGAAGCGAAGGCCGCGCTCGGCGTCTTCTGACCTTGACGCAGGTATCGACCTGCGGTACTCCTTGCACCTGCAACAGATCGAAGGGGGACGCAGGTGATCCGCACGCGCTGCCAAGGGCTCGTCGCCGCGATGATCCCGTCCCGCCTGTGCTGTTGTCGCGCCGTCGGCTGATCCAACCCGACCGCGCGCCCCGGTTCCGATCCGATCGACTCCCAGAAGGGACACCCACAGTGAGCGAGTACGCCAATCCCGACGCGCTGGTCTCCACGGACTGGCTCGAAGCCCATCTCGACGATCCAACCGTCCGCGTCATCGAGGTGGACGAGGACACCACCGCCTACGAGAAGGGTCACATCCGCGGCGCGGTGGGCTGGAACTGGACCACCGATCTGCACACGAACGTCGGCCGCGACTACAAAGACCAGGGGGACTTCGCCGATCTGCTCTCGGCCGCCGGCGTCGGCGCCGAGACCACGGTCGTCCTCTACGGCGGGAACAACAACTGGTTCGCCGCCTACGCGTATTGGCTCCTGAAGCTGCGTGGCTTCGACGCTGTGCAGCTGTTGAACGGCGGCCGGAAGAAGTGGGAGCTCGAGAGTCGCGAGTTGGTCGGCGAGGTGCCGGCGTATGAGGCGTCCGACCATGTGTTCCTGGGAGAGGAACACCCGGAGGTGCGCGCCTTCCGCGACGAGGTCGTGTCCAAGGTCGGAACCGAGACGGGGTTCGTCGACGTTCGCTCGCCCGAGGAGTTCCGCGGCGAGAAGCTCGCGCCCGACCATCTCCCGCAGGAGCAGGCGCAGGTCCCCGGGCATATCGCCGGTGCGGCGAACATCCCGTGGGTGCAGGCCGCCAACGACGACGGCACGTTCAAGAGCGCGGATGAGCTGCGGGCCCTCTATGCGGCACAGGGCATCACAGAGGACCGCGAGGTGATCGCCTACTGCCGGATCGGCGAGCGCTCGTCCCACACATGGTTCGCGCTGCAGGAACTGCTCGGCTTCCCCGCGGTGAAGAACTACGACGGGTCCTGGACGGAGTACGGCTCGCTCGTGGGCGTGCCCGTCGAGCTCGGCTGAACCGGCCCGGCGGCCGGCAGGTAGCATCGCCTCGTGCAACCAGCCGAGGCGGCCCCGGCCGCCGGCCGCTACGGCCACCCCAACCCGCTCCTGACCGATCACCGTCGCGCGCTCCTGTACGGCGGGGCGCTCATCGCCCTGACGCTCGGCATGCTGCTGGGCGTCGGCATCCATCCGACCGCCGCCGCGCCGCTCACGACCCTGCCCGCGATCGGCCACATCGACGCCTCGTTCTACGACGCGGTCGTCCGGATCCGCGGTCCGGTGCTGACCGACATCTTCAAGGTCTTCAACGTGACGGGCGGGGGGATCGTCACGATCCCGCTGCGCATCGCCCTGTTGGGCGTGCTGCTGTGGAGACGCCGATGGGGGGCCGCTACCGCGTTCGCGATCGCGTGGCTCGTCTCCGAGCTCGGTCTGGAGCTCCTCAAGGTGACCTTCCATCGCGGCCGTCCGCCGATCCCGCTGGTCACCAACGCGGGAACCTATTCGTTCCCATCGGGACACGCCACCGCCGCGGCCGCCATCGCGGTGTCCGTCGTCCTGGCGTTCTTCCCGCACGGGGTCCGCCGCCGGAAGTGGATCGTGGCCGCGATCGCGTTCGCGTTCGTCATGGCGTTCTCCCGCGTCTATCTCGGCGCCCACTGGCTCTCCGACGTGGAGACGGGAGTCCTGTTCGGGACCTCGGTGGCCGTGCTGTCCTTCGCGGTCGTCGACGAGGTCCGTCATGCCACGCTCCGCCGGCGAGCCGGCGCGTCGGCGATCGGCCAGGTGGCTCCCGCGAGCTGATCGCACCGGGCCGCCGTCTGGCCGTAAATCCGACCCATCCGATAGACTTTCCTCGTCCGGCGTGCGCGCGCCGCGGTCGTCAACAAGGGGGGACCCTCGTGGTCATCAGCCAGGAAGAGCACCTCAAGGAGCTCAGCAAGGACTACCGGTTCGACTGGAAGGATGAGTCCCATTCGGTCTTCGAGCCGAAGCGTGGGCTGTCCAAGGCGGTCGTCGAGGAGATCTCGGGGCTCAAGGACGAGCCCGACTGGATGCGCAAGCGTCGCCTGAAGGCGCTCGAGCACTTCGACGCTCGCCCGATGCCGTGGTGGGGGGCCGATCTCTCCGACATCGATTTCGCCAACATCTTCTATTTCATCCGTTCGACCGAGAAGATGGCCGCCAACTGGGAGGACCTGCCCGACGACATCAAGGGCACCTGGGACAAGCTCGGCATCCCCGAGGCAGAGAAGAAGTACCTCGGCGGCGTGAGCGCCCAGTACGAGTCCGAGGTCGTCTATCACAGGATCAAGAAGGAGCTCGACGACATCGGTGTGCTCTTCACCGACATGGACTCGGCCCTGCGCGACTACCCCGATCTGGTCAAGGAGCACTTCGGCACGATCATCCCGTCCAACGACAACAAGTTCGCCGCGCTCAACACCGCCGTGTGGTCGGGCGGGTCGTTCATCTACGTGCCGCCGGGCGTCCAGGTGGACATCCCGTTGCAGGCGTACTTCCGGATCAACGCCGAGAACATGGGTCAGTTCGAGCGCACGCTGATCATCGCGGACGAGGGTAGCTACGTGCATTACGTGGAGGGCTGCTCCGCGCCGATCTACTCGAGCGACTCGCTGCACTCCGCCGTGGTCGAGATCAAGGCCATGAAGGGCGCCCGGGTTCGCTACACGACGATCCAGAATTGGTCGACCAACGTCTACAACCTGGTGACGAAGCGGGCCGCCGCCTACGAGGACGCCGTGATGGAGTGGGTCGACGGCAACATCGGGTCGAAGGTCACGATGAAGTACCCGTCGATCTATCTGCTCGGCGAGGGCGCGCGTGGCGAGATCCTGTCGGTGGCGTTCGCCGGCAAGGGCATGCATACCGACGCCGGCGGCAAGGCGATCCACGCGGCGCCGCACACGACGAGCGTGATCAACTCGAAGTCGGTCTCGAAGGACGGCGGTCGCACCGGGTACCGCGGGCTCGTCCGCGTGGAGCCCGACGCGCACCACGCGAAGTCCACGGTGCGCTGCGACGCGCTGATCCTGGACGACGAGTCGCGTTCGGACACCTACCCCTACATCGAGGTGGAGGACGAGACGGCCTCGCTGGGCCATGAGGCCACGGTCTCCAAGGTCGGCGACGACCAACTCTTCTATCTGATGAGCCGCGGTCTGTCCGAGGTTGAAGCGACGGCGATGATCGTCAACGGATTCATCGAGCCGATCACGCGAGAGCTGCCGATGGAGTACGCGGTCGAGCTGAACCGCCTGATCGAGCTGCAGATGGAGGGCTCCGTCGGATGACGACGTTCGATCGAGCAGCGCTCGAGGCGCTGCCGGTCGCACCGGGGTTCACCGGCGCGATCCGCGCTCGCGCCTTCGAGCAGTTCGAGGCGCTGCCCACGCCCTCCCAGGGAACCGAGGAGTGGCGCTACACGGATCTGTCCGCCTTCGAGCTGGACTTCGTGCCGCACATGCCCGGGCACGGCCACGGCGTCCCCGCACACGACGATGCCGGGATCGCGGCCACGATGCTGCATCACAACTCGAGCAACGTCATGACCACGTCCGGACAGGACGTGGAGACCAAAGGCGTCGTGTTCTGCGATCTGGATGTGGCCGCCGAGAAGTACCCCGAGCTGGTCGAGCCCCACCTGCACGCCTTGGTGCCGACGGATCGAACCCGGTTCACGGCGTTGCACGCCGCGTTCCGAACGGGCGGGACCTTCCTCTACGTGCCCGCCGACGTGGCGATCGAGCTGCCGTTGCAGACGCTGACATACCTCGATGCGGACGGCGCGGCGGTGTTCCCGCACACCCTGCTGATCGCCGAGCGCGGCGCGGAGGTGACGCTCATCGACCGGTACACGTCGCCCGACCTCGGGCGCGCGTTCTCCGACGCGGTCGTCGAGATCGTGGTGGGCGAGGGTGCGCACGTGCGGTACGCCTCGATCCAAGAGTGGGGCTCGGGCATGACCCACCTGTCCGTCCAACGGGCCCGCGTCGGCCGAGACGCCGACTTCCGTTCGCTGGCGGTCGGCTTCGGTGCCTCGCTGTCGCGGGCCGAGGCCGAGACCGTCCTGGCCGAGCCCGGTGGCTTCTCCGAGATGCTCGGTGTGTTCTTCGCCGACGGCGATCAACACTTCGATCACCGGTCGGTGCAGGATCACGTGGCGCCCAACTGCACGAGCGACCTGCTCTACAAGGGGGCGCTGCGCGACGAGAGCCGCGCCGTGTACAGCGGCTGGGTGCACGTGCGCCCCGACGCGCAGAAGACGAGCGCCATGCAGACCTCGCGCAACATCGTGCTGTCCGAACACGCGAAAGCCGATGCGATCCCCAACCTCGAGATCGAGGCGAACGACGTTCGCTGCGGCCATGCCGCCAGCGTGGGTCCTGTCGAGGAGGACATGTTGTTCTACCTCGAGAGCCGCGGGATCCCGCGCGACGAGGCCGAGCGGCTGGTTGTCACCGGGTTCTTCCAGGAGGTCCTGGACCGTGTGTCGCTCGAGGGTGTCCGCCACGGCGCGGAGCTGGCGATCCAGGAAGAGCTTGGGAGGTCCGCGTGAGCGAGGTCCGCGTGTGTGGCATCGCGGAGGTGCCCGTCGGTGAGGCCAGGCGCTTCGCGGTCGAGGACCAGCAGGTCGCGGTCGTGAACCTCGGCGAGGGCGGGTTCCACGCGATCGACGCCGTGTGCTCGCACGAGCACTACTTCCTGGACGAGGGAGACGTCGACGAGACGGAGGGGACGATCGAGTGCCCGAAGCACGGCTCGCTGTTCGATGTTGGATCGGGCAAGCCACTGGGGCTGCCCGCGATCAAGCCCGTCGCCACGTTCCCGGTGACGCTGAACGATGACGCTGTTTGGATCGACGTGTGAGGACGAGATGACGACCGAGAAGACGACACCAGCCACCCTGGAGGTCCGCGGGCTCCATGCCAGCGTGGAGGGAAAGCCGATCCTGCGCGGGATCGATCTCACGATCCGCCAGGGTGAGATCCACGCGCTGATGGGCCCCAACGGGTCGGGCAAGTCCACGCTGTCCAACGTGATCATGGGCCGCCCCGGCTACGTGGTCACCGAGGGGCAGGTCCTGCTCGACGGCGAGAACATCACGCCGCTGACGGCCGACGCACGGGCCAAGCGCGGCCTGTTCCTGGCGATGCAGTACCCGACGGAGATCCCCGGCGTGTCCGTGGTGAACTTCCTGCGCACGGCCTACCAGTCCATCAAGGCCGAGCCCATCAGCGCGCTTGCCTTCCGCAAGCACATGAAGACCCAGATGGACCGGCTCGGCATCGAGGACTCGATGGTGCAGCGCTACGTGAACCAGGGGTTCTCCGGTGGCGAGAAGAAGCGGAACGAGGTCCTGCAACTCGCCGTGCTCGAGCCCAAGATCGCGCTGCTGGACGAGACCGACTCCGGCCTCGACATCGATTCGCTGAAGCTGGTTGCCGAGTCGGTGAACGAGCTGATCGGCCCCGAGCTCGGCGTGCTGGTGATCACGCATTACCAGCGCATGCTCAACTACATCACGCCCGACTACGTCCACGTGATGATGCTCGGTCGCATCGTGCAGTCCGGCGGCCCGGAGCTGTCCCATGAGCTCGAGGCGAAGGGGTATGAGGGCATCCGGCGCGAGCTCGGTCTCGAGGAGTCCGCGATCGCCGAGGAGGCACAGGTCTAGCCGTGGGCTTCGACGCCGCATCCGTCCGGCTCGACTTCCCGATCCTGGAGCGTCGCTTCAACGGGAAGCCCTTGGTCTACCTGGATTCGGCGGCGACCTCTCACAAGCCCACGGCCGTGATCGAGGCCGAGGCCGACTTCTATCGGCTGCACAACGCCAACGCTCACCGCGGCATCTACACCTTGGGCGAGGAGGCGACCGAGCTGTACGAGCAGGCGCGCTCGACGATCGCGTCGTTCTTCGGCGTCGAGGACGCGGCGCGACTGGTCTTCACGCGCGGCACGACGGAGTCGATCAACCTCGTCGCGCTCTCGTGGGGTCGCGCGCATGTGCGCGAGGGCGACACCATCGTTCTCACGGAGATGGAGCACCACTCGAACATCGTGCCCTGGCAGCTGCTGGCGAAGGCCACCGGCGCCGAGCTCCGCTACATCGGCCTCACCGACGACGGGTTCCTCGATCTGTCGAACCTGGAGGACGTGCTCACGGAACGGACGAAGGTGCTCGCGGTCACGGCGATGTCCAACGCGCTCGGCACGATCACCCCGATCGCCCGACTGGTGGACGCCGCGCACGCGGTCGGCGCGATCGCCGTCGTGGACGCCGCGCAAGCCGCCCCGCACCTCGGCTTGGACCTCCAGGCCCTCGACGCGGACGCGGTCGCCTTCTCGGGGCACAAGATGCTCGGCCCGACCGCCAGCGGCGGCTTGCTCGCGACCCGTGCCCTGCTCGACGACATGGAGCCGCTGTTCGGCGGCGGCGACATGATCCGCGAGGTCTTCCACGACCATTCGACCTGGAACGACGTGCCGTTCCGGTTCGAAGCCGGCACGATGCAGGTCGCACAGCAGATCGGGCTTGCGGAGGCCGTCCGCTATCTCCGGGCCCTCGGCATGGACGAGGTGCGCACACACGAGCGTGCGCTTACCCGCTACGCGCTCGACCAGCTCCAGGCCGCGGGCGCAACGGTGTACGGACCCACCGACGTCGAGGATCGGGGCGGCGCGGTGAGCTTCTGGTACCGAGATGTCCATCCGCACGACCTCGCGCAGGTGCTCAACGAGGAGGGCGTGTGCGTGCGTGCCGGGCATCACTGCGCGCAGCTCGTGATGCGCCGCTACGGCACGCCCGCGACGGCCCGTGCCTCGTTCTACGTCTACAACACCGCCGACGAGATCGACGCGCTGGTCGCGGCGCTCGCCAAGGCGGCCGACGTCTTCGCGTTCTAGGCTGGCGCGGCGAGAACCCAGAGGGAGACCACGGTGGCGCTGGACGAGATCTACAAGGAAGTCATCCTCGATCACTACAAGACTCCCCGGAACAAGCGAGAGCTGCCCCATGCCGCCTATACGTGCAGCCGCAACAATCCGCTGTGCGGCGACGAGATCCGGGTGTCGGCCAACGTGGAGGGCGACCGATTGACCGAGGTCACGTTCCAGGGCGCAGGCTGCTCGATCTCGCAGAGCTCCGCATCGATGATGACCGAGGCCGTGACGGGCCGAAGCGTCGGCGAGGCCCTCGACCTGGCCACGGCGTTCCGCGGCATGATGGCGGGCGAGGTGGAGCCCGACGAGGATCTGTTCGGCGACCTCGTGGCGCTGAAGGGCGTCGTGAAGTACCCGATCCGTATCAAGTGCGCGGTGTTGGCCTGGGACGTACTGCAGGAAGCCCTGGCCGGCGACGGGGGTGCCGCCGCCGCCCACGATCACTGACCCGCATGCCATAGGCTTCGCGAGTGCGTCCGCTCGTCCGCGTCCTCCTCGCCTGGGGCATCCTGACCGCGGCCCTTCTCGGGCTGCCCCTGCGAGCATCGAGCGCGACCTTCGAGTCGATCCGCTCCTACGACGTCGACATCCAGATCCAAGCCGACGGCGACCTGTCGATCGTCGAGACGATCGACTACGACTTCGGGGACGAACCGCATCACGGGATCTTCCGCGACATCCCCACCAGGGTTCGCTTCGACGACCGGTATGACCGCATCTACCCGCTGCGCGTCGACGACGTATCCGGCTCCGCCGACACGCCGGTCGACTACACCGTCGAGGACGCGGGCGGCGGGCTGACGCGCATCAAGATCGGCGATCCCGACCAGACCATCATCGGACAGCACACCTACCGGATCGCCTACACCGTGCAGGGCGCGATGAACGCGTTCGCCACGCACGACGAGCTTTTCTGGAATGCGATCGGCGACCAGTGGCCCACGATCATCGAGCGGGCGGCCGTGCGCGTACGCGCGCCGGGCACCGTGACGGCGGTCGCGTGCTACGCGGGAGCGACCGGATCGCGGACGCGTTGCGACGACGCGGCCGCCCGTGGAGCGACCGCGTCGTTCCGGCAGACACAGCTGTTCCCGTACGAAGCGCTGACCATCGTCGTCGGGGTCGAGCCCGGCGCGGTCGCCATGGCGCCGCCGATCCTCGATGAACGATGGAGCGTGGGGCGGGCGTTCCGTGTCAACGGCATGACCGTTGCGGGAGCCGCCGGCGTGCTGCTGCTCGGCTGCGCCGGGTTCGGCTATCTGGTCTGGACACGCGGGCGCGATCGCCGCTACCGGGGCTCGCCGGTCGATCAGGTCATGGGCAATCCGGACGGCGATTCGCAGCGCGTCCCGATCGGCGAGGGCGATGCGGCCGCGCCCGTGGAGTTCGGGCCGCCCAACGGGATCCGGCCGGGCCAGGTCGGCACGCTCGTCGACGAGCGAGCCAACACCCTTGACGTGAGCGCAACGATCGTCGACCTCGCGGTTCGCGGCTTCCTGATCATCCAGGAGATCCCCAAGGAGGGCCTGTTCGGGAAGCCGGACTGGCGGTTGGTGCGCCTGGAGGCGTCCGCCGATGCGCTGTTGCCGTACGAACGGCTGCTGCTCGACGGGCTGTTCCACGACGGCGGGGACGTGACGCTGTCCTCGTTGCGCACCACGTTCGTCCAGCGGTTGCAGTCGGTCGAGGACAGCCTCTACAGCAACGCGAAACAGGAGGGGTGGTACACGGCGCGGCCCGACAAGGTGCGTGGGCGATGGGTATTAAGCGGTCTGGGGCTGTTGGTGCTCGCGATCGCGGTGGCGGTGGGCCTCGCGATGTTCACAGGTCTCGGTCTGATCGGCATCGCCCTGGTGCTCGTCGGATGTGTCTTCCTGTTCGGCGCCGGGCGGATGCCGGCGCGGACGGCCAAGGGCACCGCGATGCTGCGTCGAGTCCGCGGGTTCCGCCAGGTGATCGAGACCGCGGACCGCTACTTCGCGCGCTGGGCGGAGCAGGAGAACGTCTTTCCCACGATGCTGCCCTACGCGATCGTGTTCGGGCTCACGGACAAGTGGGCGGCCGCGTTCGCGTCGCTCGCACAGGACCCGACGTCCACGCCGGCGATGGCGTGGTACATCCCGCACGCGGCCGGTTCGCTCGGCTCGTTCGCGGAGTCGATCGACGGGTTCACGGTGGCCACGAGCGGCACGATCGCCGCCACGCCGGCGGGCTCGGGCTCCAGCGGGTTCGGCGGGGGCGGGTTCTCGGGCGGCGGCGGCGGAGGTGGCGGTGGGGGTTCGTGGTAGCGGAGGCCCTGGCCCGTAGCATGTGCGCGTGCAGATCGTGGTCTCCGAAGACGCCCGGGATTTCCAGCGGCGCAACTGGTCGGCGCTGGTCCAGGAGGATCCCGCTGGGAGCTTCTTCCATCAACCCGCGTACCTGAAGCTCTACTGGGAGGAGTTCGGCGAGTCGGCCGACCGTCTCCTCTGTGTCTTCGGGGAGGACGACGACGGGAACCAGGTGGCGGCCGCGTGCTTCGAGCACAGCGGCGACGTCCTACGGTTCTTGGGTGGCACGGAGGTCACCGACTACCTCGGGCCGGTCGCGTTGCCGGATGCCAAGGCGACCTTCGCCGACGAGTTGTGGGACGTGCTGCTGGAACGTGCCGACTGGACCACCGCCGACCTGTGGGGGTTGGCCGAGGACACCGGCTGGTACGACCTGTTGTCCGAGGCGGCGGCCGCCCGCGACCTGACGGTGGAGGAGGCGCCCGATCACGACGGGGTCGCCCCGTTCCTCGGCCTGCCGCCGACGTGGGACGGCTATCTCGAGGCGCTGCCGGCCAAGGCGCGGCATGAGATCAAGCGGAAGGCGAAGAAGCTCGAGGCCGAGGCGGGGCCGGTGCGGATCGTCACGGCTGGGACGGAAGACCTCGTGCCACTCCTCGATCGCTTCGTCGAGCTGCACCGCATGAGCGAGGGCCCCAAGGGCGTCTTCATGGTGCCCGGCATGGAGATCTTCTTCCGCCGGCTGGGGGAGGCGTTCCTGTCGGCGGGGGCGTTCCGGTTGAACTTCATCGAAGTGGGCGGCCAGCTGGCGGCGGGGACGATCGGCTTCCGGTGGGCCGAGCGGTTCTACCTGTACAACTCGGCGTTCGACCGATCGTGGGGGTCGCTCGCGCCCGGCATGGTGCTGGTCGGAGAGGACATCCGCCTGGCGATCGAGGACGGCGCGACGGGCTTCGACATGTTGAAGGGCGATTACGACTACAAGTACCGGTTCGGAGCGGTCGGTCGGCGCGTCCGCCGTCTCGTCGTGAGGCGCCCGGGTCAGGGGTAGGCGCGGATCGTCCGCAACACGAGCTCGGCGAGCGCCGTGTCGCCGCCCGTGACCAGCACGCCCGAGGCCAGCACGGCGTCGACCGACAGCCGCCGACCGGCAACCAGCGCCAGCTGGGGCGCCCGGCCGGCGATCACGGCGTCCGGGTCGCTCGAGGCCGCGGGCACCTCGCCGACGCCGAGGCCCCAGTGCCAGAGGCCCGCTCCGGCGCCGGCGACGTCGATCTTGATCGAGCGACCCGCCAGATCGTGCCCCGCCTGGGCGAGGGCCCACGGCAGCATGCGAACGCCGAGGTCGATCGTGAGGTACACGGGCCAGTGCTGCCAGTTGATCTGCCAGCCCTCCGCGACGCCGTTGGTCGCGCGCATGTCCTCACCATGCAGGAACCATTCGACGACCCGGGATTGGACCAGGTAGGTCGCCGCGATGTCGCCGGCGAGCCAGGGGTAGCGGTTGTCGCGCCACTCCTCCTCGTCCAACCGTGTCGCGTACTCGAGCAGCGATTCGGCGGCGGAGCCCCACGTCTCGATGAGCGTGCGGGTCGGCGTCTCGGAACGCCGGTTCACCGTCCACGCGTTCCATGCGTCGGTCGAGAACGGCTCGGACCCAAGCTCGCTGCGGAACAGGTCGAGTTCCTCCGCGGGCAGACCGGCGAGCAGTTGGGCGGCCGCGGTGTCGCCCGCGCCGAGGTGCGCGATGACATCGCGGTTCCACCAGCCGGTGGCCGCGCTCGGCTTGTCCCAACTGGTCGGGTCGGCGTACTGGATCATCCGGCCGAGGCGTTGACGCTCGGCGTGGGCGATCCCCACCAACTCTTCGCGGCTCATCGTCACGTCGCTCGGGCCTTCCCGGTCGGTTCGGGCGGGATTGTACAGTCGCGGCCATGCGCGTCTTGGTTGCGCCCGACAAGTTCCGCGGCACGCTGACGGCTCGGCAAGCCGCCGAGGCGATCGAGTCGGGTTGGCGCCGCGAGCGGCCCGAGGATCTCGTCGATCTGCTCCCGCTGGCCGACGGAGGAGAGGGGACCTTGGACGCGCTCGTGCCCCCGGAGGCGGGCAGGCGTCTCCGGCGTGCCGTCACCGGACCGCTTGGGGGCGAGGTGGAGGCGGAGGCGGGCATCCGAGACGGCGTCGGCGTCGTCGAGATGGCTCGGGCCTCCGGCATCGGGCTGTTGTCCGTCGAGCATCGCGACGCCGTCCGCGCGACGACGCGGGGCACGGGGGAGTTGATGGCCGCGATCCTCAGCGAGGGCGTGTCCAGCCTGCTGGTGTGCCTCGGGGGGTCCGCGAGCACCGACGGCGGCGTCGGCATGGCGATGGCCCTCGGGGGGCGATTCCTCGACGGGCGACGACATCCGATCCCCGACGGGGGTGAGGGACTGCTCCAGCTGGCGTCGATCGACGTGCGCCCCGTTCTGGACGCGGTCCGGTCGGTGGAGGTCGTGGCCGTCACCGACGTGGATAACCCGCTGTGCGGGCCCTCGGGGGCCAGCGCGGTCTTCGGGCCCCAGAAGGGCGCCGGGCCCGATGAGGTGGTGCTGTTGGATCGGGCGCTGGGACATCTGGCCGCCGTGGCCGCGCACGACCTGGGGGTCGATCGATCCCGCGACGCCGGTGCCGGCGCGGCCGGGGGACTGGGGTTCGGACTGCTGGCGTTCGCGGGCGCCCGCCTTCGTCCGGGGGCCCAGGTCGTGATGGAGGCGGTCGGCTTCCAGGATCGGCTGGTCCCCGCCGACCTCGTCATCACCGGGGAAGGATCCTTGGACGAACAGTCCTTGCGGGGCAAGGTGCCTGCAGGCGTGCTGGGAGCCGCTCGAGCCGCCGGGACCCGCGTGGCGATCCTGTGCGGCTCCGCGTCCGTCCAGCCGGAGGGCGCGATCGTGCGGTCGCTCGTGGACCGGGTCGGTCTTCCGGCGGCGATGACGGATGCCCGCAGGTCGCTGGAGCGGCTCGCCCAGGACCTCGCGCTCGAGCTCGGTCGGGCGCAGCCCGTCTCGAGCGAAACCTGACCTGCCGGGTAGGGTTTCGGGTCCCCGGCCGCTACACTTGCGGGGAACGCACCGCGAGCCACGGAGGAACGATGCTGACGATCACCGAAACCGCCGCCACCAAGGTGAAGGAACTGCTCGCCGAGGAGGGTCGCAACGACATCGCGCTTCGGGTCGCCGTCTCGCCGGGCGGCTGTTCAGGGCTCCGCTACGCCATGTACCTCGACGATCAGTCGACCGACAAGGACGCGATCGAGGAGCAGCACGGTGTTCGCATCGTCATCGACAAGATGTCGGTGCCCTACCTGTCGGCCGCAACCGTGGATTTCGTCGACTCCCTCGAGCAGACAGGCTTCACGATCGACAACCCGGCCGCCCAGGGCGGCTGCGCCTGCGGCAACTCGTTCCACTAGCGTCGCCCTCCGAGTTCGCGGGCGTAGGTTCCTTCCTATCGAGAGGAAAGGAGCCGTCCGTGGCCCGATCGACGCCCCCCGCCCCGGAGCATCCCGCGCTCGCGCAGCACACGCTCGAGCGGTCGAGGAGCGCGCAGAACCGGATCGCCGACGCGGTGACGCTGTTCGCGGGGTCGATGATCTTCGTCTACATCCACCTCGTGTGGTTCGGCGCCTGGATCGGCTTCGGCGTCGAACGCTACCCCTTCGGCCTGCTCACGATGATCGTGTCGCTGGAGGCGATCTTCCTGTCGACCTTCGTGATGATCAGTCAGAACCGCGCCGACGAGCGCAGGCAGGTGCTGGCTGACAACCAATGGAAGATCGTGCAGTTCGAGGAGTCGCAGAACGAGCAGTTGATCGAGCTGTCCCGCCAGATCCTCGAGCTCACGAAGGCGATCCACCACGCAACGGGCGCGCCGCCGCCTTCTCGCTAGCACGTCGTCGAACGAGTGCCCACCATCCGGATCTCTGTTCCCGTGTCCACCTCAGCGTGTCGCACGATGCCGCCGACCTCGAACACGACCGGCTCGGTATACCAAGACTCGGATCCTCCGTGCCTATCGATGCAGATGTCGGTTGGCACCTCGACGCGCATCTCGACGCCGGCCTCGGCACCGGGTGCAAGCGTGAACGGTTCGAATGGCGCGTAGCCGCGCGACAGGCTACCGCCCAGATAGAGGTCGGGCTTGGCCGCGACGACGCGCCGTGAGATACCGGCCGTTCCATCCGTGCCGACATCGGTGATCGTCACAGGGATGGGTCCGTCGTTGCGCATGGAGAACCGATACTGGAACCGCATGCCCGGTCGTGCCTCGATCGTCTGCACGGAGCCGGTGACGCCCATCGCGCTCACGTCGCGCACGTGGACGCGAAGGGCCGGATCGTTGACGGCGAAGCCCTCGCTTCCGCGGGACAACGGCTCGACGTTGACCACCCACGCAGCCGCGAGGCCGATCAGCGTGACGGCGAGGAGTATCGCGACGGCCGCCAGGCGACGCGGCCAGCGTCTGGGTGCGTCCGCGATCGACCGGGGCATCACGGGCGTCTGGGGAGGACGGGTCCGCACGACCATGCCGCGACCCTAGCCCTGCGTCGGCGCGGACGCCAATCCTAGTCGGGGTCGTAGGCGAGGTTCGGCCGGAGCCAGCGCTCGGCTTCCTTGGCGCTCTCGCCCAGGCGACGTGCGTAGTCCTCGAGTTGGTCCTTGCCGATCAGGCCGACGTTGAAGTAGCGCGCCTGCGGGTGCTGGAAGTACAGCCCGCTGACGCTCGCGGCCGGCGTCATCGCGAAGTGCTCGGTGAGATCCATCCCGAGATCCCTGGCTTCCAGCAGATCGAAGAGACGCCGCTTCAGGGCGTGGTCGGGGCAGGCCGGGTAGCCGATCGCCGGACGGATCCCGCGGTAGGCCTCGCCGATCAGCTCGTCGGCAGACAGCGACTCGTCGGGCGCGTACCAGGAGCGTCGCACCTCGCGGTGCATCCATTCGGCGCCGGCCTCCGCCAACCGATCGGCGATCGCCTTGACCATGATCGCGCGATAGTCGTCGTGCTCGGCCTCATACCGCTTGACGAGGTCCTCGGCGCCGAGCCCGGCCGTGATCGCGAACGCGCCGATGTGATCGGGGAGCCCTGTCTCGGCGGGCGCCACGAAATCCGCGAGCGATCGGTTCGGCTTCTCGGCGCGATCGGTCTGTTGCCGGAGCATGGGCAGCGTGACGCCGTTGTCCAACACGATGTCGTCGCCCTCGCTCACCGCCGGCCAGAGACCGTAGGCGCCGCGGATCTGCAGCGAGCCGTCCGCCTCGATCTCGGCGAGGAGCTCTTGGCAGTCCGCGAAGAGCTCGCGGGCCTGCTCTCCGTATACGGCGTGCTCCAAGATCTGGGGATACGAGCCCTTCAGCTCCCATGCCGTAAAGAAGAAGGTCCAGTCGATCACCTCGCGAAGGTCGGCGATCGTTGGCTCGACGACCTGGATGCCCACGAAGGGGGCGGGCGCGACGTCCTCGGCTCGCCACTCGATCGGCGTGCGGCGCTCCAGGGCGATCCGGATCGGCAGCAGCGGCGTGCGCTGACGCTCCTCGTGCTGGGCGCGCAGCCGTGTCTGGAGGGTTCGATTGTCGGCGTCGAAGGTTGGCTTGCGCTCCGGGTCGAGCAGCGCCGAGGCGACGCCGACCACGCGGGATGCGTCCACGACGTGCACGACCGGCTGATCGTAGGCGGGCGCGATTCGCACCGACGTGTGCTGGCGCGAGGTCGTGGCGCCACCGACCAGCAGGGGCGTGTCGAGGCCGCGGCGCTGCATCTCCTTTGCGACGACGACCATCTCGTCCAGGGACGGCGTGATCAGGCCCGAGCAGCCGATCAGATCGGCTCCCGCCTCCGCAGCCGTATCCAGCAGCCGGTCGGCCGGCACCATCACGCCCAGGTCGATCACCTTGTAGTTGTTGCAGCCGAGCACGACGCCCACGATGTTCTTCCCGATGTCGTGGACGTCGCCCTTGACGGTGCACAACACGACGGTCCCCTGGACCGCACCGCCCTCCTTCTCCTCTTCCATGAAGGGCTCGAGGTGCGCTACCGCCTTCTTCATGGCGCGGGCGCTCTTCACGACCTGCGGCAGGAACATCTTGCCCGCGCCGAACAGGTCGCCGACCACCTGCATGCCGGCCATGAGCGGGCCCTCGATGACGTCGAGCGGACGCGTCGCCACCAGGCGCGCTTCCTCGGTGTCCTCGACGATCCAGCGGTCGATGCCGTGGACGAGTGCGTGCGACAGGCGGTCATCGACGGACGCGTCGCGCCAGCTGAGATCCTCCTCGCGTGTGAGTGCGCCCTCATCCTTGAGCGCATCCGCGAACTGCACCAGGCGCTCCGTCGCGTCGTCGCGACGGTTGAAGATCACGTCCTCGACGTGTTCGAGGAGGTCCTTGGGGATGTCCTCGTACACGTCGAGCTGGCCGGCGTTAACGATCGCCATGTCGAGCCCGGCCGAGATGGCGTGGTACAGGAACACCGAGTGCATCGCCCGTCGTACGGTCTCGTTGCCGCGGAACGAGAAGCTCAGGTTCGACACGCCGCCGGAGACCTTCGCGCCGGGGCACCGGCGCTTGATCTCGCGCGTCGACTCGATGAACGCCTTCGCGTACTCGTTGTGCTCCTCGATCCCGGTGGCCACCGCCAAGATGTTCGGGTCGACGATCACGTCCTCTGGCTCGAACCCCGCCCGGTCGACCAGCAGCCGGAACGAGCGTTCCGCGATCGCCACCTTGCGCTCGACGGTGTCGGCCTGCCCCGTCTCGTCGAAGCACATGACGACCGCGGCCGCCCCGAAATGTCTGATCGTCTGCGCCTTCGCGAGGAAGTCGTCCTCGCCTTCCTTCAAGCTGATCGAGTTCACGACCGCCTTGCCCTGGACGCACCGCAGACCGGCCTGCAGGATCGACCACTTCGAGGAGTCGATCATGATCGGCACCTTGGCGATCTCCGGTTCGGTGGCGACCAGGTTCAGGAACGTCGTCATCGCGGCCTCGCCGTCGATCAGGTCGGCGTCCATGTTCACGTCGACGAGGTTGGCGCCGTTGGCGACCTGCTGGCGGGCGACGTCCACGGCCGCCTGGAAGTCACCGGACTCGATCAGCCGGGCGAACACCTTGGACCCGGTGATGTTGGTGCGCTCGCCGACCATCACGAAGCCGGTCTCGGGGGTGATGCGGAACGGCTCCAGCCCCGAGAAGGTCGTCACGGACTCGTGCGCCGGGATCGCCCGCGGGCGCACGCCCCGCACCGCCTCGGCGATCTGGCGGATGTGCTCGGGCGTCGTGCCGCAACAGCCACCGACGACGTTGACGAGGCCCGCCCCGGCGAACTCGCCGAGCAGGCCACTCGTGATCTCCGGTGTCTCGTCGAACCCGCCGAAGGCGTTGGGCAGACCGGCGTTCGGGTAGCTCGCGACCGGCACCGATGCGACCCGGGCCAGCGCCTCCACCGACGGTCGCATCTCCCGAGCGCCGAGCGAGCAGTTGACGCCGACGATCACGGGGTCCGCGTGCTCCACCGACGTCCAGAACGCCTCCACCGTCTGCCCGGACAGGGTGCGCCCGCTCCGGTCGACGATCGTGACCGAGATCCAGCGAGGCAGGTCGGGTGCGACGTCCATCGCGGCGGCGATCGCGGCCTTGGCGTTCAACGTGTCGAAGATCGTCTCGACCAACAGGAGGTCGACCCCGCCGTCCCGCAGCGCCTCGATCTGCTCGGCGTAGGCGTCATAGACCTGCTGGAACGACACCGGACGGAACGCAGGGTCCTCCACCTTGGGGGACAACGACAGCGTGACGTTGAGCGGGCCGATCGAGCCCGCGACGAGCCCGCCGGCCTCCGCGGCGGCCTCCGTGGCCAGGCGCGCGCCCTCGAGGTTCATGTCTCGGACCGCGGTCTGCAGGCCGTAATCGGCCTGCCCGATCGAGGTGGCCGTGAACGTGTTGGTGGTCGTGATGTCCGCCCCGGCCTGGAAGTAGGCGTCGTGGATCGAGCGCACGATGTCGGGCCGGGTCAGGTTGAGCAGGTCGGGGTCGCCCTTGACGTCGCGGTCGTGGCCGGCGAAGCGCTGCCCGCGGAAGTCGGCCTCCGTGAGCCCGGAGCCCTGCAGCAGCACTCCCCAGGCCCCGTCGAGCACGACGATGCGCTCCGAAAGGAGCGTCTCCAGGCGGCTGCGGGGATCGGCGGACATGGCTCATCGAGACTACCCGAGGGGTGCGCGGATGCGTCTGAACGAGCTGTGGTGGTGCGCTCCTTCGAGGGTCGGGGTAGGCTTCGCCCCGATGAGTCAGGGAGCCGCCGACATGCTGCGGGGCGGCGCCGGTCGCGGCACGGGCCGACAGCCCGAGCAGCAGCCACGGCGCACCGTCCGGGAGAACGCCGCGACGCTCGGTTCGGTGCCGTTGTTCATGGGCTTCTCGAAGAAGCACCTCAAACGGCTGGCGGCCGAGGCCGACGAGCTCACCTTCGACAAGCGGTCGGTCATCGTGGAGGAGGGGATGCTCGGCGAGACCCTCTTCGTCGTCCTGTCCGGGAAGGGCAAGGTGTCCCGGAGCGGCAGGAAGGTGGGCGAGGTATTGCCGGGCGATTTCTTCGGGGAGCTGTCCGCGCTCGATGGAGGTCCCCGCACGGCGACGATCACGGCCGAGACCCCGATGCGCGTGCTGCGACTGTTCCGGCACACGCTGGTGGCCCTCCTGCGCGACGAGCCACGGTTGACCCTGAAGCTCCTCGACGGGATCGTTCGCCGGATCCGTGAGGTGGAGCGCCGAGACGGCCGCTAGCCGGCGAGCAGATCCTCCACCTCGCTCAGCGTCGCCGCATCGAGCGCGAGGTCTCCCGCATCCGCGTTCTGCCGCATGTGCTCCCCGCTGCGACTGCCGGCGATCGCCGCGGTGACGCCCGGTTGGGCGACGTTCCATGCCAGCGCGAGCTGTCCCATCGTGATGCCGAGCCGATCGGCGATCGGTCGGAGGCCCTCGACGACCCCGAAGACCGCGTCGAGCCGCGTCGGCGACGTCCAGTCGCCCTCCCCGCTGCGCCAATCGTCGATCGATTCGGCGCTCGCGCGGGTGTAGCGGCCGGTCAGGAAGCCCACACCCAGCGGGGAGTACGACACGACGCCGATGCCCTGCTCGCCGCACCAGCGGAGCAGGTCGCGGTCCTCGAGCGCCAGCATCGAGAACTCCTGCTGGAGGGAATCGACATGCCGGATCGCGAGACATTGCTCGAGCAGCCCTTGGTCGAAGTTCGACACGCCGGCGAAGCGGATCTTGCCTGAGGAGACCAGCTCGCTCATGGCACCCCACGTGTCGTCGATCGGAACGCCCGACTCGTCGGGCCAATGCAATTGGTAGAGGTCGATCACGTCGATGTCGAGGCGCTCCAGGGAGGCGTCACACGCCGCCCGGACCTCGTCCGGCCGGAACCCAGTGCCGCCGTCGGAGGGGGCGACCTTCGTGGCCACCACCAGCTCGTCGCGCCGCCCGGCGATCGCCTTGCCGACGATCCGCTCCGACACGCCCGCGCCGTAGACCTCGGCGGTGTCGACCCAGGTGACCCCGGCGTCGAACGCGGCATGATAGGCGCGCACGATGTCGTCGTCGTCGGGGTTGGCTCCCCATGCGTCGCCCCCCGCCTCCCACGCGCCGAGGCCGATCACCGAGATATCCGGGCCCTGGGCCCCAAGTCGTCGAGTTCGCATGTGGAGATACAACCACGTCCCCAACAAGCGTGTCCGTGCGCAGTACGCTGTCTGTCCGACGGAAACGTTCCCGATCCGATGAGGAGAGACCCGCCCGCAGGCACCTGATGAGCAAGACCGTCGAGGAACGTGAGCACGTCGTCGTCCGGTTCGCCGGCGACTCGGGCGACGGGATGCAGCTGACGGGGGATCGGTTCACGAGCGCCACGGCCCTGCTCGGCAACGATCTCGCCACCCTCCCGGACTTCCCGGCGGAGATCCGAGCGCCCGCCGGCACCGTCCACGGCGTCTCGGCGTTCCAGATCCAATTCGCGTCGACGGACGTCGCCACTCCCGGAGACCACGCCGACGTCCTCGTCGCCATGAATCCGGCGGCCCTCAAGGCGGATCTGGGGACGGTGGGCAAGAGCGGCACGCTGATCCTCAACGAGGACGCGTTCACACCGCGCAACCTCGAGAAGGCGGGCTACGCCGCGGATCCCCGAGCGACCGGGGAGCTGGACGGGTACCAGGTCTACTCCGTGCCCATGACCTCGATCACGGTGCGGGCGGTGGAGCCCGTCGGGGTCAGCAAGAAGGAGGCGGAGCGCGCCAAGAACATGTTCGCGCTCGGGCTCGTCTCCTGGATGTACGGGCGCCCCACCGAGCCCACCCTCGAGTGGCTTGCCCGGAAGTTCGGCAGCAAGCCCGAGATCCACGACGCGAACGTGGCGGCCTTCCACGCCGGGTACAACTTCGGTGAGACGACCGAGCTGTTCGCGCACCAGGTGCTGGTCAAGGCCGCGCCGGCGGAACCGGGGATCTACCGGAACATCGCGGGAGCCCAGGCCCTGGCCTGGGGATTGATCGCCGCCTCGAAGGCGAGCGGGCTGACGCTGTTCTACGCGAGCTATCCGATCACGCCGGCCTCGGATCTGCTGCACGAGCTGTCCCGACACAAGAACTTCGGCGTGATCACCGTGCAGGCCGAAGACGAGATCGCCGCCGCCAACGTCGCGCTCGGGGCGGCGTTCGCCGGGCAGCTCGCCGTCACCGGCACGAGCGGTCCCGGGCTCGACCTCAAGACCGAGACGATCGGGTTGGCCGTGATCACCGAGCTCCCGATGATCGTGGTCGACGTCCAGCGTGCGGGACCCTCGACCGGGCTGCCGACCAAGACGGAACAGGCGGACCTGCTGGCCGCGATGTTCGGCCGTCACGGGGAGTCCCCGATCCCGATCATCGCCGCGTCCTCGCCGTCGGACTGTTTCGACGTCGCGCTGGACGCCGCACGGGTCGCCGTCCGGTACCGAACCCCGGTGATCATCCTGTCCGACAGCTTCCTGCAGAACTCCTCGGAGCCCTGGCTGCTGCCGGACCTCGACGCGCTCCCCGTGATCGATCCGGCCTTCGCCGAGGCCACCGACGAACCGTTCCTGCCCTACGCGCGCGACGAGGTGGGGGCGCGCCCGTGGGCGATCCCGGGGACGCCGGGCCTCCAACACCGCATCGGCGGACTCGAGCGCGAGAGCGGCACGGGCGCGATCAGCTACGAGCCGGAGAACCATGAGCTCATGACGCACCTGCGTCGGCAGAAGGTCGAGGGGATCGCCGACTCGCTGCCGCCGCTGGCCGTCGACGATCCCGATGGCGACGCGGAGCTGCTCGTGCTCGGCTGGGGCTCGACCGCGGGCACGATCCGCGCCGCCGTCCAGCGCGCTCGAGCCGGCGGCATCCGGATCGCGAGCGCCCATCTGCGGTGGCTGAACCCGATGCCGAGCAACACCGGCGAGATCCTCCGGCGCTACCCGAAGGTCCTGATCCCGGAGATCAACGAAGGCCAGTTGGCGATGCTGGTGCGCGCTCGGTTCCTCATCGACGCGCGCTCCTTCTCGCGCGTCCAAGGGCGGCCGCTCTGGGCCGACGAGCTCGACGAGGCGATCGAGGAGGCCATCCGTGGCTGACACCCTGTCCTTCACCAAGAAGACGTTCACATCGGATCAGGAGCCTCGCTGGTGCCCCGGCTGCGGCGATTACGCGATCCTGGCCGCGGTCCAGTCGTTCATGCCCGAACTCGGCGTGGCGCCGGAAAACACCGTGTTCGTCTCGGGCATCGGTTGCAGCGGTCGGTTCACCTATTACATGGACACCTACGGGTTCCACGGCATCCACGGGCGGGCGCCCGCGATCGCGACCGGGATCGCGACCGCGCGGCCGGAGCTCGACGTCTGGGTGGTCACCGGTGACGGGGACGCGCTGTCGATCGGCGGCAACCACCTCATCCACGCGCTCCGGCGGAACGTGAACCTGAAGATCCTGTTGTTCAACAACCAGATCTACGGTCTGACGAAAGGCCAGTACTCGCCGACCTCGGAGGTCGGGAAGGTGACGAAGTCGACCCCCTTCGGGTCGGTCGATCGGCCCTTCGACCCGGTCGCCCTCGCGCTCGGCGCGGCCGCGACGTTCGTCGCGCGCACGATCGACAACGACCGCAAGCACCTGACCGAGGTCCTGCGACAGGCGGCCGAGCACGACGGCGCGGCGTTCGTCGAGATCTATCAGAACTGCAACGTGTTCAACGACGGCGCGTTCGATCTGCTTCGAGACAAGTCCCAGGGCGCGCACAATCAGATCCGCCTCGTGCACGGCGAGCCGATCGTCTTCGACGAGGGCACGCGATGCGTGCGGCTCGGGGAGAACGGCCGTCTCGAGATCGCGGCGGTCGCCGAGACCGAGCCGGGGGCGATCATCACCCACGACGTCCACGGGCCGCCGTCGCTCGCGTTCACGCTCGCCCACCTGTCGCAGGGCCCCACCGAACCGACGTGCATCGGGGTGTTCCGACAGGTCACGCGCGACACGTACGGCGACGCGATCCACGCCCAGATCGGCCGCGCCCGGGAGCGCCTCGGCGAGGGCGACCTGCACGGGCTGCTCTACGGCGGCGACACCTGGACGGTGTAGCGCTACTCCCCGCGACGACGACGCAGCCCGAACGCCACGAGCGCGCCGCCGGCGGCCCCGAGCAGGAGGCCCGCCAGGAGCCCGGTGCCGTTGCCACCGCCACCCGAACCGATCGCACCCCCGATCGCCGCACCGAGCACGACCCACACGGGCATGGGGAGGATCTCTCGCGGTTCGCTCATGGCTCGACCTCCGTTCCTGGGGGCTGGAATCGCGCCATGGATGCCGCCGCGATCTCTTGGACGTGCTGCAACTCCTCGACGATGTCCGGCAGCATCTCGACGAAGGTATCGACATCCTCGGCCGTGGTGGCGGGGCCGACGCTGACGCGGAACGCGGACGTCGCCCCGGCCCCCATCTGTTCGAGGACGGGCGAGGGATCCTCGGGCCGTCCGCTTGCCTGGGTGCCCGAACCGACGTGGATGCCCCGGTCGTCCAGGGCCATCGCGAGGGTCGCCGGGTCGAGTCCCGCGACCGAGAAACAGACCAGGTTGGGCGTTCGGTGCGTCGGATGCCCATGGACCCGTGCCCCCGGGACGGTCGACTCGATCCGGTCCCGAAGCGTCGCCGTGAGGCCCCACGCGCGCGCGGCCTCGTCGGCGAGGACGGCGAGCGAGCCATCGAGTGCGGCCGCCATCCCGGCGACGCCGGGGGTGTTCTCCATCCCGGCGCGACGCTTCCGCTCGCGCTCGTCGCCGCTGGGATACGGGGTCAGCTCCACGCCGCGGCGGATGTAGAGCGCGCCGACGCCCGGTGGCCCACCGAACTTGTGACCCGAGAGGCTGAGGAGGTCGACGCCGAGCGCGTCCACATCGATCGGGAGGCGTCCGGCGGTCTGTGCCGCGTCGGTGTGGAAGCGGACACCCGCCGCGCGGGCCAGACGAGCTGCCTCGCCGATCTGTTGCATCGTGCCCGTCTCATGGCTGGCATGCTGCAGACTCGCGAGCACGGTGCCGGGCATGCGGATCGCCGCGGCGAACCGGTCCAGGTCGACGCGCCCGTGCGCGTCGCACCCAACGGTTTCGATCTCGAACCCGTCGCGCGACAGGAGTCCGCAGGCGCCCACGACCGCGGGGTGCTCGATCCCGCTCGTGACGACCCGGTGGCCGACGGCGCGGCGCGCATGTGCGACACCCCAGATCGCGAGGGCCACCGACTCGGTCCCGCCCGACGTGAACGCGATCTCATCCGCTTGGGCGCCGATCCCGCGCGCGACGACGCCGCGCGTGTTCTCCAACAAGGTGCGTGCGGCACGTCCCGGCGCGTGGATCATCAGCGGGTCACCGAAGGTGTCGAGCGCGGCGATGACCGCCTCGCGCGCCACGGGCGAGAGCGGAGCGGCACCGGCGGCGTCGAGGTACAGATCGCGCATCAGGGCGCAAGCCTACCGGCGGGAGGGGCGGGGCCGGCGAAGCCGGCCCCGCCTCGTCGCTGCAGCACGGCCGCTACGGGGTCGCGGTCTCGCGACCCCGGAGGAACAGGTACCAGTAGCCGACCCCGGCGATGATCCCGCCGGCGATCGGACCGACGATCCACACCCACCAGTTCGACCAGTCGTTCGTGATCAACGCGGGCCCGAACCACCGCGCCGGGTTCATCGCGGCGCCGGTGAGGTTGGCACCGACGAAGATGTCGATCGTGATCATCAAGCCGATCGTGAAGCCGGCCGTGATGGCGAAGGACCCGCGATCGTCGATCGCGGTCCCGAACACGGCCCACACGAGAAAGAAGGTCAAGATCGCTTCGATCACGACGGCCTTGCCCAGTGCGAGGCCGGAGGCCACGGCCGGGATGCCGCCGTTCGTGGCGTCGAACGCCGCCGTCGGCAGGATGTACTTCAACGTGGCCGCGGCCGCCACCGCCCCCAACAACTGGGCGACGATGTAGACCCCCGAGCGTCCGGTCGGCATCTTGCCCGTGACCCACAGCGCGACCTGGATCGCGGGGTTGAATACCCCGCCGGAGATCTGGACCATGACCGAGACCATGATGGCGATCGCGAGCCCGTGGGCGAGCGCGATCGCCACGAGATCGCCGCCGCCGGTCATCACGATCGCTCCGGCGCCGAAGAAGATCAGCGCGAACGTCCCGACGAACTCCGCGACGGCTGCCTTACCGACGTTGTCCACGTTCCCCCTCCTTGGTGGATGACGATGCGACGCCCCAACGTAGCCGAGGAGGCCCTGTGGGGCAAAGACCTACAGGTCGCGTGGTAGCCTCCCGCGCGTGGAGGTCCTGCTCATGTCGCCCGATCCGCGGTCGCGTGAGCTCATGGCGCTGACCGTTCGCAGCATCGAGCGTCGCCTCGGCTCGCCACTGCGATTCCGCGCCGCCGCCAACGGCGAGTTGGCGCTTCACGCGGCCCTTCGCGACCGTCCCGACATCGTGATCGCCGACGAGCTGGCGTCGCGGATGGGGGCGTTCGCCCTGGCGCGATCCCTCCGGGACGACGCCGAGCCGTTCGACGGGGTGATCGTGATCCTGCTCGAGCGCAAGCACGATGCATGGCTCGCCTCATGGTCGGGCGCCGATGCCTGGTACGTGAAGCCCGCCGATCCGTTCGCGGTGGCGGACCGACTCTGGGAATTGCTCGATGAGCGAGGGCTCGTCCCTCGGGAGGAACGCGTGTGAAGATCAAGGGAACCTGCAAACGCTGCGGTCGGGACGTCTTCGCCGAGCAGATCGGCGCCGCCGGCGGCGCCTGCCCGTGGGACGGCGAGCCGTTCAACCCCGACTACGCCGTCGTGCTCGTCGAGGCCCTCCGGGAGGCGGAGGCCGCGGGCTCCCGACTTGAATCGGCGATGGAGGAGATCGCGGCCCTGCGCCCGGCGTTCACGATCGAGGCGGACTCCGTGCTCGGGAAGCTGCGCGCCTCGATCGCGGAGCTGTCCAAGAACCTGATCACCCAGGGGTGAGTCGTCCTCGCGATGGGATTCAACGCGATGCAGCCGGGCAAGATCAAGCGGGGTGATCTCCTCTTCCTGCTCGCGGCGGTGATCGTGATCGGAGCGCTCCTCGCGTGGGCGTTCCTCGGGTGAGCGGGATCGCCGACCTCGCCGACGTCGAGTGCTGCTACCTGACCACCACCGGGCGGACGAGCCGCCGGCCGCATCGCATCGAGATCTGGTTCGTGGCCCATGCCGACGGCGCGTATCTCCTGTCCAACAGCGTGCGGGCGGACTGGTATCGGAACCTCGAGACGGAACCCTCCGTGGTGCTCGAGATCGATGGACATCGGCGCGAGACGTCGGCCCGGCCGGTGGAGCGAACCGACCCGGCCAACGCCGTCGTGCGCCCCGCGATGGTCGCCAAATATCAGACCGGCTACGAGAACGACCTTCGCGAGTGGGCAGACACGGCGTCGCTCGTGCGCGTGGAGTGGGCGGCCTGACTCAGGCGCGCTCGAGCACGACCGCGAGCCCCTGGCCGCCGCTGATGCACAGCGTGGCGAGCCCCAGGCCGGCGCCCGTGTGTCGCATCTCGTAGGCGAGGGACAGGATGATCCTCGCCCCACTCATCCCGATCGGGTGGCCGAGGCTGATGCCGCCGCCGCGCACGTTCAGTTTGTCCCGGTCGAATTTCAGCTCTCGCTCGCACGCCAGGACCTGCGCTGCGAACGCCTCGTTGATCTCGATCAGGTCGATGTCGGCCATCGTGAGCCCGGTGCGCTCAAGCACCTTCTGCGTCGCCGGAACGGGGCCGATCCCCATGATCTCGGGCGGCACCCCGGCCCAGCTCCAGCCGATGATGCGCGCGAGTGGTGTGCGACCCTCGGCCGTGGCGCGCGCCTCGTGCATCAGCACCATCGCGGCGCCACCGTCGGTCAAGCCGCTCGCGTTGCCGGCCGTGACGCTGCCACCCTCGCGGAACACCGGCGCGAGCTTCGCCAGCGAGGCCATCGTCGTGTCGGGGCGGACGTGCTCGTCGGCCGCCACGGTGACGGTGCTGCGTCCGAGCTTCGCCTCCACCGGGATCGTCTCCTCGGTCCGACGGGCGGCGCTCGTGGCGGCCTTCTGCTGTGACTCGAGCGCGAACGCGTCCTGCTCCTCGCGGGAGATGTCGTAGCGGTCGACGAGGTTCTCAGCGGTCTCACCCATGATCAGACCGCACAGAGGATCGAGCAGACCGTCGGTGTACATGGCGTCGAGCGCCTCGGCGTTGCCGAGGCGATGGCCGAGCCGCATGCCCGGCAGCAGGAACGGCACCCGCGTCATGTTCTCCATCCCGCCGACCAGCACGACCTCCGAGTCGCCGAGAGCGATCTGCTGGGCGCCGAGCTGGAGCGCCTTCATGCCCGACCCGCACGCGATGTTCACGTTGTACGCGCCGACCTCCACGGGGACCCCGGCGCGAACGGAGACCTGTCGGCCCGTGTTCGGCCCGTTCCCCGCCTGCCGGGCGTGGCCGATGATCGTCTGGTCGATCTGATCGGGGGCCACCGCCGACCGTCGCATCGCCTCGATGGCGGCGATCGTCCCGAGCTCGACCGTCGTGGTCTCGGCATAGCTGCCGAGGAACTTCCCGATCGGCGTGCGCGCGCCCTCGAGGATGACCGCGGTGTCCATCAAGCCAGTCTAGCGGCGGGTCGGAACGGGCACGGGCGCGCGGGGGCGTGGGGCGCGCCGCGTCCTGCCGTGGCCGTGCTCCTCGGCCGCCCGGATCTGTCCGAGCAGTCGGGCGAGCTCGGCGCCCCCGTCGACGGGCTCCGCGGGCGCGGCGTCCGCCTCGAGCACCCGGGCCCGCGTGCGACGCATCCAGGACCGGACGACAGAGAGCTCATCGGCGCGTTCGCGCGGGGCCGGTGCACCGATCGGCCCCCCGACGCCGAGACCGCCGTGGGGTCGGACCAGCGCGCCGCCGTTGAGTTCGAGACGCTCGCCGTCGGGGCCCGCAACGACCAGCCGCCCGGCCGTGAGCCACTGATCGGTCCGCATGCGCGCGAGGACGTCGGCGAGCGCTCGCACACGGTCCCGCGCCAACGCGGCTTCCTCGAAGCGCTCCTGCGACGCGAGCTCGAGCATCCGGATCTCGAGGCCCCGCAACAGCGCCCCGGGTGCCCCGATCGACGCTCGGAGGTGCGCGATCATCGCCCCGTAGCGCTCCGCGTCGGTGCGGCCGTCGCACGGCGCCTGGCACCGGCCCATGTCCGCCAGCGCGCAGGGCGCGAATCGAGTGCCACGTCCCATGGACCGGGTGCAGCGCCGGATGCGGAACGCTTCCTCGAGGGCCTCCTTCGCAAGGGTCGCGCGTCCCGAGGTGGCGAAGGGCCCCAGGTAGGTCGCCCCGTCGGTGGGATCCAGGGATCGAGCGATCTTCAGCCGCGGCCACGCCTCGGCGGGGTCCAGCTTCAGGTACGCGAACCGTCGCCAGCGCTTCCCGTGCGCGTTGAACCGCGGGAGGTGCTCGGCGATCAAGCGGATCTCCAGCACGAGAGCCTCGAGCTCGCCCCCGGTCTCGAGAGCCTCGATCCGGGTCACGGAGGCCACCAGATCCTGAACCTTCTTGCGCTCGTCCCCGTAGAAGTACGACTTCACCCGCGCACGCAGGTCGTTCGCCTTGCCCACGTAGAGGATCTGATCCGCCCGGTCACGGAACACATAGACGCCCGGTGAGCGGGGGAGCTCCTGCGCCAACGCGATCTTCGCGTAGTGCGGCCGCCCGCGGGCGCTGCAGGCGTGCGCGAGCTCACCCAGTGTCAGGATGCCGAGGTGCTGACCGACGTCGAGGAGACCCTGGAGGACCTCGCCGGTGGCCTCGGCATCCTCGAGGGCACGGTGGATCGGTTTCGTGCGCGTCCGGAAATAGGTCGCGAGCGTCTGCAGCTTGACGTTGGGCACGTCGGGCCAGACGAGTCGCCGGGCGAGCTTGGCGGTGCAGATCGCGGGTGTCGGCAGGACCTCGTAGTCCAGCCGCAGCAGGTTGGCGTTCAGGAAGCCGACGTCGAACGCCGCGTTGTGCGCCACGATGACGGCGCCACGAGCGAACTCGAGGAAGCTCGGCAGGATGTGCGGCAGGGCGGGCGCCCCCGCCACGACCCGATCGTCGATGCCGGTGAGGTGGGCGATGTAGGGCGGGATCGGGCGTTCCGGATCGACGAGGGTCTGGAACGAGCCGATCCGTTCGAGGCCGTGGAACCGCACGGCGCCGATCTCGGTGATCGCATCGTCGACGGGGGAGCCGCCCGTGGTTTCGAGGTCGACGACGACGAATTCGATCTCGGTCAAGGGGAGCGCGTCGCCCAGCGCGGTCTGCACCGGCTCGAACAGCGGAGACATCGGCAAGGGAGAACCATATCGAACAGGTGTTCGAGTGTCGAGCCGTGGCGGGGGATCGCCGGGCGCCATGACGAGCATCGTGCCCGTCGGCTCTGACACCCGATCCGTCAGGCGGGACCGGGGTGGATCGCGCGCTCGGCGAGGAGCGCGAGGAGTTGCTCGATCGCCAGGTGGCACTCCTGGATGTGCGCGGTCTCGGTCGAGGGCACGCGTACGGCCACATCGGCGCGAGAGGCGAGGCCACCGCCCGAGGCGCCCGTGAGGGCGATCACCCGCATCGACATCGTGCGCGCGGTCTCGGCCGCGGCCAGGACGTTGGCGGAGTTGCCGCTCGTCGAGATCGCGAGCAAGGCGTCGCCGGGGTTGCCGATCGCCTCGACCTGTCGAGCGAACATCCGCTCGACGCCGAAGTCGTTCGCGATCGCGGTCAATGCAGAGGTGTCAGTGGTGAGCGCGATCGCGCGCATGGCGGGTCGGGCGCGATCGAGGGTGAGCGCGCTCACGAACTCGGTCGCCAGATGCTGTGCGTCGGCCGCGCTGCCACCGTTGCCGCAGATGAGCAGCGCGCCGCCCGCACGGAACACGTCGATCAGGATGTCCGAGGCGGCCAGGATGTCCTCCAGGCAGACCTCGATCGCGGCCGCCATCACATCGGCCGCGTCCGTGAGGTAGCTGCGTGCTCGGTCACGCGGGTCCGTCGGATCCACCCATCCCTCCTGGTTCCACGAGCCCGGCGATGATAGCCACGGCGCCGGGCAGATCGTCGGCGCGATGGTCGGCGAGCGGGGACGCGGTCGGTTCCTCCTCGAGGCCATGGCCCGTGCGGACGAACACCGTCGTGGCGCCGATCGCGCGTCCGAGGCCCATGTCGCTCGCGTGGTCGCCGATCACGAAGGTCTCATCGAGCGCGAAGCCGAACCGTTCGGCCGCGGCCAGCGCCATGCCGGGGGCCGGCTTGCGGCACGCGCACCCGTCCTCGGGTCGATGGGGGCAGACCTCGATCGCGTCGACGCTCGCGCCCGCCGCACCGAGGAGCGAACGCAGGCGCGCATGGATCCTGTCGAGCTCGGGGATCGACAGATTGCCCCGTCCCACCTCGGCCTGATTGGTGATCACCACGATCCCCATCCCGAGATCGTCACGAAGACGGATCAAGGCGTCGGCCGCGCCCGGTATCAGCGCGAGGTCCACAGGGTCGCGGAGGTGGTGTCGCTCCTCGTTGATCGTCCCGTCCCGATCGACCAGCGCGAATCGGCGGGTCACGGGCGCGGGATCCAGGACTCGCCACCGCGCGTGGCGCGCACCCCGGCGTGCGTGAACCCGAAGGGTGCGAACTGCGCGTCGAGCGCCGCGAGCTCCGATCGGATCGCGTGGTGCCGATCCGGCGGCGCGGCCAGCAGCAGATACCCGCCGCCCCCGGCTCCGCAGACCTTGCCGCCGTACGCACCGGCCTCCGCGCGCCGCGGCGAGCATGGCCTCGATCGGCGTGTGCTCGGCGATGTGCGGGTTCATCTGCTTCTTCGCGATGAAGGCCTCGTGGAGCAGGGCGCCCAGCCCGGGAAGATCGGCGCGCTCGATCACGTCGCGCACGGCGTAGGCCATCTCGTGGAGGCGCTTCATGCCGAGCAGCGTCTCCTCTCGACCCTCTCGGTGCATGGCGATCTGGCGATCGATCAGTCCGACGTTGCGGCGAACGTGCCCCGAGTAGCACAGGAGGAGCCCGCTCGCGAGCCGATCCATCGTCGCGGCGTCGGCGACCGGCTCCACGCCGACCCCGCTGCGCGAGAACTCGATCAGGTTGCACCCGCCGAACGCGGCGGCGTACTGATCCTGCCAGCCACCGCTGATGCCCAGTTCCTCCCGCTCGATGCGGTAGGCGGCGCGGGCGAGCGTGCCGGCGTCCATCTGCCGATCGCCGAGCATCGCGAGCCCCGCCACCACGGCCGTGACCAACGCCGAGGAGCCGCCGAGGCCGCTGCCGGGCGGCGCTTCGCTGCGGATCTCGACCGAGATCCCGACATCGGTCCCGGCGTCGGCGATCGCCGCCTTCACGAGATCGAGCGCGCCGTCATATACCGGCCCTTCGTCGAGGTGATAGGCGACGAGCCGATCAAGATCGAGCGACCGCACCTCGACCACGCGGTCAGCGCGGGGCGTGATCCGCACCCGGACCACATGATCGATCGTGGCGGACACGACGGCGCCGCCGTGCTCCTCGTACCAATGCGGGAAGTCCGTGCCACCACCGACGAAGCTGATCCGCAGCGGCGCGACGGCATCGATCGATCCGACGGGAGGCATCGCGACAGTCTAGGGGGAGGACCTACGCCACGTGGCGCTGCAGGCGACGCCGTTGCTGCTCCGTGGTGCCACCCCAGACGCCGTAGCGCTCGCCGTTCTTGAGCGCCCACGACAGGCATTCCTCACGGATCCGGCAAGAGCCACAGAACGTGAGCGCGGGGCCAGCTTCCTCCTCGGAGATCGGGAAGAAGACGTCGGGCTCGACCCCGAAACAGGCGGCCCGATCCTGCCAGTAGTCGGGGGGTGTCGGGTGGCTCGGCAAGGTAGACAAATCGACTTCCGGGAACCGCTCGATCCGCACCGCATCCCCCTCGTGTCCCCCTGGTCATTTCCAGGGAACCGTTTCATAGCAGATGCCATGGCGCGAACGGAAGGGGTCTGCGCCAGGTGATGGCCGGATGATGGCCTCGGGGCGTCGAAATGACACGGAAGGACTAGCCCGCCCTCGGGACGTCCTGCAGCGGATGCGCCTGCGTGTCGGTCAATCGGGCGGTCGCCGCGGACCACACGACCCGGACGAACCCGACGCACGCATCGGGCAGGGGCGCGGCGCTGGTGACCTCGCCCACCACCTCGCCGTCGGCGAGAACGTCGCCGCCGGGTACGAACGGCGCCGCGCTCTGCACGTGGCGCAAGACCCGCGGCGGATGGCCGAGGTTCCGTATCTTCGCCACGGCCTCTTGCCCGAGGAAGCACCCCTTGGTGGCGTCGATCGTGTCGTCGAGACCGGCCTCGGCCGGCAGCGAGCCTTCCTGGAAGTCCGCGCCCATCCGTGGCACGCCGATCAGGATCCGCCACGCGTCCGCCGCACGGTGGCTGACCTCGACCAGATCGGCCTTGACGAGCGCGTCCTCCGCGCGCCAGGCCGGCTTGCCGCTCGTCGCGAGGAGGTCGACGCCCGGGCCGAGCACCGACGGTACGGTTCCCGGCAGCCCGACCGCGGACGCCCCCGCGCCGGGGATGGCGAACAGATCGAGCGAGGCGGTCGCGTCTTCGAGCAGCACGTCGGAGGACAGCACGTAGGGCGAGAGCAGGAGCCCGATGTGCTCGGGCTGCTCGGGCGACTGCACGAGGACCACGTCGTCGGCGCGCCGGAGCACCTGGACGTCGGCGCGGATCCGACCGGTAGGCGTCAGGAGCAGGGAGCGGCAGGAGCGCCCGGGCGAGAGGCCGGCGACATCGGCGGTGAGGAGATCGTGCAGCCATGGGATCGCGTCGGCGCCCTCGACGCGCACCTTGCGCCAATCGGACAGGTCGACGAACCCGCGGCCCTGGAGCAGCGCGGCGAGATCGTGCGCGAAAGCAGCGTGGTCGGACATCCCCCTCGTCGGCCATTATCGGCGTCGTGAACGTTCCGAGCACACTGCTGGTCACCAACGACTTCCCGCCCCGCGTCGGGGGGATCCAGCGGACCCTCGAGGCGCTCTTGCGGGAGCTGCCGCCGGATCGCGTGGGGGTGTTCTGTCCGGATTGGGATGATGCGGCGGCCTACGACGACGCCGTGCCGTGGCACATGTTCCGTCAGCCCGAGCGGTTCCTGTGGCCGACGTCGCAGGTGGCCGATCGCATCGAGGCGGCGGCGCGCGCGATGGAGGCCGAGGTGCTGCTCTTCGGCGCGACCTACCCGCTCGCGTTCTTGGGTCCGCGGTTGTCCGAGCGAGGTCTGCCCTACCTGAGCGCCGCCCATGGGTTCGAGTACTGGCTCTCGATCGCGCCCGGCACGCACGCCCTGCTTCGACACGCGACTTCCCGGGCGGCGCGCGTGCCCGTGCTCTGCTCCGCGTTCATCGCGCGCACGGTGCGCACGGCCGTGCCTCGATCCGTGCCTGTCTCCGTGCTCTACCCGGGCGCCGACGTACAGCGCTTCCGACCGGACCTCGAGACGGCCGCCATCCGCGCCGCGCTCGGGGTCGGCGACCGACCGCTCGTGGTGTGCGTGAGCAGGCTCGTGGCGCGCAAGGGCCAGGACATGCTGATCCGGGCGATGCCGGCGATCCGCCGCCGGGTGCCCGACGCCGCGCTCGCGATCGTCGGCGGCGGGCCGTACGAGGATCGGCTACGGTCGATGGCGGCCGACCTTCCCACCGACGCCGTCTCGTTCGCCGGGCAGGTGGCCGAGGAGGACCTTCCGCGCTACTACGCCGCCGGTGACGTGTTCGCGATGCCGTGCAGGACGCGGCTCGCCGGCCTCGAGGTCGAGGGGTGGGGCAACGTCTTCATCGAGGCCGCGGCCTGTGGCAAGCCCGTCGTGGTCGGCGATTCCGGCGGCGCGCGCGAGGCGCTCGTCGACGGGCAGACCGGCGTCCTCGTGGACGGCACGAGCGTGGCCGCCGTGGCCGAGGCCGTCGCCGGCTTGCTGGCCGAGCCCGACCGTGCCCGGGCGATGGGAGCGGCGGGGCGGGAACGTGTCCTCGCGGCCCATACCTGGTCTCAGATCGCGGCGCGGCTCGCCGTCTGGTTGGGCGAGGCCGCCGACGCGACGGCGCACCCGTAAGGCGGGTCACTTCGTTCCCCCGGCGGTAGGTGGGGGGTACCCTGCCGAGCGTGAGCCTCGTCGAACGCCGATGCCCCCGTTGCAACGCCCTGGTCAGCGAGGATGCGGACTGGTGCGGCCAGTGCTTCACCGACCTGCGTCCGCCGCCTCCGCCGCAGCCGGTGACCCCGCCGCCCGCGATGCCGGCCCCCGGCAGGCAGGACGTCGCGCCCGTCCATGACGCCGACGAGGGCGACGGCCCGAAGGGAGAGCCGTTCTGGCCCTGCAGCGTCTGCGGCGCGCACAACCCGATCGTGCTGGAGGTGTGCGAGACGTGTGGCACCCCGTTCGCCGCCGTCATGCGCGGCGTGACACGGCGAGACGTCGACCCCCAGGCCGCCGTCACCCGCTCGCTCGTGTTCCCCGGCGCGGGCCACGCGATGCTCGGCTACCAGATCGACGGGTTCGCCCGTGGCGTGCTGTTCGTGCTGTCGTTGGGCATCGCGATCTTCATGTCGATCGCGGGCCTGCGGTCCGGTCCGATGTTGCTGGCGATCCTGTTGACGTTGGGGCTGGCGATCGGGGTGTATGTGCTGTCCGCGCTCGAGATCAAGGACCTGGCGGCGCGCGGCCGGCTCATCGTGCCGTCGAAGTACCTGCTCTGGGTGTCGGTGGGCGTGATGTTCCTCGTCGTCGGGGCGATCGCGCTGTCCGTCGCGACCAGTGCCCGACGGTAGTATCCGCAGCGTATGGAGCACGCGGAGGGGACGATCCGTATCGAGGCGCCGCTCGACGACGTCGTCGACGTGATCGAGGACTATGAGGCCTATCCGGACTGGGCCGAGGTGCGTCGTGTGGAGGTCCGCCAGCGCGGCGAGGGTGGCCGGCCTACCGAGGTGGCGTTCGAGGTCGATGTGCCCGTACTCGGCAAGGCCTCCTACACCCTGCGATATCGCTACGCACCCGGCGGCACGGGCATCTCGTGGGAATCGATCGAGGCCCACGGCGCCGTGCGGGAGATCCGCGGGGAGTACCTGCTCGACGATCCCGAGCCCGACGTGACCCAGGTCACCTACCGGCTCGCCGTCGAGCTCGGCCCGCTCGTGCCCGGTTTCCTGCGGACGGAGGGCGCCAAACGCGTCATCGAGAACGCGCTCGAGCGTCTCAAGCGCCGCGTCGAGATGGGGTAGTCGGGCCGGTTCCGCCGGCCGCGGCTAAGCTTGCGCGATGCGGGTCATCCTGTTCACCGGCAAGGGGGGCGTCGGCAAGACGACGATCGCCGCCTCCACCGCGGTCCGCGCGGCCCGTGCGGGCAAGCGCACGCTCATCATGAGCACCGACCCTGCACACTCCCTCGCCGACGCGTTCGAGGTCGTGATCGGCAACGATCCGAGCGAGATCGTGCCCAACCTCTGGGCGCAGCAGGTGGACGCGCAGGAACGTCTCGAGGACAACTGGCGCGAGATCCAGGACTACATGGTCCAGGTGATGAACTGGGCGGGCACCGAGACGATCCAGGCAGAGGAGCTCACGGTGATCCCCGGGATCGACGAGATCTTCGCCCTGATCGACGTGAAGACCCACGTGGAATCCGGCGCGTACGACGTGTTGATCGTCGATTGCGCGCCGACCGCCGAGACGTTGCGGCTGCTCAGCCTGCCCGACATCATGACGTGGTACATCGAGCGGATCTTCCCGGTCCAGCGCCGCGTCGTGAAGGTGGTGCGCCCCCTCGTGTCGCGCACGACCAGCCTGCCGATCGCGGGCGACAAGGTCTTCGAGGCTGTCGAGCGTCTGCACGGCAACCTCGACGCCGTTCGCAAGATCCTGTCCGACGAGGAGATGTCGTCGGTGCGGCTCGTCGTGAACCCCGAGAAGATGGTGATCTCCGAGGCCCGGCGCACGTACACGTATCTCGCGCTGTTCGGCTATCGCGTCGACGCCATCATCGTGAACCGGATCCTGCCGACCGACGTGACGGACCCGTACTTCGGCAAGTGGAAGGACATCCAGGCCGAGCACCTCGCCACGGTGCACGAATCGTTCGAACCGGTGCCGATCCTGGAGGCCCGGCTGTTCGATCGGGAGATGGTGGGCGTCGGGCTGCTCGGCGAGATGGCCGGTGAGGTGTACGGCGACCGCGAGGCGACCGCGATCCTGTTCCTGGACGATCCGATCCACGTGGAGAAGCGGGGCGACGGGTACCTGCTGCGGATGCGGCTGCCGTTCGTGACGGGCGGCGATCTCGACGTGCATCGCCGGGGCGACGAGCTCGTGGTTCGCGTCGGCCCGTACAAACGCAACATGCTGTTGCCACAGACGCTGAAACGCATGACGGTGCGCGGAGCCAACCTCGTCGAGGATCGGCTGGAGATCGTCTTCGAGCGCCCGCCCGAACCATCGGAGCAGAAGGGGTAGACCATGCAGGGATCCGAAGAGCACACCGAGGCGTCGGCGCACGACAGCGAGGGAGCCGGCGCAGGCGTCTGCTCGGTCGCGTGGTGTCCGTTCTGCATGGCCGCCTCGGCGGTGCAACCGATCTCTCCGGAGGTGGTCGGGCATCTCCTCAAGGCCGGCAGCGAGTTGTTCCTCGCGTTCCGGTCCGCGATCGACGGCCGGGCCGATGATCTGGCAGGCGGCACCCCGGCCGCGCCCGTCCGTCTGGAGAAGATCGACGTCGGATGACCCAACTGGCGATCGGGATCGACGTCGGTGGCACGAAAGCTGCCGCGGTCCTGGTCGATGGGGAAGGCGACGTGCATCGCCGCGAGGTGGTCGACACCCCGGCCGATGACGTTCCCGCGCTGTTGGGAGCGATGCTCGATGTGACGGCGGCGGTCCACACGCCCGACGTGGTCGCGATCGGGGTCGGCGCCGCCGGGCTCGTCGAGGAGGGGACCGGACGCGTCCGGTACGCCCCGAACATCGCCTGGCGCGAGGTGGATCTGCGAGCGCTCCTGGCCGGCTTCGGGGTGCCCGTCGCGATCGACAACGATTGCACGGTGGCATCGATCGGGGAACGGCTGGTCGGCGCCGGCCGCGGTATCGAGACGTTCCTGTACGTCGGCGTGGGGACGGGGATCGGCGGCGGCATCGTGTACCGCGGCGAGGCGATGCGGGGTGCGCACGGGTTCGCGGGGGAGATCGGCCACATCATCGTCGAGCCCGGCGGCACGAGGTGCGGGTGTGGCAACGTCGGCTGCTGGGAGACCGTGGCGAGCGGCTCCGCCATCTCTCGGCTCGGCCGCGAGCAGCTGGGGCCCGCGGCCGACGGCCGAGCGGTGGTCGAGGCGGCGCGCACGGGAGACGCCGCGGCGCTATCGATACTGGAGGACGTCGGCACGCGGCTGGGCGAGGGCATCGCGGGTTTGGTCAACGTGCTCGATCCCGAACTCGTGATCGTGGGCGGCGGCGCGGCGGCCGGCGCGGGCGACCTGCTCCTGGAGCCCGCCCGCGCGGCGTCGGCGCGAGCCGTCGAGGGCGCGGGGCATCGTCCCGAGGTCCCGCTCGTGCGAGCCGCGCTCGGCAGCGACGGCGCCGCGATCGGCGGCGGGCTGTGGTCGCTGGGTCAGGTGCTCGCGTGAACTACGGGCTCTTCCTCTCAGCGTTCACGTCGACCCCGCGTCGTCCGCTGGATGTCGCGGGTCGGGCCGCGGGTGCGGGCTACGACGCGGTCTTCGTGTACGACCATCTGTTCCCGCCCGGATCCCCGCACGGAGCATCCGTCGAGCCGTTCACCCTGCTGGCCGCCGCTGCGGCGGCGAACCCCGGGTTGGGGGTGGGCGTGCTCGTCTCGCGACCGGGGTACCGCCCCTTCGGCATCCTCGCGAAGGAGTCGGCGGCGCTGTCGCTGCTCAGTGGGCGGCCCGCGGTGATCGGTCTCGGGCTCGGCGACAGGTTCGGCAAGGCGGAGCACGCGGTGCTCGGCTTGCCGTATCCGCCGCCGGACGAGCGGACGGTGCGGCTGGAGGAGACGTCGTTGGCGCTCCGAGCGTTGTTCCGCGGCGAGCCGTGGCCCGGCGGGGAGGCGATCCCGCCGATCGCGGGCCCGCTGCTGCCCGCGGCCTCGGCCGATGTGTGGATCGGCGGGACTTCCGAACGGGTCGCGCGTGCAGCGGCGCGGGTCGGGAACGCGTGGAACGGGTGGGGGATGAGGCTGGAGGCGTTCGAGGCCCGAGCCGCCGATCTTGCCACCTGGGCGCGGGAGGCGGGACGGGACCCGGCCGAGGTGCCGCCGACCTGGGCGGGCATCGTCCTGCTCGGCGAGGACGCCGAGTCGCTGGCGTCCCTGGAGCGGGACCGCGAGGCGGGCGGCGGCTCGCTGGACATCTGGCGGGGCACGATCGACGATCTGCGGCGCCTCCGCGACCGGGTCGAAGCCGCCGGCGCCACGTGGATGATCTCCTTGGCCGCCGGGCCGGCCGACCGACTCGACCTGATCCTCGAGACGCTCCGCTCGTGAACGCCCAGGCGTTGAAGCGCGCCAAGCGCGAGGTGCGCAGGCGTGTGCTGGCCGCGCGCGACGCGATCGATGCGACCGCGCGCGCGACGATGGCGATCAAGGTGGCGGAGCGGTTCCTCGCGCTGCCCGAGGTCCTTCAGGCGCGGACCGTCATGGCCTTCTCCTCGTTCGGCTCGGAGCTGCCCGTCGATCCGATCGTCGAGGGGCTCGTCGCCCGCGGCGTCCGTGTGGGGCTGCCGCGGATCGTGGGCGGGGATCTCGAGGTGCGTTCGTTCCATCCCGGCGACCCGACCACCGTCACGTCCTTCGGCGCCCGCGAGCCGAGCGACGGAGACTCGATCGATCCGGCCGCGATCGACGTGATCGTCACGCCGGCGGTCGCGTACGACCGCGCCGGGCGTCGCGTCGGCTACGGCGGTGGGTTCTACGATCGATTCCTGTTGACGACGCGACCGGACGCCCTTCGGGTCGGCCTCGGCGCGGGGCTCCAGCTCCTCGACGAGGTCCTGCCCGCCGGTGCGTTCGATCTGCCGGTCCACGTGATCGTCACGCCCGACGAGGTCTGGCGATGTCCGCGGTAGGCGGGCGCCGGCCCGCACGCCCGACCCGTGCCCGCGGTCTGCCCTGGCGAGACGCGGCATACGTGGCGCTCGACTTCGAGACGACGGGCCTCGACTACGCCACCGATCACATCGTGTCCTACGGCCTGGTGCCGATCGACCGCGGTCGAGTTCGACTCGGCGAGGCGCGGCACCAACTGATCCGTCCCGCCGTCGCGCCCTCGCCGCGGTCCCAAACGATCCACCTGTTGCGTCCCGTCGACCTGGCCGACGCGCCGGATGCCGCGACCGCCGCGGGAGCGCTCCGCGAGGGACTCTCCCGGCGGTACGTGCTGGCGTGGTTCGCCGAGGTCGAGATCGCGTTCCTCCGCGGACTGTTCGGAGGCTCGGAACGCTGGTGGCGCCGCCGGGTGATCGACGTGCGGGACCTGGCGATCGCCGTCGACGACGCTCCCGTCACCGCGCAGCGGGAGCGCGGCTACGCGCTCGGGGCGATCGCCGACCGCTACGGGGTGCCGGTGGCGAGCCCGCACGATGCCTTGGACGACGCGCTGGTCACCGCCCAGCTCTTTCTCGTCCTGGTCGGAAAGGTCCCAGACCTCGGCGACCCCACCGTCCGCGATCTCGTGGGCCTCTCGGCGCCCGCGTCGGGTTACCGCTGAGACGCCGTTCCCCGGTACCGTCGGAGCGGAGGCCATCTACGATGCGTAGGACAACGGCGGCCGCGCGCACGAGGCGCCCGGCGGGAAGGAGTCACCGATGACCGAGGACGCGCGATCTCCGCTGCATGACTGGCACGTCGCCCATGGCGCCGACATCATGTGGGAGGACGGCTTTCCCTGGAACATGGACCAGGGTGGCGACCCGATGGCCGAATACGAGGCCATCCGCACCGGTACCGGTATCTGGGATCTCTTCTCCACCTGCAAATACGAGGTGACGGGAGCGGATGCGGCGCGGCTGATCCAGCGGCGTTTCACGAACAGCCTCGCCGGCATGGCCGACGGTTCGGTCCGGTACGGCGCCTTCGTGAACGCCGACGGGCTCATGATCGATGACGGCAACGTCTACAAGTTCGCGGACGATCGGTTCTGGATGATGATCAACTCACCGGGGATCGACGATTGGTTCCGCGAGACGGCCGAGGATCTCGACGCCTCCGTCGCGCACAAGACGTTGGACCTCGCGATGATCGCCGTGCAGGGCCCCACGTCGCAGAGCACACTGCAGCCGCTCGCGGGGCGTGACCTCGGCGAGCTGTCCTACTTCCGGTTCTGGCCCTCGATGACGACCGTCGCCGGCGTGCCCGCGCATGTGCTCCGCACCGGTTTCAGCGGCGAGCACGGCTACGAGATCGTGCTGGACCCGTCCGACGCCCAGATCGTGTGGGACGCCTTGGTCGAGGCGGGCGGCGTGCCGTTCGGCCTGACCGCCGTCGATCTCGCTCGCATCGAGGTGGGCCTGATCATCATCGGCGTCGACTACATGCCCGGCGAGCGGTCACCGTGGGACCTGTCGATGGATCGATTCATCAAGACCGACACGGAATGCGTCGGCGCGGCGGCGCTCGCGACCTACGGCGCCACGCCACCGAGACGGTTCAAGACGCTCGAGTTCGGCGGGGCGATGCCGGAGGCCGGCGCGGCCGTGACGAAGGACGGCGCCGAGGTGGGGATCGTGACCTCGCCGGTCGAGAGCCCGCGACTCGGATCGATCGGACTCGCGATCCTGGAGACGGCGTTCGCCGACGAGGGCACCACGCTGGAGGTCGGTGACGGGAAGGCCACCGTCGCCGCGCTGGCGCTGCTGGACCCGCAGAAACAGAAGCCGCGCGCCTGAGCGGTCCCGGATGTGTGGAGGGTCGGGGGCGACCGGTCCTCCACTATCCTGTCGGCCGTGAGCGTTCCGATCTACGGCGTCGTGCCGAACTTCTCCGAAGGGCGACGCGTGGACGTGATGGACGCGATCTGCGACGCGCTGACGGTGCCGGGGGCCCACTTGGTCTATCGACAGGCAGACCCCGATCACCATCGCCTCGACACCACGGTGCTCGGTGACCGCGAGGCCGTGCGCCGTTCCGCCGTCGCGGGCGCTCGCGTCGCCGTGGGCCTGATCGACATGGACCGCCACCATGGGGGCCACCCTCGCATGGGCGCGGTCGACGTGATCCCGTTCATGCCTGTGCGCGATGTCTCGATGGAGGAATGCGTGTCCCTGGCGGTCGACGTGGGCGAGACGCTCGCAGGCGAGCTCGAGCTGCCCGTCTACCTGTACGACCGCGCCGCCCGCACCCCTGACCGCACGTCCCTCGCACAGGTCAGGAAGGGCGAATACGAGGGCCTCCGCGAGGCGGTGCGCCGCGGCGAGCGTCTGCCCGATCTGGGCCCGCACGCGATCGGGAAAGCCGGCGCGACCGCGGTGGGAGCCCGAGCACCGCTCGTCGCCTTCAACGTCTACCTCACCGGGGAGGACGAGCCGGCCGCCAAGGACATCGCACGGACGATCCGCGAATCGAGCGGGGGTCTGCCCGCCGTGCGCGCGATCGGTTTCCTCGTCCCGGAGCGCGGGTGCACGACCGTGTCGATGAACCTCGTCGACTTCGAGGTCACCGGGGTGCGAACCGCCTACGATGCCGTTGTCGCCGAGGCGACCGCGCGCGCGTTGGAGGTCACCGATTCCGAGATCGTGGGCCTTGTCCCCGAGGCGGCCCTCTCGGCCGAGGACGCGGCGCACGTCAAGCTGCAGGGGTTCGACCGTCGCACGCAGGTGTTGGAACGGCTGATCGAGGAGGCGTCATGAGTGACCAATGGTTGCCGCCGGAGCGCGGGTCACAACCGACGCCCACCGTGCCCGGCCTGTCCACCGAGGCGTCCGGCAGCACGTGGGCGGCGACACCGTCGGCGGCCTCGCCGAAGCCGACGAAGGTACCGATCGTCGAGATGCCGACGGCCGGGACGCGCATCGGCGCGTACCTGGAGGATCTGGCGTCCGATGCACCGACGCCCGGTGGCGGCGCCTGGGCGGCGGTGTCCGCGGCCGCGGGTGCCTCGCTGATCGCGATGGTGGCTCGCCTGACGCTGAAGAAGAAGGGGTTCGAAGCCGCGGTCGAGCGCATGCGCGCCATCGCCGACGAATGCGACGACGAACGCTGGACGCTGCTGGCGCTGGCCGACCGCGACGCGGAGGCGTACCAGGGGGTGATGGCCGCCTACAAACTGCCGAAGGCCACGCCCGAGGAGGAGCGCGCCTGGGCCTCGACGCTGCAGACCGCTTTGGAACGGGCGGCGGACATCCCCCTCGAGGTCGCCCGCCGGTCGGTCTACCTCATGAGTCTCGCCGAGGAGGCGCTCGCCAACGGCAACCCGAACGCCGCCTCCGACGCGCTGAGCGCCGCGACCTCCTTGCACGCGGCGACCCTGTCGGCGCTGGCGAACGTCGACATCAACGCCATCACCTTCCTGGACAAGACGCGCCAGCAGGAACTCGCCGACTCGGCGAACTCCCTGCGACACCGGGCGCAGTCGATCCTGCGCGACGTGAGCGAGGCGTTCATGATCGCGCTCCACGTCTGATCCGGGCCTCGGGTCTTGCGCAGCGGGCCGCCTCGCGGCAGGCTCGCGGGGTGCGGATCGATGCGATCGTCTTCGATTGTCGCGACGCGGCGCCGCTGGCCCGGTTCTGGGCCGCCGCGCTCGGCTGGACCGTCGCGCCCTACGACGAGGTAGAGCTCTCGCGTCTGGCGGCCAACGGCATCACCGACCCGGAGGAGGACCCGACGGTGATGGTCGAACCGCCCGGCGGCGAGGACCTCCCGATGCTGTTCTTCACGGAGGTCCCGGAGCCCAAGGTGGCGAAGAATCGGCTGCACCTCGACGTGGTGGCCGAGGAGGATCTCGAGGCGGAGGTCGAGCGATTGGAGACGCTCGGCGCCTCGATCCACAACTGGGCCGAGGGCGACTCCGGGATCTGGTGCGTCATGCGCGACCCGGAGGGCAACGAGTTCTGCGTGATGCCGCCGGACGACGACGTGGCCTAGCTCAGAACAGGCCGATCGTGGTGCCGTTCGCATCGATGTCGACGCCCATGTAGTTGGGCGTCGTGCCGAGGCCGGGCATCCGCTGCATGTCGCCGCACAGCACGACGACGAATCCCGCGCCCGCGCTCGGCACGACCCCGCGGACCGGCAGCCGGAACCCGGTCGGCCGGTTGAGGGCGAGCGGGTCGTGGCTCAGCGAGAGGTGGGTCTTGGCCATGCAGACCGGAACGGTCCCGAACCCCAGCTCGTCCATCCGGGCGAGGTCCTTCACCGCCTGGGGGAGGTAGTCGACGCCGTCGGCGCCGTAGAGCTTCGTGGCGATCGCTTCGATCTGGTCTCGCAGGGAGGTCCCGTCGGGCGTGAGCTGGTGGAACGTGTTGGGGCGCTCGCACGCGGTCACCACCGCCTCGGCAAGCTCGATCGCTCCCTGGCCCCCCAGGGCGAATCCACGGTTCACGACGACGGTCTCGGCGCCGGCGCCGACGGCGAGCTCGCGGATCAGCTCGATCTCGGCGTCCGTGTCCGTCGGGAAATTGTTGATCGAGACGACGCACGGCAGGCCGTACTCGCGCAGGATGCCCACGTGGGCCGCGAGGTTGTCGACGCCGCGCCGCAGCGCCTCGAGGTCCTCGTTCGCCAGGTCGGCGAAGGGCATCCCGCCGTGCGACTTCGTCGCGCGCACGGTGGTGACCAGGACGCCGGCGCTCGGCGCGAACCCGCCGAAGCGGCACACGATGTCGCAGAACTTCTGAAACCCGAGGTCGCTCGCGAACCCCGCTTCCGTGACGACGTAGTCGGCGAGCTTGAGCGCCACCCGGTCCTCGATGATCGAGTTGTTCGCGTGCGCGATGTTGCCGAACGGCCCCGCGTGCAACAGCGTCGGCTGATGCTCGAGCGTCTGTACGAGGTTCGGTTCGATCGCATCGCGCATGATGACGGTCATCGCGCCCGCGACCCGGAGGTCATCGGCCGTCACCGGCACGCCCGCCGCGGTCGATGCCACGATGATCCGCCCCAGTCGTGCGCGCAGGTCCTGCAGATCGCCGGCCAGCGCAAGGATCGCCATGATCTCGGACGCGGCGGTGATCACGAAGCCCTCCTGCCGCGGCACTCCGTGCGCCTTGCCGCCCAGCCCGATGACCGTGTTCCGCAGTTCCCGATCGTTGACGTCGAGGGTGCGCGGCCAGGTGATCGACAACGGGTCGATGCCGAGCGGGTTTCCGTGGTAGATCGAGGCATCCAGCGCGGCCGACAACAGGTTGTGCGCGGCGGTGATCGCATGGAAGTCGCCGTTGAAGTGCAGGTTGATCTCCTCCATCGGCACGACCTGGGCATAGCCCCCGCCGGTTCCGCCGCCCTTGATCCCGAAGACGGGGCCCATGCTCGGCTCGCGCAGGGCGAGCACGACCCGCTTGCCGATCGCGCCCAGCCCCTGGGTCAGCGACACCGACGTCGTCGTCTTGCCCTCGCCCGCCTTGGTGGGCGTGATGGCCGTGGTGATGACCAGCTTGCCGTCCGGCCGGTCCGCGAGGCGATCCAGGATCGACAGGGACACCTTCGCCCGCGTCGAGCCGTAGGGCTTGAGCTCGCCGGGCTCGATCCCCGCGTCGGCGGCGACATCGGCGATCGGGCGGAGGACGGCTTCCTGGGCGATCTCGAGACCGGACTTCATGACGGCGATGGACTCCTTCGCAGGCGAGGTGGGGTCGGGCGTCTGCGACCATAGCGCAGGGCTCCTCCGGCCGGTCAGTGGATCGCGCCGGGGATTGACCGCAGGTCAGGTCTCGGTGATGACCAGGACCAGCGTGCCGGCGGCGAGCACGAGCAGGGCGATCGTGATGCCCCAGGTCGCCGCGACGGGCATGGCGCGGAACCGCCCCTCGGCGAGCGCGCGCTCGACGGACCGGTGACGGAGCGCGCCCAGCAGGATTAGCGCGACGCCCACGAGGGCGAAGCCCGCGCCGAGCGCAACGAACCCGGTCGCGTTGCGCTCATCGAGCAGAGCCGGCAGCAGCCGGCCGACCGCGAGGGCGACCGCGAGCGCGGCGAGCCCCGAGCGCCACCACGCCAGCAACGTGCGCTCCTCGGCGAGGTAGGTGCGTCGTGTGGCGTCGCCGAAGTCGTGTTCGTCCGGTGTCGCCATGCGTGCATCATGCCCGACCGGCGGCGCTCGCGTGCAGGAGGGATAGGCTGAGTGCCATGGCCGCGCCCGAGCAGGTTCGTCGCAACGTGACCCCCGTCCGGGTGACCACGGTCCGTGACGGCGCCCGTGGGCAGCGGGCCGACACCCTCGCGACCGAGGAGCCGCTGGAGATCCGTGCGCAGGGCCCCGGGCAGGAGGCGGCCCGCGTCGCCGTCACGATGCGCACGCCCGGCGGCGATTTCGAGCTCGCGGCGGGCTTCCTGTTCACCGAGGGGCTCGTGGGACCGGGCGACGTACGACGGGTGGCGTATTGCGACGACCTCGACGACGAGGAGCAGCGCTACAACGTCGTCACCGTGACCCTGGCGGCGCCGTTCGATGCGGCGCAGCTGCACCGGAACTTCTTCGCCACCTCGTCCTGCGGCGTCTGCGGGAAGGCCTCGCTGGAAGACATCACGGTGCGGTGTCCGGTGGTGCCGATGGGCTTCACGGTCGCCGCCGACGTCGTCGTGGGGCTGCCGGATCGCCTCCGCGCCGCACAGCGGGTCTTCGAGCGCACGGGCGGCCTCCACGCAGCCGGTCTGTTTACCTCGGCGGGAGAGCCGGTCGCGGTCCGCGAGGACGTGGGGAGACACAACGCGGTCGACAAGGTGATCGGAGAACGGCTGCTCGCGGATCGGATCCCCCTCGCGGACCTCGTGCTGCAGGTCTCGGGGCGGGTGTCGTTCGAGATCGTCCAGAAGGCCGCGGTGGCGGGGGTGCCGGTGCTCAGCGCGGTCGGCGCGCCCTCATCCCTCGCCGTCGAGGCGGGGGAGCGGCTCGGGGTCACCGTGCTCGGGTTCGTCCGCGACGGCCGGTGCAACGTCTACAGCCACGCGGGCCGGATCGTCTGAGGACGCGACGCGCCGCGTGACGCTCCAGTCATAGATCACGGACGTGCCCACGACGAGATCCTGCACGGACCGGTTGTTCCGGCTGACGGCGACCCACGCGAGCAGCAACGGGAACAGCGCACAGAGCACGGCCCGCGCGCCGGCGCGCACGAACCCCATGTCCTCGCCATTCGCGGTCTGCACGCGCAGACCGAGCACCCGGTCGCCGTAGGTGCGACCCGCGGCGGCCCACGACACCGTGAAGTACACGACCAGTGCGACGAAGCCCGCGACGAACGCGGCCTGGTACGTCACGATCGGGAAGCTGAACCGGGCCCCCTGCCGCAAGAACATGACCCCCGCGACGCCGAGGTAGACGGCAACCAGGCCGAGGATCACCACCGCCACGTCGATGATGTTGGCCGCGACGCGGGTGATCAGCCCCGCCGCTTCCCCCTGGAAGCTCCGAGCCTCGACCGGGATCGTCTCGACGTGGATCCGGGGCGCGCTCACGATCCGGCTCCGGCATCGTCGGCGCGGCGCAGGAGGCGGTCCGCCACCTTGGTGATCGCGCGGTCGGCGCCCACGCCGCGGAGGCGGACGTTTCGCAGGCTCTCCGAGGTCGTCTCGGCGGTGACCTCGCGGATCAGATCGGGGATGTCGAGCTGGTCGATCACGTCCGCGGCGATCGCCGCGATGTCCAGGCGACCGATGAGCGCCTGGATGTCGAGGCGGGCGACGAGGGCGTCGATGTCGATGCGATCCGTGAGCGCCTCCATATCCAGCCGATCGACCAGGGGGTTGATGTCCACGGTCTCGGCGATCCGCTGGATGTCGACGTGCTCGAGGACGAGGTCGGTCACATCGAGCTGCTCCATGACCGCGTCGGCCGCGCGCCCGATGCCGCGGCGAAGGGCCTCGGACGCGGCCGGATCGCTGCGCTCGCGCTGCTCGTCCCAGGACTGCTGCCAATGCTGGAGGAGCTCGCGCACCTCGGGGCGCTCGGCCGCGGTTCCCGCGGCCGAGGCGGCCGGCGCGACGACGGTGCGTTCCAACGCGGTGAGCATCGCGCCGGCCGCACGCAACCCCTCGATCAGGAATCCGGCGGCGGCGCCCGTGACGAGCGTTGCGTTGTCGGTGGCCGGTGTGGGCTCCTCCGAGCCGCGCACGACCGAGGAGGTGGCCGATGCGCCGAGGGTGACCAGACCGATCAGGATGTCGATCGCCTGCTCGATGCCGGAACCTGCCGTCCTCGGGGTCCTCGGATCCTCCTCGGGCGCTTCGTCCTTCGCCACTGACGGGTCTCCGGCGGACAGGTCGTGGATCGGGATCGGCGTCGGCTCGTGCATCGGGACATCATGCGACCCCCGGAGCGCCGACGGTCCACCTGCCGGATGTCGGAGGCTCGTCGTAGCGTGTGCCGATGCCCCGCCGATGCCAATGGGTGCCGCTCGACGATCCCCGGTACCTCGCCTACCACGACGAGGAGTGGGGCGTGCCCGTCCACGACGACGGGCGCCTGTTCGAGATGCTCACCCTCGAGGGCGCGCAGGCGGGGCTCTCGTGGCGAACGATCCTCTACAAACGGGAGGGGTACCGACAGGCATTCGCGGGATTCGACGCCGCCCAGGTCGCTCGGTTCACGCCGGCGCGCATCGAGCGTCTCCTGGAGGATCCGTCGATCGTTCGCAATCGGCGCAAGGTGGAGTCAACCGTTGCGAACGCCCGCGCGGTGGTGGAGCTCGCCGACGAGGGGCTGACCCTCGACCAACTGCTGTGGCGTTTCGTCGACGGGTCGCCCACGGTCAACCGCTGGCGCGAGCTCGCGGACGTTCCCGCCGACAGCCCTGCGTCCATCGCGATGTCCAAGGATCTGAAGCGTCGGGGGTTCCGTTTCGTCGGACCGACCGTCTGCTACGCGTTCATGCAAGCGACGGGGTTGGTGAACGACCACGTGACGAGCTGCTACCGGTATCGCGAGATCGTCCGCTCCCTCTGAGCCGATCCACCGACCCGGGCGTTCTCGGTCGGGCGCCCGTGGGACGTACGATGGAAGGCATCCGGACCGTCCGGAGGAATGGGGAACCCGCCGATGTCGGCAACGATGACCCGGCTCACCGAGCCCATGGTCCGCGAGAACGGGGCGCTCCGCACCGCCACCTGGGACGAGGCCCTCGACCGGGCCGCCGAGGGACTGCGCCATTCGATCGAGCGGAACCCGGGGCGCGGCGCGGGGATCTTCAGCTGTTCGAAGGCGACGAACGAGATGAACTTCCTCGCCGGGAAGTTCGCGCGCCAGGTCCTTCGAACGAACAACATCGATAGCTGCAACCGCACCTGACACGCACCCTCGGTCGTCGGTCTGGCGACCGTGTTCGGTGCCGGCGGCGGTACCAGCTCGTACGAGGAGGTCGAGCAGACCGACCTCATCGTGCTGTGGGGGTCGAATGCGCGCGCCGCGCATCCGATCTTCTTCCACCATGTCCTGAAGGGGATGCAACGGGGGGCGAAGCTCGTCGTCGTGGACCCCCGCCGAACCGAGTCAGCGGCGTTCGCCGATCAGTGGCTCGGCATCGACGTCGGGACCGACGTGGCGCTGTCCAACACGATCGCCCGCGAGATCATCCACGCCGGCCTGGCGCACATCGCGTTCATCGAGGGAGGGACCCAGCATTTCGACGAGTACGCGGCGAGCGTGGAGGAATGGACGCTGTCACGCGGCGCCGAGGTGACCGGGGTCCCCGCCGAGGAGATCCGCGACCTCGCGCACGCGTTCGCCACCGCCGAACGCGCCATGATCTGCTGGACCCTCGGCATCACCGAGCACCACAACGCGGTCGACAACGTGCTCGCGTTGATCAATCTGGGCTTGCTCACTGGTCACGTCGGACGCTACGGCAGCGGTCTGAACCCGTTGCGGGGGCAGAACAACGTGCAGGGTGGTGGCGACATGGGCGCGATCCCGAACAAGCTGCCCGGGTTCCGGGACATCGAGCACGACGCCGCGGCGCGCGAGCGCTTCGAAGCCGCCTGGGGCGTGCCGATCGAGCCGCGATACGGTTGGCATCTCACGGCGATGTTCGAGGCGATGGAGCGCGGCGACCTCACCGCCGTGTACTGCATCGGCGAGAACCCGGCCACCTCCGAGGCGGACCAAGGCCACGCCGTGCATCTACTCGAGGGCCTCGACACGTTGATCGTGCAGGACATGTTCCTGACCAAGACGGCGGAGCTCGCCGACGTCGTCTTCCCGGCGGCGAACTCAGCGTTCGAGACCGACGGCACGGTGACGAACTCCGAGCGGCGGGTGCAGCGCGTCCGCAAGGCCCTGGACCCGCCGGGCGACGCGCGCGACGACATCTGGATCATCGCCCAGATGGCGAAACGGCTCGGGGTCGATTGGGGCGAGGTCACGTCGGAACAGGCCTGGGACGAGCTCCGCTCCCTGTCGCGGATGCACACGCTGATGTCGTGGCAGCGCATCGAGGAGCTCGGCGGCATCCAGTGGCCCTGCAACGAGGAGTTCCCCGACGGGGCCAAGTTCCTCCACGGGCGGCTGTGGGCCTTCGACGATCCAAAGAAGCAGGGTCCCAGAGCCCCGTTCTCTGTGGTCATCGACATCCCGCCCGCCGACACGCTGACCGAGGAGTTCCCGATGCGTCTCACGACCGGACGGCGGCTCGAGTCCTTCAACACGGGCGTGCAGACCAACGCGTTCTCCTCGCCGCTGCACCGGGGTGAATCCCTCGACTTGTGCCCCGAGGACGCCGCCGCGCTCGACGTCGTCGAAGGGGAAGTCGTGCGGATCGTGTCGCGCCGCGGCGCCATCGAGGCGCCCGTCCATCTCACGACGGCGCTCCGCGAGGGTCTGGCCTTCATGACGTTCCACTTCCCGGACGAGGTCGCGACGAACGTCATCACGAACGAGGCCTACGACCCGAAGTCGGGCACGTCGGAGTTCAAGGCCACGGCGATCCGGGTCGAGAAGCTTGCGATCGGCGCGGGAAGGTAGCCTGCTCGCCGTGGACCTGCACCTGATGACGGCGGCACCGAGCGCCGAGGAACGCGCGGCGGTCGACGCGCTGCTCGGCGCCCCGACGACGGGCTGGGACGGCGGGGTGCGCACCGAGCGCGACCTCCGCGTGGCGCACGCGCCCGAAGACAATCGGACATCGCTGCTCCCGGTGCTGCACGCCCTCCAGGGGCGGATCGGCTGGATCAGTGAGGGCGGCCTGAACTACGCGTGCGAACGCCTGTCGGTGCCGCCCGCGGAGGCCTACGGGGTTGCGACGTTCTACGCGATGTTCAGCGTCCAGCCGCAGCCGGCGACGGTGCTGCACGTGTGCGACGACCTTGCCTGTCGCATCCGCGGCGGCGACGCGATGGCCGAGCGTCTCACCGCGGCGTGCGGCGGTGATCCCAAGGTCGTTCGCAGCCCGTGCCTCGGCCTGTGCGACGCCGCCCCCGCGGTGCTGTTCCAAGAGGCGGGGGAGGGGGCCGTCTCCCGCGCGGTGGCGCCCGCCGACGCCGACCGGATCCTCGATTCGCTGCACGGCGCGCGCGCGCTCGTGCCGCCCCCGGCGCTGGCGCCGCGTCACGGCGGCGAGCGACTCCTGCGTCGGGTGGGGTCGATCGACCCCACATCGCTGCACGACTACCGGGGGCACGACGGGTACGCCGCGTTGGCGCGCGCGATCGAGCTCGGCCCCGACGCCGTCATCCAGCAGGTGACCGACGCGCGCCTGCTCGGTCGTGGGGGCGCGGCGTTCCCGACCGGTGTGAAGTGGCGGGCGGTGGCCGACCAGCCACCCGGGCCGAAGTACGTCGTGTGCAACGCCGACGAATCCGAGCCGGGCACCTTCAAGGACCGCGTGCTGATGGAGAACGATCCGTTCGCGATCATCGAGGCGCTCACGATCGCCGGGCTCGCGACCGGCGCGGCGACGGGCTACCTCTACATCCGCGGCGAGTACCCGCTCGCGACGAGACACCTGCAGGCAGCGATCGAGGAGGCGCGGGCCGCCGCGCTCCTCGGGCCGGACGTGATGCACGCCGGGTTCGCCTTCGACATCGAGCTCCGTCGTGGCGCGGGCGCCTACATCTGCGGCGAGGAGACCGCGCTGTTCAACTCGATCGAGGGCAAGCGCGGCGAGCCACGGAACAAGCCGCCGTTCCCCGTGACCCACGGCGTCTTCGGACGCCCGACCTCGATCAACAACGTGGAGACGCTGGTCAACGTGCTCCAGGTGTTGGAGCTGGGCGCCGACGCGTACGCCGCGCTCGGGACGGAGGGCTCGACGGGCACGCGACTGTTCTGCCTGTCGGGCCACGTCGAGCACCCCGGTGTCTACGAGGCCGAACACGGCATCACCCTCGGCGAGGCGATCGCGATGGCCGGCGGCGTGCGCGACGGCGCCCCGATCAAGGCGGTGCTGCTCGGCGGCGCGGCGGGCGGGTTCCTCGGGCCGGATCGCCTCGACGTCCGACTGACCTTCGAAGACGCGCGCGCGGGCGGCTACACGCTCGGCTCCGGTGTGATCATGGCGCTCGACGACACCGTCGATCTGGTCGACCTGTGCCTGCGGATCGCGCGGTTCTTCCGCGACGAATCGTGTGGCCAATGCGTGCCCTGCCGTGTCGGCACCGTGCGGCAGGAGGAGGCGCTCCATCGGCTCGTCGCCGGCCGCACGATCGGCACGACCGCCGACGAGCTCGCACTGCTACAGGACGTCGCCGCGGTGATGACCGACGCGTCGATCTGCGGTCTGGGACAGACCGCCGCCAGCGCCGTGCAGTCGGCGATCGGCACGTTCGACCTGTTCGGTCCGGGGGCGGGCGTATGAGCGCCGTGCCACTGGGCATGCCGCGCACCCTGATCGACGTCGAGATCGACGGACGCACGGTGCGCGTGCCGGAGGGTTCGACGATCCTGGACGCCTGCCGCGTCGACGGCGTCGACACGCCGACGATGTGCTACGCGGACAATCTGACGCCGATCAACGCCTGCCGCGTCTGTGTGGTCGAGGTCGAGGGATCGCGGGTGCTCGTGCCTGCGTGCTCGCGGGCAGCCGAGGCGGGCATGAAGATCTCGACCGACACGGAACGGGTGCGGCGCTCCCGCACGCTCGTGATGGAGTTCCTCGCCTCCTCGGTAGATACGTCGCTCGCGAGCCCGGACTGGCACCGTTGGCAAGCGGAGTACCAGGCGCACCCGGAGCGCTTCGGCGCGGCGATGGAGCCGATGCCGCCGGGGGAGCGTGACGGGCGCGAGCCCGGACACCACCACGCGCCCCAGCCCGGCGTCACCGAGACCGTTGCGCAACCCGTGAAGATCGACAACGAGCTGTATGTGCGCGACTACGGACGCTGCGTCCTCTGCTACAAGTGCGTGGAGGCATGCGGCACCGACGCGCAGTACACGTTCGCGATCGCGGTGGCGGGCCGCGGCTTCGACGCCCGCATCTCGACGGAATACGCCGTGCCGCTGGACGCCAGCGCCTGCGTCTACTGCGGGAACTGCATCGGCGTGTGTCCGACCGGGGCGCTGATGTTCTCGAGCGAGCACGACATGCGTGCGGCCGGCACCTGGGACGAGGACGCGCAGACGGTGACGAACACCATCTGCCCGTACTGCGGGGTGGGGTGCGAGCTCGAACTGCACGTCCAGGACAACACGATCGTCACGGTGTCCTCGCCGGCCGACCACGGGGTGACGAACGGGCACCTGTGCGTGAAGGGCCGGTTCGGCTTCCAGTTCGTGCAACGTCGGAAGCGTCGAGACGGTGCCCCGCGCTAGCGGGATCGTGCTGGCCGGCGGCCGCGCGACCCGCTTCGGCGCCGACAAGCTGGCGCACGACTACCGCGGGCAGCCGCTGCTGCACCATGCGATCCACCGGCTCGCGGAGGTCTGTGACGACGTCGTGGTGGTGCTGGCGCCGGGCGCCGACCGAACCGGTCTGCCGCCCGGGGTGCGCGTGGTCAACGACGCCACGGAGGGGGAGGGGCCATTGTCCGGCCTCCACACGGGCCTCCTCGCGGCCGTGCGCTCCGACGCCGTCGTCGTCGCGGGGGGCGACATGCCGGATCTGCAACCCGCCGTGCTGCGCGAGATGCTGCGTGTGCTCGACGAGGCGGAGGTCGACGCGGTGGCGCTCGCCGACGGCGGGCGAACGCGGCCGTTGCCGTGCGTGCTGCGCACCTGGCCCGCCGCGGACCTGACGCACACCCTGTTGCACGCGGGCAGGCGCCGCCTTCGAGACCTGCTCGACGCCGCGCGCACCGCGGTGGTCGACGAGGCCACCTGGACCGCGCTGGACCCCGACCGGCGCACCCTGTTCGACGTGGACGAGCCCGAAGATCTGAACCGGTAGGCTGCGGGCCTCATGACGCACGTGGCGCCGATCCATCTGGGCAGGTTCGAGATCCGAACGATCTGCGAAGGCTTTGCACCACTCCCATTGGCGGACGAGTTCCCCGGTCTGACCGTGGATTGGGACGCGGAGCGCGCGCGCTACCCCTGGGGCTTTCACGGGATCGATGCATGGGCCTGGCACGTGCACGCGTTCGTCATCGAGGGGCCCGCGGGGGTCGTCGTGGTCGACACGGGGGTCGGGCCGTTCGGGCCCTACCGTCCCTGGGAGCACTGGAACGCGGACGCGTGGGCGGGCGAGCGGCTCGACGCGGTCGGAGACGTCGTGCTGACACATCTCCACGCGGATCACGCGGGTGGGGTCGAGGCCGCGGAGTTGCAGCCGCGCTTCGCGAACGCCGCGTATCACCTGCACCCCGCCGACCTGCGGTACTTCGAGGGCGCGCACGAGGATTCCTACGTGGCGATCCGTCCGGCGCAGCGTCTCGAGTCGCTCGGCGTCCTCAGGTCGACCGACGCCAACCACGACATCGCGCCGGGCATCCGGCTGATCCACTCTCCGGGCCATACGCCCGGGCACCGTTCGGTGTTGGTCACCGATGGCGACGGGGGCCTGCTGCTGACCGGCGACCTGCTGCATCAACCGATCCAGGTCGTGGAGCGGACCTGGTTCTCCGACCACGACGACGACGCGTTGCTTGGCGTCGCGTCGCGGCGAGTCCTGTTGTGGCGGGCCGAGACGAACGGGTATCGAGTCGGCGTCACCCACTTCGCGCACCCGTTCGGGTCGATCGACGAGGGTCGGTGGACGAGCGATCCCGCCTGAGGCGGCGCGACCGCCGCCCTCCCACACGCGTCATCACCGTCGTGCTGCTGCTCGGTGTGACCGCATGCTCGGGCGCCGCTCCCGACGCGTCGACGACGGTCAACCCCACGACCGCTTCGTCCACGCCGCCCCCCGCGTCCACGACCCCGGCGCCCGCGCACCGCGGCGCCACGACGGTCCTGATCGCCAGCGGCGACATCGCCTGCGCTCCGGGCGCGTCGCCCACGGCGATCACGTGCCACCAGGCATCCACGGCCGCGCTCATCGCGGAGGGCAACCCGTCGGCCGTGCTGCTCCTCGGCGACACGCAGTACGAGGCGGGCCGGGCGCAGGAGTACGCCTCGTTCGACGCGACCTGGGGCGCCGCGCTCCGTGCCGTCCCCGACGCCGTCGTGCTGCCCGTGGCGGGCAACCACGAGTGGTACGACCCCGATCCGCCCGGCGCCGCATGCACCTTTCGGCACGATGGGCGAGACGCATGCGGGTTCGAGGCGTACTTCGGGGAGCGGGCCTTCGTCGGCACGATGGCGGATGGGGCCGGGAGCTACGCGCGGATCTTCGCCGAGCGCGCGGACCATCCCCTCGTCGTGATCATGATCGACGCGGGCGTCTGCGAGCACGATCCGTCTGTGTGCGGGGTGGGCGGCGCGGCGACGCGCTTCCTCGAGGCGGCCCTCGCCGATCCACGGGTGAACCCCCCGCAGGCCTGCACGCTCGTGGCATGGCATCAGGCCAGATGGTCCGATGTCGGCCACGGCAGCATCGGCTACGTCGATCCGCTCTGGAAGACACTGTTCGACGTGCCGGGGGCGCAGCGACCCGATCTCGTCCTGAACGGGCACGATCACGTCTACGAGCGGATGCCGCCGCTCGGCACCGGGGGACAGCCGAGGGCCGACGGGATCCCCGAGATCATCGCCGGCGCCGGCGGTCGCGAGGTCGCCGGCATCCCGTACGCCGGCGCCGTGCCCATCCGCGCCGCCTACCTCGATCTGCAGCATTTCGGCGTGCTTCGTCTCGAACACGACGGCGCCTCCGGCGACGTGGTGACCTCCTTCCAGCCGGAGAGGGGCGTCGAGGCGGACCGGCAGTCGCTGACGTGTCGCACCTGAGGGGTCGATCCGTCGGCGGGCCGCGTCGTCGGTTCGGGTAGAGTCGGGCCGAAGAGCGGGGCCACCGCGCCTCGGGCCGGGCCAGCCGCGCATCAGAACCGTTCGAGCGGAAAGGATCCGGCGATGACTCGTCGCGTATTGATCATGGGAGCCGCGGGGCGCGACTTCCACAACTTCAACACCGTGTTCCGCCAGGACGCCGACTCGACGGTCGTGGCGTTCACCGCGACGCAGATCCCGTTCATCAACGACCGGCGGTATCCGGCCGCGCTCGCCGGTTCCCGCTACCCGGACGGGATCCAGATCTACGACGAGTCGGAGCTCGTGCGGCTGATCCGTGAGCTCGAGGTCGACGACGTCGTGTTCAGTTATTCCGACGTGAAGCACGAATACGTGATGCACAAGGCGTCGATCGTGATGGCCGCGGGCGCCAACTTCGTGCTGCTCGGGCCGGACGCGACGATGCTCAGGGCCACGGTGCCGACGGTTGCGGTCACGGCGGTGCGGACCGGCGTCGGGAAGTCCCAGACTACGCGGGCCGTCGCGGGCGCGCTGAAGGACGCGGGCAAGCGGGTCGTCGCTGTGCGTCACCCGATGCCGTACGGGGATCTCGCCGCGCAGGCCGTCCAGCGATTCGCGGAGCTCGCCGACCTGGACCGACACAAGTGCACGATCGAGGAGCGCGAGGAGTACGAACCGCACATCACCAGCGGCACCGTGATCTATGCCGGCGTCGACTACGGCGCGATCCTCGCGCAGGCGCAGGCGGAATGCGACGTCCTGCTGTGGGACGGCGGCAATAACGACATGCCTTTCTACACGCCGGATGTATGGATCACGCTGGTCGACCCGCTTCGTGTGGGCCACGAGCTCACGTATCACCCGGGCGAGACGAACCTGCGCGGCGCCGACGTCGTGTTGATCAACAAGATCGATTCGGCGACGCCGGCACAGGTCGCGCAGCTGGAGGCGACGATCGCGGAGGCGAATCCCGACGCCATCGTCGCCAAGGCCAATTCGCTCGTGACCTGCGACGATCCCGAGGCGATCGCGGGCAAGCGCGTCCTCGTCGTCGAGGACGGCCCGACCCTCACGCACGGCGAGATGAAGATCGGTGCCGGTGTGGTCGCCGCCCAGCGCATGGGCGCCGCCGAGATCGTGGATCCGCGACCGTGGGCGGTGGGCACGATCGCCGAGACCTTCGAGAAGTACGACGTCGGCCACGTGTTGCCGGCGATGGGCTACTCGGACGGCCAGCTGGCCGAGATGGCCAAGATCATCGATGCGGCCGAGGTCGACGTCGTGGTGATCGGCACGCCGATCGACCTGCGCAGCGTCATCGACATCTCGAAGCCGGCGGTCCGCGTGCGCTACGACCTGGAGATGCTCCCGGATTCGCCCCAGCTCGCGGATATCCTCGCGCCGGTGCTCTGAGCCCCCGGCTCCGCCGGCGGGCGTGACAGAAGGAGTGCGATGCAGCGGGTCGTGATCGCCCTCGGCGGCAACGCGCTGCTGCGCCGCGGCGCGGCGGACACCTACGACGAGATGTACGCGGCCGCTCGAGCGGCGGCAGAACGGGTCGCGGACATCGCGGCCGCCGGCTGGGAGGTCGTGGTCACGCACGGCAACGGTCCCCAGGTCGGACGGATCCTGATGCAACAGGAGGCGGCGGCCAAACAGGTGCACCCGATGCCGTTGGACGTGTGCGGCGCCGAGAGTCAGGGCCAGATCGGCTACCTGCTCCAGGTCACGATCGGGGATGTCTTCTTCGAACGAGGCATGGAGCGGCCGGTCGTGACGATCCTGACGCTCACCCGGGTGCGCGCCCAGGACCCCGCGTTCCGGAGCCCGACGAAGTTCGTCGGGCCGTTCTTCACCGAGGCGCAGGCCCACCGTCGCGAGGAGCAGCGCGGCTGGGCGATGCGACCCGATCCGCACGGGGGCTGGCGTCGGGTCGTGCCCAGCCCGAAGCCGTACTCGATCGTCGAGACGCCCGCGATCCGCCAGCTGGTCGGCGCCGGGGTGATCGTGATCGCCGGCGGCGGCGGCGGCGTGCCGGTCATCGAGAAGGGCCCGCGGCTGATCGGGAAGGAAGGGGTCGTCGACAAGGACCTCGCCGCGGCGATCCTCGCCCACGAGGTGGACGCGAAGGTCTTGCTGATCCTCACGGATGTGCCGCGGGTGCAGCGGGGGTTCGGCTCGTTGATGCCCGAGGAGATCGAGCGTATGGACGTCGCCGAAGCGAGGCGATTGCTCAAGCGGGGAGAGTTCGGTGCGGGGTCGATGGGCCCGAAGGTCGAGGCCGCCGTTCGCTTCGCTCGCGGTGGTGGCCGCCGCGCGGTGATCGCGGAGCTCGAGCAGGCTCGCGAGGCGCTCGAGGGAACGGCCGGGACGACGATCGAAGCCGAGGCGTCCTAGCGGCGCCCGGGCCGACCGGGGTTGCGGAACTGCTGCGTGATCACGTACAGCGAGAAGATCCCGACGATCGCGGTCAGCCCGAGCAACGTGACGAGGAAGACGCCCTCGAGGATGCCGATGTGTTCGGGAAGCAGACGGGCCAGCATGGAGCCATCCTACCGGCCGAAAGGCCGACCGAACGTCGGGTAGGGTGCTCGGCATGCGTGTCGGGATCCTGACGGGTGGGGGCGATTGTCCCGGCTTGAACGCCGCGATCCGGGCAGCGGTGCGCCACGGCACGGGCGAGCGGGGCTGCACGCTGATCGGCTTCCGCGACGGCTGGCGCGGGGTCGTCGACGGCGACGCGGACGAGCTGACGCGCGACGACGTGCGGGGCATCCTGCCGCGGGGCGGCACGATCCTGGGCACGAGCGGCATGCAGCCGCACCGCCTGGACGGCGGCGCGGCGAAGGTGCGGGAAGCCCTCGCGGTGCATCGGCTCGAGGGGTTCATCGTGATCGGTGGCGAGGGCACGATCGGCGAGGCCGCGCGGCTCGATGTCCCGGTGATCGGGATCCCCAAGACGATCGACAACGACATCCTGGGCACCGACGCGAGCATCGGGTTCCACACTGCCGCGCAGGTCGCGACCGACCTCATCGACCGCCTCTACAGCACCGCCGAGAGCCACAACCGGGTGATGGTGTGCGAGGTGATGGGCCGCCACGCCGGCTGGATCGGCTACACCGCCGGGGTCGCCACGGGCGCCGACGTCATCTTCGTCCCCGAGCATCCCTTCGAGCTCGATCTGGTCTGCCGTCGGATCCGGGAGGTGCACGCGCTGCGCCGCCCGTTCTCGGTCGTGGTCGTCTCCGAGGGCGCGATGCCGGCCCCGGGGTCGATGGCGCTGCCCGACTATCCCCTGGACGCCAACGGGTTCCCGCGCCTGGGCGGTGTCGGCCGGCTCGTGGCCGAGGAGATCGGTCGGCGCACCGGCTTCGAGACCCGCGTGACCGTGCTCGGCCACGTCCAGCGCGGCGGATCGCCCGTGGCCTTCGATCGGGTGCTCGCGACGCGGCTCGCGAACGCCGCGATCGATGCGGCGTTCGACGGGAGCTGGGGATCGCTCGTGGGCCTCCACGGCACGGACGTGCGCTCCACGCCGATCGTCGAGCTCGAGGGGTCCAAGACGTTGCCGCCGGCGCTGTGGCGCATCCCCGAGGTGCTGTGCGCCTGACCCGGCGGGCCCGGTACGGGTCGTAGGCTTCGTGGCATGAAGATCGGCATCCTGACCGGGGGCGGGGACGTACCCGGGTTGAACGCCTGCATCAAAGCGGCGGTCGGTCGGGCTGCGGTCGAGGGTCACCAGGTCATCGGCATCCGACGCGGGTGGGGCGGTCTCCTCGAGATCGACCCGTCGAACCCGCTGTCGATCGGCGTGTGCACGGAACAGCTGGATCCATCCGCCGTGCGGACGATCGACCGCACCGGGGGGACGTTCCTGCACACGTCGCGAACCAACCCTGCGAAGGTGCGCCCGGACGACGAGCCCGCGTTCCTGCAGGCGGGTCGGACCGACGACGGTCCGCGCGACCACACCGACCACGTGCTGCGGGTGATCGACCGTCTGGGCATCGGCGCGCTGATCCCGATCGGCGGCGACGACACCCTGTCGTTCGCATTGCGCCTGCATCAGGAGGGCGTTCCGGTCGTCGCGATCCCCAAGACGATGGACAACGACGTGCACGGCACCGACTACTGCATCGGCTTCTCGACCGCGGTGACGCGCACCGTGAACTTCGTCCACCAACTCCGCACGAGCGCCGGCTCCCACGAGCGGCTGGCGGTGGTGGAGGTGTTCGGCCGCTACAGCGGGGAGACGTCCCTCGTCTCGGCGTATCTGTCCGGCGTGGATCGGGCCGTCATCAGCGAGGTGCCGTTCGACGTCGACACACTCGGCTCGCTCCTGCTCGCCGACAAGCGAGCCAATCCGAGCAATTACGCGATGATGACGATCAGCGAGGGCGCCACGTTCGTCGACGGCGAGATGTTGCTCGGCGGCGAGGAGGACGCGTTCGGCCACCGGAAGCTCGGCGGCATCGGCCAGGTCACGAGCGAGCTGCTGAAGGAGCGGACCGGGCAGGACATGATCTACCAGCAGCTCGGCTACCTCATGCGTTCCGGCACGCCCGATTCGCTCGACCTGATGGTCGCGATCAACTACGCGGTGATGGCGACGGACCTGATCGTCGAGGGCACGTACGGTCGGCTGGTTGCGATGCGCAACGGGAACTACGCCAACGTGCCGCTGACGGTCCTGGGCCAGGGCGTCAAGCGTGTCGATATCGAGGCCCTCTACGACGCCGAGGCGTACCGGCCGAAACTCCGCCACGTCGACGGCAAGCCGATGTTCCTGTACTGAGCCGGCTGGCTAGACTGCCCGGATGCGCTACCGGGTGGACCTGCGCTCCGATACGGTCTCGACGCCCTCGGACGCGATGCGTGCCGCGATGGCCGCCGCGGAGGTCGGCGACGCCTGGTACGGGGACGATCCGACCGTCAACCGGCTCCAGGAGCGCGCCGCCGAGCTCACGGGCTTGGAGGCGGCCCTCTACGTGGCGACCGGCACGATGGCGAACCAGATCGGCCTGCGGCTGCATATCAGCGGGCAGGGCCATCTGGTGGCCGCCGAGCAGGGCGCCCACGTCGCCACGACCGAGGTCATGACGAGCGCCAGCCTCTCGGGCATGTCGTTCCGGACGGGCTCGGATCATCCGCACGGGTACATGACCGAGCGGCTCGCTCGCCGGCTGCTGGCGGCCGACGACTACTTCGACGTCGAGGTGGTCGATCTCCTCGCGGTCGAGAACACCGTCGGCGGCTCCGGCGGCACGATCCTGCCTGCCGACGAGCTCCGTGCGATCCGGGCGGTCACGACCGCGGCGAAGGTGCCGATCCACATGGACGGCGCCCGGGTCTGGAACGCATCCGCGGCGACCGGGGAGCCCGTCACCGCCTGGACCACCCAGGTCGATACGATGATGTTCTGTCTCTCGAAGGGACTCGGGGCGCCGATCGGCTCGATGCTGTGCGGGCCGACCGAGCTGATCCGCGAGGCGCGCCGGATCTGGATCCTCTACGGCGGCGCCTGGCGTCAGGCCGGGTTGATGGCCGCCGCCGGACTCGTCGCCCTCGAGACCGGCCGCGAGCGGCTCGTCGAGGACCACGCGCGTGCGCGGCGCCTCGGCGAGGCGATCGACGGGCTGCTGCCGGGCAGCGTCGTGTTGGATCGGGTCGTAACGAACATGGTCTTCGTCGACACGGATGCCGTGGGGCTGCGGACCGGCGAGGTGCTCGACCGGCTCGCCGCCGCCGGCGTGGGGGCCGTTCCCGTACCCGGAGGGGTTCGGATGGTGACCCACGTCGACGTGGACGACGAGGGCATCGACGTCGCGATCGACGCCTGGCGGGCGATCGCCGCCGATGCCGCGAAGGAGGCTTCGTGAGCCTGTTCCAGAAGCACTATCCACCGGAGATCGCCGATCGTGTGCCGCCGGGCCAGCGGCTGGTCAAGACCTGGCCGGTTCTGCACTACGGCCCGGTGCCGCAGTTCGACGGGGTCAACTGGGACCTCGAGGTGTACGGGCTGGTCGAGGAGCCGTTCACGCTGTCCTACGAGCAGCTCCGCGCGATGCCGAGCAGCACGGTCCACGCCGACATGCACTGCGTGACCGGCTGGTCCCAGCTGGACAACGATTGGGAGGGCGTGTCGTTCCGCGCGCTGATGGACATGGCGCGCCCCACCGCCGACGCGACGTGGGTGATCGCCCACTGCGCACACGGCTACACCTCGAACCTCTCGCTCGAGGCGATGGCCGACGACGACGTGCTCGTCGCGTGGCGAAAGGATGGCGAAGACCTGACGCCTGATCACGGGTGGCCGCTTCGGCTGGTCGTGCCGAAGCGCTACGCGTGGAAGAGCGCGAAGTGGCTCACGGGCCTCGAGTTCGCCGCCAAGAACGTCCGCGGCTTCTGGGAGGTGCGCGGCTACCACATCCACGCGGAGCCCTTCGCCGAGGAGCGCTACAGCTACCAAGAAGGGCCAGGCGCCGAGCTCGAGAAGTAAGCGCCTACCCGGCTACGTAGAGCGTGATCGTGTCTCCCGCATGCACGATCGTGCCAGCTGTTGGGATCTGACTGATCACGACCGTGTGCGCGGTTCCCGGCACGTCGAAGAACGACACCGCAAGCCCGAACTCCTTCGCCTTGGCCTCCGCCGCCGCCGGAGACAGTCCGGTCAGGGTTGGCACGGGGAAGGTCTCGGGGCCCTGGGATACGAGGATCGTGACCGGGCTCCCGTAGGACGTCATCTCGGCCTCGGGTGGGTCGACCGAGATCACGGCGCCCCGATCGATGTCGTTCGAGTACGCGGTCTTGATCACAGGGACGAACCCGGCCGTGCGCAGCGCCTTCTCGGCCGCCTGCTGGGTCTTGCCCACCACCGCCGGCACCGCGACGGGCGCGTGGCCCTTGCTGATCCACAGATCGACCGCGGAGCCCTGCGCTGCTCTGCCGTCGGCCGGGTCCTGCCTGACCACGTGCCCCTCGGCGACCGTGTCGCTGTAGACCTGTTTGACCGCGCCGATCGCAAACCCGGCATCGCGCAGCGCGCTCGTCGCGGCCTCCTGCGTGTCCTGGGTCACGTTTGGCACCGGCACCGGGGGAGGGCCGAAGGACGGGGTCAACGTGACCGTCTCACCCTCCCGCAGCGACGTGCCCTCCGGCGGATCGACGCCGAGCACGGTTCCTTTCGGTTGGGGATCGAACCGTCCGTCGCCGATCTGAACCGTGAAGCCGAGGTCGTGGAGCTGCTGGCTCGCCTCGTCGGTCGTCAGGCCCACCACGCTCGGGACGGGGTGACTATGGGGGATGACGTAGGCCCAGGCTCCCCAGGCGGCGACCGCGAGGGTGAGGAGTGCGAGCAGGCCCACCAGGAGCCCGCGACCGCGACGACGCCGCCGATGTCCGACCTGGGGGATCGACTGGGTGATCGCCGACGGCGGGATCGCGGCTGTGGTGTCGCCCGGGGAGGGGTCGCGCACCACGCGCGGCACGTCGTTCACGAGGGAGGCAAGGGTCCGTGCTCGCTCGAGGGTGGCGGAGAACGTGGCGAGGTCGCGGCGCATGGCGGCCGCCGACTCGGGCCGCATCTCGCGGTCGGGATCGGTGGCGCTGACGATGAAGCCGTCGAACGCCGCAGGCACCGTCGACGTGACCGACGAGGGTGCCGGCACCCGATCGGACAGGTGCTTGTACGCGATCGCCATCGGCGTCTCGCCGGTGAAGGGCAAGGTGTCGGTGAGGAGCTCGAACCCGACGATCCCGAGCGAGTAGAGATCGGAACGCGGATCGGCGGGCTCGCCGCGGATCTGCTCGGGCGCGAGGTACTGGACCGTCCCGGTCACCGCGCCTGCGCGCGTGTTCTTCGCGTCGGCGAAGGCCCGCGCGAGCCCGAGGTCGGTCAGCTTCACGACACCGTCGGTCGTGATGAGGATGTTCTCGGGCTTGAGGTCCCGGTGGACGATGCCACGCGCATGCGCGTGGTCCAGGGCCGCCAGCGTCTGGTCGAGCACGGCGGCGGCCTGGGCGGGCGCGAGGGCGCCCCGTGCGTTCAGGATCTCGCGCACGGAGCGCCCGTGCACGTACTCCATAACCATGTAATAAACGCCGTCGACGGCGCCCCAATCGAAGACCGTCACGAGGTTCGGATGGTTCAGCGTCGCCGCGGCGCGCGCCTCACGGCGGAAGCGGTCGACGAAGCCCTGGTCGCCGGCGAGCGACCGGTGCAGCACCTTGATCGCGACCTCCCTGGCCAGCACGGCATCGTGGGCGCGGTAGACCTCGCCCATGCCGCCGGCCGCGATCCGTTCCGTGATGTGATACCGGCCGTCCAGGGTCACCAACGCCGCGCTGGCAGCGTCGCCGCCAGCGGTCGGCTGTGTCATGCTCTTGGACATCGACCTCCCATCGGGGGAAGCGCTCGTTCCAGGGAGGAGCGCGTCGAATCGAATCCTAGACCCGAGGAGGGTCCAGACCGTGGAACCGCTGCGACCAACTCCCGATCAGGCGGCGATCGGCCAGATGGGCCGGGAGCTCGATCGGATCGAGGCCGCGGTCGCGGCGGGCGACCGAGATCTGCGCGTCCTCGGCTTCTGGACGGTGGTCGGGGCGATCAAGCGTGACCGCGTGGCGATCGTCCAGCACGCCGACCAGGTAGGCCGCATCGACACAACCGCGTTCCGCGCCGGCGTCCGAACGCGTGTTCGCCCGTGGGTCGGCGTGGTGCTGATGCTCGTGTTGTCCGCGGCGGGCATCCTCGGCGTCGTGCTGGCCGCCACCTGGACCGGGACGTGGGCGGGGCTCGCCCTTCTGGGCGCCGGCGTGGCCTGGGCGATCGGCTGGCACCTGCCCGCCCATGCCTTCGTCGGGTGGCTCGGGGGCATCCGGTACACCGACGCGTTCCTGGGCGGGCCGCCACCGCCGCGGCCGGGCATCAAGACCGACTACGCCACGTATCTGCGGGCCGAGGCCTCGATGCGCGCCTGGTTCCATGCGAGCGGGGCGATCGCGACCAAGCTCGCGCCCTTCGTCGCGCTCGCGCTGTGGCCCGCGACGAACGCGCCGGCCTGGTCCGCGTGGGCGTTGCTGGCGATCGGGATCCTGCAGATCGTCACCGACGTCACCCTCAGCACCAAGAGCAGCGACTGGAAGAAGTTCCGACGTGAGCGCGCGATCGCGCGCAGCATGCATGATCGGTTGCGACGCTTCTGAGCGTCAGCGCAGCCAGGTCTGGATGATGACCTTGGAGAAGTGCCAGCCGTAGCGAAGCGACGCCGGCTTCTTCGAGGTACCGCTCGAGCGGGCGACGATCGTGACGGGCACCTCGACGACGCGCGCGCGATGGCGGAGCGCCTCGATCAGGATCTCGCTCGTCCAGAACTGATCCTGCTCGAGCACCAGCCGGTGCAGCAGATCGGCCCGCGCCGCCCGGTAGCCGCTGGACGGGTCGGTGATCCGCCGACCGGTCAGGAGCGAGACGATCCGCGAGAAGACGTGCACGCCGATGTGCCGGGTCAGGCTGTCGCGTTCGAAATCGCCCAGCAGACGCGAGCCGTTCACGTAGTCGGCCGTCCCATCCAAGATCGGCGCCACCATCACGGGGAGCTCCTCCGCGAGATGTTGCCCGTCGGCGTCCATCGTCACGACGATCTCCGCCCCGAGCTGCAGCGCGATCTCGTAGCCGACCCGGAGCGCCAACCCGCCCCCGCGGTTGACCGGCAACTCGGTGACGAGCGCCCCGGCGGCGCGAGCCTCGGCGGCCGTCGCGTCCATGCTGCCGTCGCTCACCACGACCGGGACCACCCGGAGACCCTCGAGATCCGCGGGCAGCGACGCCACCACGGGCCCGACGTTGCCCGCCTCGTTGAACGCCGGCAGGACCACCACCAGCCGCCGGCCTTCGTGCAACGCCGCGGCGCGATCCCAGTCGAAGCGTTCGCGCCCGAGCGCCTCGACGAGCAGCCGGATCGTTCGCTCGTTCGTATCACCTTCCGACTGGACCCGCACCACCAGGAAGAACAGCACGATGACCGCCAAGATCACGACGAACAGGACCCGTCGCTCGTTGCCGGGCGCGACGTCGAACCAGCTGAACAGCGGCCCGTAGACCGACGGGCGGATCGCCAGTACCACCGTGCCGAGTGCGAGCGCCGCGACGATCAGCAGGCTCAGCCGGCTGATCCGGCGCCGATCGTAGGCGCGCGCTGCGAGGAACAGACAGCCGACGGCGGCGACGACGCCCAGGAACCGGACGGTCGTCACAGCTCGCTCACGGCGTCGGGCGCCACCGGTCGCGCGGCAGGATGTGGTCGACGATGACCCGGTCCTTGAACCGATCGATCACCGAGAACATCGACTCGACGAGCTCCGCGGACAACAGGTGCGGGTCGCAGTCCGAGGTCGAGCAGCTTCGTGTGCGCCGGGTTGTAGTAGTGCTCCTCGGATTCGACGCGCGGGTTGTCCACCGCGCCGATCGCCACATCGAGCCCGACCTCGGCGCCCGCCTTCTGCACGAGCTCCGCGAGATCCAGGATCGCGAACGACTCGGTGAACTGGTTGAACACACGGAACTCCCCGGGATCGGCGGGGTGCTCCACCGCGAGCTCGATGCACCGAAGCGTGTCGACGATGTTGAGGTAGCCGCGCGTCTGGCCGCCCGTGCCGTAGACGGTCAGGGGGTGTCCGATCACCGCCTGCAGGCAGAATCGGTTGAGGGCGGTCCCGAACACGTCGTCGTAGTCGAAGCGCGTCAGCAGCCGATCGTCCAGCCGCGTCTCGTCGGTCTGGATGCCGTACACCACGCCCTGGTTGAGGTCGGTCGCTCGCAGACCCCACACCCGGCACGCGAAGTGGATGTTGTGGCTGTCGTGCACCTTCGAGAGGTGATACATCGACCCCGGGAGCTTCGGGAACGGCAGGTAGTCGGTGCGCCCGTTGTGCACGATCTGGAGGTAGCCCTCCTCGATGTCGATGTTCGGCGTGCCGTACTCGCCCATGGTGCCGAGCTTGACCAGGTGTGCGTCGGGGGCGAGGTCGCGGATCGCCCACAGCACGTTGAGCGTGCCGACGACGTTGTTCGTCTGGGTGAACACCGCGTGCCGGCGATCCTTCATCGAGTAGGGAGCGCTGGGCATCTCGCCGTAGTGCACGACGGCCTCGGGCTGGAATCCGCGGAAGACGGCTTCGACCGTCTCCCAATCGCCGAGGTCGCCCTCCGTCACGCCGATCGTGCGCCCGGTGACCTCCCGCCATGCCTCGACGCGGCCGGGCAGGTCGGCCGCGATCGGCGTGAGCGAGTCGGTGCCGGCCTCCCGATGCGCGCTGCGGCGGAGGTAGTTGTCCACGACGTGGACGTCGTGACCGAGGCTCGAGAATCGCATCGCGGTCGGCCACCCGAGGTACCCGTCACCGCCCAAGATCAAGATGCGCATAGAGGGACCCTTCTGGGGAGGGGGAGACACCGATGGTACCGGCCCGAGGCCCTCTCAGCCCGCCAGCTCGCCGAGCGCCTCGAGCACGCGGTCCACCTCGTCGAGCGAGTGATAGTGGCAGAAGCCGATCCGCACCGCGCCACCGGTGTCGAGCAGCCCGAGTCGATCGAAGACCTCGATGGCGTAGTAGTGCCCGTCCCACGTGAAGATGCCGCGCTCGGCCAGGGCGGCGCACGTGTCGAGCGGATGCTGCTCGCCCACGCGGATCGCGAACGTCGGCGTGCGCTCGCCGAGCCGGTCGGGATCGGCGATGCCGTAGAGGCGCACCGACGGCAGCCGGGCAACGCCCTCGAGGAACCGTCGCGCGAGGGCGCGTTCGTGGGCGGCGAACGCGTCGAAGCCGGCGACGACGGCAGCTCGCCGATCCGAGCCACCACCGCCCGTGTCGGCGATGTAGTCGATCGCAGCGATCGTTCCCGCGAGCGACTCGTGGCTCTGCGTGCCCGTCTCCCAGCGGTCGGGGTCCTCGTCGGGTGCGGCCCGCAGCTTGTAGGGCTCGAGCGACGCCAGCAGCTCCGCGCGGACGCCGAGCATGCCCTGATGCGGGCCGAAGTACTTGTACGGCGAGGTGGCGACGATGTCGGCGCCGACGCCGTGCAGGTCGACCGCGTGGTGTTGCGACAGGTGGACGCCGTCCAGCGCGACGAGCGCGCCCACCGACTTCGCACGTCGCGTCAGCTCCGCCGCGGGCGGCATCGTTCCCACCGCGTTCGAGGCGAGCGTGAAGGCCACGAGCTTCGTCCGCTCCGAGAGCTGCGCGTCGAACGAGTCGAGGTCGAGGGTGACATCGTCCTCGCGCACGTCCACCCACCGAACGGTCGCGCCGGCGTCGCGCGCCGCGAGCAGCCACGGCCGGACGTTCGCGTCGTGGTCCAGCCGCGTCACGACGACCTCGTCGCCGGGTCCCCATGTCCGCCCGAGGGCGCGCGACAGGTGCAGCAGCAGCGAGGTCGCGTTCTGACCGAACACCACCTCGTCGGGATCGCACCCGAGGAAGTCGCCGCCCGCCCGGCGAGCGTCGGCGATCAGGGCGTCGATCTCCGCGCTCACCGGGAAGACGCCGTGCGTGTTCGACGCCCCCCGTTGCATGCGATCGGTCATCGCCGCGATCGCGGTGTCGACCATCTGGGATCCGCCGGGGGCGTCGACCCAGACGTAGGGACGGCCGTCGGGCGCGAGGCGCGAGAGCGCCGGGAAGCGCGCGCGGACGGCGGCCGGGTCGAGCGCGTGCTCGGTCATCCCAGGAGACTCCCACACGCCGTGCTCCCCGGCTCGGACACGCACAGAGGCGCCCCCCGCGGGGAGCGCCTCTGTGTCGATCGAAGGTGTCAGGCCTGCGCGGCGTCCAGCTGGGTGCCGAGCTGCTCCGCGGTGAGCCCTTCGTGACGCGACCGGAGGTCGACGTACAGGACCACGCCGACGAGGGCCACGAACGGGGCGGTGATGATCTGTCCGATGGCGGACATGATCCACGTGCCGAAGAAGGAGTCTCCGCCGATCGCTCGCAGGATGCCCGAGACGATCGAGGCGATGATGCCGGCGACGAAGATCACGCCCAGGGTGTGCCACCAGACGCCCTTGACGAGGTTCCAGGAGCGCGACATCGACGCCGTCACGCCGAGCCGTTCGACGATGAACGCGGGCACGGCCATCGACAGGAAGACGGCGAAGATGATCCCCGGGATGATGAGCAGGATCAGACCACCGGCGACGACGAGCCCAACCAGGATCGCGAGTCCGACCAACGGGAGCAGGCGCGAGAACGCGTAGCTGTAGCTGGCTTGCACGTCGACGGGACGGCCGAGCAACGAGCCCGCGGCGCCTCGCGTCAACGCTCCGGTCAACAGATACTGGATCAGGTACGACAGCAGATAGGTCAGGAGCAACAGCAGGATCGAGTTCGCGAAGCTCGTGGACGCCGTCGTCGAGACCGTGATCTGGCCCGTATTCGGATCGACGGTGACCCCGTTGACGGCCTTCTCGACGTTGTTCGACAGGATCGACGTGAACAACGCGATCAGGAACGTGAGCGGCACCACGACGATCGCCACGATCGTGATCAGCTTGGCGGCGTTCGCGCGATAGAGCTCGAACGCCGTCGTCAGGATGTCGCCGAGGCCGCGCTGCGGGATCGCCCCGCCGCCGCCTGCGCTCGGTGGTGGTGGTGGCGGGGGAGCCGCCCCACCGTTATCGAAACCGGACATAACCCAACCCTCCTCTGGGTTGAAGGACGGGCGGATAGTACGCCGAGCGCTCGGTGGATGTGGGGAGGCGTCGGAAACCCGCCTATGCGGGCACGAGGTCCCAGTTGGCGGGCAACGCCGGCTCCTCCCAGGCGGGATCCGGCCGCCACGTCGCCCAGTCCTCGTCGAAGGGTGGCTCACGGAGCAACACGTGTTCGACGGCGCGCTCGCCCCAGTAGCGGAACCAGGCGGTGTCCTCCTCGGTGAACAGACCGCGTTCGACCGCCTCGGCCAGCTCGTCCTCGTCCTTCCACGCCCAGGTGCTTCGGTCGGGCGGGATCGTCACGTCGAGGATGTGTTCCACCGTGTCGAAGCCGGCCGGGGAACGCTCGAGCGGTGTCTGCAGGTTGACGTAGTACTCGCGAAGCGTGCCGGAGGCCTCGAAGCCGAGGATCACGGAGTACGGCGTGTCTGGGAAGGCGAACGAGAGGTTCCAGGTGTCTCCCCGGTCGGTGTCGCGGAAGTCCCAGTCGGTCGTTGGGATGCGAAGCGGCTCGCCGGCGGGATCGACCGGTTCCTTCGCGCGCACATGCGGGGGCACCAACAGCATCGTGAGGTTCGGCTCGTCGCGAACGACCGTCGCCGGGCGGGCGTACCAGACGCGGCCGTTCCAGATCTCGCGGATCGCGACCGGGTCCCCGGGGGCATACGGCTCGAGGAGCTCGTCCTCGCCGGTGCCGTGTTGTGTTCCCCCCATGGGTCGAGCGTACCGCCGCCCGATGACGCCGCCGGGGCCGTGCGATGGAGCTTCGATGACGGTCTTGACGGATGTCAGAGCAGGGGAGTACCTTCATCATCCCCCTCGAACATATGTTCGATACAGAAGGGGTGAGGAGCGAAGGTACACCGGGGATGACGAAGCGCTTCGACGAGGAGGTTCGGGTCGAACGCGACGCCGGGTTGCCGGCGGCGTTCGAGTGGCGGGGGCGTCGGTACGAGGTCGCCGACGTGATCGGCAAGTGGCGCATCGAAGGACGCTGGTGGGCCGACGGGCGCGACCGCGAGTATTGGCGCATCGAGGCCCGCGGCGGCGCGGTGTGGGATCTCTACTTCGATCGCCAACGCGATCTGTGGCACATGGAACGCTTGTGGGACTGAGGCGGGCGGCGTGGCCCCCTCCTTCGCCCATCTCGACGTCCGCTCCTGCTTCTCCCTGAAGGAAGGCGCCTTCACGCCCGAGCAGCTCGTGGGGCGCGCGGCGGAGCTCGGCATGCCGGCGGTTGCGCTCACCGATCGAGACGGTCTCTACGGCGCCGCCCGGTTCGTCGCCGCATGCCAACGAGAAGGCGTCCGCCCGATCCTGGGCGCGTCGCTCACCGTGCGCGCCCCCACGCCGCCGCCGGGTGATGCATCGGTCGTGCTGCTTGCCGAGAACGACGCGGGCTACGCGAACCTGTGCCGGCTGGTCACCGACGCGCATCTCCTGGGCGAGCGCGGCGACCCCTGGGTGGCTACCGAGCAGATCTGCGCGCACGCCGCCGGACTGACGGTGCTGTTGGGCCCACGCTCGCATCCGGGGCGTCTCGCGGCCGCCGGTCGCATCGACGCGGCGGCCACACTGGCCGCGCCCTATCGCGAGGCGTTCGGTCCCGAGCGCTGCGTGGTCGCCGTGGAACATCGCGTCGAGGCCGGCTCCGATACCGAGGTCCGCGCGCTGTTGCGATTCGCCGAACGGCTCGACGCCACGGCCGCCGCCACCAACCCCGTGCGCTACCTGCAGCCGGCCGACGCCTTCGTCGCCGACGCGTTGGAGTGCATGCGTCGCATCGTGCCGATCGCGTCGTCCAACGTCACACGGACCAACGCCGAGGGCTGGCTCAAGGCGCCCGCGGCGATGCGTGCGTTGTTCGCGGAGCGGCCGGATCTGTGCGATCGCACCCTGGCGGTCGCCGAGCGCGTCTCGTTCGACCTGGGGCTCAAACAGGTGCACTTCCCCGACTTCCCGACGCCGGAGGGACGCAGCGCCGACGCCATGCTCGCCGAGCGATGCTGGCGTGGGGTGCACGAACGCGGCCTGCGCGAGGACGAACGCCTTCGCGCGCGCATGCATCTGGAGCTGTCGATGATCCGGCAGATGGGCTACGCGGCCTACTTCCTGACCGTTGCCGACATCGTGGCCGACATCAAGACGATGGGCATCTTCGCGGCGTGCCGGGGCAGCGCCGCGGGCTCGCTCGTGTGTTACGTCACCGGGATCTCCGACGTCGATGCGTTGCGGCACGACCTGTCCTTCGAGCGATTCCTGAACCCGATGCGTGACGAATTGCCCGACGTCGACATCGACGTGGAGTCGGCTCGGCGCGAGGACGTCTACGACATGATCCTCACGCGCCACGGCTACGAGCGGGCGGCCTGCGTCGCGATGGTCGACACCTACCGGGCGCGATCGGCGGTCCGGGAGGTCGGCAAGGCGCTCGGCCTCCCCGAGGTCGAGGTGGGCGTCGTGGCAAAGGCGTTCCCGCACATCTCGGCGCGGCACCTGCGCGAAGGGCTCGAGCGGCTGCCCGAGCTGCAAGGGCTGCAGCTGCCGATGCGCCAGCTCGATCTGCTGTTCCGGGTTGCCGAGCGGCTCGACGGGTTCCCGAGGCATATCGCGCTGCACCCCTGTGGCATCGTCCTCGCCAGCCACGACCTGGTGCAGCGTGTGCCGTTGGAGCGCAGCGCGGGCGGGCACCGCATGATCCAGGCAGACAAGGACGACGTCGAGGCGCTCGGCTACCTCAAGCTCGACATCCTGGGCGTTCGCATGCTCTCGTCGATGCGACACGCGATCGACGAGATCGCCCGGACCACCGGCCAGAAGGTCGATCTCGACCGGATCGCGCTCGATGATGAGCCGACGTTCGAGCTGATCCGCGCCTCCGACACGCTCGGCTGTTTCCAGATCGAGTCGCCCGGCCAGCGCGAGCTGCTGCAGAAGCTCCAGCCAGAACGGTTCGAAGACCTGATCGTCGACATCTCGTTGTTCCGCCCGGGGCCGGTGAAGTCCGACATGATCCGCCCCTACATCGCCCGGCGCGGCGGGCTCGCGCGCCCCACCTACGCGCATCCAGCGCTGCGCCCCGCGCTCCAGGAGACCTTCGGGGTGATCGTCTTCCACGAACAGGTGATCCGCACGCTGGCGGCGCTGGCCGGCTACGACCTCACCTACGCCGATCATGTGCGGCGGCACCTGGACGACGCCGAGATGCTCCCGGGGCTGCGCGCCGATTTCCTCGAGCGTGCGATCGGCCGTGGCGTCGATCCGGCCGCGGCCGAACAGACCTGGGACGACGTGTCGCAGTTCGCGAGCTTCGGATTCTGCAAGGCGCATGCGGCCGCGTTCGCCGTGCCGACGTATCGCTCGGCGTGGCTCAAGACCCATTACCGCGCGCAGTTCCTGGCCGGCATCCTGACCCACGACCCGGGCATGTACCCCCGGCGGCTCCTGCTCGACGACGCGCGGCGCGCCGGGGTGCCCATCCTGCCGCTGGACGTGCATCGCAGCGAGCCCGACTACGTCACGGAAGAGACCGCCGACGGCGCCCTGGGCATCCGCATCGGCCTGCAGGACGTGCACGGGATCTCGGCGGCCGATCTCCGTTCGATCCAGATCGCGAGGTCCGAGCGCCCGTTCGCCGACATGGGGGACTTCCTGCGGCGCACCACGGTGTCGCGACCGGTCGCCGAGGCGCTTGCCCACGCCGGGGCGTTCGATGCGTTGCCCGGCGGGCGTCGTTCGCACCTGTACGAGGCGATCACGGTCGAGGCGCCACGCGAGGGCGACCAGCTGACCCTCACCGAGACCACCGCGCCACGCCACGCCTTCCCCGAGTACAGCGACGCCGAGGTGGTCCGCGCCGAGCTCGACGTCTTCGGCATGGACGCCACCCGCCACCTCGTCAGCTTCTACGAGCCGCTCCTGCAGGATCTCGGTGTGACGCGGGCAGCCGACCTGTCGCGCAAGCGACAGGGGGAGTGGGTGATGGTCGCCGGGGTCAAGATCGCATCCCAGACGCCGGCGGTGCGCAGCGGCCAGCGGATCATCTTCGTCTCGCTCGACGACGCCTCGGGGCCCGTCGAGGTCACGGTCTTCCCCTCGGTGCAGCACAAGGTCGCGCGCACGGTGTTCCACGCCTACGCGATGGCGGTCTGGGGACAGCTGCGCCGTACGGGCAAGCAAGGGGTCAGCGTGATCGCCGAGGACGTCTGGGATCTCGTGGCCTTGCAGGCGGCTCGGCGCGAGGGCACCCTGCGCGAAGCGATGGGCAACCCGACCCAGCCCACCGCGGCCACGCCGGGACGTCGACTGTGGCACGCGAGTCCCGGCTCCGCGGGTTGACCCCGAGTGAGCAGGAAGCGAAGCCGGATGCGAACGAGCGGGCTAGGGTGAAGCAGATGACGACGCGGCCACTCGAGCCGATCCTGCATGTGGATCTCGACGCGTTCTACGCCGGGGTCGAGGTGTTGAAGGACCCCTCCCTGCGTGGCAAACCCGTCGTCGTCGGCGGCACGGGAGGTCGCGGCGTGGTGTCGAGCGCCTCCTACGAGGCACGCCGCGCCGGCGTTCGCTCGGCGATGCCATCCGTGCGTGCGCGCCGCCTGTGCCCCGACGCGGTGTTCCTGCCGCCGGACTTCGAGGCGTACCGCATGCATTCGAACCGCTTCCGCGAGGTGCTGCTGGCGCACACACCGCTCGTCGAACCGATCTCGCTGGACGAGGCGTTCCTGGATTGCAGCGGCGCCACCACGCTGTTCGGCGAGCCGGTCGGGATCGCCGAGAAGATCCGAGCGGAGGTCGAGACCGAGGTCGGCGTCACGTGCTCGGCCGGGGTCGCCGCGACGAAGTTCGTCGCGAAGCTCGCGTCCGACCACCGCAAACCCGATGCGCTGGTGCACGTGCCGGTGGAACAGACGTTGGCGTTCCTCGATCCGTTGCCGGTGGGTCGTCTGTGGGGCGTCGGTGAGAAAACGGCCGACCTCTTGGGCCGCTTGGCCATCCGCACGATCGGGGACCTCGCGCGGACGCCGCGCGCCGTGCTGGATCGATTGCTCGGCGAAGCCTCGGCGACGCACCTCAGCGAGCTCGCCCACGGCGTCGACGACCGATCCGTGATCCCCTACGAGGCGCCGAAATCGGTCGGCCATGAGGAGACGTTCGAGCGCGATCTGGACGACACCGGCGAGATCCTCCGCGAGCTCCTGCACCTGTCCGGGCGCGTGGCCGCGCGTCTCCGCGAGGACGGGTATCGGGCCCGGACCGTGACCTTGAAGGTGCGCCTCGCGAACTTCACGACGCTCTCGCGGGCGCGGACACTGCCGGACGCGACCGATGTGGGCGCCGACCTCTATCACGTGGTCGCCGAGCTCTACGGCGCGCTGCCGGGGGCGGGTCGGCGTGTCCGGTTGTTGGGTGTCCAGGCGTCGGGGTTGCAGGCCGCCGGCGCCGAACAGCTCGCACTGCTCCGCGGCGAGCGCTGGGGCGACGTCGAGCGGGCGATGGATCGCATCGAACGCCGATTCGGGAAAGGTGCTGCGACACAAGCCACACTGCTGGATCGCCAGCGCGAGCGCGTACAGCCGCCCGAGCCGAAACCGGAACGTGTGCCGATCGTCGTTCCACCTAGCGCGGGTCCTTCCTATAATCGATAGCGGTCGCCCCGACGGCCGGAGGAATCGATGCCACTCAACGACCACGAACAACGCATCCTCGACGAGATCGAGCGACGCCTGACCGAGGACGACCCCGCGTTCGTCGAACAGGTCGGGCGCACCGACCTGTACTCCCATCTGGCGCGTCGCATCCGTTGGGCCTCGATCGCCTTCGTCGTCGGCCTCGTCATGATCATGTTGTTCGTCATGTCGGTGATCGTGGCCGCGATCGGCTTCGTCGTGACGGTGGTCTCCGCGGTGCTCCTGTACCGCTACGTCGGCCAGCTCGGTCGCGATCAGCTGCGTCTGATGCAAGACGACGGGTTCACGCTGTCCGGCGTGCTCGGTCGGATCGCGTCGCGGTTCCGTCGCCCCTGACCGGCGCCCGTGACGCGAACGTCGTCGCGCGCATGCCCCGTACGCTCGACGCTTGCCACCGGATGAACGCGCGGTGTACAAACGGTGCCTCCCCTTCCCCGGGGGCGTGCGACACGCAACAGCCGGATGGTGTTCCTTCCTCTCCGGGCGATGCGGCGCCCGGATGCGTGAAGTTGACGAGGAACGGAAACGGAGGTCGGGCGTCCGCATGGAGGGGTTCACCGCTCACCAGGCCAGCAAGTTCACCGGGTGCTCCGCTCGACAGCTCCGCTATTGGGACCAGATCGGCCTCGTCTCACCGAGCGTGCAGAGCACGGGCGGCCGTCCGGGCGTGCCGCGGCTCTACGCGTTCCGCGATCTGGTCGCGCTGCGGGTCGTGAAGTCGCTGTTGGACGGCGGGATGTCGCTGCAACGAGTGCGTCGCTCGTGGGCGTTCCTCAACAAGCGCGCGGGGCTCGATCAACACCTGTCCGAGGTGCAGCTGGTGACCGATGGTCAGAGCATCTTCAAGATCTGTCGTCGCGACGGCGAGGTGATGGACGCGCTGAAGGAGGGGCAGATGGCCTTCTTCGTCGCGATCGACGACATCGCGACCTCCGTCGATTCGAACGTGCGGTCGTTCCAGGAGGATCGCGAGAAGTTCGTGCGCGCTCTGCGTGAGGCCGCCGCGGTCACGGCCACCGGCTCGTAGCGCTCAGCTGCGCCGGTACAGACCCAGGAGCCGCCGGCGCCACGGCACGGTCGCTCGGAGGTCGTGCAGCACCGCCTCGGCGTCGTCCGCGACATCGTGCGCGTCCTGTTGATCCGGCTGCGCCGGCGCATAGGCCGCCCGAACCACCGCGGTCGTCATCCGGGCCAGTCGCGGGTCATCGGTCTCGGCAAGCACGGTCGCGTCGGAGAGCCGGCGGCGGAACTCCTCCGGGGTCTCGCCGGGGGATCGGCCCCAGCCGAGCTCGCCCGCGCGCTCGCCGAACACGTCGTAGGTCGCGAGGATCAGCGTCCGTGGGTCGCGAGCGGCGTGGAGGCGGCGCCGCCGCCGCGCTCGGTGCAGCAGCGGGATGCCGATCGCGAGGGCGAGAGCGAGGGCCGCGCCCGCGGCGAGCAGCAACCCGATCGGGCGCTCGGCGGCGGGCCCAGCTTGGGTGGAGCCGACGTCTCCGGCCACCCCGCCGGACTCTTCGCCGAGACCCGTGAAGCCGCTGCCCTTGACGTTGTGGGTCCCGTTCCCGCGGCCCGTGCCCTTGACCGGCGGTGCGGTGCACCCGAGGAGCGGACGCGGGCACGGCGGCCCCTCGCTCGCGTTCTTGGGCATATAGGTGGCGCTCGGGTCGGCGAACCCGGGCGTCGGATCGAATCCGAGCCAGCCATACCCCTGGAACGGGACCTCGACCCAGCTGTGGAGGTTCTTCGTCCGCACGGAGTAGACCCCGTTGCCGAGCGCCGTGCCCTGGTTGTAGCCGAAGGCGACCCGTGCCGGGATGCCGATCTCGCGCAACATCACGGCCATCAGGCTCGCGAACTGCTGGCAGAACCCCTGGCGCTTGACCAGGAAGTCGGCGAGCGACTGCGCGTCGTCCCGATAGGGCACGTCCACCCGGTAGGTGAAGTCGGTGTGCGCCAGGTTCCGCCAGATCGCCATGACCTTGTCGTAGTCGGTGTGGAGCCCTCTGGTCCAGAGCCGAGCCGTCTCCGGGACCGAGGCCGGGATCGCGGGAAGCTCGAGGTCGACGGCGCTCTCGTCCGCGGCCTGGACCTTGCGCAGGTCAGCGGCCGTCGGGTTGGCGTCGAACGACGTCACCGAGTAGGTCTCGCCCCCGTCGGGGAAGCTGTCGACCTCCGCGGACATCGACGCCCGGTGCCACGTCACCTGATGATCGATCTGGAACGTCAGCGGATCCGGTGGCATGGCGAGCCACGCATACCCGAGGTCGCTCGAGATGGTGAACGTTTGCTCGCTTTCGGGTCCGCTGCCGCTGACGCCGGGCACCTGGGTGTCCGAGCCCACGATCTCCCCGTCGTCGGGCACCGCCTCCCACGTGCCGGTCGTCCCGTCGAAGGAGTCCAGGGCGACCATGCGCCAGTACGACGGGTGATCGGTCTGCACCTGGAAGACCTCGACGTTGCCGCCGTCCTGTTGCGCCTGCGAGAGCACCGCGCCCATCGAGACGAGCGGGCTCACCCGGATGCGGCCGTCGCTGTTGAACGAGGAGAGGTCGATCACCGGCTTCGTCCCGAAACCGGGCATGAACAGCGGGGCCAGCGCCGCGACCGTCAGCGCCGTCAGCCCGACGCGCCGCGCGTTGCGGCCCGCCGCCGGGAACAGCCGGTCTCGGTTCGCGGTCGGCGACCAGACCGGCCCCCACCCGCGAAGTCGACGCAGCGAATCGGCGAAGAGCACCGCGAAGGCCGCCAACAGGAACCACACGCCGAAGATGGGCCGCACGACCTCCTCCAGGACGCTGTCGGCGAACACGATCAGGGCGAGCGGCGGCACCAAGGCGAGCAGCGGGCTCTGCGCGCGGAACGCGAGTGCGTAGCAGGAGAACACCGCCGCCCAGACCGCGATCGTTCCTGCCAGGACCAGCGCCGGGGTGGCGGGCGCGGGGGAGACGTAGTCGCGCGCCTGCCCGCCGACCTCCGTGGCGAGCGACCCAAGGGTGCGCAGCGTCTCCGCCGTGGGCAGACCGAACCATGAGGTCTGCGGTGCGGCCAACCAGGTGAGCGCCAGCAACAGCCCTGCGGCGCTGCATGCGGTCGCGAGCAACATGCCTCGTCGCTCGGTGGCCCAGGCGATGAGGCCCGAGGCGACGCCGACGGCCAGCAGCCGCCAGGCCGCGCCGGAGCCCTGGAGGATCCGCCCGAACGCCAGCGCGATCGCCAGCGCGACCGCGAGGATCGCGATCAGGGAGCTCAGGCGCTGGATGCGGGCCGGTGCGCCCGGGGTGTGTGCCATCGTTCGCGCAACCTCGTGGTCGGGGACAGGACCAGACAGTCCCATCCGGCGCGGATCAGGGTCAGGTGTGCCTGGGTGGCTCGCGATTCGAGCTGGGTGCGACGGTTGACGGGCGCGCTCGCCAGATCCATCGGGTGCACGAGGATCGCCAGGCGCTGCCCGAAGGCGGCGCCGGCCCGGACGAGCTGCGGCAGCTCTTGGGGCGGCAGGGGCGCGCCGATGAACACGAGCGACGTGTCGCCGCCGCCGGCGATCCGCAGCGAGGTGAGCGCCCGTGCGATCGTGCGCCCACGACCGTGCGTGAGCCCCGACAGCGAGTCGAGGAAGGCCTCTTCGGACACGGCGTGGATCGGTGTTTCGTCGGCGCCGAGTTGCAGGCCGAACCCGTTGCGGGCGAACAGCGCCCCGACGCTCGCCGCGCACGAGACCGCACGTTCGAAGGCCGCGCCGCGTGCCGGGCCGAGCATGCTTTCGCGGCTGTCGACGTAGATGAGCCCGCTCGCGCGCCGCGACGCCTCGTCCTGGCGGATCATGAGCTCGCCGGTGCGGGCGACCGAGGGCCAGTGGATCCGTCGAAGGTCATCGCCCTCCTGGTAGCCACGCATCGTGAAGTACTCCTCACCCGTGCGGAGCAGTTGGCGCGATCGCGCGCTGCCCACGTTGCTCCCGCTGGCCGCGTCGCTGGGCGCCCGGAGGTCCTCGATCTCGGGCGTCACGAGCAGTTCCTCTCTGCCCTCCAGGATGACGCGGTTCCGCGAGAGTCCGAAGGCGTCGGTCCGATCGACCGTCAGCGGCCCGATGCCGTAGCGTCCGCGGGCCTGCGGCACGATCGAGTACGACACGCGCTGCGTGCCGCGGCCGCCGACACCGGTGACGACCAGGCGCGCGGGGCGACCCAGCGCCGGCGGCAGTCGATCCTCGAGCAAGAGGAAGGACGTGGAGGTCGGGGCCGGGTTGGAGACGTCGAGCCGGACGGTGACACGGGTCCCGGGTGGCACGCGCGCCTCGGAGAGGTGCCGGGCGACCGACACAGGCTGACCGCTCCAGCGCAGATAGGCGCCGGCGATGAACGGCAGCAACGCGAGCCCGATCGCGACGATCTCGAGCCCGGGCGAGCCGAGGAACCGTGCGGCGAGCCACATCGCGACCCCCGCAACGGCCACGCTGATGCCGCGCGGGGTCAGCATCACTCCCGCTCCGCGACGGGCACCTCGACGCGCTCGAGCAGGTCGGCGATCACGGCGGCCGTGTCCCGCCCGTTCATGGAGGCGTCGGCGGTCACGATGATCCGGTGACCGAGGACGGGAACCGCGAGGGTCTTGATGTCGTCCGGGATGACGAAATCGCGCCGATCGGAGGCCGCGAAAGCGCGTGCGGCCCGAAGCAACATGATGGAGGCGCGGGGGCTCGCGCCGAGATACACGTCGGCGTGTTGCCGCGAGGCTTCCACGAGGCTCACGATGTAGGAGCGGATCGCGGGGGCGACGTGCACCTGTTGCGCGAGCGAGATCAGCTCCGCGACCGCCATCGCGTCGCAGACCGGACCGATCTCGGAGAGCGGCTCCCCGACGCTGTGGGTGGCGAGGATCTCCGCCTCGATCTCCGCCGACGGGTACCCCACCGACAGACGCATCATGAACCGGTCGAGCTGCGCCTCTGGCAGGGGATACGTGCCCTCGTGCTCCACCGGGTTCTGTGTCGCGACGACGATGAACGGCGTGCCCAGCGTGTGGGTCTCGGCATCGATCGTGACCTGACGCTCCTCCATGCACTCCAACAGGGCGGACTGTGTCTTGGGGGAGGCGCGGTTGATCTCATCGCCGAGCACGACGTTCGCGAACACGGCACCGGGGCGGAACTCGAAATCGCCTCGCTCCTGGTTGAAGACGTTCACCCCGGTGATGTCCGTCGGGAGCATGTCGGGCGTGAACTGGATGCGCCGGAAGGAACAATCGATCGACCGGGCCAGCGCCTTGGCGAGCATCGTCTTGCCGACCCCGGGGACGTCCTCGATCAGGAGGTGACCCTCGGCCACCAAGCCGACGAGGGCCAGTCGGATCTGCGCGTGCTTGCCTCGGACGACCTTCTCGATGTTGTCCTCGAGCGCGGTGAAGCGATCTCCGAACGACTGCCAATCGCGTGCTTCTTCACGCAGATCCAACCGAAACCCCCCGTGTCCGACACACTCGCGGTTGCGTGCCATCGTACCCCCGCGCGCTCGAAGCGTGACCCCGTCTATAGACGCACGGGACGAGCGGAACGCTGAGCACCTCGAGGCGTTGCCCACCGGCGGCGTGAAAGGGATCGGCCCGGACGTGCGGACGCCCCGCGCGGCCCCTGTTCGCAACTCCAGGCATCCCGGCCGGACCGATCCCTGGGGCAAGGTTACACGCTTGTGATTCAACGCGCGAGCCGTAGACTCCCTTCATGGGAAGGGCGCTCGTCTTGAACGCCACCGAAGTGCCTCTCGCGGTGCTCCCGGCGAGGCGTGCCGTCGTGCTCGTCCTCAAGGAGAAGGCCGACGTCGTCGCGTCAAACGGCGCCATCTTCCGCAGCGAGCGACTCCATCTCGACGCGCCCTCGGTGGTCCGGCTCCGGAACTTCGTGCGCGTCCCGTACCGGCAGCACGCGCCGCTGACTCGGCGTGCCGTCTTCGCGCGTGACGGATGGGCCTGCCAGTACTGCGGTCACGCCGCCGAGAACCTCGATCACGTCCTGCCTCGCTCCCGGGGCGGTCTCCACGTGTGGGAGAACGTCGTCGCGGCCTGCAGGCGATGCAACGCCAAGAAGATGGACCGCACCCCGCAGGAGGCCGGGTTCCATCTCGCCCGTCGACCCTTCGCTCCCTCCGACGGGTTCCGGCTCACGCTCGGCTCGGTCGAACCGGGCTGGGAGCCATACCTCCTCTAAGAGGGACCCCGCCACCTCCACTTGGTCCTTGCCGGCTTCGCCATGCCCGGACGCCGGTCGAACAACAGTTCGGGCGCAGTAGATGTTGACGCGGTGGAGTGCAGGTGGCATAAACGGGGACCACAGTGGAGGAAAGGGGAGGACGCGTGGCCGAACTGCTCGGCGCGCACAGCTACCAGCTCGACCCGAAAGGGCGGCTGTCGTTGTCGGCGAGGTTCCGTGAGGCCTTCGTCGACGGGGCCTGGATCACGATCGGGCAAGACGGCTGTCTGTTCGCCTTCCCCAGGGTCGAATGGGAGCGTCGCGCCGACGAGGTCTCGGCGTCCCCCCTTTCCGACGCGTCGGGGCGCGCGTACGCACGTCTGTTCTTCGGATCGTCCGACGAGCTCCGGCTCGACAGCCAGGGCCGGCTGACGCTGCCCGGGCGGTTGCGCGAGGCCGTCGGGATCGGCAAGGACGTGATCGTGCTCGGCGTGCGGGACCGCATGGAGATCTGGGACCGGGCCACCTATGAGCGCTACGAGGCCGCCTACACCGGCGCCTATCAAGCGGGCACGCTCGAGACCCACCGATGAGCTAAGGAGGTCGGGATGGCCGACAGGATCCAGGACACACCGGGACGGCTGGGCACGGAGGTGCGGCAGAGCCTGTCGTTGATCGGCATGACGGCCCTCACCCTCGTCGCCTCGATCGCCTTCGGGCTGTTCGTCGGGCACATCGGGTGACCGAGGCGCCCCACCGACCGGTGATGGTCGACGAGGTGGTGGAGCTGCTCGCCGGGGCCGACGTCGTCGTGGACATGACGCTCGGCGCCGGCGGACACGCGGCCGCCCTCCTGGCCGCCGGCGTGGGGCGGGTCGTCGGTGTGGACCGCGACCCGGAGGCGCTCGCCACCGCGCGCGAACGGCTCGCGGCGTTCGGCGATCGGGTGGAGGTCCTGCGGGCCCGCTTCTCCGAGGTGGATGAGGACGACGTCGGCGGGCGCGCCGGCGGCATGCTCTTCGACCTCGGGGTGTCCTCGATGCAGCTCGACGAGCCGAACCGCGGGTTCTCGTTCCGCGAGGACGGGCCGTTGGACATGCGCATGGCGGGCGCGAGCGACGAGGAGCCCTCGGCCGCGGACCTGGTCAACGGGTTGTCCGAGCGCGAGCTGGCGGACCTGATCTTTCATTTCGGCGACGAGCGTCAGTCCCGACGGATCGCCGCCGCGATCGTGCGGAAGCGACCGATCGCGACCACCGATCAGCTTGCCGGCGTCGTCGTGGGTGCCGTGGGACGGCGTCCGGGGGGCCCCCACCCCGCGCGCCGCACGTTCCAGGCACTCCGCATCGCGGTCAACCGGGAGCTCGAGGAGCTCGCCGCGTCGCTCCCGCACGCGACGGGTCTCCTCGTTCCCGGTGGCCGCGTCGTCGTCATCTCGTATCACTCGCTCGAGGACGGCATCGTGAAACGCGCGTTCCGTGACGACCCCGGTCTTCGGGCGCTGACGAAGAAGCCCGTCGTCGCGACGGACGACGAGCGCGCCGCGAATCCACGTGCCCGAAGCGCGAAGCTGCGGGCGGCCGAACGGATCGAGGAGGCGGCTTGAGCACCGCCGCCCGTTCGCTGCCGTCGCCGACCCCACGATCCGAGCCCCGCGTGCGTCCCCCGCGCGCGCCCGCGGCGCGCCCGCCACGCGCCACCCCTCCCCGCCCTCATCGGCGGGCGCGCCGCGGCTCCCCATTCGCGTTCTGGATCCTCGTCGCGGTCGTCGCGGGGATCCTCATCATCGGGATCGCGTCGCTGTCGGCGCTGCTGGTGCAGACCAGCTTCCACGGGGATGATCTCCAGACGCAGCTGGGGACGCTGCAGCAACAACACGAGGTCCTGCGCGAACAGGTGGCGGCGGCCTCATCACCGCAACGGATCATGGAGTGGGCCAGGCAGCGAGGGATGCAGATGCCCGAGCACGTCGTGATCCTGCATCTGCCCGCGGCCGACGGCGGGTCCGCGTGAAGCGACCCCCGGCGGGGAGGCTGATCGCCTTGTTCGTCGGGATGGCGTTGGCGCTGGGCGGCGTGGTGGTCCGCCTGGGCGTGCTGCAGGTGCGCGAGTCCGGCACCTACGCCGCACTCGGCATCGAACAGCGCCTCCGCACGGAGCAGCTGCTGGCGACGCGGGCCAAGATCCTGGATCGAACCGGGAGCCCACTTGCCGTGACGTTGGAGGCCCGCGACGTCTACGCGAACCCCGCGTTGGTGACCGACCCGGTCGGGGAGTCGGTGCAGCTGTCCACGCTGCTCGGGCTCAAGAGCAAGGCCGTGTCGGCAACGCTCGCAACGCCCGACACGACCTTCGTGTACGTCGATCGCGGCGTCGACATGGACGTCGCTGCGCGCGTCGCGGATCTCGGGCTGCCGGGGATCGGCCTTCTGCCGGTCGAGAAGCGGTACTACCCGGGGGGCTCGATCGCCGCGCAGGTCGTTGGACTGGTCAACGTCGACGGCGTCGGCATCACGGGCCTCGAGCGACAGTACGACGTGGCGCTCGCCGGCATCCCCGGCGTCCGCACGGTGGAGCTGTCCGCGATGGGTCAGGAGATCGCGGGCGGGGTGCAGGTCCAGCAGACCCCCCAACCCGGCGCGGATCTGCAGCTCACGATCGACCGGCAGATCCAGTTCCAAGCGCAGCAGTACCTGCGGCTCGCGGTGCGCGAGAACCACGCCAAGGGTGGCACCGTGATCGTGATGGACCCGCGGACGGGCGAGATCTACGCCATGGCGAACAACCCGAGCTTCGACCCGAACGCCTTCGCGGACGCGAACCCCGGCGTCCTGGTCAACCGGGCGGTCACCGACACGTGGGAACCCGGGTCGGTCAACAAGACGATCACGGCGGGCGCGGCGCTCGAGTCCGGCGCCGTGTCGCCGATGGAGCGGTTCACCGTGCCGGCTACGCGGGACATCGAGGGGTACACGATTCACGACGCGGAGGAGCACGCCACCGAGCGCATGACGCTGGGAGACATCATCGCCCATTCGAGCAACGTCGGGATCTCGATGGTGGCCGACCGCACCGGTAACGACGCATTGCAGCGAACCTTCGGGGATTTCGGTTTCGGATCGCCGACCGGTGTGGGGTTCCCCGGGGAGGCCGCGGGCTTGATGCCGACCTCGACCGACTGGAGCGACATCACACGCGCGACCGTGTCCTTCGGCGCCGGCGTCGCGGTCTCGCCCCTGCAGATGGCGACCGTGTACGCGACGATCGCCAACGGCGGTGTGTATGTGCAGCCGCGGCTCGTCCGCGGTTCCGTCGATGAGGACGGGACGTTCGTGCCGGCCCCGCCGAGTCCGCAGCACAGGGTCCTGTCGACCGATACGACGCGGACGCTGACCGAGATGCTGGCCTACGCCGTCCAGGACGGGACGGGCTACGCCGCGCAGATCTCGGGCTACCAGGTCGCCGGTAAGACGGGGACGGCCAAGAAGATCGACAGCCAAGGCAACTACATCGATCGGTACGTCGCATCGTTCATCGGGTTCCTCCCCGCCTCTCGACCGCGCGTCGTCGTGGTGGCGATCCTGGACGAGCCCGACACGATCTACGGCGGCGTCGCCGCCGCACCGTTGTTCCAGCACGTCGCGCGGTACGCGATCCAACGCCTCGGCATCGAGCCGAGCGAGCCGGTCGGCCTGCCGCCGCACGCGCTCCCGGCTCCCTGAGCCCCAAGATGGGGCGTGTAGGCTCGCCATCGGTGGACGCGACCTTCCCCCTGGTTCGCCTCGCCGACGTCGCCGCCGTCGTGGGCGCGGACGTGCGGGGCGATCCGCAGACCCTCGTGCGCGACGCGGCGTACGATTCCCGCGCGGTGCCCACGGGCGCGCTCTTCTTCTGCATCCCGGGCGCGCTGGCCGATGGCCACGATTTCGCCGCGGCCGCGGTCGCCGCCGGGGCTGCGGCGCTCGTGGTGGAGCGGCCGCTCGATGTCCGCGTCGCCCAGCTGGTGGTGCCCTCGGTCCGCGAGGCGATCGGCCCGATGACCGTGGCGCTGTTCGGGGATCCGGCCGCCGCCATGACCGTGGTGGGCGTGACCGGCACGAACGGGAAGACCACATCGACCTACCTGCTCGAGGCGGTGTTCCGGGCCGCCGGGTCGACCCCCGGAGTGATCGGCACCACCGGTCTCCGTATCGACGGCGTGCCGGGCCCGCTCGCCCACACCACGCCGGAGGCGCCCGACCTGCATCGTCTGTTCGCCCGGATGCGTACCGAGGGCGTGCAGGCGGTCGCGATGGAGATCTCGTCCCACGCGCTCGCGCAGCATCGCGCCGACGGCCTGGTGGTGGATGTCGCCCTCTTCACGAACCTCTCCCAAGATCACCTGGACTTCCACGGTTCGATGGAGGAGTACTTCGCCGCCAAGGCGCGGCTCTTCACCCCGGGGCACGCTCGCCGAGGCGTCGTGAACGCCGACGATCCCTGGGGAAGACGACTGCTCAAGGATCCCGCGATCCCGATCGTCACGTTCGGGTTCGGCGCCGATGCCGATCTCCGAGGGGACGCGCTCGAGGTTCGTCACGACGGACTCGCCTTCGAGGTCGACGGCGTCGCGGTCCGGAGCGCGCTGCGCGGGCGTTTCAACGCGGACAACTGCCTCGGGGTCCTCGCGTCCGCGTCCGTCCTCGGGATCCCGATGGCGACCGCGGCCCAGGGGATCGGTTCGGTCCCGCTCGTGCCCGGGCGGATGGAGCCCGTCCAGGCAGGTCAGGGGTTCGCGGTGGTAGTGGATTACGCACACACGCCGGATAGCATCCTCCACGTGCTCCGGGGTGCACGTGCGCTGGCCGCTGGCCGGGTGATCGTTGTGTTCGGTTGCGGCGGAGACCGCGACCGGGCGAAGCGACCGATCATGGGACGCATCGCGGCGGAACACGCCGATCTCACCGTCGTGACGAGCGACAACCCGAGATCGGAGGACCCCCGAGCGATCATCGAGGAGATCGTTCGCGGGAATGCCTGTGGACGCGCCGCACCTGATCGAGCCGGATCGGCGATCGGCGATCGAGCTCGCGGTCGGCGAGGCCCGCGACGGCGATCTTGTCGTGATCGCCGGCAAGGGCCACGAGACGTATCAGGAGGTGGGCGGCGCCGTGTTGCCGTTCGACGATCGCGAGATCGCCCGAGCCGCGATCGCCGCGCGAACGGAGGCACGATGAAGCCCCGCTCGCTCGCCGCGGTCGCGCGCGCGGTCGGCGGCGAGGTGGACGGCGGCGACGACGTCGAGATTCGCAGCGTCCACACCGATTCGCGGCTCGCGGTCGACGGTGGGCTGTTCGTCGCGCTCGCCGGTGCCCAGCGCGACGGTCACGCGTTCGTCGCCGAGGCGTTCGAACGTGGCGCCAGCGCGGCGCTCGTGCGCGCGGATGCCGCCGTGGAGGGCCCCGGGGTCCGGGTCGTCGACACGGGTCAGGCGCTCCTCGACCTGGCCGCCGACGAGCGTCGGGGCTTCGACGGCACCGTCGTGGCGATCACCGGGGCGAACGGCAAGACCTCCACCAAGGACATGGCCGCGGCGGTGTGCGCGACGAGGTACCGCACCCATGCGAGCCCGTCCTCATTCAACAACGAGGTCGGCGTTCCGATGACGTTGCTGGGCGCGCCGCCCGATACCGAGATCGTGATCGCGGAACTCGGTGCCCGGCATCTCGGTGACGTCGCACGGTTGATGCCGATCGCGGCGCCGTCGATCGTCGTCGTCACGAACGTCGGGGTCGCGCATATGGAGGTGTTCGGCTCGTGGTCCGCGATCGTCGAAGCGTCGGCGGAGCCCATCGACGCGCTCACGGCGGAGGACCTGGCGATCCTGAACGCCGACGACGCCGTGGCCGCGAGCTTTGCTGCGCGCACCCGGGCGCGCGTCCGATCGTTCGGCAGGACCGACGCGGCGCCCGTTCGGGCCGACGAGGTGTCCTTGGGGCGCGACGGGCGTGCGTCGTTCCAACTGCTTGCCGACGGGGCGCGGGCGCACGTGTCGCTCTCGGTGCCCGGCGAGCACATGGTGCACAACGCGCTGGGGGCCGCCGCTGTCGGGTTGGCGTTGGACGTGCCGCTCGACGCCTGCACAGCTGCCCTGTCGGCCGCGCGTATCACGCCGTGGCGGATGGACACCACCGTGACGCCGGCGGGCGTTCGTGTCGTCAACGACGCCTATAACGCGAACCCGGAATCGGTCGCCGCGGCGTTGCGCACGGCCCGGTGGATGGCTGCCGATGGGCGTGTGATCGCGGTCCTCGGCCAGATGGCCGAACTCGGCGCCATCGCCGCCGAGGAGCACGAGAAGGTCGGCGAGCTCGCCGCCCGCCTCCGGATCGATCGCCTAGTCACGATCGGTCCGGAGGCGAAGGCGATCGCCGTCGCCGCGGTTCGCGAAGGCGTGGAGCCGGACGACGTTGCGGAGTACGACGATGCGGACGGCGCCTTGGCGGACGTGCTCGCCACCGTGCGAGACGGAGACGTCGTCTTGGTCAAGGGCTCGCGGGTGGCGGGTCTCGAACGTTTGGCCGCGCGCCTCGTGGAGGCGCTGTCGTGATCTCGATCCTGATCGCCGCCGGCGTCGCGCTTGCGGTCGTGCTCCTGGGGACCCCGGTGGCGATCCACGCGTTCAGCACGTGGGGGTGGGGCCAGCGGATCCGGGAGGACGGGCCGCACACCCACCTCGAGAAGATGGGCACCCCCACGATGGGCGGGATCGTCATCCTGATCGGATTCGTGCTCGGATACCTCGCGTCGCGCGTCACGACGCAGCGGTTCACGGCCACGGGTCTGGCGTTGGTGCTGGCCGCGGTCGGCTTCGGCGTCGTGGGATTCCTTGACGACTACGCGAAGGTGAAACGCCGCCGTTCGCTCGGCCTCACGAAGGCGCAGAAGTTCCTCGGAACGGCGATCGTCTCGTTGCTCTTCGCCTGGCTCGTCATCCACTACGGGGGAGACGCCGGGATCTCGACCCACGTCTCGTTCGTTCGTCCGACCGCGATCGCGCTCGGCGGCTTCTTCGTCCTGTGGGCGTTCTTCGTCCTGACCGGATCCTCGAACGCCGTCAACCTGACCGACGGTTTGGATGGGCTCGCGGCGGGCTCCTCGATCTTGGTGTCGGCCGCCTACATCTTCATCAGCTTCTGGCAGTTCCGCCACACGTGCGGGCTCTTGGCCAACGCCGCCGGGTGTTACTCGGTGCGCGGGCCGGACCTCCAGGATGCCGCCATCGTGGCGGCAGCGATGATGGGCGCCGCGACCGGGTTCCTGTGGTGGAACGCGGCGCCCGCCCGCATCTTCATGGGCGACACGGGCGCGTTGGCGATCGGCGGGTTGTTCGGGGCGCTCGCGCTCGTGACCAACACCGTGCTGCTGCTCGTGATCATCGGCGGGCTGTTCGTGCTCGAGACGCTATCGGTGATCGCCCAGGTGATCTCCTATCGAGGCTTCGGCCGCCGGATCTTCCGTATGTCGCCGATCCATCATCACTTCGAGCTCGCGGGGTGGCCGGAGTTCACGGTCATCGTGCGGTTCTGGATCATCGCGGGGCTCTGCTCCGCGGTGGGGATCGGGCTCTTCTACGCGGACTTCATCGCGCGCGGCGGCCTCGGATGAGCGGCCGGTTCGCGGGGCGCCGTGCGGTGGTCCTCGGGGCAGGTGTGGCGGGCCGCGCAGCGGTCGCCGCGCTCGTTGCGGAAGACGCGTCCGTCGTCCTCACCGATGTGCGCGACGCGGCGGCGATCGGCGATGTGACGGACCTCGAGGCGCTCGGCGTCGACATCCGGCTCGGCCGGCACGATCCTTCCGACCTCGACGGGGCGGACCTGTTGGTGTCGAGCCCCGGCATACCGCCGTCCGCGGAGGTCTTCTCGTGGGCGCGCGAGCGTGGGCTGCCCGCCTGGGGCGAGCTGGAGCTCGGCGCTCGCCTCGCGACGGCCCCCTACCTGGCCGTGACCGGCACGAACGGCAAGACCACGACCACGGGCATGCTCGCGGCGTGTCTGCAGGCCGGCGGCATCGGCGCCGTGGCGTGCGGCAACATCGGCCACCCCTTCACGACGGCGGCCCGCGAGCCGCACGCGGCGCTCGTGGTCGAGGTCTCCTCGTTCCAGCTGGCATTGCAGACGAGTTTCCATCCCGTGGTGTCGGTCCTGGTGAACCTCGCCCCGGACCACCTCGACCATCACGGCTCCTTCGACGCCTACCGGGCGGCCAAGGCCGCGATCTACCGGCGACAGACAAACGGCGACGTCCATATCGGCAACCGGGAGGACCCCGTCGCGGCCGCCGTATCCGAGGCGGCGCCGTGCCTCGTCCGCTGGTTCGGCACCGGCGCCCCCGATGTCGATGAGGTTGGGTTCGACGCCGAGCAGCTGATCGCCCGCATCGGCGCCCGCGTTGTCCCGCTCGGGGAGATCGATCCCGAACGGGCGGGGCACCGCGAGGACGCCGCGGCGGCGGCGGCGGCCGCGATCGCGTTCGGCGTCGATCCCGGCGCCGTGGCCTCAGGACTGGCAACGTTCGCACCCGCCGCGCACCGGGGCGAGGCCGTCGCCGAGGTCGACGGCGTGCGATTCCTCGACAACTCCAAGGCGACGAACGTCCACGCGGCGCTGGCGGCGATGTCGGGCGTGCGCGACGCGGTGCTGATCGCCGGTGGCCGGGCCAAGGGACAGGACCTGTCGCCGCTTCGGGCCGGCGCGGCCAACCTGGTGTCGGTGGTCTCGCTCGGGGAGGCGAGCCACGAGATCGAGGCCGTCTTCGCCGGCGTCGTGCCCGTCACCACCGTGGCCTCGATCGAGGAGGCGGTGCGCAGGTCCTTCGAGCAGGCGACCCGCCCCGGCGTCGTGCTGCTCGCGCCCGCCTGCGCGAGTTGGGATCAGTTCGCCTCCTATGTCGAGCGCGGCGACCGATTCGCAGCGGCGGCCCGGGCGCTGCCCGGTGCGGGGGACGCCCATGCCTGAGCGGAGCCAGGGGGCCGCGCGCCGCCCGGCGGCGAAGGCCGCCACCGCACCGGTGCGCCGGACCTCGACGCCACGCCGGGGGACCGGCGCGAGCGCCGACCGCGCGCGCCACCTCCGCGTGCTGTCGCCGCCGAGACGGCGAACGCCCGCTGAGGTGAAACGGCTCGCGCGCCACGACCTCGCGCTCCTCGGGGGCGCCGCCGGCTTCCTGACCCTCGTCGGACTCGTCATGGTGTTGTCCGCAGGATCCGTCTCGGCCGCGCAGGGGTACGGCGGGAACAGCTTCTGGTACTTCGAGCGCCAGGTGGTGTACGCGCTGGTGGGCATCGGCGTCGCCGTCCTCGTCGCGCGGCTGTCCCCACGCGCCTGGAAGACGCTCGGATTACCGCTGTTGGGCGGTGCGACCCTGCTGATGATCGTCGCCGCGCACCCATCATCCGGCACCTCGCTCTACGGGGCCTCGCGCTGGATCGATCTCGGGCCCGTCACGCTGCAGCCCTCGGAGTTCGCGAAGCTCGGGCTGGTGGCGGTCGCGGCGACGATCCTGACCAACAAGTGGAACCGACGGAACGAACCGCTACAGCTGATCTTCCCGCTCGGAGTCATCGTCGGCGTGATCGGATTGCTCGGGATCGCCCAACGCGACCTGGGCACGACCCTGATCCTGTTCGGATTGGTGCTGATCATGCTGTTCGTGGCGGGCGTCCGGCTCCGCTATCTCGCGATCGCGACGGGCGCGGGTCTGCTCGGAGCCATGCTGCTGATCGTGGGCGAGACGTATCGGCGCACCCGGTTCTTCGACGCGTGGCTCAACCCGTGGGCGGATCGGCAGGGGAACGGATTCCAACTGATCCAGGGACTGATCGCGATGGGTTCGGGAGGCTGGCTCGGCACGGGGCTCGGGACGAGCAGGGCGAAATGGGACTTCCTGCCGAACGCACATTCCGATTTCATCTACGCGGTGATCGGTGAGGAGCTTGGCTTGCTGGGGGCGCTGGCCGTCGTCGTGGCCTTCGGCGTGCTGATCTACGCGGGCGTTCGGATCGCCCTGCACGCCCGCGGCACCTTCGAACGGCTGCTGGCCGCGGGGGTGATCGGGTGGATCGGGTTGCAGGCGATCGTGAACATGGGCGCGGTCACGGGTCTGCTGCCGATCACGGGCGTCCCCTTGCCGCTGGTGTCGTTCGGGGGCACGGCGCTGGTGGTCACGCTCGCCGGGATCGGCGTGCTCGCCAGCGTGGCGCGCGACGCGGCGGCGAATCCGCCGCGCACGCGACGTCCCGCCTCGGCCACGGAACCGGGCCGCACCCGGACGCGATGAACGTCGTCGTCGCCGGCGGCGGCACGGCCGGCCACGTGTTCCCCGCGCTGGCGACCGCCGAGGCGTTGCGGGACCGCTACGGCGCGACGATCACCTACATCGGCTCGATCGACGGCCAGGAGGCCCAGTTGGTGCCGGCCGCGGGATTCCCGTTCGTCGGGCTCCGCGTCGTCGCCGCCCAGTCGCGCGTCTCGCTCGCCACGCTGCGCGCGGTCGCTCGGGCGGATCGCGGCGCCCGGTCCTGTCGGCCGCTCATCGAGGGGGCCGACGCCGTCGTGAGCATCGGGGGTTTCGCCGCGGCGCCCGCCGTCGTGGCCGCGCACCGCGCGCGCCGGCCGCTCGTGTTGATCGAGCCGAACAGCGTGCCGGGCGTGGTCCATCGGCTGGGGGCTCGATGGGCCTCGGTGGTCGCCACCATGTTCGAGGCGACGAAGGCCCGCCTCCCGGCGGGGACCCGGGTCGAACGGACCGGGAATCCGATCCGCCGCGAGATCATCGCGGTGCCGGCCCAGCGCGAGCGCCTGCGCGCAGAGGCGCGATCGGCGTTCGGTCTCGAGGCCGATCGGCGGACCGTGCTCGTCGTCGGCGGCAGCCAGGGAGGGCTGCACCTCGATCAAGCCCTCGCCGAGACGCTGCCGCTCCTCCGTGACCGAGGCGACCTGCAGATCCTCGTCGGCACCGGGCGGGACCACCTCGAGGTCGTGCGAGACGCCATCGAGCCCGATGCGGCGCTCGTCGTGCGGCCCCTGCCGTTCATCGAGCGGATGGATCTCGCGCTCGCGATCGCAGATCTCGCGGTCTCGCGCGCGGGTGCGAGCGTGGCCGAGCTGACAGCCTGCGCGCTGCCCTCGATCCTGGTGCCGTACCCCTTCGCGACCGAGCACCATCAGGAGGCCAACGCACGCGAGCTGGTGGCCGCCGGCGCGGCCGACCTCCTCCTGGACGCGGATCTGTCGTCAACCGCGCTCGCAGCGGCCATCCTGTCCATCGTGGATGCGGACGATCGGCGGCGACGGATGGCGGCGGCGGCGCGAGCGTGGGCGCGACCGGACGCCGCCGACCGGATCGCGGCGCTGACGGTCGAGGTCGCGGGGGACGCGGATGCCGGCGCGTGAGGATCGCTGGGAGGCGCCGCCTGGGTCGATCCCGACCCTGACCGTCCCGTCCCTGAGCGCCGTCCGCTGTGTCCATCTCGTCGGGATCGGCGGCGCCGGCATGCGCAACCTCGCCCGCCTGTTCCTCGCCCGCGGCCTCGAGGTCCACGGCTCCGATCTGAAGGACGCCCGCGCGCTCGATGCACTCCGCGAGCAGGGGGCGACGATCTGGATCGGTCACCGAGCGGCCCACGTGATGGACGCATCCCTGCGCCCCGACGTCGTGATCACGTCGAGCGCGATCGGCGACGCCAACCCCGAGGTGCGCGCCGCGGTCGAGGCGGGGATCCCCATCTGGCGCCGGCAGCAGGCCTTGGCCGCGCTGACGGGCGGCCGACGCACGATCGCCGTCAGCGGCACGCACGGGAAGACCACCACGACCTCGTTGCTGGCGCGCACGCTCGAGTTCGCGGGGCTCGATCCTTCCTACCTGATCGGCGGCGACCTGAACGAGACCGGCGGCGGCGCACGACACGGCGCCGGCGAGATCTTCGTCTTCGAAGCGGACGAGAGCGACGGCTCGTTCCTGCTCGGGACGCCCTGGACCGGCGTCATCACGAACATCGACGTCGACCACCTCGACTTCTACCCGGGCGGTCTGCCGGAGATCGAGGCCGCGTTCGGCGCGTTCGCCGCCGCCTGTTCGGGGGTGGTGGCCTGCGGCGACGATCCCGCCGTCCGGCGGGCGCTGGAGCGCGCCGACGTCGTGGCGACCACGTACGGGACGAATGACGACGTCGACCTGCAGCTGACGATCGAGCACCTCGGGCCCGAGGGCGCCCGGGGTCGGGTCCGATCCGGCGACGAGGACGTGGCGGTGACGCTGCAGGTCGACGGCGCGCACAACCTGCTGAACGCGACGGCGGTCCTTGGCGCCGCGGCGCGAGCTGGTGTCCCGATGGCGGTGGCCGCCGAGGCGATGGCGTCGTTCGAAGGGGTCCACCGGCGCTTCGAGCTCCGTGGGAGGGCTCGCGGCGCCGACTTCTATGACGACTACGGGCACACGCCGATCGAGATGGCCGTGACCCTCGCGACCGCCAGACGGCGCGACCCGCACAGGTTGATCGCGCTCGTGCAGCCGCATCGCTACCAGCGGGTCCAGGCGCTCTGGCGTGAGCTCGGCGCGAGCGTGGCCACCGCGGACCTCATCGTGATCACCGATATCTACGGGGCCTCCCAACCGCCGATCCCCGGTGTGACCGCACGGATGGTCGCCGACGGGGTGGCCTTGGCCGCGTCGGATGCGCGCACCGTGTACCTGCCGCACCGCGGCGACGTCGTCGCGTTCCTCGCCGACGAGATCGCCTCGGGGGACCTCATCGTGACGATGGGCTGCGGCGACGTGTGGATGCTCGGCGACGCCGTGCGCGAACGCATCGGGGAGCTGGACGGATGAGCGGCGATCTGGCGCTGGCCCGCGACATCTTGCGGTCCTCGAGCGGCGACCGCGTGCGGGAGGGGTTCCCGATGTCGTCGCTCACGACCTTTCGGATCGGCGGTGCCGCCGCGCTGTTCCTGGAGCCCGAGGATGAGCGGGACCTCGAGGCGGCGGCCGATGCCATCGTCCGCGCCGCGATCCCGTTCGCGGTGTTGGGCAAGGGCTCGAACGTCCTGGTCGCCGACGCGGGCTTCCCGGGACTCGTGCTTCGACTGGGTCGCGGGTTCCGTTGGACGGCGCGTGCCGGCGACGTCGTGCAGGCCGGCGGGGCGATGCCCCTGCCGGCGCTTGCCGGCGTCGCGCTCCACCACGGGTTGGCCGGGCTCGCCTTCGCCGTCGCGATCCCCGCGAGCCTCGGCGGATCGGTCCGGATGAACGCGGGCGCACACGGCGGCCAGATGAGCGATGTCGTCGAGGCGATCGAGCTCTTCGATCTCCGCGGCGGCGGGCAGACGCGCCGGGGATCTGCCGACGTCGGGTTCGGCTATCGGCACACCGACCTCGGCTCCGAATCGGTCGTGATCGGCGCGAGCCTGCGCCTGCACCCGGACGACCCGGCGGTGATCCGGAGCGCGATGGACGACGCGCGCCGGTGGCGTCGCGAGACCCAACCGATCGCCGAGCCGAACTGCGGCAGCGTCTTCACGAACCCACCGGGAGCACACGCCGCGGCGCTGATCGAGGCGGCAGGGCTGAAGGGGGCGCGGGTCGGCGGGGCGAGCGTGTCTGGGAAGCACGCCAACTTCATCGTGACGGAGCCCGGTGCCACCGCCGCCGACGTCGAGGCGCTGATCCGGATGATCCAGGACCGTATCGAGGCGGACACCGGGACCCGGCTGGAGCCGGAGGTCCGTGTGATCGGCCCGGCCGATGACTGATCACACGGTCCGTCGCCGCCGGTTGGTGGCGCTGATCATCGGCGCCGCCGCCCTCGTCGCGCTCGCGGGCTGGGCGCTCACGTACACGTCGATCTTCCACGCGCACCACATCCGCGTGCAGGGCGCGGGCGTCCTGAACGCGGAGGAGGTCCGAACCCTCGCAGGGGTCAGCGAGGGCACCAACGTCGTGCACTTCGATCGCCAGGGCACGGTCGATCGGCTCGAGGACAGCCCGTGGATCGCGGATGCGAGCGTGCACGTCGAGCTGCCCGACACCATCGTCCTCGGCGTGACCGAACGGCGTCCCGTCGGGGTGATCGACGCATTGGGGGAGCGAGGCATCCTCGCGAGCGACGCGACCCTCCTGCCGATGACCGCCGGCACCCCGGAGGGACTCCCGGCAGTGCGGGCCGGTCTGGGCGCGCCGAGCGAGGATCAGCGACGGGCGGCGGCGGCGTTGCTCGCGGCGCTCGACCCCGTCGTGATGGCCCGCGTGAGCGAGGTCTCGGTCGGGCAGGACGGGATCGTGAGCCTCGCCTTGGCATCCGGCACGACGGTGAACGCAGGTGAGGTGGGGGACGAAGCCGAGAAGGCCGAGGCGCTTCGAGCCGTCTTGCGTTGGGCGTCCTCGCAGAACCTCGACGTGACGGCGATCGATGTCTCAGCTCCAACCGCACCAAGTGCGACGCTCTCGGACGGGTCGACGCTCACACCGTGAGTGCTCGTGCCGGCTCCGAAAGTGTCACCGCCACCACGAACATCAGGGTGCGAAGGACCTCGGTCGTCGCTTGACGTTGCAGGTCGTGACGAGTACTGTCACGACCTTGACTGAAGGTAGATATGACAATAACTATCTACTTGACCGTTATGGTTGCGCGTAGTGAATCGGTGTTTCCCCAGGTAGGAGCTCATACGTGGGCGGCCGGCGCGTCGCTCGGAGGACAGGACGAACCATGATGGACGCTCCCCAGAACTACCTCGCCGTGATCAAGGTGATCGGGATCGGCGGCGGCGGCGTGAACGCGGTGAACCGGATGATCGAGTCGGGTCTTCGGGGCGTCGAATTCATCGCCGTCAACACCGACGCGCAAACGCTGCTGATGTCCGACGCCGAGGTGAAGTTGGACATCGGCCGGGAGACCACCCGCGGGCTCGGCGCCGGCTCCGATCCGGAGGTCGGGAAGAACGCCGCGGATGAGCATGCCGACGAGATCGAGGAGATCCTCAAGGGCGCCGACATGGTCTTCATCACGGCCGGCGAGGGTGGCGGCACCGGCACCGGGGGTGCGCCCGTGGTCGCCGAGATCGCCCGCAACCTGGGAGCGCTGACGATCGGCGTCGTGACCCGACCCTTCGGCTTCGAGGGTCGGAAGCGCGCGACCCAGGCAGACCTCGGCATCACCGAGCTGAAGAAGGCCGTCGACACGCTGATCGTCGTTCCCAACGATCGGCTCCTGCAGGTCGCCGATCCGTCGATGCCGATGGTCGACGCATTCCGCATGGCCGACCAGGTCCTGTATCAGGGCGTGGACGGGATCACGTCGCTGATCACCACGCCGGGGCTGATCAACCTCGACTTCGCCGATGTGAAGTCCGTCATGGCGGGGGCGGGCTCGGCGTTGATGGGCATCGGTATCGGATCGGGCACCGACCGGGCCACGGAGGCCGCGAAGGCCGCCATCTCCAGTCCGCTGCTCGAATCCTCGATCGACGGCGCCAAGGGCGTGCTGCTCTCGATCTCTGGCCCCACCGATCTTTCCCTGCACGAGGTGAACGCGGCGGCCGACGCGATCACCCGCGTGGCCCATCCCGACGCGAACATCATCTTCGGGGCGGTCGTCGACGACATGCTGGGCGAGGAGGTTCGGGTCACCGTGGTGGCCGCGGGCTTCGACAAGGTCGCCCTGTCCGCCGACAACCGCTTCGAGAGCCGCCTCTCGCGTCTGCTCGAAGAGCCCGTCCGTAGTGGGTCGGACGAGCCGCTGCCCTCCCTGCTCCACGACGACGACGCCGACGTGTTCGCCACGGAGGTGGACCAGCCCGCGTCGGTGTCGTTCGACGCGGAAGAGGATCTGGATATCCCGGACTTCCTTAAGAACTGAACGACGGCTCTGCCGCTCCGCGCGGCCCCGCGCGAACGTGGGGGCGGGAGGGGCCCGGCGCCGGAGGCGACCTTCCCCCGCCTCGCGGCACGGGCCCGGCCCGCCCCCTTCCGTATGCTCGCGACGTGTCGTCGACCGAGGAACAGATCGCGGCGAACCTCGCCAAGATCCGGCTGCGCCTCGACGAGGCGGCCGTGGCCGCGGACCGGGATCCGGGCGATGTTCGATTGGTGGCGGTCAGCAAGACGGTCGATGTCGCCACGGTTCGGGCCGCCGTCCGGGCGGGGGTGACCGATCTCGGGGAGAACTACGTCCGTGAGTTCCGGGACAAACGGCGCGAGCTCGAGGGTCTCGGCGTGCGGTGGCACTTCATCGGCGCGCTCCAATCGAGCACCGCCCATCACGTGGCGGACCTGGCCGATGTCGTGCACACGGTGGCGGGGGAGCATGCGGCGCGACGGTTGGCCGGCCGGTTGGCGCGGGCCGGGCGCGTGCTGGACGCGCTGATCGAGGTCGACTTCACGGGGGAGCGCGCGGGTGTCCCGCCCGAGGACGTGCCCGCCATGGCGGAGGCCGTGGGGACGCTCGAGGGCCTTCGGATGCGGGGGCTGATGACCGTGGCGCCGATCACGAAGACGCCGGCGGAGGCCCGGCCCTGGTTCCGACGGCTCCGAGAGCTCCGCGATGACCTGCGGGAAAAGCACCCCGACGTGGTGGAACTGTCCATGGGGATGTCGTTGGATTACGACGTCGCGGTGCAAGAAGGCGCTACGATGGTCCGGATCGGGACGGCGGTGTTCGGTGCGCGGACGCCCTGACCCGTCGGGTCGTGAGCGGGAGGAAGCGAGGATGGCCGGCGTGTGGAAGAAGACCCTCAACTATCTGGGTCTCGTCGAAGAGGATGAGGACTACGTCGACGAGATGCCCGAGGCCGAGCCGTCAACGGTTCGGCGGATGCGACCGCAACCGGTGAGCGACATGCCCGCCGACGCGGAGGGCGTCGTTCGGACGATCGCCGCGCCACGGCCGAGCGCAGCGGGACCCACGGCCATCCACAAATCCGAGCCGAAGAGGTTCAACGAGGCTCGCGACGTCGCGGACCGGTTCAAGGAAGGTGCGGCGGTGATCATGAACCTCCAAAGCACCGAGGACGCGACGGCACGCAGGCTCGTCGACTTCGCCTCCGGCCTGGTCTACGGCCTCGATGGAAAGATCGAGCTGATCGCCAATCGCGTCTACCTCTTGAGCCCGGCCGATGTCGAGGTCTCGGCGGAGGATCGCGAGAAGCTCGCCGGCGGCGCCTTCTACAACCAGTTCTAGCCCACCCGGCACGGGCGGCTGCTAGCCTTCCCGCCCGATGGTCGTTGCCGCCAGCCCGTTCGCACGCTTGATCTGCCTCGCGCTCACCGCCGTGTGGCTCCTGCTGCTTGCGCGCGTGATCGTGAGTTGGATCGAGTACTTCGGCGGGCGTATGCCGATGACCGGACCGCTCCGATCGGCCTACGATCTGCTCATCGAGGTCACCGACGTGGGGCTCAAGCCGCTCCGGCGCATCGTGCCGCCGGCGGGCATGTTCGACATCTCGGTCCTCGTGGCGTTCGTGATCATCTTCGTGGCGCAGCAGGCGCTGTGCTGAGGTAGGAGGCATCGACATGGTGAACGAGCAAGAACCCACGGCCGCCGACCCGGCGAGCGGCGTCATCTCGCCGGCCGACATTCAGCGACAGGAGTTCGGCGTCTCGCGGTTCGGCGGGTACCGGATGCGCGACGTCGACGAGTTCCTCGACCGATTGACCGCCTCGACCGAGGCGATCATCGCGGAGAACGAGCGGATGCGCGGCGGCGGATCGCCGATCGTCGGCACGTCCGATCTCGACGAGGTGAATCGACAGGCCGACGAGATCGTGCAACGGGCGCGCGACGAGGCCGCGCGGATCGTTGCGGAGGCGAACGAGCACGCGGCCGCGCTGGCCGGCGGTGCGACCGCGGTCGCGGCCACGGGCGCCGATCGGGCGGCGGTCGACGCCTTCCTCAATCGGGAGCGAGATTTCCTGCAGAGCCTGGCGACGCTCGTCCAAGGACACGCCGAGGCGGTGAAGGCGATGGCCAAGAAGTCGCGCGGCGCGCCGCCGCCGGCCCCGACGACCCGGCTGCCCGCGGCGGAGCCGGTGGCGGTCCCCGAGGCGATGCCGGAGCCGGCCGTCGCCACCCCGGCGCCCGCGCCGCCCCCCGAGGACCCCGTCCGCGTCGATGAGCCTCAGCACGCGGGAGCGGGCGATCGCGAGGGCGATGGGGACCCCTCGCTCCGAAAGCTGTTCTGGGGGGAAGAGAGCTAGCGAGCGTCGGGCGTCACGGCACCGGGCGGAGGGTCACCACGACCCCATGCCCATCGAGATCGACGGTGGCCGTATGCGTCGGCAGGTCGATCGTTCCCCCCAGCAGTTCGGTGGCCAACGTCTCGCCGGCGATGAATCCCGTGTGCTCGTCTCGCGCCGCGGCGAGCTCCCCGTCGGCGTCGATCCCGAGCACGATGCGGTCGCCGACGTCGAGGCCGGCGGCCTTGCGGGCGTCCTGTGCGATCCGCACGAGCTCGCGGGCCAACCCCTCCCGACGCAGCGCCGGCGAGATCTCCAGCTCGAGAGCGACCGTGAGACCGCCGTCGGAGGCGACGCCCCACCCCTCGAGCACCGCGCGCGCGAGCTCGACGTCCTCAGGCCCGATCGTGACGGCGGGGCCGTCGTCGATCGGCACCTCGACCCGTGTGCCCGCGGCGATGCGCTCGGCGAGCGCGCCGTCGTCGGAGGCGAGGGCCGCGGCGAGCGCCTGCACGCGACCGCCCAGCCGGGGGCCCAGCACCTTGAAGTCCGGCTTCGCGCGCCACGTGCCGAATGCGTCGGCCGAGGTCGCCACCCGGACCGACTTGACGTTCAGCTCATCGGCCACGATCGGGAGCAGCGACTCGATCGTGGGGCCGTGTCCGGGGATGTGCACGACCGCCTCGGCGAGCGGCTGGCGGGTGCGGATCTTCGTGTCGACGCGGACGCGGCGGCCGAGCTCGACGAGCTGTCGCGCGATCGCCATGGCGTCGTCGAGCCCGGGGTCGAGCGCGGTCTCGTGCACGGTCGGGAAATCGGAGAGGTGCACGGATTCGGGGCGATCGGCGCGGCCCGCTGCGAGGTTCCGCCACAGCGCCTCGCTCACGAACGGCGTGAACGGCGCGAGGAGCTGCGCCAGCGTCACGAGACACGCGTGCAGGGTCTGGAAGGCGGCGCGCGCGTCCGCGTCGACCGCTCCGCCCGGGTTCCAGAATCGCCGGCGGTTCCTCCGGACGTACCAGGTCGAGAGGTCGTCGATGAACCGCTGGATCCGTCGCCCGGCGGCGGTGGCGTCGTAGGCGTCCATCCGCTCGCGCACATCGCGGATCGTGCCGGCGAGCTGGGACGCGATCCATCGATCCATGATCGTGTGCGCGTCGGGTTCGTCCGGCTCGCGATCGGCGTCGACCCCCGCCGCGTTCGCGTACGTGACGTAGAAGGCGTAGATGTTCCACAGCGGCAACAGGAACTGCCGGACGTGCTCGTCCAGGATGTCGTGGCCGATGCGCCGTGACTCCCAGGGCGAGCCGCTCGTGAGCATCCACCAACGAAGCGCGTCCGCCCCCTGTCGGTCGAGCGCCTCCCACGGGTCGAACTGATTGCCGAGCGACTTCGACATCTTGCGGCCGTCCTCGGCGATCAGGTGTCCGAGGCACACGACGTCGCGATAGGTGGTCTCGTCGAAATGCAGGACGCCCTCGGCCATCAACGTGTAGAACCAGCCGCGGGTCTGATCGATCGCCTCGGAGATGAAGTCGGCGGGGAAGGCCGCCTCGAAGGCCCCGATGCCTCGTCCGAGCTCGGGGTGGTACCCCCACTGCGCGAAGGGCATCGCGCCGGAGTCGTACCACGCGTCGATCACCTCGGGCACGCGGGTCGCGACGGCGGCGCACGTCGGACACGGGAACGTGATCTCGTCCAGGAACGGGCGGTGTGGATCGACGTCGTGGACGTCGCGACCGGCGAGCGTCGACAGCTCCGTCAGCGAGCCGATCGCGGTCTCGTGCCCCTCGGCGCAGCGCCAGATCGGCAACGGGGTGCCCCAGTAGCGCTCGCGCGACAAGGCCCAGTCGACGTTGTTCTCCAGCCAGTTGCCGAAACGGCCGTGCTTGATGTGCTCGGGGTGCCAGTTGACGCCGTCGTTGACCTCGAAGCAGGCGGTCCTTGACAGCGGTCGTGCGGACGTACCAGGACGTGCGGGCGAAGTAGAGCAGCGGGGTCGCGCATCGCCAGCAGAACGGGTACTGGTGCTCGTAACGTCCCGGCGTCGATCAGGACGCCGCGGGCTCGCAGGTCCTCGATGATCGCCGGGTCGGCGTCCTTGACGAATCGACCGCGGACGAACGCCGGCGCCTGCTCGGTGAAGGTGCCGTCATCGGCGACCGGCCGCCACACGGGCCAGCCCTGGGCTCGCCCCACCGACAGATCGTCGGGCCCGAAGGCGGGCGCGAGGTGGACGATCCCGGTGCCGTCGTCCATCGACACGAAGTCCGCGGCGACCACCGTGTGCGCGTCCTCCACGTTGGGATACGGCGGTTGGTAGCGGGCCCCCACCAGTGCGGCGCCGTCGAAGGCGTCCGCCTCGACCCAGTCGTCCCCGAGGACGATGCCGGCCCGTGGCGTCGCGACGATCAGACGCTCGCCGTCGCGTTCGTACACCGCGTAGCGACCGGTCGACAGCACCGCCGCGCCCTCGTTCGACGGCAGCGTCCAGGGCGTCGTGGTCCACACGACGAGCGAGGCGCCGACGTGATCGGCGTGGCTCGACTCGACGATCGGGAGCCGCAGGAACACGCTCGGGTCCTCCACCTGCTCGTATCCCTGGGCGACCTCGGCGTCGGACAGCGCCGTGCCGCAGCGCGGGCAGTAGGCGGTGACCTTGTGGTCCTGGATGAGCAGCCCCCGCTGATGCAGCCGCTTGAGCGACCACCAGACGGACTCGATGTAGGTGGTGGACATCGTCCAGTAGGCGTCGGACATGTCGATCCAGAAACCGATCCGGTCCGTCAGGCGCTCGAACTCTCCGACGTAACGCTGCACCGACATCCGGCACCGCTCGTTGAACGCGGCCACGCCGAACGCCTCGATGTCGCGCTTGCCGGTGGTGCCGATCTCCTTTTCCACCTCGAGCTCGACCGGGAGGCCGTGACAATCCCAGCCGCCCTTTCGGCGCACCAGGTGCCCCGTCATCGTCTTGTAGCGCGGGTAGACGTCCTTGAACGTGCGCGGTTCCACGTGATGGATGCCGGGCTTGCCGTTGGCCGTCGGCGGCCCTTCGTAGAAGAGCCAGGTCGGGGCGTCGGCTCGTGCCGCCAGGGTGCGCGCGAAGATGTCCGCCTCGGTCCACCACGCGAGGATCGATTCCTCGAGCGCGGGGAAGGACACCTTCGGATCGACCGGTTCGTAGCTCGTCATGGGACCTCCCGTGCGCCGTCGTCCTCGTGGTGCGAGGACGAGGCAGGGTGCCCCGCGGTACCACCTCGCTTGCCGCGCGCACAGCCGCGGCCGCTCACCGGTCTCGGGGTTCCTGACCCCGGTGACCTCGTCGCGATCACGGGCGACACCCGCCTGCGCCTACCGCGCTCGCGGGCCGTCCGCGACCGGTTCGGGCAGGGGCTCGGGGAGGATGTCGGCCGAGGGCGTGACGCCGGCTCCCACCGTCCCGGCTCGCTCGTGTCGCGGTGACCTCGGCGACGCGTTCCCGTCCACGCCGATGCGAGGCATGGTACACCCAAGGTCACGGAGACGGTCACGGTGCGCGGGATCGGCTCAGATCGCCGTCGGCGTCGGGGAAAATCGTTGCGGGGCACCTCGGCCTGGCGCCCTCGCTCGGTTGCCTGCCTCAGGGCCGTGGCGGGCGGAGTCACACCTGTTGGAGAGCGCATCGGGACAGGTCAGAGAGCCACCCTGTTATCCTTCGCCGCCATGGCCGTCGCCAAGCTGACGAAGAAGGAGATCGACGAGTTCGAGGCTCGCCTCCGTGCCGAGCGCACGGAGCTCAGCGAGCAGCTCACCACGATCGAGGACCAGACCTTCGCCACGACCCAGTCGGATCTGTCCGGCGACGTCGGCGTGGACGACGAGTCCGCCGATGCGGGCACGGCCACGTTCGAGCGCGAGAAGGAGCTCTCGATCGAGCAGAACGTCCGCGATCTGCTCCAGAAGATCGATCGGGCGTTGAAGCGCATCGATGCCGGCACCTACGGGATCTGCGAGCGGTGCGGCAAGCCGATCGAGAAGGCGCGCATCAAGGCCCTGCCGTACGTGGATCTGTGCATCAAGGATGCACGGGCGCAGTCGCGCCGCTGACGGTGGACCCGGCTCGCCGACGCGGCGGCCTCCTCATCTTCTGCACCGCCGGGGTCGTGATCCTGCTCGACCGGGTCACGAAGACCTGGGCCGAGCACTCGTTCGCGACCCACCCACGTGAGGTGATCTCGGGCGTGCTCACCTTGCGGTTCACGACCAACAGCGGGGGAGCGTTCAGCTTCGGGGACCGCGCCCCCCTGGTGTTCGCGGTCGCGGCGATCGTCGTCTGCGTCGCGATCGCGGTCACCGCGTTCCGCGTGCGGCCCACGCTGCACGCCGTCGCGCTCGGCCTCATCCTCGGTGGGGCGTTCGGCAATCTGCTCGATCGGATCCTGCGAGGCCCGGGATTGTCGGGCCGGGTGATCGACTTCATCGATCCGCACGTGTGGCCGGTGTTCAATCTGGCCGACGCCGCCGTGGTCTCCGGGGCCGTGCTCCTGGCGGTGCAGTCGTTCCGGGAGGGGCGCAGCGCCCCCGAAGCCGCGACCGATGCCTGAGCGCTACGCGGCCACGCCCGGGCGTCTGGACGTCGTCGTGACGGCGCTCACGGGCGTGCACCGAGCCGACGTCCAGCGCGCGATCGCAGAGGGTCATGTCACGGTCGACGGGGTCGCCCGCGCGAAGTCCTTCCGGTTGCTCGGTGACGAGGAGTTGCTCGTGGACCTGGCGGTCGACCGTTCGCTGGTGCCGGACCCGCGGCCGATTTCGGTGCGGTACCGAGACGAGCACCTCGCGGTTGTCGCCAAGCCGACCGGCGTCGTCACGCATCCGACGGCGACGCATCGGGAGGGCACCCTCGTGAACCGGTTGCTCGGGATGGGCGTCCCCCTCGCGCCCGCGGGCGGCGAGGATCGACCGGGGATCGTCCATCGTCTCGATGTCGGCACGAGCGGTTTGATGATCGTCGCCAGCAGTGACGCGGCGTTCGCCGGGCTGCGGGCGCAGATGAAACACCACGACGTCGATCGACGCTACCTCGCGCTGGTCCGCGGCGCGCCGGAGCACGACGCGTTCAGCGTCGAGGCGCCGCTCGGTCGCCGAGCCGCGCGGATCATCGTCGACCGGGTGGAGGGGCGAGCGGCGGCGACCGCCTTCGTGGTCCGGGAGCGTCTGCCGCGCACGGCGCTGCTCGAGGCAGCGCCGCGCACCGGCCGCACCCACCAGATCCGGGTGCATCTGCAGGCGATCGGTCATCCGATCGTGGGCGATCGGAACTACGGCGGTGGTGGCGACGAGGCCAGGCGTCTCGGTCTCCGTCGCCCGTTCCTGCACTCCTGGCGGCTGTCCTTCGCCCATCCGATCACCGGGGAACGGCTCGAGGTGGAGGAGCCGCTGCCGCCCGATCTGGCCGACGCGCTTCGGCACGCCCGCGCCGACCTGCGCCCTTGACGCCTCGATGACCTCGACGTAGGTTCGGGTCCCACCGAATCACATGCGTGTAAGTTGTCCACAGACCTCCTCGACCTGTGGAAAACATCGCCGGAAGGGCCGCGACCAGCGAAGATGACAGAGCCGGGCTTCGTTCACCTCCACACGCACACGGAGTATTCGCTGCTGGACGGCGCGGCGCGTATCGAGGCGCCGAAGTCCAACCCAACGGCGCCGACGATCTTCACCGAGGCACTCGCCCACGGGATGTCCGCCCTGGCGATGACCGATCACGGGGCGATGTTCGGAACGCTGAAGTTCTACGCCGCCGCTCGCGCGGCGGGCGTGAAGCCGATCATCGGGGTCGAGGCCTACGTGGCTCCCGGCTCGCGGTTCGATCGCAACCCCGGTGAGAGCGAGGAGAAGTACTACCACCTGACGCTCCTGGCGCGGAACGAGGCCGGCTATCGCAACCTGCTGAAGCTCGTCTCGCAGGCCTACCTCGAGGGCTTCTACCACCGGCCCCGCATGGACAAGCAGCTCCTGGCCGAGCATGCCGAGGGCATCATCTGCCTGTCGGGCTGCCTGTCCTCCGAGATCGGGGTCCAGCTGCTCGCCGGCCAGCAGGCGCGCGCGCTGGCCGCCGCGGGGGAGTATCGCGACATCTTCGGAGCCGACGGCTACTTCATCGAGATGCAGGATCACGGCCTCGCCGATCAACGGGCGATCCTGGCCAAGCAGGTCGAGCTGGCGCGCGACATCGGCGTGCCGGTGGTGGCGACGAACGATCTGCACTACACGCGGCCCGACGACGCCAAGCCGCACGACGTGCTGCTGTGCATCCAGCAGCAGAAGCTGCAGTCCGATCCGAAGCGACTCAAGTTCGACTCCGAGGACTTCTACCTCAAGAGCGCCGCCGAGATGCGTCGGGTGTTCGCGGAGCTGCCCGGGGCCTGCGACATGACGCTGGAGATCGCCGATCGCATCGAGCTGCTGCCCGAGCTGGAGCGCGTGCTCGTCGAGGGCGTGACCGAGTATCGACTGCCGCGCTTCGAGACGCCGGCCGGCGAGCCGCTGGACAGCTATCTGCGCGAGCTCGTCGATCGCGGCGCGCACGATCGGTACGGCGACTCGCTGCCGACGGAGGTGACCGAGCGCATCGATCACGAGCTGTCGATCATCTCGAAGATGGGATTCTCCGGGTACTTCCTCATCGTCTGGGACCTGATCCGGTTCGCACGAGAGCAGGGCATCCGCGTCGGTCCGGGGCGAGGGTCGGCGGCAGGCTCGGTCGTGTCCTACGCGCTGCGGATCACCGACCTCGATCCGCTGCGCTACGGGCTCCTGTTCGAACGGTTCCTGAACCCCGATCGCATCGAGATGCCCGACATCGACATGGACTTCGACGAGCGGCGGCGCGACGAGGTGATCCGCTACGCGACCGAGAAGTACGGGGTGGATCACGTGGCGCAGATCGTCACGTTCCAGACGATCAAGGGCAAGCAGGGGATCCGCGACGCCGCGCGCGTGCTGGGGTTCCCGCCGCGCGTCGGGGACGAGCTCTGCAAGATGTACCCGCCCGCGATCATGGGGCGCGACGAGCCGATCGACTCCGCGCTCCAGACCAGCGCCGAGCTCCGCGAGGCCTACGAGCGGCAGCCGGAGGCCAAGGAGATCATCGACACGGCCCGTGCGCTCGAGGGCCTGCGCCGCGAGGACTCCGTGCACGCCGCGGGCGTCGTGATCGGCGACCGCCCTCTGGTCGAGTACCTCCCGCTGAAGCTGACGAAAGACTCCCGCGATGACGCGAAGAAGATGGTGACGCAGTTCGACATGAACGGCGTCGCGCAGCTCGGGCTGCTCAAGATGGACTTCCTCGGCCTTCGGAACCTCTCGGTCATCACCGAGACGCTGCGTCACCTCCACAACCGCGGGGTCGACCTCGACATCGACCACGTGCCGCTCGATGACGACGAGACGTACGCGATGCTGCGACGCGGCGAGACGATCGGCGTGTTCCAGATGGAGTCGCCGGGGGTCAAGAACCTGATCAAGCTGCTCGAACCCGACCGGTTCGAGGACCTGATGGCGTGCGTCGCACTGTACCGGCCGGGCCTGCTGTCGATGGGGCAGCACACCGAGTACGCGGAGCGCAAGCACGGTCGCAAGAAGGTCACCTACCCCCACCCCGACCTGGAGCCGGTGCTCAAGGACACCTACGGCATCATCGTCTACCAGGAGCAGGTCATGCAGACCGCGGTCGTGATGGCCGGGTTCACGATGGGCGAGGCCGACACGCTCCGCAAGGTCATGGGCAAGAAGATCCGCGAGAAGGTGGCGGCCGAACGCGAGAAGTTCGTGCGCGGCGCCGTGGCACTCGGACGCGACCAACGGGCGGCGGAGGGCATCTTCGAGTACGTCGAGCCGTTCGCCGACTACGGCTTCAACGCCTCGCACGCCTGTGCCTACGGGTACGTCGCCTACCAGACCGCGTACCTGATGGCGCACCACCCGGTCGAGTACATGGCCGCGATCCTCACGTCGGTCAAGGACGACAAGGATCGCAAGCCCTACTACCTGTACGCGTGCCGGGGGATGGACATCGAGGTCCTGCCCCCCGACGTGAACGAGTCCGACATGGACTTCGCCCCGGCGCCCGGCGATCGCCGCGCGATCCGGTACGGGCTGTCGGCGGTGCGCAACGTCGGCGGCGGCGTCGTGGCGGGCATCCTGGACGCCCGGGCATCCGGGGGAGCCTTCACGTCGTTCGCCGACTTCTGCCGGCGGGTGGAGCCCACGTCGCTCACGAAGCGCGTCCTGGAGTCCCTCATCTTCGCGGGGGCCTTCGAGTCGCTCGGGTACACCCGGGGCGGCATGTTGCAACAGGTCGGCGAGCAGCCCGCCTTCGAGCGGGTGTCGGCGCCGATCCTCGCCGAGCGCAAAGCCGAGGCGGCCGGGCAGTTCTCGTTGTTCGGCGGCGAGGAGGGCGTCGTCGAGATCGACGAGTCGGTGTTGGTCGGCGAGGAGCTGGACAAGCGGCTCCTGCTCTCCAAGGAGAAGGAGATGCTGGGGCAGTTCGTGACCGACCACCCGCTGCTCGGCGTCGAAGATCAGCTGAAGGCGCAGTCGACATGTCAGATCACCGACCTCGAGAACCGCGACGACGGCGAGCTCGTGGTGCTCAGCGGGATCATCGGCCAGCTCGCGCGCAAGTTCACGAAGCGCGGGGAGCCCTACGCACAGTTCCGTCTCGAGAGCCTCACCGGCGGCGTCGAGGTCGTGGCGTTCCCCAGCGTGTTCGAGGCGGTGCCCGAGCTGTTCGAGATGGACCGGATCGTGCTCGTCAGCGGTCGGATCGATCGCCGCGGGCGGGAGCTGCAGATCCGTGCGGCCGAGATGCGCGAGCCGACGCTCGCGGCCGGCACGACCGGTCCCGGCGTGCTGGTGGTGGATCTGCCGGCCGCGGTCTGCTCGCCAGGGGTGCTCAACAAGCTCAAGACGCTGCTCGAGGGGTCGCCGGGCGAGGTGCCGGTGCGACTTCGCTTCCTGTCCTCCCAGGGGGTCCAGCCGTTGTCGTTGGGCGCCTTCACCGTGAACGGGCAGGGCTCGCTGCTCGACGAGCTGCGGCACCTGCTCGGCCCCTCCGCCGCACGGCTGGAGCACGAGACGGTCTGACCGGCCGGTATCGTTCGCGGATGGCCTTCACGCTCCTGCCCGCGATCGATCTGACGGCGGGCGCGCTCGGCGCCTACACGCCCGCGGGACCGGTGGCGGTCGAGGAGTTCGGCGGCGACCCAGCGGCTGCGGCGAACGCCTTCCTCACCTCGGGCGCGCGCTGGTTGCACGTGGTCGATATGGATCTCGCGTTCGGTGGGGTCGCGACCAACCTCGAGCTCGTCCGGACGATCGCGGCGCTGCCGGAGGCGCGCGTCCAGGCTGGTGGCGGTGTGCGCACCTGGGCGGAGGTGGGCGCCTTCCTCGAGACGGGCGTGTCCCGGGTGGTGGTCTCCTCCGCCGCGTTGGCCGATGAGCAGGACGTCGCCGAGATCATCGAGCGGGCGCGGCCGGGCGAGGTGCTGTTCGGGATCGAGGTGTCGGAAGGTCGGATCCGCGCGCGGGGAACCGACGTCGTCGATCTCGACCTGATGGAAACGTTGGGGTGGCTCCGGGCCGCGGGCGCGCCCGGGTTCCTCGTGACGGCGGTCGGGCGCGTGGGTCGGGAGGCCGGCCCCGACGTGGAGCTCGTTCGTCGCGTCGCGCGCTCGGGCGTGCCCTCGATCGGTGCGGGCGGCGTGCGCTCGTTGGCCGATCTCGCCGCGCTGCGCGACGCGGGCGCCGTCGGCGCGGTCGTGGGCCGCGCGGCGCTGGACGGGTCGCTCGATCTCGCCGAGGCCCTCACCTGGAGTGCCGCATAGGCCTCGATAGACTGCCCGCCCCATGGGTTTCCTGACGGACTTCGTCGCGTTGCGTCGGCGTGCGCTGGCCGAGCGGCCGCTCGATCACGCCGCGCTCCTCGAGGCCGCGTCCGCCGCGCCACCGGCCCGGAACCTCGCGTGGACGCTGCGGGGCTACGCGCAGTCAGACGGCGTTGCCATGATCGCGGAGGTGAAACGCGCGTCGCCCTCGGCCGGGGCGATCGCGGCCGACGCCGACCCGGTGTTGCAGGCGATCCAGTACGACACGAACGGAGCCGCGGTCATCTCGGTGCTCACCGAGCCGACGCACTTCGACGGTTCGATGGACGACCTCCGCGCGGTGCGGTCCGCCGTGGAGCACCCCGTCCTGCGGAAGGACTTCCTGGTCGATCCGGACGAGATCCTGGAGGCGCGCGCGGCCGGCGCCGACACCGTCTTGTTGATCGCCTCCTGCCTGCCCGGGGACGCGCTCGGCGAGATGCTTGCCGCCGCCCGTTCGCTCGGGATGGAGCCGCTCGTCGAGACGCACTCCGACGAGGACCTGGACCGTGTCCTGGCGACCGACGCGGAGGTGGTGGGCGTGAACGCTCGCGATCTCGAATCCTTGGCGGTCGACGTGCCCACCGCGCTGGGGCGACTCGCGCGGATCGAGCGCGAACGGGTCGCGGTCCTGGAGAGCGGCATCCGCGAGCGCGCCGACGTCGAGGCCGCCGTTGCGGCGGGCGCGTCTGCCATCCTGGTAGGGCGAGACGCTGATGCGAGCGAGCGATCCCGGCGCCGTGCTCCGGGAGCTGATCCACGGGAGGGAGGCCGTATGAGCACCGCCGTCACGCCGCGACCCGACGAGCGCGGTCGGTTCGGTCCGTACGGGGGCAGGTACGCGCCCGAGATCCTGATCCCGGCGTTGGACGAGCTGGCGACCGCGTGGGAGGCGCTCCGCGACGATCCGACGTTCCGCGGGGAGCTCGGCGGGCTCTTGGCCGACTTCGTCGGCAGGCCGACCCCGATCACGCACGCGGCTCGTCTGTCCGAGGAGCTGGGGCAGACGATCTGGCTCAAACGCGAGGACCTGGCCCATACGGGCGCGCACAAGATCAACAACGCGCTCGGACAGGTGCTCCTCGCGCGGCGCCTCGGCAAGGAGCGCATCATCGCCGAGACGGGCGCGGGGCAGCACGGGGTGGCCACCGCCACGGCCTGCGCGCTGCTCGGATTCCCGTGCGTCGTCTACATGGGGCAGGAGGACACCCACCGGCAGGCGCCGAACGTCGCCCGGATGCAGCTCCTCGGCGCCGAGGTGCGCCCCGTCACGGCGGGGACCCGGACGCTGAAGGAAGCCGTGAACGAGGCGATGCGCGACTGGGCGGGCTCGGTGCGCACGACCCACTACGTGATCGGGTCGGTCGTCGGGCCGCACCCGTTCCCGGCGCTCGTGCGCGACCTGCAGCGGGTGATCGGCGACGAGGCGCGCGTCCAGTACGCAGAGCGCCTCGGCCTGGATCCGCAGTACGTCCTCGCATGCGTCGGTGGCGGTTCCAACGCGATCGGGATGTTCACCGCCTTCGTCGGCGCGCCCGGGGTCGAGCTGATCGGGGTCGAGGCGGGCGGGACCGGCATGGAGCTCGGGCGGCACTGCTCGTCGCTGACGCAAGGGCAGCCGGGCGTCTTGCACGGTGCCATGAGCTACCTCCTGCAGGATCCCGACGGGCAGGTGATCGAGACCCACTCCATCTCCGCTGGGCTCGACTACCCCGGGGTCGGGCCGGAACATGCATACCTCCAGGACGCGGGCCTCGCCCGATACGTGAGCGCGACCGACGAGGAGGCGCTCGCCGGGTTCCAGCTCCTTGCGCGAACGGAGGGCATCCTGCCCGCGCTGGAACCCGCGCACGTGATCGGGTGGCTGGCGCGCCGCGAGCTGCCAGCCGGCTCGCGGATCCTCGTGTGCCTGTCGGGGCGCGGCGACAAGGATCTCGACACGGTTCGCGCGGCGCTGGGAATCACGTAGTGGGCGCGCTGGAGACGCGGCTCCGCGCGGTCCGCGATCGCGGCGACAAGGCGTTCGTGCCCTACGTCACGGGCGGTTTCCCTGGGGTCGACGCGGCGCTGCTCGTCGCGCTCGCGGCCGCGGGCGCCGACGCGATCGAGGTCGGGATCCCGCATTCGGACCCGATCATGGACGGCGGTGTGGTCCAGGAGGCATCGCGCGTGGCGCTCGAGCGCGGCACGCATCCGCGAGACGTGCTCGCGATGATCGCCGACGCGGCCATCGACGTCCCGGTCGCCGTGATGACCTACGCCAATATCGTGGCGAGGCCCGGGCTCGGCGCGTTCTGCGAGGAGGCCGCCGCGGCCGGCGTGTCCGGCGTGATCGTCCCCGATCTCCCCGTCGACGAGGCGACCGAGCTGGAGTCGCTCGCCGCTGCGCGCCAGATCGACGTCGTGCTGCTGGCGGCCCCCGGGACGACGCCCGAGCGGTACGCCGCGATCGGGTCGGCCTCTCGAGGTTTCGTCTACTGCGTCGCGACCTACGGCGTCACCGGCGCTCGCGAGGCGCTCGCCGAGACGGCGCGCGAGGTAGTCGAGTCGATGCGGCCGCACACCGATCTGCCCCTGCTGGTCGGCGTCGGGATCGCGACGCCGACGAGCGCCGCCGAGGCGTGCGCGTTCGCGGATGGCGTGATCGTCGGCTCCGCGTTGATGTCGAGACTGCTCGAGAACGACCGGGGCGGGCTGCTCGAGCTCGCCGCCGGCTTCCGATCGGCGACCGGGCGAACGTGATGCGGGTCGTCGACGCCGCGGCGCTGCGCCGCGCGTTGCCGATGCACGTGGCGATCGACGCGCTCCGCACGGCCTTCGCCCGTGAGGACCCGTCGCTCGCATCGCCGATGCGCACCACGCTGGCGACCGCGGCCGGCACGCTCCTGACGATGCCCGCCGCCGGCGACGCGGGCGTTGGCGTGAAGCTGGTCACCCTCTCGGAGTTCAACCCGCAGAAAGGGTTGCCGTTCGTCCAGGCGACCTATGTGCTGTTCGACGTCGAGACGCAACGCCCGGAGGCGGTGATCGACGGCACCGAGCTCACCGCGATCCGAACCGGGGCGGTCAGCGGCGTCGCGACCTCGTTCCTGGCACGACCCGACGCGTCCCGACTCGTGTTGTTCGGTGCCGGCGTCCAGGCGGCGTCCCACCTCGAGGCCATGTGTGCGGTCCGTCCCATCGCGGAGGTCGTCGTGGTCTCGCGGGGCGCCGCACATGCCGAGGCCCTGGTGGCCACGGCGCGCGGGCTCGGGCTCACGGCGAGGACGGGCGTGCCCGCGGACATCGCGAGCGCCGATCTCGTCTGCACGTGCACGACCTCGGCGGTCTCGGTCTTCCGCGGCGAGGATCTCGCGGCCGGCGCGCACGTGAACGCGATCGGCGCGTCGCTGCCCGACCGCCGGGAGCTCGATACCGAAGCGATCCGGCGGGCCAAGGTCGCCGTCGAGACGCGTCGGGAGGCGCTGGCCGAAGCCGGGGACCTGTTGATCCCGATCGCAGAGGGCGTCATCGACGCGAGCCATATCCAGGCCGATCTCACGGACCTCGCCCGGGGCGCCGTGCTCCGGACCGACCCGTCGGACATCACCGTCTTCAAGTCCGTCGGGATGGCCTACGAGGACCTCGTGGTGGCGCGTGCGGCGCTGGACGCCCTCGGCTGACCGAGGCCCCGCGGTTGCACGCAAGTGCCGGGAGCGGGGGTCGAACCCGCACGCCCTTTCGGACACAGGATTTTGAGTCCTGCGCGTCTGCCAATTCCGCCATCCCGGCCGGCGCGAGGAAGCGTACAAGCAGGCGAGGCCCGCGCACGCGACCGGATCCGCCGCGTTGCCCGGGCCGCGGCGTGGGCCTATAGTCCGCGCATCGTGCGGGTTCGCATCACGGCGGGCCCACGTAAGGAGGGATCTCACATGAGCAAGTTCCGACCCCGGGTGGTGCTCGCCGGCCTCGCGGTGCTCGCCATCGTCGGCGTGGCGTGTTCCAACGGGAGCTCGACCACCTCGGCGGCGGCGCCGTCGGGAGGGACCGGCGCCGGCGTCTGTGCCTCGACGGACACGTCCACCGGCGATGCGCTCGCCACCGTCTGCTCCTCGGGCACGCTTCGCGTCGCCACCGACCCGAAGTACAAGCCGCAATCGTGGTACGACGTGCAGACCAGCACCTGGAACGGCTTCGACGTCGACGTCGCCAACGAGATCGCGAGCCGCCTCGGCGTCGACGACCGACATCCAGGCGCAGAAGTGGAACACCATCACCGCCGGCTCGTGGAACGACCGCTGGGACGTGAGCGTGGGCTCGATGACCGACACCGTCGATCGGGAGAGCCTGTTCTACTTCACGCCCGCGTACTACTACACGCCGGCGGCGATCTCCGTGTTCCAGGACAACTCGACGATCACCGGCCCGGCCGACCTGACCGGCAAGACGGTGTGCGTGGGTGTCGTCGACGACCTACCAGGACTACGTGCAGGGCGACCTCGTGCTCGGCGCGTCGGCGCCCCCGTTCGACTTCCAGATCTCCGACGCCAACCTGCAGACCTTCGACACCGACACCGACGCCCTCGACAACCTGGCGCTCGGCGACGGCGTTCGGTGTGATGCAGCCATCAGCGCCCAGCAGACGATCCAGGCGTTCATCGACGACGGCGGCCCGATCAAGTTGGTCGGCGATCCGCTGTACTACGAGCCGCTGTCGATCGCCTTCGACAAGAACGACCCGGCGGACGCGCAGAGCCTGAGCGAGGCGGTCAGTCAGATCGTGGAGGACATGCACGCGGACGGCACCCTGTCCGAGTTGTCGAAGAAGTGGTACGGCGGCGTCGACTGGACGACCTCCTCCGCCGGTGCCGCTCCCTCGACCACTCCATCCTGATACCGGCGGGAACGTGAGCGCCTTGGCGACGGCGACGGACGGCGAGAGATCTCGCCGTCCGTCGCCGGAGCTGTTGGAACAACCGCAGGCCAAATATCTCCTGTTCGGATCGTGGGTCGTGCTGCTCCAGGGCGCCCTCATCATGCTGTTCCTGCCGATCTTGGTGTTCACCACCAAGGAGGACATCCCGCCCGCGGACATCGCGATGTTCGGGCTCATGGGGGTCCTGGCGCTGGTCGGCGGCGGCCTGCTCTACGTCGCCCGGCGTTGGACGTGGTGGCTCGCGTTGGCCGCCACCGTGACCTGCAGCGCGTACCTGCTCTCCGTCGGCGGTCTCACCAAGCCTCGAGAGGCGTACGCGGCGACGGCCTTCGCCGTGGTGGCGGTCATCCTCCTGCTGCTCGGCAAGCCCGCCGCCGGCAACACGGAGGCGCTCGCGCTCGCGAGCGCGCGGGTCCCGTTCCGCCTGAAGGTGACGGCGACCTGGGTCGCGATCTTCTTCATCCTCGGCATCTTCCTCGTCCTGTCGGACCTCGATCGGGGTTTCATCCGGGAGAACTTCCGCTACATCGCCGGCGGCCTCAAGTACACGATCCTGCTCGCGTTCTTCGCGATCATCCTCGCGACGATCCTCGCGCTGCTGGGCGCGCTCGGCCGTCTGTCGCACAACGCCGTCGCCTACGGCGTCTCCGGGTTCTACACGTCGTTCTTCCGTGGCACGCCCTTGATCGTGCAGCTGTTCCTGATCTACCTCGCCCTTCCGCAGATCGGGTTCAACCTCGGTCGCACGTCGCTCGTGAACATCCTCACCCTGACGACCTTCGTCGCCGGCGTGATCGGTCTGGGCTTGAACTACGGCGCGTACATGACCGAGATCTTCCGGGCGGGCATCCAGTCCGTGGGTCACGGACAGGCGGAGGCCGCCGACGCACTCGGCATGACCTACGGGCAGCGGATGCGCCGCGTCGTGTTGCCACAGGCGATCCGCGTGATCATCCCGCCCACCGGCAACGAGTTCATCGCGATGATGAAGGACACGGCCCTCGTCGGTTTCCTCGGAGCGGCGGTGGCCAACGCCGAGGTGTTCCTGCGGGCACAGCTCGCGTTCAGCGGCAGCGTGCGCAACCGCCTCGAGTCGCTCCTCGTCGCCGCCGCGCTGTACTGGATGCTGACGTCCGTGTTCACGTTCTTCCAGAGCCGGTTGGAGCGGCGCATCTCGAAGGGCTACGTCCGCACCGAAGTGGGCGGCGGCGGCACGCGCCGTCGGACGCTGTGGCTGCCGATCGGTGGCGGTGCACCGGGCGGCGGCGCGCAACAGATCGCGATCGATGTCCCCGATGAGGAGCGAGCGCCGTGAGCGGCGAACCGGTCGTCAAGGTCGAGAACCTCCACAAGTACTTCGGCGGCGCTCGAGGTGCTGAAGGGCATCGACATGGAGGTGCGACGAGGCGAGGTGGTCGTGATCTTCGGACGCTCCGGCTCGGGCAAGTCCACCCTGCTGCGGTGCATCAACTTCCTCGAGGATCCGACGTTCGGGGCGATCGAGGTCGCCGGCGTCCGGCTCGAGGGAGGCCATCGGACGCGGCACAAGCGGGAGCAGATCCGGCAGCTCCGGATCCACGCCGGGATGGTGTTCCAACAGTTCAACCTCTTCCCGAACATGACTGCGCTGCAGAACGTCATGGAGGGCCCGGTCACGGTCAAGGGGATGAAGTCGGACATGATCCGGCCGGTGGGGCTCGAGCTGCTCGCGAAGGTCGGTCTGGCGGACAAGGCCGACCAGTACCCGATCCGCCTGTCGGGGGGCCAGCAGCAGCGGGTCGCCATCGCGCGGGCGTTGGCGATGGAGCCCGACGTGATGCTGTTCGACGAGCCGACGTCGGCGCTCGACCCCGAGTTGATCGGCGAGGTCCTGACGGTGATGAAGTCGCTCGCCACCGATCTCAACATGACGATGATGGTCGTGACGCACGAGATGGGTTTCGCGCGCGAGGTGGCCAACCGCATGTGCTTCTTCCACGACGGCGTCATCCTCGAACAAGGCACGCCCGACGAGCTGTTCGATCACACGCGTGAACCGGAGACGAAGAAGTTCCTCGACGCGGTGTTGTGACGTCGCCGAGTCCGAAACGAAGCGACGGGCCGCAGCTCTCCTCGGTGTCGGTCGCGCCTTCCCCATACGCGATCGTCACCTATCGAGGGCCACGGCCCGTCACATCGAGTCTTCCGAGGAAGACCGCAGCGGAATCTAGACGCCAGGTTGAGACCTGTCAACTCACATGAAGTTTGTGTGCGCCAATGTATGTCGTCGTGTCGCGCAGTAACGATGCAGGTGGAGGGCTCGCGTGAAGACCGAGAAGATCGAGGGTTGCGCCAACCCTCGATGAACGCACGAGGGTTCGATCAGGCGACGCCGGCGGGCGCTGGCTCCTTCGGTGCGGGCATGCGCTTCGCCGGCGCGCGACCCTGCGGCCACAGCACGTAGACGCTCATCGGGATCGCGTAGGCGAGCCACAGCGTGACCTCCGCCACCGTCGGGACGGGCTGCAGCCCCAGCATCCCGGTGATCAACGACGCGCGGATCGTGCCCGGCGCGATCAGCCAGCTGAGGTCGAACGCCGAGGCCTGCGCGATGTCGAACCACCGCGCCTCCGCCGCCGCGTGGGCCGCCGATGCCAGGAGGCCCGCCGCCACGAGCACGAGGATGAACCCCGTCACGCGGAAGAACCGGGACAGGTTGATCCGCACGCCGCCCTTGTAGATGCCGTAGCCGAGCGCGACGGCGGTCACGATGCCGAGGAGCGCGCCGGTGCCGGTCGCGCGAGGGTTGGTCGAGTTCCGGAACACCGCGATCAGGAACACCGCCGTCTCGAGGCCCTCGCGGATCACGGCGAAGAACGCGAGGCCGATCAGCGCCCAGGTCGAGCCGTCCCGCAGGGCGTGATCGGCGTCGTCCTCCAACGTCCGCTTGAGGTCGCGGGAATGCCGCCGCATCCACACGATCATGTAGGTGACGCCGGCGACCGCCAAGAGCGCCATGATCGCCGCCAGCGTCTCCTGGCCGCGGTGGGGCAGCGACTCGTCGATCGCCCGGAACACCAGCGCGATGCCCAGGCACAGGGCCACCGCGAGCCCGACGCCGGCCCACATCCAGCGCAGCGCGCTCCGTTCGCCGCGCCGCAGCAGGAAGGCCGCGATGATCCCGACGATCAGCGCGGCCTCGAGGCCCTCGCGGAGCCCGATGACGAACGTTGGAAGCACGTCGCGAATCCTACCCAAGAGGTCGGATTCGCGACAAAGCTTAGGATGACCCGGTGACCGAGCCCCCTCGTCGACTGTTCTTATTGGATGGCCACAGCCTCGCGTACCGGGCGTTCTTCGCGCTGCCACAGACCCTGGCGACCAGCTCCGGAACCGTGACCAACGCGGTCTACGGCTTCACCTCGATGCTGATCAAGCTCTTCGGCGACGAGCACCCGGACCTGCTGGCCGTCGCCTTCGATATGGGCGCCCCGACGGTGCGCCTCGAGATGGACGCCGACTACAAGGCCGGTCGGGCCGAGACCCCCGCCGACTTCCGTCCCCAGCTCGGCCTGATCGAGGAGGTGCTCGACGTCCTGCACATCCCGGTGATCCGGATGGCGGGCCACGAGGCGGACGACGCGATCGGCACCCTCGCGACCCGGGCCAGCGCGCAGGGACTCGACGTCGTGATCGTCACCGCGGATCGGGACTTCTTCCAGCTGGTGCGCGAGCGCGTCGACGATGCGGGCGCGATCGGCGTGCTCTTCAACCGCCGCGGCATCTCCGAGATCGACCGGATGGATCCCGCCGCGGTGGAGGCGAAGTACGGCGTCACGCCGGCGCAGTATCTCGACTTCGTCGCGCTGAAGGGCGACACGTCCGACAACATCCCCGGTGTCCCCGGCGTGGGGGAGAAGACGGCGGCGAAGCTCGTCCAGGAGTTCGGCTCCGTCGAGGAGCTGCTGGCGCACACGGATCGCCTCAAGGGCAAGCAGAAGGAGAACGTGGAGGCGGCGGCCGACCGGCTCGCCTTGAACAAGCAGCTGGCGAGGATCGTGACCGACGTCGACCTCGACGTCACCCCGGACGATTGCGTGATCGGCGCCTACGACCCCGAGCAGGTGCGGGGCCTGTTCACCTCGCTGGAGTTCCGCTCGTTGCTCGATCGGCTGTACGAGGCGACCGGCAGCATGAAACCGGTCGCCGAGGTCGCCGAGCTGGATCTGCGGCAGGCCTCGCCCGAGCAGGTCGGGACGGTGCTCGCCGGCGGCGACGCGGCGGTGGTCCTTCGGATCGAGGATGGCGCGATCCGCGGGGTGGCGGTCTCGGTCGGCGGCGCGCAGGCGTCCTATGCGGATCTCCCCGGGCTCGGAGCGCTGGGCACCCAGATCGCCGACGCCAGCGTCTCGAAGCGCACCCACGACGCCAAGACCCTCGAACGAGCCATCACGGCCGCGGGCGGCGAGCTCTCGGGCGTGACGTTCGACACGCTGATCGGCGCGTATCTGCTGGACCCGGGTTCGACCGACTACGGCCTCAGCGCCGTGAGCGAGCGCTACCTCGGCACCGACCTGTTGGCCGGGATCGACGAGGGCGACGGCGGCCAGCTGTTCGACGAGGACCCGTGGCGACGAACCGCCGCCACCGCGGCGACGGTCGGGTTGCTCGTGCCCGTCATGGAGGAGCAGATCGACAAGCAGGGCATCCGATCGTTGCTGGATGACGTCGAGCTCCCGCTGTCTTCGGTGCTCGCGCGGATGGAGGCTCGCGGCATCCGACTCGACGTCGAGTACCTCGCGGAGATGGGCGAGGGCGTGCGCGACCGGATGGCGACCCGCAAGGCCGAGATCTACCAGCTGGCGGGCCGGGAGTTCAACCTCAACTCGCCGCCCCAGCTGCGCGAGGTGCTCTACGGCGAGCTCGGGCTGCAGCCGGGGAAGAAGACCCCGAAGGGGGAGCTTTCGACCGATGCGAGCGTGTTGGAGAAGCTGCGGGACGAGCACCCGATCGTCGATGCGCTGCTCTCGTGGCGCGAGCTCGACAAGCTGAACTCCACGTACCTGGAGGCGTTGCCGAAGCTCGCCGATGCGAGCGGGCGCGTCCACACGACCTTCAACCAGGCCGCGGCGGCGACCGGCCGCCTGAGCAGCACCAACCCGAACCTGCAGAACATCCCGATCCGATCCGAGCTGGGTCGCGAGATCCGGCGCGCGTTCGTGCCGGGCGATGCCGGTCAGGTGCTGCTGGTGGCCGACTACTCCCAGATCGAGCTGCGCGTGCTCGCGCACCTCTCGGGAGACGAGGGGCTCCGCCGTGCGTTCGACGCGGGCGAGGACATCCACGCCGCCACCGCGGCGACCGTCTTCGGCCTGCCGATCGAGCACGTCGACGGCGAACTGCGCCGCCGCGCCAAGGCGGTCAACTTCGGTCTCGCCTATGGCATGAACGCGTGGGGGCTCGCCCAGCGGCTCGACATCGCGCCCGGACGAGGCACAGGAGATCATCGACGGCTACTTCGCGGGGTTCCCGAAGATCAAGGCGTATCTGTCGGCCCAGGTCGAACGGGCGCGGCTGGATGGCTACACGGAGACCCTGCTGGGGCGCCGCCGCTACATCCCCGAGCTGACCAGCGACAACCGTCGGCTCCGCGAGCTGGGGGAGCGCCAGGCGCTGAACGCACCGATCCAGGGCGGGGCCTCGGACGTGTTCAAGATGGCCATGATCGGCGTCGATCGCGCGCTCCGCGAGACCCCCGAGCTCGAGTGCCACATGCTGCTCACCGTGCACGACGAGCTCGTGTTCGAGGTGTCGGCGGAGACGGTGGAGGCCGCCGCCGAGCTGGTTCGGGATCGGATGGAGCACGCGATCGACCTCGAGGTGCCCCTCGTCGCATCGATCGGGTGGGGCCCGAACTGGTCCGACGCGGCGCCCGAGGGCCACTGACCCGTCGTTGACGCCGTTTCCGCTGGTCACCTACCATCTCCAACGGCCGCAGGGCTCCTGCGCCGCTCGCAAATCCAAAGCCGCGAGTCGGTGAGCCCCGTGTGCCAGGAGGAGAACCACCGACATGAGTGATGTAGAGACCACCGCTGGCGCCGACGCGCCCGCCGCTGCGCTGCCCGATCTGACGCCCGAAGAGTTGATCGCGGCGATGGAGACCTCGTTCCGCGACTTCAAGGACGGCGACATCGTCGAGGGCGAGGTCGTGAAGATCGATCGCGACGAGGTCCTGTTGGACATCGGCTACAAGTCCGAGGGCGTCATCCCGTCCAAGGAGCTGTCGATCCGGCACGACGTGAAGCCGGGTGAGGTCGTCAAGGTCGGCGAGCACATGGAGGCCCTCGTCCTGCAGAAGGAGGACAAGGAAGGCCGCCTGATCCTGTCGAAGAAGCGCGCGCAGTACGAGCGAGCCTGGGGTCGGATCGAAGAGGTGATGACGTCGGGCCAGACGATCAAGGGCCCGGTGATCGAGGTCGTCAAGGGAGGCCTGATCCTCGACATCGGCCTGCGCGGGTTCCTGCCCGCCTCGCTCGTCGATCTCCGCCGCGTCCGCGACCTGCAGCCGTTCGTCGGCACCGAGCTCGAGTGCAAGATCATCGAGCTGGACCGCAACCGCAACAACGTCGTGCTGAGCCGCCGCGCCTTCCTCGAGGAGTCGCAGTCCGAGGGCCGCAAGACCTTCCTGCAGAACCTGCAGAAGGGCGAGCGTCGCAAGGGCACCGTCAGTTCGATCGTCAACTTCGGCGCGTTCGTCGATCTCGGCGGTGTGGACGGGCTCGTGCACGTCTCCGAGCTGTCGTGGAAGCACGTCGATCACCCGCAGGAGGTCGTCGCGGTCGGCCAGGAGGTCGAGGTCGAGGTGCTCGATGTCGACCTCGAGCGCGAGCGCGTGTCGCTGTCGCTCAAGGCCACCCAGGAGGACCCCTGGAAGGAGTTCGAGCGCACGTCCCAGGCCGGCGCGATCATCGACGGCACGGTGACGAAGCTCGTTCCCTTCGGCGCGTTCGTGCGCGTCGCCCAGGGCATCGAAGGCCTCGTGCACATCTCCGAGATCAGCCACGAGCACGTGGACGCCCCGGAGTCGGTGCTGAGCGTCGGCCAGGAGGTCAAGGTCAAGGTCATCGACGTCGACGTCTCGCGACGCCGCGTCAGCCTGTCGATGCGCCAGGTGACCGCGGCGCCGCCCAAGCCCAAGGAGATCGAGGTCGAGGCCGAGGCCGCCCGGCCCGCGGGTCCAGAGATGAGCTCCACGATCGAGGTGCCCGCCGAGATCCTCGCGGCGGTCGCCGCAGCCGAGGCTGAAGCGGCCACGCGCGTCGACGAGGCCGTCGAGGTCGCCGTCGTCGCGGAGGCCGTCGAAGAGGCGGCGATCGAGGAGGCCGTCGAGGCGGAGACCGAGGCCGAGGCCGAAGAGGCCGTCGAGGTCGCCGTCGAGGCCGAGGTCGTCGAAGAGGCAGCCGTGGAAGCGGCCGAGGAGGCCGCCGACGAGGAGGTCTCGCTCGAGGCGATCCTGCAGGACCTCAAGCGGCGCGAGGGCCGCAACGAGTGACGCGTCTGGTGCGGGCGCGCTGACGCGCCCGCACCGACGTCGTTCGATCCCGATGCTGCTCGTCGGACTGACCGGGGGGATCGGGTCCGGCAAATCGACGGTCGCCCGGATCCTCGGCGAACACGGCGCGGTGATCCTGGACGCCGACGTCTTCGCTCGCGACGCGGTCCGCGGCGGCACGGATGCGTTCGCGGCGGTCGTGGAACGGTTCGGCGCGGACCTGGTGGGTCCCGACGGCGAGCTCGAGCGCTCGAAGCTCGCCTCCATCGTGTTCGCGGATCCCGCGGCGCTGGCGGATCTCGAGGCCATCGTCCACCCGGAGGTACGTCGCATGATCGCCGACGGCATCCAGGCCGAGCTCGACACCGACCACGTGGTGGTGCTCGTGAACCCGCTGCTGATCGAGATGGGTGCGCACCGGGACTGCGACGTGGTCGTCGTGATCTCGACCGAGCCCGAGACCCAGGTGGCGCGAACGGTGGCACGTGGGATGGACGAGGCCGACGTTCGGGCGCGGCTTGCCGCCCAACTGCCGATCGAGGAACGCGCCCGCGCGGCCGACGTGCTGTTGGACAACGAGGGCTCGCTCGAGGATCTCGAACGCGAGGTCGCGGTCCTCTGGACGACGCTCGCCACTCGCGCGACGGAGCCGTGAGGCCCCCGTATCATCCAGCGGATGCCGGTGCGCGCGATCCTGTTCGATGCGGGCGAGACCCTGGTCCACCCGTCGCCGTCGTTCCCGGAGCTGTTCACGCGCGTGCTTGCCGACGCCGGCCATCGCCGTGAGCCCGACGCCGTGCTCGTGGCCTCGCGGAGCGTGTTCCACCGGTTCTCCGAGGCCGCGCGTGACAACGAACTCTGGACCACGAGCAAGGAGCGTTCCGAGCGGTTCTGGAAGGGCGTGTACAGCACGATGCTCGCCGAGCTCGACCTCGGTCGCGACGACGGCTTGCGCGACGCCTTGTACGCGACGTTCACCGACCCGGCCAACTACGCGTTGTTCGACGACGTGCTGGACGCCGTCGCCTCGCTCGAGGCCGACGGTCTCGCGCTCGGCATCGTGTCGAACTTCGAGGCGTGGCTCGAGGACCTCCTCGGGTCGCTCGGCGTGCGTGACCGGTTCCCGGTGCGTGTGATCAGCGGTCTCGAAGGCGTCGAGAAGCCCGATGCCCGCATCTTCGCGCTCGCGCTCGAGCGGATCGGCGCCGACGCCGCGGATGCGGTCTACGTCGGCGACAACCCGGAGTTCGACGTCGAACCGGCGCGTGCCGTCGGGATGTTGCCCGTGCTGATCGACCGTCGAGGACGGTTCCCGGACGCGGACTGCGTCCGGATCACGGATCTCCGCCATCTGTCGGCGGCGGTGGCCGCCGCATGACGACGACGCGCCTGTTCACCCTCGCCGACGCCAACGCCGAGCTCGCCGAGCTCCGCGAGCGGCTGCCCCGGCTGCGCGAGGCCCGCGAAGGCCTGATCGCATCGAGCGCGCGGATCGAGGACGCGGTCGCCGTGGACGGTGGGGGCGTGGCGGGCAGCGATTGGTTCCGGCACCAACAGACCCTGAAGGACGAGATCGAGTACCTGGCCGAGCGCGGCATCCTGCTTCGCGATCCGGAGACCGGGCTCGTGGACTTCCCGGCAGAACGCGACGGGGAACGGGTGCTCCTGTGTTGGCGGCTGGGGGAGGACGACATCGCCTACTACCACACGGAGCACGCCGGCTTCAGCGGGCGGCGACCCCTGTGACGCAACCGGTCGTCGTCGTGCTCGGCGCATCGGGCGAGGAGCCGCCGCCCGGCATCGAGCCGGCGACCGCGCTCGCCGATCTCCGCTACGCACCCGACGTCGACGCGCTCGCCGGCGTGATCGCCGAGGCCGAGGCGCTGTTCTTCTGGCGTGCACGGCGGGAGTGGATCGAGGGCACGCTGTCGGCCGCCTCGCGTCTGCGATGGATCCAGTCGGCGAGCGACGGGGTCGACGGGCTGCTCTTCCCGGCGCTCGTCGCGAGCGACGTCGAGGTGACCAACGCCCGCGGGGTGTTCGACGATCCGATCGCGGAGTGGGCGATCGGCGCCATGTGCGTGTTCGCGACGGGCCTGCACACCACGATCGTCGATCAGGTTCGAGGCGCCGGCTGGAACGACGATCGGCACCGAGAACGGCTGGCGGGCCAGCACCTCGTGATCGTCGGTCCGGGCCCGATCGGTCGGGCGACCGCCGTGCGCGCGCGGGCCCTCGGGCTCAGCGTGGAGTCGGTCGGCCGCAACCCGCGCACCGACGAGGTGCTCGGCGCCGTCCACGGGCCCGAGGACCTGTACGAGGCGCTCGGACGTGCCGACCACGTCCTCGACGCGCTCCCGCTCACCGCCTCGACCCGGCGGCTGTTCGATGCCGACGCCTTCGCCGCGATGCGGCCGAGCGCGCGGTTCTACAACGTCGGACGCGGCGGCACGGTCGACGAGCGGGCCCTCGTGGAGGCGCTGCAGCGGGGCTCGATCGCCGGGGCCGCGCTCGACGTGTACGAGGAAGAGCCCCTGCCCTCGAGTTCCCCCCTCTGGGCCATGCCCAACGTCATCGTGTCGCCACACATCTGCGGCGACGTGGACGGCTGGGAGGAGGCGGTCGTCGCCGTCTTCGTCGACAACCTCGGCCGGTTCGTCCGCGGCGAGGCCCTCCGCAACCCCGTGGACCTGCACGCGGGCTTCGGGGTCGGATAGGGTCGACGCATGGCGGAGCGCGTGATCGAGATCGCCGGGCTGCGCAAGTCGTTCGGCGACGTCGAGGCGGTCGCGGGCATCGACCTGCACGTCGACCACGGCGAGGTCTTCGCGCTGCTCGGCCCCAACGGCGCCGGCAAGACGACGACCACCGAGGTGCTCGAGGGATACCTGACGCCCACCAGCGGCACGACGTCGGTGCTCGGATACGATCCCACCAAGGGCGACGCGGATCTCAAACAACGGATCGGTATCGTCCTGCAGTCCACCGGTCTCGACCAGTTCCTCACCGTGCGCGAGACGATCGAGATGTACAGCGGGTACTACCCGCGGCAACGCGCGACGCAGGAAGTCATCGAGGTCGTCGGGCTCAGCGAGAAGGCGGACACCCGCGTTCGGCAGCTCAGCGGCGGCCAGCAGCGGCGCCTCGACGTGGCGATCGCGCTCGCGGGGGACCCCGAGTTGCTCTTCCTCGACGAACCGACGACCGGGTTCGACCCGAGTGCGCGCCGCAACGCGTGGGAGATGGTCAAGAACCTCGTGTCGATCGGCAAGACCGTGTGGCTCACGACTCATTTCATGGACGAGGCCCAATACCTGGCCGATCGCGTGGCGGTCATGGCCAACGGCGCCATCGTGGCGGAGGGAACGCCCGAATCGATCGCGGGCCGCGACCGGATGCGCACGACCGTTCGGTTCCGCCCACCCGCGGGCGCGCCGACGCCGCCGTCCTGGGGACAGGTGCCCATCGGGGACGGCGGCTTCGTGATCGATGCCGAGGACGCGACCCGGGTGGTCCACGACGTGACCGGGTGGGCGATCGAACACGACGTGGCGCTCGAGATGCTCGAGGTGACGCAGCCGTCACTCGAGGACGTCTACCTCGAGCTGACCGGCGGCGAGGAGGGGACGGCGTGAGTCAGGTCCTGCGCCAGATCCGCTACACGAACAAGGCCTTCTGGCGCAATCCCGCGTCGGCCTTCTTCACGTTCGCGTTCCCGCTGCTGTTCCTCGTGATCTTCACGACGCTGATCGGGAACGACGACGTCGACCTCGGCAACGGCGTGACCGGGAAGTTGTCCACGTTCTACGTGTTCGCGATGGCCGCGTTCGGGCTGATCTCGGCCTGCTACACCAACATCGCCATCAGCGTCGTGTTCGCCCGCGAGGAGGGCGTGCTCAAGCGGTTGCGCGGCACGCCGATGCCCGCCGGCGCGTATCTCGCGGCGCGGGTCGCACACGCCGCGCTCGTCGGATTCCTGCTGGTCGCGATCACCGTCGTGTTCGGCGTCGTGGTCTATCAGGCCCACTTCCCGTCAGGCCTCGACGTCGTGTACTTCCTGATCAGCCTCGTGATCGGCGCGGGGTGCTTCGCCTCGATCGGGCTCGCGATCTCCGGGCTCGTGCCGAACGCGGACGCGGGCCCGCCGATCATCAACGCCGTGATCCTGCCCCTGCTGTTCCTCTCCGGCGTGTTCATCTTCATCCCCCCCGACGCGCCCGCGTGGGTGCTGTGGATCGGTCGGATCTTCCCGGTGCGCCATCTCGTGCTGGCGATGCAGAACTCCTACCTCGGGCTGCCGTTCCATTGGTCCGACGTCGTCGGTGATGGCCATCTGGATGGTCGGAGCGATCGTCGTCGGCGACGCGGACCTTCCGGTGGGAGCCAGGGCGGTGAGGGGCTCCGCTGCTACGCTTCGCGGGTTCGCAAGCGAGGGAGATACACATGCGTAGGGCAGTGCTCATCGTGGTGGCATGCGTCAGCGTCGTCGCGGTCGCCTGCGCGCCGAAGAGCTCGACGTCGGCCGCGGCGCCCAGCGGCAGCGGCTTCGAGACCGCCGCGGCGTGCATGCAGGCGAACGCAGCGGATCTCTACACCGACGGCGAACTGACGATCGGCACCGGCAACCCCGCCTACCAGCCGTGGTACGGCGGCAAGAGCGTCGAGGGCTCCGAATGGAAGTCGAGCAGTTTCACCGGCGATCCGAACAGCGGCGAGGGGTACGAGGGCGCGTTCGCGTATGCGCTCGCCCAGGAGCTCGGCTTCACCCGGGATCAGGTGTCCTGGCTCGGGATCCCGTTCTCAAAGACCTTCGCCCCAGGGCCCAAGAACTACGACTTCGCGATGCAACAGATCTCCTATTCGGACAAGCGCGCGGAGGCGGTGGATTTCAGCGACGGCTATTTCGATGTGAACCAAGCGCTCATCGCCAATGAAGGCTCGCCCGCGATCGGCGTGACGACGCTCGCCGGGTTGAAGGACCTCAAGCTGGGGGCGCCGGTCGGCACGACGAGCCTCGATGCGATCAACGAGTTCGTGCAACCGACGCAGGAGCCGGCCGTGTACGACGACCTCGACCTTGCGATCAAGGACCTGAAGTCCGGGCAGATCGACGGTGTCGTGGTCGACTACCCGACCGCGTTCTACGGGTACGCCGACACCGTGGTGGGGCAGTTCCCCAACCTCAACGGCGTGCAGGAGCACTTCGGGCTTGCATTCGAGAAGGGAAGTCCGCTCGTCTCCTGCGTGAACCAGGCGATCGCAACCTTGAAGTCCGATGGCACGCTGCAGGACCTCCAGGACCAGTGGCTGTCAACGGACGTCAAAGTCCCCGTCTTCAAATGATCTGACCGACGATGGACGAGGACGGCAGCCGGCGTTCGCGGCTGCTCAGCGGCGGGGAGGGAACCCGCAGCACGCTCGTCACGATCACGAGCACCGTCGTGTTCTTCGGCGTGATCGGCTACCTGGTCGTGCATTCGGCGGGCTGGCCGGCGTTCAAGCAATCCTTCTTCAACGCAGAGGAGTTCAGGTATTCCTTCCCGCTCATCCTGAGGAAGTTCATCCGCAACATCTACATCTTCATCGTTGCTGAGGTGCTCGTGTTGTCGCTCGCACTGCTCCTCGCCGTGCTGCGAAGCATCCCCGGGCCGGTCTTCGCGCCGCTGCGGTTCCTCTCCGCGGCGTATACGGACGTGTTCCGCGCGGTCCCGACGATCCTCGTGATCTTCCTGCTGGGCTACGGCATGCCGGCGCTGGAGCTCCAAGGTGTGCCTGAATCGGATCTCTTCTGGGCGATCATGGCGCTGACGCTCGTGTACTCCGCATACGTGGCCGAGGTGTATCGGGCGGGCATCCAGTCCGTACACGCGAGCCAGACCGCCGCGGCCAGGTCGCTCGGCCTGAGTCGCGTGTGCAGTCGATGCGACACGTCGTGCTCCCGCAGGCGGTGCGTCGGGTCATCCCTCCGCTGCTCAACGACTTCATCGGCTTGCAGAAGGACTCGGCGCTTGTCGCCCTGCTCGGACGTCACCGAGGCTTTCCGTCAGTCGCAGATCATCCAGGCCAGCGACGGGAACTTCACGCCGTACGTGGCGCTCGCGCTCGTGTACCTGGTGTTCACACTGCCGCAGACGCGGTTCGTCGATTGGCTGATCGCACGCGATCGGCGTCGTCGGCAGGCGGGGACCGACCTGTGACGGAATCGCTCCGCGTCGAAGGACTCCACAAGAGCTTCGACGAGCTCGAGGTGCTCACCGGGATCGACCTCGTCGTGCAGGACCACGAGGTCGTGTGCCTGATCGGAGCGAGCGGTTCGGGCAAGTCGACCCTGTTGCGGTGCATCGACCTCCTCGAGCCGATCGACGCCGGCAGGATCGTGATCGAGGGCCTCGATGTGACCGCGGAGGGCGCCGATGTCGACGCCGTCCGACGCCGCATGGGCATCGTGTTCCAGTCCTTCAACCTGTTCCCGCACATGAGCGTGCTGGCGAACGTGACCTTGGCGCCACGGAAGGTGCTGAAGCTGTCGGCCGCCGACGCAGATACTCGCGCCCGCGCCCTGCTCGCGCGGTTCGGGCTCGCCGACAAGGCCGACGAGTATCCCGACCGGCTCTCCGGCGGCCAGCAGCAGCGCGTCGCGATCGCCCGGGCGCTCGCGATGGAGCCGGACCTGCTGCTGCTCGACGAGATCACGAGCGCCCTCGACCCGGTGCTGGTCGCCGAGGTGCTGGACGCGATCCGCGAGCTGGCCACGGAGGGGATGACGATGGTCATCGCGACCCACGAGATGGGCTTCGCCCGCGACATCGCCAATCGGGTGTGCTTCCTGCACCAAGGCGAGATCCTCGAGGAAGGCGTCCCCGAGACGATGTTCAGCGCGCCGACGCACGAGGAGACCCGACTGTTCCTGGACCGGATCATCGCGGCCGGGCGCATGTGAACGAACCTTCACTGGCGCCGTGACGTATCGCCACCCATGCGAGGATCCCGCGCGCTCTGGCTCAGCTTCGCCGTCGCCATCGTCGCGGCGATCGCCCTGATCCCCCTGGGGATCTCCAGATCGCGCACCGCCGCCGCCTCACCCTCGACGAGCGGACCCGCCGGGCCCTCCCGGGTGGACGACCTTCACGCCCAGCGACCACGCGTTCCAGGTGCTCGGCCCTGCCGGCGCGCAGACCTCGATCCTGAACACCTCGATGGGCCCCGCCCACCAGGCCGACCTTCGCGTCCGGCGCCTACACGGTGACCTGGCTCGACGTGCCGCTGGGCGTCACCGACACCGAGGCGCTCCAGCAGGGCAAGGTCGGGCTGCTCCGTCCGCTGGTCGGCAGGGTCGCCGACGAGGAGGTCGACCTCACGGATGAGGGATACCCGGGGTTCGGCCTGACCATCACCGTGGACGGCACCACCTACGACGTGCGTCTCTTCGCGGCTCGGGACGCTTGTTCCAGGTCGTCGGCTCCGCGCCGGCGGGCTCCTCGGGCGTGGCCGACGCCGCGACGTTCGTCGATTCGTTCCAGCTCACCTGACCGTGTCGGCGGGCCCGCCTAGACTGGGCGCGTGCCCCCGTTCCGCATCGTCTCGGAGTTCGAGCCTGCCGGTGACCAGCCGCTGGCGATCGACCAACTGACCGCCGCCGTCGCGGCGGGCGATCCGCACACCACGCTGCTCGGCGCGACCGGCACGGGCAAGACGTTCACGATCGCCCACGTGATCGAGCGGCTCCAACGCCCGGCGCTGATCATGGCGCCCAACAAGTCGCTGGCCGCACAGCTGGCGAACGAGTTCCGCAGCTTCTTCCCCGACAACGCGGTCGAGTACTTCGTGAGCTACTACGACTACTACCAACCCGAGGCATACGTGCCGCAGACCGACACGTACATCGAGAAGGACAGCTCGGTCAACGAGGAGATCGAGCGGCTCCGGCACTCGGCCACCGCCGCCCTGCTCAGCCGCAACGACGTGATCATCGTGGCGAGCGTCTCGGCGATCTACGGCCTGGGCTCGCCCGACGAGTACGAGGGGCAGCTGCTCCGCGTCTACCGCGGCACCGAGGTCCCGATGGAGTTCGCGATGCAGCGCCTGGTCGACATCCAGTACCAGCGCAACCAGGTCAGCCGCGCCCGGGGCACGTTCCGCGTCACGGGGGACACCCTCGAGGTCTTCCCGCCGTACGAACAGGCCGGGTACCGGATCGAGTGGTGGGGGGACGAGGTCCAGCGCATCAGCATGTTCGATCCGCTGACGGGCGAGATCGTCAAGGACGACATCGTCGACCACACGACGTTCCCGGCGTCGCACTACGTGGCGTCCGAGGATCGGATGAAGCACGCGATCGTCACGATCGAAGAGGAGCTCCACGAGCGCCTCGCGCTGCTCGATTCGCAGGGCAAGCTGCTCGAGGCCGAGCGCCTGCGCATGCGCACCAGCTACGACCTCGAGATGCTGCGCGAGATGGGGTTCTGCAGCGGCATCGAGAACTACTCGCGGCACATCGACGGGCGGGGCGCGGGCACCGCGCCGTACACCCTGCTCGACTACTTCCCCGACGACTACCTCGTCGTCCTCGACGAGTCGCACGTCACCGTCCCGCAGCTGCGGGGCATGTACGAGGGCGACATCTCGCGGAAGTCCACGCTGGTCGACTTCGGGTTCCGGCTGCCCAGCGCCATCGACAACCGACCGCTGCGGTTCGAGGAGTTCCGCGAGCGGGTCGGGCAGGTCGTCTACATGTCGGCGACGCCCGGCCCGTACGAGTTGCAGGTCTCCAAGGAGGTGGTCGAGCAGATCGTGCGCCCGACCGGTCTCGTCGACCCCGAGGTCCAGATCCGACCGACGAAGGGGCAGATCGACGACCTCATCCACGAGATCCGCGGACGCGCCGAGAACGATCAGCGCGTCCTCGTGACCACGCTCACGAAGAAGATGGCCGAGGACCTCACCGACTACCTGGTCGAGGTGGGGATCCGGGTCCGGTACATGCACGCCGAGGTCGACACGATCCAGCGGATCGAGATCGTGCGCGATCTGCGGCTCGGGGAGTTCGACGTGCTGGTCGGCATCAACCTCCTGCGTGAGGGGCTGGACCTGCCGGAGGTCTCGCTCGTCGCGATCCTCGATGCCGACAAGGAGGGCTTCCTGCGTTCCGAGACGTCGTTGGTGCAGACGATCGGGCGCGCGGCGCGCAACGTCGACGGCACCGTGCTGATGTACGCCGACAGCGTCACCGACTCGATGCGGGCAGCGATCGGCGAGACCCAGCGCCGCCGGCAGATCCAGCTCGCCTACAACACCGAGCACGGCATCGATCCGCAGACGATCCGCAAGCAGGTGACCGACATCCTCCTGTCCCTGCGGGGCGAGGAGGCCGGCGTCGCGTCCTCCAAGGAGGAGCGCCGCATCGCCACCCCCGCCGACATCCCCACCGAGGAGCTCGGCCGCCTGATCCAAGGTCTCGAGGAGGAGATGCATCAGGCGGCCAAGGAGTTGCGCTTCGAGTATGCCGCCAGGCTCCGCGACGAGGTTCACGAGCTGCGCAAGGAGCTGCGCCAGCTCAAGGAGGCCGGGGTCGCCTAGCTTCGGGGCCGGGCATGTCCGTGGCCGCCGGTAGACTCGCCGTTCGTGGGCACCGACTCCCTCGTTATCCACGGCGCACGCGAGCACAACCTCAAGAACATCACCCTTGAGCTCCCACGCGACCGTCTGATCGTCTTCACGGGTCTCTCCGGCTCGGGGAAGTCCTCGCTCGCCTTCGACACGATCTACGCCGAGGGCCAGCGCCGCTACGTGGAGTCGCTGTCGGCGTACGCACGGCAGTTCCTGGGACAGATGGAGAAGCCCGACGTCGACTTCATCGAGGGCCTCTCGCCGGCGATCTCGATCGACCAGAAGTCCACCTCGCGCAACCCCCGCTCGACCGTCGGCACGATCACGGAGGTCTACGACTACCTGCGGGTGCTGTTCGCGCGGGTCGGACGACCCCATTGCTACAACTGCGGCCGCCCGATCGGCCGTCAGACCCCCGAGCAGATCGTCGACCAGGTGATGGAGCTGCCCGAGGGCACGAAGTTCCAGGTGCTGGCGCCCATCGTCCGGGGGCGCAAGGGGGAGTACGGAAAGTTGCTGGATGAGCTGGGCCGCAAGGGGTACCCGCGGGCGCGGATCGACGGCGAGGTCCGGGATCTCTCCGAGCCGATCCGGCTGGCCAAGACCTACAAGCACACGATCGAGGTCGTCGTGGACCGGCTGGTCGCCAAGCCCGACATCCGCCGCCGGGCGGCCGACTCGATCGAGCAGGCGCTCGAGCTGGCCGAGGGCATCGCCTCGATCGCGGTCGTCACCCACGAGGGACATGAGGAGATCCAGACCTTCTCCCAGAAGCTGGCCTGCACCTTCTGCGGCCTGTCCTTCGACGAGCTGGCGCCGCGGAACTTCTCGTTCAACTCGCCCTACGGGGCCTGTCAGACCTGCGATGGGCTCGGCACCCGGCTCGAGGTCGACCCCGAGTTGGTCGTCCCGGACCCGGACCGGTCGGTGAACGACGGCGCCCTCGCGCCCTGGGCGTCGGCGACGCTCGAGTACTGGTACCGGGTGCTGGAGGCCGTCGCCACCACGCACGGCTTCGACCTCGACACCCCGTGGAAGAAGCTGCCGAAGGCCACACGCGACATCCTGCTCTACGGCTCCGACGAGCAGATCCATGTGCGGTACAAGAACCGCTACGGCCGGCAGCGCGCGTACTGGACCACATTCGAGGGCGCGATCGCCAACATCGAACGGCGCCATGCCGAGACCGACTCCGACGCGGCGCGCGATCGCCTGGAGCAGTTCATGCGCCAGATCCCGTGCCGAGCCTGCGGGGGCGCACGGCTCCGGCCCGAAACGCTCGCGGTGACGATCGGGGGCCATCACATCGCATGGGTGACCGACCTAGCGATCCGCGACGCGCTGGCGTTCATCGACGACATGGGTCTGTCCGAGCGAGAGGAGATGATCGCGGAGCGGCTGGTGAAGGAGATCCGCGCCCGGCTCGGATTCCTCGTCGATGTCGGGCTCGACTACCTCACACTGGGCCGTGCCGCCGGAACCCTTGCCGGGGGAGAGGCGCAGCGCATCCGGCTCGCCACGCAGATCGGCAGCGGGCTGGTGGGCGTGCTGTACATCCTCGACGAGCCGTCGATCGGGCTCCATCAGCGCGACAACCGGCGCCTCCTCGACACGCTGCTGCGCCTGCGCGACCTGGGCAACACCCTGATCGTGGTGGAGCACGACGAGGCCACGATCATCGAGGCCGACCACATCGTCGACATCGGCCCGGCGGCCGGCGAGCACGGCGGGGAAGTCGTGTACGCCGGCGACCTGAAGGGGCTGCTCGAGGAGGAGAACTCGATCACGGGGGCGTTCCTGTCGGGACGCCGGTCGATCCCGGTGCCGCGCAGCCGCCGGGTGCCCGGCGACCACCGGCTGGTGCTGTCGGGTGTGCGGGAGCACAACCTGCAGAACGTGACGGTCGAGATCCCGCTCGGTCTGTTCGTCTGTGTCACCGGGGTCAGCGGCTCGGGGAAGTCCACGCTCGTCCAGGACGTGCTGCTGCGGGCGCTCGCGCAGCGGGTGTCCGGATCGCGGCTCCTGCCGGGCAAGCACAAGCGCCTCATGGGCTGGGAGCTCGTGGACAAGGTGATCGACATCGACCAGTCGCCGATCGGTCGCACGCCCCGCTCGAACCCGGCCACGTACACGGGTGTGTTCGACCACGTTCGGAAGCTCTTCGCGCAGGTCCCCGAGGCGAAGATCCGAGGGTTCCAGCCGGGTCGGTTCTCGTTCAATGTCCGCGGGGGCCGCTGCGAGAACTGCGCCGGCGACGGTCAGATCAAGATCGAGATGCACTTCCTGCCCGACGTCTACGTGACGTGTGAGGTCTGCAAGGGTCGGCGGTACAACCGCGAGACCCTCGAGGTCAAGTACAAGGGCCGCACGATCGCCGACGTGCTCGCGATGAGCATCGAGGAGGCGCTGGTCTTCTTCGAGAACATCCCACCGATCCAGCGGCACATGCAGACGCTCTCCGACGTCGGGCTCGGGTACGTCAAGCTCGGTCAGCCGGCACCGACGCTGTCGGGAGGCGAGGCACAGCGCATCAAGCTCGCATCGGAGCTGCACAAGCGCGCGACCGGCAACACGATGTACGTGCTGGACGAGCCCACGACCGGTCTGCACTTCGAAGACATACGCAAGTTGCTCGACGTCTTGCAGCGGCTCGTCTCGACGGGCAACACCGTGTTGGTCATCGAGCACAATCTCGACGTCATCAAGACCGCGGACTGGATCGTCGACCTCGGTCCCGAGGGCGGGGACCAGGGCGGTGCCATCGTCGTGACCGGCACGCCGGAAACCGTAGCCGCGCATCCCGTCTCGCATACCGGTCGATTCCTACAGGAGGTCATCGCGGGGCTTCCGTTCGCCGCCGCGGGCGCCACTCGACCTTGACGTGGCTTGCTAGTATCCCCGCCGACATGCCGAAGCGCGCCCTGATCGCAGCCGCCACATTCGGGTTGTTGTGCGTCGCCTGCGTCTCCAGTTCGACACCTGCGGTGGACTACGGCGTGGGCAGTCGGTTCGTCCCGTTCGTCGTTGATGCGACCGACGACATGGGGCAGGGCAACTCGGTGGCCTTGACCGCGGACGGGCTCCCGTACGTCACCTACTTCGGCTATCCCGAGGTGCTCGCGGAAGGCGAGATCGCGATCCCGCGCCCGTTCGGCTCGCCCACGGTGCCCGGCGTGATGCTCGCGACCGGGTCGAGCGATGGCATGTGGCAGCGGGGTGCGGTCGACATGAACGAGCCGGACATCCCGACCGCCGGCGTCTCGATCCCGTTCGGGCCCGTGGAGACGCCGAACCTCGACAAGACGTTGACGACGGACAACAGCAACGGCACGGCGATCGCGGTAGCCGAAGACGGCACCGTGCACGTCGCGTGGACGATGGGGAGCGCCGTCTATCACGCCTCCACCAAGCTGGGCGGCTCGTCCACCGTCGACAAGGTCTTCGACCTGGGCACGACGGTGAACCAGGCGGGGCCGCTGGGCCGGCCGGGCATCGCGCTGGATGCAGACGGCGCCCCGTGGATCGCGTTCACCGCCGAGGGGAGCAAGGGGCAGGTCGTGCACGTCGCCCATCTCGCCGGCGATACATGGGACGACAAGGTCGTCACGACGATCGCCGGATGCAACGGCTGCCCGTCTCCGCAGCCCACGGGTATCGGGATGGTCGGCGGCGCTCCGCTCGTCGTGTACGCCGACACTGCAACCAATTCGGTCGCGTCGGCGACGCTCAACGGCTCGACGTGGGCCACCACACCGGTCGCGAGCGGGGCGAGCGGCGCCGGCCTCTCCCTGTTCGCATCGGGCGACCTCGCCCACGCCGCGTACTACACGGGCGCGGGCGAGGTCGACGTCGCGACCTGGACGGACGGCGCGTGGAGCACGGCCAAGGTCGCCGATGCAACCGACCCCGACCCCTCGGCGGCGGGCAACGACGCGCCGTCGACGTCGGTGACCGTCGACGCGTCGGACACCGTCTACGTCGCGTGGGAGGACAGTGGCGTCAAGCTCTCATCGGGCACCGACACGTTCGCTCCCGTCGACATCGGCAACGAGGTCAGTACCGGCTCCGACCCTTCGCTCTCGGCGTCCGACAACGGGGTCGCCCTGTCGTGGTACGAGACGACCCAGCAGAACCAGATGATCGGGTTCCTCGGCGATCTGTCCGAGGTTCTGGTCGCCCAACCGAGCCCATCGCTCACGGTCTCGCAGGGCCCGGCCGGCGGCGCCACGTGCGGCAACGACGGCAAAGTCTTGCTCGATCTGGTCGCGCAAGGACTCGCGTTCGACACGAACTGTCTGGTCGCCGCCGCGGGAGCCCCGTTCACGATCTCCCTCGACAACAAGGACACGATCCCGCACAACGTGGCGATCTACACCGACTCGGCCGCGACCGACGCCCTGTTCACCGGCGATCCGGACGCGGGAGGCACGACCAACTACGACGTGAAGCCGCTGGACGCCGGCACCTATTTCTTCCGCTGCGACTTCCATCCGACGACGATGACGGGCACCTTCGTGGTCGTGAAGGCCGCCAAGTAGCTCCCGTTCGATCGCAGACCCCCGCGTTAGCATCGCGGGTGTGACCGCCCCCCGACCGACCGCCTCCTCGATCCCGGACGCCCCCGGCGCCTATCTGTTCCGCGACGCCGACGGCCGCGTGATCTACGCCGGGAAGGCGTCGTCGTTGCGGAAGCGCCTCGCCTCCTACTGGGGCAAGCCCCTCCATGCGCGGACCGCCGCCATGGTGGAGAACGCCGTGTCCGTCGAATGGATCGTCGCCTCGACCGAGGTCGACGCGCTGATGCTCGAGTACAACCTGATCCAGCGGCACAAGCCGCGGTTCAACATCCGGTATCGGGACGACAAGTCCTATCCCTACCTTGCCCTGACGGTGGGGGAGGCATGGCCGCGGGCGCAGGTCTTGCGAGGCAGGAAGCGCAAGGGCGTCCGGTATTTCGGTCCGTACGGCCACGCGTGGGCGATTCGGGACACCCTCGACGCCTTGACGCGCGTCTTCCCCGTGCGGACGTGCTCGAACGCGTTCTTCGACCAGCGGGCGCGGGCGAAGCGGCCGTGCCTCTACTACGACATCGGACGGTGCGCCGGGCCGTGCGTTCCCGAGGCGACCGGCACCACCCCGGAGTCCTATCGAGCCTCCGTGGACGCGATGGCGGAGTTCCTTGCGGGCAACACTCGACCGGTGCTCCGCGGTCTCGAGACCGAGATGCGCGTGGCGTCGGAGCGCCAGGAGTTCGAACAGGCGGCGAAGCTCCGCGATCAGCTCTTCGCCGCGCGCCGCGCGCTCGAACTGCAGGAGATGGTGCTGTCCCCGCCGCAGGACATCGATGTCGTCGCGTTGGCCGAGGACGATCTCGAGGCGGCCTTCCAGGTCTTCTTCGTGCGGCACGGACGGGTGCTCGGCCGTCGCGGCTGGGTCGTGGATCGCGTGGAGGACCTCGATCGCCCGGGTCTCGTGGCATCGTTCCTCGAACAGCTCTATATGGAGCACACCGACATCCCGCCCCGCGTGCTGGTGCCCACGATGCCGTCGGAGGCCCCGTTGCTGGAGGCGTGGCTGTCCGATCGCCGCGGCGGCCCGGTGCGGATCGCGGTGCCCGTCCGCGGCGCCAAGCGTCGCCTGGTGGAGGTGGTGGGTCGCAACGCCGCCGACGCGTTCCAGCGACACAAGCTGCGCCGCGCATCCGACTTCGGCGCGCGATCGCGCGCGCTCGCCGAGCTCGCGGACCAGCTCGGGCTCGAACAGGCACCCCTGCGGATCGAGTGCTACGACATCTCGAACCTCGGACCGACCGACAAGGTGGGGTCGATGGTGGTGTTCGAGGACGGGCTCCCGAAGCGACAGGATTATCGCAAGTTCAAGATCGCGGGCGTCGCGGGCCAGGACGACTTCGCGTCGATGCGCGAGATGCTGCGACGTCGGTTCACCCGGTTGTTGGAGGAGCAGGCACGGCCCCCGGAGGAACGACGCCGGCGCTTCTCGTATCCACCGGCGCTGATCGTCGTCGACGGGGGGAGGGGTCAGCTCACACAGGCGAGCGAGGTCCTCGCCGAGCTCGGCCTCTCGATCCCGCACATCGGTCTTGCGAAGCGGCTCGAGGAGGTCTACTTCCCTGATCGGCCCGATCCGCTGATCATCCCGCGCGGCTCCGAGGCGCTGTTCGTACTGCAGCACATCCGGGACGAGGCCCACCGCACCGCGGTGGCCTATCACCGGACGCTCCGCGAGAAGCGGGCGTTGCATTCGCCGCTGGACGACATCCCCGGCGTCGGGCCCTCGCGCAGGAAGGCGCTGTTGAAGCGGTTCGGATCGCTAACGAAGGTGCGCGGGGCAAGCGTCGAGCAGCTGGCCGAGACCCCGGGGGTCGGCCCGGCCGTCGCCGCGACGATCTATGACCATCTGCACGGCGGCGTCCCCGAGCGTCGGGTGAGCGCGTGACCGACGACCCCCCGATCCAGGGGTTCACGATCATCACGGGGCTGTCGGGCGCCGGCCGATCCGAGGTCGCGCACTCGCTCGAGGATCTCGGGTTCTTCGTCGTCGACAACCTGCCGCCGGCCCTCTTGCCCAAGATGGCCGAGCTGACGCAGCGTCCCGGCTCGCCGACCAGGGTCGCGATCGTGGTGGACGCGCGCGGCGGCGTGTTCTTCGGCGAGCTCTCGAAGGCGCTAGAGGAGCTCCGTGAGTCCCACCGCGACGCCCGGATCGTGTTCCTCGAGGCATCCGACGAGGATCTGGTTCGCCGCTATGAGGCCACCCGACGGCGGCACCCGCTCGCGCCCGCGGATCGGGTCGTCGAGGGCATCCGGAAGGAGCGCGTGATCCTGGCGCAGCTTCGCGGCGAGGCGGATCTCGTGATCGACACGTCTGGGCTGACGCCCCACGAGCTGCGAGACCGGGTACGCGACGCGTTCGCGGACACGCCGCCTGAAGAGGGCCTCCAGGTCTCCGTCGTCTCGTTCGGCTTCAAGTACGGGGCGCCGCGCGACGCCGACCTGCTGTTCGATGTGCGGTTCCTTCCGAACCCGCACTGGATCCCCGAGCTGCGGCCCCATCCGGGTACCGATCCCGAGGTGCGGGACTACGTCCGGGGCAACGAACTGTACGCCACCTATCTCGAGCGCCTCGAGGCGCTCCTGGACGCGTCGCTACCGGGCTACGTGGCGGAGGGCAAGAGTTACCTGACGATCGCGATCGGCTGCACGGGTGGGCACCACCGCTCCGTCGTGGTCGCCGACGAACTGGCCGAGTGGGTCCGGGCGCGCGGCCTGCCCGTCGTCTTGGTGCATCGCGATCTGGAGCGCGGATAGCGCGAGTCGGGGGTCCGGGTCTCTCGATAGCATGGCCTCTCTCGACCCAGGAGGGCTCACACCCATGACCGTCAAGATCGGCGTCAACGGCTTCGGGCGCATCGGACGCAACTTCCTCCGCGCGGCGAAACAGCGCGGCGTCGACCTGGACATGGTGGCGGTGAACGACATCACCGACGCCGCCACCCTCGCGCACCTGTTGAAGTACGACTCGGTGTTGGGCACCTACCCGGGCGACGTCCATGTCTCGGACAACGGCATCACCGTCGACGGCGACGAGCTCCGCGTTCTCGCCGAACGCGACCCGGCGAACCTGCCGTGGAAAGCCCTCGGCGTGGAGATCGTGATCGAGTCCACGGGGTTGTTCACGAGCCGCGAGAAGGCCGCGATGCACCTCGAGGCGGGCGCTCAGAAGGTCCTGATCAGCGCGCCGGCCAAGGGTGAGGACATCACCGTCGTCTTGGGCGTGAACGACGACGCCTACGACCCGGCCACGCACCACGTGATCTCGAACGCGAGCTGCACGACCAACTGCGTCGCGCCGATGGCGAAGGTGCTCGACGATGCGTTCGGCCTCGAGCAGGCGTTCATGACGACGATCCACGCGTACACGAACGACCAGGCGATCCTCGACATGCCGCACAAGGACCTACGTCGGGCGCGGGCCGCCGCCGTCAACATCATCCCGACCTCGACCGGTGCGGCGAAGGCGACCGGGCTCGTGCTGCCGCATCTCAAAGGCAAGCTCGATGGCATCGCGATGCGCGTGCCGGTGCCCGACGGCTCGGTGACCGACCTGGTCGCGACGGTCGGGCGGGACGTCACCGTCGAGGACATCAACGCGGCGTTCGCGGCGGCCGCGAACGAGGGAGCGCTGGCCGGCAAGCTCGTCTACACCGAGGACCCGATCGTGTCCTCCGACATCGTCGGCACGCCGGCGTCGTGCACGTTCGACTCGTTGTCCACGATGGTCATGGGACGCACCGTCAAGATCGTCGGGTGGTACGACAACGAGTGGGGATACTCGAACCGCCTCGTCGATCTCGTCGAGCTGGTCGCGGGCTCCCTCTAACCGGTGTCGATCCGCACGCTGGACGCCCTCGGCGACGTCGCGGGCGCGCGCGTCTTCGTCCGCGTCGACATGAACGTCCCGCTGCGCGACGGCTCGGTCGCCGATGACAGCCGGATCCGGGCGAGCCTGCCGACCCTGGTCGAGCTGCTCGACCGCGGGGCACGATTGGTTGCCGCTTCGCACCTCGGTCGGCCGAAGGGAGCGGTGCGCGAGGAGCTCCGCCTGGCGCCCGTGGGCCGTCGGCTCGCCGAGCTGCTCGATCGGCCCGTCACCGCGCTCGAGATCGTGACGCCGGAGGTGCTGCCGGACGACGACATCGTGCTGTTGGAGAACCTGCGATTCGCGCCGGGCGAGGAGGCGAACGATCCCGCGTTCGCCGGAGCGCTCGCCGAATACGCCGACGCCTACGTCGACGACGCGTTCGGCGCGGCGCACCGCGCGCACGCGTCGGTGAGCGCGCTGCCCGAGCTCGTGCTCGCCACCGGTCGCGCCGCCGTGGCCGGCCGCCTGCTGGCCAACGAGGTCGAGGTCCTGGGACGACTGCTCCAGGATCCCGATCGGCCGTTCGTGGCGATCCTCGGGGGGGCGAAGATCAGCGACAAGTTGGCGGTGATCGAGTCGCTCGCCCAGCGGGTCGACGCGCTCGTGATCGGCGGCGCGATGGCGTTCACGCTCCTGCTGGCCGAGGGCGGACGCGTCGGTGCCTCCCTGGTCGAGCCCGACCGGCTGGACGACGTCCGGGCGGCGCTGGACGTGGCGCGTGCCCGGGGGGTCGACGTGCACCTGCCCGTCGACGTCGTCGTCGCTCCGGCCGTCGACGCCGAGGCGCCCACCCAGGTCCTGCCGGCGAACGCGATCCCCGACGGGCAGATGGGTCTCGATATCGGCCCCGCGTCGGTCGAGGCGTTCGCGAACGTGATCGCGGGCGCTCGATCGATCCTGTGGAACGGGCCGATGGGCGTGTTCGAGCTGGCGCCGTTCGCGGCCGGCACCCGCGGCGTCGCCCAGGCCTGCGCGGAAGCCGACGCCTTCACGGTGGTCGGCGGCGGCGACTCCCTGGCGGCCGTCGCACGCGAGGGCCTTGCCGACCGGTTCGACCATCTCTCGACCGGCGGCGGCGCCTCGCTGGAGTTCCTCGAGGGACGGGCGCTGCCGGGCATCACGATCCTGGAGGACTCCACGACATGACCCAACGACGCCCGATCGTCGCGGCGAACTGGAAGATGCACAAGACGCACCTCGAGTCGATCCAGGCCGTGCAGAAGCTCGGCTACCTGCTCGACAGCGAGGACACGGACCGGGTCGAGGTGGTGATCGCGCCGCCGTTCACCGCCCTGCGGTCGGTCCAGACCCTGATCGAGTCGGACAAGCTGCCGTTCGCACTCGGGGCGCAGAACGTGCATCCCGAAGAACAGGGCGCGTTCACGGGCGAGATCTCGCCGGGCATGCTCGGGGCGCTCAAGGTCGCCTACGTGATCGTCGGGCACTCCGAGCGCCGGCAGCTGTTCGGCGAGGACGACCAGTTCGTGAACAAGAAGGTGCGATCGGTCTTCGCGCATGCGATGACGCCGATCGTCTGCGTCGGCGAGACGCTCGAGGAGCGAGACGCCGATGGCACGACATCGAAGGTGACGCAACAGGTGCGGCGCGCGTTCGATCGCGTCGACGCCGAGCGGGCCGCGACGGCCGTGATCGCGTACGAGCCGATCTGGGCGATCGGCACGGGTCGCAACGCCGAACCGGGCGACGCGGGCCGGGTGGTGGAGGTGATCCGCGAGGCGCTGACGGCGTCCTACGACGCGACGGTCGCCCAGGCGGTCCGTGTGCAGTACGGGGGGAGCGTCAAGCCCGGCAACATCCGCGGCTTCATGGCGCACCCCGAGATCGACGGTGCGCTCGTCGGCGGGGCGAGCCTCGATCCCGAAGACCTCGCATTGATCGTGAAGCACTGAGGGGAACCCGTGAGCGACAGCCTGCTCTACATCTGTCTGGACGGCCTCGGCGACGACCCGCATCCGGCGCTCGACGGCCGCACGCCGTTGGAGGCGGCGTCCACGCCCAACCTCGACGCGCTGGCGGGACGCGGGCGGACCGGCGTGGTCGTCACGGTCGGGCCGGGGATCGCGCCCGAGTCCGACATCGGCGTGTTCGGCATCCTCGGGTACGACCCGAGCGAAGAGCACCCGGGCCGTGGCGTCCTCGAGGCGCTCGGCATCGGGATGGACTTCGACGACGGGGACCTCGCGTATCGCATCAACTTCGCGACCGCCGACTGGCCGGAGATCGTGGACCGGCGGGTGGGTCGGGACCTGACCTCGTCCGAGGCGCACGCGCTGGCCGATGAGGTCAACGCCACGCTCGCCCTTCCCGACGCCACGTTCGAACTCCGGGCCACGATCGAGCATCGCGGCGCGTTGGTGATCAAGGCGGAGGACCCCCTGTCCGCGAACGTCACCAACACCGACCCCGCCTATCGACGAGAGGGCCATCTCGGCGTGGCGTTGGAGACCTTCGACCCGGTCGTCGTGACGGCGAGCGCGTTGGACGACTCGACATCCGCCCGTCGGGCCGCCGATCTGACCAACGCGTTCGTCGAGGGATCCGCGCGGATCCTCGACGCATCCGAGGTGAACGCCGCCCGGCGGGCGACGGGCAAGCTGCCCGGCAACCTCATCCTCACCCGCGACGGCGGCGACCATCGACCCCGCCTGCAGTCGATCCGCGATCGGTTTGGGTGGGAGTGGGGGTGCTTCGTGGAGATGCCGGTCGAGCGCGGGATCGCACTGGCGCTGGACATGCACGCGGTGGACGCGCCCAGGCTCGATCCGGCAGGGTTCGGCCCGGCCGCGGATGAGGCCTACGCGGTGTGGGCCGACCTCGCCGCCCAGGCGCTCGAGGGCTATCAGGCCCTCTACGTGCATATCAAGGGCCCCGACGTCCCCGCGCACGACGGCCGGGTCGAGGACAAACGCGATGTGATCGAGTCGATCGACCGGGCCTTCTTCGGGGAGGTGCTTCCACGGCTCGATCTAGGCCGAACCGTCGTGGGGGTGCTCGCCGACCACGCGACCTCCTGCGTCCGAAAGGCACACACGGCCGATCCGGTCCCGCTCGTGCTCGCCGGAGGCGGGTTCACGGCCGACGGCAGCACGTCCTACGGCGAGGCCGCTTGTGCGGAGGGCTCCCTCGGGCAGCTCTTGGGGATCGACGTGCTCCCGGTCGTCCGGGAAACGTTGCGCCGATGAGGGTCAAGCCGGGCGTCCCGCAAGTTCCGTACACCAAGTTGTCCGGTCCAGCACCGTGCCATACACTCGCCGCGTCCATGACGGGAATGAGACTGACCGCGTGAGCCAGATCCAGGCCGCCGAACCCGAGGTACGACCACTCGGATCCGTCCCCGACAGCGAGCTCAGCAGCATCGAGGGCCGCACTCCCTGGCAGCTGTTCTGGCTACGGTTCAAGCGGGACCACGTCGCGGTCGGCGCGGGCGTCGTGGTGGTCATCCTCGTCGCGCTCGCCGTCTCGGCCCCGCTCTTCGCGCACTTCGTGACCCACCGCGGGCCGCTCGACATCAACCAGGACCTCACCTCGGACATCGGGATCCCGCTCGTCGGGCCGAGCAAGATGGCCTGGTTCGGCGTCGATGGCATCGGTCGCGACATCTTCGTGCGAAGCCTCTACGGGGCCAGGGTCTCGCTCCTCGTGTCGCTGGTCGGCACCGCCCTCTCGCTCCTCATCGGCATCGTCCTCGGGCTGATGGCCGGGTTCCAGGGTGGCAAGACCGACACCTTCATCTCGCGCATCATCGACATCATCCTGTCCCTCCCGCTGCTGCTGATGGCCATCGGTCTGTCGGTGGCGTGCGGCACGTCGCTCGACGGCTGCTCCGGCGTGTGGATCATGCCGCTCCTGTTCACGGTGTTGGCGATCGGCGTCGTCAGCCTCGGCCTCTCGTCCGCCAAGCGGGGCACGTCCTTCCTCATCGCGGGGATCGCCGTGGCCCTGTCCGCGGTCTTGATCGCCACCGGGATCGGCCCGAGGATCAAGCCCGGCGTCGGCATGGTGATCTTCATCATCACGCTGTTCGGGTGGCCCTACGTCGCGAGGATCGCGCGCGGCCAGACGCTGTCGCTCCGCGAGCGTGAGTTCGTCGAGGCCTCCCGGGCGACGGGGTTCGGCACGGGCTACATCATGTTCCGCGAGATCCTGCCCAACATGATGGCGTCGCTGATCGTGGTGACGACCCTGCTGATCCCGCAGAACATCCTGTTCGAGGCGGCGCTGTCGTATCTGTCCGTGGGGATCCCCCCGGGCACGCCGTCGTGGGGAGGCATGATCAACAACGCCGTCTCCGGGTCCCTGTACTTCGTGTCGTGGTGGACGCTCGTGTTCCCGGCCGGGTTCCTGGTCATCACGACGCTTGCCTTCAACCTGCTGGGCGACGGGCTGCGAGACGCCCTCGACCCACGGGCGGGGAGATGAGGATGGGGCCGGGCGCGCAGGCGGCCAACCCTTGCACCGCGTCCCTTGCGTATGTATCCAACGTCAAAGCAATAATCGTCAGAAGGGAGTGGGGTCCGTGAAACGACGCACGATCGCTGCACTGTCCAGCGTCCTTGCACTCTCCCTCGTGGCGGTCGCTTGCGGCGGAAGCAGCACTTCGGGTGCTTCCAGCGGCGAAAGCGGCACAGCCACGAGGGGAGGCACGTTCCGCGAGGAACTGCAGACGTTCGGTTGGACGGACGGGTTCGACCCGACGGGTGAATATCTGGGAACCGCGTGGGCCCTGCTCGACCAGATGCTGATGCGCGGGCTCATGACCTACACCCACCGTCCAGCGGAAGAGGGCGGCAACGTTCCCGTCCCGGACATCGCGAGCGGTAATCCGACCGTCTCGGCCGATGGGCTCACGTATGAGTTCACGCTGAAGACGGGCGTGAAGTTCGGGCCACCGGTGGACCGAGAGGTGACCTCACACGACATCGAGTACGCGTTCGAGCGGATCAACACAGCGTCGCTCGGCGCGCAGTACGGCAACTACTACTGCGGTGTCATCTCCGGCATGGACTGTGCGGCGAAGAAGGTCGAGCCGGTGTCCGGCATCGACACGGCCGACGACACGCACATCACGTTCCACCTCGACCAGCCGGTCGGCGACTTCCTGTATCGCCTGGCGATGCCCGCCACGAAGGCGATCCCCGAAGAGGTGGCCAAGTGCTTCACCACCGCCGGCGACTACGGCAGCTACGTCATCTCCTCTGGCCCGTACATGTTCTTCGGCGAGGAGAACATGGACATCAGCTCCTGTGACACGATCAAGCCGGTCGAGGGCTATGACGTAGAGAAGGGCCTGACGCTCGTCCGCAACCCCAACTACGACCCCGCGACGGACAACACGCGTGAGGCGAACGCCGACGGTCTGCAACAGCAGATCAACACCAACTACAACGACATCTTCCAGCGTGTGAACGACGGTCAGATCGATATCGCGGCCGGGACGCCCCCGAAGGGCGACCTGCTGAAGTACGAGACCGACCCGAACTTCGCCGGTTGGTTGCACGCCGATCCGGGCGACCGGACGTGGTACGTGACGATGAACCTGTTCGCGCCGCCGTTCGACGACGTGCACGTTCGTCGCGCGGTCAACTACGCGCTGGACAAGGAAGGCATCCGCAAGGCCTACGGCGGTGAGCTTCGTGGCGAGATCGCCACGTCGGTCGAACCGCCAACGGTGCTGCCGGAGTCGGCGAACATCGACCCCTACGGCTCGGCCGCGAACCCGAGCGGTACGCCGGACAAGGCAGCCGAAGAGATGGCGCAGTCGCGCTACGACACCGACAAGAACGGTGTCTGCGATGACGGCGGCGCCTGCGACAACGTCCTGTTCCTGGGTCGCAGCGAGGACCCATGGCCGGAGATGAACCAGGTCGCGGTGCAATCGCTGTCGGGCATCCTGCCCGGGCTGAAGCTGCAGGAGGTGGACACCTCCACCGGATACACCACGCTGCAGCAGATCAAGAAGCTGATCCCGATCTCCCTGGTTCCAGGGTGGGGCAAGGACTACAACAGCCCCTACGGGTTCGACTACTACATCTTCAGTTCGGATGGGATCTTCTCCTGCACGGCCGCGACCAACTACTCGCTGGTCGGCCTCTCGAAGGCGATGGCGGATGAATGCGGCATCGGTGCCGAATACGACGCCTACGTGCAGAACAACGGCGACGTGCCGAACGTCGACGATCAGATCAACGAATGCGTCGGGAAGGCGCCGGATCAAGTCAACGCGTGCTACCAGGCGTTGGACACGACGCTGATGACCGACGTCGTTCCGTGGGTCCCGTGGGTCTGGTCGAGCAACTGGACCACCGTGAACCCGACGGTGAACAAGTACGTGTTCGACGCGAACGCGAACAACTTCTCGTACGTCAACTCGTCGGTGAACAACGGGCTCGAGCCCGAGAACGTCGCATAACTGGATAACGAGGCTGAGGAAGGGGCCGCTTCGGCGGCCCCTTCCGAGGCACGTAAGGGGAGCCTGTGCTTCGGTACATCGCCCGAAGGCTGCTGTGGCTGATCTTCGTGCTGGTCGTGATCGTCGCGATCACGTACTCGATCTTCTTCCTGCTCCCCGGTGGGAACACCGACACGATCGCCCAGCGGTTCGCCGGCAAGGCGCCGCAGCCCGAGGTCGTCCAGCAGGTCAAGGTCCAGATGGGCTTGGACAAGCCGATCGGGATGCAGTTCGTCTACTTCATGAAGCACCTGTTCTTCGGCGACCAGTACGGGTGGCCGGGGTTCGGGAAGTCCTTCACGCTGCGGGAGCCGCTCCGGCCGATCTTGATCGAGCGGATGTTCATCACGTTGCAGCTGGCGTTGGGCGCCGCTGTGATGTGGCTGCTGATCGGGATCCCCATCGGGGTGCTCTCGGCGCTTCGACCACGCTCCCTGTTCGACCGAGCGGCGATGGGGTTCGCGCTGGTCGGGATCTCGATCCCGGTCTTCGTGCTCGGCCCGATGGCGCTGTGGGTCTTCTCCTATCAAACGCACTTACTCCCGGGGACCGGCTATCGGTCCCTGCTGGAATACGGGTTCTGGCCGTGGTTCAGCCACTTCCTGTTGCCCTGGTTCGTGCTCGCGTTGCTCTACGCGGCGTTCTACGCCCGCCTGTCCAGGGCCAACCTGCTCGACACGATGGGCGAGGACTACATGCGAACCGCGCGGGCCAAGGGTCTTCGCGAGCGACGGGTGATCGTGCACCACGGGCTGCGCTCCAGCCTCACGCCGTTGGTCACGGTCTTCGGTCTGGACCTCGCCGGCCTGCTGGCCGGTGCGGTCATCACGGAGACGATCTTCAATATCCCCGGCATCGGGGATCTGGCGATCAAATCGATCCAGAGCCAGGACCTGTACGCGATCCTGGACGTGACGATCATCGCGGCGTTCATCATCAGCTTCGCGAACCTCGCGGTAGACATCGTCTACGCGTTCCTCGATCCGCGAGTACGCTACGAATGAGGCGCCGAGCCGGCGGGGAGTCTGCGAATGCCTGAACCGCTCTTGGAGGTCCGGGACCTCCGTGTACATTTCCCGACCGACGACGGCCTCGTCAAGGCGGTCGACGGGCTGAATTTCTCGATCGTCGCCGGCGAGACCCTGGGCGTCGTGGGGGAGTCCGGCTCCGGCAAGAGCGTCTCCTTCCTCACCGTGATGGGGTTGATCAACCGGAAGGCCATCGGCGCCAACAACAGCTCCCGGACTTCCGCGATCGTGGAGGGTGAGGTCATCTTCCAGGGCCAGGACCTGCTGAAGCTGCCGACCGACGAGCTGCAGGCGATCCGCGGGGCCAAGATCGCGATGATCTTCCAGGACCCGATGACGTCGTTGCACCCGTTCTACAAGGTCGGCGATCAGATCGCGGAGGCGATCCTGGCGCACGAGGACGTCTCGAAGAGGGAGGCCGGCGACCGCGCGATCGAGATGCTCCGACGGGTGAACATCCCACGGCCCGACGAGCGCGCTCGGCAGTATCCGCACGAGTTCTCCGGCGGCATGCGGCAGCGCGCGATGATCGCGATGGCGTTGTCCTTGAACCCGGACCTCTTGATCGCCGACGAGCCCACGACCGCGCTGGACGTGACCGTGCAGGCCCAGATCCTGTCACTGATCGATCACCTGCAGACGGAGTTCAATACGGCGGTGGCGCTGATCACCCACGACCTCGGTGTCGTGGCCGAACACTGTGACCACATCCAGGTCATGTACGCCGGCAAGATCGTGGAGGAAGGCAGCGGGGACGACATCTACTACAAGCCGATGATGCCCTACACGTGGGGACTCCTGAAGTCGATCCCGCGGCTCGGGCACGTTTCGGAGCGTCTCGAGCCGATCTCCGGATCGCCGCCGTCCTTGATCACCCTGCCCAAGGGTTGTTCGTTCTCGCCCCGATGCCCGTACGTGTTCGACACGTGTCATGTCGAGACGCCGCCGCTCCTGCCGGTTGACGGCCACCACGCGGCGGCGTGCCATCTCAGCCTCGACGACCGCGAGCGGATCGTGCGGGAGGAGGTCGTGGCCTCGTGAGCGTGATCGAAGCCACGCCCGAGCCCCAGGCGCCGAGACGCACCGGCGAGCCACTCCTGCGCCTCGCAGGCGTGAAGAAGCACTTCCCGATCACGCGAGGCATCATCCGCCAGAAGCAGATCGGTGCGGTGCACGCGGTCGACGGGGTCGACCTCGAGGTGCACCCGGGCGAGACCCTCGGATTGGTGGGCGAGACCGGCTGCGGGAAGAGCACCCTTGCCCGGGTCGCGATGCGCCTGTTCGAGCCGACCGACGGCAAGATCTGGTTCAACGGACAGGACATCACGCAGGTCAAGGGCGACGAGCTCCGGGCGCTGCGGCGCGACATGCAGATGGTGTTCCAGGATCCGTATGCGTCGCTGAACCCGCGCAAGACGGTCGGCTCGATCATCGGCGCGCCGCTGAAACTGCACAGGACGGTGCCGAAGGACAAGATCAAGCCCGAGGTCCAGGAGTTGATGCGACTGGTCGGTCTGAACCCAGAGCACTACAACCGGTATCCGCACGAGTTCTCCGGCGGACAGCGCCAACGCATCGGGGTCGCCCGGGCGATCGCGCTCAAGCCGAAGCTGATCGTGTGCGACGAGCCCGTGTCGGCGCTCGACGTGTCGATCCAGGCGCAGATCCTCAACCTGCTGTCCGACCTGCAATCGGAGCTGAACCTGACCTACCTGTTCATCGCGCACGACCTGTCCGTCGTGAAGCACGTGTCGGACCGGGTCGCGGTGATGTACCTGGGCAAGATCGCCGAGATGGCCGACAAGGAGACCCTGTACGACAGCCCGAAGCACCCGTACACGGGCGCCTTGCTGTCGGCCGTGCCGATCGCCGATCCGAACATCGCGAAGCAGAAGAAGCGGATCATCCTCGAAGGAGATGTGCCCTCGCCGATCGACCCGCCGTCCGGTTGCCGGTTCCACCCGCGCTGTTACAAGGCACAGGAGCTCTGCAGCGTGGAGGAACCCCAGCTCCGGATCATGGATTCCGGCCAGCTGGCCGCCTGTCACTTCCCGTTGGACGCCCGTATCATCGAGGCTCCGCCCGTCATCGATCCCGGGAGTGCCTCATGATCAACGCCGTCGCCATCGTGTTCCTGGTTCTGTCATCCGTGTTCCTGATCGTCACGATCCTGATGCACTCGGGTCGCGGCAGTGGCCTGTCCGACATGTTCGGCGGCTCCAGCAACCTCTCGGGCGGCACGGCGTTGGAGCGCACCCTCGACCGGATCACCGTCGTGACGGCGATCGTCTGGGGCATCGCGGTCTTCTGGCTCTCCTGGAAGTGGAACTGACCGCAGGGTTCAGCCCGCGGCGGTTGGTACCATGCCCCGCGCGACGTCGGAGTGGCGGAACTTGGTAGACGCGCTAGGTTGAGGGCCTAGTGCCCCTTGCGGGGCGTGGGGGTTCAAATCCCCCCTCCGACACCGATCTGGCTGCAGGAATAGTGAAAAGCCCCGGTTGCCCGAGGCCCTTCGTTTCGGCTCTGTCTGCTCGTTGTCTGCGCGACGGATCGAGAGTCAGCCGAAGATGGCCGCTCCGATCCTCGCCACGGCCTCGGCCTTCCGCTCGGGGCGGTGTGCTGGCAGATCGCCGCGGGTGCTTCTCGTCTGCACTCCCGTCTCTCTTCCTTCGAGAGTCGTGACCAAGCTGCGCGGATGGCCTCAGCTTCGGCGTCCATAAGCGGAATCGCAGTGGCTGCTGAGGTGCGCAACGGCAACGTCAGTCCGAGTAGCTGCCCAGGTGGAAGAGCTTGAAAGATTCGACGGAGACGTGAGGCCTCGACGACCTAGATCACTGCTGCGACCACGCCAACGAGCGCACCCAGCGCACATCCCAACCCGGCAGCCAGCGCCGTCATCAGCCACCGGTGTCCAGACCCGCCCTCATCAGCAGCGGACGCCCGCCATAACAGCGCCACGCCGAGGACCAGCAGGATCGCGGTGACCAGCTCGCCGTTCGTGATGATCACTGGAGCGCCCGGAGCCGACGGGAACGACGGGGCGAAGGCACGTGCCGGCCCGACGATGAAGAAGGTCGCTAACGCGCACAACGCAAACCCCCAGACTGGGCGGCGCTTCCTGGCGCGTGCCTCTGTATCCATCCCGGCGCAACCGTAATCGCGCGTCTTGAACCGGGCAAGTCATCCTCCAGGAGTGGGCGGGACGCGCTGGGAAAGCTGCCGCTCGACAGTGTCACGCTTCTGCCGTCGATGTACGTGACAGGCACGAGCGAGATCGGGAGCGGTTTGGTTTCACTCCCGCCCAGGTCGCCGGTGCCCGTCAGTCCTGCGGACCTTCGATCGCTGCACGCGGAAGTCCGTCGATTTGCCGTACTCGGCGACCACGAACGCGTTCGCAGTCTCCGTGGCCAGCTCCTTGGTCGGGAAGTGTCCGATCTCCACCCACGCGTGCCCATCGGGCAGCCGATGCTGGAGCGACCAGGTCGTCGAGGCACGCTCGCGACCGGCCTGATCGCCCATCATGAAGAGATAGGCCTGGTTTCCGTGCGGCCCTCGTGGCACGTTAGCTCTCCCTCCCGCCCTGGCAGTGAACTTGACAGTAGCCCAACGCTCGCGGTCGGCACGGCTCCTGCCCGCCGTGATGCTCGCGTCCCAGGAGAGCTCTAGGCTGAGACTCATGCCCTCGCTGGCCTCCTACCCGCAGATGATGCGCCGACGTCGGGAACGGCTCGGCCTCCGCGAGTGCCGTACGGCGTGGTAGCTCGGTCTCACGGTTCGCGAGTACCGGACATCAGAGGCCGGAGACGATCCCCTCCTCGTCTCTCGAGTGTGGGAGCGGATGGTCGCGCTGTACGGGTGGCCAACCCGGGGCCTACGGGGCGTTCTTCCTCGTATGAAATGCTGACCTAGGTCGCGCCAAGCAAATCCACTGCCAGGAGGGCCAGGATCAGCCATGGTCGAACCAATGCTCAGCGAATACACCGGCGTCGATGCGTTCCGTGGATACTGCGAAGCTTCCGCGTGCATCGTGACATATCAGGCCGGTCAGCGGGTCCCAGCGGCCAGAGTATTGATAGGCAGCAGGGAGGTCTTCCTCGAGCGAGACGTGGCGCGCTTCCTGAGCAAGGCCCTTGCCGACGTGGTCGCGTCGCTCGACGAGGCTTCACCATAGCCCGGCGGCCGTAGGCGCTAAGCCGTCAAAGGTCGCGCTGTACGGGTGGCCTTGTGAGCGGAGGATGACGCCCTTCGCGACTCGCTCGAATAGGATTCAATCATGCAGACGATTGCGACGGTCGTCGTGTCGCTCGTCATCGTTGCGGCCTTGATCGGTGTCGCTGTGTTCCTCGGTCGTGGGTGGCGGAAGATGGGGACAACCCGGCCTCCCGGCCCACGACCCGGCTAGTCCGGCTGAAACCAGTTGCACGGGCCGACTCGACCGTCTGGGGACGGATGGTCGCGCTGCCCTGGGTGGCCGCCTTTCTAGGAACTAGAATGTGTCTCTCGACACAACTGCGGAGTGGGAGCCATGCCGGGACGCGCATTCATCGGGCTTGGGCGTGATCGGCACCCGGGCGAGTTCGGGACGCCACCGCTTCCAGAAGGTCCGAGCATCGGCCGCGTACGCCTCATCATCGGTGCCACCGCAGGTCTTTTTGTGCTCTGGATCGGCTATATCGCCCGTCATTCGTTCGACTGCAAGCACATAGCTCAATGTCCCCCCGCGCCTGGCAGCCAACATTCGGTGGTGTGGTGGACATGTTCCGGCTTGCTCGTCGCTGCCGTCGTGATCGGCTGGCCGTATTTCGCCTACGCGTTCCGGAGATTGATCGGTCGTCCTGCTCGGACGTCATAGGTGCCTGACGACGGTCTCCGCGACTTGCTGCTGCAACCCTCGCCCTCGCCGCGGACCACCTCCGCACCGCCCTGATCCGCGACGACCGCGACGAGATCGCCCAACAACTGCTGCGCTACGGCGACGTCGACGGGTGGGCTGACCTGATCGACACGCTGAAGATGTACCCGGACGCGTGGAGCAAGGTGGTGCGGCTGCTGGCCGAGATCGACGCCGCCGACTAACGCACAGCAACACGATCACGAACTCTGAGATGGCGCGTACCCGTAGGTCACTACGTAGCCACGGGGTTTGGGCGGGGCTATCAGATGCAACTCGACCGTGTCATCCGGAGCGACCTCCTCGCTCTGAGTCTTGTCGCCTTCGATCAACCCTGCGCCGCCCGCCTTCTCGTACATCGACACCCAGCCAGTTACGCGACCAGATTCACCGCCGACGTTCTTCGCCGTCACAACGTAGCAGCGCAGTTCAGACGAGATACCGTCCGGACATGGCTCCTTCGTCAAGCCTCCTGCTTCGAACCTCGCACCCACCCCGCTTCCGCATGCGGCGACGAAGAGGCCGAAGACGATGAGAGGGAGAAATCGAGACGGTCGCACGGGTTGGATGATGACATCACTCCCGAACCCCTGCGTCGCGGCGACGGATGGGCCGACGTGATCGACACGTTCACGATGTACGCGGATATGCGGCTCAAGGTGGGCCGGCTGCTGGCCGAGATCGACGCGGGCTGAGGCGGCTCCAAGAAGGGGGAGACGGCAGTCTTACCGTTCGAGAATCCCGAGGCGGAGATCCTGCACGTTGATCGAGGCCGTCCCATCCAGCCGCTCGATCCGGACCGCGATCCCGGTCTCCTCATCGACCCATATCCGGAAGGTCACATCTTCCCCAGCGCGTAGGCCGTCGACGTCCGCGGTCGTGCAGATACGCCCACTGAGCGGGGTTCGGTCCAGAACGACTCCACGCGCTTCGTCGAGGCTCATACGCCACGGCTCAAGCGGCGTTCGCACCCAGCCATGGACGTAGGCTCCGCGGTCATGGAGGACGAGACCTTGGTGGTCCTCTAGCAACACGCGCTCATCACTTGCTCGAAGTTCGACGACCGATCCGTCATCGATCCACCATGCCTCCGCACCGTCGAACCGGACGGTCGCACGTCGTCTCTCTTGCCCATCCGCGGCTTCTACGACCGTGCAGGCGAATGGCGGCTTCGGCGAACGCATCACCGCGATCAACTCTTGCCAGGTGGTCACAATCCCGAAGTCTAGATGTGTCGACCTCCCACGGATGACCCGAACACCCGTCGCAAGGTGGTCCGGATGCTGGCCGAGATCGACGCCACGACTATCTAGTAGAACCATCGTTGTGAAACCTGGGGACCTCGAAGAGCCATACGTCCGGCAAGCGACGTCTGCCGACGCGGAGCAGATCGCGCAGGTGCAGGTCAACGCTTGGCGTTGGGCCTACCAGGGCCAGGTGCCAGACGATGCGCTCAACGCCCTGTCGGTGCCCGATAGCGCCAACGGCTGGCGCTCCAGGTTGTCAGACCTTGGAGACACGATGGGCTTCTGGGTTGCGGACGGGAACGGTCTCGTCGTCGGATTCGCCTTCGCTGGTCCGACCCGTGACGATGATGCCGTTGAAGGAACCGGCGAGGTCTACGCGATCTACCTTGAGCGGGCACATCTTGGCACTGGCCTCGGCCGCCGCATGTTTGAGACCGCCACGCAATGGCTCAAGGACCAAGAGTTTCGGGTGGTGACCGTCTGGGTGCTCGATTCGAACCGGCAAGGACGACGCTTCTACGAGGCAGCTGGGTTGAGGTTCGATGGATCAACAAAGACCCAGCCGTTCGGCTCCTTCATAGCTCACGAGGTTCGATATCGGCGTGACCTCGTTTGATCCCGGTGGACGTGGGTGGCGAGCTCTAGCGCAAGCCCTTCGGGTGGAACCGACTAGGCTCCGGGAATGGCCGACCTTGGTCGAGTTCTGCTGCTAACCGGGCCTCCTGGGTCAGGGAAGTCCACAGTCGCTCGGCTCGTCGTGTCTCGATTCGAACGAGCCGTTCATCTCGTTTCCGACGAGTTCTTTCACTTCATTCGCGCCGGGTATGTGGAACCGTGGAAACCTGAGTCACACGACCAGAACGAGGTTGTCATGTCAGCCGTGGTTGGCACGGCGAGGACGTTTGCCGCCGCCGGGTACTTCACCGTCGTCGATGGCATCCTAGTCCGGGTTGGTTCTTCGAGCCGGTGAATTCGCAGCTACGCGGTGCGGGTCTCGAAGTATTGACGGTGTTCCTTCGCCCGTCGTTGGAACCTGCGTGACGCGGGTTGCTGAACGATCGCGTGATGAGCTGGCGGTGGACCGTGCCGTGATCGAGCAGCTGTGGGCGAGCTTCGCCAAATTGGGCGAGCTGGAACAACTCGTCATCGACAACAGCAACGAAGTCCCGGGGGTCACGGCTGACGCTGTCTATCGGCGACTGTCGGTGGCCGCCGTCAGGTACATATCCGCACCCCGGGGAGAGCCAACGTTCTCATTCTCATGCCACCTACGAGATACATGAGGTCACCGAACTTTGGGTCTCCTCGTCGCCGTGGTGGTGTCGGACGGTGATCGAACGCCCGCCGAAGGCCTCGGATGGATCAGGGCTCCGAAGGTCGCGGATTTCGCCAAACTTCGCCCGTCTCCTCGTTCCAGCCATGCCGGCGACAGAGGGCGAGCGGGGAGGGCGCTGGGCCGGGAACCGGCGGCGTGCACAATCCGTCCGATGAGCGTGAGGTTCGCCGCGCTGGTCCTGTGTTTCGTGGTCTCCACCTCGCTCGTTGCGTGCTCCAATTCGGAACCTTCCGGGCCAGACGGTCTCTTCTTCCCAACGGTTCCGCGTCAGAGCGCGTACCCGGCCGCCCTGTTTGTCGGCCCGCTCGCGGAGCACTCGGGGTGCCTAGTCTTCGGCGGGAAGGGCAGTCGGCTCCCGCTGTGGCCAGCCGGCTACACGGAGAGGACCGCGCCGGACGGTCGGACGCAAGTGCTCGATGAAAACAGCACGGTCGTCGGAACCGTGGGCGAGAAGGTGACGTTGGGTGGCGGCTATGTTGGCGCGAGCTTCGACACACGTACCAACCAACGGACGCCCGATGCTTGCGGTCATCACCGTTGGCTCTATTGGCTCGTAGCGCCGTCGTAGCAAAGTCCTGTCTTGAGTGTGTGATGGACACTAGATCCAGCGATACAGCCCGTGGCTGGGCGCGTTGTCATCGGCCTCAGGCGAGTTAGGTGCCTCGATGAACGCCCGAAAGCGGACCGCGCGATCGATGTGGCCAAACCAGCGGCGCGGGACGTGACACGCTGCGGATTTTCGATCCGGGCGTGTGGCGCGGCGCGTCGCGATCAGGTCTACTCCGTGCGTCCCGCGTCCCACATCACATTTCAGGCCGTGTCGGCTGGGGTAGATTCCAACCCACCGGTCGAACTGATGCGTCCCATGGGTGTCCAATGCGAAACCCCAGGCCTCATGCATATCGTTGATGCGGAACCGATCCCATGAGTTGAGCCGCAGGTACATCGTCGTAGCCGACAGGTTGGTGATCACCTTGTGGATGTCGAGGTTCGACGAGCTGTCGTTCGGGTCGATCCTCACTCTGAGTGACGCGGCTGCGGCGGACCCGGCTGTTAGTCCCACGGCGACGACAACCGCAATGACGACAAATAGAAGGCGGTGCAGGCTTCCTCCAGTGTGGGTAGACGCCTGTACGAGAATAGACCGCGAATACATGGCGCCTGAGTGACCGACTCGGGATTGCATTTGTTCCCGATGGCGTGAACCCGCATTGGGCCGTGGGATACGCTGCCTGAGCAAGAGGAGCTCTTGTTATCTCGATCCGCCCGTACAGAACGGGCCAGACGGTTGGACTGAGTGCGTCCCGCGTGGCGCACCGAGGAAATGGTCCGCGGTGTCGATCCAGACGTCGTTGCCTATCGCACGAACGTCGAGTCGATCAAGTCCCCGCGGCGCGGGCCCGAGGACGTAGTCACCGAGGGAGTCAAACATCGAACCGTGCGCACGATCTTCGAACCAGCCGGAGGAGGCGCAGTACGCGACGGGTTCCCCCATCTGGGGACTCCTTGCGTAGAGGCCGATGAGTCCTTCGGGGGTTGCGACGACGTAGGCTGGGACGCTCTCGACGAACGTGACCCCGGCCGAAGCGACCTGTTCCGTCGAACCGACCCACATCCAGCCGACACCCGGACCAACATCGTTCCCGTGCAGGAATAGGTACCCGCCAATCGCTATCTCGATGACCAGAAACACGGGAATAACCGTGAGGACGATGCTCCGCCTGGTCCAGTTCGGCGCCACGTACCGATGATGACCATGGCCACCGAACCAGGCAAGCCGAGGCTGCTAGCTCGCCTTGGAGGCGGGGCCTGTATCAGCCGACGCCTTGCAGCGGCTTCTTCGCCTGTAGCTGTTCGACGGCTTGCCCGTACGTGCGGACGTCGGTCAGTCCTCGTTCGCTGACCAGGGCGTCGATCACATCGCCCGGCAGGTACATCGAGCTGTCCAGGAGCTCGTCGAACGAGGGCGCTGGCTCGAGCATCCCTCCACGTACCCATTGGCGGAACGTCTGTTGCAGGTGGCCGGTCATAGCTTCAGGCATCGGGTCGCGGAGCCTCCGACTGAACTATGTTCGCGCCGTGGCCTTGTCGAGCAGCTGGAGGAGGTCGTGGGCCACGAGCTCGATCTCCTTGTGACGCCACTCGCTCGCGCGGTACACGCACGCGATCAGCGCCTCTCGGTGCAGGCGCCGGAGATCCCCGTAGACGAACGCGTACCGGGCCTTCGTTTCGTCGGTAGCACCCTCCGTCAGGCCGAGGTGCCACTGGCTGTACTCGTCCCAGGAATGTGTTTCCAGGAAGGCGTTCTCGGTCGCCGCTGTCGGTTGGACCTCGCCCCAGTCGCTGTCGAGCACGTACTGGCGGGCCTCGATCAGATGTCGCGCCCGCGCCACGGCCGGCCGATTCACGGTGTAGTTCGCCATGGTTCGTCGATACCCCGACGCCATCCCGCTGCAAACCGGGTTCGAGCGTGTGTCTCATGGGTAACAGAAGAGCCGATGGCGACCGATCTGACCACGCGCGCTTCGATCCTGATCGCCGCTCCACGGGAGCGGGTCTGGGATGCGTTGACCACGCCTGCGCTCATCAAGCAGTGGTTCTTCGGCGTGGACACCGAAACCGATTGGGTCGAAGGACATCCGATCGTCCATCGTGGCGAGTATCAAGGAGTGCCCTACGAGGACCGCGGCATCATCGTCCGTATCCGTAAGCCCGAGTTGCTCGTCCACACGCACTGGAGCTCGGTCTCGGGTCTCTCCGACGCCCCCGAGCACTACCAGGAGGTCACCTGGTCGCTCGCGGACCACCAGGGGCAGACAGAGGTCACCGTCTCCGAGGTGAACCTCCCATCCGCCGACGCCAAGGCCGTCTCGGAAAAGGCCTGGTCCGGAGCGCTCGCGGCGCTGAAGCGAACGATCGAGGCCTGAGACCGCTCGGGTACTGGCATCGCCCTGCTCCGACGTCGTACCATTGCCGGCAGATGAGTTAGCGGACATCCCTCGCTGGCCGGCGCGATCGCGACCGAGCCACCCCACCGAGCAGGAGTCCAGCATGTCCGCAACCCATTCCCAGCCACGAATCCGGAGCAACGCGATGATCGCGCTCGAAGTGCGCGATCTGATCGTCGAGGTCGGTGGCAAGATCGTCGTCGAGGGCCTGTCCTTCGACCTGCGCCCGGGCGACAAGGTCGGCGTGGTCGGTCGCAACGGCGCCGGCAAGACGAGCACGATGAAGGTGCTGACCGGCGAGGTCGAGCCCGCCGGCGGGTCGGTGCTCCGTCGTGGCTCGGTCGGCTACCTCCGGCAGGACCCGCGGCAGCATCGCGCCGAAGACGACGACCTCGCGCTCGAACACATCCTGGCCGCGCGCGGCCTGGTCGAGCTCAGCCGGAGCGTCGAGAAGGCGCGCATCGCCCTGGCCGAGTCACACGACGAGCGGTCGATCCGACGCTTCTCCCGTCTCGAGGAGGAGTACACGCTGCTCGGCGGCTACCAGGCCGAGTCGGAGGCCAAGACGATCGTGGCCGGCCTCGGCCTGCCGCAAGAGCGACTCGCGCTGCCTGTCAAAACCCTCTCCGGTGGCGAGCGCCGCCGCCTGGAGCTCGCCAAGATCCTGTTCGGCGGGTCCGACCTCCTGCTGCTCGACGAGCCCACGAACCACCTGGACGTCGACGCGAAGACCTGGCTGATGCGCTTCCTGGGGGCGTACAAGGGCGCGCTCATGGTGATCAGCCACGACCTCGGCCTGTTGGATGCCTCGATCACGCGCATCCTGCACCTCGATCGCGACGGGATCGTCGAGTACAAAGGCACGTACAGCCAGTACCGGACATCGCGCGCCCGCGACGAAGAGCGGCTGACCAAGGTCTCCGCGCGCCAGGAGGCCGAGATCAAGCGGCTCAAGACGCTGGCCGATCAGATGCGCGGCCAGACGGTGCGACGAGCCCGTGTGGCGAAGTCGTTGGACTCGCGGCGATCGAAGCTGGAGTCGGTGAAGGTCGAGGGTCCGTCGCACGAGAAGCGACTCCGGTTCCGATTCCCTGAGCCGCCGCATTGCGGGCGCACCGTGTTGACCGTGGAAGACCTCGCGAAGTCCTACGGCGGACCCCCGGTGTTCACCGACGTCTCGTTCTCGATCGGTCGCGGCGAACGCATGCTGATCCTCGGGCTGAACGGGGCGGGCAAGACGACGCTGCTTCGCATCCTCACCGATCAGACCGAGGCCGACGCGGGCACCTTCGAGTACGGCTACGGCGTCGAGCCCGGCTACTACGCGCAGGAGCACGAGGGGATCGTCGACGGCGTCGACGTGCTGCGGCACATGAAGCAGGCGTCGGCCGCCGACGACGTCACGTTGCGCAGCCTGATGGGCATGTTCGGGCTGCACGGCGACATCGCGTTCCAGGACGCGGGCACGCTGTCGGGCGGCGAGAAGACGAAGCTCGCGCTCGCGCAGCTCGTGGCCGGCCGCAAGAACCTGTTGCTGCTCGACGAGCCGACGAACAACCTCGACCCGATGTCGCGCACGGCGATCGCCGAGGGGCTCCGCGGTTGGCCGGGCGCCATGGTGATCGTCAGCCACGACCCGGAGTTCGTGACAGCCCTTGCCCCGGAGCGGGTCTTGTTGATGCCGGACGGGCAGCTGGACTACTTCGGCGACGATCATCTCGACTTGGTAGAGCTCGCCTGAGCCGCCTAGACTTCGCGCACCTTCGAGAGGGGAGTCGCGAGTGAGCTCGACCGCGGACCTGGTGTTCGTCAACGGCGATGTGTACACGGTCGATGCGGCCCGGTCGTGGGCCCGCGCGGTCGCCGTTCGTGACGGCGCCATCGTCGCGGTCGGCACCGACGAGGAGATCCGCGACCTGATCGGTGACGGCACCGACGTCGTCGACCTGGCCGGTCGCATGCTCGTGCCCGGGTTCCAGGACGCGCATGTCCACCCGGTCGGCGGTGGCGTCGACATGCTCCAGTGCGACCAGCACGACCTCGACACCAAGGACGCATACCTCGAGTCGATCGCGACGTACGCGCGCACACATCCCGACGAACCCTGGATCCTGGGTGGCGGTTGGTCGCAAGACGTGTTTCCGCGCGGGTGTCCCGCCAAAGAGGACATCGATGCGATCGTGTCGGACCGGCCGGTGTTCCTGCCCAATCGCGACGGCCACAGCGCGTGGGTGAACTCCAAGGCGCTCGAGATCGCGGGGATCACGGCCGACACGCCCGACCCCGCCGACGGCCGGATCGAGCGCAACGCCGATGGCTCGCCCCAGGGCACCCTGCACGAGGGCGCGCAGACACTCGTGGTGGAACACCAGCCGGCGCTGTCACCCGACACGGTCTACGAGGGGCTCCTCAAGGGCCAGTCGTACCTGCACGCGCTCGGCATCACGGGCTGGCAGGACGCGATCGTGGACGACTCGGAGCGATATGGGAACTACCAGGCGTATCTCGCCGCGGCCGGCCGAGGCACGCTCACGGGTCGCGTCGTGGGCGCCCTGTGGTGGGAACGCTCGCGCGGCCTGGAGCAGATCGACGACCTCGTCGCGCTGCGTGCGGGGGGAACCGTCGGCCGGTTCTCCGCGACCAGCGTCAAGATCATGCAGGACGGCGTGTGCGAGAACTTCACCGGCGCCACGATCGACCCCTACCTCGACGAGCACGGCCACCCGACCGACAACAACGGGCTGTCGATGGTCGATCCGGAGTTGCTGAAGGAGGCCGTGACACGTCTGGATGCGCTCGGTTTCCAGGTGCACTTCCACGCGCTCGCCGATCGCGCGGTTCGCGAGGCGCTGGATGCGATCGAGGTCGCTCGCCGCACCAACGGCTTCAACGATCTCCGCCACCATCTGGCGCACCTGCAGATCGTGCACCCCGACGACCTTGATCGGTTCCGCCAGCTCGGCGCGCTCGCCAACGCGCAGCCGCTGTGGGCGGCGCACGAGGCGCAGATGGACGAGTTGACGATCCCGTTCCTCGGCGAGCCGCGCTGGACCTGGCAGTACCCGTTCGGCTCCCTCGTGCGCCAGGGCGCGACGCTCGTCATGGGCTCCGATTGGCCGGTGTCGACCCCAGACCCGATGGCCGAGATGCATGTCGCGGTCAACCGGAAGATGCCGGCCGACTACGCCTACCGGGTCGAGAACCACGACGTCTTCCTCCCGGACGAGCGGATCGACCTGGCCACGTCGATGGCGGCGTTCACGATGGGCTCCGCGTACGCGAACCACCGCGAGCACGACACGGGCTCGATCGAGGCCGGCAAACGCGCGGACCTCGCCGTCTTCGACCGCAACGTGTTCGCCCATCCGGAAGAGGAGATCTACGCCGCACGGTGCCAGTTGACCTACGTGGACGGACAGCAGGTCTTCGCCGCCGCCGACGCCTGACCGGCGGTCACGGCCGAGGTCGCACCGCCTCGACGCGCGACGGAGGATAGGACTTCCGTACCACACCGACCGAGAGGGGTCCCAGATGTCCGACGCATTCGATATGAGCCTTGTCCAGCGAGGCGCCCGCAACCGCCGCACGCCCTACTACGAGGCTACGCAGCGCTATGGGCCCGCGGGCATGACGGTGTACAACCACATGTACTTCCCGATCCGCTTCGACACCTTCGAAGCCGAATTCGACGCGCTGCTGACGGACGTGACGCTGTGGGACGTGTCGGTGGAGCGGTGCCTGGAGATCTCCGGACCCGACGGCTTCCGATTCGCGCAGCTGCTCACCCCTCGCGACCTGTCGAAATGTGCTGTGGGGCAGGCGAAATACGTGCTGATCTGTGATTCGGACGGCGGCATCGTGAACGACCCGGTGCTCACGCGGATGGACGAGAACACCTTCTGGTTCGCGCTCGCGTCCTCCGACGCACTGCTGTTCGCGCGCGGACTGCGCAACGCGTACCCGGACCTGGACGTCACGATCAGGGAGGCCGATGTTGCGCCGCTGCAGGTGCAGGGTCCGCGTTCCAAGGACCTCATGGTCTCGTTGCTCGGCCCCGGCATCCTCGACCTCAAGTACTACTGGTGGACCCGCGCCGAGATCGGTGGGGCACCGGTCGTGGTCACGCGGACGGGCTGGACGTCCGAGATCGGCTACGAGGTCTACCTCACCGACTCGTCCAAGGGCACCGACGTCTACGAGGCGATCATGCGCGCGGGCGAGCCGTTCGGCATCCGCCCCACGGGCCCGAGCGACATCCGTCGGATCGAGGGCGGCATCTTCAACTGGGGCGCCGACATGACCTACGAGCACAACGCCTTCGAGCTCGGCCTCGACCGGCTGGTCGATCTCGACTCGCTGAAGGATGACGCGTGCATCTCGGTTGCGGCCTATCGCACGATCGCCGAGCAGGGCGTGACCCGGCGGATCAACGGCGTGACGTTCGACGGCGAGCCCTTCCCCGGGCTGAACGACGTGAAATGGGACGCCTCGATCGATGGCCAAACCGTCGGCCAGGTGACCTCGGCTATCTACTCTCCGCGGCTTCGTGCCAACATCGGCTATTGCTGGCTGCCGGCAGGGAGCAGCCACGAGGGCCAGGCCGTGCGTGTCGAGACGCAATGGGGGACGCGCGAAGCGATCGTGACGCCCATGCCGTTCGTCGATCCGGCGAAGCGGATCCCCGTCTCGTAGCGCGCGGCCGGGCGCGAAGGGGGATCCATGACCAACGAACGCCCGGAGATGCTGGAGAACAGCGCGACGCTCTACTTCGGTCCGTGGTACCGGCGCTCACCGTTCTTCGACGCCACACGACGAGCGGGGTGCACCGCCTACGACATCTACAACCACATGTACCTGCCCGGGTACTACGACGACCCCGATGTCGAGTACCGGGCGCTCAACGAGGCGGTCACGCTGTGGGACGTCGGCGTCGAGCGGACCGTGCAGGTGAGCGGGCCCGACGCCGACCGGCTGATCGATCGACTCACCTGTCGCGACCTCACGAAGTGCGCCGTGAAGCAGGGGAAGTACATGATCGTCACGGCGCCGGACGGGGGCATCGTCAACGACCCCGTCCTGTTGCATGTGGAGCAGAACGTGTGGTGGATGCAGCTCGCTGACTCCGACGCCGGGCTGTACGCCCTCGGCGTCCTCGCTGCCAGCGGCCTCGACGCCGAGGTCACCCTGCCCGATGTGCATCCCGTGCAGGTCCAGGGGCCGATGTCGGCCAAGACCCTCGAGAAGCTCGTCGGCGCGGCGATCTACGACATCCGCTACTACTGGTGCGAGCGCTTGGAGATCGACGGGATCCCGGTGGTCATCAGCCGCACGGGGTGGACGGCGGTGCCCGGGTTCGAGGTGAACCTGCTCGACGGCTCGCGCGGCGACGATCTGTGGGACGCGATCATGAACGCGGGCGAGGAGTTCGGGATCCGCCCGATCGCCCCCTCGGAGGCGCGGCGGATCGAGGCGGGCATCTTCAACTACGGCTCCGACATCACCCTGACCGACACGCCGTTCCACGTGAGCGGGCTGGAGCGGCTCGTCGAGGACCAGCCCCAGGACTACATCGGCAAAGAGGCGTTGGAGCGCCTGCGTCGCGACGGGGTCGACCGCAAGCTGGTCGGCATCGAGTGGGAGGGGGAGGAGCTGCGCGCAGAGCTCTCCCGCGTCTGGGATGCCTCCGTCGACGGACAGCGGGTGGGTCACCTCACGGACGCCGTGTGGTCGCCTGGCCTCGGCAAGAACATCGGGTATGTGTGGGTGCCGATCGGCTTGGCGGAGCCGGGCACCAAGCTCGATGTGGAGACCGAGGCGGGGGAGCACATCGAGGCGACGACCGCCGCGATCCCGTTCGTGGACCCGCGGAAGGAGCGTCCGGCGGCTTCCTTAGAGAACGCTGTGTAAAGCCGAGGCCGGGAACCGTTCGGCGCGCCGGCGACGCATAGGGAGCGTTACCCTCGAACACGATGGAGGAACGTTCCATGCGTAAGACCGTCCTGCTCGGCGTCGTGGCCCTGGCCATTGTCGCCACCGCATGCACCATCGACACCGGCGCACAGCGCAGCTCGAGCTCGCCGGCCGTCGGCCAGGCGTTCGGCAACACCCAGACGTTGCCGGCGACCGACGAGCCCGTCGCGACCGTCGCCAGCGAGGCCCTTCCCGCAGTGGTCAACGTGACCAGCGACATCGTGTCGTCCTCGGGTCAGGCCGGACAGGGGGTCGGCACGGGATTCATCGTGCGCTCCGACGGCATCGTCGTGACCAACTGTCACGTCGTGGAGGGCGCGACGAAGATCACCGTCTTCACCTCCGCGGAGAAGCCGGAGCAGTTCGACGCCCGCGTGATCGGCGGCGACTGTGAGCACGACCTGGCGGTCCTGAAGATCGACGGCAAGAACATGCCGACGCTCCCGCTCGGCAACTCCTCGGACCTGGTGCTCGGCCAAAGCGTCGTCGCGATCGGCTACGCGCTCGCGCTCGAGGGCGGGCCTAGCGTCACGACCGGCATCGTCTCCTCGCTCGACCGCGTCGTGCAGGTGCAGGACCCCAACTGCGACGTCTGCCAGAACCAGTCGCGCACTTACTCGAACGTGATCCAGACCGACGCCGCGATCAACCACGGCAACTCCGGTGGACCGCTCCTGAACCTGCAGGGTCAGGTCGTCGGGATCAACTCCGCGGGGTCGGACGCCGCCCAGAGCATCGGGTTCGCGATCGCGATCGATTCCGCGAAGGACACGATCCAGCAGGCGATCGACGACCCGCTGGCCGCCACCGGCTACCTCGGCGTGTCGACCGAGAGCGTGACGTCCGCCATGGCCTATCAGCTCGGACTGAAGGTGGACCAGGGCGCCTACGTGGTCGCTACCACCGACGGTTCGCCCGCCGCCGATGCAGGTCTGCAGTCCGGCGACGTCATCGTGAACGTCAACGGCTCGGACGTGCAGAGCGCCGATGACCTCGGTCAGATCCTGGCAGGCCTGCAGCCCGGCACGACGGTGCCCGTGGTTGTCAATCGCGACGGTCAGGAGCAGTCCTTCGACGTCACGCTTGGCGCCCGGCCCATGCCGACGCAGTTGCCGTAGCGCTACGGAGCTTCCCCCGCGCAGAGGCCACGACGCGAAGCGTCGTGGCCTCTGCGCTAGCCTGTGCCCATGAGCGAGCCGCTGGCGCCGGGGGAGCGGGTCGTGCTGCTGGATCAGCGGGGGCGCGCCTATCTGTTCATGCTGCAGACGGCGGGGACCTACCACACGCACTCGGGCACCCTGGCGCACGATCTGCTGATCGGACACCCCGAGGGCACACGGGCCGAGACCTCGGGCGGCATGGTCGTGACGGCGTTCCGACCGCGGTTCGCGGACTACGCGCTGAAGATGAAGCGCGGCGCGCAGGTCATCTACCCCAAGGACCTGGGGCCGATCATGACCTACGCGGACATCTATCCCGGGGCCCGGGTCCTCGAGGCGGGCACCGGCTCGGGCGCGATGACGATCGCGCTGTGCCGCGCGGTCGGCGACACGGGGCGGATCGTGTCCTACGAGCTGCGCGAGGAGCACCGCGACCAGGCCCTGAGGAACCTGGAGGGGTTCTTCGGGAAGGTTCCGGAGACGCTCGATCTGCGCCTCGGCGAGCTTTCCGACGTCGGCCCGACGGGGGAGCGATACGACCGGTGTGTGCTGGACCTGCCCGCCCCCTGGGATCCCCTGGGGCCGATCGCCTCGGTCCTCGAGCCGGGAGGCGTGTTGTGCGCCTATCTGCCGACCACCATGCAGATCCAACAACTCGTGCTTGCGCTTCCGGCGCAAGGATTCCTTCACATCGAGACCTTCGAGGTCCTGCGGCGCGGCTGGCATGTGACCGATCGGAGCGTCCGCCCCGATCACCGCATGGTGGGGCATACGGGTTTCCTCACGATCGCCCGACGCACCGCCTGACCCGAAAGAGTCATTCGTGCGAGCGACCCTAAGCCTTCCGGGCGCGGCTACCGTAGATACGTGCAGGACGTGAAGTGACGCCACCTCCACGGTGACGTCAGAGACCCGGGATAAACTCCGGCGCTGCACGGGAGGTGAACCCGATGACCGGCGAGCAGATCGAGCAGTACGAAGACCAGGTCCATGAGCTGCAGTCCCAGGTGAAATTCCTGGAGGAAGAGATCGGGCTGCTGCGGCGTCGCCTCTCCGGCTCGCCGCGTCAGGTCGCGGTGCTCGAGGAGAAGCTCGTCGAGACGCGCAACCAGCTCGCTCGCGCCACGGGCCAGAACCAGAAGCTCGCCGACGCGCTGCGGACCGAGCGCGAGCGCATCGAATCCCTCGCGGAAGAGGTCGAGAAACTCAGCCAGCCGCCTGCGACCTTCGGCGTCTTCCTGCGTGCGAACGACGACGGCTCGATGGACATCGTCACGGCCGGACGCAAGATGCGCGTGCTCCCCGCACCCGACATCGACGTCGCCAAGGTCGTGCCGGGCTCGCAGCTCGTTCTGAACGAATCGCTGAACGTCGTCGAGGTGCTCGCCCCCGACGGCGCCGGCGAGGTCGTCAAGGTCAAGGATCGCCTCGGTGAGGACCGCGTGATCGTGCTGGGCCGGGGCGACGACGAGCACGTCGCCTACCTGGCCGGCGAACTCCTGCAGTCGGGGCTGCGCGCCGGCGACGCCGCACTGTTCGACCCGCGATCGGTCGTCGTGACCGAGCAGCTGCCGCGCGAGGAGGTCGAGGAACTCGTCCTCGAGGAGATCCCCGACATCAGCTACGAGGACATCGGCGGGCTCGAGGGCCAGATCGACCTGATCCGCGACGCGGTCGAGCTCCCGTTCCTGTACGCCGAGCTGTTCAACGAGCACGAGCTCGAGCCGCCCAAGGGCGTGCTCCTCTACGGTCCGCCCGGGTGCGGCAAGACGCTGATCGCCAAGGCGGTCGCGAAGTCGCTGGCCGAGAAGGTGGCCGAGCGCTCGGGTCGCGACGACGCGCGCAGCTACTTCCTCAACGTGAAGGGCCCTGAGCTCCTGAACAAGTACGTGGGAGAGACGGAGCGGCAGATCCGCGAGATCTTCATCCGGGCCAAGGAGCGCAGCGAGGAGGGCCTGCCCGTCATCGTGTTCTTCGACGAGATGGATTCCATCTTCCGCACGCGCGGCACCGGGATCTCCTCCGACGTCGAATCCACGATCGTGCCGCAGTTGCTGTCCGAGCTCGACGGCGTCGAGACCCTCAAGAACGTGATCGTGATCGGCGCCTCCAACCGCGAGGACCTGATCGACCCGGCGATCCTGCGGCCGGGGCGCCTCGACGTGAAGATCAAGATCGAGCGCCCGAACGGGCCGCAGGCCATGGACGTCATGGGCAAGTACCTGCACCCCTCCGTGCCGATCCACCCCGACGAGATCGCGCGGTACGGCGGCGACGTGCAGACGGCGTGTCACCGCATGATCGAAAAGACGATCGACCGCATGTACGCCGACTCCGAGGAGAACCGGTTCCTCGAGGTCACCTACGCCTCGGGCGACAAGGAGATCCTGTTCTTCAAAGACTTCAACTCCGGCGCGATGATCGAGAACATCGTCCGCCGCGCGAAGAAGGACGCGATCAAGCGATTCCTCTCCACGGGTGAGAAGGGCATCAAGGGCGAGGACTTGTTCCACGCGATCCGCGACGAGTTCAAGGAGAACGAGGACCTGCCCAACACGACCAACCCCGACGACTGGGCGCGGATCTCGGGCAAGAAGGGCGAGCGCATCGTGTACGTGCGCACGCTGCTCGGCTCCGAGGGCGACGGTCGACAGGTGGAGCGGGTCAGCGCCGGACAGTACTTGTAGCCACACGCGCGGGGTACAGTGCCGGTATGGCCATCCCGAAGGTCATGGGGACCGAGACCGAATACGGCATCGCCGCGGCGGGTCAACCGGACTTCAACCCCGTGCTGTCGAGCTCCATGCTGATCTCGTCCTACGCGGGCAGCCTGCGCAAGATCCGGTGGGACTACGAGGACGAGTCGCCGATGCGCGACGCCCGGGGCTTCGAGCCACAGCCCGGGCGCGAGATGTCGGACGAGGACCTCGGCCTCGCCAACGTGATCCTGCCCAACGGCGCCCGCTACTACGTCGATCACGCACACCCCGAGTACTCGACCCCCGAGTGCCTGTCGCCCCGCGATCTCGTCGTTCACGACAAGGCGGGGGAGCGCATCCTGGAACGATCGCTCGAGGTGGCGGCGGCCGACATGCCGCAGGCGCCGCGCCTGTCTGTCTACAAGAACAACTCCGACGGCAAGGGCAACTCCTACGGCACCCACGAGAACTACCTGGTCGATCGCGCGACCCCGTTCGCCGACATCGTGCGCGACCTGACGCCGTTCTTCGTCAGTCGCCAGGTGTTCACCGGCGCCGGCAAGGTGGGCTTCGAGGGGAACTGGGACGATCGTGCGACCCGCGGCTATCAACTCACCGCGCGCGCGGACTTCTTCGAGACCGAGGTCGGTCTGGAGACCACCCTGAAGCGGCCGATCATCAACACCCGCGACGAGCCGCACGCCGACCCGGAGAAGTACCGGCGCCTGCACGTGATCGTCGGCGACGCGAACAAGTGCGAGGTGGCGCAGTTCCTGAAGATGGGATCGACGGCCATCGTGCTCAAGATGATCGAGGACGGCTTCCTGCCCGACTTCTCGCTGGTCAACCCGGTCGCGGCCATCCACGAGGTCTCGCGCGACCTCGAGCTCGGGGCGCCGCTGGACCTCGCGGACGGCCGGCGCATGACCGCGCTGCAACTCCAGGGCGAGTACCTGGAACTGGCGCGCAAGTACGTCGACCGCGAGGACGACACCGAGGACAACCGCGAGGTGATCGCCCGGTGGGAGTCGGTGCTGACCGCGCTCGAGCACGACCCGATGACGTTGACGGCCCAGCTCGACTGGGTGGCGAAGCTGCGCGTGCTCGAGGGCTACCGCGAGCGCGACGAGCTCTCCTGGGGCGATCCGAAGCTCCGCGCGATCGACCTGCAGTATCACGATGTCCGGCGGGACAAGGGCCTGTACGAGCGTCTCGCTGCGTCGGGCAAGGTGGAGCGCCTGACCACCGACGCCGAGGTCGAGCGCGCGATCATGGAACCGCCCGAGGACACCCGGGCGTTCTTCCGAGGCCGCTGCATATCCCGCTACCCGGACGCCATCGCGGCGGCGTCCTGGGACTCCGTCATCATGGACGCGGGTCGCGAGACCCTGCAGCGGATCCCGATGCGCGAGCCGCTCAAGGGCACGCGGGCCCACGTCGAGGCCCTCCTCGACGCCTGCAGGACCGCCGGCGAGCTGATCGATCGGCTCCAGGGCTAGAACCGCGATCGGCCTCCCGGTCGTGTCACGGACCGGCGGTAGGATGACGCTCGGAAAGGAGCCACCGTGCCCGAGCAGGAACAGAAGCGCATCCAGAAGAAGGGCGGCTCCGGCGCCGAGGGTGCCGAGGACGCCGGCCAGGTCACGTCGTCGTCCAAGGCCGCCGAGCTCAAAGACGAGATGGACGAGATCCTCGATGAGATCGACTCCGTCCTGGAGGAGAACGCCGAGGAGTTCGTGAAGTCCTACGTGCAGAAGGGCGGCCAGTGAGCGGCGCGCTCCAGCTGCCGCTCGGCATCCCGTTCGGCTCCAGCCCAAGTTTCACCGAGCTCGTGACGCACACGCGGCCGGAGGCGCTTCCGACGGTGCTCACCGACCCCCCGTTCACGGTGCCCCACGGCACCACGGTCCTCGGGTTGAAGTTCGAGGGCGGCATGCTGATGGCGGGGGATCGCCGCGCGACCGCGGGCAACCTGATCGCCGACGCGAAGATGCGCAAGGTGTTCGCCGCCGACGACTACAGCGCGATCGCCATCGCCGGGGCGGCCGGACAGGCCGTCGAGATGGTCAAGCTCTTCCAGCTCGAGCTGGAGCACTACGAGAAGATCACCGGCGACCGGCTGTCGCTGGAAGGCAAGGCGAACCGGCTCGCGCAGATGATCCGCGGCAACTTCCCGTTGGCGATGCAGGGCCTCGTGGTGGTGCCCCTGTTCGGCGGGTACGACCACCGTCGCAACGAGGGCCGCATCTTCTACTACGACGCCACCGGTGGCCGTTGGGAAGAGGACGACTACCAGACCACAGGCTCCGGCAGTCAGCCGGCGAAGAACTCGCTGAAGAAACGGTGGCGGGCAGGGCTCTCGCGCGATGACGCACTGCGAGTGGCGGCCGAGGCGCTGATCGACGCCGCCGAGGACGACAGCGCGACCGGCGGCCCCGACGCCGTGCGCGGCATCTGGCCCGTCATGGTCATCGTGACGGCAGAGGGCGCGAGCGACGTCCCCGAGTCCGAGGTGGCCGCGGCTGTCGACGCCGTTCTCGAGGCCAGGCGGGCCGCCTCATGAGCTTCATGCCCTACGTCGCGCCCGAGCAGATGATGAAGGATCGGTCCGACTACGCGCACAAAGGCATCGCGCGCGGTCGATCGGTGCTCGGCCTCGAGTACGCCGACGGGTTGTTGTTCCTCGCCGAGAATCCGAGCACCACCCTGCACAAGATCAGCGAGGTCTATGACCACGTGGCCTTTGCCGGTGTGGGCAAGTACAGCGAGTTCGAGGAGATGCGCATCGCCGGCATCCGGCTGGCCGACCTGCGCGGCTACCAGTACGGCCGCGAGGACGTGAAGGCGCGCGACCTGGCAAACGCGTACTCCCAGGCCCTGTCGTCCATCTTCACGCAGCAGATGAAGCCCTACGAGATCGAAGTGCTGGTCGGCGAGGTCGACGGCGACGAGAGCGGCAGCTCGATCTACCACGTCCTCTTCGACGGCTCGGTCTCCGACGAACAGGGCTACGTCGCGATGGGCGGCCACGCCGAGGAATTGGGCGAGGCCCTGAAGGATCGCTACGCCGCCGGCTGGGACCTCGCCACCGCCGTGCGCACCGCGATCACGGTCCTGGCCACGGTGCCCGAGACCCGCGAGGTGCCGGCCGAGCAGATCGAGGCCGGGGTGCTCGATCGCACGCGCTCCCACCGCCGGAAGTTCCGCCGATTGACGCCGCTCGAGATCGAGACCGCGCTCGCGGGCTGAGCCACCCTACGGTCGTTCGCGGCGGCCGGGCATACCCTGGCACCCGTATGGAGCGACGGATCTTCGGCATCGAGAACGAATACGGCGTCACGTGCACCTTCCGGGGGCAACGGCGCCTGTCGCCCGACGAGGTGGCGCGGTACCTGTTCCGCCGCGTCGTGCATTGGGGGCGCTCGTCGAACGTGTTCCTCGAGAACGGCGCTCGCCTCTACCTCGACGTGGGATCGCACCCCGAGTACGCCACGCCGGAATGCGACGACGTTCGCGAGGTGGTGGCCCACGACAAGGCCGGGGAGCGCATCCTGGAGCACCTGCTGGCGGCCGCCGAGCTCCGCCTGCACGAAGAGGGCATCGCAGGCGACGTCTACCTCTTCAAGAACAACACCGACAGCGCGGGCAACTCCTACGGTTGTCACGAGAACTACCTCGTGACGCGCCAGGGCGAGTTCGCCCGCATGGCAGACGTGCTGATCCCGTTCTTCGTCACCCGTCAGATCTGGTGTGGGGCCGGCAAGGTGCTCCACGGGCCGCGCGGCGCGCAGTACTGCATCGCGCAGCGCGCCGAGCACATCTGGGAGGGGGTCTCCAGCGCAACCACCCGGAGTCGCCCGATCATCAACACCCGCGACGAGCCGCACGCCGACGCGGAGCGCTACCGTCGGCTCCACGTGATCGTCGGCGATTCGAACATGAGCGAGTGGACGACCTTCATGAAGATCGGCATCACCGATCTCGTGTTGCGGATGGTGGAGGCGAACACCGTGATGCGCGACCTCTCGTTGGAGAACCCGATCCGCGCGATCCGCGAGATCAGCCACGACACGTCGTGCACCCGAACGGTGAAGCTTGCGAACGGTCGCGAGGTGACGGCGCTCGACCTGCAGACCGAGTACCACGAGAAGACGGCGCGGTTCATCGAGCGACGAGGCGCCGACGAGCGGTCCACGATGCTCGTGCGGGAATGGGGCGATGCCCTCGAGGCGTTGCGCGCGGGGGAGTCAGAGCGCTTGGTGCGCAAGGTGGACTGGGTTACCAAGCGGATGCTGCTCGATCGGTACATGGCCAAGCACGACCTGCCGCTCGGCTCCCCGCGCATCGCCTTGCTGGATCTCGCGTATCACGATGTGAATCGCGAGCGCGGCCTCTACTACCTGTTGGAGCGCGGGGGCAAGGTCGAGCGCTCCGTCACGGATGAGGAGATCGAGACGGCGATGCGGCAACCGCCCCAGACGACCCGAGCGAAGCTCCGGGGCGACTTCATCCGGCAGGCCAAGGCCAAGCGACGGGACTACACGGTCGATTGGGTGCATCTCAAGCTGAACGATCAGGCACAGCGGACCGTGCTCTGCAAGGACCCGTTCCGGTCGAGCGACGATCGGGTGGAGCAACTGATCGCGCACATGTAATTCACGGTTCGACCTCGGCTCGCCAGCGACGGTTCCCGGCCGCCAGCCGCCCCGCGAGGACGCCCGCGGCGGCCGCCGCGAGCCCCTCCAGCGACGCGCCGTCGATGTCGAGGCCCAGCTCGGCGAACGCCGGCGCCGGGTCGACCTCCACCGGTCGGTGCGGCGTTACGAGCACCACGGGCCGCAGCAGGCTCGAGACGAGGGAGCGCTCCGGCTCCTCGAGCGACGGCACGGGCACGTCCACGTCGAACTCGCAGGCGCCGAGCAACGCGGTGACCGCGTCGCCGTCGGGCAGCGGGAGCACCGGAAGCGGACGACCGCCGAGCGCCCGTGCCACGCGCAGCACCGCCGCGCCACCTCCCTCGACGAGCAGCACCTCGGCCCCGTCCGCGACCGCGAGCAGCAGTCGAAGCCCCAGCGCCGCCAGATCGCCGGGGAGACGGACGCATGCCGCCTCCATCCGACCCGCCCGAACGGCGCCGGCGACGGCCAGCCCCGTCCACGCCGGGTCCGGCAGGACGATCACCGGTGTCGCGGCGAGGCCCAGCGGCCCGGTCGGATCGGGCGCGTCCGACGGCCAGGCGCCGAGCGCCATCGTGAACGCGAACCGCTCGACGCCGACGTCGACGTCGGTCTCCGAGATCAGCACCGTGTCGCCGGCGACCACCGGACCGATCGGGACGGGGACGTCCACCACCCGTCTCCGTCCGTCGGTCTCCACGGTGAGCGACGGGACCGACTCGAGCACGACGCCGTGCCGGAACGCGATCATGCCGCCTGCCCGGTGTCGTGCATCCCACGGCTATCATCGCGCACGATGGTCAGCGACGACGCGATGGAGCCGCTCGAGCGGCTGTTGAACCTGGTAGGGCTCCTGCTGGCCTCGCCCGCGCCGCTGACGTTCGATCAGATCCGCGACACGCTCGAGGCTTACCAGGGCGACAACATCGAGTCGGTGAAACGGAAGTTCGAGCGCGACAAGGACAGCCTGCGGGCCTACGGCGTGCCCCTGGAGATGACCGGCACGGACGTCTGGGACGTCGAGATGGGCTACACGATCTCGAAGGAGCGCTACTACCTGCCGGAGATCTCGTTCACGCCGGAGGAGATCACCGCGCTGTATCTGGCCGCGCAGGGTGGTTCGGAGGCCACGGAGGTCGCCCAAGGCGTTCGCAAGCTGTTGTACGGCGCCGAGGGCGGCCTGCTCACCAGCGCCGCGGGCGGGCCGCTCGCGGTCGAAAGCGATACCGATCAGACGCGCCTGATGGCCGCCGCCGGGGCGGCCAGCGACCGACGCCGCGTGCGGTTCGGCTACCGGACGGTTATCGGCGCGGCGGGTGATCGCGAGGTCGATGCGTACGGCGTCGTGTTCCGCGGTGGGCATTGGTACCTGGTCGGGCACGATCGCGGGCGCGACGACATCCGGGCGTTCCGGCTTTCTCGGGTGACCGGGGAGTTGGTCGATGTCGGGGAGGGATCCGCGGCACCCGACGGGTTCCGCGCGATCGATCACGTCGAGGCCGGTCCGTGGAACGCGGATGGCGGCGCGCCGACGGCCCGGGTGGCGTTCGGTCCGGCGGCTGCCGTGCTCGCGGAGGCGAGTCTGCCCGGCGCAGGTCGCGAGGAGGTTCGGGACGACGGATGGACCGTCATGTCGATCCCGGCCGCCGATCCCGAGACCCTCGCCCCGATCGTGCTCGGCTACGGGCCCGAGGCAGAGGCGCTCGAACCGGAGACCCTTCGCACCGAGGTCGTCCGCAGGCTCACCGAGGCGCTCGATGGCTAAGCGTCGCCGCGCCAGCGTCCGGGTGGAGGAGCGGCTGGCGCGCATGTTGGTCGTGGTGCCGTACCTGATCCAACATCCGGGCACCACCCTGGACGAGGCCTCATCGTTGTTCGAGATCCCCGTCGCACAGCTCCGGCGCGATCTCGAGATGCTCTTCCTCGCGGGCCTCCCGCCCTACGGACCGGGCGACCTGATCGACGTCGAGATCGATGAGGACGGCGGGGTGTGGATCTCGATGGCCGATCATTTCGCGCGTCCGCTGCGTCTGACCCGCCAGGAGGCGCTCGCGGTCTACGTACGGGCGACCGAGCTCGCGGCGACCCCCGGGATGCCGGGAGCGCCCGCGCTCACCAACGCGCTGACGAAGCTCCGCGCGGCGCTGGGGCCCGAGGCGCTGGGGGACGAGGCCGGCATCGCGGCCGCGGAGGCGGGCTCCGCCCCGCAACACCTCGACGCCGTCCGGGCCGCGGCGGCGTCGCACGAACGGCTACGGATCGCGTACGCGGCGGCCAGCACCGGCGAGCGCACGGAGCGCATCATCGATCCGGAGGCCGTCTTCGCCAGCTCCGGCCAGTGGTACGTGGCCGCCTGGGACGTCGAGATCGACGACGAGCGGCTCCTGCGTGTGGACCGCATCGACGCGGCAACCCCCGCCGGCGTCCGGTTCGAGCCGCGCGGGCTCCAGGGCGCCGGGCGGCCGCTGTACACGCCCGGGGCGCAAGACGTCGGCGTGCGGGTTCGGTTGCGCCCGCAGGCCCGCTGGGTCGCCGAGTACTACGTCGCCACGGACCCGGTCGAGGAGTCGGACGGCAGTCTGGTGGTGACGTTGCCGACCGGCCAGCTCACGTGGGCGGCTCGCCTGCTCCTTCGACTGGGGACCGATGTGGACGTGCTCGAGCCCGAGGGCCTCCGCGAGGAGATCCGTTCGCAGGCACGCGCGACGCTCGCCCGCTATCGAGACTGACCGAGTACGCCGAAGGGCCCCGGGAAACGGGGTCCGCGGAGGCTCAAGGCCCCCAGGGTCACCGCCGATGTTTGCGGGTGAGATGACCACGATCCGGACAACCTGCCCGCGTTGCGGCGAAGTTGATATGGGGCCCGAGTCGATCCTGCTTTCCGTCCGATCCAACGGACGAGAGGGGAGCTACCGGTTCACCTGCCCCGAGTGTGAAGACGCGGTCGAGAAGCGCGCCGACCGCAAGATCGTTGCGCTGCTTGTGTCCGCGGGGGTCGACATCGACCGCGACGATGAGATCGCGCCGATGCATCCCGAGCTGTTCGATGCGGACCGCGACGACGAGACGGACCCACGACCCATAGGCCCGTCGTTCACCCCGGACGACGTGATCGAGTTCCACTACCTGCTCGAAGACGACGCGTACATCCGCGAGTTCTTCGCCAACCGCGGCTAGCCCGCGGTGCGGCCGCGGCCGCGGTAGCATCCCTGCATGCGTGTCTGGATCCTTGTCTGGCTGCTCGCTACGCTGGTCACGCTCGTGGTCATCGGGGTCTTCCTGGCGGCGACCGTCTCCTCGATGCTCCAGGTGGGGCGTGCCGCGCAACGATTCCAGGACGAGGTCGCCCCTTTGGCCGCCGACATCTCACGGGGCACCGCCCGGGCGGGGGATCGGAGCGCGCGCCTGCGCGAGCCGACGGATGCCGACCGTCCGTGAGTCCGAGGGTACGATGAAAGGCAGATCCCCATGCTGAACATCGGTCCCCAGGAGTTGCTGGTCGTCCTCATCATCGCGCTGCTGGTGGTGGGCCCCCAGCGGTTGCCCGAGCTTTCCCGGCAGCTCGGTCGAGGCCTTCGCGAATTCCGCAAGATCCAGGACGACGTCAAGGGCATGGTGAACCTGGACGAGGTCAAGAACATGGTGAACTTCGACGCGGACGCGGCCACCGAAACGAGCCGCCCGGCCGGATCCCCCACGGCGCCGGGTGTGCACCGCGCCGCGCGGCCGGCGTCCCCGGTCGAGCCCGCGCCCCCCGCGACGGACACGAGCGTTCCCGACGGACCGAGCGACCCGTCGGAAACGGGCTGACGGCGAGCGGCGAGCGCGCCCGTGAAACTGATCCCCAGCCGAAAGAGCCCGGAGCAACGCGCCGGGAACATGTCGGTGGTCGAGCACCTCACCGAGCTCCGACACCGCATCGTGATCTGCTTGTGGGCCGTCGGCGGCGCCGCCATCGTCGCGTGGTTCCTCTACGAGCCGTTCAAGAACATCATCCGGAAGCCGTACTGCGCGTTCGTCGCCCAGAACCCGCAGATGGCGGGCCCATCCGGCTGCGAGCTCGTCTTCACGAGCCCGATCGACGGGATGCTCGTGAAGATGAAGACGGTAATGTTCATCGCGATCGCGATCGCGCTGCCGATCCTGCTCTATCAACTGTGGGCGTTCATCGTGCCCGGCCTGACGTCGCGAGAGAAGAAGTACTCGATCCCGTTCGTCGTGTCCTCGTTCCTGCTGTTCATGCTCGGAGGACTGTTCGCCTACTTCACGCTGCCGAAGGCCTTCGGGTTCATGCTGGGGTTCGCGGGGGAGGGGATCGTGCCCCTGTTGAGCTTCGATCGATACCTGGGGTTCGTGTTTCTCGTCACGCTCGCCTTCGGCCTGTCGTTCCTGTTGCCGGTGCTCCTCGTGTTCCTCGAGCTCGTCGGCGTCGTCCGGCCCGAGACCCTGTCCAAATACCGTCGCTACGCGATCTTCCTGATCTTCCTGTTCGCCGCGATCATCACGCCAAGCTCCGACCCCTACACGATGCTCGCGCTCGGCATTCCCATGTATCTGTTCTACGAAGCGGCTATCATCATCGGCCGCTTCATGAAACGGTCATCGAAGGCGAGCTAATGGCGATCAAGGGCAAGGGCAAAACCAGACCGAAGCAGCCGGCGAAGGCGCCCAAACGCGGCCCGGTGCCGGTGCCGAAGCCGTTCGCCCAGCGCACCTGGGTCCGCGTCATGGCCTCGTTCATCGCCGGGGTGTTCCTCGTCTCGGTGTGCTGGTGGGTGTGGGAGGGCCTCGACAAGAGCCGCAATCAGAAATCGGCGGCGGCCGCGCAGGCCCAGCAGCAGCAGGCGATCGCCGCCTGGAAGACCAACCTCGAGCAGACTCTGTCGTCCGTGGGCCAGCTACAAGGCGCCGCCCCGCCGCAGGTCGCCGCCACCCTCGCCCCCGCGGTCGATGCCCTCGGCAAGGGCACCGATCCTGGTGTGACGTCGAAGGACATGACCGCGCTCGCGACCCAGCTCAACGACGCCGCCAAGACCCTCGAGAAGTTCCAGCTCGCGGAAACGATCAGCAACCACGGGTTCGATCGCAGCCAGACCGACGTCATCACCTCCGCGCACGACGAGCTTGCCAGCGGCCTGCGTTCGCTCGCGGTCGCCGCGGGCATCGCCGCCGTCGCGATCGACCATCCGGACGAGGCGTCCGCGCTCGCCGCCCAGGCGGCGCAGGCCTCCGAGACCGGGCAGTCGTTGATCCAGCGGGGCTGGACGAAGTACGGCAACATCGCGGCGGCCGCCGGGATCCCGCTGCCGCCTCCCCAGGGGCTGGCGCCCTCCAGCGGCTCCTGACGGGAGACGAGATGGCAGGCAGCCCGATGGTCGTGGTGGCGAACCCGACCGCCGGGCACGGGAAGGCCGGCAAGGTCGTCGGGAAGGTCGACGGGCTTCTGCACGCGGCCGGGATCGACCACGAGATCGTCCTGTCCGAATCGGGTGCCGACCTCGAGACCCGGGTGCGGCGCGCCGCCACCGATGGGGGCGTGGTCGGGTGCATCGGCGGCGACGGCACGGTCGGTCTCGCGGTCAACGGCCTGGTCGACTCCGACGCGACGCTCGCGATCTTTCCATCGGGCACGGCGGATGACTTCGCCGTCTCGATCGGCCTCAAGAGCCTGGAGGCGGCGGTCCGTGCGGTGGCCGAGGGCAACGCGACCCGGATCGACACGGCGGTCGTCCAGACCGAGGAGCGGAAGCGCCACTACGTCGCGATCGCGAGCTGCGGGTTTGATTCGGAGGTGAACGAGGCCGCGAACGCGATGTCGGTGCGCCTCGGCAGCACGGGCACCTACGTCGCCGCCCTGGTCAAGACCCTGTCGCGTTTCACCCCGGCCGGCTTCACGATCGATCTGGATGGCGAGATCGTCCGCGGTCAGCATATGTTGGTCGCCGTGGGAAACTCCATCAGCTACGGGGGTGGCATGAAGGTGACGCCCGATGCCTCGATCGTCGACGGCATGCTCGATGTGTGCATGCTGCGTGCGCTCTCCAAGCCCGCCTTCCTGGCCGCGTTCCCCAGGGTCTTCCGGGGCACACACGTCACGCACGACGCCGTGCGGATGGCGCGGGTTCGACGGATCCACATCGAGGCCGACCGCCGCGTGATGGTCTATGCCGACGGTGAGCGAGTGGGCCCCGGCCCGGCCACGATCGAAGTGGCGCCCGGGTCGCTGTCGGTGTTCGTTGGACCCAACGCGAAGGCGGTCCGATGACCGTCGGACTGCTGCTCATCCACGCCTTCCCGCTGGACGCGCGGATGTGGGAGGGACAGCGGCTCGGGCCGCATACGGTCGCGCCGGACCTGCCGGGCTTCGGTATGGCGCCGCCGGTCGGCGGACCCTTGACCATGGCGGCCGCGGCCACACGCTGTCTCGAGGCCGCCGACACGGCCGGGCTCGATCGCTTCGTCGTGTGTGGCCTGTCGATGGGCGGCTACGTGGCCTTCGAGCTGTGGCGTTCGGCTCGCGACCGGATCGCCGGCCTCGTGTTGGCGAACACGCGGGCGGGGGCCGATACGCCGGAGGCGGCGCAGGGGCGCCGTGAGCTGGCCGAGCGCCTCCGGGCAGAGGGCAACATCCTTGCGGTCGCGCCGCCGCCGCTCCTGGCCGCGGACGCCCCGGAAGAGCTGCAGGAGCGCGTGCGCGGCTGGGTCGCCGACCAGACGGCGGAGGCGATCGCTGCCGCGGCCGAGGGGATGGCCGCGCGGGCGGACTCGACCCCGGACCTGTCCGGGATCGACGTCCCGACCCTTGTGATCACGGGCGCCGGCGATCGGCTGATCCCGCCGGAGCTTTCGACGCAGATCGCCGAGGGGATCCCGCGGGCGAGCCTGACCGTGCTCCCCGGGGCCGGCCACCTCACGAACATCGAGGCGCCCGAGCGATTCACCGAGCTCCTGCACGGCCACCTCGCGCGGTGCGGCGGCGTCGCCTAGCCCGGCCCCTACACTGCCTCCCGTGATCACCCGAGCGGCGTTCGCCGAGCGATACGAGTTCCCACTGGACGCCTTCCAACGGGACGCGATCGACGCCCAGGTCGAGGGCGCGTCGGTCCTGGTCGCCGCGCCGACGGGCGCCGGCAAGACCGTGGTCGCCGAGTTCGCCCTCGAGCGGGCGCTCGACGCGGGTCGCAAGTGCTTCTACACGACGCCGCTCAAGGCGCTGTCCAATCAGAAGTTCGGGGATTTCGTCGCGGCCTACGGTGCGGATCGGGTGGGCCTGTTGACGGGCGACAACACGATCAACGGCGAGGCGCCGATCGTCGTGATGACCACCGAGGTGTTGCGCAACATGCTGTACGAGCGCAGCGACACGCTCACCGGCTTGCAGACCGTCGTGATGGACGAGGTGCACTATCTGCAGGACCCCTACCGAGGGGCCGTCTGGGAGGAGGTGCTGATCCACCTGCCCCCGTCCGTGGCGGTCGTCTGCCTCTCGGCGACGATCTCCAACGCCGAGGAGTTCGGGGACTGGATCACCACCCTGCGCGGCGCGACGACCGTCGTGATCGAGGAGCAGCGACCCGTGCCGCTGGAGCACCACTACCTCGTCGGGCACCGGCTGCATCCGATGCACGTTGAACAGAACGGCGTGCTCGTCGCGAACCCCTACGTGGTGGGGCTGGACCGTGAGGAGGTTCGCATCCGGTCGACGGGCCGCCGCAACGGCGGACGGGGCGGCGGACGCGGCGGTGGACGCCAGGGCCCGCGGGCGTTCGTTCCGAGGCGCGAAGATGTCGTCGACACCCTGGCGGGTGCGGGGATGCTCCCCGCGATCTATTTCGTCTTCAGCCGCGCGGGGTGCGATAAGAGCGTGCGATGGCTGCAGGAATCGGGCGTACGTCTGACCTCGCGCGAGGAGGCCGCGACGATCCGGGAGCGAGCCGAGGCGCGGGCGGCGTGGATCGACGACGCCGACCTCCTCGCGCTCGGGTTCCCGATGTTCCTCGAGGCCGCGATGGCCGGGATCGCCGCACACCACGCAGGGATGCTCCCCGTCTTCAAGGAGACGGTCGAGGAGCTCTTCGAGGCGGGCTTCATCAAGGTGGTGTTCGCGACCGAGACGCTGTCGCTCGGCATCAACATGCCCGCCAAGACGGTCGTGATCGAGGATCTCTGGAAGTTCCAGGGGGAACGCCACGAGCTGGTCACCCCCGGGGAATACACGCAGCTCACCGGGCGGGCGGGACGGCGCGGGATCGATGCGCTCGGACACGCCGTCGTCGTCTACCAGCGGCAGGTGCCGTTCGAGCGCGTCGCCGGGCTCGCCGCCACGCGCACCTACGACCTCACCTCGTCGTTCAGGCCCTCGTACAACATGGCGGTCAACCTCGTGCGCAACTACACCCCGGAACAGGCGCATCACATGCTGAACAGCTCCTTCGCCCAGTTCCTCGCGGACCGCGGCGTCGTCGCGCTCGAGCGCGCCAAACGTCGCGATCGTGAGGCGCTGGACGGCTACCGGCAGAACATCGAGTGCCACTTGGGCGATTTCGACGCGTACTGGGCCCTGTTCCGGGAGGCCGAGCGGCTCCGCGCCGACGATCGACGCGGATCGGAGGGGACCCGCACCGACGAGGTTCGGGCCGCGGCCACGCGACTCAAGCCGGGCGATGTGATCGCCCTGCCGACCTCGAAGACCGGGGGCACCCTCGCGGTGGTCCTCGCGATCCGCGAGGGCCGCCCGACGGTCCTCACGGACGATCGCTCGTTCTTCCGCCTCGCCCCGCACGATTTCGACGAACCCCCGAAGGCACTCACCAGGATCCAGCTCCCGCGGTCCGGATCGAGTCGGAGTGCCCGCTATCGGCGGGACGTCGCCGCGTCGCTGACCGCGCTGCACGTCCGGCCGCCCGGACGTCGGAAACGGCACGCGGTCGATCCCGTCGTCGAGCGCCGAGCATCCAGGCTGGAGGCCGAGGCCCGAGCGCATCCGTGCCACGCGTGTCCCGAACGTCGCACCCATGAACGCTGGGCGGCGCGGGCCGACAAGCTCTCGCAACAGATCGCGGGTGTCGACCGCCGGATCAAGCTGCGCACCGAGACGCTCGCCCGTCGGTTCGATCGCGTCCTCGCCGTGCTCGAGGCGCTTGCCTACGTCGACGGATGGTCGCTGACCGACAAGGGCCGGCGGCTCACGCGCCTCTACGGGGAGGGCGACCTGCTCGTCGGCGAAGCGCTTGCGGCCGGGATGTTCGAGGGACTCCGACCCGGCGAGGTGGCCGCCCTCGCCTCCACGGTCGTGTACGAGGCCCGCGAGCGAACGCCCCTGCCTGGGTCGCTGCCGACACCTGCGCTCGCCGACGCGTACGAACGTCTCCAACGGCTCTGGCGCCAGATCCGCCGCGCCGAGGACGCCCACGAAGTGCAGCTCTGCCGCGAGCTCGAGCCGGGGTTCGCGGCGCCCGTCCTCGCGTGGGCGGAGGGCGCCGCGCTGGAGGACCTGCTCGAGGAGACCGAGATGGCGCCCGGGGACTTCGTCCGCAACTGCAAGCAGCTGATCGACCTGCTCCGACAGATCGAGGAGGTGGCTGACTCGGGCGTTGCGGCGGTGATCCGCGAGGCTCGCGCCGCTGTGTCGCACGGCGTCGTCGGCTACACGGGCGTGTCGGTACGATGACCATCCGATGAGCGTCGCCACCAGCCCGTTCGGCCCGTTGGCGGTCTTGCTCGATCCGCGGGCGGGGGACGACACCGTCGCGAACGAGGTCGAACGCGCGCTTGAGCAGGGTGGCCTGGACTATCGGCTCCAGGTCGCGGCCACGTCCGCCGAACTGACACGCTTGAGCGGCGCCGCGCTCGACGAGGGATACCGGTTCGTCGCCGCCGTCGGCGACGACGGCACCGTCCAGGACGTCGTCAACGGGATGTTCCGAGACGGACGTCCGATCGTCTCGGAAGCGGTGCTCGGGGTCGTGGCCGCCGGCGGATGCGACCTGTCGCTCAGCTTCGGGCTGCCCCGCGACGTCGCCGGCGCCGTCGGCCACCTCGCGGGAGAGAACACGTATCCGTTCGACGTCATGAAGATCGCGGTGACGGGCCCCGACGGCGAACGGGTGATCCGGTACGCGCACAACGTGGCGGAGGTTGGGTTCCACGCGGCGGCCACCATCGCCGCGGGCACGCGGGGACGCAACACGAACCTCCGCCGTTTCCTCGGCTTCTGGCGTGCGTACGCGCGCACCAGCGCACAGACGCTGACGATCGGCACGGATACCAGGACGGTCGACCTTCGCGCGTGGAGCGTGGTGATCGGCAACGGGCAGTTCGCCGACGGCGGCATCCGGCTGTCGCCTCGCTCGTTCCCCGGCGACGGGGTGCTGGACGCGCTCGTGTTCACCGGCCCGAAATCGGATGCCTACCGCATGCTGCCGAGGATCTTTCGCCACGGCGATCACCTGCCCGACCCGAACATCAAGGAGCTTCGCGCCAAGCTGAAGATCGACGTCGCCTCACCCCGGGCGCTGCCGGTCGTCGCCGACGGCCAGCCGCTCGGCACCACGCCGGTGACCTTCCAGGTCGTCCCCCAGCAGATCCTGTTGAAGGTCTGACCGTGCGCGTGGACCACGGGCGCAGAGTTGCGGCCGCCCTGGCCCTGCTGGAGGAGCATGATCTCGACGCGCTGATCGTCGCCCCCTCGCCCGACCTCACCTACCTGATGGGCTACGGGCCGATGCCGCTCGAGCGGGCCACACTGCTGGCGCTGGTGCCGGGCGCGGCCTCGCGACTGCTCGTGCCGATGCTCGAGCGTCCGCTCGCGCTCGAGGCACCGGGTGCCGGCGGGCTCGAGATCGTGGGGTGGCGAGACGGCGAGGATCCGTACGCCGTCGTCGCCGGCTGGCTGCCGACCGGCGGCCGGGTCGCGGTCGGGGACCGCATCTGGGGCTCGCACCTGCTCGCACTGCAAGCCCGCCTGCCGCGCGCTTCCTGGACGTCGGCCCGAGCGGTGGTGGGCACGCTGCGAGCCCGCAAGGACGCTGCGGAGCTCGACGCGCTCGGTCGTGCCGCCGAGGCCGCCGACGCGGCGCTGCACGACCTCCTGACGAGGCGGCTCGCGGGGCGTCAGGAGCGTGCGATCGCGGCGGAGCTCGCGGAGCTGCTGCTCGCGCGCGGCCACGACCGGGTCGACTTCACGATCGTCGCGTCCGGGCCGAACGCGGCCTCGCCGCATCACGAGCCCTCCGAGCGCGTCGTCGAACACGGCGACGCGCTCGTGCTGGACTTCGGCGGCGTTCTCGACGGGTACTGCAGCGACACGACCCGGACGCTGGCGGTCGGGACGGCGCCCCCCGACCTGGTCGAGGTACACGCCGTCGTGCTCGAGGCGCAGTCGGCCGCGTGTGCCGCGGTGCGTCCCGGGGTCGAGATCCGCGAGGTGGATCGCACCGCGCGATCCGTGATCGAGGCCGCCGGCTACGGGGAGCGCTTCTTCCATCGCACGGGCCACGGCATCGGGCTCGAGGTGCACGAACCCCCCTACGCCGACGCCGACGACACGACCGTGCTCGAACCGGGCATGACGTTCAGCGTCGAGCCGGGCATCTACCTCGACGGACGGCTCGGCGTCCGTATCGAGGACATCGTGGCGGTGACCGAGGAAGGGGTCCGAGCACTCAACCGGTCGCCGCGCGAGCTTCGCGTCGTCGATTGATCAGTCGCGAGGCCGGATATTGGTGCCGTCGGCCGTGTCCATGACCTCGAGTCCCATCGCGGCCAGCGCATCGCGGATCCGGTCCGAGGTGGCGAAGTCCTTCGCGGCCCGTGCCGCGTCGCGCTCCGCCACGAGGGCGTGCATCTCCGCCGACGGTTCCCACCCGGCGGTGGCCTCGCGCTCGAGGTCGAGCCCGAGCACCTCGTCCCAGGACGCAAGCAAGCGGTACTTCTCGCCATCGGGGACCGCGGTGGACGAGACGAGCTCGTTGACGAGGACGACCGCGGCCGGCATCGCGAGGTCGTCGGCGAGCGCGGCGCGGAAGCGGGTGTCGAACGCGGTGGCGGCGGCGCCGAGCTCGCCGGCCGCCGGCGCCCAGTCGACCATCCGGCGTCGGAGCTGCTTCACGCGCTGATCGGCAGTCGCCATCGCCTCCCACGTGAAGTCCATCTCGGACCGGTACTGGGTCTGGAAGCACAGCCACCGGAAGCTGAGCGGGTCGTACCCGGCCTCGACGAGATCCCGAACGAAGACCACGTTGCCGGTCGACTTCGCGATCTTCTGGCCCGCCTGACGCAGGTGGCCCGCGTGGACCCAGATCGAAACGACCTGGTGGCCAACCGCGCCCTCGGACTGCGCGATCTCGTCCTCATGGTGGGGGAATCGCAGATCGGTGCCGCCCGTGTGGATATCGAAGCGCTCGCCCAGATACTTCATCGACATCGCGGAGCACTCGATGTGCCAGCCCGGGAACCCCTCGCCCCACGGGCTCGGCCACTTCATGACGCGGCCGGGGCCTGCGGCCTTCCACAGCGCGAAGTCGGCCGGATGTCGCTTCCGTGGATCCGTCTCGAGATCGCGGTGTCCCTCACGAAGTTTGTCCAGTGTGTTGCCCGACAGCTTGCCGTATCCCTCGAAGCTCGCGACGTCGTAGTAGACCGAGCCGTTGTCGACCACGTAGGCGTGACCCGCGTCGACGAGCGCCGCGGTCAGCTCGATCATGTCCTGGATGTGCTCGGTCGCCTTCGGATAGCGGTCGGCCGGCCGGATCCCGAGCGCCGCAGCGTCCTCGAACACCGCGTTCGTGTATTTCTCCGCGATCTCGGCCGGCGTCAGTCCCTCGTCCTCCATGGCGAGCTGCATCTTGTCGACGGCCTCGGCGGAGGATTCGTCGGTCATGTGTCCGACGTCGGTGATGTTCATGATCTCCGTCACCCGCAGCCCCTCGAACTCGAGCGCGCGACGGATCAGGTCGTAGAGCATGAAGCTTCTGAGGTTCCCCAGATGGGCGTAGCGATACACCGTCGGGCCGCAGGCATACATCGTGACGTGGCCCGGTTCGATGGGCACGACCTCGTCCACCCGACGCGTGAGGGAGTTGAACAGCCGCATCGGCACAGGATAGTCGCCGTCGGGCGCGCCGCCGGGCTCAGGGTGGGACGGGGCGGCCCTCGTAGGGGATCGACAACACGATCGTCGTCCTCGTCGCGACGCCGGCCTTGTCTCGAAGGCGACGGATCAGCTCCTCGAGGTCACTCGTGCTGCGGGTCCGCACCTTGAGGACGTAGTTCGCCTCGCCCGCCACGCTCAGACAGTCTTCGACTTCGGGGAAGTCCGCGAGCCGCTCGGGAAGATCGTCCGGCTGCTGGGGATCGAGCGGCGTGACGGCGATCAACGCCGTCACCATTAGCCCGATCGCCTCCGGGTCGACGATCGCTCGATAGCCACGGATCGTGCCCGACGTTTCGAGCTTACGGACTCGTTCGTGGACCGAGGAGGCCGACAGCCCGACCCGCGCGGCCACGTCTGCGTAGGTCGCGCGCGCGTCATCCTGCAGGCACGCGATGATCGCGAGATCCCGATCGTCGAGCACGCGCACATCCTAGGGGTTCGGCGCGACGCGGGGGAGCGAGACATCACCCGTTTCGGGGATCGTCCCCGGCGCGCACCATGTGGTTCTATGCGAGCACCTTGCCTCCCTCGGGCGAACGAGGGAGACGGGTGCGACTCGAACGTTGGATGTCGCCGTCGGGCACGCAGCGCTGGCTGACGACGCTCGACCGTTCTGAGGCGCGCGCGTATGCGGCGGCGATGCGCGTGGCGATCCCGGGTCTCCCGACCGGGCCCCGCTCCTACGCGGGCGCGAGCCGGCCGGGTCGGCCGTGGCAACAGGCGCGGATCGCGTGGCGACGGGCGGTGGCCGCCGAGATGCCGACCGCGTCGCTGGTGATCGTGAGCGACGTCGCCGCGTGCTACCCGTCCATCGGCGAAGCGGCGATCCGCATGGCCGCGCGACGTGCCGGCGGCGCGCCCGAGCCACTCCTCTCGCAGCTCGCACGGCTCGGGCGGATCGGCGTGCGCGGTCTGCCGGTCGGGCCCGATCCATCCGTGTGGATGGCCGAGGCGGTCCTGGCGATCGCCGACGAGCGGGCGCGCCTGGCCGGTACGGCGCCGATCCGTTGGGTGGACGACGTCGTGTTCGCCGGCGATCGCGACCGGGTCCGGCGGGCCGCGCGAGCCTGGGCGTCGGCCCTGCGGGAGCTCGGCCTGTGTGAGAACGAAACCAAGCGCCACACACTGACCGTCGCGTCGGGGACGTCAGCCATCTCGACGTCCCTCGCTGGACCAGCCGGCCATGGCATCATCCGCACGTCGTGAAGACCCTGTTCCGCGCCGCCCGTGTCCACACCCTCGGAGATCCGCCGATGGGGGAGTGGGTGTTGGTCGATGACCGCCACGTCCAGCGGGTGGGCGCCGGGGATCCGCCCGCGGCCGATCGCGTCGTGGAGCTGCCCGGATGCACGATCCTGCCGGGCTTCATCGATGCGCACGTGCATCTGACGAGCTTGGGGGCGGCCGCGGCCAACACGGATGTGGCGGCCGCCGGCTCCGGCCGGGAACTGATCGCGATCGCCAGGGCCCGCGCGGCCGAGGAATCGGAACGGGTGGTTGCGCTGCAGGGGTACGACGAGTCGCGCTGGGCCGAACCGACCCTGCCGACGCTCGCGGAGCTCGACGCGATCACGTCCGATCCCCTCGTGATCCGGCGCACCGATGGACACGTCGCCCTCGTGAACTCCGCCGCATTGACCTTCGCCGACGCGCTCGAGACCGCCGGCGTCGATCGCGATGCGAGCGGCCGCCCGACGGGTCTGGTCACCCGCGCCGCCAATCGCCAGGTGGGGTTGTGGGTCGCCTCCGCACGATCGGTGCACCGCATCGAGGAGCTGCAGCTGCTCGGCGCCGGGGCGGCGGCGACGCACGGCGTGACCGCGGTCCACGAGATGGCCCTCCCGCTCGAGTTCGGGATGCGCGACGTCGAGGTCCTGCTGGGACACCGCCGGCGACTCCCCACCTCGGTGGAGGTCGTGCTCGGCACGATGGATGTGCCGAAGGCGGTCGAGCTCGGTCTCGACGCGATCGGCGGTGATCTCGCGGTCGACGGCTCGATCGGGGCGCGCACGTCCGCGCTGGAGGCGCCGTACGCGGATCGCGACGAGCGCGGGGCTCTCTCGTTCGACGACGAGGTCCTCGAAGGGTTCTTCCACGACGGGCACGGGGCCGGGTTGCAGGTGGGCATGCACGCGATCGGGGACCGGGCGATCGAACAGGTGCTCCGGGCCTGGGAGTCCGTCCATCACCGTCTCGACTCACGCGAGCGGCGTCACTTCCGCGCGCGACGTCACCGGATCGAGCATTTCGAGATGCCAACAGCGGAACAGATCGAACGGGCCGCGATGCTGGGCATCGCCGTCTCGATGCAACCCACGTTCGACCTCGAATGGGGGCATCCCGGCGGCCTGTACGAGCAGGCCGTCGGCGCGGCGCGAGCCTTCGCGATGAATCCCGTGCGCTTGCTGCTCGACCGCGGCGTGGTCGTGGGGGTCGGGTCCGATGCCCCCGTGGTGCCGATCGACCCCTGGCTGACGGTCCACGCGCTCGAATACCATCACGACGTGGGCCAGCGTCTGACCCGAGCGGGCGCGATCCGGCTGCACACAGCCGGCAGCGCACGGCTCGCCCATCAAGAGGAGAAGAAGGGCACGCTCGAGCCGGGGATGCACGCGGACTTCGCGGCTTACGACCTGGACCCGATGGAGGTGCCGGACGTGCGCACGCTCCGACCGACGATGACCGTGTCTCTCGGCCGGGAGGTGTGGCTCGCCTGATGTCGTTCTTGTCACACTTTCTGTGCGGACCCGCTTGACCGGTCTATCGGGCGTTGGCTACCGTGCGCGATGCGCCGCCGCCCCGGCGGAGGCGCCGGACCCAAGAGGCTGAGTAGAGAACGTGGCGCCCCGGCGTCGCGGACCCAAAGGTCTCTTGGGTCCCTTCTTTGCCCCCCTCGCAGGCTCCCCCAACGTTCGCGCGAACGCGGTGTAGGATGCGCGCGCTGAGCGCCGAGGCGGAGGACCTCGGGCCCCGACCGAAGGACGGAACCACCCATGCCGGAAGACATCGACGACCTCGTGGACGAGGACGAAGACCTCCCGATCGACGACGAGGCGGAGCCGAGCCCTGAGGAGCTCGCGGACACGACAGTGCCGCCGGAGCCCGGTCTGCCCGACGTGGAGTCGCTCCAAGACATCCTCGCGAAGCAGGAGGCGACCGAGACGACCAAGGAGGTCGTCGAGGAGGACGAGGAGGTCGTCCCGGTCGAGCTCGTGCGCGACGACCGCGCCGAGCCCCTCGACACCAAGATCGTCCCGATGCAAGAGACCGAGTTCATGTGCAAGCGCTGCTTCCTCGTGAAGCACCGGAGCCAGCTCGCGGATAAGAAGAAGATGCTCTGCCGCGACTGCGCCTGATGTGAAACCACCCCGCGGGCGCCCGTCGCTGCTCGTGGGGTGCGGGATCGCCGCGGCCGCCGGGCTGTGCACGTCGTTCGCATTCCCGCCGGTGGGCGCGTGGCCGATCGCGTTCGTCGGGCTCGTTCCCCTCCTGCTCGTCCTCCGATCGTGTTCGGCCGGGCGCGGGGCCCTCGTCGGCCTGTGCTTCGGACTCGGGCTGTACGGGGCCTCCCTCTATTGGATCCTGCTGTTCGGAGAGCTCGCATGGACCGCGCTCGTGCTCTTGTCGGCCGCGGCGATCGCGGCGTTCGGCGCCGTCGCCGTGCTGGTCCGTCGCCCGAACAGACCGATCGTCGACGCGCTGGCGATCGCGGCGACCTGGACCGTTTTGGATTGGATCCGCGGGGCGTGGCCGTTCGGCGGCTTCACCTGGGTCTCGCTCGGCGTCAGCCAGGTGCCGAACAGGACGCTGTTGCCGCTGGCGGGCATCACCGCCGTCTGGGGCGTCACGTTCGTCGTCGTGTTCGTGAACGCGACGATCGCCATCCTGGTGTCTCGGGAGGGGAGGGGGGCGCACCGGATCGTCCTCGCCGCCGCGGCAGCGCTGGCGGTCCTGGCACCCGTGTTGCTGCCCGTGGCGGTCATCGACGGACCCAGCGTGACGATCGCCGTCGTCCAGATCGACGTTCGCGTCCCCGCCACCGTGTCCGCCTTCGAGGAGGATCTCCTGGTCGCGCAGCGCAACATCGAGGCGCACCGGAGCCTCGGCAGGGATCCCGGCGCCGATCTCGTCGTCTGGGGCGAGGGGGCGTTGGACCCCGCGGCCCTCCAGGACCCCGCGACCGTGGCCGCCGCCACCTCGGCGATCGCGGCAGTCGGGGTCCCGACGACGGTCGGCGCGGTCGTGAACGACGAGGACGGTACGCAACACACGAGCGTGCTGGCCTTCGACGGCACAGGCCAACTGGTGGATCGGTACGACAAGGTCCACCTGGTGCCCTTCGGTGAGTACGTGCCGTTCCGGCGCCGCCTGCAGTGGATCGATGCGATCGGACAGATCCCGATCGATCGGGTGCCGGGGGAGGGGTTCCACACGATCAGCCAGCCCGGGCTGCCGCCCTACGGCACGCCGATCTGCTTCGAGAACGCCTTCCCGTCGATCCCTCGCGACTTCGTGCGAGACGGCGCGCAGTTCCTCGTGGTGCCGGTCAACAACGCCTCCTACCTCTTCACGGCGGCGGCGGAGCAGCACCTCCAGATGAGCCAGATGCGCGCCGTCGAGACCGACAGATGGGTGGTCGACGCCGGCGTGTCGGGGATCAGCGCGTTCATCGATCCGGCGGGTGCGGTGCAGAGTCGCACGGGTCTGTTCGAGCCAGCTATCCTCCGAGGCCAGGTCCAGGCCTCGACCGCCCAGACGGTGTATGTGCGGTACGGGGACTGGATGCCGCTCCTCTCATTGGTGATCATCGCGATGTCCGTCCTGCGCCCTCGTCGCCGCACGCTCGAGCGCCCCGCTCCGGGACCGCTCCCGGCACCGCTGCGAGCCATCGCGATCCTGCCGACCTACAACGAGCGCGACACGATCGAGGCCGTCATCGGTGGCGTGCTCGCAACGCCCGGCGTGGATGTGCTCGTGGTCGACGATGCGTCGCCCGATGGCACGGGGGACCTCGTCCGATCGATCGCCGCGCACGAGCCGCGGGTCCGCCTGCTCGGTCGACCGGGCAAATCGGGGCTCTCCAGCGCCTATGTGGATGGCTTCCAGATCGCGGTCTCCGAGGGCTACGACGTCGCCATCGAGATGGACTCCGACCTCTCGCACGATCCAACCGAGCTCCCAAGCCTCCTGTCGGCCGCAGGCGGCTTCGACCTGGTCGTCGGGAGTCGATACATCCCGGGCGGCTCGGTGACGGACTGGAGCCGCCGGCGGGTCGCGCTGTCGAAGGCAGGCAACCTCTACGCGCGCTTCATGCTGGGTCTGCCGATCCACGACGCGACCAGCGGCTACCGCGTCTATCGCGTGGCGCTCCTCGAGGAGCTCGTGCGCCGGCCGTTCGCGGTCGACGGGTATGGGTTTCAGGTGGAGCTCGTCCTGCGGAGCCATCGGCTGGGGTTCGCCGTCGGCGAGGCACCGATCACGTTCCGAGACCGAGCGTTCGGCGAATCGAAGATCTCCAACGCGATCGTCGTCGAGGCTCTGTGGATGGTCACCCGATGGGGCTTCGACCTGCGGTTCCGTTCGAGCCCTCGCGTCTGAACGCGCGGGCAGGGCGATCCCCGGGGCAACGCCCATAATGCACATTATGGAACGTTGTGAGAAATGACGGGCCCTCGATCCCGCTCTCCGCTCGGTTGCCCGTATCACCGAGGGCGACCGAAACATGCGGCAGAGGTTTGCGTCGGCCAGCGGTGGCTGCCAGGGTTGTTCGGCGTGGCCGGTCGCGATCGTCGCTGGCATCCGACGGGTCCGAAGGTCGGTTCGTTCGACCGATGACGTAGCCTGGGACCCCACGTAGGGTCTCGAGCGACCGACGGCGATCACGTCGCGGTCTCGATGGAGGGAACGGGATGGGACGCATCGGCTCGAGGCTCCCCACGCGGGCGCTGCTCCGACTGGGTGGCTGCGCCGCGGTCACGCTGCTTATGGGCCTCGTCCTCGCGCCGGCCGCGTTCGCGACGGACTCCCCCGATCTGGCGATCACCAAGACCTCCGACGCCGCCGGCACGCTCTCGGTCGGCGATCGATTCTCGTACACCCTCACGCTCTCGAACGTCGGCACCGCCACGGCGCACAAGGTCCAGGTGGAGGACAACCTCCCCCGGGGCCTCGAGGTTCGCACGGTCCTGCCGTCCTTCCCCGGTGGAAGTTGCACCGTCACGAGCTCGCAACTGCCGCCCGCGCCGCCGTCCTGGGCCGTCCTGTGCACGCGGGACACGCTTGATCCCGGCTCGAGCGCTGCCGTGTCCTTCGACGTGTCGGTGACCCGCGACGTCCGCTGCGGCGAGCTCACGAACCGGGCCACCACGAGCGCGAAGGACGAGCCCGCCGCCACGAACGACGACAACGAGGCGTCCGCCTCCAACGATGTCGCCTGCCCCTCATCGATCGCTCTGGAGACGACCGCTTCCCCGTTTGCGCACATCGGTAAGTCGGTCCCCTTCACGATGCGCGTGCGCAACGACGGTCAGACGTCGCTCGGCTCGGTCGATCTCAGCGGCCCGGGCTGCTCCCCCGTTCGGATCGGCGATGGCAACGGCGATCGCACGCTCGCGGTCGGCGAGGTCTGGACCTATCGGTGCTCGCGGCACGTCGGCACCGCCACACCGGATCCGCTGACCGGCACCGCGACGGTCGTTGCGCAAAGCGACACGGAACAGAAGGTCTCGGCTCGCGACGCGGCGACGGTGCGCGTGCTCGATCCCGGTCTCTCGATCAACGTCAGCCCGGACCCGGTCAGCGGGGCGCCGGGCGACGCGATCACCTACACCTACCTCGTGCGCAACACTGGCGATGCCGCTCTGTCGGACATCTCCGTGAACGACGACCGGCTCGGACATATCGGCGATATCGCCCAGCTGCAGCCCGGCCACGAGGCAACGCTGCATGCGACGCGCACCCTCAGCGCCACGGGTGTCTGGGTCGTGAATACGGCCACCGCGACGGGAACCGACGCCGGCGGGGCATCCGTCTCGGCAACGGACGACGTCTCGATCACGATCGTCTCCGCCGGTGGCGGCCGTGGGGACGGCACCGCGTTCACGGGCCTGGACGCCACGCCGGCGGCGGTGCTCGCGGCGGCACTGGGCGCCCTCGGCGCCGGGCTGCTGGTGGCCGCCAAGCGCCGAGCCTGACACCACTCCCCCGCAAGGGGTCCTGAGCAGCACGTTTGTATGTTTCGGCATCCGCCGTGAGACTGCTGCTCGCCGCGGCCGAACGTACTACGACCCCCGGGGGGGTCCAGGGTCACTCCTTTCGCCCGATGTTGTCCCCCGAGTGTCGGCGTAGCGTTCGGCGTGGAGGAGACGGGTCTCGGGCACATGACATCGCCCAGTGGATCCGGATCCGTAGGCCTCGGAGGAAACGGAGCGATCACATGGGGGGCAACACGATGAAGGCGACGCGGAATACCGCTTCACACGGTCGAGGACGCAGACGCGCGTTCACGACCGCTTTCTGTACCGTCCTGGTCTTCGCGCTGGGGCTCGGCCAGTCCGTGATCCCTGCGGCGAACGCCGATGCGCCCACGCTCACGATGGGACAGGTCCAGACGACCGGCGGCGGGCAGCTCGCCGCCGCCACGCTCACCGGCGGCGACGTGAGCCTCGACTTCATCGCGGCCGGCCACAACTCCTACAACCACGCCACCGGCGTCGGCGGCTCCTACGGCAACCGTTCGATCGGACCGAACGGCGTCGAGGAGTCCCTCGAAGGCCAGGACTTCGCCTGCGGCGACAAGGTCGTCTACTTCACCGCGGTCACGGTTGACGCGGGAGCCGGCAACGGCGACGTCGATCTCAAGTTCTCCTTCGACGGCACCACCACGTCGGGCTCGATGGTCGGCATCAACGACCTCGTGAGCGCGACGCTCAACTCGCCCGACTCGGGGAACAAGAACCTCGACGGGAACGAGACCGTTTCGATCCAGAGCGAGTCTGGGCCCCCGCCCGCCGGCAAGGACGTGACCGCAACCGTTCGCGTGACCGGCCTCGACGGCGGCGAGCAGCTCATCGTCCGTCTCGTGACGAACCTGTGGTGCGATCCGTTCGAGACGAGCGTCACCGGCAACATCCACGCCAACCTCGACGATGCCAACGTCGTCGGCGGAAGCAAGATTCCCGTGGGTGCGCAGACCGTTCCGTTGAAGCAGGCCGGCAACATCTTGTTCCCGGGGCTCAACGTGCTCAAGACCTGCCCCGCCACGGGTTCCGTGGGCGGCTCGATCACCTATCAGATCACGGTTGAGAACACGGGCGAGGACACCCTCAACAACATCCAGGTCCACGACACGATCCTCGGCGACCTGTCGGCGTCCTTCGCCGACACCCTCGCCGGCGGGGCATCGGAAACGCACTCCTTCCAATACACGCTGACGGCGACGCCGGACCCGATCACGAACGTCGTGACGGCTACCGCGACGGCGGCGCAGTCCAGCACCGAGCTCTCCGACACCGCCGACTGCACGACGGACGTGCTGTTCCCCGACCTCGACATCACGAAGACGGCCGACCACGCCAGCGTGAACGCCGGTGAGCAGGTTGGCTACACGATCACGGTCACGAACAACGGCGAGGGCAAGGCCTTCGACGTGGTGATGAACGACACGCTCCCGACCAACCCAGGTCTGAACTGGAGCGTGGGAGCGACCACCGGCGGCTGGTCCTGCGCGATCGCGACGGGTGTCCTGACCTGCGGTGGCAAGGGGTTCGACCTCGCGGCCGGTGCGAGTGCATCGGTCCACATCACCTCGCCCACCACCTCGGCGACCTGCGGGATCGTGAGCAACACGGGGATCGCCGACGCATCGAACGCCGCGCAGGTGTCGACCGGCATCGCGACCATCGAGGTCAAATGCGCTGCGCTCGCCATCTCGAAGGTGGCCGATGACTCCGTTGTCAACGCGGGCGACACGATCGGCTACACGATCACGGTCACGAACAACGGCGCCGGCACTGCCAAGGGCGTCGTCGTGCACGACACGCTGCCGACCAACGCCGGGCTTGCGTGGACGATCGACGCGGCCAACAGCGACGCGGGTTGCTCGATCGCCACCGGCGTCCTGACCTGCAACTTCGGCGACATGGCATCGGGCACCTCCAAGCACGTGCACCTGACGTCGCCGACCACGACCGCAACCTGCGGCCAGGTTGTGAACGCGGCGAACGCCACAACGACCAACGACGGCAACCCGAGCACGGGCAACGTCGCGATCACGGTGAACTGCCCCGATGTCACGGTGCTGAAGACGGCCGACAAGGCCACGATCAACGCCGGCGACACCGCGGCGTTCACGATCGTCGTCACGAACAACGGTCCCGGGGCCGCGAAGAACGTGACCCTGAACGACCCGCTCCCCGTGGGCGTTGTCTGGGCCGAGGACTCGCCATTCTGCTCGATCACGAACAACACGCTGTCCTGTGACTTCGGGACCCTCGGGGCAGACGAGACGCGCACCGTGCACGTCTCGGGCGTGACCGACGCCGCGGACTGCGGCCCGCTCGTGAACACGGCGACCGTCTCGGCTTCCAACGAGGCGGCTGGCGACACGAAGAACAACGTGTCGACGGCCACGATCACCGTGAACTGCCCGAACCTGGTGGTCCTCAAGACCGCCGATGACAGCGAGATCAACGCCGGCGACACCGCGGCGTTCACGATCACCGTCACGAACAACGGCGACGGGACGGCCTATGGCGTGACCCTCACGGACACGCTGCCGGCCGGGGTGGATTGGCAGACGGCCGATCAGCGGTGCGACATCGCCGCCGGCGTCCTGACCTGTGACCTCGGCGACATGGGCTCCGGCGCCTCGACCGAGGTGCACGTGTCGGGCACAACCGACGCGGCGGACTGCGGCGTGCTGCACAACACCGCCACGGTCACCTCGGACAACCAGGACCCGATCAGCTCCTCGGCGGACATCACGGTCGACTGCCCCGACATCTCGGTGGTCAAGACGGCCGATGACGAGACCGTGGACGCCGCCGATCAGGTCGGCTTCACGATCACGGTCGCGAACGCAGGACCGGGCACCGCCTACGACGTGATGCTGGCAGACACCCTGCCCACCAACGACGGCCTCGACTGGTCGATCGATGACGGCACGGGCGCGCAGTTCTGCGACATCGCCAACGGCGAGCTCACCTGCGACTTCGGCGACATGGGCGCCAAGACCAGCTACACGGTGCACATCACGTCGGACACCGACGCCACGACCTGTGGCGAGATCGACAACACGGCGACCGTCACCATCGGCAACGGCGATGGGGACAGCGACGACGCGTCGATCACGGTGAACTGTCCCGATCTCGGGATCGACATCCAGAAGGGTGGGCCGACCATGGCCCACGTCGGTGACACGATCACCTACACCTTCGACGTGTCGCTCACGACGCCGGAGCCACTGTTCAACGTGACCGTCACGGACCCGAACTGCAACGAGGGTGCGCCGGTCTACGTCTCGGGCGACGACGGGGACAGCGTCCTCGAGCCCGGGGAGACCTGGAGCTACACCTGCACCCACCTGGTGACCACCGAGGACCCGGACCCGCTGCCGAACACGGCGACGGTCCAGGGCACCGCCGACGACGGTCGCTCCACGACCGACGAGGACTCGCACGAGGTCGACCTGATCCACCCTGCGATCGACATCGTCAAGACGGTCAACCCCACGAGCGGCAACCCCGGTGACACCGTCACCTACACCTACGTGGTGACCAACACGGGCGACACGACCCTGTACAACGTCAGCGTCGACGACGACGTCATCGGCCACATCGGCGACATCGCCGAGCTGGCCCCCGGCGAGTCCGTGACGCTGACCAAGGACTGGGTCCTGCCCGCGGACCAGCTGGCGGTGACCAACGTCGGCACGGCGACCGGCACGGACGTGCTCGGCAAGACGGTGTCCGCCAACGACGACGCCAACGTGACGATCGTCGAGGCGGAGAACCCGCCCAAGACGCCGCCGCCCACCGCCTTCACGGGCTCGGACGCGAAGCGCTTCGGACTGGTGGCACTGGCCCTGCTCGCCCTGGGCTTCCTCGCCCTGGCGATCAGTCGCCGCCGCGGCCGTCACGAGGCCGTCTAGCACCGCTCGCAGCAACGACGAAGGCCCGGGCAGCCGCCCGGGCCTTCTTCGCGTTCCCCCTCGGCGATCAGCCGTAGAAGATCATCGTGGACCACATGATGCCGTGCCGGACGACGAAGGAGATCCCGACGTGATCGAAGCGCCCGTCGAGCATGTTCGCGCGGTGATCCGGACTTGCCATATAGGCCTTGTAGAGCCCGTAGGGGTCGACGCCCGCGCCGATGTTCTCGCCCCACGTATGCCAGTCGACGTACCGGAGCTTGTAGCCGAGATCGTCCGTGTGGAACAACGATCGCTTGTGGGCCATCTCCAGGTTGTGCTTGTGCGCAAGCTTGACGATCGCGTGGTTCATCGTGAGCTTGCGCGCGCCGTGCTCCTCACGGGCGTGGTTGACCCACGCCAGCATCCGCTCCCGACGAAGGGTTGCCTGCGCCGCCGGCGCCGTCGTGGCGACCGTCGCAAGGAGCGAGAGGGTCAGCGCACTCGCCGCGGCGATCCGTACCAGACCGCGTCGCATCTCGAAGCCTCCAGGGGTGCCGGGGCGGCCGTGCGCCGCCCACTCCCCCGGTGCATCGGCCGGGCCCGTCCGGGCTTGAGGTTCTCTGGCTCGATATGACTAGTCGGCGGAGAGGCTGAGACCCCTAGAACGCCTGCCGCCCAGCGCTACCAGTGCAGGACGAGGTGTCGCGCGGCGCGGGCCTCATCGAGACGCCCCACCGGGGTGGTCGTGGGGGCGGCATGGAGCAGGTCCGGTTGTGTCCGCGCCTCCCCGGCGGCCCGCACCATCGCCGCGGCGAACGCGTCGAGGGTCTCCTTGGACTCCGTCTCGGTCGGCTCGATCATCATCGCCTCATCCACCACCAGCGGGAAATACACGGTCGAGGGGTGGAAGCCGAGGTCGATCAGTCGCTTGGCGACGTCCATCGCACGGATGCCCGTCTCGTGCTCGAGTGTGGCGGCGGTCGCGACGAACTCGTGCATCGGGGCCACCTCCGGGTAGGCGAGCGGAAACGTGTCCCGGACGAGGGCTGCGAGATAGTTGGCGTTCAAGACCGCACGATCGCTCACCTCGCGCAACCCGTCGCGCCCGTGCAGGAAGACGTAGACGTAGGCGCGGACGAGCACGGCGATGTTCCCGTGGAACCCATGCATGCGCCCGATCGACTCGGGCGCGTCCGAGTCCAGCCGGAACCGGGAGCCCGCACGTTCGACGCGCGGCACAGGGAGGAACGGCACGAGCCGCTCGACCACCCCGACCGGACCCGCCCCCGGTCCGCCGCCGCCGTGGGGGGTCGCGAACGTCTTGTGCGTGTTGATGTGGACGATGTCGAACCCCATGTCACCCGGTCGCGTGCGGCCCATGATCGCGTTGAGGTTGGCGCCGTCGTAGTACACGAGGCCGCCCACCCCGTGGACGGCCGCCGTGATGCGCTCGATGTCCCGCTCGAACAGGCCCAAGGTGTTCGGGTTCGTCAGCATGAGGCCGGCGACGTCCTCATCGACGAGCCCTTCCAGCGCCCCCACGTCGACCAAGCCGCGGCGATCCGATGGGACCTTGACGGCGGTGTACCCGCCGAGCTGGACGCTCGCGGGGTTCGTGCCGTGCGCCGAATCCGGGATCAACACCGTCCGGCGCGGACGTCCCTGCGACGCATGGAAGGCGCGCATGATCAGCAGCCCGGTCATCTCACCGCAGGCGCCGGCGGGAGGTTGCAGCGTCGCGCGGGCCATACCCGTGATCTCGCACAGCGCCCCTTCGAGACGCCAGAGGAGCTCCAAAGTCCCCTGGACCGTCTCCACCGGCTGCAGCGGGTGCAGGCGGGAGAAGCCGGGCAGCGCCGCCGCGGTCTCCGCGACCTTCGGGTTGTACTTCATGGAGCAGGACCCCAGTGGATAGAAGCCCGTGTCCAGCCCGTAGTTCTGCTGCGAGAGGCGCGTGTAGTGGCGAACCAGATCGAGCTCCCCGACCTCGGGCAGGCCGACCCGGGTCGATCGTGCGAACGCGGCGGGGATCTCGACCGCCGGAACATCGAGGGTCGGAAATGATGATGCGCGGCGCCCCGGGCGCGAGATCTCCTTGACCGTGCCTGCGCCCGGCGGTCCGGTGCGGCGCACCGGCGCTCCGAGGTCGCTCACGCCAGCACCTCGCCGAGCGCCGCCGCGAACGCATCGATCTGGGATCGTGTCCGCTGCTCGGTCACGGCCACGAGGAGCACGTCCGGCCCGACCCAGGCAGCGGGCACCCCGGCGAGGAACCCGCGGTCTACCAACCGCGAACAGACCTCCGTCGCCGGTCGCGACAGGCGGAGGGCGAACTCCTTGAAGACAGACGTTTCGGGGAACGCGGGCTCGACCTCCGGGAGCTCGCACAGCCGCCCGAACGCGTAGGCGGTCTTGGCCGCGCATTGTTCGCCGAGTTCCCGGAAGCCGTCCGGACCGAGCCACGCCAGGTACACCGTCGCGGCGAGCGCCATGAGCGTCTGGTTCGTGCAGATGTTCGAGGTCGCCTTCTCGCGGCGGATGTGCTGCTCGCGCGCCTGCAGCGTCAGGACGTAGCCGGTCCGACCCCCGCCGTCGACCGTCTCGCCCACGATCCGCCCCGGCATGCGGCGGACATCGCTCATCCGCGCCGCCATGAGGCCGAGATACGGTCCGCCGAACGCCAGATGGTTGCCCAAGGATTGTCCCTCGGCGACCGCGATGTCTGCCCCGAGATCGCCCGGCGGCGCGAGCACCCCGAGGGAGGTCGGGTCGAAGATCTGGATCAGCCGGGCGCCCGCGGCATGCGCGGCCGCGGCCCAGGCGGGGACATCCTCCAGGGCGCCGTAGACGTTGGGATGCTGCACGACGACCGCGGCCACGTCCTGCCCGACCGCCTGCGGGATCCCGCCGTGGCCCGCGGGTGCCTCGAGTGCTTCGATCGAGGAGCCGCCGCCCGCTGCGTACGTGCGCAGGGTGTCGAGCAACCGCGGGTCGACGCCGCCGGCGACGACGACGCGGCTGCGATCGCGCACAAGGCACATGTGCGCCGCCTCGACGAGGGCGGTTGCCCCGTCGTACAGCGAGGCGTTCGAGACTTCCAGCGCCGTCAGCTCGCAGATCATTGACTGGAACTCGAACAGCGTCTGCAGGGTTCCTTGGGACAGTTCCGGCTGGTAGGGCGTGTAGGAGGTGTAGAACTCCGAGCGGCTCGCCAAGGCCCAGACGACCGAGGGGATGTAGTGGTCGTACGCGCCGGCGCCCGCGAAGCACACGAGGTCATCGGCCGAGCGGTTGCGAGCGGCGAGGGCACGCACGTCGGCCACGATCTCCTGTTCCGCGACGCCGGCGGGCAGGCCGAGCGGCTGCCCGAGCCGCACCGCGGGGGGGACCTGCTCGAAGAGGGCGTCCACTGACGGCGCACCGATCGCCTCGAGCATCTCGCGCACGTCGTCCTCGGTGTGCGGCGTGAAATTCACGAGGGGCAGTCTACGGCGGGCTCGAGCCTGCACCGGTGGTCAGCCGGATGCATCTTCGAGGCCGTACTTGGTCACCAGGGACAGATAGTCGCGCTGATAGAACACCTTGCACCGAACCTCTGGATAGCGCTCCCGCAGACGCCGGACCTTCCGGTTCTTCTTGGTCACGAGCTTCTGGTTCAACGTCGTGATCTCGATGTAGAGGTCGAAGTCCGGCAGGTAGAAGTCTGGCGTGAAGCGCTGCACCGGCGACCCCTCGCGATCCCAGGCGATCGGGAAGGACGTGGGCTCGTAGCGCCAGTCGATCTGATAGAAGTCCAGCAGCCGCGCGAACTGGCGCTCGGAGGCGTGCGCGAACCGAACGGCGTCGCTCGGGAGCAAGTCCGTCGTGGGTTGCGCGCTCACTGGCCTCCGGCTGCCGCCTTGCGTCCGGGTTTGGCCTTGGCCTTGGGCAGCGACTTCTCGACGTCGTCCCAGACGCGGTCGACGGCGATCGCGAACACGCCCTGCCCGCTGCGAAGCAGATCGACCACGGCCTCGGGTGAATGGGCCTCATAGACGCCGCGTCCATCGGACATCAGCGTGACGCCGGTCACGGGCCGCTCCATCTCCTGCAGATGCTCCACGGCCGTGCGAACCCGTTGCAGGGAAACGCCGGTGTCGAGGAGGTTCTTGATCACGCGCAGCGTCACCAGGTCCTGAAAGGAGTACAGCCGCTGGGTGCCGCTGCCGGATGCGTCCCGGATCGACGGGGTGACCAGCTCCGTGCGGGCCCAGTAGTCCAGCTGACGGTAGGTGATCCCGACGATCTTGCACACTTCGGGCGCTGCGAACCCCTGTTCGACCATTGTCTGCACGCTCCGTTGGACGGGAATCACGACGATGTGATTCCGCAGCGTACGGGCCTTCCCGACCCTCGTCAAGACGCCGGCCGAACCGGCGGGAAAACAGCCTTCCGGCGGCTCAAGGACCGCTCGTCTGTGACCGATGCCTCGACTAGTCACGAGGGACTACGTCATCGGAGGGACACGGGAGCGATGCGCAGGTTCGGAGGGCTCATCATCATCGTCGCCACGGCCGCGACGATGCTCGGCACTCTTCCCGGCGTCCCCGCGCAGGCGAACGCGGGCCGCTACAAGGAGCGTCACGCGATGCTTCGCGCGACCAACGGGAGCCGCGACCGATTCTCGCTCGCCGGGGTCCACATCGACCGCGACCTCTCGAAGATCGCCCGTCATCACTCTCTGAAGATGGCCGAACAGCAATCGCTGTTCCACACGACGAACCCCTCCAGCGTCTATCTCAAGGGCATCAGCTGGCACTACTGGGGCGAGAACGTCGGGGTCACGGGGGGAACGGTCGGTGACCTCGAGAGCGCGTTCATGGCCTCGCTCCCCCACCGGCACAACATCTTGAACAGGACGTTCCGACACGTTGCGATCGGCGCGGTCCGGGTCGATGGCGTCCTGTGGGTGACGGTCTTCTTCTACGGCTGAGTCCTCAGGAGGCGAAGTCCTCCGGCGTCACGTTGTCGAGGAACTCGCGGAACTTCTCGACCTCCTCGTCCTCCTCACCCGGGATCAGGATCGCGGCCTCGTCCAGGACCTCCTCCGCGGCGAAGATGGGCACCGCCATACGAACCGCCAGCGCCATGGCGTCGGACGGGCGCGCCGACACCTCGAGCTGCTCGCCGGCGCGCTCGAGTGTGATCACCGCGTAGAAGGTGCTCTCGCGCAGCTCCGTGACGACGATCTGCTGCACCTGCACGCTCAGATCCTCCAGGATCGTCTTGAGCAGATCGTGGGTCATCGGCCGTGGGGTTGCGACGCCCTGCAGCGCCATCGCGATCGACGCGGCCTCCGACGGACCGATCCAGATCGGGAGGTAGCGCTCGCCGCCCTTCTCCCGCAGGAGTGCGATGGGCTGGTTCGTCGGCAGCTCGACGCGGACGCCGCTCAGCTCCATCTCGATCAAGGCCACGCTGGCAGGGTATCCGCGGGTCGCACCACGGGCAACCTCAGGCCGCCGGCGCCACCAAAGACTGCAGGAGATCCGGGTCCGCGCGCAGTGCGGCCTGGTCGAACACCTGCACGATGTCGGCGAGGTTCCGGTATCGCTCCTGGAAGTCGAGGCCGTATCCGACGACGAACGCATCCGGGCATTCGAAGCCCGCATACCGCGGCTGGACCGGCACGATCCGACGCGCCGTCTTGTCCAGCAGGGTGCAGAGTTCGACGGAGGCGGCGCCGCGCGCGCGCAGGACCGACAGGAGGTACCGCGACGTGAGCCCGGTGTCCACGATGTCCTCGACGAGGATCACGTCACGGCCACCGAGGTCGACGTCGACGTCGAGGAGGATCTGGACGCGCCCGAGCGACTCCTCGGCCTCGCCGTACCGGCTGATGGCCATGAAGTGCGGCTCGACCGGGAGCGCGACGGTGCGCATGAGGTCCGCGAGGAACATCGCGCCGCCCTTCAGCACCGTGACGAACACGGGCTCACGCCCCACGTAGTCCCCGGTGATCGTGCGGCCGAGCTCTGCCACCCGGCGACGAACGTCCTCGCGTCCGAACAGGACACGTGCGACCTCCGCCATCGCGGTGCAGGGTAACAGGCGATCGGTGGCGACCGTGGGAGGGATGCGGCTCAGGCCGCGAGGGCCCTGATCCCGTCGACCACCGCGCCGCCGACGGCCGAGGCCGTCCGCAGCCACCACGGTCCCGATGTCGGTGGGGCCGGCGGCACCGTCGGCACGACCAGCGGCACACGCCCGAGGACGACATCGCCGGCGCGGACCACCAGCACGCCGACCTGCTCGCCGGTCGCCGGCGGGAACGCCGCCCGTGGGTCCACCACCGCCCGTTCGACGACGTCGTCGCCGCGGATCGGTGTGAGTGCATGCAGATCGCCCCCGGCGACCACCGGCACCGTGCCGCCGCGGATCGCGGCCGTCCCGAGCGGGTCGCCCACGGCGACCAGGTCCCCTTCCTCCCAGCCGGCGAAGCCGTAGTCCAACAGGGCTGCGGCCGAGGAGAACGGTTCGCCGGGCGCGTCCAACACGATCGCCACCAGGCGCCGCCCGTCGCGTGTCGCCGACGCGACGAGGCATGCCCCGGCGCCGGCCGTCGTGCCCGTCTTGGTGCCGAACGCGCCGGCGTAGAGCCACAGCAACGCGTTGCGGTTCTGGATCACGCGGTCGCGACCGGTCGGCGCCGGGATCCGGCGGAACCGGGTGGCCGTGATCGTCCGGAAGATCTCGAGCGCGTCGGCGGACCTTGCGAGACGCAACAGGTCGCTCGGCGTCGAATGTCCGCGGTCGTCGAGGCCGTTCGCCGAGAAGAACCGGGTCTGGAGCATGCCGAGCTGCCGGGCGCGATCGTTCATGTGTCGAACGAACGCGGGGATCGATCCGTCCACCGCGATCGCGAGGGCGTCCGCGGCATCGTTTGCGCTTCCGAGCAGGAGGGCGTACAGCAGATTCTCGACGCTGATGCGCTCCCCCGCTCGCAGGCCGAGTGTCGATGACGCACCGAAGTCGTCTCGGTCGAACACGGCCCGCGGATCGACCCGCACGACGTGGTCCAGCGGCAACGTCTCCAGAGTCAACAAGGCGGTCATCATCTTGGTGACCGATGCGATCGGTCGCGGCGCTCGCGGATCCTTCGCGTAGAGGATCTGACCGGTGTCGAGGTCCGCGAGGAGCGCGGCGGCGGCGGGCACGGTCGGCACCCGGAGGGGATCGCTGGGCGTCGCGAGGGCGGTGGGGAACGGCGACGGACTCCCGTGGGGCGGCACGGGGGTCGGCGGCGGCACAGCCGGACGTGTCGCCGCCCCGGCGTTGAGGCCGATCATCGCCACCACGAGGACGGCGACGACCGCGGCGACGCGGGCGCGGACCGAGATCACACGCCGGTCAGGTGTTCGCGCAGTGCGTTCCGCAGCAGCGCCTGCTTGAACTTTCGCGAGGTGCTCGTCAGCTCGCCCAGCGTCTGGGTCGCCGCCCGGCGCGCGTCGGGGTTCTTCTGCCGCAGGGTCGGGGCCACCAACGCCTCGAAGAAAGACGATTCACGCTCCGCGAAATGCTTGTACATCGTGAGGTGGCGCGGCTCGATGCCGAAGCGGAGGAAATCCTTGACGATCGACAGCGTGACGTAGTCGTCGCCGTCGTAGTAGCGGCCGCCCTCCGGGCCGTGGATGCACACGATGCCGAACCCTTCGAGCTCCTTGATCCGGTCTCGGTCGACCCCCGTGGCCGCCGACATCTCCTCCAGGGACATCTGCAGGCCCGTGGGCGCCTCCGCGAGGTCTTCGGACCCGCCGTCCGGCTCCGCACCACCGACGGCCTGCTCCAAGGTGGGCTGATCCTCCTCGTCACCGGTGTCCGCCTTGAGGAGGCGCTCCTTGATCACTTTCAACGGCAGGTACTCGTCGCGCTGCAGGCGCAGGATCGACTTCAGCCGCTCCACGTCCTCGGGATAGAACTTCCGATACCCCGAGGGAGTGCGCTCGGGCGTGATCAACCCCTCGGACTCGAGGAAGCGGATCTTCGAGATCGTGATATCGGGGAACTCGGTCTTGACGTTGACGAGGACCTCGCCGATCGACTGGTAGTTGCGTGTGCCGGCCATGCGCCTCCTGCTCCTGTTACTCCGCCGCGAAGAACGTGAGTTTGAACTTGCCGATCTGCACCTCGTCGCCGGTCGTGAGCTTGGTCTCGTCGACCTGCTCGCCGTTGACGTAGGTGCCGTTGAGGCTGCCCGTGTCCTTCACGAACCACTCGTCGCCTCGTCGTTCGACGATCGCGTGTTTGCGCGACACGGTGATGTCGTCCAAAAAGACGGCGCTGCCGGGATCCCGACCCGCGGTCGTCGTCTCCTGATCGATCAGGAACGTCGATCCGGCGTTCGGTCCCCGCTTCACGAGCAGCAGGGACTGACCCGGTTCGAGTTCATCGTGCGGGAATGGAAACTCGTCGTGCCCTTCGTCTTCCATCTCGATCGCCGGAAGGGTGACCGTCACGTCTTCGTGCAGTGGATGGCCACAGTCGACGCAGAAGCGCGCGTCATCACGGTTCGGATGTCCACATCGGGTACAGAACAACGTCAACGGCCCCCTGGCGCAGTGCTCCGGTGCGGGTCGAAGGTTTCGAGCAACCCTCGATCCTGTACGTCGGCTGGACGCTATCCTACGGCAGAAGAAGGTTCAACGCTCACCTTCGCCAACCCTCGAGGCCTCCATCGATACACCCTCAACGAGGCCTCGATGGTTCCGTTGAGGGTTGAGAGTCGCTCAGTCCTGGGCCTCGACGAGCGCACGGTAGGCGGCCGCATCCATCATGGCGGCAACGCGGTCCGGCTCCGACGTTTCGATCAGGACGAGCCAGCCGTCGCCGTAGGGCGCCTCGTTCACCAGTTCCGGACGGTCGTCGATCAGCGGGTTCCGCTCGACGATGGTGCCGGACACGGGGCTGTAGACATCCGACACCGACTTGGTCGACTCGACCTCGCCGAGCGGCTTGTTCGCCTCGACGACGGCTCCGACGTCCGGAAGATCGACGTAGACGACGTCGCCCAGCGCGTCCTGAGCGAAGTCGGTGATGCCTACGCGGGCTCGGCCGCCTTCGAGGCGTACCCACTCGTGCTCGGTGCTGTATCGAAGATCCTCTGGGAACTCCACTGGTACCCCTCCTCAACGTTGCGTCGTGCCACGGCGAACGATACCGGTGACGCGCCTCTCATGATGTCGAGCGCAGCGCCCGCCGAGCGTCCTGGGCATAGGCCAGCGCCGCGATGTAGTACTCGACGATGCCGACCGAGAAGCAGACCCAACCGATCGTGGTGCCGGCCGCGCCCAGCGGCAGGTCGAGCCCGCCCCAGGCGATCGCCGGCACCGCCACCATCAACGAGAAGGTCGCGACCTTTCCGATCCAGCGCACATCCAGTCGGACGTGTGCGCGGGACAGCACGTACGAGCCCGCGAGGAGCACGACGACGTCCCTGGCAAGGATCGCAACGGCGGCCCACAGCGGGAAGATCCCGCGGATCACCAAGGCGATGATCCCTGCCGCGATCGAGAGACGGTCCGCCACGGGGTCCAGGACCTTGCCCAGCTCCGTGACCTGGCCGGTTCGCCTCGCGATCGTTCCGTCGACCCAGTCGGTGGCGATCACCGCCCCGAACAGGATCAACCCCGCGGTCGTGGTGTCGGGATCGACGATGAGCGCGAAGAAGACGGGGATCAGCGCGATCCGTAGGAACGAGATGCCGTTCGGCACCGTGAACACACGGCGGCTGGACCCCTCGTTCGGGTGCCCCTCGCTCGTTCCCATCCGTCGGGCCGGCCGGATTCGAACCGGCGACCTTCTGACCCCCAGTCAGACGCGCTAACCAAGCTGCGCCACGGCCCGTACTCCCTGCGGACTCCGGGGAACCCGCGGGCACAGGATAGCCAACGCGAGACCGACCGAACGCACCCGCCTTCACCGGGACGGTCGACGACGCTGCCTGGCGCGGAATCGCAGCCGGATCGGAACACCGTCGAGGTGCAACTCCCGACGCAGCCGGTTCTCGAGATAGCGCTGATAGGTCGGACTCGGCGGCGTCGCTCCCCCGAAGATCACGAAGGTCGGCGGTGCGGTCGAGACCTGCGTGGCGTAGTGCAGGTTGCCCGTTCGTTGCGGTGTGGGTCGAGCCTCTTGCGCCGTCTGGATGATCTCGTTGACCGTCGAGGTCGGCGCACGCGACATCCACCTCGAGTGCAGGTCGAGCAGAAGCGGTGGGATCCGCGGCAATCCCTGCCCGCGGACGGCGGACGTCCGCAGCACGGTCGCCTTTGCGTAGAGCTGCACCTCGTCGGAAAGGTTCTTGAACAACCGGTCCTTGTCCTCGACCAGGTCCCACTTGTTCGCGACCAGCAACAGCGCCCGGCCGGCGTCCATCACATGGTTGGCGATCTTCTTGTCCTCGACCGCGAACCCGTCGAGCGCATCGAGCACGAGGACCGCGACGTGGGCGTGCTCGATCGCCTCCTGCGCGCGCACCACGCTGTAGTACTCGACCCCGCGCACCTTCGTGCCGCGCCGCATGCCGGCGGTGTCGACGAAGCGGACCGGCCCATGGCCCGGCCACTCGATCAACGAATCGACGCTGTCCCGCGTCGTGCCCGAGACCTCCGACACCACGCTTCGTTCGGCGCCGACGAGACGATTGAACAGGCTCGATTTGCCGACGTTCGGACGCCCGACGATCGCGAAGCGCGGCTCCAGGACCGGGTCGTCGATGCGCGGCGCTTCCGGAAGCAGGTCGAGCAGACGGTCCAACAGGTCGCCCGCTCCCTTGCCGTGCAGCGCGGAGATCGGGAACGGCTCGCCGAGCCCGAGCCGGTGGAACGCGGCGACCTCGGCGAGATCCGCGTTGGTGTCCGCCTTGTTCGCGACGAGCAACACGGGCGTCGGCGCCTTCCGGAGCCGGCGGGCCAGCAGGTCGTCCTCCTTCGTGATGCCGGTCTGCGCGTCGACCACGAGCACGATCAGGTCTGCGTCCTCGACGGCGAGGTCCGCCTGCTTGGCCGCGAGCGCCTCCACGCCGGTGGCCCGCTGCAGATAGCCGGCGGTGTCGACGAGGCCGAAGCTTCGGCCGCGCCAGGTTGCCTCGAGCTCGAGACGATCCCGGGTCACACCCGGCATGTCGTGTGCGATCGCGGCGCGCTTCCCGAACAGGCGGTTGACGAGCGTCGACTTGCCCACGTTCTGACGCCCGACGATCGCGATACGGGGTGAACGACTCACGTCGCCCCCTCCGACCATGCGGCGCGGACGATCCCCAGCGCCGCGGACAGCGCTTGGTCGATGTCGAGCTCCGTCGTGTCGATGATCTCGGCCCCGGGGGCGGCCTCCAGGGGATTCGTCCGCGCATCACGCGCATCGCGCAGCCGCAGCGCCTCGGCGATCTCCGACGGATCGGCTTCGGCGCGCTCGCGAGCCCGGCGTGTCGTTCGCTCCGTTTCGTCGGCGACGAGAAAGAGCTTCACCGACGCGTCGGGGAACACCACGGTCGCGATGTCCCGCCCTTCCATGACGGCTCCCTGCAGGCCCATCCCTCGCTGCAAGACCCGCATCCGTTCCCGGACGGTCGGATGTCGTGCGACGGTCGACACCGTCGACTCGACCTCGCGGGTCGTCAGCGCGTCGTACGGATAACCCTCGACCTCGAGCTCAGGCGGGCCGGTGCCCGCAAGCCTGAACCGAAGGTCGATCAGCACGGCCGAGAGGCCTTCTGCATCGTCGGGATCGATCCCGCGATCGAGCGCGGCGGCGGCCAAGCCTCGGTACATCAGGCCCGTGTTGATGTACGGGACCCGGAGCTCGCGAGCCAGGCTTCGAGCGAGGGTCGACTTGCCGCTACCGGCGGCGCCATCGATCGCGACGACGCGCGGGGTCACGCCGGCTCCACATCGGCGCCGAGCGCTCGCAAGATGGCGACGAAGCCAGGGAAGCTCACATCGGCCGCATCGATGCCGTCGATGCGCGTCGTGCCTCGCGCTCCGAGCGCCGCGACCGCGAACGCCATCGCCATCCGGTGGTCGCCGCGAGCGTCGGCCCGTCCGCCGTCGAGGCCGCCCCCCGCGATCACGAGATCGACGCCCTCGTCGGCGGCGACGCCGCCCATGCCTCGGATACCCGTGGTGATCGCGCGCAATCGGTCGCTCTCCTTGACCCGAAGCTCGGAAGCCTCGAGGAACCATGAATCGGAGGATGCGTGCGCGGCGAGCGCGGCCAGAACGGGCACTTCATCGATGATCAGCGGCAGTTCGGCGGGCTCGACACGGACGGAGCCGATCTCGGCGCACGGCTCGATCGAGATCGACCCGACCGGCTCACCCAGCTCGGTCCGCTCCACGGCGCACGTGGTCCGGATGCCCATCCGTTCCATGACGTCGAGGTAGTGGAGCCTGCTCGGGTTGAGACCGACGCCCTCGATCGTGATGCGCGAGCCGGTGATGGCCGCGGCCGCGAGCAGGAACGCGGCCGATGACGCGTCTCCCGGCACCCGTGCCTCGAACCCTTCGTGTTGGTAGCGACGAACGCGGATGCCGTCGCGATCCGTTTCGATCGGGCGCGCCGAGCGCCGCGAGGGCGCGTTCGGTGTGGTCCCGGGTCTGCGCGGGCTCGGCGACCGAGGTCTCCCCGTCGGCCGCGACGCCCGCGAGCAGGACGGCGCTCTTGACCTGCGCGCTCGGCACCTTCGGCACGTACGCGATGGCGTGGAGGGACCCGCCCCGCACTTTCAGCGGCGCGTGCCCCTCGTCGGTCTCGAGGAACGCGCCCATGGTCCGCAACGGGTCGGCGACACGTTCCATCGGACGACGCGACAGGCTCTCGTCCCCGGAGAGGACCGCCTCGAACGGGGCTGCCGACAGCACCCCCGCGAGCAGCCGCATCGTCGTACCGGAGTTGCCGCAGTCCAGCCACTCGGTGGGCGCGACGAGCCCGCCCCGGCCCTGACCCTCGACCTCAAGCGACGGATCGGCCGGTGTATGGGTTCCCACGTTCCACGTGGAACCGCCACCCTCCACCCGCGAGGCAACCTTCCGAGCGAAGACGTCGAGGGGAGGTCGAGCCTTGTCCGTGAGGGCTGCCAGGCACCCCGCCGTCGACCCCACGTCGAGCGACAGGGGAAGCCCGACGAGACGGCTGCGGCCCACGGCGGTGGCGGCAAGGATCAGCCAACGATGGGCGATCGACTTGTCGCCCGGCACGACGGCCGTCCCCGCGAGGGAGCCTGTGGGCGCGACGAGGGCGTCCATCCTGCTCAGGCCAGCCTGATCGGGTCGTAGCCGCCGGCCGCCAACACGGAGGCGCAGGAGGCCGCGGAGCCGGCGGCAACGGTGAGATGCACCGTTCCCCGGCCGCCCTCCGGCGAGTGCACGATCTGCAGGTCTTCGATGTTGACCTTCCCCTCGCCGAGCACCGCCGTGATCCGCGCCAGGGCACCCGGCTCATCGGGGATCTCGACCTGCCAGACCGCCACCCCGGAGCGGACCGTCGGCTTCGTCGCGAGCCCCAGCCTGGCCTGCTTGGCCCGCTCGAAGACCTCCTCGACGGCCGAGGTGTCGCCGACCTGGATCGCGTCGCGCACGGCGAGCAGCCGCGCCACGAACAGTTGGATCGCCGTGACGACCTGGTCGCGATTCGAGACGAGGATCGCGCTCCAGAGCGAGGGTTGCGATGCCGCCAGCCGCGTGAGATCGCGGAACCCGCCCGCGGCCAGCAACAAGAGCTCCGGCTCGTCCGCCTCCTCAGTCGCGGCGAGGCTCATCAGCGCCGTGGAGGCGACCTGCGGGAGATGGCTCACCATCGCCACGAGCCGATCGTGGCGCTCCGGCGTCAGTCGCACGGGCCGAGCGCCCACGCGTTCGATCCAGGCCTCCAGTACGTCGGTCGGCCGCGTCCCGGTCGCCGCGTGTGGCGCCACGACCCACACGATCCCGTCCAGGACCGAGGCGGAGGCATGCTCGGGCCCGGCGCGCTCGCTTCCCCCCATGGGATGGCTCGGCACGTACCGCGCCGCCGCGGTGGTCTCGGCGCCCAGCGTCGCCAGGACGTCGCCGACGACCCGCTCCTTCACGCTTGCGACGTCGGTGACGATCGCGTCCGGGGCCGCCCGCAACGCCTCGACCACCGTGGGGGCGACCGCCTCGATCGGGGTGGCGACGACGACGAGATCGGCGCCGGCCACCGCATCCTCGAGGCGAGGTCGAGGGTCCAGCCCGCTCTTCGCCGCCGCCCGCGAGGCGGTGTCGTCGACGAGATCCCAGCCGGTCACGCGGCACCCGGCGCGCGCCGCGGCCATCGCCACCGACGTGCCGAGCAGGCCGGTGCCGAGCACGGCGACCAGACCGATCGTGTCGGGGTCAGGTGGCGGCGTCGAGGTCATCGCGCAGTCTCTCTGCGCCGTCGAGGTAGACGTGCGTGACCTCGTCCAGGCCTCGCTCGGAATGGAAGTGCATCAGGACACGCACGACCGAGGGCATGGCGCCCGCGACGGGTATCTCCCGGGCGCAGAGCAACGGGATGTCGCCCATGCCCATACGCCGTGCCGCCTCCGCGGGGAACGCGCTGCGAAGATCGTCCGTCACCGTGAACAGGATGCTGATGAGGTCGTCGTGCACGACACCGTTGCGGTCCAGGAGGTTCTCCAGGAGCCGCTCCGTCGAGGCGTGCATGGAGGCGGCGGTGTCCTCGGACACCACGATCGCACCTCGGGCGGCACGCACCTTCATCCGGACACCTCCGTGATCTGCGACGGCGACGGACGCAGGGCGACGCGGCGTCACCCGCTCGGTTCGTCGCGCCAAGGCTACAGGGAGGAGCCGTCGGTGTGGCGGACCCTGCGGCGCGCCTTCTCAACGAGCTTCCCGAGAGCCAGCACCTCGTCGGGGCGCAGATCGCGCACCTCTCCGGCGCGCAGTCTGCCCAACAGTGACTGGTCCGATGCGTATACGGACGAGCCGGCGCACCGGTAGGTCGATCGCCTCGAGGAGGCGACGCACCTCTCGTTTCCGCCCCTCGGTCATCACCAGGGCCACCTGTCCGCGGTCACCGCGAGCGTCGACGATCCGCACCGACTTCGCGCGCGCAGGACCGTCGTCGAGCTCGACTCCTCGCCGGAGCGCCCCGAGATGCTTCGCCGTCGGCGTTCCTGCAACCTCGACGAGGTACTCCTTCTCGACCTCGTAGCGCGGGTGCGTGAGGGACTCCGCGAGGTCGCCGTCGTTCGTCAGAAGCAGCAGGCCCTCGCTGTCGAGGTCGAGCCGTCCGACGGGGAACACACGGGGCTCGTCCGGCACGAACTCCCGCATGTCTCGACGCCCGTGCGGATCGTGCATCGTCGTGACCACGCCGACCGGCTTGTGTAGCGCGAGATACCTCACGCTCGGGTCAAGGTTGACCGTGACGCCGTTCATGGCGACGATGTCTCGCGTCGGGTCGACCTTGTCCCCCAGCGTTGCGACGGTCCCGTTGATCTTTATCCGTCCGGCGCTGATCAGTTCCTCGCAGGTTCGACGCGACCCGAATCCCGCGCGGGCGAGCGCCCGCTGGACGCGCTCTTCGGGCATCCTGCTAGCCCTCCACGACGGGGGGCGCCTCCTCCTCGGCGACCTCGCCGAGCTCCGCCCCCTCGGGGGCGTCGACGACCCGATCGGCGGCGTCTTCGAGATCGACGTCCGCATCCAACAGCGGCGCGAGCGAGGGCAGCGATGCGAGCGACGGGAGCCCGAGGCGCTCGAGGAACTGAGGCGTCGTCGTGTAGAGAACGGCGCGGCCGGGCCCTTCGTCGCGTCCCGACTCTTCGATCAGTCCGCGATCGACCAGCGCGCGAAGCACCCCGTCGGAGTTCACGCCGCGGATCGCGCTGACCTGGTGGCGAGTCGCGGGCTGCTTGTACGCGACGATCCCCAATGTCTCGAGCGCGGCCTTCGTCAGTCGCGCCTGGCGCGAGGACAGCACGAAGCGCTCGACGATCGGCTGCGTGTCCGGGTGCGTGAACAACCGCCAGCCGCCGGCCACGTTGCGCAGCACGAGGCCGGAGCCGCGCGCCTCCAGCTCGGCTTGCAGTCGGTCGCACAGGGACTCCACGACGCGGCGGTCGAGCTCCATCGCCTGAGAGAGCACGGCCGGCGTCAATGGCTCGTCCGACACGAACAGCAGCGCCTCGAGGGTCCGGGTGTCGTGGGTCTGTGCGACGTCGGTCACCGGGCTATCCCCTCCATGCCACTTCGATCTCGCCGAAGGTCTCGGCCTGCTCGATCTCGACCTTCCCGTCACGGTACAGCTCGAGGAGGGCGAGGAATCGGACGACGACGTGCATCCGATCCTCGCAGTCGGCCGTCAGCTCGCGGAACGAGGCCGGGCCCTGGCCGAGCCGCACCAGGTGGGCCTCGACGGCTTGGATCGCGTCCGTCACGGTGAACCGGATCGGCGTGACGTGCGACAGATCCAGGGTCGGCGGCGGGCGCAGCAACGCCGCCGCGACCTCGGCGAGCTGCTGCGACGTGATGTGCTCCATCGGGTCGGGATACAGATGCGCGTACTCGGGACCGGGTCCCACATCGCGCGTGAAGAACCCGGCCTCGTCCTCGAGACGTCTTGCGATCTCGACGGCGACCTTCCGAAAAGCTCGGAGTTCGATCGACCGGGCGTACGCGAGGTCAGGCGACGCGCCGAGGAGGTCCTCCTCGTCCAGCTCCGTGTGCTTCGGCGTCAGCCGGGCGACCTTCAGCTCGAGCAAGACGGCGCAGATCGCCAGGAACCAGGTGGCCTCCTCGAGGTTCCAGGCGGCCGTGTCCTTCGCGTAGCGCAGGAACCCGTCGGTAACCGTCGCGATCGGCACGTCGCAGACGTCGACCTTCTGCTCGAGGATCAGGTCAGCCAGGAGCCGGAACGGGCCGGCGAACCCGGGCACCTCGATCGTGAACCCCGATGGGGTCGGAGCCTCGGCCGCCGTGTCGCCCGTCACGGCATCACCCGAGATGCATCGCGTCGCGGACCGCCGCCATCATGTCGGCGGCAACGGGGCGAACCGTCGCCGCCCCGGCGGCGAGCACGTCGCGCACGAGGCCGGGACGCGCAGCGAGCTCCGCGCGTCGCTCGCGGAACGGCGCGAACGTCGCGACGAGGTTGTCGGCCAGGATCCCCTTGCAGTCCACGCAGCCCAGCTCCCCGGTGCGGCACGTGGCGTCGATCCGCTCCACCTGCGCCGGCGAGAACTTCTGATGCAACGCGAACACCGGGCAGATCTCCGGGCGGCCCGGATCGCCTTTGCGGAGCTTCTGCGGATCGGTCAGGAACGACCGGACCGTGGCACGCACCGCCGGTTCGTCGTCGCGGATCCCGATCGTGTTGTCCAGCGACTTCGACATCTTGCGCCCGTCGGATCCGGGGATCAGCGGCGTCGAGGACAGCAACGGTTGTGGCTCGGTGAGCACATCGCCGTACAGCCGGTTGAACCGTCGCACGATCTCGCGGCTCAGCTCCAGGTGCGCCACCTGGTCCTCGCCGACCGGAACGAGCTCGCCTCGGACGATCACGATGTCGACGGCTTGCAACACCGGATAGCCGAGCAGGCCGTAGTTCGCCACGTCACGCTCGGCCATATCGCGCAGCCGCTCCTTGAACGAGGGCACACGCTCGAGCCACCCGAGCGGCGTCATCATCCCGAACAGCAGCGCCATCTCGGCCACCTCGGGCAGGTCCGACTGCCGGTAGATCACCGCCCGCTCCGGGTCGAGACCGGCGGCCAGCCAGTCCAACACGAGACCCTCGACGAACCCGGACAGCTCGTCCGTCCGGTCGTAATGCGTGGTCAGCATGTGCCAGTCCGCGATGAAGAAGAAGCACGAGTACGCCGGATCGGCTTGCAGCGCAAGCATCGTCTCGACGTTCCCCGCCCAATGGCCCACGTGGAGCGGGCCGGTGGGGCGGTAGCCGGTCAGGACGCGCTTCGTACGGGTCGCCACCGCGGATTCGCTCACGATGGGCGGGATGATAACGCGGGCGGTGCGGCCACCCGGGAAGCTAGGGCGTGCAGCCGAACCCGGAGAACACACGACACAGCGAGTCCACGAGCCCGTAGATCAGCGCCTTCATGACCCCGGCGAGGAGGAACCACAAGACGAGGACGAACAGCGGCAGGTATCGGTCGGCGTCGCGATACACGCGGCGGGCGTCGTCGGGCAACACCAGCGCCACGAGCCGAGCGCCATCCAGCCCCGGGATCGGTAGGAGGTGGAAGATCGCCAGGGATAGCTGCGTGAACTCGAACGCCACGAGGAAGAGGAACGCCTCGGTCCCGACTGAGGAAAGCGTCAGGCGAAGCACCACGCCACCGATCGCCGCGAGCACGACGTTGGAGACCGGACCGGCGAATCCGATCAGGACCTGATCGCGCGTGGGGCGTTTCAGGTAGCTGGGATCAACCGGCGCCGGCTTCCCGTAGGCGGCCGGGGGCGGATAGAAGCCCGATGCGGCGGCCCACAGGACCAGGACGAGGGCGGGCACGAGGCCCGACCCGAAGGGTTCGAACCACACCCTCGGTTTCCAGGTCAGCCGTCCCCAGAGTCGTGGCGTCGGATCGCCGAGCCTGGCCGTGACGAGCGCCCGCACGTACTCGCGCACGATCATCCCGATCAACAGCGAGACGCCGATGTAGGCGGCGTAGCGTATCGACGGCCACCCCATCTCAGCGCACCTCCTCGCTCCACGCGTACACCAGCGGTGGCTCCTCCACGGGCTCGTCGGCGACCCCGAGCGCCGCCAGCACGGCGGCGGCCGTCTCGTGGCCGAGCCCCGCATCGCGGGCGTGCACGGTGCCGACCGGCGCGCCGAGCTCGATGCGATCCCCGACCTTCGGTGTGAGCACGATACCGACCGCGGGGTCGATCGGCTCGTGCTTGTGCCGCCGGCCCGCGCCGAGACGCGCGGCCGCCTCCCCCACGGCGGCGGCGTCCACCCGGTCGAGGAAGCCCGCGCGATCGCTCTCGATCGACACGCGAACGGGGGCCGCGGGCAGGACCGACCCCGGATCGTCGATGACCGCCGGATCGCCGTGCTGCGCGGCGACCATCGCGCGGAGCGCCTCGAGCGCAGACCCGTCGGAAAGGGTGGCGGCGGCTCGTTCGGTCGCGGTGTCGACGTCGACACGCGTGAGCCGTGCGAGGGCGCGCCCCGCCAGCCAGACCGACAGATCGCGCAGGCGTCCCGCCCGCTGGCCACGCAGCACCTCGATCGCCTCGGCGACCTCCAGGGCGTTGCCGATCGTGGTGCCGAGCGGCTGGGACATGTCGGTGATCGCCGCGGCGGCGTCGCGTCCCGCCCGGCGCGCGATCGCCAGGCACGCATCGACCAGCTGCGCCGCCTCCCGCGGGTCGGCCATGAACGCACCCGAGCCCGCCTTGACGTCGAGCACGATCAGATCGGACGCGATCGCCAGCTTCTTGGCCATCACGCTGGCGGCGATCAGGGGTGTGGATCGCACGGTCGCCGTCGCGTCGCGCAGGGCGTAGACCGCACCGTCGGCCGGCACCAGGTCCTCGGTCTGTGCGGCGATCACGCACCCGACCGACATCGCCTGCTCCCGGAGCGCGTCCGGTGCGATATCGGTGCGGAACCCGGGGATCGCCTCGAGCTTGTCGATCGTGCCGCCGGTATGACCCAGCCCCCGCCCCGAGATCTTCACACAGGCGAGGCCGAGCGCCGCGACCAACGGCGCGAAGACCAGCGACACGGCGTCGCCCACCCCGCCGGTCGAGTGCTTGTCCACGACGGGGCGACCGATGTCGCCGAGCTCGACCGTGGTCCCGGATGCCACGAAGGCGCGCGTCATCGCCGCCGTCTCCTCGGCATCCATGCCGCGCAGCACGCAGGCCATCAGGAAGGCCCCCATCGGTCCGTCGGCGACACGGCCCTCCGCGTAGTCCTGGACGAGACGTTCGAGTGGCCCGGCCGGGACCGAGCCACCGTCGCGTTTGGTCGCGATGATCGTCCGCGGGTCTTCGATCACGCTCCGAAACCCATCGCCGAGTCGAAGCTCTCACCCACGAGTTCCCGAAGCTCGACGCCAAGCAATCGCGCGACGGTCGCGCCCAGGTCGGCGAAGGTCGAGCGTGTGCCGAGGTCGTACGGGCCGCCCGGGCACCCGGCCACGAGCAACGGCGTGCGCTCCCGGGAGTGGTCCGTCGGCGGCGTCGTCGGATCGCATCCGTGATCGCCGGTGATGAGCAGCACTCCCCCGTCCAAGGCCGCACGCACTTCGGGCACACGTCGATCGAAGGCCTCGATCGCGGCCGCATACCCGACGTGATCGTTGCGATGCCCGTACTTCGAATCGAAGTCGACCAGGTTCGTGAAGACGACGTCGTGCGCACCGGCGCGGAGGGCCCGGACCGTGAGGTCGACACCCTGTTCGTTGTCGTCGGCATACGTCGCGTCGCTCAGACCCCGATGGTCGAAGATGTCCTGGATCTTCCCCACACCGAACACGCTGCGGCCGGCGGCGACGAGCTGATCCAGGGCGGTCGGCGCGGGCGGGGGAACGCTGTAGTCGCGTCGTTCCGGGCGTCGAACGAACGCGCCCGGCGGTCCGTCGAAGGGCCGGGCGATCACGCGTCCGACACGGTGCGGACCCACCAGGAGGCCGCGCGCGATCTCGCACCAGCCGTAGAGCTGCGCGAGCGGCACGACGTCCACGTGGGCGGCGATCTGGAAGACGGAGTCGCCGCTCGTGTACACGATCGGGCGGCCGGTCGCCAGGTGATCGACGCCGAGTTCGGCGATGATCTCCGTGCCCGATGCCGGTAGGTTGCCGAGCACCGAGCGCCCGATCGCCGCCTCGAACGGCTCGATCACCTCAGGTGGAAACCCGTTCGGGTACAAGGGAAATGGCTCGTCGAGGCGGACGCCCATCATCTCCCAGTGCCCGGTCGTCGTGTCCTTGCCCGCCGAGAGCTCCGTGGCTCGCCCATGCGCGGAGCCGACCTCGGCTCGCGGCGCGACGCCGGCGATATCGCCGAGCAGCCCGAGCCCGAGCGCCTCGAGCGAGGGAATCCGCAGGCCGCCGACGGCGCGCGCCGTGTTGCCGAGGGTGTCGGACCCCGCGTCCCCGTAGTCGGCCTCATCTGGGGCGTCGCCGACTCCCCACGAGTCGCACACGATGATGCACACACGGGGCACGAGCCGCTCGGGCACCTCAGCCGACCAGCTTCTTGCAGTCGATGCAGAGCAGAGCCCATGGGATCGCCTCGAGGCGCTCCCTACCGATCGCGTTGCCGCATCGATCGCATGTTCCGTACGTTCCTTCCGCGAGCTTGACGCGGGCACGTTCGACATCTCGGAGGTTCGCCCGCAGCGAGCGAGCGGTGGCGATGATGCGGCCCCGCTCCTCGGTGCTGTGCGAGCGGTCGGAGAACCCGGCGTCGGCTTCGAAGGCGACCTCGTCGAGGTCGGGGTCGGCGCCGAGCTCGTCCATCTCACGCCGGAGCGATCGCTCCTGCGCATCGAGGGCCGCGAGCGGACCCTGCGTCCCTGGATCGCTCACCGGTTCGCCCCCTGCGCCCGGTCGCGACGGGCCCGCGGGTGCGCCAGATCGTAGGCGCTGCGGAGATGCTCCCGGGTGACCAACGTGTAGATCTGGGTGGTGGCGACGCTGGCATGCCCGAGCAGCTCCTGCACCACGCGCACGTCGGCCCCTCCCTCGAGCAGATGCGTCGCGAAGGAGTGTCGCAGGTCGTGCGGGGTGACGGTGCGGCGGATCCCGGCGGCCCGTGCGTGCGCGGCCAACAGTCGGGCGCAGGACTGTCGGGTGAGACGACCTCCCCGCGCATTCAGGAAGAGCGCTCCCCGCGATCGCGGCGACGCGAGCGCCGGACGCGCGACACGCAGATAGTCCTCGATCGCGACACGCGCCATGCGGCCGATGGGGACGTCGCGCTCCTTGTTCCCCTTCCCGAGTACGCGAACGGCGCCCTCCTCCAGGTCGAGGTCGTCCACGTCGAGCCCCGTCAGCTCGGAGACGCGCAGGCCCGCTCCGTACAGGAGCTCGAGGATCGCGCGGTCGCGCACGCCCGTCGGACTCCCCGGCGGCGGGGCGTCGATCACGGCCGTCACCTCGTCCATCGTCAGCGGGTGCGGCAGGCCCCGAGGCAGCCGCGGTCGAACGACCCCCGCGGTGGGGTCGTCCTCGGTCATGCCCTCGCGCAGTGCGAAACGATGGAACGTCCGCACGGCCGACAGCGTCCGAGCGACGCTCGTGGCCTTGTAGGCCTCTTCGTCGGGACCATGCGTCGACGCCGAGATCGACGCGACGAATGCACGGATCACGCGCGCGTCCACCGCGTCAAGGTCCTCGATGCCTCGATGTCGCAGGAACGCCAGGTACCGCTCGAGGTCACGGCGATAGGCGCGCAAGGTGTTGTCCGCCAGACCGCGCTCGACCGTGAGGTGCTCGAGATAGCGGCGGGCCGCAACGGCGGGGTCCTGCATGCCCTCAGCCTAGGCCGGGGCGGTGGCCGCGTCCCGCAAGACGGGGACGCCGGCGGCGAGCAGCAGTGCGAGGGCCGTCGAGGCGTTGCGGACCTTCCCGGCGCGAGCCTGCGCGACCGACGCGATGCAGCGGCATCCGGACGACCGCGATGCCGAGCTCCGGTTCTCCGACCGGCACGGCCTCGGTACGCGCCCAGAACAGGTGCATGTATTCGTCGGTGAACCCGGGCGAGAGGTAGACGCCGCCGAGGAAGGCGATCTCCGTGAGCCGGTAGCCGGTCTCCTCGAACAGTTCCCGCTCCGCACACGTACGGGCGTCCTCGCCGTCCACATCGAGCAGCCCGGCGGGGATCTCGGTGAGATCGGCGCGGATGGGCGGACGGAACTGGCGCACCAGGATCACGTCCCCGTCCGGAGTCACCGGCACCACGCCGACCGCGTGGTGCTTGCGCACGAGCTCGTAGGCGCCGACGTCCGGCCACTCCTCGACCGCGACGTGGAGGTAGGCCCCCGACCAGACGTCGCGGGCGGCGAGCGGCTCCGGCACGACCCGGGCTAGCTCGACACGGACGCGGACGAGACCGCGAGTCGCTGCGAGCGGTGGGCCTTGGCCGCACCGACGAACTCGCGGAACAACGGATGCGGGCGGGTCGGCCGAGACCGCAATTCCGGATGGAACTGAACGGCGATGAAGAACGGATGATCGGGCAGCTCGATGATCTCGGCGAGCCGGCCTTTCTGCGACGACCCGCTGATCACGAGGCCGGCTGCGGTCAGCGCCTCGTGGTAGGTGGGGTTGACCTCCCATCGATGACGGTGGCGCTCCTCGACCACATCGACGCCGTAGGCCTTCGCCGCAAGCGTGCCCGGCTCCAGGTAGCAGGGCTGCGCGCCCAGGCGCATGGTCGCCCCCATGTCGGTCACATCCTTCTGCTCGGGGAGCAGATCGATGACGGGGTGCTCGGTTGCGGGATCGAACTCCGAGGAGTTCGCACCCTCGAGACCGCACACGTCGCGGGCGAACTCGACGACCGCGCACTGGAGCCCGAGGCAGATGCCGAGGAACGGCACGCCCCGCCCGCGCGCGAACCGGACCGCGTCGATCTTGCCCTCCACGCCGCGCACCCCGAACCCGCCGGGGATCAGGACGCCGTCCATCTCGGCCAGGGCGGCCTCGGTGGCGTCGCCGCCGAGATCGTCGGACGCGATCCAATGGATGCGCACATCGGCGCCGTGGAAGAAACCCCCATGGAACAGAGACTCCACGACCGACAGATAGGCGTCGCGCAGGTACACGTACTTGCCGACGACCGCGATGTCGACGGGGTCGGTCGCCGCGTGCACCCGGTCGACCAGGTCGGTCCACTCCTGGAGGTTCGGCTCGCCCTCGATGCGGAGGTGCTCGGCGAGGAGGTTGTCGAGACCCTCGCGGTGCAGGACCAGCGGCACCTCGTAGATCGAGGGCGCGTCGGGAGCGCTCACGACGCCGGCGATCGGCACGTCGCACAGCAAGGAGATCTTCTCCTTGAGATTGCGTCCGATCGGACGGTCGGAGCGGCAGACGATCGCGTCGGGCTGCAGACCGAGCGAACGCAACTCCTTGACCGAGTGCTGGGTCGGCTTCGTCTTCAGCTCGCCGGACGGACCGATGAAGGGCATCAGCGAGACGTGCACGAACGCACACCGGTCGCGCCCCACCTCGTTGCGCAACTGTCGGATCGCCTCGAGGAACGGCAGCGATTCGATGTCGCCGACCGTACCGCCGATCTCGACGATCTGGACGTCCGCCTGTTCGGTCTCGGCCAGCGCCAGGACACGCGACTTGATCTCGTCGGTGACGTGGGGGATGACCTGCACCGTCTTGCCGAGGTAGTCCCCTCGGCGCTCCTTGGCCAACACGGCGGAGTACACGGCGCCGGTCGTGAAGTTCGAGCCGCGGTGCAGATCGGCGTCGAGGAATCGCTCGTAGTGACCGAGGTCCAGGTCGGTCTCGGCGCCATCGTCCAGGACGAAGACCTCGCCGTGCTCGAAGGGGTTCATCGTGCCGGGGTCGACGTTCACGTACGGATCGAGCTTCTGCAGCACGACCTTCTGACCGCGGGACGAGAAGAGGCGGCCGAGGGAGGCGGTCGTGATGCCCTTCCCGAGACCGGAGGCAACTCCGCCCGTGACGAAAATGTACTTCGTGTGCTCCCTCACCACGGAAGCCGACTGTAGCAGACGCCGGGGCGGCGCCCTCGTGATCCACAGAGAAAGTTGCCCGTCGGCGACCACGCGGCACCACGTCGGCGGTTCACGACGCCTCCGCCCGGACGCGCGCGGCTTCGTCGAGCAGCTCCTCGGCGTGGGACAGCGCATGCTCGGAGGCCTCCATGCCCGCCAGCATGCGCGAGAGCTCGACCGGCCGTTCGTCGTCGTCGAGCACCTGCGCGGTCGCGTCGCCGTCGTGCTTCCGAACGCGCACGTGGAGGTCCGCGAAGCAGGCGATCTGTGGCAGGTGCGTGACGACGAGCACCTGACGCGTGGTGGCCAGGCGCGCGAGTCGTCGCCCGACCGCCAGGCCGGCCTCACCGCCGATCCCCGCGTCGATCTCGTCGAACACGAGCGTCGGGACATCGTCGAGGTCCGCGAGCACGCTCCGACACGCCAACATGACCCGAGACAGCTCGCCGCCGCTCGCCGCTTTGGCCAGTGGCAATGCCGGCTGGCCCGGGCCGCCCTGGAACAGCAGTTCCACCCGATCCGCCCCCAACGGGCCCGGCTCGGAGGCTTCGACGAGCAGCTCGACGGAGGCGCCGGGCATGCCGAGGTCGGTCAGGTGCGCGGTGAGAGCCGCCGACACCTCGGGCGCGATCGACCTGCGGGTCTCGGTCAGCGAAGCGGCGAGGGACGCCACGGTTGCCGAGGCCTCCTCGACCTCGGCCTGGATCGCGGCCAGGCGCTCGTCGGCCGTCTGGAGCGACGCCAGCTCGTCCCCCGCCCGTTCGAGGAACGCGATCACGTCGGCATCGGTGGCCCCGTATTTGCGCTGCAAACTCTTCAGGGCCGTGATGCGTTCTCGGACATCCTGGAGCCGAGCCGGATCAACGCCGACGTGTTCGCGATAGGCGCGTACCTCGGAGACCAGATCCGTCACCTCGGCCGCGAGCGCGTGACCCCGGCCCGCGAGGGACGTCGCATCGGGATCCAGGTCTGCGGCGGCGGCGAGATCGTGCGCCGTGGTCGCGAGGAGATCGGCAGCTCCCCCGTCGCCGCCCAGGGCCGCGGCGGCGGCCTCGGCCAACTCCTGGAGGCGCTCCGCGTGCCCGAGCCTGGACTCCTCGGCCTGGAGCGCGGTGGTCTCGTCGACCTGCGGCGCCACCGCCTCGATCTCGCGGACCTGGTAGGCGAGCAGATCGAGCATGCGTTCCCGGTCTCGAGCGGCCTCCTGCAGCGCTTCGAGCTCCCGCCGGGCTGCCTGCAGGCTCGTGTACACGCCCCGATACGCGAGGACCCGTTCGACGTGGGCCGGCCCCGCGTACCGGTCGAGGAAGGCGGTCTGGGTGCCGCCGTCGAGCAGCCGGAGGGACTGATGTTGCCCATGGATCTCCACGAGACGGGTGCCCATGTCGGCGAGCGCGGCCGCGGTGGTGAGCTGGCCGCCGATCCGCGCGGACCCGCGGCCGTCGGCGACGAGCGTGCGCGCCAGGATCAGCTCGCCGTCCTCGGCCCACTCCTCGGCCCCGGCCGGGGCATCGAACCGAGCCTGGATCTTGGCCGCCCGCTCGCCCGATCGGACGAGCTGGGCGCTTCCGCGACCGCCCAACGCCAGCGAGACGCCGACCGTGATCATCGTCTTGCCGGCGCCGGTCTCGCCCGTGAGGACGGTGAGCCCGCGGGCGGGCTCGATGTCGAGCTCGCGGATCACGCCGAGACCGGTGATGTGCAGCTGCCGAAGCACGAGCGCATCCTAGCGCCGGACACCGACACGGCCGAGGAGAGCCGTTCAGGTCGTCGTCGGACCCGACGGCTCATCGGGCAGGTCGAACTTCTCGCGCACGCGGGCGAGGAACTCCGGCGCGTCCGGCCGTCGCACGAACCGTGCGGGTTGCTCCGACGCGCGGATGCGGACCGCCGCACCGACCGGCAGCTCGATCGTGTCGCGCCCGTCGGCCGAGAGGAGTCCGGGCTCGTCGCCGATGACCTCCAGGGTGACATGCTGGGTGGCGTCGAGGACGATCGAGCGATCGAACACCATGTGGGGGGCCACCGGGGTCACGACCAGCGCCTCGACGGTGGGTGAGACGATCGGACCTCGCGCCGAGAACGAGTAGGCCGTCGAGCCCGTGGGCGTCGCGACGATGACCCCGTCGGCCGAGAACGTCGTGACGTACTCACCGTCGACATCGACCCGCAGGCGCACGAGACGTTGGCGGGCGCGTTTCTCGACCATGACCTCGTTCAGCCCCCATTGCGCCTCGAACCCTGCGCCGTCTGGTGACTCCGCCACCACCGCGAGGCGCTCTTCGATCGGCGCGGTGTCCGCGAGCGCCGCGACGACCAACGCCTCCGCCTCGTGGGGCTCGACCTCGGTGAGGAACCCGAGGCGGCCGACCTTCACCCCCAGCACGGGCACGCCGAGTCGCGCTGCAACGTGTGCGCCGCGCAAGAAGGTGCCGTCGCCACCGACGGCGATCACGAGATCGATCGGCGCCGGGTCGTCCGGATCGCACGCAACCCCGCGCGATGCCAGACCGGCGCGCAGGGTCGCGGCCGCCGCGACCGCCGCCGGACGTCCCTCGTGCACCACGAAGGCGACCCTGTTCACGATCGCATCGCCACGCCCTCGGCGACCGCTCCCGCGAGGTCGGCGCCGTTGGCGGCCCCGGGTCCGAGCTGCACGAGGAATTCGACGTTGCCCGCGGGGCCGAGCAGCGGTGAGGCCATCGCCGCCCGGGCGCCGAGCCCGAGCGTCGCGGCTGTCGCGACCACGCCGTCGAGGACCCGTACCCACACCTCCGGATCGCGGACGACACCGCCCGCGCCCACCGCTCCTTTGCCGGCCTCGAACTGCGGCTTCACGAGGACCACCATCGGCGCCGCGGGCGCGGCGAGCCGTTGCAGCGTCGGGAGCACCACCCGCAGAGAGATGAACGAGAGGTCCGCAACCACGAGATCGACCGGCGCCAGATCCTCGAGGGTGAGGTCTCGGATGTTGGTCCGCTCCAGCACCGTCACACGAGGATCGGTGCGCAGCTCCCACGCCAGCTGCCCGTATCCCACGTCGACCGCCACCACGCCGGCCGCGCCGCGGCGTAACAGGACATCGGTGAACCCACCGGTGGACGCCCCCGCGTCGAGGCAGCGACACCCCACCGGGTCGACGTCGAAGCGATCCAGGGCGGCGGCGAGCTTCTGTCCTGCGCGAGAGACGAACGGACGCGACGCACCGAGCATCGAGATCGCGACGTCGTCCGCCACCATCGTGGCGGGCTTGCTCGCGACGATACCCGCGACCTGCACGACCCCGGCCTCCACCGCCTCGCGCGCCGCCGCGGGAGTTCCCATGAGCCCGCGTCGCACGAGTTCGGCGTCGAGCCGGCGGCGCGTCACGCCTGCGCGGTGTCCGACTCTTTCGGGCTCGCCGACTTGGCGGTCGCCGGCTTCCGGGAAGCCGCCTTCGCTTTCGCCGCGGAGGCCTTCGCGGCCCCGGTCTTCTTGCCGCCACCACGGGCGCCGGTCGCGCGTGCCGTCCGTTCCAGATCGCGAACGCGCTTCCGGAGCGCGTTGACCTCTTCCTCGGTCGCGACACCCATCTGGCGCAGCTGATCGCGGACCTCGCCGCGGACCACCTCGACCAGCTTCGTCCAGGTGTTCTGGGACCGTTCCACCAGGTCCGCGGCGGTCTTGGTCATCTGATCCTTCGCCGCGTCCTTGTCGAGCACGGTCTTGGCGATCTCCTGTGCGCGCGTCGTGTTCAAGTTGCCCAGCGACGTCTCGATCGTCTTTCGCATGTCCTGCATCTTGGCCATGGGTCGCTCCTCACCAATCGGTGCCTGCAGCATAAACCGGTTGGTCGGCCTCGACCCCGGCTACTTCTCGAGCAGCGCCGACAGGTCCTCCGCCACATACGTTGCGGCGATGCCCGCGGTCTCGAGGTCGTCTCTGGTCGAGATACCCGTCAGCACGAGCATCGAGTCCCACCGCAGACGCCGGGCGCCCTCGATATCGGTGCTGACCCGGTCGCCGATCACCAGGGGCGTGCCGCCCCCCACCCGGAGGAGCGCGGCGCGCAGGATCGGTGCGTGCGGCTTGCCGAACACCTCCGCGCGCGTCTCGGTGGCCGCCTCGAGCGCGGCGACGATCGCACCCGCCCCCGGCCACGTGAGCCCGTCCGGAGCGGGGTACGACGCATCCGCGTTCGTGGCAACGAGCGCGGCGCCCCGCTGGACCGCGATCGACGCATCGCGCAGCGTCTCGTAGGTGATCGAACGATCCCAGCCGACGACCACGGCGTCGGGCACCTGCTCGGGACCGACGATCGCGATCCCCCGGGCCTCGAGGGCATGACGCAGGCCCTCCTCGCCGACGACCAGGGCGGTGGACACGCCGCGTTCGGCGAGCGCACCCGCGGTCGTGAGCGCGGACGTCTCCACCTCCGCGATCGACGCGCCGACCCCCACCGACGCGAGATGCGCGACGACCGCCTCCGGCGAGCGAGACGAGTTGTTCGTCACGAAGGCCACCCGCTTGTCGAGCGCTCGAAGCGCCTCGACCGTCGCCGAGGCGTGCGCGATCGGTTGGTCGCCGCGATAGAGGACCCCGTCGAGGTCCAGGAGGAAGGCGTCGTAACGGTCGGCGATCATCGATCGCTCGCGACCGTCCGTCCGACGCGCGTACCCGCCGACACGCTGCAGGCCGTCGCAGCCGAGGTCACCGTCGGCGCGGCGCTGCTATACAGGTCCGATGCCACGCGTTGCCCCCTTCCGCGGCCTGCGGTATGACCCGGCCATCGCGGGCCCGTTGCGACTGTTGACGACGCCGCCGTACGACGTTATCAGCGAGCCGGGACGCAACCGCTACCGAGCTGCGAGCCCGTTCAACGTCGTGCACGTCGATCTGGCAGAGGGCTCCGAGGATCCAGACGACCCGAAGAATCGATATGCGCGCGCGGGTCAGCTGCTGGCGTCCTGGGAGGCGGCGGGGGTCCTGGTGCGGTCGGACGCGCCGCGGTATTACGCATACGAGACCAGCTGGATCGCATCCGGCCCGCGGCTCCGTGCGCGGCGTCTTCGTGGCGTTGGAGCTCGAACCCTGGGGGGGATCGGTGATCCCCCACGAGCACACGATGCCCGGGCCGGTCGAAGATCGTCTCAGGTTGCTCCGAGCGACCGCCACGCACCTCTCCCCCATCTACGGCACCGTATCGGGACCCTGCCCGCCCTTGTCCGAGATGCTCGACCGCACCTGTGCCCGCGCACCGACGGAGGAGTTGGTCGACGAGGAGGGCGTCACCCACCGGCTCTGGGAGGTCTCCGCCGATGAGCCGGTCGACGACTGGCTTCGCGACGACGACCTGCTGATCGCGGACGGACACCATCGATACACGACCGCGCTCGCCTACCGGAACGAGCGGCACGAGGCGGCCGGTCCGGGACCGTGGGATGGGATCCTTGCCCTCATCGTGGACGCGGGCACCCAGACGGTGCCCGTGCTGCCCTACCACCGTGTGCAGATCTCAGGGGGCCCCCCGCAGGCAGGCCGGGAGGCACGCGACCTCGACGACGTCCTGGAACGGGTGTCGGACGCAGACCTCGTCGTCGGCACGATCACCGTTCGCGACGATGGATCGCTCTGCTACGGCCTGCTCGATCTGGATGGCACGCCGCCGGTGGTGCGGGCGCTGCATGAGCAGGTGCTGGACCGGGCGGCGCCCGGCGATGCACTCCGCTTCACGCACAGCGCGCTCGACGCGCAGCAAGCCGTCGCCGCGGGTGAAGCGATCGCCGGCTACATCCTGCCGCCGACGACCCCGGGGCGGGTGCTGACCGCGATCGAGCGCGGCGAACGCCTCCCCCGCAAGTCGACCTTCTTCTGGCCGAAGCCGCGTACCGGCATGCTCTTCATGCCCGTGCGCTGATCGCGACCTCCTCCCCCGACCCATCCGCTGCGGGGTCGAGCCGCTTGATGCCCGTGGCGACCACTTCCGTGAGGCTGCGCGCCCCGGCTCCGCTCCGGTAGAAGCGGCGTACGAGCTGTCCGTGCACGAGGACCGCGTCGCCCTTGGCGATCGGGTCCAACACCGCACGGCCGACCGTGGCGTGCCACGCCGCGACCGGGAGGGGGAGCAGGCGTCTGCCTACTTCGGGAACGGAGACGCGAAGCTCGGTCACCTCGTCGCCCGACGGCATGCGCCGGGTGACGGGATCGGCCGCCACGGTCCCCGCCAAGACGACGACGTTGACCGTGACCATGTGCGTCCTCCTTCCGATAGGCACCCTAGCGGGAGGGTCCGACACACGAAGCAACGCCGCATGCGAGACTCCGGCACGATGGACGGCGACCGGATCCGCCTGGTTGCGCCGGGTGTGCGCGCCATCGACACCGTGATGGCCGGCGAGCGAGAGCTGAACGCGGTCTACTTCCTCGACGGTGCAGAGCCCTGCTTGGTCGAGGCGGGCCCCGGCGCCGACCACGATCGGATCCTCGCATCGCTCGACGCGCTCGGCGTCGGCGCACACGACCTCGCCCACGTCGTCGTGACGCACATCCACGTCGATCATGCGGGTGGCGCCGGCGCACTGCTCGAGCGCTTCCCACACGCCACCGTCTGGGTGCACGCGTCGGGCGCGCGCCACCTGATCGACCCCGAGCGATTGCTCGCCTCGACCGCGCGCACCTATGGCCACGATCGGATGCGCTCGCTGTTCGGCGAGATGGTCCCGGTACCGGGCGAGCGCGTCCGAGCCGTCGAGGACGGCGACCACATCCCGATGGGCGGGCGCTCGCTGTCCGTCGTGCACACGCCCGGACATGCCTCGCATCACGTCGCGCTGCACGACGACGCGAGCGGCGCCATGATCACGGGCGAGGCGATCGGCTCCTATCTCCCGTGGGCGCAGTGCTTCCGGCCGGCCCTCCCTCCCCCGGAGGTCGATGTGGAGGCGGCGCTGGCCTCCATCCGACGGATCGCGGACCGTGCGCCCACGATGCTGTTGACCTCACACTTCGGCGCCGTCCCGGACGTCGAGATCGCTTGCACTCGAGCGGCTGAGCGCATCCAGGCCTGGGCGACGGATGTCGAAGCGCTGCTCGAGGCCGACGCGGCGACGTCGGAGGAAGCCGTCGTCGCGGTGTTGTCTCGTCGCGCCCGCGACGAGTTCGAGTCGGACGCGGGCCGCACGTTCGAGGCGGCTCGCTACGACGTCCTCGGGTCGATCCGGATGAACGCGCAGGGTCTGACGCGGTACTGGCGAAAGCGCTGGGAGCGTTCGGGCGAGGGCTAGCCGAGCTCGGCCAGTCGCTCCGCCGCATCGAACGCGGCCGTGTCGTGGCGCATGATCTTGCGGAACTCCCCCGCGGCTTCCTCGGGTCTGCCCGCTTTGGCGAGGATGTCGCCGCGGGCGTACCACAGGCGCAAGGTGTAATCCTCGGCCACGTCCTCACGCGTCTTGGCGCGCGCCAACAGCGCGAGCGCCTCGGCGTAGCGCGCCTGATCGGCGAGCGCCGACGCCGCAACGATCACCGCCTCGGCCTTCGCCTCGTTGGGAGCCGAGCGGTCTCGCAGCACCTCGTCGGCGAGCGGCACGGCCTCCTCGGGCCGCCCGAGACCCCGCAGGCAGTCCGCGATCAGATGGTTCTGGTCCAGTCGCCCGGTCATGCGCTTGTACGCCTTCAGCTCCGTCAGCGCATCGTGCCAGCGACCGACACCGTAGTAGGCCATGCCGAGCACCTCACGGACCGCGGCCGATCGCGGCGCCATCGCCTTGGCCTTCTCGGCCTCGGGGACGGCACCATGGGCGTCGTCGCGTTCGAGGAGCTCGATCGCACGCGCCAGCCGCGACAGGACATCGTCCTGCTGGGTGGGTCGGGCCGTCCGCCGGACATCCTCCTCGATGTCGCGCGGCAGCAGCGCCTGCTTGGAGGGCGTGCCCTTCGGACGTGCCCCGGCGCGCGGTTTGAGGGACTTCGGCATGGCTCTCCCGAGGGTAGTGGATGCGGATACGGAACGGGCCGCCCGAAGGCGGCCCGTTCCGAAGATGTCTCGGCAGCGACCTACTCTCCCACCCAGTCACCCGGGCAGTACCATCGGCGCTGGAGGGCTTAACTTCCGGGTTCGGGATGGGACCGGGTGTCTCCCCTCCGCCATGGCCACCGAAACGCGGTGTCCGATCAACGGACGATAGTGAAGGTGCGGCCCTCGAGCGATCCTCGAGAACAGCGATAGCGAGCGCGAGCAAAAGGAAAAGAGTCAAGTCCTCGGGCTATTAGTACGGGTCAGCTCCACGCGTTGCCGCGCTTCCACTTCCCGCCTATCAACCTGGTGGTCTTCCAGGGCCCTTACCTGGTTACCCAGTGGGAAACCTCATCTCTGGGCGAGCTTCGCACTTAGATGCTTTCAGCGCTTATCCCTTCCGAACGTAGCCAACCAGCCATGCCGCTGGCGCGACAACTGGCACACTAGAGGTCCGTCCGCCCCGGTCCTCTCGTACTAGGGGCAGCTCCCATCAAGTTTCCTACGCCCACGGAGGATAGGGACCGAACTGTCTCACGACGTTCTAAACCCAGCTCGCGTGCCTCTTTAACGGGCGAACAGCCCGACCCTTGGGACCTGCTCCAGCCCCAGGATGAGACGAGCCGACATCGAGGTGCCAAACCCTGCCGTCGATATGGACTCTTGGGCAGGATCAGCCTGTTATCCCCGGGGTACCTTTTAGCCGTTGAGCGACGACCTTTCCACACAGCGTCGTCGGATCACTAGGCCCAGCTTTCGCTCCTGCTCGATCCGTCGATCTCGCAGTCAAGCTCCCTTGTGCCCTTGCACTCGACGCCTGATTGCCAACCAGGCTGAGGGAACCTTTGGGCGCCTCCGTTACTCTTTAGGAGGCAACCGCCCCAGTTAAACTCCCCACCAGACGCTGTCCCCGAACCGGTTAACGGTCCTGGGTTAGGGTCCCAACAAATGAAGGGTGGTATTTCAAGATTGGCTCCACGATCACCGGAATGATCGCTTCAACGCCTCCCACCTATCCTACGCAACATGTGCCAAGACGCAACATCAAGCTAGAGTAAAGGTCCCGGGGTCTTTCCGTCCTTCCGCGGGTAACGAGCATCTTTACTCGTATTGCAGTTTCGCCGAGTCCCTGGTTGAGACAGTGCCCAAGTCGTTACGCCATTCGTGCAGGTCAGAACTTACCTGACAAGGAATTTCGCTACCTTAGGACCGTTATAGTTACGGCCGCCGTTTACCGGCGCTTAGGTTCAAAGCTTCGCAACCGAAGTCACTAACCTCTCCCCTTAACGTTCCGGCACCGGGCAGGCGTCAGTCCGTATACATCGTCTTGCGACTTCGCACGGACCTGTGTTTTTAGTAAACAGTCGCTTGGGCCTGGTTTGTGCCACCGTTTCGAGCTCGGGACGCGAAGTCCCTGCACCCTACTGCGGTCGTCCTTCTCCCGAAGTTACGGACGCAATTTGCCGAGTTCCTTAACCAGGGTTCTCTCGATCGCCTTCGTATTCTCTACGTATCCACCTGTGTCGGTTTGGGGTACGGGCACCTTGATCACTCGCTAGAGGCTTTTCTCGGCAGCATAGGATCACTCGCTTCACCTGAACGGCTCGGCGTCGTGCCTCAGGATTGACCCTCCGGATTTGCCTAGAGGACCTCCCTACACACTTGCCCCAGGACAACCAACGCCTGGGTCGAGCTACCTTCCTGCGTCCCCCCATCGCTGGCCTAGTACCAGGTTGGTCGGTAGCCCCCGAAGGGGTTCCCTTAGTGCCCTGGATTCGGCCTGGGCGCGATCAAGGTGGTACTGGAATATCAACCAGTCGTCCATCGCCTACGACTGTCGTCCTCGGCTTAGGTCCCGACTAACCCTGGGCGGATGAACCTTCCCCAGGAACCCTTGGATATTCGGCGGAGGGGTTCCTCCCCCCTCTTTCGCTACTCGTGCCGGCATTCTCACTTCCGATGCATCCACGGCTGGGTTACCCCGCCGCTTCACACGCATCGGAACGCTCCCCTACCGATCCTTCGACCTGGACCCAGGCGGCCTCCCGCCAGGGCCGAGTCATCTGAAGGATCCCGCAGCTTCGGTGTCGTGCTTGAGCCCCGTTACATCGTCGGCGCAAGACCACTTGACCAGTGAGCTATTACGCACTCTTTCAAGGGTGGCTGCTTCTAAGCCAACCTCCTGGTTGTCTCTGCGATCTCACATCCTTACCCACTTAGCACGAACTTAGGGACCTTAGCTGGCGATCTGGGTTGTTTCCCTCTCGGACACGGAGCTTAGCCCCCGCGCCCTCACTCCCGGGCTCTGGTCCAACGGCATTCGGAGTTTGACTGAGTTCAGTAAGCTTGTAGGCCCCCTAGCCCAATCAGTGCTCTACCTCCGTTGGAGAACGCCCGAGGCTGCCCCTAAAGGCATTTCGGGGAGAACCAGCTATCACCGAGTTTGATTGGCCTTTCACCCCTACCCACAGGTCATCCCCCCAGTTTTCAACCTAGGTGGGTTCGGTCCTCCACGAGGTCTTACCCTCGCTTCAACCTGCCCATGGGTAGATCACTCGGCTTCGGGTCTAGAGCACGCGACTGTTCGCCCGTTTCAGACTCGCTTTCGCTTCGGCTACCCCAGAAGGGTTAACCTCGCCACGTACCGCTAACTCGCCGGCTCATTCTTCAAAAGGCACGCCGTCACCCCCACTGGAAACCCAGCGAGAGCTCCGACTGCTTGTAGGCTCACGGTTTCAGGTGCTCTTTCACTCCCCTCCCGGGGTGCTTTTCACCTTTCCCTCACGGTACTAGTTCACTATCGGTCGCCAGGGAGTGCTTAGCCTTAGGGGGTGGTCCCCCCAGATTCACACGGGATTTCAGGGGTCCCGTGCTACTCGGGAACACCACGAGGAGATCGATCGCCTTTCGACTACGGGGCTGTTACCCGCTGTGGCGGCCCTTTCCATGGCCTTCGTCTAGACGTCGATTTTGTAACTCCTTGAACCCTCCGACGGGGGTTCCTGTGGGTCCCACAACACCGGGACGGCAACGCCGTCGGGCTTGACACCGCCCCGGTTTAGGCTGATCCCCGTTCGCTCGCCGCTACTAGGGGAGTCGCTGTTGCTTTCTCTTCCTCGCCCTACTGAGATGTTTCACTTCGGGCGGTTCCCTCCACGTGCCCTATGTGTTCAGACACGGGTGACTGGGCATGACCCCAGCCGGGTTTCCCCATTCGGACACCTGCGGATCAAAGCTCTCTCGGCAGCTCCCCGCAGATTTTCGCAGCCAGACGCGTCCTTCATCGGCTCCTGGCGCCAAGGCATCCACCGTAAGCCCTTCATAACTTGACTCTTTAGATGCTCGCGCTCGCTATCGAGTTCTCAAGGTGCCCGAGGGTTCGCACCCTCAAAGCTGAACAGCGTGTGTCGACGCTCCCCGAGGGGAACGCCGACGCCAGTGTCTATCAACCTGGAGTCTTCCGACGAAACTGCATCGAACGATCGTCGATGCGTCGGAGTGCCAAAGGCTCCTTAGAAAGGAGGTGATCCAGCCGCAGCTTCCGCTACGGCTACCTTGTTACGACTTCACCCCAATCGCGAGCCCCACCTTCGACGGCTCCCTCCACAAGGGTTAGGCCACCGGCTTCGGGTGTTGCCCACTTTCGTGGTGTGACGGGCGGTGTGTACAAGCCCCGGGAACGTATTCACCGCAGCAGTGCTGATCTGCGATTACTAGCGACTCCAACTTCACGGGGTCGAGTTGCAGACCCCGATCCGAACTGAGCCCGGCTTTCTGGGATTCGCTCCCCCTTGCGGGATCGCAGCCCTTTGTACCGAGCATTGTAGCATGTTTGCAGCCCTGGACGTAAGGGGCATGATGACTTGACGTCATCCCCACCTTCCTCCGGTTTGGCACCGGCAGTCTCCCTAGAGTTCCCGACATGACTCGCTGGCAACTAAGGACAGGGGTTGCGCTCGTTGCGCCACTTAAGGCAACACCTCACGGCACGAGCTGACGACAGCCATGCACCACCTGTGCAGGCTCCGAAGAGCGCCCGCTTTCACGGGTTTCACCCTGCATGTCAAGCCCAGGTAAGGTTCTTCGCGTCGCATCGAATTAAGCAACATGCTCCGCCGCTTGTGCGGGGCCCCGTCAATTCCTTTGAGTTTTAGCCTTGCGGCCGTACTCCCCAGGCGGGGTGCTTAATGCGTTAGCTTCGGCACGGACGGGGTTGATATCCGCCCACACCTAGCACCCAACGTTTACGGCTAGGACTACCAGGGTATCTAATCCTGTTCGCTCCCCTAGCTTTCGCACCTGAGCGTCAGGTAAGGCCCAGAGATCCGCCTTCGCCACCGGTGTTCCTCCTGATATCTGCGCATTTCACCGCTACACCAGGAATTCCGATCTCCCCTACCTACCTCTAGTCGGGCAGTTTCGGATGCAGGTCCGGGGTTGAGCCCCGGATTTTCACGTCCGACTTGCCAAACCGCCTGCGTGCTCTTTACGCCCAATGAATCCGGACAACGCTCGCCTCCTACGTCTTACCGCGGCTGCTGGCACGTAGTTAGCCGAGGCTTCTTCTGCAGGTACCGTCACAATCGCTTCGTCCCTGCCGAAAGGGGTTTACAACCCGAGGGCCTTCATCCCCCACGCGGCGTCGCTGCGTCAGGCTTTCGCCCATTGCGCAAGATTCCCCACTGCTGCCTCCCGTAGGAGTCTGGGCCGTATCTCAGTCCCAGTGTGGCTGGTCGTCCTCTCAGACCAGCTACCCGTCGTCGCCTTGGTGAGCCGTTACCTCACCAACAAGCTGATAGGCCGCGGGCCCATCCCAGACCGCAAAAGCTTTCCCGTTCGGACCATGCGATCCAAGCGGAGTATCCGGTATTAGCCCCGGTTTCCCGGAGTTATCCCAGTGTCTGGGGCAGGTTGCCCACGTGTTACGCACCCGTTCGCCACTGATCCCGGGGCCGAAGCCCCGTTCACCGTTCGACTTGCATGTGTTAAGCGCGCCGCCAGCGTTCGTCCTGAGCCAGGATCAAACTCTCCGTAGAGAATTCCAGCTTCACCGTTCCGCCCGAGGGCTTTCCGGATCCGCCTTGTTCTGTACCGGAGCCGGGCCGGTCGACGAGAGGCACCTCGCGAACCGACCTGGTCCGACCATCCGTTGCCGGATGGTGTGGAATTGCATGTCATGACCGTGACGTGGCGAACCACGCCTCGGTCTGACGAGGCACTGGCATTCACACGCTGTTCAGTTCTCAAGGTGCGAACGGCACACGGAACCCACCGCGTCCAACAGTGTAGTCCTTCCGCAGTGGTGCGCGCCGACCGGTGATGGTAACAGGCTCGGGCCCGCCGTCAACTCGGCCCGAGCCTCGAACCCGCGTTCGAAGGCGGCCGATCGGCGTGACGTCAACCGATCGACACGATACGGGCGAATCGCCTGCGGCCCACCTGCAGGATCGAACCGATGAGCGATCCGGCCGGAATCTCCGCGTCGGGGTCGGACGCCGGTTCCCCGTTCAACCGGACGCCGCCCTGCTCGATCGCTCGGCGCGCCTCGCCGTTGGACGAGGCGAGCCCGGCGGCGACCAGCACCTTCGGCAACCAGACCGCGCCCTCACGTACGAGGTCACCAGGGAGCGACACCTCGGGGATGTCTTGGGGAACGTCGTGCTGCTTGAAGACACGGTCGAACGCGGCCTCGGCCGTCTCGCCGGCGCCCGCGCCGTGATACAGGTCCACGATCGCGCGGGCCAGACGACGCTTCTCGTCGTTCGGATGGATCGAGCCGTCGGCCAGGCCCGCCACCACCGACGCGTTGTCCTGCGGCCCGATGTCCGTGCACAACAGCTCGTACTTGGCGATCAACGCGTCGGGGATCGACATGAGCTTGCCGAACATCTCTTCGGCGGGCTCGGTGAGCCCGACGTAGTTATCGGATGACTTCGACATCTTGCGGACGCCGTCGAGACCCTCGATCAGCGGCATCGTCACGACCGTCTGTGGCGCCAGTCCGTAGGCGCGCTGCACCTCGCGACCCATCAGGAGATTGAACGTCTGGTCGGTCCCACCCAGCTCGATGTCGGCCTCGACGGCGACCGAGTCGTAGCCCTGCAGGAGCGGATACAGGAACTCGACCACGCTGATCGGCTGGCCCCCCTGATAGCGGGTCCGGAAGTCCTCGCGCTCGAGCATCTGCGCGACGGTGGCGACCGACGCGAGGCGGATCAGCGCGGCGGCGTCGAGGCCGGCGAGCCACTCGGCGTTCCGACGGACCTCGGCACGCTCGACGTCCAGGATCAACCCGGCCTGCTCGAGGTAGGTGCGGGCGTTCTCGTCGGCCTCTTCCTCGGTCAGCATCGGCCGTGTGTCCGAGCGTCCGGACGGGTCGCCGACGCGGCCCGTGAAGTCCCCCACGATCAACACCGCGACATGGCCCGCCTCCTGGAACTGCCGGAGCTTCCGCAGCACCACCGAATGGCCGAGGGTCAGATCGGGGCGACTCGGGTCGATGCCGAGCTTGACCCGCAGCGGACGCCCGAGCGAGAGCTTCGCCTCCAGTCCCTCGGTGGGGATGACCTCGGCGACGCCGCTGCGCAACAGATCCGGGTCGGCGGCCATCGCGCGGATGCTACCAAGCGCCTCCGCGGAAACCGGCAGGTCCAGGGGTACCCTTGCGCGCGATGGTGAAGGCCCGGGGGCCGCTCGCCCTACTGTGTGTGCTCGCGTTCGTCGCGAGCGCATGTGACTTACCCCGCCTGGAGGACCAGCGGGAGCGTCCGCTTGCCCAGACGTCGTTCGTGTACACGGCCGATGGCTCCCGGATCACGCAGCTGCACGCCACCGAGGATCGCGTCGTCCTGACCCAGGATCAGATGACGCAGGACACGCGCGACGCCGTCGTTGCGATCGAGGACCGACGGTTCTACTCGCATGCCGGCGTCGACATCCGATCGATCCTGCGCGCGGCGGCCGTCGACATCGAGAACGGGCGCGTGGTCGAAGGTGGCTCCACCATCACGCAGCAGCTCGTGAAGAACCTCTACACCGGGGACGAACAGTCCTTCCGCAGGAAGCTCGAAGAGGCCGCGCTCGCGGTCCAGATGGAGCAGTCGTATTCGAAGGACGACATCCTGACGAGCTACCTCAACACCGTGTACTTCGGCGAGGGCGCCTACGGCATCGAGGCGGCGGCCAAGACCTACTTCGGTGTGCACGCGAGCGAACTGACCCTGTCCGAAAGCGCGATGCTCGCCGGCCTGATCACGGCGCCGAACCACTTCGACCCGCTGATCAGGCCCGCGTCGGCCGAGGGCCGGCGCAACGTGGTGCTCGGGATCATGCGCGAGATGGGGACGATCACGCGCGCGGAGCAGCGACGTGCCCGCGCGGAGCCGATCGACGTGCACCCCGGCACGCAGGAGGAGCAGTACCCGTACCCGTATTTCGTCGACTACGTGAAGCGCTGGTTCCTGGCCAACAAGGCGTTCGGACGAACGTACGACGACCGCTACCGCCTGTTGTTCACCGGCGGCCTGCGCATCACGACCACATTGGATCCGGCGGTGCAGGCGGCCGCACAGGATGCGGTCTCGAGCGTCCTGAGCTACCCGAGCGATCCCGACGCCGCGGTCACCGTGCTCGACCCGCGCACGGGGTTCGTGCGCGCGATGGTCGGCGGTCGCGACGCCGACTACTGGGCCAACGTGGCCGCCGGCCGCGTGAACCTCGCCACCGGATCCGGCGGGTCGGGTCGCCAGACCGGCTCTGCCTTCAAAGCGTTCGCGCTGGTCGCGGCGCTGGAGAACGGGTACTCCGCCGACACGACGTTCCCGGCGCCCGCCTCGATCACCCTCCCGCTCCCGGGCGGCGGCACGTGGCCGGTCACGAACGCCGACGGTGAGGGGTACGGGACGCTCAGCCTCCGCACCGCCACCGAGAAATCGGTCAACACCGTGTACGCGCAGCTGATCCAGGCCCTCGGCGCCGATACGGTCGTTCGGGTCGCCACCCAGATGGGCCTCCGGTGCTGCACGGATGTCGGCCAGCCCACCGACCCGCTGCTCGCCGTCGACAGCGCGGTGCTCGGATCCAATGAGGCCAACACCCTGGAGATGGCCAGCGCCTACGGCACGCTCGCCACCGGTGGTCGCCGCGTTGCGCCGGTGCCCGTCGAGTCGGTGGTGAGCCCCGACGGGACGATCCTGTGGCAGGCCGCCCCCGCGCCGACTCAGGTCGTCGACCCGCAGGTGGCGGCGGCGGCCAACGACATCCTGCAGGACGTCGTGCTCTACGGCACGGGTACCGCGGCGAACATCGGACGGCCGCAGATCGGCAAGACCGGCACCGACGACAACCACGACAACGCGTGGTTCGTCGGCGCCGTCCCCCAGCTCGCCGCGGCGGTGTGGGTGGGATTCCACGAGGGGCAGATCCCGATGGAGCCGCCGCGTACGCGGATCACCGTCTTCGGTGGTACGTGGCCCGCGCAGATCTGGCGCCTGCTCATGCAGAAGGCGACGGCGACGCTCCCCGCCGAGCCGTTCCCCACGCCCGAGGTGCGGTACACGGCCGTGGCCGTCGACACGACGCAGCAGCCGGCGTGCCTTCCGAACGCGTACACCCTGCCCAACCACATCGCCGTCGTGAACTTCGTGGCGGGCACGGAGCCGACCAAGGTGTGCACCAGCCCCGATTCCCTCCAGGACGTGCTGGTGCCGTCCGTGATCGGGTTCGACAAGACACAGGCGAGCAGGACCCTGCAGGGCGCGGGGTTCTACGTCCGCGCGGTCAGCGAGCCCTCGACCCAGCCCGCGGGCACGGTGATCTACCAGGATCCGGCCGCCGGCACGTCCGCGCAGCAGACGAGCACGGTGACGATCACGATCGCCAAGCCCGCCGACACCTAGCCGCGCGGCGTCGGCGTGGCCCACACCGAGCCTCGCTCCACCCACCGCCACGTCGTGTCGACACCCACCGTCAGTCCGATCCGCCGTGTCCGCACGAGATCCGCCACCGGGACGGGATCGCCCGGCTCGAGCCAGACGGCCGTCGGAACGAGCAGATCCGCACCGTCGAGTCCCCGATCCACCCCGAGCGCCTGCGCGAGCCGACCCGGCCCTCGGCACAGCGCCCGCACATCGCGGGTTCCCCGGCGCGCCTCCATCGCGGCGAGCCCCTCCAGCGGCTCCCCCGCCCGGATCAGTACGGCACTCGCGTGACCGCGCGGACCCGTGACGACGTTGATCGCGTGGTGGATCCCGTAGACGAGGTATACGTACAGATGCCCCGCCTCCTCGAACATCGACGCGTTCCGCGCGGAGCGACCGCGATACGAATGGCTCGCGGGGTCGTCCGGCTCATAGGCCTCGGTCTCGACGATGCGCACGCGGCAGATGGTCGCATCGGGAAGCCGGCGCAGCAGGTGCCGACCGACCAGGTCGGGCGCGACCACCGGCGCGGGCCGCGCGAACCAGCGACGCGTGAGCTCGCCGGGCACCCCCGTCAGCTGAGACCGAACAGGAAGACCAACAAGGCCTTCTGCGTATGGAGCCGGTTCTCCGCCTGGTCGAACACGACCGCGTGCTCGCCGTCGATCGCCGTGTCGGCGATCTCCTCTCCCCGATGGGCAGGCAGACAGTGCATCACGAGCACATCGGGATCGGCCACATCGATGAGGCTGTCGTTCAGCTGGTAGGGGTGGAACACCAGCGCTCGCTCTTCCGCCTCGGCTTCCTGCCCCATGCTGGCCCACACGTCGGTGTAGAGCACGTGCGCACCGGTGGCGGCCGCGACGGGGTCGGTCGAGACCTCGATCGCACCGCCGGTTTCGGCCGCGATCTCCGAGGCCCGCGAGACGACCTGCGGGATGGGGGCGAATCCGGTCGGGGTCGCGACCCGCACGGTCATGGCCGCCTTGGCACCGGCCAGGAGCAACGAGTGCGCGACGTTGTTGCCGTCGCCCACATAGGTCAGGACCGTGCCCGGCAAAGCGGCCGCGACGCTCCCGGATCGTGAGCAGGTCCGCCAGCGCCTGGCACGGGTGCTCGAAGTCGGACAGCGAATTCACCACCGGCACGCTCGCGGCGTCGGCCAGCACCTCGAGCCGTTCCTGTTCGAACGTGCGCAGCACGATCGCATCCACATACCTGGACAGGACCTTGCCGGTGTCCTCGATCGTCTCCCCGCGACCGAGCTGCAGATCGGCGGACGAGAGCGTCAGGGGATGGCCGCCGAGCTGATCGACGCCAACCTCGAAGGACACCCGCGTGCGGGTCGAGGACTTCTCGAAGACCAGGGCCACCGTCTTGCCGGCGAACGCCGTCGCGTAGAGGGAACGGTCTTGCTTCATCCGCTGGGCGAGATCGAGGATCGCGGCGAGCTCACCGCTGCCGATATCGTCGACCGACAGGTAGTCGCGCGTCATGGGCGGAGTCTAGCGGGGGTTCCGCTCGGCGTCGTCAGCCGGCGCGCAGCGTCGCCCCGTAGGTCTGCGTGACGGAGGCGACCATGGCGTCCACCGCAGATTGGGCCTCCTCGTCGGTGAGGGTGCGATCCCGCTCCCGAAGCTCGAGGGCATAGGCGAGCGACCGTGTTCCGTCCGCCAACGGAGGACCCGCGAAGACGTCGAACAACACGCAACGGGTCAATCGCGGACCGCCGACGGCTCGCAGGGTCGCCTCGACCGCACCGGCCGGCACGTCTGCCGGGAGAACGAACGCGAGATCCCGACGAACGGGCGGGAACCGGGGGATGTCGTCGAGCTCCTGGCGTGCCTGGACGCCGTCTCGGATCGGACCGAGGCCGACGACGCACACCGCGACGCGGCCACCGATCTCGAGCGCCTCGGCGACGCGAGGATGGATCTCACCGACCACGCCCGCATGGTGCCCCGCGATCGCGATCGAGGCCGATCGGCCCGGGTGGAAGGGCGTCCCTGGCGGATCGCCCAGCGACCAGTCGCGCACGCCGAGGTCTTCGAGCACCGCCGTGAGGATCCCCGTCGCATCCAGCACGTCGAACACGCGACGCTCGGCGAACCATCCCTCACCGGCCGGACCGGTCAGCACGAACCCGAGCTTCCGATGCTCGGTGAAGGGAGCCGCCAGACGAAACGTCGTGCCGACCTCGAACAGCGCGATCTGTGCGACCCCGCGCGCGAGGTTCCGCGCGGCGGCGCGTAACAGCCCCGGCGTGAGCCGGGTGCGCAGGAACCCTTCCTCTGCGCGGAGCGGGTTCGCGATCGGAACGGCGTCACTGTCTCCGAACAGATCGAGGTCGTCCTGTGAGACGAACGGCACCGGACGGATCTCCCGAAGGCCCGCGCGCACGAGCGCGTCCTTGACCCGCGCCGCGAACACCGCGTCCGGAGGCACGCCGCCGGCGTGGGGCGCGCGCGGCAGCCTCGTCCCCACGCGGTCGTATCCCTGCACGCGCACGATCTCTTCGATCAGATCGACCTCGTGGTCGATGTCGGTCCGATAGCCCGGGATCTCGACCTCGATCGCCTCAGCTGCCGGGCGGTGGGCCATATGGAGGGTGTCGAACACCGCGGCAGCGTCCGCGGCTTCGACGGCGTAGCCGAGGAGCGCCGCCGCGCGGGCGGGCCGAACCGAGACCCACCGGCGACTCGCCGTCGTGCCGGCGCTCGCGTACCCCGGCGCGACGGTGCCGCCCGCCCATGCCGTCATCAGTCGGGCGCATCGATCCGCCGCCGCCTCCAACCCCTCCGGGTCGGTGCCGCGCTCGAAGCGGTGTGACGCCTCGGAGTGCAGGTCCAGCCGTCGCCCCGAGAGCAGCACGCCGCCGCGCGTGAAGTACGCGCTCTCGAGCAGCACGTCGCCGGTCGTGCTCGAGACCTCGGCCGCCACGCCGCCCATGATGCCCGCGATCGCGACCGGACGCTCGCGGTCGCAGATCAGCAGGTCCTCGGGCGACAGCTCTCGATCGACGTCGTCCAGGGTGGTGATCCGCTCGCCGCCGGACGCCCGTCGCACCACGATGCCCGGTCCCACGAGCGACGAGAGATCGAACCCGTGCAGCGGTTGACCGAGCTCGAGCATCGTGTAGTTCGTCGCGTCGACGACGGCGTCGATCGGTCGCATGCCACAGGCCGTCAACCGCGCCTGCACCAACAGCGGAGACGGCCGGTGGGTCAGACCACGGATCACCCGGGCGAGGTACCGCGGACACGCGTCCGGCGCGTCGATACGGACGGTCGCGATCGCGGCCGCCTCCTCGCCCGTCTCGCCGACGTCGCGCTCGGCGGGGCGAAGCGGCACCCCGGTGGCGGCGGCCACCTCGCGCGCGACGCCCATGATCGACAGGAAGTCCGGGCGGTTCGGTTCCACCTCGATGTCCAGCACGGGCTGATCGAGCTCGAGCGCCTGCTTGAGGTCGGTGCCGACCTCCATCCCCTCGCCGTTGAGCAGCAGGATGCCCCCGTGGTCGCCGCTGATCGAGAGCTCCCGTGGGGAGCACAGCATGCCCTCCGACACCACACCACGGATCTCCCGGCGGCCCAGGGGCTCATCCAAGACCGGGACGCGCGCACCCGGCGGCGCCCAGGGCACGAGGTCGCCCGGCCCCATATTTCTCACGCCAACCACCAGCTCGACCTCGCCGGCCGTATGTTGGAGGCGCGCCACGCAGAGCGTGTCCGAGTTCGGATGATCGCGGACCTCGAGGACGCGCACGGCAACGACCCCCTCGAGCCCGTCCCACGGACGGAGGACGCCCTCCACCTTGACCCCACGGCGGGTCATCGCCTCAGCGAGATCGTCGACGGGCGTGTCCGTCGGCGCGTACTCGCGCAGCCACGCCAGCGGGATCCTCACGCCGACGCCTCGAACTGCTCGAGGAACCGCACGTCGCTGTCCACGAGCATGCGCATGTCCGGGATCGCGTAGCGAAGCAGGGCGATCCGTTCGATCCCCACCCCGAAGGCGAACCCCGTGTACCGCTCGGGGTCGTACCCGCAGTTCTCCAGGACGCGCGGATGCACCATCCCGGCACCGAGCATCTCGATCCAGCCGTTCCCACAGACGCGACACCCGACGCCGTCACACAGGAAGCAACTCACCCCGACCTCCGCCCCCGGCTCCACGAAGGGGAAATACGCCGGCCCCAGCCGCACGCGGCGGCGCTCCCCGAACAGCTCCTTCGCCATGGCCTCGAGCGTGCCTTTGAGGTCGGCGAACGTGATCCCTTCGTCCACCACCAGACCCTCGGCTTGATGGAACACCGGGAGGTGGGTGGCGTCGGCGGTCTCGCGTCGATACACGCGCCCCGGCGCGATGATGTAGACGGGCGGAGGCTGCGACTGCATCGTTCTGATCTGCACGGCACTGGTCTCCGTACGCAAGAGCAGCTCGGGGTGCCCCGGGATCGACACGAACAGCGAGTCCTTCATCGTGCGCGCCGGGTGATCGACCGGGATGTTCAGCGCCTGGAAGTTGTGCCAATCATCCTCGATCTCCGGGCCCTCGACGACGCGGAAGCCGAGCCGCGTGAAGACCTCGACGACCTCGCGCTCGACCAGTGTGATCGGGTGAAGTGACCCGGTGCGCGGCGCCCGTCCCGGCAGCGTCAGGTCGACGCGATCGGCGTCCAGCAGCGTGCGCTCGGCGGCGTCCTGGAGCAGACTCCGCCGTTCCTCGAGACGCTCCGTGAGTTCCGCGCGCGCCGCGTTCATGCGAGCCCCGACGGTTCGACGCTCGACTTCGTCGAGCGATCCCAGGCCCCGCTGCAGCTGACTGAAGGGGGCCTTGCGCCCCAGGATCGAGACCTGCGCCTCCTCGAGCTCCGCCAGCGTCGTCGCGGCGTCGAAGGCGGCGAGCCCCCGCGCACGCTCGATCTCGAGCTGGTCGAGCATCTCGGCGGGGTCCATGGTCCGGCGAGTCTAGCAACCGGCCTCCGGCGGGCTCAGCCGCTGACGGGCAGTCGAAGGTGCAGCATCAACCGGGCGTCCTCGACGCTGCCCCACGCTGTGCCGCCCTGCGCCTCCGCCACGCCGCGGACCACGAACAAGCCGATCTTCGTCCCCCCGCCGGTGCCCGGCTGGCGCGGACCGAACAGCGACTCGACGTCCGCATCGGCGATCGACGCACCCGCGCGCGCCGCGCGGATGACCACCGCATCGGCCTCCCGCTCGGCCGTGATCTCGATCGGCCCATCGGTCGCCCACCATCGCAAGACCTCGTCGAACACCAGCACGGCGGTCTTCACCCGGGTCGGGTCGAGGAAGTAGGGCCCCGGATCGCCGCTCCAGGTGATCGGTGGATGCTCCGGATCGCGCCGCTGCATGTCCGCCACCGACGCCACGAGCTCGGCGACGTCCGCGCGGTCGCGGTAGGACTCGAGCGTGCCGTCCGAGACGCGTGCGGCATCGACCAGGAGTCGAAGGATCTGATCCATGCGATCCGCATCGTGCACGATGCCGGTCAGCATCAGCGCGCGCTGGTCATCGGTCATGTCCGACCACCGCTTCTCCAGGGCGTAGCCGAAGCCCTTCATGGCCGTCAGCGGCGACCGGATGTCATGGGCGGCCGCGACGATCAGCGATTCGAGGGATGCGCCCTTGGCGCCCGCTCGGCGCGCGCGCTCGAACAGGCATACGCTCGCGGCGGCCGCCAGATTGAGCGACTCCGCCTTCCCCGCGTGCGGAACGCGCACCGTCGCATCCGCGAGCGAGACGATGTCCTGCGGCAGACCGTGGGCCTCGTTTCCGAACACGAAGGCGATCGGGCCGTCGAGCGCGGTGACGTAGAGCTGTTCGGAACCGTGTGCATCCATCGCGAGGATACGGTGGCCACGCGAGCGGAGGGTCTCGATGGCCTCGGGCGTCGAGACGTCGCGAACCACGGGCAGGTGGAAGATCGAGCCCGCGGATGCCCGCACGGTTTTCGGGTTGTAGACGTCGACCGACGATGACGTGAACACGACGCCGTCGGTTCCGGCGGCATCCGCGGAACGCAGGATCGTCCCGGCGTTGCCGGGATCGCGGACCTCATGGAGCACGGAGACGCAGCCGCCCGTGGGGAGCGCGTCGAGGCCGACGTCGAGGAACGACGCGACGCCGACGACACCCTGGGGGGTGACCGTGGAGGTGAGCCTCGCGAGGACCGCGTCGTCGGCGTGCACGACCTCCACGCCCACCTCACGCGCGCGGACGGCGAGCTCGTGGAGCTCATCCGTCACGAAGAGGGACCGCAGCGCGGGTGGGTGCTCGGCGAGCGCCTCGCGGACGCCCTGGGCACCCTCGACGAGGAACCCACGGTCGTCCTCGCGAAGCGCGCGCTTGTGCAGCCGCGCGGCGGCGACAACCTTCGGATTCTTGACGCTGGAAATCACGAGACCCCCGGGGCTCCGGACGTCCGGAGTCTAGTCCCGAGGGTCCGTGGACCGTGGAGCGGGATCAGGCCGCGGACGCTTGGGGCAGCGCGTCCTTTGCCTGTTGCACGAGTTGGCCGAACGCGCCGGGGTCGTGCACCGCGAGGTCGGCAAGGATCTTGCGGTCGACCTCGATGCCGGCGGCCTTCAACCCGTTGACGAAGCGCGAGTACGACAGGCCGTGCGGTCGGACCGCGGCGTTGATGCGCGTGATCCAGAGCCGGCGGAACTGCGCCTTGCGGTCGCGTCGGTCGCGATACGCGTAGACCCCGGAGTGCTGCACCTGCTCCTTGGCGGCGCGGTAGCGCACCCGGCGGCTGCCGGTGTAGCCCTTCGCGCTTGCGAGCGTCTCGCGACGTTTCTTCTTTGCGTGGACGGATCGTTTGACTCGGGCCATGGGTTCACCTCGCCAGCAGGCGCTTGATCTTCTTCTGTTCGCCGGTGGACGCGACCTCGGCCATGCCCTCGATGCGGCGCCGGCGGCTGCCGCTCTTCTTCGTGAGCATGTGGTTCCCCGTGGCCTTGTGGTGCAGCACCTTGCCCTTGCGCGTCACGCGGAAGCGCTTGGCGGTGGCGCTGTGTGTCTTCATCTTCGGCATCGCTCTTACCCTTCGTCTGCAACGGGGAAGACCGTCTCGACCACCGGTTCGAGGTCCGGCACGTCGGGATCGTCCTCGGGCTCCGCGGCCGCGGTGGAGGCCTCCTTGGCCGCCTCGCGTTCGGCGCGCGCCCGTTGTTTCGCCTGTTCTTCGAGGTATCGCTTGTTGGGCCCGATCACCATGATCATGTTGCGGCCCTCTTGCTTCGGCATCGACTCGACGATGGCGAGGTCACCCAGATCGACGACCAGACGATCCAAGATCTTGCGACCGAGGTCCGTGTGCGCCATCTCGCGCCCCCGGAACATGATCGTGATCTTGACCTTGTTCCCGGCGGAGAGGAACCGCGTGACGTGCCCCTTCTTCGTGGCGTAGTCGTGCGGGTCGATCTTCGGTCGGAACTTGATCTCCTTCAGGCCGGTCCGCGACTGCTTCCTGCGGGCCTCCTTCAGCTTCACGTCTTGTTCGTATTTGTACTTGCCGTAATCCATGATCCGACACACGGGCGGATCTGCCTGCGGCGCGACTTCGACGAGATCCAGGTCGAGCGCCCGCGCCTGACTCAGGGCTTCTCGCGTGTCGACGACACCGATCTGCGCTCCGTCGTGCCCGACCAGGCGCACCTGTGCCGCCCTGATCCTGTCGTTGATCCTGGGATCTGCTGAAACCCCGCATCACTCCTTCTGGGAAACGGCACACCGACCCGGTGCACCTCGAACACACGTACGCATCTGCGCCCGGGCAGTATAGGGGCCGCCTGCGACGCGCGTCGACCGCACGCTACTCCGCGGGCGAGGCGCCCTCGACCGGCAGCCGATCGTCCTCGCTCGCGTACCCGAAGGCGATCTGCAACAGACGGCCCGGACCGTCTTGCCCACAGCGGATCCGATGCGGCTCTTCGGCCGGCACCTGCAACTCGTCGCCCGGACTCGGCTCGAGGACCCGATTGCCGATCTCGATCGTGAGGCCGGCGTCGAGCACGATCCAGAGCTCGTCGCGGAGCCGGTGGTAGTGCGCGCCGGTGTCGCCGCCCGGCAGGACCGTGACCAGCCTCGCCGTCGCGGGCTGGTTGAGCGCGTAGGTCTGCGTCCGTCCCCATGGTCGATCGACGATCATGCGCTCAGGTCCTCGTCAGCTCGCGCAGCACGTGCACCATCTCGACCGCCGCGAACGCGGCCTCCCACCCCTTGTTGCCGTGCGCTCCCCCCGCGCGAGCCTCGGCCTGTGCAAGGTCGTCGGTGGCGAGCACCTCGAACACGCACGGGATGCCCGTCGTTCGGGCGACCTCGGCGATCCCGCGCGCGGCCGTCTCGGCGATCAGGTCGAAATGCGCCGTCTCGCCGCGGATCACCGCACCGAGACAGATCACGGCGTCGACATCGCCGCCGGACGCGGCGCGCTGCGCGGCGAGCGGGATCTCGAAGGCTCCCGGCACCCACGCCACGGTGACGTCGTCGTCCGCCACGCCCACCTGACGCAGTCCATCGAGGGCGCCCTCCACCAACGCGGACGTGACGACCTCGTTGAATCGCGCGGCCACCACCGTGACGCGCAGGCCGGCCCCGTCGGACCCGCCCCGAACGACGTTCACAGCGCCGGCTCGGGGCCGACGTCCAGCAGGTGCCCGAGCTTTTCCTGCTTCGTACGGAGGTACGCTCGATTCTGCTTCGTCGGGACGGTCTGCAATGGGATCCGCTCCTCGATCGAAAGGCCGTAGCCCTCCAGCCCGGCTCGTTTGTCGGGATTGTTCGTGAGCAGCCGCATCGTCTTGACACCGAGGTCGACCAGGATCTGGGCGCCGATGCCGTAGTCGCGTTGATCGGCGGCAAAGCCGAGCTCGAGGTTCGCCTCGACCGTGTCCCGGCCACGGTCCTGGAGCTCGTAGGCGCGCAGCTTGTGGGTGAGGCCGATCGCGCGCCCCTCGTGGCCGCGCATATAGAGGACGACGCCGCGCCCCTCCTGCGCCACCTGTTCGAGCGCAGCGGCCAGCTGGCGGCCGCAGTCGCAGCGCAGGGACCCGAACACGTCGCCCGTCAGGCACTCGGAGTGGACCCGGGTGAGCACCTTCTCGCCGTCGCCGATGTCGCCGCAGACGAAGGCGACGTGGGTCCGCCCGTCCACCGTGCTGTCGAACGCGAAAGCGCGGAAGTCGCCGTACTCGGTCGGCAGGGTTGCCTCGGCCACGCGTGCCACGAGCACTTCTTTCTTGCGCCGGTACTCGATCAGGTCCGCGATCGAGATGAGCTTCAGGTCGAAGGCGCGGGCGACGCGCACCAGCTCAGGCAGGCGCGCCATCGTGCCGTCCTCGTTCATGACCTCGCAGATCACGCCCGCGGGAAAGAGCCCGGCCAGCGTCGCCAGGTCGACGGCCGCCTCCGTGTGTCCCGCGCGCCGGAGCACGCCGCCCTCCTTGGCTCGGAGGGGGAAGACGTGGCCGGGCCGGTGGAAGTCCTTCGGTCCGACGCTGGCATCGGCGATCGCCGCCGCCGTGAAGGCGCGGTCGTGCGCGCTCGTGCCCGTGGTGATCGCCGGCCGATAGTCGATCGACACGGTGAACGCCGTGTCGTCGCCGCCGTTGCTGGACACCATCTGCGGGATCTGCAGTTCGTCCAGGCGCCAAGCCGCCACGGGCAGGCAGACGATCCCGCGGCCGTGCGTCACCATGAAGTTCACCGCCTCGGGCGTGCATTTCTCCGCGGCGATGATGAAGTCCCCTTCGTTCTCGCGATCGGCATCGTCGACGACGAGGACGATCTTGCCGGCTCGCAGATCGTCCAGCGCGTCATCGATCGACGCGAAGGTCGACCGGTCGGCGCCGGCCTCGGGCACGTGCTCGTTCATCATCAGGACCTTTCCATCAGGCGCTCGACGTATCGGGCGATCATGTCCATCTCGAGGTTCACCGGGTCACCGACGGCGACGGTCCCCAGTGTGGTGACGGCACGGGTGTGCGGGATCAACGCGATCGTGACACCGTCGTCGTGGAGCGACGCCACCGTGAGGCTGACGCCGTCGACCGTGATCGACCCCTTCTCGATCGCATAGCGCAGCAGCTCGGCGGGGACCCGTACCCGCAGCAGCGCGCCGCCGTCGGACCCGAGCTCGATCGCATCGATCGTCCCCACCCCGTCGACGTGCCCCTGCACGATGTGTCCCCCCAGGCGAGCGGCGAGCGAGACGGGACGTTCGAGATTCACGGGGTGTCCCGTGCCGAGTCTCCGGAGGCTGGTGCGCGCCACGGTCTCGTCGGTCAGATCGAAGCCGAGATGCTCGTCGTCCCGATCCACCACGGTGAGACAGGTGCCGTTGACCGCGACCGAAGCTCCCAGCGGGCTGTCGGCCACGACCACGTGGCAGCCGATCGACAGACGCCCGCCGTCGAGCGCGAGCACCTCGCCCCGCTCCTCAACGATCCCGGTGAACATCGGCCTCCACCCGCAGATCCGGACCGACGCGGTCGATACGCCGGTAGGTGAGTCGACGCGCCGCATCGATCGGCGCGAAGCCGGGCCCAGCGGCCACGCCGTGCGCGTCGGCGCCCGCAACGACGATGGGCGCGATGTACTGCACGACACGATCGATCGCGTCGTCACGAAGGAAGCTCCAGGCCAAGGTGGCGCCGCCCTCCAGGAGCACCCCCTGGATGTCGCGCTTGCCGAGCGCCGCCACGAGCGCCGTCGGCGAGACCCCGCCCGAACGGTCGGCCTCGAGCACGATGACCTCTGCCCCCGCCGACTCCCAGCCGCGGACGCTGGCCTCCGGGGTTCGCGACGTGGTGGCGACGACGGTCGGGGCTCCGTCGTCGAACACCGCGGCCCCCGGATCGACGCCGCCGCTCGAGTCGACAACGACACGCGTCGGTTGCCACGCCTCGGCGAGACTCGATGCCCGCACGGTCAGTCGCGGATCGTCGGCACGTACGGTGCCGGCGCCCACCACGACGGCGTCGGCCCAGGCCCGCAGGCGATGGGCGTCGGCACGCGCCTCGGCCGACGTGATCCATCGAGCGGTGCCGTCGTGGGCCGCCGTCTTCCCGTCGAGCGACGCCGCGACCTTCCACACGACGAACGGCAGGCCCGTCGTGATGTGTCGCTCGAACGCGGCGTTCAACCGGCGAGCCTCGTCGGCCAGGACCCCTTCGGTCACCTCGATCCCCGCGGCCCGGAGGCGGGCGACGCCGCGACCGTCCACGAGCGGATTCGGGTCCGACGCCGCGACCACGACTCTGGCCACGCCCGCGGCGATCACCGCGTCGGTGCACGGGGGGGTGGACGCATGGTGATCGCACGGCTCGAGCGTGCAGTAGAGCGTGGCGCCACTGGCTCGATCTCCGGCCTCGCGCAGGGCCAGCACCTCCGCGTGCGGCGCGCCACGCGGCCCGACGTACCAACCGGTGCCCAGCACAGCGCCCGCCCGATCGATGACCAGCGCGCCGACCATCGGGTTGGGCGAGACCCGTCCCAGGCCGCGTTCGGCAAGGCCCAGCGCCTCGCGCATGTGCTCGATGTGCGTGTCCCCTGCGTCCATGCTCTCCCTCGGCCCCGGGGCATGAACGACGACACGCTCGACGCCGTCGCATGCGACGGCCACGTGCCCTGTTCCCTCTCATCCCGACTCTGACGGTCGGTTCCGGAATCGCACCGGATCCACCCACCGCCGGCTGCGGTGGGGTCGCGGACTGTTACCGCCGGTGGGGAGTTCCGCCCCGCCCCGGAAACAGGCTGCCGTCAGTATAGGCGGGCCATCGGGGTTCGGGGAACCCGTGCGCGGGTCAGGCCTCGGTACGGCGGTCCACGGCGTAGCTCGAGCCCGGCTCGCGTTTCGCGTAGGACTTCATCTCGGTCGCGACGGCGACCGCCTCGCCGTAGTGGGCGAATTGACGCCGGGAGGTGCTGGCGATGCCCACCGAGATGGCGACCAGCGGGATGTCCTGCAGCACACCTTTGCGGTCCTCGATGCGGACGAACCCCCGGTCGAGGTCCTCGGACTCGTAGAACTCGCCGCGCGCCTCGTCGAAGCGCTCACAGATCCGCTTGGCCACGTCCTCGGCGCCCGCCGGCTCGACGACGGCGACGAAGTCGTCGCCGCCCACGTGCCCCACGAACCCCTCGGCGCCGGAGCCCTCCACCACCGCGTCCTGGATGATCCGCGCGGTCGCCTGGATCAGCCGGTCGCCGCGGACGAACCCCTTCTGGTCGTTGTACGCCTTGAAGTTGTCCAGATCGCAATAGAGCACCGCGAACTCGCGCTTCTCCCCCACCTGCCGCTCGATCTCCTCCTGGATCCGGATGTTGCCGGGCAGACCCGTCAGTGGCGAGAGGTTGCGCATCTCCTTGGCGCGGCGCAGGGTTCCCTTCACCCTGGCGAGCAGCTCGATCGGATCGAACGGCTTGATGATGTAGTCGTCCGCGCCGGACTGCAGGCCCGTCACCTTGTCCGCGGACAGCGCCTTGGCGGTCAGCATGATGATGCTCGTGTTCGCCGTCTGGGGATTCTTGCGCAGACGTTGGGCCACCTCGAAGCCATCGATCCGCGGCATCATCACGTCGAGCAGCACCAGGTCGGGGCGCAGCGTCGTCGCGCGAGCGAGCGCCTCCTCACCGTCGGCGGCCACTGCGACGTCGTAGCCGGCCGAGCGGAGGTTGACCTCGACGAACCGCGCGATATCCGGATCGTCGTCGACGACGAGTATCGTCTCTGGCACCTAGCGCGCTCCTTCCGCGATGGCCGCGAGGCGTCGGGCGGCCTCGGGCGGATCAGGCTGGGCGAAGATACCGGATGCGGCGATCAGCACCGTCGCCCCCGCATCGATCGCGCGCTGGGCGTTGTCGATCTTGACGCCGCCGTCGATCTCGAGCGCCACGTCGAGCGCGAGCCGGTCGATCTCGGCACGAGCGACGGACAGCCGGTCATACACCTCCGGCTGCAACGATTGGTAGGACCACCCCGGTCGGATGCTCATGAGCATCACGTCGTCGATCGAGCCCAGGTACGGGAAGACCGCCTCGACCGGCGTTTCGAGGTTGAGTGTCAGACCGACGCGCAAGCCCGCCGCTCGCGCTTTCTCGATCGCGGGCGCCGGCTCGGGAACCGCTTCCAGATGGAAGCTGACGATGTCGAGACCGGCGTCGTGCAGCTCATCGAAGAAGCTCTCGGGCGCATCGACCATGAGATGCCCATGCAGCGCTCTGGTCGTGACCGGTCGGAGACTCTGCACGATCACGGTCCCCAGCGCGATCGGCGGCACGAAGTGGCCGTCCATGATGTCGACGTGGAACACCTCGACATGTGGCTCCACGGCCGCCACCTGCGCCCCCAATCGAGCGAAGTCTGCGGCCAGGATGGAAGCGGCAACGGTCCCCATGATGGCCGCTATCGTACCGGGCGAGCCCCCGCCTACCTAGCGTCGGATGACCTACGACGCGCGGACAAACGCGGCCACGAACATGGCGTCGCAGCCGTGGCGATGCGGCCACAGCCGATGGCGAGCGGTCGCGCCGTCGGGGCCTCCGGTCTCGATCGGTTCCAGTTCGGGCCGTCGGCGTAGCAACGCGTCGCAGACGGCGTCCGTCTCGGCCCGCGTGAAGGTGCAGACCGCGTAGACCAGCCTGCCCCCAGGGCGGACCGCGTCGGCGGCGGCCGTGACGATCGCCAGCTGAAGCGCGGCGAGACCGCTCAGCCGATCCTTGGGCACCCGCCAGAGCAGCTCGGGTCGGCGCCGGGCCGAGCCCACGCCGCTGCACGGCGCGTCGACCAGCACGCGGTCGAACGGACCTGCGACGGCCGGCATCGCGGCGTCGTGCACGAGCAACCAGGGGCGAAGGCGCAAACGCGCGGCGGACGCCGCGATCAGACCGACGCGATTCTCCGAGCGATCCGCGGCCAGGACGCGTCCCTCGGCCCCCACGATGTCGGCGATGTGTAGGGCCTTGCCGCCGGGGGCGGCGCATGCGTCATAGACACGTTCGCCGGCGCGCGGGTCGAGGGCGCGCACGACGTAGGCGGATGCTTGGTCCTGGATCGTCCAGCGTCCCTCCTCGAACCCCGGGAGCCGGCGGGGCTCGCCGCCGTGCAGCACGATGCAGTCGCGATCGACGGTGCCGACGGTCGGATCGAGCCCGGCCTCCCGGAACGCCTCGACGGTGTCGGCGACCCCGGCCGCGCCGCCTCGCACCCGAAGCGAGAGCGGCGCCTTCGTCGCGAGCGCCGCCGCGGCGGCCTCCGCCTCCGGCCCCAAGAGCGCCCCGAGCTCTTCGACGGCCCAGGGTGCGAGCCCCGTGCGACCCACGATCGCGGCCGTGTCGGTGCCCGCGGGAGGTGGTGGCGGCGCCGACGCGAGCCGGCGAAGCACGGCGTTGACGAACCCACGCTCGCGCACCGGCACGAGGTCGACGGTCGCCGAGACGGCCGCGTGCGGCGCGACGTCGGCGTCGAGCAGTTGGTAGGCCCCGAGACGCAGCGCGTTGCGGGCGCCGGTCGTGATCCGCTCGATCGGTCGGCTCGAGGCCGCCGCGATCGCGGCGTCGAGCGGGAGGCGCCGCCGCAGGGTGCCGAACGCGAGCTCCATCGCGAACGCGCGGTCGCGCGCCTCCAGACCCGAACGCGACAGCAGGCTCGGCAACAGGCGATTCGAGTACGCGCCGTCGTCGATCACCCGTCCGATCGCGTCCAGAGCGACGGATCGAGCCGTGGGTGCCGGGCTCATCCGACCCGCTCGCCGGGCGCGAAGCGGGCGCCGCGCGCCCAGGCGGCACCGCTCATCCGCTTCCGGCCCGCCGGCGCGACCTCGACGAGACGGACCCCACCGCCCGTCGCGCGCACGAGGACGCCGCGCTCGTCGCTGTCCACGATGGCGCCCGGCGGCCCGTCGGAGTCCTGGTGGTCGACCGCGGCCACCAGCACCTTCAGTGGCTGGCCCCGGAAGACCGTGGTCGCCGAGGGTCGGGGGGACAGCGCGCGCACCCATCGGGCGATCGCATCGGGCGATCGCGTCCAATCGATCGCACGCTCCTCGGGCCCGATCCGGGGTGCGGCGGTCGCCGCCCGATCGTCCTGCGCTCGCGGCGGCAGCCCCTCGCTCGGCAGCATCCGGAGCACGCCGGCGAGCAGGAGGGCTCCGTTGTGCGCCAGCCGTACCCCCAGCGAGCCCGCGTCATCCTCGGGCCGGATCGGCTCCTCGAGCTGCGCGAGGATCGGGCCGGTGTCGAGGCCCGCGTCCATCTGCATCACGGTCACCCCCGTCATCGCGTCACCGGCCGCGATCGCACGCTGGACCGGCGCAGCCCCGCGCCAGCGAGGCAGCAGCGAGAAGTGCAGATTGATCGCTCCGAACGGCGCCATGCCGAGCGTGGGTCCGTCGAGCAACTCGCCGTATGCCACGACGACGATCACGTCCGGGCGCGTCGCGGCCAGGGCATCGGCTGCCGCGCCGATGCGGACGCCGTCGGCCTCGACCAGCCGCGCCCCGAGTCGGCGCGCGGCATCCGCCACTGCGGTGGGCGTGACCTGATCGCCACGCCCGGCGGCCTTCGGCGGGTTGGTCACCACCAGCGGCACCTGCAGATCCGGCTCGCCGGCGATCGTCTCGAGCGCGGGCACCGACCACGGATCGTTGCCGAGGAAGGCGATGCGGACGGTCACGGAGGCAGGATAGTCGCGCCCTACGGACGCCGACGACCGCGGGGCTCGACGAGCCCGAGCTCGATGCGACGCAGCTCGGCGAGCACGGCTTTGCGCCCTTCGTCATCGAGTCGATCGATATAGAGCATCCCGCGCAGATGGTCGGTCTCGTGCTGGAAGATCCGCGCCAGCAGACCCTCCCCGACGAACTCCTGCGGCTCGCCGCGCGCATCCAGCCCGCGGCACCGGATCGACTCGAACCGCGTCGTGGGGTGGTACGGCCCGGGGATCGACAGGCAGCCCTCTTCCAAGATGACCTCTCCCTCGCCGTCGAGCAGCTCGGGGTTCGCGATGAACAGCGGGCCGTGCTCCCCGTCGTCGAACACGAACAGCTGCAGCGAGATCCCGACCTGGGGAGCCGCGAGCCCGACGCCGGGCGCCTCGTACATCGTCTCGATCATGTCCTTCGCGAGCCTGCGCAGCGCGCGATCGAACGACTCGACGGGCTTGGCCGGCTCGCGAAGCACCGGGTCTCCCAGGATGCGGATCGGTAGCAACATGCGGTCCTCGGTCAGATGTGCGGTTCGGCTTCGACGCGCTCGACCACGCCCGCGGCGGCGAGGGATCGCATCGCCGCCCCGAACGCGGGGAGGCGACCCGGCTCGAGCGCGAGCAAGCATACCGTCCGGCCCGCGAGCGACGTCACGAGCATCGTGATCGGATCGTGCGCGCGAACCGTCGCTTCAAGGTCGTCGCCGCCCACCACCCGGAACACCGGCGCGCCAACCGGGAACCCCGTCTCGGCCCGTCGCGCCCGCTCGCGGTCGAGGAACCGATCCGGGTTACCGCGTACGAGCGCCTGGACGGCGGGATCCGAGGGATGCGAGCTCTGCACGATCGCGCGCCCGTCCTGCCGCGCCCAGCCGACGGCCTCCATCCAGATCGCCAGTGCCCGCTCGCGCGCGGCGAGCCCCGGCCGCCGGGCGGCGAGATCGGCATCGAGGATCGCCACCAGATCGAGCCCGCCCACGCCGAGATCACGCACCGACTCGGGCCCGCCGATCACGATCTCGCCCCCGCGCTTCGGGAACCGCGGCCGCGTCGCCCGGGCGACGGGCACGGCGGCGACGCGACCGACCCATTCCTCGATGCGCTCCGCACCGCCGCGCCGGATGCCGAACGACGTCGCGCCGCACGCGCCGCAGCGCCCCGGCGCCTCGCAGACCACACACCGCACCTCGCCGGAGGAAGCGCGCAACATGCCGCCGCAGGCGGCGCACGCCGCGGGCGCACCGCACGCGCGACAGACCTGGGCGACGCCGTAACCGGGAACGGGCGCGTAGACGAAGGCGCGCGTCGCCTCGCGCAGGGCATGGACCAACCGCGGCGCGCGCCCTTCGGTGCCGGGGGGTACCACTTCCACCTTCGGCCACCGCCGCTGCATGGGCGTCACCAGGGCGAATCGGGTCGCCGCGGCCTCGCTCGTCGGACACGCGGCCGCGAGGACGCACACCGCATCGGCGAGCTGCGCACGGCGGATCGCGACGTCGCGGACGTGGTAGTAGGGAGCGCGTTCCTCACGGTGCCCGGGATGCGATTCACGCGACACCCAGACGAGGCCGACCTCCGACAGCGGCGCGAACACCGCGGGCCGCGTCCCCACGACGACGTCGAACACCCCGTCGCGGATCGCGAGCCAGGTCCGATACCGGCTCCGAGCGTCCCCGCCCGCGAACACGCAGACCCGGGCGCCGAACGCCTCCACCAACGCGTTCGTGGTCGCGGGGACCGGCGAGGCCTCCGGGACCAGCACGATCGCGCGACGTCCCCCCGAAACGCACGACCGCACGGCATCCACCGCCAGGGCCTGCTCGTCCTCGGGCGACGGCCGCACCACGAACCCCCCCGACCCACGCTCCAGTGCGTGGCCGAGGTCGGATCCGCGCGCGTACGTCGACCACAGCGGCGGGCGGTCCGTCGATCGGGTCATCGCGGGCTCGGTGGCCTCCGGCAGCTGCCCTTCCTCGCCCGCGACCCGAGGCGGCGACATCACCCCCAACACGGTCGCGAGCGGTGCCACGTAGCGCTCCGCCATCCACCGGGCGAGCGCGAGCATGGATGCATCGAAGTAGCGCACCGGCGACACGGTCTTCATGACGGGAAGCATCCGCGCCGGTATGTCGTCGGTCGACCCGAGGACCCAGCCTCGCGTCAGCTTCCCGTGGAATCGGAACCGGACGTAGGAGCCGATGCCCGCGGTGAGCTCGGCCGGAAGGTCATAGGTGAACGCCCGGTCGAGCGACAGCAGGGGCCGATCGACGCAGACCGAGACCGGTCCGGCGAGGACCTCAGGCGCCGACGGCGCTGCGGAGCGCGTCGACCCGATCGGTGGCCTCCCAGGGGAACTCCTTGCGGCCGAAATGACCGTAGGCGGCGGTTTCGCGGTAGATCGGCCGCGCCAGATCGAGGTCGCGGATGATCGCCGCCGGGCGGAAGTCGAAGATCTCCCAGATGGCCTTCTGGACGAGGGCGGGGTCGACGGTCGCCGTCCCGAACGTCTCCACCATCAGCGAGACGGGATGCGCGGTGCCGATCGCGTAGGCGACCTGCAGCTGGCATCGATCCGCGAGGCCCGCGGCGACCACGTTCTTGGCCACGTACCTGGCCATGTAGGCGGCCGAGCGATCGACCTTCGTCGGGTCCTTGCCGGAGAACGCCCCACCGCCGTGCGGCGCCATCCCGCCGTACGTGTCGACGATGATCTTGCGGCCGGTCAGGCCGGTGTCGGCCTTCGGACCCCCGATCTCGAAACGGCCCGTCGGGTTCACGAGGATGCGCACGGCGTCGGTCCGCAGGTCGGGGAACTCGCGGAGCACCGGATCGATGACCTCCGCCTCGATGTCGGGACGCAGGAGCGTCTCGACATCGACCTCCTCGCGGTGCTGCGCGCTGATGAGCACCGTGTCGACGCGCACCGGCTTGTTGTCGACGTACTCGACCGATACCTGGCTCTTGCCGTCGGGACGTAGATACGGAACGACGCCCGCCTTGCGGACGTCGGAGAGTCGCCTGGAGAGCCGATGGGCCATCGCGATCGGCAACGGCATGAGCTCGTCCGTCTCGTGGCAGGCGTACCCGAACATCATGCCTTGGTCACCGGCGCCGAGGTGATCGAGATCGTCGCCCGAGTGGTCCTCGCGCTCCTCGAGCGCGTGATCGACGCCCATGGCGATGTCGGGCGACTGCTCCTGGATCGCGGTGATGACGCCGCAGGTATACCCGTCGAGCCCGAACTTCGCGTCCGTATAGCCCACCTCGACGACCGTGTCGCGCACGATCGAGGGGATGTCGACGTAGCCCTGCACCAGCGTGATCTCGCCCGACACGAACACGACGCCCGTCGTGACGAGGGTCTCGCACGCGACCCGGGCGTTCGCGTCCTGGGTGAGCATCGAATCCAAGACCGCGTCGCTGATCTGGTCGGCGAGCTTGTCGGGATGCCCCTCGGTGACGGATTCGGACGAGAAGAGATAGCCCTGGCTCATGATCGGCTGAGTCTACCGGCGGTGACAGACACCGTCAGGACGGCTCACGGGCCCGCCGTGGGCTCGAGCCGCTCGACGATCCGGTCCCACAGGGCGGCGGCGAGCTCCGACTTCGTCCACCGTCGCACGCCGACACCCTCGCCGCGCGCCGCGATGATCGCCGCCTCGTTCGTGTCCGCGCCGAAGCCCGAATCGGCTCGGCCGACCAGGTTGGCCACGACGAGGTCGAGGCCCTTGCGGGCGAGCTTGTCTCGGCCGGCGGCCTCGACATCGTGGGTTTCCGCCGCGAACCCGATGAGGAGCTGGCCCGGGCGCCGCCGCTCCCCCAGCTCGGCGAGGATGTCGGGGGTCGGCTCGAGCTGGAGCTCCGGGACGCCGTCGTCCTTCTTGAGCTTGCGGTCGGCCGCGAGCTTCGGACGGAAGTCCGCGACCGCGGCGGCCATCACGATCACGTCGGCGTCGACGGCATGGGCGGTGACGGCGGCGCGCATCTCCTCGGCGGTCTCGACATCGACGACCTCCACGCCGCCGGGGGTCGCACGGCGCCGGGACCGAGCACGACCGTCACCCGCGCATCCCGCAGGAGCGCCTCGGCGGCGATGGCCGCGCCCATCTTGCCCGTCGACCTGTTCCCGAGGAAGCGGACGGGGTCGATCGGCTCATGGGTCGGACCGGCGGCGATGAGGACGTGGCGGCCCGCCAAGCTGCGTGCGGCTCGGGCACTCGACGAACCACCTTCGAGCGCTGCGGCGGCGCTCGCAACGGCCGTCACGATGTCGACGGGCTCGCTCAGACGACCCATCCCTTCGTCGCCGTGGGCGAGCGGTCCGTCGATCGGCCCGACGAAGCGGACGCCGCGGCCGCCGAGGGTCTGCACGTTGGCCACGGTGGCAGGCGCCGCCCACATGCCCGCATGCATCGCGGGGGCGAGGACGAGCGGTCCGTCGAATTCCAGCAGGGTCGCCGACAGCAGGTCATCGGCGAGGCCGTGGGCGAGCTTGGCGATCAGGTTCGCGGTCGCCGGCGCGACCACCGCGAGGTCGTGGGTACGCGCGAGGCGGACGTGCAGCACCTCGCCGGGCGACTCCCAGAGCGACGTGTGGGCCGCCCGACCGGTCAGGCCCGAGAACGTGTCGACGCCGATGAACCGCGTCGCGGACGCCGTGAGCACGGCCGTCACCTCGGCGCCGGCGCGACCGAGGTCCCGGGCCAGCGAGGCTGCCTTATACGCGGCGATACCGCCCGTGACCCCGAGCAACACCCGGCGGCCACGGAGCTCGCTCACGTCAGTCGACCTCGACGATCTCCTCGGGACGCTCGTAGGCGATCTTGCCTTCGGCGATCTCCTCGAGGGCGATCGACAGGGGCTTGTTGCGCAGCCCGGTCTCGACCAGCGGCGGTACGAACTCGCCGCGGCCCTCGCCCAGCTGGCTGTAGTACGAGTTGATCTCTCGCGCGCGCTTGGCGGCGACGATCACGAGGGTGTACTTGGAATCGACGGCCGCAAGCAGATCGTCGATCTTGGGTTCGATCATGTGGGAAGCACTCCTGTCGCCGGATCATGGCAGGTCAGCGGGTGCGGGACCCCTCGATGATAGCAGCGACCTCCTCGGTCGCTCGGTCGAGATCGTCGTTGACGACCACGTGGTCGAACCACCCGGCCTGCTCGAGCTCTCGTTCGGCGACCGCGAGGCGCTCCGCGATCGCCTCATCGCCCTCCGTGCCTCGCCCGCGCAATCGGGTCTCCAGCGCCGACAGCGAGGGGGGCACCAGGAGGAGCAGGCGGGCATCGGGCGCGTGGGCCCGCACCTGAGCGGCACCCTGCACGTCGATCTCCAGCAGCACGTCGAAACCGCCCGCCAGACGCTCATCCACGAACGCATGGGGGGTGCCGTAGCGTCGGCCGCGATACACCTCGGCCCACTCCAGGAACTCGCCGGCGGCGATCATCCGATCGAACGTCGCATCGTCGATGAACCGGTAGTCGACGCCGTCGGTTTCGCCCGACCGGGCGGGCCGCGTGGTCGCCGAGACGGACAGCGCCAACCGCTCGGGATCGCGCTCGAGCAACCGCTGCACGAGGCTGCCCTTCCCGACCCCGGAGGGACCGGCGATCACGATCAGCGTGCCCTGACGCACGCGCTCTCGCTACTTCTTGCCGAACTTGTCCAACAGCAGCGCTCGCTGCTTACTGCCGAGCCCGCGGATCCGGCGGGTCGCGGAGATGTCGAGCTCTTCCATGATCTTCTGCGCCCGAACCTTGCCGACACCGGGGAGCGACTCGAGCACCGTGGACACCTTCATCTTGCCGAGCGTCTCGTCCGTCTCCGCCTTCTTCAGCACATCGGCGAGCGTGCGCTTGCCGGACTTCAGCTCGCCCTTCACCTCGGCGCGCTTCTTTCGCGCGGCCGCAGCCTTCTTGAGTGCGTCGGCGCGCTGCTCCGGGGTAAGCGTCGGAAGGGCCATGAACAATCTCCTTCAAGATCGATGGAAGGTCCGGGAACGCGGGGAGTATACGCACGGCGTCCGACACGGGACAAACCGTGTCGAGCCGTGTGACCTGCGCGTTTTCAGCGCGCCTCGCGCGCGATCGCGCGCGCCGCACCGACCGGATCGACCGCGTTCGTGATGGCGCGACCGACCACCAGGTAGTCGGCACCGCGCTCGATCGCGTCACCGGGCGACAACACGCGGACCTGATCGTGACCGTTCGTGCCGGCCGGACGGATGCCCGGCACGACGAGACAGAAGGCGTCGCCGCACGCCCCGCGAACGTCGCGGACATCGTCGCCCGACACCACCACGCCGTCGAGCCCCGCCGACTTCGCCTCCCATGCCAACGACGCGGGGGACGCGAGTCCCTCGCCGCCGTGCGACGACAACACGGTGACCGCGACGACGAGCGGCATCGGAACACCGGCGTCGTCGGCGCCGCGCTTCGCGCCTTCGAGTGCAGCGCGCATCATCGCGTCGCCGCCGAGGGCGTGCACATTGAACATCCGCACGCCGAGTCGCGCGATGTTGGCGCTCGCCCGCTCGACCGTGTTCGGGATGTCGTGCAGCTTGCTGTCCATGAACACCGGGCCATGAGGTGTGATGCGCTGCACAGCGTCTGGACCGAAGGCGTAGAACAGCTCGAACCCGATCTTGAGCATGCCGACCTCGGGAGCGAGCGCAGCCGCGAGCCGCTCCGCCTCGTCGAGATCCGAGACGTCGAGTGCCACGATCACGGGCCGTTGCGGTCGAGGGATCATGTCGGCACCTCGCTCTCCTGCGGCACCGGTCGCAGCTGCATCGGCGAGACCAACGACCGGCGCTTCAGCTCCGCTACGATGCCTTGCGCGATCGACACGGGCGACGTCGGGTCGATCAATGCCGCGACGCCAACCTGGACCGCGGTCGCACCGGCGATCATCGCCTCGATCGCGTCGACCGCCGTTCCGATGCCGCCGCTGGCGACCAGGGGCATCCGCGGCAACGCACGGGCGACATCGGCGATCGCCCGAAGCGTGAGCGGTTTGAGGGCGGGGCCCGACAACCAGCCCGACCCGCCGCCGAGGATCGGACGCGACGACGACGCGTCCACCGCGTACGCGGGTGGCGAACCGGTCAACGTGAGCACGCTCGCGCCTGCTCGTGTGGCGGCGATCGCGATCGGCACCACGTCGAGGCCCCCGGGCGCCTTCGCGAACACGGGCACGAGCGACATCCGGGCCACCGCGCCCACGATCTCGGTCACGCGATCCACGTGCGCACCGAGCATCGGGCGTTCCCACTCGTCATCCGGACCGGACAGGTCGACCTCGATCCCGAGGACCCCGGGCTGTCCCTGGAGCGCGCCGGTCAGCCGAACGTACTCCTCGAGCGAGCCGCCGCCGATCGAGACGACCAACGGCACACCCACCTTCGTCCAGGATGGCAGCTCGGTGGCGATGAACGCATCGATGCCCGGGTTCTGCCGTCCCGTATTCCAGACGATGCCTGACTGGGACTCGGCGATCCGTGGCGGCGCTGCGCCTGGGCGCGACTCGACGGTGATCGTGCGCGTCACGACGCCGCCGAGCTTGCGGACCTCGACCAACCCGGACAGCTCTCGTCCGGTCCCGGCGCAGCCGGCGGCGATCAATACGGGGGTCGGCAGGATCAGGCCGCCGAGGTCGACAGCGAGCGAACGCCGCTGCGCGCTCACGCGTCCACCGCACCCGCGGCAGGCTCGACGAGCCCGGCGGTCTCGGCGCTGGTGGCGGCCGCGGGCCATCGGTCCCAGAGCACGCGCGCCGGGTTGAACACGGGGCCGTCCACGCACGCGCGGGCGTGATCCCATCCGGCCCCGTCCTTGCGCGCGACCGGGACCGCGCAGGTGCCGCAGAGGCCGTAGCCACAACCCATCCGCTCCTCCACTGCAACCTGTGCCGGCAGCCGACGGGTTCGGCACACCGCGCCGACGGCCCGCAGCAACCCGGGTCGGCCGGCCGCATAGACCACCTCGGCGCCGCAGCGCTCGATGGCGCCGGGCAGCGCGTCGACGATCGAGCCGAGCTCTCCGAGCGTGCCGTCGTCGGTCATGAACCGTGACCAACTGCGAGAGGCGCTTGGCTTCGATCGGCTTGAAGACAGCCTCGAGGGTCGACCCGCCGATCACCATGTCGACCCGCTTGCCCCGCGCCGTCAGCTCCTGCGCGAGGAAGTAGAGACCGGCGACCGAGCGACCCTCCCCCACGAGCAGACAGTTGGTGAGCCGCTTCGGGTACGCGAAGGGCCTGCCGAGCGGCCCGATCACGTCCAGCGATTCATGCGCGCGGAGGTCGGCCAACCATGCGGTGCCCGGCCCCGCGGCGGGATCGACGACGAACTCCAGCGTGCCGGCCCAGCCGCCGCGGCGGGAGGACTGATGGATCGTCAGGTGACGACGCAGGATGAAATCGCGGCCGGTCGGCATCGCGACCGCCACGAATTGCCCCGGGCGCGCGCGTTCGGCGAGCTCCGGCGCCACGAGCGTCAACGATCGATAGGCGCCGAGCGTGCGCGTCGACAAGATCTCGGCACGGACGCGTTTCACGCCTCGCCTCCGGCCGACGCGACCGCAGCGTCGAACGAGAGCCGTGCCTGCAAAGGCTCGCGGCTCGCGGCGGCGTGGTGCTCCTGGATCGAACGCGGCTCGGTCGGGTCGCCGAGGAGCGCCTCGATCCCGCGGACGGCCGCGAACACACCCGGGAGCGTGGTGATACACGGAACGCCCGCGGCGGCGGACGCCGTCCGGATGAACGATCCGTCGGTGCGGGGCGCACGACCGAACGGCGTGTTGATCACGAGGTCGACCCGGCCGCCGCGGATCAGCTCGACGATGTTGTCCGGGCCCTCGCTGACCTTGGCGACCCGCTCGACCGGGATCCCGGCGCGCTCCAGCACCCCGGCCGTGCCCCCGGTCGCGAGCAGCCTGAATCCGAGATCGGCCAACCGCTTCGCGGGAAAGACGATCGCGCGCTTGTCGCGGTTGGCGACGCTGACGAAGACCGACCCCGCGCTCGGCAGCGCATGACCTGCGGCAACCATGGCCTTGGCCAGCGCCATGCCGCTGTCGGCATCGATCCCCATGACCTCGCCGGTCGATTTCATCTCCGGCCCCAGCACCGTGTCCGCCCCCGGGAAGCGACCGAACGGCAGCACGGCCGCCTTGACGCTCGTGTAGGGAAGGCGCCGGTAATGATGCGGGTCTTCGGGAAGCACGCCGTCGACGCGCAGGTCCGCGATCGTGCGACCGGTGAGCACGAGCGTGGCGATCCGCGCCAACGACACGCCGATCACCTTGGAGACGAACGGCACCGTGCGCGACGCTCTCGGGTTCGCCTCCAGCACCCAGATCCGCTCATCCTTCACCGCGAGTTGGAGGTTCATCAGGCCGACGACCCCGAGGCGCCGCGCCAGTCGGACCGCGATGTCCTCGATCGTGTCGAGCTCGTCGTCGGACAAGGTCGCCGGCGGGATCTGACACGACGAATCGCCGGAGTGCACGCCCGCCTCTTCGATGTGCTCCATCACCGCGCCCACGAAGACGCCGCCGTGTGCGTCCGACACCGCGTCGACGTCGACCTCGATCGCACCTTCGAGGAAGCGGTCGATCAACACGGGGTGGTCCGGCGACGCATCGGCCGCCGTTTGCACGAACCGCTCGAGCTCGTCGTCGTCATAGACGATCTCCATCGCGCGACCGCCGAGCACGTAGGAGGGGCGCACGACGACCGGGTAGCCGATCTGCTCGGCGATCGCTCGGGCCTCCGGCATCGTGCGCGCCTCGCCGTGCGGGGGCGCGGGGATCTCCAGCTCCTGCAGGATCTCGGCGAACTTCCCGCGATCCTCGGCCAGATCGATCGCCGCCGGGCTGGTGCCGAGGATCGCGAAGCCCTCCTCCTGCAGCGTGGTGGCCAGTTGCAACGGGGTCTGCCCGCCGAACTGCGCGATCACCCCGAAGGGCTGCTCCGCGCGGCAGACGGCCAGCACGTCCTCGGCCGCCAGCGGCTCGAAGTACAGCCGGCTCGAGGTGTCGTAGTCGGTCGAGACGGTCTCGGGGTTCGAGTTGATCATCACCGACTCGAACCCGGCCTCCTCCAGCGCGAACGCGGCGTGCACGCAGGCGTAGTCGAACTCGATCCCCTGCCCGATCCTGTTCGGCCCGGCACCGAGGATGATCACGCGCGGACGTTCGGCGGGCCGTACCTCGTTCTCGGACTCGTAGGTGGAGTAGTGATAGGGCGTCATCGCCGGGAACTCGCCCGCACACGTGTCGACGGTCTTGAAGACCGGCTGGACGCCGAGGGCGTCGCGGTGCCGGCGGACCGCGGCCTCGGTCGCGCCGGTGAGGGTGGCGAGTCGCGCATCCGACAGACCGCTGCGCTTTGCCGCTCGCAACGCGTCCGCCGACAACGTGTGCAGCGGCAGCCCGCGCACCGACGCGCACGCCGCCACGACCCGCGCGATCTGATCGACGAACCAGGGATCGATGCCGGAGCTCGCCGCCACGTCGTCGATCTCCGCGCCCGCCGCCAGGGCGTCGGCGAGCGCGTGCAGCCGCGTCTCGGTCGGGACCGCGACGGCCTCGGGCTCGGGCATCCCGCCGCCGCCCCCCCATCCTCGATCGAGCGCGCCCTTCTCGATGCCGCGCCAGGCCTTGCCGATCGCCTCGGTGAAGGTGCGCCCGATCGCCATCGTCTCGCCGACCGACTTCATCGTGGAGGACAGCACGGGCGATGTTTCCGGGAACTTCTCGAAGGCGAAGCGCGGGATCTTGACCACGACGTAGTCGAGGGTCGGCTCGAACGCCGCGGGGGTCTCCCCGGTGATGTCGTTCATGATCTCGTCGAGCCGATAACCAACCGCCAGCAGCGCCGCGATCTTGGCGATCGGGAACCCCGTCGCCTTCGACGCGAGGGCGCTCGAGCGCGAGACACGCGGATTCATCTCGATCAGGACCTGCCGGCCGGTGGCGGGATCCACCGCGAACTGCACGTTCGAACCGCCCGTCTCGACGCCGATCACCCGCAGCACCGTGATCGCGGCATCACGCATCCGCTGGTACTCGCGATCGGTCAGCGTCTGTTGGGGAGCGACCGTGATGGAATCGCCGGTGTGCACGCCCATCGGATCCACGTTCTCGATCGAGCACACGATCACGGCGTTGTCGGCGCCGTCGCGCATCACCTCGAGTTCGAACTCCTTCCAGCCGACGATCGACTCCTCGACGAGGACCTCGCTGACCGGACTGGCGGCGAGCGCGCGAGCGGCGGCGATCGCGAGCTCTGGCCGGTCGTGGGCGAATCCGCTCCCGCCGCCGCCGAGCGTGAACGACGGCCGCAGGATCAGCGGATAGCCGAGCTCGTCTCCGAGCGCGAGCGCCTCGTCCAGGGTGTGTGCGATCCCCGCGCGGGGCACATCGAGCCCCGCGGCGAGCATCGCCTGCTTGAACGCGCTGCGATCCTCCGCCTTGCGGATCGCTTCGAGCGAGGCGCCTAGCATGCGCACGCCCAGCCGATCGAGGTCGCCTGACTCCGCGAGCGCGACGCTGACGTTCAGCCCGGTCTGCCCACCGAGCGTCGGGAGCAGCGCGTCGGGCTTCTCGCGCTCGAGCACCTGCAGCACCGACTCGGGGGTGAGCGGCTCGATGTAGGTGCGATCCGCGAAGCGCGGATCCGTCATGATCGTCGCGGGGTTCGAGTTGATCAACGACACCTCGAACCCGTCGGCCCGCAAGACCTTGCAGGCCTGGGTGCCGGAGTAGTCGAACTCGCACGCCTGACCGATCACGATCGGACCGGAGCCGATCACCATGATCTTCTGCAGATCGGTGCGGCGGGGCATCAGGGAGCGCCGCCCATCAACGAGCGGAACTCCTCGAAGAGGTATCGGGAGTCGTGCGGCCCGGGAGCCGACTCGGGGTGGTACTGCACGCTGAACGCGGGCACGTCGAGGCAGCGCATGCCCTCGAGGGTGCCGTCGTTGAGGTTCCAATGGCTGAGGTGCACGCGTCCGTAGTCGGTCAGCGCGATGCCGTCTGCATCTCTCGCCCACGCGTTCGGATCCACCGCGAATCCGTGGTTGTGGCTCGTGATCTCGACGACGCCGGTCGCGAGGTCCTTCACCGGTTGGTTCACGCCTCGGTGGCCGAACGGCATCTTGTAGGTGCGCCCCCCGAGGGCCAGGCCGAGCAGCTGGTTGCCCAGACAGATCCCGAAGACCGGGACTTTGCCCAGCAGCTCTCGGACGGCGGCGATCCCGTAGCCGGTCGCGGCGGGATCGCCAGGCCCGTTCGATAGGAACACGCCGTCGTACGCGCCGTGGGCGATCTCGATCGCCGGGGTCTCGGCCGGGAACACCGTCGTCGCGATGCCGTGGGCCGCGAGCAGCCGAAGGATGTTGCGCTTCATGCCGAAGTCGTAGGCGGCGACGCGGAACACCGGCCCCCGATCCTGCGCCGGCGGACCGACCAGCGCGCTCGCCTCGTACGGATCGACGGTGCTCACCGTCTTGGCCAGGTCGGCGCCGGCCATGCCGGGGGCGGCCTGGATCCGCTCGACGAGCGACGCCGGCTCAAGGTCGACCGTCGAGACGGCGGCGCGCATCGCACCGTGGGACCGCAGCCGCAGGGTGAGCTGCCGCGTATCGATCCCCTCGATCCCGACGATGCCGGCCTCCTCGAGGGCATCGGGCAGGCTCGATCGCGACCGCCAGTTGCTCGGCCGACGCGATGCCTCGCGGACGGCGAACCCGGCGACCTGCAGCCGCCAGCTCTCGGGGTCCTCGTCGTTCATGCCGTAGTTGCCCTGGTGCGGATACGTCATCGTGACGATCTGGCCCGCGTAGGAGGGGTCGGTCAGGATCTCCTGGTAGCCCGCCATCCCGGTGTTGAACACGGCCTCGCCGAAGGACTCGCCGGCGGCCCCGAACGCACTGCCGCGCAGAACGGTGCCGTCCTCGAGGGCGAGCAATGCGGCCGGGGCCCGAGGTCATCGCGTGGGCTTCCCGTCCGCGACGGTCAGTGCGCCGTCGAGCATCGTGAACCGCACGCGGCCGAGCAGACGCGCTCCGGTGAAGGCGCTGTTACGGGCCTTCGAGACGAAGGGCGGCTCGACGATCCAGTCCTCCGAGGGATCGAACACCACCAGGTTGGCGGGACGCCCGACCTCGATCGGCCCGCCGTGCGCCGCCGCGCCGAGGATGCGCGCAGGGGTCGTCGACAGCGCCTCGATCGCCCGCGACAGGGACAGGACGCCGGGCTCGACCAGGAACGTGAGCGCCGCCGCGAGCGAGGTCTCCAGGCCGATCGTCCCCGGCGGCGCGAGGTCGAACTCCATGTCCTTCTCCTCGACCGCGTGGGGTGCGTGGTCGGTCGCGATCGCGTCGATCGTCCCGTCGGCAAGACCGGCGCGCAGCGCGTCGCGATCCTCGGGCCCGCGGAGCGGGGGGTTCATCTTCTTGGCGGTGTCGTACGTGGCGAGGTCGGCGTCCGTGAACACGAGGTGATGCGGGGTCACCTCGGCCGTGACCCGAACGCCCTCGGCTTTCGCGCGGCGCACGAGCTCCACCGCGCGGGCGCTCGACAGATGGCACAGATGCAGCCGCCCCCCCGTCGATCGGGCGAGCGCGAGATCGCGAGCCACGGCGATCTCCTCCGCCTCGGCAGGCCTCCCGGCCAGCCCGAGGGACGCCGACTGGAGGCCTTCATGCATGTGCCCGCCTTCGACGAGCGAGTCGTCCTCGGCGTGATCGGCCAGCACGACCTCGACCGGGAACGCCTTCGCGTAGATCAGCGCGTTGCGAAGCAGCCGCGCGGTCGGCACGCACCGGCCGTCGTCGGAGAAGACGCGCACGCCCGCATCGACCATCTCCCCCATCTCTGCCAGCGACTCGCCGAGCAGCCCCTTCGTGATCGCGCCGACCGGGAAGACGTCACAGCTCCCCGCGGCGGCGGCGAGATCGCGCACCTCGTGCACGATGGCGGCGTGGTCGGTGACCGGCACGGTATTGGCCATCGCGGCGATCGCCGTGTACCCGCCGGCCGCCGCCGCCCGGGTGCCCGACGCGATCGTCTCCTTGTGCTCGTCGCCGGGCTCCCGCAGATGCGTGTGGAGGTCGACCAGTCCGGGCGCGAGGACGAGGCCGCGCGCGTCGATCCGATCGGCGTCCGCGGCGGCATCGGAACCCGCGATGCGTCCGTCCGCCACGACCACGTCGCGGACCTCGTCGAGGCCCGCGCCGGGGTCGATCACCCGTGCCTGCTCGAACACGAATCGACCGCTCACGCCGCCTCCCCGTCGCCGGCGCCGCCGAGCAGGAGGTAGAGCAACGCCATGCGGATCGCGATGCCGTTGGTCACCTGCTCCTCGATCACCGACTCCGGCTGATCGGCGACGTCGGAGTCGATCTCGACGCCTCGGTTCATCGGCCCCGGGTGCATGATCAGCGCGTGCTCCGGGAGCATGGCGGCGCGGGCGCTGGTGAGGCCGAAGAGCCGCGCGTACTCCCGCACGCTCGGGAAGTACTCGAGCCGCTGCCGCTCCTTCTGCACGCGGAGCATGTAGCACACGTCCAGCTTGGGCAGCAGCCCGTCGATGTCGTAGCTGACCTGCGCCCCCCATGCGGGCGCCTCCGGCGGGATCAACGTCGGCGGGCCGACCAGCGTCACCTCCGCGCCCATCATGACCAGGCCGAAGGTGAGGGACCGGGCGACGCGCGAGTGCATCACGTCGCCGACGATCGCGACGCGGAGCCCCTCGAGGCGACCGAGCTTCTCGCGCATCGTGTAGAGGTCGAGCAGCGCCTGGGTCGGGTGCTCATGGGTCCCGTCGCCAGCGTTCAGCACCCGGCCGTCGACCCATCGGGTCAGCTGCAGGGGCGATCCGCTCGAGGAGTGGCGGATCACGATCGCATCCGCGCCCATCGCCTGCAACGTCAATGCGGTGTCTTTCAGCGACTCGCCCTTTGCCACGCTCGAGCCGCTCGCGCTGAAGTTGATCACGTCTGCGGACAACCGCTTTGCGGCCAGCTCGAAGCTGATCCGCGTCCGGGTCGAGTTCTCGAGGAAGAAATTGACGACCGTGCGTCCGCGGAGCGCCGGCACCTTCTTGATCACTCGCGTGCCGACCTCGCGGAACGACTCGGCGGTGTCCAGGATCCGTATGACGTCGTCGCCGGTCAGATCGTGCATCGAGAGCAGGTGTTTGTTCACTCGTTCCCTCCGGTATCCGGCGTGACCGTGACCGCGTCGACCCCGTCGACCTCGGCGACCTGGACGCGCACGTCGTCGCCCCGACCGGTCGGCACGTTCTTCCCGACGAAGTCGGCTCGGATCGGGAGCTCACGGTGGCCCCGATCGACGAGCACCGCCAGCTGGATCTTGCGTGGACGCCCGAGGTCCATCAGCGCGTCCATGGCCGAGCGGATCGTGCGACCCGTGAACAGCACGTCGTCGATCAGGACCACCACCTTGCCCGAGACGTCAAAGGCGATCCGGGTCTCGTGCACCTCCGGCGCCTCGGCACGGAGCCCGATGTCGTCGCGGTAGAACGTGATGTCGAGGACCCCGACCGGGACGTCCGCTCCCTCGATCCGAGCGATCTCGGCCGCCAGGCGTCTGGCCAGATCGTCCCCGCGATCGGCGATGCCGACCAGCGCCACGTCGTCCGCGCCCTTGTTCCGCTCGATGACCTCATGGGCGATGCGGGTGAGCGCGCGGCGGATGTCCTCATCGGACATGACCGTGGCGCTCATATGACAACGCCTCCCCGGGCAAGCGAGGAGGCGGACAGGTTGTGGCCCATCTGTGATCCCTTCCCGGCCTCACGGGACCGGCGTTAAAGGGGGTTCATGTCGTTTCGAAGGATACACGCCTGCGTCGGCGATGGCGGTGTTCCGATGGGGTCGGGGGGACTATCCTGAAAGCACCTCTCCGGAAGGATCGGACATGCAGGACTGGATGCTCGTGCTCATCATCGGCGCCGTGGTCATCTTCGGAGCCGCGAAGCTGCCCCAGATCGCCCGGAACATGGGCAAGGCGCAGGGCGAGTTCAAGAAGGGCCTGAAGGAGGGCGCGGTCGACGACGAAGCGGCGGCGCCTCCGGCTGCCGCGCCGCCTCCGGCTGCCGCACCACCGGCAGCCGCACCGCCGGCCGCGGCGCCCGAGCAGGTCCAGCGGGCCGAGGGCGAGCAGCCGAGCGCTTAGCCGACGCCCTCGTCCCGGGCGATCCGGCCCAGCACGCCGTTCACGAAGCGTTTCGCATCGTCGGCGGACAGCTCCGAGGCCGCCTCGACCGCCTCACTGATCGCGACCGAGGACGGGATGTCGTCGTCCCAGAGCAGCTCGTAGACCCCGATGCGCAGGATCGTGCGATCCAGGGCCGCCATGCGTTGCACCGACCAACCTTCGGCGTGGGTCTCCAACAGCAGATCGATGTCCGGGAGCTTGGCCCAGACGCCGTCGACCAGCTCCACGGTGAACGCGGGGATCTCGCGACCGGCCGAGCGCCACTCGGCGAGCACCGCTGCGCCCGACGCGTCGGTGATGTCGGCTTGATACAGGACGTCGATCGCGGAGCGCCGTTCCTCTCGGCGGGTCACCCTCAGCCCTTCACGCGTTCGATGTAGTCGCCCGATCGCGTATCGACCTTGATCCGCTCACCCTCCTCGACGAACAGCGGGACGCTGACCACCGCCCCGGTCTCGACCGTCGCCGGCTTGAGGGCGCCGGTCTTCGTATCGCCTTTGGCCCCGGGCGCCGTGTCGGTGATGGTGAGCACCACCGAGGCGGGCAGGTCGATCGAGATGGGCACGCCGTCGTGCATCGCGATCTGCGCCTCGGCGCTGGCGGCCAGGTACTTGCCCGCGTCGCCCACCACCTCCGGCGGCACGTGCACCTGGTCGTAGGTGTCGAGGTCCATGAACACGAAGTCGGATCCGTCGACGTAGAGGTACTGCATGCCCTTGCGCTCGACGATCGCAAGCCCGACCTTCACGCCGGCGTTGAAGGTGCGCTCGATCACCGCGCCCGTCTTCACGTTGCGGAGTTTCGTGCGCACGAACGCCCCGCCCTTGCCCGGCTTCACGTGCTGGAACTCCACGACCTGGAACAGCACGTTGTCCAGCTCGAGGGTCATGCCGTTCTTGAAGTCGTTCGTGGAAACGCTCAACAGGGCTCCTCGCCTACAGCTCGATCAGGTCGCGACTCGAGGTGCCGACCACGACGCAGCCCTCGTCGGTGACCTCCACCATGTCTTCGATGCGCACGCCGCCGAGCCCCGGGATGTAGATGCCCGGCTCCACGGTCACGACCGCGCCAACCGGCAGCGGCTCCTCCTGCTTGCGCCCCAAACTCGGTGCCTCATGGATCTCCAGCCCGACGCCGTGTCCCAAGCTGTGCACGAATCGGTCGCCGTACCCGGCTCGCTCGATCACCTCTCGGCTCACCGCATCCACGGACTCCCCCGTCACGCCCGCTCGGAGGGCGTCGATGCCGGCCTGTTGCGATTCCCGGACCACGTCGTGGATCTTCGTGATCTCACTCGCGGGGGCGCCGAAGGCGATCGTGCGCGTCATGTCGGCGTGATACCCGGCGAACCGAGCCCCGAAGTCGAGCTTGATCACGTCGCCCTCCTCGAGCAGCCGATGGGACGGCTCGTGGTGCGGCTCGGCCGCGTTCTCGCCGAACGCCACGATCGAATCGAAGGCGAGCCCTTCGGCACCCTCATCCATCATCAGCGCCTCGAGCTGCCGGGAGATGTGCTGCTCGCTGACCCCGATCGCGAAGCGCTCCAAGATCCGCTCGAACGCCGCGTCGGTGATGGCCTGCGCCTGGCGGATCGCCTCTCGCTCTTCGTCGTCCTTCACGGCGCGCAGGGACTCGACGACGTCGGTGGTCGCGACAAGCTCGACGTCGGGCAGGGCCGCGTCGAACCGGTCGCGCGTCGCGACGGTCACCTCCTCCGCCTCGAACCCGAGCCGGTGCACGCCGTCCAGGTAGCCACCCAGCTCTTCGCGCAGTGGGTTCACGTATGTGATGCGCTCCAGATCGGGGACCTCTCGACGGGACTGCTCCGTGTAGCGTCCGTCGGTGAGGAACAGGGCGCCGTCGCGACGCACGAGCACCTGACCGTTGGAGCCCGTGAAGCCGGTGAGGTAGCGGGTGTGCAGCAGGCGCGTGATGAGCAGCGCATCGACGGACAGGTCTTCCAGACGCGCGGTCAGCGCGTCCCTTCTCACTCGGTGATCCACGGCATCGCCTCCAGCGCCAGATGATAGCCACCGGCCCCGAGACCGCTGATCGTGCCCCGGCACACATCGGAGATGACCGATGTGTGTCGGAAGGTCTCGCGGGCGTAGATGTTGGACATGTGCACCTCGAGGACGGGGAGTCCCGAGGCTTCGATCGCATCACGCAACGCATAGGAATAGTGCGAGAGCGCTCCGGGATTGAGCACGACGAGCTCGACGCCCGACTCTGCCGCCGACAGCAGCCACCCGACCAGCTCGCCCTCGTGATCGGACTGATGCCAGCGCAGGGTGTGCCCGCGCTCGAGCGCCCGCACGTCGAGCTCGGCCATGATCTCGCCGAGCGTCTGGGACCCGTAGGTCGCATGGTCGCGTCGGCCGAGCGCCCCCAGGTTCGGGCCGAACAGGTACAGCACGTTCATCCCGCAGCCCCCATCTCGGTCAGCACGGTCCGCATCTCGTCCTCCGTGACCCCCTCGACCACCGTCGGGTGGCCGACATCGGTCAGCAGGACGAAGCGCACCCCCGCATGGAACTTCTTGTCCATGCGGAAGGCAGACAGGATGTCACGCGCAGGCGGGAGCGCCCCGTCGACCTCGAGCCCGAGCGAGGTCAGGAGCCGAACCGTCCGACCGACGAGTCCGGGCTCGCAGAGCTCACGGCCCTCGGCCAGCCGCGCCGCGAACACCATCCCGACCGCGATCGCCTCCCCGTGCGAGCGCCCATCGAACGCCTCGAGACGCTCGAGCGCGTGCCCCAAGGTGTGCCCGTAGTTGAGGAACAACCGCACCCCCGTGTCTCGCTCGTCCGCCGCCACGGTCGAGGCCTTCAGCCGGGCGCATCGCGCCACCAGCGGCTCGAGCGCCGTCGGGTCGCGTCGCAGGATCGGCCCGGGATCGCGCTCCAAGACCGCAAGCAGATCGAGGTCGAGCGTGAGCGCGTACTTCGCCACCTCTCCAAGGCCGGAGCGGTAGTCTCGATCCGGCAGCGTCGCCAGCGTGGCCACGTCGGCGAGCACCGCGACGGGCTGATAGAAGGTGCCGACCAGGTTCTTCCCCTCGGGGAGGTTGACGGCGGTCTTGCCGCCGATCGCGGCGTCCACCTGGCCGATCAGCGTCGTGGGCACCTGTACGAAGCGCATCCCGCGCATGTACGTCGACGCGACGAAGCCCGCGAGATCTCCGACCGTGCCGCCGCCGAGCGCCACGACCAGGTCGTCCCGGTGCGCCTCCTGTGTCGCCAGCTGGTGCAGCAACGTGTCGTAGACCTGCATCGTCTTGGCCGCCTCACCCGACGGCACCGCCAGCGGCACTGCGTGCACCTCGCGGATCGACAGCGCCGACTCCAGCGGTGGCAGCCACGTCGGCACGATCGCCTGATCCGCGATGACGAAGGCACGGGCCGCCGGTCCCAGATCGGGCAGGTGGGTGGCCGCGCCGGCGATCACCTCGGTTCCGATGATGATGTCGTAGGACCGCCCCTCGATCGGGACGGTCACGCGCTCCAACGAAGCTCCTCCACGATCGCGTCCGCCACTTCGCCGGGATCGCCGCTGCCATCGACGACGTGGCCGGCGAACTCTCGGTACAGCGGCTCGCGCTGCTCGAGGATCCGCTGCAGGTCGCCGGTGGCACGGATCAACGGGCGCTCCTCGTTGGGCTCGACCCGCGACTCCAGGACCGCGATCGGCACGTCCAGGAACACGCACGTGCCCGTGTTGCGCAGCGTGATCCGGTTCGCGGGCTCGAGCACCACTCCCCCGCCGCAGGCGATCACCGCGGGGTCCTGCGTGGACGCCGCCAACAGGGCACGCGCCTCGAGCGCCCGGAAGCCCGCCTCGCCTTCGTCGTCGAAGATCCGGGTCACGCTTCGCCCATCCGCGCGCGCGATCTCGACGTCGAGATCGACGAAGGGCACACCGAGGCGGCCGGCGAGTTCCGCGCCGACGGTGGACTTGCCCGAGCCCGGCATCCCGACGAGGTACACGATCACGGCAGGCGCTCCAGGTAGGCGGAGAGGTTCCGGGCCGTCTCGGGCAGCGAATCGCCCCCGAACTTCTCCAGCGCCGCGTCGGCGAGGGTGAAGGCCACCACCGCCTCACCGACGACGCCACCCGCCGGGACGGCGCAGGCGTCGGTGCGCTGCTTGATCGCCTGCGCCGGCGCCCCGGTGTCGAGGTCGACGGTCCGGAGCGGTTGCGGCACCGTGGAGAACGGCTTCATCGCGGCCCGGGCGCGGATCGGCTGCCCGGTCGACATGCCACCTTCGATGCCGCCGGCGCGAGCCGTTGCCCGCGTCAGCCGGCCGCCGCGGAGCACGATCTCGTCGTGCGCCTTGGATCCCGGTCGGGCCGCGGTCGCGAAGCCGTCGCCGATCTCAACGCCCTTCACCGATTGGATCGACATCAGTGCCGCAGCGAGACGCGCGTCGAGCTTGCGATCCCACTGCACGTAGGAGCCGAGTCCCGCGGGGACGCCGTAGGCAAGGACCTCGAACACGCCGCCGACGCTGTCCTTGGCCTTCCGACGCCGGTCGATCTCCTGCATCATCGCCCTGCCCGTGGCCGCATCCGCGCATCTGACCGGCGAGGCGTCGATCGTGCGGAGATCCTCGGGTGTCGGCGGCGCCGATCGACGCGCCCGGACCTTCCCGATCTGCACGACGTGGGAGAACACCCGGACGTCCAGCGCCGCCAGGAACGACTTGCACAGGACGCCCGCCGCCACCCGGGCCGCCGTCTCGCGGGCGCTCGCTCGTTCCAGGACGTTGCGGACGTCGTCGAACCCGTACTTGAGCGTCCCGACGAGGTCGGCGTGCCCCGGCCGCGGCCGCGTCAGCCGCTGCGTCGGGATCCATCTCCCCCTCGGGGCTCATCAGCTCCCGGTATTTCGTCTCGTACTCGACGTTCGGGATCGTGATCGCAACCGGCGAGCCGAGCGTCCGGCCGTGTCGGACCCCCGCTTGGATCTCGAACGCGTCCGCCTCGAAGCGCTGCCGTCCCCCGCGGCCGTAGCCGTGCCGCCGCCGGGCCAGCTCCCCGGCGATCGACGCGGTGCTGACCGGAACGCCGGCCGGCAAGCCCTCCAGGATCACGGCGAGGCCCGGGCCGTGGGATTCGCCGGCGGTCAGGAGGCGCAGCATGCGCCCCATCATAGGGAAGGGCTGCCGGACGCCGATGGCCGCCGGGAAAGGTGGCGGGGGCGGTCCAACCGGACCGCCCCCGCTCGACCGGCGACCGCTCCCCCCGTGGGCGCATCGCCGGCGTCGACGCCGGCCCCTACTTGTTCGGCGACACGCAGAGCGTGAACGATTCGTCGCCGTAGAGGAACGTGGCACAGTTCCCCGAGACCGACTGGAGTCGGTACTGCTTGTTCGGGCCGAAGGTCTGTCCGACCGACGGGTCATAGACCGTCCCGTCGACCTCGACCTGCGCCTGCTCGACCCCGTTGGCCGTGAAGGTGTCCAGCAGGACGACCGTGTGCCCCCCGACCGTCTTGCTGGCGCCGTTGCTCGGCTGCGTCGGCGGCGTGGCGGTGGACGTCGTCGTGGTCCCGCCGGTGGATGTCGTCGTGGTCCCGCCGGTGGAGGTGGTCGTCGTCCCGCCGGTGGAGGTGGTCGTGGTCGAGAACCCGGGCGGGATCGAGAACGGGTCGCGGGCGGGCAGGACCAGGACCGGCGACGGCGCGAGGCTCGGCGTGCCGGTCGGCTGGGTCGAACTGCTCGCGGGCTTCAGGGGTGAGGAGGACGGGAACGCTTCCTCCTCGCCGCCACCGCCCAGCAACTTGAGCAGCAGGAACCCGACCAGCAGCACGCCGATCACGATCCCGCCGATGCGGAGCATGCGCTGATCTCGATCGCTGATCGGCATCTCAGCCACCCGCCTCGGTCGGTCCCGGAGTCGATCCCGGACCGGCGCTCGTGTCGCTCGTGTAGGCGTCGATCTGCACCGAGACGGTAAGCACCTGGCTGCCGAGCGAGTCGGTCGTGCCGGCCGGCGACAGGGCCATCGAGGTGATCTTCGCGGCGCGCGGCAGCGACTCGATCTGGTAGCTGAACTCGGTGGCCTCGTTGTAGCGTGCCGTTCGCGCTCATGGACAGCACGATCGTGCTGAGCCCCGTCACGCTGTCGAACACCGGCGGGCTCGGTGACAGGGTCGTGAGATCGAGTCCCGAATCGAGCGCCGCGTTGTTGATCAAGCAGCAACAGGCCGGGCTCGTCGGCGGTCGGCGGGATCTTCTGGTGCACCTCGTCGATCGTGGCGCGGTTCTCCGGCGCCTGTGCCTTGGTGTCCTCGAGCGCTCCCTTCTGCGTCTCGAGGGCCTGCTGCTGGCTCACCGCCGCGGCGAGGTCCTCCTTCGCCGTCGAGACCTGTCCCATCTTGGGCAGGACGAGGAACACGACCAGGAGGATCGCGACCACGACCGCGCCGGCGGCGGCGAAGATCGGTGCGCGTGGGTTATCCACCGGTCGCCTCCGCTCCCGCCAGCCCGCGTTCGGTCAAGGCGTCCTGTGTCAGGTCGACGGACGTGTCGAAGGTGAACGCCCCGGCGACCGAGCCTTCCTGGGAGATGTTCGATGTCCAGGGGTTCGCCCAGCCCTGCACGTTCTCGAGTCTGGTGAGCCACGTGCTGAGCGAGTCGAAGTGCAGCGTCGGATCCCGCGAACGTCATCGTGCCCACGAACGTCGGGGTCGGCCGGATCCGAGGAGGGCACGGCGGTGGTGTCGATGTTGGAGGAGAACGACGTGAGGTACGTGTCCGGCGGGATCACCTTCGACACGTCGACGAGGATCGATGAATACGCCACCTCGTCCGCATAGGCCGCGCCGAGCAGCTGCTCCTGTTGCTGGGCCTCCGACCTGCAGGTCCTCGTACTTCTGCAGGTCGGCGATCTCCTGCTGCAGACCGGCGTTGGTCTGATTCTGCGCTTCGATATCGTCGTTCACGCCGTTGAGGCGCACGCCTTGGTACACCCACAACAGGATGATCAGGCCGATCACGACGGCCGCGCCGATCAACACGAGCACGGTGCGGCGACGGACCGCCTGGCCCTGTTTGATGTCCTGCGGGAGGAGATTGACGCGGCTCATGCGTCCTCCTCCGGCAGGGCGAGACCGATCGCCACGGCCAGCAAGCGGCTCCGCGGCAGCCACGTCGGCCTCGTCGAGCTGATGCGGGCACGCGACTGAAGACGGCGCCGGGCTCGACCGGAACGGGGATCCGTTGGCGCATCAGGTCGAACAGCCCGTCGAGGCGCGAGCCGCCGCCCGTGACGAGCACCTTGCCGATCCGCGCGTCCTTGGCTTGCGCCGTGTAGAACTCGAGCGACGAGCGAACCTCGTCGACGAACGCGGCGGCGCGTTGCAGGGCTGCCTGTCGCACCGTCTGGGGCGCCGGCGCGTCCTCGATCGACTCCCCGCGCTTGAGGCGCTCGGCGACGTCGTCCTCGACACCGGCCGAGCGCGCGATCGCCACGGTGACGTCGCGGCCACCGCTCGGCAGGATCCGGACGAACCGGGTCGCGCCCCGCGCGTGCACCACGATATTGGTGACGTGCGCGCCGACGTCGACGATCGCCTCCTCGGCCACCCCCTCCTCGAGCTCGAGAGGGCCATCGGTGGCGCCCACCGAGCGCACCATCGCGAACGGGATCAGGTCCAGACCCATCGGCTCGAGCTTCGCGGCGCTCACGGCCTGCACGACCTGGTCGACCATGCCGCGTTGCGCGGCGACCAGGAGCATCCGCATCATCCTGCGGTCCTCCTGCTCGAACTCGCCGATCGAGTGGTAGTCGAGCACGGCGTCGTCCACCGGCATCGGGATGAATTCCTGCACCTGGAACCCGAGCGAGGCGCGAAGCTCCTTCTCCGGGAGGTACGGCAGCGAGATCTCGCGGACCACGACGCGCTGGTTGCCGACGCCGAGCCACACCTGCTTGCCCTTGAAGCCACCCTCGCTCCAGAGCTTGCGGATCGCTTCCGTGACGGCGGCCGGCTCGCGGACCTCGCCGCTCTCCACCGCGCCGGGCGGCAGCGCGACCTGGCTCGCGCGGACGACGGTCAACGGGGTGCCGACCAGCTCGACGGCGCGCACCGCGGTCGAGCCGATGTCGAGTCCGATCCGGCCCTTCGCCATCACGACCCCTCCACCTGCACCGACCGGGACGCGAGGTAGCGCTCGACCTCGGCTCCGCGGACGCGATAGTTGTGCCCGACCCGCACGGCCGGGAGGTCGCCGCTCTTGATCAGGCGATAGACGGTCATCGTCGAGACGCGCATCACGGAGGCCACCTCGGCGACGGTGAGCAAGGTGGAACCGTCGCCGAACAGCGCTTGGGCCCCTGTCGTCACCATGTTCGAGCCGTCTCCAGATCCGGCCGTGAGTCGAATCTCACGTGCCACATGTGCCACATCTTCCACAAGAAGCTCATCTGGGCCTTCTAGCCCCGAGAGCACGCTTACGAAACATCAGGGCACACGGTGAGTCAAACACCTCAGGAGGTCATTTCTGCAGGTCGAACGGGTGTTCGGCTCAGCGAGGAGCCGGCTGCCCCGAGGTCAGACGTGCAGGAAGGTCCGCGAGTACCAGTCGGCGAGCTGCGGGCCCCAGAACGCGGCCACGATGGCCCCCGCTGCCAGGAACGGCCCGAACGGCATCGCGCCGCGCCTCCCCACCCCGCGGAGCAGCGCGATGATCGCGCCGAGGCCTCCCAGGACGATCGCGGCACCCGCCGCCACCGCGACCTGGCCGAGCGCGAGCGCCCCCAGGACGATGCCGATCAGCGCCGCGAGCTTCACGTCCCCCATCCCCATGCCGCGCGAGATCAGCGCGATGACGAACAGCGCCCCGCCATAGGCCAGGAAGCCGATCGCCATGCGCGTCAGGTCCACCGGCGCGCCGGCGAGATCGGCGATCACGAGGTACACGGGGAACGCGATCAACGCCGGGTACACGATCTTGTTGGGGATGATCCGGTGCTCCAGGTCGATGACCGAGATCACCGGCATCAGGGCGAGGAACGCAGCGACGCCGGCGGCGATCCACAGGTCGTCGTAGACGAGGAACGAGCCGACGATCACCGCAGCGGTCGACACCTCCAGCAACGGGATACCGAGCGGAGATCCGGGCGCCGCACTCCCTGCAGCGCCCGCGGAGCAGGAGCCAGCCGAGCACGGGGACGTTGTCCCGGTTCTCGGATCTCAGTGCCGCAGCTCGGACACTTCGACCGCGGTCGCACGACGGATTCCCCCGCCGGCACGCGGGCCGCGACCACCGTCATGAAACTGCCGATGGCGAGGCCGAACACGGTCAGCAGGACGAGCAGGATCGCGGTGAGCACGGGCGCACTCTAGACGTTGATCTCTTGCCAGAGGACCTGCTCGAGCGTCGTGCCGAACCCGAGCACCCGCTCGACGCGCGAGTTGTAGATGATGTTGAACCCGTTCTTGAAGTCCATGGACTGCGCGTAGAGGGCCCCATCGCCCGTGCTGTCGAAGTTGTTCGCCGAGTTCACGAACGACATCTTGCCGGTCGTGTACAGGAGCCCGACGACGCCGTCGTCGGGGTCGGTCGCGTCGCCGGCGTCGAACTCGATCGCGTTCTTGCCGTAGATGCTGCAGTCCGCGCCGCCGGTGTTCACGAGCGCCGCGGTGCACGACGCGGTCGGTTGGTAGCTGGAGTTCACGACGAGGTCGGCCGCGATCGAGGACGACGTCGTCGTGACCTCGCTCGTGTTGCCGAAGTTGACCGGCGCGTTCGTGACCAGGGTGAAGTCTCCCGACAGCGTGATCCCGTCCAGGTTGATGTAGGTGGAGCTGCTGGGCGTCCGCTGCCACACCGCGAACGTCCCGGTCAGGCTGGTCTTGTGGGCCGAGACGTAGGAGTTGAAGTCCGAGACGGCCGTCGGCGAGTCGTTCGAGCCGCAGGTGCCCCCGGTCGGGTAGCACTGCAGGTGCAGCGGATCGCTCGTATCGCTCGAGTAGTTGTCCGGATCGAACGTGAACGCCGGGAACGTCACCGGGACCGGCTGGCTCGAGGACACGCCCGCGGACGTGCTGGCTGCCGACACAGTGCCCGCGATCGACCCGCACGCCTTCGCCGCGCCGGTCACGGCCATCGTCGACGCGATGGCGTAGCTCACTCGAGACGTTGCTGCACGTGGCGGACGACGGGTTCGGATGCCGTCGCGTTCCCCTCCACGGTCACGTTGCTCGAGCCGGTGATCCCGCCGGTCCCGCCCGTCCAGACGTTCCCGCTCTTGCCCGAGCAGCCGTAGGTCGAGTTCGACTTCGTCACCTTCGACACGTTGCCGAGGGAGACGCCGCCGCCGGAGGAGATGATGCTGCCACAGACCTCCGCGCCGTTGCCGAGACTGACATCGCCGGCCGAGTAGATGTCCCCGATCACCGTCATGTTGTTGGGCAACCGACAGGGCCGTCTGCGAGAAGATCGCGTACTTGAACGAGGGCACCGGCTCGTAGGTCACCTGCGACCTCGCGCGTGAAGGTCGGATCGGCCTTGCGTCGGGTAGTAGCCGATCGAACTCACGAGCACGGTGCCTCCGCTCGTCGACCAGCTCACCTGATACTCGCCCCCACCGCCGGAACAGACCGTGCTCGTCGAGATGCGGCACGGGTTGGTCGCCCCACGGCTCTGGCCGAGGAGGGTGATGGACTTGGTTGACGCCGGCCTCGGCCACCGTCAACGACTTGCTCCACTCGATCGACAGATGCGACTGGTTGAGCGAAGCGTTCCCGGCCTCCGAGCGAGACCGCCAACAGCACCATCATGATCGACAGCAGCAGCATCGCGATGACGAGGGAGTAGCCGTCCTCGTCGGGATGCAGCCGGCGGAGCAGGGTCGTCATCATGGCCTCCTCACTCCTCGGCGTTCCGCAGCTGGACGTCGGAGATCAGGTCGATCGTCGACGTGTCGGTCACGAAGGTCAGGTCGATCGTGACCTGGTCGACCACACCGCCGTGCGACGTGTAGGTGAACGGGTCGGCCGAGCAGCCCGCGTCCGTCGCCAGCTTGCACTTGATCGGCGACACGAGCGGCGCGAAGTTGTGCCCCACCGTCGCGGGACTGCTCCAGCGTGTAGGGATAGGACCCGGTGACCCGCCAGACGATCGTCGCCGGGACGCCGTCGATGTACGTATCGAACGTCAGCGTCGATCCGTTGCTCGACCGACTGATCCACCGACTCGCCCTGTCGCAGTTGCTTCGTCATCTGGTCGATCGCGATCCGACCGTCGGTGAGCACGTCGCGACGGTTCGTGATCGTGCTCGTCGTCGTGAACGAACGGAACGCGACAGCCATCACCGATGTCGCCACGATGCTCATCACCGCCATGGTGACCATCAGCTCGACCAGGGTGAACCCGGCCTCGCCCCGATCAGCCAGTGAGGTGCGGCGTCGAAGCAGCGCTGACGTTGGTCGCCAGGTCGTAAGCCACGATGTAGTACTCATAGGTGTCCGTCTTCTTGTGTGTGTCGCTACAGGTCGTCGATGCCGTGTCGCAGATCAAGCGAGTAGGCGCCGGTCGACGTGATCAGCCGGCGTACACGCGATAGCCGCCGAGATCGGTCACGCCGACCGGCGCGAGCCCACGTGAACGTGATCGTCGTGTTCGCGCCGGTGATCGTGGTGCTTGACTTCGCGAAGCTGGTCGGCGTGCCGGGCGCGACCGTGTCCAGCGTGATCGTGTCGTTCGCGATCGCGCCGTACTGGCCGCTCGAGTTGTAGAACCGCGCGTAGACCGTCTTGGTGCCGTCACCCGGCGTCAGGGTCCACGTGTACGACGTCGCGAACGAGTACGGACCGAGCCACGTCGAGCCGTCGTTCGACAGGATCATGGTGTCCGGGTTCGGGCCGCCACCGCTCTTCGCGAGCGTCAGCGTGACCGTCGTGGAGTTCGTGTAGGTCGCGTCCGCCGTTGATCGACGACCGTGCCGTCAGGGCCGCCGTTGCCCGCGACCGGGCTGACCGTCGTCACCGTGCAGCCGGCCGCGCTGTTGCTCGCGGTCGATCCCACCGTTGTCGGTCACGGTGTTCACCACCGTGTACGTGGCGTAGCTCGCGTACGTGTGCGTCACCGACGCGCCGGTTCCCGTCGTGCTGTCGCCGAAGTTCCACGAGACGTTCGCGATCGATCCGTCCGAGTCGCTCGCGTTGGCCGTGAAGGTGACGGTCTTGTCGGCCACGCTCGCGGTCGGGCACCCAACCCCGGCGCGACGTTCGTGGTCGGTGCCTTGTACGTGATCTGCCCGTCGGAGAACAGCGAGGACTCGCTCGAGCGACGTGCTGCCACGACCGAGCTCGTCGTTCCAGACCACGACCACGGTGACGCGCTTCGCGTCGTGCGGACCCTCGTTGATGCCGTCCTTGTTCCCGTCGGTGCCGCTCGCCTCGCCCTGTGCCGTCCTGCGGGGAGTCGACCCACGTGACGTACCGATAGACCTCGTAGGTCGTGGCGCCGTCGAGCGAGCGGGTTCTGATAGTGCTGGAGCGCCGGCGACGCGCCGGCGACGCGCACGAGCGGCTCGGCCGCCAGCGGCCCGGTTCCGTCGGGGTCGTAGGTCTGAGCGCTCGCGTCCACCCAGTAGTCTGGGTTCGTCGCATCCGCCGAATGGGCGAGCGGGTCGGTGTCCGACAGGACGAGGTTGTCGTAGTTGAGCGCGCGGGCCTCTTCCATCTGCTGGTCGACGGCCGCGCGCGAGGACGAGCTGCTGACGCGACAGGCCCGTGGTGCTCAACCCGAACATCGTCGCCTGGGCGACGGCGAATGCGCCGACGGCGAGGATCGAGATCGAGATCATCGCCTCGACGATCGTGAAGCCGCCCTCGCCGTTCATCCGGCGGCGCAGCGTCTGCAACATGCGCATCATCAACGGTCGGCTCCTCCAGCCCGTGTCCTATAGGTGTCGGCCGGATGGGGGTCGGCCTTGAGCGCTCCCAGACACCGGAAAGGCGGCCCCGGAGGGCCGCCTTTCGCGGATCTGCTGCTGGTGTGTGGCTTACCAGCTGGTGCCGGCGACTGCCGTGGCCGAGCGTGGACGAGACAGGCCGCCGCAGTGGTTGCGGCACGAGCCGTAGAAGGTGCCGGTCAGGGCGTTGTCCCGCAGGTAGAAGCACGTACCCGACTTCGACCAAGCGGCCAGGTCGATCTGGTCACCCGTGGTCACCGGTCGGAGCGGTGCCTCCGGCGGCGATGTTGCTCGAGATCGAGCCGGGGCCGGTCGAGGCTCCGCCGGCCGGCAACGAAGGTCAGCGCCGTCTCGATCGTGGTCAGCTTGGCGCGGCGTCGCAGCCCATCGTAGCGTGTCCGTGTCCGTGAAGCACGTCTTCGCGGCTGCGATGGCGTTGCGGACGCCCGACTGGGCCGCCTTGTCGTTGGCCCGGTTACGGGCTCCGAGGAACGTCGGCAGAGCGATGGCGACCAGGATGCCGATGATCAGAACGACCACCATCAGCTCGATGAGGGTGAAGCCCTCGTCCTCACGGACGCGCTTCATGAGTCCCTTGAGCATCTGCTTTCGCCTCCTTCCATGTGGCGAGGCGCACCCTGCTGGTGCGCGTTCTCCCGAGGTTTCGGTCCCCCTCGCACGCACCTGTAGGTCCCGGCCGGCGAGATACCTCGTATCGGGTAGAGCGCGACGCGGGCCGGAAACGGCTGCGGCCCCCGGGTCTCGCCCGGGGGCCGCAGGACCGCGCCAGACGTCGGTCACTGGATCAGCTTGATGATGTTGAACATCGGCATGTAGAGGGCGATGACCGCCATGCCGACGCAGCCGCCGATCACCGCGATCAAGAGCGGCTCGATCAGGGACGTCAAGGCGTCGACCGAGGCCTCGACCTCTTGCTCGTAGAAGGTCGCGACCTTCTCGAGCATCATGTCGACCTGGCCCGTCTCCTCGCCGACCGCGATCATCTGCACGACCATCGGCGGGAACACCGCGTGCTTCGCCAACGGCTTGGCCATCGACTCACCTTGTCGGACGCTGTCCTGGACGTCGTTCACCGCGTCGGACACGACCCGGTTGTTCACCGTCTCGGCCACGATCTCCAGGGACTGCAGGATCGGCACGCCCGAGCGCAGCAGCATCGAGAAGGTCGATGCGAAGCGAGACAGCGCCGTCTTCTGGAACAGGATCCCGAAGACCGGCACCCGCAGCTTCATCTTGTCCACCCACGCGCGCCCGTTGTCGGTCTTCTTCCAGCGCTTGAAGAAGAACCGGAACACGAACGTGCCGATCAGCACGATGTACCAGTACTTCTTGAAGATGTTGGACATCGTCAAGAGGATCCGGGTCGGCAGCGGCAACGAGCCACCCAGCGACGCATAGATCGTCTGGAACTGCGGCACGACGAACAGCAGCATCGCCGACATGATCAACACGACGAGGGCGACGACCGCGATCGGGTAGGTCATCGCGGACTTGATCTTGCCGCGCAGGCGAACCTCGGCCTCGATCATGTCCGCGAGGCGCAGCAGCACGTCGTCGAGCGACCCGCCGGTCTCACCCGACTTGACCATCGCCACGAACAGGTCGTTGAACACCTTCGGGTGCTTGACCATCGCTCCCGACAGCGACGAGCCCTGCTCGACGTCGGTGCGGATCTCGCCGAGCACCCGCGCGAGCTCGGGGTTCTCGGTCTGTTCCGCCAGGATCGCGAGCGAGCGCAGGATCGGCAGGCCCGAGTTCACCATCGTGGCGAACTGGCGCGCGAAGACCGACAGCTCCTTGAACTTGACCTTCTTCGCGGTCAGCTCGATGTTCATGCCGCGCTTCTGCTTCGCGACCTCGAGCGGCATGAAGCCCTGCTCGCGCAGGCGCGCCAGGACGAGCGCCTCGTTGTCGGCGACGATCGTGCCGTTCAGGACGTTGCCGCCCTTGTCACGCGCCTTGTAGGTGTAGGTGTCTGGCATCTCGCGTCACCTCCTCACGATCCGGTGGGACCTGGGTCGTTGGCCCAGCCGCCGGCGCCCGAGGACGAGCCGGGGTCACTCGCGCTGCCGTCGTAGGCGCCGCCGCCCGCGATACGCGGACAGACGCGCCGGTCGATCCGATCAGGCGTTGCAGCTCCTCCGGGTCGTGGCAACGCTCGAAGGCCATCTGCTGGGTCACGCGGCCGGCCTTGACGTGGGATGCCAACGACATGTCCATCGTCTGCATCCCGTAGCGGCCGCCCGCCTGCATCGCCGAGTAGATCTGGTGGACCTTGCCCTCGCGGACCAGGTTCCGGATCCCCGGCGTGGCCACCATGACCTCCGCCGCCACGACGCGACCCTTCCCGTCGACCGTCGGGACCAGCTGTTGGGTGATGACGCCCTGCAGGGTCGTCGACAGCTGGACCCTGGTCTGCTGCTGCTGGTGCGGCGGGAAGACGTCGATGATGCGGTCGATCGTCTGCGGCGCGTCCTGGGTGTGCAGGGTCGCGAACACGAGGTGGCCGGTCTCGGCCGCGGTGATCGCGGTGGAGATCGTCTCGAGGTCACGCATCTCGCCGACGAGGATCACGTCGGGGTCCTGACGCAGGACGTGCTTCAGGGCTGCGGCGAAGCTGTGCGTGTCGGCCCCGATCTCGCGCTGGTTCACGACGCAGCTCTTGTGCTTGTGCAGGAACTCGATCGGGTCCTCGACGGTCATGATGTGACCGGCGCGCTCCCGGTTCACGACGTCGACCATGGCCGCCAGGGTGGTCGACTTGCCCGACCCGGTCGGTCCCGTGACGACCACGAACCCGCGCGGGAACCGCGCCAGATCGGCGGCGACCGGCGGCAGACCGAGGTCTTCGAGGTTCTTGATCTCGAACGGGATCACGCGGAAGACCGCGCCGACCGCGTCGCGCTGCATGTAGACGTTGACACGGAACCGAGCCCGTCCGGGCAGGGAGTAGGACATGTCGAGCTCGAGCTCCTGCTCGAAGCGCTCGCGCATCTTCTGGGGCAGGATCGCGTAGATCATGCCTTGCAGCGCACGGGGCGTGAGCGCCGGGTACTCACCCAAGCGCTCGAGCTCGCCGTGTACGCGCACCGTCGGCGGCGTGCCCGCGGTCAGGTGCAGGTCCGATCCGTTCGCCTCCAGGAGCTTCCCGAGCAACTCTGGGATCGGCACCTGGAGATCATCTTCAGGAGGAGCTACCGTGCTCATGTCACTTCACCACCCTTGCAACCTCTTCCAGTGACGTCAGGCCCATCCGAGCCTTCTCCAGACCATCGTCCCGGAGCGTCATCATCCCCTGCTGTACGGCGACAGCCTTGATGGCATCGGCAGATGCACGCTCCACCGTGAGCCGTTCCACCTCTTCGGTCATCTGCATCACTTCGTACAGGCCGATCCGGCCGCGGTAACCGGTGTTCGCGCAGGCGGGGCAGCCGACGGGCTTGAAGAGCTCCTGGATCTCCGGCCACAGCCAGTCCGGGTAGCCGGCGGCATACAGCTCGTTCTCGTCGGGGCGAAAGCCCGTGCGGCAGCGCTCGCAGAGCTTGCGGGCCAGGCGCTGTCCGACCACGGCGTCGATCGCCGAGGCCACCAAGAAGGTCTCGACGTCCATCTCGACCAGACGCGAGATGGCGCTCGGGGCATCGTTGGTGTGCAGCGACGACAACACGAGGTGGCCCGTCAGCGCGGCCTCGATCGCGATCGTCGCCGTCTCCTTGTCGCGGATCTCACCGATCAGCACGATGTCGGGGTCCATACGCAGGATCGACCGGAGGGCCAAGGCGAACGTCAGCCCGGCCTTCACGTTGACCTGCACCTGGTTCACGCCGGCAAGCCGATACTCGACCGGGTCCTCGACCGTGATGATGTTCTTGTCGATCTGGTTGAGGATGTTGAGCGTGCCGTACATCGTGGTCGACTTGCCCGAGCCGGTCGGGCCGGTGACGAGGATCGCGCCGTAGGGCTTGCGGAACGACTGCGAGAAGCGGTTGAACGAATCCTCCAGGAACCCCAGTTCCTCGAGGCGGAGCAAGGCGGTCGAGGTCTCGAGGATACGGAGGACCACCTTCTCTCCGTAGACGGTCGGCAGGGTCGCCATGCGGAGGTCGAGCGGCCGACCGGCGATCTTCATCGGGATGCGCCCGTCCTGCGGGACCCGCTTCTCCGCGATATTGAGGTCCGCCATCACCTTCAGGCGACTGATGAGCCCGTTCTGGATGTTCTTGGGGGCCGGCGGCATCGGCTCGATCAGCACGCCGTCGACCCGGAAGCGGATGCGGACGTCGTGCTCGCGCGGCTCGATGTGGACGTCCGAGGCGCGGTCCCCCAGCGCCTGGGTCATGATCGCGTTGACCAGCTTGACGATCGGCGCGTCTTCGACCGCGACGTCGAGATCGACGTCGTCGTCCTCCTCGGAGGCGTCGGCGACGATGCTCGCCATCGCCTCGACCTGGGAGTCCATGCCGGCGTACTTCTGGATCGCGGCCTCGACGTCGTTGGCGGTCGCGACCACGGGCAGCACGTCGCGGCCGGTGATCGTGCGGATGTCGTCGAGCGCATAGACGTTGGCCGGATCGGACATCGCGACCAGCAGGCGTCCGTCGCGCTCCCCGATCGGCAGGGCGCGATACCGACGGGCCAGGGCCTCGGGCAGGAGCGCGGTCGCGAGCGTGTCGATCTGGAAGTCGGCGAGGTCGACGAACTCGAGGCCCACCTGCTCGGCCAGCGCGCGGACGAGGTCGGACTCTTTGATCATGCCCAGATCGATCAGGACACGACCGAGCGACTTGGGTGTCTTTCGATGCTCCTCGAGGGCGATCTCCAATTGCTCGGGCTGGATGTAGCCGAGTTCGATGAGGATCTGGCCGAGCTGTTTTGACTTCCGCTTGACCGTCGACATCGCGCCCCTCAAGGGTCCGTTCGGGCTAGGTCCTTCAGGACCTAGTCTTCGTCACCGTCCTCACCCACCTGAAGCAGTCCCGAGAACTCCTTGGCGAGCATCACGCGATCGACCTCCCCCGGCTCCTCCTCCGGCTGGGGGGCGGGGGCTGTCGGGGCGGGCGCCGGCGGCGAGACGAGGCGCTGCGGCTCCTGTCGGAAGGTGCCACCGTCCTCGGTGGGCCCGGCGGCGGCCGACTCCACCGCGGCCGCCGCCTGCTCGGCCTCCAGCCTCGCGAACGGCGAGGATTCCGAGCTGAAGGGGGCCGCCGACTGCTCGTCGGCGAGCACAGCCTCGTAGGGTGACCCCTCGACCGAGGGACGAGCGTGTCCGGACAGATCGGCGCCTGGGAGTGGCTGCGGCGCCGCGGGAGCGGCCTGTGGCGGGGCCGCCTGACTCGGGACGGCGATAGCCACTCAACTGTTGCGAGCCAGCCGGTGCGGGCGCCGGTGACGCGGCGGGCGGAGCGGGCGCAGGCGATTCAGACGGCGGGGATTGCTGCAAGGACTGCTGCTGCAGCTGGGCCTGCATCGCCGCCATCTGTTCCTGCATCGCCTGCATCTGCTGGAGCTGTGCGGGATCGGCTCCTTGCCATGCGGGCTCGGCAGCCGTTTCGTCAGGCTGGCCGATCGGCGCGGCGAAGTTCGGCATCTCCGCGGACGCGGCCGCCGGGGCGCTGGCGACCGGGGCGGTCGCGGGACGGTCGGCCGGTGGATGCAGGGAGGTCCGTGGGCGACCGGACGGCGCGCTCGCGGCGTCGGGAACCTTGAGCGTGACCTCCTTCTGCTTCGCACGGGTCTCCTCCGCGGTGATGACCGCCTGCTCGAGCTGGTCGAGCATCACGCCGGGTCGCACGCTCGTGCCGGTCACGACGAAGGCGGCGTACGGCCCGCGATGCACGAAGGCCCAGAGCTGGTCGGAGAACTCGACGAAGCCCTTGCGCGCCTCGCCGACATTGACGAACCGCAGCCATGCCGGCTTGAGCTCGGCCTCCTGGTCTTCGGGGAAGGCGCCGAGGACCAGGCCGTCGCGCGACAGCACCAGACAGCCTCGCACGTCGTCCATCGTGAGCACGACGCGCTGCGCGAGAGCAGCGAATTCATCCATGGGTCTTCTGCGGGAGGCATCGTCGGGGCTCGAGACCGCCTTGAGGCTGCGGCGGAAAACCACCCGCACGCGGGTAGACGACCTCCGACGCGGTCAGACGTGCGAAGCGATCGCCGCCAGCGCCGCCGCGGACATCGCGTCCATCGGCGCCGGCTGGCCCGTCCACAGCTCGATCGCGAGTCCGGCCTGATGGAGCAGCAGGCCCAGTCCCCCGAACGCGGCACCGCCTGCCGCGCGGACCCGCGTCTGCAGCGGTGTGGCCACGGGCTGGTACAGGAGATCGACGGCGACGGTCGATGCGTCGAGCGGCGGCAGCGGCAATTCCTCGCCGTGCGCACCCAGCGGGGTGGCGTTCACGATGAGATCCGGTCGGGACGCCGTGGCGTCCTCGAAGGACACCGCCTCGACGGCCGTCTCGAACCCGGTCAGCGTGCGGACGAGCGCTTCGGCGCGCACCGGCTCCCGCAGTGCGACCACGATCCGTGCCGCGCCCGCCCGCGCGAGCGCGAGGCCACAGGCGCGGGCCGCACCGCCGGCGCCGAAGAGCAGGACGGTCCGACCCACCGCGTCGAACCCGGCATCGCCCTCGAGGAATCGTGCGAATCCCGGCGCGTCGGTGTTGTGGCCCGACGAGCCCGGCGACGTGGCGTGGACCGTGTTGACCGCGAGCAGGAGCGCGGCGTCGTCGCTGAGCAGTTCCAACGACGACGCAACCGTCTCCTTGTGCGGCATGGTGACGTTCGCGCCCACGAACCCGAGCGCCTCCATACCCGCCAGGGCGGCGGGCACTGCGCCGGGCGCGACCGGCAGCGCGACGTACGCCCAATCGAGCCCGAGCGCTTCGTATGCCGCGTTGTGGATCACCGGCGACAGGCTGTGCTCGATCGGCCAGCCGATGACGGCGACGATCTGCGTGGCCCCGCCGATCCGATGCCGGTCATCCACCGAGGCACGCTTGGACGTTCGCCAGGTGCTCCTGATAGGTCACGGCGAACCGATGGACCCCCCGTCCGTCGGGTGGACAGAGCACGTAATAGAAGTAGTCGGTCTGTTCCGGATGCAGCGCCGCCTCGAGCGACGCACGACCGGGACTCGCGATCGGGGTCGGAGGCAGGCCCGCGTTGATCCGCGTGTTGTACGGCGAGTCGCTCGCGAGATCCGCGGTGCTGAGCGCCCCGTCGGGCGTCGGATCGTCGTAGAGCAGGGTCGCGTCGATCCCGAGCGTCTGTCCCGCATCGAGTCGGTTGTAGATCACACCGGCGATCGTCGCCCGATCCTTGTCCACCTGCGCCTCACGCTCGATCATCGATGCGACGATCACCACCTGGTACGGGGTCAGGCCGAGCGCCTTCGCACCGGCGGCCAGATCGAGGTCCGACGCCTCGGTGTCGAACTGCGACAACATCCGTTTGATGATCGCGTTGGCGTCCAGCCCCTTCTGGACGAACTCATACGTGTCCGGGAAGAGGAAGCCCTCCGCGGTGCGGCCCTTCGGAAGGTAGGGAGGGAGGCTGTAGCGGCCGCTTTCCGCCAGGGTCGCGAAGACCGAGGCCTTCACCCCCGTCTGTTCCTCGATCACGCTCGAGACGCTGCGTTCCCCGGGGAACGTCGAGCGGATCCGCAGCCCCTCGGGGATCGTCGCGCGGACCGTCGGGACGTCTTGGGGCGGCGTCGTCATCTGGGCGAGGATGTCGTCGAGGGACGCGCCGACGGGCACGTCGTAGGAACCGGCCAAGATGGCCGACGCCTGGCCGGTGCCGCGCAGCAGCAGGTTGCCGACGAAACCACCACAGCGGATCAGACCCTGGTCTGCGAGCTGCTGGACCACGTCTTCGCCCGTGGCGCCCTGCGGGATCACGACGGCGACGGTGCGGCCGTCGGCCGCGGGCGGCTCTCCGCAGCGCCGGTAGGTGCTCGCCGCGACGGCGACCACCAGCGCGACCACGCCGAAGGCGGCGAGCAGCGCGATCGCCGCGACGCGACGACGGCGGCGATCGGCCGTTGGATCCGTCTCGGAGAGGTAGGAGGGTGGCCGATCCATCGAGGCTGCAGGATACCCGCGCCCGGGCCTCAGCCTTCCGAGGTACCCCGCTCGACCTCGAGCCAGGCCTGCAGGATGACCTGGGCGGCGGCTGCGTCGATCACCGCTCGCTGCCGCTTCGCGCTCGCGCCCGCGTCGTGCAGGCCGCGGGCCGCCGCCACGGTCGAGAGACGCTCGTCCTGCAGCAGCACCGGCACCGTGACGATCGCCCGGACCGCGTCGGCGAACGCGGCTGCGTGGGACGCCTGCGTGCCGCGCGTGCCATCCATGGACAGCGGCTCGCCGATGACGATGAGCGCGACGTCGTGCTCACGGACGAGTTCCGCGATCGCGAACAGCTCGCCGGGCGGGCTCCCGACGTGGATCGTGCCGATCGGCACCGCGACGCGTCGATCGGGATCGCTGATCGCCACACCGATCCGCACGTCGCCGAGATCGAGCCCGAGCACCCGGCCGGGCGCCGTCGCGCTCACGCGCCGACCAGGAGCGCCCCGAGCCGACCCGCGATCGTGCCGAGCGCCTCGGGGACCCTGTCCGCACCGGGACCGCCGGCGTTGGCGAGTTGGTCCTTCCCACCGGCCCCGCCGCCGATCGCGGTCGCCGCGTCGGCCAGCACGGCCGGAGCCGTCGCGCCCCGTGCGATCGCATCCGGAGTCGCCGCGGCAACGAGCATCGCCTTCCCACCGGTGCCGTTACCGACCACGACCACCGCCGGGCGGTCCTGCAGCCGGTCACGGATCTTGATCGCGAGCTCGCGGAGCTCGCCGGGATCGAGGTCGGGCACGTCCGCGGTCACGAGCGCCACCCCCTCGATCTCGCCCGCAGCGTCGGCGAGATCGGCGATCAGCTGGTCGCGCCCGCCCGCCCGCAGCTTGCCGAGCTCGTTGCGCAGACGCTTGTTCTCCTCGAGGACCTTGCGCGCCCGTTCGACCGCGGCGCGCGGATCCTTGGCGTCCAGCGCGCCCACGAGGTCGCGGAGCAGCGCGCGCTCGACGTTGATCTCCCGCAGGGCGTCGGGTCCGACGAGCGCCTCGATCCGCCGCATGCCGGCGCCGATCGATCCCTCCCGGAGGAGCCGGATCACGGCGACCGTCCCGGTGCGCCCGACGTGCGTCCCGCCGCAGAGCTCACGCGAGTAGTCGCCGATCTCGACGACCCGCACGATCGAGCCGTACTTCTCCCCGAAAAGCGCGGTGGCACCGAGCGCCTGCGCCTCGTCCATCGATGTCTCGAAGATCCGCACGACATCGTCCTGCGCCAAGCGCCGGTTCGCCTCGAGCTCCGCCTGTTCGAGGACCTCGATCGGCACGCCGCTCGGATGCGAGAAGTCGAACCGCAGCCGTCCGGGTTCGATCAGGGAGCCGGCCTGCCGCGCGTGCTCGCCCAGGATGCGGCGAAGGGTCGCGTGGATCACGTGGGTCGAGGTGTGCGCCCGCGCCGTGCCCTCCCGGAACAGGCGATCGATCTCCGCGATCGCGTCCTGTCCGGGCCGGATCTCGCCCGACTCGACGACGCCCTCGTGCACGATCGCGCGATCCCCCGCTTTCTGGGCGTCGAGCACGCGGACGGTGCCGGTGTGGGTGCGGATCACGCCGTGGTCTCCCACCTGACCGCCGCCCTCCGCGTAGAACGGGGTGCGATCCAGGAACACGCGCACCGCTTGGCCCTCCTCGGCGACCTCGAGCTGCCCGTTCTCGTCGCTCAGGAGCAGCGCGATCGGGCCTTCCGCCTCGGGCTGCTCGTAGCCCACGAACGTCGTCGGCGGCACGGCGCCGGCGTCCAGCCCGATCTCCACCTTCTTGACCGCCGCCCGCGCCCGGTCTTTCTGCTCCTGCAACAACGTCCGGAACCGATCCTCGTCGACCTGCATGCCCGCGTCGGCAGCGAGCTCGATCGTCAGCTCGATCGGGAAGCCGAAGGTGTCGGACAGCTTGAACGCGTCGTCGCCCGCGACCACGCCGTCGCGCGCCCGGTCCCGCGCATCGTCGAACAGCACCATCCCCTGACGCAAGGTGGCCGAGAAACGATCCTCCTCCGAGGAGAGCACCTCCTCGATGAAGGCGCGATTCTCACGGAGCTCGGGATAGGCGTCGCCGAAGCCGTCGACGACGACCCCAACGAGCGGACGGAAGACCTCGCGTTGGACGCCGAGGCGCCGCGATGCCGAGACCACACGGCGGAGCATCCGCCGCAGGATGTAGCCGCGCCCCTCGTTCGACGGCTGGACCCCGTCGGCGACGAGGAACGCCGTCGCTCGCGCGTGCTCGCCGACGATCCTGATCGCCACATCGTGCTGCTCATCGGCGCCGTAGACCTTGCCCGACAGGGACTGCACCTCGTCGAGCAGCGGGGCGAACAGGTCGGTCTCGAAGAAGCTCCCCTTGTCCTGCAACACCATGGCGACGCGCTCGACCGACGAGCCGGTGTCGATGTTCTTGTTCGGCAGATCGCCGAGCACCTCGCAGACGCCGTCCACCCGGTGCTGCATGAACACGTGGTTCCAGATCTCGCAGAAACGATCCTCGTCGACCTCGGGGCCTCCATCGGGACCGTAGCGCGATCCGCGGTCCACGAAGATCTCCGAGGACGGTCCGGCGGGGCCGGCGGCGTGCGTCCACCAGTAGTTGTCAGCCTTGCCGCGACGCACCAGCCGTTCCGGCGGGATCCCCAGGTCTTTCCAGATGTCGACCGCCTCGTCGTCGTCGTCGTACACCGTCATCCACAGACGGTCGGGGTCGATCCCATACCCCTGCGTGACGAGCTCGAGGCCCCACGCGCAAGACTCCGCCTTGAAGTAGTCCCCGAACGAGAAGTTGCCGAGCATCTCGAACAGCGTGAGGTGCCGGTCGGTTCGTCCGACGTTCTCGATGTCATTGGCGCGGAAGCACTTCTGCACGGAGGTCGCGCGGGTGAAGGGCGGCTCGGCCTGCCCAAGGAAGTACGGGATGAACTGCTCCATGCCGGCACCCGTCAGCAGCAGCCCTGACTCCGGAGCTGCGAGCAGCGATGAGGATCGGACGCGCGTGTGTCCACGCTCCTCGAAGAAGCGCAGGAAGGTCTCGCGGACGTCGCTGCCGTTCACGGCCGGCGCGTTGAACCGCGCGCGTCGTCGAGTCGGTACGTCGCGCGGAGCTCTCGCTCGCGCTTGTCCATGGCGCGACGACCCTCGTCGACCGAGGCGGTGACGAGCTTCGTCAGATCGAGCAAGCCACCCTTGGCCTCGCGGGCGAGCGTCGCCGGAGCGGCCCGTTTCGCCTGCTTCCGCGTCCAGCGTGAGGCAATCACCGCGGACGTCGCGCCGAGCCCGACCCCGAAGGAGATCCAGAAGAGCCGTCGGATCACGAGGACCTCTTGCTCGAGGCCTTCGAGAAGCCCTTCCGGATGCCGGAGGCCACGCTGATGATCTTCACGAGCGGACTCGAGGCCGCCTCCTCGACCAGCCCGGAGAGCTTCTCGACCCGCCCGACGATCGAGTTCGCATTGTCCAGCAGGACGTCGACGCGATCGATCTCACGGTTCGTCTTCTCCACGGAGGTCTTGACCTCGCGCAGCAACGGGATCGTCTCCTCCCGCATCGCGTCGATCGTCATCTTCGTGCTCTCGAGGACGCGGAACGTGTTCAGTAGGACGAAGAGGAGACCGCCGACCAGGATCAGCCAGCCCACGGCCAGGACGATCATGGCGACGTCGCCACCGGTGAGGGCCAGAACCGTCATCTGCGCTGCTCCTTGGGTCTCGGTCGAGTTCGCTAGCCTACCCGACTCACTGGCGCGGGCGGGAGGGTCCTCTGCCGGGCCGCCAGTCCTCGGTGTCCTCCCCGATCCCCGACGGGCGGTAGTACTCATGCTCCTCGTACCCCGGCGGCCGATACGCCTGTTCGGCCCAATGATCGGGCTCGTCGTGCGGATAGATGTACCCCTGACCGTGACCCAGCCTGCGCGCGCCGCCGTAGGACGCGTCGCGCAGGTGCGCGGGCACCGGCTCCGCCCCCAGGGCATCCTCCTGGGCGGCGGCCAACGCCGTGTAGACGCTATTGGACTTCGGGGCGCGCGCCAGATAGATCGTCGCCTGCGCCAGGTTGAGCCGTGCCTCCGGAAGCCCCACGTGTTCGACGGCGTGCGCCGCGGCCGTGGCCTGGAGCAGGGCCATCGGATCGGCCAGCCCCACGTCCTCGCTCGCGTGCACGATCAGGCGCCGCACGATGAACCGAGGATCCTCGCCGGCCTCCAGCATGCGCGCCAACCAGAACAGGGCGGCGTCCGGATCGGAGCCGCGGATCGACTTGATGAACGCGCTGACGACGTCGTAGTGCGCGTCGCCCTGCCGGTCGTACACGATCGCCTTGCGCTGGACGGCATCGGCGACGACATCGAGCGTGATGACCTGCGGTCCGTCCGGCGCAACGGCCAGGGCGGCGGCCTCGAGACCGCCCAGGGCCATCCGGGCGTCGCCGCCGCTGATCGTGATGAGGTGCTCGAGGGCGGCGTCCTCGATCTCGAGCTGCATGCCGCCGAGGCCCCGTTCCTCGTCGGCGAGCGCCCGCCGAAGCAGCCCCTCGACATCCTCGGCCGACAACGGCTCAAGCCGCAGCAGGAGGCACCTCGAGAGCAGCGGCGTGTTGAGCGAGAAGTACGGGTTCTCGGTCGTGGCCCCGATCAGCGTGACCGTGCCCTGCTCGACGGCCGGCAACAGCACGTCTTGCTGCGCCTTGGACCATCGATGCACCTCGTCGACGAACAGAACCGTCTTGAAGAGCCCGCCCTTGGCGCCATCCATGATCTTGCGGGCGTCGGCCACGCCCGAGGACACCGCCGAGAGCGTGATGAGCTGGGCGCCGACGGCGTCGGCGAGGATCGTCGCCAGCGTGGTCTTCCCCGTGCCGGCGGGCCCCCACAGGATGATCGACGGGAGCGCGCCGCGGTCGAGCAGCTTCTGCAGGGCGCGACCGGGCCCGACGAGGTGCTTCTGCCCGACGAATTCGGCGGGGGTGCGGGGACGCATCCGCGCCGCGAGCGGCTGGTCGCTCACGCCGACCCGCTACTCGCCGTACCGGAGGATGTGGGTCGGCCGGACGTGCCAGCGCACGCGCACCTGTCCCGGCACCGAGGTCCAGTCCGATCCGTCGTAGGCCAGCGCCAGCGCGGCGATGTGCTCCTCGGCGCCCGGTCCCACCTCCCGCTGCTCGACGGTGCCCTCGATCGAACACCATCGGTACGCATCGCCGACCTGTTGCACCGCGATCGTGACCCGCGGGTCGCGCTCGACGTTGCGGTCCTTCCTGCGGCCCACCGCGGTGTTGACCAGCACGTGCGTCTCGGTCGAACCGATCCACGTCAACGTTGCCTGTGGCGACCCGTCGGGGTTCAGGGTCACGATCCATGCGAAGTTGGGCGGGCCGAGCAGCGCGCGATCCTGCTCGGTGAGCTGCTCGTTCATGATTGATCCTCCTCCGGCTCCACGGTCACCGCCAGCCCGAGCTCGGCGAGGACCGCCGGGTCCGCCGGCGCGGGCGCGCCCGTCATCGGGTCTACCCCCGATTGCGCTTTCGGGAACGCCGTGACGTCGCGTAGCGAGTCCTTGCCCGCCAGTAGCATGACCAGGCGATCCAGACCCATCGCCACGCCGCCGTGCGGCGGGGCGCCGTAGCGGAACGCCTTCAAGAGGTGACCGAACTTCTCCTGTTGCTCCTCCGGGGAGAGACCCAGCACGTGGAACACCGCGCGCTGCACGTCGGGATCGTGGATCCTGATCGAGCCCCCGCCGATCTCGAAGCCGTTGAGCACCAGGTCGTAGGCGCGCGCCTTGGCCGTCATCGGATCCAGGTCGTCGGTGCGCGGCGCCGTGAACGGATGATGGTTTGCCACCCACCGATCGTCTTCGTCGCTCCAGTCGAACAAGGGCGGATCGGTGTACCAGCAGAACTCCCACACACCCTCGGGGATCAGGTCGAGCCGGGCCGCGAGATCCCGGCGGCAGCCGTCGAGCGCCACGTCCACACGGTCGCGGCGATCGGCCACGACGCAGACGAGATCCCCCGCCGACGCGCCGGTCCGCCCGACGATGCCCGCCCGCTCGTCATCCGAGAGGAACTTCTCGACCGGTGAGCGGAGCGCGCCGCCGTCTTCCACGACGATCCACACCAGGCCCGCGGCGCCACGGCCCTTCGCGTCGTCGACCAGCCTGTCGAGCTCTTTGCGGCTCAGGGACCCCCCGCCCGGAGCACACAGGGCCTTGATGGTGCCGCCGTCCGCGGCGGCCGATGCGAAGGCCTTGAATCCCGAGCCCGCGAAGAGCTCGACCAGGTCGACCAGCTCCATGCCGTAGCGGAGATCCGCCTTGTCGGAGCCGAACCGATCGACCATCTCGTCGAAAGTCATGCGTCGGAAGGGCACCGGCACCTCGACACCCTGCGTCTCGGCGATGATCCGGGCGTAGAGTGGCTCGATCGTCGCCATGATGTCCTCCTCGTCGACGAAGGCCATCTCGACGTCGAGCTGCGTGAATTCGAAGCCACGATCCGCGCGCGTCGCCTCGTCGCGGAGGCATCGCACGATCTGGTAGTACCGATCCTGTCCGCCGACCATCAACAGCTGCTTGAGCTGTTGCGGCGATTGCGGCAGCGCGAAGAACGTCCCGGGTCGCATGCGCGCCGGCACGAGGAAGTCGCGGGAGCCCTCGGGCGTGGCGCGCCCGAGCATCGGGGTCTCGACCTCGACGAAGCCCTGCGCGTCAAGATGCTCCCGCATCAGCTGCGTGACGCGATGGCGGAGCCGCAGGTTCGCGGTCATTTCGGGGCGGCGGAGGTCGAGGTAGCGGTACTCGAGGCGCAGCAACTCGTCGGCCTCGGCTCGATCCTCGATCACGAACGGCGGCGTGTCGGCCCGTGCCAACACCTCGAGGGCGGTGGCGACCACCTCCACCTCGCCGGTGGCGAGCGCGGGGTTGACCATCCCGGTGGGCCTCGCTCGGACCGTGCCCGTCACCCGCGCCACCCACTCCCCGCGCAGGTCCTGTGCGGCGGCGTGCGCCTCGATGGCCCCCTCCGGATGGAAGACGACCTGGACGACACCCTCGCGATCGCGTAGGTCGATGAAGGTCACCCCACCGTGGTCGCGACGGTGCGCAATCCAGCCGCACAGCGTGACGTCGCGGCCGGCGTCGTCGGCGCGAAGCTCCCCGCATGCATGGCTACGCATCGAGGTCGCGAGCGGCGATCGGTCCGTCATGCCGGTCCCCCATCGGTCGACAGCGTGGCGGCGAGCTCGTCCAGCGGCACGGCGGTCTGGTGGCCGTCGTCCATCCGACGAACCGTCACCGTGCCGGCGGCGAGCTCATGCTCGCCGATGATCACGGCGGTTCGCGCGTCGGCGCGGTCGGCCATCTTCAGCTGCGCCTTGAGGGGACGATCTTCGTACGCAAGATCCGCCGCCAGGCCCGTGGCACGGAGCTCCGCGACGAGCGGGCGGGCAACCGCGCGAGCCGCCTCGCCGATCGCGACCACGTAGGCGTCGAGCGGCCGCTCGATCGGCGGCGCGAGCCCTTCGTCGGCCACGGCGAGCAAGACGCGCTCGAGGCCCATCCCGAAGCCAACGCCTGGCACCCGCGGCCCCCCGAGCGCTTCGGCGAGCCCGTCGTAGCGGCCTCCCCCGAACAGGGTCGCCTGCTGGGCGTTGCCACCCTCCTGGAGCGCGTCGCTGACGAACTCGAACGCGGTCCGCGTGTAGTAGTCGAGGCCGCGGACCAGCGTCGGCGTCATAACCGGCGCCAACCCGGCCGTGCGGACCCCCGCCACCACCTCGTCGAAATGCGCGTCGCAGGCGTCGCAGAGGTGCTCCAGCATGAAGGGCGCCTCGGCGGCGACCGCCTGACAGGCCTCGTCCTTGCAGTCGAGCACGCGCAGCGGATTGTCCACGTACCGGTCCTTGTGCTCGTCGCGCAGGTCTTCGCGGCGAGCGTCCAGGTATGCGAGCAGGGCAGTCCGGTAGGCCGGCCGGCACACCTCGTCGCCGAGCGAGTTCAGCTCGAGGTGGTAGCGACGGAGTCCGAGCGAGCGCAGAAGCGCGTCGCCGATCGTGATCGCTTCGACGTCGGCCGCCGGCGCGTCGGTGCCGAGGACCTCGACGCCGAACTGACGGTGCTCACGGTACCGGCCGGCCTGCGGCCGACTGTACCGATACATGCGCGTCAGGTAGTACGCCTTGAACGGCGCGCCCAGCCGCTGTCGCTCGTGCAGATACGCGCGCATCACCGGCGCCGTTCCCTCGGGCCGGAGGGTCAACGAGCGATCGCCGCGGTCGGTGAACGTGTACATCTCCTTGGCCACCACGTCGCTCGTCTCGCCCGACGTGCGTGCGAACAACTCGGTGGCCTCGAAGACCGGCGTCTCGACATATCGGAACCCCCACCGTCGCGCCAGATCGGCCGCCCGGTCGTAGAGGGATCGCATGCGGCCCCCGTCCGGCGGCAGGAGGTCCTGCGTGCCGCGGCTCGGCGAGAGCTCCATCAGCCCAGTCCCTGCAGGAACGGGTTCGCGGAGCGCTCGCGGCCGACGTCCGTCTGCGGGCCGTGTCCCGGCAGCACACGCAGGTCGTCGGGCAAGGTCAGGAACCGCTGCAGCGACGCGCGCATCGCGACCGGATCGGAGTTGTTGAAATCAGACCGGCCGATCGTGCCCGCGAAGACCAGATCGCCGGTGCAGATCAGAGCGTCGCCGTCCACGCGGAAACTGGAGGACCCCGGCGTGTGTCCGGGCGTGTGCAGCACCTCGATCGAACAACCCGCCAGCCGCAACAGGTCCCCATCCACGAAGGTGCGCAGATCGGCGACGGGATCGAGCTCGACCGCGCTCATGCCCCCCCAGGCGAGGTAGTCGGAGAACGCCGGCACGTCGTCCGGATGGACGTAGACGGGCAGCGTCTGTGCGAAGGAGCCGGCGGCGGCCGCGTGATCGAGGTGGGCGTGGGTGAGCAGCACCACGGCCGGTCGCTTGCCGGCGGCGGTCAGCATGGCGTGGACGGCCTCCGGCTCGAACCCGGGGTCGATCACGACGACCTCGTCCGAGCCCTCCGCGGCCAGGAGCCAGCAGTTCGTCCCGTAGGGATTGCGATCGAAGACGTCCAGGTACATGAAGGGGCCATGCTACCGGAGGGGTGAGCGCGGTCCCGCGCCTCAGGGCGCCGACGAATCGAAGACGATCGTGAACGGACCGTCGTTCACGAGGTCGACCGTCATCTCGGCACCGAAGACCCCCCGGCCCACACGCACCCCGAGCCCTTCAAGCGTGCTGGCGACATGCTCGACGAGCTCCGCGGCCCGCCCCGGCTCGGCGGCCCCGATGAACGACGGACGTCTCCCCTTCCGCGTCTCCGCGAGCAACGTGAACTGGGAAACCACCAGCGCTTCCCCGTCGACCGCCGCGAGGTCGAGATTCGTCTTGCCCTCGTCGTCGCGGAAGATCCGCAGGCCGGCGATCTTGGCGGCCAGCGCCTCGGCGTCGCCCTCGGCGTCGTCGTGACCCACGCCGACCAACAGGAGGTAACCGAGTCCGATCGAGGACACCTCGACCCCGTCCACGGCAACGGCGGCCCGCGCCACCCGTTGGAGCACGATGCGCACTAGGAGGGAACCACCCGGTAGGCGTCGTAGACGCCGTCGACCCGCTTCACGTTCGCCAGGATCGATGACAGGTGCGTGATGTCCCCCAGCTCGAAGGTGAAGCGCAGTCGCGTGATGCGGTCCCGCCCGGTGGTCGAGTTCGCCGCCAGGATGTTCACGTGTTGGTCCGACAGCACCGTGGCGATGTCGGACAGCAGGCGCGTGCGATCGAGCGCCTCCACCTGGACCGCCACGACGAACGACGTCGGCTTCCCCTCCGACCACGACACCTCGATCATCCGCTCAGGCTCGCGTCGAAGGGTCTTGACGTTGGGGCAGTCGGATCGGTGGACGCTCACGCCCTGCCCCCGCGTGACGAACCCGACGATGCCGTCCCCCGGCACCGGCGTGCAGCAGCGTCCGAGCTTCACCCACACGTCGGGGAGCCCCTTGACCATGACGCCCTGTGAGACGTCGGTCCGCGAGATCCGGACCGGCCGCGCCAGCGGAACGTCCTCGGTGACATCCTCGTCTCCGGTGCCGCTCACGGTGCGCGAGAGGCGGGCGACCACCGACTGCGGCGACACGTGCCCTTCCCCGACGGCGACGTAGAGCGCATCCAGATCGGGGTACTTCAGGTCGGCGACCACCTGCTCGAGCACCTCGTCGGTCGCGAGCCGTTTGAACGGCAGGTTCTGCTTGCGCATCTGTCGTTGCAGCAGGTCCTTGCCCTGATCGAGCGCGTCCTCGCGGCGTCCGCGCGCGAACCATTGCCGGATCTTGTTGCGCGCGCGCGGCGTGACCACGAACTGGAGCCAATCCTGGCTCGGCCCCTCGCCCTGGGCCTTGGACGTCAGGATCTCGACAGCGTCGCCCGTGCGCAGCTCGTAATCGAGCGGCACGAGCTTCCCGTTGACCTTCGCACCGATCGTGCGGTGTCCGACCTCGGTGTGGATCGTGTACGCGAAGTCGACCGGCGTCGCTCCCTGCGGGAGATTCGTGACGTCGCCCTTGGGTGTGAACACGAACACGCGACCGCCTGACAGGTCGATCCGCAGGCCTTCCATGAACTCCCGCGGGTCGGCGAGGTCCTTCAGCCAGTCCATCATCTGACCCAGCCACGCGAGGTCGGCGGCCTCCCGCTGCTTCGCGTTCTCCTTGTAGCGCCAGTGGGCGGCGATGCCGTACTGCGCCGTGCGATGCATGTCGCGGGTCCGGATCTGGATCTCGAGCGGGCGGCCTTCGGGGCCGACGACGGTCGTGTGCAGCGACTGATACATGTTCGCCTTGGGCATCGCGATGTAGTCCTTGAATCGGCCCGGCACCGGCTTCCACAACGCGTGGACCGCCCCCAGTGCGCCGTAGCAATCGCGCAGAGATTCGACCTGGATCCGGATCCCGACGAGGTCGAAGATCTCCTCGAAGTCCTTGCCGCGGATCACCATCTTTTCGTAGATCGAATACAGGTGCTTGGGGCGACCGTCGACGTCACCTTTGATCCCGAGCTCCTTCAGCTTCTGCCGAAGCATGTCGGTCAGGTCAAGGATCCGTTGGGTGCGCTCGTCACGACGTGTCTCGACGAGCTGCGCGATCTCCTTGTACGGACCGGGATGCAAGGTCTTGAAGGCGAGGTCCTCGAGCTCCCACTTGACCTCCTGCACGCCGAGGCGGTTGGCCAGCGGCGCGTAGATCTCGAGGGTCTCGGTCGCGACGCGCCGCTGCTTGGCCGGCGGCAACGCCGCGAGCGTGCGCATGTTGTGCAGCCGGTCCGCAAGCTTGATCAGCAGGACCCGGATGTCACCGGCCATCGCCACGATCATCTTGCGCACGTTCTCGGCCTGCGCGAGCTCGCGGGTCTGAAACTGCAGCTTGTCGAGCTTCGTCAGGCCGTCGACGATCTCGGCGACGTCGTCGCCGAACTCCTCCTGGATCCGCTCGAGGGTGACGGTGGTGTCCTCGACGGTGTCGTGCAGCAGCGCGGCCTCGAGCGTCGTCGTGTCCAGCCGCAGGTCGGCCAGGATCTGCGCGACCGCCAGCGGATGTTCGATGAAGGCCTCGCCGGAGAGTCGCTGCTGCCCCTCGTGCGCCTCGAGGGCGACCTGGTAGGCGGCCCCGAGCGTCTTGAGGTCGCCCTTCGGATTGTAGGTACGGATCTTCTTCTGCAGCGCGTCGAACCCGGTGGGCGGATGCTCTTCGCGGCGGCGGCGTGGCAGGGGAAGACGGCCGCCTCGCCGAGCGGGTGGCTGTGCGGTACCGACCGTGAGCTCATCGCGGGTGTCCACGCCTGCGGCCAGTCTACGGCCGCGTCCGGGCCGATCCCGGCGCTCAGTAGTGGATCAGTGTGAAGAGTTCGTACCCGGGCAGCTTGTCGCGGCCGCGCAGGAAGTCCAGCTCGATCAGCGTGGCAATGCCGCAGACCTTGCCACCGATCCGCTCCACCAGGCTCGCGGTGGCCGCCGCCGTGCCACCCGTGGCCAGGACGTCGTCGACGATGAGCACCCTCTCGCCGGGCGTCACTGCATCCTTGTGGATCTCGAGGGTGGCCGTGCCGTATTCCAGCGCGTACTCCTCCCCGAGCGTCTCATGTGGCAGCTTGCCCTTCTTGCGCACAGGGATGACGCCCGCGCCGAAGTGATAGGCGACCGGCGCCCCCAGGATGAAGCCGCGCGCCTCGATCCCGACGACCTTGTCGACGTTGCCGCGGCCGAAATGCACGACGATCAGGTCGATGATCGTGCTGAAGGCGATCGGGTCCGCCAACACGGGCGTGATGTCTTTGAAGACGATGCCCGGCTCCGGGAAGTCGGGGACGTCGCGGATCAGGGCTTCGATCTGCTCGATCTGCACGGTCTACCTCCGCTTACGCTTGGCGGGCTGGCCTTTCTTGTTCCGGGGCTTCGATTTGGGCTTGGGTTTGGCGCCGCCGCCCATGCCGGCCGTCGCCTTGGTCGCCGCGGCGTCGACAGCCCCCGCGGTCGCCACGGCGGCCGCCGCGGGCACGCGCGCAGGCTTGGCAGCGGTGCCCGCGGCGCGCCGCACCTGCCGCTCGTGCACGATCGTCAGCACCGGCGCGGCGATGAAGATCGAGGAATACGCACCGATCGCCACGCCGACGAACATCGCGAACGCGAAGTCCTTCAACGTGCTCCCCCCGAACAGCAGCAGCGACAGGATCGGGAGTAGCACGACGAGCGAGGTGTTCACCGAGCGCATGACCGTCTGGTTCAGCGACAGGTCGACGACGCCGGTGTAGCCCAGCCGAGCGGTGAGCGCCGCGGACTCGGTGTTCTCCTGGATCTTGTCGTAGATCACCACCGTGTCGTACAGCGAGAACCCGAGGATCGTCAGGATCGCGATCACCGTTTCGGGGGTGACTTCTCGCCCGACCAAGGCATAGAGCCCCGCCGTGATCACGACGTCGTGGACGAGCGCGACCATCGCGCCGATCGCCATGGACCACTGGAACCGCCAGGCGATATAGACCGCGATGAAGAACAGCACGAGGACCAGGCCGCGGAGCGCCTTCCGCGAGATCTGCTGGCCCCACGTGGGGCCGATATCTTCCACGTTGACCTCTTGGGGCGACAAGCCCGCCTGGTCGGCGAGGTCCTTCACGAGCTGCTGGTTGTTCGGCAGATCGGTGAACGAGTCGGTACGGATCGACACCTGATCGCCGCCGGCCACTAGCTGGATCTCGCCGGTCAGGCCGTAGGTATCGAGCACGCTTTGGATCTGGTCGGTCGTGACCGGCGTTGCCGGCGCATAGTCGATCTCGGCGCCGCCGACGAAGTCGATCGAGAATTGGAACCCGCTGACGATGATGCCGACGAGCGAGAGGACGATGAGCACGCCGGAGAACGTGAACCACCAACGACGGTGCTCGATCAGCTGCAGATGCGGGACGCGGTAGCCCCGATACACGGCGTACGCGTTGCGGAGGCTCACGCCGATTCCTCCGGCTGCTGGATGTGGTCCGCACCGGTCGCCGACGCGAGCCCGAACCCCTTCATCTTCGACAACTTCGAGCTGCGCGCGATCAGGAACACCGTCGGGCGTTTGAAGAAGTACACGACGAACAGGTCCAGGGCGGTCGCGACGCCGAGCGTCAGGGCGAACCCGCGGACCGAACTGACCGCGGTGAAGTACAGCACCGCGGCCGCGATGCCGGTCACGATGTCGGCCGCGACGATCGTCTTGAAGGCGCGCTGGAATGCGGGCTGCACCGCCGTGCGCGGCGATCGGCCCGCCCTGACCTCGTCCTTCAATCGCTCGAAGAACACGATGTAGGAGTCTGCGGTCACGCCGAGCGAGATCACGAGCCCAGCCACGCCGGCAAGGGTCAGGGCGTACCCGAAGCTCTTGCCGGCCAGCGAGATCAAGGTGACGGCGAGCACCGCCCAGATCGCCATGCCGAACCAGGCCACCACACCGAGCATCCGGTAATAGAAGAGCAGATACATGAACAACAGGATCAACCCGGCGGCGCCTGCGAAGATCCCTTGATCGAGCGATTCGGAGCCCAGGGTCGGACTGACGGTCTGCACCGACTCCTGCGTGAGGTTCACGGGCAGCGAGCCGGCATTCAGGATCGAGGCGAGGTCCTTCGCCTCCTGTTCGGTGAAGCTGCCGGTGATCTGCCCCTGACCGGCCGTGATCGGGCTGTTGACCACGGGGTTGGAGATGATCGTGCGGTCGACGGCGATCGCGATCTGGTTCTGGGGCGGCGGCTGGTTCACCGCGAGGCGGGTCGCGTCGGCGAACTTCGTCGTCCCCTCGCCGTCGAGCTCGAAGTTCACGGACCACTCGGCCACGGACTGCGAGCCGCCGCTGAGCGCCGCACGGGCGTTGGTGATGTTCCCGCCCGTGATCGTCACGGGCCCGAGGTGCACGGCGTTGCCCTGCTTGTCGGGATACCAGACCTCGTTCCCGTCCTGGGCGTCACCCTGGCACGCCTTCGATGCGCGCTCGACGTCGGTCTGGCACGTCAATTGCACCGATTGGAACCGAGGGTCGCTTGGCGTCACGATCTCGATCGTGGGCCGCTCCTCGAGCCGAGCCGTCTGCCCGATCAGCTCCAACAGGTGCTGCTGACCGGTCTCGCGCTGACGCTCGGCGGCCGCACTCTGCGTGGTGTAACAGCCGAGGTCTTGGCCCTGCGAGCTGACGACGCAGTATCGGGTCGTCAGGTGCTCGACCGCGAACGCGTCGAGCCCCTGCTGGGCCTCTTGTTTTGTCTTGAAGTCGCACGGCAACGTAGACGAGCCACTCTGATCAAGCTCCGCGTAGGCGGCCACTGGATCGGTCGCAGGGTTCGGCGACGCGGAGACCGACGGCGACGCGGACTTCTTTGGCGCGGGTGTCGGCGTCGCGGAGGCGTCCGGGGTCTTTGCCTGCGGCGCGGTGATGCACCACGTGGTTTCGGTCACCTTCGTGTCGAGTGACTTATAAGCAGCCTGTGCGGTCGCGTAGTCCGGATAACACTGGAGCTCCGCGCCGACGAAGTCCGTCAAGCAGTACTCGCCCGCCGTCGAGCCGGGACCCGCCGTCGGGGTCGGGCTTCCCGCACCGGAAGAAGGGGTCGAGCTCGGCGTTGCCGAGGCCGAACCGGACGGTGCAGCCTTGGGCTCCGCGGTGATCCCGGTCTTGGCGGCGTCTGCGGCCGCCTGGGTCTGGAAGCAGGTGAGCTGGGTGTTGCCGGCCACGACGCACACCTTGGCCACCTGGGATGCGACGTCGAACCCCTCCAGCGCCGTGGTCGGTGGCTGCACGTCGGCGTCGCAACCGTAGGTCGCCCCCTTCGGATCCGCGATGCACTGCAGATCGGCCGCGCGCTCCTCCACCGTGCTGTCCGAAAGCCCGGGGATCTGGATCTCGATCGTGGTGCCGGACAGCGCGATGTCTGGCTCCCCGACGCCGAAGGCGTCCACGCGGTTGCGGATGTTCTCCAGGGCCGTGTTCATCGTGTCGGCGTCGGTGCCCTCGGGGGCGGACAGGATGACGGACACGCCGCCCTGGAGATCGAGGCCGAGAAGGGGGCGAAGGCGATTCGCCGCGAACGCCGAGATCGACAACGCCATGATCAGCCCGATCGCGACGACCGAGACCCAGAGGCCGCGACTGCGCTTCACGCGAGCTCCTGGCCGTTGACGAACAGCTGGAAGCGTGCATCGATCGCCGCGGCCGCGTGGCGACACATCTGCATCCTGGCAAGGAAGATCTCGAAGTACTCCATGACTTGGCTGATCCGGGTGTCGATCGTCAGCTCCAAACTGACGGTTCGAGCGTCGGAGTCTACCCGCAGGAAACTCTGTTCGACGGCATAGTTCACGCGATCGTGGATGTCGTGCTCCAGTTCGAGTTCGGCCGGCTTGCGGACCCTGCTGCGATGTACGTCAGCCTTATCCGCAAGGATCACCGCCGCCGACACGGGAGACACCGCGGTGCCCTCGGCCTCCTCGTGGTTGGCGATCGCGGCCATGATCGTCATCAGATCGGCGCCGTCGGCCCGGTCGCGCAGGACGTGATACGCGAGCATGGCGCCGCTCTGGGCGTGCCCCTCGCGAGACAGGGCGTTGCCCATGTCGTGGAGGTAGCCCGCGACGCGCGCGAGTTCGGCATCGCGCTGGCTGAACCCCAGTCGGTTCAGGACCTGGTACGCGATCTTGCCCACGAGGTGGGCGTGCCGGAACCCATGCTCGGTATAGCCCATCGCGTCCATCACGCGGTCGGCGGAGGCGATGAAGAGGGAGAGATCCGGATCGGACTGGACGTCGGCCAGCGTGAGAGACGAGACCGCGGTCGCCGGCTCGACCGGCGGCACCTCCGGTATCGGCGCGCCGCTCGGCGTGCCGATCGCTTCGTCGCTCACGAGCGGAACGGGCCCTCGGCGTTGTCGTCGGCCCCGGCGGGGGGTGCCTCGTCGGGCTCATCCTCGTCGTCGTCGACGTCTTCGTACTCGTCGTCTTCCTCGACGCGCCGCGCGATGCCCGCGCGGATCATCTTGATCCTCGTGCCGGGCGCGATCTCCAGGATCACGGTGCCCTCGTCCTCGTCCTCGTCCACGATCGTGCCGAAGATGCCGGCCGTCGTCATGATCTCGTCGCCGATCTCCGCGTTGCGTTGCTGGGCCTGCTGCGCGGCCACCTTCTTCTTCTGGGAGCGCATCATCAGCCACAGGACGACGGGCATCGCCAGCATGAGCAACAGCAGCGGACTGCCGCCTGAGGACGTTTGGGCGAGGATCATGAGGTTCCTTCCGGTTCGAGCGTGCCGAGGGCGCCAGGTGGGCGCGAGACCCTATCCTACCTGCGGGAACGGCCCGGCTACAGGGGCAGCTGGCCGGGCGCCACCACGCCGAGATGCGCGTAGGCGCGCGGCGTCGCGACCCGCCCGCGCGGTGTGCGCTGCAGGAATCCCAGTTGGAGGAGGTAGGGCTCGACAACGTCCTCCACCGTGTCCGGCTCTTCCCCGACGGCGGCGGCCAACGTGGACAACCCGACCGGTCCCCCCGAGAACCGGTCGATGATGGCACGGAGGATCGCGTGGTCCAGCCGATCGAGACCCTGCTCGTCGACCTCGAACATCGCGAGGCCGGCACGGGCGATATCGGCGGAGATCGTGCCGTCGTGCCGGACCTCAGCGACATCGCGCACCCGGCGCAGGAGTCGGTTCGCGATCCGAGGTGTGCCGCGCGACCGGCGGGCGATCTCGGCCGCGCCCTCCTCGACGGTCTCGACGCCCAGGATGCCGGCGCTGCGAAGCACGATCCGCGTGAGGTCCTCGGCGCCGTAGTAGTCGAGCCGCGGGCTGAACCCGAAGCGTTCCCGCAGCGGCAACGTGATCCGCCCCGGCCGCGTGGTGGCGGCGATCAGCGTGAAGCGCGGCAGGTCGAGTCGGATCGACCTCGCGGTCGGCCCTTTCCCGAGCACGACGTCGAGGCTGTAGTCCTCCAGGGCCGGGTACAACACCTCCTCCACGGCGCGCGGCATCCGGTGGATCTCATCGACGAAGAGCACGTCGCCGTCGCCGAGGTTCGTGAGGATCGCGGCGAGATCGGACGGTCGCTCCAACGCGGGGCCGCTGGTCGGCTGGAAGCCCGCCCCCATCTCGAGGGCGACGATCTGGGCCAGCGTGGTCTTGCCGAGGCCCGGAGGGCCGCTGAACAAGAGGTGATCGACGGGGTCGTTGCGCTGGCTCGCGCCCGTCAGGAGCACCTTCAGCTGCTCCTTGATCCGGTCCTGGCCGACGAAGTCATCGAGGGTGCGGGGGCGCAGCGCGACATCGAACTCGCGGTCCTCGGGACTGAGCGCGTCGGCCTCGATCAGCCGCTCGTCGAAGGGGTCGCTCGGCAGGTCGGTTCCCGGCATGACGGTCATCGTCCCACCTTCTGCAGCGCCTCGCGGAGGAGATCGTCGGGCGCCTTCCCCTCGGGATCGATCCCCGCCATGACCTGCGAGGCCTCGGCGGGGGTGAGGCCGAGCGCCAGCAGCGCCTCACGGACGTCGGCCAGGGGTCCGATCGAGATCACGTCGGCGCCCTCCCCGCCCAGCTTGTCGCGAAGATCGAGCACGACCCGTTGTGCGACCTTCTTGCCGACGCCGGGCACCACCGTCAGGGTGTCGGCATCCCCCGCGACGACCGCGCGTCGAAGCGCGTCGGGCTGCAGCGCCGAGAGGAACGCGAGCCCGACCTTCGGTCCGACCCCGGTGACGCCGGTGAGGAGGTCGAACAGCTCGCGTTCGTCGGTCGAGCCGAACCCGTACAGCGTCATCGAATCCTCGCGCACCACCATCCGGGTGTGCAGCCGAGCGCGCTCGCCCACGGGCGGCAGCGCGGCCAGCACCGACGTCGGCACGGCGAGCTCGTAGCCCACGCCGGCGACGTTCAGCACGACACGTCCGACGCTCTTCTCGACCAGTTCGCCATCGAGGAATGCGATCATCGAACGCCCGCCCGCGCGGCGATCCCGCGCATCCGCGACGCGAGCAGATGCGTCAGCCCCACGGCGACCGCGTCTGCCGCGTCGGGCTGTGTCGGAACCTCGCGGAGCCCATGGATGCGCGCGAGCGCGTCCTGCACCTGGCGCTTGTCCGCGTTGCCCATGCCGGTGATCGCCTGCTTGACCTCGTTGGGCGCGTACTCCTCGACGAGCAAACCGGCCTGGGCCGCGATAAGCATGATCGCGCCGGTCGCCCGGGCGACGTGCAGCGCGCTGACCTGGTTCCGGCTCCACGCCACCCGCTCGATGGCCACGGCCGTCGGATGATGCTCCTCGATCGCCGCGCGCGCGGCGTCCGCCAAGGCTCGCAACCTGGCCGCCTCGTCGAGGTCGGCCGGCGTCTGCGCCGTTCCGCTCCAGACGAGAGCCACCTTCCGGTCACGGTGGGTGAGCACCGCGAGGCCGAGCCGGGCCACGCCGGGGTCGACACCGAGCACACACGCATCGAACATCTGTTCGTTGGAGTCTAGGCTCGCGGGGATGGGCGGGCAACGACCCGGCTCACCGGACGGCGACGTATCGGTCCCGGTCGGGTCCCATCGGACCGGGGAGGACCTCGGCCACGAGCCCCGCCGCCGCGAAGGCGGATCGATAGTCCTCGTCGCTGAACAGGGTCAGGACGTGACGTTCCTCGATCGTCTCGAACCCGTCCCTCGTGGCCACCAGATACCGCATCTCGAGGTACGTGCGGTCCCCGTCCCGCCGACTCCGCACGACACGGGCCACCGCCGTCTCCTCGTCGGACTCGGCCTGCGCCATCACGCCGCCTCCAGGGCGCCATGCGTCCGGACGGATCCAGCCGTCGATCACGAGGACCCCGCCCGGGGCCAGGTGGACCCCCATCCTCGTCACCGCCCCACGCAGCTCCTCGACGTCCGCCAGGTAGCCGATCGAGGAGAAGAGGCATATCACCGCGTCGAAGGTGCGTCCGAGATCGAAGGTCCGCATGTCGGCCTCGGTGATGACCACGTCGGGGAGCTTGGCGCGCGCGAGGGCCACCATGTCGGGCTCCACGTCGACCCCCTCCACATGGGCGAAGGAGGAGCGCACCAATCGGAGATGCTCGCCGGTGCCGCAGGCGACGTCGAGGAGCGACGCTGCGTTCGGCGCCCGTTCGCGGACGATCGCCACCAGGTCGCGAGCCTCGCCCTCGTAGTCCTTGAACCGATAGACGAGGTCATAGAGGTGCGCGCTGCGATCGAACATCGCTGGACGTTACCCGACGGTGGCGGCCGACCGACCGCCGTCGCTGGGCGCTATCACCCGACACCGCCGGGCGGCGCCGGCGGCGCTTCGTTCGGCGGGGCGGGCACCTCGGTCGGTGCATCGTGCAGCACCGTCCGCGGCGCGCCGATGTCCACCCCGTCCACCAACGCCGTGTCGTCGCCGTGCCCGGCGGCGTTCACCACGAAGAGCTTGGCCGACTGGTCGCATCGGCCGACCGACACGAGCAGCGTCGACGCGTCGAGCCAGCCGAGCGCCTGGGTCGGATCGGCTGCGTCGGGGATCGCGGGACGAGCCCCGTCGGCGTCCACGATCATGGCCTGCTGGTCGTCGCAGCCCTCCCCTTGCGTGGCGGCGATCAACGGCCCTGCGGGCGCCAGCAACAAGCCGTGGGCGGTCGGCGCGAGCCCGCGGGTCAGGATCGTGTCGAACCCGGTCCGGTCGGCCAGGTCCATCCAGTGGATCTCCGAGATCGCCCCGGCGTGCTGCGCGATCCACCAGATCTGTGTGCCGTCAGGACTGAACGCGAGCGACGAGAACACGGTGTCCGGCTTCGAGAACACGAGCCGCACCGGGTCTTTCCCTTCGTTGGAGGACAGCCAGATGCCCTGGCGGTCGCCCTCGTCCACGATGAACCCGAGCGCCAGGCCGCTGGGGTGGTAGACGATCGACTGGTAGGTGCCGTCGGGAAGCGTCGGGAGGCGCTCGACGTGCCCGTCGTCCATGAACCGCTTCAGCGGGATGTCTGCGCCATCCGCGTATACGATCGCGAGCCCCAGCGGATGGCCCCAGTCGAAGACGCTGGGGGTCCGGCCCTTCGGCGGCCAGGTGGGCGCGTCGGCCGACACTCCCTGCACCTGCATGTCGGCGAGCAGCGCGCGGTCGCCCTGGGGACCGAACGCGAACGCACCGGGATCGGTGACATCGAACAGGCATGCCAGCGACCCGGTCTCGGGGTCGAGCGCCCACGCGCGTCCCTCGGCGGCGAAGGCGACCGTTTCGCTCGGCACCGCCTTGCCGTGACATCCGTCGGGGAGCGCCGAACCGTCGGCCAGCGTCGTCCCGCCCGGCGCCGTGCTCGAGGGCGGTACGGAGGTGCCCTCGATCGTCGGCTCGGGCGAGCTCGACGTGGACGTGGAGGTGCAGGACGCCGCAAGCAGCGCGACCGACACCAGGATCCAGCGCATGCGCACGGCCCGACCGTATACCCGAGATGCGCCGCACGGAAGCGCTCGCTAGAGCGCGGCCATGACCTCTTCGGGGATATCGAAGTTGGCGTAGACGTTCTGGACGTCGTCGAGATCTTCGAGCGCCTCCATGAGACGCAGGACCTGGTTGGCCTCGGACCCGTCGACCGGGATCGTCGTCTGCGGGATCATCGATAACTCGGCGGAGGAGATCGTCACGCGGGCCGCCTCCAGCGACGCCTGGACGGTCTTGAACGCTGCGGGCGCCGTGATGATGTCCCAGCTCGACTCCGAGTCGTTCAGGTCTTCCGCCCCACCCTCGAGCGCGAGCTCGAGCAGATGCTCCTCATCGGGCGCGACCGCCTTCTCGACCACGATCACGCCCTTGCGCGTGAACTGCCACGCCACGGTGCCGGTTTCGCCCAGACTGCCGCCGTTGCGTGTGAAGGCGTGCCGGACTTCCTGGGCGGTGCGGTTGCGGTTGTCGGTCAGCGCCTCGATCAACAGCGCGATGCCACCGGGTGCGTAGCCCTCGTAGACGATCTCCTCGTATCGCTGACCGTCGCCGAGCTCGCCGGTGCCGCGTTTGATCGCTCGCTCGATGTTGTCGCTGGGGACCGAGAAGCTCTTCGCCTTCTCGACCGCCGAGGCAAGCGTCATGTTGCCCTCGACGCTGCCGCCACCCTCGCGCGCGGCGACCTCGACGGCGCGCAACAGCTTCGCGTACATGTTGGAGCGCTTGGCGTCGGTCGCTTCCTTCTTGCGTTTGATCGTCGCCCATTTGGAGTGGCCGGACATCGCGCTACACCTTCCTCAGCAGGTACTCGTGGAGCCCGGTCTCACCCACGAGCTCCGGGTGGAAGGATGCCACAACCAGGCTCCCCTGCTCCAGGACGACGGGACGCTCCTCGAAGGTCGCCAGCACCTCGACGTCCGGCCCGACGCGTTCGATCCATGGGGCACGGATGAAGACGCCTCGCACCGGGTGATCGACGCCGAGCACCTCGATGTCCGTCTCGAAGGAGTCGACCTGGCGGCCGTAGGCGTTGCGTCGCACGGTGATGTCCATCAGCTCGAACAACGGCTCGCCACCGAGCACCTCGGTCGCAAGCACGATCATGCCCGGCGCAGGTCCCGAGGATCGGCATCCCCTCGGCCGCGCGAGCCCGCAGCGGTTCGACCAGGTCGTAGGCGCGGGCGAGCTTGCCGATCGTGGTCGACTCGCCACCGGGGATCGAGAGACAGTCGACCTGTGCGAGCTGCTCGGCCGTGCGCACCTCGATCGGGGTCGCGCCCGCCTCGGCGAAGACCGATGCGTGCTCCCGGAAGTCGCCCTGGAGGGCGAGCACGCCGGCCTTCATGGAGCTACCAGCCGCGGTCTTGCAGCCGCGTCTCGAGCGTGCCGATCTCGAGGCCGGCCATCGGGTCGCCGATGCCCCGGCTCACCTTGGCCAGCACGTCGGGATCCTGGAAGTGCGTCGTCGCCTCCACGATCGCGCGCGCCATCGTCGCCGGGTCCTCGGACTTGAAGATGCCCGAGCCGACGAACACGCCGTCGACGCCGAGCTGCATCATCAGCGCGGCATCGGCCGGGGTGGCGATCCCGCCGGCGGAGAAGTTCACGACCGGCAGCCGTCCCTGTTCGGCCACCATGCGCACCAGCTCGACCGGCGCGCCAAGCTCCTTGGCCTTCGACACGTACTGCTCCGGACGCAGCGTCGTGCACTCGGCGATGTCGGCGATCAGCTGACGCTCGTGCCGCACCGCCTCGACGACGTTGCCCGTGCCCGCCTCGCCCTTGGTGCGGATCATCGCGGCGCCTTCGGCGATCCTGCGCAGCGCCTCGCCGAGGTTGCGGCAACCACACACGAACGGAACGGTGAACGCCCATTTGTCGATGTGGAAGGCCTCATCGGCCGGCGTCAGCACCTCGGACTCGTCGATGTAGTCGACACCGAGCGACTGCAGGATCTGCGCCTCGACGAAGTGGCCGATCCGCGCCTTCGCCATCACCGGGATCGACACGACGGCCTTGATCTCCTCGATCTTGGTCGGGTCGGCCATGCGAGCCACGCCACCCTCCTTGCGGATGTCGGCGGGAACACGCTCGAGGGCCATCACGGCGCACGCTCCGGCATCCTCGGCGATCTTGGCCTGCTCGGCGGTGGTGACGTCCATGATGACGCCGCCCTTGAGCATTTCGGCCAAGCCGGATTTCACGGTGAACGTTCCGGTCTCGCGCTGCACGGTGGATGACCTCCTCGGAGCTCGCTGTCGGTAGGAGCTCAGTGTACCGCCGGTGACCTGCACGGCAGCAATCGTGGCGCCCCTACATCTCCTGGAGGCGCTTGATCCGTTCCTGGATCGGCGGGTGCGTCGAGAACAGCTTCTCCATCGAGCTCGTTCGCTCGCCGGGGACCTGCGAGGGCTGGTCGAGCCACAGGTGCGCGGTGGCGTTGTTGGCGCCGCGCATCGCGTGCGGCGCCGCCGCGATCTTCTGCAGCGCCGAGATCAAGCCGGGCGGATACCGGGTGAGCGCGACGCCTTCCGCGTCGGCGAGGTACTCGCGGTTGCGGCTGACCGAGAGCTTGATCAGCTGACCCGCCAGCGGCGCGATGATCAGCAGCACGATGCCGACGGCGAACAAGATCAGCGTCAGCGCCCCCGCGCCCTCCCCACCGCTGTTGGAATCGCGTCGCCCGCGCCCGCCGCCCCAGAACCACGACCGCATGAAGATCTGCGACATCAGGACCGCGGCGCCCACGACGGTCGCGACGACCGTGCCGATCAGGATGTCGCGATCCAGGATGTGCGACATCTCGTGGCCGATCACGCCCTCGAGCTCCACCCGGTTCATCGTGTCGAGCAGCCCCTGGGTGACGGCGATCGAGGAGTGCTGCGGGTCCCGGCCCGTGGCGAAGGCGTTGGGCGCCATCTCGGGCACGACGTACACCTCCGGCTTCGGCACGCCGGCGGCGATCGCGATGCCCTCGACGATGTTGTGCAGCCGCGGCTCCTGTTCCGACGTCACCTTGTGTGCGTGGGTCGAGGCCAGCACCATCTTGTCGCCGTAGAAGTAGGAGCTGAGCGACAACACGATCGCCAGGATCACCGCGATGATCACGCCCACGGATCCCGAGAAGAAGAAGTAGCCGATCACGTAGCCGATCAGTGCGGTGAACAGCACCGCCAACACGAGCAGGAAGAACGTCTTGCGCTTATTCCGCGCGATCTGTTCGTGCACGGATCAGGATCCCTCGAACTCGACCTGCACGGGTCCGCGAGCCGCGTCTTCGATGTCGAAGAACTCGCGCGGGGTGTAGTGGAACATCGACGCGAGGATGCTCGAGGGGAACGTCTGGATCGCCGTGTTCAACAGCCGAACCTGATCGTTGTAGTACTGCCGCGCGTACGCGATCTTGGACTCGGTGCCGGTCAGCTCCTCCTGCAGTGCGAGAAAGTTCGTGTTGGCCTTGAGGTCGGGGTAGTTCTCCGCCACGGCGAGCAACTGACGAAGACCGGAGGTGACCGCGTTCTCGGCGTCGGCCTGTCCGCCGACACTGGTCGCGCCCTCGGCCTGCGCGCGGGCCTTCGTCACGCTCTCGAACGTCTCGCGCTCGTGCGCGGCGTAGCCCTGCACGGCCGCGACGAGGTTCGGGATCAGGTCGTAGCGGCGACGCAGCTGCACGTCGATCTGTGACCAGCCTTCGTCGGCTCGGTTGCGATATCGCACCAACCGGTTGAACGCCCAGATCACCCACGCCACCGCGACGACGATGAGGGCGAGGAGGATCCAGAAGGCGGCGGACATGGCTCTATCGTAGCGGGGGCACGCCGATGTCCAGCGCCTCGCGATAGCAGGCCTCGATCTGCTCGATCACGACGGCCCAGTCGAAGGCGGCGGCGCGGGCGCGGCCGGCCGCCTCGAGGCGGGCGGCCAGGTCGGGGTCATCGAGCACGCGGCCGGCCGCGCCCGCGAGGGCTCCCACGTCGTGTGGCGGGACCAACAGACCGTCGACCGCATCGGTCACGACCTCGTCGTAGCCCGGCGTGTCGCTCACGACCACGGGCAACCCGGCCGCCATCGCCTCGAGCACGACGATCCCGAAGGACTCGCCGCCGATCGACGGTCCCAGATAGAGGTCGCAGGCGGCGTGGATCGGCGGCACCTCGAGGTTGGGCACGCGCCCGAGCATCGTGACCCGGGCCCGCAGCGCGGTTGGCAGCGTGTCCAGCGCCACGCGTTCGGGGCCGTCGCCCACGACCACCAGGTGGAGGTCGGCGCGCGACTCGGCGAGCTCGGCGAAGGCGGCGACCGCGGCCGGGAACCCCTTGCGCTCGTCGAGCCGGCCGACGAACAACAGCTTCCGGCCGGGACCGAGCTCGGCGGGCACGGCGGTGGCGAACCGCTCCGTGTCGACGCCGTTGGGCACGATCCGGAACGTGCCGCCGATGTGCGCTCGCTCGAAGGCGGCGGCGCGCTCGGAGACCGCGATGCGCACCGCGAGGCGTCGCGCGACGCGACGGAGGACGGGCGCGGCCACGTCGTAGAGACGAGCGCGAGTGGCTCCCGAATGGAACGTGCCCACCACCGGCACACGCGACTCGAGCGTCGCCCACATGCCCGTGGAGGGAGCCGTCGGCTGATGGGCGTGGATCACGTCGGGACCGAAGGTCGCCAACGCGTGTCTGACGGCGCGGCGCGACCACGGCCGCGGATCGATCGGCGCGTTCGAGTCGTTGTACGGGATGTCGACCGGTCGGCCGACCGACGTCACCCACGGCTGGGACACGGGGGTTCGCGTCGGGGCGAGGACGAGCACCTCGTGCGCACGCCGCTGCAGCTGCTCGGCCAGCTCCCGCACGTGCACCTGGACGCCACCCGGGTCGTCCCAGGCGTACGGACAGGCGATCGCGACGCGCATCAGTCTTCGCTCGACCAGGCGGGCTGGAACACGTGCCAGTCCGCCGGCGACGCGGCGATCAGCGCCTCGAAGGCGGAGGCGATGCGCTGGGTGATCGCGCGCGCGTCGGTCTTCCGCTCCCCGGTCAGTTGCGGCATCGCCAGCGGACGCGCGATCGCGTGCCAGCCCACGTCGGTCTGATAGCAGCCGACCGCGACGATCGGGGCGCCGGTGGACAGCGCGAGCATCGCGGGACCGGCGGGCATCCGGCGCGTGGCGCCGAACATCTCGACCTTGATCCCGCGACCGGAGAGGTCGCGATCGGCCAGCAGCGCGAGCACGTTGCCCTCGGCGAGCGCGGTCGAGAGCCCCTTGCCGACACCGGCATCGCCCAGACCGATCACGCGGACGCCGTTGGCCTCCCGCTCCCGGACGAACAGCTGATAGAGACGCTCCGGGCGCAGGCGCTCGGCCACCGCCACGATCGGCAACCCGCGGATCGACAGGTCGCGGCCGCACGCATCCCAGTTGCCGAGATGCGGCAGGACCGCGATCACGCCCTGTCCCCGCGACGTGGGCTCCAGAAGGTATTGCTCACCGTCCCAGTCGAACCCGGCGTGCAGCTCCTCGTCCTCCATGGAGCTGAGCGCGAAGGTGTCGTACCAGTACCGGCCATAGGAGAGGAACGCCTCACGCGTGCTCGCCACGACGAGCGGATCCTCGGCCGGCCGGCCGAGCACCTGGGCCTGGTTCGCCGCCACGATCGCGCGCTGGCCGGAGGCAAGACGAAACGCCAGCGCGCCGAACAGGCGGAACAGCGCGCGACCGGTCTGCGTGGGCAGCGTCCGCCCGAGCCACGAGGCCGACGCGTAGGCGTAGAAGGCGAGGCGCTCGCGCATCGTCTCGGCGGCGTCTTCCTCCGTAACGGTCGGCACGTCGGTCGTGCTCACGCGCGCTCCTCGCGAGCCATCTGCCCGGTGCGCACGAGCGCGGTGAGCACGGCCAGCGCCGCCGCCGCCCACACCGTCCAGGCGAGCCACCCGAACAACAGACCGGCGGACACCAGCGCATAGCGAACACCGCGTGTGACGTGGCTCTCCTCGATCGAGTAGTTGAGCGCGGCCCCTCGGGCTCGCACGTAGGAGGACAGGAAGCTGGCGCACAGCGCCACCAGCGCCCCCACGGCGATCTCGGGCTCGCTGCCGTACGTGGCCCAGACGATCGGCGCCAGCACGCACGCGTCCCAGCCGCGGTCGAACAACTCCGTGAGCATCCGATCGACGGGACCCCCGAGACCGTGGTTCGCGCGGTGCCCGCCGAGCAAGAGCAACGCCCCGCCGATGGCCGCGAGGAGGCCCGCGCGCTCGAGCCTGCCGTTCAGGATCAGGAACGCGGCGCCCACGGCCAAGCCCATCCCGACGACGGAGCTGGCGCGGGTAAGGGCGGTGCCGGGCGGTTGCCGCTGGAAGCGAACCATGGGGTGAGCGCGAGCCTAGCAACTGGGTAGGATGCCCGGACCTGTTCCCCACGGACGAAGGAGCCCGCGTTGAAGACCTACGGCGCGAACGACATCCGCAACGTCTTGCTGGTCGGCCACGCCGGAGCGGGGAAGACCTCGCTGCTGGAGGCCATGCTGTTCACCGCCGGGTCGATCACCCGCATGGGCACGATCGAGGACGGGAACACCGTGTCGGACCACGATCCCGATGAGCAGCGGCGCGGCGTCTCGGTGTCGCTGGCGATGTCGCCCGTCGAGTGGAGGGGCACGAAGATCAACGTGCTGGACGCGCCGGGCACCGCCGACTTCGTGGGCGATCTGCGCAACGCGATCCGCGCGGCCGACGCGGTGATCGTCGTGGTGTCCGCGGTCGACGGCGTCGAGGTGCAGACCGAATACGCCTGGGAACTGGCGGTGGACGAGGGCCTTCCCCGCGCGATCTTCATCAACAAGCTCGACCGGGAACGCGCCGATTTCGAGGCGACGCTGGCGCAACTCGTCTCGAGCTTCGGCAACCAGGTCGCGCCGTTCGAGTTGCCGATCGGCGCCGAGCAGGAGTTCCGCGGGATCGCCGACCTGCTGCACGAGAAGGCGGATCTCTACCCCAGCGGGCCGAAGGCCGAGGAGTCCGAGTGGCCCGACGATCTGCACGCGCTGGCGGACCCGGCCCGCGAGAAGCTGATCGAGGCGGTGGCCGAATCCGACGACGCGCTGATCGAGGAGTACCTGGAGACCGGCTCACTCCCCGAGGAGCACATCGTCGAGGGCGCCAAGGGCGGCTTCGCGCGGGCGCGTCTGGCGCCGGTGATCTGCGGATCGGCGGTCAAGGCGATCGGCATCGACCGGCTGCTCGACTTCATCGTGGAGGAGTTCCCCTCTCCCGTCGATCGCGGCGCGATCAGGCTTCAGGGGAAGGGCGATGCCGAGCTCGAGCGCACGCCGGACTCGGGCGGGCAGCTCAGCGCCTACGTGTTCAAGACCGTCTCGGACCCGTTCGTGGGACACATCACGATGTTCCGTGTGTTCTCCGGGACGGTGCGACCCGACTCCACGGTGCACGACGCGACGCAGGGCACCGAGGAACGGATCAGCCAGGTCTTCACGCAACGCGGCAAGGAGCATGAGACGGTCGCGGAGGTGCCCGCCGGCGACATCGGCGCGGTCGCCAAGCTGCAGCACGCCCATACCGGCGACACCTGGTCCACGAAGGAGACGCCCGCCACCTTGCCGGATGTCGAGCTGCCCGAGCCGCTGCTCGCCTACGCGATCGAGCCGGCGTCCAAGGGGGACGAGGACAAGCTCGCGACCGGGCTCACGCGTCTGCGCGAGGAGGACCCTTCGTTCCGCATCGAACGCAACGAGGAGACCCATGAGACGGTGATCTACGGCATGGGCGAGGCGCACCTCGACGTGCAGATGAGCCGGCTGAAGGCGAAGTTCGGCGTGGACGTGCTGCACCATCCGGCGAAGATCGCGTTCCGCGAGACGATCCGCGGCGCCGCCAAGGGCCACGGCCGCCACGTGAAGCAGTCCGGCGGGCACGGCCAGTACGCGGTCTGCGACATCGACATCTCCCCCAGCGGGCGCGGCGAGGGCTTCGTGTTCGAGTCCAAGATCGTGGGTGGCGCGATCCCCCAACAGTTCATCCCCTCGGTCCAGAAGGGCATCGTCAAGACGATGGCCGAGGGCGTCTTGAGCGGGAATCCGATGGTCGACGTGCACGTCGCGTTGGTGGACGGGAAGTTCCACACGGTCGACTCCTCGGATATGGCGTTCCAGGTCGCGGGCTCGCTCGCGCTGAAGGAGGCCGTCGAGGCGGCGGGCGTCGCGCTGCTCGAGCCGGTCGTGGCGCTGCAGGTCGTCGTGCCCGACACGTTCACCGGCGACGTCATGGGCGACCTGAACGCCAAGCGCGGCAAGATCCAGGGCATGGAGCAGATCGGCGGGGGGAAGCAGCGGATCAACGCCCTCGTGCCCCAGAGCGAGGTCGCCCGCTACGTGATCGACCTCCGTTCGATGACGGGCGGCCGCGGCGCGTTCACGATGACCTTCGACCACTACGAGGAGATGCCGTCGCACCTCGCCGCGAAGGTGATCGCCGAGCACCAGGCCGCGAAGGAAGAAGCGCACAAGAAGTAGCCGGTCAGGCGGTGAACGCCGCGACGACCAGCAGTCCCCAGCCGATCAGGAGCAGGACGCCGCCGATCGGGGTGATCGCGCCGAGCCTCCGCCGGTCCGTCACGGCCAACGCGTACAGGCTGCCGCTGAACACCAGCGTTCCCGCGACGAGGAACCAGCCGGCGGCCGCGGCGGCACCGCTCTCCCACCGGGCGGCCGCGAGCCCGGCGGCGATGACCGCGAGCGCGTGCCAGAGTTGATAGTCGGCGGCGGTCTTCCAGTTCTCGAGCCGTTCGGGGGTGAGCCTGGCGCGCATCGCGTGCGCCCCGAAGGCGCCGGCCGCGACGCCGAGGAACCCGAGCAGCGCGCCCGCCCCCAGGAGCGCGCGCCCCATCTAGGGACGCACCTCGGCAAGGAACGGGAGGACCGCGTCGTCGAAGGCGGCGGGCTGGCGGAGGTTGACGACATGGTCGGCGCCCTCGATCAGGCGAGCACGCGCGCCCGGGATGCTGGCCGCGATGATGTCGGAGATGCGGCGCGATTCCGGCGGGTCGTGCTCGGCCTTCAGGACCAGGGTCGGCGCGTCGATCTCATGCAGCCGGTGGGCCGCGGGCGGGTCGAGCTCGATCTCACCGCTCTCGTCCATCGTCAGCTCGTGGATGTTGTCGAACGCGATCCGCCGGATCGCCGCCCCCGCAGCGTCGTCGGTGCCGAGCGGCGCCCAGATCGCCAGGCGGAGGTCCTGGGCCCGCACCAACTCGCCCGCCTCGACCGCCTCCTCGATGCCGGCGCCGGCATCCTCCCACCACTCCTCCTCCTCGGCGTTCGGCTCGAACCCACCCAACCCCGCGGCCACGGTCACGAGCGCCCACACCCGGTCGGGCACGGTCAGCGTCGTGTCGATCGCGACGGCCCCGCCCATCGAGCAACCGACGAGCGCCGCCTGCTCGACCTCGAGGGTGTCGAGCAGGCTGCACAGGTCGGCGACGTGTGCGTACGGCTCGGCGGTCGGACGGCTCGACAGTCCGTAACCGCGCAGGTCGTAGCGGATCACGCGGTAGCCCGCCTCGGTGAAGGTCACCATCTGCCGGTCCCACGTGCGCATGTCCCAGAGACCGGGATGAAGCAGCACCACCGTGGGTCCGTCGCCGACGTCCTCGAACGCGAGGTGCCCACCGTCGACGAGTGCGATCGTCCCGTCCATCAGTCGACGAAGTGCGGCACGAGCTTCTCGTGCGTCTCGGCGAGCAACTCCGGCAGCACGCGCGTCTGACCGACGACCGGCATGAAGTTCGTGTCGCCGCCCCAGCGGGGCACGATGTGCCAGTGGAGATGCTCGGGGATCCCGGCTCCGGCGACCCGGCCGAGATTCATCCCGACGTTGAACCCGTGCGGGTCGGCGGCCGCACGCAGCGCGCGCACCCCGCGTTGGAGCAGCACGGCGATGCCGGCGTTCTCATCGGCGGTCAGGTCCTCGAGTTCCCCGACGTGTCGCGCCGGCAGGACGAGCAGATGGCCCGGGTTGTACGGGTACTTCGCGAGGGTGACGAACGCGTGCTCGTCGCGTCGAAGGATCCGCTCCCCGTCCTGATCGCCGGCGAGCGCCGCGCAGAACACGCACCCGCGATCCTCCGGCTCCTCCTTGTTCGCCTGGATGTACTCCATCCGCCACGGGCTCCAGAGCCGATCCATCGTCACACCGCCGCGAAATCGGTCGGCGTCAGCGATCGCGAGGTCGCCTCGGCCACCAGCGCGTCGACGATCGTCTCGAACGCGACGCCGGGCGTCTCGACACCGCCGCGACCGCGCACGGTAAACGTGCCGGCCTCGAGGTCGCGGTCTCCCAACACGACCGCGTACGGCGTCTTCATGAGCTGCGCCGCTCGGATCTTCTTGCCGACGGATTGCTTCGAGTCATCGACCTCGACGCGGAGGCCCGCGGCGCGCGCCCGCCCCGCCAGCTCGTGCGCCGCATCGACGTTGCGATCGGCCACCGGGAGCAGGCGGAGCTGCTCGGGAGCGAGCCACAGCGGGAACGCGCCGGCGTAGTGCTCGGTCAGCACCGCGAAGAACCGCTCGACGGATCCGAACAGTGCGCGGTGGATCATGATCGGCCGGTGCCGCTTGCTATCGGCGCCCGCGTAGTGCATGTCGAAGCGCTGGGGCGTCTGGAAGTCCAGCTGGATCGTCGACATCTGCCAGGTGCGACCGATCGCATCGCGCGCCTGCACGCTGATCTTCGGCCCGTAGAACGCACCCCCACCGGGGTCCATCACGAGCTCGAGTTCCTTGGTCATCGCCGCTTGGCGGAGGGCTTCGGTCGCCTCGTCCCACTCCTCGTCGGACCCGACGGCCTTCTCCTCAGGCTTGGTCGACAGCTCCAGATAGAAGTCGTCGAGCCCGTAGTCGCTGAGCAGCGACAGGGTGAAGTCGAGCAGCGACTGCAGCTCCTCCCCCATCTGCTCGCGCGTCGTGAAGATGTGCGCGTCGTCCTGGGTCATGCCTCGCACGCGCGTCAGCCCGTGCACCACTCCCGACTTCTCGTATCGGTAGACGCCGCCGAACTCGAACAGCCGCAGCGGCAGCTCACGGTAGGAGCGTGTCCGCGCCTTGTAGATCAGCACGTGGAACGGGCAGTTCATCGGCTTGAGGTAGTACTCCGTGCCCCCGTCGAGCTCCATCGGGGGGAACATGCCGTCGGCGTACCACTCGAGGTGCCCGCTGGTGTCGAACAGCGCTCGCTTCGTGATGTGGGGCGTGTTGACGAACTGATAGTCGCCCTCCACGTGGCGCCGGCGCGAGTAGTCCTCCATGATCATCCGCACGAGCCCGCCACGTGGATGGAACACCGCGAGACCCGAGCCGATCTCCTCCGGGAACGAGAACAGATCGAGATCGACCCCGAGCTTGCGATGGTCGCGCCGCTCGGCTTCCTCCATGCGCTCCAGATACGCGTCGAGGTCCTGCTGGGTGGCCCACGCGGTCCCGTAGATCCTGGTGAGCTGCGGGTTCTTCTCGTCTCCGCGCCAATAGGCGCCGCTGACGGCGGTCAGGGTGAACGCCCCGAGACGGCCGGTCGAGGGCACGTGCGGACCGAGGCAGAGGTCCTCCCAGCCGTCGTTGCGGTAGAAGCTGGCGGTCTGCGAGCCAACCGCGATGTCGCCCGAGGCCTCGTCGGCCCCGAGACCCTCGACGATCTCGGTCTTGAACGGCTGGTCGGTCAGCCGGCGCAGCGCCTCGTCGCGGTCGACCTCCTCGCGGACGAACGGATGGTCCTCCGCCACGATCGCTCGCATCGTCTCCTCGACCCTCGGCAGGTCGTCGGCCGAGACGTGGGTGGGGATCGCGAGGTCGTAGTAGAAACCGTCGGCGATCGTCGGACCGATGCCGAGCTTGGTGCCGGGCCACAGCCGGCAGACGGCCTGGGCGAGCACGTGTGCGGTCGAGTGCCGCAACACGTGGAGCCCGTGGTCCGTCCGCACGTCGACCGGCTCGACCGTCACATCGCCGGCCGGGACGAAGGAGAGATCACGCAGCTCGCCGTCGACCAGCGCGGCGATCGCCGAGGGCTCGAGCGCGCCACCGATCGGCTCCCCCTCGGGAAGCGCGACGGTGGTGCCATCGGGCAGGCGCAACTGCGGCATGCGCTGCAGGATAGCCGACGGCCCGCGGCCGCCCGCGGCTACTCGTAGGAGATGGCCTCGAGCATGTTCAGCTTGGCGGCCCGCCGCGCCGGGAAGACGGCGGCGAACACCCCGAGCAGCGCCGCGACGATGAGGATGAACACGAGCTGGCCCACCGGAATCGCGAGCGTGGACACGCCGAGATCCGCGAGCGCCCGCTGCATCGCCCAGGCGAAGACGATCCCGATGACGAGCCCGAGCACCGCCCCGAGGATCGCGATGATCACCGCCTCGGTCCGGACCATCCGCTTGACCTGCTTGCGGCTCATGCCGACGGCACGCAGGAGCCCGAGCTCGCGGATCCGCTCGTAGATCGACAGACCCAGCGTGTTCACGATGCCGAACAGGGAGATGAACACGGACAGGAAGAGCAAGACGAACACGATCGCGAGCAGTTGGTTCACCGACGTGAGGTACTGCTGCTTCGTCGCCTCCTGATCGTTGGCCTGGACGCCGGGGTAGTCCTTCTGCAAGAGCGCGTCGAGGTCGGCCTTCGCTTGATCGACCGGGACGCCGTCGGCAACGTTGACGAACACCGCTTGGTCGAGCACCTGTTCGACGTTGGCGTCGTAGGTGTCGAGCGAGACCGCATAGTCGTTCAGGAGGCCGTTCGTCTCGAAGGTGCCGACGACGCGCAGGGGCTGGACGCCGGTGGCCGCGAACTTCATGTCGACCGTGCTGCCCACCGACAAGCCCTTGCCGTCGGCCTCCGTTCGGGACACGATCACCGTGTTCGGCTGGGCGAGATCGGCGAGCGATCCCGACGCCATGTCGATGTTCATGACCTCGGAGATCGTCGACGGATCCACACCCGTCAGGAAGGTGTCCGAGGAGCCCGCATGCGCCTCTGCCTGGCGGAGCACCGACACGGTCGAGAACTCGGGGTTGGTCGAGAGATCCTTCGCCAGCTGCGGCGAGAACGGCGCGAACTGGTTCGAGGACAGCGTGAAGTCGGCGCCGAGCACCTGATCGAGCGTCGCGGTCGCCGATGCCTTGAGCGAGGCGGCGAACACCGCGACGAACGCGACGAGGCCGAGGCCGATCATCAGCGCGGCCGCCGTGGAGGCCGTCCGCCGAGGGTTCCGGTTGGCATTTTCGCCGCCGAGCCGGCCCGCGATCTTGCCGCGAAGCGGCCGACCGATCACCGACGCGATCGGCTTGGCGAACAGCGGCGACAGCATGGCGACCCCGAGGAAGGTGAGCGCAGCGCCGAGGCCGACCACGAGTCCGGCGTTGGACACGTCGCCGAACAACGCGAGCCCGATCGCGGCCATGCCTGCGACCGTGATCAGGGACCCGACCACGACCCGACGCCGGATCGATCCGCTCGGCGCCGTGCTCTCGCGCAGCGCCTCCAGCGGGGCCAGCCGGCCGGCGCGCCGGGCGGGCGGGTAGGCGGCGGCCATGGTGATGCCGGTGCCGAGCACGATCGACACGATGATCGTGCGCGGCTCGACGACCAACGCCGTCGGCGGCAGTTTCAGCCCGAGTCCGGATAACAGGGCTTCGAGCCCTTTGGCGAGGGCCATGCCGAGGAGGATGCCACCGAGCGATGCGACGAATCCCACGATCGCTGACTCGATCATCACGGACACGAGCACCTGGCGTCGGCGTGCACCGAGCGCTCGGAACAGAGCCAGCTCGCGGCTCCGCTGACTGACCACGATGTTGAACGTGTTGAAGATGATGAAGGCCCCGACGAACAAGGCCACGAACCCGAAGATCAAGAAGAAGGTGCGCAGGAACCCGAGGCCCTGGCTCACCTGGTCCTGCTGCTCCGCGGCGGCCGAGGCCGCGGTGATGGCCTGGTAGCCAGACGGCAGCGCGGCGGCGACCTTCGACGCGAGCAGATCGGGTGAGACGCCGCTGTCCCCCTTGACGTAGATGGCGTCGAACTCGCCCTCGCGGTCGAACAGCTTCTGGGCGGTCGGCAGATCGAACAACGCGAGGGTGGCGCCGAGCAGGCTGTTGGACTCGCCGAGGCGCGCGATGCCGGAGATCGTGTACTCACCCGGTCCGGTCGTCGTGACGACCTTGACCGTCTGGCCGACCGACAGGTTGTGGTCGATGGCCGTGCCCGCATCGATCACCACCTGGTGGGGACCCGACGGAGGAGCACCACCGGCGTCGACCGTCAGCGAGGTCGTGGCGGTGTCCCACGATCCACCGATCGGCGGTGCACCACCGTTCTGCACCACCTTGTTCGTTGCCGGGTCGACGATCCATGCCGTGCCGCCGATCGATCCGTCCGCGGCCGCAACCCCGTCGACTGCCTGCACCTTGGGCAAGACGCTCTCGGGGATCGGCTTGCGCTCGCTGCCGCCACCGCTGTTGCTCGCCGCCCCGGGCTCGAAGGCGGTCGTGGCCTGCACGACGACGTCCGTGCCTTTGAATACGTCCCCGAACAGGTTGTCGAAGCTCTGCAGCGCTGTGTCGGTCAGGATGAACGACCCGGCGGTCATGCCCACGCCGAGCACGACGGCGAGCGCCGTCATCGCCAGGCGCAGCTTGCGCCCCAGCAGGCTCTTGATCGTGGCGCGGAGCATGTCCTAGGTCTCCATCGCCTTCAGCCGATCCAAGATGCGCTCGGCGGTCGGCTCGCGGAGCTCGTCCACGATGCGGCCGTCCGCCAGGAAGACGATCCGGTCGGCATGCGCGGCCGCGTGTGCATCGTGGGTCACCATGACGATCGTCTGATTGTGATCGTCGACGGCCGTGCGCAGGAACCCGAGGAGCTCCGACCCACTCTTCGAGTCCAGGTTGCCGGTGGGCTCGTCGGCGAAGACGATGTCGGGACGGGAGACGAGGGCGCGCGCCCCCGCGACGCGCTGCTGTTGGCCGCCCGAGAGCTCCGAGGGGCGATGGCCCAAGCGATCGCGTAATCCCACGGTGTCGACGACCGTGTCGAACCATTCGCCGTCGACGTCGGCGCCCGCGATGTCCAGCGGCAGGGTGATGTTCTCCTTGGCCGTGAGCGTCGGGATCAGGTTGAACGCCTGGAACACGAAGCCGACCCGGTCACGCCGCAGCTGCGTCAGGAGCTTGTCGTTCAGCAGCGTCAGGTCCACGTCGCCGATGAAGACCCGGCCGTCGGTCGGCGAGTCGAGCCCGGCGAGGATGTGCAACAGCGTGGACTTCCCGGATCCCGACGGGCCCATGATCGCCGTCCATTCCCCGGCGGCCAGATCGAGCGAGACGCCGCGCAGCGCCTCCACCGCGGCGTCGCCGGTGCCGTACACCTTGCGCAGCGCTTCCGCTCTCGCGGCCGGCTGCGTGGTCGTGGACGTGGACATGCGAGCGACCCCCCATCGTTCGTCGGTGTGCCGGAGCGGGACGCCCGGCGGAGCAGTGGGCGCGGCTGGGATCGAACCAGCGACCTCTCGCGTGTGAGGCGAGCGCTCTCCCGCTGAGCTACGCGCCCGGGAGAAAGGCCACGATACCAACGGCGTCGGAAACACAGACGGCGGCGCATGCCCGCGTCGCGCCGCCGTCCGTGGCCCGGATCGATCCGGGACGCGGCAGCTTTGCACGAGGGGACAACGGCCGCAAGTTCGGCCAGGCGTCCCTACTGGAGCGTGGCGACCTGCACGGGATCGGTGGTCGGCGCCGAGGGACACGAGTCGCTCTCGACCGTCACGGCGGCGACGTCGGCCGTCGCGAAATCGCCCTGCACGCCGAGCGACACATGCCCGTCGCTCGGGGTCACACAACCCACCGACACGGGGGTCTGCCCCGTGATCGTCCACAGCTCGTAGACCTGGCCTTCGGGCGGGGCCGGCATCCCGGTGCCGATCACGTACGCCTCCGTCCCGTCGGGCGCGATCGCCAGCGTCATCGTGCCGCTCGACGGTGCGGTCTGTTCGAACGGCACGAGGGTCACGCCTGGCTGCTGAAGGAACGCCGCGACGGAGCTCCTCGGGGCCGCGAGATAGCCCCCGACCGCGCCGATCGCTACCAGCAGGACCGCCGCCGCCACGGCGAGCCACGCGCGCGAGCGACGGCGAGCCACTGGCGTCACGACACGCCGTTCGGCCAGGGCAGCGGCCACGGTGCGCTCCTCCAGGTCGTCGCCGACGACCGCGGGCGGGAGACCGCCCGCCAGCCCGACGGCCGTGTCGCGGAACTCGGCCTCGAGCGCGGCGCACTCGGCACAGTCGCCGCCGTGCTCGGCACGGAGCGCCGCCAATCGCTCGGCGTCGGCAGGCTCGAGCCCGCCGAGCGCCTCAAGCGCCAGCAGCTCCTCGATCTCCCCGTGCTCTCTCATCGCTCCGTCCCCATGGCACCGCGCAGCTTGCGCATCGCCAGCAACGACCGTGACTTGACCGTGCCCAGCGGGATGCCGAGACGCTCGGCCACACCCGTCTGCGACACGCCCTGGAAGTACATCAGGTCGATCACGGCTCGCTGGTCATCGGGCAGAACCGCCAGGGCGGCGTGCACGGCCGCCCGCTCGTCGGGTCGGTCGACCGCGGCGACGACCTCGTCCGCATGATCGGGCTCGACATCGAACGAGGCGGCCGCTCCCTCGGCGCGCCGCCGCTGCGACTGTTCGCGCCGGACCAGGTCGACCGCCCGAGCGTGCACCATCGTGAGGAGCCACCGCCGCACGGTGCTGCGCGACTGGTCGTAGCGCTCGGGCGCCCGCCACAACTGCAGGAAGGCCTCCTGCACCGCCTCCTCCGCCAGCGGCTCGCTCCGGGTGATGCGCAACGCAACCGCCTTCGCGACGCTCGCGTTGCGCCGGAACAACGAGCGGAACGCCTCGCCGGCCGGATCGCCGTCGCGGACCCGGCGGAGCAGCTCCCGATCCCGCGCGTCGTCCATGTCACGGACGGCCACGGCGGCCTCCGGGATCGTCACGACCTGCACGGCCGAGCGGCGCTGGGCGACATGGAACTCGGCGGCGATCACGACGCATGTGGTTCGCAGCTCCCCCCTCACCGGATCGGCGTGCGTCCGAACGGTTCGCCGATGATGTCACCGCCGCCCAACAACGGCCAACCGCTGTGATCCGACCCCCGACGGCGTGCGAACCGGCTGCGACACCGGCGAGGGGAGGCTCGATGCGGCGACGAACGGTCCGGCTGGCAACGATCGCGGTCGTGCTCGGCGGTGTGCTCGTGCTCGGCGCCGGGGCCGCCCAGGCACACCCGCTCGGGAACTTCACGATCAACCTCTACGACGGGCTCACGGTCGGCCCGCACGGGATCGACGTGGATCACGTGACCGACATGGCCGAGATCCCCGCCTTCGAGGAACGCGGCCGGATCGACACCGACGGGGACGGACAGATCAACGACGCAGAGTCCGCCGCCTACGTGGCCCGCACGTGCGCCGATGCGGCCGACGGGATCTCGATCACCGTCGAAGGCACCGAGCTCGCCCTGCGGCCCGAGGCCGCCGGCTCCCTGGCCCTCCCGCCTGGGGCCGGCGGTCTCTCCACGCTGCGGCTCGAGTGCTCCCTGCACGCCGACGCCCAGATCCACCCCGGCGCCCGGATCGCGTTCCGCGACGACGCCGATCCCGGACGGATCGGCTGGCACGAGGTCACAGCCGCCGGCGTCGGCATGACCCTGGCAAGCTCGGACGTACCGACCACGAGCTCGAGCGGGCGACTCACCGCCTACCCCGCCGACCTCCTCAGCTCACCACTCGACCAGCGCGGCGCCACGATCGTCGCCGGTTCCCCGGCGGCAACGACCGCCGCGCCCGCCCCGGATCTGGCGACCACGCCGATCGCACGAGGCTTCGGCGACCGGTTCACGACAGCCTTCGCCTCGCTCGTGACGACCGGTGGTTCGTCGCCCGTCCTGTGGCTGCTCGCCCTGGCCACCGCGTTCGCGATCGGTGGGCTGCACGCGCTCGGGCCGGGTCACGGCAAAACGCTCATGGCCGCCTATCTGGTCGGCACCGACGTGCGGCCGCGCCAGGTCGTCGCCGTCGGCGCGGCGGTCTCGGCGATGCACACCGCCTCGGTGGTTGCGTTGGGGCTCGCGGTGTTGGCCGCCGGACAGGCCTTCACGCCGGAGGTCGCCTACCGCTGGACGACGCTCGCCTCGGGCGGCCTCGTCGCGATCCTCGGCGGCTACCTCCTGGTCACGCGGTCGCGCGCGGTCGCACACGGCCGCGCCCACGACCACGGGCACGACCACGAGCACACGCACGAACCGCGATCCGGGCGATTCGGTCTCGCCACGCTCGCCGTCTCGGGCGGGATCCTGCCCTCACCCTCGGCACTGATCGCGCTGTTGGCGGCCGTCGCGATCGGGCGCTTGGTTTTCGGGCTCGCACTCGTCCTGGCGTTCGGGGTCGGGCTCGCCAGCGTCCTGATGGGGGTCGGCTTCGGCACGATCCGGGTCCGCGACCTCATGGGTCGCCGACTGCCGGGGGCGCTCGCTACGTGGGCGCCGGTCATCAGCGCCGCCGGCATCTGCCTGCTCGGGGTGCTCCTGTTCGTGCGGACGGTCGCCGCCTGAGCGCGATCCCGCGAGTTAGGATGGGGCCGCACCCGACCCGGAGGACACGATGCTCGCGACGAGCCAGGACGTCATCAACAACATGCTGAACCACCTGCCGCAGAAGCTGCAGCTCATCGGGAGATCGCCGTGTACTTCGCCTTGTTGACCGTCTTGATGTTGATCCCGATGGTGCTCTGGCTCGGCTACGCGATGTCGACGACGAAGAAGCGGGAGCAACGCTCGGCCTAGCTGTACGGTGACGACGTGAGCATCGGCGACGGCGGACCGAGGATCCCCAGCCCGAACCTGTCCGACGCCGGCAAGGGACGGTTCCCCCGATCGCGTCGAACCGCGGTCGTCGAACGATTCACCGGGACCCAGTGGGTGCAGGTCGGTCGCTACGGCAGCCTGCACGATGCCGATGAGGCGCTGGACCTCGCGATCGCCGCAGGAGCCGACGCCGGCTCCCTTCGCGTCGTCGAGGCGAGGGGGCGAACGTCGTCGCTCGCGTTCGTCGTCGTGGCGACGATCGTGTTGCTGGCGGTGGCGGCCTTGATCCTGTACATCCTCCTGGCATGAGCGGGAGATTCCCCCTCCCGCGCCGGGTCAAGATTCATCCCCCGCTCGACCGACAACACGAAGGAGTGGGAGAGGAACCGGACGCAGTGCCTGTCTTGAGCCTGGTCTGTCCGTTCTGCGCGACCGTCTTCAGCTCACCGATGCACCGAGGCGTGACGACACTCGATGCGATCCCGATCGACGAGACCATCTTGGAGCACTGCCCCGTGTGTTGTCGGGCCTTCCTGTCGACGAGGGGCGACTACACCTTCGGCGAAGGGTAGCGGCGCCTTCCGCCTGGTCAGTCGCCTGGTACCGGTGACCCGGTGCGGAGCACGGGCCGGAGCATCTCGCGCATGATCGCCTCGGTTGCGAGCGATGGGTCCAACCGCTGCTTGCCCACGAGGTGGTCCGCCAGCGTCGCGAAGCCGGCGCCGAACAGATGCTCATCGACGGCAGGGTCGAGCGACCCCGCCTCCTTCAGGCGGCGAAACAGCTCGACGTAGGTCTCTCGCCAGCGCACGTATTCGGCGGCCATCGACGACCGCAGCCGTTCGTTCCATTCGCTTTGGGCGAGCAACTGTCGGTGCACGCGCATCACGTCGGTGGTCGCGGGTTCGGCCATCCAGACGATCACGTGCTCGAGTTTCTCCTCCGGGGTGCCGGGCCCGTACACGATGTCTTCCATCGGATGGATCCAGTAGTGACGGCTGTACTCCACGACCGCAAGGATGAGCTCGTCCTTGTTCTCGAAGTGGTAGTGCACCATCGCGTGAGAGATGCTCGCCTGCCTCGCAACGTCGCGAACGGTGAGCGCGCTCAGACCGCGATCGGCGGTGACCGTCCACACGGCCTCGATGATGCGCTGGCGCGTCTCGGCGCCCTTCGCCTCGCGCGCATCCACCCTCGGCCGCTCGGTCATGGCCAGTGACGATAGTCGACCGGACGTCCGGTGAAAAGGTCTCCAAGACCAATATCTCGTCTTCTACCTGCGGGAACAGACCGGACGCTTGTCCGACTTACGTTTGACCGCGCAGGGTGGCCGTGCTAGAACACGCTCATCCGCGCGGGTAAGCGCTTGGGCGAGAGGGGTGGATCCGTGCACGTGAAGCGAACGTCGTTGCTGTTCCCGGTCATCGGTGTGGTGCTCGCGATGGTCGCGATCTCCTGCACGTCGAACAACAGCTCGAGTTCATCGTCCGGGTCGACGACCCCGCAAGTCATGACGGTCGCCACGACGGCCAACGTCACAACATGGGATCCCGCGGCCTCGTTCTCGACCGAGGCCTTCTACATGACGAACCTGTACGAGGGTCTCCTGAGCGTGAATCCTCCCGGCTCTGCGGACCCCTACACCCCGGTCCTGGCGACCAGCTGGGAGCACTCCGAGGACGGGTTGACCTGGACGTGGCACCTGCGCGACGGGGTGACCTTCCATGACGGCGAGACGTTCGATGCGGATGCGGCGAAGAAGTCGATCGACTGGATGGCCAACAACGCCGGCGCGTCGTTCATCTGGGCGCCGCTGAAGAGCGTGAAGGTGAAGGATGCCTCCACGATCGAGATGACCCTCACGTACGCGGCCCCGATGGAGTTGATCGCCGGTTCCACGTATGCAGCGTGGATGGTCGCGCCCGACGCGATCGACGCCGCCACCAGCGACAAGAAGTACTTCGAGAAAGGCATCGACGCGGGCACCGGCCCGTACGCGATCGACAGCTACACCGCCGACGAGGAGGTCGATCTCAAGGCCTACGACGGCTATTGGGGCGGCTGGGACGGCGCCCACGCCAGCGATGTCGTCGTGAAGATCGTGCCGGAGGCCGCGCAGCAGCAACAGCTCCTCGATGGCGGCGAGGTCGACATCGCGACACGTGTTCCGCCCGAAAGCTTGGCGACGTACGCGTCCAATCCCGCGTTCGCCGTGACGCGTGACGCGAGCTGGTTCAACTACACGGCATTCTTCAATACGCTGCGGCCGCCGCTCGACGACCCGAAGGTGCGTCAGGCGCTCTCGTACGCGATCCCCTATCAGGACATCATCGACGTCGCCACGCTCGGCTACGCGACCCAGTCCTACGGTGCCGTGCCCAAGGGCGTGTTCCCGTTCTCGGATCAGGTTCCGCAGTACACGACCGACCTCACGAAGGCCGCGTCGATGCTCTCGGACGCGGGCCATCCGGGTGGTGGGTTCACCCTGCAACTCACGTACGCCTCCGAGAACCCGGTCGAGGCGAAGATGGCGCCGCTGATCCAGGACTCCTTCAAGCAGATCGGCGTCACCGTCGAGACCAAGGCGATCCTGTTCAACCAGCAGTGGGAGGCCGCCAAGGCCGACCCGGCCAACGCCCAGGACATCTTCCTCCTCCTGTACTGGCCGACCTACGCGGACGCGGGCACGGACAACCTGTACTCGATGTTCCACTGTGCAGACCCGCCCTTCTTCAACCTGAGCTACTGGTGCAACAAGGACTACGACAACAAGATCGACACCGCCGGCACACTGGAGGTCACCGATCCGACGAAGTCTCAGGACCTCTACAACCAGGCACAGCAGCTGCTGGTGGATCAGGCGCCCGCAGGGTTCCTGATCGACACGGAGCAGACGTACGCGATGACCGCCCAAGTGCAGGGCTTCGTGTACAACGAGAACTACCCCTTCTCGTTCTCGTTCTACGGCCTGTCTCTGTCCTGATCGCGAGCGGCACACCGCCCGTCGGCGCGGGCTTCGGCCTCCGCCGACGGGTGGCGTACCGCGTGGGCGGTGGCATGCGAGCATGTGGTTCCGGTCCCGGATCCTGACCACGAGGTGACATGCGCAAAGCCGAGTTCGTGATCACCCGGCTCGCGAGCGCGGTCGTCGTGCTGTTCGGGGTCTCGATCATCACGTTCTTCCTCGCACGGGTCATCCCCTCGAACCCAGCGGCCCAGTACATCGGGCCGCACGCCCGACCCGACCAGATCGCCCAGGTGGCACACGAACTCGGCCTGGACCGGCCCCTGCCGATCCAGTACCTGCGCTACATGGGCGCCGTGCTGCACGGCGACTTCGGGATCTCGATCGCGTCGAAACAGCCCGTGCTGCACGAGATCATGGCTCGGCTGCCCGACACGCTCGAACTCATCTTCGCCGGCATGACCCTGGCCATCGTAGGGGGCCTGACGATGGGCGTCGTCAGCGCGCGGTGGCGTGGCGGCTCGCTGGACTTCCTGTTCCGCAGCGTGTCGCTGTTCGGGATCTCGATCCCCGCGTACTGGCTGGGTCTGCTGCTGCAGCTGCTGTTCTTCCGGTGGCTCCATTGGCTGCCCGTGACCGGTGAGACCAGCTCGACGTTGCGATTCACGCACCCGCTGCACGTGATCACGCACTTCTCCCTCCTCGACGCGGCGATCACCGCGAACTGGCCGGCCTTCCGCGACACGGCCTCGCATCTGCTCCTGCCGGCCATCACCCTCGCGGCGTTCCCCGCGGGATTGATCGCGCGGATGACCCGCGGCTCGATGCTCGAGGCGCTCGAGGAGGATTACGTGCGCACGGCGCGTGCCTACGGACTGCCGGAACGCCTGATCACCTTCGGCTACGCGCTCAAGAACGCGATCGGCCCGACGCTGTCGGTGATCGGTCTGAGCTTCGCGTTCGCCCTGACCGGAAGCTTCTTCGTCGAGATCGTCTTCGGGTGGCCGGGGCTCGGGCTGTTCACGGTGCGTTCGCTCCTGTCCCTGGACTTCCCGGCGATCATGGGCATCACGTTCCTCGGGGCGGTCGCGTACATCTTCATCAACCTGATCGTGGATCTCGCGCAGGCGTGGGTCGATCCGCGGGTGGCGCTCACGTGAGCGCCACGCCGGTCGCCTACGACGGCGGACCCGTCGTCGCGTCACGAGGGCGGTCGCTGCGTCACGTCGTCGACGTGCTCCGTCGAGACAAGCTGGCACTCGGGGCGGTGATCGTGATCGTCGTGTTCTTCGTCGCGGCGATGCTTGCGCCGTGGATCGCGCCCTACCCTTTGCAGGGAGCCGGCAAGCCGAGCCCCTCGACGCTCACACTCCCCCCATCCTGGGCGCACCTGATGGGGACGGACAACCTCGGACGCGATGTGTTCAGCCGGTTGCTCTTCGGGGGGAAACCCACCCTGCTCGTGCCGTTCCTCGTCGTCATCTTGGCGGTGATGATCGGTGCGCCGCTGGGCGCGCTCGCCGGATTCCGCGGCGGCGCGGTCGATCGCATCATCATGCGAACGACGGATCTGTTCCTCGCGTTCCCGTCGCTGTTGCTCGCGATGGCGATCACGGCGGCGCTCGGCCCGGGACTGACCCACGCGGCGCTCGCGCTCGTTGTGTCGTGGTGGCCGTGGTACACGCGGCTCGTGCGAGGCGAGGCCGCGAGTCTGCGACAGCGGACCTTCGTCGACGCCGCCCGTGCGATGGGCGTGCCCGGCCGCACGATCGTGTTCCGCCACATCCTGCCGAACACGATCACGCCGATCCTGGTCCAGGCGACGGTCGACCTCGGCATCGTGATCCTCGCGATGGGCGGTTTGGCGTTCCTCGGCCTCGGCACACAACCGCCGGCGGCGGACTGGGGGCTGATGATCAGCGAGGGCAGGTCCTCGGTGCTCACCTACTGGTGGATATCGACGTTCCCCGGTCTCGCCATGTTCACGATCGTGGTCGCCTTCAACCTGTTGGGCGACGCGCTGCGCGATGTCTTCGACCCGAGGCAGTACCGGTGATGATGCAGACGCCGCTCCTCTCGATCGACGGATTGCGGGTCGAGTTCCGTACACGTGAGCGGACGACGCGCGCCATCGACGGGATCTCGCTCGATGTCGGTGCCGGAGAGTTCCTGGGGCTGGTGGGCGAGTCGGGGTGCGGGAAGACCGTCACAGGCTTGTCCGTCCTCGGGCTGCTGCCGAAGACCGCGGTCATCACTGGCGGCTCGATCTCGTTCGACGGCGAGGATCTGCTGCGGGCGGACGCCGCTCGCATGCGCGCGGTCCGTGGACGGCGCATCTCCATGATCTTCCAGGATCCGACGTCGTCGCTGAACCCCGTCTTCACGATCGGCTCGCAGCTCGAGCGCGTCGTCGAAGAGCACCTCGGTCTGTCGGGTGCGGAGGCCCGCGAGAAGGCGAGGGCGTCGCTCGCATCGGTCGGGTTGTCCGACATCGACCGCATCCGCGGCGCCTACCCCCATCAGCTGTCGGGCGGTCAGAAGCAGCGATGCATGATCGCGATGGCGCTGTCATGCGAACCGTCGCTCCTGATCGCCGACGAGCCCACGACGGCGCTCGACGTCACGATCCAGGCCCAGATCCTCACCCTGCTGCGCGAGCTGCAGCGGCGCCTGGGGATCTCGGTCATCCTGATCACCCACGATCTCGGGGTCGTCGCGCAGGTCTGTGACCGCGTCGTCGTGCTCTACGCGGGGCGCGTCGCCGAATCCGGACCGCGCGAGGCGTTCGCGCGCCCCGCGCACCCCTACACACGCGGCCTGCTCAACGCGATCCCCCGTGCCGACGTCGACCGAGGCAGGCTCGTGGCGATCCCGGGGACGGTGCCGGCCGATCCGGGAGCGCTTCCGGGGTGCACCTTCGCTCCCCGATGCCCGCTCGTCCTCGACCACTGCCGCGAAGAGGTCCCCGCGCTCGAGCTGCTCCGACCGGGGCACGCGGCGGCATGCTTCCGAGCGCGAGAGCTGGTCGTCGAGTGAGCGACGCGGCCGAACCGTTGCTGGAGACACGCAATCTCGTCAAGCACTTCCGGCTGCCCGGGGGGTGGCTGACTCGGACGCGCCGATACGTGCGCGCTGTCGACGACGTCTCGGTCCAGGTCTTGCCCGGTCAGGTCTTGGGGGTGGTCGGCGAGTCGGGCTCGGGCAAGACCACGCTCGGGCGGCTGCTTCTGCGTCTCGACGAGCCGACCGCGGGCTCGATCTTGTTCCGTGGGCGAGACCTGGCAACGGTCGGGTCGCGGGAGCTTCGGAGCCTCCGCCGCGAGATGCAGGTGGTCTTCCAGAACCCCTTCACGTCGTTGGATCCGAGGATGCGCGTGCTCGATCTGGTCGCGGAGCCACTGCGCACCCATCGGACGGTCGCCCGCGGCGCGCTGCGCGCTCGCGTGCTCGAGCTGCTCCAGCGTGTCGGGCTCGGCGAGCACCATCTCGACCGCTATCCACATGAGCTCTCCGGCGGCCAGGCGCAGCGTGTTGCGATCGCGCGCGCCCTTGCACTCGAGCCCTCGGTGCTGATCTTGGACGAGCCGACTTCCGCTTTGGACGTGTCTGTCCAAGCGCAGATCATCGGCGTGCTCGAGGAGCTTCGAAGTCAGCATGGCCTGACGTATGTGTTCATCTCGCACGATCTCTCCGTCGTGCGACACATCAGCGATCAGATCGCGGTCATGTACCTCGGCAAGGTCGTCGAGACCGGACCGACCGAGCAGCTCTTCTCGGCTCCCCTCCACCCCTACACCAAGGCGTTGCTGAAAGCCGTGCCTCCGCCCGATTTCGCCACGCACCACGAACTCGCGGTCCTGGAGGGCTCGCCGCCGAGCGCGACGAACCCCCCGAGCGGGTGTCGGTTCCACACCCGATGCCCCATCGCCGAACCGCAATGCGCCGAGGTCGAACCGGCTCTCCGCCTGCTGGCCCCGGAACGACTGGTTGCCTGCCACCTGGCAGAGGGCTAGATCTCCGCGAGCCTGGCATTCGACCCGAATGTGGGACCTTCGCCCGATGGAACCTCGCCGGCGGGAGGAAGACGATGCGATGGGTGGAGGGGTGCGATGGAGTACCTGGTTGCGTTTTTCGGCCTCGGGGTCCTCTGTGCATGTGCGCTGGGGGCGTACGCGGAACTTGACGCCCTCGACCGCGAAGACGAGGGGCGCATCCGAGTGGCGGATCGCGCACGAGCGCGTGGGCCGTGGCCTCGATTCGTCTCCGGCGGAGTCATGAAGCCAAGGCCTGCTGTACCGCTCGTCCTTCGTCGCGAGCCTCTCCGACATGAAGGCGGCGTCGTCGCCTATGCCGAGTGGTTGGACGGACGGGTTCAGGACCTGGAGAAGCAGCTCGACCGGATCGAGTCGAATCACGAGACCTCGAGACTGACGCGCTAGATCAGGCGTGGCTGTGAGAAGCCACGCACCGGCGTGCGCGATCGTTCGGACGTTCAGAGATCGCTACGCCGGCGAATCCACGTGGCACAGTTCGCCAAACTGCGATTGGAACACCTGGCCAGCGTGAGCGTTCGCTTGCGTGATCCCGTGGAACGCGGGACCGGGGGCGGCGACGAAGGTCACCGGTTCCGCTTCTCCTGGGACGATGCACACCCACTTCACTGTCTTCTCGACAGCACCGTGCGCGGGTAACGCCAGCACCAAGGTGAGGACGAGTGCGGCCGCTGCAATCAGCGCCTTCGTGAAGCTCTTCACGGGGGACCCCCCTCTCGAAGGGTGACCGGGATACCATGTGGTCAACACCCCGTCAAACCGACTACGGCGAATGCGATAGCAACCAAGTCCCGCCTCGTGAGTCCTGCCCAACGACGAACCTGGGATGGGGACTCTAGCGACGCGGCACCCGGCTTTCTCCCCAGGTGCTTCTCAGCTGGACCCCCCATCCGCTCGAGCGCATACTCCCGCCGATCGACGCGGGGAGGGGAGGGCGGGGTGGAGCGGAAGCGGCTGTGGGCGCCACTGCGCGCTCGGAACGTCCGCCTCCTCATCGGCGGCACGGGGCTGTCTCAGATCGGCGATTGGCTCTACAACGTCGCCCTGATCGTGTTCGTGTTCGACCGGACGGGGTCTGCCGCCTGGGTCGCCGCGGCCGGCGTCGTGCGGCTGGTGCCGTACGTACTGTTCGGCACGATCGGCGGGATGATCGCGGATCGGCGCCCGCGGCGCGCCACGATGATCGCCTCGGACGTGATCCGCGCCATGGTTATGTTCGTGATGACGGTGGTCGTCGCGCGCGAGGGTTCGCCCGCGCTCGCGGTCGTCCTGGCCGGCGTCGCAACAACCTTCTCCGTCGCCTACGGCCCGTGTGTGAACGCCGCGATCCCACGGCTGGTCGACGAGGACGACCTCTCGGTCGTGAACACACTCTCCGCGACGGTCACGAACCTCAGCTACGCGCTCGGACCCGCCCTCGGCGGGGTGCTCCTGATCCTGGGGTCGCCCTCGGCGGCTCTCGCCGTCAACGGGTTCACGTTCCTGATGTCTGCCGTGTTCACGGCGATGATCCGTGGGGACCTCGGCCCAGATGCGGAGCACGTCGCCGATGTCCCGATCGCGGAGGCTGTCGCGATTCCGAGGCCGAGGCTGATCGACGGGCTTCACGCGCTCATGTCGAGCCCGTTCGTGGTCGCGCTCGTGGTGACCCAGGTGATGACCAACGTGCTGTACGGCATGGAGACGGTGCTGTACGCGCTCGCGTCGACGACTCTGTTTGGGATGGGGGTCGACGGCGTCGCCTTCCTGTACGCGGCGATCGGCGTGGGCGGGATCGCTGCAGCGGGGATCGCGCAGCGGCTTTCCGGACGGTCGGAGGCAGGCGTCATCCTGGCGGTCTCGGCGGTCTTGTGCGGACTGCCCATGGCGACACTCGCATTCATCCGCGTGCCGAGCGTGGCGATCGCCGTGTTGTTGGTCGAGGGTGCCGCGATGATCGTCGTCGACGTCATGGCTGTCACCTCCTTGCAACGGCTGCTCGGCGCGGACGTGCTCGGCCGAGCGTTCGGAACGCTTGACTCCCTGACGGTGGCCGGGATCCTCGTGGGCATCGTGCTGGCGCCGGTTCTCGTCGCCAAGGTAGGGCTGGGTCCCGCACTCCTGACCGGGGGCGTGTTGATGCTCGTCGCGGGCGCCGGCGTGTTGGCACAAGCCCGAGCGATCGACCGGTCGATGGAGGCATATGCTGCCCCGCTTCGGACTCGCGTCTCGTCGCTTCGTCGACTCGCGATCTTCCGCGGCGCCACGCGCTCGACCCTCGAGCACGTGGCCGAGGTCCTCCACGAGGAGCGCGTGGGTGCGGAAGTTTCGGTGATCCGGCAAGGCGATCCGCCCGACGACCTCTTCGTCGTGATCGAGGGCGGTCTCGAGGTCGTCGCCGAGACACCCGAAGGCGACCACATCGTCGCCGCGCTCGGTCCTGGCGACTTCTTCGGGGAGATCGGGCTCCTCCGACAGGTACCGCGGACCGCGACGGTCCGAACGGTCGAGCCGTGCCACCTCTACCGGATCCCCGGGCAGGAGTTCCTCGACATCGTTTCGCAGGGGGCGGTCCGATCGCGGGTGCTGACGCGAGCGGCGCAGTCGCGGCTCGCGGCGCTCTACGCAGAGACACGCCCGGCGCCGACCTCCGACCGATAGACCGGGCAACGGGACGCTGCTAGCGTTCCCTCGCATGAAGGTCGCCTTCTGCTACAACGTTCGTCACGCCGGCGCCGGCGTCGACAGCGCCGCTCAAGCAGAGGCGGAGTTCGACGAGCCGGCCACGATCGCCGCGATCCATGACGCGATCGAGGCGAACGGACACACCTGCATCGACGTCGAGGCCGACGAGGAAGCGTTCGAGACGCTTCGTGACCTGCGCGGCTCGATCGACTTCGTCTTCAACATCGCGGAGGGTCAGCGGGGCCAGTCGCGAGAGGCGCAGATGCCGGCCATGCTCGAGATGCTCGACATCCCGTTCTCGCACTCGGGCTCGCTCACGCACGCCATCTCGCTCGACAAGGCGCTCACGAAGAAGGTCTGGCGTTTCCACGGGTTGCCGACGCCCCGGTTCATCGTTCTCGGCGACGCTCCGGGCGAGATAGTGGTCGACGCGTTGCGATTCCCGGTGCTCGTCAAGCCGAACGCGGAAGGGTCGAGCAAGGGCCTGTTCAACGACAACCTCATCGAGCACCCCGCCGATCTCATGCCGAAGGTGGCGGAGATCCGAGCGCTCGTCGGCGGGGCGGTCCTCGTCGAGGAGTTCCTGCGCGGCCGCGAGTTCTCGGTCACCGTGCTCGGCAACCCCGGGATCGGCGACGGACCGATCGTGCTGCCGATCGTCGAGCAGGACTACAGCGTCTTCCCGCCGGATCTGCCGCAGTTCGCCTCGTACGAGGTGAAATGGTTCTTCGAAGACAGCGACGCCGGACGTGCCGCAGCTCGATGTCCGGCCGATCTCACAGCGTCGGAGCGTACGGAGATCGAGCTTCTCGCGACACAGGCCTTCCTTGCCCTCGACTCCCGAGATGTCGCGCGGGTCGACATGCGGATGGACGACGATGGGCGTCCGCAGCTTCTCGAGATCAACACCCTGCCGGGGATGTACCACGATCCCCTGGTGATCTCGTACTTCCCGGTTGCGGCGCGCGCCGCGGGGTGGGACTACACCCGGATGATCGGCGAGCTGCTGGATCGCACGATCAGCCGGCTCGCCGCCCGTCCCTCGGCGACCCCGGGTGTGATCGACCTCCGCGAGACGCAGTCACAGGAGGTTCCCACCCGAGTCCTGTAGAAGCGGGCGGTAGAGGATTTGAACCTCTGCCCTCTTCCGTGTCAAAGAGCCGACGGACAGTTCGATACCGTCTATTTTAAGTGTGTAGCCGGAGTCCATCCATGCTGGCGGGATTTGCGTTCCACCTGGTCGCAATCGCAACCGCATCGCAACCGTGGTGACCTCTTCCCGGACGCGGAAGAGACAGCTCATACACTCCCCCGCGTGAAGCTCTGCATCGTCTGTGGCTGGCAAGCCGGCAAGCGTAAGGGTCGCTGCGACGCGTGCGACACGTACCGACGTCGCCACGGCCACGACAAGGACCTCGCCGCGGTGCAGCGCGGCTGAGAGCGGGCGATCGACAAGGCGTTCGACCTGAAGGACTGGCGCTAGGACAGCTCGAGGTGCTATTCGTGATGAACTCCCAGAGCCTTCCGAACGCTGTCTCGCATCTCCTCGGCCTCTAACGCGAGGCGTGCCGACTCGGCCTCCGCTATCGCCAGTGCCGCCTGCAGCTCACGGACGTGGGTCTCGATGCTGCGAAGCGTTGCGCGTGCGGGGTGGTACCGGTCGAAGTGCGCCTGATCGAACGTCCGCTCCAGATCTGCAAACGCCTGTTCTATCTCGCTCAGCGTCTCTTCCGCTGGTTCTAGCTGGACTACGTCGTCATCCGGGTAGACCCACCGCATGATCCTGCGCTCCGCCGACTTCATCTAGCTGCCTTCCGGACGCCTCGGCTCGACTCGGGCGCCGGTCGAGATTGACTAGTTGTTCCAGCGCGGGCGGTCGGGATCACGTGTAGTTGAGCCTCACGTAGTCCATGGACCCGACGAAGTCATCGCCGCTCGGGAGCTTCGCCCCGATCGAGATGTCCGTCCCGTTGACGATGGACCCGATGACGACGTTCTTCGTCTTCGCCTTGGCGTCCACGGTGACGCCGATGGTGGAAGAGGTCTTCGTGCACGTGATGGTGTGGAACTGTCCGTCGCTCAGCACCTGCTTCGAGGTGATCGCGGCGTTCCCCGAGTCTCCGGTGAAGAAGCACTTCGCCTTCCCAGTGGACATGATCTCCATCCGGTACTGCATGCCCTTCACGCCCGCCGGCTTCTTCCTCACGATGTCGTAATCGTGCCCCGGGCGGTTCGAGAACGAGAGCGAGGCGGTGATCGTGATGTCCTGGCTCCCCGGGCTGAGCGTCGTGCCGTCAGGGTCGCTCACTTTCACGACGCCCGTCCCGTCGAACGTGTAGGTGCTGCCGTCGCCCACGACACCACCCATGGGCTGACCGTCGTGTCCGTCGCCGCTGTCCACCATCGTTAGGGGCGGGCTGCCCATTTCGTTCATCTCCCAGTCCGCGACGAGCGCGGCATGCGCGATGCCTGGGAACGCGACTATGAACGCGGTCACGATCGCGGCGAATGCCGCCAACCGTCCGCGCCCGCTGATTTTCGTTCGCATGATGGGGGGCTCTCCTGTTGCTTCGGATTGAGAATGGCGGAAGGCGAAACAGCATAGGAACGGTGGTGCTCCGGCGTCAACGGTCTCTCGGTGATTTCGCACCTGGTCCGGTCCGATGCCTGTAGCGTTGTGAAGTGCAGCATCGGAGCATCTAGGCGCATGCGGCTGCGCGGCAGCGGACATGCTCCCGATTAGGAGCTTCGTAGTCCGCCGAGCCGCTATGTCGGCCACCCGTACAGCGCGACCATCCGCTCGCGGCAGCTACCCGGCCGCGTCGATCTCGGCCAGCAGCCGGACCACCTTGCGTCGTACGTCCGGGTACATCGTGAGCGTGTCGATCAGGTCGGCCCAGCCGTCGCCTCGACTGAGGTTCGACCTGGAGAACTGGCGCTCGTTCCTGGACTAGATGCCGGTGACGCCGTGGTCGCCGATCCGGAGCAGCCAGTTGTCGCTGCACGTCCGGCCCCGCCCCAAGACGTCATATCCCCGAGTGGAGCCGTCTTGGCAGTCCCTCGTGCGGTGGGCCGGTGCATTGAACCCTGGCCACACCCACACGACTACGAGGGCAACTAACGAGAGGACTACAACCAGGACCCTTCGCCTCCCGCGCTAGGTGCCGACCTCCTCCGCCAGACCGCGCACCGGCTCACCGACAGTCGAGGGCGTCAGGTGCGCGTAGCGGTCCATCATCCGAACCGAGGCGTGCTCATCGCTTCTGCCGCCACCTTCGTGTTCGTTCCGCGGACGACAAGCCCAGACGCGAACGAAAGCAAGAAGCGAGTGCAGACCGATCCCGTCGGGCAGCGGCCGACCCGGATTCGCCGCCGCATACCTCGCGACATCCCGTTTGAAATCGCGGGCGAGGTTATTCGGGCTCATGCCGGCGCCCGATGCGACGCACACGACGTACTCACTCGTTGACACTTCCTGTTCGATCAACGCAGCACGACGCTGCAGGTGGCGCCTGAGCGCCGACAGGTGCCATCGTCGAGGCTGATGGTCGCCGAGCTCCCATCGGTCTTCGGGGAGGTCTCCAGCACGCATCCCGAGGCCACGACGCGGTTCCGACGGATCGTGAGCGTCCCGGCGTCGAACGACACATCTGTCCACGCAACCCGCAGATTTCGCCGCGGCGGAGGCCTGCGACCGCCCCGAGACGGACCACCACCTCCATGTCGGTATCTGCGAAGCGCACGAACCTGATCAGGTCGCGTACCTGATCGACGTCGAGCCACGGTCGTTCCGTGCGCTCCACCTTGACCGCACGCCGTGGCATCGGGTGGAACTTCAGCACGCGGTCGTCAACGAGCACCTGTAGGGCAGTCTTCAACGTCTGGTCGAGGGTCTTGATAGACGAGGCAGACAGCGGTGCGCCGTCAGCTTTGCCGTGGTCAGCAAGGCGCCGATAGAGGCGCCGGAAGTCCTCGGGCTTGAGGTCGGACGATCGGATCTCGCGCAGCAGCGACGAGGACGCGGCGCTGCTGCGAGTCAGGCTGACGCTCGCGAAGCAGTAGCTCGCTGCTTACGGCAGCACGGCGTGGAGCACTTTGTTGAACGTGTGCGCGACCCGGGTGTAGCCCTTCCAGTTCGGGTGCGGGTCGAAGAAGTACCGCTGCGTGCAGAACCACGTCCAGCGGCACGCGAGCGCGACGTTCAGTGGGAGCCGGCCGCGCCCGGGCACGACGACGGTATCGGTGAAGTCGTCGATCCGGAAGGTTGCCGCCGCGTTGGCGATCGAGACACCGTTGTCCCCGTAGACGGTCCCGAGCGCCGCGTTGAGCAAATTCATGACGCGATGGTCGGCCTTGGCCAGCTTGTAGCCGCCCGGAACCCGGCCCCAGAGCCCGAGGAACGGGTCGTAATACTGCATGCCGACGATCGGCACGCCCGGCGCGGCGGTGGCCAAGGCGTCGAGAATGTTCGCCAGCCTTGTCTTCAGGTGGGGGCGCTCGTCTTTGGCGCACGCCCGGTTCCACAGGCCGGTTCGCCCGTCGAGGCATTGAAAGATGAGGTCGTTCGCGCCCACGTCGATCGTGATGAACGCGATCGCGCCCGCGTGTGCTCCCAGGAAAGAGACCGCCGCATCTAGCTGCGAGCCGGCTCCGTAATGGCACATCGAGCGCTTCCCCGTGATCAGTGCGGCAGTCGTCTCGCCGGGGCAGGCAAGGTTCTTAATGCTGAGCCCCGGGATCTCTTGCCGGAAGGTGCGAAACACACGCCCGACGTAACCCGTCGTCAGGCGGCCGCCCATGTCGGGTTGGAAACCGGCCGCCAGCGAGTCGCCGAGCGCGACGTAGTAGGAGGCGGTCGCCTTGCTTCCTGCGTGCGCTGCCGGCATGCCGACCAGCAGGGTCGAGACCATAAGCGTCGCCATCACGATCATCGACGACAGCCTCCGCATGGAGCACCTGCCCCTTCTCTCCGTTCGGTAAGAGCTCGGCTCGCGCGCCTGACCTCGGCGTGAGGGTAGTGGGCTGTTCTGGAGGGCGCAACTCGAGGCGCGGCTATCATCCGCGCCGATGCCGTCTCCCGCGAACGACAGCTTGAGCTTCACGGATTGCTCACCGGGCCACAGTCCCACCGAGATGCGAACCAACGCCAGATGATCGCGAGGCCGGACCTTAGCGACGCCGATCTCCTGCCAACCAACTCACTTGCCTGATTTCCATTGCTGTGCGTAGATACCCGCAGGCGCAGCAGGCTGGCGGCGCCTTGCCGTCGGCCCTCATCACGCAGTCGCCCTAACGGGCTGAGGGGGGCAACATGCTTCGTGCTACCCGGGATCGCCGTACGCCTCGGCGAACCTTGATGATCTGGGCGACGACTCTCGGTCTGCTTGCCGGGACCGTCCTGGTCGCTCAGAGCGCACTCGCAGCGCCTAAGGCACTGGACGGCGCCGGAAACCGTTCAGGAGCCAGCAACACCGTGACCGCCAGCTCCAGCTCCTCAGCAGTGATCGCGGTCGCCGGCGACATCGCGTGTGCCAGCACGGACGCGAACTACAACGGTGGCAACGGCACCGCGACTGCGTGCCGGCAAAAGGCCACGTCGAACCTTCTGGTCGGCGCCGGGTACGCGGCGGTGCTGGCGCTGGGCGACAACCAGTACAACAGCGGCTCGCTGTCCCAGTTCCAGGCCGTCTACGGTCCCACCTGGGGACGCGTCAAGTCCATCACGCATCCGGCGGTCGGCAACCACGAGTACGGCACTTCGAAGGCGTCCGGGTACTTCTCCTACTTCGGCGCCTCCGCCGGCGACCCCAGCAAGGGCTACTACAGCTTCAACGTCGGGAGCTGGCACCTCATCGCGCTGAACTCCAACTGCACGATCGTGGCGTGCACGGCGGGCTCCGTTCAGGAGACCTGGCTCCGCAACGACCTCGCCGCGCACTCGAACCTCTGCACGCTGGCGTTCGATCACCACGCGCGATGGAGCTCGGGCCATGGCGGGGATAGCACGTTCATGCAGCCCATGTGGAAGGACCTCTACGACGCCAACGCGGAGCTCTTCTTGTCAGGGCACAGCCACAACTACGAGAGGTTCGCGCCGCAGAACGCGACCGGGGGCCTCGATAACACACGCGGCATCCGACAGTTCGTCGTCGGCACAGGAGGCGCATTCTTCACTGGGATCGGGTCGGCGCACCGAAACAGCCAGGTCCGGAACCACGACACGTTCGGCATCCTGAAGCTGACGCTGCGATCCACTGGATACGACTGGAGGTTCGTTCCCGAGGCGGGCAAGACGTTCACCGACTCTGGGAGCACCGCGTGCCACTGATCCTTCCGTCGGGGACCGGGGGCCCTGGGGCCTTCGGAGCAACTTCGTTCGAAGAACATCGCTATCGCGAGGTCCGCAGCTCTGAGGCAAGCCTTGAAGGACTTCCCGACCTGCCTCGTCGCGACCTGACCTTGGCTGGTGGGCGGTAGAGGATTTGAACCTCTGACCTCTTCCGTGTCAAGGACGGCGGAGCACCTGCGCTGGCCTGCGTCAAAGCACAATCGCGCAGGCCAGCGCGGGTTCAGCAGGAACATACTCGACGGGCTTCGCCGGGTTCCGCCAGGGTTGCTGCTGCCTTTTGCTGCCTCGGCCCAAGGAAGGCAGCCGTTCCGGTTCCAGGATGGCTGGCTCCAGTTTTTCCCGAGGAACAAGTCCCTGGGGTGTCACCAGGGTGCGGCTATGTCCCTAGCAGCGATGCACCGCCAGTTTCGCCTCCGCCCGACTGCATGGGCGCGGCTCGGACTTCGGAGTGAGCGGCTGAGTCAAGCGTGCCACACTCGAAGATATCCAGTCGGCGCTCGACGGTCATGCCCACGGACTCGTAGAGGGCGACCGCGCCGTGAGGGTTCAGCGCATCGACCCCGAGCTTCACCTCGGTGCGGTCGCGCGTCGAGATCTCCGCGAACGCTCGATGCAACAGCGCCGTGGCGATCCCGCGCCCACGCCAGGGCTTGATCACGCCCAGCATGCCCACGAACCCCTCGTTGTCGTCTAGGAACGAGACGAGATGACCCACGACACCACCACCCGCCTCGGCCAGGAACACGAGCGAGGGGTCCCAGTTGTCGGCGTGGAGGCCTTCGTCGAAGGCGTCGAACGTCGAGGGACGGAAGCCCCAATGGTCGGCGAACGATGCCTCATGCACCTCGTAGAGCGCTCGCTCGTCGCCGTCGACGAATCGCCGGATCCTCACGCCGTCGGGTGGCGGCGGGACATCCTCTCCATCCCCCAGCGTCTTCGACATCGTGAACGCCGATCGGACCTGCGCGAACCCACGCGAGCGAAGGAGTTCATGTCCCGCCATGTCGCCCTCGGGCACCTCCGCCCGGACGCCCTCGGCACCGAGCTCCCGCGCCAGGCGCTCGCCCCAGGAGAGCAATGAGGTCCCGATCCCGTTCGTTCGGTGGTCGGGGTCAACGAAGATGAACAGATCGAGTGGCCCGCCCTGCTCCTCCAGCCACATCGCTTGGCCGAACCCTGTGACGACCTCATCCTTGTGGATGATCCTGGTGTCGCGCTGGAGATCGGTGGAGGTGAGGGTCCACATCCACCGCAGGGCCTCGCGCGACGGACTGGGCGGCAGACCGAACGACGCGTCGATGGCATGGGTCAGCCGCACGATCGCGTCGAGGTCCGCGTCGGTCGCAGGGCGTGCTCGATATCCCGTCGGGCTGTCGATCGGCCTACAATGCCACAACGCCTATCCGCTGTGACAGACCCCTGCGGTTCGCGTGACAAAGCGACACGCTCGTCTCGCCGAGGGTGCTGTCACTCGGTGACCTCATGTATCTCGTAGGTGACGTGAGGAAAACTGAACACTCGGCTGAGCGAGTGTTGACCGATGTCGCCTGAGGCGGTCCTACTCAGGCTGGTGTCCCTGAGGCGGCCGTCTTGACGACGACCCGGAGGTAGGGGAACTCGAGCCGCAAGCTATCCGCGGCCTGGTCGTTCCACTGGTGGACCAGTCCACGGAGATCGCCCGTGAACGCGGCCCAGCCTGTGGGTGAAAGTTGCCTATACAGGTCATGCAGGTACGGGTCTTGCGCAATCAGGGCGTCGGTGAAGGCATCTGCAGACGACCACGTGATCGCGAGCGTTTGGCGCGTGATCTCGACATGGTCCGCGAGTGGGGCGACCGCCGCCTTGGCGGTGGGCTCGGTCCCGAGCAGGGGCGACGACGACCCCTCGCCGGCTCCTGTAAGGAACCGCTGCTCGAGTTCGACCCAATCACGGTTGAAGCCCTCGCGGGTCCAATACGTGAAACCGAAGACGCCACCGGGCCGGACGACCCGGGCCATCTCGCCGAGGGCAAGCTCGGTGATCGGCGCGTCGAGGTTGTCGCCGAAGGTATCGAGCGCGTGATCGAAGCTCCCGTCCGCGAACGGGAGCAGCTCCCCTCGCGCCAGCACCCATCGGACCGAGGTCCCCTCGCTGCGACGGCGACCCCGCGCGATCTGGGAGGGCGAGAGGTCGACGGCCGTCACGTCCGCCCCAACCTCCGCTGCGGTCAGGGCTGTGTTCCCATCTCCCGCCGCCACGTCGAGGAGGCGGTCTCCGACCGAGACCGCGGCGGCTTCGACGAGCGACTCGGAAGCGGGTCGGAACAGTCGTGACCAGAAGCTGTAGTCGCCGCGTTCGAAGAGATCTTCCTCGCCTGGGTGCACCTCGCGACGCTAACACCAGGACCTTCGTGACCGCCGTGTGGAGGAGTCTCTTGGGTGACCGAGCGTTCAGGAATGTCGCCTCGGCAGAGCGACCATGGGGTAGGCCTCGATTCGAGGATCAGGGTTCAGCGCGGCGCGTCGAGGCGAGCTTCACCTTATGACGCGGAAGGTAAGGTGCGTGACCCCAGTGCCCTGAACCACTCTCGTAGCCTCAAGGTCGATCGGCCCGATCCCTAGATGGTCGAACAATGAGACGCCGCCCCCCAAGAGGACGGGAACGAGATCGATGTGTATCTCGTCGAGGAGCCCAGCTTTGATGCATGACTGCACGATGCCCGCGGCACCCACACCGACGTCCTTGTCGCCGGCGAAGGCCTTCGCTTGCGCCACCGCGCTTTCGAGTCCGTCCGTGACGAACGTGAACGGCGATCCTTCGTAGACCCAGTCTTGTACGACCGAGCTGCTAACGACGAAGACCGGTACGTCCAACGGATGTTTGCCACCCCAGCCGTTGGTGAGGTCGAAGGTTCTTCGACCGAACACCAAGGCCCCGGTGGTCCTCCGCGTCTCTTCGAGGTACTCGGCCGTCTGCAGCGAAACCATGAAGACCATGTCGCTTCCAGGCATCCTGTATTCGGTGTCGCCGGCGCCGTACCACGCCAGGAGCCTGTCGCCGCCGACCCCCATGGGTGCTTCGGAGGTGTCGTTCGGCCCAGCGATAAACCCATCGAGCGAGACTGAGAGCCCAGTCCGGACCTTCCCCAAGTCCGTTCTCCTTCCCCAGAGCCGATCGTACTCGGGCTGTTCCTCCGCGGGCAAGATGGCCCATGGTGCCCGAGAGTCCTGTCCCTCGGTGACCTCATGTGTCCCGTAGGTGACAGGCTCGCCTAACGTCACACCACCGCCACCAACCACGGCTACGCCGTCGCTACTGTGCTCCCATGAGACACAAGGCGCTGATCGCGCTCACTTGCGTCTTGGTGTTCGGCGCGTTCTGGGCGTGGCCCGCTTTCCATGAACCCGCGGACCACTCCTGCACCAGCGAGGACGAGGGTAGTTGGTCGTACAAGGTCACGTCCCGAACGTGGGACTGCGGCGAGTTGGGCTGGCACATCGGGCGCTACGGCTTCGCGGGCATCTGACGAGGCGACTCGGAGAAACGCCCTGGGCGTCAAGAGTGGTCGGAATGCCCAGCTCGGTCACCTCAGGTATCTCGTAGGTGGCAGGAGGAAGAAGGACGTTCCCATTAGGAATACGATTCGCTCATGACGAGCATCGAGGCGGAACTGCGGGAGCTTCGACGCCGCCGACGTACTCGGCGCATCGTTGTCGCAGTTGCCTGCGTGACGGTACTCATCCTCGGCGCGGTGTGGCTCAACAGTAGGAAGCCGAAGATGACGTGCGCCGAGTGGCAGGTCGCGTACTCCTATTCGGTTGGAAGGCATCAGAATTTGGATCAGGTACGTCCGGATGGGTGTCAGATTCCTTCGGTGTCCTAGTTGGCGCGGTGACGAGATCGTCAACCCAACCCGCCACACACGACAAGGCATTCGACCTGAAGGACTGGCGCTAGCCATCCGAGGAACACGACGCCTCGGTGCCCGAGGGTTCAGGAATGTCGCCTGAAGGTGGTTTACTTGGGTTCAGTCACGTCAATATCTCGTCTTGGAGACTCAGGACGGAGGTATCCATGCGCTTCATGCTCTTTGTCTGTGCCGAACCGAATCTGGAACTTTCTTCCGAGGAAGAAGCCGCACTCCCCGGCGAGGTCGAGCGGTGGGCGACCGACCTCGCCAGTCGCGGAGTGCGGCTCATGGGTCACGTCTTCCAACCTGTCGGGCAAGCGAAGACGATCCGTCGCCGCAATGGTGGCCTACAGATCAGCGACGGTCCTGTGACCAAGTCCGATGAGCCAATCGCTGGATTCAATCTGCTTGAATGCCCCACTCTCGAAGAAGCTGTCGAGGTCTCAGCGACTCACCCGATGGCGAAACACGGGTCGCTGGAGCTTCGAGCAATCGCTGGGTAGCGACCGCTGGATGCGCCAACGTTCGTGAATGTCGCCTGAGGCTGGCGACGGTTTCCTAGCTGAGGTTAGCGGCCAAGTCCTGGTATGCAGAGTGAAGCTCGTCCCACCGTGCCTTGGCGTCGCCGCGCCGCTCACGCCCGGCGAGGTGGTCGGCGAGATCTTCGACATGAATCTGCACCCCGGCCCCATAAGCGGAGAGCAGGTCCAGGGACATGCCCCGTTCCTCCCAGATCACGATTGTCTGGTCGGCGTCGGCCGTCAACACAGCCTCGATAACGCCCTCGTCCGGCTCGTCGGCATCCTTGATCCGGACCAGGAGCCGCTGTGGCGGCTCGCAAACTTCGACGCGCCCGGTGCCTTCCCATCCGCTGGAGAAGAGGCGTGCGCGGTATTCACCGCCGAGTCGAAGGTCACCCTCGACCTCCCCGTACCAGCGGGCCAGACGGGCGGGATCGGTGAGCGCCGACCACACGTCGTCGATGTCGGTGTCAAAGCGGTCCTCCATGCGCACGACGCCCTTGCCATCTGCTGAGCGCAGGCTGCCCAGAATCCGACCGTCTGCAACTGCCTTGCTGGTCATGTGGTCTCCTTCGCTGATCATCGAACGGGCTACTCGCATACACGAGCGTTCGGATAGGTGCCCAGACGAGATACCCGCAGCGACCCGGAATATTCCTCCCCATGACTCGCGGCGTTGCTATCGCAAGGAAGACGGTCTTCAGATGCCTAAGGTCAGACCTCACCGAGATTCGCCGCAGTCGAGTCGGTTCTCCCTCGGAGGGGCTAGGTCTGCGCGTCGATCTCGGCCAGCAGCCGCACCACTTGCCGCCGAGCGTCCGGGTACATCGTGAGCGTGTCGATCACGTCGGCCCAGCCGTCGCCGTTGGCGTCGGGCGGGCCGTGGTCCTCCCTTTAACCCGCGGTTATCCGTCTCCCGCCCTGGCCTTCACCGTCGCCTGCGTAGCGTCTTAGTCTGCGGGGCTCGATCGTCGAGTCCGGCTCGGAAGGGAGGCCGATATGTCGATCACGAAGCTTGCTACGGTCCTCGCGTCGATCACGTTATTCGTCGCGTTGGCGATCGCGCCCTCGTCTGCGGTGCAGCCCAGCGCGAAGGTAACGTCCGGCCACTGCACCAACAAGAGCACCTGGAAGTTGACCTTGAAGCTCGACGCCGGTCGTGTCGAGGCAGACGCGGAGCTGCAGACACCGAAGTCAGGTCAGCGCTGGAAGGCCGTCTACCGTGATAACGGCGCCGTGTTCGGCCGTGCATCCAAGTTGACGCAAGCCGATGGGTCCTGGAGCGCGAGCCGTTTCGCATCGAACGCGAGTGGCGCGGACCACATCCGAGTCCGAGCCACGAACGCTGCTACCGGCGAGATCTGTCGAGCCACCGGCACGTTCTAGCCGGTTGGGAAGGCGCACAGTGGTCGGGGCCGAAGCCCCGGTCACTGGCGCGCCCACTGTCGGCCCAGCCGTCACCGTTGGCGCCGTAGCGCATAACTCGGAGGCGATCGCATCGCGATCGGGTTGGTCGAGGAGCAGGACTCAGCGCAGATGGCCCCCGTGCTGTGGGTGAGAGCGTCAGGAGCAAGGCGCGGAGTCCGTCATCCATATGACGAATGCTAGGCGGTGATTCCGACTCCCCGATATCCGAGTCCCCACACGGCCGCTGACATGGACGAAGGGCCTACGCGGGCTTCGGTATCAGCCGATTGGGGCTCGCGGCCATCGGCCGATGCGGGGACATGGCTGTCGGTCGATGCTGCTCGCGAAGGAATCGTAGGAAGGGTGATCGGATGCGAGCGAAGCTCTCAGGGTTGAAGCAACTGCTGTATTCGGCAGCTGCCTTGACCACGTTGGCACTCGCGGCCGGTGCCCGATACAAGCCGCGTTAGTGGCTGAATCGGACATCAGTCGGAAAGGAAGGGGTCCTCATGCTGAAGAAGATCATGTACTCCCTCGGAGCGCTGGCGACGCTGGCGATGGCCGTGGGCGCGGGCTTCAAGCCCAACTAAGACGCAGCACATCGAAGCCCTCGGGTCGCCTCCCCTCGCCGGAACCCGAGGGCTTCGTTGCGTCTCGCAACGGCAGTCCCCAAGGAGGCTTTCATGGCGAGTGACCGACAAGCGCTGACCCTCGTCTGCGCCAGTTGCGGGCGTATCTTCGCCTCCACCGTGCAGATGGAGCCGAGCACGTTCGAGCAGATCAGGATGAATAGACAGATGGAATGCTGCCCGTCATGCGGCCGCACTTCTCGCTACTCGAAGGCTGACTACCTCTTCCGCTCCGACGATCCCTCGACATGGGGACCGCCTCGTATCCTCGGCGAGCACTGAGATCTAGACCAGCCACCCGTTCAGGGCCACCATCCGCTCCCACCCGGTTGAGGACGGCCAGCGGGTGCCGGCCTCGAGCTTGAGGTACTCCTGCCGACTCACGCCGAGGTGCCCGGCGAACTGGGCGGGGATGAAGCCGAGCCGCTCGCGATCGCGCACGAGCCACGTCAGGTACATCGCCAGCATAGCTCGACCCCACGCCGTGCATCCGACACGGGGATAGACGAGCGGAACGCCCTTCGCTATGAGGTGTCGCGGCGTGTTGCAGAACGAGTCACAATCTAGCGATGACAGCCTCCGCGGCAAAGGCGCGACAGACATCCGCCGGTCCCCTGACCAGGCCTCTCGCGCGGACGCTTTGGATGTGTTGCATTGCCTTCGCCGCGATTGCCGCCGTGTTCACCTATCTCGATGTCCGGCTCGTGCCTGGGTATCTGCCGCTTGAGGAAGCGGGGATTCTCATTGCGCTGACGTACGGGACGACTGGGGCGTTCATCGCCTCACGCCAACCCGCAAACAAGGTGAGCTGGTTCCTCCTGGGTTGGGGTTTTGCGGCCGGGCTCAACGCCGTCTGCACCAGCTACGTGGCCTACGGCTACACCCTCCACCCCACGCTGCCTGGCCTGACGCTCGCGGCTTGGCTTCATGGCTTGCTGATCGCGCTGCTGGTACCAGGCGCGTACCTGGTCTTCATGATCTTCCCCAACGGCGCACTCCCCTCGCCACGGTGGCGTATCGCGGCAGGCGTGGTGCTCGCCATCACGACCGCTTTGGTGCTCATCGCCGTCACGGCGCCAACGATCCATCCCAATGTGCTGCCCTCGCTTTCGGTGCCCAATCCCGTCGGGATCCGCAGCCTGCCATTCGAAGCCGGCTTGACCTGGGCCCCCGCGTTGCCGTTCCGGCTGCTGGGAATCCTGCTGTGCCTCTCCGCGATCCCGATCCGGCTGAGGAGCTCAACCGGTCTGGAACGCCAGCAGCTGAAGTACGTGGCGTACGTCGCGCTCCTCATGGTGATTGGGTTCGCGATCGGGCTCGCCGCCAGCCTCGCCGGGATCGATCAGGCCCACATCGTCCTCCCATTGACCGCCCAGATCGCGCTCGCCATCGGGTTCCCGCTGGCGGCCGGGTTCGCGATCCTCCGATACCGCCTCTACGACATCGACGCACTCATCAACCGCACGGTCGCCTACGGGATCGTCACCGCAGTGTCTGGCTGCCGCGTTCGCGCTCGCGAACATCGTCCTCCAGCGCGTACTCGAGGGCGTTGCCGGCGGGCAATCCGACGCGCTCACCGCAGTGTTGATCGTTGCAGCCGCCCTCGCGTTCGCTCCGCTACGAGCCCGGATCCGCCCGATCGCCGACCGTCTCCTGCCGCCCCGCGCGCTCCTGACTCTGCTCTTCATCGACATCGTGGGCTCGACGCGGATGGCGGTAGAGCTCGGCGACGAGCGATGGCATGCCGTCTTGAGTCAGTTTCAAGCAACCGTGCGCCGCGAACTCTCCCGCTTCGGCGGCCACGAAGTGGACACCACCGGCGACGGGTTCTTCGCAACATTCCAGCGTCCGGCCGCTGGCCTTCAGGGTGCATGGGCGATTCGCGCAGCAGTGGAGGAGCACGGCCTCCTGATCCGGACTGGCCTCCATGTCGGGGAGTGTGTGATCAGAGGTGAGATGCACACCGGGCTGGCTATTCACATTTCTGCGCGGGTCATGGCCGCGGCGGGCGACGGCGAGATTCTCGTGACCGACGCGGTGCGGGAGGCGGTCCCCGAAGTCAAGGATCGACTGACCGATCAAGGACGATACGAGCTGAAGGGCGTTCCCGGTGAGTGGCAGCTGTTTGCGCTCCGTTCCGCGCCTACGGCTGGGCCGAAGCAATCCGAATCCAAGGCCCCAACCGGTTCGTAGGTAAGAGCCAACGTCTCGATACATGCTCGCCAAGATCAGGGTCTTCGTCGCAAGACGCCTCGCCGGCATGTAGCTGGTTCGGAACGTGATCATCCCAGCAGTAACAAAAGCGCCTTTTTCGCGGCCAGCGCATCCCTCGCCTCGAACTTCGGCCAGAACGCGGAGGGCGGCTCGAGGCCCCACCGTTGCTGCGGGTCCCTCGCTCTATCGAGGCGACACGAGCGCCACGATCTGCTCAGGTCTCGGATCATCTTGCTGAGCTTCGTAGACCTCGGCCCATTGGTAGACCTTGTTCGCGAGGTGGGTGGCCCGATAACCCATCCATCGCATGATTGCCCGCAGCGCCTCGAGAAGATCGTCCGGCAGTGGGAGCTGTTCGTTCGGGTCCACGTGCTCACGCTAGACGAACGAAGGGGCTAACGGCAGAACGCCGTCAGCATGTCCCGAGTCGAGGGCGACAGCTGCAGCAGCAGGTCTCGGAGGCCGTCTTCATCCATCAAATCGTTGGCCCGACAAGGAGAAGAGCCATCTCCACGATGATCATGGTCACGCCGATCGTGGGTGCGAGCACTCGCCACCGGATTATTGAAGGCGGCCTGATGTAAGCCCAAGGCACCCATCCCCACAGCTTCCTATGAAACGTGACGGAGTTCCGAGCGACGCACTTTCGGTCCAGGACGACGTAACTGCCCCATCCGATCAGTAAGACGCCTACCAGTCGCCAAGCCATGCCTAACCACTACCCTGGATTGCGCTGCGGCGCGCGCGGCTGCGAGCACTCGCCATGCGCTCCCACAGCTCGGACGTGACATCGCCGTCACCGGCTTCGAGCGACCGGTACTCGCGGACCCTGAAGCCCAGAGCCGAGTTCGTCTCCAAACGATCGCGACTGTTCAACGAGGTCCACCGAGACATCCGAGACGATGACTGTGCCGTTAGGTCCAACGCGGTCGAGTGCACCGAAGGCGATGAGGCCGTCGCCACTCCCCATAGTTCGAGGATTACCCTAGGGACGGGACGATGGCCGACGTCCGACCACCCGACCCCACGCGAAGGCCGCGAACGAGTCGGGCGACTCGGCCCACCGGATCCAAGCCTGCTCCAGCGCGTCGATCTCGTCCTGCTTCGCCAACCCTCGCTCGGCAATACCCTCCGTGTACCACTCGTCTCGACAGTCGGCGGCGCGGGCCAGGCCGAAGGTCCGTACGCGCTCCTCGGTTCCGTAGCTGAAGTAGGTCGTGTTCGCCGTCACCTGCTCGTATCCGGCCGCCAAGAACAACCCGCGGAGTTCGCGGCCGCGATGAATATGGACGTCGCCCTGCGCCTCCCATAACTCCAGTCGCAGATCGTAGAACCGGTGGAGCAGCGGTTCGTCCGGGCCGGAAAGGATCAGCCCTCCATACTCGATCGACGATGCGCCCACCAGGCCACCGGGTTTCACCACACGACGGACCTCGGCGAGTCCTGTGAGTGGATCGTCCAACGTCTCTAGCATCGAAAGGAGCGTGCAGACGTCGAAGGTCGCATCGGGGAAGCTCAACTCGTAGATGCTCCCCTCGCGGAACTCCAGGTTGTCGATACCGTTCTCAGCCGCGTAGGCACGAGCATCTTCGAACCCATCGTCCGCATCAGCCAGATCGACGCCGGTGACGTACCTAGCGGATCGGGCGAGGCCGACAGTAATCGAGCCCGATCCGCAGCCCACGTCGAGGACGCGGTCGCCAGCGCCGATCTGCGCGAGTACGAAATCGGCGTATTCAGCAGCGCTTCGCTTCCGCATCAAGTCGACGAAGCTCAAGCCTAGCCCCCTTCCTCCAAGATGCTAGTCGGCGCACGTTTCGACCGCTCCATCTCCATCCCCTCGAGCGTCTGACGGGATAGGAAGGGGAAGACGGGTGAAAGTGGTACCAGGCTGAGAGGGTCAGCTAACGACCCGATAGAGGCGCCAGCTGTCGGGGACTCCCTTCAGCGCGTGCTCGCCGGCGTCTTGGAACGTGAGGCCGGAGCCGGCCGTGAGATCCTTCACCGTTTGTGAGGCCAATACTTCGGAGGGACCCGCGAGGCCAGCTATCCGGGCACCGATAGTGACCGCGAGACCGCCCACCTTGTCATCAACTAACTCGCACTCTCCCGTGTGGACTCCTGCACGGATCTGGATCCCGAGGTCGCGGACGCTCTCGACAACGTCTAGCGCACATCTGATCGCGCGGGCGGGGCCGTCGAACGTCGCGAAGAAGCCATCGCCGGACGTGTCGTTCTCCACGCCACGCCATCGCCCGAGGGCTCCACGGACCAGCAGATGATGACGCTCGACGAGTGCTTTCCACCGGTGATCGCCGAGCTCGGCCTGCTTCGCTGTCGAACCGACGATGTCAGTGAACAGCACGGTGGACAAGATCGTCTCGATTCCAGGCTCGCGATCGACGCCTAGGAAGTCACGAACCGTGTCAGAGAACCCGGCCAAATCAGCATCTCTCGTTCCTGGGCGGATGACCAAGTTCGCATCTGGAATCAGAGACGCGACGTACTCAGCCTCAGCGACCTCCATCGCGTTCCCCTCATAGGCCAGGAGAAGTGTCGGGACGCGTACCGATGGGAGAACATCGCGGACGTCCGTTTCGTACCAAACACGGGCAAGTTCTCGCGCCACATCGGGGGTGGCGGTGGCTCGGCTCAGCTTCGCGAACGTGTGAGCTTCATCGTCTCGGATATCATGACCGAAGGTCCCTTCGGTGTCGATCAGCGCTCTCCCATATTCGTACGTGCCCCAGAGCTCCAGCGCGCGCTGATCGAGCTCGACGTAGTCGGCGGGAGCACCCCACGGATAATCGGGTGCCCATGTCGACCGTGCTGAAGGCGAATACCAGAACAGCGAGCGGACACGATGAGGATGAGTCGCAGCGAACAGCACGTTCGGGGCTCCTCCCTCGCGCTCGCCGCCGAGGACCGGGCGCTCCGCCCCTATCGTATCGAGCGCTGCACGGAGATCCCCGATCCGCGTCTCTAGGTCGGGGACCGGAACACTCCGACTCGAGAGGCCGGTGGCGCGACGATCGTGCAAGATCAGCCGCGAGAACGAGGCGAGACCTTCGAAGATGACGCGGAGGTCGGGGTCTTCCCAGATGGCGTCCACGTTCCCGAACCAGTCGAATTGGTAGACGAGATCGATCGGGCCTGAGCCGATGGTCTGATAGGCGATGTATGCGCCATCTGATGTCCTTGCGTACCTCGTGTCGCGGGCGGATTTCAACTGTTTGTCCCGATGGAGGCCAAAAGGGAAAGACGTCGTGACGAGATTGGTCGCCGAACACCAGAACCAGATTCAGGCATGGGCCGAGCGTAGGACGAGATATGCGGATGCGCTAGGGCGTCAGAGCAGTCCGGTTCGAACCCCCAACGACCCGCAAGTTCTCGGCGGTGCCCGCTACGCTCGAGGTGATGCTGCGATTAGGCTTGGTCGGGCCGCGCGCGATGCGCTTCCTCCAGTCCTGCGTGCGTCGGCGGGCAAACATGGTGATTAGCGGTCGTGTCGGCAGCTGTGAGACAACGCTGCTGGGTATCCTTGCCGCCGATGAACACGGGTCAGGAGGGGTGACTGTCCAAGGCGCACGCCAACTCATCGGAAGTCATCGCGTAGCCAGGAGCCGATCACCCCGAGGTAGCGCTCGGGCGACTCGATGAACGGGAAGTGCCCCACCCCCTCGACTATTGCCAAGGTGGCATTGGGCAAGGCCGCTGCGATGTCCTCGGATTCCTCTGGTCGGGTGATTCGATCCTGGGCTCCCGTCATCACTAGGACCGGGACCTTGACCCCAGGAAGGCCGGCCCTCACGTCGAACTCGCCGGGATCGATGCGATGCATCTGGGGGCTGTAGCGCACGTCCCGCCAGCGCTCGGCTACCTCATAAAGGGCCGGGCCTTCGGGGTCGGCGAGGAAGAACGGCATCTGCGCAGTCCAGATGTCGTGACAGCCCTCTGGAGTCTGCACCGTTTGCTCGGCGTCGAACCCCTCCTCGACCTGAGCGCGGAGCTCGGCCGTGCCGAACTCCTCGAAAGTCGTCTCAAGATGCGCGAGCGCGTCACCGTATGCAACCCCGCCCGAACATACGATGCGCCTCGCGTGACCCGGGTGGTCAACTGCGTGCTGCAATGCGATCCTGGCGCCGAACGAATGCCCCAGCAGCGTGTAGTCGTCAAGTTCGAGAGCGTCGGCGAGGGATGCGACACCGTTGGCCCAGCCGCTCCACGTCCAATCGCTCGGGTCGCCGAGGTCCGACCGGCCATGACCCTGGAGGTCCGGCGCCAGCAGGCGATAGCCCTCGAGGTGTTCGAACCAGGGGAAGAAGATGCTGCCATCCAACCCCGGGCCAGCGTGAAGCAGGATGATCGGCGATCCCTCCCCGTACTCGTGCACGAACAGGGTCATGTTGTCGAGCTCGACGCGCATGCGCGTATCTCCTTCAGGCAGATAGGAAGGGCACGCGGTGCGCAGGTCCAGCCGCTAGTGCTGCGGCGGGTAAGGGGGCGTGCCCACGCGGATGTTCCGGATCATGGGTGGATCGCCTCCTTTCCAACTCAGGTGGTGCGCAGCGTAGCCCTCCCGAACAAGAGGGGTCAATTGCGTCAAATGCCGAGCTTCGCCATGCGGGTGAGACGAACGCACAGGTCATAGCGTAGGCGTCGGAACGAGTACTTGTTGGTACCTCACAGTACCCGTGAGTCTCTGCTCGTTGTTAGGCGAAGTGTTACGGAGGATCCAATTTCGACAGCAGCGCGCGGCGTGAGTGCAACGGTTGTGCGGCTTACGAACTGAGCGCGGTGCCTGCAGCAGGAGAGCGTTAGTTTCAGTGAGCGCGGGAGCAGCCTGGAGACTCTCGAAGATCTCGCGGGCCCGCTCCAGGACGGGTACGGCGTCGGTCCTCCGCGAAAGCTTGAGGAGGTACCGGCCCTGGCCAAGGAGCGAAGGCCTGTTCGCATACGGCCCCACATCGCTAGCCGTGGGGCCACTTTTCGAGCAGCCACCCTCAACCCGTCACGAATCTCAGGTCCGGGATCTTCGCGACGCAGCTCGTGTCCGGTGCCGAGGTCGGGCTCTCGAGCCACGCGTTCCGGATGCCGATGTAGCACTCGGAGGTCGACATCGCGTTGTGCCCTCCGTGTGGGGCTACCACGACGAACGCCTGCGAGAGCGAGGTCGCCGACTCGCGCACGACCTTCGGGGAACCGTAGGCGTCGTAAGTGCCGACAAAGATCAGCATCGGGATGTTCGACGTGATCGGATCCCCCTCTTCGGCCCCTGCTTTTTCGACGTTCCACGCCGGGCATATGTCCGAGGTGTAAGGACCCCTCACGTATGCCTCGAGGTAGCCGGGGGCGCCGTCTGCGAGGCGAGCCAACTCGGACGATTCCGTCGGTTCATCCGGGCACAGGAGGGAGAAATACGCCCCCTCTACAAATGGATGCTGCACGCCGCATTTCGCCTCGTAGCCGACGCACAGAGGCGAGTCATCGGACATGAGCCCTGCAACGGTGTCAACGTTGCCGTGAAGACCGGCGTACACGGTTGCTGGAACCATCGAGGCGAGCCCCAGATCGATGTCGGAGACCATCGCGCGGATGACCCTGAGGAACGCGCCACCGTCCACGAGTACATTTATGGCGTCTCCTGCACTCCCGGACGATCCTGACTGCATCACTTTGGCCGTGATCGGCGAGCGATCCAGATGGGCGACGACATCTCGTAGGACAGCAGGCAGATGTGGGAACTCACGGGCGCACGCGGGTTGCGCTGCGCAGTCGGAGAAGAGTTGGCCGATCGCCGCCCTCGTCCCCTGGATCGCTTCGATCGGGTCACTGCCCTGAGGGAACGAAGGGGTATCCAACACCACTGCGCGGATGTGCTCGGGGAACCGCCGCACAACCTCGAGCAGGATGCGCGACGTCGTGCCGTGCGACATGAGGTTCCAACGCTCGATCCCGAGGGCTTGGCGGAGATCCTCCACGTCCGCCGCGTTCTCCTCCAGGTCGTACTGGGCAAGGTCGACGCCGTCTGAGACCAACCGATGCCGACACGCTCGCACGGCGGCCCGGAGATCTCGTTCGACTATGGCGCCGTCGATGCTGGTCGCCTGGGACAGGCGAGCCCCGACCAATTCCTCCGACATCGAACTTACCTCGGGACAGTCGAGGTTGGGTTCCGAGTGCCCGGTCCCGCGTTGATCCAGCAAGATGACCTCGCGATTGACGCGCTGCGCGAGTCCGGCATTGTCCGCATAGCCGGGCGGCTCTCCGAAGTCGTCCGCGACGAGCACCGGATCTGAGGCGGGCCGCCCGCCCGCCGGCTCGATCCGAACGGCGAACAGCTGGATCGTGCGCCCATTGGGGTTCGAACGATCCTCCAGCACCGTGAGGAACCCACATGTTGCTGGCGTCAGGACGACGCTAGAGACGTCTTCCGGGCACGTGACTGCCTGGAAAGTTGGAATGAAAGCCGGCGTCGCGGGCGTCCCGGTGCACGCAGCGATGCACAGTTGACCGATGACGAGGAACACAAGGATTGCACGTGCCCGCATCCTCAGCTCGCTTCCACGTAGTCGTGCTCCGTGACCAACCGCACCCCTCGGAGGTCCTCAGGTCCACGTTTGTCGTGCGTTAGCCTCGGCACGAGTTTCAACGAGAGCACCTTGCCGTCGAGAGACCACCGATACGTGTAGATGCAGCCCGGGCATCCTTCGCTCTCATCCCCCGCGACCCACAGCTTCTTCGTCGCGGTATAGGTTGCCGTGGCACCCAACTCCTTCACCCCGTCGTCCCCGACGACGAAGATCTTGTATCTCCCATCGGCGAGCACGAGGGTCACCGGCAGCTTGCCGTCGGGCCCGTACCACTTGTCGATCTCCTTGTTCGAGAAGCCTGCTTCGAGCGCCTCCTTACGAGTCCCCGTCGTGTCGTACGTACCGTTGGGGATCGGGAACGAAGACGCGGGTGAGGCGGGGTCAACATCGGGGGTCGTGGTGCTCCCGGTGCCCGAGGTGCTCGCGGCGGTATCCGTCCGGCTCGAGGTGCATGCGAACGACAAGAGAGCGACGACGACGAGCACGGACCGCCACCCTATGTTCGCGCGATGCATCCGATCCATCATGGTCCCCGTCTCCATCCGTCTGTAGTAGCGACGCGTGAAGAAGACAGAGAGACTCGGCATCGTTTAGGGCGAGCTGTCGAGTCCTTCGACGAGCCACGGTTCCGACGCGAAGAGAGTCCTCCGCACCACGCAGTCGTCTCGGATCGGCGTGAACACGAGCTGCCCGTCCGCCAGCCTCCACCGATAGGTGCCGACCGTTCCGGGGCACGAGATGTTGACGAACGCATTCGTCGTGAACTGGCCTGCCGAGAGACGGTACGTGATGCCCGAGGGGGAGGTTCCTTCGCGCAATGAACCGACGGGCGCGGACAAGACAACTGCGCCATCGGGAAGCAGGCGCATGGTGTACGAGCCAGCCATCCCTTGGTCGGAAACCGCCAGGTCGACCGACGACAGCGTTACGGTATACGTTCCGGCGATCTCCACGTATGGCGGGCCTCCCGGAGTCGAGGTAGGGGACGAGGCCGGGAGCCGGTGAGACGCAACGTCGCTGAGCATCGAAAGGGCCCCCCACACGAGGACCGCCACGATGATGCCGGCACCGAGTCCCGCTCTGATCCGCTGGTTGCGATCTTTCCGTCTGCGGCGGTCGGAGAACCGATCGAACGCGCCTGGCGCGAGATCGAAACGCTCGCTCTCGCGCTCCAGAGCTTGGCGGCCGTCATCCATCGTCTCTCTCCAGGGTGCGCCTCAGGGCCGCCCGACCTTGCGAGGCGAGAACGCGGATCGTGACGGGTCTGATGCCGAGCATCTTGCCAGCCGACTCCGAACTGTATCCGAGCAGATCCGTGAGGACGATCGCGGCCCGTTGCCGGGGACTGAGCGTCGAGAGGGCTTCGGCAACCATCGAGCGGGTGTCGGAGGCGGCGAACTCGTCGACGTCCTCGGCGAGGCCAACAGTACGGCGCGCCGCCAGTGCCGCTCGTCTGGAGCGCCTCTTGAAAACGTTGAATGCGGTTCGGTAGAGGTAGCCGGTGGGATCGTCCATTGCTCGGACTCGCTCCCAGCGTTCGAACACGTTCAGGAACGCGTCCTGCATCACCTCCTCGGCTTCGTGGCGGTTCCCGGTCACGAGACACAATCGCCGGAAGAGCGATGCGCTCTCAGCCTCGAAGAACGCTTCGAAGCTCGACGCGTCGCCCACCGCCTCAGGTACCGAGACCCCGAAGGAGACCACCGGCGTGGAGGATCGTGACATGTGTCATAAGAAGACATGAGGGCCTCGGGGTGTTTAGTCGTGCTCGAGGTTCCCCTGACACGGGGATCACCGACATCGGGGCGGGGGGATCCGACGCAGTGAGTCGCGGAGTCCGAGCCACCGTGCCTCGTCTCCGTACGAGTCGGCGCTCGGCCGGTCGCGGACCCATTAGGCGCCGAGGATTAACAACCCGACCGTCCCCGCGACGGCAGCTACGGCGAACGCCTTCCGCGGCTTCCCCGAGAGGAGCAGGAGCACCGCCGGGCCTCCCAGGAGCCACACGAGCAACTTCCGCGCCGTGGATCCCCGCACGCCGTGAGCCCAGTCCTCGCGACACGATCGACGTTTCCCGACTCCGGACTCGACCCCGGGTGCTCGCGTGGCGCCAGGCTCGCCAGCTGCTTGACCACCGCGGCTTCCTGCCTGTCTTCCGACGTCGTCAGCACAATCGCGCTCCTTCCATCGAGCGTCCCCGCCGCGAGTCGCCACCGCAGTGGAGTCCACGATGTCCACAGCTGCAAGGGTTCGGAGATCAGCTCGCCGTCGCACGTGAGGGGTTTCGCCCAAATGAGCCTTCAACGCGAGCGTGAGGTTGCGTCTACGCGGCACGGCGGCTATTGGTGGGCGGTAGAGGATTTGAACCTCTGACCTCTTCCGTGTCAAGGAGAATCGACCGAATCCGTGACCTGCACCTTTCGTGTGTTCGCCCAGGTCAGCCGGTGGATCGGGTCCACTTGAGTCCCGCTGGTTCCAGCCTGTTATCAGGGCTTCTGTTACACGGCGTTACACGGGAGCGGTTGTCCAAGCGCGCCCGCTGCTCGAGCTCTCGAGCACGGTTTCGAGGTCGTCGGCGAGGTCCTCCAGCGGCGGGAGATCGTGCGGCGAGAACCGGTCCGACACCCCTGCGCCGCGCCGGTCGACGATGATGAGCCGCGAGAAGGACGCGAGCCGTTGGAGGAATCTCGCGTAGCTCGGCAGCTCCCACTGCCACTGCAGGTTCGCGGCGTACCCGGGGACACACGCCAAGTCGATCGGGCCGTCGCCGACCACCTGATAGGCGATGTGGATGCCGGCCGGCGTCCTTGCGTAGTGGACTTCAGGCGATCGCACGATCCACCACCCGTTAGAGGTGCCGGCGGTCGGGGACGCCCTTCAGCTCGTGTTCGCCGTGGTTCTCCACGGGCGCATCTTCGCGTTAGCGCTTCCAGCAGGCAAGTTGGACGTGAGTCGTCGCCTTCAACGAGACCGTCCGGTCCGCGTCGAGTCCGGGCAGCTGCTTGCGCTGGGGCGCGTGGCAATCTGACCCCTTCTCGCATCCTCCGCCTTCGAGTCAGGGGTGGACGAGGTCCGCAGTTATCTCCGGGACGGATCGGCAACCAGTAAGCGCCATCGCCAGGTCGAACTCCCGATACAGGATGTCCAGCACGTCGGCGACGCCCTGTTCGCCGGCCACGGAGAGGCCCCACAGCACGGGTCGGCCGACCTGTACGGCCTTCGCTCCGAGGGCGAGCGCCTTGACGATGTCAGTGCCGCGACGGATCCCGCCGTCGACGATAACCTCCACCCTGTCACCGACCGCATCGATGATCGATGCCAGAACGTCGATCGTCGCCGGCGCAGTGTCGACTTGACGGCCGCCGTGGTTCGAGACGATGACGCAGGACGCTCCCGCATCGACCGCGCGCACAGCGTCGTCGGGACGAACGATGCCTTTGACCAGGACCGGCAACGTGGTGATGGATCGCAGCCACGCCACGTCGTCCCACGTCAAGCCAGGATCGAGCAGGGCGTTGACCGACGCAGCGAAGGGCGACACGCCTCCTCCGGGCTCGGGGACGATCTGCGCGCCGTCCGCCGTGAGGTTCGGTGTCCATAGCCCCTCCGGGAGTTCGAAAGAGTTGCGGGCGTCGCGCTCCCGTTGACCGAGGATCGGGGTATCGGCCGTGAGCTCGAGCGCGGAGCAGCCGGCCGCTTCCACGCGCCTCACGAGCGCCTCGGTCGCGGCCCGGTCCTTGTAAACGTAGAGCTGGAACCACACGGGTCCTGTCGCGGCCTCGACGACCTGTTCGACCGGTGTCACAGAGAACGTGCTGAGCACGAAGATCGAGCCTGCCGTGGTGGTAGCGCGCGCTGCCGGAATCTCGCCGTCGGGATGGATCATCCCCAGAAGTGCGACAGGGGCGGCTACTACCGGCGTCACGAGAGGGAAGCCCAGGACCATGGTGCTCGTGTCGCGCCGATCCGTCCCACGGAAGACGCGCGGGTACAGCGGGATTCGACCAAACGCAGCGGGGTTGTCCCGCAGGGTGATCTCGTCGTTCGCACCGCCGTCGTAGTAGTCGAGGACGGAGCCCGAGATGGCCTCGCGCGCGCTCGCTTCGTAGTCCGCAAGGTTCACAAGCGCCATGGCCGGACGATAGCCCAACGGCGAAGACCGAGCCAGCCGACGTGCTCCGCGAGCACACGCCATTGTCGAAAGGCGTCGCGCGGCTGCCTGCGCCCGGGCGCGTGCCGCCGTCTGGAACCAGATGGCGTGCCCTTTACGAGGGACATGGGAAAGTCGTCCAGTCCGTTCACCGCGACCTCAGTCACAGGTGCAATGGGCCCTTCTCTCCCGACCCGGCGGTGGAGGGCGTCGACGGCGAGAGGTAGACCGCGCCTTCGCGGATGCGACGGTGGCCCACCAGTGACGAGCGCTACTCGTGGTCCCGCTACGGCATCACACTTCCCAGCGCATCGGTGAACGCCCAAGATGTGGAGGCGAAGGTCGAGAGGACGCGGATGAAGGTTCGAACCGCGCGGTTCCTGGCGTGGGCGGGCGTCGCCGTCTCGGCGGCAGAGGTGATCGGCGCGTACGCCATCGGGATCGCCGCGAACGCCTCGCCGGGCGGGTTCGGCGCGGTCGGCCTGGCCCTGGTCCTGACCTTCCCGCTGATGGGGGCGCTGATCGCCTCCAAGCGCCCGGACAACCCGATCGGGTGGATCTTCATCGCCGTCGGTCTGTCGTTCGCGACGGCGTCGCTGACCGGTCAGTGGTCCGACTACGCGCTCGTCCAGAAACCTGGCGCGCTGCCATTCGGCGCCTTCATGTCATGGGTGGCCGTCTGGGCGTGGCCCCCGGGAATCCTGCTCGTTTTCACGTTCCTGTTGCTCCTGTTCCCCGACGGGAGACTGCCGTCCCGCCGCTGGCGTCCCGTGGCCTGGCTCGCGCTCGCGGATCTCGTCCTCCTGGTCGTGCCGATCGCGATCACGGCCTGGCCGATCCGCGGACCCGTCCTCGTGAACATCGGCGAGTCGGCTCCGGCGGCTGCGTCCGACGCCTTCAAGCTCGCGTACAACCTCCAGATCGCCGGGATCCTGGTGATGTTCGTGCTCGGGCTCTTCTCTGCCGCCTCGCTGATCGTGCGGATGCGGCGCTCGACCGGGGACGAGCGCGAGCAGATCAAGTGGTTCGCGTTCGCGGCGTCGATCCTGGTCGCCGCGGTCATCCTCGGCAGTCCGCTGTTCAACCTCGGTGGGCAGCTGCAGGTCGTGGCGTTCCCGCTCGTCCCGCTCGCCTCCGCGATCGCGATCCTGAAGTACCGGCTCTACGACATCGACGTCGTGATCAACAAGACGGTCGTCGTGGGTGCGCTCGCCGCGTTCGTGACGATCGTCTACCTCGCGATCGTCGTCGGGGTCGGAGCGGCGATCGGCACACATGGAGAGCCGAACGTGGTCCTCTCGATCGTGGCGACGGCGATCGTCGCGCTCGCGTTCCAACCGCTGCGGACGCGGGCGCAGCGCCTGGCGAACCGCCTCGTGTACGGCAAGCGGGCGACGCCGTACGAGGTGCTCTCGGTCTTCGCCGAACGGATGGGAGAGACGTTCGCCACCGAGGACGTGCTACCGCGGCTCGCACGCGCGATCGCCGACGGCACCGGCGCGACGAGGGCGGAGGTGTGGCTGCGCGTGAGCGACCGTCTCCGACTCGCTGCATCGTGGCCAGCGATGGAGGCGGAGGACGTGTGGCTCCCGCTCGACGACCGCGAAGCCGTGGACATCGCCGGTGCGGACCGCGTCGCCGAGGTTCGGCACCAGGGCGAGCTCCTCGGTGCGCTGACGCTGACCAAGCCCGCGAACGAGCCCGTCACGCCAGCGGAGGAGAAGCTGCTTACCGACCTCGCGTCTCAGGCGGGACTCGTGCTTCGGAACGTCCGGCTGACGGCCGAGCTTCGAGCACGGCTCGAGGATCTCCGTTCGTCGCGCCAGCGTCTGGTCGCCGCCCAGGACGAGGAACGCCGCAAGCTCGAACGCAACCTGCACGACGGCGCGCAGCAAGAGCTCGTCGCTCTCTCCGTCAAGGCCCGGCTCACGTCCGCGCTCGTCGGCAAGGAGCCCGAGAAGGAGCTGGCGATGCTGAGCGACCTGCAGCAGGGGTTGGGCGATGCGCTCGAGACGCTGCGGGATCTCGCGCGGGGGATCTACCCGCCGTTGCTGGCCGACAAGGGTCTCGGCGCGGCCCTGGAGGCGCAGGCGCGCAAGGCCGCGGTGCCGGTCGCCGTCGAGCCGAACCGCATCGGCCGATACCCGCAGGAGATCGAGGCCGCCGTCTACTTCTGCACGCTCGAGGCTTTGAACAACGTCGCCAAGTACGCCGAGGCGAGCTCGGTGAAGGTGGGTCTCGCCGACGAAGACGGCGAGCTGCAGTTCCGGATCGTCGACGACGGTCGCGGCTTCGACACGAGCGTGACCGACTACGGCACCGGCCTACAAGGCATGGCCGATCGCCTCGACGCCGTCGGCGGAACGCTCGATGTCCGGAGTGAACCCGGTCAGGGCACGACCGTCATTGGACGCGTTCGGACCGGTAGCTGATGTCTCCCGGTGAGTGAACAGAGGCGGCGTTTGGAGGCCGCCGTCACCGCACGAGGCACCCCTCCCCCTCCACGACTACATCGGCGGGTCCGGTCATCGTCACCTCAGTCAAACGTGCGAAAGACCCTTCTGCCCGTGAGGGGAGGCGAACGCCGCTGATCTGAGGCGAGCGAATGGTGGCCGAGACTTCGAGGGACGCGCTGCTGCGCTCGCTCGTCGGTCGTCCCGAGGACCAAGCGCTCGCGCAGCTGGTCGCGATCGCCGACACGGACAAGGTGGCGCGGCTTCGGCTGCTCCGGGAGCTGCGCAATCTCGAAAGTGGGCAGTGAACCGGATGAGGCTCATACCGCCACCCTGTACAGGTGCCAGGTGTCGGGAATCCCCTTTAGCTCGTGAGCACCAGCATCTTCGAAAACGAATCCAGACCCGGCCACGAGGTCCTTCACGGTCTGTGACACGAGCACTTCGGATGCTTGCGCATGCGACATGACCCGTGCACCGATCGTGACGGCGAGACCTCCGAGCTTCTCGCCCATCACCTCGCATTCGCCCGTGTGGACACCGGCCCGAACCTCGATCTGAAGCTCGCGGATTTGCTCCGTGATGTCGCGAGCGCATCGGATCGCACGCGCCGGGCCATCGAAGGTCGCGTAGAAACCATCGCCGGCGGTGTCGTGTTCCACACCCCGCCAACGCTCCAGCGAGGCGCGGACGATCTGATGGTGATCCGCGAGGATCGTTCGCCACGCGTGGTCGCCCACCGCAGCCTGCCGTTCCGTTGAGCCAACGATGTCGGTGAACAGGACGGTAGCGAGGATCCGATCCCCGATCACGCTCGGTCGCACACCCGTGATGAAATCACCGATCTCGTCGGCGAGGGCGTCCGTTTCCTCCCAGAGGGGGATATGGTCACGGCCTGGAACCTCAACGAGCCGTGCGCTGGGCACGTGCTCGGCCACGTAGCGTGTGCTCCGGACATCAACGATCTGGTCGTCCCTCCGATGAAGGACGAGCGTCGGAACGTGGATCGTCGGCAGGAGGCCGCGTAGGTCGGTATCGCAATACTTGCGTATCTCGGCGATCACCGCGCCAGGAGACTGAGTGAGGCGTTGGAACCTCGCGAGCCAGCGCTGCTCCCGGTCGTTACCGACGATCGAGGGGATGACCTCGGGCGTGTGCTCTCCGAGCGCCTCGGTCCCCCACCCCTCGCGGAACCGCTGGATCTGCTCGTCCCATTGACTGCGAGACCATTCCCACGTGATCTCGTCATTGCGCACCGAGCAAGGCGCCGGGTCGAGCATCACGAGGTGCGAGATCCGATCGGGTCGAGACGCCGCCGTCATCGCGGTGATGGTGTTGGCCTCCTCAAAGGAGAAGAGTGCGGCTCGCTCCGATCCCACAGCATCAAGGACCGTGATGATGTCGTCCACCATCACCTCGAGCGGGGCCACCTCGCTCGGTGAGAATCGTTCGGAACAGCCGGTGCCCCTGCGGTCCATCACGATGAGCCGCGAGAACGACGCGAGGCGTTCGAGGAAGCCGCTATAACGGCTGCTCTCCCACATCACATCGACGTTGGAGACACCTCCAGGCAAGTACAGCAAGTCGATCCCCGCGTCGCTCACGATCTGGTACGCGAGGGAGACGTCGCCGTTCCACGTGAACTTGGTCTCGGGAACTCGCATCGGGTCAGTCTCACGCCGCGCTCGGCGCCACGCAACGGGACGGAAACGAAAACGCTGGCTCTCGGTCGCCTAATCGATGCTCTCGAAGGGGGACGTTTCCTTCCTCGAATGTCGAATCGATCGCCGACGCGTTCCTGGAACTGCGGACGTCGACCGGATCGCGCTGATGCCGAGCCAGGCCACGGCGATCACGGAGACAAGCTGCTTCCCAGTGCTCTCAAGCGAACCGGCTGTCAGGCCGATGGTTCGGGCATGTCCGACTCATTCAATGCAGAGCAGACGCGACCCGCTAGAGGCGGCTTCGCGCTGCAGCCCGTTCACGTGGTGGCCATGGGCATCGCGGCCCTGCTCGCGGTCACGATGATCGTTTCGGTGCTGCTCCTACGATCTAGTCCGCAGGCGCCGGCACCGGTTTCGAATCCGGTAACTTCGGCCACGCCTCCCGCTTGGCAAGCAGCCGAGATTGCCTGCCTGCAGGGCGGCGGCACTTGGGTTCCGATGACGAACCCGGTTTCGCCCTGTCAACACTGAGCCGCGCAGTAGTTGCGGAACGAAGGTCGCAGCCTCCTCGCAACTACCCCGCCCTCAGTCGGCGCCACGCGGTCGAGCGACTGACGCCGTGGGCCTCGCGTAGATCGCGATCGGCCCGTGATGACCACGACCGGGACCGGGGGAGTGCAGGTAGAAACGTTTCAGGGATGCATCAGCACCGAGCATCGCTGGCTCGTTGCTACCAAACACTCACGGCGCGGCCGCCCACTGCGCCCACAGCTCTATGGATGCGGTCCGTGTGACCTTCGTCACGCCGGTGCCGTCGGGATTCATCGTGAACAGATCGACGCCGCCACCCGTCGAGGGAAAGCGGGAGAAGATGATCTTCGTCCCGTCCGGTGAGAAGCTCGGCGCGAAGCTGAAGGTCTCCTCATTGCCGAAGGTGAGCTGGGTCAAGCCCGTGCCGTCGGCATTGACGATGCCAACCTCGGCCCCACCACCGGGTGGATACATCTCGAACACGATCCGCTTCGAGTCCGGCGACCAGTTCGGGATTTGGGCATCGATGGAAGGGTCCGTCAGCTGGACGCGGTTACCGCCGTGGATGTTCACGGTGACGATCCGGTTCCCGCAGTCGCCGGGAACGGAGCAGGTCACGACGTTCCGGTGGTATGCGATGCGCGTCCCGTCGGGCGAGACCTGAGGCAGGTTGTCGGATGGGCGATCCACCTTGGGTCCCCCCGCTACTTCCCTCGTCATGGGCCTCAGGCGGCTACCGTCGGCATTGATCCTCCACAGGCCGTAGCTAGTGGGCTGCGGGCAGCAGCGCGTGAAGATGATGTATCTGCCGTCGGGAGTGAATGCTGGTCCGTCATCGATCCCCGAGTTGCGGTTCGGCGGGGTCCAGATCGCGTGTAGCCCCGTACCGTCGGAGTTCACCTGCCAGATCGCCTGTTTCCTCCCGAGCTTGGCCATGAAGATGACTGTCTTGCCGTCTGGGGACCAGTTGGCGATGAAATGGTCGTCCCAAACCTTGCGTCGATACGGCCCGGCGAGCAGCGTCTCATGCGTGCCGTCCGGATCCGCCGCGAGGATCTCCCAGCACGGACGCGCATCGGAGAAGCAGATAGCCCGCGTGAATAGGATCCGCCCGTTCGCTCCCGGTAGGACTGCGTGTGCGGATGGACCGATCGCGACCACCCCCGGCCACGCCAGACCAACTGCGGTGGCAAGCGCAACTAGTCGCCTCATGTGGATCCCTCCCCGCATTCCGGTTCGATTACCTCATACCTTGCTCGATGCTGCTCTCCACGGAACAAAGGAGGGGTGTGCGCCCCGGGGTTCGAGCTGAACTCCTGACGTCACGGCGTCGCGTTGAACGCCTGCGTGGCCGCGTACATCATCACGGCGCTACCGATCAGCACGCCCACCACGAGGGACAACAGGATCCACCAGGTACCACGACGGACAACTGCCATTGGCCCACCTCCCAAAGTTGGAGCCTAGGAGGGGCCAAATGCCGCGGAATCGGTCTTTCGGCCCGACTTGCGGTAGCGGCCGGATTGACGTGCGAGTCCGATGCTGAGAGTCCTACCTGGGCCTTTCATGATCGCGCACGAGCCACGCTGGGTAGATGCCAACATTCCGTCGACCATGGTTTGCGTCCCTGACCCTAGGAAGCCCCCGCCTCCACGGTGATGTCGAGTCGACCGTCAGAGGTCGCCGCTAGGCACGTCCTAGTCGCACCACCCAGATCCGACACCGTCGGTAAAGTGGCCGGGCGCCGCCGGGATCACGGTCATCCATTCAACGCAGGCGTCATAGCCGGAGCTCGGATCCATCCGCACGTCATCGAAGGTTCCCCGGAGGACGCATGGATCGGTCGAGACCACCTGCAATTGGGTCACGGGAGCGTTCAGTTCCACTTTCGATCCGTCCTTGGCTCTGAGCGTCATCGTGTATTCCGTGTAGATCGGCGCTTGGCACGTGCCGGCGGCCCTTGGGTACGCGACGGAGTCACCGGTCACCGTGACCGTCCCGTCGATCGTCGATGCCTCCGAGCGGATAAGCACCAGCGAGACGATGATGAGCAGGACACCCATTCCCACGCCGTGCCAGATCCGGACGGGCCAGAGGTGACTACGGACGGAACTGAGCGTCATGTCTCACAGCCGATCCCGTCATGATCGGAATCGAAGTGATGAGGGTCAGGCGCGAGCACCTTGAAGTTCCGATACGCGATGTCGCCGCAATCCAGATCCGGAGGCGGCGGGGGTATGCACACAGTCGGATAGGCAGCGTCACACCCACCTCCTCCGCCACCATCGCCCGGATCCTTCGCAGCCCGCCTCGGCAGCTTGATCACCTTGTTTCCACACGGGCTGGACATGAACCTCAAGAGCACACGCTTCTCGGAGGAGTCGATCGCGAGTCGCCACCGATACTTCACCGCGACCCACCAGATCACGTACTTGCACCGGTTCTGAGGCGGGAGCCAATCCGCAGGATCCCTGTCGCCCTTGGACGAGTTAAGGTTGTCGGTCATCGCGTTGAGAGATCCGGGGTAGCCGAGATCGTTGGCATACCGCATGCGCTGCGTGCTCGACCACCGCTTTGCCCCAGAACCCCAAGGTTCAGCGAGCGGGACGTGATGATCGATATCGACGTCGCTCGCCCGTTTCCAGGTCTTGCCGTCGAAGACGGACAACCAACGTCCCGTCAGGACCGTGCATGACGAGCTCGAGGTCACCTTGATTGCGGACTCGGCGATCAGAACTTCGGCCCTGGTATCGCAGCCGTCTTGATTCGCATCGATCCAGAGCGTGAACTTCGAGCGGTCGTAGCCGACGTTCGTCTCGGCCCTGACGGGTAACTTCGGTAGGAGCGATCTGGCGTGGATCCTCGTCGCGTGGGCAGCGGGCGCAACCAGCATCGAGGCGATGAGCAGTACGACGAGGGCAACAGACGTTCTCTTCAAGCGGTCCTCCAAGCTCCCGCTCTGCCGTGCGAAGGGCTCTACTTCGTGACCTCGCAGGCCGTTCCGTCCTTGTCCGCATCCAAGCTCGAGTTCGCCCGGTAGAGCGAAAGGCTCACGTACGGCTTGAAGTGGCCCGTGCGCACCTGCTTCTGGGCCGCCTTGTAGGACTTTGCCACCCCGTAAGGCCGAACCTTGTGCATCGCATCGCAGTTCTTGAACGATGTCGCTGCTCCAGCGGGGCCGGCACCAACCATCGATAACGCCACGACGGCCGCAACCAGGGTTCGAACGACGATCTTCTGCATGGATTCCTCTTCTCCTGCTTGATTCTCCGCGCAACTCCTCCACAGCGGTGTCGTCTGCGGTCACAAACGGTCAGGAGCCGGCCGGTAGCACGCCGGCCACCGTCGTTCCCCGACCAGGAGCCGAGTCCACCGACAACGCACCGCCGAGTGCCGCGAGACGATCCCGCATCCCTTGGACGCCGGTCCCGTCCCCGGCGGTGGCCGGATCGAATCCGCGCCCGTCGTCGCGAACCTCGAAGCGGATCTCGCTCGGATCGCCTCGCAGACCCGACGGTCACGCTCGACGCCTCGGCGTACTTACCGATGTTCTGGAGCGCCTCGAGGATGCAGAAGTACACCGCGGCCTCCGCCTCTTGGGAGTAGCGACCGACGTCGGAAGCCTCCACCGTCACCGGCACCGTCGATCGGCGCGCTTGCGCCTCCACCGCGGCGACCAGTCCCTGGTCCGCGAGCAACGGCGGGTAGATCCCTCGCGCCAGGTCCCGAAGATCGTCCAACGCCGCCTGCAGTCCATCCTGGAGATGCCGGAGCAGATCGCGCGCCTTGTCGGGATCGGATCCCGCCACGCCTTCCGCCATCCGAGCTTGGACGGCAAGCGCGACGAGCTGCTGTTGCGCACCGTCGTGGATGTTGCGCTCGATACGGCGGCGCTCGCCGTCTTGGGCGGTGACGAGGCGCTGCCGCGACGCCCGGAGCTCCTCGAGGTTCGCGCGGAGCTCCTCGGTCAGGCGCACGTTGCGAAGCACCAGACCCGCCTGAGCCGCGAGATCGTCGACGAGCTTGGCCTCGGGCACCGACAGGGGGTCGTTCGGCGGTTTCGTCACCGTGAGGGCACCGAGGAGCTCGTCTCGGTGGCGAACCGGCGACACCTTCGACACGTCAGGGAACGCGGGCAGGTCACCGTTGGCGACCGGAAGCGGGAGCGCGGCCTCGCTGCCGTTCCCCCACGACGCGGACGGTCGAAGCTCGGCGCCGACCCGGAGCCACACGGTTGCCTCCCGCGCGCCGGTCCCGTCGCCGAGCGCGGTGGCCATCCTCGGCAGCACGTCCTCCACGGAGTAGGTCTCCGCCACTCGCTCGGAGAACTCCGACAGGACCTCGTATGGAGAGGCTCGTTCGCCGTAGACGAGGCGGTTCGCGAACCGTTTCGCGCGATCGCGCACCGGGTTGAACGCGACGGCGATGGTCGCGGCGGCGAGGACCGTGAGGAACGAGTTGTTCGAGGAGCCGATCGCCGTGCCGATGCCGACGACGATCGCGAGGTAGGCGATCGTGAAGAAGGCCGCGAGCACCGCGTACACGACCGTCTTGCTGATCACGACGTCCAGGTCGTAGAGCCCGTGCTTGAGGACGGCGACCGCGCAGGCCGCCGGCACCGCGAACCCGAACCCGAACAGGATCACCAGGTCGAACGCTGGGTCGGGAACCGCGAGACCGACCGCGTAGCCGACGACGAGCAGGAGCATCGCCGCGCCCGTGACGGCCGGCGGCGAACGCCAGCCACCGCACCTGTTGCCGGAGCTCGCCCGTCGATCGACGTGTTCGCACGACCAAGCTGACGATCGCCGAAAGGAGGACGGCGAGCGCCACCAGCCAGATCAACCCCGGCGCGCCGTTCTCCATGTCGACGGCCGCGACGCTGCCGAGCGGGTTCGGGATCGTCGGAGTCCCTGCGATCGTGATCGTGCTTTGCAAGAGCAGGAAGACGAAGCCCACGGCGACGACGAGCACGGCGAACCGGGCGAGCCATCGCCAGCGCCTCGAGGGCAGGTGCCCGTCGGGGAACAGCAGGAAGAGGAAGGCCGCCAGCCCGGCCGGGAACACCACCCAGTTGAGCGGGTCGTGCAGCCAGGCCACCCATTCCGCGAACGGGAGCGCGGTGAAGTGGGCGCTGCGGTAGACGTACTGCGTGATCACCCCACTGATCACGCCGAGGAGACCCAACGAGAGCAGGATCCAGCCGATCGGATTGCGTGGCTGACGAGACGCGACGAGCGTCCCGATCACGGCGAACCCGATCGGCAGGACGGCGTCGATCAGGTCCGCGTCGGCGTAGCTAGTGGATCGCCGAGCGGTTCGCGATGAGGAGCACGACCGTGACGAACCAGCACGCCAGCCAGACCGCTGCGAGCGACCACGCCAGGCGGCTGAGTCGCTCGTCCCTCACCTCGGGATCGGACGTGCCCATCTCCCGGCATTCTCCCTCCGCGGCGAGGGCCGCTGGAAGGGAGTTGACACGTCACCCTCGGTGAGGCCTGTACCACTTTCAGCCCCGCCCCTTCCTATCGACTCACGACGTCAACGCAAGCGATCGCGCTGGTAGACATGCCCCAGCGACCCGTTTGTGCTGCACTGCTGCGACGAGGAGGATGGACGAATGAAGCAGCCGCAGACCAGCTACGCGAAGGCTGGTCGACGGCGTCTACATCGCCTATCAGACCGTGGGCGACGGCCCGATCGACATCGTCTGGCAGTTCGATTGGTTGGGCAACGTCGACACCATCTGGGAGTACCGACCGTCCGCGGAGTGGTTCCGTGGCCTCGCGTCGTTCTCGCGTCTTATCCTGCATGACCGTCGCGGAACGGGAGCTTCGAGTCGCAACGTCGACCCCCCCAATCTCGAGACCCGCGTCGCGGATCTGACGGTGGTCTTGGATGCCGTCGGCTCCGAGCGGCCGGTCCTCGGCGGCGCGCTCGAAGGTGGCGCGCCCAACATCTTGTTCGCGGCCACCTTCCCCGAGCGCGTCCACTCCCTCTTCTGGTGGTATCCGGCGCCGCGGACGACCTTGGCGCCTGACTACCCCTTCGGTGCGAGCGAGGACCTCATCGCGCGATCCACATCCGCGACCATCGATCTCTGGGGCACCGACGCATACGGGTATTCGGTGTGGACGGGGACGCAGCCGGAGGCGGAGGACGTCCCGTGGGGCTGGCTCAGCCGACAGACGGCCACCCCCGACGTGGCCGTCGAGATGGACCGGATCTACAACGAGACCGATGTTCGAGGGGCCATGCCATCGATCACTGCGCCCATGCTCCTCCTGGCTCGCGAGAACGACCGCGAGGCGCTCGAGTACCTGGCCACGCTCCTGCGTCACCCCCAGATCCGCCTCTTCCCCGGTGCGGATGAGTTGAGGATCCACGAGCAACCCGCCGTGTTGGATGTGGTCCGGGAGTTCGTCGGCGTCGAGCCGGACGCGCCCGAGCTCGACACGGTGTTGTCGACCGTCCTGTTCACGGACATCGTGGGATCGACGCAGAAACAGGCCGAGATGGGCGACCACAGGTACAAGGGCCTGCTCGAGCAGCATCACGCGATCGTCCGAGACGGCCTCCGCCGCTGGCACGGCCTCGAGTCGGACACCGCAGGAGATGGCTTCTACGCGACGTTCGATGGGCCGGCACGCGCGATCCGCTGCGCCATCGAGGTCGGCCACCGCCTCCTCGACCTCGGGATCGAGATCCGCGCCGGCGTGCACACGGGCGAGTGCGAGCTGATCGACGGCAAGATCGGGGGCATCACCGTGTCGATCGGAGCTCGGGTCGCCGCGACCGCGGGCGCATCCGAGGTGCGCGTCTCGCAGACGGTGAAGGACCTGGTGGCCGGCTCCGGTCTGACCTTCGAGGACGCCGGCGAGCACGAGCTGAAGGGCGTCCCCGACCGCTGGCACCTCTACCGGGTGGTGAAGTAGGTCGCTGTGCTCAGCTGACCTCGCTGACCTCCGGGTATCGTGGCCCGCTACGCGCTCGGGCACTGTCGCTGACCGACCTCGTCGACCTGGACGGTGAGTAGGAGGTCCCGGAGAACCAGCAACCGAAGTTCAAAGTCCGTCAGCCGACAGAACCAATCTGGCCGACCTGCAGGACCATGGCCGGCGCGAGGAGGGCTGATATGTCTTCGAGGGGATCAGTCGCGTAGAGCACGAGATCGGCGACCTTCCCGACCTCCACGGTCCCGACCTCGGGAACCCGCAACAGCTCGGCGCCGCCTGACGTGGCGGCCTGAAGCGCCCGGAGCGGCGTGCAACCCCACTCGACCATCCGTACCGCCTCGATCGGGGCGCTGCCGTGCGCATTGAACGGCGTGCCGGCATCGGTCCCGACGGCAAGCCGCACCCCGGCTCGGACCGACCGCCGGAACGCGTCGTGGGCGATCTCGAGCACCGCCGTCGCCTTCTCCAACGCGTAGGCCGGGATTTCGTCGGGGTGGTCGACCATCCCCCGAAGCGCGTTGATCGTGGCCACGTGGAACGTGCCTCGGGCCGCCATCTCGCGGGCCGTCGCGGCGTCGATCATCGCCCCGTGCTCGATCGAGTCGATCCCGGCCCGGACACAACGAATGATCCCCTCT
>CAWFKP010000003.1:0-26954 GCA_963816425.1 uncultured Actinomycetes bacterium
AAGCGACACGGTGAACGACCCCTTGTTCGTGACGAATGTTGCGGTCGACATGGGTACGCCTTTCCTCTCGGTTTACTGTCCATCGATGCGGACAGAGAGACGTGATCCCGAAGGAACGAACGGGACACTCCCGGCATCGTACCTCCCCGAAAATGTTCGGTCGGGGGCCTGAGCGGCCGATGCTCCCACGATGACGTCGATCGACATCCTCGAGCGCGAAGCACCGGAGGATACCGGCGATCCCCGCTGGATGGTGGTGGCGTTCACGGCGGCCTCGTTCCTCGGCGCGTTCCTGCTCTTCCAGCTCGAGCCCATGATGGCGAAGATGCTGCTGCCGTCTCTGGGCGGGTCGGCCGCCGTCTGGAACACCGCGATGGTGTTCTTCCAGGTCGCGCTCGTGCTGGGATACGCCCTGGCGCACGTCAGTCTGCGTCGCTTGCGACCTGCCCGGCATGTCGCATTGCAGCTGACCCTGCTGCTGGCCGTGGTGCTCGCGTTGCCGGTCGCGTTGCCGGCGACATGGGAGCCTCCGGTCGGCGGCGACCCCGTGTGGTGGACGCTCCTCGCGTGTCTCGTGATCGGTGGGGCGCCGTTCGTGGTGCTTGCCACGACGGGACCGACGATGCAGCGCTGGTTCTCCTACACGACCCATGCGCGCGCTGAGGATCCGTATTTCCTCTACGCGGCCGGGAACGCGGGGAGCCTGCTGGCGCTGCTGAGCTATCCGCTCGTGGTGGAACCCAACCTGGCGCTTTCCGCGCAGTCGAGACTCTGGGGGGCCCTGTTCGCTGCATTCGTGCTGCTCACGCTCGGCTGCGCGATCTCCATGCTCCGGCACCGACGATCCAGCGCGATGCGCGAGTGGACCAGCGTCCGACGGGGAAGCGAGCGACCCGTGCCGGCCCGTCGACAGCTCTGGTGGATCGCGCTGGCAGCGATCCCGTCCGCCTTGCTGCTCGGCGTCACACGGCATCTGGCGACCGATATCGCGTCGATGCCATTGCTGTGGGTGGTCCCGCTCGCGCTCTATCTGAGTACGTTCATCCTCGCGTTCGGACGGAACCCTGCCCGCATGACGCGCCGTTCCGCACGGGCCCTGCGGCTCCTCGCGATCCCGTTGGCGCTCACGTTCATCGGGATCGTTCCGTCCCTGTGGATCCAGTTGCCGATCCAGCTCGGGGCGTTCGTTGCGGCTGCCCTCGTCGCACACGCCAGGCTCGCCCAAGATCGGCCCCCGGCAGAGCACCTCACCAGGTTCTTCCTTCTGATCGCCGTTGGTGGCGCCGCGGGGGGGATCTTCGCCGGGCTCATCGCGCCCGTGGTCTTCACGACCGTGCTCGAATATCCGGTCGCATTCGTCCTGGCCCTTTCGCTCGTCCCGGCCGCGGCGATCGTTGGGCATCGAGTGCCGTCGAGGGTTGCCCGCGCCGGACTCGCTGTGTCTCTCGGTGTGGTCGCGATCGCGGTGGTCGCGATCCGCAGCGACGGCACACAGCGGTCGCTCACCATCGCGATGGTCGTGGCCGCGTGCGGCCTGCTGGCTGCCTTCGCGCGCACGACCCGTCCGATCGGCTTCGCCGCCGCGGTCGGCGTCATCCTCTTGGCGGTCGAGATCTTCCCGGCAAACCCGACGCTGTTCGTCGATCGAACGTTCTACGGGGTGCACCGTGTCTACGTCGACGGGCTGGGGCGTCACATCCTTCTGAACGGTACGACCGTGCACGGGATTCAGAACGCGGTTGATGGCAAGCTGAGCGATACGCCCGCCGCCTACTACAGCGTCGACGGTCCACTCGGAGACGTCATGGCCGATGTGTCGCACGACTCGCGACGGATCGCGGTGATCGGCGCGGGCGCCGGGTCGATCGCCGCATACCTGCGCACCGGGGACGCGCTGACCTTCTACGAGATCGACGATGCGGTGGTGCGCGTCGCAACGGATCCGTCATTGTTCACCTACGTCCGAGATGCCGGCGGATCCGTCGACTTCGTACTCGGCGACGGCAGGCTCGAACTCGGTCGCTCGACCGGCGGCTATGACCTCGTCGTCGTGGATGCCTTCAGTGGCGACGCGATCCCGACGCATCTGCTCACGACCGAGGCGATCGCGCTCTACGTGCAGCACACCGCGGAGCACGGTGTCGTGGCGTTCAACATCTCGAATCGGTACTTCGATCTCCGCCCCGTGCTCGGGCGCGTGGCCGCCGCACAGGGGCTGGCAGGGCTGGTGCGGGTCGACGCGGCGACATCGCCCGATCAGGTCGCCGAGGGAGCGCTCGCGTCCACGTGGGTCGTCCTGGCGCGAACACCGTCGGATCTGGCCGGCCTGGCCTCGACCCCCGGCTGGGAACCGATCGGCGCGCAGGATGGTGCTCCGCTGTGGACAGACGACTACACCGACGTGCTCCGCACCATGTTCAACGGCCGCTGAGACCGCGTCACGGCACGTGCTCTCCAGGGGCGCGCGCTTGATCCGCCGGAATGGCCGTTCGTGACCGTCTCGAGCGTGCGCTCGCGGTCAGCGTCGAGATCCAGCGCGGGTTCATGCACGGCCGCTCCACCACGAGGAAGAAGAGCGCGGCGATACACAGCGTCGTGGGGATGACGATCAGCGCCCAGAAGAGGAACTGCACACCGAAGGGCGCGTCGGGCGTTGGGCCGACCGCCCGGCGCAGCAACAGGAAGATCGGATAGTGCAGGAGGTAGATCGAGTAGCACATGGTGCCGATGGCGACCAGCGCCGGCGTCCTGAGGATCCGTCCGGTCCGTCGCCCGCGCAGTGCGGCCGCGCACAGCGCCATGATGATCCACGGCGCCACGAGCATCTCGGAGGGCCACGACCCCATCGTCGCGAGCAGGAGCGGCCAGCCGATCAAAGACACGACGTCCCAACGACGCGCGTTGCGAGGGTCGGGTGCGGCGCCGGTGAGCGTGATATCGGCGAGCATCCATCCCACGAGGAAGAACGGCAGCCACGAGAGCAGGAACGTGAAGGAACGCGTCGACGTGCTGCCGACTTGGATCTGAAAGAGGACGGCGAGCGCGAACAGGATCCCGATCGTCAACCAACGCCGTCGCCTCGATCCTGGGAGCAGCACCAGTGCGAGCAACGGAACGACGAGATACCACTGGACCTCGACCTCGAGCGACCACGCCGAGGCGTTCGCCGGGCTCGAGGCTCCGTAGAGCGGCTGATGGATGTAGGCGAGGGAGGCGCCGAGGCTCCCGAAGCTCGGCTCGCCGGCGATCGCATGCGCCGCAAGGAACGCCAGCACCATCGCGACGATGTACGGCGGTTCGATCCGCGTCACGCGGCGCAGGTAGTAGCGGCCGAGGTCGCCGCCGTTGTCGGTGCGGATCCGGCGTTGGATGAACGGCATCGCGAGCACGAAGCCGCTGATCGTGAAGAACACGAGCACGCCGACCGAGCCGCGATCTGCGATCGTTGCCAGCAGCCCGTCGGGGGAACCGAGCGCTCGTGCTCCTCCGAACGGGGGCACGGCCGCGTACCAACCGCGGTCGATCCCGATGACCACGCCGACGTGGAACATCATCACGAGGGCGATCGACACGAACCGGAGGCCATCGAGCTCGGGGATGTAGTGTGCCCGAGCGGTCGGTCGTGTGAATCGACCGAGGAACCCCGCCCTCGTCCCGGACGGAGCGTCCTGCGGTACGGCAGTGTCGGTCGCCATGGTGTCCACGCTCAACCAGGATCGTGCCCGGTCGGTCCGCCCACGCTAGGGCACCACCGAGGGCTGGGCAACGGGACCTGGGGTCGAGCTCGGGCGCGCGGCATCCTCGGCCCGGTCCTCTCCGCGCCGCACCCACGCTCGCCACCGTCCCTCCGCGAACGGTCGCTCGATCAGACGGTGGAAGACGATCGACACCACGAGCGTCGGCGGCACCAGCACGATCGCCCAGAAGGCGAATTGCACGCCGAATGACGAGCCCGGCGCCGGGCCGATCAGCCACCGCAGCATGAGGAAGATGGGGTAGTGGACCAGATAGATCGAGTACGACATCCGACCCGTGACGGTGATCCAGGCCCGTCGGAGGAGCCGTCCGGTGACGGGCCCGCGGATCGCCGCGACCAGGAGCAGGGCGATGAGGATCGGTGCAACGGTGACTTGGAGGGACCAGCGTCCCGCGATGAGGAACAGCGCAGGCCACCCCATCAGACTGACGATGTCCCACCCTCGTCCTTCCAGCCGCCGTCCGATCGTCGAGGTCTGCAGCAGGTCCGCCGTGAGCCAGCCCACCAGGAAGAACTGGAGCCACGACACGAGCGCGGTGTCCGTCCGCGTGCTCCCGAGATCGGCCGAGGACTGGAAGCAGAGCGCGGCGACGATCAGCGAGGTCGCGACCAGGTATCGCCGTGCGCTCGATCTGCTTGAGAGCAGGTACGCGAACAACGGCACCGCCAGATACCACTGCACCTCAACCTCGAGCGACCACGCCGGCGCGTTCCACGCGCTGGCGGATCCGTACACCGCTTGGTGGACATGCAGGAGCGACGCGCCCAGGCTCCAACCGGACAACGGGACAAGGATGCGGGCCAGCCCGAACGAGACGATCATCGCGACCGCGTAGGGGGGCTCGATCCGCATGAACCGTCGTGCGTAATAGCGGCCGACCGCCACCCGGTCCTCACCGCAGATCCTCCAGCGGATGAACGGGCCCGCGATCAAGAACCCACTCAGGACGAAGAACACGAAGACGCCGAGATACCCTCGAGCGACGATCGACTCGAACAGCCCCGGCGGCCCCGGGGTGGCGCCGGTTGCGCCGATCGGCAGGGTCGGGATGTATCGCCCTCGATCGATCCCTGCGATGAAGCCGACATGGAACATGAGCACCAGGAGGACCGACACACCTCGCAGACCGTCCAGCGCAACGATGCGTGGATGCGACTGCGTGCGCGATCGCGTGATGGACGGGTTTGCTGCTGCGTCACCGTGCACCACGGAACCCGACACCGTCCCTTCTCCTCCGGCGTGCCCGCGCGGACCCTACGTCACGGTGGGCCGATCGCACAGCGTCCGAAGGTTTGGCATCGACGTTCTTGGACCCAAACCTGAGATTCGCGCTTCGCTCACGATCCGGGACGGGGGGCCCGTCTACGATGCGCGGGTGGACGGCCCCCGTGACGACCGGCGCCCGGATGCCATCACCCTGGGGCTGCTCTTCCTTCGCGTTGCCGTCCTCGTGATCGCCATCCGTGCCGGCATGAGTGGGCCGCTGCGCGACGACCTCGAGCGGTTCCGCCAGATCTTCATGCAGTCCGGCATGCCCTACCGCGATTTCTCGGTCGAATACGCGCCGCTGGAGGTTGTGCTGATCCGGCTGTTCGGGTCGGCGTCAAGCGCCGCGCTGGCAACGCGCGTGGCCGTCATGGCGTTTCTCGCGGACATCGGCGCGTGGGCGGCACTCCTGTGGGGTTGGGATCGCGTGACGGCGAAGCGCTACCTGTGGCTCGGTACGCCGCTGCTGATCTTCATCTACACCCGTCTGGATCTCGTGCCGGTTGCGCTCGCGGTCCTCGGAGCCGCATTGGCGTTGCGACGTCGCGAGCGAACCGGAGGCGTCGCCCTCGCCGCAGCGGTGATCACGAAGCTGTGGCCGTTCATCCTGTTCCCCGCGCTCTTGCTCGAGCGAAAGCGCCGGGCCTTCTGGTGGGCCGTCTCCTGCACGGCCATCGCCGTCCTGGCGTGGAGCGGTGTCGGCGGGCTATCCGGCATCCGAGGGGTCTTCAGTTTCCGCGGCGCCACGGGATGGGGGGTGGAGAGTCTTCCCGGGAGCGTCGTCTGGATGATCACGGGGGGCCCCGTTCGAGTTGAGGCGGGGGCTCCCCGGATCGGGACGGTGCCACGCGGGGCGACGATCGTGCTCGCCCTCGTGCTCATCGCCGCGCTGATCGCTATCTGGCGTCTCGCGTGGCGACGCAGGAGCAACGGCTTCGGGGCTGTGTCCGTGGCGGCGGTGGGAGCCTTGCTCGCCTGCGCCCCCGCCTTCTCCCTGCAATATGTCGCATGGCTGCTTCCGTGGGCGGCGCTGGCCGCAACCGAAGATCGCAGGCTGTTCCGCATCGTCGGCGCCATCGAGGTCCTCACGGCGATCCTCTACGTCCTCTACGACCCGGATCGCGTCCTCGCCTCACAGATCGTGCTCGGACTTCGTAACCTCGCGATCCTCTCGCTCCCGATCCTGTGGTTGGTGTCGACGCCTGCCGACACCGAGGTTGTGGAGTCGGTCGGATGAGCGCAGGCAACGCGGTGTCGAAGACTCTTTCTGGCAGTCTCGTCGTGTTGCTGCTGATCACGGCCGCGGTGTTCCTCGCTGGTGCGGTCCAGAAGGCTCCCTGTGCAGATCGTTCGTTCGTCGAACAGCGCGCGGGCGTGGGAGTCCAGTGCTATTCAGACGTGGCGACGCTCCGATTGAACGAACAGCTCGACAACGGCCGCCTGCCCTATCTGGATCCCTGCGCACCCTCGACCGTCAACTGCGACGAGTATCCGCCCGTCACCATGTACACGATGCGGGCCCTCGCATGGATCCCGGGCGACGGCGACCCGTACCGGCGCTTCTACTGGGCGAACGCCGCCGTCCTCCTCGCCTGTGCCCTCGTCACGACGGCCTGTCTCGTGCGGCTCGGCGGCAAGACTGAGCTGTTCGCGGCGGCGCCGACGTTGGCGATCTACGGGACGATGAACTGGGATCTGATCCCCGTCGCCCTCACGAGCGCGGCGACGGTTGCCTTCTTCCGGAAGCGGGACACGCTCGCCGGATGCCTGTTGGGCGTCGGGGCCGCCGCCAAGGTGTACCCGGCGTTCCTGCTCGTGCCGCTCGCCGGGCAGCGACTCGCAGACGGCGATCGAGCGGGTGCGCGGCGCCTCGCTCTGGCGGCCGCTGCCACGTGGCTCGTGATCGACCTTCCGTTCATCGTCCTCGCCCCCGGGCCATGGTCGACCTTCCTTCGATTCAACGCCGATCGGCTCGCGGATCACGGGACCCTCTGGCACCTCGTCTGCCGGGTCGGGGTCTGTGCGTCCCCGCACACGATGGATGTCGCAACCCTCCTGCTAACCGTTGGCGGCACCGCGGCGCTCTGGGCGGGCCTTCGTCGTCGCCAATCCGGATTCCCGCGGTGGACGATGGCGTTCCCGTTGCTCGTCCTCTTCTTCATGACGAGCAAGGTCTCGTCGTCCCAGTACATCCTGTGGATCCTGCCGTGGTTCGCACTGACGGCGAGGGCCTTCCCGCCCTACGCAGCAGAGCAGGGGGCCGAGGTGCTCGTCTACGTGACGATCTTCTCCTTCTTCGCAGCCCAACAGGGTGGGGAAGGCGTCTCCTATGCATGGGTCGCGTTCGCGCTCGTGCTGCGCGCATGCGCCCTCGCGGCCTGCGTCATCGTGTGGTATCGGCGGATCGCGTCCGGGGAGACCCCCGACGTCGTCGGGGTCGTGTCGTCGCGGGTTGAGCCGATAATGCTCGGGTGACGGCAACCGCGGAGCTCGAGGCACGGAGGAACGAGGACGGCGGGTTCGGTCCCGTGATCGGCGCGCCTTCGGAGCCGGAGGCGACCTCACTCATGGCGCTGGCCTATGACGACCTCGGCGCTCGACGGTGGCTCGAGGCGGCGCAGCTCTCCGACGGGAGCAGCGGCCTGCGCGCCGGCTCCGTGTTCCGGGACATGACCGCGCTCGTGGCGTTGGCGCTGCCCCCGGGGGCCGCTCGCGAGCGATCGCTGGATCACCTCGTGACCATCGTGGGCATGAACGGACCCGAACCGGCCGTCACGGCCACCGGCTGGCCGTGGACCGACGACGCCCATGGCTGGGTGGAGCCCACGGCGTGGGGTCTGCTCGCGCTCCGACGATGTCGCCCGTCGGCGCGAGATCGCATCGAGGACGCGCTGGGGCTGTTCCGCGAGCGCGAGTGCGTGGCGGGAGGATGGAACTACGGGAGCCGGACCACGCTCGGCGTCGACTTGGTCCCGTTCGTGCAGACGACGGGGCTCGCGACGCTGGCGCTTGGAGACGAGGAGCCGGACCTTGCCACCCGTGGGGTAGCGACGCTCGAGCAGCGCTGGAGGTCGGAGTCTGCCGGGCTGCTCAGCCTCGCGACCGCCGCGTGCGCCCTCGATCGCGCCGGGAGCGCGCAGGCTCCCGACGCACGAGACGAAGTGATGCGAGCTCGTGCAACGGGATCGGATGACAACGTGGTGGCGGCGTGGATGACGTTCGCCCTCGATCGCGTGGGTCCGTGGGCGCGATGAACGGCCACGAGCACGTTTCTCGCCGTGCGTTCCTCGGCCGCGCCGCAGCGGCCGGTGCCGTGTTCGCCGGAGCCGCGGTCGTCGGCCTGAAGGTTCGCGACGCGCGGACCCCCGAGCTCTGGGATGCCGACGCATTCCCTCCGTTGGGATCGGCCCGCGTGGCGGTCGTGCCGCGGACCACCTACGAGGGCGCCCTCGTCAGCGTTGTCCGCGACGGACTCGAGGCGATCGGGGCAGACGTTCAGGGTGCCCGCGTGGTCCTGAAGCCCAACTTCGTCGAGTTCGATCCCGATTCGGTGATCAACACGGACCCACGTCTCGTCGCGGCCACGGTTGAGGCGCTGCGACATATGGGGGCCGCGACGGTGACGGTCGGCGAGGGTCCGGGTCATCGCAGGGACACCGACTACGTCGTCCGCGCGGCAGGTCTGACCGATCGCCTCGATGATCTGCGCGCTCCGTTCGTCGATCTCAACATGGCGCCCGCCCGTGCTGTGTCCCTGTCCTCGCGCTATACGCCGCTGGGCGAACTCTGGCTGCCGGAACTGCTCACCGATGCCGACGTGGTCATCTCGATGCCGAAGATGAAGACGCACCACTGGGCCGGTGTCACCCTGTCTCTCAAGAACCTGTTCGGGTGCTTGCCCGGTCGCGTGTACGGCTGGCCGAAGAACGCGCTCGCATTGGGTAGGTATCGACAACGCGATCGTGGACATCGCCGGAGCGGTTCGACCCTCCTATGCGATCGTCGACGGCATCGTCGCGATGGAGGGCAACGGTCCGATCAGTGGCACGCCGAAGCAGGCGGGCCTGCTCGTGTTCGGTGACGACGCGGTCGCGACCGACACGGTGACCGCCACCATGATGGGCATGGATCCCACGCGTATCCCCTACCTACGCGAGGCAGCGCGGTTCCTCGGCGTCGGCGATCCGGAGCAGATCGAGCAACGAGGAGAAGACCCGGGCCGATACGCGCTCGCGTTCGAGCCCGCCCCCGGCGTCGAAGGGCTCCAGGCGACGGGCGGGAACTAGACCCTCAGAAGATGTACCCCCAGTTCATGAACCAAGACGACAGCACGATGAATCCGAGGCCGAAGACCGCGGCGATCGGCACCAGCCATCGGCCCCGCACCTTGGTCGCCAATCCCCAGAACGCGGGGAACACCACGATCAGGAAGCGCGGTGCGGACAGCAGGGGGCGTTCCGGCAGGGGGTAGGAGAGGATCACCAGGATCGTCGCGAGCGAGTACACCAGGTAGGTCCGGGGCAGAGTGCGCCACCCCACCGCCAGCGACACGAGGACGATGGCGGTGAGCAAAAGATCGACCGTCCAATAGATCCCTCGGGCGTCTGCGATCCCCTGCGCACCGAGGCGGATCGCATCCCACGCCGTGACCGGAGCCCACTGGAACGTCCTCGACCAGCTCGATTGCGCTCGCAACGGCTGCAGCGCGTCGCCCGTTCGTCCGAGCCAGTAGATGCCGTACGCCACGGGTCCGAGGAGCGGGATGAGGGCGGCGGCGAACGCACGGCGCCGTCGCGGACCGTGCACCGTCAACGCCTCGGTGAGAAGGGCCGGCACGAGGAGCACGCCGGCGCTTCGGACGACCGAGGCGCCGACCGCCGCGGTTGCCCCGAGCGCTCGCCGCTCGGCGCGGAACCACCAGAACGTCAGCACCGTCAACAGCAGGAACAGCGACTCGCTGTACGGCACCAGGAAGAAGAAGCTGGCCGGAAACAGAGCGAGGAGAACGGTCGCCCTTCGGGCCGTCGGGACATCGTATTCCCGCGCGGTCAGACCGTAGAGAACGACCAGCGCGACGAGGTAGGAGAGGTTGGAGACCAGGATCGCCGATCCGAATGGACCGAGCGGCGTCAGGAGTCCGATGACCCGAATCGTGAGGGGATAGCCGGGGAAGAACGCGGCGCTGGCATCGTCGGCGTCATATCCGGTCGCCGCGATCGCCTCGTAGCGAACGGCGTCCCACCGGTTGGTGCCGTCGACGGCGTTGTGGATGCCGGCACGTTGCGCGCCGTCGGGATCGAAGGAGGGGGGCGCGACATGGCCGACGGCCAAGACGCCGGTCAAGGACACCATCACACGCACACCGACGTAGACCGCGAACGCGAAGGCCAGCCCGTCTCGGAGGCGCACCGGCGGTCGAACGGTGTCCGACGCGGCGAAAGTGGGCACCATCCGAGATGTCTATCACGACGGACTGTCGCGCTCTGGAACGGCTACAGCTGGGTCGCGAGCGCTTCCGGCGTCGTCACCGGCAACTTGCACGCGAATCGCTCACACACGAACGCGGTGGGCTCTCCGTCCTTGAGCATCCGACCCCGCAGCAGCGGGACGCGATCGAGGCGGGCATCCTCCGGATCGGCCGCGGCGAGGACCACGTTCGGGAGGTATCGCGCGGCGACCACCTCGTTGAGCAACGCGCGTGTGTCCCGGGACCCTTGCGTCGCCCACGATCGCGACCTCGCGGATCGGGCCCTCGAGCATGTCGAGCACGCACCAGAGGTGCCCGAACGCCATCGGAGCCTGCCCCGGGTAGGAGCCTGCCCGAGCGACGATCTCCATCGTTCGCTCCTCCAACGACGCGTCCCCCGTGAGATGCGAGAGGCGAAGCAAGAATTCGGCGGTCGCAGACGGTCCGCTCGCCGTGACGTCATCGGTGCGTTCCCGGGGACGCACCACGAGGGCCTCGGCATCGCGGCCGCTCTGCGCCGGTCCGTCCGGCATCAGGAACAGGCGAACGATGGCGTCCGAGAGCTCACCGGCTCGCTCGAACCACTGGATATCGCCTGTCGTCTCGAACAGGCCGAGCATCGCGAGTCCCAAGAGCGCGTGGTCGTCGAGGAAGCCCGGCCCAGATGCCCGTCCACCTCGCCATGCGCGCTGGAGCCGTCCGTCCACACGCATGTGCTCCCACACGAAGTCTGCGCACCGGACCGCAGCGGCCAGCAGCGAGGGTTCGTCGAAGGCTCTGGATGCGGTCAGCAAGCCGGTGATGGCAAGCGCGTTCCACGCGGCCACCGCTTTGTCGTCTCTTGCCGGCTGGATCCGTTGTGCGCGTACGGCCGCGAGCGTCGCGCGCCCGTGCTCGAGCTCCCGCGCGAGCGCTTCCACGGAGCGTTCGTGCTGCGCCGCCACCTGCCCGAGATCGATCGGACGCCACAAGACGTTCGTGCCTTCCCAATTCCCCGCAGGCGTCGCGCCGAAGGCCTCGGCAACCGCCGGGCCGACGAGCCCGCTCAATTCCTTCCAATCCCAGGTCGCGAACGCCCCCTCCACCCCGTCGCTGTCCGCATCGATCGACGATGCGAAGCCGCCATCCGGCAACAGGAAATCGGCGAGGAGCGCGTCGGCGATGCCCAGCGCGATGTCTCGGAACCGATCCTCGCGGGTGTGCAGCCACGTCCGTGTGAACAGGGTCAGCAACTGTGCGTTGTCGTAGAGCATCTTCTCGAAGTGCGGCACGTGCCACGCCGCGTCGGTGCTGTAGCGGGCGAAGCCCCCCGTGATCTGGTCGTGGATGCCGCCGCCGGCCATGCCGTCGAGCGTGCGCACCAGCATGTGCTCGGCCAGCGCATCGCCCCGGACGGTCCGTCGGAGGAGCCACTCCAGCACCGGTGTCTGCGGGAACTTGGGAGCGCCTCCGAAGCCGCCCCATCGTTCGTCGAACGCCTCGCGGAGGTGTTGCACGGCGGCCTCGGGTGACGGCACCGGGCCAGGATTCGCGGGCGACGATGTCGCCCGATCGATGGCGGCCGTCACCGAGGCGCTTTGGGCGACGACCTCATCCCTGCGCTCGCGCCACGCCTCCGCGATCCCTTCCAGCACCTGGCGGAAGGACGGCATGCCGTGCCTCGGTGTATCCGGCAGATAGGTGGCCGCCCAGAAGGGATGGCCGTTCGGGGTCAGGAACACCGACATCGGCCAGCCACCCTGACCGGCCATCGCCTGGACGGCCGTCATGTAGATGCCGTCGATGTCCGGCCGCTCTTCGCGGTCGACCTTGATCGCGACGAAGTCGCGGTTGAGGATCGCCGCCGTGACGTCGTCCTCGAACGACTCGCGCTCCATGACGTGACACCAGTGGCATGCGGCGTACCCCACCGAGAGGAAGATCGGCGCGTCGCGCTCACGTGCCGCCGCGAAGGCGGCGTCGCCCCACGGGTACCAGTCCACGGGGTTGGACGCATGCTGCAGGAGATACGGGCTGGTCGACCCGGCCAATCGGTTCACGTGGACCATCCCATGCCCACAGTTTCCCGTTCAGGAAGCCCGACGCCCATGCCGATGCCTTCGTGGGATGAACGGCGAGCTTCGGGTCATGGTTCTGGAAGGTGGGTCGGCGCTCACGCACGACCTGACCCGGGCCTGCCGCGGCAGCGGCGTCGAGGTGTTCGGGCCCGTTCGCACGGTCGAGGAAGCGAGGGCTGCCGCCCGACTGGAGACGATCCACATCCTGGCGATCGAGGGCGCCGAGACCTCGCTGCAGATCGTTGGAGACGCCGCATCGTCGATGCCGTGGGTCCGGATCCTGGCGGTGGGCGTCGAGACCGATCCCGGCGCCGGAGCGGCCATCATCGCGGCCGGGGCATCGGGCGTGCTCGACCGACACGCCGATCGCCTCGCGATCGTGCAGGCGTTGCGGCGTACCGCCGCCGGCGAGCTGATCCTGCCCGCGGCGCACCTCTCGGCGCTGGTGGAGTTGATCGGCATCGCTCGCGAGCCCCTTGGGACGCGCCGCCTCGACAGCTTGACTCGGCGCGAGCGAGAGGTTCTTTCCTTGCTCGCAGACGGGCTGACGACCGCTGAGGTCGCCACCAGCCTGTCGATCAGCGTCCTGACCGTGCAGAGCCATGTCAAGAACGTGCTTGCGAAGTTCGGCGTCCACTCGAAGGTCGAAGCGATCCGTTATGCGTGGCGCTCGGGCGTGCTGCGCATGCCCGTCGGCGCCTGAGCATGAGCACCGCGCATCGTGCGATGACTCGAGTTCGTCCGTCTGTGTTCGTGCGCACGGGCCAGCCGGCGATCCTCGCGGTGGTGCGGATCGCCGCGGAGACCTCGCGGGAGATGGGCGCCGTCCGATGGGTGCCCGATCTCGGCCCGCTCGAAGAGCTCCTCGCAGCGGAGGAACGTCCGCTGGTCGTACTCGATGTGGGAGATGCGGACGCGGAGTCGATCGCACTCGTGCGGGAGGTGCTGACGATACGGTCAGACGCCCGGATCGTTCTGCTCGCGACCAACGTGAGCGGCACGACGGCCCTGGAGGCGCTTCGGGCCGGGGTGCGCGCCTTCGTTCGCACACCGGAAGGATTGCGATCCTTCCGGGAGGTGCTCGATCGGGTTGGCCGTGGGGACGTCGTGGTGCCGCCCGATCTACATCGCGATGCATTGGAGGAGCTCGGGCGCATGGTGCGGCGGACCCGGGACGGGAGCGAGGCGGATGCCTTGCTCTCGCCGCGGGAGCACCAGATCCTGCATCTGCTTGCAGAAGGACGCACGACCCGACAGATCGGCTCGAGGCTGGCCATCTCTCCGCGGACGGTGGAGGGTCACACGAGGGGGATCTATCGAAAGCTGGCCGTCACGTCTCGCGTCCAAGCCGTGGCACGGGCGGCGGCGATGGGACTCATGGACACGAGATAGCGGGCGTTCAGCAGCGGCCCCGATCCTGCCGATAGCCACATCATGGCGGAGCGACGCAGCCAGTCGACGGGCAGAACCGGGCAGATCGGCGTGATCATCCTGGAACCGTTGCCGGTCGTCCGAGAGGGCCTGGCATTGCTCGTGGATTCGTTTCCGGGTTGCTCGGTGCTCGCTCGGGTCGGAGAGCCCGAGGACGCGATCGAGACGATCCGACGTACACGCCGTCAGCGGGTCACGGCGCTCGTCTCGTTGAACGCCTCCGGCGACGGGCACGACGCCTACTCCCTGATCCGCCATCTTCGTGAGGAGTACTCGTCGATCGGGGTGCTCGCGATGGGCGCGGACGCGGACGCGGCCACGATCAGTCGCGCGCTGTTCGTGGGCGCCGACGGTTACGTCGACAAGCGGTCTGACCCCTCGGAGTTCCGCACCGCCCTCCAGAGCGCCTCCGAGCATGTGATGGTGCTCACGGGCCCGCCGAGCACCGCGATCGGCCTCGTCGCCCACGCGCTCGTGCAGCGACGTGACCTCGAGGGGCAGCTGACGCCGAGGGAGCGCGAGGTGCTCGAGGTCGCCGCCGAAGGCATCTCCGCGAGGGCGATCGCCGAACGGCTGGGCGTTCGCGAGCGCACCGTCACCACCCATCTCGCCCGGATCTACCGGAAGCTGGGCGTTGGCAGCCGGCTCGCCGCGGTTCGTGTGGCCGCCCGCTCCGGCCTGGTGACGATCGACGGTGGGGAGTAGCGCTCAGTTCCGGACGAACAGGTAACCGTCGTCATCCTCGTACGCGACCCGCCAGCCGGAATCGTTCTGCTGCAGCACCGGGACCAGGTCCCAGTCTTTGGCGGCGACGATCGCCTGCACGTCCCAGCGGTCGAGCACGTCTTTCCATTCGGCGCCTGAGAATCCGACCTGCCCGTAGTCGTGCCAGATGTCCTTCGGGACGATCTCGATCCGAGAATCCACGAACACAGGAAGGTCCGGGAGGGCGTATTCGAACCACGATCCCCACGGTTGGTGAACCAGGGTTCGGGTGCCGGCCGGCAGTTCGCTCGCCGCCGCGGCGGTGAGGCCCGGTGGTGCGGCTCCGAGAAAGCGGTCATACGCGCTGCCTCGCCACCAGGGCGCCAGAACCACGATGCCCGCGAGCAGGGTGCCGACGATCGCGATGGCAGGCGCCGCCGGCGACCGTCTCCTGCGTTCCACCGCAACGTCCTCGGCCGGGGCCGGCAGCAGGGCTGCGAGGACGACGGGCGCCGTCATGCCCCACCACACGATCGCTCGCTGCGCGGACAGGGCCAACAGGAAGAAGATCCCGAGCGAGAGCAACGATGTCCACGGGGTGTGTTCTGAACGGCGGATCAGGAACACCGCCACCGCAAGCGCGGACCCGATCGTGAACCAGCCGGGCACCGTCGCGAGTGTGAGTGGGGCCCATTCGCTGATCGTGTCCCGGATGACGGGATTCGTGGCGAGGTCGTAGGCGTACGTCCAGACACGTGGGCCGAAGGGGTTCGCCAACGTGGCGACCGTGGTGACTCCCAGTATCAGGAGTGTTCGACGCGCACCCGGATCGCGAACGCGCCGGTCCTCCAGCCACGCAAGCCCGAGGATCAGGGGAAACATCGTGAAACTCCCATGGATATTCGCGCACAGGGCGGCCAACACCGGAGCCGCCCACAGCCGCGCCGGATGTCGATGCCGCCCCGCGGTGACCCACAGGAGCACTCCGAAGAGGGGCAAGGCAACGAGCTGCGGTCGCATCGCGAGGCCGGGCGACGCCACCACGAAGCCGGCGATCGTGAGGAGGGCGGCCGTTCGGCAGGCCGCCCCCGTCACCCTTGCCGCGAGGTAGACAAGGAAGAACGTGGTTCCGACCAACACTCCTTGTGCGAACAGCAACGTCGGCCAGCCCCCCGCCTTGAACAGGAGCGCGAACACGCCTTGCGCGCCCCATTGCTGGTCGAGCCACGGCGTTCCGTACACCGTGAAGGTGTAGGTGTCGATCCGGGGTATGTTGCCGGCCAACACGTCTGTGCCCGCGCGGAGGTGATACGCGAGGTCTGTCGCGCCCATGTGTGACGCGAGCGAGACGAACATCGGCAACAGGAATGTCAGCGAGGCCCAAGCCAGATCGATCGGCTCTCGTCCCGAGTGAGGCTCGGAGGGGCTCGTCACGGGGCGCATGCTACCTGGCCGGGAGATCCTCACCGTGCAGGGGTATCCAGCCGCGTGTAGCCTACGTAGAATCGCGTAGGTATCATGCGTGGGATTTGGGATTTCCTTAGCCGATCGGCTCCTTCTACTCTTCCTTCACGCGGGGTAGCATCCTCGCCCTCAGGCCCCGACCCGCGGGCCTGGGAAGGGCTCGGAAGAAGGAGGAGGACATATGTTCCTTCGTCTCTACACAGGGGTCTCCACCTGGTGGAACGACCTCAAGACGCGTGCCGCCGAAGAGGGTGGCGCGACGGCAGTGGAGTACGCGCTCATGGTCGCGCTCATCGCGGTTGTTATCATCGCGGCGGTTGCCTTCATCGGCAAGTCGGCCAGCAACCAGTTCAGCACGGTCGGCAGCGCGGTCGACAACCCCAGCTAAGGCTCCGGGGGGATCATCCCGAAGATGGGGTGGTATCCCACGGATGAAAGCGCACGGACGGGAGTGATCGGCGCCACAGGAGGATGGGCGCCGATCAAGGACCAACGGGGTCACCGCCCCGAAGGTCCGGTCCCGGCCGAGCGATAAAGAAACAGGGCTTGGAGGAAAGGAGGTGACAGGATGTTCCTTCGTATGTACTCGGGTGTGACCACCTGGTGGAGCGACCTCAAGTCGCGTGCGGCTGAGGAGGGCGGCGCCACGGCAGTGGAGTACGCGCTCATGGTCGCGCTCATCGCGGTCGTGATCATCGCGGCGGTGGCCTTCATCGGCAAGTCCGCCAGTAACCAGTTCAGCACTGTGGGTAGCGCGGTCAACGCACCGAGCTAAGACCCGAGCGGTCGGCCCGCCGGCCGCTCCTTCCCCCGGACGTATCCTCCGAGGGAACGAGGGACCGGCGGACGGAACGAGAGGTACGGACATGAAGATCGCACGCACACTGAAGCGCGAAGACGGTGCGGCCGCGGTGGAATTCGCCCTGATCGTGGGCGTGCTCGCGATGCTCATCTTCGGCATGCTCCAATACGGTCTGGCGTTCTTCCAGCTCCAGAACCTCCGGGCGGCGACTCGCGAGGGTGCCCGAGCGGGCGCCGTCGGAGCCACCGTCGCCCAGGTGAAGCAGGTCACGTCGTCGGCCTCGCTGGGCGCGCTCAGCACGGCGGATCCGGCCATCAACGTGCAGTACTGGAACGGTTCGGCGCTCGTGGCCGGCAGCTGCCCGCCCAAGGATCAGCAGACGACGTCGTCCCAGGTCCGCGTCTCGGTCAACATCAACAACGCCTCCGCGGGCCTGCAGGACATCTTCGTTGTCGATATCCCGATGCTCCCGCCGATCTCGCTCAAGAATGCGAACATCAGCGGCGCGTTCCGCTGCGAAGGGAACTGAACCATGCGCAGGCAAGGTCTCTTCCGGCTGCATCACGAAGAAGAGGGTGTGACCGCGGTCATCATCGCCCTGTGCCTGATCTCCCTGTTCGGCATGCTTGTCCTCGTCGTGGATGTCGGTGGGCTGCTCTGGAAGCGCCGCGAGATGGTCAGCGGCGCAGACGCGGCCGCGCTCGCGGCAGCCAAGACGTGCTCCGTGCCGGTCGCGAACGACCCGACCGACCCGGAGGTCCAGGCGGACACGGCGGCGGTGGCCAACGTCGGCGGTCTCAACGGGGCGGATGGGGCGATCGTCGACAACCCGTGGGCATGCACCGTGTCGACGCGAACGCCGCGCGGGTACATCACCGTGCAGTACTCCTACCCGCAGAAGCTGTTCTTCGCTGGCATCTTCGGTGCGTCGAGTCGCACGGTGACGACAGCCGCGACGGCGGCCTGGGGGCCGCTCGCCGGCGGGAACGCGGTGCCGATCGTGCTCGAGTCGAGCCAGTTCCAGGGGTCCTGCGACGTCCCGGATCTCGCGATCGGCGCAGGAGTGCAGCTTCTGGTACAACAACGGCAACGTCGCCATCGGGGACGCGAACTGGGGCTACCTCAGCCTCGACCAGTGGGACGTCGCGACGACGCTACAATTGCAACAGCGGCGGCGGAGCCTCTACGCGCGGCACCTACATCCTGAACAACTACGGTTCCCCGCTGCCGCTCGCCGAGCCAGGTCCGACCTACGTGTGCAGCATGACTGGACATGCGACGGACAACTGGCAGGACTTGAATCGACCGCATGAACGGGGTCAACTGCAACACCACGCCGTGTCCCGGCCCGGTGATCCTCATGCCCGTGAACGACTGCGACGCACAGATCGACAAAATCGGGGAACATCGTTCCGTGCGGCACCGGTACCCCTGACAAGTTCGCGATCATCGGGTTCACGACGCTCAAGTTGAGCGGCGTGTACAAGGGCAATGACCCCCTCGCGATCGGTTCTCCGGGCACTCCGGCGCAGAATGGAGATTGCAACCCCAACGGGACAGCGCTCGGGAACGCGGGCGCCGGCGACGCGACGCTTCCCGGACTCCAGTTCGGAGGTTGGATCCTGCCCGACTTCGCGGACCTCTCCTGCGGCGCTTCGCGACCCGCGGACGTCATCTGGAACGGCACGAGCGGCCATCCGCAGGTGACCGTCCTTCCGAAGGGCGGCAATCCGCCGCTCGTCCGGTGCGCGAGCGTGTCTCCCGCTCCGACGCCGAGCGGATGCGACTATTTCTATAACCCGGCCACGAAGATGCTGTCGTGGTGGGATCTGGCGAGCAAGGATGTCGGAAACAAGGTCGTGTTCGACTGGACGGTCAACGGGACACCGGCAACCCCCGGGTTCTGCGGCGTCCGCAGCTCCGATCCGAACGCGATCTGCTTGCACACCACCTGGCTTGGCTACACCGACCAGAACGGCGAGGTCGGCACCGGTCCCGATTTCGGGACGCAGGGACACGTGCTTTGCGATTTCACCTACAACTCTTGCCCAGCGGGCGTGAAGCCCTAGGCTGCGGCTCAACAGAAAAGGAGAAAGGAAGATGCGGTCACGCGGTCTGGTGGTTGCTATCGCTGTGGTCTTGGCGGTCTTGGCAGCCGTGGGAGTCATCGTCTACACGAGCAGCGTGCGGGACAAGGCGGTCGATGAGAACACGACGCCCGTCCTCGCCTCGACGCAGGACATCCAGGCGAACACGCCGCTGGATCCGCTGATCGCCCAGGGCGTGTTCACGACGATCCAGGTGCCCAACGCGGGCGTCGTGCCCGACGCGGTCAAGGATGTGACGCAGCTGCAGGGTCAGACGGCGACCGCGCCCATCTATCAGAACGAGCAGATCCCGCTCGCCCGCATCTCCTCCGGAGCGCAGAACATCTTGGGCATCGACCCCGGCAACGTCGGGCTCGGACTCGAGGTCGAGGGTCAGGCAGCTGTGAACGGGACCGTGCAGCAGGGTGACAACATCTCGATCTATGCCACGTTCACCCGTGGGACGCTCGTCACGAAGCAGAGCCTGAAGTTCTTCCTGACGCCCGCGCAGCTCCAGAAGGCCGTGCAGCAGGTCCTCGGAGGGACGCCGGTGTCGGGTGGGTCGCAGAACGTGTTCCAGATGCAGACCGACTTCACCGTGACGCTCGTGCCTTCAGTCGAGGTCCTGTCGGTGCAGAACCCGGCCGTCGACACGACCAGCGGTCGCGCATCCGGCGGTACGTCCACGTACGTGTTGAACATGACGCCCGAGGACGCCTCGGAGCTCGTCTTCGCGACGGGCCACTCGACGCTGTACGTCGGCCTCCTGCCGCCGGACAACGACGGTGGATACCCGGAGCCAGGCACGATCGGCGTGCCGATCGGGAAGGTCATCGGGGCCAAATGACGGAAGTCAGCGTCGTCGCCGTCGGGACGCCGCAGTCGTTCCGCCAACAGATCGCTCGAGCGCTCGAGCTCGAAGCGGACGAGGTTGGCTGGGTGCAGTCCGCCACGGCCGCCGAGGAGCTGTTGATCAACGCCTACGCGCCGGTCGACGTCCTCGTGCTGTCCCCTGAGGTCAAAGAGCCCGACGCACTCGGCCTGGCCGAGTTCGTCGGGCGGACCTCGCCGGGGACGGCGATCGTGCTCGTCCGTGACCACACGTGGAACGGGCTGCTGCCCGCGGCGATGCGCGCCGGCATCCGCGACGTCGTCGACATGACGCAGGGGACCGACGAGCTTCGGGAGGCGGTCGAGCGCGCCGTCCTGTGGGCGGGGAACCTCCGCTCGGCGAACGTCGCAACCCAGTCGGACGGCGGCAGGGTCCGTCGCGGACACGTCATCTCTGTGTTCTCGTCCAAGGGTGGGTCGGGCAAGACCTTCCTCACCACCAACCTGGCGACCGCGATCGCGCAGGTCACGGGCGAGGAGACGGCCGTCGTCGACCTGGATGTCGACATGGGCGACGTCTTCACGTACTTCGGGCGAGAGCCGTCTGCGTCGATCACCGACCTGATGGCGCTCGGCGAGGGAGCCGACGGCGACCAGATCCGCAGCGTCGGCGTCGAGGTGGCCCCGCACGTCTGGGCCTTCGGCGCTCCCCCGGATCCGGCGGCGGAGGCGCCCGCGGGCGAGGCGATCGGGAAGTTCCTCCGGTCGATCCGCAGCGAGTTCGACTACGTCGTGGTGGATGCCTCCGTGGACTACTCGGACTCGGCGCTCGTGTGCTTCGACCTGTCCGACATGATCTGTCTGGTGACCGGTCTGGACGTGGTCGGCGTGAAGCACCTGTCGAAGGCGCTCGACACGCTGTTGACGATCGGGCTGCCTCGCGAGCGCTTCCGCGTGGTCCTGAACCGTGCGGACTCTAAGGTTGGGCTCGACGCGTCCGATGTGGAACGGGTCATGAAGATCCAGGTCGACGCCATGATCCCGTCGAGTCGGCTCGTGCCGACCTCCCTGAACAAGGGACGGCCGGTCGTGCTCGACGAACCGCAGTCCGAGGTGTCCGCATCGATCCGTCACCTCGCGGTGCGCTTCACCGGCAGCGACGACGACGCAGCGAAGGAACTCGTGACGGCCGGCGCCAGCAGCTTCAACGCGAAGAAGAACAAGAGCGGCCTGTTCGGCCGCAAGGCCAAGACGTAACCCTCAAGGAGGCACACCCCCATGTCGCTCGCAGACCGTTTGGCGAAGGCCCAACAGAGAGACCGGATCTCGGATGTTCGCGGACGGGTGCAGGAGCGCCTCGTGGAGTCCCTCGGACCACGTCTGTACGACGCCACCATGTCCGACACCGAGCTCGAAGGTCTGGTGCATCAGCGCCTTCGTGAGCTCCTCGACGAGGAGGAAGGCCCGCTCTCCGCGCAGGAGAAGCTCCTGATCGTCCGGCAGATCGGTGACAGCGTCCTCGGCCTGGGGCCGCTCGAGCCGTTCGTGCGCGATCCGGAAGTGACCGAGATCATGGTCAACAACTGGGACACGATCTACGTGGAGCGTGCCGGACGCCTGTACTGGACCGGCACGAAGTTCCACGACGACCAGCAGCTGCGCCGCACGATCGACAAGATCGTCGGGAAGGTCGGCCGTCGTGTCGACGAGTCCAGTCCCTACGTCGACGCGCGTCTGCCCGATGGCTCGCGTGTGAACGCCGTCATCCCGCCGCTGGCGATCGACGGCCCGGCCCTCACGATCCGAAAGTTCGCCGCCGACCCGTACCAGGCCGACGATCTGATCGAGTTCGGCACGATGACCTCGCCCGTTGCGAAGTTCCTCGAAGCGTGCGTCCGCGGGCGGATCAACATCATGGTCGCCGGCGGTACCGGCGCCGGGAAGACGACCACGCTCAACGTCATCTCGTCGTTCATCCCGGACGACGAGCGGATCCTCACGATCGAGGACGCTGCCGAGCTCAAGTTGCAGCAGCCGCACGTGGTGCGCCTCGAGTCGCGCCCGCCGAACATCGAGGGCAAGGGCCAGGTGTCGATCCGCGACCTCGTGCGCAACTCGTTGCGTATGCGACCCGACCGCATCGTGATCGGTGAGGTTCGTGGCGCCGAGGCCCTCGACATGCTCCAGGCGATGAACACGGGCCACGACGGCTCGATCAGCACGATCCACTGCAACAGCCCGCGCGACGCGCTGAGCAGACTCGAAACCATCACGATGATGGCCGGGATGGAGCTGTCGAACAAAGCGATCCGCGAACAGATCGCATCCGCGTTGCAGCTGATCGTTTACCAACAGCGTCTGAAGGACGGTACGCGTAGGCTGACACACGTCACCGAGGTGGCCGGGATGGAGGGCGAGGTCATCACCCTCCAGGACATCTTCCTGTTCGACTTCTCCGCGGGGATGGACGAGGAGGGACGGTTCCGAGGTCGCTTGAAGTCCACCGGACTCCGGCCGAAGTTCCTGGACAAGCTCGCGGAGCGCGGCGTCTACGTGGAACCCGAGCTCTTCGCATTGGAGCCGAAGGGGGCCTGATGCTGGCATCGCTCACCGTCGAGCCGGCGCAGATCGTCGTCGGCATCCTGGTCGGATCCGTCGCGTTCCTGCTGGCGTGGTTCCTCCTCGGATCCGCGGCACGTCAGAAGCAGGATCGCGAGCGCGAGGCACGCATGCGAGCCGTGATCCAGCCGGGTCAGCAGCCAGGCGCGGCAGGTGCCGCCGGCCCGCAGTCCGGAGGCTGGATCCCGGACAACGTCACCAAGTTCGGGACGCGCTTCGCGGAGTCGCGCGGGTTCAGCGAGCGGCTCGATGCCGAGCTCGAGGCGGCCGGCGTGTCGCTCCGCTCGGGTGAGTTCGTCGTCGCCTCGGCCCTCGGGGCCTTGGTCTTCGGCATCCTCGGCGCGGCGCTGTTGCGTAGCTCGCTGCTCGCGTTGATCGTGGCCGCGGTCGGGGGTGCACTCCCAACGTTGCTGCTTCGGAGCGCGTTGAGCAAACGCGCGGAGAAGCTGCGGGAGCAGCTCCCCGATGTCTTGACGATCATGGCGTCGTCCTTGCGAGCGGGGCACAGCTTCCTCCAGTCGCTCGATACCGTCGCGAAGGAGATCGCCCACCCTGCGGCCGCGGAGTTCCAGCGGGTCGTGGCCGAGATCCGGCTGGGACGCCCGGCCGAGGACGCGCTGGAGTCCCTCGCCGAGCGCGTCGGAAGTCCGGACTTCATGTGGGCCGTGCTGGCGGTCAACATCCAACGGGAGGTCGGCGGAAACCTCGCCGAGATCCTCGACACGGTCGCCGACACGCTTCGCGAACGCGCGATGCTGCGGCGCCAGATCAAGGTGCTCACGGCCGAGGGTCGACTGTCGGCGTGGGTGCTCGGCCTCTTGCCGTTCGGTATCGCGCTCTACATGTTCGCGGTGAACCCGGATTACATCGGCCTGCTCTTCAAGACGACGTACGGCATCATCATGTTGATCGTGGCAGGAGCCTTGCTCGTTGCAGGGATCCTCTGGATGAAGAAGATCGTGGATATCGATGTCTGACATCTGGCTGTTCCTGTCGGTAGCGTCCTTGTTCCTGGCGATCGTGCTGGTCGGTGTCTACATCGATCAGACCCGTTCGGAGAAGCAGCGGGCTGTGCGCTTGCTCGAGACCCAGGTCGTTGGCCCGAGCGGCGTCGCGGCCCCCCAGCCCAACCTCCGCGAGGAGTCGCTGAAGGAGAACTTCGGCTCTCGCGTCCTGGTACCCATCGTCGGTCGGGCGGGGCGATTGGCGAGACGAATCACGCCACTCGACGCCCGCGAACGCATCGAGAAGAAACTGATGCTCGCGGGGAGCCCCGCCGGCTGGGACGCGGAGCGTGTCCTGGCGTTCAAGATCATCGGCGCCGTCGCGGGCTTCGTCGCGGCTCTGTTCCTCCTGCAGATCGTGCAGTTCTCATCGTTCCTGCAGCTCGTGATCATCGCCCTGCTGACGTTCGTCGGATTCATCGTGCCCGATTCGGTGCTGAACAGCCGCGTCGAGGATCGAAAGAAGGAGATCCTGCGGACCCTGTCCGACACGCTGGACCTGCTGACGATCAGCGTGGAAGCCGGATTGTCGCTGAATGCTGCGATCGCGATGGTCGTTCGGAACGTGCCGGGCGTCCTGTCCCAGGAATTCGCTCGCATGCTGCAGGAGATCCAGCTGGGCGTTCCGCGTTCGGACGCGTTCCGGCACCTGTCCGAGCGGACGGATGTGGATGAGCTGAACGCCTTCGCGCTCGCGATGGTGCAGGCGGACATCTTCGGCGTGTCGATCGCAAGCGTCCTTGCGCACGCAGGCCGCGCAGCTTCGCATCAAGCGTCGGCAGGCGATCGAGGCGAAGGCGGCGCAGACCCCGGTCAAGATCGTCTTCCCATTGATCATCTGCGTGTTGCCCGCCCTCTTCGTCGTGATCATCGGCCCGGGCGCGATCCAGATCTTCCAGAGTTTCTCCAGCCTCTAGTCGGCCCGACACTCTCTTTCCGCGGCTCCGGCCCTAGGTCGGATGAACGTCCTGCTCGCGAACGCGTTCCGGCTCGAGGTCCGGACTCACCGCCCCGTCCCTGCAGCCTTGCGTGTATTAGGTCATATGGCCTACGATGCTCCACTCGGAGGGAAAGAGGGGGTTGGGTCGAAATGCTCAAGCGTGTAACCGGTGTCCTGGCGCTGGGGGCGATAACCGTGTTCGTGTCGGCGAGCGCCGCCCTGGCGCAGACATCGACGTATCCCGTCTCTCTCAAGCCGTCGACCTCAGTCGAGGGCACGGGCGGCGGCACGGGCGGGGGAACGGCCTTCACCGGCTCGTCCCAGGTGCCGCTCGGTGCCCTGCTGATCGGCGTGCTCGTCGTTGCGGGCATCGCCGCGTTGATAGTCGCGCGCCGCCGCGCCGCCCGCTTCGTCGGCTGATCAGCCGCCGAGGATCGGGCGCGTCACATCTCGGAGGTAGCGCAGCGGCATCGGCGCCCGGAACCGCACCGAGAGCATCGTACGGCTCGAGGGCTCGCCTTCCCATGTTGCGGAGCCGCCGTCGACCTCCATGGCCTCGCTCGTCCAGATGATGTTCGTGCCGGGCGGTGCATGGATCGTTACTCGGAGGTCGGTCGGGCGCACCGTCGTTTGCCCGAAGAACGTGAAGTCGTAGCGACCGCCGCTGGAGTTCCCCTGCCATACGTCGGTCGCGCGCCACGTGAGCGACAAGACGCCCTGGGCGCCCGCGGGGATGGTGCGGTAGTCGGCGAGCCACGGGATGCCGTTCTCGGACCCCCGAGCCAGCGACACGTCAGCGCCGTCCCGCGTGGCCGTAAGCAGCTCACACGGCTGATGGCACGATACGGAGGTGATCGGGATCTGATCGCCCGCGGCGGCATCTTCGAGGTGGGGACCGATCACGTAGCGCGGTTGTCCCCGGGTCGGTGCGTGGTTCGCGATCGTGACGGTGGCCGTTGAGATCGCCTCTCCGTCGCCGCCCAGCTGCACGTCGTACTCGATCGATCGATCCGCGTAGTAGTCGACCTTACTGCCGGACCCGTTGTTGACCGACACCGAGAGGAGATCGCCTGTAGGCGACGACAGCGCGCCGTCCACCTCGAGGGTCCCCAATGCGCGCTCGACGTCCGGGACCGTGCTGTAGACGCGGAGATGCCCGTCCGCGACGGATGTGCCGAGCGCTTTGAGCCGCGCAAGCCCGTGTCCGTCCATCGCGAGGAATCGGGTCAGTGCCTCCGTGGCCGCCGTGCCGAGAACTTTCTTGCGCGTGATCGGCGCGTCGAAGCGCGAGTACGCGCGATTCGTCGTCACGTCCACGACCGTGTCGGCTCTGACGGTGCCCACCTTGGGGACTCGGATCGGCCCGGTTACCTCCAGGATGGCGGCGAGGAAGAACGGGTCGGCGGCGAGCACCCCGTCGAGGTGCGCCCCCTCGCCGAGCGCGTAGTTGGCCAATGCCGCCTGCGCGGCCGACGGGAAGTCGGGGGTCGCGTTCATGTTCTGCCAGCTCCCCGCGCCGCCGAACGGATCGTAGGTGCGGGCGTATTCCTCGCTTGGGCTGGGCACGCGCCCGGCGGGGAAGTCGCGAAGGGTCTGGGTCGGACGGGCCGGCGAGACAGAGGCCCGCCCGTCCCGTAGCGTCACGATCGCATAGGCGCCCCAGAGACCCCCCGTGCCCCGCAACTCCGCGGGATTCTGCGCGAGGACGAGGTAGCGACTGGAGGACCCTGCGCCTGCGAAGGCATCGAGCCCGTGCAGGAGCTCGGCAACCCCCTCGAGATCCCTGGCGATCGTCGTCGCTTGTTCCTGTCCGTCCCAGCTCGCGCGAGCTACCACCTCGGGAACGAACCGATCGGGCGCGGTCCCCAGGGCCTCGGTCGCCTGCGTCGCGTCGTCCCGCGCGCTGTTCACGGCGGCCTCGAGATCGCGGTAGCGCTCGAGCGGCAGCACCCCGCCTGTGGGCGCCAACGATCCGATCCCGTCCGGCAGGGCCTCGAGCGCGTCCGTCAGGGTCGAGCCGGCCCCGGACAAGGAGACGCCAGCGCTCGACATCGCGGTGACGGTGTCGGCAGTGTTGCCCAGCCACGGGACGCCGCGCGCGAGCGAGCCGATCGGGCCGTGCGATCGGTCGACGGCCTGCTGGAACGAGACCGCCCCGCGTGCGAACGAGTCGTGCGCGGCGGTGAGATCGCCCGCCAGCGCCTGTCGACGTCCCGCCGTGAGTGCCTTCAGGCCGGATGTGAGATCGCGGCGCACGCCAAGCAGGAAGACGACCTCCACCGCCACGAGGATCGCCAACACGGCGAGCACGGCCACGACGATCCGCCCGCGTCGGCGTCGAGGCGGTGCGGGTTCGACTACGACCAGGGTTTCTTCTTGCCCAGGCTCTTCCATGTCGAGGCGGTCCCGTTCACGATCGGAGGGGGTCGGGGCGTCACGTCGAAGCCGGGGCCGAAGGCTATCACGCGGCCACGAGGCTACCCCCTGATCGGGGCAGCTGCATCCGGCGATGGGGAGCGGACA
>CAWFKP010000004.1:0-388028 GCA_963816425.1 uncultured Actinomycetes bacterium
GAACCCCTGACCTCATGGCTGCCAGCCATGCGCTCTACCAGCTGAGCTATGGGCCCGTGAGGGGCCAGTTTACCCGGCGCTCCTGGCCGCGCCCGCAGCCGCCCAGGCCGGCCTGGGCGCGTCGCTCCACAACCGTTCGAGGTCGTAGTACTCACGCGCTTCCTGGCTGAACACGTGCACCACGACGTCGATGTAGTCCAGCAGGAGCCAACCGCCGTCGGCGTCGCCCTCCCGGCGGACGGGCCGCCGATCGAGCTCGGTGCGGATCCGCTCCTCGACGCCTTCGATGACGGCCTTGAGCTGCGGCGCCGACGACACGGAGCAGATCACGAAGTAGTCGGTGATCGTGAGCAGGGCGGCGACGTCGAGCACGACGACGTCGGCCGCCTGCTTGTCGCGGGCGGCCTCGGCGGCGGCCGTCGCGATGGCCTGCGAGATCGTGGTGTCGTTCACGCCTGATAGTCCTTGCCGACCGTCACGGTGACGTCGGCAAGTCCCGATGCTATCGAAGACACGATGACCTTCCCGACGCCGAGCGCGTCCTTTGCCGTCTGGGCCGCCTGCTCGTTCTCGGTGCCGTCGGACACGATCACGGTGGTCTGGTGATCGAACGTGTCCGCGTTCTCGGACAGCACCACGCGGAAGCCGGCGGGGATCAACTGCGCGCCAACCGCCTCGCCGACCCCGGGCTCCCCGTTGCCGTTGAGGACCTCGGCTCGGATCGGCGCCGGCGTGCCGAACAGCTGGGCCATCAGATCGTCGAAGCTCGGCTGGGCCGCGATCAGGACGGAACCGCCCACGACCTGGGTCGGCGCCATCTCGACCTGTGCCTCGCCGGAGCCCAAGATGTCGGCGGCCGCCTGGGCGTCGTCGGCGTCGGCCAGGTCGGTCGGCGACAGGCTCGGCTGCGCGGCCAGGAACGACGCCAGGACGCTGGCCCACCGGGCACCGGTGTCGTCGGCACGCTCCTGCAAGAGGGCGACGGTCTGTTGCCCGCTGAGCTGGGTCTGCCCGGGGCCGAGCAACGTCGCGCCGGCGCTGTACGCGTCCTGCAGGTCGACCGACAGCCCGCCGAGTCGGTCGACGATCGAGCCGAAGCGCTCGAGATCGATCTCGGCGTAGTGGTCGTTCCAGGCTCCGTCCGCGTTCGAGACACCGATGCGCATCGAGTTCCCCGGCAGGTCCTGGAGGGCCTCGGTCGTCACCTCGCCCGCGCCCGGCATCACGATCGTCATCCCGGGCGGCAGCACCACAGCGGCCGACGGTCGACCGCCCCCGGACCCGACCGTTGCGAGCAGCGCGTTCGGCGCGCCGGTGACCGACAGCGCCAACAGCTGCGCGGGCCCCGCAACGACCGTGGGGCTGCTCGAGTCGCTCGGCGCTGCCGCGCCTTGCTCGTCGTCGCCGCCGCTGCGCGTCACCACGACGACCAGCAGGATGGCCGCGATGACGACGCCCGCGATGACTCCCTGGGTCCGCCAGCGCTTCTGCACCTCGTTGGATCGCTGCGTGCGGGACGGCTGCCCGCCGTTCGCGTCGCTCATCGATACAGCCCTTCGTCCCGGATGTAGCTCTCGACGCCCGAGGGCACGAGGAAACGGATCGGGCGATCCTCCCGCACGCGCGAGCGGATGTCGGTCGAGCTGATCGCGAGCGCGGGGATCTGCATCACGGATACGTCGGGGTGCGCCGCGAACGGCGCGACATCGAAGCCGGGCCGCGTGGCGGCGATGAAGTGGGCGAGGTCGAACAAGGTGGCGGAATCCTTCCAATCCATGATCTCGAGCATCGCGTCGGCGCCGGTGATGAAGGACAGCTCGACGTCGGGGGCCGCCTCGCGCATCGCACGCAGGGTGTCGACGGTGTAGGTCGGGCCGCCGCGATCGACCTCGATCCGGGAGACGCGGAACCGCGGCTCCGGTGCGATCCCGATCTCCGTCATGTGATAGCGGTCCCCGGCCGAGGCGACGACCTCGTGCTCCTTCATCCAGGGCCGGCCCGTGGGCACGAACACGACCTCGTCCAATGTGAACTGGTGCAACGCTTCCTCGGCCGTCACGAGATGACCGACGTGGATGGGATCGAAGGTGCCGCCCATCACGCCCAGGCGCGTTGCCATCGGTGGCGAGTCTAGGCCACGGATCCGTCGGATCCGGTGAGGCGCCGAAGCATCGGCAGGTGCTCCTCGTAGTGATCGACGGTCGAGTCGTGGAACGCGCGCTTGGCCCGCTTGGCGGGCTCGGCCAGACCGGTCAGCGCCGCGCGCAGTCTCGATCGAGCCTCTTCGAGCGTCAGCCTTGTCTCGTCGAACGACAGCGTCTGAGACTCGGTCAGGAACGTCGCGTTCTGCTCGTCCAGGTCGAGCGGTCCCCAGCCGGTGTTCTGCTCGACCACATCGGCGGCCAGACGCATCCAGCCGCCGAGGTGATGGCAGATGTCGGCCGTGCACCAGCCGTCGGCATCCCGAACCGTCGGATCGAGCGCCTCCAACAGCTGCGCGAACGGGATCCACGCCTCTGCGTCGGCCTGCAGCAACTCCCCGACCTCGGGGTCGGAGGGCGCACCTGCGAGCCAGGCGGTGAGGTCGTGGACGTGTTTCGCGTAGTGGTTCGGCCCGGATTCCTCGAACCAGCTCCATGCCTCGGGCGTGAGCTCGGGCAGCGCCTCCCACGCGGCTCGGGCCCGCGTGCGGGCGGCCGCGATGGCCTCCTCGGCCTCCGATCTGGTCAGCGCGGCCGCCCGGCTCGGCCTGCTCGGCGTTCATCGCCGCGACGGCGTCGGGTGTCTCCTCGGGCTCGGCGGCCGGATCCCACGTGCCGTCGGTCATCGCGGTCAGCACCCGCGTGCACTCGTCGAGCCAGGCGGCGATGTGGCCCGCCACGACGATCGGAGACCACCCCTCGGGCGTCACCGACGGCTCGGCCCAACGAGCCTCGGGGATCTGGGCGAGCACCTCGGCCAGGACGACCGCGCTCGCGGACTCCTCCGCGAGCGGCCGCTCGCGATCAGGCATCGACGGGCTCCGACGGCGTCGCCGGGTCGGCATCCGGTACGAATTCGAAGACGCGGCCCTTGATGTGCACGTCGTCGCCGGGCTTCGCGCCGAGCGCCGCAAGCTTCCGGTCGACGCCCTCCTTCTTCAGGCGCGTCTGGAGCTTGGCCACCTCGCGGTCGTCCTCCAGGTCGGTCTCCTGGATCCATCGCTCGACGGACCTGCCGCTGACCTCCCAGGCACCGTCGGAGCGCCGCACGACGGTGAACCGCGGACGCCCGGGGCGTAGCACGACGGTCGGCTGATGTTCCGCCTCCGAGGCCGCCGCCTCCTTGGCGAGCAGCCCGAGCCGTTCGAGGAGGTCGTCGATCCCTTCCCCCGTCATCGACGAGACCACCGCGACGTCGTCGCCGAGCCCGGCGGCACGTTCACCTGGCTCGTCGACCAGATCCGCCTTCGTGGCCGCGATCACGGCGGGTCGAGCCGCGAGCGTCTCGTCGTAGGCGGCGAGCTCTGCTCGCAGCACCTCGAGGTCGGCGGCGGGATCGGGCGCGGACAGGTCCACCACCAACACGAGCGCTCGGCATCGCACGACGTGGCGGAGGAACCGGTGGCCCAGCCCTTTGCCCTCGGCGGCGCCGGCGATCAGCCCGGGCACGTCGGCGACGACGAACCGGTCCGCGTCCATGCCCGCGACGCCGAGGTTGGGCGTGAGCGTCGTGAACGGGTAATCGGCGATCTTGGGCTTCGCGGCGGTCAGGCGCGACAGCAGCGTCGACTTCCCGGCGTTCGGCAGCCCGACGAGCCCGACGTCGGCGACGGTGCGGAGCTCGAGGGCGATCGTGCGCTCTTCGGCGCTCTCTCCCGGCTCGGCGAAGCGGGGCGCCCGGTTGCGCGAGCTGGCGAGCAGCGAGTTCCCCCGGCCGCCGCGACCGCCCGACGCGACGACGGCCCGCGAGCCGACACCGGTCAGATCGGCGACGAACCCGTCCGCGTCGGACACCACCGTCCCGTCGGGGACCGGCAGGATCAGATCCTTGCCGCTGGCCCCGTCGCGCCTCGTCGAGCGCCCCGGCGCGCCGGCCACCGCTCGCTGGTGCGGGTGCTCCGCCAGCCACGACAGATCGTGGATGCCGGGGGTGACCTCGAGGATCACCGACCCGCCGTTGCCGCCGCTGCCCCCGTCGGGCCCGCCACGGGCCTTGTAGGGCTCGGAATGCATCGACACGGAGCCGTCCCCGCCGCGGCCGGACGAGACGTACAACGTGCATTCATCGACGAAGGCCATGGGCATAGGGTAGGTGGTCGCGGCCCGCCCGCACGAGGAAGATGGTGCCATGCCGTACCCGATGACCGTCTGGATGGTGGAGCTGGAGCGCGGTCCCGACGACGTCGAGGGCATGCTGATGCTCGACGAGCGCACGTTGCAGTTCGAACCGACCGAGGGATCCGGCGTGCGGACGATCGAGCTGACCCAGATCACGAAGGTCAAACGGGTGGTCGGCTCCCCCGTCCTGATCGTCCACAGCCTCGAGGAGAACGTGAAGCGCGCGACCGCCTTCTACCTCTCGAAGCCGCCGCCGCTGGCGCCGGCCGCACCGGTGCCGGGCGAGGCGCCACCGACGCTGCTGTTCGGCAATCGCGGGGCGAAGCCGCCCTCGAGGCGCAAGCAGCGCCGGGCGAACGCGGGCTACCTGGCGAGCGCATCGACGGAGCTCGGGCCAACGGCGAAGGAATGGGTGCTCGAGATCCGCGCCGCCGTGGCCGCGGCGCGAAGCGCCGGGGCGAGCTAGGCCGGGACCGGCTCGACGACCGCGAACTTGCGGCCGCGAGACTCGCGGAAGGTCACCGTGCCCGGGCGCGTGGCGAACAGCGTGTCGTCGCCGCCCTTGCCCACACCCTCACCGGGGTGGATCTTGGTGCCGCGCTGACGCACGATGATCGAGCCCGCGGTGACGACCTGGCCACCGTAGACCTTCGTTCCGAGTCGCTTGGCGTTGGAATCGCGGCCGTTTCGAGACGAGCCGCCGCCCTTCTTGTGTGCCATAAGACCTCCAGGCTACCAACGGTCAGCCGAGGTTGACCTCGCCGATCTCGATCAGCGTGTACTGCTGCCGATGCCCGTTCTTGCGCGAGTACCCGGTCTTCGGCCGGTACTTCACGACCTTGACCTTGTCGCCCTTGGTCTCGCCCACCGCCTTCGCGGTGACGGTCGCCTTGGAGGCCGCCGCGCCCGCATGGGTCTTCCCCGCGTCGTCGACGACGAGCAGCGGCGTGAAGGTCAGGGTCTCGTCGGGGCCGACCAGCTTCTCGACCTCGATCACATCGCCGGCCTGCACCTTGTGCTGCTTGCCGCCCGTCTTGATGACCGCGTACATGGGGAGATCCTTTCAGTCCACGTCGTAGGTGAGGAGGATGCCCCGGCCTTCGCAGGTGGGGCAGGTCTCGGAGAACGATTCGACCAGGCCCGAGGATACCCGCTTGCGGGTGACCTGCATCAAGCCGAGCGGCCCGATCTCGAAGACCTGCGAGCGCGTCTTGTCGATCGCGAGCGCGTCGCGCATCGTGTCCTCGACCTGCTTCTTGTTCTTGTCCAAGAGCATGTCGATGAAGTCGATCACGATGATGCCGCCGATGTCGCGCAGCCGGAGCTGGCGGGCCACCTCCCTGGCGGCCTCGAGGTTCGTGTTGACGACCGTCTCCTCGAGGTTCGTCTTGCCGACCGACTTGCCGGTGTTCACGTCGACGATCGTCATCGCCTCGGTGCGCTCGATGAACAGGTAGCCGCCCGACGGGAGCCACACCTTCTTGTCCAGCGCCTTGTGGATCTGCTCGACGAGGCGGTGCTCCTCGAACGCCGGCAACGGGCCGGCGTGCAGCGAGACCTTCTGCGCCAGATCGGGGGCGACCTCGTTCAGGTAGCCGCTGATCTTGTCGTAGACGCGCTGGCTGTCGGTGACGAGGCCGCGGTACTCCTCGTCGGTGAACAGGTCGCGCACGACGCGCACGGTGAGCTCCGGCTCCTCGTAGAGGCCGGTCGGCGCCTTACCCTTCTTGGCCTTGGACTGGATCTCGTGCCAGATGTCGAGCAGGCGTCGCAGGTCGGTCTCGAGCTCTTCCTCCGTAGCTGCTTCTGCGGCCGTCCGCACGATGACGCCGTGCTCCGGCGGCTTGACGCGCTTCAGCATCGACTTCAGGCGCTTGCGCGCATCGTCGCCGAGCCGACGGCTGATGCCCTGCAGGTTCTGGTTCGGCGCGAGCACGATGTAGCGGCCCGCGAGGCTCAGGTTGGCGGTCAGCCGGGCGCCCTTGCCACCCATCGGATCCTTCGTGACTTGGACCATGACGGCCTGACCGGGCTTGAGCAGCTGCTCGATCCGGGGCGCCGGACCCTCGATGTCCTCGGGGCTGTAGTTGACCTCGCCCGCGTAGAGCACGCCGTTGCGGCCACGCCCGACATCGACGAAGGCGGCTTCCATGCCGGGGAGCACGTTCTGCACGCGTCCCAGGTACACGTTGCCGACCATCGAGGTCGCGCCGGCACGGGTGACGTAGTGCTGGACCAACACGTCCTCTTCGAGCACGGCGATCTGATCGCGCTCGCCGTGCTCGGTGATCACCATCAGCTTGTCGGTGATGCGCGGCGGCGGCGCGATCGGCTCCCGACGACGGCGTCCGTCCCGCCCGGTGCGGGTCCTCGTGGAGCGGATGCCGCGCGTCGGCCCGCCGGCGGCCACCTGCTCTTCGATGGTCTTTGGCTTCGACGGCTTCTTGGTCCCGGGCTCGCCGCCGCGTTGGCGGCGTTGCTGGCCATTCCTCGCCGCGTCGACATCCGGCGTGGCGTCGTCGCGTTGGGTCGCCGGGGTCTCACCGGCGAGGCCGTCGTCGCCGTCGACGTCGACGGTCGTGGGCTTCTTCCCCCGCGACCCCGGCCGCCCCGGCGCCGACGCCGCTTCTTCGGGCCGGTCGAGGCGTTCTCCCCGTCCCCTGCGTTGTCCGTGTCTCTGTCGGGCTCGCCGCCGTCCGTCGGAGCTGCGGGCTTCGGCTGCCGCTGGGCGGCTTTGGGCGTGGTCGCGGCCGGTGACTTCGCATCGGGCCTGCTCCGCCTCCCTCCGGCTCTCGCTCCGTCGCGTCCTCGTCCGCTCCATCGGCAGTGGTCGCAGCGGCGGGGCGGGATCCGGTGCCGCGACCTCGGCCGCCACGGCTGCGGCGGCGACGCGGGGCGCCCGTGCCCGGTTCGCGGGCCTCTCCGTCGCCCGAGGATGGTCTCGACGCCGGCGTCGGGCTCGCTGCAGGCTCGCTTCACGACGTCGGGTGCGACGTCGGAGGTTGTGGCGCCGCGCTGCGGGTCGGGGTGGCGGCGCGGACTCGGGCTCACGCTTCGGCCGATCGGGCTTCGCAGCCGGCGCCTCGGGCGCGTCCTTGGGCTTCACCTGAACCTTGCCCCACGTGGAGGTTCGCCGAGGCAGGGTCCTCGGATGAGGTGGAAGGCGGTGCGGCGGGGGTCGCCGGTGTGGTGTCTTGATCCATCTGTTGGATCACTCCTCTCGCGTTGTGCGAGGGGCGGGTGCACCAGGGGACGTGACCGTGACCAGCGTCCGCCCATGGGCGGAACAGCTGGAATGTGCTGCATGAAGGCCCGCGCAGCGGAGGTTCCCGCGCGCCGGGCGACGTGCTGTCTGCACTCGGTACGTTCCTTCGGCCTGGCGCTCGCGAGCGGCCGCGGCGCCACGTTGGCTGCCTGCGGCGATCGCGCGCCACCTCGACGATTCGGATCGCTACTACCGCGCGGGCGGAGGCTCCGGCCCGGCGGTCACATCTGGATCGAGGATACCAGCAGGGGTGCCCCCGACCGTGGAGCCGCGCCGCTTCTCCCAGGTATGTGGGCCATCTGGCCGACACCGCCGTCCCCCCAGGAACCCGGCATCGGTCGGATAGCCCTGCCGGGGATTCGCGCCGATGCTTCCCCCGTGAGCGCCACCCATCCCCTTGGCGTCCCGGAGCGCATCCGCGTGCTCGTCGTGGACGACAACGACGGCTTCCGCGAGTCCCTGGTGTTCCTGCTCAGCCGCGAGGAGCTCGAGGTGATCGGGCAGGCGTGCTCGGGCACGGAGGCGATCGAGATGGTCCGGCGCCTAGCCCCCGACGTCGTGCTGATGGACATCCGGATGCCGGAGATGGATGGCATCGAGGCTACCCGCCGCCTGAAGGCCGCCAGGCCAAGCGTCGGCGTGATCGCTCTCAGCAGCATGGAGGAGCAGCGCTCGGTCCGCGACATGCTGGTGGCCGGTGCGACCGGATACGTCTTGAAGGGCTCCGACGCCGACGCGATCGTGCATGCGGTGCGCGAGGCGGCCAACGGCGGCGCGATGCTGTCCCCCGAGGTCACCCCCGTCGTGATCGAGGAGATGACCGACGCCCTCGAGCGGGAGCGCCGGCGGGCCCGCCAGCTGGAGCTCGCCCAGGAGGCGCTGTTGGAGCGGGCCGCGCACCGCCAGCAGCTGATCGGTCGCGTGGGCCACGAGCTCCGAACCCCGGTCACCGTGATCCTGGGCATCGCCCAGACGATGCAACGGGGTCAGATGCCCCCGAGCGAGCTCGACGAGGCGCTGGAGGTCCTCGTGGAGCGGGCCGAGGGCCTCGCCCGGCTGGTCCAGCGGTTCGAGGCCGTGATCGAGGCGGGACTCACCGAATGGCTGAACGTGACCGAGCTCGTGACGGAGGTGGCCGCAACCGACCCGCGCATCGTCGTCGAGGTGCCGCGGGCGCCGGCGATGACCACGCTGAACCGCACCGCCGGCCTGCGGATCCTCGAGGAGCTCGTGGACAACGCGCTCGCGTTCAGCCCGACCGATGGCGTCGTGACGCTGCGGGTCTCGACCAACGATGGTCTCGAGGTGCGCGTCATCGACCAGGGTCCCGGCATCGACCCCGACGCGACCACGCGCATCTTCGAACCGCTCGAACAGGCCGAGCACCTGCAGACCCGCATCCATCAGGGCATCGGGATCGGGCTCTCGCTCGCCCGGATGTCCGCGCACGCGATGGACGGCGACGTGCTGCTCGAGGAGACGGGCCGCCAAGGGTCGACGTTCCTGTGGCGGATCGGGGCCTGAAGAGCTACGTGAACCGGCGCATGTGGATGCTCTCGAGCATCCCCACCCCGGCGAAGCTCACCAGGATCGACGTCCCGCCGTAGGACAGGAACGGCAGAGGGATCCCGGTGATCGGCATGATCCCGATCACCATCCCGACGTTCACGAACATCTGGATCGCGAACATCGAGGCGATGCCCGCCGCCACGTAGGTGCCGAACGGGTCCTTCGCGAGCCACGCGATCCGGATCGCTCGCCAGAGCAGCAGCGCGAATAGCGCCAGTAGCGCAACCGCTCCGATGAATCCGAACTCCTCCCCCGCCACGGTGAAGATGAAGTCGGTGTGCTGCTCAGGCACGTAGTCCAGGTTCGTCTGGGTGCCGTTGAGATATCCCTTACCGGTGAGGCCGCCGGACCCGACCGCGATCAGCGACTGGTCGAGGTTGTACCGGACATCGGCGGCGGCATTGGACTGATCGAGGAACGCCGTCAGCCTGGCGCGCTGGTAGTCCTGGATCGCATTGGTCTGGAACACCAGCCCGATCAGAACGACGCCGACCGCGGTGAGCACGAGGAGGTGTTTCAGCCGCGTGCCCGCGACGATCAACATGCCCACGACGATCGCCGCGATGCCGATCGACGTGCCGATGTCGGGCTGCAGGAACACGAGCACGAGCGGCGCGGCCGCCAGCCCAAGTAGCTTGAGCAGATCGGCGAGGGTGGGCTCTGGCGTCCGCAGTTCGGACAGCACGGCCGCGAGCATGATGATCAGCGCGATCTTGCAGAACTCGGAGGGCGTGATCTGCACGCCGCCGAGCGCGAACCACCGTTGTGCCGTGCCGGTCGAGTCGGTCGAACCGATCCCAGGGATCCGCACCAGCACGAGGGCGAGCAGCGAGCCGACATAGATGAACCCCGCGTAGACCTTGAAGAAGCGGTAGTCGACGCTCGACATCACGAGCAACACGACGAGGCCGAGCCCGATCGTGAACGCCTGCTTGCTGACGCGAGCGAAGGGATCGAGCCCGTCCTGGCGCAGCGTCTGGTTCGTCGCCGAGTACAGCAGGAACAGACCGACCACCGACAGGCCCAGCGTGATCATGATCAGCACCCAGTCGACGTGGCGGATCGGCCGCCGTTCGTCCGCAAACGCGCGCCCCGCGACGACGTCCATCAGCGATCCGGTGTCACGCAGCTGGGCTGACTCGCGTCAGCGACGTCCGGATAGAGCGCGTCGATCACCTGACGCGTGATCGGCGCGGCGGTCTGCCCGCCGAACCCACCCTGCTCCACCATGGTGACGACAACGTACTGCGGGTGATCCGGGTCGGGCCCGACCATCGACGCGAACCACGATGTGTCCTGCTTGCCCGCCTCGCGCTCGGCGGTGCCCGTCTTGCCGGCCACGGCGATCTGCGACGTCGGGAACCCGGCGAACGCACATTGCGCGGTGCCGGAGCTCACGACGCTGCGCAGCGCCGAGCGGATGTACGCGAGCTGCTGGGCCGAGTACGGCACGGTTCGATCGCAGTGATCCTCGACGCGTTTATCGACGGACCCATCGGGGGCCATGATCTGATCCGCGATGTGCGGACGGCACAGATGCCCGCCGTTAGCGATCGCCGCGTAGGCCTGGGCCAACTGCAGCGGCGTCACCTGAACGTAGCCGGAACCGATCATCGTCAGGATGTCGCCGCCGGGGATCCACGCGCCGTTGTCGAAGAGGTCGGGACGTGTCGCCGCCCATCCGGGGTCCGGGACCAGGCCCTCGGTCTCCGACGGCAGATCGATGCCGGTGGGCGACTCGAACCCCCACTCGTGCAGGTCGCGCTCGAGGAGGTCGCCGTTGTCGCCGAGCGGATTCTGCGCCCACTTGAAATAGAAGTCCGAGCCGAACGCATCGAACACCGTGTCGCACGACACCTCGAGCGCACGCGCGATCGACATGTAGCCGAGGTTGACGCTCGTCCAGTTGTTGAACACCGTGCCGGACGTGTCGTTCGGATGGGTGTATTGGCCCACGCACGGGTACGAGCCCGACAGCGACGCGAACCCCTCCTTCACGGCCGCGAGCGCGGTGATCGACTTGAACGTCGAGCCCGGCGTGTAGGAGAGCTGCATCGCGCGATTCACGGAGGGTGCGTTGTCGTTGTTGAAGAGGTACTTGTTCTGCTCCGGTGTGAGCCCGTGCACGTACCAGCTCGGGTCGAAACCGGGGTTCGAGGCCATGGCGACGACCCCGCCTGTGTTCGCGTCGAGCACGACCACGGCGCCGGCGTTCGCCCGCATCGCGTTGCCGTTGATGTCATGGTAGGCGGCTCGTGCGTGCGCCATGCCCTCGGCAAGCGCCTTCTCGGCGAGCCGTTGCACCCGTGCGTCGAGCGAGAGCTTGAGGTCATCGCCGGGCGTGGGCGCGATCGTGCCGAGCGCCTGGATCGTCTCCCCGTCCGAATTCACGATCAACTTCTGCTTGCCGCGCTCCCCGCGCAGATACGGCTCGTAGGTAGCCTCGAGTCCGGCCTTCCCGACGATGTCGTTGGGTCCGTAGCCCTGCTTCTGCAGCTCCGCATACTGCTCAGCGTCGATCAGACCGGTCCAGCCGAGCACGTGCGCCGCGAGCCGCCCGAATGGGTAGGAACGCACCGATGTCTGTTCGACCTCGACGCCCGGGAAACGGGACGGGTGCTCGGAGATGTAGAAGTCGACCTCTTTGGGGACGAACTCGGCGACCGGGATCGCCTGCGTGGGCAGATATCGCTTGTCCTGCAGCTTCGAGACGATGTCCGCGATCGGCACGTTCGTGAGCTTCGCGACCCGCCCGACGACGGCCTCGGCCTGGTTCCCGAGCTCGTCGGGCGTGATGCGCAGTTCGAGGCTCCCCTGGTTGACGACGAGCAAGCGACCCTGCGCGTCGTAGATCTGCCCGCGGAGCGGGTCCGTGTACACGAAGCGCACGGAGTTGTCGCGGGCCTCTTTGTCGAACCGTTGCGTGGCAAGGACCTGGAGGAACCACAGCCGGGTGGAGAGCGCGATGAACATCAGCGCCACGAGCAACGCCAGGACGCGCAGACGCGACGAAGCCTTCTCCATCTAGAAACGCACCACCCTGCGAGGTCGGGATCCCTCAACTATGCGTCGCAGGAGGGGGTAGAGGATCGGTGTGAGCACCGCGTTGTACAGCGCGGTCAGCAAGGCGACCCTGACCGCGTAGGTCAGCGTCGCGGAGAACTCCCCCAGCAGGAACGCCACGACCTCGTAGAACGCCGTGCCGACCGCGGTCCCGATCGCCACCACGATCGTGGGCACGAGCGGCGACGGCGACACGATGTATTGGCGCGCCATGCCCACCGCGTAGCCCAGGAGGGTCAGCGTCAGGGCGGTGATCCCTTTCGGCTGGTTCAGCAACATGTCCTGGGTCAGCCCGCACACGAATCCGACGACCGCGCCCTCCGAGGGGCCCTCGAGCATGGCGAGCACGATCGTCACGAGGAACAGCAGCTCTGGCCGGATCCCCAAGAGCCGCAGTTGCGCGAACACGGTCGATTGCAGCAGCGCCGCCGTGATGACGATCGCCGCGATCGCGATGACACGCCGGATCACGGAGTCGCGTCCTCCGTCGGCGACTGCAGGACCAGGACGAACTCCAACGCGGAGAAGTCCACCGCGGGACGAACCGACACATCGGTGTCCAGCGAGTTGGCGCCCTCGTGCACGGACGAGACCTCGCCGATCAGGATGTTCGGCGGATACCGCCCGTGTTGCCCGCCGATGTCATAGGTGACCGTGAAGACATACTCCGGCTGCCCCTCGGGGAACTTCGTGCCGTTGGGGATGTTCTGCATGATCAGGTCCTGATCGCCCTGGCCGCTGACGAGCCCCGTCTCGCCCGAGGTGGCGAGGCCACCGGCAACGGAGAAGTTCCGATCGATCAGGAGCTGCACGTCGGACGAGATCGGCGTGACCGACACGACCTGGCCGACCAGCCGTGGCGAATCGGCGCTGCCCGTCACGACGGGCTGCCCCACCCTGATGCCGTCGTTCGAACCCTTGTCGATCGTGACCGAGTAGTCGAAGTTCGAGAGGCCGTTCGCGATCACGACCGCTGGCACCGCAGCGGGATCCAGAGACGTCTGCAGGCCGAGGAGGTCGTACAACCGCTGCAGCTCCGCCTGGCGTTGCACGTCGCCGGACACCTGTGTCTGCAGTGTCGCGATCTGTTCTTTCAGGTCCTGGTTCTCCTTGGCCATGCTCGGCAGGTGCGCCAGTCCCGAGAAGAAGTCGCCGACCGGGCGCGTGGCGGTCGTCACGCCCTCCTGGAGTGGCGCCATGAAGGTCTGCGCCGCACGGCCCATGCTGGCCAGCGGGCCGGCGTCGCCCTGGCGGTAGTCGAGCGTGATGATCGCGAGGGAGGCGGCGACCAGACCGACGACGAGGAGCCGTGCGCTGCGGGAGCCCGAGCGGGAGGACACGCCGGGTTACCGCCGGCTGCTCGGGCTCACCAGGACGCGCTGGAGCACCTCGAACTCCTCGAGGCATTTGCCGGACCCGAGCACGACCGCCTGCAGCGGCATGTCGGAGATGCGGACCGGCATGCCGGTCTCGTGGCGGAGCCGCTTGTCGAGACCGCGGAGCAACGCGCCACCGCCCGTGAGGACGATGCCGCGGTCCATGATGTCAGCCGCCAACTCGGGCGGCGTGCGGTCCAGGGTCGTCTTGATCGAGTCGATGATCGCGTTCACCGGCTCTTCGATCGCGCGGCGGATCTCCTCCGCGCTGATCGTGATCGTCTTCGGAAGCCCGCTGACAAGGTCGCGCCCCTTGATCTCGGCGACGAGCTCCTCGGGCATCGGGAACACCGACGCGATCGCGAGCTTGATGGCCTCGGACGTGCGCTCGCCGAGCAGCAGCGAGTACTCCTTCTTCACGTGCTGGATGATCGCCTCGTCTAACTCGTCACCGCCGATACGGATCGACGTCGACGTGACGATGCCGCCGAGCGAGATCACCGCGACCTCGGTCGTGCCGCCGCCGATGTCCACGATCATGTTGCCGGTCGGCTCGTGGATCGGGAGCCCCGCGCCGATCGCGGCTGCCATCGGCTCCTCGATGATGTAGGCGCGGCGGCTGCCGGCGGCGATCGTGGCCTCCTCGACGGCGCGCTGTTCGACGCCGGTGATACCGGAAGGCACACACACGACGACGCGGGGCTTCGCCAGCAAGCGACGCTTGTGCACGCGCTGGATGAAGTAGCGGAGCATCTTCTCCGTGACGTCGAAGTCGGCGATGACGCCATCCTTGAGAGGGCGGACCGCCTGGATGTGGCTCGGCGTCCGGCCGATCATCCGCTTGGCCTCGGCGCCGACGGCGAGCACCGTGCCGGTCAGCGTGTTGATGGCCACGACCGAGGGCTCGTTCAGCACCACGCCGCGACCCCGCACGTAGACAAGCGTGTTCGCGGTTCCAAGATCGACCGCCATATCGCGGCCAAGGAACCCGAGAACCCCTTCCGTCCCTTGGGAAGGTCGGGACGGAGAGGAAGAAGTGCGCTGCGCGCGTTCGGCCATGGGAACGGAGTCATTCAACAGGACCGGGCGTGACCCTGGCAACCGGAGGACACCGAAAGCACAGGTCGGACACACGGGGGTCGGGTCGTTCGACGCGTGGGTAGGCTGCGCCGCATGGCGTACGCGGTGATCTTCCCCGGGCAGGGATCGCAGTTCCCGGGGATGGCCGACCCGTGGGCAGGCCATCCGGCCGGTCGTGCGGTGTTGGACGAGGCCTCGGACGCACTGGGACGCTCGATCGTGGACGGGTGTCACGACGAGGCGGCCTTGGCAACCACCGACTTCGTGCAGCCGGCCCTGCTGGCGTGCGACGTCGCCGCGTTCCGGGTGCTTGCGGCCGAAGGCCTGACGGACGTGGTGGGGGTGGCGGGGCACTCGCTCGGCGAGTTTGCCGCGCTGGTCGCCTCCGACGCCGTCGCCTTGCCGGACGCCTTGGAGCTGGTCTTGATCCGCGGAGCGGCCATGCAGCGGGCCGGCAAGGAGCGTCCCGGCACGATGACCGCGCTGCTCGGCCTCGGGGCGGACGATGCGGAGGCGCTGTGCGCGGACGTTCGGGGCAACGACGTGTTGGTGGTCGCCAACCGGAACTCCCCCGCCCAGTCGGTGGCCAGCGGGTCGATCCCCGCGATCGAGCGCCTCGAGGCGGCCGCCAAGCAGCGCAAGACCAGGGCCGTGCGGCTGCAGGTCGCCGGCGCGTTCCACTCGGAGCTGATGCGCCCGGCCGTGCAGCCGGTGCTGGAGGTGCTCGAGCGCATCGAGATCCGCGACCCCGCGATCCCGATCGCCGAGAACGTCACCGGCGAACTCGTGACCGAGGCCGGACGGCTCCGCGAACTGGTTGGCCGGCAGGTGGTCTCTCCCGTGTACTGGGAGACGGGCGTCCGCAACCTTGCCGGCGGCGGCGCCACCGTGTTCCTGGAGGCCGGCCCGGGCGAGGTCCTCACGAAGCTGATGAAACGGATCGACCCCGGACCGACGGCGATCGCGATCGCCGACCCCAAGGCCGCCCAAGACGCCTGCAACGACTGAGCCCACCATTCCGATATCCTCGGGCCCGTGACCAGACACGCCACGATCACGGGCGTCGGCTCGGTCCTTCCTCCCCGCCTCGTACCGAATACGTGGTTCGAGGACAAGGTCGAGACGTCGGATGAGTGGATCCGCGAGCGCACGGGCATCGTGGCCCGCCATTTCGCCGACGACGGCGTCGTGACCTCCGATCTGGCCGTCGACGCGTCGAGGATCGCCCTCGAGACCGCAGGCATCGCTGCCGAACAGGTGGATCTGATCGTGTGCGCGAGCGTGACGGGCGACACGCCCTTCCCCGCCACCGCGGTCTGGGTGCAGCAGAAGCTCGGCCTGTCCTGCCCCGCCTTCGATGTGAACGCCGCCTGCGCCGGCTTCTCCTACGGATTGGCCACGGCGACCGGGTTCGTCCAGGCCGGCATGGCCGACACCGTGCTGCTGATCGGCGCGGAGGTGTTCAGCCGCATCCTGGACTTCCACGACCGCCAGACGTGCGTGTTGTTCGGCGACGGAGCGGGCGCCACGATCATCCAGGCGGCCGATCGCCCCGGGATCGAGGGCACCGTGCTCGGCGCGGACGGCACCGCGGCGGAGATCCTCATCATGCCCGGCGGTGGCTCGCGCGAGCCGGCGACCCCTGCGTCCGTCGCCGCACAGCGCCACAACATCCAGATGCCCAACGGGCGCGAGGTCTTCAAACGCGCGGTCGTCGAGATGGCCGCGGCCTGCCGCGAGGTCCTTGAGAAGAACGGCCACACCACCGATGACGTCGATCTGCTGATCCCGCACCAAGCGAACGCGCGCATCATGACGGCCGTCGCCGAACGTCTGCGCATCCCACCCGAGAAGGCGGTGATCGACGTCTCCGACGTCGGCAACACGTCCGCCGCCTCGATCCCGATCGCGCTGGACCGTGCGTATCGAGCCGGCCGCATGCACGAGGGCGATTTGGTGGTGTTCACGTCATTCGGCGCCGGTCTCACCTGGGGCGCCACCGCGATGCGCTGGACGATGCCGGGGGTCACAACATGACATCGAAGATCGCCGTTGTCACGGGAGGTTCACGCGGCATCGGCCGCGCGTGCGCCGTGGCACTGGCGGAGGCTGGCTGGACCGTGGCGATCGGCTATCGCTCGAACGAACAGGACGCGAAGGAGTCGCTCGAAGCACTCGAGGCCGCGGGCACGCCGGGGCTGGCAGTCGTGCTCGACGTCACCGACGAGACCAGCATCACCGAGGCCTTCCGGCGGGTCACGGAGGAGGCTGGTCACGTCACCGGGCTCGTCAACAACGCCGGCTTCTCCAAGGACGGGCTGCTGCTCCGCTACCCGATGGACATCTATCAGCGAACGATGGACACGAACCTGCGCGGCGCGTTCCTGTGCTCGAGCGCGGCGCTGCGCGGCATGCTGCGCCAGAAGTGGGGTCGCATCGTCAACGTCTCCAGCGCCGTGGCACTGCACGGGAATGCGGGTCAGACCGTCTACGCCGCGACGAAGGCGGGACTCGTCGGTATGACCAGATCGCTGGCGCGCGAGGTCGCGATGAAGGGCGTCACCGTCAACGCGATCTGCCCCGGGTTGCTCGACACCGACATGACGTCGCACCTGGACGATGCGGCGCGTGCCTACTACATCGATCAGACCCCGCTGCAGCGGCCGGCACACCTCGAGGAGGTGTCCGCCGTCGTGCGGTTCCTGATGTCCGAGGAAGCGTCGTACGTGAACGGCGCCGTGCTTCCCGTCGATGGCGGGCTCACGGCGTAGCAGGCAGGCAGACGGCCCGCTACCCTTGGCGGACCGCACGGAACGAGGAGGAAACCAACCATGACCGACCGCGCCGAGATCGAGACCCGCGTCCGCAAGGTGCTCGCCGAACAGCTCGCCGTCGACGAGGCACAGGTCGTGCCCGACGCGCGCTTCGCCGAGGACCTGAACGCCGACTCGCTCGACCTGGTGGAAGCCGTCCTGGCTCTCGAGGAGGAATGGGACATCGAGATCCCCGAGGACGAGATGGAGCAGATCAAGACCGTCGGCGCCGCCGTCGACATGGTCGCGACCAAGCTCGGAGTCAGCTGAGCCCGATGGGCGACCGCCGGCGCGTCGTCGTCACCGGCATCGGACCGGTCACCCCGGTGGGCATCGGGGTGGACGACTTCTGGGCGGGCATGACGTCGGGCCGCAACGGCGTTCGCACGATCACGCAGTTCGACACCAGCGACCTGCCCGTCACGGTCGCCGGTGAGGTCGCGGACTTCGCGCCGGCCGACTTCTTGGACACGAAGGAGGCTCGTCGCACCGACCGGTTCTCACAGTTCGCGATCGCATCGGGCTCGCTGGCCTGGGCCGACGCGGGTACGCCCGAGGTCGTCTCCGAGCGGGCCGGCGTGATCTTCGCGACCGGGATCGGCGGGATCCAGACGATGTTGCAGCAGCACCTCGTGCTCTTGGAGAAGGGGCCGGGACGGGTCTCGCCGTTCATGGTGCCGATGCTGATGGCCAACGCTGCGGCCGGGCACCTGGCGATGCGCTACGGCTTGACCGGTCACAACATGGCCACGCTGTCGGCCTGCGCATCCTCCAACCACGCGATCGGCGAGGGCATGCGCCTGATCCGCGACGGGTATCTCGACCTGTGCATCGTGGGCGGCTCCGAGGCCGCGACACACCCGCTGACGGTCGCCGCGTTCGCGCAGATGACGGCGCTGACGAAGAATCCAGATCCCGAGACCGCCTCACGTCCGTTCGACGCCGACCGCAATGGCTTCGTGCTCTCTGAAGGTGGTGCGGCCATGATCTTGGAATCCGAGGCACACGCCACGGCGCGCGGGGCGCGCATCTACGCCGAGGTCGCGGGCTACGGGGCCTCGGACGACGCACATCACATCACGGCGCCGGATCCGAAGGGCTCGGGCGCGACGCTCGCGATGCGCTGGGCGCTGCGCGACGCGGGGCCGAGCCGGCGGATGTCAGCTACATCAACGCCCACGGCACCTCGACGCCGCTGAATGACGCCGCTGAGACGGTGGCGATCAAGGCCACACTCGGGGAGGACATCGCGCACAGGGTCGCCGTCAGCTCGACGAAGTCGATGACGGGGCACATGCTCGGCGCCGCCGGCGCCGTGGAAGGGGCCGTCTGCGTCCTCGCGGTCACGAACGGCACGATCCCGCCCACCGTGCACTACGCGACGCCCGATCCCGACTGCGACCTCGACGTGACGCCGAACGAGGCGCGCGACCTTGACGTCACGCTCGCGCTGTCGAACTCCTTCGGGTTTGGCGGCCAGAACGCCTGCGTCGCCTTCCGCGCGTTCGACTAGCCGGGTCCCTTGAACGGGCCGTCTCAGCCCTCGAAGGATCGGTACGCGAGCCCGCCGTTCACGGCGAAGGACTGGAAGACCTCGTCGATCGGATCCCCGAACCGCGCCCGGCGCGGTGTTCGCGGATCGCCCACCGCGAACCACTCGCCGTCCAAGGGCGTGAGCTCGAGCTCCTCGCCGTCGCTCGGCCACATCGCGAACAGCGATCCATCCCGCTCGTAGACCCGCACGGCGGCGCCCCACGGATCGTTCGACCGATAGAAGCCGATCTGGGAGGGCCAGCGCGCCTGGCCGGCGCCTTCCGAGCCGGCGGCGCCGTCACGCCGGAGCGAGGCGGGACCGTGGGTCAGTCCGACCACCCCGCCGGTGTCGTCACGGACGACCCGGAGGAGATACCGATCGAACGCCGGATGCGGCACCGCGAACACGTCGGGCTCCGTCCCCCATCGCTCGAGCCGCACCGCCAGCGGACCGGCGCGAAGCACCACGCCGCCGTCCTGGGATTCGAGCTCCCAGCTGCGCTCGCCGCCCGCGTAGGCCCCGGCGAGTTCCTCGGAGCCGTCGATCACGTCGGGTGCGGGCGCGTGCTCGACCGGTGGGAGCGAATCGCCGCGCAGCGCCGCCGCGATGGCCGACAGTGCGTAGGTGGCCATGGCGTCCTTCGACCCACCGCCGTTCATCGTGATCGCGACGGCGATGCCCTCGTCGGGCCAGATCTCCAGGAGGCCCGTGAATCCCACCGTGCCGCCGGTGTGGCGGATCACGCGCCGTCCGGTCGTCGACACGTCCCAGCCGTAGCCGTAGCGCCACGCGTCTTCGTCGGTGGCGACGTGCGGGCCGACCCACCGCGCGAACCGACCAGGGTCCAGCAACTCGTCGTTCGTCGCCCGCCCGTGGTTCAGGACGATCCGGGCGTATGCGCAGAGGTCGGGCGCGGTCGACACGATCGATCCGTCGGCTGTGTTCGACGCTTGCCACGGGGCCGGCGCGAGCGGGTGGTTGAGATGCGGTGGACGATCGTCCAGCAGCGGGTCGTAGCCCACCGCCGCGTCGGCGCGGACGTCCTGGGTGATGGCGGCGAACGTATCGGCGAGAGCGAGCGGGCCGATCAGCCGCTCGGTGAGCAGGTCCTGGATCGGCATGCCGGTGACGTCTTCCAGCGCGAACCCGACCAGCTTGTACGCGAGGTTGGAGTACCAGAAGCGCTCGCCGGGCTCCATCGTCGGCGGGAACTCGCGTGCCAGGAGCGCGTCGATCCGGGACCACGGGGCGTGCTCGACGCCGATCATCAGCCCGCTCGTATGGGTGAGCAGATGGTGCATCGTGATCGGCGCGAACGGCTCCGGGAGCTCGAGCCACGGCAGGATCTCGTTGATCGAGACGTCGAGGGCGAGCGTTCCCTTGGCCTCCTCCTGGAGCACGCACAGCGAGGCCCACGATTTCGAGATCGAGCCGATCTGGAACCGCGTTTCCGGGCGCACGCCACGCCCGCCGGCGACGTCGGCGAACCCGCGCACGACCGCGCCCAGCGTGTCGTGATCGTCGGTGACGGCGAGCGCGAGCCCGGCCGCGTGGGTGAGCGGCAGGTGGTGCTCCACCACCTGCCCGATCCGCTCGAACGCCTCCTCGAGCCCGGCCATGCGCCTAGCCGAAGAAGAGCTTCAACTCGCGGGTCGCGGACGTCGGCGAGTCCGAGCCGTGCACGATGTTCTCCCCGATCAGCGTGGCGTAGTCGCCGCGGATCGAGCCCGGTGGCGCGTCGACGGGGTTCGTGGGGCCCATCAGCGTGCGCCAGCACGTGATCGCATCCTCGCCGGTGATCTCCGCGACGACGGCCGGCCCGCTCGTGATGAAATCGACCAGCTCCCCGAAGAACGGCTTGTCGCGGTGTTCGCCGTAGTGCTCCTCCGCGGTCCCGCGCTCGATCACGCGCAGGTCCATCCGCGCGATCGCGAGCCCTTTGGCCTCCACGCGCCGAAGCACCTCGCCCACGAGTCCGCGCGCGACGCCGTCGGGTTTGACGATCAAGAGTGTGGATTCGATGGCCATGGGGATGTCTCCTTCGTGGTCGGTCGCCGAAGTCTACCGGCGCGCTGCAGCCGCGCTCGCGCTGGACTACGGTCGTGAACGACCGAGGAGGAGGGACCGATGGAGATCAAACCGGGGATGTTCGTGGAACACGGCTCGACGGCGGAATGGGTGGCCGACCCCGAGGTACCCGGCTCGATGATGAACGAGCTCGTCGCCGACGGGCCGATGCTGGCGGGCATGACGCGCATCGACGACGCGCCCGAGCCGATGACCTGGACCCCCCAGCAACGGGAGGTCTTCGCCGTCCTCGAGGGGTCCGTCCGGATCGCATTCGCCGACGGCGACGACGTGACGCTCGGCGTCGGCGACATCGGCACGATCCCGGCGGGACTGCCCACGACCTGGCACGTCACCACGCCGTTCAGGGAGATGTGGGTGCTGGTCGAGGCCTGACCGTCAGCCGGTGGCGAGCGCTCGCTTCGCGTCGGCCACGGTGAACAGGGACCCGGTGATCAGGACCATGTCGCTCGGTGCGGCGGCGGCGCGCGCGGCGGCGATCGCCTCGGCCACGCCGGGGAAGACCTGCACGTCGTCGACCTCCATCTGCCGGGCTCCGTCCACGATCTCGGTCGGGTCGGCACTGCGCACGGAGTCGTTCGCGGTCGCGTAGACCACGTCGGCGAGCGCGGTCAGCGGCGCGACCACCCCGAGCACGTCCTTGTTCGCGCTGACCGCCAGGACGAGGTGCAATCGATCCCAGCGGAACGACTGGGCGAGCGCCTCGGCCAGCGCCGCCGCGCCCGCCGGGTTGTGCGCGCCGTCGAGCACGAGCGCCGGCTCCCGAGCCACGACCTCGAGGCGACCCGGTGTGCGGATCTCGCTCAGGCCCTCGCGGAGTGCGTCCTCGTCGAGCGCGCGGCCGATCAGCGCCTCGGCGGCGACCACGCCCGCCGCCGCGTTGAGCGCCGCATACGAGCCGAAGACCGGCAGGTACAGGTCCTCGTAGGTCGCGCGTGGCGTCCGCAAGCCGAAGGACTGCCCGCCGACCGCGAGCAGCGGGTCGAGCACCTCCCAGTCGGGTCCTTCGTGCAGCAGCGTCGCGCCGACTTCGTCGGCGCGACGCGCGAGCGTGACCGCCACCTCGGGTTCCTGCGATCGCACGACCCCGACGGTGCCCTGCTTGATGATCCCCGACTTCTCCCGGGCGATATCGGTGAGCGTGGGTCCGAGCTCCGCGACGTGGTCCATCGCGACCGGCGTCACGATCGCGACCTCGCTCGCGATCAGGTTCGTCGCATCCCAGGAGCCGCCCATGCCGACCTCGAACACCCCGAGCGCCACGGGCTTGTCCGCGAACCACAGGAACGCGAGCGCCGTGACGGCCTCGAAGTACGTGACCTCGCCCATCCCCTGGCCGTCGATCAGGTCCAGGTAGGGCTCGAGGTGCTCCCATGCCTCGCCGAACTCCGCGGCGCGCATGTCCTCGCCGCAGATGGAGAACCGCTCCGTGACCTCGAGCAGGTGCGGGGACAGATACAGGCCCGTGGGCAGGCCGCTCGCGCATGCGATCGAGGCGGCCGCGCGCGCCGCGGTCGACTTCCCGTTCGTCCCGGTGACGTGGATCGTCGGATAGGTCCGCTCGGGATGGTCAAGGTAGTTGACCAACGCCGCGATCCGATCGAGCGACGGGCCGGGCATGTGCTCGGGTTGGCGGGCCCCGAGCCGAGCGACGGCGTCCTCGTACCGCATCAGGACGGCTCGGGCGGTGCGAGCGCGACCTGGATCGAGGGCTCCGCGGCCTCCTCGTACGCGAAGGCCTGGATCGAGCCGGCCGCACGAAGATCGGCCTCGGTGAGCCGCAGGCTCGCCAGCCGCTCGGCCGTGTCGCGGATCGTCACGAGGAGGACCGGCGCCTTGAGCGACAGCTTCGCAAGGGCCTTCTCCTTGCGGACCGCGCCGAGCACCTCGGCCGCGATCGCGAAGACCGCCGGGTCGGCGTCCTCGGCGATCGACAGCTCGTCGGCGGTCGGCCACGCCGCTCGGTGCACGGAGCCCTCGCGCCACCACGACCAGACCTCCTCGGTGACGTAGGGCAGGAAGGGCGCGAACGCCCGCACGATGACGTCGAGCGCCTGGCGGAGCGTCGCAACGGCGCTCGCCGCCCCCTCGACGGCGCCGGCGCCGTAGGCGCGTTGCTTCACCAACTCGAGATAGTCGTCGGTGAAACCCCAGAAGGAGCGCTCGAGCAGGTCGAGGGCGCGGGCGTGCTCGTAGTCCTCGAACGCGCTCGTCGCCTCGTGCAGCACCCCGCGCAGCCCCGCGAGCATCGAACGGTCCACCGGCGCTGCGATCTCCCCCGGTTCGACGTCGAAGCTCAGCACGAACTTCGAGGCGTTCAACAGCTTGATCGCCAGACGGCGCCCGACCTTCATCTGCTGCTCGTCGATGGCCGCGTCGAAGCCGAGACGCGCGCTCGCCGCCCAGTACCGGACGGCATCGGCGCTGTGACGCTCGAAGACCTCCGTCGGCATCACGACGTTGCCCTTGGACTTCGACATCTTCTTGCGGTCCGGATCGAGCACGAAGCCGCTGATCGCGGCGTGCGTCCACGGGAGCGAATCGTGCTCCAGGTGGGAACGGAACACGGTGTAGAAGAGCCACGTCCGGATGATGTCGTGTGCCTGCGGGCGCAGGTCCATCGGGAACACCCGGGCGAACAGATCCGGATCGTCCTCCCAGCCCCCCGCGATCTGCGGCGTCAGGGACGACGTGGCCCACGTGTCCATCACGTCCGGGTCGCCGATGAACCCACCGGGTCGGCCCCGCTGGTCGTTCGAGAAGCCGGGCGGCGCGGCGTCCTGCGGATCGATCGGAAGGTCCGCCTCGTCGGGGACGATCGGCTGGTCGTAGCGCGGCTCCCCGTCGGCGTCGAGCGGATACCACACGGGGAACGGGACGCCGAAGTAGCGCTGTCGACTGATGGCCCAATCCTGATTCAAGCCCTCGACCCAACTGGTGAAGCGGGCGCCCATGAACGACGGGTGCCACTGGAGCTCCCGCCCGCGCGCCAACAGTGCGTCCCGGGAATCCAGCGTCTTCACGAACCACTGGCGAGACGCGATGACCTCGAGCGGCCGATCGCCGTTCTCGTAAAACTTCACAGGGTGACGGATCGGCTCGGGATCGCCCCGGAGATCGCCGGATGCGGTCAGCAGCTCGACGATGCGTCGCCTGGCCTGCTTCGCTCCCTTGCCGGCGAGCTCGCCCATGGAGGCGTTGGCCGCCGCCGCGTCGAGCGACTCCCATCCCTCCTCACCGAACCGTCCCGGCGCGATCGTGCCGTCGCGACGGATCACGATGCGGGTCGGCAGGTCGAACGCTCGCCACCAGGTCACGTCGGTGACGTCGCCGAACGTGCAGATCATCGCGATGCCGGTGCCCTTCTCCGGGTCGGCCAGCTCGTGGGCGACCACCGGCACGGGCACGTGGAACAACGGCGTCTGCACGGTCGAGCCCACGAGCGAGCGATATCGCTCGTCCTCGGGGTGCGCCACCACCGCCACGCACGCGGGGAGCAGCTCGGGCCTGGACGTCTCGATCTCGATGTGCCCGCCGCCGTCGCTCACGTTCGAACGCGATCCGGTGGTAGGCCCCGTCGATCTCGCGATCCTCGATCTCGGCCTGCGCCACCGCGGTCCTGAAGTCCACGTCCCACATCGTGGGCGCGTCGGTCGTGTACGCGAGCCCGCGACCGAGGAGCCGGAGGAACCCTCGCTGCGAGGCCCGCCTGGAGGCGTTTCCGATCGTGGTGTACGTGTGGGACCAGTCGACCGACAGCCCGAGCAGGCGAAAGAGCGACTCGAACGCCTTCTCGTCCTCGGCGGTCAGGCGCTCGCAGAGCTCGATGAAGTTCGCGCGACTGACCGGCACGGGGTGGTCGTCCGGCCGTTCCAATGCAGTGACGTCGAAGTGCGGGTCCTGGGGCAGCGACGGGTCACATCGCACGCCGAAGTAGTTCTGCACGCGGCGTTCGGTCGCCAGCCCGTTGTCGTCCCAGCCCATCGGATAGAACACCTCGTCGCCCCGCATCCGGCGGAAACGCGCCATGAGGTCGGTGTGCGTGTAGCTCTCGACGGAGCCGAGGTGCAGCGTCCCGCTCGCCGTCGGCGGCGGCGTGTCGATGGCGTAGATCTCCTCACGGCGCTTCGTGCGATCGAAGCGATAGGTGCCCGAGGCCTCCCACCACTCGCCCCACTTGGCCTCCAGGCCATCGAGCGACGGTTTGTCGGGAACGTTCATGCCGTGAGTCTACGGAACGCCTGCGCCGCTCCGGCGCAGGCGTCCCGGCACACCCAGGGAAATGCGAAGGGGCGGCGCCGCGAAGCGGCGCCGCCCCGTGCGAGCGGTGCGGAACTGCCCAGGTCTCAGACCTGCATCATCGCCCGCTTCTTCTGCTCCTCGTACTCCTCCGCGGTGATCTTGCCTTCGTCGCGGAGCTTGGCGAGCTTGGCGACCTCATCGGCCGGCGAGTAGCCCTGGGCCCGACGCTGCGCCTCTTGCGCCTCGGCCATCATCTCCTTGTCCTGCTCGGTCATCTTCGGGCGCGCGATCATGTAGATGATGATCCCGATCAAAGGCAACACGAAGATGAACACGATCCACAGGGCCTTGGCGCCACCGCTGAGATCGTTGCGCCGGAAGATATCCGCGAACACGGCGATGAACATCCAGATCAACATGAAGATGAAGAAGAAATAGATCATCGCGAGAAATACAGAACCGAGGTTCCATTCCGTTGCGAGCACGAAACCACTCCCTTCCAGTGTGCGGTCGTTCCGCGTCGGGGAGCATAGCCATTCTTGACTCCATACGCGAGCCCATCGATCTTTGGGCCGGACCGGAGGTACGCCGAGGCCCCCGGCCAACGATGCGCCGGGGGCCTCGGAAACGCCAGTGCCGCCGCTAAGACTCGGCGACGACGTCGCGACCGTGCACCGTCAGCGCCCAGATCACACCGACGTCGGCCACGATGAACAGCACGCCCCACACGGGGTAGTACGGCAGCCAGGCGAACACGCCGATCGCGCTGATCGCCGCGAAGATCACGCCGACCGTCCGGGCCCAGACCGCGCCCGTGAACAGTGCGAACCCCGCGAGAAGGATCACGACGCCGAGGATCAGATGGATCCATCCCCACTGCGTCGAGTCCAGTTTGAGGAAGTACCCGTCGCCGAGCTGACCGGCGACGAGCACGTTGTCCTTCAAGATCGCGGCGAGGCCTGCGATCGCGTGCCAGATACCGAGCATGATCAGCATGAACGCGGCGAAGTAGGTCCACCCGACCGCCCATCCGCTCGTCTGTCGCTGTTCCATGGAGCCCCCTTCATAGCGTGGACGGGGGATATCGTCCTCCCCGAGGGGCCCGCGTCAAGCGTCTTCGAGGAACTCTCTCGGAGCGATGCGGGTGACGCCAGCGATCCCCGCGTTCAAGAACTGCGCTGCAACCCATCCCCACGCCAAGACGTACAGCCACAGCAGGACGACGATGGCGACGCCGAGCGCCCCATACAGGTCGTTGGCACGGCTGATCTTGTCGGCGAAGTAGATGCTGGTCGCAAGGACCATGCCGCGGACGACGACCCCGAAGAACAGCGCACCCGGGATCACCACCGTCCACGGGCGCCCCGCGCGCGGCAGCAGCGCCATCGCGTAGAGCGCCGCCCCGATGGTCACGGCGACGATCACGATCCACCACAGCACCTGGGCCGCGAGGCCGCCGCGGAGCAGATGGTCCGCGAGATAGCTGCCAACGAAGCCGACGAACATGAACGCGGTGAACACGAGCGCGCCGCGAGTCGTCGAGACCTTGTTCGACTGGGGCTCGTCCCACGCGATGCGCGACACGATCAACAACGCCGAGACGGCGCTGCGGGCCGCCCAGAGCATCAGCACGAGGCCGAGCAGCGCGAGCCACCACCGGCTCGCTTCGGACTGGCTCACCCCCTGTGCCACGGTCGCCGCGAGGGCGGCGCCCATGCCGAGATCGTGGGCGGCCTGGTCCGGCGCCTCGCCGGCGACGTCCGCGTAGCCGCCGAAAAGCACGACCAGCAACAACGCGGCCGGCAGCGCGAAGAGGAAGAATCGGTACGCGAGCCCGCCGCTGAGGAGCGGGCCGCCTCGCCGGCGCATCCGCAACCAGGCCTGCCAGCCGATCTCGACCCAGGTCCGGTGGCGCCGCTCCTGCTCGAAGCGCTCGACCGCGCGGCCTTCGAGCTCGGCGGTGCGTTCCCGGGCGTGGGCGATCCGCTGCCGCACCGTCGGCCTCGATGGGGGGGTCGGTTCGTCCGGCGATGGAGCATCCACGGGATCGTCGTGCATCGCCGACAAGGCTACGCCACGGCATCCCCGGCGGCGCACCGCATCGGCGACCTACACTTCGAGCCCATGGCCACCTCGATCCCTCGACGCGCGCTGCGCTTCGGCGTCGGCGCCGCGCTGTTCGGCGTGAGCTGGCGCGCGGCGCGCGCCGAGGAGATCCCCCCCTACGAGGAGCGGGCGTTCCGCTGGGCGAACGAGGCCGACGACCGGCTGCGGCTCCCCGTCCGCGCCATCATGCAGGCCGGCACGTTCGCCACGGTTCCGGCGGTGGCCGCCGTCGCGTTCCTCGCGGGCCGCCGTCGGCTCGCGCTCACCGTTCTCGCCGCGGGCACCGCGGCGTGGTACGGGGCGAAGCTCGCCAAACCGCTCGGCGGGCGGGAGCGCCCGGTCGGCGTGCTGGGCGACGACGTCCGGCTGCGAGAGGGCATCGAGGGCGACCTCGGATGGGTGTCGGGGCACACGTGCGTGGCGACGACCACGGCGTTCGTCCTTGCCGAGGAGCTCCCCGGCTGGACCAAGCCGTGGCTGGTCGCGATCGTCGGCATCACGGGGTTCGGCCGCATGTACGTGGGCGCGCACCTCCCCCACGATCTCGTCGGCGGCGCGGGCCTCGGGATGATGCTGTCGGCCGTGACGCCGGGGCCGCGCGGGGCCTAGACGACGGCTGCGGGCTCCTCCGCCGGCGGCCGCAGCACGCGCCAGGCGACGAGACCGAGCACCACCGCCACGAGCACGACGAGGAACGACCAGCCGATCGTCAGATCGAACAGCCAGAGGATCCCGACCGCGACGACCCCGATCGCGGTCATCACCCCGATGCGATGCGCGGCCACCCACGTGGACGCGGAGCCCGCCTCGACGGAGCCGTCGGTGTGCACCGTGTTGCGCGCCAGGTCCGCGATGCCGTGACGGAACGCCAGCGCCCAGCGGTACGGACCCGTCAGCAGCGCGATCGCAACGGTCAACAGCGCCAGCAGCAGGAAGATCCGCGTGTAGTCGAGGAACCACCCGACGATCGCCTCGGCGATCGCGCGCACAGCCGCCTGGTTCTCGGGCTTGGCGAGGTTGACGACGCTGTCGACCGACGAGATGCCGAGCCGTCGCTCGATCACGGTGACCGCGGCGATCGCGACGGCGATCTGCAGGATCGTCCGCCGGCGACGGGGCGAGACCCAGATCGCGATGGCGAGCGAGAGGAAGAACAAGGCAACCAGGCCGTAGAGCCCTTGACGGGCGGTGTTGACCGCGTATTGCAGCTTGGGGAGCTGATCGGAGTTGAAGACGACGAGCGTCCCGAAGGTGGTCGGCAACGTGACGCCGAGCGCGGTGTCCAGCTTCTGGATCGCCTCGGTCGGGATCATGTCCGGCGTGATCTCCGGCAACGTGAGTTGGTGACCGATGAGCTGGCTGATCGTACCCGAGGCGGCCTGCAGCGCCTGATTGATCAGCGGCAGATAGTTAAGGACGACGTTGTCGCCTTGGAGCTGGACGATCGTACTGTCCCCACGGAGGACCGCGATCACCTGCTGTTGGATCAGCCGGTTCGCGTCGACCCAGAACTGTTGGAACTGCTCACTCGCGACGATGTTCTGCACCTGGTCCTGCACGAAGCCCTGCACCGACGTCGTGATCGGACCGGCGAGGAACGACAGTTGCGGCGCCTTCTCGGTCAGGACCGCCGACAGCTTTCCCTCCACATCGAGCGCCTGGAAGACAGCGGTGGTGATCTCGCGGGCGAGCGCCTCCTGCACCGCGGGGTCGTCGGCGAGCGGCGAGACGACCGACAGGTACGTGTCGGCGTCGGCGACCGTACGTCGTGCCCATGCTCCGGGCAGGGCCAGGGAGAAGCTCGCGACCGCCACCACGACGGCCACCACGGCGGCGACGCCGCGCAGTCGGTGCCGCTTCACGCCGTGCATGCGCTCGACCTCCGATTGGAGTCGGTCGCGCTCCTCGCGGAGCTGTTCGACGTCCTGCGCGTCGTCGCCTGTCGCCATGGTTACCCCTCCGCTCTCCGGAGCTCGAAGGCGAACACGATCTCCCCGATCCCACGGAACAGCGCCATGAACCCGACCCAGATCAAGATCAGCGTCGCCCGCGCCGGGTAGTACTGCTGCGAGGCCCAGAAGCCCAGCAGGATCTCCAGGATCCCAACGCTCAATCCGAGGCCCCACAACGGCCCCTTGACCATGACGGCGTGGATCAAGGTGACGGACCCCTGCAGTACGAGCAGGAACCCGAGGACGGACGCCAACGCCCAGAACGCCTCCTTCGGCTGGAAGAAGGCCCAGAGAGACCCGAACACGAAGAGGACCCCGAGGATGATGTGCGCCCATCGCCACGTGTCCACGACCGAGGAGACGAAGAACTCGTTGACGGCCGCGGCCAGGAACAGCGCGCCCAACAGGATCCCCACTGTTGTGATCGAGGAGATGTTGAATCGCAGCACCACCATCGCGATCAGCAACCAGGCGATACCCGTGATCAGGAACAACCACCACGGCATCGTTTGGGTTCGAGCCTTGACCTGTGCCATCGATCTCTCCCTTTCATCAGGCTTGCGCTGCGTCGCAGCGCGCTAAGCATGAACGGTTCGACACACCTCGTCCAATGGGCGAGCCCCGGGACGGAACGCGCGGCCGAAACGGCACCTTACACTGCTGCCATGGCCACCTGTCGCTCCTGTGGCGCAACGACAGCCGAGGGCGCACGCTTCTGCCCGACGTGCGGCGCCGACCTCGGCTCGGCGTGCTCGACCTGCGGGACCGTGTTGCCGACGGGCGCGTCGTTCTGCCCGAACTGCGGTGCCGCGGTGGCGCCGGCGTCGCGCGCGGGCGAGGAGCGGCGCCTCGTCACGATCGTCTTCGCGGACGTGACCGGGTCCACCGAACTCGGGGAGCGACTCGACCCGGAGCGGTTCCGCGAGGTGATGCAGGCCTACGCGCAGGCGATGCGGGAGGAGATCGAGGCCGAGGGCGGGACCGTCGAGAAGTTCATCGGCGACGCCGTGATGGCGGTCTTCGGCGTGCCGGCCGCCCACGAGGACGATCCTGCGCGCGCCCTGCGGGCAGGGCGCCGGATGCTCGACCGACTCCGACGGGTGAACGACGACCTGCGCGGCGCCGACGGCGTCGAGCTGCAGATCCGGATCGGCGTCAACACCGGCGAGGTGCTCGCGACGCTGGACCCCGCCCCGGGCGAGGCGATGGTGACCGGCGACGCGGTCAACGCCGCCGCCCGGCTGGAGGCCGCCGCCGCGCCCGGCCAGATCGTCGTCGCCGAACGGACGGCCGCCTCGGTGCGCGGATTCCTGTTCGAGGATCTCGGCTCGCTGGATCTGAGGGGAAAGGCCCGCCCGGTTCGCGCGTACGCGCTGGTGGATGCGATCTCCGACGCCCCGGATCGCGGCGTGCCCGGTCTCCACGCGCCGATGATCGGACGCGACGACGAGCTCGGGTTGCTGCGCGCCGTGTTCGAGCGCGTGCTCGGCGAGTCGCGCCCGTCGATCGCAACGATCTACGGCGACGCAGGGCTCGGCAAGTCCCGACTGACGACTGAATTCCTTGTCGTGGGCCGAGCGCACGGAGGCAGCGCCGCTCGTGCTGCGGGGCCGCTGTCTTCCGTACGGAGACGGCATCACCTATTGGCCACTCGCGGAGATCTTGAAGGGCCACGCGGGCATCTTGGATTCGGACGCGACCGACATCGCCGTGGACAAGGTCCGCAAACTCAGCCGCGATCTCTTCACGCCAGACGTCGCGCCCGATCCCGGTCGATCGGCGGCGGCGCTGGCCTACACGATCGGCCTGGAGGATCCCGAGGTGTCGTTCCGGGCACTCGATCCCAAGGACGTGCGCGACGAGGTGCACGAGGCCTGGCGGATCTTCTTCTCGGCGCTGGCCCGGGGCGGACCTGTCATCGTCGTGATCGAAGACATCCATTGGGCCGACCCGGTGCTGCTCGACCTGCTCGACGAGCTGTCGTCGCGCGCCGACGGGCCGATCCTGCTGGTGTGCCCCTCGCGCCCGGAGCTCACGTCGATCCGACCCGCGTGGGGCGGCGGGGGGCGCAACGCGACGGCCGTGGTCCTCGACCCGCTCAGCGCCGACGAGTCCGAGCTCCTGGTGCGATCGCTGCTCACGGTCGACGATCTGCCGCCGTCGGTCCACGCGACGATCCTCGAGCGCGCCGAGGGCAACCCCTTCTACATCGAGGAGATCGTCCGACGCCTGATCGACGAGGGCGCCGTCGTGCGCACGGGCGACCGATGGCTCGCCACGGACACCGTCGGGACGATCGAGATCCCGGACACGGTGCAAGGGGTGCTGGCCGCGCGGATCGACCTGCTCGACCCGGAGGACAAGCGCGTCGTGCAGGCCGCGGCCGTCGTCGGTCGCGCATTCTGGCCCGGTCCCATCGCCGAGCTGACCGGACTCGAGCCCTCCGCGATCCTGCAACACCTGCGACGCGCCGAGGATCGGGAGCTCGTGCGCTCGAAGTTCGGCTCCTCGATCGCCGGCGAGCAGGAGTTCCTCTTCAAACACGTCCTCACGCGCGACGTCGCGTATGGCTCGCTGCCCCGCCGCGATCGGGTAGCTGGCGCACCGCAAAGTGGCGGAATGGCTGCAGCGCAGCTCTGGTGAACGAGTCTCCGAGTTCGCCGAGCTGCTCGCCTACCACCTCGGCACCGCGGCGCATCTCGCCGCCGAGACGGGCACGCTCGAGGCCGACCTTCGGGAGCAGGCGCTGCGCTGGCTTCGGTCCGCGTCGGACGCCGCGCGACGACGGCTTGCCCTGCATAAGGCCGTCCGGCTCGCGGAGGATGCGCTGGCGCTTTCCGAGACGGACCTGCAGCGGGCGGAGTCGCTCGAGGCCCTCGGGACGGCGCATTTCGACGGCTATGCGGGAGATCCCGCGTACGACGCGCTGGTGGAGGCGATCGACGTTCGGGTCGGCGGCGTGCCCGAGGACGGCCGGGCGATCGCCCGTCTCGCCGGGTTCGCGTGCGAGTTGCCGATCCGATGGCCGGGGTCGATGAAGGACAGTCTGCCCGACGAACCGACCGTGCAGGCGCTGATGGATCTCGGATTCGCCAACCTTCCACCGGGTGACGGTGAGGAACGCGTCCGACTCCTGTCGTTGCGATCCGGCTGGCTCTTCGCGTTCCCCAACGAGCACGTCACGGAACCGCAGATGGAGTCGTTCGAGCGCGCGGGCATCGAGGCGAGCGAGATCGCCGCTCGGCTCGGACTCTGGGATCTCGCATCGGGCGCGCTCGACCTCGCCGGGGCGTCTCGATGCAGCGTCGGCCGCTACGGCGCCGCCAGCGCGCTGCACGAGCTTCGCCGGGCGGTGATGCCGCAGGTGACCAACCCGCTGGAGATCGGAGACTTCCACTCTGTGGGGATCTGGATCGACGTGGAGCTCGGGCGCTACCAAGACGCGATCCGGCACGCGACCGAGGCGCTCGCGTTGATCGGCGGGCGAGGACCGAACGTGGAGATCCACGCGCGCAGCTGGTTCGCCACCGCCCTGTGGCTGGCCGGCCGCTGGGATGAAGCCCTCGAGGAGATCGCCGCCGTCACGGAGCTGCTCGACGACCGCCGCGATGACCCGCCCTACTTCGCCATGCACGCGTTCGGGGCGGCCGGCATGATCCATGAGGCTCGCGGCGAGCAGGCCGAGGCTCGACGGCTGCTCGAGACGATGGCCAAGTCCGCAACGTCGTCCTCCGGACGGACCTACCCCTCGCTCGTGCGGCTGCTCGTCGAGCGCGGCGAGCCCGATCGTGCGTGGGCGGTCGAGCGTCCCTGGAACTGGCGCGTGCACCGCACCGACGCCTTGTTCGCAGAGGCGGAGCGCGCCGTTGCCAGCGCTCGCTGGGACCTGGTGCCCGACCTGGTGACCGCGATGCGCGAGCAGGCGGATCTCGGCCCCGCGCCGCTTCTGGCGCCCGCGGCGGATCGGCTGACCGGTCGCGCCGCCCTTGCCGCCGGCGAGGACGCGATCGACGCCCTCGAGTCGGCCACGGACGGGTTCGATGCGCTCGGCACCCCGTACGAACGGGCGCGCACCCAGGTGGACTTCGCCGCGGCGCTTCGGGCCGTGAACCGGCGCGACGCGGCGTCGGATGTCCTCGCGAGCGCGGCCATCACCTTCGAAGCACTGGGAGCGGCGGCAGACCTCGAGCGGGTCAGGCGCCTCGGCTAGCGGACCGGCTCGCCGCTGAACTCCAGCAACATCTGACCGGCGTCGTCCGACAACGTCAGTTGGTCGCCCTCGATGGCGAAGGACGCCGTCGCGTCGAGCGCGGCGAGGTAGCGCTGTTCCTGCTTCGACACGTCCTGCTCGCAGAGCTTCTGCGTCGAGGCGAGCGGGCCGAACGTCAGCGAGGAGCCATCCGCCTCGTAGGTGCCGTGGTAGCGGTTGCAGCCACCGGTGCCCGCAACCGTCCCCGCGTCGAACAGCGCGGTGACCTTCGTGCCGGCGATCGTGGACGAGACCGCTTGCGACTCCGGCGTCGCGATCATGGTCAGCGTCCAGTCGGTCTGCTCCAGCGCGAGCGCCTGCTCCGGCGGCTGTGGCGTGAAGGTGAGCGCCGCCGTGCCACCGGTCAGCACGAGCCCGGTCTGGTCGCCGGTGACCTGGTAGCCGGTCACGTCGCCGAGCGCCGCGATATAGGCCGACTCGAGGTCCATCAACGGCTGCTCGCACGCCATCGCGGTCAGCATGAACTGATCGAACCTCAGCGTGCCCGCCCCGGCGTCGGCCGTGTAGCCCGCGCCGTAGGAGTTGCACGCCGCGCTGCCCTGCGCCTGTTGGCCGTCGAAGGCGAGCGTGATCTGGGCGTTCTTCGGCATGCTGTCTGCGAGCGTCATCATCGAGGCGTGATCGAGCACCCAGGTCACGCCCGTGAGGTCGCCGCCGGTCGTCGCGCCGCCCGACGAGTCGTTCGCGCACGCGAACAACGTGAGCAGGGTGCAGGAGGCCAGCGCGATGCCGGTCAGGCGCATCAAGCGGTGCGCTGTTGCCGCTCGCCCCTGGGCTTCTTCGTGTCGCGCGGGACGAGCGTCGGATTGACGCCGGTCAGCACCACATCGCGGTCCACGAGGCATTTCGTGACGTCCTCGCGCGAGGGCAGCTCGTACATCACGTTGAGCAGGACCTCTTCCATGATCGCCCGCAACCCGCGCGCGCCGGTCCCCCGCTGGATCGCCTGCTCGGCGATCGCGCGGAGCGCCTCGTCGGTGAACTCGAGCTCGACCCCGTCGAACTCGAAGAACTTCTTGTACTGCTTGACGTAGGCGTTCTTCGGTTGCGTGAGGATGTCGACGAGCGCGTCCTCGTCGAGGTTGTTCACGTGGGTGATGACCGGCAGGCGCCCGACGAACTCGGGGATCAGCCCGAACTTCAGCAGGTCCTCGGGCAGCACGCCGGAGAACAGCTCGCCGATGTCCTTGTCCTCTCGACTGGTGACGTTCGCGCCGAAGCCGACGCCCTTGCGGCCGATCCGCGACTCGATGATCTTGTCGAGCCCCGCGAACGCACCGCCACAGATGAACAGGATGTTCGTCGTGTCGATCTGGATGAACTCCTGGTGCGGGTGCTTGCGGCCGCCCTGCGGCGGCACGCTCGCCTGCGTGCCCTCGAGGATCTTCAGCAGGGCCTGCTGCACGCCCTCGCCGCTCACGTCGCGGGTGATCGACGGGTTCTCGGACTTGCGCGCGATCTTGTCGATCTCGTCGATGTAGATGATGCCGGTCTCGGCCTTCTTGACGTCGTAGTCGGCGTTCTGGATCAGTTTCAGCAGGATGTTCTCGACGTCCTCGCCGACGTACCCGGCCTCCGTCAACGCGGTGGCGTCGGCGATCGCGAACGGCACGTTCAGCAGACGGGCGAGCGTCTGGGCCAGGTAGGTCTTCCCGCAGCCGGTCGGGCCCAGGATCATGATGTTGGACTTCTGGAGCTCGACCTCGCCGTCCTTCGCGCCGACCTGGATCCGCTTGTAGTGGTTGTAGACCGCGACCGACAGGACCTTCTTCGCCTGATCCTGGCCGACCACGTACTCGTCGAGGAAGCCGAAGATCTCGGCCGGCTTCGGAAGCTCGTCGAGCTTGAGCTCGGAGGTCTCGGAGAGCTCCTCCTCGATGATCTCGTTGCACAGGTCGATGCACTCGTCGCAGATGTACACGCCGGGTCCGGCGATGAGCTTCTTCACCTGCTTCTGGCTCTTCCCGCAGAAGGAGCACTTCAGCAGGTCGGATTCCCCGAACTTCGCCATCTACCGCTGCCCTTTCGCGCCGGCCGTTCGCGGACGGGCCCCTCGGGGCCCGCTCGCCGTGTCGGGGATTATCACGCGCCGTTGGAGCTGACGCCAGCTACTTGTGGCGTAATACCGCGACGGCTCAGGATGTCGTCGATGACGCCGTAGTCCTTGGCCTCGTCGGCCGTGAGGATGAAGTCGCGATCGGTGTCCTTGCTGACCTTCTCGAGCGTCTGGCCCGTGTGGGTGGCGATGATCTGCTCCAGGAGGGCCCGGAGGCGCATGATCTCCTTGGCCTGAATCTCGATGTCGACCGCCTGCCCCTGCGCCCCGCCGTGTGGCTGGTGCAGCAGCACGCGGGAGTTCGGCAGGGCGAATCGCTTGCCGGTCGCGCCGGCCAGCAACAGCACCGCGGCCGCCGACGCGGCGAGCCCCATCACGATCGTGGACACGTCGCACTTGATGTACTGCATCGTGTCGTAGATCGCGAGCAAGGCCGATACGTCGCCACCGGGCGAGTTGATGTACAGGTTGATGTCCTTGTCGGGATCCTCGGACTCCAGATGCAGCAGCTGCGCCATGATGAGGTTGCCGACGTTGTCGTCGATCGGCGTGCCGAGGAACACGATGCGGTCCTTCAGCAGGCGGGAGTAGATGTCGTACCCGCGCTCCCCGCGGCTCGTCTGCTCGACGACCGTGGGCACCAGGTAGTTGTGCACGGGCTGGATGGTCATGCCTGTTCCTCCGTTTCCTCGTCGGCCGTCTCGCTCGACGCTGCGGCGTCGGCGGCCTCCGGGCTCTCCTCGGTGATATCGGCACGCTCGACCAGGATGTCGAGCGCCTTCGAACGGATGATATCGCCGGCCAGCGTTACGATCTGTCCCGATCGGTCCAACTGTTTGGCCAATTCCTTCGGATCGCGGTCATACGCCTGGGCCATCTGACCGATCTGCACCCCGAGTTCCTCGGCCGTGACCTCCAACTCTTCCGACCGTGCAACGCCTTCCAGCACGAGGTCGGCCTTGATCGCCCGCACCGCGTGGTCCCGGCTGTCGGCCGCGAGCCGCTCACGATCCCAGCCCTGTAATTCGAGCATCTGGTCCAGCGTGATGCCGTACTGGGCGGCCTGCTGCTCCGCGTGCCGCACACGGTGGCTCGTCTCGTCCTCGATCAGCGACTCCGGTAGATCCACGTCGACCGTGTCGACCATCGCCTGCAGCGCCCGGTCGCGCACCACGCCCTCGGCCTCACGCTCCTTGACCTCGACCAGCTTCTCGCGAAGGTCGTCGCGGAGCTGCTCGATCGTGTCGAACTCCGAGGCGGTGGACGCGAACGCGTCGTCGGGCTCGGGCAGGCGCAGCGCCTTCACGTCCTTGACCAGCACCTTGAACGAGGCGGTGCCGGCCAGCTCCTCGCCGAAGCGCTCCGCCGGCAGGTCCTCGTCGAACTCGACGATGTCGCCCGGCTTCGTGCCGAGCAGCTTCCCGTCCATCGTCTCGCCGAACTCGCCGGAGCCGACGGAGTAGAGGTACTCGTCGCGGGTCAGGGCATCCAGTGGTTCGCCGTTGCGGGTGGCCGACAGACTCACGGTGAGGAGGTCGGTCTCCTGCGCGGCCCGGTCGACGGGCTCGAGCTCGGCGAACTGCCGCTGCAGCCGCTCGATCCACGTGTCGATGTCGGCCTCCGTCGGCTGCGTCGGGGGCTTCACGACCTTGATGCCCTCGTATTGTTCCTTCGTCAGCTCCAGGCGCGGCCGGACCTCGACGGTGGCGGTGAAGATGAACGCCTTGCCCGGCTCGAGCTGTTCGACGTCCACCTCGGGGTCGCCGATGGGCGCGAGGTCCTCGTCGCTGACCGCCTCGCGGAAGTACGTCGGCACGCTCTGGTGGACGAACTCCTCGAGCACGACGTCGCGTCCAACCTGGGCGTCGATGATCGGCTTCGGGGCCTTCCCGGGACGGAATCCGGGGATCTTGACCTCGCGTGCGATCGAGCGGTACGTCAGGTCGAGATCCTTGTCGACCTGCTCGGACGGCACCTCGATCGTGAGCTTGACGGTGTGTTTGTCTGTGCTTTCAACGGTGGTCTGCATCGTGGCGACCAGGCTACCCGAGATCCTCGACCCCGCACCTGCAAACGCGCAGGTAGGCTGCCTCCCATGTACGAGGAGGAGCTGGCGTTCGCGCATGCGCTGGCCGACGAGGCGTCGACGATCGCGATGGATCTGTTCGCCGACGACGGGCTCGAGATCCGGCACAAGGCCGACCGCACGCTGGTGACGGCCGCCGATCTGGCGATCGAACGGATGGTGCGCGCGCGACTCAAAGCGACCTTCCCGAAGGATCGTGTGATGGGCGAGGAGGAGGGCGGCTCGTTCGACGGCGCCGGTCGAGTGTGGATCGTCGATCCGATCGACGGCACCGCCAACTACGCGCGCGCGATCCCGGTGTGGGCCACGCTGATCGCGTTGCAGTTCGACGGCCAGCTGGTCCTCGGAGTCGCGAGCGCCCCGGCGCTGGGCGAACGCTACGCGGCGGCCCGGGGCGACGGCGCAACGATGAACGGCAAGCGGATCCAGGTGAGCGACACGTCGCGCCTGGCCGACGCCCAGTTCCTGTATTCGCAGCTGGACACGCTGCTGGGCGGCGCACACGGTTCCGCGACGTTGGAGTTGCTGGCCACCTCGAACCGCGAGCGAGGCTTCGGGGATTTCTGGGGGCATCTGCTGGTGGCCCGCGGTGCGGCGGAGATCTGTATCGAGCCGTCGCTCGCGATCTGGGACTTCGCGGCGTTGGTCCCGATCGTCGAGGAGGCGGGCGGGCGGATCACCGACTTCGCCGGGCGCCCCCCGCGCCACAAGGGAAGCGTGGTCGCGACGAACGGCGCCCTGCACGACGACGTGCTTCGGCGCCTCGCCGGCTGACGCGGGACGCGGCTAGAGCTCGATCGACGCGCCGGCCGCGGGAGGGGCGCCCGCGAGCACCGCGTTGGCCGCGGCAACATCTTGGACGCCGACACCGGTCAGGTCGCAGATCGTCAACTGCTCCGGAGACGTGCGGCCCGCCACGTCGCCGGCACAGATCCGGCCGAGCTCGACCGCGCGGTCCGCCTGATCGGTGGCGTGCTGCAGCTCACCGAGCTGTCGGCACTGCTCGAGCGAGTCGACGGCCATGACGTCGGCGCGGCGCAGCAGCGCCGGGTCCAACTCCTGTTTGCCGACGCCGTCGGAGCCGACCGCCGTGATGTGCGCGCCGGGTGCGACCCAGGCCGCGTCCACGAGATGCTCGCGAGACGCCGTCGCGGTGATCACGACGGTCGCGCCCGTCACGGCCTCCTGCACCGAGTCCGACACCATCGCGCCGATGTCGTGGGCGGCACGCATCGCGCGATCCATGTCGCGTCCCCAAAGCCGGATCTCGCCGAGATCCGGACGCACGCACCGCAATGCCTCCACCTGTCGGCGAGCCTGGATCCCGGTGCCCAGGACGGCGACGCTGTCGACATCCTGTGGCGCCAACCACCGCGCCGCGACGCCGCCGGCGGCCCCCGTGCGCACGTCGGTGAGCAGGCCACCGTCGAGCAGGAGGGCGACCGGAGCGCCGGTTCGGGCATCGAACACGAGCACGAGGCCATCGATCGCGGCCGGATCCTCCGCGTAAAACCCGCTCGCCACCTTGACCGCGTAGGTCGGGGCGCCGTGCAGGTGACCCGCCTTCACGTGGATCTCTCCGTCGGCCTCGGGCACGTCCAGATGGATCACCCCGGGCAGCTCCGCGCGCCCGGCGCTGTAGGCGATGAACGCCGCCTCCACCGCATCGATGCACGCCTCCATGGACAACGCTTCGCGTACGTCGTCGGCCCGCAGGATCCGAACGGTGGTCATGGCGGGAGCCTGCCCCGTACGCCGTCCCTCGGTCAACCGCCGACCGTGGCCGAAAGCGACCGGAGGCACTAGCCTTCGAGCATGGCCAAGATCGATCTGTTCGAGATGGAGCGGTACCAATCCCAACACTGGCACCTGGTGGACTACGACCTGTCGGAGTCCGGCGTCCTGCCGATGACGATCCGAGACTTGCTCGGTCCGGCGGCCGACGCCGAGACGTTCCTGCAGATCCCCCTCGGCTATCCGTTGTCTGAGGGCTCGCTCGAATCGCGCGCGGCGATCGCCGACTGGTATCCCGACGCGACCGCGGACAACGTCACGATGATGAACGGTGGCTCAGAGGCCAATCTGCTGACCGTCTGGTCGCTGCTCCGCGGCGACGATCGACTGGCGTTCATGGTGCCGAACTACCTGCAGGGCCTCGGCCTCGGCGCGGTTTTCGGCCGCGGGGTCGACACGTTCCCTCTGGTGGAGGATGGCGACCGGTGGGCGCTGGACCTCGAGCGACTCGAACGCGCGGTCGGCAAGCGCACGAAGGCGATCATGGTCTGCAACCCCAACAACCCCACGGGGGGCGTGCTGACCGAAGGTGAGATGGAGGCTGTGATCGAGGTCGCGGAGCGCGCCGGCGCCTGGATCGTCGCCGACGAGATCTATCGCGGCGCCGAGGTCGACACCGACGCGACCACCCCGACCTTCTGGGGCCGCTACGAGAAGGTGGTGATCACCAGCGGGCTGTCCAAGGCCTTCGCGATGCCGGGACTCCGGGTCGGCTGGACCGTGGCGCCGAGCAAGGTGATCGAGCGCATCTGGCGACACCACGACTACTCCACGCTCACGCCGGGGCTGCTCAGCGACCGGCTGACCGCCGTGGCGATGCAACCGCATGTCCGGGAGAACATCCTGGCCCGGACGCGCGGCATCATCCGGGCCAACCTGCCGTTGCTCGAGAGCTGGCTCGCGACCCAACCCGCCCTGCGCGCCCGTCGACCGGTGGCCGGCGCGATCGCCTTCGCGAAGGTCGACCTGCCCGTGGACACGCGCTACCTCGTGGAGAGGATCCGGACGGAACGCAGCGTTCTGCTCGTGCCCGGCGAGATGTTCGGCATCGACAACGGGATCCGGTTCGGGTTCGGGTTCGACGTGGAGCACACCCTCAAGGGCCTGGCGCTCGCCGGCGACACGATCGCCGCCGTCGCGGCCAACGGCTAGCCGGCCGAGGGGCCCGCACCCGACAGGCCGTTCCGCCCGCCTCACAGGTGCAGCCGCGAGGCACACTGACGGTATGGAGCGTGCACCGAGCGTTCGAACCCACCGACCCGGGATCGTCTGGATCCTCGTCGGCATCCTGGGGTTCATTGCGATCGGTGGGCTCGCGACCGGGCCCCAGCTGCTCGCCGACCCGACGGGTGCGCCGATCGGCGCGAACGTCTCCTGGCTCGAGGCGACGCCCCTGCCGGATTGGTACATGGTCGGCTGGTTCCTGATCGCGTTCATGGGCGTCATCCCGGCCGTCATCGCAGTCGGGCTCCTCACGCGGTTCTCGTGGGGCTTTGCGGAACGCGTCGATCCGAGCCACCACGAACACTGGGCGTGGACCGCGACACAGGTCATGGGCTGGGGCACGGTGCTGTGGATCGGGATGCAGCTCTCGATGATCGACCTGCACGGCGCGGTGCAGGTCGTGTTCCTCGTCCTCGGGGTGGGGCTCGCCGCCCTGCCGAGGGCGGCGAGCGTTCGGAGCTACCTCGCCCTCGACTGTTGACCACCGGTCATCCTGAGCGTGCTCGGCCGACGTAGGCTCGGTCGGCGACCTGCGGCGATGGAGATCGGGATGACCACTGACCAGAAGTCACGTCGGCGGAGCGCTCGCGCCGAGGCCAAGCGCGAGCTGATCGTCGAATGCGCCATGCGCCATTTCGCCGAGCAGGGCTACCAGGGCGCCCGGATCGAGGACATCGCCACCGAGCTGCAGATCGCCAAGGGGTCGGTGTTCCAGCACTACGGCTCGAAGGCAGGTCTGTTCTTCGAGGCGTACAAGCGCGCCGTCTCGTCGCTGCCCGCCTGGCTCGACGCTCCCGACGACGTGAAGGAGCGTGGCTTCTTCCCGGTCGTGCGCTACTGGCTGGATCGGACCCAACACCTCGTGGAGGAGGACTGGGTGCCCAACCGCGTCGTGCTGGTCGGGAACTACGGCACGGACCTGGAGCTCAAGCGCGAGCTGAACCGGTTCCTGGTGAGCGAGGACCCCTACGGCACGCTCGAGTTCGTCGAGTGGGGACAGCAACGCGGCGAGGTCCGCGCCGACCTCGACCTCGAGACGATCGTGTCGCTCGTGGACTGGACCTCCAGCGCGATCCAGGACGCCCTCGTGACCGAGGAGCTGGACCCCGGGCTCTTCCATCGGTGGCGCAGTCAGCCGGAACGCCAGCGCGAGCGGCTGGACCACTTCGCCGTGCTCTTGGAAAGCGCCCTCGGCGCGGGCGAAGAGGCACCGCGCGCCGCGGTCGCGGCCGACGCCGGCTAGCGCTTCCGCCGCTGCGCCTCCATGGCGTCGGCGATCGTGACGGTCCGCTTTCGATAGTTCAACAGCGCGAAACGGTCGCATGTGGTCTCGGCCTGCGACTTCGCGTTGCGGCGCTCCTTCAGGTACCAGTGCATCCATTCGTGCAGGTACAGGAACCGCACGACCTCGCGCGGCGTTCGAAACGTGATGCCCTCGGTCAGCCAGATGAAGCGCATACCCTTGCCCGGGCGGCGCTGGGCGCCGAACGGGATGACCTCGCCGAACGGCAGGAACGGCTCGGGGATCTGGATGGTGATCGTCTTCTCGTCGAAATCGGTCCAGGCCGACAGGTGCGGCTTGTCGCCTCGGAAGCGCAACGGGATCACGAGCAGGTCGTAGCCCTCGGCATGGGGGAAGCCGGCGATCGCGCGGCGGATGCTCCCCGGCGGCAACTCCTCGACGGTCGACGTCACCTGCATGGCGGCCAGGCTACGCGGGCGGCCCGGAAGCGCGGTCGCCGCTGCTAGCCTGCGTCGCCATGACGCGCTACCGCGACCTCGGCCTGGCGCTTGGCCAGCTGCCGACCGGCCCGAACAACGCCATCACCGACATCGCGGGCGTGCGCGTCGGCACCGTGACCCTGATCGAGGGCGAGGGGCCGCTCGTCGTCGGCCAGGGGCCGGTCCGCACCGGAGTGACGGTGATCGTGCCGCACGACACGATCGGCGACTCGCCCCTGTTCGCAGGCTGCCACACGCTGAACGGCAACGGCGAGATGACGGGGCTCGAATGGGTCCGCGAGGCTGGACAGCTCACCACGCCGATCGCCATCACCAACACGCACAGCGTCGGCATCGTGCGCGACGCGCTCGTGGTCGCGGACATGGCCACACGGAGCGCGAGCGCGTCGTTCTGGTCGCTGCCGGTGGTCGCGGAGACCTACGACGGCGGCCTCAACGACATCAACGGGATGCACGTCACCGCGGCGCATCTGCACCAGGCGCTGGCCGTCGCGGCGGCGGGTCCGGTGCCCGAAGGGAACGTGGGCGGCGGCACCGGCATGGTGTGTCACGAGTTCAAGGGCGGCACGGGCACCGCCTCGCGCATCGTCAACGGATGGCGCGTCGGCGCGCTCGTCCAGGCCAACTACGGCGACCGCGACCACCTGACGATCGACGGCGTGCCCGTCGGCCGCGAGCTTGCCCGCACCGTGATCCCCTCGGCCTGGGACGACGAAGAGGCGATCGCACGACGCGGCGCCGGCTCGATCATCGTGATCCTCGCGACCGACGCGCCGATCCTGCCACATCAGCTGACCCGGCTCGCGCAGCGCGCCGGGCTCGGGATCGCGCGCATGGGCGGCAGCGGCGCACACTCCAGCGGCGACATCTTCCTCGCCTTCTCGACCGCGAACGTCGGGGCCTTCCACAGCTACAAGGCGGAAGGGTCGAACGAGGCGTTCTCGGTGACGATGCTGCCCGACGGCGCGATGTCGGATCTGTTCTGGGGCGCGATCGAGTCGACCGAGGAGGCGATCTGCAACGCGCTGATCGCGGCGCAGACGATGGTCGGACGGGATGGGGTCACGGCGCACGCGCTCCCCCACGACGCGCTCATCGACGTGATGACGCGGTACGGGCGCGGACCCCGCGCCGACGTGGGGACTTGAGCTAACGAGCGGTTGGGCGCAGTATCGAGGGAAGCCCGAGCGCCAGTAGCGCCTCGCAGGACGAGCGCCCGGGTCGACGTGGTGTCGAAGGAGCCGGGGTTCACTCTGGGAGGGGTGTCTGTCGATGCTGTTGATGCTGGTCGCTTTGAACGCGTTCCTGTGGACGATGACCGGATTCAGCCTGTGCTGGGCAACGCATCGCCAGCGCGGTCTCGAAGCCGATCGGCTCGACACGGTGTGGCCGGACACGATCCCCGACTGGCTCGCCGACTGGGTGGACACGGACCCGAACGGCGTCGCCCCGCCCAAGCCCACTGCGGAATCCGTCGACGGCTGAGCGTTCGCTCGTCGGGGCGGCGGGATTCGAACCCGCGACCTCGTGCTCCCAAAGCACGCACGCTAACCAGGCTGCGCTACGCCCCGAAGTGCTAAGCCTACCCTCGCGGGGATGCCCGGCGGGAGTACGCTGAGCGCCCATGGCGTCCGAACGCTCCCCCGGCCCCTACGTCGCGATCGCCGTCCTCGTGGCGCTGCTCGTCGCGGCGATCGGGTTCGTGGTGGCCATGGTGATGCGCCCCAACGTGGTGCCGGCGACGGCGCTCGTGGCGACCGACCGGGTGCCGATCACGTGCTCGTCGCCTCAGAACGACACGACCTGCTTCGACACGCAGATCTCCAACCAGGGCACCCTCGCGAGCGGCTTTTCCTGCCAGGTGGTCGCCTACGGCGACACCGCGGCGACGTTCGCGGACGGCGCGCCCACGTACGAACTGACCCTCGGGCCGAGCGAGTCCGCGCACATCGGCACGATCGTCACCGCACACGGCGATGTCGAGGCGGTCGCGCCTCGGGTGCAATGCGCTCCGGTGCAGGCCTAGAGTTCGAACGCGCCCTCACCCATCGGGCGGACGCCTCCACCGACGTGCACCAGCCAGTCGTCCGCGTCGCGCGCCACCTCGACGTGCAGGAACGACGGCCGCCCGATCTGCTCGCCCTGTGCGATCACCGCCGAGCCCGGCAGACCGGCGAGTTCGTGGGCAGCGAGGTAGGCGGCCAGCGGCCCCGCCGCCGAACCGGTCGCCGGGTCCTCGCCGATCGTCGGGAACCGGTCGAACATGCGCGCGCGGATGTCGCCACGCCCGCGGACGGTGAACAGGTAGAGCGACTCAGCGTCGTCCGCGTCCTTGCACACGCGCTCGCACCCGCGGTCGTCACGGGCTGCCCGCCGGAGCGCCTCATCGCTCCGCACCGGCACCATCAGATGCGGGATGCCGGTCGAAACCGGGACGATCGGCAAACGGTCGACGAGGTCATCGGCCCCGAGACCAGCGGCTGCCGCGACCGCGGCACGATCGATCACCTCGCGGCCGAAGACCGGCGGCAACTGGCGCATCACGGCTCGCCCGGCGTCGAGATCGATCGTGACGGGGATGTCGCCGGCTCTGCAGTGCTGCACCGTGTCGGCGCCGATCAGGCCCTCCCGCGCGAGCGTGAAGGCGGTCCCGAGCGTCGGATGGCCGGCGAACGGCAGCTCCACCTCGGGCGTGAAGATCCGGATGTCGTACCCGGTCGGCCGGATCGCCGAGACGTAGGTCGTCTCGGAGAATCCGATCTCCATCGCGAGTGCTTGCATCGTCGTGTCGTCGAGCCCATCGGGGACTTCGGGCACCACGCACAGCTGGTTGCCGCCGAACGGAGCCTCGGCGAAGACGTCGACCAGCCGGAACGGCACGCGCATAGGTGCCAGCCTATCGGCGGTTTATGCTGGGCGGACCTCGCGGGTGTAACTCAATGGCAGAGTTCCAGCCTTCCAAGCTGGCTATGCGGGTTCGATTCCCGTCACCCGCTCTCCTGACGCGGCGCCGGCCGGCGCTAGGCTTGCCGCACGCGCCGGTAGCTCAGCCCGGATAGAGCGAGGGACTTCTAATCCCGAGGTCGCAGGTTCAAATCCTGCCCGGCGCGCTGGAACAAGGCAGGTCAGAGGTTCACGCGCGAGACCCGCGCCTCCCGCGTCGGGTGTCCGCACAGAATCCGCGAGAGACCCGACGTCGACGATCACGGTGACGGAAGCGGTTCTCGGCTCGCCCTCGCCTGTGCTGAGATCTTCGGGCTTGGTCCCTGTCAGGTTCGGATAGAAGGACCGGTCGACAGCCATTCGTCGGCCTGTCTAGGCTCACTCGATCTCAAAGTCCGACGTCAACCGCGAACGAGGGGGGAGCATGGAGGGCGGAACCCGGAACGGATCGATGACGATGGCCACCAAGGTACTGGCCGCCGTTATCGCGGTCGCCGCGATCGCGATCGCTGCCACCACTGGGGATTCATGGGCTGTGCGGGCGATCCTGGTGCTGGTGGCGGGAGACGTGACCGTAAGGCTCTGGCGAGTTCGGTAGCGTCATCGATACGGCCACCGATCGGTCCCCTGCAACAAGGCGCGGGCGTGGTTGATCTCGCCCGCGTGGTAGAAGTCGTGACCGATCATGATCCGGATGAGTTCGCGGGTCGGGAGTCGCTCGCGCCAGTTGGTCAGGCGCTCGCGATCGAGTTCGCTGTCATCGGTCAAGGCATGGACCGACGCGAGCCAGCGCTGGTGACCTTCGCGCAACCATGCCAGAAGTTCATCGTGTGGACGTGCTGTCGCGCCGTGCGCAGGGACAAGCGGCGGCTGGTCGCCGATCATGGTCCCCGGGCCGAAGGCATAGTCCTCGTACATCCATTTCGCCCAGCCCACGTGTTCGAGGATGTCGGCGATCGATCGTTCAGCTCCCGCCGGGATGGCCGTCCAATCACCTTCCCGCAGTTCGCGAAGATTGGCCAGCAGGCCCTGATCGGGGTCGCCGTCGAACGCGTCTTCACCCAGCCGGGCGAGGGTCTCGATGGCGACGCGGGACCCAGCCATCATCGCATTCATCCCCTCCATATTGTCTGACTACATTTCCTATCAGACCCAGAGGGCCTCCTCCTCTAGCGGCCGGGATGCCAACGAGCGTGCTGCTCGCCGCACATAGGAGAAGGCGGGCTTCACGCCGATGCCGATCGTCAACTACTTCAAAGCTCCGTGATGCCCCGATGTGGTGACCGACGCCTCTACTTGCCCATGCGGAAGAACAAGAACCAGATCGCGTAGACCGCGAGGACGATGACGAGTACGAAGAACCCAACGAGCAGCACCCCGTTGCCCAACGCGAGCATCTGCTCGATCGCCACGTTCAACCTCCCCTTCGGTTGGGACGAGCCTAGTAGAGCCTTCGGTTCCTTGCATCCGAAGATCGGAGGTTCAGCTCCGGCCCTGCGCCCTCAGCCGATGCTCCAGATGACGTTGATCGAGACCTTGGTCGTGATGTCGTGCGGCGGGACGACCGCAAGATGCGCGTCCGCGACGGCTCTGTACCCGACCTGGGCGAAGTAGGGCTGCGGCACGGCAGGCGAACCTCCCTCGCGGATCTGCACGACGCCGGTGACGGCGGTGCCGGCCGCTCCGGCCAGTGCGTCGGCCTTCTCGCGGGCGCTCGTGACAGCGGCCTCGAGCGCCTGGGTCTTCACCCCGACCGGATCGGCGACCTGGAATCGGACGCCCTTCACCGTCGTCGCGCCCGCCGCGACGCCCTTCTGGATCGCGGGGCCGATCACGTCGAAGTCGTGGACCTTCACCTCCAGCGAGGTCGACGCGTTGTAGACGGTTGCCTCGTCCGGCTGTCCCCGGTTGATCGTCTGCGGCGAGAGACCGATGTTCGTGGTCTCCATGTCCTTCTGCTCGATGCCGAGCGACGTCATCGCCGCAAGGACATCGTTCATGATGCGGGCGTTCTCGTTGAGGGCGACGGTGCTGTCTGCGTCCTGCGTGTGCACGCTGAACATGATGACCGCCTCGTCGGGTTTGGTGCTGATCGTGGCGGACGACGAGACCGTGATCGTGTGTGGCCTCCCGTCGACCGGCGTCGCGTCCTGCCCCGAGGCAGCGGTCACGAGGACCGTGACGAGGGTTGCGGCGACGACGATCACGACCACGACGCCGCCGGTCCAGGCTCGCTTGCTCATGGCTTCCTCCTCCGAGTGGGGTTATGAGGACATGCCTCGATCGGGAGATCTGTGACCGGTCCCGCGATCGGCTCAGGCATGGGAGCATCGAGGGATGACGCGCATCTTCATCGCCACGCGCGAAGGGCTCCACATCGTCGACGGCAGCGGGAACGCCGAAGCCGTTCAGCACGACGGCCGCTCGATCACGGCGATCATGCGCGACGGGCCCGAGCTGTGGGCGATCATCGACGGTCGCGAGGTCTGGCGGGCGCCGGACACCGATTGGAGCGAGATCGCCGTTCTTGAGAGTGGGCTCAAGGCCACCTGTCTTGCGATGACCAACGAGGTCCTGGTGGGCACTTCGGAAGCCCGGTTGTTCCGTCTGAACGGTAGGACCCTCGAGGCGGTCTCCCCCTTCGACGGGGTCGAGGGCCGCGGGGATTGGTACACGCCGTGGGGCGGACCCCCCGCCACCCGATCCTTCTCGGAGTGGGACGACGACATCTATGTCAACGTGCACGTCGGCGGGATCGTCCACACCGACGACCGTGGCCAGACGTGGAACCCCACGATCGACATCGACGCCGACGTCCATCAGGTCGCGACCGCGGAGGGACAGGTGCTGGCCGCGTGCGCCGGCGGCCTCGGGACCAGTACGGATCGGGGCGCGACCTGGGCGATGCGGAGCGACGGGCTCCATGCCCCGTATTCGAGGGCCGTCGTCGTCTGCGGCGACGCCGTGCTGGTGTCGGCCTCCAACGGTCCCCGCGGCGGACAGGCGGCCGTCTACCGAGGCGGCCTCACCGACGGTTCGTTCGAGCGCTGCGTAACCGGGCTGCCGGCGTGGTTCGACGACAACATCGACACGTATTGCCTCGACGCGCTCAACGACGGCTCGTTCGCCGCGTTCGGGACGGCCGACGGGCGTCTGTACGGATCGGCCGACGCCGGCTCGACGTGGACCGAGCTCGCCGCGGACCTGCCGTCGATCCAGCACGTGCTCGTCGTGCCCGACTGAGTCACATCGCCAGCGCGGCCTCGAGCCGATCGAGGAACGGCGCCTGCGCCGCCTTGACCTTGGTTCGAGCCGTCGCCAGATCGAACCACTCGACGCGATCGATCTCCGGGAACGGCTGGAGGCGTCCGGATCGTGGCGGCCACTCCATCTCGAACGTGTTCGACACGGCGGCGCCGGGATCGAGGTCGCCCTCGACCGCCCACGCGATCACGACCTTCCCGCCCTTCTGCGTGATCTCACCGAGGTCGACGGTCGGGCCCTCCGGCACGGGATGCCCGCTCTCTTCCTCGAACTCGCGACGGGCAACCGCGAGCGGCTCCTCCCCCGCCTCGATCTCTCCCTTCAACACGGTCCAGTGATCCGCGTCCTTGCCGGCGAAGAACGGGCCGCCGGGGAAACCGAGCAGGACCTCGATCGATCCGTGCGAGCGCCGCCACAGCAGGATCCCGGCGCTTCGGTTCGATCTCGGCATCCGGCCAGCGTAGCCCCCACCGACACGAGCGCGGCTTGACCCGCTCGGCGACCGTTGGGCATGCTTCGAGCGTGTCGCTCGCAGACGTGATGCAGCTGCTGCACGTGCTGGCGGCCTTCGCGTTCGTCGCAGGCCTGCTTGGTCGGGACATCATCTTGGGCATCGCTCGCGACAGCGACGATCTCTCGAGGATCCGCACCTTGTTGCGAGCTTCGGCGCCGTTCGAGCGACATCTCGTTCGAACGGGATCGATGCTCGTGCTCGTGTTGGGGATCCTCACGTGGTGGGCCGAGAAGCTGCCACTGTGGGGCGAGAACACGCGCTGGGTCACCGTGTCCCTGATCGCGTTCGCGACGATCATCCCGCTCGTCCCGTTGATCTTCCTTCCCCGCGGGAAGGTGTTCGACGCAGCGCTCGCCGACGCCGAGACGGCGGGTCACGTGACGCCTGAACTGACCGCCGCGTTCCACGACCCCGTGGTCGCCGCCGCCCGCTGGTACGAGGTCGCCGTCGTCACCTTCATCATCGTGCTGATGGTGACCAAGCCGTTCTGAGGACGGTCGGTCAGCGGAACCGGAAGTAGTTCCAGGCGCTCGTCGCGCCGAGGTGGTCTCCGTCGCCGGCGAAGACGCCCTTGACGCGATACCGGTAACCCTTCGGCGCGCTCAGGTAGATGGCCGCGTCGCCGTCGCGCTCCATCGTGTACGTGCCCGACCCGAGCGATCGCCATCTCCCGTTGCCGTAGTACTGGGCGACGGCGGTCCATTTCACGCTCGGGTGGACCGGCCGCAGCTTCACGTAGAAGTACGCGGTGCAGCACGCATAGACCGTGTAGGCGCCGTGCTTGTTCCCTTTCCCGATCATGCGGCTGACCATCACCGCATGCACCTGGACGGTCGCGTCGGCGCTCGTGCTGCCGGCCCTCGCGGGCGTGCTCAGGAACTGCGCCCGGTATCGCGTCTTGGCGGCCGGTTGCACCTTGAGCGTCGCGACACCGTCCGCGCCGACCTGCAGGCTGTCGATCGTCTGCCAGGCGCCGCCCGATCGCCGCTCGAACACCACCTGTGAACTCGCGGTCCCGCCGGCGAGCGTCGCCCGCAGGGTCGTCGTCGCACCGAACGTGATCGTGGAGTGCGTCGCCTTGAGGGTCAGGCTCGTCGGCACCTTCGTGACCGTCACCGTTCATGGAGCTGCTTTCCGACGCCGCGTGGGTCTCGTCGCCGGAGAAGGAGACCGCGTAGGAGTACGAGCCCGACGCGTTCGGCGTGTCGGTGAGTACGAACGACCCGTCGGTTCCGAACGGGGCGTCGTCCACCACGCCCCCGGGCGTGCGCGTCAGCGTCACCGAGCCGTTGCGCAGACACCCGCCCTCCGGATCGTCGAGCGTGCCGGAGATCGTCAGGTTCTTCGATGCGCGGATCGTCGTCTTGGACGAGGTTGCATCGATCGAGATGGGCAGGAGCTCCGTGCCGGTCAGTTGGCGATAGAGCCACGCGCCTCCGGGGCTGCCCGCCACGTCCGCGTCGACCAAGTCCGTCGTGGCGTCCCCGGTAAGGTCGCCGATCGCGGTCGCGGCGTCGTCTCCAGGCGCCGCCTGCCCGGGGAACGAGCAGGCGGCCCCGAGCCCTCCGCCCGCCTGTTGGAGGTAGATGCGGACGGACCCGTCCGAGCCGAAGGTCGCGAGGTCCGCGAGCCCGTCGTCGTTGAGATCGCCGACCTCCTTGGCCGACACGGGCGCGGCGGCCACGGTCGGGGAGAACGAGCCGAACCGGCCGGCGCCGTCGGCGAGCGCCCAGGACAGCTCGTCGGTGTCGGTCACGACGAGGAGGTCGTCGTTCAGGTCGGTGTCCACGTCGCTCAGCACGACCCCGGAGACCGCGGTGACCGCGCCGGGGAGGGCCACGTCGGTCCGGGCGAAGCTGTGATCGACATCGCTCTGCAGGTAGACGGGGATCGAGCTCATCGCGCCGTCCAAGGCGAAGTCCGCGAGGCCGTCGCCGTTGACATCTCCGAGCGAGAGCCCGCTCGCCGGCGCGTCGGCGTCGAGCGTGACGCCGGCCGTCAGCGCCCCGGTGTCCTGCGTCGCCAGCACGACCTCCGTCTTCGTCGACGCGGTCTGCGTGTAGAGCAGGTCGTCGAGCGTGTCCCCGTTCAGATCCGCAACCGCCACGTCACGGACGTCGACCGAGAGCGTGGTGTCGGGAACCGCGGCCAGCGGCGCCGAGTCGACCCCCAGGAAGACGTCGATCCCCGGTGCGGGATCGCCGTCGACGGCCGCCACCACCAGGTCGCCGAACCCGTCTCCGTTGAGGTCGCCCACGGCCAGGCGGTACGCGTCGCTGGCCGCGCTCGGCGTCACCGTGAACGTCGGGCTCGAGGGCAGGGTGCCCGTCAGCGGCCCCGCGAACACGGCGACCGTGCCGTCCGCCCTGGCAACGATCAGGTCGGGCGCGCCGTCGCCGGAGACATCGCCGATCGCCGTGGCGTTCGAGGCCGGGCCCGTCGAGCCGACGAGCTCGCGCTGCACACGAGGATCGGGCACGGCGGCGCGGGCCACCAGGGGCAGCGAAAGCAGCGTGATCGCCAGGCCGATCGCGGGGAAGCGACGCATCGTCGTCCAAGGGTAGCGGGCATACGGCTGGCCCGGAACCGACGGAGGAAGGGGAGCCGAACGGCGGGGGTCAGACCCGCGGATAGACGTATCCGTAGCCCTCGACGCCGAGGGCCTTGGTGGACTTCGAGTACAGCCGTTGGCGAGGAAGCTCGCAGCGGATCCCGCACTTCCCGCAGGTGAATGCGGTGTGCCATCGAGAGGGCACGGACTGGCGGTAGCTGCACTCGCCGCAGGTCTCGAAGATGATCTCAGCGAAGCACGTCATGCACTGGTACTTGACCGCATCGTCGCCAACGGAGTTGGGCATCATGCAGTCCGGGCACGTCAGGTACGCCATGGCTGTCTACATCGGCAGCTTCCGTCGAAGCTGAAGTGCCTTGCGGGGCTTACCCTGCCGAAGGGTCGGGATGCTCCAGGATCTTGCGCGTCTGGGCCTCGCGGAACGCCACGAGACGTGCCGACAGTTCCGCGTCGGATAGCGCGAGGATCGCGACCGCCAGCAGGGCGGCGTTCGTGGCCCCCGCCTTCCCGATCGCGAGCGTGCCCACCGGGATGCCTGCCGGCATCTGCACGGTCGACAGCAGGGAGTCCATGCCGCCGAGCGCGCTCGTCTGCATCGGCACCCCGAGCACCGGCAGGTGCGTATTGCCCGCCATGACGCCGGCCAGATGGGCCGCGCCGCCGGCCCCGGCGATCACGAGGCGCAGGCCGCGCTCGGCGGCGGTCCGCGCGTACTCCGTGGCGGCGTCGGGCGTGCGGTGGGCCGACACGACCCGGGTTTCGCACTCGACGCCGAGTTCCTGTCAACGTGTCGCAGGCGTGCTTCATGACCTCCCAGTCCGAGCTGGAGCCCATGATCACGCCGACCAATGGCTGAGTCATGCGGCGCAGTCTACGGGTCGTCGGCCCCCGTGGTGCGGTCGCCGCCCGACGCGAGCCCGGCGCCATCGCCGTCGTCGACCACGTCGTAGGGACGGGACCACTCCTCGATCGAGGCCTGGATCACGCCGGCCACCGGCAGGGCCAGGAACGCGACGAGCAGACCGCCGAGCGCCCCGCCGATCAAGGCGGCGGCGAAGGCGACCGCCGGGTGCAAAGACATCGTCTTGGCCGTCAGCCGCGGGCTCAGGAAGTAGTTCTCGAGCTGCTGATACACGATCACGTAGCCGACCGCCCACACGCCCGCACTCGGCGAGACCAGGAAGGCGACCAGGATCGGCACCGCTCCCCCGATGTAGGTGCCGACGATCGGGATGAACTCCGCGACGATGCCCTCGAAGATCGCCAGTGGCGCCGCGAACGGCACGTTGTTGAACCGCAGCACGAGGTACATGCCGGTGCCGTTGATCACCGCGAGCAGCAGCCGCGAGTAGAAGTAGCCGCCCGTCTGCTCGATCGCCTTCTCCCAGACGAACAGCACACGCGCCTGCCGCTCGGGACGCATGCGCGACAGGATCGCGCGGCGGAGCTTCGGCCCCTCGGCGACGAAGTAGAAGGTGAACAGGCCGACCGTCGCGAGGCGGAACAGCATGCCCAGGATCGAGGTCGCCAGCCCCGAGCACGAGGACGCCGGCAACGTTCTGGGCGGCGGCGATCACGCGATCGGCATTCGCGCGAAGCTCGGTGATCAGATTCTCGGTGGAAAGATCGACCCCGAGGGGTCGCAGCCAGCCGGCGAGTCGATCGACCAACGACGGCGCGCTCACGACGAGCTGCTTGAAGCCGCTCACGACCGCCGGGCACGATCAACGCGCCGAGCAGGATGATCGCCAGGATCAGGATGATGAAGATCAGTCCGGTGGCAAGCCCTCGCTTCCACCCGCGCTTCGCGAACCAGTCGACCGCGGGCTCGAGCGCGAACGACAGGAACAGGGCCATCCCGATCGTCGTCAGGAAGCTCGTGAGCTGCCCGAGCAGCCAGAGCAGCGCAACAACCGTCAGCGCGGCACCGACAAGGACGAAGTACAGGGTGCGCCCGCTCATCTTGACCGCGTCGGGCACCCACGCGGGCATCGAGACGTGCCGAACCGAACGAGGGTCGCTCACTCGGCGAGGCTACCCCGGCACCTCGCCCGACTCACGCACCTGGGCGAAGCTACCCGGAGATCGCGGCGGCCATCTCCTCGAAGTTGTCGACGTAGCGCTGGGCATCCTCGTCGCTCATCACGATCGAGGTGGTCCAGCTCTCCCATTTCGACCCGGGGCTCTTGAAGACGCCCCGATTGAGCTGCCAGAGCCACGCCAGCTGCGGGATCCGATCGTCGATCGCCCACAGGTCGCGGTATTCGCGGATCGGGGTCAGGCTCCAGTCGATCGAGCCTTTCGCACCGAGCGTCTTCATGGAGGCCGGCAGGTGGTAGCGGTCGATCACGTCCTCGCAGCGGCGCAGGACTGCATCGATCTCGTCGAGCCGGACGTACGCGTCCTTGACCAGCACCTCCTGCAGGTTGACCTTCGCGGCCGCCATCGTCAGCGGGTTGCCGTTGAACGTGCCGACCTGCTCGATCGTCCCGGCGATCACACCGGACATCGCCTCCTCGGTGCCGCCGATCGCGCCGCACGGCAGCCCGGCGCCGAGCGCCTTGGCAAAGGCGACGAGGTCGGGCGTGACGCCGAACGCCTCGATCGCGCCGCCCCAGGCGACCGTGAAACCGGTCTTCACCTCGTCGTAGGCGAACAGTGCGCCGTGCGTATGGCAGACCTCCTTCAGGCCGTCGAGGTAGCCGGGATCCGGCAACACCACGCCGCAGTTCGTCATCACCGGCTCGATGATCATGCCGGCGATCTCCTCGCCGCGCTCTGCGAAGACCTGCTGTGCGGCCTCGAGGTCGTTGAAGGGCACGTTGACGACCCAGTCGGTGGTGCCCGGGATCAAGCCGGCGGTCTGGGGCACCGACGTCGGGTGCTCGCGCGGGCCTGCCTTGTCCGGTGGCGGGAAGACGCTGACCATCAAGGCGTCGTGGTGCCCGTGGTACGTGCCCTCGATCTTCACGATCAGGTCGCGGCCGGTCGAGGCGCGCATGATCCGCACGGCGTCCAGCGTCGCCTCGGTGCCCGAGTTCCCGAAGCGCCAGTACGGCAGGCCCGTGCGCTCGAACAGTTGCTCGGCCACCGGCAACGCATCCTCGGTCGGTTGCGCGAAGTGCGTCCCGAGCGCGACCCGCTTCTGGACCGCCTCGACGATCTTGGGATGGGCGTGGCCCATCACCATCACGCCGTAGCCGTTGTGGTAGTCGACGTACTCGTTGCCGTCGATGTCCCACACGTGCGAACCGAGTCCCCGGTCGACGTAGATCGGGTGTGGCGGCCACGTCTGCCACGACGACGACACGCCCCCCGGCAGGTGCGCCTTGGCTTCCTCGCGGTAGCTCAGCGACCGCGCGTGCTTGCGGTCGAGCGCCTCGACCTCGCGCTTCGTGAGCTCCTCCACGAGCCCCATATCGATCTGCACGACGTCACCCACGTTGATGCATCCCCTCTTCTGGCAGCGGTCAGAGCGTCAGGATACGGTGGCACGACCCAGACGCGTCAGTGGCCCGCCGTTGGTCACGCGGTGACCGCGGCGGCGAACTCCTCGAAGTTCGCGATGTAGCGCCCTGCGTCTTCCTCGGTGTGCGCGACCGAGAGCGTCCAGGTCTCCTGCTTGGTCCAGGGCGACTTGAACACGCCGCGGTTCTGCTGCATCAGCCAGGCGAGATAGGTGATCCGCTCGTCGATGCCGACCGCGTCGCGGTACTCGCGCACGGGCTGCGTGGAGTAGATCACCGAACCCTTCGCGCCCACACCGGTGACGTGACACGGCAAACCGTAGGACTCGACGACGGACGCGAGGCCGTCCTGCATCACCTTGTCGATCCGGTTGAAGTGCTCGTAGGCCTCGGGCACCAACACCTCGGTCAGCGCGGCGCGGCTCGCGGCCATCGTCAGCGGGTTGCCGTTGAACGTACCGGCCATGTCGTACTCGTTGCGGAGTACGGGGCCGTAGAGCTCCTCGGTGGCGCCGATCGCGCCGCAGGGCGTGCCGCCGCCGATCGCCTTCGCGAGACAGATGATGTCGGGCACGACCCCGAAGACCTCGGTCGCACCGCCGTAGGCGAGCGTGGCGCCGGTCTTGACCTCGTCGAAGGCGAGGTACGCGCCGTTGGCGTGGCAGAGGTCCTTGAGGCCCTGCAGGTAGCCGGGCTCGGGGAGGATCACGCCGCAGTTCATCATCGCGGGCTCGATGATCAGCCCGGCGATCTTGGACGGGTTCTCGTCGAAGGCGCGCTTGGCCTCGGTCAGATCGTTGAACGGGATCACGCGGACCAGATCGGCGAACGCCTGCGGGATGCCCATCGCTTGGTGCACGGTGACCGGGTGTTCGCGCGGCCCGATCTCGGAGCGATCCGGGCCCACGCTGAACATGATCGAGTCGTGGTGACCGTGATAGGTGCCTTCGATCTTGATGACCATGTCGCGCCCGGTGTTGGCGCGCATCAGCCGGATCGCCTCCAGCGTGGTCTCGGTCCCCGAGTTGGCGAACCGCCAGAGCGGAAGCTTGAAGCGATCGGACAGATTCTCGCCGATCACGTCGAGGTCCCTTGTCGGTTGGGCGAAATGCGTGCCGCGCGCCGCTTGCTTCTGCAGCGCCTCGACGATCTTGGGGTGCGCATGCCCGACCACCATCGCGCCGTAGCCGAGGTGGAAGTCGACGTACTCGTTGCCGTCGATGTCGTAGAGACGGCTGCCCAACCCGTGGTCGGCGAAGATCGCGTGCGGCGGGGAATCTTGCCAACTCGAGGCCACCCCACCCGCCACGTGGCGGTCCGCGACCGCCCGGTAGGCGATGCTTTCGGCGTGGTTGGGCTCGAGGGTCGCCTCTTCGGTCGCGATCAGTTCGTCGATCCTGCCGAGATCGAACTCGGTGATAGCCATGCTTGGAAGCCTCCTGCGGCCGCCCTGGGTCGTTGTGGGTTTGAACGGCCGTTCAGGATTCTGCCCGATGGGCGGGCCGAAAGGCAAGCCTGGGCCCGTCCGCAGGTGGCCCGTTGGTATCGTGAACACGTACGACGCAGGTCGTACGCATGGCGGCCGTAGCTCAGTCGGTTAGAGCGCCTGGTTGTGGTCCAGGAGGTCGCGGGTTCGATTCCCGTCGGTCGCCCTTCAAGATTCCGCCCCTCTCGTGCCGATGTCTCCTGGGAGGGAGACCATCGAGGGGGATTTTCGATGACACAGCCACTCGAGCCGCTGCGCATGCTGTCAACGTTGCGCGCACACGGCGTCATCTTCGTGCTGGTGGGCGACACCGCCATGGCCGCCCGCGGAGGGCCGATCGAATTCGAGACCGTCGAGATCTGCATCCCGGAGGACCAGCAGAATCTTCGACGGGTCTGCCTGGCTTTGCAGACCTTGGGCGCGATCCCGGTCGGGGCCGATGCGGCCGACAGGAGCTCGTACGACACGACCGCCGGCGGGCTCGACGTGATCGAGCTTCGAGCAGGGTTCGCCGAACTTGCCGGCAGGGCGTCCGAGGAGGATCTCGGCGGCGGGGTGGTTGCGACGGTGGCCTCGACCGCCGATCTCACCGACATGGCGAAGAGCTCCGGCGATCTGGCCGGCGCGGTGACGTTGATCGCACTCGAGGCCGCCGTCGAGGAGCCGCGCGTGATCGCGGATCGCTCGGACGCGGAGTATCGACCGATCGTACGGCGCTCTGCCGAGCATGAGGACGAGTTCGGTCCTACACGTGAGGTCCGCTCGGGACCGCGCTGGGTCGACCGTCTGCTGATCCGTCTCGAGGGCGTCGACGACTTCTTGACGCGCACCGTCTACCGGGACGAACACGAGATCCGGTCGTAACGTTCTGCTGTTTCGAGCGAGCCCGCTTGGTATCCTGCGGCGGGCCTCTAGCTCAATTGGCAGAGCAACGGACTCTTAATCCGCAGGTTCGGGGTTCGAGTCCCCGGGGGCCCACTCTCCGGATCGCCCGCGACCACCCAGTACGTGGCCCTTCGAGTCCTTGCCTCCCGCCGATGGCTGAGGCGCCACACCGTATCCGGATCACGGGACGTACCCGGAGCGTCGACGGTGCGCTCGAACTCAGGCGTCGAGCAGCGCGAGTGCCGCACCCAGGGCCTGGATAGAGCGTTCGGTCACTACGTTCAGGACGAGGATCGCCTCGTCGGCCCCTGCGGTGGCGAACCCGCGAAGCCCGGCAGCGATCCCGTGTGCGCCGCCGGTGAGCGGGGGGGCGTCCTCTTCGAACGCTCGCTCCCCCGGCGCGACATCGACCTCGGCGTAGATGCAGATCGATCGCTGGACGTCTGCCGGGTCGCGACCCACCTCGAGTGCGAGCCTCGAGACGCGGTCGCTCTCCCGCGCGAAGCCGTCGGGATCGTTTCCGCACCACGGCCCCCAGGCGTTCCACGCGTCCACCCATGGCAGGCTCGCGCGGAGCACCCGCTCGCCGGTGGATCCGATCATCAGCCGGGGCGCTCGCGCGATCGAGGGGTAGATCACCGCGTCCTCGAGATCGACGAACCGCCCGTGCGCCGTCACGCGATCGCCCGCCAGCAAGCGCCGCAACGCATCGAATGACTCTTCGAACCGAGCCGCCCGATGGTCGAACGGCACACCGAAGGCGCGGAACTCCGGTTCGTTCCAGCCGGCGCCGACGCCGAGGGTGAGCCGGCCTTCGGCGATCTCGTTCACCGTGGCCGCCATGCGCGCGAGCATCCCGGGCCGATGGAATGCCAGGCAGGCCACCAACGGGCCGATCCGCACACGCTGGGTGACCGCGGCGATCGCCGCCAGGATCGTCCAGGCATCCCACGGCCCACGTTCCGTTTCACCCGGATCGCGGTAGAGGAGATGGTCCCCCATCCACACCGAGTCGAACCCCGCAGCCTCGGCCGCACGCGCCATCCGGGCGTATTCGGCCCACGGCGCCTCTCGCTCGGCCTCCGGAAGCTGCACACCGACCTGCAAGGGACGGACCATCGGGCGAGCATATGGGGTTGGTCAACCCCGGACGAGAACCGGGCCCCGTGACTCAAGACCGAGGGAGGTCCGCCCGATGGTCTAGGACCATGGGCAACAACGGATCTGCAAAGCCGGTTCGGCGCGTCTCCGACCTCCCCATCGAGCCATCGCCAAATGCTAAACCCCGCAGGCGCTCCGAAGACGGCTGGCTCGATCGTTGGGTCACGACCGTCTCAGATCTCACTCGCCTCACGACCACCCACCCGATGATGGACGCGGTCATCGAAGAGCAGCGAGGCCGTCGGATCCGGATCGGCGATCACTGGCTGGCCGACTTCGCGTCGTGCAACTACCTCGGCTTCGACCTCGAGCCCGAGATCATCGCCGCGGTCCCCGAATATCTCGCCAAGTGGGGCACGCATCCGTCCTGGTCCCGTCTCCTCGGGAATCCCCGGATGTATCCGCAGATCGAGGAGGAGATGACCGAGCTCCTCGGCAGCGAGGACGTGCTCGTGCTGCCCACGATCACCCACATCCACACGTCGGTGATCCCGGTGCTGGTCGGCGACGGCACGATCTTCCTCGACGGCCGCGCGCACAAGACGATCTACGACGGCGCGATGTACGCGGCGGGGCACGGTGCCACGATCGTCCGTTTCCGCCACGACGACCCCGATCACCTTGCCGAGCTGCTGGGCGACACGATGTTCCCCTACCCCCGGGTCATCGCGCTCGACGGCGTCAACTCCATGACAGGGAACGCACCGGACCTCCATCGATTCTCGGAGCTCGCCGCGGAGCATCAGGCGCTGCTCTACGTGGACGATGCTCACGGCTTCGGCGTGATCGGCGAGCGCGCCGACGACGAAGTCTGTGACTATGGCTCCAAGGGGAACAGCATCTTTCGGCACCTCGACGTGCCCTACGACAACGCGGTCCTCGTCGCCGGATTCTCGAAGTCCTACTCATCGCTGCTGGCGTTCCTGGCTCTGCCGACGTCTCTCAAGGAGGCACTGAAGGTTCTCGCACCGCCGTACCTGTACTCCGGACCTTCACCGGTGGCGTCCCTTGCGACGGTGATCGCCGGCCTCGAGGTCAATCGGCAGCGAGGTGACGAGATCCGCGGCGCCGTGTGGCGGAAGACGCACCGCGTCCTCGAGGCCTTGGATGCCCTTGGCATCGAGACCCCGAACACCTCCGGGCTCCCCATCATCGAGATCCCCCTTGCCGATCACGAGACGATCGATGAAGTGGGCAGGTACCTCTTCGACCACGGGATCTACGCCACGATGGCGGCGTTCCCGCTCGTGCCCAAGCGGGAGGTGGGCTTCCGGATCCAGATCACCGCCGCCAACGGGGACGACGAGATCGAGGAGCTGATCTCGGTGCTGACGTCGCTCAAGGAGCGGTTCCAGCTCCATCAGGTGGCCAGCGGCGCCCGCTAGCCAGCCGACCGCACCAGGCCGCCTCCTGAGCAACCCATATCCGACGCGTCTCACTTGTTCTTCAGCCGGGGCTCCGGGCGTCCGATACGACCAAGGTCATGCGGAGATATGCCTGGATCATCTATCCGATCGTCGCCGCCGGGTTGACCGCCGTGTGGTTCGCCACGGGGCGGGTCCCGTGGGTCTTCAACGTGATCGGTCTGCTGTCACCCATCCTGATCCTGGTCGCCCTGTGGATGTGGAAGCCGCGCCACCGCCTGCCGTGGATCCTGTTCGCGATCGGTCAGTTCGTGTTCATCGCGGGCGACGTCGTCTCCTATAACTACGAGACGCTGTTCCATCCCAAGATGCCGGGACTGTTCCCGCTGGACGCCGACGGCTTCGTCCCCTTCCCGGGGTGGGCGGATGGGTTCTACCTCGCGGTGTACGCGTTCCTCATCGCCGGCGTGGTTCTGCTGATCCGCGCCCGTACGCCCGGGCGCGACCGCGCCAGCCTGGTGGACGCGATGATGCTGTCCGTCGCCTTGGGCACGGTGTCGTGGGTGCTCCTGATCTCGCCGCAGATCTTCGCCGAGGACGTGCCGCTGTCCGTGAAGCTCACGTCGATGGCCTATCCGATGGCCGACGTCTTGTTGTTGGCCGCCGTGATCAGGCTGGCGGTCGGGGTGGGGCGCAAGTCGATGTCGTTCTGGCTGATGACAGGCGCCTTCGTCACCTTGTTCGCGACCGACGCGGTCTACGGCTGGATCAACCTGTACACGGCGGACGGCTACCAGCCGGGGTCGGGACCGCTCGAGGCCGGGTGGATGGCCTTCTACATCCTGTTCGGCGCGGCCGCCCTGCACATGTCGATGCGTGAACTCTCCGAGCGCGCGCACGAGGCCGATCAGGTCCTCAAGCGACGCCGTCTGATCGTGCTCGCCGCAACCTCGCTCGTCGCCCTGTCGCTGTTGGCCTACGAGGCCAGCAAGGGCATCACGCAGAACTTCCCGGTGTTGATCGGAGCGACCGCGCTGCTGTTCATCTTGTCGGTGATCCGCATGTGGGGTCTGATGGAGCGCCAGCAGGAGTACCTCGGGCGCGAGCGGACGCTGCGCGAGGCGGGGGCGGCGCTGGTGACCGCCACCAGCCCCGCGTCGATCCACGACGCGGCCGCGCGGGCGGTCCTCGGGATCGCGGGCGAGGACGCGAGCGTTCGCATCTGTGAGACCGACCCCGAGACCGGCCAGCTGAACATCGTCACCGTGCTCGGCGACGACGCCAGAACGGGCCCGACCGGCGTCGGCCTCGACGCACTCGAGAGCTGGAAGCTCGATCGACTCGCCGGAGGCCAGGGCTATCGCGTCGATATCAGCGACAGCGTGCTTCGTGTCCCCTTGTCGCTGCCCGAGGACCACGGCAGCGCCTTCGTCGCGCCGCTGTCGATCCGCGACGAGCTCGCCGGCATCATGGTCGTGAGCGCGCCCGGCTCGCTCCCACGCACGGTCGAGGACGCCCTCGAGTCGTTGACGTCACAGGTGGCGCTGGCGCTCGAGAGCGCGGCGCTCACCGAGGACCTGCTGATCCAGCAGAGCCAGGCGCGGTTCGCCTCGCTCGTTCGCAACTCCTCGGACCTCGTGATGCTCATCGAGCCCGACACCACGATCACGTACGCGAGCCCGTCGGCGGAGCGCGTGCTCGGCATCCCGGCAGCCTCTCTCGAGGGGATGCGGTTCGCCGAGCTCATCCCACCCGAGGACCGGGGTCGCGTGCTGACCTTCCTCACCACGATGGCGGAGGGTGAGGGGCACACCGGCCTCACGGAGTTCCGCGTCGAGCACAGCGACGGCGGGCTGCGAACGGTCGAGACGCTCCGCACCAACCTGCTGCACGACCCGAACGTGAAGGGGATCGTGCTCAACACCCGCGACATCTCCGAGCGCAAAGAGTTCGAGGAGCAGCTGTCGCACCAGGCGTTCCACGACCAGGTCACGGGCCTGGCCAACCGCGCGCTGTTCCGCGACCGCGTGACCCACGCGCTCGAGCGCCAAGCCCGCGACGACAAGCCCGTGTCCGTCCTGTTCATGGATCTCGACGACTTCAAGACGATCAACGACTCGCTCGGCCATGCGGCGGGCGATCAACTTCTGCGCGATCTGAGCGTGCGTCTGCTCGCCAACCTCCGGACCGCCGACACCGGCGCGCGGCTGGGTGGCGACGAGTTCGCCGTGCTGCTCGAAGACGGCTACGACGACGGCATGACCGCGGCCGATGTCGCGCAGCGCCTGCTGGAGATGCTCGAGGACCCCTTCATGTTGGACGGCACCGAGGTCTACGCGCGAGCTTCGATCGGGATCTCGGTTGCCGAGCCCGGCGAGACCATCGGCGACGGAGCCGAAGAGTTGCTCCGCAACGCCGACGTCGCCATGTACATGGCCAAGGAGAACGGCAAGTCTCGCTACCAACTGTTCGAGCCGGCGATGCACGACACCGCGTTGAAGCGCCTCGAGTTGAAAGCATCGCTGCAACGAGCGCTCGAGCACGGGGAGTTCCGACTCTTCTACCAGCCGGTGATCGAGTTGGGGTCGGGACGGATCTCCGGCGTGGAGGCCTTGATCCGCTGGTTCCACCCCGAACGCGGCATCGTCCCTCCTTTGGACTTCATCCCGCTCGCCGAGGAGACGGGGCTGATCGTGCCGATCGGTCGGTGGGTGCTGCTCGAGGCGTGCGCCTACGCGACCCAGCTGCAAACTCGCTACCCCACCGATCCCCCGCTCCACATGGCAGTCAACCTGTCTGCCCGCCAGGTCGCGCGCCCGGAGATCGTGGACGACGTCCGCCAGATCCTCGCCGAGACGGGGCTGGAACCTTCGACGCTCATCCTGGAGATCACCGAGTCCGTGATGATGCAGGACATGGACATGGCCATCGCCCGCCTCACCGAGCTCAAGAGCCTCGGCGTGCAACTCGCGATCGACGACTTCGGCACCGGGTACTCGTCGCTCAACTACGTGCGGCGATTCCCCGTGGACATCCTGAAGGTCGACAAGTCCTTCATCGACGGCGTGACCGATGGCGGGGAGTCCTCGGCGTTGACCGCCGCCGTGATCGAACTCGCGGGGATCTTGAATCTGAAGCCGGTCGCCGAGGGCATCGAGCGCGCCGACCAGCTCGAGCGACTGCTCGACATGCAATGCGATCTGGGGCAAGGGTTCTACTTCGCCAAGCCGCTCCCGGAGGTCGACCTCGAAGGGCTGCTGATCGAGCGCCGGCAGATGTCATCCGATGCGGCAGGGCTCGACGAGCTGAACATGCTCGGCGGCTGAGGCCGTCCCAGAACGACCCGGCCGGGCTCCCTGCCGACACCGCGCACAAATCCCTGAACTGGTCTTCAAGTTGTCGGCACGGCTCGCTAGGGTTCCTCGTATGGATGACGCCGGCCTTCTGGACGAGGATCGCCACCTGCGGGCGTACCTGGCCGAACTCGGCCCCGACGCCCTGCGTGAGCTCTACATGGTGCTGGTCGGCCCGAAGACCTACCGGGTCACACTCCAACAGGAGGCCACGGCGCGGCCCGACCTCGCCAGCCTCGAGCGGCTCCTCGCGATCACGGACACCGATGAGGTGGCGAAGCTGCGTCTGCTGCGTGCGCTCCGTGATCTCGGCTGCACCTAGAGCGCTCAGGCCCTAGGGAGGGATCTCCAGCACAGGACGCGATCGCCTCGTGTGGTGATTGCGATCGTCGTGTCGCTGCAGGTGCCCTCTCGATGCGCGCCCGCCGGACCCACATCGTCGACGAAGACCTCTGCCTCGGGGTCCGTGCACTCGGCGGGCACGACGTCGGTGGCGGTGACCCGCCCGCACCGCGGCGCGTCGAACTGATCCGGCGTCAGTAGCAGGACCCGCAGCCGCGGTGGGGAGACCACCCCGTTCCTGCTGCGCATGAGCGGAAGCTCTACTCCGTTCTGAAGCCGAGGACCTGCATCGACCGTCGCCTCGCCCGCGGCGGTCGGACCGGGCTCGACCGGACGCTGACCCCACGCGAACGTGCCCAGGAGGGCGATCGTCAACGCCGCCAGGGCGATCACCGTTCGGCGATGGCGGATGCGGACGCGCTGCCGTTCGACGTCTTTGTCGGCGTAGATCCGAGCGACGAACTCATCGGGCACCATCTCGACGAGGTACGTGGCGAGGAGTCGATCCTCGACCGGACCGGCGGGCGGAAGGACGCGGCCCTCGGCGTGTTCGGCACAGACCGGGACGAGCCTGCTCGGCGCATCGTCGTCGTGGTCGATCGCGGCGGCCGGCACGCCCCGGCCCTCGCCGAGACACCCCACGCAGACCAACCGGAGACGCGACGGGTACGCGGTCCCCGCCCGATACCCCCGGCGATGCTCGGCGATCCGCCCCCACATCGACACCTGTCCGATCGCGGCGCCGGCGATCCTGCCGAGACGCGCGAGCTCTTCGGGCTCGGCGGCGGCGTAGACACCGCAGGAGCACGAGCGGCCCGGCGCCTCGTGGCCCCGACGAGGGCAGGTTGCGACGAAGGGCGTTGCAGGCAGCCACGGCTCGGCGCGCGTCAGGGACGACAGGCGCAGCTCGCCCTCGACCTCCACCACGCTCCATGCCCGCCATCCGTCGACCGCCTCCGGCGAGAGCGGAACACCGCGCCACATCCGAAACGCACGCACCCAACCATCTTGACCCCAGCGCCGAGATAGGGCGAGGTGCCGCTAGGCCCGCAGAACCCCAATGCCGTCGACCGACTCGATCCGGGCGCCGAGGGGCATGGACAGCTCGGCGATGCGCTCGAGGATCTCCGAGGCCAGGCTCGCGTCGGCGGCCCGGGGCACGCCGCTCGACCGTGACCGGCCCGCCGAAACCCAGATCGACCGGGTGCAGCCGCACCTCGAGGTGGTCGCCGAATACGACCTCCGCAACCACTGCACGGAAGACCCATGGGTCGGCGAACCCGTCGGCGTTCAACAGCGCCATCAGGTCCGCCTCGGTCGCATCTGCAGGATCCGGCGCTCCCTCGCCCATCGCGGCACGCGTACGCTCCCAGAAGTCCAGCGAGAGCGGGCCGCCGACATCGCTCCACAGGAAATTGCCGAGGCCGTAGAAGATCGGGCGGCCAGCGTGGACCTCGACCGGGGCCGGGACGTGCGGCCCGCTCACTGCGACGACGTCGGCCCCCGCCTCGATGGCGGCGTACGCCAACGTGCGGAGGTGCTGCATCGGATGCGCCGGATCGCGATCGCCCTCGTGCGCATGGATCGCGAACACCGCAGCGTCCGCCTGTTGGCGTCCCTGGCGCACCGCGCGGATCGCCGCGGCGGTGTCCTCTTCGACGGCCTCATAGGCGATGCGCACCTCCTCGCCCTCGAGGAACCGCGTGCGGAACAACCGGAGATCGGTCTCGCCCAGCATCCATTCCCCCGCGGCGTCGCTCATCCGGTCGTGGAGGCTCCGGAGCGCGACGTGCGCATCGCGCGGCACCGTGGCGGTCGCGCGCAGCCGGATCGTATGCACGCCGGGCCGGGCGGGAAGCCCGGCGAAGGCGTCGAGCGCGGGCGCGACATCGGCCGGCGTCGGACTGGTCGTCGCGCTCACGAGGGCGACGCGACCGCGCGGCGTCTCGAAGAATCGGGGCGCGCGGGCGCGGGCGAGGTCCTCGCCTGCGCCGGCGTGCACGATGCCGGCAGCATCCAGCAGGCCCCCAGTGGTGCGCAAGCCGGCGGGGCCGCGATCCATCGCGTGATTGTTCGCACGTCCGACCACGTTGAACCCTAGGGCGCGGAGATCCTCGATCGCGTGTGGCTCGCCCGCGATGGCCCAGTCCTCAGGCGTGCTCCAGACCCAGGCGTCGGGGTCGTCACGCTCGGCGATCGCGACCTCGAGGTTCCCGAAGGACGCGTCGGCGCCGCGAAGGAGCGCTGTGATCGCGGCGAACCGCTCGTCCGTTTCGGTCAACGGGGCGAGGCGTCTCGTGTGGATCACGTCGCCGGTCAGCGCGACGCGCAGCCCGCTCGCGCTCCGCCGCTCGACCATGGGACGAGAGCCTAAGGTGGATCCGACGGGCCCGCTAACTGCCGGCGGTGGCGAGCACGTCGAGGATCCGCTCGAGGGCCCACGCCAGGTCCTCGCGAGTCACGCACAGCGGCGGCGCAAGGCGGATCGTGCGCTCGTGGGTGTCCTTCGCGAGGATGCCGCGCTCCATCAGCCGCTCGCACGCCGCGCGTGCCTCGCCCGCCTCCGGCACGAGATCGATCCCGATCCAGAGTCCACGGCCCCTGACTTCGGCGATCTGCGGCACGGCGGCGTCGCGCAGCGACGCCGCCAACCACGTCCCGAGCTCGGCCGAGGCGCGCTGGTAGGTGCCCTCGCGCAGCATGTCGACGACCTCGATGCCGATCGCACAGGCGAGCGGGTTGCCGCCGAACGTCGAGCCGTGCTCCCCGGGTCGAAACACGCCGAGCACATCGCGGTTCGCCACGACGGCCGACAACGGCATGATGCCGCCGCCGAGCGCCTTGCCCAGCACGTACACGTCGGGGACCACGTCCTCGTGGTCGCAGGCGAACGTGGTGCCCGTGCGGCCGAGGCCCGACTGGATCTCGTCTGCGATCAGCAGGATCGAACGTTCGGTGCAGAGCTCACGCGCGGCGCGCAGATAGCCCTCGGGCGGAACGATCACGCCCGCCTCACCCTGGATCGGCTCGACGAGGAACGCGACGGTGTCCTCGTCGATCGCCTCGCGCAGCGCGTCGACGTCGCCGTAGGGAACCGACTCGAACCCCGGCGTGAACGGTCCGAACCCGGCCCTGGCCGACGGGTCGGTCGAGAAGCTCACGATCGTGACCGTGCGGCCGTGGAAATTGCCGTCCGCCACCAGGATCTTCGCGCGATCCGGCGCCACGCCCTTGACGTCGTATCCCCAGCGTCGGGCCGTCTTGAGCGCGGTCTCGACCGCCTCGGCTCCGGTGTTCATCGTGAGGACCATGTCCTTGCCGGCGAGCTCGGCGAGGTCGCGGCAGAAGATCGGGAACGTGTCGTTGTGGAACGCGCGCGAGGTCAGCGTCAATCGATCCAGCTGTCGGTGCGCCGCCTCGACCAGGCGAGGATGCCGGTGTCCGAAGTTGAGCGCGCTGTAGGCGGCGAGCATGTCCAGGTAGCGATCGCCCTCGACATCGGTCACCCACGCGCCCTCCGCCTCGGCGATGACGACCGGCAGCGGGTGGTAGTTGTGGGCCGCGTGCCGTTCGGCCAGCGCCAAGAGCGCCTCGGTGCGTGTCCCGGCCGCCTGCTCCGTGCTCATCCGCGTCCTCCCGGTCGCCTGTCGGCGCCCATCATCTCAGGCCGCAGCTTCAGCGGTGGATCCAGACCGGCGTGCCGAGGGACACGTCGGCGAGCGTGATCATCTGCGGGTTGAACACACGCACGCAGCCATGCGACACGTCGGCACCTCGGTCCGAGGACGCTGCCGTGCCGTGGATCGCGAGGCGCCCTCCGCCGACCCAGTCCGTGATGACGTCGGAGAACCCCGAGAGCCCCAAGGCGAGCACCCCGTAGGGACCGGAGGGGTCGGAGGGCACGCGCGCCCACACGAAGAAGTGCCCAGGCGCCGTCGGTGACGCCGACGTGCCGATCCCGACCTTGAAGGATGCGACCGTGCCCCCGTCCGCGAAGCGCCACAGACGATGTTCCGACAGATCCACCTCGAGCCGCTCGCCGACGTCGCGACCGACCACCCCGGATGCAGGGACCCATCCCGTCGTCCGGTTCGGACGGACCGGCAGCCGGACCTCGTACCAGGTCGCGCCCGAGGCATCGTCGAAGCCATCGACGGCCGGGAGCCACAGCGGCTGTGCCCAATCGTTGGTCGCCACCAGTGTGCGGGCGAGGACCGCACCCGCCCCCGGCTGCTCGTAGATCCGGAATCGGGCGCCGCGCGCCCGCACGACGAGCGTCCCGTGGGCGGGAAGCACGGCCGCCACGGCCGCCGGGTCCGGCGCGATCGACGATGCGACGGGGACGCTCGACGACGAGGGCGGTCCCGCATGCACGCACCCGACGAGGGCCAGCCCGACGACAACGATGACGATCCCGCGACGCATCCACCCATCCTGCCCGACGCCGGGGCGCGTCGGCTACCCTCCCCCGCATGCCATGGCCTGGGAGCCTCCGGCGTCGCCGCTCGCTGCTGATCGGCGTCGCCGTCCTCACCGCGGTCGCCACCGCCTGCGTCTTCGGAGAGCAGCAGACCGCGACGCCGATCCCGAGCGATCTCGACCCCGGCGCCGTCTCGCCCACCGCGTTCGCCTCGGCGAGCGACGCGGCGACCGTCGCGGCCGCGCGCGACAAGATCAAGCACGTGGTGTTCCTGATCAAGGAGAACCGCACGTTCGACACGATGTTCGGGACCTATCCGGGCGCGGACGGCGCGACGGAGGGTCAAACGTGCGACGGACAGACGCTGGCGCTCGGACGGGCGGCCGACCGGGTCGACGACGCCGGACATAGCTTCGCCGACGGCATCACCGCGATCAACGGCGGCAGGATGAACTGCTTCAACCCGATCGGCTTCGTCCAGTACCAGCAGGCCGACATCCCGAACTACTGGAGCTATGCGCAGCACTTCACGCTGGCGGACGAGTTCTTCTCCTCGATCTATGGGCCGACTGGCGTCGAGCACCTGTGGACGTTCGCATCGCAGTCCGATCGCTTCGTCGATCACGAGCGGCCCGGACAGTTCGGCACCGGTCGGCGGGAGTTCTGCGACGACCCGAGCGAGCTCGCCTTCTCGCTGCCGAAGGTCGATCGGACGGGACAGGAGCACATCTACAGCCTGGAGGAACAGGGCGCCGCGGGGGCCGCCGAGATCCAGACCCTGTACCGGCCGCGCTGGCCGTGCACGGACGTCACGGTGCTCCCCGACCGTCTGGAGGCCGCCGGGCTGTCGTGGAAGGAGTACCTCGGCGAGAACGAGTGGGTGCAGCCGCTCCGGATGGTGCGCCATGTGCGCTTCAGCTCGATGTACGACAACGTGGTGACGCCCGGACAGTTCCTGCAGGACGTTCGCGACGACACGTTGCCGGCGGTCTCGTGGCTGACGCCGCCGTTCGGCCAGTCCGACCATCCGCCGACGAGCATCTGCGCCGGCGAGAACTGGACCGTGCAGTACCTGAACGCGTTGATGCAGAGCCCCGCCTGGTCCTCCACGGCAGTGATCCTGACGTGGGATGACTTCGGAGGCTTCTACGACCACGTGCCGCCGCCGCACGTGGATCTCTACGGGCTCGGTCCGCGCGTGCCGGCGATCGTCATCTCGCCGTTCGCGCGCGCGGGATCGATCGATCACACGACGTATGAGTTCGCGTCGGTGCTCCGGTTCATCGAGACGATCTTCGATCTGCCGCCGTTGACGAGTCGCGATGCGAACGCCGGCGACATGCTCGACGCGTTCGACTTCTCCCAGCAGCCGCTTGACCCATTGGTGCTGCAGCCGCGCTCCTGCCCCAAGGCACCCGTGGGTCAGCCGCAGGAGTAGACGCGGGCGGAGGGGATGCCGTAGGTGCCGCCGACGACGACGTGTCGTCCGACGGCCCAGACGGCGTCACCGTCGAGGGTCACCCCCGCCAGCGCGTCCGGCGGCTGGTCGCCGGCTCCCGGGATGGCCGACCAGCTGTCCCCGTCGGCACGCAGCGCGAGGGCGCGCACGAGCCCGCCCGTCGATACCTGACCGACCACGACCGTCCCGACATCCCCCGTCGCCACGGACGCGAGCCGGACCGAGCCCCCCTGGTCGGGTATGGCGACCGTCCGCCAGCCTCCGCCGCTGCGACGCAGCACGACCGGTGCGTCGCCGTTGGGTCCCTCGTTGGAGAAGCCGACGGCCCAGGCCGAACCGGGATGGCCGATGGCAAGGCCGGTGAGGAACACGTTGCGTCCGGGGGCGGCGGGAGCCCTCTCGGATGTCCACGCGCCCGCCTCCCGCGTCGTGATCGACGCCTCCGCCCAACCCTGCGGACCGATGGACCACCCCGCCACCGTCGGTACGCCGAGTTGGAGCATGGCGACGTCGTGCAGCACGGCGACATCCGGTGGAGGCGGCACGGTGCTCCAGCCGTCGGCGCTCCGGTGCAGGACGACCGCCTGCATCTGGTTGTCGATCCGTTGCTGTCCCACGGCCCAGAGATCGTTCGGACCCGTGCCGTCGATCGCGGTCAGGATGCGCTCGGTGCCCGAGAGCGTCGGGGCCTGCTCCGACGACCAGGATTCGCCGTCCCAGTGGCGGATCAACGGGTCCTCCCCCATCCAGGAGCCCACCGCCCACACGTCGTCGGGACCGAACGCGGTCACGTCGTAGAGCGAGGAGATCGAGGTCGGGCCGGGCGGCAGGTCGAGATCCTGCACGGTCCAGCCGGCGCCGTCCCAACGTTCCGCGTACGCCGTGCTCACACCGCCGACCACATGGGAACCGACGACCCATACATCCTGGGGACCGGTCTGCGCGACCGACTCGAGGATCGTGCCGAGCTGTGCAGGTGCGTCGCCCTCGGCCGGGTGCAGCGTGCAGCCGGCGAGGTCGGTGGACGCGAGCACGCCCGACGCGGCGACCCCGATCGAAGCCACGGCGAGCGCGGCGGCGATGAGCAGGCGAACCGACGGGGGGCGCATGAGGACGGCACAGGCTAGGAACGGCCGCCCGGGAGCGTCAACCGGCCTTCGCGTGCGTGCGTCCGATACCCTCCACGCCGATGCGTCCGCGTCTCCCCATCCGATCGCTGCTTGCCGTGCTCTTCGTTGGCCTGGTCCTGGCCGCCTGCACGGGAGACGGCACCGCGAGCTCTTCGTTCCCCGCCGTGCTCGATCCCGGGGAGGCGACGTCGCTGGCGCCGGCGAGCCCGAGCGACCCCGCGCTCGTCGCGGCAGCGCAGGACAAGATCAAGCACATCGTGTTCGTGATCAAAGAGAACCGCACCTTCGACAACTACTTCGGTCAGTTCCCCGGCGCCGACGGCGCGACAACCGGCAGGACGTGTGACGGCGGCACGCGGCCGCTCGAACGTGCACCCGACCGCGGGTTCGCCGCGGGGCATAGCTTCACCGACGGCATCACCGCCATCGACGGCGGCAAGATGGATTGTTTCGCCGACGTCGGCTACTTCCAGTACGGCGAGGACCAGATCCCGAACTACTGGGCGTATGCGCGCCACTACACGCTGTCGGATCGGTTCTTCAGCTCGATCTACGGCCCGACCGGGATGGAGCATCTGTGGACGTTCGCCTCGCAGTCCGATCGGTTCGTCGATCACGGCCGCCCCGGTCAGTTGGGGATCGGCCGACGCCAGATGTGCGACGACCCGCTCGAGCAGGACTTCTCCTTCCGGATCCTGAGCCGCGAGGAGCAGCAACACGTCTACGAGCTGGAGGACCAGGGCGCCGCGGGCGCCGCCCAGTTGCCGCAGTACTGGGAGCAACGGTGGCCCTGCACCGACGTCGCGGTGCTACCTGATCGTCTCGAGGCCGCCGGCATCTCGTGGAAGGAATACCGCGGGGAGAACGAGTGGGTGCAGCCGCTCCGGATGATCCGGCACGTTCGATTCAGCGACATGTGGAAGAACGTGGTGAACGCCAATGAGTTCACGACCGACCTCGCCGCCGGAAACCTGCCGTCGGTGTCGTGGGTCACGCCCCCCTTCCCGCTGTCGGATCACCCGCCGCAGAGCGTGTGCCTGGGCGAGAACTGGACCGTCGAACTGCTGAACCAGCTGATGCAGAGCCCGGAGTGGAGCTCGACGGCGGTGGTGCTCACGTGGGACGACTTCGGCGGCTTCTATGACCACGTGCCGCCGCCGCACGTCGACATGTACGGGCTCGGCCCGCGCGTGCCGACGATCGTGATCTCGCCCTACGCGCGGCCCGGCTATGTCGACCACACGACGTATGAGTTCGCGTCGGTGCTGCGGTTCATCGAGACCATCTTCGACCTCAAGCCGCTGACGAGTCGCGACGCGAACGCGAGCGACATGCTCGGCGCCTTCGACTTCTCGCAGCAACCACTCGACCCCTTGGTGCTGCAGCCGCGAGATTGCCCGAAGACGCCGGTCGAGAACGTGCCCGAGGCGCCGGTCGGCTAGCCGGAACAGGTGCCCGTCACAACGAGCGACCCGAAGGCGTCGGGCGTGTCGCCGATGCCGACGGCAACGAACGAGCCCGCCTCGCCGGTGATCGCCAGGAACTGATCCCCTCCGGGCTCGGTCGTCGGGTCGCCGAGGGCGATCGGGGTCCAGCCCTCGTCCCATCGCGCCGCGCAGGCCCTGCGGCACCCCCGTGTCGTCGAACCTCATGCCGACCGCGACCACGGCCTCGCCCGCCGCGACCGAGGCGAGCCGGCCGGGATCCCCGGTGCCGGCCGCCGGTCTTCCACGATCCGCGATCGAAGCGTCAGCGTGAGCGTCCGGTCGCCGTCGGTCGTCTGCTGCCAGCCGACCGCGATCGCGTCGCCACCGGGAAGCAGCGCCACGCCGCTCAACACACCCTCGGCCCGGGGCCGAGACCGTCGACCACCGCGTGCCGTCCCAGCGCTCGATCAGCGGCACCGAGACCCCGCCCTCGTGCACGGACCATCCAACCGCCCACGCGCCGCCGTCGGGCGTGACGACGACGTCTTTGAGCACCGCCGAGCCCGCGACGGTCGGCGACGCGATCACGTGCCACGCCGAACCGTCGAACCGCTCGATCAAGGGCTGATAGTCCGCTCCCTCGCGGTCCTTGCCCACCGCCCAGAGCGTTCCGTCGGGCAGCGCCGCCACGCCGAGGAACTCGTCCTCGACGCCGCCCGGATCGATCGGCGTCGACCAGTGCCAGCGGTCACCCTCGAGCCAACCGGCGATCGGCTTGTCGTTCCGGAGGGCCCCGACGGCCCAGACCCGCTCGCCCGTCACGGTGGCGTCCTGGAACTGGATCGTGCCCGCTCCGGCGTGGATCGGGATCGGCACCGGCGTCCAGGCGTCGCCGTCGCCCTGCAGGATCAGCGGGCGCCCATCGCCCCCATCGAAGTGGATGCCGGCCGCGACCGCGTGCCGCGGCGCCCCGGCCACGGCGAGCAGCATGTCGCCCGGCGTTGAGGCGCCGACAGACGCGACACACGCTGGCGACGCGCCGGCGGTGAACGCGGACACCCCGAGCGCGGCCACGGCGCACAGGCAGGCCACGGCCCGCAGAGATGTCGATCGCATGGCAACGAGGCTAGCCGCGAGGGAGGGTCGTTGTCGCCACCGTTCGGCGCCTCGATACTCGTCGCGTGCATCCCCCTCGTTCAGCCCGGCCGCCGCGTGCGTCGAGGCACCTGGTCCGCGCCGTCGCCGCCGTCGCGATCGTCGCGCTCGTCGCGATCGCGTGCACCCGCGAGAGCGCGACAACGAGCCCCTCGGGCACCCTCCAGCCATGGCAGGAGGATCCGACCAAGTTCACCGAGGGGTACATCGACAAGACCTTCACGCTGGATCCGAACCGGACGGACGCGAGCCGTCCGACCGCGCCGCCGATCAGCGCGCACCTACCGGCCGACGTTCCGATCAAGCACGTCATCTTCGTGATCAAGGAGAACCGGACGTACGACCATTACTTCGGCACGGTACCCCGCCGGCGACGGCGCCACCGAGGGCCAGACGCTGGACGGGACGGTCGTGCCGCTGGCGCCGGCGCCCGACGTGACCGACGCCTTGATCGTGCACGGCTTCTGGTCGGGCCTGTACTCGATCGACGGCGGACGCATGGACGGGTTCGACACGATCAACGGGGGCGAGAACCTCGACGGCTACACGCAGTTCAACCGCACGACGATCCCCCACTACTTCGACTACGCCGACCGGTTCGTGTTGACCGATCGCTTCTTCACCTCGGAGTACGGGCCGACCTTCCCCGAGCATCTCTATACGGTGGCGGCGCAGTCCGACGGGATCATGGACAACAAGTCCGAGATCACCGAGAGCCCGGGCCGCTACTGCGACGACGAGAACGGCTACTCACCCGCGTTCCCACAGGACATGCCGCAGGATCAGCTCGACACGATCATGGGCGAGCAGAACCGCATCGTCGACGATCACCCCGATGCGCTGAACGAGATCCGCAGCCATCTGTTCACGATCCGCGCGTGCCTCGACATCCCCACGTTGCCGCAGCGGCTGTCGGATGCAGGCGTGTCGTGGAAGTTCTATTCCGACCCGGTGTTCCCGATCGGCGACATCATGCGGGCGATCAAGCCGGTGCGGTATTCCAACCTGTGGAACAACGTCGTCGCGTCGGACTCGTTCCTGGACGACATCACGAAGGGGAACCTGGCCCAGGTGTCCTGGGTGAACCCGCCGGCCCCGTACAACGAGCATCCGATCCTGCCCAACCGCAACCAGAGCGTCTGCGCCGGCGAGAACTGGACCGTCCAGATGATGAACGAGCTGCAGAACAGCCCGTACTGGAAGTCCACCGCCGTGATCGAGGTCTGGGACGACTTCGGCGGGTACTACGACCACGTGCCCCCGCCGCAATACGACATCATGGGCCTCGGCGCCCGCACACCCGGGCTGATCATGTCGCCCTACACGGTCCACGGGGGGAACCGGCTGGGCGGCGCCGTGGATCACCACACCTATGAGTTCTCCTCGGTGCTGGCCTTCATCGAGCAGCTCTTCGGGATCGACCCGATGACGACGCGCGACGCGCAGGCCGACCCGCTGACCGGCGCCTTCGACTTCTCGGCGCCGCCGGACATGCACAAGCTGATCCTGCCGCTGCGTCAGGACTGCCCATACGGCACGGCGCCGCCGTTCCTGCACCAGGACAACCTGCTGCCGGCGGGCGCGACGCCGACGGTGTCGACCGCGCCCTAGAGGCCGATCGCGGCGGGCGAGTCGGCGTTCCAGACGCCGTCGACCGCGCCGGTGACGCGGCCGTCCCCCTGCACCAGGATCGAGAACGGCGTGGGCTGATCCATGAACGGCAGGGGCTGTGCGAAGCTCGCGGTCGCCAGCCGTCCCAGCGGGTCGGCCGCGACCTCGTAGCTGAGATCGAGCGCCTCGATCGCATCGGTGTTGGCGCCGTCGGGATCCCAGGACGACACCGCGATCACCCGCACGTCGGGGTTGGCGCGTGCGAACTCGTCCAGGGCGGTGAGATGCGCGGCGCAGTCGGCGCAGTCCGGACCGACGAACGTGAAGAGCGTCTGCCGGCCGTCCGGACCTTCGATCCGCGGCCCCCCGCCGAGCGACGGGAACGAGAAGCGTCGGAGCACGCCGTCGACGTGATCCGGGTCTCCGTTGATCACCACGGCTGCCTCGTCCACCGGCGTGAGCCCGTCGGGACCGGCCCGCCACACGCTGACGCCGTCCCCCTGATGCACCTGTTCGAGCCCGACCGACTCCAACAGGAATCCGAACTTCCAGCGCGCGTCGTCATCGAGCAGCACGGCGGTGGTGCCAGTCTCCTGCAGCCAGGCGGCGAAGTCCTCGGGCGTCGGGATGTACGGATTGCGCTGATTCACCGCAAGCCCGCGGTACAGCGGCTCCCCGGCGTAGGCCGCTGGGATCGGGCCCACGTAGCCCTGCGGGATCTGGTACCAGAAGTCCGACTCGGCGAGCCAGGTCAGCTCGGTGCCCGTGCGTTCCGTGATCGCGAAGACCGTCTCACCTTGCTGGATCTGCTCGTGGACGTCGCCGCTCGTGAAGAACCCGGGAGCCGCGCCGTAGGCGTGGAACGAGGACGGAGCGGCGGCGGGCAGCACCATCAGCGCCGCGAGCCCGGCGATCCCCCACCGCACCCAGGCGCCACGGCCGGTCCCCCGGGCCACCCAGACGGCGGCGACCACGCCGATCCCGAGCGCGCCGTAGGCCGGCAGCCGCTGGGCGGTCGCGTGTTGCAGCAGGGGCACTTCGGTCAACAGCTTCCCGGGCATGGTGATCGTCGTCTCCCCGAGCACGCGCAGCGCCGGTCCCGACGAAAGCACCGCGACGATCCCGAGGAACCCCAGCAGCGGCCAGGTGCCGCGCCGTCGTCGTTCGGTGATGCCGAACCCCACGAGCATGGCCACGGCCGCGATGCCGACGTACCCCGCGTCTTCCTGAGGCGCCGCGGTGAACCGGTCGCTGATCGAGGTGAACCGATCGCCGCCGAGCCACGTGTGCTCGCGAGGGACCACCCAACCCGCGAGGTCGACCACCGTCTGATCGACCGGCCGCAGCACCTCGGTGGGCTCGTTGTTGAGCGCGTCGTTCAGGAACGGGATCAGCAGGACCCCAGTGATGAGGTAGGAAAGCGCCACCAGCAGCCCGGCGCGAAACACCGTGCCGATATCGCGCCGCGCCGCGATCAATGCGAGCACGAACGCGATCAACCCGAACAGCGTCGCCGTCGCGAACAACTCGGTCGAGACCCCGAACAGGAACAGCAGATCGAGCGTGAGCAACACCGTGAACACGAGTGCCCCGAGGGTGCCTTCGATGCGGCGGATCACCAGGTAGACCGCCAACGGCACCGGGAAGATCATGACGAGGTTGAGGTGATCGACCATGTGCCCGGCGATGAAGGTCGAGAACCCGAAGAACAGCCCGCCCAGGACCGATGGCCAGAACCGCTGCGTCAATCGATGGCAGACCAGGTACGTGGCCCACGCCGCCAGAGCGGGCGCCAGCAGCAGCAACACGTTGAGCGACACGAGCGTGCCGAACGCCCGCGTCAGCGGGTATGCGACGATCCCGAGGCTCGGCATGAACGTGACCCACGAGATGTCGATGCCCGCGGGCGAGAACACGTTGTAGGCGAACAGCGGCGAGTGACCGTGCAGCAGCGCCCAGGGCGTCCACGCGAGCCCCCATTGATACAGGCGCGCGTCGGTCCAGCCGTAGCCGACGTACCGCGTCGTGATCGCACCGCCGATCGGTGGCAACCAGATCAGACAGGTCAGCGCGAGATACAGCCCGAACGCGACGAGGCCCTTCCAGGCGGGGCGCAGCTCGGCGGCCCACGTCGCGAACGATCGGCGCTCGGTCGAGATCGCGGCGTCGGACACGGCCAGCATGGTAGCCGCCGCCCGGGCTCGACCCGCCCTCCGCGAGGGCCTACCATGACGCGGTGAGCGCACCCGCGTACCCGGAGCACCTCGTGGTCGACGTGGTGCTCCGCGACGGCTCGACCGTGCACATCCGGCCGGCTCGCGTCGAGGACACATCCAAGGTGGAGGACTACTTCATCGGGCTCTCGGACGATTCCCGGCACCTGCGCTTCTGGTCTCCGTCGGTCAACATCACCGAACAGGCGCGTCGAACGGTCGAGGCCGATCACGTCGATCATCTGACGCTGCTCGCGTTCCTCGGTGACGAGATGGTCGGCGGCGCCCAGTGCTTCCGCGAGCCCCGGAGTGCTCGCGCAGAGGTCGCGATGTCGGTCAGCGACGACTTCCAAGGGCACGGGCTCGGTTCGATCCTGATCGGACATCTCGCACAGGCCGCCCGCGAGGTGGGCATCACGACCTTCGCCGCAGACGTGTTGCCCGAGAACCACCGGATGATCGGCGTGTTCCGCGACTCAGGGTTCAGCCCGACGATCCGCTCAAAGCCTGGTGTCGTCGAGGTCACGTTCCCGACGGCGATCACCGCCGAGACGATGGAGCAGTTCGAAGACAGGGAGCGCCTCGCGGCCGCCGCAGCCGTCCACGCGTTCCTGCAACCGACGTCGGTCGCGGTGATCGGCGCCTCGCGCGACCCGGAGACGATCGGCGGACGGCTCTTCCACAACCTCGTGACCCAGCCCTTCGCGGGCGTCGTCTATCCGGTGCATCCGTCCGCGCACGCCGTGCAGGGGGTGCGCGCGTACGCGAGCGTCAATGACGTCCCGGGCGACGTCGGGCTCGCCTTCATCGCCGTGCCGGCGGCCGTGGTCAACGACGTGGCCGAGGAATGTGGGCGCAAGGGCGTGCGCGCCCTGGTCGTGATCTCCTCCGGATTCAGTGAGACGGATGACACGGGCACGGCGCGTCAGAAGACGCTCGTCGAGACCTGCCGGGCGTTCGGCATGCGTCTGATCGGTCCCAACTGCATGGGCATCGCCAACACCGATCCGGACGTCCGCCTGAACGGCACCTTCGTCGCCGCGTGGCCGCCCGCGGGCAACGTCGGGTTCATGTCGCAGTCCGGTGCGCTCGGTCTGGCGGTGATGAACCAGGCGAGCGCGCTCGGCATGGGCCTTTCCACGTTCGTCAGCGTCGGGAACAAGGCCGACGTCTCGGCCAACGATCTTCTCTGCTATTGGGACGAGGATCCCCGCACGGACGTGGTGCTGCTCTACCTCGAATCCTTCGGCAACCCGCGGCGCTTCGGGCGCCTCGCGCGCCGCATCGGGCCGCGAAAACCGATCGTCGCAGTGAAGAGCGGGCGAAGCGTCGCGGGGGCGCGGGCCACGTCGTCGCACACCGGCGCGCTGCTCGCCGCGAACGATCGCACGGTCGACGCCGTGTTCCGGCAGCACGGTGTGATCCGCACCGAGACGCTCGAGGAGATGTTCGACGTCGCCACATTGCTGGCCAACCAGCCGGTCCCGACCGGTCGCAACGTCGCGATCGTCACGAACGCCGGCGGGCTCGCGATCCAGTGTGCCGACATGTGTGAGGCGCGCGGGTTGCATGTCCCCGAGCTCTCGAGCGAGACGATCGCCGCACTGCGATCGTGGCTGCCACCCGAGGCTTCACCGGGCAACCCCGTCGACATGATCGCCTCGGCGACGCCGCAGCACTATCGACGGGCGATCCACGCGGTCGCCGCCGACCCCATGATCGACGCGGTGATCGTGATCTACATCCCGCCGCTGGAACACGACGCGCCGCCGGTGGCCGCGGCGATCGTCGAGGCGATCGGGAGTCTCGAGCGACAGATCCCCGTGCTGACGTGTTTCATGTCCGCCCGGGGCGTCCCCGAGGAGTTGTCTCGGCCTGGCGTACGGATCCCCTCGTACGCATACCCGGAACAGGCTGCGATCGCCCTGGCGCACGCGACCGATCACGGCTCGTGGCGGATGGGACCAGCAGGCGTGATCCCGCATCTCATCGGTGTCCGCGAGGACGAGGCGCACGCCGTCGTCGCGGCGGCGTTGGCACGCGGCGGCGACGAGTGGCTCACGCACGACGAAGTCACCGCACTGCTGGACTGCTACGGCCTACCGAGCGTCCGGTCCGTCTCCGCTGCCACTGCTGACGAGGCGATGGAAGCCGCGGGGCGGATCGGTGCCCCGGTCGCGCTCAAGGCGCTGGGTCCGCTGCACAAGACGGACGCGCAGGCCGTTCGCCTCGACGTCGCGCCCGGTGACGTGCTCGATGCGGCCACGGCGATGGCCGAGCATCTGCGGGAGCACAAGCTCCCCCTGGAGGGGTTCGTCGTACAGGAGATGGTGCGCGACGCCGCCGAGGTGCTCGTGGGCTGTGTCGTCGATCCGATCTTCGGCCCCGTCATCGCGGTCGGCTCGGGCGGCGTCACGGTGGAACTCACCCAGGACGTCGCCGTGCGCGTGGCGCCGCTCACCGACCTGGACGTCATGGAGATGGTGCGAGAGCTGACGACCTTCCCGCTGCTCGACGGCTTCCGGGGTGCGACCAAGAAGGATGTTCGCGCCCTCGAAGACGTGATCCTGCGCGTCGGAGCGCTGGCCGACGGCCACCCCGAGATCGTCGAGATGGACTGCAACCCGGTGATGGTGCTGCCGCGAGGCGCGGCAATCGTCGATGCGCGGATCCGCGTGCGCCTTGCGGAGCCAGAGCCTCGGTTCGCCGGTCGGGCCGGCGAGTGAGTAGAGATCGACGGCGATCCGATCCCAGATGTCGCAGTCAGTCGCCGCCCAGACCGTCGAGAAACTCTCGGGTTGCTCGCTTTGAACCGAGCACATACGAAGCTGCATGTCGTCCGTGCCTTGCGACGAGAGCGCGACCGCGTTCAGCCTCGGACCCGCGATGGCGCAGGATGATCCCCACCAATCCCCACTCATCCCGCAAACGTCGCCATGCTGAGTCTTCGCAACCTTCGGGCATCTCGCCGACCGGCTTCGACAGCCCTCGCCTGAACGCCCGGGACGCACACGTCCACCAGGGCGTCTCAAGAAGCACCACGGTATCCGCTCGTGCGAGCCGAAGTTCGAGCGAGTCGAGGTCGTTGCCGTCTGCGATCCAGGCGTCACCGGCAAGCACGCGACGTTGCGTCTCTCGCCACTCCTCCTCCGAGGGCCTGACCCAGCCGGGCTTCCACTGGTACAGGTCGAGGTGAATCACCGGCAAGCCGATCTTCGCCGAGAGCGCTCGCGAGAACGTGCTCTTCCCGGACCCAGCCATCCCGATAACGAGAACGCGATGGCCGATGGCCCCAGCTGGACCTTCCATCAGGTCAGTGTCCCAAGGGTGCCGTTCACTGCGCACGTTTCGCGCCGCATCATTGCGGGTGGGCTAAGCTCGCACGCCATGACGAACGAACCTGGCATCACGGTTACCGTCGATGGCCCATACGCGGTGCGCGGCATCCCCGTCCACGCAGGCAAGATCGTGCGAACCCCGCGCGGCGAAGCGATCGAGTGGGATGTCGACGAGCCCTACGAAACCGGGACGCTGGTCTTGCTCTGCCGCTGCGGGCGGTCCAAGACCAAGCCGTTCTGCGACGACTCCCACCTGGACGGCTTCGATGGAACCGAAGTCGCCGACCGCGGACCGAGCGCCGATCGCCGCGAGTCGTTCCCCGGGGGCGGGCTGACGCTCACAGACGACGAGGGGCTCTGCTCGCACGCGGGCTACTGCCGCGATCACCTCAGCAACGCCTGGGAACGCATGGAGACCATCGAGGACCCGGAGGTCCGCGCCAAGGAGGAGTCCATCGTGTTCCGGTGCCCGTCGGGGCGACTCGTGCTGCTCGACGAGCACGGTGAGGCGATCGAGGCCGCCTTTGCGCCGAGCGTCGTCGTGGAGCAGAACGGGCCCTACGTGATCCGAGGCGGCGTGCGGGTCGAGTCGGCCGACGGACGGGTATGGGAGACGAGGAACCGCATGACCTTGTGCCGATGCGGGCAATCGTCGAACAAGCCGTTCTGCGACGCGACGCACGACGAGATCGACTGGCAGGAGTAGCGAGCGGGCCCGTGCTCGTCGACTCGGCACCATGTGGGCACCACGTCTCGCTCGCGTGACGCTCCCCGGCGGTTCGACATGTAGGCTCACCTGCACAAACGCTCACGCGAGAGTGGCGGAACCTGGCAGACGCGCTGGACTTAGGATCCAGTGCCCGAAAGGGCGTGGGGGTTCAAATCCCCCCTCTCGCACCACTGGGACCGCAAGGGTTGCAACATCGCTCCTTTGGATTTGCGCGAGCTGCAGTTGCCGCCGACGATTCCCATCGTGAACCCCCCGCAGACCTCCTACGCTTGGAACAACGGCACAGCATTGGCGTACCAGGTCGTGGGTTCCTCATCGGGCCCCGATCTTCTGCTGGTCCCTGGGTCAGTGACGCACCTAGAAGTGCTCTGGCAGGAACCGAGCGTCAGTCGCTTCCTGACGAGGCTCGCAGGCTTCTCGAGGCTGATCCTCATGGACCCTCGAGGGCTCGGTTTATCCGATCGCCTTACCGACGTTCCCACCCTCGATGAACGCGTCGCTGACATGATCGCGGTGCTTGACGCAGCCGGGAGTGAGCGGTCCGCTCTATTCGGGAACGCCGACACCGGTCCGCCTGCAATCGCCGCCGCCATATCTCGCCCAGAGCGCGTGAGCAGCTTGATCCTGTGCGGGACCTATGCCAAAGCAAGTTGGAGCGACGACTATCCGATGGGGTGGACCGACGATGATTGGTTTGACTTCCAGCGGTGGGTGAGGGACGGCTGGGGGAAGGAAGCGGGAACGCTGCGCGACGTTGCTCCGTCCCGGGTGGACGACGATGCGTTCAATCGCTGGTGGGCAACTCTGATGCGTCTCGGCGCCAGCCCTCGTGCCGTTCTCCTATTAGGAGAGATGACGATGGCCGTGGACGTGCGCGACCTCCTGCCGCGCGTCAGCGTTCCAACGCTCGTGATGCATCGGGCCGGTGACCGCGTGAATGAAATCGCGCATGGTCGGTACCTCGCCGATCGGATCCCGGGAGCGCGGTGGGTGGAGCTTCCCGGGGAAGACTTCGCACTGTGGGCAGGCGACATGGCGACCCTCGCCGATGAAGTGGAGGAATTCCTGACGGGCCATCGGAGCGGGCATGAAGCGACGAAGGTCGTGACGACCGTGATGTTTACCGACATCGTGGGGTCGACGGAGCGGGCGCGAACGCTCGGCGACAGCGCGTGGGCCGACCTGCTTCAGAAGCACGACGCCCTCGTGCGCACAGAGCTGCGGCGCTTCGGAGGCCACGAAGTCGATACGGCGGGTGATGGGTTCCTCGCCTCGTTCACGTCGCCCACGGCTGCAATCCGCTGCGCGCGAGCAGTGCAAGAGGCCACGGGGCGGATGGCGGTCGAGGTCCGTATCGGTCTTCACACGGGTGAGTGCGACATGATCGGCGGCAAGCCGCGCGGGATCGCGGTTCACATCGGAGCTCGCGTCGCCGCCGAGGCCGGCGCCGGAGAGGTGCTGATCTCACAAACCATGAAGGATCTGGTTGCGGGTTCAGGGCTTTCGCTGGAAGACGCTGGTGAGCGCGAACTCAAGGGCGTTCCGGACCGATGGCGTCTTTACCGGGTCACAGACCCGTGAAGCGGTGGCGGGCCATCGCGGTCCCTGAGCGCGCTTGATCCGGTCTTGCTCACATCTTGCTGACGACAGAGCGACACACGCGGGCACAGGACGACACCAGACGACACACGACGACGCTTGGGGCCGGATTCCGTGCAAAGCGCGACCAACCCTAGGATCCAGTGCCCGAAAGGGCGTGGGGGTTCAAATCCCCCCGCTCGCACCGGTGTGACCTTGCGCTCCCCGGCGATGTCAGCCCGTTGACGGGCGCGCGGCGGGTCGAGGCAACGGAGCAAGCACGCGGCCCCAACCCGCCACGGATGCACCTATGGAGCCGGGACGATATTTCCGTCCCAGTAGCGGAGCGCCCCGCAATGCCAGCCTTGGACCACCCCGGCGACCGCGTTGTAGTTCGCCGTCGCTCCCTCATGGTTCCCGGGGTCGAGCGACTTGGCGTCGAGGACTTTGCCGATCGCGTCGTCGCCTTCGGGAGCCGCCTCGAACGTGATGCGGGCTCCATCCGCGTTGTGGGTATCCGTGTCGCACCAAACCTCGACCCACCGGTTGGCTCGATCGCCGCTACCCGATCCTGGAGCTGCACCGGCAGCCCCCAGCCAGACGGTACTCAAGGCGAACGGCACCACGAGGAGCACCGCCCCGAGCTTCGCCGTCTTCCACATGTCGATCCCCCTTTCAGATCCCTTCCAGTGGGAACGTAGTGGGCCCACTGGACGCAGGAACCGTCCATGCGGACGTGATTAACCGTCAGGTGGACGCGTCCGAGCGGTTCCGGAGTGCGTGCGAAAGCTCGCCTCGGGATCGGATGCCGAGCTTTCCGTAGATCCGGCGAAGGTTGGATCGGACGGTGTTCACACTCATGAATAACAACGCCGCGACCTCGGCGTTGGTCTTTCCCGTCCCGACGAGTTCAGCGACCTTGCGCTCGGTCTCGGTCAGCGCAGTTGGTGAGGGCGCCCGCCCACCGACGCGACTGAGAGCTTCGCGGGTTCGGACCGACCATATCTGAGCTCCGAGCTCCTCGAAGATCCCGAGGGCGCGTTCGAGATGCACGCGCGCGGCTGCCTTCTTCTTCGAGCGACGAAGGATCTCCCCGGCAGCGAGGAGGGTGCGGGCAAGATCGAACGGCTGCGGAACCTGCGTGTGGTACGCGAGTGCTTCCTCGATCGCGTCGAGAGCCTTCTCGGGATCTTGCGAGGCGCCCGCGAGCGATGCGCGGCACCGCGCGCCTGTTGCGAGAGCGAGGGCGCTGCCGAGAGTTTCCCCTTGCGTCTCGAGCCGGTTGAGCAAGGCCGCCGCCCCATCGAGATCCCCGAGGATGACGAGGGCCTCGATCTCGTCTGCCAGGAAGGGGAAGACGGAGGGCTGACCCAGGCCCCAGCGCTCGGTGAGCTCCACCAGCGGACCGAGCCAGCCATGCGCGCCCTGCGCGTTCTCGAGCGAGAGCTCGAGGAACCCGAGCGCCGACCGATTCGTTACCACATGAAACACGTCGCCATGCGCCTCGGCGATCCGGAGCCCTTCCGATGCGTTCGCGCGAGCGGTCTCGATGTCTCCGCGGTGGGCCGCGATCAGCGCTGTCGACCAGAGGTGGACCTCCCGAGCTTCCTCCAGACCAGTTTCAAGGGTGCTCTCCAAACCCTCGAGCGCGTACCGAGCGGCCAGGTCCCAGTTCCCCGCGCGAAGCTCCAACTCCGCGAGGTACACAAGCTCCTCCCACTGATACGTCAGCCCTCCCGATCGGACGGTCTCGGCATGATCGCGCTCGAGCTCAGCTCTCGCTTCGTCGAGCGCCCCTGACCACATGAGGGTCGCCCCCCACACGCGTCGAGCGCTGTCGATCTTGACCGGTCGCGGGCCGACCGCATCCGTGAGCGAGATCGCCCGCTCCAGAGTGCTCCTCGTAGGCCGACCCATGAGGAACTCGTCGAAGCCGAGGAACGTGAGCGCCTCGATCACCAGATGCGGAGCGTCGAGGGCCTCGGCAGCAGCGAGGGCGTTCCGGCCGTGCCGCGAGCCTTCCGCGAGGTCGCCACCCATCTGGCCGACCCAGCCCATCGCGAGCTCGACCCGCGAGTCGAGCTCGACCGACATCTCTTCACCAGCATCCTCGCGCGCCTCGGCGAGGAGTCGGCGGACCCGTTCGACATCGTTCCAGACGAGGTTTGACAACTCGAACCGGAGCCCAGCGCGCTCAGGGCCGATCGGTGTGGCGTCGATCAATCCCTCGAGCACTTCGCGCGCGGCTCGAACGTCACCTGCGCTGAAGCGATACGTCGATACGCGGAGCGAGCGGGAACGGATGCTCCCCTGGTCCGCGGCGGGGGTGAGTCGAACTGCGAGGTCCTCCAGATCGGCGGCCGAGTCCGGTGCGCCCCTGGCGGACGCGGTACTCGCCGCGAGGTCGAGGGCGGCAGCGACCTCCTCGTCCGGACCCCGAGCGGCCAATGCCAAGTGGCGGACACGCTCCTCGTCGTCGACGACCGCGTGAGCGAGCCGCCGATGGGCGGTACGCCGTTCCTCCGAGGAAGCGTCGGAGTAGATAGTCGATGCGAGCAAGGGATGCGTGAAACGAACGGTCTCATCGTCCAACCCGATCATGCCCGAAGCGACCGCCTCGTCGAGATTCGTCCTCGCGTGCCCCGAACGCTGCGACGCGGACACCACAAGGCCTATCGTCGGGCGCACCGCCGCCGCAAGCAGCAACAGCGTGTTCCGCACGTCAGCGGACAGGGACGCCAACCGTGAACCGAGCAGGGTCCGAAGGTCGTCGGGGATCGGCAAAGGCTCGCTCGGCGCCGGTAGGGCATCGCGTTCCAACAAAGCATGCCCGATCTCGAGACCGTAGAAGGGGTTGCCGTCACAAACCGCGTGGATGCGAGCCATGAGGGTGTGTGGGAGATCGGCGCCGAGCCGGAGGCGGAGGAGTTGACTCAAGGACGGCACGTCGAGGGCCTTCATGTCGAGGATCCGGCAGGGTGGCTCGGCGGAGGTCCGCTGAAGCCCGAGGGGATCATCCGAGCCCGGGGCAACCCTCAGCGAGGCCAGAACCCCGATGGGTTCCGTCCGAAGCCGGCGGATGGCGAAGGAGAGCACCTTGGCGGATGCCGGATCTATCCATTGGATGTCGTCGATCGCCAACAGGACGGGTCCGGCCTCGCCGAGAGAGCGCAGCAGAGTGGACGTCGCAAGGGAGACGGCGAGCCGGTCCGGACGCACGTTGCCGACGCGGAGGAGGGCTGCATCGATCGCCTGGCGCTGAGGTTCAGGGAGTTCGTGACCCGTCTCCTCGAGAACACCGGCGAGCAGGTCCCCGAGTGTCGTGAAGGACATCCTGGCCTCGGCCTCGACCGATCGCGAGGAGAGCACCCGGTATCCCGCGCTCGACGCGGCATCGATGGCACCAAGCCACATCGTCGTCTTGCCGATACCGGGCTTCCCTCGGACCAGCAGGACTGAGGGTGATTCGGAAGCGCCCCGGATGAATCGCTCCACAATGAGGAGCTCGCGTTCGCGACCGAGGATCGCTTCTTGGACCACGACAGAACGTTCTACACGAGGCGTCCTGAGATCGAAACCTCGTCGGATCCAGTGCCCGAAGGGCATGGCGTGGGGTTCAGATCCCACTAGCTCAGGTCACGTCGCACCTGTGGAGACACGGAGCGGGCGAGCCTGCCGGCTCGCCCGCTCGTTGTACACCCCACCGGATGGATCAGGTCGGCTCGAAGTAGTGATCGAGCCCCCAGTCGGCGACCTGCGTGCCCATGCGGATCGCGACCCTGTCGGCGGTGCGGAAGTGGATGCCCAGGTACACGCGCCCGTCGATCCCGTCCTGGTTCAGCGCCGCGGCGGTCTCATAGTGCCGCGTGACGCCTGCCGTGGCGGACGTGATGTAGAGGTCGATCTCGTCATCTCCGAGGATCTCCGAGAGGCTCCCGGTCAGGGCGCCGGTGACCCCGTTGAACCCGCTCACGTATTCCGGATACGGCGGGTTCGGCACCATCGGCTCCCACAATGGGTCCCGCACCGTGTCCGGGTTCCCGTCCCTACCGGCGTTTCGGATGGCGGTGATCGGTCGCCAGAACCCGAAGTGGTACTTCGAGTCCCACACGGCGATCACCGCGTCGGTGATGCTCATGTCGACCGCGGCGAACAGACGTGCCGTGTCGCTGATGTCCATCCCGTGCCGCGCGGTCAGATCGCGAAGCGCGGCCTGGTACCCCCCGATCGCGACGTCGGTCGTGAACAGTGCCGTCTCCGTCTGCTCCGCCGTCCGCGTCGAGCCGAACTTCGCCCCGACTGCTTTGACTTCCTTGAAGTCCTTCGTGTACAAGGCGGATGTCAACGTCGGCGGTGGTCCCGGACGGAACTGCGTGGACGACGTCATCATCATCGGCTTGACCTGACTGAGCCACGGGTCGAGCATCGGCAGGCGGTCTGGGGGCGTCGGCCGCCACACACCCGGTGCAGGCGCCTTGTCGAAGGTGATCGGCGCGTTCCGGCCATCGTTCAACCGCTGCTTGATGAGACGTGCCGCCGCGGCCTGTCCGTATTCGACGCCCTGCTGTTCCGCTGAGCCGTCGGTGACCCCTGCCAACGAACTGGCGAGCTGTGCATCGAGCCGCGCCTGCGATCCGGGGAAGTACTCCAGCAGTACATCGTGCGCAGCCGCGGCCGCCGCGGCCTCCGGTGAGGCCTCTTGCGGGCCGTCCTTGTCCCACCGATACAGCTCGTAGTCGCGGGTGATCCCTTCGACCGCGTTGTACACGGCCGCCTGGACGAACCCGAACCACATGAACGCCTCCGCGTTCGCCTTGCCGGCATCGACGACGATCGTCGCGACCATGGTCGCGTTCCAGTCACGGACGACGGCGGGGTCCGCATCCGGGGATACCGCGGCAGTGCCCGACGTCCCCAGGCCGGCGACCAACAGCGAACCCGCCATCAGCCCCACCGCGAGGCGTTTCCCGAAGCCACGGATCGCAGCACCGGGACGCCCAGTCTTTCCTCGTTGCAACATGGGACCTCCCTTCCCGTGGATCCCTCGATCCACGCCATCCCGGGGCGACGCTAGGGAGTCGCTCAGACCAGCTCTACGGTGCGGTCAGGCGATTTCGGGGGGTGGTGCCCCCCCTGGGAGCACGGTGTTGCCCTTGACGCCACCCAGGTGATGGGGGACAACGTCCGTGTGATCCACGAAGGGAGCGATCTCGAGGGGCTTCCACGGGCCGACGTGCTTCGAGAGATCGAGCGATTGCGCAGCGAGGTCGAGGAGCTTCGGGCTTCTCGGATGCGCCTTGCTCTGGCTTCTGACGCCGAACGCCGCGGCATCGAGAACGCTTTGCATGCGGGCGTCCAGCAGGAGTTGGTTGGACTGGCCGCCAACCTCGACCGCGTGGCGGCCTCGATCGAAGCGGATCCGATAGCCGCGAAACGTCTCTTGGCTGAGATGCGGCTCGATGTGCAAAGGGCGATGGAGGCGACGCGGACGCTCGCGCACCGGATCTACCCACCTTTGCTCGAAGCGGGAGGCTTGGGCGCCGCGCTGCGCTGGATCGCCGCGGGCGCGAACATCCCCATCCGTCTGGACGTCGCGGCCGCCAGAGACTGTCCGAACGAAGTCGCCGCAGCGGTGTACTTCTGCTGCAAGGAGATGATCGATCGGATCGCCGCGGGGACTCCAATGGCTGTTTCGGTGCGGCGCACGGATGGGATGCTCACCTTTGAAGTCGTCGCGGAGTCCGACGTTGACGCCATCGGCCTCCTTCACGATCGCGCCGTGGCGTTGGGCGGTGGGCTGACCGTCCGGCGGGAACCCGGCCCGCAGACCCGGGTCGTCGGGTCCCTATCGCTGCCGGGATGAGGTCACTCGCTCTCAGCGAGGTAGACGATCACGGCCTTGACGCGCTTGTGGACCGCGGCCTCCCAGGTGAGCCCGAGCTTGAGGAAGATCGAGTGGATCACCTTCTCGACCGACCGTTCGGCCAGGAAGAGCGTCTCGCCGATCGCAGCGTTGCTCTTGCCGGCGGCCATCTCGCGCAGCACGTCGCGCTCACGCGGCGTGAGCTGGTTCAGCCGCGACTGCGTCGCCACGAGCGCTCTCGGCGACCAATGCCTCGACGACCTTCGGATCGACCACCGAGCCACCCTCGGCAACGGCGTGGATCGCCGACACAAGTTGCTCCGGCTCTTGGATGCGCTCCTTCAGGAGGTAGGCGCGCCCAGCGCTCCCGCTCTCCAAGAGTGCCAGGGCGTAACTCGGGGTGGCGTATTGGCTGAGCACGACGACCCCGACGTTCGGATCCGTTCGTCGCAACCGCTCCGCGGCTTGGATACCCTCGTCGGTGTGCCCCGGAGGCATGCGGATGTCCGTGATGACGACATCCGGCCGCTCGGTGTCCACCGCCGCGAGCAGGGAGTCGAGGTCGTCGCACGACCGCCGTGATCTCGACGTCGGACCGTGCTTCGAGGAGACGTCGAAGGCCCTCACGGACGATGAGATGATCCTCGGCGAGCACGACCCGGATCGGCATAGCCGGAGGATACGCCCATGCCTCTCGTCCTGATCGTCGACGACAACGAGATGAACCGGAAGCTCGCTCGAGACGTCCTGGTTGCCGCCGGCTTTCAGACGTTGGAGGTGGCAAGCGGTCTGGAAGGTATCCAGCTCGCGGCTGCGCACATTCCCGACGTGATCTTGATGGACCTGCGGCTCCCCGACATGAACGGCGCGGACGCCGCGAAAGCGCTGATGCAGGACGAACGGACGGCGCGGATACCGGTTGTGGCTATGAGCGCACTCTCTTTCGAGGACGGCGGTGCCTGGCTCGAGATGGCCGGATTCGCTGGGTCGCTCGAAAAGCCCATCCATGTCGACTCCTTTCCCGAGCAGGTGGGTCGCTTCTGTACCGAACCGAGTGGGTGATGACGCACTCGGGTGCCGTGCTAGCACCCCGGTGAGCGGCGGGAAGCCTTGGTGGGCCCGGCTGGGTCCGGCACCGATGCTGAGCTGGACGGATGGACGTATCGGTGTGAACATCGCGCATCACCGCCAGCCCGTACACGCTTGAGTTGAAAGGGGACTCGGATGCGGAGGCTCTCGATCGTCGGCGTCGCCGGGATCATGCTCATGTGTCTCGCGGCCTGCGGAGGCTCGAACTCGAGCGCCGCGGCCGGGCAGAAACTCCAGGAGGAGGCGGATTTCTGGGAAATCGACCAGATCGAGAAGAACTTCCACGAGGCGACCACGAATAAGGACATCGTCCAGATGATGAGCCTTTGGGCGCCGAACGCGACCTTGACCGTGGGTCCCGGAGAGACCGCGGCCGGGATGGCGGAGATCCGGCAGTTCTTCCTCGACAAATCCAGCATGTTCCAAACCGATGCCCACTGGGTCTCTGACCACCCCGCGTACAAGGTCGAGATCACGGTCAACGGCGACCTGGGTACGTTGCACTTCGAGTGCCACTACGTCGACTACGACAAATATGACGTGGCATTCGTCACGACCGCCGATCTCGACGTCGCCCGGATCGATGGACACTGGCTGATTGCCAACATGGTGGCTGGCTCGACCGAGCTAACGCCCTGAGCCCATGTCGGACAGCGAGGTGGCCAAGCACGGAAGGGCCGCCGTCGGGGAGAGGCGGCGGCCGTGGAGCCGCGGGTACGATCCGGTCGTCCAAGCCGTAGGCCGGGTGCCGGCCAAGGTCCACACCAAGCTGCTGATCGCGTTCGTGGGCACGTCCGTGCTGCTGGTCGCGGTCGGCTTGCTCGGGCTCCGCGTCCTCGGACAGTCCAACGGCCACGTGGGGAGCCTCGGATCCCTTCAGGAGAGAGCCGTTGGCTACGCAAGGCTCCAGCAGGACGCCAAGCTCGTTCGAGAGCTCCTCGCGCAGAACGCGAACCAGGACTACAGCGGGGTCTGGCCAGGCGCGACTCCTCTCGGCATGGGGAGGAAGGCGGTCCCCGTCGACCAGGCGGTCGCTGACGCCGCCGACCGGATCGCGCCCGAGTCGACTGCAGAGCGACTGGGGTTCACACCGACCGCGGGAGACGCCGACACCCTCCGCTCGATCCGCCTGAAGGCCGACCAGCTCTCCATGCTGATGCAGGGGATCATCAGACTCGATAAGCACGACCCTCACGGCGAGGCGCTGAAGCACCTCCGCCCCCAGGCCGAAGCGCTCGCGAGGCATCTTTATCAAGATGCTGCCGTGCTCGCCAACGGCATCACTGCGCAGATCGACGACCTGATCGCCCGGAACGCAAGCTCGTACGAACGGTCGCGGGACTTGTTCATCGGCGTGGCTGTGGGGGCGATCGTGCTGGCGCTCGTGCTCGGGTTCGTCCTCGCGTGGTCGGTGATCGGACCCATCCAACGTATCGACGCTCGGCTCGAGGCGATCGCATCAGGTGATTTCTCCGGTCGAGTCGAGGTCGTGAATCGCGACGAGTTGGGGGCGCTGGCGGCGAACGTCAACCGGATGAACGACGAGCTCAGGCGTGTCTACATGGAGCTCGAGGAGGTCAGCCGACACAAGTCGGAGTTCCTGACCAGCATGTCGCACGAGTTGCGCACGCCGCTGAACGCCATCATCGGCTTCCGTCAGGTGCTGCGCGAGGAGATGTTCGGTTCGGTCAACGAGAAGCAGGCGGAGTATCTCGACGACATCGTTTCTTCGGGCAACTATCTGCTCTCGTTGATCAACGACGTCCTGGACCTGTCCAAGGTCGAGGCAGGTCAGGTCGAGCTCGAGCTGCAGCCGTTCTCCGTGCGGGAGGCACTCGAGCGCGGTGTGGTGATGGTGCGCGAACGGGCGACGGAGGACGGAGTCGAGGTCGCGCTCGACTGCGGATCCAGATGTCGACGTCGTCGAAGGCGACGAGCGCCGGATCAAACAGGTCATCTTCAACCTGCTCTCGAACGCGGTGAAGTTCACTCCGCCGGGCGGAGCGGTCGATGTGATGCGCGGCACGAGTCAACGGTGAGGTGCGGATCGCCGTCGCGGACACGGGTCCCGGGATCGCGCTCGAGGACCATGAGCGGATCTTCGAGGAGTTCCAACAGACCGAGGCGGGGCTCGAGCAGCGGGAGGGAACCGGCCTCGGGCTCGCGCTCTCGAAGCGGTTCGTCGAGCTCCACGGCGGGAGAATCTGGCTTGAGAGCGAACCCGGCAGTGGGAGCACGTTCGTATTCACGCTGCCCGTGAGGTCCGGCTAGCCATGGCGGGCGAGCAGATCCTGGTCGTCGAGGACAACGAGCTGAATATGAAGCTGCTTCGGGATGTTCTGTTCGCCACGGGGTATCGGACGCTCGAGGCGACGACCGGTGCCGAGGCGGTCGAGCTGGCTTCGGCACAGGTTCCCGATCTCGTTCTCATGGACATCCAACTTCCCGACTTCGATGGCGTGCAGGCCCTTCACCGGTTGCGCGCCAACGAGCGCACGGCCACTATCCCCGTGCTCGCCGTCACCGCACAAGCGATGCAGGGAGACCGTCAAGAATTCCTGGCGGCAGGATTCGACGGGTATGTCTCGAAGCCGCTCAACGTCCGCGAGCTCATCAGCACCGTCCGCCAGTACGTGCGAACTCCTCCATGACGTGCGGCCGCTTGGACTAGTACCCGTGGCCGCCTCCACGTGGTCCGCTTCCTCCATGCTGAGCGACGCTACCGATTGGCGTTGTTGCTTGTGGACGCCTTCCACCGTCGATAGACGGGCATCTCATCCTCTGAGTACTCGGTGGCCACCGCTTCCTCGATCGAGCACGCGTAGTGCACGAGCCCGTAGGGCGTCTGGCCGGGACGCGCCGTCACCGCCGGGTGCGACGGGGAGATCTGTTCGAGCCATCCGCGCACCATGAACTCGCCGTAGTCGCCGGCGTGGTCCTCCCAGGGCTGGGCGGTGTGCAACGCGTAACGCGCGTCGCGCGCAACCTCGCGGATCTTCGGACTCGTGTCGCGGAACGAGACGCACAGCAGCCCGGCCCCGACCCACGGTGAGACCGGGTGCACGCGGGGTCCGCCGTCGAGCCGGAGCGTCGCCTGGTACACGATCCGACCCTCCATCCGCTCCCGGGCGAAGGCGGCCAAATCCGGCTCGGCGTTCGCGAATTCAGCCCAGGTGGCCACGACCGACGTAGCCTACCGTCGAACCCACTGACGATCGCGTTGACCCAAACGTCGTCTCTGTGCGACGGTGAAGACCTGCTCGCGACGGGGCGGACTCCCGATCGTGAGCGTGTGCCGATCGAAAGGAGAGATCCCGTGAGACGTCTTCTCGTCTCGATCGTGACCGTCGGAATGGCATCCGTCTTCGCCATCGTCGCCCCCGCTCCAGCCCCCGCGGCAGTGGGCCATTGCACGATCACGGGGACCTCCCACGCCGACACGTTGGAAGGCACCGCCGGAGCCGACGTGATCTGCGGCGGAGCCGGCAACGACACGATCTACGGCCGAGGTGGCTCGGACACGATCTTCGGCGGGAACGGACGCGACCACGTGTTCGGCGGGAATGGCATCGACACGGTGTACGGAGGCGCGCAGAACGACATCGTGCTTGGCGGAAGCGGCCCCGACTGGGTGTCCGGCGGGCCGGATCTCGACCTCGTGAACGGAGGTCGCGGGAACGACGACGCCTTCGGCGGTCTTGGAAGCGACATCGTCACCGGCATCATCGGGAACGACACGGTTCATGGCGGCGCCGGCAACGATGTCTGCCTCGACATCGAGGACGGCGTCCACGGGAACGACGCAGTCTTCGGCGGTCCGGGGTTCGACCACTACCAGGCGGACACGGGCGATTTCCACCGCGACGCCGAAGACCTGGGACCGTGCATCCCTGAGTGACGACCGGGCGCCGGCAGACACCGTTGGCCGCTGTGAATGAGCCCGATGCGGCCGACATGCTCGCTCGGTACGACGCCCAGCTTCGAACCGTCGTGCCCGATCCCTTGCCGGAAGGGCTCCGCATCGAACGCGACGGTCCCTTGGTGCGCTACATCGGGTACGCCAACGGCGGGGGCATCGGATACCGCGACCTCGACGGCATCGAGGGCACCCAGCTCGACGAGCTGATCGCGCGACAGATCCGGGTGTTCGCCGAGCGCGGAGAGGCGTTCGAGTGGAAGTCGCACGGACACGATCGCCCCGCCGACCTGCCGGACCGCTTGCTCGCGCACGGGTTCGAGCCCGAGGACTTGGAAACGATCGTGATCGCGTCGGTCGCGGCGATCGCCCGAGAGTCGTCCTCGCCCGACGAGGTGTCCCTGCGAGAGGTGACCGAGCGGGCAGACTTCGTCCGGATCGGCGCGATGGAGGACGAGATCTGGCGCGACGGCCGGAACGGGTGGCTCGCCGACAGCCTCGAGAAGGAGCGCGCTGCTGATCCGGATGCGATCACGATCGTCGTCGCAGAGTCCGCCGGCGAGGTGGTGTGTGCGGGTTGGGTCCGATTCGTAGCAGGCACGGACTTCGCGACGCTGTGGGGTGGCGGCACGCTCCCCGAGTGGCGGCGTCGGGGCATCTATCGCGCGTTGGTCGCCTACCGCGCCAACCTCGCGGCGGCGCGGGGGTTCCGCTTCCTGCAGGTGGACGCGTCGTCGGAGAGCCGACCGGTCCTGGAGCGCATGGGCTTCGTCGCTGTCACCACGACGACGCCGTACATCTGGACGCCGCCGGCGAGCCCCCCGTAGCTCAGGCCGGGCTCGTTGCGCACCATCCACGACAGCTGCGATGCTCCGCGACATGGGCGACGCGGAGCCGGGACCCGGCGACCTGATCGCGCGGGTGGTCGACGTCTGCGCACACGACGATCGCATCGCCGCGGTCTTCCTCGGCGGCTCGCGCGCCCGCGGTGAGGCCGACGACTATTCCGACATCGACCTCTGCCTGATCCTTCGTGACGATCGGTACGACGAGATGATCGCCGATCGCGAGGCGTTCGTCAGAAACATCAGTCAGCCGCTGTTCCTCGAAGATTTCGGCAACGAGAACATGGCGTTCGTGATCTTTGCCGACGGCGCCGAGTTGGAGTTCAACTTCTTCCGTGTACGGGATCTGCACGAGATCCGATCCGGGCCGCATCGGGTCCTGCTGGATACCGGCGGGATCCTGGCCGGGCTCGAGTTCCCACTGCCCGAGGTCGATTCCGCGGCGCGAGCCGAGTCACTCCGCCAGGTCCTGTTCTGGTTCTGGCACGACCTCGGCCACTTCACCACCGCGATCGGGCGCGGCCAGCTGTGGTGGGCGGCCGGGCAGCTCGAACAACTCCGTGCGTATTGCGTGAACCTCGCTCGGATCGACCAAGGCGGCGAGTCGCAGGCTGAGGCCTACTGGAAGCTGGACGAGGAGATCGAGACGGAGCCGCTCGAGCCACTCCGATCGATCTTTGTCGCGATGGACCGGGACGCCATGCTCCAGGCCGCCGGAGAGATCCTGGCTTTCTTCCGGGAACGCGCGCCTCGGGTCGCCGAAGCGAACGGGCTCGCCTACCCCGCGGAGCTGGATCACTTGGTCGGCGGACACTTCCAGGATCTGCGCTAGGCAGGTGCGGTGTCGCCCGATGCTCGAACGAGCAGGTGACCGTAGCCGTAGCCGTCGAGCCACTCCTCGGCCTGATCGACCACAGCGAAACCGGCTTCGGTGAGCCAGCCGAACACACGATCTCGATCGGGATAGAAGTGATAGCCGGCCGTGTCGCCCTCGATCACCTCGCCGTGCACGACCGGGAGGCCGGCCGCGATCGCCCGTTCGAAGGCAGCGTCGACCTCCCCTCGGTCGATCTCCTCGACGGTCAGATAGAGATGCCCGGCGGGTCGCAATGCTCGTCGGATGTTCCCGAGGACGAGCGGCCATTCCTCCGGAGGGACGTTCTCCATCGCGTCGACGCACATCGCGGCGTCGAACTCTGACTCGAACGCCAGCTCTTGCAGACCGATCAGTACGAACCGAACGCCCGGATGCTTGAGCCTCGCCTGCTCGAGCATCCCCGCCGACTGGTCTGCGCCCACGACACCTCGACCAGTTGCGAGCACCATGCCCACATAGGGGCCCGTGCCGCAGGGCGCATCGAGCACCACGCCCGCCGGCGGACACGTGTCGATCAACCGCGTCACGAAGCGACGATGCTCTGCGGTCGCAGGGTCGTAGCCTACGTCGTAGGTCGGCGCCTCGAGCGTATAGCTACGCTCGACAGCCGCGCGACGGTCTGCCAGCCACTCCGTTCGATCCATCGAGCAACCCTACCCTCGGTAGCTCGCCAAGATCCCGTTGATGCCCCAGCTCACGTCTGTGAAGTCACCGGGGACTTCCCGCAGGATCGTTCCGCGCGCGACGTCGACGATCGTGATGCACCCGCAATGCCCTCCCGAGTACGCGACGAGCCGTCCATTCGGTGACCATACGGGTGCGTCTTGGTAGTGGTTGTCAGCGGAGTTGATCCCCCATTCCTCGTACGAGGAGAACGGGTCGCGAGGAAGGTGCCCCTCATCCACGAGAAGTCGACGCTTGCTCGTCCCATCGGGCCGCATCAGGAACAGGTCCGAGTCCGCTATCTCCAGCTGATGCTTGAAGAACTCCCATCGGATGAACAGGATCCACGCACCGTCTGGCGACCACGTCGGATACTGGTCTGCGCCCGATCCTGACGTGATCTGCCTCGCACGCCCGTCAGGAAACGATGCCATCCAGATGCCCGATTCGGCCGACCTTGTACCCCAGCCGGACTGGAACACGATACGTCTGCCGTCCGGCGACCAGTCGGGAGAGAAGTCGGGCAAGGCGGTGCCGGTGAGACGTCCCATTTCGCTTCCGTCGGCGCGCATCACGAAGATGTCTTGTCCTTCAGTTCCGGTCGCTACGAACGCGATCCACCGGCCGTCCGGCGACCACGTCGGTGACGAGGCGCCTCGCTTGAGATGCGTCAACCGCTGCACGGTTCCGTCGGGCTTGAGCACCGAAATCTGCGAGCGAACGACCGGCCGGGGATGTTCGACGAAGAGGACCCGACGCCCATCGGGTGAAGGCTCTCCGTCCCTCTGGTTGCCCGTCAGCGTTGCGACAACCCTGGTATTCCGCGTGCGAGGGTCCACTGTCAGCAGATCCCACCCAAAGGTGGCAGGAGGAATCGCGGTCACAGGCGGTATGAAGAATCGAAGGGGCGAGACCTTCGGCGTCACGCGCTCGTGACCTCGAAGGCCCGCGATGCCGATGCCGATCATCGCGAAGCATGCCGCCAGCGCGATCACCGCCAGCCACCAGCCAAGGGTACCGAGTCTTCCCGCCCGCGATGTCATCGCTCAACGAAGTCGGCGCCGGCGTCCAAGAACTCCGGCGCATGACGGATGGGAAGCGCCTGCTCGAATGCGTAGCCCAGACGGAGCAGCTTCGGCTCCTCCCACGCGCGAGCGAGGAAGGAGATGCCCACCGGCAGCTCGTCGATGTACCCGGCGGGGACCGTGAGGTGGGGATACCCCGCCGCGTTCGACGGACCCGCGGCGCCGTTGCCCATGTACGGGTCGCCGTCGATCAGGTTGATCGGCCACGCGCGGACGAAGGTCGGCGCCACGATCGCATCGAGGCGGTGCCGGCGCATAACGTCGTCGAAGTCACCTTGTGCCAACTCCCTTGAACGCCGCAGATCCCTCTTGTACGCCGGATCGGTCAGGGGGGTGATCTCGTCGTATTCCATGAGATTCTGCGGATGCCACTGGAGCTCCCGGTCGGCATTGGCCTCGTTGAACGCGACGATATCGGCAAGCGTTTGCAGGTCTGTGTTGGAAAGACCGGACAGGTACCGCTTGATGCCGTGTGGGAACTCGGCGAACAGCACGCCGTTGTGGTGCCCGGTCGCATCCATCCAGTTGGGCAGCAACACGGGGTCGATGAGGGTCGCACCCTGGTCTCGAAGGACATCGAGTGCCCGCTCGATACGCTTGGACACCTTGTCGTCCTTCCAAAGGTCGTGTCGCCGCCAGACGCCGATCCGGGCGCCTCGCAGACCGTCTCGATCGAGGAAGTGCTCGTAGTCGGGCGGCGTGTGCGCATCGCTGCCGGCTGTCAGCGGATCGAAGGGGTCCTCGCCAAACATGCCGCCGAGCAGCATCGCCGCGTCCGTCACCGTCCGGGCGATCGGGCCGATCACGTCACGGGTGAATGAGACTGGGATGGTGCCCGAGCGACTCACGAGCCCGGACGTGGGCTTCAGGCCGACAACGCCACAGAGTGACGACGGCATCACGATCGAGCCGTACGTCTCGAGCCCGACCGCGCCGGCGGCGAAACTCGCCGCGACCGCGGCCGCCGACCCCGAGCTGGAATCCCCCGTGCTGAAACTCAACGCGTACGGGTTGCGCCCCACGCCTGCTCGACCGCTCCACCCACCTCGCGTCGGCCAACCACGGAAGGAGTTCCACTCGGACATGTTTGCCTTACCGAGCAGGACCGCGCCGGCTTCGCGGAGCCGCGCCGCCACCCCCGCGTCGCGCGGGACGATCGAGCCGAGCAGCGCGAAGGACGCAGCCGTCGTCTGCATCCGGTCCGCCGTTGCCACCACGTCCTTCAGCACAATCGGGATACCGTGCAGCGGCCCACGGACGCGGCCCTGCGCGCGCTCGCGATCGAGTTCGAGGGCGATCGCTTCGGCGTCCGGGTTGACCTCGAGGATCGAGTTCACCTTCGGTCCGCCCCAGTCCACCCGTTCGATACGAGCGAGATGGTCACGCGTGATCGACAACGCTGTTGCCTCGCCGGAGGCCATCGCGGCCTGCATGTCCGCGATCGTCGCTTCGATCCACGGGAACGAGGCATCCACCGCGGGTGTCGCCATGCCGAGCGCTGCACTCGCGTTGGCGCCAGTCAACATCGACGCGGCCGATGTCCCTACGCCGATCACCGCCGAGTACTTGAGGAACGATCGTCGATCGAGCTGTGCGTCTGCGTTCATGACTCCTCCTCTAACTCACGACGATCAACGTGTGATCGTCATACCAACTTGGATCGCAGGCCCTGGCGCCCGAGGTGGTTCTTCGTTCTGCGCGCACGTCGAGGACGCGCACGGGCGAGGTGAACATGGGTTGGAATGCGACCCGCGTGCCGTCGGGCGACCACGCCGGCCAGAGGGCTTCGAGATCGACCTGGCTCATCCAGCCCGATGTATGCCCGATCCGGCGCGAGTCGGTCCCGTCGGCGTCGGCGAGCCAGAGGGCGCCGGACGTCATTTGCGTGACGTCGAGACCGTCGTAGCCAGACCTCCGATACGCGATCGTCGTGCCGTCCGGTGAATAGGCCCCGAAGGCCCCGTGCATCAGAAAGGTGCCGGGACCCCCTGTCGTCGGGACCGTTCGGAGGGTCATCCGGCCCCGACGCACCGTCGTGTACAAGATGGTGCGGCCGTCGACGCTGAAGTTGGGGAACCAGATCTCGTCACCGCCACTGAGAACCGGAGAGATCGTGCCGGCGATGAGGTCGACGAGGAAGATGCTGGAGCCCTCGCTGAAGACGATCGTTGTGCCGTCGGGTGACCAACTTGGGGCCGACACACCTCCGTCCGGCGTGAACCGCCGGATGTGCGCCCCATCGATGGTCGCCGCGTAGATCGTGCTCCCGTCGTCGAATGCGACCATCGAGCCGTCGGGTGATACCCGAAAGTGGTTGCCGTTGCGGATGGCCCTGAGGCCGGCTGGGAGATCCGTCGTCTTCCCAGTCCGCAGATCGAGAAAGTAGACGTCGGCGGGCGCGACGGTTGGAGCCGACGACGAGAAGGACGTCGGGAGGGACGTCTCGCCACGGTCGACCCCTTGGCCTCCCGCCGAGAGCACACCCGCCGCGCCGATCGCCACGATCGCGAGTACAAGGACGAGTGTCGAGATGGCGAGCGGCCACCCGACACGCGACACCGCGGTTCGCGACGCCGGCCCCTCAGACGGGTTCGTCCGATCCTGACCCCCGTGGGGCTCATCCAATCGCATCATGTCCTCCTCGCGCTCGAGTTTTGGTCCGGATCGTCATCGACCCTCGATCAGAGCGCTGGAGGACGGCACGGAATGCGCGCAAGACCCTCGCAAACCAGTCTTGTTTGCGACGGAACGGCCCCGGGGAGCTACGCGGGCGGACAGTCGCCGTGCAGGTACTGGCGACACTCGTCTGCGGTAAACGACCGTGTGACGTTCGCGTGCGCGATCGCGAGCAGTTGGTCGATGCCGAGCACCCAAAGGCGGACCCCGGCACAGCCCTGGGTTGCCAATAGCGAGCCATCGCTATTGAAAGCAACCGCCTTCGCGAAGCACCTCGGATCTCCGTCAACGCGCCATGGCGCGTCTCCCAGGAGGTCGTCGGGTGGCGGCAGGACGAGCCGCAGCTGCCTGGAGTCGGAGTCGTAGAGTCGGACCTCCTGTTGATCGGCCTGCACTACCCCCAACGTCGTGCCGTCCGGACTGAACGCGAATCCAGGCTCCCCGGTCGTCTCGATCGGGTACGTGCCCACGAGTTCCCCCGACGTCAGATCCCAGGTCTGGAGCGGTCCCGCCTCCTCACTGTCGGTGACGACTCGCTCTCCTCGTGGGTCGAACGTCAGCGCGCTCACGTGGGAGGGCATCATCAGCGTGGAGACCGTTGACCCGTCGGCGCCGTTCAGCACGACCAGGCGATCCGCTCCGCCTTCATCGGCATATGTGATCGCGATCCGCCCATCCACGGAGACCTCGAGGATTCCGATCGGCTCCGGCTGTGCCGCTCGCCAAACTTCCTGACCGTCGAGCCCGACGAGTGCGACGCTCCGTTTGGTGGGCGTCACGACGAGGTGGGCGCCATCCGGCGCCCACGACGCATGACCAGCGACGATTGGGAGCTGACGCACGTCCCCCGCAGACAGTGTGACTGAGTCGTCGTGGTTGACCAGAACAACGGAGCCGTCAACAGGGTTCACGTCCAGCGATGGATACGCCAGCTTGCGTCGGAGCCCGAGTGACGTCGGGGCGATCTCCTGGGGATCCCATGAGAAGACATCGGCGACGTGCTCGCTTATGTCGGACGCGACCACGAGCAGGCCCCGGGGATCGAACATCAATGCTCCCGTGTATATGGACGGCAACGAAAGACCCTCGCGCTCTTCATTCCCCAATGGACGCACATCCCAGATTCGGACCGCATCCGCGGCCGCCGTCACGACCTGCGCACCATTGGCGGCGAACGCGACATCCGTCACCGGGCCCCCACCACCGGCCGACAGCGAGACGGTCGATCGGAATTCGTTGGAACCCACGTCCCAAACCTTCGCCGAGGCGCCGGCCCCAGTAACCAGCCTGGTCCCGTCGGGGCTCCAGCTCGAGCTCTCCACCACGACGCCGTGCTCGGCGGAGTGCAGCCAATCGCCCGTCGCCGTGTCCCACACGAACGACGAACCCGACAGATATGCGCCGTCCGGGCTCCAGGACAATGCTCCGTTGATCCCGGCCCACGGGGGGGCCTGGAACCTGGCGCGAGGTGCTCCTGCCGCGATCGGGAAGATCCAGCCTGCCTCGATACCCCTACGCTTCCGGTGGGCCGTCGCAACAGCGATCTGCGAGCCGTCGGGACTCATCGCCGCCAAGCACGATGACCCCTGACCGCAATAGAACGATCGGACCACTCGTCCGCTCGCGGCGTTGGCTACGACGATGCGACGGGCTTCCTGCCACACCGCGGACACCATGAGGCCCTGCTCGTCGAGCGATACGTCCGACGCGATCCCCGGGCGGTGAAGCCGCCAGAGGAGCTCGCCTTGCTCGGCATCCCATGCACGCACCCAGCCATCTGCCCCCGAAGTCACCACCCGGCTTCCGTCGGGGGTGAGCGCCACATCCGTGACCTCCCCGCGGTGTGCCTCGATCGTGAGGGTGATCGTGCCCGAGGGATCGAGGAGCGCTACCTCCCCTGGGTGATCCATCCGGGCGGCAGCCATCCGGCCGTCGCCGCTCGTGGCGACCGAGCCGCCCAACCCCGGGATCGTCGCCACGATCCGTGACGCGGCGATCGCCAGATGCAAGGCCTCCTCGGCCTCGGCGATCGGGGCACCGATCGTCACACGGGACCGTTCGACGGCCTCGATCGCCAGGAGGACGGCGAGCTCGGGATCGTCCTCGCGCCTCGCGACAGATGCGTCGGCCAGCTCACGCACCGTTGAGACGGCCGCCTCCCGTTCGGCCCGCCTCCCCTGACCCGTCGCGACCAGCGTGAGCGAGCCCGCGACCAGTGCTGCTGCGGCGAAGACGGCGACCAGCGCCCGGAGCCTGCGGGCAGAACGCCGTTCGACCTCGGTCTCACGAACGCGACGCCGCTCGTCGACATCCCGTTCCTTCGTTCGCTCGGCGATGCTCGCGACCACGTACCTGCGAACGTCGTGTCCGAGCGCGAGGTCCGTCTTCTGCAGCCACGCCTCCGCCTGCTCAAGCCGGGCGCCTCGCAGGAGGAAGCTCGGGTCCTGCCCGGCCGCGAGCCACTCCCCCGCCGCCCGGAGGAGCACGCGCTCTTGGCGGAGGTCTTCCCGCGCCTCGTCGATCCACCCGCGAAGCCTCGGCCACGCATCGAGAAGCGCCTCGTGGGCGATCTCGACGGTTGGCTCGCGGGTCGCCGGCTCGCGGTCGAACGTCAGGATCCGTAGGCGGCCGAATGTGTTCAGGACCCGGTCGATCGTCGCGTCCTCGATGTCGAGCGAGTCCAGCGTGCCGCGCGCGACCCGTCGTCGCGTGTCCGATCTCCCCTCGCCAAGAGTCACGAGGCGAAGAAAGACCTGACGGATCGCATGCCGCTCGTTCCTGCTGGCCACCCGCACCGCCTCGTCCGCACTCGCGGATAGGGACCCCATGATGCCGCCCAGCTCCCGGTAGGTCGCGAGTGCCATACAGCCGTTGTGCTGCCGATCGAACGATTCCGTCAACGTGAACTGGATCAGCGGCAACGCTCCCGGCTGATTGGCTGCGTCCGCGATCATGGCCGCGACGAGGCCGGGCTCGAGGGAGACGCCGGCGCGCTCGGCGGGGCCGCGGATCGCCTGTTCGAGTTCGTCGGGTTGCAGGGGTGGGATCGTCTCCGTGCGGCTCGCGAGCAGCTCGCCGAAGCGCGGGTATACCAGCGGGCGATCATAGAAGTCGGCGCGGAGCGTCGCGATCACTCGGACGCGGCTCTCGGGATCGACGCACGCCACTCGGACGCACTCCAGGAAGTCCATACGCACGGCTTCGTCCGTCGTCAGAGTGAACAGCTCCTCAAACTGGTCGATCACGATCACGACGTCCGCGTCATCGGGGATCACCAGCTCGGCGGCCTCGAGGAGTCCACGTGAGCTGCCTCGAAGTACGTCGCCCAGACGCCGCACCGCCCGGACAGCCACACGCCCGAGCGCCGCCTCGAGCTCGTCGTACGGCTCCGTTCCCGGGGATAGCTCGGTCACGAGCACCGGCTCGCCCAACGCACCCTCACGCAGCGCCGGCACGACGCCGGCCCGAACGAGCGACGACTTGCCACACCCGCTGGGGCCCACCACCGCCACGAATCGGGCGTCCGGGCCGGCGTCCGCGAAACGATCGACGACTTGGCGCACGATCGCCGAGCGTCCGAAGAAGTCAGGCGCCTCCGCTTCCGTGAACGCCCGCAGTCCCCGATAGGGGTTCCGTAGCGCTTCCGTTGACGGCGGGGCAGCCGCCGGTTGCGATGCGCTGATCAGCGCGGCACGAGCGGCGTCGACGAACGCCGCGGCGCGGGCTGGCTGCGACGGTTCGGCGTCGTCGATCAACACCAGGAGCTGCTCGGGAAGGCGGCGGCCCAGCAGACGGCGGACCATCGCTTCGAACTGACGGACATCGTCTTCCACCGAGGGTGGGGGGCCGACACCGATCGCGAACCCGCCGAGGTAGGCGTTGCCCTCCGCGTCGAAGATCACGTGGTCGTCGCCGAGGTCTCCATGCGCCACGCCCTGGCGATGAGCGAGCGCGAGGGCGGAGGCCACCTGTTCGATCACGGGGAGCGCGCGACCGGGTTCGAACACCTCGCCGCGCTCGACCAAGGTCCGCAAAGACGGACCCCGGACGTGACGCCACACGAGATACGCCCGACCAGGCTCGCGCCAGTAGTCGTAGATCGGGACGATGTGCGGGTGCTCGAGCGCTGCCACCGCTTGCGCTTCCGCGTCGAACCGCTCCACGAACGATCGGGAGTTCGCGACGTGCTCGTGCAGGAGTTCGACCTCCACATCGCGCCCGACGCGGGGCTGGATCGCCCGGAATCGAACCCCGTATCGCGTTTCCCCGAGCTTCTCCAAAAGCCGATATCCGCGAAGCGGTTCGCCACGGAGCTCAAGGGATGCGTCCTGCGCAAGGATCTGTCCGTGGAGCCGAACGAGCTCCGGTGACGGGTCGATCCCGAGCTCGTCCGCGAGGAGCTCGCGAGCCCGTTGGAAGGCGCCGAGCGCGTCCGCCTGCCGTCCCTCCCGGTACAGAGCAAGCATCAGCTGCTCCCACATCCGCTCCCGAAGGGGATGCTGCGCGAGGAGCGGTTCCAACTCAGCGATCGCACTCGATGCCGAACCCGTGGCGAGAAGTGCTCCGACTCGTTCCTCTTGCGCCTCCAGCCTGAGCTCGTCCAGCCGCGCGGCCTCGGCGAGGAGCGCGCGATCGGCAACGTCGGCGAGGGCGGGCCCTCGCCAGAGTGCGAGCGCGTCGTCGAGCGTGTGGATCGCGACCTTCGGGTCGACGGGGAGCGCCTTCCTCGCCTCGCGGACGAGCGTGTCGAATCGCGAGGCGTCGACGTCGAGCGGGTCAACCATGAGGACGTAGCCGGGGTCGCGGCGCTGCAACACGCCGTCACCGAGCGTCTTGCGGAGATTGGACACGTAGGTCTGCAGCGTATTTCGAGCTTTGCCGGGCGGATCGTCGCCCCAGACGTCTTCGATCAGAGTGTCGGCCGGGACGACCTGGTTCGCGCGAACCAAGAGGTTCGCGAGAACAGCGCGCTGCTTGGGTCCCCCGAGCGGCACCGCGCCGTCGCCCGCGTCGACCTCCAACGGGCCGAGCACACGGAACTGCATCCGGCGACCGTATCCAGGATCCGGATCGTTGCGCAAGACGGCATCATGCACCCCCCATCGCAAGATCTGCGCAAGACGCACGGCCCAGCGGTCCGGATCGCCAAGGATCCGCTGGTAGCGTCGCTGGACGTATGGGGACGGACGCGGTGGTTCGGGCGAAGGATCGCGCGGCATGGAGGCGTTGGCTCGAGCGCCATCACGCCTCGTCGCCATCGGTGTGGCTCGTGATCCACAAGAAGGTCCATCCCATGGGTCGGCTCTTCTACGAAGACGCCGTGCAGGAGGCGCTGTGCTTCGGCTGGATCGACAGCACGGCGAACGCGTTGGACGAACACAACTACAAACTGTGGATGGCGCCGCGGAAACCGCGGAGCGGCTGGTCCGCCGTGAACAAGCGCCGGATCGAGCGGCTGCTCGCCGACGGACAGATCGCGCCGGCCGGGCTCGCGGCGATCGATGCCGCCAAGCGTGATGGCTCGTGGGCCGCGCTCGACGCGAGCCACTCCCTGGCTGTCCCGCGCGACCTGGCGACGGCGTTCAAGCGGTATCCGGACGCCGCCCGCCATTTCGATGCGTTCCCGCCGTCTGCACGAAGGGTGATCCTCCAGTGGATCGACGGGGCGAAGCGGCCCGAAACGAGAGCGAAGCGCATCGACGAGACCGCACGCCTCGCGCAGGAGAACATCCGGGCGAATCAATGGCGACCGAAGAGCTGACCACGGCCAGGCTCCGCTTGGTGCCGCTGACGGCCGGCGACGCGGAGGATCTGTTCCCCGTGTTCGATGATCCGGCGCTCGGACGTTGGACCGGCGAGACCCCGCCCGCGGGCGTCGAGTCGCTGCGGCGACGATTTGCGGCCTGGGAGGCCGGTCCCGGCGAAGACGGCGCCGAGCGATGGCTCAACTGGACCATGCGGCGGCGGGAAGACGACCGGGCGGTCGGACACCTGCAGTCGACCGTCGTGGGGCAGACGGCCGCCGTTGCGTGGGTCGTCGGGACAGCCTTCCAGGGCCAGGGATTCGCGACGGAGGCCGCGCGAGCGCTCGTCGCGTGGCTGCGCGAAAACGGCACCGCCGAGATCGAAGCCTCGATCCACCCGGGCAACCTCCCGTCGCAGGTGGTGGCGTCCCGCGCGGGACTGCAACAGACCGACCGGATCGATGACGGCGAGGTGGTCTGGTCCTCTAGGGCTGGGGCCGTGGCCTAGCGAAGACGCCAACGCTCCGCGGTGATCTCATACACCACCGCGTCGAACAGATTGCCCTCGTCCTCGATCTGCGCCTCGCGGTCGAAGGTCATTCCCAGCCGGCGCATCACGGCCAGACTTCGCACGTTGGGCGGATCGGTGGTCGAGATCACCCGGTCGAGCCCGAGGGGGCCGAACGCCAGGTCGAGCCACCCGGTCGCGGCCTCGGTCGCGTAGCCCTGGCCCCAGTGCTCGTACGCCAAGCGCCACCCGATCTCGACGTCGTCCGGGAACGAGGCCAGGTGGTGCAGGCCGCACATCCCGAGGAAGACGCCGTCCTCGGCTCGCTCCACTGCCAGCAAACCGATGCCCTCCTCCGCGTAGAGCTCCTGCGCCCACTCGGCGATCGAGTCGGAGTGTTCGCGCGTCAGCGGCTCGCCCCCGAGCCAACGCACGACTTCGGGATGAGCGTTGAGCGCCGCGTAGGCCGGCAGATCGTCCTGGCGGAAGGTACGCAGGATCAGCCGGGGTGTCGTGGCGATCACCGTGCCGCTCCATTCGACCATTGCGCGCAGCCTATGCCTCTATCGCTCTGGAGGCCGACGGGAGCATCACCCCCGCGTACCGTGTTGGCAACGTCATGGAAATCGGGGTCTACACCTTCGCGGAACTGCAGGAAGACCCGCTCGACGGGCACATGATCAGCCCCGAGCAGCGGATGCGCGACCTCCTAGAGGAAGCAGAGCTCGCCGACCAGGTCGGCCTCGACGTCTTCGGTGTCGGCGAGCATCACCGCGAGGACCTGATCGTGTCCTCCCCGGCCGTCGTGCTGGCGGCGATCGCGGCGCGGACGGAGCGTCTCCGGCTCACCAGCGCGGTGTCGGTCCTGAGCTCCGATGACCCGGTGCGCGTTTTCCAGGACTTCGCCACCCTCGACCTGCTGAGCGGCGGGCGCGCGGAGATCATGGCCGGTCGCGGCTCCTTCACGGAGTCGTTCCCGCTGTTCGGGTACGACCTGGACGATTACGACGCCCTGTTCGACGAGAAGCTCCGCTTGCTGCTCCGTCTGCGGGAGGACGAACATGTTGCCTGGTCCGGCCGGTTCCGGCCGGCGCTCGATGGCGAGGGTGTCTACCCGCGGCCGATCCAGGATCCGTTGCCGATCTGGGTCGCCGTCGGTGGCGCGCCGGAATCGGCCTTTCGTGCGGGCACACTCGGGCTCCCGATGGCGCTCGCCATCATCGGGGGCCTTCCGGAACGCTTCGCCCCGTTCGTGGACCTGTTCCGTGACGCTGCACGCGAGGCGGGCCACGATCCGACCCCACCCGTCAGCATCAACTCGCACGGCTACATCGCCGCGACCGAGCAGGAGGCCCTCGACGACTCGTGGCCGTACGCCGCTTCGATGATGAACAGGATCGGCCGCGAGCGGGGCTGGCAGCCGATGCAACGCGAGCACTACGACGCCGCGGCCACCTTGCGGGGCGCGAACGTCGTCGGGACGCCGCAGATGGCGATCGACAAGGTCCTGTTCCAACACGAGCTGTTCCACCACGACCGGTTCTTGATCCAGTTCACGGTCGGCTCGATGCCGCACGCGAAGGTCATGCGGTCGATCGAGCTGCTCGGCACCGAGGTCGCGCCCGTGGTCCGCGCCGAGCTCGGGGTGTCGGCCTGGCAGGCACGCGAACCCGAAGGCGCCTAGCGCGGCAGGCTCGCCATGTCCTGTTCGAAGATCTGCCGGTCCTCGGGATCGTCGATCACCTCGGCCGCAGACCACGCCGCCGCCTCGGCCTCGGCCGCACCCACGCGCTCTCCGGCCACGAGGGATGCGCGCGCCAGCGCCTCGTAGGACGCCGCAAGGAGGAAGCCGGTGATGTCGGCGTCCTCGCACAGCGCCAGCGCCCGCCGCGCGTGCCAGGTCGAAGGCTCCGCGCGTCCGAGCACCGCATAGACGCGCGAGCACTGCCACTCCCCCGTCACGAGGTTCGTCGCGTCGCCCACCTGCTCCCAGTGGAAACGCGACGCATGCGCCGCATGGATCATGCGATCGTCCTGCGCCGGCGTGCGATCCGCCGTCTCCAGCAGCTCCCACGTGTGGTTGAACAGGTCGGCGGCCAGGCGACGCTCGCCCTCGGGCGTGAGCGCCCCGGGCACGGTCTCGGGTATCGATGTCATCGTTCGCTCCTTCTCGTCGGTGAGGTTGCGCAGCTGATGGAGGGTGCGTTGGCGACGGAACAGGTCCGCCTCGACCTCGCGTGCGTACGCCTCGAGTCGCTTGCCCGCCTGGTCGGGATCGTCCAACACGGACCGGATGTCCTCGAGGGGGACGTCCAGATCGCGCAGCCGTCGGATCGTGCGCCCGGCCTCGACCTGCGCGCGCGCGTAGACGCGGTAGCCGTTGTCCGCGACCGCCACCGGCCGCAACAGGCCGATCGCGTCGTAGTGACGCAGCGCCTTGGGCGTAAGCCCGGTGAGCCGCGCGAACCTGCCGATCGTGAGCCGCTCGTCCATCGCAACCGAGGGTAGGGCTTCCCGCAAGGGGAAGGTCAAGCTTTGTCTTCGAGATCGTTCACGGCCCGGTGACCCTGTGCGATCGCGGCCGAGGCCATCGGCGTCCACACCGCATCCGCGTTGGCGAAAGCGACCCGACCGCGTCTCGCGCGGGCGACCTCGTAGGGTCGATCCTCCTCCGGCGAAAGCCCATCGCCTGAGTACGAATACCCGTGACCCCAGCGGTTGACGGTGATCGCCGCGATGTCACGGTCGGCGTTGAACCCGCCCGCGGCGAGCATCCGCGTCAGCTCGTCGCGCACGTGGAACTCGAAATCCTCGAAGGACGTGTCGTACAGCAGCTGACGCGCCGCCCGGCGCGCATCGGCCGTGCTCAGCCCGCGATTCGGCACCGTCGGCACGTGCACGAGGTGCAGCACCATCGGCTCACCGGGCGTGCGGGGGCACCGATAGTCGCCGATGCTGACGGGGTAGTCGAGCTTCAGCCGGGAGAAGAAACCCATCGGGTTCGTGATCTCGTGCACGCCCAGCCGGACCCACGGATGCCAGTCGCGCACGGCGACCTTCGTGTAGGACAGCGGCGCCTTGACGTTCGCGCGAAGCGCCCGGCGCTGCGTCGCCGGCAGCTCGGGCATGATCGAGGGGATCATCATGTGATAGCCGGCGAGGATCGCCCGCGCGGCACGCACGCGATGCAGCCGCCCGTCGCGCACGTACCCGACGTCGACCCCGCCCCCGTGGTTGCGCACGTGCACCCCGGTCGAGCGCAGGCGCAGGCGCGTCGGGCCGTCCTCGACGTCCAGCGTCCCGTAGTCGAAGCGGGCCGTGACGAGGTCCTCCATCGAGTCGCCCGGCGCCACCGCCGGGATCAGCGATCGAACGATCGCGCGCGCGATCGAGGCGTTCCCGTCGGGGAAGTGGTAGATGTACGGCTCGTCCATCTCGGCGGCGGCCCGCGGATCCCGCGCGAGCGTCATGCCGGCGAACCCGGGGTAGCCCGTCTCCATGGCATCGAACGCGGAGACGCCGTCGATGCCGATCGCGAAGAAGTCGTGCGATCGCCCCTGGAATGTGTCGGCCGCCTCGTCGCCGAGCCCCCAGACCTTCTGCACGTAGTCGCGGTAGCTCACCCGCGACAGGTGTTGGATCGTCTCGGCCTCCGACAGATCCGGGAACGGATCGCGCGTCGATGTGTAGAGCTCGACCAGCTGCGCCCGGGCCGACGCCGACACGGGGAAGTCCGCGATGAACGCCTCGGGTGCACGCTCGTGCATGCGGTCGGGCGGGATGTCGTCGGCGACCATGCGCATCGGGTCCCCCGTCACCAGCCGGTCCTCGCCGAAGGCCTCCTTGGAGAAGAACACTCCGCGCGACAACCCCAACGACGGATACAGCTCCGTGTCGAAGTAACGCTCGAACCGGTGGTAGTCGATGCCGAGGGCCAGCAGCATGGCCTTGGCCTCCGGCCCGTAGAGCGCCTCGGGAGACTGCAACGCCTCCGATCCCCCGTAGCCGAGCAGGAACCGACCCTCGACCGTGAACTCGTTGCGCTTGGCGTGCCCGCCGAAGTCGTCGTGGTTGTCCAGCAGCAGGATGGTGGCGCCGGGATGCGCCTGGCGGAAGAACCAGGCGGCCGACAAGCCGCTGATCCCCGCGCCCACCACGACGAGGTCGAAGGACTCCTCGATGGGCTGGTCGGCGACATCGAACCGTCGACCGTCGCGGATCCCGTGCGCGACGTCGAACGACCCCGGGTGGCTTCCGCGCAGGCCGGTGAGCGCGGGTGGATAGGACGATCCATCCACGTACTGGCGTCTGATGACGTCGTCAACGATCGGCCCCACCTCCCCGGCGAACCCTAACGATGTCCGAGCTCGAGCACGCGAGGTCGGTCAGATCACGTTGCTCCACGCACGGCGACCCAGCTCGTCGCCCACGACGAGCCGCCACCACCGGCGCTCGCGCGTGCCCGTCGAGGAGTCGGCGCCCGGTGAAAACCGGGCGCGCGTGACCAGACCCCGATCGTTGCGTTCGAGGATCGACCCGTCCTCGAGCCGCCCCCGGGGGCCGACCGACAGCCCGATCCCCTCCTCCCAGCCGCTGTGCAGCCAGACATCACGGGCGGGCGAACACACGACCTCCACCTCGTCACCGTCCCGCTCCACATCGAGGATCGCGGGTCCGTTCGAGGCGTACACGTGGCCGGCGCGCACGGCATCGACCACCGCGGCGCGGGTCCGATCCGGCGCCCGCACCATGGTCCAGGCGTCGCCGACGTCGAACGCGGGGTAGTGCGAGTCGTCGGTGCCGAACGGTGCGAAGGACAGCCCGGCGTCCAGGGCCAGGTCCCAGACGTAGGCGCTGTCGCCGCGGTCGTTCTCCCGGTGCGCGGAGGCGTTCCACAGTTCGATGCCGTGCATCGCCGAGGCCTCGAACACCGCGGCCTGCGGGAGGCCGCTCCACGACGGGTGGCACAGGACCGAGGCGCCGCCGAACGACTCGACGAACGCCGCCCCGTCGTCGAACGTTGCGAAGGTCTTGATCACGCAGTGCTCGTACGGGTACCAGTTGGCGGGGTCGCCGTTCGGCTGCTCGGGGACGTCGTCGATGCCGATCGCCAGGAACTCGGGACACATCGGGCCGCCGACGGGGTCGACCATGAGCTCCGCGCCCGGGATCAGCAGGAGCCCGTCGGGGCCGTCGACCTTCGTCATCGTCCAATGGTCGGAGATCGTCAGCACATCGAACCCCTGATAGTGATACTGGCGAGCGACCGCTTCCGGCGGCAGTTCCCCGTCGGAGTCGAGCGAATGCGCGTGGAACTGCGCTTTCAACCACTCGCCTTCCAGCCTGAACGGGTTCGCTACCGGCACCGACGTCCCCTTCCTTCGGATCGGCGGAGCGTAGCAGGGGCCGACCGCGCACCGGGAACCACGCGAGCGAGCGCTGCTACGCTCGCCGGATGCAGACGGCGGAGCGCACCTGGTGGGCGCGGACGGGCCTGGACGTACGCGACGGGCGCCTGGCGATCGCGGGCCGCGACGCGGAGGCGATCGCGCACGAGCACGGCACGCCGGTGTTCGTGCACGATCTCCAGGCGGCCCGCGAGCAGGCCGATCGCTTGCGCGATGCCTTGCGCGCGACGGGGCTGCCCTTCCGTATCCGCCTCGCGTTGAAGGCGCAGCGCGACCCCGACTTCCTGCGGTTCGTTCGCGAGGCAGCGCCGTTCGTCGGGATGGACGTCTGCTCACCCGGCGAGACCGAGTGGGCGCTGGCGCATGGGTGGGCGCCCGAGGAGATCAGCTTCACCGGCACGAATGTGTCCGAGCGCGACCTCGACCGGTTGATGGCGACCGGGGTCCATCTCAACGTCGACCTGCTCTCCCAGCTCGAGCGCGTCGGGCGGCGCGCCCCCGGCTCGACGATCGGGATACGGGTGAACCCGGGCATCGGCGCGTCCTACCTCGGTGGGGAGGAAACCCTGTACGCCGGCAGCGCGCCGACGAAGTTCGGGATCCTGCCCGAGCGGCTCGCGGAAGCCGTGGCGATCGCCGCAAACCACGACCTCACGATCGATACGGTGCACTACCACTCGGGATACCTGTACATGACGGAGTCGATCCCGATCGTCGAGGAGGCCGCGCGGCGTGTGGCGTCCATGGTGCGCGAGCTCCGCGCGCTCGGGTGCCCGATCGCGGAGGTGAACACCGGCGGCGGGCTCGGCGTGCGGTTCCGCCCGACCGACAGCGGGCTCGATGTGGCCCGGTGGGCACAGGCGCTTGCCGGGCAACTCGGCGAGCTCGACGTCGTGGTGGCCACCGAGCCCGGCGAGTACCTCGCCAAGCACGTCGCGACCCTCCTCGCGGAGGTGGTGACGGTGGAGGATCGAGGACAGGACCAGGTCTTCGTCGGCCTCGATGCCGGCTGGAACAGCGTCAACGAGGCGTTCGTCTACCGCATCCCGTTCCAGCCGATCGTCTGTCGCGCTGCGGATAGCGCGCCGTCCCATCGCTACACCGTGACCGGTCACATCAACGAGGGCAACGACATCTTCGCGCGCGACGTCGAGCTGCCCGAGGTGCACGAGGGCGACGTGATCGCGATCCCCAACGTGGGCGCCTACAACCTGTCGATGGCGAGCAACCATTGCTTGCGCCCCCCGGCGCCGGTCGTGTCGTTCGTTGAGCGGGTGAGCCGGCCGGAGCGCTAGACGGCCTGCAGGTCAGCGGGCGACTCGGCCGGCGACAGGACCACGTCGCCGGGCAGACGGACCACGAACCGCGCGCCGCCGCCGTCACGATCCTCCACGTGCGCCGACCCGCCGTGCAACTCCGCGAACCGACCCACCAAGGACAACCCGATGCCCACACCGCCGCGGGCGTTCTCCCCCTGTTGGAACGGCTCGAAGATCGTGGCCTTGATCTCGTCGGGCACGCCCGGGCCCTCGTCCTCCACCACTACGACGACGCCCCGGGACTCCCCCTCGACCTCGACGTGGATCGGCGTGCCTGGGGGCGTGTGTCGCGCCGCGTTGTTCAGCAGGTTCTCGACGATGCGCTCGGTCATCGTGGCATCGACGCTGACGAGCACGCGGGCGCCGTCGACCCGCACCGGATGACCCGCGAGCGTCGGCAACTCCCCGGCCAGACGGTCGGCGATCGACTCCACGTCGGTCGGCTCCCGCTGGGGCTCGATCTGCCCACGGTCGAGCCGGTCGAGATCCAGCAGGTCCTCCACGAGCCGGGCGGCCTTGGCGCCGGCCTGTTCGATCACGCCGTAGAGGTCGTCCATCTCCTTGTCGGTGAGATTGAGCTTCTCGGCTCGGCGGATCGTCTGCATCGCGCCGAGCACCCCTGCGAGCGGACCCTTGAGGTCGTGCGACACCGCGTGCAACAGGGTGTTCTTCATGTCGTTCTGATAGCGCAGGTCGTCGGAGACCTTCGTCTCCTTGACCAGACGACGGCGCTGACTGAACACGGTCGCCTCGAGCGCGTCGACCAACCACACGACCGCCGCCAGGACGAGGAACCACACGATCGCGTTCCACGAGTGCACGAGCACGCTCGACCCGTCCGCCGGGTCGGCGAGCCTCGTGGCCACGGCGGCCATCCCGGCGATCCCCAGCCCCCAGGCACGGCCACCGGTCCACGTGGCGAGCACCACCGGCATCAAGTAGAACGGCGCGAGCGAGACTCCCGGGCCGGTCAGGTGATCGATGATCCCGACGACGATCACGAACGCGATGCTCAGCGCGATCCCGAGCGGCCCCGGCGCCACCCCGATGAAGCGCTCCAGAGGCGTGACCGTCTGAGGGCTCCCGTTCCCAACGCCGTTCGTCGTCATCAGCAGGAACGTCGGCGCCCGGGCGGGCTACCTTGAGTTCGGTAGCCCGATGAACGTCCTTCGATATCTCAGGACCTCTGCAGGACCTCGCGGAGCGCCCGAAAGGCCCTGCCCCGGTGGCTGATCCGGTCCTTCTGCTCATCGGTCAGCTCGGCCATCGTCATGTCCCAGCCCACGGGCACGAAGATCGGGTCGTACCCGAAGCCCCCCGAGCCGGCCGGGCTCGTGCGAAGTGTTCCCTCGCAGTCGGCCTCGGTGTGGATGACCGCGCCGTCGGGCATCGCGAGCGCGGCGACGCACCGATACCGGGCGCTCCGACCGGACCCCGGCACGCCCCGGATCCCTTGGATGAGGGCCCGGAGGTTCTCGGCGTCGGTTGCCTGCTCGCCGGCGAATCGGGCGCTGCGGGGCCCCGGGCGACCGCCGAGGGCGTCGACCTCGATGCCCGAATCGTCCGCGAGCGCGGGCAGCCCGAGCGCCACGGCCACAGCTCGGGCCTTGAGCGAGGCGTTCTCCAGATAGGTCTCGCCCGTCTCCTCGACGTCCGGGAAGTCGGCCGGGTCGTGGTTGTCGACCGTGACCCACGTGACGGGCCAGTCGGCGCAGATCCGCGCGAGCTCCCGAAGTTTGTGCGCGTTGTGGGTCGCGAGTGCGATGCGGTCGGGCAGCGTCACGGCGCGAGCAGGGTGCGCTGGATCTCGGTCAGCTCGCCGATGCCTGTCGTCGCGAGATCGAGCATCGCGTCGAGGTCCGCGCGCGAGAAGGGCGCCCCCTCGGCCGTGCCCTGCACCTCGACGAGCGCGCGCTCGCCCGTCATCACGACGTTGAAGTCGACGTCGGCCCCCGCGTCCTCCTCGTAGCAGAGATCCAACCGAGCCTCGCTCTGGACGATCCCGACGCTGACGGCGGCGACCGAATCGCGCAGCACATGCTCGAGTTCGAGGCCGCGCAAGGCGAGCGCCAGCGCCACGTAGCCGCCGGTGATCGATGCCGTGCGCGTGCCGGCGTCGGCCTGCAACACGTCGCAGTCGATCGTGATCATGCGCTCTCCCATCGCCCGCAGGTCGGTCACGCTGCGGAGCGCACGGCCGACGAGGCGCTGGATCTCCTGCGTGCGCCCGCCGGGACGGCCCTTGTTGACCTCGCGGAACGACCGCTCGTTCGTGGAGGCGGGCAGCATCGAGTACTCCGCCGTCACCCAGCCCTTGCCGGTACCGCGGAGCCATCGCGGTGGGTCGTCGGAGACCGACGCCGCGCACAACACGCGCGTCTTGCCCATCGAGAACAGGATCGAGCCCGCGGCCCATTCCTGGAACCCGAGCTCTGCGCGCACCGGCCGCAGCGCGTCGTTGGCACGCCCGTCGGGACGGCTCACGCGCCGACCTCGATCACCATGTCGGGCACGGCCGTGTCGATCGCGCCGGTGAACGCCTCGGCGGCCTCCTCCAACGAACGCCCGGGGTCGAGGTTCGGCGTGATGTGCGTCAGCACCAGGCGTGCGGCGCCGCCCGCCTGCGCGTGCTCGGCGGCCTGCAGCGCGCTCAGGTGGAAGTACGCCAGCTCCGAGTCGTTCTGATAGGTCGCCTCGCACAGGAACAGGTCGGCGTCGGTGGCGAGCTCGACCGCGTTGTCGCACGGTCCCGTGTCACCGGTGTAGGCGAGCACCTTGCCGTCTGCCTCGATACGGAACCCGAGCGATGGCACACCGATGTGCGTCATCTCATACGGCGTGATGCGGAACGGGCCGATCTCGAAGATGCCACCGGGCGTCGCCTGATTGAAGTCGTAGGCCTGGGCCATCACGTTGCGGCCTCCCTCGGACACCAGCAGCGCGGCAAGATCGGTGAACCCCGGCGGCGAATGGAACGGCAGGCCAGGTTCCCCCAGCCCGCCGTAGTGGCGCGCGTAGAACGCCGGGATGATGTCGAGGAAATGGTCCGCATGGCCGTGGGAGATCACCATGCCGCCGAGCTCGCCGACGGACAGGTGCTCCTGCAGCCGGGAGAAGGTCCCCGTGCCCGCGTCCAACCACAACGTGAACCCCTGGGCGCTGACGAGGTACCCGCAGCATTCGCGCGACGCGCCCGGCCATGTGCCCTGCGAGCCCAGCACGGTGAGCCTCACGCGGTGCCTCCGGTCTCCACGTGCGCGGCGTCGACCCGGGCGATCTCGCGCCCGAGGAACAGCTCCGCCAGGTCGTGGAAGGCGCCCGGGTCGCCGGTCGTCAGGAACGTGTGGTGTGGAGGGGCTGGATCGGTGCGGAGCGCGTCGGTGCGCAGGAGCTCGGCGTAGACGTCCTTGGCCGTCTCCTCCGCCGAGGACACCAGCACCACATCGGCGCCGAGCTCCAGCTGGAGCAGACCGGACAGCAACGGGTAGTGGGTGCATCCCATGATCACGGTGTCGACGCCCTCTCTCTTCAGCGGTGCAAGATACCCTGCCGCGGCCCTCCGCAACTCGACGCTCGTCGTATCGCCACGTTCGACGGCCTCCACGAAGACCGGACAGGCGGCCGCGAACAGGGTCGCGGCCGACCCCACCGCCCGCTGGTACCCGCCGGTGCGGATCGTGGCCTCGGTGCCGAGCACGCCGACCACCCCGTTGCGGGTGGCCCGGAGCGCGGCGCGGACACCGGGTGCGATCACCCCGAGGACGGGGATCTCCGCGGCCGCCGCGATGTCGCCGATCGCCGAGACCTCGACCGAGTTGCAGGCCACCACGAGCGCCTTGACCCCCCGCGCGACCAGATGGTCCGCGACCCCCATCGCGTAGCGGCGGATCTCCTCGACGGGCTTGGGGCCGTACGGGAAATGCGCACCGTCACCCAGGTAGACGACGGCTTCGTTGGGCAGGAGCTCCCAGATGGCCCGCGCGACGGTGAGTCCCCCGACCCCGGAGTCGAAGACCCCGATCGGCCGATCGTCACCCACGGGCTACCACCACAGCGATGCCTCGACGCCCTTCTCCGCGGCCCCCAGGTCGAGGTTCCACGCATCGGTGGAGAGGTACTTCCACCCGCCGTCGGCCAGGAGACAGACGATATCGCCGGACTCCAGCTCGGCGGCGATCCGCTGCGCCACGTGGATCACCGCGCCGCTCGAGATGCCCGCGAAGATGCCCTCACGCTCGGTCAGCATCCGGGTCGCGCGCAGCGAGTCCGCCGAGTTGACCAGGAACTTTCGGTCGATCTGCGCCGGGTCGAAGATCGGCGGGATGAAGCCCTCCTCGAGCGAGCGGAGCCCGTAGACGAGATCGCCCAGCTCGGGCTCTGCCGCGATCACCGTGATGTCCGGGTTGTAGGCGTGCAGCCCGCGCCCGTTCCCGGTGAGCGAGCCCCCGGTACCCATCCCCGCCACGAAGTGCGTGACCTCGGGCAGATCGCGGACGATCTCTCGTGCGGTGCCCTGCTCGTGCGCGGCGGGGTTGGCGGGGTTCCCGTACTGGAACGGCATGAAGTAGCGCTCGTCCCGGGCGAGCGCGCGGGCGACCTCGATCGAGCCGTTCGTCCCCTTCGCGCCGTCGGAGTACACGATCTCCGCGCCGAACAGCCGGAGGAGTCCGATGCGCTCGTCGCTGGCGTTGTCCGGGATCACGACGGTGAGGTCGTAGCCCTTGCGGCGAGCCACCATGGCCAGCGCGATCCCGGTGTTGCCGGACGTGGGCTCCAGGATCGTCTTGTCCGCGGTCAGCTCACCGCTGGCCTCCGCCGCTTCCACCATGGCGAGCGCGATGCGATCCTTCGTCGAGCCGGTCGGATTCTGGCCCTCCAACTTGGCCCAGATGCGCACGCCCGGCGAGGACGACAGACGCGGGACGCCGACCAGCGGGGTGTCGCCGATCGCGTCCAGGATCGAGTCGTATCGCACGGTCGTGGATTATCCCAGGGGGATGAGACGTCGGTGCCGAGATCGCGCCGGACGCACGCGGCCGTCAGACCAGGCGGTAGACGGCGACGCGCCGGTAGGTTCCCTTGCTGACGCTCGTGAAGACGCCGCCGACCGCAAGGGTCGTGCCGTCCGTCGCGAACGCCCACACCTGCTTGTTCGGCTTCGGGACCCAGGTGGGGTCGACGACGCCGGTCGCCGGATCGAACGCGGCGAGCCGCGGCTGGTAGGTGGCGCCGCTGTTCATGTAGATCCAGTGGCCGCCGGCGATGACCTGGCCGCCCGCATAGGCGACCGCGTTGACGTCGCCGTCGGTGTAGGTGGTCCAGCGCAGATGCCCGTCGTTCGTCCAGGAGCGCACCTTGCCACCGGCGCCCGCGATCGCCCCGTACACGTTGTCGTCCGGCCCGTACGAGCCCGACCACTTCCGCGCTCGAGGGGTAGTTCCAGGACAGCGAGCCCCCGGTGGTCGCATCGAGCCGTTCGATGTGGTCGGCGGAGGCCCCGTTCACCGTGTCGAAGAATCCACCGATCACCACGTCACCGACCGCGGTCGTCGTGATCGCCTTCACGCGGTTCGTCGGTGCGGTCCAGCCGAGCAGCGTGCCCGCGGTCGTCACCGCCCCGAGATGCGCACGCGTCTGACCGGCCAGCGTCGTGAACGCCCCGCCGACGTACACGGTGGAGGCCGGAGGTGGAGTCTACGTAGGATGCCCGAGGAGGCAAGTGAGTTCAATGGCCTGGTCCTTTTCCGCGGGGCGGCGGCGCGCTCATCGGGTCCCGGTCAGCCGCCGGCGACGGCGGGCAGGATCGAGACCGTGTCGCCCTCGGCGATCGGCGTCTCGAGCGAGCCCAGGTAGCGCACGTCCTCGTCGTTCACGTAGACGTTGATGAACCGGTGTAATCCGCCGTCTTCCGCGATGACGTTCTTCGTGATCCCGGGGTAGCGCGACTCGAGGTCCTTCAGGACCTCGGCGAGCGTCGCGCCGTCGGCCGACACCCGCGCCTCGTTGTCGGCGAACTTCCGAAGGATCGTGGGGAGCTTGATCGTGACGGCCATATCGGTTCGGTCTCCTCGTGTCTACCGCGCGGGCACGCCGCAGAACTGTTCGTAGTCGATGAGCTCGGTGATCGTGGGCTCCTTGCCGCACACGGGGCAGTCCGCGTCCCAGCGGATCTTCACTTCCTGGAAGTCCATGTGCAGGGCGTCGTACAGCAGCAGCCGGCCCTCGAGGGTCTCGCCCTCGCCCGTGATCAGCTTGATCGCCTCGGTGGCCTGGATCGAGCCGATCACGCCGGGGAGCACGCCGAACACGCCGCCCTCGGCGCAGCTCGGCACGGTGCCGGGCGGAGGTGGCGCCGGGAACAGAGCACCGGTAGCAGGGGGTCTCCGGGCCCGGCAGGAACACCGTCGCCTGCCCCTCGAATTGATAGATCGATCCGTAGACGAGCGGCTTGCCCGTGAACTGGCATGCGTCGTTCACGAGATAGCGGACCGGGAAGTTGTCGGTGCCGTCGACGATCACGTCGTAGCCGTCGAACACGTCGTAGACGTTCGTCGAGAACAGCAACGTGTCGTGGCCCTCGATCTCGATCGTGGGGTTGATCGCCCGAAGGTGCTCGACCGCGGACTCGACCTTGGGCCGGCCGACGTCGGCGTCGGCGTGCAGGATCTGACGTTGCAGGTTCGACACGTCGACGCGGTCGAAGTCGACGACGCCGAGCTTGCCGATGCCCGCCGCGGCGAGGTACATCGCGATCGGCGAGCCCAGACCGCCGGCGCCGATCACGAGCACGCTCGCGTCGAGCAGCTTGCGCTGGCCCGCTCCCCCGATGTTGGGCAGGATGATGTGGCGCGCGTACCGCTGGACCTGCTCCTCGGTGAACTTCGCGGGCTGGGGGTCGCTCATGTGATCGTCAGCTCCTCCTCCGTGACCTCGCCGTCGAGGAAGAGGTAGGACCGAAGCACCGGCTTCGCACGTTCCTCAAGCGAAAGCAAGACGTAGCGGACGCCGGGGTAGGTCGGCGACCCGTCCGGATAGTGGGCGCGCCGGATATCGGTCGGGCTCGGGTAGGCCTCCGAATGCGTGTGGGAGTGATAGATCGCCCACAGCTCGAGGCCCTCGTCGTCCATCCGGTCGAAGATCCGGAGCTGCTCGGTGCCGTCGAGGCGGTAGGTGACGGGGCTCGCGTCGGCGTTCGTCATCGTGAACACCTTGGTCGGCACGCCATCGGCAGCGGCGATCAGGCCGCAGCATTCGTTCGGGAACTCGCGGAGCCCGTGCTCCACGATCTCCTTGGAAAGGACACCGTCCAGCTCAGCCACTACTCACTCCCGGGATGGTCGCCGGACAGACGCGCCTGCGCCTGTTGCAGGTGCAAATGCTACCAGCGCGGTCTGTATTCCCGAGAGGACCACGGGCGACCGACGGAGCACGGCGGGCACCGCGAATCGGACAATCAGTGCAGGCGGCCCTCGACCCGGATCGCACCCGGGGCACCGTCGATCACCGAGCCGACGCGCCAGGCCGTCACGGAGGCGGCGGTCAGCGCGTCGATCAGCCCGGTGGGGTCCGCCGTCGCGAGCAGGAGGCCGCCGCTGGTCTGTGCGTCCGCCAGCACGAGCTGCTCGGGCATCGTGGTCGCGCCCCAGTCCGTCGTCGGTCCCAGCCATGCGTGGTTCCGCTTGGTCCCGCCGGCGACGACATCGCGCTGCGCCAGCTCGAGCACACCCGGCAGGAGGGGCACCGCGGCTGCGTCGATCACGGCGGCGTGGCCACTGGCCTCGAGCAGCTTGCGGAGGTGCCCGAGCAGTCCGAAGCCCGTGACGTCCGTGCCGGCACGGACACCGTGCTCGACCGCGGTTCCTGACGCCGCCGCGTTGAGCTCCGTCATCGTCGCGATCGCCGCCTCGAGCTGCTCGGCGGTGGCGACCTTTCGCTTGGCCGCGGTCGTGATCATCCCGACGCCGATCGGTTTCGTGAGCACCAGCCCCATCCCCGGCCGCGCCTCGGTGTTGCGGAGCAAGCGGTCGAGGTCCGCGGCGCCCACCGCGACCATCCCGTAGAGCGGCTCTCGCTCGGTGGTGATCGTGTGGCCCCCGATCACGGGCACGCCCGCGGCCTGCGCGATCGCCCGCCCGCCGCGGAGGACGTCGGCCAGCAGCTCCAGCGGCAGGACGTCGACGGGCCAGCCGACGACGTTGAGGGCGAGCGTGGGCGTGCCGCCCATCGCGTAGACGTCGCTCAGGGCGTTCGCGGCGGCGATGCGGCCCCAGTCGTGGGCGTCGTCGACCAGCGGCGTGAAGAAGTCGATCGTCACGATCAGGCCGCGACCGTCCGGCAGCCGATAGACCGCCGCGTCGTCGCCGCTCGACTCGGACACGATCACGTCATCGACGGGTAACGAAGGCCCGAGCAGGTCCATGACGACGGCGAGCTGGCCGGGGCCGAGCTTGCACGCGCATCCCGCGCCGTGGCTGAGGCTCGTGAGGCGGATCGGCTCGGCGACGGCCACTCAGAACACCCCCAGGTTCGTCGCCCACTCGGCCCAGGTGACGCCGTCGTCCGCGCTGATGCGCAGGGTGATCGGGCGGTTCCCCCCGCTGACGTGGAACACGAGCGCCCCCGAGACGGTGGCGCCGGGCTTCACCGTGATCGGCTTGAGCAGGCTCTGGTTCGAGCCGCCGTAGCGCTCGGGATCGGGATGCAGGTCCCCGGGGGCCGGCGGCTCGGCCGGAAAGACGGCGCCGGTCAGATCGGTGACCTCGGCATGCGTCCCGATCCGGCCCGTCCATGCGGCGTCGCCTGGGTTCTCCACGCTCACGTAGACGACGAACGCGCGGGCCTCCTGCACGTAGGCGATCGTCATCGTCGTGGTTACCGGCGTCAGGTACAGCTTTCCCCCATCGGCGGTCGACGCGGTGAGCGTGTCCGGGATGAAGCCCGTCGAGCGTTCGACGAAGGGTGTCGGGGCGGGCGAGTACGGCACGAGCGGGTCGACGCCGCTCGGCGTCACGGTCGAGGAGCTGTCCGCCGGGGTCGATCCGGTCGTGGTTGAACCGCCGGTGCACGCCAGGAGCGCCGGCAGGAGAACGATCGGGAGGGCGAGTCGCGCGATCCGCATGCGAACGCGGCGAGTCTAGCCGTCGCGCGCGATACTTCCGGCGTGGAGCCGATGGCGTTCCTACGACAGCACCACCCGTTCTCCGAGCTCGACGACGACGGTCTCGCCGCGGTCCGCACGGCCCTGACGATCGTGCATGTGCCCGCGGGCGACGCGATCCTGACCGAGGGCGCCGCGCCGGCCGACGCGGTCGGCCTGATCCGCAAGGGAGAGCTCGAGCTCAGCACCGGCTCGGTGGTGGTGGATCTCCTGGAACCCGGTGACGTGTTCGGTCTCACGTCGGTGATGACCGGGCAGGTGCCGACGATGACGGTGCGCGCCGTGGAGGATTCCCTGTGCTACCTGCTGCCCGCGGAGGTGGCCCGTCGGGTGCTGTCGAGCGCCGAGGCGGCGGCCTCCGTGTGGGCGATCGCGCGGCAGCGCGTTCGCGCTGCCGACGCGGCGGCTCGCACGGTCCGCGACGCCGATCCGCGCTTCGCGCGGATCGGCACCCTCGTGCGGCGACAGCCCGTGACGATCGAGCCCGGCGCCTCGGTGGCCGAGGCGGCGGCGCGGATGCGAGACGAGCGCGTGTCGGCGCTGCTGATCCCCCGCGGCGAGGAGTGGGCGATCCTGACCGATCGGGACCTCCGCACGCGCGTGGTCGCCGAGCGCGGTTCGTTCGATCGAGCCGGTGGAGCAGATCGCGACCCATCCGGTGCACGTCGCGCAGACGGACACGCTCGCGGGCGAGGCGATGCTGCAGATGTTGGAGCTCGACATCCATCACCTGCCGGTGTCCGATCGCGGGCGGTTGGTCGGCATGATCACGGACACGGATCTGCTCGATCTGGACCGCGGGAGCCCGTTCGCGATCCGTCGTGCGATCTCGCGGGCGCCCTCCGTCGGCGAGGTCGTCTTCGCCGCGCGAGGCTTCTCGGCCGTCGTGGCGACGCTGGTCGAATCCGGTGGCGACCCGATCGAGATCGGCCGCGTGATCTCGGTGATCGGCGACGGCGCGACCGCGCGCCTCGTGGCGCTCGCCATCGCCGAGCTCGGAGAGGCGCCGGGTCCGTTCGCGTGGCTCGCCCTCGGCAGCGCCGCACGGCACGAGCAGGCCTTGCACTCCGATCAAGACCACGCGCTGGCGCTGGGCTCGGGCTTCCTGCCCGATGAGCACGACGCCTTCTTCGCCGAGCTGGCCGAGCGCGTCACGGCCGGGCTGGAGGCGATCGGCTTCCCGCGCTGCCGAGGCGACGCGATGGCGACGAGCCGCGCGATGCGACGCTCGGTCGAAGACTGGGCGCAACGGTTCCGGACATGGATCCAGCAACCCGACGTCGACGCGATGATCCTGTCCTCGATCGGCTTCGACTACCGGACGGTCGCCGGCACCCTCGACGCCGAGCCGACGCTGGACGCGGCGGTCGCCGATGCGCGGGCCAATCCCGCCTTCCTCCGGCTGCTGGCCCGGATCGCCCTTCGGGAGGAGCCGCCGACCGGATTCCTCCGCGGGCTCGTCGTGCAGGCCAAGGGCGAGCACGCCGGCACGCTGGACATCAAGCACGGCGGGATCACGATCGTCACCTCGATCGCGCGGGCCCGGGGGGTGGCCGCGGGATCCCCGGTGAAGGACACCCTCGGCCGGCTCGAGGCGGCCGTGGCGGCGGGAACGCTGCGCCCGGAATCCGGACGGGATCTGGCCGAGGCCTTCCGGTTCCTGATGGAGGTCCGGCTCCGTCACCAGGTCGCGCAGGTGCGGGCAGGTGCCACGCCCGACGACTTCGTCGATCCGGCAACACTGGGCACGATCGAACGGTCGGGGTTGCGGGAGGCCTTCCGCGCCATCCGCGGCGAGCAGCAGCTGCTCGCCTTCGAGCTCGAGACGGGAGCCTGATCCCTACAGCGGATCGGTGCCCATCGCGTGGAACCCGCCGTCGACATGGATCAGCTCGCCGCTGATCCCGCGCGCGAGATCGGACATGAGGAAGGCGACCACATCGCCGACCGGCCCGGGGTCGGTCGGATCCCATCCGAGCGGCGCGCGCTGCCCCCACGTGTCGGTGATCTGGTCGAACCCGGGGATGCCCTTGCCGGCCATCGTGCGGATCGGCCCCGCGCTCACCGTGTTGACGCGGATGCCGTGGGTTCCGAGGTCGCGCGCGAGGTACCGGGTGACCGCCTCGAGTCCCGCCTTGGCGACGCCCATCCAGTCATAGACGGGCCAAGCCAACTGTCCGTCGAAGTCCAACGACACGATGGAGCCGCCGTCGGCTTCCATGAGGGGCAGCATCCCGACGGCGAGCGCCTTGAGGGAGAACGTGCTGGTCTGGATCGCGGTGGCGACCGACGTCCACGGTGTGTGCAGGAAGTTCCCACCCAGCGCGTCCTGTGGCGCGAACGCGATCGCGTGCAACACACCGTCCACGCGACCCCACCGGGACGCCAGCTCCGCCCGGACCGCGTCGATCTGGTCGGGGTCGTTGGCATCCAACTCCAGGACGTCGCAGGGGGCGGGCAACCGCTTCGCGGTCTTCTGCGTGAGGCTCACGGTCCGCCCGAAGTTCGTCAACACGATCTCGGCGCCGTGCTCCTGTGCGGAGCGCGCGGCGGCGAAGGCGATGGACCGCGGCGTGAGCACGCCGGTGATCAGCAGCTTCTTCCCGTCCAACAGCATGGCGACCGAGCCTAGTCGGGGCCGACGGACGCCGGCAAGGCGACCGTCGCGCCGCGTAGCATGCGCCCATGGACCTTGGGATCGGGGGCAAGACCGCGCTCGTCACGGCGTCCTCGAAGGGGCTCGGTCTCGGCACCGCGCGCGCCCTCGCCGCGGAGGGATGCAACGTGGCGATGAACGCGCGCGACGCCGATCGCCTCCGCGCGGCCGCCGAGGCACTGCCCGGCTCAGCACGCTCGCGCTGCCGGGCGACGTTACGGACCCGGCCGAACCCGCGCGACTGGTGGAAGCGACCATGGAGCGTTTCGGCGCACTCGACATCCTGGTGGCCAACGCCGGCGGTCCTCCGCCGGCGCGTGCGCTGGACGTCGACGACGAGGCCATCCTCGCGGCGATCGGCGCGAACCTGCTGACCTCGATCCGGTTGGTCCGCGCGGCTGTCCCGTCCATGCGGGCCGCCCGCTGGGGCCGCATCGTGCTGATCACCTCCTACGGCGTGAAGCAACCGATCCCGACGCTCGCGGCCTCGAACATCGCCCGGACGGGACTGTGGGCATGGGCGAAGACCGCCGCCGCCGACCTGGTCGACGACGGGATCACCCTCAACGTTCTGTGTCCGGGCCTGCACGCCACCGACCGGATTCGCGAGCTCGGGCATTCGGGGCGGCTGGGCGACCCGGATGACTTCGGCCGGGTGGCCGCGTTCCTGTGCTCGGTCCCCGCGGGCTTCGTATCGGGCACCGCGCTCGTCGTGGACGGTGCCGCTACGCTTGGACTCCTCTAGACGGAAGGAAGGACCTCGCCTCGTGCATGCGGAACAGCAGTTCGACGCCCTGGCCGACAGCGCGTGGGAAGGGATCCTCGCGCAAGAGCCCCTGATGGGGACGTTCGTCGGGGACGAGCGCTACGACGACCGGCTGGCCGACCCCTCCGAGGCCGGGCGCGCGGCCGACGAGGCGCTCGCACGGTCGAATCTCGACGCGCTCGCCGCGATCGACCGCGACGACCTCGACGAGAACCGCCAGATCACGGCCGATATCCTCGAGGCGATCTGTCGCAGATCGCTCGCCCGCACCGAGCACCGGCTCGACCTCCTCGACGTCGCGAACCACATGAACGGCGCCGTCGCGCTCCTCGGGCAGATCGCGACGCTGCAGCGGGCCGACACCCCGGACCGGGTGGACCGGTTGGAAGCTCGGCTCCACGCGTTCCCGGCGTACTTCGCCGCGTCGGTCGACCTGCTCCACGAGGGCGTCGCCAAGGGTGTGACCGCGCCGCGGGTGGTCGCCGATCGCACGGTCGGCCAGCTCGATCGGCTGCTCGAACTCGCGCCCGAGGACTCCCCCGTCGTTGCCTCCGTCGACGGCGATGCGCGCGGTCGCCTGGCCGCCGCGGTCGCCGAGTCGGTCCTGCCGTCGTTGGCGACGTTCCGCGAGGCTATGGACACCTACCTGCCGGCGACCACCGAGACGATCGGGATCTCGGCCCTTCCCGATGGCGACGGCATGTACGCGGCCGAGATCCTCGGCTGGACGTCGCTCCCGCTGGACCCCCGCGAGGTGCACGAGCGTGGGGTGGAGCGACTGGCCGCGATCAACGAGGAGCGGATGGCGTTGGCCGCGGAGCTCGGCTACCCCGACCCTGCGACCGCGATCGCCGCTCACACGTCATCGGGAGCCAACACCGCCACGACGCCCGAACAGCTCATCGGGCTCGCCGAAGATCAGGTGCAGCGGAGCTGGGACGCGGCTCCCGCCTACTTCGGCAGGCTGCCGTCGGCCAACTGCGAGGTGCGCCGCGTGGAGGAGTTCCGCGAGGCGGACGAACCGATGGCCTTCTACTACCCCCCGACCGACGACGGATCGCGGGCCGGCATCTACTACATCAACTGCTACGACCTGCCGGACCGGGCGCTGCACCATGTCGCCAGCGTGACCTACCACGAGGCGAACCCGGGCCATCACTTCCAGCTCGCGCTGCAGCAGGAGATGCCGGAGCGCCCGCCGCTGCGCCGGTTCGGGTCCACGCTGGCGGGCGCTGCCTTCGCCGAGGGGTGGGGCCTGTACTCCGAGCGCCTGGCCGATGAGATGGGGCTCTATCTGGATGGGTGGGAGCGCCTCGGGATGCTGGAGAACCAGGGGTTGCGGGCGGCGCGTCTCGTCACCGACTCGGGCATCCACGCGCTCGGCTGGAGCCGCGAGGCCGCGGTCACCACGCTGCGCGAGAGCGGACAGACCCAGACCGACTCGGAGATCGAGGTCGACCGCTACATCGGGATGCCGGGCCAGGCCCTCTGCTACATGACGGGCATGTTCGAGATCCAGCGCGCGCGCGTCGAGGAGTCGGCTCGCCTCGGCGCCGGCTTCTCCCTGCAGGACTTCCACGATCGCGTGCTCGCGCTCGGCGAGGTGCCGCTGCCGTCGTTCCGGCGGCTCTTCGATCTCGACTGAGCGTCAGCCCGGCCGACGGGCGGTCACGAACAGGTACTCCAAGATCCCGCGCTCCCAGAGCAGTTCCGCCTCGTGCAGCATCGTGGTCGCGCCGGCGACCTTCGCGGCCCCCGCCTCGCGCCGCAACGCCGGGTCCGCGAGGCGGCCGGCCACGTGTCGGAACGCCGGATCGATCACACGAGCGCCCGCCAGCTCGGAACGGACGTCGACGAATCCCGCGGCGCGGACCGCGTCCTCGATCTGCGTGGGCGTCGCCGCGGCCTGCCGACGCACACCCCAGAGCCGCAGCATCGCGACCCCCGCGACCGCCTCGCGCGGTCTCGCAGGCAGCCGTCGCACCGGGACGTCGCTGAACGTCAGCACACCCCCGGGCCGCAGGACGCGGAACGCCTCGGCGAAGAACGAGGCGCGTGAGGGGAAGTGGAACGCCGCCTCGACGCTGATCACGCCGTCGAACCGTTCCGCCGCGAACGGCATCCGGCACGCGTCGCCGTTGACCCCGTGGGCTCCGGCGGCTGCCAGGCGCGCACGCCCGGCCCGCAGCTGGGACCAGGTGATGTTGAGCGCGGTCAGGGTGCGCGCACGCGACACGTCCGCGATCACCGGATCTTGGGCGGCGAGTCCGTTGCCCACGTCGAGGACGTCTCCGTCGCCGGGCAGGTCCTCGGCCATCCGCGTCACCAAACGCCGCACGGCCTGTGGCGCCTCGGCCGGATCGGACCCGTCCCCCTCCCAGAGCCCGAGATTGAGCCACCCCTCGTCCAGCGCCAGGAAGAAGTCCGCCCCGATCGAGTCATAGACCGCCGCCGCGGGATTCCGGCCGAATCGGAGCATCGTGGCCGCGTGCCGCAGGTTGTCGATCGTGATGCTCGTCATGAGCCCGCCCGCCAGGCGTCGCGAAGCTTGACGCGTGCGCCGGTTCGCAGCACCGCGCCCGAGTAGAGGCGCGCGCCGACGGGGACGAGCACGACCGTCGAGCCGATGAGCAGCACAAGCGACAGCGCGATCTGTGCTGGCGTCGCCGCGCCGAGCACGATCCGCACCGGCATCGCCAGGGCGGCGCTGACCGGCAGGATCGACGCCACGATCGACAGCGTCGAGTTGGGATCCTGCAACGCGCCGATCGAAATGACGAACGACACGAGGATCGTCAGGTTGATCGGCACGATGACGTTCTGGAGTTCCTCCATCCTGCTCACCCGCGACCCCGCCGCGGCGAACAGCGACGCGTAGAACGCGAAGCCGAGGATGAACCACCCGAACACCAGCAGCGCGGGCCGGATCGCGGCGACCGGGTGGTCGATGGCACCCGTGAGCGCCGCAAGGGTGATCGCGAACCCGCCGATCACCGCGAGCTGGCTGAGCCCGAGCGCGCCGATCCCCACGATCTTGCCCGCCAGGAGCTGCTTGGGGCGGATCGCCGACAGGAGCATCTCGACCACCCGAGAGGCCTTTTCCTCGATCACACCGGTCGCGACCCAGGTGCCGTAGCCGAACAGCTGCCCGTACAACAGGAGGACACCGATGAAGGCAACGCCAACATCTTCCGTCTCTTGGGACGTTCGCGGGTCGAGCGCCAGCTGATCGAGTGGGGCGTCGCGGGCCGCCAGATCCCGCTGGGCCTGCGGCACGTCGTGTCGAGCGAACACGTCCTCGACGGCCGCAGCATGGGCGCTGGTCTGTACCAGCGCCAACAGGGTGCCATCCACATCGTGGAACCCCACGATCCGGCCCTCCGACAGCACCGCGTCGACGGATCCGTCGCGCAGGGCCTGATCGGCCTGGTCCGCCGTCAGTGGGACGACGTGCACGGCGATCCCACCCTCGGTGCCGAGTGTCGCCGCGTCGTTCGCGATGCCCACGGTCGCCGCGGGGCCGACCACACCGAGGTCGAACGTCGGCTGGCCGCCGTCGCCGGCCGCCCGCGCCAGGATGAGGATCGAGATGACTCCCATGTTGAGCAACGTGGAGATCACGAAGCTCCGCTCACGCAGCCGAACCCAGAAGTCGCGGCGGGCGACCAGGCGCCATGTCCCGCGATCAGCGCGACTCACGCCACCACCTCGCGGAACAACTCGGCGAGCGTGAGTCGCACCGCGCCGAACGACGCAACGTCGCCGGCGCCGCGTGCCACGTCGAGGACACGCTGGGGATCGGTCGAAGCCGCGAGGTCGAGTACGGCGGCGTCTCCATCGCCGCTCACGAACGTCACGCCGGGCACCACATCCCACCACGTCCCGTCGGCGCCGTGCACCTCGACCCGCCACAGGTTCCGATCTCGGGAGGCGTGCAGCTCATCGATCGTGCCGCGCGCCGCGATCTTCCCGTGGTCGATCAGGACGACCTCGTCGCACAGCCGCTCGACCAACTCCAGCTGATGGCTGGAGAAGACGACCGCGACGCCGTTCGCGCGAGCCTCTCGCTGCAGCACGTGCGCCAGCACGTCCACGCCGACCGGGTCGAGGCCCGAGAACGGCTCATCGAGCACGAGCAGTTCGGGTTCGTGGACAAGCGATGCGGCCAACTGCACACGTTGCTGGTTCCCGAGGGACAGCGACTCGATGCGGTCGCTCGGCGCACCGACGACCTCCAACGTCGCGAGCAGCTCCTCGGCGCGGCTTCGGGCTCGATCCTTGGGCGTGCCACGCAGGCGTGCCAGGTAGACGAGCTGCTCGAGCACCCGCATCTTCGGATACAGCCCTCGCTCCTCCGGCATGTAGCCGAAGCGGCGGCGCACGCCCGTGTCGATCCCCTCGCCGCGCCAGCGGACCTGCCCCGCGTCGGCCTGCAAGACACCGAGCGAGATCCGCATGGCCGTCGTCTTCCCCGCCCCGTTGCGCCCAACGAAACCGACGATGCGGCCCTCGGGGACCTCGAAGGAGACGCCGTCGAGCGCGACGACGTCGCCGAACCGGCGCCGCAGATCGATCAGCTCGAGCATGTCGCGCAAGGATAGGTGAGGACCCACCGTTCGCCGTGTTGCCGGTAGGCTGGTAGCCGAACGTCGGGAACATCCGCGGCACGACCGCGGTTCGCATCTGCACGGCAGACACAAGGGGGATCATGTTCGGCTTCGAAGGAGACAACGCCCGCGAGAAGGGCATCGTCCTGCTCACGATGTGCTTCGCGCTCGCCATGGCGATGCTCGACAACACGGTCGTCAACGTGGCGCTGCCCACGATCCGCAACGACCTCGGCGCAGGGTTCTCGCAGCTGCAGTGGATCGTGGATGCCTACGCGCTCGCGTTCGCCTCCCTGCTCTTGACGGGCGGCATCCTGGGCGATCGCTACGGACGCAAGCGGATGTTCCTGGCGGGGCTGGTTGTCTTCACCGTGTTCTCGTTCGCGTGCGGTCTGTCGACCACGCCCACCCAGCTGATCGTGGCCCGCGCACTCCAAGGCGTCGGCGGCGCGCTGCTCATCCCCGGCACGCTGTCGATCATCACCGTTACCTTCCCGCCCCATGAGCGGGCCAAGGCGCTCGGCATCTGGGCCGGCGTCTCGGGGATCGCCCTCGCACTCGGACCGACGCTTGGCGGCTACATGGTCGAGCACCTCGGCTGGGAGTCGGTGTTCTTCTTGAACGTGCCGATCGGCATCATCGCGTTCATCGTCGCGATGTCGACGGTGCGCGAATCGCGGTCGGAGGAGCAGCGCCAGCTCGACATCGTGGGCCTGATCCTGGGCACCTCGGCGCTCTTCTTCGTGACGTACGGACTGATCGAGGCCAACGCGCTGGGCTGGAGCGACGTCAAGATCATCGCTTCGCTCGTGCTGTTCGCGGTCCTGATCGTGGCGTTCCTCCGGTGGGAGCTGAAGAACCCCAACGCGCTGATGCCGCTGCGGTTCTTCAAGATCCCGGCGTTCTCCGCCGGCAACACCGTCGCCTTCTCGATCTCGCTCGGCATGTTCGCGACCTTCTTCTTCTTGACGATCTACATGCAGACGATCCACGGGTATTCGCCCTTCCAGGCCGGGGCCGCATTCCTGCCGCTGACCGGCATGATCATCGTGACCGCCCCCAACGCGGGGAAGTACGCCTCGACCCACGGGTCGCGTGGACCCATGACCTACGGGCTCTGTCTGGCCGGCGGCGGACTCATCTTGCTGGGTCTGTTGCTCACGCCGACCACGTCGTACTGGCTGATGTTCCCGATCTTCCTCGCCATGGGTCACGGCATGGGCGCCACGATGGCGCCGATGACGGCCGCGGTCATGAACAGCGTCGGCCGGGAGCGCGCCGGGCTCGGTTCCGCGATGACGAACACGTCCCGCGAGGTTGGCGGCGTGCTCGGCATCGCCCTGTTGGGCGCGATCCTCGTCTCCCAGATCCGCACGTCGTTCGCGCCCGCGATCGAGAAGCTCGGTCTCACGGGCGAGCAGATCCAGACGATCGCGGGATCTGCGCAACACGGCGAACTCGCGACCGACGGCCTGTCACCAACTGCCGCTGCTGCCGTGAAGAGCGCCTTCGACAGTGCGTTCATGCAGGGGTTCCGCCCGGCGCTGTTGTTCGCGGGCGGGGTGTTGCTGGTGGCCGCAGTCGTCTCGAACCGATTCATCCCCGGGCGCGAGACGATCGCCGAACATCACGCGACCGCCGACGCCGCCGAGGCGGTCCCCGCGCACTGAGGCTCGTACGGTTCGGCGATCGCCGCCGAGTAGACGTCGAGCCCGTGGAGCGTGCCGTCGGGATTGTCTCCGGTCGAGTTCGAGTTGTCGGCCCAGGCAGGGTGCGCGACACCGAACGCGAAGCCGAGCCCGGTGTAGTCGCCGAACTCGATCAGGTTGCGGCTGTCGGCCGCGTTGGACGCCCCCTGGCTCACCATCTGCGGACCGGTCCATGAGGATCCGCCGTCCGCGCTGAAGACCAGGGCGTACATCGCATCGCTGTTGGCGACGCCGTCGGTGTCGAACGGGCCCGATCCCGTGTCCAGGCTCGCATCGTGCCACCCGGCGACGAGGTGCCCGGTCGCCGGGTCCATCGCCAGCCGCGGCAGGAACTGGCTGCGCGGTTCGTTCGACAGGGCGATCCGCGGTCCCCACGTGGAGCCCGCATCGTTCGAGAGCTTCACGTAGACATCGGTGTCGTCGCTCTGATCCGGACGCTCGTCGGTGAACAGGAGCACCAATCGGCCGCGGTGCGGGCCTTGCAAGATCCAAGCGAGCGCGGCTTCGGCGTCGACCGTCCGTGCGTGCTGCGGCCGGATCGCCTCGAACAACGAGACGTCCGTGTGCGCCACGACCCGCGCCGGCCCGAATCGCTCAGGCCGCAAACCGTCGGCATCGACCGAGAAGCGCAGCACCGACGTGTCGGGCGCTGCATGCGGCCGGTCCTTCTGGCACACCTGGGCAACCGCGCCGCCAGGACCCACCGCGATGTCGCCGAACGTGCAGTTGAACGCGTCGGGGATGTCGCGCGGCGGCTTGAACGGCGCCACATCGCCGAGCCCGCGGACGCGTGCGCCGGCGGCCTGCATCTGACCCGCGTTGTTCCACGTGGCCCACAGCGCATGGGGGCCCGTCGTGATCGTCGGCTGATCGATGAAGCCGCCCCGCTCCTCCTCCTCGTCGCGATCACCCGTGGCCCGTATCTGCAGCGGCGCAACACCTGTTCGCTCTCCGCGCTCCAGGTCGGGCGGATCGATCCGTGCGAGGCGCGACCATGTGTCGCCGCCGTCGGTGCTGAGCAGCACGGTCACGACGGTGGGAAACGGCTCGGTCGTGAACCCCAGCCACGCGAGGAAGAGGTTGCCCGACCCGTCCCAGGACATCGAAGGATCGCAGCACGCAACGCCGAAGCGATCGCCGTCGCCGATGATCGATCGATTCCACGTGCTCCCGCCGTCGTGGCTGACGCCGAGCGTGATCCCGTGGGCGCGCTGCACGTTCGACACGACGACCACGTCGCTCGCATCGAGCGGACTCGCGGCCACGGCCGCCTCCGACTGGCTCGTGGTCCGGCGCGAGACGTTCACGACGGTGGTCGCGGCCCGCACCGCCGGCGCCGCGGTCAGCACGAGGAGCAGCGCCGGCACTGCGGCGAGGATGCGGCGCGACATGGCGCTCAGGCTAACAGGGGCTCTGTGCAAGCTACGGCATGGGATCCTTCGCGTCGTAGTTCCAGAATCCGGGCGCGTACCAGCGGATCGCCGCGACACCCGCGATGGTGATCAGGCCGCCGGACACGATCGAGATCGGCACGCTCGTGACCGTCGCGACGATGCCCGACTCCACCTCCCCCAGCGACGGTCCGGTCGCCCATGTGGCCATCGCGATGCCGCCCAGTCGACCCCGGTACCGATCCTCGACCGCGGCCTGCAGGATAGATGCCCGATAGATCCCGCTCACCATGTCCCCCGCACTTGCGACGGCGAGCAGGAGGAGCGCCGCCCAGACGGAGTGCACGAGCCCGAAGACCGCGATCGCGGCGCCCCACACGATGTTGGCGACCAGGATCGCCCGGCCCTGGCGACGCACGTTCTTGGCCCTACCCGACAGGATCGTCGTCAGGAACGACCCGGCGGCCGGGGCTGCGAACAGCAGCCCGAGCACCTGGGCCTGATGGTCGGCGCCGCCCAGTTTGAGCGCCACCGCGGGCATCAGGGCCATCGGCCACCCGAACGTCATCGCGTTCAGATCGGCGAGGAAGACGCTCTGGACGTTGCGCTTGCCCTTGAGGAAGCGGAACCCGTCCTTGATCGCCTCCCAGCTGACCTCCTCCTGGTCGGTGGCCGGAGGCGAGGGACGCATGCGCGCGATCATCGCGATCGCGATCACGAACGTGCACGCGTCGAAGACGAACGCGGTGCTCGCCCCGACCGTCGCCAACAACACGCCGCCGACCAGCGGGCCGACCATGCTGGCGAACGTGCCGAACCCCGCCTCGAGCGCGTTGGATGACGGGAGGAGCTCCGGTTCGAGAAGCCGGGCCGGCCAGGTGTCGAGCGCGGGCCGGTTGAACGTGTACAGCCCCGCGGACAGGAACGCGAAGACGTACAGGGGCCAGAGCAGCGGGGCGCTCCGAGCAGCGTTGATCGCCATCAGCAGCGACATCCCGGCGAGCACCACGTTGGTGACGATCACGAGCCGGCGCCGGTCCATCGCATCGGCGGCCGCGCCTCCGACGATCGGGAACACGAAGACGGGCACCAGCTGGACCAGACCGAGCATGCCGACCGCAAAGACCGAGCCCGTGATCGCGAAGACCTGGAACGGCACGACCACCGCGACGATCGCGTCGCCGAAGTAGGAGACGCTGTGCCCGACGAACAGGCTGCGGTACTCGCCCGATATCCGCAACGGCGTCACGTCCATCACGTGAGAGCGGGCGCGCTGCAACAAGCCTCGGCGAGGCGGCGGGTCAGGACGGGGTGCCACGGGAAGCTGATCCACGGCGCGGAGAAGCTAGCACGCCCTCTCCGGCGAGCTTGACAATCGAACATATGTTCGGTATCGTGATGGTTCTGTCTTGACCGTTCCTCCCCCGGATCGGTGCGATGTCCGGTGGAACGTAGCGAACGGCTCCCCGCCCCACTCCTTGCACGTCTCGACGAAGCCCATGCCCGTCTCGGCGCGGCACATCGGCGGTTCCTCGAGCTCGTCGCCGACGCGGATCGGGCTGCGTTGTGGGCCGACGACGGCGCCCGCGATCTCGCCCATTGGCTCTGGATGCGCTACGGCATCTCCGATTGGAAGGCCCGCCGGTACATCGAGGCAGCGAACGCGTTGGGCCGTCTGCCGAAGGTCACCGAGGCGCTCACCACCGGCGCGCTCGGCGTCGACAAGGTGGTCGAGCTCACTCGGTTCGCCACCGACGAGACCGAGGACCGATTGGTCGAATGGGCGGCGCGGGTCTCCGCAGCGCGGATCCGCCACGAAGGTGATGTGCTCCGTCGCATCGATGAGGACGAGGCGGCGCGCGACGACGAGGTCCGATCCGTGTCCTGGTCCTACCGCGATGAGGGACGACGCTTCGAGATGCACGCCGACCTGCCCGCCGCGCAGGGCGCGACGGTGGCGCAGGCGATCGACCGGATGACGACGGTCATCCCGCCGATGCCGGACGAGCGAGCGAACGGCCCGGGGCCGGCCCGGCGGGCGGACGCACTCGTCGCGATCTGCTCGGCTCGACTCGGCGCCGACACGGACCCGGAGCGTGCGACGGTCGTCATCCACGCGCGCGCGGGCCAGCAGCCCGGCGTGGTGACGGCCTCAGAGATCGAGGGAGGTGGCATCGCGCAGCCGACGGTGCTCGAGCGGCTCCTCTGCGCCGCTCGTGTCGAGACGGTCCACGAGGACGCCGCGGGCCGGGTGATCGGGGTCGGTCGCATCACGCGCGTGCCCCCTCCGTGGCTGATCCGGCAGGTTCGGTTTCGTGACAAGGGCTGCCGATTCCCGGGCTGCGGCGCCCGCGGGTTCACGCAGGCCCACCACATCGTGTTCTGGCGCGACGGCGGCGGTACCGATCTCAGCAACCTCGTCCTGCTGTGCTCCTGGCACCACAAGCTGGTCCACGAGTACGGCTGGTGGATCAAGGGCGACGCCGAGTCGGAGCTCCGCTGGTACCGACCCGGGGGCGACCGATACCGCGCCGGGCCGTCGCCGATCCCGGACGATGCGATGCCCGCGGCCAGCTGAGCGGGAGCCGACGCGTCAGCGGAGGAGGCGTGAGAGGCGCCGGTCGGCAAGCACCTTCCCGCCGGTCTGGCACGTTGGGCAATACACGACTTCGTGGTCCTCGTAGCTCACCCGGCGGAGTTCTGTGCCGCAACGCGGGCAGGGCTGGCCGGCTCGGTTGTGCACCCTGAAATGGTCGCCGAGCTTTGTGGGCAGGCCGCCGGTGCGGCCGCGTTCGGCCTCGAGCGCGTCCGCCAGGATGCTGTGGATCCCCGATACAAGCCGATCCCGCTGCTCGTCGTCGAGCTTGGCGAGCTGGCTCGTGGGCGACAGCATCGCCGCGTGCAGCGCGTCGTCGGTATAGCCGCGCCCCATCCCGCAGATCGTGCGTTGGTCGCGCAGGATCGTGTGCACCCGGCGGTTGTCGTCGGCGGAACGCAGGAGCGCGTCGGCCTCGGCGGTGAGGATCTCCGGACCGAGCTTCGCCAACGGACCGGGGTCCTGGGGCGCCAGTATCCACCAGCCCACCTTCCGCTGGCGGCCGAACTCCTTCACCAACACTGACGGTCGTTCCGCGAGCCGGAACCGCACGACCGCGCCGCGGGGCTTCGTGCGTTTCGGCGGGGACTCCATGTCGACGCGACCCCCTTGCGACAGATGCACCAGCAGACGCCGGTCGTCGTCGAACGCGATGACGACGTACTTGCCGTGGCTCCGCACCGAGACGATCGTCAGGTCGACGAGGTCGGCGGGTCGCGGCACCACCGTCTTGAGCGACGAGAACGACAGCACGTCGACGCCGGCGACCGCCACCCCGCCCGCCATGATCTCGTCGAGCCGCTCGGCCAACGCCCGGATCTCGGGGAGCTCCGGCATCGCTACGCCAGCGACGCCGCCGACCGACGGACGATCGCGGCGCACTCGTCGATACGGTCCGCGTGCGACCGGTGCGACACGATGCACACCCGCAGCCAGTACTCCCCCCGGATCAGGGTCGAGGAGAGGAACACCCGCTTCGTGGCGTTGATCCCCTCCAGCAGCTGTCGCGAGCGCTCCTCGTCGCCGCCGCGCATCCGGAAGGCGACCACGGTGAGCTCCGGATCCCAGCCGACCTCGAGGTTCGGGTCGGCGCGCAGCTCGGCGGTGATCCGCTGGGTCAGGTCGAGCTTCTCGTCCAGCGCGTCGCGGAACGCCGACACGCCGTGCAACACCAACGGGAACCAGACCCGCAGCCCGCGTACGTCGCGCGACAGCTCGGGCGTGAGCTCGTTGTAGTTCGGCAGGTCGCCGCTCGGCGGCAGATCTTGGAGGTACGCGGCACCTTCGAAGTGCGCATCGCGCATAGCCTCGCGGTCACGGACGATCAGGCCGCCCGTGCCGTACGGCAGGAACAGACCCTTGTGCGGGTCAAGGGTGATCGAGTCCGCGCGCTCCGACCCGCGGAACGACGCTCGTCCGTGCTCGGTCAGCTGGAAGAACCCGCCGTAGGCGGCGTCGATGTGGAACCACAACCCCTCGCGCTCGGCGATCGTCGCGATCGCGTCGAGCGGATCGATCGCACCCGTGTTCGTGGTCCCGGCGGCCGCCACCACCATGAACGGCCGGAGCCCGGCGGCACGGTCCGCCGCCACCATCGTCGCGAGGGCGTCGGGATCCATGCGGAGGGAAGCGTCCGTGGGCACGAGCCGCAGGTTCCGCGCGCCGAACCCGGCGATCGTGGCCGCCTTCGTGTTGGAGCCGTGGGCTTGGTCGGTCACGTAGTAGGTGCCGTCGAGGAAATCCTCTCCGAGCCTCGTGTGACGCGCCGTCACGACCGCCGAGAGGTTGGCCATCGACCCGCCGGACGTCAGCACCCCTTGCGCCGTCGCAGCGGGGAAATCGAACAGTCCGCAGAGCCACCGCGTCACGTTCTCTTCCAACTGCACGATCGCGGGGCTCGGCTGCCAGAGCCCGACGTATCGGTTCAGTCCCTGCGCGAGGAACTCCGCCAGCGCGGCCGTGTAGAGACCACCGCCGGGGATGTAGGCCAGGTACCCGGGGCCGGAGTACTCGAACGTGCGGCGCGCGGCGTCGACCGCGTCCGCGAGCACCCGATCGAAGTCGCGGGTGCCCTCCTCCGGCGGCGCCGCCGCCAGACGGCGGGCGACCTCGAGTGCCCCGTCGGTCGCGTCGGCCGGCGCCTCATCGAGACCGTCGATCCAGGCGATCAGCGTCTCCGCCACGGCGCCCGCCATCGCGCGCATGTCCCCCGGCGCCGGATCGAACGGGAAGCCGCCGATCGCGACCGGCTCTGCGCTCACGCGAGCTCACGCGCGACCGCGTCGAGCAGGTCCTTGGACGAGGTCGCGATCTCCTCCACCGCGCGATCGAACGCCTCCCGATGCTTCGCCGAGGGCTGTCGGAAACCGCTGACCTTGCGCACGTATTGCAATGCTGCCTCGTGGATCTCGGGATCGGGAACGACGTCTGCGCCCTCCCGGAGACGCTTGATGCTTCGACACATGACCGGAGGCTACCGCGCGGGCCGGCTATCGGTGGCGCGTGAGCTCCCGGAGGCGCGTCGCGGCGGCGACGGCGCGTGTGACGTCGATCGTCCCGGGTCGGTCACCCGGACGGGCGAAGCGCGCCCGCTCGAGGGTGTCGACGACCAGGCTCGCGTGCTCCGCCGCCTCGCCGGCCAGCGAGCCGTCGGCGAGGACCTCGGCCCGAACCTCCGACGGCGTCTTGCTCGGATCCGGCGCGTGGCCGGCGGCCGCCAAGGCGAGCAACAGGTCCTCGTAGGCCGAGGCGATCGCGTCGGGTGGTGCCGCTCGCCTCGGGCGCCGTCGCCACCACACGAACCATCCCGCCGACGCCACCAGGAGGAGCGCCACCGGCCACGCGACCGCGACGCCGCGCACGACGGTGACGACTCGGCGTGCAGCGTCGGCGACCGCGCTCCGGACACCGGCGGGAACCACTCGCGCGGCCCGATCGGCCACCCACGTCATGAGATCGGCTCCCACCGGCGAGCCCCAGGCGTCGGGGGCGGCCGGCACGCCGAACGTCGGGTCATAGGGCACCCAGCCGTATCCCGGGTAGTAGACCTCGACCCACGCATGCGCGTCCGCGTTGCGCACCTCGTAGTACCCGGTGAACGGGTTGCGCTCCCCGGGGCCGTAGCCCGTGACGACGCGTGTCGGGATGCCATCGGCCCGAAGCAGCACCGCCATGGCAGCGGCGATGTGCTCACAGAATCCACGGTGCGTGACGAACAGGAACTGATCCACCGCGTCGACGCCCTCCGGCTCCCGCGGCACGGTCAGGTCGTAGCGCGTGTTCGTCTGGAGCCACCCCTGGACGGCCATGACGGCGTCGTATTCACTCGGCGCGCCCGCCGTGATCCGGGCGGCCAGGTCGCGGTCCCGCTGCGGCAAGGTCTCGGGCAGCTGCAGCAACCGCTGGTACGGCTCCCGCGCGGGCATCCGGGACATCGGGCCGAGCGACCGCAGCTGTGCCGGCGTCGCGGTCGGGATGGTGGATTCCACCGAGTAGACCAGCCCTTGATCGAGGAAGATCGGGGATCTGATGGACCCGTCGCGGTCGCTGCGGAGCCCGCCGGCGGGGAAATAGACGGTGGACGGAGTCGCCGCCGCGAACAGGACGTTTGGCTGCGTCTGCTCGATGAAGAAGGTCTGCACGAGCGTGCTCCCGCCTGCCGCCGACCCGGTCTGGGCGGGCACGTCGTAGCCGCCGCTGTCGTTCGAATCGAGGGGGATCAGCGGCGATGTCGAGCGCGTCCAGGTCGAGCCGTCGTAGGTGTCGAACGCCTCGGCACGCCACAGCGAGGCGAAGGGCGCGCGAACCCGGAACACGATGTCGTCGGACAACGTCCCGCGCGCACGCAGGTCCATCACGTCGCTGAACCCCGGGTAGCCGTTGGACGAGAAGTCCACGACCGACCCATCGCTCGACTGGGGCGGCAACGCAGGGTTCTGCACGTGATCGCCCTGGGGGCCGGCGGCGGCCCCGGCCGGCATCCGGAACGGCAATGCGCGCACCATCGTGGCGGGGATCCGCGGAAGCACCGAGAACATCGCGACGGCGAGCACGAGCGCGGCGATGGTGGCGAAGATGAGCGAGCGACCCGCCGCGACGCGACCTCTCGATCCACTCCGGTCTCGCACCTGTGCGAGGGGAACGGTGAGGTCGCCCGCCAGTGGCCGTGACGACAGCCAGAGCCAGGCGCCGGCGAGTGCCGCCCAGCCCAACAGGATGCCGAGGTAGGAGGAGGTCAGCGCGAGCGCGCCGCCGACCGCGATCAACGTCGTGCTCGACACCATCGAGAACGCGAGGTCGCGGCGTCGCGGCACATCGAACGCGTGCAGCACCTGCACCCACACGAACAGGGCGGCGAGCGGGGCGCGTGCGGCGTCCGCCGACGTGACCGAGCCCATCTGACCGAGGAAACGAGACAAGGCGAGGAGCAACCCCGCGGCCAGCGCCACCTTCAGGAGGACGTTGGGTCGGCCGCGTCGTCCGGTACGACAGCACGTAGCCGGCGGGGGCCAGCGCAAGCGCGAGGAACGCCGTGCGGTCGGCCACGACTCCCTGCGAGATCACCGCGAACAACCCGACCTCGACCGCGAGGGCGACCACGACCCGAAGGGGGATCGAGTCCTCGGGAAGCGCCTTGGCGCCCGACAGTCCGAGACGCATCAGGAGACCTCGGCCATCGCGATCGCCGTCCCCAAGGCCGACGCCAACGAGGCGCCCGCAGCCCAGGGCAAGACGTCCGCTCCGGCGGCGCGCAACGGTGTCCAGGTCGTCGCGTCGTCGGCGGCGGTGACGGGGACGAGCACGACGCGAGGCACCAGGGCGGCGAGGTCGGCGACGCGCTCGCAGACGCCGTCGAGCGGCCTTCCCTCCCACACCGGAAAGGCCGTCACGAGCGTGCCGACGCCCTGCAGCTGACCGTCCAGCAGCCAGCCGAGCGCCGTGGCTGCCGGGATCCGCGTCGGCACCAGGCGCGCGAGCCACCGGTGATACTCGAGATAGTGTGTTCTCGCCACGAGCGCGGGGCCGTCCACATCAGCCGCGAACAGTCGGACCCCCGCGCCGGTTGCGGTGGCGCTGTCGACGATCGAGGCGGCCACCGTGCAACAGCGATCTAGCGCCTCCACGTCGTCGGACTCGGTGTCCACCCAGATCGCGAGCCGCGGCGTGTGCTCCTGCTCGAACTCGCGGACCATCAGCTCGCCGTGCCGCGCCGTCAGTCCCCAGTGCACGTGCCGCATCGGGTCACCCGCCCGGTACTCGCGGACCGACAGATACTCCCGGCCCTGGCCGCGGCGCGGCTCGGTGTGCGTCGCCGTCTCGCGCGACGACCTCGTCTCGACGAACGGCAGCGACCCGAGCGGCTCGGTCCTCGGCAGCACCAGCGTGGTCGCGGCGACCGGGCGGCGGGCGCGCCGTTCGGCGACGCCGAACGGCGCGACCGAACGGAGCTGTGCCCACCCGGTGTGCGCCTCGCCACGGCGAGGCGCACCCCGCATCGTCGTCACCGTCACTCGCTCGCCCGGCCGGACGGTGCCGACCCAGACGGTCGCGCCGCCGAGGTGCTCGTCGGCCGCCACCAGCCCCCATCGCACGGCATGTCCGCGATTGCGCACCACCAGATCGACCGGCGTGTCCTCGCCCTGTCGGGTTTCGGCTGGCGCTCGCATGTCGATCTCGAGCCCGGCGATCGCCCGCGCTGCGAGCGCCACGCCCGAGACGAGCGCGCCGAGCAACAGCGCCGCGAGCACGAACAGCCACCCCGCCTGGACGTTCGTGCCGATCAAGAACAGCACCCCGGCTCCGAGCACGAGCCCGACCGCGCGCTTGCGCACGCGCACGGCTCAGCCGCTCCGAGCCACGTGCAACGGCACGGGAACCACGCCGAGCAGGTGCTCGACCGTCGCGCGCGCGGCCTCGAGCCCGCCGTGGGCCATGACGAGCCGGTGCCCCAACGCGGACACCGCGAGGACCTTCACGTCGTCGGGCAGGGCATGGTCACGCCCTTCGGCGATCGCGCGGGCCTGCGCGCACCGCACCAGTGCCACCGAGGAACGTGGCGACGCGCCAAGCGCGACCTGGGGCGCCGTCCGGGTCGCCGTCACCAGTTCGATCGCGTAGCGCACGACCGCATCGTCCACATACACGGCGCGCACCGCGCGCTGCGCATCGACGACGTCCTCGGGGCTGAGGACCTGCTCGAGGTCGCGGAGCGGGTGTCGTTCGAGCTGCCGGCGCACGACCGCGCCGGAGCCCTCATCCTCGGGGTAGCCCACGCGGACCGACAGTGCGAACCGGTCGAGCTGACCCTCGGGCAACGGATACGTGCCGTGTTGCTCGATCGGGTTCTCGGTCGCGATCACGACGTAGGGCTCGGGCAACGGATGGGTGATGCCCTCGACGGTGACCTGCCGTTCCTCCATCGGCTCGAGCAATGCGGCCTGCGTGCGCGGTGGTGTCCGGTTGATCTCATCGACCAGCACGACGTTGGCGAAGACCGGCCCGGGCATGAACCGGAACGAGCCCTCGCGCTGGTCGTAGACGCTCACGCCGGTGAGATCGGACGGCAACAGATCGGGCGTCGCCTGGATCCGTGTGAACGCGCCGCCGATCGAGACCGCCAGCGAGCGGGCGAGGGTCGTCTTCCCGACCCCCGGCACTCCCTCCAGGAGGAGGTTGCCATCGGCGAACACGCACAACGCCGCCATCTCGACGGCGGCGTCGTTCCCGGCGATCACACGGCGAACGTTGTCGACCAATCGACGGTAGGCCGTGGACGCCGCTCCGGTGCCCGGCTGCGGGTCGATCACGATTGAGGCTTCGACGGGCCGGTCACACCGCTTGAGTCCGGGGGTTCTACTCCTTGCGCGCTCGGAGGGAGTACATCAGCGGCAGGTTGCCGACCTGATCGGGCGGGAAACCGTAGTGGCCGTTCGGCAGCTCGACCAAGAACGGCGCGGGCCAATGGAGCTCGCGTTTCTCGTCCAGCCGCTCGATGCGCAGCCCTTCGTCGGCCAGCGCGGTCACGATCTCGCCGAGGGAGTGATTCCATCCGTGCTCCACGTCGGCGTCGACCTCGGCGGTCGGATCCGCGTACGAGCCCTCCACGGGGAACGAGAGCGTCTCGCCGCCCCAATAATCGAACCCGAGCCGCAGGTCGTTCGGGGTGTCCTGCTCGTCGGCGATCGCCCACATCACCGGGTGGCCCTCGTGGATATAGAAGATGCCGCCCGGTCGAACGAACCCGGCGACCGCGCGAGCCCACGGTCGGAGCTCCGGCAACCATCCGAGGACGCCGCGGCCCGTGTAGACGACGTCGAACGTCTCGCCCGCCAGCGGCCCGGGGAGATCGTAGATGTTCGACACGACGAAGCGCGCCCTGTCCGCCAGCCCCGTCTCGGCCGCGAGCTCGTTCGCGAACGCGATCGCCGGCTCGCTGAAGTCGACGCCCGTGACGTGCCCCGCCCCCAGACGCGCCCACGACAACGTGTCGAGCCCGAAATGACACTGCAGATGGAGCAGGCGTGCGCCGACGACGTCGCCGACCTCCGCCTGCTCCCAGGGCTCGATCCGCACATCGGTCGGATCGTCCCGGAAGCGCTGGACGTCGTAGAACTCGCCCGTCGTGTGGATCGCGGTCCAGGCGTCCCAGAGCTTGCGATTGTCGGCGAGCTCGCCGTCGTGCGCCGTGCTCATCGCCGTTTCGCACCCAGGGCGCTGATCGCCTCCATCACGGTGCGGTGCGCGAGGATCGCGGTGATCTCGGCGTGGTCGTACGGCGGCGCGACCTCGACGACGTCCATCCCGACGAGCTCGACCTGACTCACGATCTGGCGCACCGCGCGCAGCAGCTCGCGCGCCAGCATGCCGCCCGCCTCGGGCGTCCCGGTCGCGGGGGCCATGCCGGGGTCGACGACATCGATATCGACGGACAGGTAGATGCACTCGGGGCCGTCGAGCGCCTCCACGATCGCGTCGGCGAGCACGGCTTCGCTGCCTCGCTCCTCGATCTCGGTCATCGCGTGCCAGCGCATGCCCTGCTCGCGCATCCAGGCGAACGTTGCCTTGTCGGGCCAGTAACCGCGGAGCCCGATCTGCACGAAGTTCTTGCCGGCGACCCACCCCTCCTCGATCAGTCGCCGCATCGGCTGCCCGTGCGCGTGAAGGTTCCCCCATTGGTCGGCACCGGTGTCTGCGTGCGCATCGAAGTGGATCACGCCGACGGTGCGCGGCCAGACGTGCCGGGCAACCGCGGCCGCGCTCGGGTAGGTGATCGAATGGTCGCCGCCGAGCACGATCGGGACGGGGCCGGCCTCGGCCACCCGGAACACCTTCTCGTGGATCACTCGAAGTGAGCGCTCGAACCGTGTGGGCACGATCGGCGCATCGCCCGCATCGACGACCGTGAGGTGCGCGTACGGCTCGGCCTGGAGCTGGATCGACCACGCGTCGGCGGTCCCCCAGGCGGTGGGCGCCATCCGGATCGCCCGCGGACCGAACCGGGCGCCCGGACGCGACGACACGCCCTCGTCGAACGGCGCGCCGACGATCGCGACGTCGGCTTTCGCCGCGCGCAGCGACTCGTCATCGGTCGCCCACGGCAGCTTCTCGAAGGAGCCGTGCCAATCCGAGTAGTACGGCAGGTCCTCCGACGCGAACTCGTGGAACTCGTCCTCACCCCGCAGCTCGGAGTGCTCGAGTCGGAAGTCGGGCCTCTCGGACATGGCCGGAGGCTAGCAGCCGATCGAGGGACGAACGGGTGATCCGGCGCGACGACGACTGCGAACCCTGCCCGTACGAGCGGGCCCACGCAACGAGGAAGGGGGGCATCGCAGCCCGCGAACGTTCACGCCACGCCACACCCCGCACGACTGAGGAGGGAACATGCAACCGTTCCGAACACGCTCGCGACTCGTGGTGCTCGGCACCGCGGCCGCGGTCGGGATCGGGCTCTTCGCCGGTCTCGGCCCGACCGCCGGTGGCGCATCGAGCCACCGCGAGGCGCCGCTGATCGCCGCCGACCCACAAGCCGACAACACGGACCTCTATGCGTTCGTCAGCCCGGACGATTCCAGCTCGGTCACGATCATCAGCAACTGGATCCCGTTCGAGGCCCCATCGGGAGGGCCGAACTTCTTCGCGTTCGGCCAGCACGTCCGCTACGACGTCAAGATCGACAACGACGCCGACGCCAAGCCGGACACGATCTACCGGTGGACGTTCCGCAACCACTACCGCAACCCGGGCTCGTTCCTCTACAACACCGGGCCGGTCACGTCGCTCGACGACGCGGATCTGAACTTCTACCAGACGTATGACGTCGAGCGTCTCAACGTCGACAAGCACACGACCCGCACCGTCGTGCACGACGCGACGGTCGTGCCGAGCCGCGTGGGCGACGCCTCGATGCCCGACTACGCCGGGCTTCGGAACGAAGGCATCGTGACCTCGACGAACGGCTCGTTCTTCGCCGGACAGGCAGACGATCCGTTCTTCGCAGACCTCCGCGTGTTCGACCTGCTGTACGGGGGCGACCTGTCCGAGACGGGCAACGACACGCTGCGCGACTACAACGTCAACACGTTCGCGCTGCAGGTGCCCAAGGCCAAGCTGGCCAAGGGCGGCGACGAATCGGCCAACCCGATCGTCGGGATCTGGAGCACGGCATCGCGGCGGGCGCCGGGTGGGTCATGGGTGCAGGTCTCGCGCCTCGGCATGCCGCTCGTGAACGAGGTCGTCATCCCCGCGGGCAAGAAGGACGCGTGGAACGCGTCCAAGCCGGCGAACGACGGGCAGTTCCTGCCGTACGTGACGGACCCCGAGGTGGCGCGACTGATCGACGCCGTCTACGGGATCCCCGCGCCGGCGACACCGCGCAACGATCTGGTCAGCGTCTTCCTGACCGGGGTCGACGGGCTCAACATGCCCGATGGTGTCGTGCCGAGCGAGGAGCTCCGCCTGAACATGTCGATCGATCCCTGCACCGGTGAATGCTCGACGCTCGGCGTGATCGGCGGCGACAACGCCGGGTTCCCGAACGGACGCAGGCTCTCCGACGACGTCTTGGATGTAGCGCTCCAGGTCGTCGAAGGCGTGCTCGTCGGCCAGGACACCGGTCTCGGTGACGGCGTCGACGCGAACGACAAGAGCTTCGGCGGCTCGTTCCCGTACATCGCGCTGCCGCACTCCGGGTCGGCGCAGTAGCACCCGTCGGAGAGCGGCGCGCTTCGCGCGCCGCTCTTCGACCACCATCTCTCGAGGGGGGTCGGCAACACATGAGCGTCAAGCGGTCGATCGGCGTCGCGGCGCTCGCCGCCACGTTGTTCCTGGTGGGCGGTCTCGGCGCCTGGCGCTCGTTCCGCGCGGACCCCGTCGCGGCGGCCACGACGGATGCGGATGCGTTGATCGCCCCGGCGACGAGCGCCTCGTTGGAACAGACGATCGCCGATCTCCAGTCCCGGCTTCAGGCCCAACCCGACGACGCTCGGTCACTCGCGCTCCTCGGGCTCGCCTACGCCCAGGAGGCCGGACACACCGCCGACCCCTCGTATTACGCCAAGGCCGATGAGGCCCTCCAGCGATCCCTGACGCTGGAGCCCGACGGCAACGTCGAAGCGCTCGTGGGGATGGGTGTCGTCGCACTGGCACGCCACGACTTCGCGGGCGGCGTCCGCTGGGGCCGGCTCGCCAGACAGGCGAACCCCGATGCTGCGCACATCCTCGGCGTCATCGGGGACGGGCAGCTCGAGCTCGGTCACTACCACCGGGCGTTCGCAACGTTCGACCGGATGGTGTCGATGCGCCCCGACGTCGCCTCCTACGCTCGGATCTCCTACGCGCGCGAGCTCCGCGGCGACGTGCCGGGAGCGCTCGCGATGATGCACAGGGCCGCCGACGCGGCCGGCACGCCGGACGACGCGGCCTGGGTGAGCTACCAGATCGGCGAGTTGCAGTTCCGGAGCGGCCACCTTGCCGTGGCTGACTTCGCCGAACGCAGGGCCGCGGCGCTGTCCCCGACGTTCCTGCCCGCCGAAGCAGGGCTCGCGAAGATCGCATGGGCTCGGGGACACATCGACCGCGCGATCCGCGGCTACCGGCAGGTGGTCGCCCGCTATCCCCTGCCCGAGCACGTGATCGCGCTCGGTGACCTGTACGCGATCCAGGGCCGAACCGCCCAGGCCGATGACGCCTACGCGCTCGCGCGCGCCGAGGCCGCGTTGTTCCGATCCAATGGCGTCAATGTCGACGTCGAGTTGGCGCTGTTCGAAGCAGACCACGGCGACCGGAAGGCCGCGCTCACCGACGCGCGGGCGGGATGGCGCTCGCGACACAGCATCCACGCCGCCGACGCGCTGGCCTGGGCGCTGTACCGGAATGGGCGGCCGGCTTCGGCAGCTCGCTTCGAGCGACAGGCGCTGCGGCTCGGCACGCAGGACGCGCTCTCGTATTTCCACGCCGGCATGATCGCCCTGCGGCTGGGCGACCGCGAGACGGCTCGGCGCCTGCTTGGGCACGCGCTCGCGATCAACCCGCACTTCTCGATCCTGTACGCAACCTCCGCGCAGCGAACCCTCGCCCGGCTCCACGGGTGAACCCGCAGGGCCTTACTTCTTGAGGTCCTTCAGGATCTGACGGGCCGCGTTCGCGCCCGGACCGCCCGTGATCCCGCCGCCGGGATGCGCGCCGGATCCCGCGAGATGCAGTCCGTCCAGGAGGTAGCGGTAGCGAGCCTCCCCCAGCATCGGCCGCCAGGCGAAGAACTGATCGAGCGCCGGCTCGGCATGCTGCACGTGCCCGCCGGTGAGGGCGTAGTCCCGCTCCATGTCCACGGGCGTGATCACCTCGCGCGCCTCGACGAGCTCGCCGAACCCGGGCGCGTATCGCTCCAGCGTCTTCACGGCGATGTCGCCGAGACGGTCCCGTTCGGTCTGCCAGTCGCCGTCGCGCAGCGCGTAAGGCGCCGCCTGGAACACGACGCTCATCACATGCTTGCCCTCCGGTGCGAGCGACGGATCCGTCAGCGAGGGGATCGTCGCTTCCAGCGTCGGCTCGTCGCTGATGTGGCCGTACTTGACCGCGTCCATCGCCTGCTCGACCGCGTCGATCGACGGGCCGATCACGATGCGGCCCGCCAGCGTCTCGGGGGTCCCACCGTGGACGGCCGGCAGGCCCGACAGCGCGAAGTTGACGCGCGCCATCGCGCCGGGCTGACGGATGTTGCCGGATTGCCAGACCATCGTGGGCCCAAGCGTCACCGGATCGCAGAGCCGCGCGGTCCGCTTGGGATCGATCGCGGAGACGATCACCGGCGCATCCAGCTCGGCGCCGTCGGCGAGGGTGACGCCGATCGCGCGCGTCCCACGATTGCGGATCGCGACCACCTCGGCCCCGGTGCGGACCTGGACGCCGAGGCCGGCGGCCGCTTGCTCCAACGCGCTCGCGAGCGCCCCGGTGCCGCCCGTCGCGAACACGGCCGTGCCCGCGGCGCCGCCGTCGGTGCCGGCCGAATCGTTGAGGAAGACCTGTGCCGTGCCCGTCGCCCACGGGCCCATCGCCGTGTTGAGGATCCCCCTCGTCGCGAGCGGGCCCCGGATGGCCTCGTCGGCGAACACCTCCTGGACCAGGTCGGCGACGGACATCGGCAGCGCTCGGACCGCCTCGCGCCCGGTCTTGCCCCCGAGATCCCGGAACGCCTTGCCGAGCTTCAACCCCATGATCGCGTCGGCCAGCGACGGCGACTTCGGGTCCGGCGGCGTCGCCACGGCGATGTACGCGAGGAAGCTCGCGATCGCGCGAACCTTCCTGTCGAAGTCGAGGTAGGCCTCAGCGTCCCCGGCGCCGCGAGCCTCGATCCCCGCCGCGGTCTTGGCCGCGTCACCCCAGAACGTGACCGCCGATCCGTCGGACATCGGCGCGTGCATCCGGACCGTCGGTGTGATCGTCGCGTACCCGAACCGATCCAACTTCAGGTCCTTCACGATGGAGGCACGGAGACGCCCGACCGTCTGGACGAGCCCGGGCGCCGTGAACCCGGGCGCCGGGTGGGTGGGACGGAGGATCCCGCCGACCTGCTCGGCGCGCTCGAGCACGAGAACCTGCTTCCCGGCCTTTGCGAGGTAGGCGGCCGCGACGAGCCCGTTGTGGCCACCGCCGATCAAGATGACGTCGAGCTTCTTCTTCGCCATCAGGCCGCCCTCCGGCCCTTCTTCTTCTCCTTGAGGTACTCCAGCGCGGCGATCCGCCCGGGCGCGCCCATGATCCCGCCCCCGGGGTGGGTGGCGGACCCGCACATCCAGAGCCTGTCCACCGGGGTGCGATAGCGGGACCAGCCGGGCACCGGCCGGTTGAAGAACAGCTGCTCCAACGACAGCTCCCCCTGGAAGATGTTGCCCTCCGTCAGGCCCGTGATGTCCTCGATGTCCTTGGGCGTCACGAACTGGGAGCCGACGATCTTGCTGCGGATGTCGGGGAAGCGCTCCTCCAAGGTGTCGATCACGTTCTGACCGAACGACTCGCGCGCGGCGTCGTCCCAGACCTTCCCGTCGGCCAGGTGATAGGGCGCGTACTGCACGAAACAGCTCATCACGTGCTTGCCGGGGGGCGCCATCGACGGGTCGACGAGCGTCGGCATGATGCAGTCGATGTAGGGGCGGGCGGACGGCCGCCCGTACTTCGCGTCGTCGTAGGCGTGCTCGATGTAGTCGATGCTGGGCGAGAACGAGATGGCGCCGCGCAGCCACTCCCCCTTGCCCGGCTTGCACGACAACTCGGGCAACCCGTCCAGCGCGAGGTTCACCTTGCCGCTGGAACCGCGGTACTTGTACCGCATCACCTCGTCCTTGAACGCGGGGTCCAACACACCGTCCTCCAGCAGCTTGATGAACGTCCAGCGCGAGTCGAGCGAGCTCATCACGACGTCGGACTCGATCTCTTCTCCGGATTCGAGGATCACGCCCGTCGCCTTGCCGGCCGTCGTCTTGATCTGCGACACGCCCGCCTCGGTGCGGATCTCGACGCCGGCGGCGAGCGCCGCCTCCGCGATCGCGTAGGCGATCGCCCCGGTTCCGCCCTTGGGAACGCCCCACGCTCGGAACGCGCCGTCGATCTCACCCATGTAGTGGTGCAACAGCACGTACGCGGTCCCGGGTGAGCGCGGCCCCTGGAAGGTGCCGATGATCCCCGAGGCGCTCATCGTGGCCTTCAGGGGCTCGGTCTCGAACCACTGATCGAGGAAGTCGGCCGCCGACATCGTCATCAGCTGGATGAAGGCGGTCTGCATGCGCCGAGGAAGATCGCGGAACTGCTTCGCGAGCGGCGTCAGGGGCAGCCATTCCATCGGCGAGATCTTCCCGGGGTCGGGCGGCGGCACCGACAGGATCGGCTTGATGAACCGACCCATCTCGGCCATCAGCGGGCCGTACTCCTCGTAGGCCTCGGCATCGTTGAGCGACCACCGCCGCAGCTCGCGGACGGTCTTGCCGTGATCGTTGACACGCCAGAGGTAGTCGTCGTCCAACGGCGTGATCGTGCCGTCCAGCGGCAGGATCTCCAGGCCGTGCTTCGGCAGCTCCAGCTCGCGGATGATCTCCGGCCGCAGCAACGACACCACGTAGGAGAACACGGAGAACTTGAACCCGGGCACGATCTCCTCGGTCAAGGTCGCCCCGCCCAGCAGGTGGCGGCGCTCGAGCACCAGGACCTTGAGCCCTGCCTTGGCCAGGTACGCCGCGTTCACCAGACCGTTGTGTCCGCCGCCGATCACGACCGCGTCGTAGCGCTTCGCCATGCCCTGCCTCCTCGGGCACCCCACACTCGGCGGGGCCCCATCTCGGGGGGTGACTCGAGGTCAGACGGAGGTCCCGGATCCAGGGTCCCGTCACCGGTTGCCCATGCTAGCCACGCCCCTGGGGCCCGGCCAACAGCACCTTGACCTCAGGTCACTCGGCCGTGCAGCCGGGGGTGAGCCCGCGAGTAGGCTTCCCGCCCGAAGCACCGCTGCCGAGAATCCGCTCGAACCAGGAGGCGTCGCCGTGTCGGTCGGAACCGCGTTCTACCCGCGCCAGCAGGAGCTGAACACGAAGCAGGCCTGGGGCGAATGGGCGGGGTACTTCGCCCCGGCGGTCTACGCCGACTTCCACGACATCGAGTACAGCGCGATCCGTGAGGCGGCGGCGGTGATCGACACGAGCCCCCTCTACAAGTACGTGGTGCGCGGCCCCGACGCCGGGCGCTTGCTGGACCGGGTCATCACGCGCGACGTGTCCAGGATGCAGGTCGACCAGGTGTACTACACGCCGTGGTGCGACGAGGCCGGCAAGGTCGTCGACGACGGCACCGTGACGCGGATCGGGGCAGACGAATATCGCATCACCGCCGCAGACCCCTGCTACCGGTGGTTCCTGTTGAACGCGACCGGGCTCGATGCCGAGGTCCAGGACGTCTCGACCCAGCTGGCCGGGCTGGCCCTGCAGGGCAAGCTCAGCCGCGAGGTGCTCGAGGCCGCCACGCGCCAGGATTGGGCGGACGTGAAGTACTTCCGGCATCGACGCACCGAGATCGGCGGCGTCGAGGTCAGCGTCACCCGGACGGGGTATACGGGCGACCGCGGGTACGAGCTCTGGATCCCGGCCGACGGCGCGCTCGAGGTCTGGGACGCGGTCTTCGAGGCGGGGGAGCCCTATGGCCTGTTCCCGGCGGGCATCCGCGCGCTCGACGTCGCGCGCGTCGAGGCGGGCCTGATCCTGATCGAGGCTGAGTACACGAGCGCCCGCCACGCGATCAGCCCCGAGCAGACGTACTCCCCCTTCGAGCTCGGGCTCGGGCGGCTGGTGGACTTCGGCAAGGGGGCGGACTTCACGGGCCGCCGTGCGCTCCTCGCCGAACAACAGGCCGGCGGCCCGGCGCGGCGGCTGGTCGGTCTCGAGCTCGACTGGGCCGGGATCGAGGGGATGTTCGCCAAGCACGGCCTCGCCTCGATGATCTCGCCCTATGTCGACCGCGCCCCCGTCCCCGTCTACAAGGACAACAAGCAGGTCGGACGCGCCACGTCGATCGCCTGGGGCACCACGATCAAGAAGATGGTGGGCTTCGGGTCGTTGGACAAAGCCCTCGAGAAGGTCGGAAGTCGGGTGTCGGTCGAGTATTCCGTGGAAGGCGAGCGTGGCAAGGTCGCCGCCACCGTCGTCCCCCTTCCGTTCTTGGACCTGCCGCGCAAGCGCACCTAACGTCGCAGGAACTCCACGACCGTGTCGCGAACCCTCCCGGCGGTCTGCGACGATAGGTCTTCGTGAGCCGCTTCCCGCGCGTCGTCCTCGTGTTCATCCTGCTCGCGGGAGCCGTCACGGCCCTGTGCACCTGGCTCGGCAGCATCCGGGTCGGGATCGCCGCGGGGCTGGCGATGACCGTGATCGCCGTGCTGGTCGCCTGGTCCCTGCGACGCCAAAGCCGATCGGACGCTCCGGCCGACCCGTCTCGCCGCGGTTTCCTGGCGATCGTGGGTCTCGGCGGGGTGGTGTTCGTCGCCGGGGGTGCCGCGCTCGGTCGCGTCGTCCAGAAGCTCGCCCGACCCGACGCCGCCGCCGTCCAGGAGGCGGCGGCCACCGACATCGGCGCCGAGTACATGGAGCTCGTGGCGCGGGCGAGCCACCCGGGGCGCTCGGCGGAACTCCAACTGCTCCTGGCGCCGTTCAACAGCGCGAACTACGCGTTCGAATCCCAGAGCCTGCATCCGCGGGACCCGCGCACGTCCCACGCCGCCGTATGGATGTACCTCGAACGCGTCCCCCTCATCGCCTACGGGCCCGGCGTGGTCGAGCCGGGCGACTCCACCGAGCGCGTGTCCCTCGCCGACCTCGCCCCGACCACCGCGAACCTGATCGGCTACGACGCCTGGCCCAAGGACCGCGAGGGCCGGGCGCTGCCGGGGCTGCGCACGACGGGCACAACCCCCAAGGTCGTGGTCACCTACGTGTTCGACGGCGGCGGTTGGAACGTGCTGCGCACCTGGCCCAACGACTGGCCGAACCTCAAGCGGCTGATGCGCGAGGGCGCGAACTACCGCAACGCGCTCACGGGGTCATTCCCCGCGGTCACCGCCTGCGCGCACGCCACGATCGGCACGGGGACGTTCCCGCGTGGCCACGGGATCACCGGGCACAACATCCGCGACGGCGCGACCGCCCGCAAGGCGTACGGCACCCCCGGCCAGGCCGATCCGAAGGACATCCTCCTGCCGACGCTGGCCGACCTGTGGCACGACGAGACGGGCGGATGGGTGGGCCAGGTCGGGTACCAGGTGTGGCACATGGGCATGCTCGGACATGGTGGGACCGATCGGCCCGCCGACGACCTCCCCGTCGGTGTGTACTTCGACGAGCCGGGCGCGACCGGATGGCAGCCGCATAACCCGGCGCTGTTCCGGCTGCCCGCGGCCGCGCCCGGGATGGACGCCCTGCAGGCCCGCATGGCGACGTTCCAGGATCCGGGGTACGACCCGGAATGGGAACCGTGGCGAACCGACTACTGCTGCGTGCCCCCGATCGCCGGGTTCCAGGGCGACCTGCTCGAGGCGACGCTTCGCAACGAGCCGATCGGCGTCGCAGGGCCGTCGCTGCTCTACACGACGTTCAAGTCCCCCGACTACACCGGCCACGTCTACGGCATGGCGTCGAAGTGGGAGGGCGTGATGGTCAACGCGGTCGACGCCGAGCTCGGCCGACTGGTCGATCTGCTCGAAGAGCGGTTCCCCGGCGAGTACGTGCTGCTGGTGACGGCCGACCACGGACAATGTCCCCTCCCGGATTCGATGGGCGGCGTCCGGCTCGACCCGATCCAGCTCGAGCGTCTGATCGAGCAGAAGTTCGGCGCCGGGCTCGGCACGGCGGTCCAGTACACGGCGCCCTCGGAGGTGTACCTCGACGTCGCGGCGCTCGGCGATGCCGGCGCGACCACCGACGATGTCGCGGCGGCGCTGCGGCATCTCACGTATCGCGAGAACCTCGGGCCCTACGTCCCCGCCAGCGCGATCGAGCAGGATCTCCTCGACACGGAGGAGTTCGCGGGCGTGTTCTCCTCGGACTACCTCGCCGCCATGGGCGACGTCGCGCGATTCGGCGAGACGGCCTTCGGGGGCCAAGACGTCGACCAAGGCGTCCCGCCCACGTCGCTGCTCTCCTAGCGCTGGCGGATCGCGAGCGCGCGGATCAGGCGCGGCTCCGCGTCGGTCCACGCGAACAAACGACCGAGCCGGACCAACACGAGGTCGTCGCCGACGATCGCCTCGCTCACGCCCTCCACGTCGAACACCGCCTCCAACAGCGGATGCCCGAGCGCCATCTCTGCGGACTCCGCGACGGTTCGCGCACCCCGATGGTGCACCTCGAACGCCCGGGGTCCCGCGTCGGGGTCCAGCGAGCCCGCCGATCCCCACGCGGACGTGAGGATCTCCCCCGCGTGGCCCGCGGCGACGACCCGATCGGCGTCCGCTCGAAGGTTGACGCGGACGCGATAGCGGTGCAGGTCAAGCGTGCGCACGGCGTCGAGTTCGAGCAGACCCGCCAGCGGGTGGTCGAGCTCGGCGGGCGGGCTCGTGACGATCGTCCGATCGGTCAGCTCGTGGTCGACATGGATCCGCAGGACGCTCGGGTTCGTCGCCGGCTCGATGGCCCAGACAGGGGTTGTTCCTTCCATGGCACCGGGAGCGTATCGTTCCCGCCCGATGCCCTTCCAAGAACCAGAGCTCGTGCTCGTCGACGGGATCCCCGTGTGGTGCACGGACGTGCCGGGCCCCTGCATGGGCGGGCTCGTCTTCCGGACCGGACGCATCGACGAGACGCTGGTGAACGGGGGGATCAACCACATCGTCGAGCACCTCGCGCTGTACCCCTTCGAGCCACGTCGCTACGACCTGAACGGAACGGTCACCGAGCTCACGACCAGTTTCTACGCGAGCGGTACGCGCAACGACGTCGAGGCGGTCCTCTCCGGGGTCTGCGCGCACCTCGGGGCCCTGCCGATGGATCGACTCGACGCCGAGCGGCGCGTACTCGAGACCGAGGCGCGACGAGGCGGCGGCTCCTTCGCGGGCACGGCGTCGGCCCGGTTCGGCGCGCGCGGCGCCGGCGTGATCGATTGGCCGGAGCTCGGTATCCGCGGTCTGACCGGCGAGGCGGTCGAGGCATGGGCGCGGGAGCGGTTCACGGCCGGGCAGGCCGTGGGCTGGATGACCCGGCCCCCGAGCGGCGGGCTGCGGCTCCCCCTGTCGGCGGGCGCCCGCCTGCCGATCCCCGCGGCCGAGCCACTCACCGCCCTACGCACGCCATCGCACATCACGAGCGACGAGCGCTTCATCGGTTGCTCCATGCTCGCGCCGCGATCGATGCCGCTGTACATCGCGATCCAGCTCTTCCTCTCGCGTGGGTTCTCGCGGCTGCGAACGGATCTCGGGCTCGCCTACACGGTCAGCCAGAGCAGCGATCGCATCAGCGGCACCGACAGCCTGTTCCTGTTGTTCAGCGACGCGGCCGAGGGTGAGGGACCGCGCGTGCTCGGCACCTTCTGCGACGTGCTCGAGGACCTGAGCGCCGGCGACGCTGACCGCCGACGACGTCTCCACTGCCCACGAGCGCGCGATGCCGTGGAACGCCACCGATCAGACGAGACCGCAGCGCGAGGCGACGCGCAAGGCCACCGCCTCGCTCCTCGGCCACGCGCCCACGACCTGGGCGCAGCTCGCCGAGCAGGGCGCCGCGCTCACCCCGGACGCGGTCCAGGAGGCGATGCGTGGTGCGCTCGACACCGCGATCCTCGTGATCCCCGAGGGCGTTCGCGTTCCGGAACGGTTCGCGTCCCGGCCCTACCAGCCCGCGCATCGACCCAGGTTCGGAACCCTGTACGTGCGTTGGGACGCCAATCCGCACGATCAGATCTCGCTCAACGACCGAGGCGTGACGCGTCAGGTCGGTCGATCGATCTGGTCGGCCGACTTCGCCGACGTCGAGGCGCTGCTGCTGGGGCCGGACGGCAGCGTCTGGCTCGTGCGGCGCGACGGCGCCGGACTCTTGATCGAGCCCAACCAACTCATGCGCGGCCGCGAGCTGGCCTCGACGTTGCAGGATCGATTGCTCGACCGCGTCGTCGATCTGCGCGGTGACGTCGTCGCGTGGTTCGAGATGCAGAACCTGCTCGAGTCCCACGACCCGTCGGTGATCCAGTCCATCTGGCAGGAGATCGAGATCCTCGCGCAACAACGACGGCCGCACGAGCGTGTGCTGGCCGTCGCCGTAGCGGACCTCGACGGACACCGGGGCGTGTTCGCGGTCACCGATCAGCGGTTCATCCACGTCGCGGCCAACCGACCGGAGCCGTCCGTGTGGGCGCACCGCAGCGACATCGCCACGGTCGAGACCTCGACCGGGATCAGAGGGGGACGACTCCAGATCCACGTCCGGGAACGAGGAACCGCGTCGGTGGACCGGATCCGCCCGCGCGGCCACGCCGCGGAGCTGGCCGCGCTGCTCACGCCGATCACCGACCCCTCCCCGTGACACCGGGTCACGTCGTCATCGGCGGGCCGATCAACAGGTCGGCTAGCATCCTCGGCCTATGGAGACGACCGGCGGTTCCCGTTCGTGAGCCTCCTCGTTGCGTGCCCTACGTGCGGCGAACGCCCGGTCGCCGAGTTCTCGTTCGGCGGGGAGCTTCGCAACGTGTCGTCTCCCGACCCCGAGGCGGACTTCGCACGCGTCTACCTGCGCGAGAACGTCGCCGGCGTCCAGGAGGAGCGATGGTTCCATCTGCTGGGTTGCCGGCGCTGGGTGACGCTGCGTCGCGACACGGTCGTCAACCGGTTCGCGAAGGAGTGAGCGTATGGCCGCACTCCGTTTCGAGCGCGGGCTTGTCGAGACCCGCGATGGGGACACGATCGCCGCGGCCCTGTTCCGTCACGGGATCCGCACGTTCAATCGATCGCTGAAGTCCCACCGGCGTCGAGGCCTGTACTGCGTCACGGGCGATTGCGCGAACTGCCTCGTGACGGTGGACGGCGTGCCCGGCGAGCGAGCATGCGTGACCGAGGTCCGCGACGGCATGGAGGTCGCACGAGAGACGGGGTGGCCACGGACCGAGCGGGACGCGCTCGCGATCACCGATCGTCTCCACTGGGCGATGCCGGTGGGGTTCTACTACAAGGTGTTCGTGCGACCGCGCTGGGCCTGGGAGGTCGCCGAACGGCTGATCCGACGTGCCACCGGCACCGGGACGCTTCCCAGGACCTCGGGCGCGGCGTCCAAGCCGACCCGGTACGCGCGCGTCGATGTGCTCGTCATCGGGGGCGGCGTCGCGGGGCTGGCCGCGGCGGCGTCCGCCGAGGGACGGGTGCTGCTCGTCGACGAGGGGCGGATCGGTGCGGCCGTTCCCGATGCCTCGTCGCGCGCCGCGATCGAGCGCCTGGCAACCGAGGCGCGCGACGCCGGCGTCGAGATCTTGGAGCGCCACGCCGCGATCGGCATCTATGAGGGTCCGTCCGTGCCGTTGGTCGGTCCCGACGAGCTCGTCGAGGTCGAGGCGGCGCGGGTGATCGTCGCGACCGGCGCGCTCGAGGCCCACGGCGTCTTCCCGGGCAACGACCTGCCGGGCGTGTGGCTCGCGCGCGGCGCGGCGCGCCTGGCCGCGGTGCACGGCGTCGCGCCCGGGGAACGGGCCGTCGTGGTGGCGAACACGGAGGAGGCGCTCGCCAGCGCACAGGCGCTCCGCGACGCCGGCGTCGAGGTGACCGAGGTGCGCGGACGGGTGCTCGAGGCCCGCGGCTCGAAACAGGTGGCCTCGGCCACGGTGCTCACGCCGGAGGGCCGCCGGGCGTTCGTCTGCGATGCCCTCGTGTTGTCGCTCGGGTGGGCGCCGCGCGACAGCCTGCTGCGGATGAGCCCGGACCCGGAGGTGTGCGGCGCCGGAGACGTGGTCCTGCCGGGCTGCACGCTGGCGGAGGCCGAGGCGAGCGGCCGGGCGGCGGCGGCGGGCGACCCGGACGAGCCCCGAGTCGCCGAACCCTGGCCGATCCTCGAAGAGTCCGGCTCTGTGTGCGTCTGTGAGGACGTCGACGTGGCCGACCTGGAGGCGGCCTGGGACGAGGGCTGGAGCGGTTCGGAGATCCTCAAGCGGTACACGACGGCCACGATGGGCCCGTGCCAGGGCGCGTTGTGCTCGCGGCACCTGGCGGCGTTCACCGAAGCCAAGGGCGCCGTTTCGAAGGCGCAGGGACGCACGACCGCCCGGCCGCCGGTCCGAGCCCCGCGTCTGGAGGACCTGATCGGCGGCGTGCACGAGGCGATCGAGCGGCGCACCGCGCTGCACGACACGCACGTCGCAGGCGGCGCCCGTCTGGATCGGTCCGGCGTCTGGATGCGCCCGGCTCACTACGGCGACGCGCGCGAGGAGATCCGCGCCGTCCGCGAGCGCGTGTCGATCATGGACGTGTCGACGCTCGGGAAGTTCCTCGTCGCCGGCCGCGACGCCAGGACGTTGCTGGATTGGGCCTTCCCGCTCGACGTCGGCGCCGTTGCGCCGGGACGAGCGCGCTACCTGCTCGCGCTCGACGAAGGCGGCTACGTGATGGACGACGGTCTGCTGGCGGCGCTGGACGACGGATCCTTCTACCTGACCTCGACGTCGGGTGGCGCCGACCGCATGGAGGCGGCGCTCCGCAACTGGATCGACCGGCTCGACCTCCACGTGCATCTCGTGAACCAGACGGCACAGCTCGGCGCGATCAACGTCGCGGGGCCTCATGCCCGAGACCTCCTCGCCACGCTGAGCGACGACGACCTGTCGCGGGTGGCCATCCCGTACCCCGGGCACGCCGACATCACGGTGGCCGGCGTGGCATGCCGTGCGATCGCGGTCGGCTTCGTGGGCGAGTGCTCCTTCGAGCTGCACCACCCGCGCGGCCGCAGCGTCGCCTTGTGGAAGGCCCTGATCGAGGCCGGACGCGCCTGGGACATCCGCCCGCACGGCCTCGACGCCCTCGACGTGCTCCGCCTCGAGAAGGGCCACATCTTCCTGGCCCAGGACACGATGCCCGACGATCATCCGACCAAACTCGGCCTTGACTGGGCCGTCTCCCACACGAAGCACGCGTTCGTCGGGAAACAGGCGCTCGATCGCATGGCCCTGCTCCCGTTGGAACGAAAGCTCGTGGGGATGCGCTTCGACGGAGCGCCGCAGCGGGGAGCGCCGCTCGCCGTGGACGGAGCCATCGTCGGGCGCGTCACGTCGTGCGCGACCTCGGACGCCGTCGGGGCGGGGATCGGCCTCGGATGGATCCGGACGATCGACGGCGTCTTCGCGCAGTCGTTGTCGTCCGGCGAGCTGACCGCCACCGTCGTGCCGACGCCCTTCTACGATCCGGAGGGGGTGCGCCTGCGTGGCTGAGCTGCGGGACCGCGCGATCGCGGTCGTGCTGTGCAGCGCCGAGGCCCCCGCGCTCGACGCGCTCGTCGCGCCCGGCCACGGGGCGCGCCTCCTCCGTACCGCGGAGGACGAGGCGCTGTTCGTGTGCCAGCCGGCGGTCGCGACCGACGTCGTGCGCGAAATCGCCGACCGCATCGCGGCGCTCGATGGCGACGCGGTGGTGCTCGACATGAGCGACGGGTGGGCGGCGTGGTCGCTCGTCGGCGACGACGCCGCGCACGCGCTCTCCTACCTGTCGCAGCTCGATGCGCCGCTCGACGGTCGGTTCGTCCAAGGCGACGTCGCGCACGTCGCAGCCAAGGTGCTGGGAGAGCCCGATGGCCTGACGATCCTCGTCCCCGCCTACTGGCGCGAGCATCTGCGGGAGCGAGCGGCACGGGATGCGCCGGTGATCGCATGACCGGGCTGTTCCGACATCGCACCTTCCTCGAGCGACACGAGCTGAAGCCTTCCTATGACGTCGTGATCGTCGGGGGCGGCGTCAACGGCTTGTCGCTGGCGCACAACCTGGCGACGCGCCACGGCATCACGAACGTGGCGGTCCTCGACGCGAGCTACATCGGCAGCGGCGGCTCGGGGCGCAACACGCAGGTCGTGCGGGCCAACTACAACACGCCGGAGACGGTCCCGCTGTACAAGGCGAGCCTCGGAATCTGGCGGACGCTCAGTCAGGAGCTCGACTTCAATCTGTTGTTCTCGACCCAGGGCGAGCTCGATCTCTGTCATACGTGGGACTCGCTCGAGGTGGAGCGTGACAAGTCCCTCCTGAATCGCGCCTACGGCGTCCAGACGGACGTCGTGACCCCCGCCGAGATCGCGAAGATGAACCCGCTTATCGACCTGACCGGCGGCGGCGAGTTGCCGATCGTCGGTGCGTCCTTCCACCCCCCCGGCTCGTTCGCCCGGCACGACTCGGTGGTCTGGGGATACGCCGCGAGCGCGACGCGCCGCGGTGTCCACATCCACGAGCAGACGGCCGTCACCGGCGTCGACGTGGTCGACGGGGAGTGCCGGGGCGTTCGGACGGATCGCGGCGCGATCGCCGCCGGCCTCGTCGTGAACGCGACGGCCGGCTGGTCGAGCCAGGTGGCCGCGATGGCGGGCCTGCGACTGCCGATCGTCACCATGGCGCTCCAGGCGTTCGTGACCGAACCGTACAAGCATGTCCTCGATGGTCTGCTGTCCTCGATGGATCTGTACGTCTACGTGTCGCAGACGGCTCGCGGCGAGCTGCTCGTCGGCGCGGAAGTATTGCCGTACAACACGTACTCGACGCGCTCGACGTTCGGCTTCCTCGCGGAGGCCGCCAAGCGCACGATCCAGATCTTCCCGACGATCGCGAAGGCCCGCGCCATGCGGCAGTGGACCGGTCTCTGCGACATGTCGCCGGACTCCTCCCCGCTGCTCGGCGCCTCGGACGTGCCCCGGTTCTTCCTGATGTCGGGCATGGGTACGTGGGGGTTCAAGGGCTCGCCGATCTTCGGCCGGCTCATGGCCGAGCGGATCGCGACCGGCGAGACGCCGGAGCTGATGCGGCCCTTCGCGCCCGATCGCTTCGCGAACGATCGGATGGTGCCCGACGCCGCGAGCGCCGGCACCCACTAGATCGCGGCCTATGCTGTGCCCTCGATCCGGGGGGACGCGTGCACGCAGCCGACGACGACAGAGGGCAGGCACACGTCGCCATCGTGACGGGTGCGAACCACGGGATCGGCGCGGCCGTCGCACGAACGCTCGCGGACGCCGGGGCCGCGGTGCTCCTGACCTTCTTCCGGCGTGCGGGCGAGGAACGCACGGACGCGGACGACGTCGTGGCGGCGATCGAACGCGCGGGCGGACGGGGTGCGGCCCTCGAAGCAGACCTGGCGGACGCGAGCGCCGCGGAGAAGATCTTCGACGTCGCCGAGGAGCGGTTCGGCCCCGTCGACATCCTGATCAACAACGCGAGCGACTGGGTTGCCGACACCTTCCGGCCAACCGGACCCGACCGGGTGCAGCGCCCGACCACCCACCTGACGCCCGCGTCGTTCGACCGGGTGTTCGCCGTGGACGCTCGCGCATCGGCGCTGCTGATCGCCGCGTTCGCCGAGCGCCACATCGCTCGCGGCGCGAGCTGGGGCCGGATCGTCGGCCTCACCTCCGGCGGGCCGCTCGGGTTCCCGGACGAGGTGTCCTACGGCGCGGCCAAGGCCGCGCTCGAGAACCTGACGATGAGCGCCGCGATGGAGCTCGCGCCGTTCGGGGTGACCGCGAACGCGGTGCATCCGCCCGTGACGGACACCGGCTGGGTGACGCCCGAGGTCGAGGCGTTCGTCCGCGCCAGCGACGAGCTCTTCCACATCGCCCAGCCCGAAGATGTGGCGGCCGTGGTGGGGTATCTCTGCACGGAGGGCGCCGATCTGATCACGGCGAACGTGATCCATCTGCGCTGATCCGAGGGACGCTAGACTCCGGCCATGGGTCCGATCACGGTGACGGTCCGTGGCCGCCCGCGGGCGCGCGCCGCGGCCGAGCGGTCGCGCAACTGACGGTCAACATTTCCTCAGGAGCGACGCGCTCGCGGCAGAGCTCGTCGCGCAGGCGGGCGTGTCCGATCGCGACCTCGTGCTCGAGTTCGGCGCAGGAACAGGGAGCCTGACCCGGCCGCTGCTGCGTCGCGCCAGCCGGGTCATCGCGGTCGAGCTCGACCCCGCCTGCGCGTCGTTCCTGGAGCGCGAGCTCGGCGGGGATCCGCGGCTGACCGTGCGCTGCGCGAACGCGCTGCGGATCCCGCTGCCGAACGAGCCGTTCCGGGTCCTCGGGAATCTCCCGTTCGGGTCGGGAACGCGGATCCTGCAACGCATCCTCGACGATCCACGTTCGCCGCTGACCGGAGTCGACGTCTTGATCCAACACGAGGCGGCGCGGAAGCGGGCCCAGGTCGCGCCGAGCACGCTCGCGACGCTTCGATGGGCGCCGTGGTGGGACTTCGGGCTCGCCCGCGTGGTCCGCCGCGACGCCTTCGTGCCACCCCCCAGGGTGGACGCCGGTTACCTCGTCGTCCGGCGCCGGGCCGGCGCCCTGCTCCCGGAGCGGGATCGGACCCCCTACCGACGGCTCGTGGCGCGCGGGTTCGCGCGCGCCGGGAGCCCGCTCGGCGACGGGCTCGCGATGTCCCGTCGGACCTGGTCCGCGTTCGCGCGTGAGCGTGGCCTGTCGATCGGTGCGCGAGCCGCCGAGCTGGATGTGTTCGACTGGGTCGCGCTGTACGGCAGGATCGGCTCGCGGCGCTAGCCGGCGGGTCGCGTGACGGCGTCGACGCCGAGCCAGCGCGCGAGCTCGGCGATCGCCGCGTCGACGGCGTCGCGGTCGCCCGGCCGCTCGTCGTCCTGCATGTGGATCGCCCGGATGCGCAGCGTGTTCTCCTCCCGGTCGAACGCGGGGTCGAACCGCCCGACGAGGCGATCGCCACGCAACACCGGCAGCACGTAGTACCCCCATCGGCGCTTCGCCTTCGGCACATAGATCTCGATGCGGTAGTACATGTCGAAGAGCTGCTCCGTCCGGTCGCGGTCGTTGATCAGGGCGTCGAAGGGTGAGAGCGCCACCGTGCGTCCGCGAAAGGTGGTATCGAGAAGCTCGCGGTGGGTGAACCACGCACCCGCCAGCCCCTCCACCTCGATGGGCACGATCACCCCGGCGCGGAGAAGGTCGCGAAGGGCGCGCTCGCGACCGGGCATCTCCCCGTCGAACAGGAACCCCAACCGGTCGCGCTTCGAGACGCCGCGCGCCCGCAGCTGCCGCTCGACAAGCTCGACCGCCAGCACGGCCTTGGGCCGAGTGGGGACCGTCGGCAGCGACCGCGACGCCAGATCCCAGATCCGTTGCTGCCCGTCTCGCCCGACGATCATGACCTTGCCCTGGAACCACAGGATGTCGAGCAGCATCGGCGCGCTCTGCCCCTCGTCGTTCCAACCGCCGACCCGCCACCCCTCGGCGGCTCGGTTCTCCAGGTCGCGCGCGCGCAACGGGCCGCGGCGCCGGAGCTCGCCCAACGCGTACCGGACGAACGCGTCGTTGGCGGCCAGCCACTCCCGGACGTACGTGTGTCGTTTCCGGTCGCTGTCCGGGTAGCGCCGCATCGAGATCCGATGCAACGGAAGGTCGTGGATCGGCACGATATGCACCCAGTACTCGAAGAGCGCCCGTTCCTGCCACAGCAGCCGTTCGAGGTCGGCGACCCGGAACCGCGGTCCGAGGCGGCTGAACAAGACGAGGTGCTCGGTGCGGGCGACGACGGATGTCGGGTCGATCTGGACCTGGCCGAGCCGGGCGACCACGTCCTCGATCGACGTCCGGCGAGGGGCATCCAGCAGCTGGCCCATCACGGCGAGCTGCCGCGCACGGCGGCGGGAGACGCGAACCGGCTCGGACATGGCCCGCGAGCCTAGCGAACCGACCCACCCCCTCGCCCGTACTTCCCCGCAGGAGTACCGTGCGAAACGTGCGAACAGATGACCCGGGAGCGGACACCGCGCTCATGACGGCCTTCGTTGGCCGCGACGAGCGCGCTGCCGGCACGCTCTATGACCGGTTCTCGTCGCGCATCTACGGATTGGGCATCGTCATGCTGGGCAACGATCAGGCGGCACAGGATCTCGTGCAGGACACGTTCGTGAAGCTCTGGCGCACGGCGGCTCGCTTCGACCCCGAGCGCGGACGACTCGAGACCTGGGTGTTGCTCACGGCGCGTTCGCTCGCGATCGACACCCTGCGCCGCCGTGTGCTCGAGTCTCGTTCGTTGCAGGAGCTCGGCCCGCCGCCGGTGCACGATCCAGCACCGGGGCCCGACGACCTGGCCACCACCGCCGACATGGCGTCGCGGGCACGCAAGGCGATGTCCACCCTCAGCCCCGAGCAGCGCTCCGCGCTGGAGCTCGCCTATTTCGGCGGACGCACGACGGCCGAGGTTGCGGCCTTGGAGGGGATCCCCCAGGGCACCGCGAAGACGAGGATCCACGCCGCGCTGCTGAAACTTCGCGCCGAGATGGCAAAGGAGGTGGACCGTGACGTGTGAGGAGGTTCGCGACCTGTTGCCCGAGCACCTGCTGGGATCCCTCGACGACACGAGCGACGCACGGGTCCGGAAGCACCTGCGCGGCTGCGCGGACTGCCGGGCCGAGCGCATGCGCCTGGAGGACGGCGTCGCGGCCCTGTCCCACGCCACCCATGAGCAGGATCCGCCCGAGGAGCTGCGCCGACACGTGCTCGATGTCTTGTCCGAGGAATGGGACGAGCCGGGCGAACAACCCGCCACCCCTGCCGGCTCCCCCGGCGCCCACGGATCCGCGTGGCGTTGGCTCGCGGTCGCGGCCGCATTCATCCTGGTGGCGGTGTCTCTGTCCTACGGCGTCTCGCAGTCGCGGCACGCTGCGGAGGTCCAGGCCGACGCCGGAAGCTACCAGGCTCTGCTGGACGCGCTGGGCGGGAAGGAGTTCCGTCTCGGAACGCTGAACGGCGTCGACGGCGAGGCGATCTCCGGCACGGTGGTCCTGTACGACGGCGAGCCGGGCAAGGACTGGAGCTCGTGGGGCATCGTCCTGGCCAAGGCCCCGGACTACACCGGCGAGGCGCACGTCCGCCTGCTCGGCGAGAACGGGATGTCGCTGAAGATGCCATCCCTCACGTTCTCGGACGGAGAGGCGGCGACGTGGCTCGTCACCCACGAGGACCTCGTGCCCTACGACGAGCTCGTGATCACGGCGCCCGACGGCACGATGTTGGCGACCGCTCGCATCGTCGCGCCCGAACCGACCTGACACGCCGCCGCACGACCTGCTCGCTCGAGTGCGTCCGTACGCGAGATCGGCCCTGGAGCGTGCGATCCGTCACGAATCAATGGTCGTCCCTGTGTCAGTCTGGCGGGATGGCGCGCGTCCAGTGCGGCCGGCGCTACGTCCCGTCGAGCCGGCACAGGGCATGCCCGCGTGTCGGTCGAAGGACACCTGCGCTGCGGAAGACCCAAGCAGCGGGCGTCACGGACCTGCGCCGCCTGTCGGCGACACGGTGGCGCCGAGAACGGCGCGTGGAAAGGCGGCAAGGTCATCCATAAGGCCGGCTACGTGATGGTGCAGGCGCCTTGGCATCCCCGTGCACGCAAACGGCCGTACGTGTTCGAGCACATCCTCGTGATGGAAGCGATGCTCGGTCGCTTCCTGGAACCGTTCGAGAACGTGCACCACCGAAACGGCATCCGCCGCGACAATCGGCCGGAGAATCTCGAGCTCTGGACCCGACCGCAACCAAACGGCGTCCGAGCACGCGACGCCAGTCGCATGGGCCCGCACGATCCTCGATCTCTACAACGACCTTCCCGACGGAATCTAATCATCGCCATTGCACCGCAATGGTTCTCGTGGAGGTGAAGGGATTCGAACCCTTGTCTCCGGGCGACCGACTGGGACTTCTTCGGGCGGAGCCGATGCACAGATCTCACCCGTCGGTGTCCATCGGCAGAGGACCTCGGGGCCAGTCCGGATGCGTTGTCCCCCGCCGGCCTCCGAACAGAACCGGCGGGGTAAGCCTGCTCAGGTGATACTCGGTCCCCGACCGCAGGCACACGGGGCGAGCAGCTACCTAGAGACTAGGCAGCGAGCGCGAACTCGTCGTTGGCGCTTGTGTTTGTCCGGCGTTTAACGTGACATCCGGGATCACGGCCCGCTTCTCCCAGACGGCAAACGTCCGGATCGAAGCCAGTACACCCCCATATGTAGTTGTGCCATTCAGTATACGGCGGGTCACCGACCAGGCTTGAGTCCCGGTCAGAGCGACGGAACGAGCCGCACGCGCGCGACCCGGTCGTAGCCGACCACGCGCCAGAACCCGCGCGGCGTCACCGCCGCCGCCCGAGCTCGCGCTCGGCCTCGCGCTGGGCGTCGCGCTTGGCGATCGACTGCCGCTTCTCGTGCTGCCGCTTCCCACGTGCAAGCGCGATCTCGACCTTCGCGATCCCATGCGTGAAGTACACGCGCAGCGGCACGAGGGAGAGGCTCTTTTCCATCATGTCCCGTTGGATCGACTCGATCTCCCGACGGTGCAGCAGGAGCTTGCGCGGCCGCAACGGCTGGTGCGCGCGCTTGTCGCCCTGCTCGTAGGGCGGGATGTGCAGGCCCTCGAGCCAGAGCTCGCTGCCGCGGAGACGCGCGTAGCAATCCACCAACGACGCCTGGCCTTGGCGCAGCGACTTCACCTCGCTGCCCGTCAGCTGGATGCCACACTCGTATGCGTCGAGCAGCTCGTAGTCGTGTCGCGCCTTGCGGTTGGTCGCGACGGTTCTGTCGTCGGAACGTCCGTTGTCGCGCGAGCCCATGGTGGGGCAGGCTACACGGCCTAGACGTCGAGGAAGCGCCGCATGCCGACCGTGCCCGCGACCGCGGCGACGAAGATCGCCGCGATGATGATCCAGGGGAGGATCGCCAGGACGTCGCTGTTGCGGACGAGCGGCAACCAGACGAGCTTGCCGGCCAGCTGGTCGACGAAGAACACCTTGCCGAGGAACAGGGCCAAGATCGCGAGCGCCGCCCCGACCAACGCCTCCACCCCGCCTTCGATCAGAAACGGCACACGGATCCGCCAGTTCGTGGCGCCGACGAGCCGCATGATGCTGATCTCCTTGCGACGCGCGAACATGCCCATCTGCAACGTATTTGCCACGAGCACGACGGCGCTGATGAGCATCACCACCGCCAGGGCGAACAGTCCGACCGACAGGGTCGTCGTGATGGCCGACAATCGATCGAGGATCGAGCGGTAGTCGACGACGTTGAGCACCCCGGGCTCGGCGCATTTCATGTTGCCCTGATCGTCGGGTTCGCAGGCGAGGGCCGCCGTGATCTGTTCGTACTGGCTCGTGTCCTTCAACGTGACGCGCAACGAGGTCGGGTACGTATCGCACGACACGTTCTCGAGGATCGTCTGATTGCCGGCGAACACCCGTTTGGCGCGCGCGCACGTCGCCGCCTTGTCCTCGTAGAAGACGGAATCGACGGCCGGCAACTGTTGCAGGGTGTCCTGCAGGTGGACGATCGTGTCCGGATGCGCCGTGTCGGTCAGATACACGGCGACCTGGACGTTCCCGGTGATCCCCTCGATCACGAGCGAGATCTCGCGGCGGATCAGCAGCGCCAGACCGAAGAGGAACAAGGCGATGAACGCTGTCGAGACCGCGCCGAAGGCGACCGTGCCGTTGCGCCGGATCCCGGCAGCGGTCTCGCGGAAATAGAATTCGATGCGACGCACGCTACGAGTACACCCCTCGGGACTGGTCGCGAACGACCTTTCCCTTGTCGAGCTCGATCACGCGCTTGCGCATCGCATCGACGATCGCCTGGTCGTGCGTGGCCATCACCACGGTCGTCCCGATCTTGTTCACCTTGTCGAGCAGCCGCATGATGTCGACGCTCGTGTTGGGGTCGAGGTTGCCGGTGGGCTCATCGGCCAGCAGCACGAGCGGGCGGTTCACGCAGGCCCGGGCGATCGACACCCGCTGCTGCTCGCCGCCGGAGAGCTCGTCCGGATAGTTGTTCAGCTTGTCCCCCAGCCCCACGTATTCGAGGATCTCAGGCACGCGCTGGTCGATCACGTGCTTGGCCTTGCCGATCACCTCGAGACCGAAGGAGACGTTCTCGAAGACCGTCTTGTCCTGCAGCAGCTTGAAGTCCTGGAAGACGGTGCCGAGGTTGCGTCGGAGCTTGGGCACGCCGCTCCACGACGACAGCTTCGAGAGGTTCTTGCCCGCAACGTAGACCTCGCCCGTCGTCGGATCCTCCTCGCGCAGGAGCAACCGCAGGGACGACGATTTGCCCGAGCCCGATGGCCCGACGAGGAACACGAACTCGCCCTTCTCGATCTCGATCGAGACGTCGTCGAGGGCAACGACTCCGTTCTTGTACGTCTTCGAGACGCGCTGGAGACTGATCATGATGTCGTAAGTGGGGGAAGGGAACGAACGTCAATCACCCTAACAGAGGGGTATGGCGGTTCCGTGGAGGCTATCCGCTGGCCCGGCGGCGCAGCTCGGCCTCGATGAAGCGGTCGATGTCGCCGTCGAGGACGCGTTGCGGATCGCCGACCTCCTCGTCGGTTCGATGGTCCTTGACCATCTGATAGGGCGCGAGCACGTAGCTGCGGATCTGCGACCCGAAGTCCACCGCCTTGCGCTCGCCCCGGATCTCGTCCATGTGCTCCTCGCGGCGCTCGCGCTCGAGCTCCGCCAGCCTCGCCTTGAGGATGCTCATCGCCGTCGCCTTGTTCTGCAGTTGCGATCGCTCGTTCTGGCAGGCCACCACGATGCCCGTCGGCAGGTGCGTGATGCGCACCGCCGAGTCGGTCGTGTTCACCCCCTGCCCGCCCGGACCGCTCGAGCGGTACACGTCGATCCGCAGGTCGGCATCGTCGACCTCGACCTCCTCGGCCTCCGCCTCGTCGAGCGCGGGGATCACGTCGAGCGCCGCGAAGCTCGTCTGGCGCCGCTTCTGCGCATCGAACGGGCTGATCCGCACGAGCCGGTGGACGCCGCGCTCGGCCGACAGCAGCCCGTAGACGTTGTGTCCGTGCACGGTGAAGGTCGCCGACTTGATGCCCGCCTCGTCGCCGTAGTGGACCTCGTCGAGCTCGACCGGGAACTGGTGGCGCTCCGCCCACCGGAAGAACATCCGCAACAGCATGTCCGCCCAGTCCATCGACTCGGTCCCGCCCGCGCCCGCCTGCACCGTCGCGATCGCGTCGTTCGCGTCGTAGGGGCCCGACAGGAGCGCCTCCAGCTCGACGGCCTCGAGGTCGTCCTCGAGCGAGGTGACGGAGCTCGCCAGCTCCGTCGCGAGCTCGGGATCGTCGGCATCCGCCAGGAGCTCGTCGATCGCGACCACGTCGCCCAGCCTGGCCTGCAAGCGGTCGAAGCGGTCGACGACCGCGTTCAGCCGCGCGAGCTCGGAGGTGATGCGCCGCCCTTTGGCCGGGTCGTCCCACAGCGTGGGATCGGCGGCCTGATCCTGGAGCGCCGCGGCGCGCGCCCGCTTGCCTTCGACGTCAAAGGAACCCCCGTGCCGCGCTCACGCGCTCGCCGATCGCCTTGAGGCGCTCCGTGTACTCGCTCATCGCCGTGGAGTCTACCGGCGAAGATCGAGCCGCCTGCCCACCCGGTCGCGACCGAGACCGTATGCTGGCCAAGCGATGGAGACCTCACTGCTCGAAACCGTGCTCGCCGAGGCCGACGCCGACCCCCGAGGCCTCGTGGTGATCGACGCCGAGCCGGTCACGTGGCTGCTGATCGACGCGCCGAGCGCCGACGACGACACGATGACCGGCGAGGCGATCAGGCAGATGGAGGGGGCGGTCATGCATTCGGCCGGCACGGCGGCGCTGGGACGGTTCGCGAACCCCGCGGCGGCGATCGGCGCCTGGCTGACCCTGGCGGCGTGGACGAGCCCGGACGTGCGCGGCGCGGCCGTCTCCGGCTATTGCCACCGGGCCGAGCTCGTCGGCGCGACCCTGGCCGAGCTGCCCGACCTCCTCGAGCCGGCGCAGCCGGGCGAGCTGTGGATCAGCTTCGAGCTGGCCACCAGCGTCGATCTCAACGACGATCGATTCTCGGTGGAGCGGATCGACCGCGGCTCGCTCGTGCCGGCGTCCTGCAAGCTCGCCCTTCGCTGACGATGGCCGATCGGATCCGCCCGCTCGGCCCCGAGGACGCCGCGACCTGCGACGCGATCGTCGCGAGCCTCCCGGACTGGTTCGGCAACGATGACGGGCTCCGCGAATGCGCCGCGCTGGTCCGCGAGACGCCGGGCATCGTCTGCGAGCGTGACGGCCGTGTCGTCGGTTTTCTCACGCACGCGCGCCGGTACCCGACCACGGCGGAGGTCACGTGGATCGCCGTGCATGCCGACCATCGAGGCGGCGGCGTCGGCACCGCGCTGATCGACGCGATCGAGCACCAGTTGGCGAGCGACGGCGTGCGACTGCTCGTCGTCAAGACACTCTCGGATCGCGAGGACCCGGGGCCCGAATACGCCGCGACGCGGGCCTTCTATCTGCGCCGGGGATTCTCGCCGGTGCTGGAGCTGGACATCTGGGGCCCGGAGAACCCGGCGCAGGTGCTCGCGAAAGGCCTGTAGCTCAGGCCGCGGCGCCGTGGCACTTCTTGTACTTCAGGCCGCTGCCGCACGGACAGGGGGCGTTGCGGGGGGTCTTGTCGCTGATCGCCTGCTGCGGGTTGCCCGGTTGCGGGCCGCCGCCGGCAGCGCCGGTGCCGCCGCTGCCGGCGCCGCCGGCCCCCGAGGCGACCTCGTCGCGATTCTCCGAGAGCCGCTGCACGCGCGGGGCCGGCGCCTGCTCCTCGCGACGGACGAACTCGACCCGGTAGATGTACTTGACGAAGTCTTCCTGGATCGAGGCGGTGAGGGCCTCGAACATCGAGAACGCCTCTCGCTGGTACTCGACGAGGGGGTCTCGCTGGGCGTAGGCCCGCAGGTGGATGCCCTCCTGCAGGTAGTCCATCTCGTACAGGTGCTCGCGCCACTTCGTGTCGGTGATGTTGAGCAACACGACACGTTCGAGCTCGCGCATCACGTCGACGCCGACGGCCTCCTCCTTCGCGTCGTAGGCGGCGAGCGCCTCGGCGACGAAGTGGTCGGCGATCTCGGGCGCCTCGGTGAACCTCGCGATGTCCTCCTCGGTGCTCTGCACAGGGAAGATCTCGGCCAAGGCCGTCAGCAGACCGGGACGGTCCCAGTCGTCGGGGTAGACGTCGGCGGGCGCCCACTCCGCGGTGACCTCGCGCACGACGTCTTCGACGAACCCGAGCGCCTGCTCCTTGAGGCTCTGCCCCTCCAGGATCTTGCGACGCTCGGCATAGATCACCTCGCGCTGTCCGTTCATCACCTCGTCGTACTTCAGGACGTTCTTCCGGCGCTCGTAGTTGAGCTCTTCGATCTGGCGCTGGGCGTTCTCGACGGCCTTGGACACCATCTTGGCCTCGATGGGCTCGCCCTCGGGCCACTTGAACCGCTCCATGATCGAGGCCACGCGATCCGAGGCGAACATGCGCATCAGATCGTCTTCGAGCGACAGGTAGAACAGCGAGGCCCCCGGGTCGCCTTGCCGGCCGGAGCGGCCACGGAGCTGGTTGTCGATCCGCCGCGACTCGTGGCGCTCGGTGCCGAGCACGTAGAGCCCGCCGAGACCGACGACCTCGTCGTGCTCGGCGTCGGTCTGGTCCTTCAGCTTCGCGAAGACCGGCGTGTACGCCTCCTCGTACTCCTGGCGTTCCTCCTCCTCCATCTCGAAGAGCAGGTACCGGTCGTTGTCGAACTCTCGAGCGGCCATCTCCTGCCGAGCAAGGTATTCGGGGTTCCCGCCGAGCAGGATGTCGACGCCGCGACCGGCCATGTTCGTCGCGACGGTGACGGCGCCGCGCCGTCCGGCCTGCGCCACGATCTGCGCTTCCTTCTCGTGGTTCTTCGCGTTCAAGACGTGATGCTCGATGCCGCGACGGTTCAGCACGCCCGATAGGCGCTCGGATTTCTCGATCGAGACCGTGCCGACCAGGATCGGCTGGCCCTGCTCGTTGCGCTCGAGGATGTCGTCGGCGACGGCGTTCCACTTCTCGTCTTCGTTCTTGTAGATCAGGTCGTGCAGATCCAGGCGCACGTTCGGGCGGTTGGTGGGGATCTCGACGACGCCGATCTTGTAGGTCTCCTCGAACTCGGTCAGCTGCGTCTTGGCCGTCCCGGTCATGCCCGAGAGCTTGTCGTACATCTTGAAGTAGTTCTGGATCGTGATCGTGGCCAGCGTCTGGTTCTCTTCCTTGATCTTGACGCCCTCTTTGGCCTCGATCGCCTGGTGCAGGCCCTCGGAATACCGCCGTCCCTCCAGCACGCGGCCGGTGAACTCGTCGACGATCTTGACCTCGCCCGAGGCGACCACATACGCGACGTCGCGCTTGTAGAGCTCCTTGGCCCGCAAGGCGTTGTGGAGGTGGTGCACGAGCATCGTGTTCACGTTGTCGTACAGGTTCTCGATCTGCAGGATCTCCTCGACCTTCGCGACGCCCGCCTCGGTCACGGCAACCTGGAACTTCGACTCCTCCACCTCGTAGTCCACGTCGCGGGTGAGCCGCGGCGCCACGCGCGCGAACGTCTGGTACCACTTCGCGGAGTCCGCCACCATGCCGGAGATGATCAGCGGCGTGCGCGCCTCGTCGATCAGGATCGAGTCGACCTCGTCCACGATCGCGAAGCGATAGCCGCGCTGCACGCATTGATCCAGGCGCATCGCCATGTTGTCGCGCAGGTAGTCGAACCCGAACTCGTTGTTCGTGCCGTAGGTGATGTCCGCCCCGTAGGCCGGGCGCCGCTGCGCCGGCGTCATGTCGGCCTGGATCAGTCCGACCTCCAGCCCGAGGAACCGGTAGATGCCGCCCATCCATTCGGAATCCCGCTTGGCGAGGTAGTCGTTGACGGTGACGACGTGCACGCCCTTGCCCTCGAGCGCGTTGAGGTAGCCGGGGAGCGTCGAGACGAGGGTCTTGCCCTCGCCGGTCTTCATCTCCGCGATGTTGCCTTGGTGCAGCGCCGCCCCGCCCATCAGTTGGACGTCGAAGTGGCGCTGGCCGATCGTGCGGCGTGCTCCCTCGCGGGTGACCGCGAACGCCTCCGGGAGCAGGTCGTCGACGTCCTCGCCGTTGTCGACACGTTGGCGAAACTCGGCGGTCTTGCCGCGCAACTCGTCGTCCGTGAGATCTTCGACCTCGGGCTCGAACGTGTTCACGAGGCGCGAGAGCTCCTGCAGGTTCTTGAGTTTGCGGCCTTCGCCCAGATTGGAAAGCTTGTCGATGATCGGCACGGACGTTCCTTCGGATTCGGTTCGGGCTTCCTATCGTACCCGCGGTCCCGCGGTTGGCCCGGGAGCCGGCGCTCGAGCTACAGCGAGCCCTCGAGGGCCCCCAGTCGTTCCACGAGCAGGGCGTTCTCGGCGTAGTCCACCGGGCAGGCGATCACGCTGACGCCGTCGTGCTCGAGGGCCGCCTGCAGCGTCGGCAACAGCTCGCCGGCCGATTCGATGCGATGACCGGCCGCGCCGAAGCTCTCGGCGAGCTGGACGAAGTCCGGGTTGTCGAAGGCGACCGCCGACCGGCGTCCGAAATGGATGTCCTGCTTCCAGCCGATCAGGCCATAGCCGCCGTCCACCCAGACCAGCACCACGAGCGGCACTCCCTCGCGCACCGCGGTCTCCAGCTCGGCGACGCTCATCAGGAAGGCTCCGTCCCCCATCACCGCCAGCACCCGCCGCTCGGGATGGACCAGCTTCGCCGCGATCCCGCCGGGCAGGGCGAACGCCATCGTCGCCAGGCCGTTGGAGATCAGGCAGGTGTTGGGCTCGTAGGTCGGGTACAGGCGGGCCATCCACATCTTCGCCGCGCCCGTGTCGCACAGGACGATGTCATCGCGACCCATCGCCGCGCGGATGTCGTGGACGATCCTGGCCGGGGTCACCGGGAACGAGGCGTCGGCCGCACCGTGCTCCCACTCCTCGGCGAGGAGCGCCTTGACCGGCGGCACCTCCGCCGTCACCGGGTGGATGATCGATGCGTCGGCGATCGCATCCAACGCCTCGCCGATCGATCCCTGGAGCCCCACCTCGAGCGGGTAGTTCGCGTCCACTTCCGCGACGGTGCGGTGGATGTGGATGATCCGCTTGTCGCCCACCGGGTTCCAGCGGGACGGCGAGTACTCGACGATGTCGTAGCCGACCGCGACCACGAGGTCCGCCTTGTCGAAGCCGAAGTTCGCGTAGTCCTTCACCATGAACCCGATCGTCCCCAACGCGTACGGATGATCGTCGGGCATCACGCCCTTGCCCTGGAACGTCGTGGCAACGGGGATGTTGAGGCGCTCGGAGAACCGGCGGAGCGCCCCGACCGCGTGATCGCGCGCCACGCCGGCGCCCGCCAGCACCACCGGATGGGTCGCACGCCCGAGCGCGTGGGCCGCGCGATGGACCTGATCGTCGGAGGGAGACGGATCGCGCGGCACGTTCACCTTCAGCGGCTGGGCATCGGTCGTGCGCTCCGCGACATCCTCCGGCAGCACGATGAACGTCGCGCCGGGCCGCTCTGTCTCGGCCTGTTTGAACGCCTTCCGCATCATCTCGGGCGTCGCGTCGCGCAGCGTGATCATGTCGCCCCATTTCGTGACCGGTCGGTACAGCGCCACGAGATCGACCACCTGGTGCGACTCCTTGTAGAGGCGATGCAATCCGGCCTGCGCCATCAGCGCCACCAACGGGTGCGAATCGAGCTGGGCGTTCGCGATGCCAAGGACGAGGTTGAGCGCGCCGGGGCCGAGGGTTGCCAGACAGACTCCCGCCTTGCCTGTCAGCGCGCCGTAGGTGTCGGCCATGAATGCGGCGCCGCGTTCGTCACGGGTGGTCACGAACCGGATCGAGCTGTCCGACAGCGCGTCGATCACATGGAGGTTCTCCTCCCCCGGCAGGCCGAACACGTACTCGACGCCCTCGTTCTCCAGACAGGCCACGAGCAGCTGCGCGACGGTGCGTTCGTGCGAGGGGCTCACGCGAACAGCCTACCCGTGCCCGGTCGCACTCTCAGGTGAGTTGATCGGCGCGACGGCGTGCTCCGCTATCGCGCGAGCAGCTCGCGGGTCATGTGCAGATGTCCGACATGCTCGCCGAGGTGCGCGAGCGCGTGCGCGGCCGCGTAGGCGGCGGTGCGCGGCTGCTCCGCACGTTGCGGGCTCCAGTTCGGCGTCCCCATGCGTGCCGGGTCCCACGGCGCGCCGTCGAGCACCGACAGGCACCGCGCGATCCTGTCCTCGGTCCAGGCGGCGAATCCGTCGTCGGCAACGGCGCGGAACTCCGCCGGCCGATCACGAGGGGGCAGCGGCGCGCCCATCGCCAGACTGAGCCACGATTGGGTCGCCCCGAGCGCGTGGGTCACGATCACCGCGATCGAGTTCGTCTCCCCGCCGGCGGGCGTCGCGTTCAGCTCCTCGACCGACAGGTCGGCGATCCCTCGGCGGATCTCATCGAGGCTTTCCTCGAGCACCTCTCGGAGGGCGTCGATCGTCGGGTCGGCGGGCACCTCAGGTGATCTCGATCATCTTCTCGCGCACGGCGTAGACGACGGCCTCCATGCGCGAATGCAGATGCAGCTTCTCGAGGATGTTGCGGATGTGGTTCTTCACGGTGTTCTCCGAGATGAACAGCTGCTTGGCGATGTCGCGGTTGTTGAGCCCCTGCGCCACGAGCCTCAGGACCTCCATCTCGCGATCGGTCAGGCGGGGCGAGGGCATCGGCGGGCGCTCGTCGGTTGCCTTGGACATCGCGGCGAACTCGTTGAGGAGCTTGGACGCCATCGACGGAGAGATGCGCGACTGCCCCGCCCAGACGCTGCGGATCGCGTCGGCGACCTCCTCGATCGGGATCTCCTTCAGGAGGTAGCCGGACGCCCCGGCCTTGATCGCGTCGTAGAGGTCGGCCTCGTCGTCACTGATCGTCAGCATCAGGATCTTGACGTGCGGCAGGAGGTCTCGGATCTGCGCCGTCGCCTCGATGCCGGAGCGCCGTGGCATGCGCACATCCATCAGCACCACGTCGGGCATCAGATCCTGCGCCTTCTCGACGGCCTCCTGGCCGTCGGACGCCTCGCCGATGAGCTCGAGGTCCTCCTCGTCGCCGAGGACCATCTCCAGCCCCCGCCGGAACAGCGCGTGGTCGTCCACGATCATCACGCGGAGTCGCTCGCTGTCGCTGCTCTTGGTCACCCCGGCTCCTTCCGCCGTCTACTCCGCGTCGATCTCCGGCGCGGCAGCCTGCGCGTATCCTAAAGCACCCTTCGTGTGCGCCGTCTTCTTCCGGCCGTGATGGTCGCGAAGCTGACGTTCCAGCTTGGCGCGCACACGATCGATCGCCGTCGGCACATCCTCTGCTTCGGCATGTGCGCGGAAGGTCTTTCGCGGGATCCGCAATGAAGCCTCGACCCGTTTGAGCCCGTCGAGCTTCGGGTGGTGCTCGTTGATCACCTCGACGTCGAGGGTGGTTGCCCGCGGCTCGATCCGGCCGAGCCGGGCGAGCTTCTGCTCTGCGAGGCCCCGGATCTCGTCGGTCACCTGCACGCCTCGGCCCGTGAAGGTCATGTCCATCGGGGCATTCCTCCTGTCGTCGGTGGGCTCCGCGTCCGGCTGACCTGGTCTTTTGCCCCACACTCGCCTGCCGAGGCGCTCGCACGGCCGTCTGGACGTCCACGACGGTCGCACTCCCGCCCTCTCCCGGCCGCCCCCTCGATCGCGGCCGGCTTCGCCGTCCGCTCCCTCGGGGTCAGCCGGGGCAGGACTTACATCTAAACCGCGCCATGCTCAGCCACCAACGGTGGCCTTACGTGGGTCGTTTCGCCCGCGACTGGCATCGACTACCGGGGAACATCCCCGGGCAACCACAGACCCGAACGTGAGCCCACCCGAGGATAGGCCGACCGCCCGACGGCCCGCAACGAGGCACTGCCCGGCAAGGAACGCGCTGCGGCCACGGCGTGGACCTCGCGCGCCCCGGCGGCGCGAAGCGCCTCGGCGGCGGCCGCGAGCGTGGCCCCGGTCGTGAGCACATCGTCGACGACCAGGACCCGCTGCGGCGCCGGTCGGACGGCCCGAAAGGCCCCATGCATCGCGGCGCGGCGCTCCTGCCCGGATCGACGGGCCTGGGGGCCCGTGGCGACGGGGCGTCGAAGCAGGCGCATGGCCGGAAGATCGAGTCGACGCGCCAGTGCCACGGCGAGGGCCCGCGCCTGGTCGTACCCGCGCTCGGCCCGCCGGCCGCGGGCGAGGGGCACCCACGTGACCACGTCGGCCGCGGCCGGCGGGCCGACCGCCGCCATCGCGTCGGCCATCGCGGCCGCCACGTCGCGCCATCCGGAGAACTTCAGCCGATGGATCGCGCGTCGCGCCGGACCCTCGAACACGAAGGCGGCCCGTGTCGAATCGAGCGGAGGCGGCGGACAATCGCCGCACGCAGGCACGGGCAGGATCGACGGGCTGCCGCACCGCTCGCACCAGGGTCGTGCGAGCGGGCGCAGATCGCGAACGCAGCGATCGCAGAACGGCCAGGCGCCCGTGCCGCACCCGGCACACCGACGCGGATACACTGCGTCGAGCGCCCGGCCCCACATAGCGCGACCCTACGGGCCGCCACCGACATCCCTAGGGCAGGGCGACCGTGACCGGGGGATCCCCCGGCAGTTCGATCGATAGCTGTTCGTCTCCGCGGAGCACGGGATAGCCGATCAGACCGCCGCGACCGGACTCCGGGTCGAACGCCATCTCAAGGATGGGGTGCGGCCGACCGTCCACCGACAGCGACAGCTCGGTCGGCTCGTCATCGGACGCGAACGACAGACGGATGGTGTCGCCGAGGCACTCGAGGGTCTCGAGCGCCACCGTCGCAACCTTGGCACCGATCGTCACGCTGCCACGGCGCACCGCCGAGCGCGGCCAGGGCATGACGAACGGCTCGCCCGGATGCACCACTCCCGGCTCGCCGTCGACGATGACGTCGCATTCGAGCCGGTACCACCCCGCGGCCATCTCCATCGTGGAGATCTCGAAGGGCACGAAGGTGTCCTGGGTCGGAGCCGCCTCCAGCACCACCGGCTCGATCCCGACGGGGTGCGGCGCTCCGCCACCGAGCTCCGCGGCACGCGTTGCCCCCAGCCTGATCTGATGGGGCTGGCCGTCGGCTCCGCGCACGAGCAGCGCGCCCTTGATCGCCGCGGGGAACCGCTCGAACTTCGCGCGGATCGAGACGAGGGGGGCCATCGGCATCGAGCCTAGCCGCTCCTCACGTGCCCTGCTGCCAGGAGTTCAGATACGTGACCTGCTCGGGTGTGAGCTCGTCGATGTCGACCCGCATCGCGCGGAGCTTGAGCCGAGCGACCTCCTTGTCGATCTCCACAGGCACCGGATAGACACGGTTCTCCAGCGACTCGTGGTTCTTGACCATCCACTCGACGGACAGCGCCTGGTTGGCGAACGACATGTCCATGACGGCCGCGGGGTGGCCCTCGGCCGCCGCGAGGTTCACCAGCCTGCCCTCCCCCAGCAGACAGATCCGACGACCGTCGGCCAGCGTGTACTCATCGACGGACTCCCGGAACCGCCGTACCCCGCCGGTCGCGAGCGTCCCGCAGCGCCTCCTTGTCGATCTCCACGTCGAAGTGGCCCGAGTTGCAGACGATCGCGCCGTCTTGCATCACGTCCATGTGCTCTCGACGGATCACGCTCGTGTTGCCCGTCAGCGTGATGAACAGGTCGCCGATCCGAGCCGCCTCGCGCATCGGCATCACCCGGAAGCCCTCCATGAGAGCCTCGAGCGCCGCGGTCGGGTCCACCTCGGTGACGATCACGTTGCCACCCATCCCGCGCGCGCGAGAGGCCACGCCGCGACCGCACATGCCGTACCCCACGACGACGATCGTCCGGCCGGCGAGCAGGCGGTTCGTGGCGCGCATGATCGCGTCCAGCGTCGACTGCCCGGTGCCGTACCGGTTGTCGAACAGGTGCTTCGTGTCGGCGTCGTTCACGGAGACGATCGGGTACGCGAGCGCGCCCTCGTTCGCCATCGCCCGCAGCCGGATCACGCCGGTGGTGGTCTCCTCGGTGCCGCCGATGACGTCCACGAGCTGGTCCGCGCGCTGCGTGTGCAACACGTGGACCAGGTCGGCGCCGTCGTCCATCGAGATCTGCGGGTGCAGATCGAGCACGGCGTTCAGGTGCTTGTAATAGGTGTCGTTGTCCTCGCCCTTGATCGCGAAGGTCTCGATGCCACTCTGCTCGGTCAGGGCGGCGGCGACGTCGTCTTGGGTCGACAGCGGGTTCGAGGCCGCGAGCAGCACCTCGGCCCCGCCGGCCGACAGCGCCTCCATCAGGTTCGCCGTCTCGGTCGTCACGTGCAGACACGCCGCGACCCGGATGCCCTGCAGCGGGCGCTCCTTCTCGAAGCGCTCCTTGATCTGCGCGAGCACGGGCATCTCGCCGCCCGCCCATTCGATGCGCTCGCGACCGACCGTCGCCAGCGCGGGATCCTTGATGTCTGCCATCTCAAGCTCCTTCCGGAGGGAGGCGGGGGAACAGATCCACGAGGAGCCTCCCGATGGCCGCCGCGGTCGTGTTCGACACGCGAAGGACCTCCTCGTGGGTGACGTGGTCGCCGAATGCATTGGTCAGGCTACAGATACCGAGCACCCGCAGGCCGAGCGCGTGCGCCGGAAGGGATTCGGGGACCATCGACATGCCGACCACGGTGGCGCCCAACCCGGCAAGCATGTCGACCTCGGCCGGCGTCTCGAACGCGGGGCCTCGCATGGCGGCGTAGACGCCCTCGACGGCCGGGACCCCGAGTGCCTCGGCGCGCGACAGCGCGAGCTGCCGCAGCGTTGGGTCATAGATCGCCGCCGCGTTGACGAAGGCGGGCATCCCGTCGGGGTAGCGCCACCCGCGCAGCGGCGCGGTCCCCATCATGTTCAGGTGATCGCGCAGCACCACGGCGGTGCCGGCCGGCACCCCCGCCACGAGACCGCCCACTGCGGCGGTCAGCACCATCGTGCGTGCGCCGAGCACCCGCGCGAGCCGCGGCAGCATCGCGGGCACATCCATGTCGTGACCCTCATACAGGTGGTAGCGCCCGCTGAAGGCGACCACGGGCACCCCCGCAAGCTCGCCGAGGTGCAGCGTGCCCGCGTGGCCGGGAACGCCGGTCGGCGGGAGCCCGAGATCGGTGTACGCGAAAGACGATTCGATCGCGAGCGATGCGCCCAGCGCGTCGGCAAGGCCGGATCCGAGGACCAGGCCGATCGACGGGACCAGCGTCGAGGTTTCGCGGATCAGCGCGGCGACGGTGTGGGGCGTGCGGTCCGGAGGGGTCGGCAGCCCTGCGCTCATCCCAGGTCCAAGGCCGCGAGCGCGGCCTTCAGACCGCCGATCACGGCCACCGGGGTCGGGTCGACGCCCCGGCGCAGTCCCACGTAGCAGGTTGCGAAATCGCCCAGCGCGATGAGCGACAACAGCGACGCGAGCGGTCCTCGATCGGCGACGCGCACCTCCCGGACCTCGGCGCCGGCCGCTCGCACGATGTCGGCCGACAGCGGGAACCGAGCGGCGAGCTCGGGGTGTTCGTGATCGGTCCGCAACGCGAGGACGGCGTGCAGGGCGGCCGTCGGCGGACCCCAGCCCACCACTTCGTTGTGATCGAGCTCGGAGATCGCGGCGTGCCAGGCCGCGGCCTTCCCGTTCTCGTTCATCTGGGTCTTCCAGCGCATGGCCGCGACGGCGCCGATGCCCTCCGCGCCCCAGCACACCGCGATCCGGTCGCCCAGCCACATCGCAAGCTCCTTCGCGGGGTTCTCGGCCACCGGCACCTCCGGTCCCAGACCGACGCGCAGCTGCTCGATCGTGGTCACCGCTTCCTCGACGTCGCGCTCGAGGGGCGGAACCAGCCCGGCGGATTCGAGCGCGCCCAGCATCGCGAACGTCAGATGTCCGAGCGCGGCCCGGGGCTGGAAGCCGGACGGCACCGGCGCGGCGGCGATCCCTTGCTCGGTGCACATCGCGCCCAGCTGCCCGCCGGACGTGATCGCGATGATGCGGCACCCGCGGCGGACCGCCTCCCGCGCCGCGGACATCGTCTCCGAGGTGTCGCCCGAGAACGAGGACACCAGCACGAGCGTGTGCGGCCCGGCATAGGTGGGCAGGATCGGCGAGCGGTTGACCTCGACCGGGACGGCGAGCCGATCGCGGAACGTCTGCCGCAGCACGTCGCCGGCGACGGCCGAGCCGCCCATGCCGCAGAACACGATCGAGCGGACATCGTCGATCGCGGGCAGCCCGGTCGTGGCTCGGCCGGCCGCGTACCCCGCCGTCACGTGCTCGCCGAGGGCGGCCACCGTCCCCAGCATGTCGCCGGTGTCGAGCGCCCGAAGGGACGCGACGTCGTCGAGGTCGACGGTCGTCACGGCGTCGCTCAGGGTTTCTCCGCCTCGTCGATCAACATCACGGGGATGTCGTCGCGGACGGGGTAGCGGTAGCCGCACGTGCGGCACACGATCACCTGCTGGTCCTCGAGGTAGTCGATCTCCCCGCGGTCGTTGGGACACACGAGGATCTGCACCAGGTCGGGATCCAAGGTCATGCGGCGCCTCCTTCGTCTCGGATCGTCGCGAGCAGCGCGGCAGTGCGCTCCTCGAGCAGCTCGGATGTGCGCGCCTCCACGTTGAGACGCAGGAGCGGCTCGGTGTTGGACGGGCGAACGTTGTACCACCAGTCGTCGAACTCCACGGTCAGTCCATCGAGACGATCCTGCCGCCCGTCGGCGAACGCGCGCGACAGCTCCTCGATCTTGGCGGCCTGGTCGGTGACGACCGAGTTGATCTCGCCCGAATCCCAGTACCGCCGGTACGGCGCGAGCAGCGTGGAGAGCGAGCCCCCCGAGCCCGACAGGTCCCCGAGCGCCACGACGGCCGCGATCAGCCCCGAATCCGCTCGATAGTTCTCGCGGAAGTAATAGTGACCCGAATGCTCGCCCCCGAAGATGGCGCCCGTGTCGGCCATCACCTGCTTGATGAAGGAATGGCCGACGCGGGTGCGAACGGGCACCCCGCCGTTGGCGCGGATCGTCTCGGGCACCACCCAGGAGCAGATCAGGTTGTGCACCACCTTCGCCCCCGGCTCGGCGCGCAGCATCGAGGCGGCGACCACGGCCGTGAGCAGCGATCCGCTGACGTCCTCGGCCTTCTCGTCCACGAGGAACACGCGGTCCGCGTCGCCGTCGAACGCCAGCCCGACGTCGGCGCGGTGCTCCAGGACCGCCGCCTTCAGGTCCCGCTGGTTCTCGGGGTTGAGCGGATCGGCGGGGTGGTTCGGGAACGTCCCGTCCAGCTCGGGGAACAGGTAGTGCGCGGTGATCGGCAACCGTTCGAGCACCGCCGGCACGACGAGTCCGCCCATCCCGTTGGCGGTGTCGGCGACGACGGTCAGGGGACGCATCCGCTCGACGTCCACGAAGCGGAGTACGTGCTCCACATAGGCCTGGAGGAGATCCTTGTGCTCGACACGGCCCGGAGCGCCCGCCGTGGGCTCGATGCCCTTCTCGACGATCGCCCGGACGTCGCGAAGCCCGGTCTCCTCGCCCACCGGCTTGGCGCCCGGCTGACAGAACTTCAGCCCGTTGTACTGCTTCGGGTTGTGGCTGGCCGTCAGCATGATGCCCGGCAGATCGAGCGAACCGCTGGCGAAATACAGGAGGTCGGTGGATGCCAACCCCAGGTCGACGACGTCGACACCCTGGGAGGTGACGCCTTCGGCAAGGGCGGCCGCGAGCTCGGGGGACGAGAGGCGACAGTCCCGGCCGATCAGGACGGCGTCGCCCTGTGCGATCGTGGCGAACGCCGCGCCGATCTCTCGCGCGAGCCCCGCATCGAGGTCATCCGGCACGACGCCGCGGACGTCGTAGGCCTTGAAGATGCGGCTCAGATCGCGTTCGGTCACGGTCTCGCATCCTACCGAGCCGACGCGAGGAGCGACTGATGAGTTACTTGCGGACGACGAGGTCGATCACCGAGGTTAGGGGGACGAGCTCACCGTCGCGGAACCACCATTTCGACTCGCACATGTGGCAGGTCGTGAACTGGAGGTCTCGCTCGCTGACGCTCATCGAGATGGTGATCAGATCGCCCTGCTTGCACTCGGGGCAGGTTCCGGGGGTCTCAGGCATCGTTGGTCCAGTGTGTCCGGGGATGGGGTCGGTGACCATAGCACCGCGCAGTCATCTCTCGCGTCTGCCGAGGGTTCGCCCAAACGCCCCCCGAGCGCGCAGACCGTCGCTGCCTCGGGTGAGGGCCGCTCGGCCGTTGGACCGAGGACCTTCGGTCCGTCACACCGCGATCGAGGCGGCGGCCCGCTCGTCGCGCACGACCCAGCCGACGGGCGGCGTCATGCGCCCGACGTGCTCGTCGCAGAGGTCCAGGAGGTTGGGATCCCGCTCGGGGATCAGGTCGACCACGACCACCTGGCGCTCCGTATAGACGAGGGACACGGTCGCCATCGGTTCGTTGCCACATCGCATCTTCGCGCAGCTTCGCATGGCCGGCAGCCTAGATCACATGGATGTGATTTCCAAGCAGCCGGGGGTGGGAGGGCTCAGATTTCGCTCAGATATCGGAGGCGGGCGGCACGCTCCAGTAGGCGGCGCCGGCGGGCCGCGACCCCACGACGATCACGTGCTCCCCCACGTCGATCATCGGGTAAAGCTGCTCGATCTCGCTGTTGTGCATCCGGATACACCCGTGGGACGCGTAGCGCCCGATCGAGGAGTCGTCGGTCGTGCCGTGGATCCGGATGAGCCCGGGCGCGTCGATATAGATGGCGCGCGTGCCCATCGGGTTGCCGGGCCCGCCGGGGATGACCGCGGGTAGACCGGCGCCCCAGGAGTCAAGCGCCGGATTGTGCCAGGTGGGGTTCTCCTGCTTGTCGTAGATGTTCCACACGCCGTCGGGTGTCGTGAACCCGGGCTTGGCCGTGGCGACCGAGAACGAGCGGATCGCCTTGAACCCGTCGTAGAGATACAGGCGGTTCTGGTCGAGCCGCACGACGATCGTGCGCCCCATCGTGGCCGCGGTCTGCTTGGGCCGGAGCGTGCGGGTGTGCAGCCGAAGGCTGGACCGTCCGTCGGCGATCGCCTGCGCGACCGCAGCGCCGGCCACCTCGACGTTCAACTTCGTGCCGGTGCGCCCGTGGATGAAGACGATGTCGGACTGGTCGTCGTTGAGACCGATCGACGGATCGCGCGGCGCGACGAACGTCCGCTTGGCCATCATCGCCGTGAAGTCGTTGATCCCGCTGCCGGTCGTCGCGTAATCGACCGCCACGTCGACCCCCAGGGCGTCGCCACGGATGCGATGCCAGGCCCGATCGAGCGTGCCGAGGTCCTCGCCCGCCGCGAACGCCTTCCGCACGGCCGTCCCGACGGCGGCACGCCGACCGAGGGTCTCGGGCGTCACGGTCCAGTGGTCGTTGCCGACCGTGACGGTCAGCGGTTCGGAGAGCTGTTCAGTCACCGACGCGTGAACCGACTCCAACGCCTGGGCGCGCGTCATGCCGCTCACATCGATTCCCGCGATCGTCACGCCCGGCATGATCCGGTTCGCGTGGGTGTGCTCATACCGGATCGCGGCGAAGGCGCCGCCGCCGAACACCAACAGGACGAGCCCCGCGGCCACGGCCACGGTGATGAGCACGGCGGCGCGCCGGCGGTGGTGTACGTGTCGTCCCGTGGCCATCGAGGATCCGTCTCCAGACGCAGGAAGGAGGAACGGATGATACCGCGAGGTCAGGGTGCCGGTGGGACCGGGGGCAGCGGGACGCCCATCGCCATCGCATACCACCCCGTTTGCCCCGGCCCGGAGGTGCCGGCGCCGAGGGCCACGATGTCGCCGTCGCCCTCGATCAGCACCCCGGCTGCCGGGTCCCGGTCGAGGAAACCGACGGGGACGGCCGCGGTCCGCCGCGGCGGCACCGTGACCGAGACCGTGTCCGTCCCCCCGTTGAGCAGGGAAGCCGTCACCGTGACGGGCGCGTCCCCCGGATTGACGAGGACCAGTGCGGGGACCGCAGCGCCGCCGACGGCCGTCGGCAGCACGACCCATCTCGGGGACGGCGTCGAGGTGCCCCCGGTCGACGCGTCGTCGGGCCCGGCGCCGGCCTCCCGGAGCCCGGCGCCCATGACGCCCTCGCCGGCGATCGCCATGATCACCGCGGAGGCGCCGACGGTGCTCACCGGTGCCGAGACGGCCGAGGTCCCGCCCTGCCGAACCACCGTGAGGTTGCCTGCTGTCTGCGCATCCTCCTGACGTTGCAGCAGCGTGCCGCCGTACCGAACGCCGAGGTCGCCCGGCACGAGGACGGAGACGATGCCGCCGCCCGAGCCGCCCGCGACGGGCAAGATCCACGATCCGGCGTACGCCGGCGACGCGATCGTGGAGCGCACCGACCCGCCCTCGCGCACGGCCAAGGAGCCCACGGCGATCCGGCCGCGTGTCGCCGTCACGTCGGTGCCGACGATCGACTGGCCGAGCGCTCGAGAGCCGACGTCCAGCGCGACGGAACTGCCGGCTCGGATCGGGAGGTCCGTCCACGCCGAGTTTCGGACGGGCGGTCGTCCCGACAGGTAGAGCACGACGTCGACCACCGCGTCGGATGCGAACGGGTTCATCACCACCAAGAAGGAATGGGTCCGCTGTGTCGTGACGCCGTCGACGACCGTCCAGTGCCCGCCCGGCTCGTCGGTGCACGGCTCGGCGCCGAGGCCCGCTTCCTTCCCGCCGGCGCGAACGACCCAGGCGACGCCGGCCCATCCGCCGAACAGCTGCACCTCGGTCGCGGCCGACCGGAGGCCGTCGGGCACGTCGCGCGACACCGTCGCGTGCGGCGGGACCTCCACCTGGCCGGCCTGCGTCGGGTCCTCGTCGCCGAACGCCGTCAGGCGCGCCTCCACGGGCGTGTCCCCCGGATTCGCGATCTCGATCGAACCTTGCCATCCGGGACCGCCGCCATGCGGGCACAACCAGACCGACGACACCGCGTCGCCCGTGGGACCAGCCGGTGGCGTCGCGGCGCCGAGACCCTCGGCGACGGAGGCGCCGAGGACGGCCAGCGCGGCCAACAGGATCGCGAGCCATGCGCGACCCCCCGCCCTCATCGACGCACCGGCTTCCTCGTGATCCAGAGCGCGGCGGCCCACACGACCGCGAGCAGCCACATCGCGATCGTCCGCGGCAACTGGTCGCCGTAGCGGATCGAGATATCGGCGGGTGCACCGCCGAACGATGTGGCCCACCCGAACGCCTGCTGCGGTTGGGCGCCGCCGGCCAGCTCCCAGGCCCCGTCGAACGCCGTCGCGATCACGACGAGGTCTCCCCCGTCGGAGGTTCCGGACCAGCCGTCCTCGGTCGCCGACAGCGGCGTGGCCGTCACCGGCTCGAGCCGCTGGATCACGCTCGGGTCGCTCGAGGCGACGATCGCGGCGGTCGCTCGATCGGCGTGCAGGACGCCCGCCGGGGGCAGCGCGGCGATGTTCCGCCAGATCAACAGCCCGGCCGAGGGCACGAGCTCGAGATCGACCTGCGCCTGCAGGGCGTCGTGCGCCGCCGGGGGCACGGCGTCGGCGTCGACGATCACGAACCGCACCCCGAACGGCGCCAGGAGGGCGCCGCCGCGCACGGTCGTGCCCGACAGCACATCGTGCAGCGCGCCGCGGAGCGCCGGGTCCCCGGGGCCGGTCAGCGGACGTCCGGTGTCGACCGCCAGCGTGCCCTGCCGGTCGGTGAGGCCGTAGGTCACGGTCGCGGCTCCTTGCTCGACCACCCCGGTTGGATCGCCGCCGGGCGCCGGGAACGGCTGGCCATCCACCGAGCCGAGCCACACCACGTTGTAAGGGCCCTTGGTGGACGCGGCGAGCACCGACCAGGCGGCCGGCACCTTCTCGCCGCCCCCGATCGACCAATCCCCGACCATGGCCGCCATCGCCTGCAACGAGAGCCCGAGGACGAGTACGCCCGCGAGGAGCACCGTGCCGATCTGTCGGAACCCGAACGAGGCGCGTTCCATACCTCCGAGCGCGGAGGTCAGTCCGTCGCCCACCAGGAACGCCATACACACGGCGGCCAGCACCGCGTACACAGGCGCGTTCGACGCCCACGTCGGCAGATACCCGGCGACGGAGAGCCAGGCGATGACGAGCGCGCCCGCCCCGGTCACGGCCGCGCGGGTCGCCTGGCCGCGACGCTCGCCTCCCGCCAACGCCAACCCGAGCAGTGCCGCGACCGGCAGGAACGCCGCTGGCGCCCAGTCGCCCGGCGCGGGGCCGAGCGAGACCCGGATCACCTTCCAGGGATCGAGCTGGCCGATGCCCGACCACAGCCCGAGCCCGCCCTGACCGGCGATCGTCGGAACGAACGGGAACAACAGCACCGCGGCCCCGACGACCGCCCCGCACAACAGGACCAGCCCGCGCCCGCGACCGGCGCCCAGCAGCAGCCCGACGACCGCGACGAGGAGAACGGCAAGGATGACCCCCGGCACGAAGGACGCGCCCACGGCGATCGTCACCGCCAGCCCGACCGTGAATCGCCATCGGCCGTCGCTCGGTTCGGCGGCCGCGAACGCCGCATCCACGCGTTCGACGAGTGGGGGAAGGACCGCGAGGACGAAGAGCAACGCGATCCGGCCCTCCGACACCGACCACAACATCAGCGCCGACAGGCTGTAGGCGCTCGCCGCGACGACCGACGGACCCGGGCGGCCCGTGCGTCGAACGATCGCTCGGTATGCCAGAACGGCGGCGACGGCGGGACCGGCGATGATGATCGCCTTCTGGGCGAGCGCGGTGTTCGCCACCGTGGCCACGGAGATGCCCCCGAGCGCGGCGAGCCCCGGGCTCGCCGCGGCCGACCCGCCGAGCCCCGTGCCGCGGAATCCCGACACCAGCGCTTGGAAGAACCCGTTCGGCGATGCGGGGAACGCCGGCAGCACGCCCCCGACGAGCACCGCCGGGGCGAGGAGGGCGCGGACCGCGAAGGCGCCGACGAGGACCGCGACGAAACAGCCGACGAGGACCGGGTGCACGGACACGAAGGAGGCGGTTCGGTGACGGAGCCGTTGCGACACCGGCTGGTCCGCCTCGCCCTCCCCCAGCTCGCGCTGCTCCTCCAGGATGCGTTCGGCCGTTTGGAACCATCGCGGGATGTGCAGCCCCGCGGAGGCGGTGAAGTGACGCAGCGCGTGGTCCCGCACGGTGCGCGCCCGCTGTGCGGCACGCCGCCGGCGCAGCGTCCCACCGAGGTGTGTCACGTTCCAACCGGCCGCGGCGAGGAGCTCGTAGGCCTCCTCGAACCGGCGACCCAGCGAGAGGAAGAGCAACCGAACGACCGTCAGCAGGAAGCCGAGGGGCAGCACCCATAACAGCGTCACCGCGCTGTAGTTCTTCAGGACGCGGGCGAGCGCCACCCGATCCTGCTCGGCGCGCTCGCTGTGCTCGAGCACGCGATCCGAGTCGGGGTGAGCCGGTCCGTGCTCGACACGGGCGCGCGGCGTCATGAGCACCTGCCAGCCGGCAAGCCGCGCGCGCCAGCAGAGGTCGACCGCATCGCCGTCCAGCCGGTCGTCGTACAGACCGAGTCGCTGCCAGACCTCCTTTGCGACGAGCATCGCGCACCCGTCGACCGCGAGGACCTCGAGCACGCGGTCGAACTGCCCCTGATCGATCTCCCCGGGTTGCAACGGCGACATCGCGTGTCCGAAACGATCGACCGACCGACCGACGTCCCGCAGCGTTCGCGGGTGTTCGAGATCGACGACCTTCGCACCGACGATCCCGACCCGTTCGGCCCCCTGCAGCGTCGTCGCCTCGACGAGGTTCGCGACGGAGTCCGCGTCCAGCACGGTGTCGCCATGTAAGAGGAGTACCGAGTCGGCTGCGGCGGCCACGGGGAGGGCGAGCGCCACCTGGAAGGACGCCGCGTATCCGAGCGGCTCGTCGTTGCGGATCACGCGCTCCTCGCCGAGCGCGCGCACCAAGAGCTCGTGCGCGTCGTCCTCGGTCGCGTCGTCGATCGCGAGAACGCCGAAGGTGGGATACGTCTGGGTTGCGAGGGCGTGCAGGCACTCGCGGAGTGCGGGGTCGGCCGCACGCACGACGAGGATGCCGAGGACCGACGGGCCATGCGCCGGTGCGTCGTACTGCTCTGAGGAAGAGGTCGATGCGCTCATGCGAGGCGCGGTGCTCGCGCGGCGGCGAGCCTAGCACGGGGGCACACCGGACAAGCGGAAGGGGGACCCGAGGGCCCCCCTTCGACTGCGATGCGAACCGCGATCAGCGCTTCTTCGCGGTGCGGCGCTTCGCTGCCGGCTTGCGCCGTGCTGCCGGCTTGCGCTTGGCTGCCGTCTTCTTGGCTGCCGGCTTGCGCTTGGCTGCCGTCCGCCTCTTCGCGGCTGGCTTGCGCTTGGCTGCCGACTTCTTGGCTGCCGGCTTGCGCTTGGCTGCCGTCCGCCTCTTCGCGGCTGGCTTGCGCTTGGCTGCCGACTTCTTGGCTGCCGGCTTGCGCTTGGCTGCCGTCCGCCTCTTCGCGGCTGGCTTGCGCTTGGCTGCCGACTTCTTGGCTGCCGGACGACGCTTCGCTGTCGACCGCTTCTTCGCGGCCGGCTTGCGGGCTGCCGTCTTCTTCCGAGCGGTCGACTTCTTCGCCGCCGGCTTACGAGCCGCCGTCTTCCTCTTGGCGGTCCGCCTCTTGGCTACTGCCATGCTGCCCCCTTCCCTTTCCGTTCGTATCGGGCTCTAGGAATTGGCCCTTACGACGCCATGCGCTTCAGGCGCCGCCGTTCCCGTTCGCTCATGCCTCCCCACACGCCGTATCGCTCGTCGCGACGAAGCGCGTAGTTGAGGCACTCGATCCGAACGGAACACTCGCCGCAGATCCTCTTGGCCTCCCTCGATGAGCCTCCCTTCTCGGGGAAGAAGATCTCTGGGTCATAGTCGCGACATCTCGCTCGCTCTTGCCAAGGGATGTAGTGATGCACTCGTCAGCTCCCCCCGAAATCACACGCGTGTGATTCTGCAGGAAGATGTGCCCCGATGACAAGGGGGTAAACGAAGGAATCTTTTGCCTCACCCTCGATGGTTTCGCCTCATGGTGGCGTTTCCACACGAAGGTGGCAAGCGTTTCCGGCACGTTTCCGCACGGTAAGCCTGGTTGACGGAAACGGTCAGCGTGGTTGACCGATACGCGCCTCAGCGGCGTGATCGACGCGCTCGATGCGGTCATACGTCGTCGTTCGCACCGCCGGAACACGGCCGATCGCGCGGATCGCGTCGTCGAATCGATCGGGCGTCATCTCGATGCCCCACTGCGCGCCAGCCATGCGGCTGATCGTCTCTTCCATCAGCGTGCCGCCGAAATCGTTCGCACCGGCTTGCAAGATACGCTGGCACGCATCAACTCCGAGCTTCACCCACGACACTTGGATGTTGTGGATAACTCCGTCGAGCAGGATGCGCGCGATCGCGTGCATGCGCAGGTTGTCGTCGAACGACGGGCCCGGACGCGCGGCGCCGGCCAGATAGATCGGTGCGTTCCGATGTACGAAGGGCAGTGGCACGAATTCGGTGAAGCCGCCGGTGTCTGCCTGGATCCGGGCCAATCGGCGGATGTGGAAAACCCAATGAGGCGGCGCGTCGACGTGGCCGAACATGATCGTCGAGGAGCTCCGGATCCCCAATCCGTGCGCCGTGCGGATGATCGATTCCCACGTATCGGCCGGCAATTTTCCTTTCGTGAGGAGCCATCGAACGTCGTCATCGAGGATCTCGGCCGCCGTTCCGGGCATCGTGTCGAGCCCCGCGTCCCGAAGATCGGCCAGGAACGCCGCGTGCGAGATGCCGAGTTTGGCGGCGCCGCTCATGATCTCCATCGGACTGAACGCGTGCACGTGGATGCCGGGCACACGGGCCTTCACGGTGCGGATCAGATCCACATAGAAGGTGCCCGGGAGGTCCGGATGGATCCCTCCTTGGACGCAGATCTCGGTGGCGCCGGCGACCCATGCCTCCTCCGCGCGATCCGCGACCTCCTCCAACGTCAGGGTGTAGGACTCGGCATCGACCTCCCGCTGGGCGAACGCGCAGAAGCGGCAGCCGACGTAACACACGTTGGTGAAGTTGATATTGCGGTTGAGGACGTAGGTGACCTCGGGCCCGACAGCCTCCGAACGGAGGTCGTCGGCGACGCGGCACAGCACGTCGAGAGCCTCTCCCTCCGCCCGGAACAGCGCCAGCGCCTGCGAATCGGTGAGCGCGCGATGGCCCTCTGCGGCGCGAAGGGCCTCTCGGATCTCGGCGTCGAGGCGGGCGGGCTCGACGCGCTCGGCCGCCCAGGCGGCCGTTACCTCGTTCGCACCCGTGAAGGTGCCGTAGACGGGGTCGGCGTCCGTGCGGAGGCCGGCATCGTCGCCCTTGGCGAACGTCAGCGAGATCGAACGCTGCTTATAGGTGAGATCCGGATCCTGCCATGCGATCGGTTCGGGACGCTGGCCCGCCACCGCGAGACCGCCCGGGCCGAGGAGCGCCTCGATCGGCGAGCGCATCTTCCCGGCGATCCACGGGTCCGGCTGGTCGGCGTAGCGCGGGTAGATCGCGAGACGCTCGCGCAGCACCTTCCCGGTGGCGGCCGTGGTCGCGGCGAGCGCGTCGATCTGCGGCCACGGACGCTCCGGGTTCACATGGTCGGGGGTGAGCGGCGACACACCGCCCCAGTCGTTGATCCCCGCCTCCAGAAGGCGCCCGCGCTGCCCCTCGTCGGAGAGGTTCGGGGGCGCCTGCACGCTGACGTGCGGCCCCATCACGAGCCGTGCGACCGCGACCGCGGCGAGGAACGCCGTCCCGGAGGGCTCGGGCGCGCGGCGCATCGCGGTGCCGGGCTTGGCCCGGAAGTTCTGGACGATCACCTCTTGGATGTGGTGGTAGCGGAGGTGGAGATCGCGGATCGCAAGCAGCGAGGCAGCTCGCTCGCGTGACGTCTCCCCGATCCCGACGAGGATGCCGGTCGTGAAGGGGATCGCGAGCCGCCCCGCGTCTTCGATCGTCCGCAGACGCACGGCGGGGACCTTGTCCGGCGAGCCGAAGTGGGGACCGCCCTTGGCGGACAGGCGGTCGCTCGAGGTCTCGAGCATGATGCCCATCGACGCGCTCACGTGTTTCAGCCTGGCGAGCTCCTCGTAGGACATGACGCCGGGGTTGAGGTGGGGTAGGAGCCCGGTCTCCTCGATCACGCGGATCGCGACGGCGCGGACGTAGTCGAGCGTGGAGGCGTGCCCGCGGGCATCGAGCCACGCGCGGGCCTCGGGGTAGCGCTCCTCCGGCCGATCGCCCAGCGTGAACAACGCCTCCTTGCACCCGGCACGCGCACCGGCGGCGGCGATCGTCACCACCTCGTCCGGCGTCAGGAACGGCGCGTCGAGCTTGGCGGGCGGCTTCGCGAACGTGCAGTAGTGGCAGTGATCGCGGCACAGCATCGTGAGCGGGACGAAGACCTTGCGCGAGTAGGTGACCGTCTCGCCCCATCCGAGATCTCGCTGCCGAGCGCTGATCGCGAGGAGTGCGTCGAGCGCCTCCCCCTCGGCGTCCAACAACGCGGTGAGCTCGTCGAGCGACAACGACTTGCCGGCCTCGGCCCTTGCAAGCGCGCGCCGACGCGCCCCGGCGGTCGTCGCGTCGGTCCCGTCGGCCATCGTCGGCGAGCCTACTACCCTTACTCGGCTATGAAGGTGGCGGCGTTGGCGGGCGGGATCGGCGCGGGGAAGTTCCTGCGTGGCCTCGTCCGCGTCGTGCCCGGTGACGATCTGACCGTCATCGTCAACGTCGCGGACGACATCGTCGTTCACGGCTTGCACGTCTCACCGGACCCTGACTCGGTCACCTATTGGCTGGGCGACGCCTTCGATCGCGAGCGAGGATGGGGGCGGCGTGACGAGAGCTTCCGCGCGACCGACGAGGTAGCGGCCTTCGACGGTTCTCGAGCATGGTTCGGGCTGGGTGATCTCGATCTCGGCACCCACCTGTTCCGCACCGGGCTGCTGGCGGAGGAGGTCCCGCTCTCGGCGGTGGTGCGCCGGATCGGCGATCGGTTCGGGATCGCGGCGAGGCTGCTGCCGATGTCCGACGATCGCGTCGAGACCAGGATCGACTGCATCGACGCCGAGACGGGGGCGGCCGTCGACCTGCACTTCCAGGAGTACTGGGTCAAGCGGCGAGCCGCCGACGCCGTCACCGGCGTTCGCTATCTCGGTGCGTCGGACGCGCGGCCGGCCCCGGGCGTCCTGGACGCGATCGCCGAGGCGGACGCGGTCGTGTTCTGTCCGTCGAACCCGGTGGTGTCGATCGGGCCGATCCTCGCGGTCCCGGGCATCAGGGACGCGGTGGCCGCGCGTCGGGACCGAGCCGCCGGCGTCAGCGGGATCGTCGGCGACGGGCCTGTCGCGGGGATGGCGGACAAGCTGATGCCGGCGGTGGGGATCGAGGTGAGCGCGGTCGGCGTCGCCGCGCACTACCGGGCGCTGCTCGGCGGGTGGTTGCTCGATGACCTCGACGCGCGCTCCGTTCCCGACGTGGAGGCGCTCGGCCTACGATGCGCCGCGATGGACACCATCATGATCGACGACCAGCGCGCGGAGGCAGTCGCGCGCGGCGTGCTGGACCTCCTGCGGTGACGATCACGGTCTCACCGTTGGCGGGCATCCCGGAGGTCGCGCCCGGGGACGACCTCGCCCCGCTGTTGGCGGAGGCCCTCACACCGCTGCGGCCCGCCGAGGGCGACATCGTCGTCGTCACGCAGAAGATCGTGTCGAAGGCGGAGGGCCGCCTCGCGCCGGCGGGCGATCGCGACGAGGTCGTCTCCCGTGAGACGGTGCGGGTGGTGGCGCGCCGCGGCGACCTCGTGATCGTCGAGACCGTGCACGGGTTCGTGTGCGCGAACGCCGGGGTGGACGCGTCCAACGTGGCGGACGGGCTGCTGACGCTCCTGCCCGAGGACCCCGACGCCTCCGCCCGGCGTCTGCGCGACGCCCTCGCGGCCCGGTTCGGGCTCGACCGGCTCGGCGTCGTCATGACCGACACCTTCGGAAGGCCGTGGCGCGAGGGGCTCGTCGACGTCGCGATCGGCGTCGCGGGGATGCCTGCGGCGGTCGACCTGCGCGGGACGAGCGATCACGCCGGACGCGAGTTGGAGGTCACGGTCATGGCGATCGCCGACCAGGTTGCGGCCGCGGCCGGCATCACGATGGGCAAGGCCGAGCGTATCCCGGCGGCGCTGGTCCGGGGGATCGCCTGGGACGGCGACGGTGTCGCGGCGGACCTCGTCCGGGCGCCCGCAGACGATCTGTTCCGCGAGTCGCCACTGCAGTCGCTGCTCGCCCGGCGCACGATCCGCTCGTTCGGCCCCGGAGAGGTGCCACGCGAGGTCGTGGCGGACGCCGTCGCTGCGGCGTGCACGGCGCCCGCGCCGCATCACACCCGTCCCTGGCGCTTCGTGGCACTCGACACCGCACCCGGCAGACGAGCGCTGCTCGGCGCGATCGCCGAGGCGTGGCGCGCCGACCTGCGAGCGGACGGGACGCCCGAGGACGTGATCACGCGCCGCCTCGATCGCAGCGACGCGGTGCTCGGCGCGGCGCCGACGCTGATCGTGCCCCTCGTCCGATTCGAGGGCGCGCACCCCTACCCCGACGCCGAGCGCGCCGGGGCCGAGCGCGAGATGTTCCTGCTCGCCGGCGGGGCGGCGATCCAGACGCTGCTCCTGGCCCTGCACGATCAGGGGTTCGCCAGCTGTTGGATCAGCTCGACCCTCTTCTGTCAGGAGGAGACGCGCGCGGTGCTCGGACTCGACGACGGTTGGTACGCGCTCGGCGCCGTGGCCACCGGCCCGATGCCGGAGGGCGGGGCCTCGCGGCCCCGCCCTCCGATCGACCCGAGCGACTTCCTGCGGTGGTCCCCCTAGGCGAGGAGCCCGCGCACGAAGTAACCGATGAACATCAGCGACACCAGGTACGTCAGCAGGTGCACGTCACGGCCCTTCCCCTGCATCACCTTGATCAGGGAGTAGGACACGAATCCCGCCGCCACGCCGTTGGTGATCGAGTACGTGAAAGGCATCAGCGTGATCGTGAGGAACGCCGGGATCCCGATCGCGGCGTCGCGCCAGTCGATATCGCCGACGCTCTTCATCATGAAGTAGCCGACGATGATCAGCGCGGGCGCGGTCGCCTCCGGCGGCACGATGCCCGCGATCGGCGAGAAGAACATGGCGAGCAGGAAGAGCACGCCGACCACCACCGAGGTCATGCCCGTGCGGCCGCCGTCCCCGATGCCCGCCCCGGACTCGATGTAGGTCGTGTTCGACGACGCCGAGACGGCGCCGCCGGCCGCGGCCGCGAGACCGTCGACCAGCAGGACGTTGCGGATCCCCGGCAACTTCCCGTCCTTGTCCAGCAGCCCGGCTTCCTTGCCGAGGCCGATGGCCGTGCCCATCGTGTCGAAGAAGTCCGACAGCATGACCGACAGGATCGCGGCGATCGCGGTCCAGAAGCTGAGCACGCTGAACACCTTGAAGTTGAAGTTGCCGACGAGGTCGAAGTCGGGGGACGCCACGATCTTCGAGGGGATCTGGGCGATCCCGTTCGTCCATACCAGCTTGTCGCCCCAGACGGTGTTGATGACGATCGCCACCAGCGTGCCGAACGCGATCCCGATCAGGATCGCCCCGCGGACGTTGCGGGCGACCAAGGCCGCGGTCAGGGCCAGCGTGATGAAGAACACGAGGATCTTGAGCGTCGTGAGGTCGGGGGCGATCGTGATCGGGGTGCCGGTGCCGACGACGACGACGCCGGCGTTGTGGAACCCGATGATCGCCAGGAACATCCCGATCCCGATCCCGATCGCGAGCTTCAGGTCCATCGGGATCGCGTCCATGATCATCTCGCGCAGGCCCGTCAGGACCAGGACCGAGATGAGCAGGCCCTCGATCACGATCACGCCCATCGCCTCGGGCCAGGTCAACCCGAGTTGCCCGACGAGCGTGAACGCAACGAACGCGTTGAGCCCGAGGCCGGCGGCGATCGCGAAGGGGTACTTGCCCGCGATGCCCATCGCCAGCGTCATGACGCCGGCGGCCAGCGCCGTCACCGTCAGCACCTCGGGGAACGTCAGGCTGGTGCCGGTGTTGTCCGGGATCGCGCCGAGGATGGCGGGGTTCAGGAACAGGATGTAGGCCATCGTCAGCCACGTCGTGATGCCGGCGAAGATCTCGATGCGCATCGTGGAGCCGCGCTCGGTGATCTTGAAGTACCCGTCGAGCCCGCCCGGTTTCGGCGCGTCCGGGACCCGCACGGTCTGGCCTTCCGAGGTTTGTGCCACTGCGCCACCCCCCTCTCGTGGGCCGGCGCGACTCACCGGCGCCCGCTGGGGAAGGCACGGCGAGCATAGGGAGGCCACCGGGGCCACGCAAGCAGCCGGATGGGGGGCTTTCGGTACCCTGGGACGTCCGAACGGCAAGGAGCACACAGGGTGTCGAAGAGTCCCGGAGACGATCAGCGCCTCACGAAGGCCGAGCGCAAGGAACAGGCCCGGATCGAGCGCGAGGAGATCCAACGCAAGCAGTCGAAACGGAAGCGGAACCGCACCCTGTCGCTGATCGTCGGGTTGGTGTTGGCGGCGGTCGTGATCGGTCTGCTCGTGATCCTCGGCGGCGGCGACGGCACGACGTCCGCCTCCACCGCTCCCCCGGGCGTCATCCTCCCCGATCCCGCGACGCTGCCGGGCATCATGCAGACGCCGCCGGCGTGGTCGAACAACACCGCCCAGCTGCCCGAGCGGCTCGCGATCCTTTCCCTGCCGGACCTCAACGACGCGCCGGGCGCGCTGCACCATCACATCCGCCTCTGGGTCTACGTCGACGGGCAGCCGGAGGTCGTGCCCGCCAACATCGGTCTGTCACAGCAAGCCGCCTCTCCCCTGCATACCCACGATGAGACCGGCACGGTCCACGTGGAGTCCGCCGATCCCAACTTCCAGCCCGTGCTCGGACAGTTCATGGACGTGTGGGGCCTGTACTTCACGCCGACGTGCCTGGGCAACGCGTGCAACGACGGCGACCGTCAGCTGCGCGTCTTCCTCAACGGGCAGCAGTACACCGGCGACCCGACGCTGCTGCCCCTCACTGATCAGGCCGCGCTCGTGATCACGATGGGAACCTCGGACCAGCTGCCCGACCCGATGCCGGATACCTTCGCCTTCGGCACGCAGGGCTGATGGCCAAGAAGAAGCGGAAGCGTCGACCCGCAGCGACGGACGCGGCACGATCCAGCCAGCCCGCGGGTGGAGGCACGTCGGCCGCCAGGCGGGAGAAGAAGGAGGCCGCGCGTCAGCAGCGCGAGCGGGCCGCCAAGGCCCAGGTTCGTCGCGGGGCGATGCGGCGCGCGTTGATCGGTGGGCTCATCGGCCTGCTCGTGTTCGTCGGGATCTCGTGGTTCACGAACCGAGCCCCCGCCGCCAAGCCCTACCCGCAATCGGCGATCGATGCCGGCCTGGTGGCGCACTGCGCCGACCTCCAGACGCCCGAGGTCAGCCCGACGAACGCACACCACCCGGCGAGTGAGATCTCCTACAGCCAGCACCCGGCGACCGCCGGCGATCACGATCCGACGCCGTTGCCGGGGCAGCCTCGGATCTACACGACGCCCGTGGTCGAGGCGCAGGCGGTGCACACCCTCGAGCATGGCTCCGTGATCATGTACTACCGCGCCTCCGGCGAGCCCGACGGGCTTCCGAAGGCGGTCCTGGACGCGCTCGGGCCGATCGCCACGAGCAACCCCGCGACGTATCTGATCCCCTATCCGGACCTCCCGACCGGCACCGCCCTCGCGTACACGGCGTGGAACAAGCTCGTCACGTGTCCCAAGAACATCACGCCGGATCAGGCGACCACGATCGCGACCGGGTTCATCGATTCCTTCGCGTGCACGAACAACGCGCCGGAGGGCAAGAACGGGGACGGCTGCTAGTCGCTCCTACGTGACGGTGCAGGTGCCGCCGGCGCAGGCGATGTGCCCATGCTGGAATCCGGCCTGGACGCCACCGCCGACGCGGTCCCGGACCCGTGTCGTCGGCAGGCCGAGCGCGCCGCCTGCGCCTCCGTGGTTGAGATAGGCATCGAGCACGTTGCCCCAGAGCGCGTGCGCACCCGTGGCGGGCGCGTAGTAGATCCGGCCCCCCGCGAACATGATCCGCTTGCATCCGGCGCAGCCGCTCGAGCGAAGGGTGAGGGTCGAGGGCTCGCTCGTCGGCACCCCCAACACACCCGCTGCAGCGTCGACGGCCCGGAACTCGCGATCGATCGCGCCGCGCAACCACACGGTGAGCCCCGAGCCGCGATTGGCGTACAGGCCCCCCGACGCGAAGAACTGTTGCGACCCGCCCGTCACCGCGCGCTGCGGCGACGTCGGGAGGCCGGGACGGCAGCCGAGGCGGTCGTAGGTCTCCCGGATCGATCCGCGGATCGTGCGGTCGCTGTTTATCCAGACCCGCTCGTCGTACCACCCGAGGGCCGACTTCATCTCGGTGCCGGTGACCGTCGCCGAACCGCTCCCGCCGACCGCCACCGCGGTGATGATCCGGCCACCCTCGCCGCGTCGGATGGCGTCAAACCGACGGATCGTCCCGATCGAGCCCGTGTAGGGCGCGAGGCGCGCGGTCACGTCGGTCGCGCTGTAGGTCTTGGTCCAGTCGGTCCACGGGTTCGCGCCGGTGGACTCACCCGGATCGCAGACCCCGGTGAGCCACGGGATCGCATACGCGGGGTTGCCGCCGTGCCACACGTCCTCGACGCTGTCGGAGTGCCCGCCGTCCGAGGCCGCGTAGAACGCCTGGATCAGGGCGCCCTGATAGGTGATGGCCTGGCCGGCCGTCGACGTGACCGCGGCGACCCATCGATCGCCGTCGGCGCCACCCTCACGGTTCCAACCGACGTAGGTCTGGTCGCCGGCGCCGTCGGTGATGTCGCAGTTGCAGTCCGCCCGCCGTCCATAGTGCTTCACGTCGTACGCCGCGTAGGTGCGCGCCGCCACCGCCTGGGCCCGCATCGCCTCCATCGGCCAGGACGCGGGCACCTCGCCGAGGCCCCGCAGATAGTCCTCGAAGTGGAGCCGTGCGATCAGCCGCTCCAGGCAGCCGTTGGCGTCGCCGCAGGAGGTGAGGTTCATCTCGATCGTGCCGCGGCCGTAGGAGAACCCTTGGTACCAGATCGCATCCGCCTCGGGGATGAACACACGTGAGCCCGTGTCGGCGTACGTGATGATCAGGTTCGTGGTGGGGCCGCCCCACAGACGGCCGCCCACCAGGTGGCCGTCGGCGCCGCGGACCGCCCACGCGTTCTGCTTGGCGACGACGGTCCAGGTCTCGCCCGTAGGGATCTTGCCGACGAGCGCGCCATCGGTCGAGCCCTGCCACAGGCGAACGGGACCGACCTGGGCCTTCAGGTGCACGACCGTACGTCCCGACGTGAGCCCGACGCGGATCGACCGGGGCAGGGTCGACGAGGTCCCGACCGCCGTCCCGGCGTAGAAGTGCTTCAGGATCTGCCCGTGGCTCCAGCCCATCTGCGCGAGCCCGTAGGCGCCCCACTGCGACATCCCGATCCCATGGCCGTCGCCCGAACCATAGAAGGAGAAGCCGCCGCCCGCCTGTGCCCCCGACGCGGAGACGGACACGGCTGCGAGCGCTGCGAGCACGGCGACGACCAGACGGCGGGCGCGGCGGCGCATCGTTCGGCAGCTCCATCCCCCGGCGGACGCCGGACCCCTCAAGCATCGGCCGACACCCAAGGGCTGTTGAGTCGGACGGTCGGGGGATGCGGCGTGTGCGTTTCGGGGAAGCGAGAACCGTTAGGACGCAGGCGCGTCACGATCGACCCCGACCTTGGCGTCGGTCACGACGAGATCGTCGTCCACCCGGGAGCCCGCCCCCAGGACGGAGCCCGTGACCCTCGCCCGGGCGCCGACGTGCGCGCCTGGGCCGACGATCGTCATCCGCACCGTGGCGTCGGCCGCGATCGAGGCGCCCGGGTGGATCACGCTGTCCTCGACCGAGGCCCCGGCACCCACGCGCGCCTCGGCGCCGACGCTGCTTCGGCGACCGAGCACCGCTCCGGGCTCGATGTCGGCGGTCGAGGCGACCCACGGCGACTCGTAGTCCACGCCGCGGACGAGCCCCTCGAGCATGTCGAAATGCGCCTGCAGATACTTCTCCGGGGTGCCCAGGTCCATCCAGTAGCAGTTCCCCGGGAATCCGTAGACGGCATGCCCCGCGGCGATCACCGGCGGGAAGATCTCTCGCTCGATCGAGATCGCGCGGTCGGGGGTCCACTCGCGAAGCACCGCGGGGTCCAACAGATACGTGCCGGCGTTCACGTCGCCGGGCATCGGGCGCTCGGGCTTCTCGCGGAACTCCTCGACACGCCCGTCGGCGTCGGTCACCACGAGGCCGAACGCGCGGGCATCCTCGACGTGATGCAACGCGATCGTGACCGCGGCGGTGCGCTCCCGATGGAACGCAAGCATCGCGGTCAGATCGATGTCGGTCAGGATGTCGCCGTTGAGAGCGAAGAACGGCTCGTCACCCAGGCCGGGGAGCGCGTTGACGATCGCGCCTCCCGTGCCGAGGGGCGCAGACTCGGTGATCCACGTGATCGCCGGATCGCCGTGGCGGGCCGCGATGAACGGGTGGAAGACCCGCTCCAGGTACGGCGAGGACAGCACGACCTCGTGCACCCCGTGGCGGGCCAGATGATCGAGGACGTGATCGAGACCGGGTCGATCGACCACGGGGATCAGCGGCTTGGGGGTGGTCTCGGTGAGCGGCCGCATCCGCGTGCCCTCGCCGCCGACCAGGACGACTGCCTTCATCGCTGCGTCACCCTTCCGAGAAGCCAGGCGATCTCGGCGCGCGCTCGAAGCGCGAGCCACGCCACCGGCAAGGTTACGCGACGCCAGCCGGCGGCCCGGTGCCGCGCGTAGTAGCGGTACAGGCTGTCGGAATGCATCACCACGAGCCGATGGGGCCGGCGATCCCCGCCCGTGGACACCCCGACCGCGTGGGTGATCTCGACCTCTGGGGTGAACAGGACCGACCACCCCGCGTCGCGCAGCCGCGTCGCGATGTCCAGCTCCTCGGCGTAGAGCGGGAACCCCTCGTCGAATCCCGCCACCGCGTCGAAGGCCGTCCGGGGGATCAACATGCAGGCGCCGCTGACCCAGTCGACCGCTCGCTCGGTCCTCCGATCCCACCCGTCCATGTGGTAGCGGCGCGTGAACGCATTGTCTCGGCGCACCAGCGAGACGAACGCGTGCCCCATCGCGTCGACCACGCTCGGGAATCGCCGGCCGCTCGGATAGACGGTGCCGTCGGGGTTGCGCACCATCGGTCCGACGATCCCCGCCCGCGGATGATCGCGGGCGACCAGGACCAGATCTTCCAGGGTGCCGTAGAACCACTCGGTGTCGGGGTTGAGGAACAGCAGGTAGGGCGCGTCGGTCAGCGCCGCGCCCTGGTTCCAGGCGGGCGACAGGTACCGGTTCGTCTCGTTCCGCACGAGGCGAGTTCCGGGCACGGCCGCGATCGCCGCCTCGGCGCTGCCGTCGTGGGAGTCGTTGTCGATCACCACGACGTCGACGGCGACGTCGCCGCGGAAGGCCTCCAGCGACACGAGGCACCGCGTGAGCCAGTCCCCTGTGTTGTAGTTGACGATCACGACCGCGAGCGCGGCCGACGGCGCCGGCTTCATCCCTGTGGCGAGCCCTGCGCGACCAGCAGGATGCCGAGCACGATGCAACCGACCCCGGCCCAGCCGAGCGGCGGAACGTGTTCATCCAGGAACAGGATCGACGCCGCCACGATGATCACGTAGCCGAGCGCCGCGAACGGATAGGCGAACGACAGCGAGGCGCGCGACAGCGCGAAGAGCCACGTCACGGCCGAGATGGCGAAGATCCCGAGCCCGACCCACACGAGGAACGTGGTCGCGATCTGCTTGAGGCCATCGCCGGTGAGGGCCAACTGCCCACCGTTCGCGTCCGTCACATGGTTGATGCCGATCTTGAGGGTGACCTGCGCGATCGCGGCCAGGGTCACCGAGACGAGGATCAAGCCGATGGTCATCCGCCGGTCGCCTTTCTGGGTGGGTGTCGTGGTGGTGTCGCTCACAGGTCCTCCATCCGGACCGTCACGGGGATCGAGAGTTGATCTCGACGACCCTCCGCCTGCTGCACTTCGAACGAGTAGCGCTCGTCCTGCACGTGGTAGACGCGAGCGTTGTCGCGCGAGTGCACGCCGAGGGTGATCCAGTACTTGCCGCCGGTGACGGGGATCGGACCGAGGCCGAACCGGATCCGGCGCGTGCCCTCGACCGTCCCCAGGTCGAGCCCCAGACGACCGGTATCCTCACCGAAGACGTAGCTGTTCGTCGCGTCGTGCAGTGCGAACGAGACAACGGGGTCGACGACGCGCTCGGCGGCGCGCAGATCGATCTGCACGGTTAGCGTCTCCCCCGAGCGCACCGGTCCCTGCAGTACCACGTCGTCGCGCAGCAGCTCCACGTGCACGATCTCGACCTCTTTGGACCCCTCCTCGCGGGCGAACTCGAGATCGTGGTGCAGGATCGTCAGCCGCATCTCGCGCACGACGTCGTCGGGCGAGCCGATCGCGTGCACGCGTCCATGGTCCAGCATCACGGCTCGATCGCAGAGCTGGCGCACGACGTCGAGCGCGTGGCTCACGATGACGATCGATCGCCCCTCGCGCTGGAAGGAGCGCACCTTGTCGAGGCATCGGGCCTGGAAGGCCTCGTCGCCAACGGCCAGGACCTCGTCGATCAGCACGATCTCCGGATCGACGTGCACCGCGCACGCGAACCCGAGCCGGACCAGCATGCCCGAGGAGTAGAACTTGACCGCCGTGTCCATGAAGTCCTCGAGCTCGGCGAAGTGCACGATGTCGTCGTAGACGCTGTCGGTCTCATTCCGAGAGAGCCCGAGGAACGACGAGTTGAGGTAGACGTTCTCGCGGCCGGTCAGCTCGGGATGGAATCCGGCGCCGAGCTCGAGCAGCCCCGCGATGCGTCCCCGTTCGCGGATCAGACCCTTCGTCGGCCGCAGGATGCCGGCGATCACCTTCAGCATCGTGGACTTGCCCGAACCATTGGGGCCGATCAACGCGAGCGTGCCGCCCCGCGGCACCTCGAAGGAGACATCGCGGAGCGCCCAGAAGTCCTCCGCGCGGGTGCGACCCGACAGCAGCCGCTGCTTGAGCGACGTCGGCTTCTCCCGATAGACGCGGAACCGCTTCGAGACCTCTTGCACCTCGATCGCGGTGGTCATCACAGCTCCTCCGCGAAGTCGCCGGACATCGCGAAGTACAGGCGCCAGGCGAGGTAGACGCCGACGGCGGCGATCACGCTCACGATCGTCAGGGCGATGGCGAGCTGCCCGATTGTGTACGGAGCGAGCTTCTGGGCGGCATCGAAGGAGTGATAGAGGGCGCCCTGAAACCCGAACACGATCCAGGCCAGTGGATTCAGCAGGTATAGCTTCCACAGCAGGGCGCCGTGCGCGTACTTGATGAGGTTCTCGTAGGCGGTGCCCGCCGGGTACACGATGGGGGTCAGCCAGAACCACACCAGCAGCGCGAGCCCGATCAGATGCTGCACGTCGCGATAGCGGACGTTCAGTGCGGAGATGAACATGGTCATCGCGGTCGTGAACAGCAGGAGTGCCACAAAGGCGAACGGGTAGAGCCAGATCCGGTCGATCGCGAATCCGTACGTCACGACGATGAACAAGAACAACACCAACGACTGCAGGATGAAATCGATCAAGGACACGCCGACGGTCGCCAGGGGCAGGATCTCTCGAGGGAAGTAAACCTTCTTCACCAGATTGGCATTCGCGATCACAGACTGCGCGCCCTGGGATACCGATACCGAATACAGGTTCCATCCCAAAAGCCCCGAGAGGAGGAAGACCGGGTAGTCGTGCACGGCCCCGCCGAGCATCTTCGAGACGAACGAGAAGACCGCGAGGAAGACGAGCGGATTCAGCAGCGACCAGACGGCGCCGAGGATCGAGGCCGTGTACTTGACCTTCAGCTCTTTGCGGACGAGGTTCCACAGGATCTCTCGGTAGCCGTAAAGCTCTCGGGCGCGCAGCCGCACCCGGAGCCGCGGCGGCTCGGAAGTGCGTTCGGTGACGCCGGTCACGGTCGCGATCGGGTGACTCCTTGCGGGAGATGGGCTGCGGCGAATCCGCTGGTCAGGGCGAGTCTAGCAAGGGCCCTCGGCGCTCCCGAGGAAGCATCATGACGGATGCGTGAAACTTTCCAGGGCGCGCGCGTAGCGGAGCCCGACGCCCTCGGACAGATCCGCCTCCCCTACCCCGAGGTCCGCGAGCGCGTCCGCCCAGCGGCGCATCGTCGGTCCCACCGGGTCATCGACCAGGCCGATCGTCGCTCGGATGGCGGCCGCGTAGCCGCGCGCGGTCGCCTCGCTGGCAACGTGTGCCTCCATGTGGCGTCGAGCCGTCGCGCCGATCCGCTCGCGCAGATCCCGATCCGCCGCGAGCTCGGCGATCCGGGCCGCCAGTTCGGCGACGTCGGGAGGCCCGGGCGCGACCGTCACCACCGTGCCGGGCGGACTGTCCAGGTACGTCCCGGTCCCGGACACGAGCGTCGGGCGACCCACCTGCATCGCGCGGGCGAGTGACCCGGACACCTCCCCGCGGTGCGGATATCGGAGGTCCGCCACGAGGTCGGCCGCGTGCAACCATCCGAGGAATTCGACGTCGCTCACGTTCGTCGCGACGAGTAGCCGGCGGCCGAGCCCGGCGGCGGCCGCCACCGGCGCGAAGTCGTAGGTCTCGACGGTCCGGCCGACGACGGCCACGTGCACGTCCTCGGGCAGGGTCGCGACGGCGGCCAACAAGCCCTCGAGCTGCTTGGCCTCGTTGACGTCGCCGGCGGCGACCACCAGCGTGCGGGCGCCGCGCGCTTCGGCGGCCGCGCGCAGCCTCGCCCCGGTCGGCGCGGCGCCCGCGATCGCGGCGGCGGATTCGACCGGCGGATGGGGGATCACGAAGATCGGTGTCCGGCATCCGATCTGCTCCAGGTAGCGGCGACAGAACTCCGCGTGGACCACGATCCCGCGCGCGCGGCGGGCCGCGGCGGCCACCCAGGGGATCCGCAGCGGCGGGTTGGCCCGAGCGTCGGGCAGCGTCACGAGCTCGCGGGCCTCGAGCGCCTCGCGGATCGCGACGAACCCGAGGCGGTCGCCGCTCGTCTGCAACCCGCGGACGAAGTCGTCGAACGCGAGATCGTGCAGGACGACGAGGCCGGGCGCCTGCCAGACCATCCGGTAGATCGGCAGATGGAAGTCGGCGTTGTTGCCGAGCTGGTAGATGCGCATCCGGTAGCCCGGCAGCGTCGCGAAGTCCTGATCGCGCACCGGCCAGACCGGCTCGACCGGCAGCGACCGCGTGAAGCCGATCCGCTCGAGCCCGTCGAGGACCGCCTGGTGATAGGTCGCGATCCCCGTGGGGGCCGGCGGCATCGGGCCGAGCGAGGCGACCTTCTCGACCGTGCGCGGCGTGGACAGACGACCGTTGACGGCGCGACGCGCGCGGCGCAGTGGCGATCGCATCAGTCCAGCAGGCGCGCCACGACCTGCGGCCAGGTCGGCACGACCTCTCGGACGAGCGCGTTGCCCGCTCGACCGAGACGCTCGGCGAGCCCCGCGTCGGCGAACAGCCGATCGAAGCTCTCCGCGATCGCCTTCGCGTCGGGCTCGGCCACGTAGCCGGTGACGCCGTCGGTCACGAACTCCAAGGGGCCGCCCGCGTCGCGCAGCGTGACGACTGGCCGCTCGGCGGCCATCCCCTCGATCGTGACGTAGCCGTAGTCCTCGTCGAACGGCCCGTTGTAGACGGCGCGGGCGCCGAGGAACAGCTCGTGCAGGCGTTCGTCGGACACGCCGATCTCCATCTGCACCTTGTCTCTCAGGCCGAGTCGGTGGATCTGATCGCGGAGGGCCCGCTCGTCGGGCCCGCGACCGACGAGGACCAGCTTGATGCCGCTGCGTACATGCTGCATCGCCTCGATCGCGAGCGTCTGGCGCTTGAGCACCTCGAGGCGGCTCGGATAGAAGATGTAGTCCCCATACGTCCCGGGCGTCATGCCGAGCAGCGCCGTCGTGGCCGGGGACGGGTGGTACAGCGGCTCGGCGGGGATGCGCAGCGCGTTCCACAGGCGTTGCTGCACGTTCTTGGAGTTGGTGAAGATGCGCTTGGCCTCCCCCAGGCCCACGCGGTCGGCCGCGTGGATCAGATCGCGAACCTGCTCCCCCTCCTCCTGCACCTTCAGGTCGCCGTAGTCGGGGTGATCCCACAGTTCGTAGGCGGAGCGATGCTGGTGGATCAGCCAGACGATCTTGCGGTCGTGTGGCGCGAGGTACGCCGGGAACTTCAACGCGATCACCGCGTCGATCTTCATGCCGTTGGACTCGCTCACGTCGAAGCTGCGCCACACGGCCATCTGGTGGACGATCTCGGCGCCCGGGTACCACTTCCCCGCGATCGTCACGATCTCGGCGTCATGCCCGGCCTCGCGCAAGGCGCGCGTCAGCTCTTCGGTGTGCAGTTCGGCGCCACCGCGCACGAACGACGTCTGCGGGTGCAGGATCGCGATCCTCACGAGGGCTCGTCCTGCGTGCCGTGTCGGAGCTCGGCCACCTGGCTTTGAAGCGTCGCGACCTCCTGCTCGAGCTCGATCAGCCGCTCGGCGAGCGCGACGGTGAGGTCCACCGCATCACCGAGCAGCCGGTCGTACCGTCGAGACGCGAACCGACCGCCGCGGAACGCCAGGTACTTCAGCTTGCGCTTCCACGGCGTCTGCGCCGCCAGATGTGGTTCCCCCAACGGGATCGGCATGCGCTCGTCGGTGCGCATGTTCGCGACGAACTCGAGCATCTGCTCGCGTACCTGCTTCGTGCCGGCCTGCGGCCGCGCGCCGGTCTCCTGCGACCAATACAGGCTGCGCGACAGCGCCAGATAGCCGTCGTCGTCGGGTTCCGGCGTCGTCATGGTGGGGAGCGTAGCAGCGCCTTTGCCGCGGGTCGCTCAGGCCTTCGGGAACTTCGGTCCGGTGCAGTCGGTCCGCAGCGGCAACGGGTCGGGCGGCCGCGGCGCCTGTGCGAAGTCGAAGGCGGACAGCATCGGCGTCGCCTCGCGATCGCGTGCGGTCAGGTACGGGTGCAGCGACCAGTTGTCCTCGATGAATCGGATCACGCTGGAGAACTCGCCCGACTCGTGACTGACCTTGCCATCGACCGCGTACGGGCTCAGCACCAGCAGCGGCACGCGGAACCCGAACCCCATCCGATCCACGTCGGGGGGAGCGACGTGATCGTAGAAGCCGCCGTAGTCGTCCCAGGTGAGGAAGATCGCGGTGTTCTGCCACATCGGCGAGCGCATGATCGCGTCGACGATCTGCGTCGTCCAGTTCTCGCCGTGGCAGAACGAGAACTCCGGGTGCTCCGACAGCTCGAAGCGCGGCGTGATCCACGTGACGGGCGGCAGCTGGTTCGCGGCGATGTCGCCGAGCACTTGGTCGGTCGGCCGGATGTACCTCGCCCAGCGCGCCGGATGATTCCGGTACCGGTCGATCGCGGCGTAGGCCGACCAGATGTAGCCGCGCTGCTGCTCGGTCGCCGCGTAGTAGGCCCACGGGATCCCGTGCTTCGTCAGCAGATCGCCCTCCGTCTCGAAGTTGAAGCACGGCGGCACCTTCACGACGTTGCCCTCCGAGTCGTAGACCTCGACCACCTGTTGCGGCGGTGCGTCGCACCCGAAGGTGTTGGAGAAGAAGCCGGTGCGCCTCGGGTTGTCGCGCGCGCCCCCCGACTGCGCCGCGATCGAATAGAGATGGTTCGGGAACGACGGCCCCCACGCCGAGGCGAAGAAGTCGTCGAACAGGACGTTGTGCCGGGCCCAGTGCCAGTAGTTCGGCAGCTGATCGCGATGCAGCTGCGTGTAGGCCCAATCTCCGGTCGGGCCCTGATCGAAGCCGTCCATCGCACCGTGGTTCCACGCGAGGATCGAGCACCAGTAGCAGTGCGGGATGTCGCCGGGGACCCGGCCGTCGGTGCCGCGTGTAAGCGCTCGGCGCGTGCCGTGATCCATCCCAACCGTCACCCCGTCGGCGCCCGGGAACGTGCCGAACAGGTTGTCGAAGGTTCGATTCTCTTTGACCAGGAACACGACGTGCTTGATCGGCGTGGTCGTCGTGAACGACGTCGCGTCCACCGTGTGTGCCGGCGAGGAGGACACCGTGGGCGTCGCGGAGATGTTCGGTGAGTCGGAGGGCGCCGCGGGATCCGACGATCGGGTGCAGGCGACCGCGATCGAGGCGACGGCGACCAAGCCCAAGAGCGCCCTGCGCACGCGGCTCACCCCTCCGGGGGTGGGGCGTCCCAGATCGAGCCGCGGCAGTCGGTCCGCAACGGCTGCGGGTCCGGTGGCAACGGCGGCTGCGAGAAGTCCAGCGCGCCGCCGAGCCCGTCGGCGATCCGGTCGCGACGCGTCAGCTGCGTCAGCCCCCAGTTGTCCTCGATGAATCGCAGCACGCTCGAGAACTCATACATCGTGTGGTCGACGTAGCCCGAGCGCGCGTAGGGGCTGATGATCATCGCGGGCACCCTGATGCCGAGCCCGATGTCGTCGAGTCGCACCGGCGGCACGTGATCGTAGAACCCGCCGAAGTCGTCCCACGTCATCACGACGAGCGTGTCCTTCCAGGCGTCCGAGGCCATCAGCGCGTTCATGACCTCGATCGTCCAGTTCTGGCCCCAGCAGAAGTTGTACTCGGGGTGCTCCGAGAGTTGGAACCGCGGCGTGATCCAGGACACGGGCGGCAGACGGTCGGCGTCGATGTCGCGGATCACGTCGTCGACCGGTCGGATGTGCTTGGACCACAGGGTCGCGTTGTTCCGATACCGATCGATCGCCGAGTACGCCGACCAGATATAGCCGAGCTGCGCGTTCGTGGCAGCGTAGTACGACCACGGGATGTGCTTGGCGTTGAGGAGATCGCCCTCGGTCTTGAAGTCGAAGCACGGCGACACCTTGACCATGTAGCCCTCGGGGTCGATCACCTCGACGTAACCGTCGCGCGCGATGTCGCACCCCCAGGACTTGGCGTAGCCCTGCTGTTGCATCTCGGCGAGGTTCGACGGCGGCTGCCACGGGTTGTCGAGGGCGCCCCCGGAGGTCGCCGCGATCGAGAACATGTGGTTCGGGAACGACGGACCGACCGCCGAGGCGAAGAACTTGTCGGCGATCGCGTACCGCTTCGCCCATGCCCAGTAGGCGTTGATCTGGTCCTTGCGGAACTGCGTGAACGCGTACTGGTCGGCCGAGTCGGTCTGGTTGAACCCATCCATCGCCCCGCTGTCGATCGAGGCGATATTGCAGTTGTAGCAGTGCGGCAGGTCAAGGGCTCGTTGCAGCGACGCGGTCGTGAGCGGTCGCGTGACCCCGTGGTCGTCGGCCGTCGACGCGCCGTCGGCGCCCGGATACGTGCCGAACATGTTGTCGAAGCTCCGGTTCTCGTTGATCAGGAACACGACGTGTTTGATCGGCGTGCGCGTGTCGAACGCGTTCGCGTCGACGGCCGGCGGCAGGTCTGCCGTGACCGGGTCGGGCGGCGCGTTGAGTTGTTGGCCCGTGACCGGATCGACGGTCCCCTTCGGCGCGTCAGCGGCCGGCGTCGGGGACGACGAGTCCGCCGGGTCGGCCGATCTCGGCGCCGCACAGGCCATCGCAACGGCGGCGAGGATCAGAGCGGCGGCGAGCGACCGCATGAGGAAGTGACGACGAGGGGGTGTCATCCGGCGGCCAGCCTACCGGCCGAGGATCACCCGGAGCGCCTCATCCAGCGGCGGGAACCGCGGAAGCGACAGGTTCTCCACGAAGACGCTCGCGAGCGCCGACCGCGGCGGCCGCGGCGCCGGCAAGCCGAGATCGGCAGCTCGCTGCGCGGTCACCACCCCCGGGAGATCGCCGAGCGTCTGCAGTCGTCCGAGCACCTCGAACCACGACGCGGGCTCGGGGCCGGCGAGGTGGTACGTGCCGAATCGATGCGTCAGCGCCAGGGGCACCAGCCGTTCGGCGAGATGGTCGACGAACGTCGGCGAACCGATCCGATCCTCGATCCCCGCCGCGCCCTCGCCGGCGCGAAGCAGGCGAAGCTGCCTCGACAGATAGTCTGCGCCCGACCCGAACACGTAGCCCGTCCGCACGATGAACGAGTCCGGAAGCACCTGGACGACGAGACGCTCCCCCGCGAGCTTCGCGCGCCCGTACGTGCTGAGCGGACGCGGCTCGTCCGTCTCGTCATACGCCGTGTCCTTGGCCCCGTCGAACACATAGTCGGTCGAGACGTGCAGCAGTATCGCGTCGCACGCCCGCGCGGCGAGCGCCAGCGAGTGCGGGCCCTGCGCGTTGTCACGGAACGCCCGCGCCGGCTCGACTTCGTTCGCATCGACCGCGGTGAACGCGGCGGCGTTCAGCACCAGATCGGGCCCGAGCGGCGGGATCGCGCGCAGAACGGCGTCGTGATCGCCGATGTCGAGCTCCGCGTGGGTCAGCGGCACCACGTCGTGGTGGCGCGGGACGCAGGCGAGGAACGCGCGACCGAGGCCGCCGCCCGCGCCGGTCACCACGATCCTCACGTGACCCCCTGTGGGGGCCGCGGCGCGGTCACCACGTCGCCCTCGTGCGCGGCGTAGAGCCACTCCCGATGCGTCCGATACCACTCGACGGTGGCGGCCAACCCCTCATCGAACCCGATCGCCGGCTCCCAGCCGAGCTCGCGTAGCCGTGTCGCCGTCACCCCGTAGCGGAAGTCGTGACCCGGACGATCCGGCACGAAGGTGATCAGATCGTCCGACACGCCGAGCAGCGCGACGATGCGCTCCGCGAGCTGCAGGTTCGACAGCTCGGTCCCCGCCCCGATGTTGTACAGCTCCCCGGGCGCGCCACGCTCGAGCACGGTCACGGCGGCGCGGGCCCAGTCCTGCACATGGAGGAACTCGCGGCGCTGTTCCCCGGCGCCGTACACCGGCAGCGGGAGCCCTTCGAGGGCGGCGATCGTGTAGGTCGGGACGACGCGCTCGATCTGGCGCGGTCCATAGGCGTTGGTGCCACGGACCACGGTCACGTCCACGCCGTACGTCGTCCGGTACACGTGACACAACAGGTCGGCCGCCGCCTTGCTCAACGCATAGGGCGAGCGGGGCGCCACCGGCGCGTCTTCGTCGAACAACCCGCCGTCGATCGCGCCCTGCCCATAGACCTCGTCGGTCGAGATCATCAACAGGCGCACGCCGGCGACGCGGACGGCCTCGAGCACCACCTGCGTGCCCATCAGGTTCGTCTGCAGGAAGCCTCGCACCTCGTCGATCGACCGATCCACGTGCGACTCGGCCGCGGCGTGCACAACGGCGTCGACGCCGGCCACGAGCTCGTGCACGATCTCGGCGTCGTTCACGTCGCCGAGCACAAAGGTCATGCGCGGATCGTCGTCGTGCTGCTCGAGATTCGCACGAGAGCCTCCCACGGAGAGACGGTCGAGGACGGTCACGCGTCGGCCCGGCTGCGCGAGCAGCGCATCCACCAGATGGGAGCCGATGAACCCGGCGCCACCGGTGACGAGGACGTGGTCGGCGATCATGGGACCGGCGGACGCCGGCGTGCTGCAGTCTAGCGGCCGTGCTGCGCCGCTCGGCGCAGCACGGCCGCGGTCTCCCGGGCGCAGCGATGCCACGTGAACGACGCGACGCGGGCCGTGCCCGCGGCGCGCAGGACGTTGCGGAGATCCGTGTCCTCCAGCAGCTCGCGGAGACCGCCCGCGATCGCCGCGGGATCCTCGGGATCGACGAGTACGGCGGCGTCGCCGGCGACCTCGGGCAGCGAGGACGTGGTCGAGGTCAGCACGGGCACGTTGGCCGCGAACCCCTCCAGGATCGGGAACCCGAACCCCTCGGCGCGCGACGGGTAGGCGAGGATCTCGGCCCCCGACAGCAGCGCCCGACGATCGACATGATCCACGTACCCGACCCGCACGACGCGCGCCCGCGCCCCGGGCGACAGGCCCGCCACCGCGGCGTCGACCTGCTCCGCGTACGCCGGCGCCCAGCGCACCGCGCCCCCGACGATCACGAGCGACACGTCGGTTCGCTCGACCATGCCGAACGCCCGGATCAGGCGCTCAAGGTTCTTCCTCGGCTCGAGCCCACCGAGGAACACGATGTAGGGGCCGGGGATCGAGAAGCGCGCGCGCACCGCTTCTACCTCCAACGGTGGCACCGGCGAGAAGGCGTCGGCGTCGGTGCCGTGCGCGACGACCGTCACCTTCCCGGGGTCGACGTCGTGGTGGGCGAACAGCTCCTGGCGCGTCGCGTCGCTCGGCACGATCACCGCGCTGGCCCGACGCAGCCAGCGGACGAACGAGCGGCGCCACCGCTCGTCGTGGTGCGGCGCGGTCTCCGGCATCGTCTCGAAGGCGAGGTCGTGCACGACCAGGACGGCGCCGCGCGCGCGACTCGGCGGCGGCAGGTAGTTCGTGGCGACGAACAGGTCCGACGCCCCCGCGAGCCACTCGATCCGCGGAAGGCCGATCCGTGACGAGACCGGGCCGAACATGCGCGAGGGGATCCGCGTGGCGTGCTCGGAGAGGTTCGGTGCGACGCCGGCGAACCGGTGGGGACGCCGGCCGACCCCCCGCACGTCCAGATACCACGCCGAGAACAGATCCTCAGGCATCGCGGGGGGCACATGGCGAACGATCGCATCGGCGTACATCCCCACGCCCGTCCGGCGCGGATCCACCGCGGGTCGGGCGTCGATGACGATCCGCACCTCAGTCCACCTCGACGACGCTTTGATCCCCGAGCACGAGGCGGTGCGAGCGACCGCCGTCGCCGTGCCGCACCTGGACGTTGCGACCCAGGATCGACCCCTCCAGGGCGTCGACCCCGGTGATCGAACACCCCTCCATCACGATGGAGTCGCGGATGGCGCTGTCCGTCACCGTGCATCCCGCCTCCAGCGAGACGTTCGGCCCGATCGACGCGCCCGCGATCCGGCAGCCCGGGCCGATGACCACCGGCCCGATCAGGCGCGAGGACCTGATCTCGGCGTCGGCCGCGATCACGGCCACGCCTTCGACATCGGTGCCGTGCAGCGAACCCAGCGCCGATGGCTCGCGCGCCCCAAGGAGCATCCGGTTCGCCTCGAGCAGGTCCTCCGGACGGCCCGTGTCCTTCCACCAGCCGCCGAGCATCTCGACGCGGACGGTCTTGCCCTGATCGATCAGCCACTGGATCGCCTCGGTGATCTCGTACTCGTCACGCCAACTGGGCGACAGCGTCGCGCACGCCTCGAGGATGGAGTCGTCGAAGAGATAGACGCCGACCAACGCGAGGTCGGAGACGAACTCACGCGGCTTTTCGATCAGCCGGACCGCGTGCCCATCCTCGAGCTGCACGACGCCGACGTGCTCCGGTTCGTCGACGCGCGCGACGAAGATCTGGGCATCGGGTCGGGTATCTTGCTCGAGATAGGTGACGCGCAGATCCCAGCGAGCGCCGTCGCCGACCGCGACCCGCACCTCCGGCCCGGTGTGGCCGATCACGACACCGACCTCGGTGATGCCGGCATCGCGGATCGCGTCGAGCGCATGGAACAGGATCGGTTGCCCCGCCACCGGGATCAGCTGTTTGGCCTGGGTGTGGGTGAGCGGCCGCAGCCGCGAACCCTCACCGCCGGCGAGGACCAGCGCGCGCATATGGGCGCGAGTCTATGCCGTCGGGTTGGGGCACTCGCTCGCCGCGCCGGTGCCGCCGGTGCCTCCCTGTCCGGGCTCGGCCGGGTGGTAGCCGGCCGGCACGAGGATCGCCACGGCCTCGGACAGACCCTTGGCCTCCACGACCTGCAGGCTGGGGAAATACTTGCTCACGACGTCGGCGTAGGCCGCGTCGCCCGGGCGATACAGGATCGCGGCGCCCTTGACATCCTTCGGCGCCTCGCCCGACACGATGCCCGGTGTGATGTCGAAGCCCGCGTTCGTCAGCGTGTCCTCGACCTGCTGGGCCGCGTCGCCGCCCCCTGCGTCGATGACGGCCACCGTCGTGTTGGCCTCCGACGGCGGCGTGTCGACGAGCTCCGTGCCGACCCCCGTGATGGACTTCCCGTCCCGGATCGCCTGGAAGATCTGCTGGGCGCTTGGATCCATCTTGACGATCGAGAGCCCGCCCTCCATCGCGCTGACGCCCGGCACGGCTCGGAACTCGACAGCCCCGGTGCTGAGCCCGCGCATCTGCCCCACCAGATAGACGAGGTCGCCGGGAAGGAAGTCTTGGTCGCGATGCAGGCTGGCCAACACGGGCCCGACCAACCCGGGGGCCTTCGCGATCTGCGCGGGCTTGAGCATCTGATTGATCACGGCGCGCATGAACTGCTGCTGTCGACCGATCCGAGCGAAGTCCGGGATCGTGTCGCAGGGCAGGTGGCGTGAGCGGACGTACGCCAGGCCCTGTGATCCGTCGAGCTTCTGACAACCCGGCACGACGTCGAGGCCCGTGTTCGGATCGACGATGTGCCCGACCTCGTCGTAGTAGATCTGGGTGGGATTGCCGTTGGCGTCCGAGCCCTCGACCCAGCCGGGCGTGTTCACGTTGTACGCCGGGATACACAGTTCGACGCCCCCGAGCGTGTTCACGACGTTTTGGAACCCATTCAGGTCCACATACAGGTAGTGATCGATCTGCAGACCGGTCAGGTTGCTGATCGTTTTGGCCATGAGCTGCGGGCCGCCACCGGTCAGGCCGCCCTCGAACGCCGAGTTGATCTTGTCCGTCCCGTGGCCCGGGATGTCGACCCAGAGATCCCTCGGGAACGAGAGGATGATCGCCTTCTGCAGGTTCGGATCCGTGTGCACGAGCATGATCGTGTCGGCGCGCGAGGTGCCGCCGATGTCGGAGTTCGAGCCGAAATGCGTCTGCTCCTCTTGGGAGAGCCCCGCCCGAGAGTCCGTCCCCAAGAGGAGGTAGTTGCAGGCGCGCTCCGTGCACGTCCCCGTGGGATAGCTGACCGACGGCCCGTCCGGGCTGGTCGGCACGAAGGGAGCGGCGTCGACGCCGACGTTGCGCAGCGAATACCACCGCACGGCGGTTGCCGATACGGCGAGCCCGCCGACCACGGCGAGGGACGCGGCAACGGCCACGAGGGCACGGATGAAGCCGCCAGTGGAACGGGTGGGGTCGGGAGCCATCGCTGCCCAGCCTACGGGGTCCCCTCCTCCGGGTGGCAGGCGCGCTGTGGCGTTCACGTTGCGGTTCCGTGGCAACGTCCCCGCGGCCGTGGGATGATGCGCCGACGCCGGTCCCATCGTGGCGCAGGAGGCTGTGGCGGAGATGATCAGGGAACCGCTCTCGGTGCTGCTCGTCGGTCTGACCGACGACGAGGTGTCGGCGATCGCCGAGGACGACGGCTTCGTCGTGGTGCGGGCGCCCGACATCGGCAGCGCGGCGCCGGATCCGACGACCGATGCTGTCGTCCTGGCTCTCGACGGGTCCGGACCGCTGGAGGCGCTCAAAGGGGCGCGCCGGGTGGCGCCGGAGGCCGCCGTCGTCGTCGTGACCGACGCGTCGCACGCCGCCGACGGCACCGTGGCCGTCCACGCGGGCGCCGAGGACCATCTCCTTCGCGACGCGACGTTGTCCGCGCTCCTCCCTCGCGCTGTGCGGTACGCCGCGGGCCTGCAACGCGCCCGGCGGGAGCTCTCGACGGTGGACGAGGCGACGAAGCTCCCGAACCTGCGCGGGTTCGCCGCGATCGCCGAGCACTACGTTCGGATGGCCGATCGGCTCGGTCAGCCGGCGGTCTTCGTCTTCGTACGACTGGACGATCACGATGAGTTGCTCCGCACGGAGGGACCCGACGCCGCCGACGACCTCGCCCGTGATGCGGCAGCGGTGATCCTCGAGGCGGTCCGGGACTCCGACCTGCCCGCCCGGATCGCCCCGGACACGATCTGCGTGCTGCTCACCGGCACCGCGGAGGGCGCCGAATCCCTGGTGCTGTCCCGGTTGGTCGAGGCGATCGCGACCCATGACACCCGTCGCCAGCAGCCCCGAGCGCTCTCCCTCGGGGTGGGCACCGCCCGGTACGAGCCCGGGTCTGGGACGACCCTCGCCGAGATCCTCGAGTCCGCCGTTCGGGGGCTTTCGACGCACCGCACCGGCTGACCCGCGAGCCCGGCGCTCGAGCTTCGCTGCGCTGCACTTGCTCTCATCTCCTTGTCGACTTTGCCGACTCTTAGCGATGGCTTGTCGTGGCCCTGGCGGGCCGCCTCCTAGGTTGAACCCTGTCAGTAGGCCGAATCGAAGGAGGTAGCGAGATGAAGCAGCGCTCAGCGATGGTGGTGGCAGCGGGGCTCGTGGTCGCGCTCGCCTTGGCGGGGCTCGGCATCATGATGGGGATGACCGGCCCCAGTGCGGACGCCAAGGCTCCCCATCTGCGTCCGAGGCCCCCGATCGTCCACACGACGACGAGGACGATCACGGTTCACAAGCCCGGCTCGGCGACCAGCGCCGGTGGCTCGACGACGTGGGGCTCGAGCACCGCCCCGTCGACGGCCATGAGCGGCTCGGACGATCAATTCGAGACCTCCGACGACAGCGCCAACGAGAGCGGCTTCGAGAGTGAGTCCGGGTCGAGTCAGGGCGGCAGCTTCTCCGAGGGGTCCGATGACTGAGGCCGCCTCGCGACGCAGACGCTGGCCCAAGGGGCGCGTCCGCGCGCTCGCCTGGGGCACCGGCGGCGCTGCGTTCATCATGGCCGCCGCCCCGCTCGTGGCGGCGCCGAAGCCACCCGACGTGGCGTCGGGGCACCAGGTCAAGGGCGCGGCGCCTCCCCGACAGGTGATCGAGCGGCACATCACCCGCAAGGTGGTCATCGTCGACCCCGTCGTTTCGACGCCCGTGTACACCGGTGGCTCCAGCAGCACCTCCAGCGGGGGCGGTCAGATCTCCGCCAACCCGGCGCCGGCGCCGGCTCCCCCCACGACCAGCACCGGAGGGTCCTGATCGCGATGGAGTCCCGCACGTTCCGATCGATGGGCACCGACGTCACCGTCGTCGGCCCGGCGCACCCGACGTTCGACGACGCCGCGGAGGTGGTGGTCGACCGCTTCACCGCCGAGGATCGACGATTCTCCAGGTTCAGAGGCGACAGCGAGCTCACGAGGGTGAATCGGAGCGACGACGAGTGGACGCCGGTCTCCGACGGATTCGCGGAGGTCCTCGAGTTGGCCCTCGCGGCGGCCGCCGCCACCGACGGCACCTTCGATCCCACGGTCCACGACGCATTGATCGCGGCCGGCTACGACCGCGATTTCGACGACGTGCTCGCGGGGGCGCGCGGCACGCTCAACGCCGCGACACCGTGCGGACGCTGGACCGAGATCCGCACCCGGCATGGCGACGTCTATCGACCCGCGGGCGTGCATCTGGACCTCGGCGGGATCGCGAAGGGCTGGTGCTCGGATCGCGCCGCCGAGGACGCGATCGCCACGGGTCTGCCATGGGTGCTGGTGAACGCGGGTGGTGATCTCCGGGTGCTCGGCGAGGCGCCGGCGCTCGGCGTCGCGATCGAGGACCCCGAGACCGGCGGCGAACTGCTCCGCACGACGATCGCCAAAGGCGCGCTCGCGACCTCATCGGTGTGCCGGCGTGCCTGGGGCACGGACGCACACCACGTGATCGATCCCGTCACCGGGGCACCTGCGCGCACCGATCTGCTCCAGGCAACCGTGTGGGCGCCGACCTGCGCCGAGGCGGAAGTCGGGGCGACGCACGCGTTGCTCCTGGGGCCTTCGGCCGCGCGCCGCTACGCGGCCGTGCTGGTCACCCGGATGGCCGAGATCGTCATCTCGATGCCCGTCGATGGAGACGTCGCCGCATGATGACGTGGATCCTGCTGCGGGCCGCCGGCATCGGCGCGTACGTCGCGCTGTGGCTGGCCGTCGCGTGGGGCCTCGTCGCGACCACGGGCATCGTGAAGCGACGCATCTCCAAGCCCGCGGCCAACGCCTTCCACGCGTTCGTGGCAACGACCGGCCTCGCGCTGCTCGCCCTCCATCTGATCCTGCTCGTCGTCGACACCTACATGCCGTTCGGCGTGCTCGACGTGTTGGTCCCGATGCGCTCGACGTTCCGGCCGCTCGCGCTGTCGGCCGGCGTGATCGCCATGTACGCGATCGTGCTGCTCATGGTGAGCAGCTGGTCCCGCTCGAAGATGAGCACGCGCCTGTGGCGCACGATCCATCTCGTGGCCGTGCCGGCGTTCGTGCTCGCCCTGCTCCATGGCGTCTTCGCGGGGACCGACACCCAGCGACCGTGGATGATCGCGCTGTACGGGACGACGGGCATCCTGACGTTCTTCCTCGTGATCGTGCGCGGGCTGACGGTCGACTACCGGCCACCGCGACCGGCACCGCCCGCGCGGGCGAGCCGCCCCGACGGAACGCGGGAACCCACCCGGGCCGGATAGCGCCGCGGGAGAGCCGCCCTGCGCCGGCGCGCTAGGCTTCGGCCGTGGGCGATATCGAGGACCTCGCTCCGTCGCGCGACCGGATGCTCATCGAGGCCGGGCTCACGCTCGCAGCCGAGCTCGATCTCGACACCGTGCTCGAGCACATCGTCGACCTCGCCATCCAGATCACGGGGGCGACCTACGGCGCGCTGGGCGTGCTGGGTGCCGATCGCCGGATCGAGCGCTTCATCACGAAGGGCATCTCGGACGAGGACCGGCAACGGATCGGGGCGCCGCCGACCGGTCACGGGATCTTGGGCGTGCTGATCGAGGACAAGGAACCGCTGCGGCTCCCCGACCTGACCAAACATCCGCGGTCCTATGGGTTCCCGCCGAACCATCCGCCGATGCACTCGTTCCTGGGCGCTCCGCTCAGCGCGCTGGGCCGGATCTACGGCAACATCTATCTCACCGATAAGCGAGGCGCCGACGCGTTCACCGACGACGACGAGGCCGCAGTGGTCGTGCTCGCGACCCAGGCGGGGGTCGCGATCGAGAACGCCCGCCTCTACGCGGAGACCCAGCAGGCCCAACAGGAGCTGCGTCGGCTGGAGGTGCTCGAGGAGCGAGAGCGGATCGCCAAGGAGCTGCACGACGGGGTGATCCAATCGCTGTTCGCCGTGGGGATGGGGCTGCAGGGTGCCGCGGCGCTTGCCCACGACCCCGAGATCGCCGCACGCCTCGAGTACGCCGTCGAGGACATCGACCGCGCGATCCGGGATCTTCGCAACTACATCTTCGGACTGCGGCCGGGCATCCTTGCCGACCGTCAACTCGACGAGGCGATCCGGAAGTTGTGCGCGGATGCCGAGGAGCGCAGCGGCGTCGTGATCGTGTCGGTCGTCGACGAGGAGGCCGCCGCCGAGCTGGCCTCCCGCGCGGGAGACGTCGTTCAGGTGGTTCGCGAGATGCTGTCCAACGTCGAGCGGCACGCCGCGGCGATCACGTGCCGCGTGTCGTTGCGCAGTGCCGGGGGCGCGATCGAGCTGGAGGTCGACGACGACGGCCAGGGGTTCGACGTCGACGCGCCGCACACCGGCATGGGCCTGACCAACCTCGAGGCGCGCGTCGAGTCGATGGGCGGCACGTTCCGCCTGACGAGCACGCCGGGTGAGGGGACCACCGTCACGGTGCGGTGGCCGGCCTGACGGCCGGCCACCACTCCGCCCTACTTGTTGACGATGAGCACGGTCACCATGCCGAACATGCCCTCGGGGCCCTCGACGTGGTTGAGGATGTGGCAGTGGAACGCCCACAGTCCGGGGTTGTCCGCGTGCACCAACAGGTCGAACCGCTGCCCCGGCGCGATCACGAGGGTGTCCGCCATGTAGCGGTTCCCCGGCGACAACGGGAAGCCGTCCTGACCCACCACCTGGAAATGGAACCCGTGCAGGTGCATCGGGTGCAGGAGCTCGCCCTCGTTCACCATGTGGATGAGGACCCAATCGCCGTCGTTGGCCACGATCGGCAACGTCGAGGGGAACCCCTTGCCGTTGATGTTGTAGCCCAGCTGTCCGTCGCCGAGGAACAGCGTGGACTCGACGTCGGGGGTGACGCCGTACACGGAGCTCCAGCCGGTCTTCGGCGCGACGATGATCGCTCCGTAGAGCCCGGCTCCGACCTGCTCCGCGGAGTTGAAGTGCGAGTGGTAGACGTAGATCCCGGGCGGGTCCTTGATCGTGAACTCATACGTCCAGGACTTGCCGGGCATGATCGGGTCCTGCGTCACGAACGGCACGCCGTCCATGTCGTTGGGAACGGTCAATCCGTGGAAGTGCAGCACGAACGGCTGATCCATCTGGTTCTGCACGAAGAAGCGCACGCGATCGCCGGGGTGAACCGTGATCAGCGGCCCGGGCACCTGCCCGTTGAACGCCATCGCATCGACGGACTGGCCCGTCGTGATCTCCCACTGGATCTGGGAGACGGTCAGGTTGAAGACCTTGACGTCGCCGTCCATCTCGGGCTTGAGCGGCTGGTTGCCGATGCCCTTGGTGTTCGGGCCATCGGTGAGCTGCGCGACGAAGTCGTTCACCCCTTGGGCGTGGGCGTCGGCCATCTGCTGCGCGGTCATGGTGGTCGACGTGCCACCGGTGTCGGGCGTTCCCGCACCCGTGTCGGACACCATGAGCATCCCCTTCATGCCGGCATCGGCGTGACCGGGGACGGTGCAGAGCGTCGTGTAATCGCCGGCGGGCAACGCGGGCACGTCGAGCGTCGCCGTGGCCCCGCCGTCCAGCAGCGCGGTCTGATAGGTCTGATCGCCGGCCTCGATCGCGAAGGAGTGCTGTCCTTGGCCGGTATTGGTGACGTTGAACGTGAGCGGCGTGTTCGACGGCGCGTCGATCATCGCCGGGTCGATCTTGAGCTGGTCGGACAGGGACACGTCGAACGATGCCGCCGCCGTGTCCGCGACCGCCGCGTCGGCCGTGCCGGCGTCGGACCCGCTGCTGTTGCTGGTACAGGCACTTCCGACCAACACCAGCGCGAGCAGTGCGGCGGAGGCGACCACAGTGAAACGTCGCATACAAGGTGCTCCTTCCGGGTGGATGAACATCCCGCGAGTATGCGAGGACCGTTCAGACGAGTCCGCGCCGAGTGGCCCTGCACATGCGGGACGATGGTCCCTGCGTGTGCGCGGAGCGTGCGGCCACACTGTGAGCATGTTTGCGCGCTATTTCGTCGAACTCCCCCTGCAACGGGACGCGGTCGAGCAGGTGCTGATCGATGCTCCGGGGTCGTGGCTGCCGGGGTTCGCGACCGAGGCGAACCTGCGCGGCGACCGACTGCTCGCCGAGGTCGGCATCGGGGACGACGTCCGGATCGCGCGGGAGGTGGCGATCGATCTCGGCGCGCCGATCCGCCTGCCGACCAAGACCGTGCTGCCGCTGCGCTGGACCGCGACCGGCGCCGCCGGTCTCTTCCCGTCGCTGGACGCGGATCTCGAGATCGCCCCGCTCGGCGTCGACCGATGCCAGCTGTCGATGAGCGCGCGCTATATCCCCCCGCTCGGGGCTCTCGGTCGCGTGATGGATCGGGCGCTGCTGTTCCGGGTCGCGGAGGCGACCATCAAGAACTTCCTGGACCAGGTCCGTGAAGGCGTCTGTCGTGAGGTCGGCCTCGGCCCGGAGCACGAGCCGACGGTCCTCCAGCGGTCGACCGGCGGCTAGGATGCGGGCGTGAGCCCGAAGACACCGCCGCTTCGCGTGATGCTGGTCGACGATCACGAGATCGTGCGCGACGGCATCCGCGCGATGCTCGACGCGCAGGACGACATCGTCGTCACGACCGAGGCCGGCTCGGTTCGCGAGGCGGTGGATGAGGCGGCGCGGACCCGTCCGGACGTCGTCGTCATGGACGTCCGCCTGTCCGACGGCTCCGGCATCGAGGCGACCCGCGAGATCCGGGCCAACCGTCCGGAAACGAAGGTGCTGATGCTGACGTCCTTCGCCGACGACGAGGCTCTGTTCTCCTCGATCATGGCGGGCGCCTCCGGCTACGTCCTGAAGCAGGTGAAGTCGGGCGATCTGCTGCGGGCGATCCGGGCGGTCGGCGCCGGCGACTCCCTGCTCGATCCCAGCGTCACCAACGCGGTGCTCGACCGGTTGCGCAAGGGGAAGCACCTGATGAAGGACGAGAAGCTCGCCCGCCTCTCGCCACAGGAGGAGCGGATCCTCCAGTTGATCGCCGAGGGCTGGACGAATCGACAGATCGGCGACGAACTCCACCTCGCCGAGAAGACCGTGAAGAACTACGTCTCGAGCATCCTGTCGAAGCTCGAGGTCGCTCGCCGTGCAGAGGCGGCCGCCTACCTCGCGCGGCACACCACCACACCCGGCTCCGTCGAGTAACCCGGGCTCCTCCCGAAGGTCCCTGTCGCATCGGGCCTTTCGACGCTAGAGCACCATCGTCGTCGAGACGGAGGCTAGCCCCAGACGAAGGAGGTGGGGAGATGGACACGACCACCACCAAGGCAACGGAGATGCCGCCCCTGGAGCGCCTCGAGCCGGTGCACACGGCAGGGCTACAGCGGGTGTTCGGCATCCTGCGCCTGCTGATGGGGTTCACGTTCCTGTGGGCGTTCCTCGACAAGACGTTCGCCCTGGGATTCCACACGGGGCGGATCGTGGACGATGTCGGCAACACCGTTCGGATCGACTACTTCGGTGACGCCGCCTGGATCCACGGAGCTTCGCCGACGGTCGGCGCGATCGGCTTCGCACTCAAGGGGCCGTTCGCCGACACGATCCACACGGTGACCGGCTACCAGATGACCGCCACCGGTCCGGCGGTCGACCCGTGGATCGATTGGGTCTTCATGGCCTCGATGCTGCTCATCGGTCTCGGCTTGATGACCGGCGTCATGACCCGGCTGGCGGCGTTCGGTGGGATCGCCTGGCTCGCGATCTTCTACCTGGCGACCGCGATCTGGCCGGAGAACAACCCGTTCGTGGACGAGCACATCGTCTACGCGGTGGTACTGGTCGGTTTGATCCTTGCGAACGCAGGGCGCTACTGGGGTCTGGGCAAGATCTGGCAGCGCGTCGGGTTCGTGCAGGATCGGCGCTGGCTGTACTGATCCATCGCGAACGAACGGTCAGACGACGGGCCCGGCGTACCGGGCCCGTCGTTTGCGTGCTCGTCAGGTCGACAGCATCTGGGTCAAGACGAGGTTGAGGACGCCGCCCGCCCGCATGTACGCGACCTCGGCTGCCCCGTCGACGCGAACCGTCGCGGAAAACGTCGTCGCGGCGCCGTCGGCACGGATCGCCTCCACCGACACCGGCTGGCCCGGCACGATCTCGCCGCCGAACCCTCGCACGCTGTACGTCTCGGTGCCATCAAGCCCGAGGCTCGCGGCCGACTCGCCCGTGGCGAACTGCAGCGGCACGATGCCCATCCCCACGAGGTTCGACCGGTGGATCCGCTCGAAGCTCTGGGCCAGCACGAACCGCACACCGAGCAGGTCGGGTCCCTTCGCCGCCCAATCGCGGCTGGACCCGCTGCCGTACTCCGTGCCCGCGATCACGCCGAGTGGCACGCCGTCGGCCAGGTATCGCTGCGAGGCGTCGAAGATCGAGACAAGCTCGCCACCGGGCAGATGCGTCGTGAACGAGCCCTCCGTGCCGGGCGCCAACTCGTTGCGCAGGCGGATGTTCGCGAACGTGCCGCGCATCATCACCAGGTGGTTCCCGCGCCGCGACCCGTAGGAGTTGAAGTCGCGCGGCTCCACGCCGTCGTTCGGCCAGGAACCGGCCGGCCGGCGAGTCCGCCTTGATCGCGCCCGCGGGCGAGATGTGATCGGTCGTGATCGAGTCCCCCACCTTGACCAGGATCCGCGCGCCCTCGATGTCGTCGAAGCGTCGCGGCTCGAGATCGGCGAAGAAGGGCGGCTCCTGGACGTAGGTCGACGTCTCATCCCAGGCATAGACCGCGCCCGATGGTGTCTCGAGGGCCCGCCACCGCTCATCCCCCTCCCAGATCCGCGCGTACTCGTGATCGAACTGTTCCGCATCGATCGAGGCCGCGACGGTCGTCGCAACCTCCTCGGGCGTGGGCCACAGATCGCGCAGGAAGACGGGGCCGTCGGGTCCCGCGGCGAGCGGTTCGCTCGAGACATCCAGGTCGACACGTCCCGCCAGCGCGTACGCGACGACGAGCGGCGGCGAGCCCAGGTAGGAGGCGCGCACCTGCGGATGCACGCGCCCCTCGAAGTTCCGGTTGCCGGACAGGACGGCGACGACGTTGAGGTCGCCGTCGTCGACCGCCGCCGACACCTCGTCGATCAGCGGGCCCGAGTTCCCGATGCACGTGGTGCAGCCGTACCCCACGAGGCCGAACCCGAGTTTCTCGAGGTAGGGCGTCAACCCGGCCCGATCCAGGTAGTCGGTCACGACGCGGGACCCGGGCGCCAGCGACGTCTTGACCCAGGGCTTGGTGACGAGGCCCCGCTCCACGGCGTGCTTGGCCAGCAGGCCGGCCGCCACCATCACGGAGGGATTCGAGGTGTTCGTGCACGATGTGATGGCCGCGATCACCACCGAGCCGTCTCGGATCGTCATGCCGTCGGTCTGGACGGTCGTGTCGGACAGGTCGTCGCCGCCGGGCAGGCGCTCTTGGCGCGGGGTGCCTCCTTCGGCCATGAACGCACCGATCTCGGCCGCCCTCGGATCGGGCACGACGTGCTCGTGGAACGCGGCGACGAACGAGTCCCAGACGTCGGGCAGCGCGACGCGGTCCTGGGGCCGCTTCGGCCCGGCCAACGACGGCTCCACCGCCGAGAGATCGAGCTCGAGGACCTCGGTGAAGGTCGGCTCCGGGTCCCCGTCGGTCCGGAAGAACCCCTGCTCCTTGGCGTAGCGTTCGGTGAGCTCCGCGGCGCGCGCGCGACCGGTGAACCGCAGGTAGGCGAGGGTCTGGTCATCGATCGGGAAGTAGGCCGATGTCGCGCCGTATTCCGGGCACATGTTCGACAGCGTCGCGCGATCGGCGATCGGCAGCGTCGAGAGCCCGTCCCCGGTGAACTCGACGAACGAGCCCACCACGCCGTGCGCGCGGAGCATCTGCGTCAGGGTCAGGACGAGATCGGTCGCCGTCGTGCCCGCCGGGAGGGCTCCGATCGTGCGCACGCCCACCACCACCGGCTGCGGCAGGGCGATCGGTTGGCCGAGCATGGCCGCCTCGGCCTCGATGCCTCCGACCCCCCACCCGAGGATGCCCAGGCCGTTGATCATCGTCGTGTGCGAGTCGGTGCCGACGACCGTGTCGGGGAACGCGACGCCGTCGCGGACGGACACGACCTGCCCGAGGTGCTCGAGGTTGACCTGATGGCAGATGCCCGCACCGGGCGGGACCACGCGCACGTTGTCGAACGCCCCCTGCGCCCACCGCAGGAGGCGGTATCGCTCACCGTTGCGGCGATACTCGAACGCGATATTTGCCTCGTAGGCGTCGGCCGAGCGGAAGAGGTCCACCTGCACGGAATGGTCGATCACGAGGTCGACGGGAACGAGGGGATTCACGATGCGCGGATCGCCGCCGGCCCGATCGACGGCGCTTCGCATCGCGGCGAGGTCGACGACTGCCGGAACGCCGGTGAAGTCCTGCATCAGCACGCGTCCCGGCATGAACGCGACGTCGCGCGCCGGCCCCGGCCACGCGGCCAGGGCGGCGATGTCCGCATCGTCGACGTCGCGGGTGCCGGCCCGGCGCAGGAGGTTCTCGAGCAAGATCCGCACCGTGTGGGGCAGGCGGGGCGACGCCTCGACGCCGAGCTCTGCGAGCCGATCCAGCCGAGCGAAGGCCACCTCGCCCTCGGGCGTTGCAAGGCGCCCCCGGGCGCCGTCGAACGAAGACGTCATCCAAGTCCTTCCGCGAACCGTCGACCCCATCCTCCCACGGGCCCGCGGGGACGCCTCAGGATGGGGCCGACCCGCGGTCCGCACGCTCGGCTCGAAGCGCTTCCTGGTGTGCCGTGCGGGCCGCGCGACGAAGCTTCGCCGCACGTTGCCGCCGCTGCTCGACATCGGTCTCGGGCCGCAGCGCGCGCACCGCTCGCGGGCGGCCCTCGGCGTCGAGCGCCACGAACACGAAGTAGGCGGTCGCCGCGTGGACGGTGCGCCCGGTGATCGGATCCTCCGCCTCGACCCGGACACCGCACTCGAGCGACGTCGTGCCGACGTCGTTGACCGATGCGCGGAGGGTCAAGACGTCGCCGACGTGCACCGGCTCCAGGAACGAGACCTCATCCACGCTGACCGTGACGCACAGACCCTCCGCGTGCCGGATCGCGGCCAGGCCCGCGGCGGTGTCGGCCAAGCGCATGACGACCCCGCCGTGAACGTTGCCGGCGACGTTGGCGTCGGTCACTTCCATCAGCTGGGCGAGCGTTACGTGGGAGGACGAGGCCGGCTTGGAACCGGGGTCGGCGTTCACGTTCGGCATCCTACGGGCACGGATCGGCCCGTCGGATGAACCGCGGGCGCGTCGGAGGCGAAAACGTTTTGAGCGCGGTCCGGACGTCGCTCCGGGAACCCCCCTTCCGTTTCGCCCGGCGCCCTCCCGCGGCCGGACCGCGCTCCAAATCCCCTCCCCGAGTCGATGGATCACGCGAGTAGCATCCGAGCGGTGCGCCTCCTCCTCACCCTCTGCGTCGTCGTGCTTGTCACACCAGGCTGCCTCGCGCACAACGACTCTCCGAGCACATCACCGTCGGCGGCCCCCGTCGCCTCACCCCTTCCATCCCTTCCTTCCGGGCTGCCTCTCTCCTTCGAGGACGACGTGGCCCCCGGCGACGTGCCTGCTGCCGCGCTGATCCCCATCGGGGCCGAGGTCACGGGCAGCTGGACGACGTCGACGGCGGAGGGCGACGCGATCGTGGTCGCCTGGGCCGTGCCGGGCGAGGACCCCTTCCGGCAGGACAGAGGCATCGTGGCCTGGCGCCGCTTCGACGACGGAGGCCTGCCGTGGCGTCCCGTCTGGGGCGAGTCGTTCTCGGCCGAACGGGATCCGATGCTGGGGGTCTCGAGCCAGCTCGCGGATGTCACGGGCGACGGGTCCGCGGACGCGATCGTCTTCGCCGAGCAGGGCGGCTCGGGCGGCTGCGGCCGCACGCTGGTCGTCGACCTCGCGACGGGCCAGGAGGACTTCCGGGAGGATGGTTGCGACCGCCGGGTGGACCCCTCGGTCGACCCCGTCGGGCTTACGATCACCGAGGCTGTGTACGCCCCCGGAGACCCGCATTGCTGTCCGAGCAGCGTGCGCACGACGACGCTGGTCTACACCGACGGACGGTGGCAGCGCGCCTCCTCCACCACGGCGCCCGCCTGAGCGGGCGTGTCGGCCCGCGCGGCTAGTATCCGGCCATGGCGCGCATCTTCGTGGAGAGCTGGTCGCCCGAGTACGGCGCCCCGCTGGACTCCACGTTGGCGCCGGCCGAGGGCTCGGTCGACGACACGGTCGAGACGACGTCCTGGGCGCCGCGCGAGGGCGTCGACGACGGGGTCGAAGCAGGTCGCGTTTGTCGACGGGGTTCGACGTATCGACGCCCGGCTCACGATCGACGACCCGATCGACGGCCCCGTCCCGGGGCTCTGCGGCACCTTCGCAGTCGGCGCCGTTCGCTGGAGCCGCACCGCGATCCGTTCGGAGGTCACCGACGAACGCGTGGAGCGATGGGCCGTGCTCGCGGGCGGGCGCGGGGAGATCTTCCCGATCGTCGATCTCCAGCCGCCGTACGAGACGATCACGATCCCCGACCACGACGGTGACGCGCTCGTCAACACCTTGCAGACCCGGATGCGCGCGGCCGAGGGTCACCTCGCCGCGCGTGTGGCGATCGACGCGTTCGTGTTCGCCGACGGACCGCTCAACGAGCTTGCACCCCAGCAGGTCGTCGGCACGATCAAGAGCCACCGCGTCACCTACCTGGCGCCCGAGCGCGGGGCGATCGTCGCCGCGCTGGGGGTCGGACAACGCACGCCATTGTTCACGATCGCCGACTACCGGCGGTACTCGTGGTACGTGCGGCTCGCGGTCCTGGCCGGCGGCCACTCGTGGACTGGCATCGTGCGGTGCGAGGCCTCCGGCCACCTCCCCCTCGAGGACATCGTCGTGATCGCCGATCGCAGCGCGGCGCTGCTCCCGGTGGTCGCATCCGAGCCCCACCTGGATCCTCGGGCACCGCAGAACCTGGTGCCGATCGGCGCGCTCGAGCGTCAGCTCCGCCACCGCATGGGCGACCCGGGCTTGGTCTATCGCGCGCTCCGGGCGGCGGTCTCGGAACCGAGGGCCTCGTGACCGAGGAGCACGTCGGACGCGTCCTCGGCTCCGAGCACACCAGTACCGCCGAGTTCCGCGTCGTCGTCGAGGAGGACCAGTTCCTGCAGCTGGACGATCTGGTGGTCGTGCGCACGCTGGTGCCCAAGGCGGGCGAGGTGCGCACCTACGGGGTCGTCACCGAGGCCGAGGCGATCTACGAGGGCGCCCAGTACGAGTCCGACACGCACCGGATCGCCGCACTCGGCATCATGCCGGCGCAGAAGGTCCGCACCGCGCGGGTCGCCGTCACCCGCATCGACCCCGAGGTCTGGGTGTCCGCCGACCCCGGCGAGACGGTCGACCGCGCGACCGGCGAGGAACGCAGCCGCGCGTTGTACGCCGATCAGATGGAGCGTCCCCTTCCCGTGGGCCTGGGCCGCGACGGGCTGCCGGTGCACATCGACCTGGACTTCTTCGACGGCCGCAAGGGCGGGCACATGTCGATCGCAGGCATCTCCGGGGTCGCCACGAAGACCTCCTTCGCGCTGTTCTTCTTGCGCGTGTTGACGTCGTCGCCGGCGATCGTCGGCGAGGGCGCGGCGAACCTTCGCGTGTTGGTGTTCAACGTCAAGGGCGAGGACCTGTTGTGGCTCGACAAGCCCAACCGGCTGTTCGCACAGGCCGACGGCGCGGCCGAGGGCTGGGCGGCGATCGGGGTCGAGCCCGCACCCTTCCCCAGCGTGCGGTTCTGGGCGCCACCGCGCCGCGGCGGCGGCGACCTGATCCCCGACACGGGCGGCCGACTCGAAGGCATCGACGTCTTCGCGTGGACGCCGCGGGAATTCGTCGATCTCGGACTGCTCGAGTTCTGCTTCACCGACGCGAACGACGCCAAGAACCAGCTGCCCTTCATCCGGGAACGCGTGCAGCAGCAGCTCCAACGCTTCGCCGCCGACGTCGAGGGGATGCCCGGCGCGATCGCGCTGCGCGATCCCCGCGACGAGCCCGACGGCAGGTGGCGCCGACCGATCGCCGCGGGTCAGGCCGGTCGCATCATCACCGATCTGCCCTCGCTCGTCGACGCGCTCGAGGAGTTCCTGGACCCCGACGAGGGCGAGCCGGATCAGGCCTGGACGGGCCGTGTCCAGCTGTCCACGGTCTCCGCCTTCCTCCGGCGCATGCACGCGGCGGCCTCGCGTGTCGGCCACCTTGTCCGCGCCGGGGAAGGCCGCCGGATCGATCGAGGCGCCGCCAACGTCACGGTCGTCGCGATCCAGTCGCTCCACGAGCAGGCCCAACGGTTCGTCGTCGGGGCCTTGCTGAAGGAGACGTTCCAGCAGAAGGAGGCGACCGGCCACCGGCTGCCGCTCTCGGTGGTCGTGCTCGACGAGCTGAACAAGTACGCCCCGCGGGAGGGCACGAGCCCGCTCAAGGACATGCTGATCGACATCGCCCAGCGCGGTCGGTCCCTCGGCGTGCTCCTGGTCGGCGCGCAGCAGACGGCGAGCCGCGTCGCATCCGAGGTGCTCGAGAACGCGTCGATCCGCGTCGCCGGCCGGCTCGACGCCGCCGAGGCCGAGCGCGCGGAATACGGTTGGATGCTCCCCTCCACCCGGGCGCGCGCCCGACTGTTGAAGCCCGGCACGATGGTGGTCAGTCAGCCGGCCGTCCCGGTCCCGCTGGTGATCACGTTCCCGTTCCCGCCGTGGGCCACGCGCAAGGAAGAGGTGGCGACCGACGCCGACGGCGATCCCTTCGCCGGGCTCTAGCCCATGCGGATCCTGCACACCTCCGATTGGCACATCGGCCGACGACTCGGCCGCCACGACCGCACCGACGAGACTCGGGCCGCGCTCGACGAGGTCGTTCGGATCGCCGACGAGGAGCGCGTCGATCTCGTGCTCGTCTCCGGCGACGTGTTCGACCGCCCGTCCCGCCGGTCGAGGCGCTGTCCCTGGGGCTGGGTGCGCTGCTCCGCCTGGGTGCCGACCGGCCCGTCGTGGTCGTCGCGGGGAACCACGATGCTCCGGAGCTGTTCGACGCGCTCGCGCCGTTGCTCCGACAACGCGGGGTGCACGCGGTCGGCGCGATCCGCGCTCCCGATGCGGGTGGCCTGCTCGGCCCCGAGGAGCTCGGTGTGGGCGCCGCCGTCGCGGCGTTCCCCTTCCTGCGCGAAGGGCGCGTGGTCGACTTCATGGCCGAGACCGGCCGGTGGTACGGCCAGTACGCGCAGAAGGTGGCGGCGATCACCGCGGCGTACAACGAAGCGCTGATCGCGCGGGCGGGCGACGACCTCGTGCCGATCCTGGTCGCGCATTTCATGGTGAACGGCGTGCGCGTGTCGCACAGCGAGCGCGAACTGCACATCGGCGACGCCTACACGGCGACGGCGCAGGCGATCCCCCCCGGGCCGCAATACGTCGCGCTCGGCCATATCCACGCCCCCCAATCCGTGCCGGGAGCGGCGGTGCCGGCCGAATACGCCGGGTCGTTGCTCGCGCTCGACTTCGGGGAGGCGGGCGAGACCAAACGGGTCGTGCTGGTCGACGTCGAGCCCGGCAGCCTCGCGACCGTGCGATCCGTGCCGCTCGCTGCGGGTCGACCGCTGGTCGCGGCGCGGGGCACCTGGGAGGAGCTCGCGGCGCGCGCCGGCGAGCTGGCCGACAGCTATGTGGATCTGACCGTCGCCGTCGGCGGAGCCGACCCCGAGCTCGGCCGCCGCGCCGCCGAGGCGTTCCCGTACCTCGTCCGGGTCCGCGCGGAGCGTCCGGCCGCCGAACGCCGCGAGCGGCACGACCCCGCACAACGACCCTCGGACGCGGAGTTGTACGCGGCCTTCGTGCGCGCCACCACCGGGGCGGACGCGCCCGAGGACCTCGTCGCGTTGTTCCGCACGACCCTCGAGGACGCCGTCGATGCGCCCGCGTGAACTCACGCTGCGGGGGTTCCGCTCCTACCGCGACGAGGTGACGTTCGACTTCCGCGATCGGCGCCTGATCGGCATCGTCGGGCCGATCGGCGCCGGCAAGTCCTCGATCCTGGACGGCGTCGCGTTCGCGCTGTTCGGGAAGACCCCGCGCGTGCAGAAGGAGACGAAGAGCCTGATCCACCAGCTCTCGGATTCGGCGCACGTCCGCCTGGTCTTCGAAGTCGACGGCGAGACATGGCAGGTGACGCGGGCGCTCAAACGCAAGGGGCAGGGACAGGTGCAGCTCGCGAGGCTCAACGAGGACGGCCTTGCCATCGAAACGGTCGTGCTGGAGAAGCCCGTTCGGGAGCGCGTCGAGCGACTGCTCGGGATGGACTTCGACACGTTCGGACGCTCCGTGCTGCTCGCGCAGAATCGGTTCGCGGAATTCCTGCTCGCGAGCGACGCGCCGAGGAACGCGGTGCTCAAGGGCGTCTTCGGCTACGAGCGGTTCGATGCCGCGCTGACCGCCGCGCGCGAACACGTCGCGCGGGGCGAGGCCACCGTCGCCGCGCTCGAGGTCGACGGCGTGCGATTGACGGAGGCGCGGGCGGCGCTCGAGGAAGCCACGGCGCTGGCGGTCGAGGCAGCGGCCAGGCGCGATCGGTTCGAACACCTCGTCCCGCAGGTCACGAAACTCGATCATCGGATCGCCGAGGCCGGCCAACAAGCTGCGGAGGCCGCGGCCGCCGCGACGCGTATCCAACGCGCGGCCGATCTGGTCCCCGACCCGGCATCGCTCGATGGGGCGCTCGAGGCCGCCGATGCCGCGCACGACGCGGTCGCCAGGGCCGCGGACGCGCTCGAGGCGGCGACGGCCGCACGGATCGCGACCGAGGCCGAGCGGGAGGCCGCCGCGGAGCAGATCGGCGACCTGCAGGCGTTCGCCGATCTGGTCGCCCAGCTCAACGCGCAGGCCGAGGCCGTGACGTCGTCGCTCGCGGCACACGAGCGGTCCGCGCACGCCGTCGAGGCCGCGGTCGAGGCGACCGCGACGGCCACGACCGCAGACGACGATGCCCGGACGGCGCTCACGGCGGCCGAGACGGCGACGACGCAGGCGGCCGACGCGCTTGCCACCGCCGAGCAGGACCTGCACGCCGCACAGCACGCGGAGATGGCCGCCGAGCTTCGGCGCGGGCTTGTGACCGACGAGCCGTGCCCGGTCTGTGCCCAGCCCGTGTCGGTCGTTCCGAAGGCGGGCAAGACCGCCGGCATCCGGCAGGCGGAGCGGGCGCGCGCCGCGGCGGCCAAGCGACACGACACCGCCGCGCGCGCCCGCGACCGAGCCGCGGCCGAGGCGGCGAACGCCGCCGCGTCCGCGGCGGCGGCCGAGGCCGAGCGGGATCGCCGAACCGCGGCCTCGGCCGAGGCCGAGGCCGCGCTCCGCCTGGCCGAGACCGCGCTGGCCGCCACCCAGAGCACCCTGGTCGACCGTCTCGGCGAGGGCGATCCGGGCGCGCTCCTGGAGGAGCGGCGGCGGGCGCTGACCGCGGCCGAGTCGGCGGCGCGGGCGGCGGCCGAGACGGAGCGAGCGGCGCGCGACGAGCTCGATCGTCATCGGACCGCAGCCACCGAGGCGGCGGCCGTGCTGGGTCGCATCCGCGAGCGCCTGGCCACGGCCTGGGGAGCGCTCGAGGAAGATCCCGGGCCGATCCCGGCCGACGGAGCCAGCCTTCGGGCGGCGTTCGACCGCCTCGTCGGCCACGTGCGCGACCGGGCGGAGACGGTGAGCGACAGGGAGCGCGCGGCCGCCGAGGCGCAGACCGAGGCACGCGAGGAGCGCGCGGCGCTTCTCCGCGAGGCCGGCCTGGCACCCGATCTCGACGTCGCGCAGGCCTCGACGGAGGCGCAGGTCGTGGCCGCGGCGGCCGAGGAGCGGGTGCGCGGGCTGGAGACCACGATCGCCGCGGGAGCCGATCTCGACGAGCGTGCCGCGATCGCGCGTGGCACGCTTGCGACCGCGCGCCGGCTGCGCGACGACCTGCAACCGTCCCGGTTCCTCGCGTGGCTGCTCGGCGAGGAACGCGCGGCGCTCGCGGAGCTCGCCAGCACGCATTTCGAGGAGCTCACCGACGGTGACTACCGGTTCTCCGAGGACGACACGTTCCGCATCGTGGACGTCAACGCCGGCGGGGCCGTCCGCGACCCCGACTCGCTGTCCGGCGGCGAGACCTTCCTCGCATCGCTCGCGCTGGCCCTCGCGCTCGCCGACATGGTGACGCGCGGGGGCGGGCGTCTCGACTCCTTCTTCTTGGACGAGGGATTCGGCAGCCTCGATCCCGAGCACATCGAGCGCGCGATGCGCGGCATCGAGCACCTCGTCGGCGCGGGGGGTGACCGACTGGTCATCCTCGTGTCGCATGTCGAGCAGATGCACGAGCTCCTGGAGGACCTCATCGTCCTGGACAAGGACGAGATCGCCGGCACCACGCGGGTGCTCGAAGGAGCGAGCGCTCCCTCGTCCCTCATCTAGGGGACGACCTTCGACCCGGCGCCGACGGGCGAACTAGGACCGGAGACCACTGAAGCTCGCACGACGCCCTGCCGATAACCACTCACGGAGACCAGCTCGAAGCGGCCGGAGGTGGGCCGGGGAGAGAACGGACAGGGTGGAGCGAGGGACACGAGGATGATCGCTTCGTTGAAGAGCTATAGCCGTATCGCCCGGGTGCTGCTGGGGGTCCTGGGCGCGCTGCTGATCGTCGGGATCATCGGCTCGCTGCTGATGGGCGTGCGCGCCAAGCGCACCGCCCAGGACATGGTCGTCTCGCAGGCGCGGTCGATCGCCGACAGCTCGCTGTCCCTCGTGTTCGAGCCGAGCGACCTCACGGCGCCGGTCGGATCGATCCGCGCCGCCGAGCTCACCGAGCAGATCCAAGGCGTCGTCGTCGACCCCAGCGATTTCGATCAGGTCACCGTGTACTCGCCCGAGGGCACGATCCTGTACTCCACCGAGGAGGGCCGGATCGGCAACGAGCTGCCGGGCGAGAAGGACCACATCAGGGACGCCCTGAAGGACATCCCCGTGGTCACGACGTACCAAGGCAACGTGTCGATCATGCTGCCCCTCCGGTTCCGTTCCGGTGTGGGGAGCCCGGCGGTCGTGCAGTTGACGCGCCCGGACACGCCCATCGCAACCGCGCCGGGTCCGTGGAACACGAACGCGCTGTTCCTGTTCGCGATGCTCGTGGTGCTGGGTCTGGCCGTGTTCGGCGTCGCGCGACTCCTCTCGGTGGTGGCCAACACCCCCGAGCGGACCGCCGAGCTCCCCCGTCCCGCGCAGGAGCCGGTCCGCGCCGCCTCGCCGCAGCCCGGGCTTCGCGAGGAGGGTGAGGCGCGGCGCCGTGCCGAGGAACGGGCCACCGCGGCCGAAGAGCGGCTCGGGCTGCTCCAGGACCAGTACCGCAAGGCGCTCGAGGAGCTCCAGGAGTTCCGCGAGCTCGCTCGCGAGCCGCGAGCTGCGGCCGATCCCAAGCTCGAGGAGCGCGCGCTCCGCGCGGAGGGCCAGCTCCGGACCCTCGAGGCACAGCTCGAGACCCTCCGAGCCGAGCGGGCACGGCTCGGGGAGCAGCTGCAGGACGCGTTGCGCGAGCCCGTGACCGTGGACGACGGACGTATCGCCGCCATGGAGGAGGAGGCCGAGTCGCTGCGTCGCGAGCTCGACAACACCCGTGCGCAGCTCACCGACGCGCTGCTTCGCGACGACCGCGTGGCCGGCGCCGGCGACGAGGAGCTGCGCACCGAGCTCGACTCCACCCACATCGAGCTGCTGCGCACCAAGGACGACCTGACCGCCTCGAGCACGATGCTTGATCGCGCCCGGCTCGAGCTCGACGACGCCCGCACCGAACTGCGCGCGCTCCGCAACGAGGAGCAGCGCGCCGCGATGCTCGAGGACGAGCTCCGCTCCACGAAGGCGGAGCTGGAGAGCCGCCACGCCTCGTTCCGCGCCGAGCTTGTCGAGCGCGAGGCGGATTTCGAGGAGAAGGTGCGCGACAACCGCGAGTCGTTCCAGCGGCAGGTCGCCGAGATGGAGGCCTCCTACGACGCGCAGCTGCGTCAAGCAGAGGCCGCGCTCGCCGAGCGCATCGCGCAGGCGGAGTCGACGGCCCGGCGCGCCGCCGCGGAACTCGAGACCGTCCGGGTCGACCTCGACGCCGCCCGCGAGGACGCGGAGGCCGCGCGCGGCGAGGCCGAGTCGCGTGAGCAGCGGGTCCTGCAGGGGCACGACGAGCTGCTCGCCGCACGCCAACAGATCAAGGCGCTCGAGAGCGAGATGAAGGAGCGCTCCGCCGCGGTGACGCAGGCGCACAAAGAGGCCGACGAGATCCGTCGCGCGTTGCTCGCCGCGCAGGCCGACGTGTCGCGCACCGACGGCGCCGTCGACGAGGTGCGCACCGAGCTCGAGCTCGAACGGCAACGGGCGGAGGCCGCCGACCAGAGCGCGACCGCGGCCGTACGCGAGCGGGACGCGCTCCAGGAGCGGGTCGATAAGCTCATCCGCCAGCTGGACGACGCCGCCGCGGACAACCAGGAGGTCAACCGCCGCCTGCAGGAGATCGAGGCCCGGCGGCAGCTGGAGCTGGCCGACGATCAGGGCCGGACCCAGATCGACGAGCTGCTCCGTGTGACTCAGGAGCGTCTCGCAGGCCAGACCGAGAAGCTGATCGCGACCGAGGACCGCGTCAAGGAGCTGGAGGCCGACCTGACGTCCGCGGCGGAACGCGCCGATCTGGCGGAGGCGGAGAACCGCACACACCAGATGTCGGATGCGTTGCGTGAGATGCGCGAGCACGACGTGGCCGCGACCCGCGACGCCACCACGCAGCGCGAGATCTCGGCGGCCACCTCCGCCGCGATCGAGGCGGGCGCGTTGGAGGACCGTCGCGCGTCCGCGCCGCTGTTGAAGGAGCTGTCGATGGACGCGAAGAAGTCCCTCGCGAAGATCGACGGCATCACGAAGCTGATGAAGCACAAGCGGGACGCCAAGGATCAGGCGCAGCTGATGAAGCAGCTCGCCACGTTCACGCGGCGCCTCGACCACACCGTGGCCGATATCGCCGACGCCGAGAACCTGTCGAACGGCACCGTGGAGCTCGCCATCAAGCGCACCGACATGGAGGCGCTGATCAACCGGGTGGTCGAGGAGTCCGGCGCGGACGCGGACAACGACATCCGCGTCGTGGCCGACTCCCTCAAGCTGCGGATCGACGCGCAGCGGACCGAACAGATCATGTCGGGTCTCCTGCGCACCGCGAGCGAGCGGACCCAGAACGGCAAGACGATCGTGGTCCGGCTGCAACAGGTCGATGGCGGCGCGATGGTGTCGGTCGAGGATCCCGGCGACGTGTCGGACAGCGCGATCTCACCGGTCGTGCGACGGTTCGCGGAGATCCAGGGCGGCTGGATCAAGGCGGAGCCCGTGGAGGGCGGCGGCGCGGCGTTCCGCGTGTTCCTGCCCGACGGCGCGGGCACCGGCGCGACCGCGGCGCCGGCGTTGCAGATCACGGTCCAGGAGCTCGAGACCGAGACCGAGGCCGACACCGAGGTCGACGGCGAGGTCTGGGAGGCCGAGGCCGCGCACCAGACCCTCGCGGCAGAGCTTCGCCGCGTGGCGCTGCAGGGCGACAGGAAGAAGTAGGCAGGCCGCCGGCTCAGACGCGCCGCAGGATCAGCGCATCGCCCTGACCGCCACCACCACAGATCGCCGCGGCGCCGAGCTCGGCGTCGCGGCGCTGCATCTCCAGCGCGGTCGTGAGCACGATGCGGGCGCCGCTCGCGCCGATCGGGTGCCCGAGCGCGACCGCGCCGCCGTTTGGGTTCACGATCTCCTCGTCGACGCCGAGCATCCGCGTCGCGTGCACCGCAACCCCCGCGAAGGCCTCGTTCACTTCGAGCACGCCGAGGTCGGCTGGGTCGACGCCGATCTTCTTGCGCGCCTTGTCCAGCGCGAGCGCCGGCACGGTGTGCAACGACGCGAACCGATCCGCCGACATGCCGTACGCCTCGATCCGCGCCAGCGGCGTCAGCCCGAGCCGACGCACGGCCGCGTCGCCGGCGACCAGGACGGCACACGCCCCATCGCTGATCTGTGACGCGTTGCCCGCCGTGACGGTGCCCTCGGGCGTGAACGCCGGTCCGAGCGCGGCAAGCGCCTCCACGGTCGTGGCGGCGCGGATCCCTTCATCACGATCGACCACGATCGGTTCTCCCGTGCGCTGGGGAACCTCCACCGGGATGACTTCGTCGTCGAACCTGCCTTCGTCCCACGCCGCGGCCGCGCGTGCGTGCGAACGCGCCGCCCATGCGTCCTGTGCCCGGCGGTCCACCCCGTACTCACGGTTCATGTCGTCGGTGCCGACGCCCATGTGCTGATCGTCGAACGCACACCACAGCCCGTCGTGGATCATCGTGTCGAGCATCGGTGTGTGCCCGAGCCGTTGCCCGGCGCGGGCCTTCGGCAGCACGAACGGCGCGTTCGTCATGGATTCCATGCCCCCGGCGATCGCGATCTCGATCTCACCGGCTCTGATCATCTGATCGGCCATCGCGATCGCGGCCATCCCCGACGGACAGACCTTGTTGATCGTGATCGCGGGCACATCGATCGGGATGCCGGCGGCCACGGCGGCTTGACGGGCGGTGATCTGTCCCTGCCCGGCCTGCAACACGTGCCCCATGATCGTGTAGTCGATCGCGTCCGGCGCGACACCGGCTCGCGCGAGCACCGCTCGGATCGCGGTCGCGCCGAGCTCCACCGCGCGCAGTCCCGCGAGCCCGCCCTGGAAGCGACCGATCGGCGTGCGCACGCCCGTCACGAGGTAGGAGCCCGTCATCGGATCGAGTCTACGGCGAGGAGCGTCGAACCCATACGCCGAGAGCTACGGTCGGTTCGCGATCGCCTTCTCGATGACCTCGAGGATGTCGTCGCGCACCAACTCGTCCCGGTCCAGCAACGCGGCAACCAGTGCACCGTGGACGTCCCGGTTCTCCGCCAGGATCGCGGCGACACGCTCCCGCTGTGCCTCGAGGATGTCCTCGACCTTCTGCTTGGTCTCGGTGTTCGCCAGGATCTTGCCGACGAGGTTGGACCGCGACAGCGGTCCGTCCGACACGGCCTCGTAGCTGATCAGCGAGCCCGCCATGCCGAAGGACCCCACCATCTGCGCGGCGAGCTGCGTCGCGTGCGCGAGGTCGGCCCCCGGGCCGGTGCCCGACTCGCCAAGGCACATCTCCTCCGCGGCCAGGCCCCCGAGCGCGATCGCGATCCCGTTCTCCAGCTCCGACTTCGTCCGCGTGAGGCGCTCCTCCTCGTCGCTGTGCGCGAGCATGCCGAGCGAGCCGCGCCGCTTGATGATCGACAGGATCTCGAGACGGCGCCCGGTGCCCGCGATGTAGGCGACCGTCGCGTGGCCGGCCTCGTGCGTGGCGACCGCCTCGCGATCGAAATCCGTGTAGGACGTCGTCTGCTTCAGCCCCATCTCTTCGTTGAACTTGGCCTCCATGATGTCGTGCAGGCTCATCTCGCGACGTCCGTCGCGCAGTGACAGCAACAGCGCCTCGTCGAAGAGATGCTCGATCATCACGGGGGTGTACGCGAACGTCTCGGCCGCGATCCGGTCACGGGCCTGATCCTCGTCGAGCATCTCGTCGTGGGCCTTGCGGCCCATGAAGAAGTCGATGAGGTCACGGCGCTCCTGCCGCGTGGGCACGTCGAAGTAGAGGCGTCGATCGAATCGCCCGGGCCGCAGCAGCGCCGGGTCAAGCGAGTCGCCCCGGTTGGTCGCGGCGATCAGGAGGATGTTCGAGTACTCCGGGCGCATCGGCGTCATCTGCCATGCCGTCGGCAGATAGCCGTTCATCCAGGAGATCATCTTCGCCTTGATCCGGCGACCGAGCGGTGGCTGATCGAACGACTGCATCTGGATCAGCAGCTCGTTCACCATGTTCCCGGAGTCGCCACCACCCATGAACAGCGACCGCGTGCGCGAGAGATCCGTGGGCGCCGCCGCCATGGCGGCCCCTCCCCCACGTGCCGTCGCCACCGCGTCGATCTCCTCGATGAAGCCGATCGCGCCCCCTTCCTTGCGCGCCGCCTTTCGAAGCTTGCGGAAGAACGAACGGATCCGGAACGCCGACATGCCTTGCCACATCGACTGGAACGCCGGCGCCGGGATGAACAGGAAGGGCACGCCTGCCTGCTTTGCCATCGCCTTCGCGAGGAAGGTCTTGCCGGTTCCGGGCGGACCCTCGAACAGGATGCCGCGTCTCGGCGTGCCGCCGAGTTCTTCCTTGAACGTCGCGTAGCCGAGGAATGCGTCGATCGAGCGGATCACCTCGTCCACTTGGTTGTCGAGCCCCTTGATCTCGGTCAAGGCCGTCTCGACCTGCTCGGGGTAGACCGTGATGTGCGGCGACTTCCCGTTGAGCAGCATCACGAGCGGCATCCCGACGATCGCGATCAACATCACGAGCGGCGGGATGAAGAAGATCGCCTCCGGACCGAAATGCGGCAGGCTCAGCGCGAATCCCGAGGCCCAGAGCCGGTAGAGCAGGAAGTCGATCAGCCCCACGAACACGATCGCGCGCAAGAGCTTCTTCATGCGTGCGCGCTCACGCAGGTGCACGACGTCGGCTCGGCCCTTGCGCACGAGCTGCGATCCCTCCAACAACGCGGTTTGGCTGGCGACTCGCTCCTTCTCGCGCACGCGGGGCTCCTTGGCGTTCGGCCGATCGCTCGGGTGGTCCGGGAGGGTCACGCTACATCGGACGGCCTCACCCACGCATCCGCCATCCGGCTGGTGTCGGGGATGTCGAACGGCAGGGACCGACCGTCGTGTTTCGGCTGAACGGGTTGGCGGGCAAGTGCTCCGGGCCGTCGGGTCGGGCGTCGCCGCCCCTGCGGTACGCTCCGCAGCCCATGGCTCGCACGAAGAGACCCCCGATCGCGGCCGACGACCGCCTCGTGATCGGCGGCCTGCTCCGCGAGCTTCGGCGGGCGGCCGGCTACCGCTCGGTCGACGCCGCCGCCGCGCTCAGGCGGTGTCCCGCCTCCCGGCAGACGATCTATCAGTACGAGCGCGGCGCGATGACGCCCTCACTCGCGCAGTTCCTGGAGCTCGTCGGGTTCTTCGTGCTGCAGGCTCCGCCGGGTGACGAGGCGAAGGCGCAGCAGGATTTGCGGGCGCAGGGGGTCGCGGCGGTGACGCGAGCCCTGGAGCTCCCCGCCTACCACGTGGTCGCGGCGCGCGAGCTGATCGCGGCGATGCAACCAGCCTCCGGGACGGGCCGGTGATCGCGCTCACGGAGATCGACCACGTCGGCATCGCCGTCGAGGATCTCGAGGCGTCGATCAACACCTATGAACGGCTCCTCGGGGTCGCGCCCGTGCACCGCGAACGGGTCGAGGATCAGGGCGTCGACGAGGTCCTCTTCGCGGTCGGCTCCTCCTACATCCAGCTCCTCGGGGCGCTCGCGCCGGACACGCCGGTCGGGCGTTCGCTCGCCAGCCGCGGTCCGGGCGTGCACCACATCGCCTACCGGGTGGACGATATCGAGGCCGCGCTCGCGCATCTGCGCGACGCGGGTGCGCGCCTGATCGACGAGGCGCCGCGACCGGGATCCCGCAACACGTTGATCGCGTTCGTGCACCCACGGGCGATGGGCGGCGTGCTCGTGGAGCTCGTCCAGGAGCGCTAGGGCGCGCCCGTGAGACCGGGCGTCGGCGCGTTGACGAGACAGCTCACGTTGCCCTCTGGGAGCTTCCCGTCGCCCATCAGTTGGTGCGCGAGCGGGATCTCGTCGTAGCGATAGGTGTGCCCGAGCGTCGGGACGATCTTGCCCTCGCGCACGAGGTCGTTGAACGCGACGGCCTGCTCGTCGTTCATCAGGTGCGAGCCCTGGTATCGCTTCTGCATGTACCAGAGGTAGCGGACATCGATCATGGTGTCGTAGCCCGACGTGCCCGCGCAGATCACGATCATGCCGCCCCGGTCGCAGACGAAGTTCGAGGTCGGGATCGTGTCCTGCCCCGGGTGCTCGAAGACGATGCGCGGGCTCGCCTTCTCGCCCAGCGCATCCCAGCACGCCTTGCCGAACGCCTTGGCGCCGTCGAACCAGCCCTTCCACTCGGGGCTGTCCCACGCCGGCGGCACGCCCCAGTGGTCGAACACCTTCCGGTTCACGAACCCCACCGCACCCAGCGTCTTGCAGTACTCCCCCTTCTCCTCGGAGCTGACCACCGCGACGGCGCGGCCGCCGGCGTCGGCCACGAGCTGGATCGCGAGCGACCCGAGGCCGCCGGATCCACCCCAGACGAGCACGGGGTCCCCGGGCTGCACCGTGTTGGGCGGCCAGCCGAACAGCATGCGATAGGCCGTCCCACCGGTCAGCGTCGGGGCCGCCGCCTCCTCCCAGGTGAGGTGATCCGCCTTGGGGAGGCACTGATGATCCTGCACCAGGGTGAACTGGGCCATCGATCCCCAGCAGGAGTCGTACCCCCAGACGCGGAACGTGCTCGCAAGACCCGGGTCCCGGCCTGCCATCACCCAGGGGTCGTCCCGGCTCCACTGACCGGGATGCACGACGACGTGGTCGCCGACCTCCACGTTCGTGACACCGCTGCCCACGGCATAGACGATGCCGGACGCATCGGACCCGACGATGTGGAAGTCGGTGGGCTCGCCCCAACGGGCCTGCGACTTCGTGACGTCGACGGGGATGCCGCGCGCTGCCCACACGTTGTTGAAGTTCACGCCCGCCGCCATCGTGGCGACGAGGACGTCGTTTTGGCCGAGCTCGGGCACGTCGAGCACCTCGTCGACGATGGCCTCGGTCGGCTCGCCGAATCGCTCCGGGCGCACCGTCATCGCGTGCATCCGCGCGGGCACCTCCCCGACGGGGGGCAGCTCGCCGATGTCGTACAGGTCCTTCGCCACAGTTCTCACCCTTCTCGCGATCCGGCGGATGGGGCACCCTAGCAAGCGCTCCGGCGGCCCGGCAGGCCGCGCGAGCCGGCCCTGGCTGGCTTAGGGTGCAACACATGCGCGCGCTCCATGTCCGGGGGACGATCTTGCCCGACGGTGTGGCGCGGGATCTCTTCGTCGTCGGGGATCGGATCTCATTTGCCGAGTCGGACGCCGCCGAGACGATCAGCGACGGCGGCTGGATCACGCCCGGCCTCGTCGATGCCCACGCGCATCTGGCGATGGCACCCCCCGGCGCTCCCGGATCCGTCGAGGAGGCCATCCGGGCGAGCGCCGCGCAGCAACTCGACGCCGGCGTCCTGCTCGTCCGAGAGCCGGGCAGCCCCGCCGGCCACGCGGCGGACGACCTCGGCGCGGGGCTCCCGCGAACCATCACGGCGGGCAACTTCCTCGCGCCACCGGGCCGCTACTTTCCTGGTTTGGCGCGAGAGGTCGCGGAGGCCTCGTTGCCCGCGGCCGCGGCTGAGGAGGCGCGGGCGGGCGGTTGGGTCAAGATCGTGGGCGACTACCTCGACGACACGGGACGGGTGACGCCCACATGGTCGCCGGCGGCGCTCGCCGACGCCGCGGAGGCCGCACACGAGGCCGGGGCACGCATCACGATGCACGCGACGATCCCCCACTCGATCGAGCGCGCGATCGACGCCGGCTTCGATGCGATCGAGCACGGTCACGGCGCCACGGAAGACCACCTCCGCGCGATGGCCGTCGCTGGGATCGCGCTCGTGCCGACCCTGCTGATCCGCGCGTACGTCCACGACATGGTCACACGGCTCCCCCTGCACCCGGAGGCTCGCGGCACGTGGCTGCGCGAGGTCGACGAACATCTGGGCGTGGTTCGCGCAGCGGACGCGGCTGGCGTCGCGCTCTACGCCGGCACGGACGCCGGCGCGGTCGAGCACGGCCTGGTCGCCTCGGAGATCGCGCTGCTGCGCGACGCCGGCCTCTCCGGCGAGGCGGCGCTCGCCGCCGGATCCTGGGCCGCGCGTGCATGGCTCGGCCTCCCCGGCATCGAGGAGGCCGGGCCCGCCGATCTGGTCGTGTTCCCCGATGATCCGAGAGAGGATCCCGACGCCCTGCGCCGACCCTCGCTGATCGTGCTGCGCGGAACCGTACGGGGACGCGTGTAGCCCAGGCCGGCGTCGCGCCGCGCTCCCTCGATCAGGAAGCGGCCGGCGCGACGACATCGCCGGTCATCCGCGCAGGAGAGGATGCGTCGGGATCGGCCGCCGGGCACACATCGGCGCGAGGGCACCAGCTGCACCAACGCCCGGGTGTGAGCAGCGGGTCGCGCCCGCCTCGCAGCGAGGCCGCGGCCCGCGCGGTGGCGATCACGCGGTCGGCGGCGTGGAACAACAGCTCCTCGTGCACGTCCTCGGCCTGCCAGGTGCCGCCCTCCAGGAAGAACGAGGCGACGCGGTACGGCGGCACGCCGAAGCGAAGCGTATGCAACAGCGCGTACGCCCGGTTGTCCTCGGCGTGCTCGGGATAGGCCCCACCGGTCTTGAGGTCGATCAGCAGTCGCTGCGCGCGCATGGGCTGCGCGGTGTCGGGGCGCCCCAGCACCAGGTCGACCTTGCCCGAGACGACGAGCGAGCCGCCCAGGAGCTCGGCGCGCATCGAGAGCTCGGCGATCGGCGACAGATCGCGACGCAGCTCGCGCAGCGGCGGGAAGGACCCTTCGAACAGCGCGGTGCGCCGCGCCACCTCCATCAGCAGGTCGTCCTGCTCGGGCGCGCTCAGATCGCGCCAGTACTCCGCGAACCGCTCCTCCTTGTCGGCCGTGCGCGTCGCCGCCATCAGCGCCGCCGCGTGCGGGTCGAGCGGCTCGCGCGCGCCGACGACTGCCTCGATCGCTCGGTGCTGGACCACGCCGACCGCGGTGGCGGCGTTGTGCGCGAACGGAGGCGCCTCACCCGCGAGCTTGGACCAGAACATGCCCTCGCACTTGCCGAGGTCGTTCAGTCGTTCCTTGCCGAGCCAGAGCACGTCGGTCAGCTCGAGCCCTCGGGCGGCCTCCTCGATCCGATCGCGCAGCCGCTGGGCGAGGTCGGCGGCGAACACCGGCCGCTCGGAGCCGATCAGTTGCTCGAGCGTGCGCCGCTGCGGTTCGGTCAACTCCATGCCAGCATGCTAGGTGGAGACACCGACATGCCCGAGAACCCCGACGACATCTTGCGCGCCCTCGCCGACCCCGAGCGACTGACGATCGCGGGCCTGCTCGCGCGGGGAGACCGGACCGCGGACGAGCTCGCGGACGAACTGGGGATCTCGCCCAAACGTGTGCGGACCCACGTCGGCAAGCTGACCGCAGCTGGTATCGCGCGCATCGGAGAAGACCGACGCACCTACCGGCTCGACCCCGGGACCCTCCGGCGGGCCGCGGAGTTGGTCGGGCCCCCACGCGAGGCCGGCCTCGCCCTCGGCGCCGCCACGGACGACGAGGAGCTGGTCCTGCGGACGTTCTTTCGCAACGGGCGCCTGACGGAGATCCCGATGAAGCAGACGAAGCGCCGGATCGTGCTCGAACGGATCGCGCTCGAGTTCGAGCCGGGACGCCGCTACGAGGAGAAGGAGGTCAACGTCATCGTCGGCGCGTTCTTCAACGATCACGCGGCGATCCGACGCTATCTGGTCGACGAGGGCTTCCTGGATCGGGATCACGGCGTCTATTGGCGCTCCGGAGGCCGGGTCGACGTCGGCTGAGCCGGCCTGCTAGCGTCGAGACCCGTGCGAACCCGAATCCTCAGCGTCGCGTCGGCGCTGGCGCTCGCATCGGCGATCTTCCTCGCGCCCCCCGTCTCGGCACATCACCGCGCCGGCCCGTGCGATGCCGATCGGGTGGCCGACGAGACGATCCAGCACTTCATGAAGCGCAAGATCCGCTGTGCCGTCGACGTCTTCGGTCCCGTCCCGGGGGACGCCGAGCGCGCGATCTGCATCGCGGATCGCGAGAGCGGTCTGATCCCGAGCGCGTCCTCGCCGACGGGGATGTACCTCGGGCTGTACCAGCACGCCGCCGCCATGTGGCCCGATCGCTACGCGAAATGGACCGATCCCGCCTGGGAGCTCTCCGATTCGGCGTTGAGCGGCCGGACGAACGCGATCGTGACGATCCGCATGGTGCACGCCGCCGGCACGTGGAAAGACGCCGGCTGGCCCGCCAACGGCTGCTGAGCACCCGAGGCGCGGGTGCGTACCGGCCCTCTAGACTCCCCGCATGGCCAAGACCGAGAAGCCGCCCGTCGCGGAAGAGCGCACCGTCGAGGATCGGATCGAGGAGCTCCGGCAGCGCCGCGCGGCCTCGCTGACGCCGGGAGGCGAGGGCGCGGCCGAGAAGCAACACGACAAGGGCAAGCTGACCGCCCGGGAACGGCTCGACATCCTGATGGATCAGGGCTCATTCGTGGAGACCGATCCGTTCGCGGTGCATCGGGCACACGACTTCGGGATGGAGGACAAGCGGCCGCCGGGCGACGGCATCGTGACCGGTTACGGCACGATCGACGGCCGCAAGGTGTTCGTCGCATCCCAGGATTTCACGGTCTTCGGCGGCTCGATGGGCGAGGTGCACGCCCAGAAGGTCTGCAAGGTGATGGACCTCGCCCTGCAGACCGGGGCGCCGTTCATCCAGATCAACGACTCGGGCGGCGCCAGGATCCAGGAGGGCGCGGCGAGCCTGGCCGGATACGGCTACATCTTCGAGCGCAACGTGCGTGCGAGCGGCGTGATCCCCCAGATCAGCGTGATCATGGGGCCGTGCGCCGGTGGCGCCGTCTACTCCCCCGCGATCACCGACTTCACCTTCATGGTGAAGGAGACCTCGCACATGTTCATCACCGGCCCCGACGTGATCAAGACGGTCACCGGCGAGGACGTCACGATGGAGGCCCTGGGCGGCGCGATGACCCACGCGACTCAGTCGGGCGTGGCCTCGTTCGTCGGCGAGGACGACGAGGACGTGTTGCTGCGCGTGCGCTACCTGCTGTCGTTCCTGCCGTCCAACAACCTGGAGGACCCGCCGGCGTACGCCTCGACCGACGACCCCGAGCGCGTGACCGAGGCGCTCACGCATCTCATCCCCGATCGCGCGGCCGAGCCCTACGACATGCACGAGGCGGTGCGCTACGTCGTGGACGACGGCGAGTTCCTCGAGGTGTTCCCGTTGTGGGCGGCCAACATCGTGACCGGCTTCGCGCGGCTGGACGGGCGCAGCGTCGGCATCATCGCAAACCAGCCGAAGGTGCTGGCGGGCACGCTGGACATCGACGCGAGCGAGAAGGCGTCGCGCTTCGTCCGATTCTGCGATGCGTTCAACATCCCGATCCTGACCTTCGTGGACGTCCCCGGCTTCCTGCCCGGCACCACGCAGGAGTACAACGGGATCATCCGGCACGGGGCCAAGTTGCTCTACGCCTACGCGGAGGCCACGGTGCCTCGCATGACCGTGATCACGCGCAAGGCCTACGGCGGCGCGTACCTCGTCATGAACTCCAAGCACCTGCGGGCCGACGTGTCGTTCGCGTGGCCCACGGCCGAGATCGCCGTGATGGGCGCCGACGGCGCGGTCAACATCGTGTTCCGCAAGGAGATCGACAAGGCGGACGATCCCGCGGGGCGGCGTGCCGAGCTGATCACCGAGTACCGCGACAAGTTCTCGACCCCCTATGCGGCCGCGGAGCGCGGCTTCATCGACGACGTGATCGAGCCCGCCGAGACCCGGCCCCGGCTGATCAAGGCGCTGCGCATGCTCTCGACGAAGCGCGAGTCGATCCCCGCCCGCAAGCACGGCAACATCCCGCTGTAAGGAGCGAGCGTGTTCGAGACCGACGACGGCCGCAAGATCGACATCCCGGACGGGCTCACGCCCGAGCAGGAGCGCGCCATCGTGATGGCGCTCGAGCGGTACTTCGTGGCCGAGAATCCGAAGCCGGCCCCCTGGGTCCTGCAAGGACGGATCGAGGCGACGGGATACGGTGCGCTGCAGGTCAGACGGTTCGCTCGGGAGCCATGGCACGGCCAGTGGGTGGAGTTCGCGCGCAAGGGCGTCCCCCCGCAGCACGGCCGCGGCGACGTCGCGTGATGCCACGGTCAAGCGGGCACGACGGGCCGCAACCGTCGGTCCGAACGTCTGCGCGCGCGTGAAGGACCGGAGCCCGTGAAGGTCGCGTTCCACACCGACCAGCTGTGGTTCTCCGCACCCGGCGGCATCGGGACCTACGTCCGCGAGCTGTCGGCGGCCCTGCGGGCGCTCGAGGACGGCCCGGAGTTGGTGACGTTCCAGGTCGGTGCGGGCGACGGCTCGGCCGACGAGGTGATCACCGGCTCGATCAGGTCGCTGTACCCACGGTGGGACCTCACCGGCCACCCCCGACTGCCGATCCCCTGTGACCTCGTGCACGCGACGAATCACGCCGCGGTCCCGCCCGCCGCGCACGGCGCGGCGCTCGTGGCCACGGTGCACGACCTCGCCTTCGATGTGTTCCCCGAGGCGTTCCCGCCGATGTGGCGATGGCTCTATCGAGCCGGCGTGCGCGCGGCGGCCCGACGCGCCGACGTGATCCTCGTGCCGACCACGGCCACCGCGGACGATCTCGAAGACCGCCACGACGTGGCGCCCGAGCGGATCCGCGTGACGCCCCTGGCCGCGTCCTTGCCGTCCACGTCACTCGACGTGGACGAGGTGCTCGATCGTCTCGGCCTGCCGCGTCCCTACGTGCTGTGCCCGGCCACCCTGGAGCCGCGGAAGAACCAGGTGCGACTGATCCGCGCCTACCGGCAGATCGTGCCCGACGTGCCGCATGCCCTCGTGCTCGCCGGTCCCGACGGGTGGGGGGTCGATGCGATCAGCGCGGAGATCGATCGGCCCGGGCCCGGCTCGGTCCTGCGCACGGGGTTGCTGTCGCCGGAGGATCTCGACGCCGTCTACCGCGGCGCGGACGCGGTCGCCTACGTCTCGACGTACGAGGGCTTCGGCCTCCCGGTCCTCGAGGCGATGCGACGGGAGATCCCCGTGCTCGGCTCGACCACGCCCGCGGTCGCCGAGACCGCCGGCGACGCCGCGCTGCTGGTCGACCCGGACGATGTCGCGGCGATCGCGGAGGGGCTCGTTCGTCTGCTGACCGACCGGACGCTCCACGACACCCTCGTGGAGAAGGGCCGCGCCCGCGCCGCCGGGTATTCCTGGGAGGCGACCGCGCGCGCTACCCTCGACGCCTACCGCGACGCCGTCGCGGCCGCTCGCCCATGAAGATCTCGCTGATCGCCACCGTGTTGAACGCCGAGGAGCACGTCGGCGAGTTCCTGGCGTCGATCGCCGCGCAGACGCGCATGCCCGACGAGATCGTGATCGTCGACGGGGGTTCCACGGACGGCACGGTGGCGGCGCTGCGCGCCGCGGACGGCCTCACCCTGCTCGAGGAGCCCGGCGCCAACATCTCGCGGGGCCGCAACACCGCGATCGCGCACGCGGCACATGAGGCGATCGCCGTGGCGGACGCCGACTGCGCCTACGAGCCCGATTGGCTCGCGGCCCTCGTCGCCCCGCTCGAGGAGGGGGCCGACGTGTCGATGGGCTGGACCGAGCCGATCGTGGACTCGTTGCTCACGGCCTGCGTGTCCTCCTTGGGCCTGCCGCTGTCGCCCGACGAGGTCGACCCCGCGACGTTCATGCCGAGCGCGCGCAGCCTTGCCTTCCGGCGGGAGGCGATCGAGGCGGTCGGCGGGTATCCGGAATGGCTCGCGATCGGCGAGGACATGTGGGTCGACCATCGCTGGCGGGAGCGATCCTTCGATCTGCGGTTCGCCCCCGATGCGGTCGCGACGTGGCGACCACGCGCGTCGCTCGGGGCCGTCTGGACGCAATACGTGCGGTACGCGCGGGGCGACGGCCAGGCCGGCATGTACCCCGAGCGGCACGCGCTCCGCTTCGCCGTGTACGGCGGGTTGCTCGTCGCGCTGACTTCTCGCCGCCGATGGCCAACGCTGTTGGCGGCGGGCGGCGCCGTCGCCTACGCGCGAACGCCGGTGCGCCGCGCGCGCGCCCGGACGACCTCACCGCGCGATCGCGCGATCGCGACGATCGCGACCCCGGCGCTCCTCGCCCTGACCGACGTCGCGAAGATGACCGGCTACGCCCTCGGCCTGGCCGACCGGCTCACGGGCCGCGTTCAACCGTCGTAGATGTAGAAGCCTTCGCCCGACTTCCGGCCCAGCTTCCCCTCGGCGACCAGCGTGCGCAGCAGTCGAGGCGCGTCGTAGCGCTCCTCACGGAACGCCCCGTGCAGGACCTCGCCGATGTGCAGCACCGTGTCGAGCCCGATGAGGTCCGACAGCTGCAGCGGCCCCATCGGGTGCGCCAGCCCCAGGTGGATCGCGGCGTCGATGTCCTCGCGCGTCGCGAAGCCGCGCTCGTACAGGCGGATCGCATCGAACAGGTACGGGATCAGCAGGCGGTTCACGATGAACCCCGCCTCGTCGCTCGAGCGCACGCAGGTCTTGCCGAGCACATCGGTGCCGAACGATCGAGCCAACGCGAACGTGTCCTCGCTCGTCGAGGCGGACGGCGTGAGCTCCACGAGCGTCATCACCGGCACCGGGTTGAAGAAATGCATGCCGATGACTTCGGCGGGCCGGCCGGCGGCCGCTCCGAGCGTCGCGATCGGGATCGACGACGTGTTCGAGGCCAGGACCACCTCGGGCCGCGTCACCGCGCCGAGCCGCTCGAAGATCCGCCGCTTCGCGTCGGCGTCCTCGGTGGCGGCCTCGATCACGAGATCGGTCTCGGCGAGCGCGTGCAGGTCGGTGGCCGCGCCGATCCGATCGAGCGCGGCCGCGAGCTCATCGTCCGCGAGCTTGCCGCGCGCCGCGGCCGCCCCCAGCGATCGCTCCACGCGTGCCCGCCCGTCGGCGACCAACTCGTCGGTCCCCTCGACGAAGGTCACCCGGAGTCCGGCGCGGGCGCAGACCTCCACGATCCCGGAGCCCATGAGACCGCACCCGACGACCCCGACATGCCGAACGTCCTGCGCTTTCACGGTCTTCGATCCCCTCGGAACGTCGGAAGGTGCGTACGATAGCGGAGATGTCCCGCCATCCGACGGTCCGTCCCGCAACCCTGCTCGGCCTCGCGCTGGGCGGCGTGCTCGTCGGTCATGCACTCACCTACCGCGTGCTCGTGCCCGACGCGCATGCGCGCGCGGTCACACTGGCGGACACGGGCCACGCCTACCTCGGTGGCGCGAACACGCTCGGGCTGGCGGCCGCGGTCGCCGCGCTGTCGATCCTGTTCCTGGGCCGACTCATCCGCGGCACCGATGCAACGCCGCGGGTCGCCGTTCGACTCATGGCGTTCCAGCTGACGACGTTCGCCGCGATGGAGGTGCTCGAGCGCCTCGGCTCCGGCGCCGGCGTTCGACAGCTGCTCCCTGCGCTCCTGGTGGGGATCCCGACGCAGGTCGTGGTCGCGGGCATCGTCGCGGTCATCGTGCGGTGCACCCTGCGCGCGGCGTCGATCGTCGCCGATCGGACGCCGCGTGGCATCGGCCGGGTGGTCCCTCGACGCGCTCGTTCGGATCGTTCCGTCACTCGCCGTCGCGCCCGTCGCCCCCGTCGGCGGCGCGGCGCGCGGTCGCGCGCCTCCGCTCGCTTCCTGACCCGTCGTCGCCGACGGCGGGCATCGGCCCGAACGAGCAGAGGAGTCCACATCGATGCGCCGAACCTTGACCGTGTTCGCGGCGACCGCCGCCCTGACCATTCTGTCCGCCGCGCCCGCGATGGCGCACGTCGAGGAGACACAGGGCGACGTGACGATCGCCGTCGGCTTCGCGACGGAGCCCGCCTACGCCGGCCAGCCCAACGCCGTCCAGCTGCTGGTCTCGCGCGCCGAGCAGCCGGTGACCGACCTCGCCCCGGGGGATCTCTCGGTCGAGATCGGGTTCGGCGGCCAGACGACCACCGTGGCGGCGGACCCGGACTTCGAGGTCGGGGAATGGGGAACGCCCGGTGACTACCGGGCGCCGTTCATCCCGACCCAGCCGGGCGCCTACACCTTCCACGTGACGGGCAGCGTCGACGGCACGGACATCGACGTCTCCGTGACGTCGGGCCCGAAGACCTTCAGCGACGTCGTGGATCCGGCGGAGGCGATGTTCCCGGCGGTCGACGCCCCGTCGACGGCCGACCTGGCGACGAAGGTCACCGTCCAGGCGGCGCGCACGGACGCCGCGATTTCGGCGGCGCAGCGATCCGCCGACACCGCCCGCGCCGTGGCGATCGGCGCCGTGGTGGTCGCGATCGTGGCGATCGGGCTCGCGATCTCGGCTCGAACCGGGCGACGGAAGGATCGAGCCTCGACGTGATTCCGTTCGTCGCGCACGGCTCCGGGACCGACGAGACCTTCAGTCTGATCCTGCTGTTCACGGCCATCTGGGTGGCGTGGATCGGTTGGTCCCGCCTGCGCGGCACGGGATTCGACCGCATGCCTCGATGGGGCGGCTGGGCGCTGATCGCGGTCGCCGTGCTCGTCGCCATCGCAGCCACCACGGTGCCGCGCGCGTTGCTTGCGCCGACACCGACCGCGTCGACCGCCACGGGGCCGCGCCCCGCGTCGACCGCCACGCTGCGGTTCGTGTCGCCGCTGGACGGAGCCAAGGTCTCTGGGGACGAGTTGACCGTGCGGCTCGACCTCAGCGGTGCCACGATCACACCGGTGACCTCGACGACCGTCACGCCGGACTCGGGGCACGTGCATCTCAGCCTGGATGGCGCGCTCGTGTCGATGACGGGGAGCACGCTCCAGGTCGTCGACCTCCGCGACGTCGCGCCGGGACCGCATACGTTGACCGCGACGTTCGTGGCGGCCGACCATCTGCCGTTCGACCCGCCGGTCACCACCGACGTCTCGTTCGTCCGGGAGTCGTCGTGAGCCTGCGTCGACTCGCGGTCGGCGGGCTCGTGCTCGTCGGAGTGTTCGTCGTGGGCATGCCGGCGGCCCAGGCGCACGCAGATCTGCTGTCGTCGGACCCGGCCGGAGGCTCGACGCTGGCCGCCGCGCCGACCGAGCTGCGTCTGACGTACTCGGAAGCGCCGGATCCGACGTTGTCGGCGGTCGCGTTGCTCAACAGCGGTGCCAGCCCGGTGGCCACCGGCACGCCGCAGGTCGACGGCAGGACGACGCTCGTCGTGCCGATCACCGATCCGCTCGCCGATGGCACGTACACGGTCACCTGGCGTGTCGTGTCGGTCGACGACGGGCACGTCACCGCGGGCGCCTTCGCGTTCGGCGTCGGGACGCCGCCCGGCGCGCCGGCCGTCACGACCACCACGTCGTCGTCGGGTCCGACGCCGCTGGCGATCGCCTCGAAGGCCGGGCTGTACGCCGGACTCATGCTGCTCGTCGCGATCGCGGCGATCGCGCTCGGCTTGTTCCACGGCGCGCCGGCCGCGCGGCGCCGCCTCGGCGTCGTCGCCGGGGCCGTCGCGTTCCTCGGCGCTCTCGGGTTCCTCGTCTCACAGCAACGGGCGATCGGCGTGCCCCTCGACACGTATCTGCGGTCGTCGGCGGCACGCACGACGATCTGGTTGCTCGTGGCAACGGCGGTCGCGGCTGCCTTCGCCCTCGTCGCGACGCGCGCCGTTCGATGGACGCCATGGGCCGCCGGCGCCGCGGCCGCGGTCGCGCTCGCCCTCCGAGCCCACGGGGGGCACGCCGCCGCGGGCCAGATGCCCGTGCTCGAAGAGACGATCCAGTGGGTGCACATGCTGGCCGGCGCCTGCTGGGCTGGCGGCCTGCTGCTCCTCGTGCTGCTGCTGCGCGAGCGCACGGCCGATCCACCGATCGCCGAGGCACATCGCTACTCGAACATGGCGCTCGGCGCGGTCGCCGTCGTGGTGGCCAGCGGCCTCATCCGAGCCGTCGCCGAGCTCGGCGGGTGGAGCGGGCTGGCGAACACGCTGGACAGCTCGTACGGGCAGATCCTGGCGATCAAGGTGACCGTCGTGGCCCTCGTGATCGGCCTCGGCGCATACAACCGGAGGCGCTCCGTGCGCAGACTGCACACCGATGCCCGCCCCCTCCGACGGATCGCCGTTGCGGAATTGCTCGCGATCGGCGGCGTGCTGCTCCTGACGGCGACGCTCACGAGCCTCGCGCCACCAGAGGGCGAGGCCGCCGCCGCGACCGGCGCGCCGACGAACGCGGTCGTGCTCACCGGCAGCGACTTCGCCACGACGATCGACGCCACGGTCACCGTCACGCCCGCGCAGCCGGGCCCGAACCTGTTCCACGTCTCAGTGGTCGCCTACGGGACCGACGACGCAGTGGCCGCCGACGCCGTGACCCTGCGGCTGCAGTCGGTGACGAGGCCGACGCTCCCGGCCGCGACGATCCGGCTCCGCCCCGACACGGACGGTTGGATCGCACAGGCCCTCGACCCGTCGGTCGACGGCACGTACCGCCTATCCGTCGAGGTGCGCACCGGCGCGATCGTCAGCGAGGTTCCCCTCACCTTGATCACGCGGTCGGCCGGGACCATCACGACCGCCCCCGCGCCGGGCGGCGACACGGTGGCGGTCGCCACCTTCGCCGACGGGGTTCGACTCCAGGCCGACAGCTCATCCGCGAGTCCCACGCAGATCCACGTCACCGCCTTCGCGGCCGACGGATCCGAGTTCGCGCTGCGAGACCTGGCGCTCGTCGCGAGCCCGGCGACCGGTTCGCCGCAGCGGTTGGCGACCGAACGCTTCACGGCGGGTCACTTCGCGGCCACGGCGACGCTTGCCCCCGGCACGTGGACGTTGGACGCCGTGGCGACGGCGCGGGATGGCCGGACCTATCAGTGCACCTGGCAGACGGTGGTTGCGGGGTAGGCCCGCTCAGCCGCACACGTCGACGAGGATCGGATACGGGTTCACGGCGGAGCCGATCACGGTGTAGCCGTAGTAGCTGCTCGGCCAGTTGCTCGGCACCGTGTTCGGGTGCCATTCGAAGTGGTCGTGGGGCGTGCCGATCGCATCGCCCGTATCGCCCACGTAGCCGATGATGTCGCCGGCCTGCACCGGACCGTCGGAGTTGGCCGAATAGTGGTCGAGGTGGGCGTTGTACACATAGCCGCTCGAGCCGTAGACGTACTCCGAGTTGCCCCCGAGCGTGTTGTATGCCCGTTTCGCGACGCCGTCGAACGGCGCGCGGATCGGGACGCCGTAGTTCGACACCATGTCGACGCCGGCGTGCAGGTGGAACCCGCCCGCGTATCGAGGCGCCCCGAACCCGTCGCCGAACACGCGCGGGTCGTCGACGGGGCAGATCTCGAGCGGGTTGGTGAACCCCGGCGGCAGGGAGACGTGCGTGTGCGGTGGTGACGACGACGTCTGCTGTGCGAGCTGCTGCAGATAGTCCGCGCGTGCGCTGCGGAGATGCTGATACTGCGCGATCGTGCTGGAAACAAGCCGCGCGGCGGCGTCGCGTCGTGACTGGATGTAGGCCAACGACGTGAGGATATCGTCGCGGATCGAGCGCACCGCCACGACCTTCTCGCGCTGTTGTTCCCGGAGTTGTTCCAGGTTCTGCTGCTCGATCTGGAGCGCGGCCTGGAGGTTCGCGACCTGTTGCGCCAGCCCGGCGTCGGCCTGGGCGACGACATCGACGTACTCGAGCCGGTCGGAGAGATCGTCGAGAGAGGAGGCCCCGAGCACGATCTCGAGATCGGAGCCGGGCCCCGACATGAACGCCTCGACGGCGCGATCGTTCAGGCGCTCGCGGATCGCGTCGTAGCGCTCCTGCGCCGCGGCGAGGCGCGCCTTCGTCTCGGCGATCTGGGCGACCACCTGCTCGAGCTCGCTCTCGGCCTGGTCCACCCGAGCCACGGCGGCGGCCAGCTCCACCTGCTTGGCATTGATCTGGGACTGGATCTCGGCGAGTTGGCGTTCGGCGTCGACCGCCGCCTGGTGCGCGGAATCGACCTGACTCGAGCTGGGGGCCGCGCCGGCGATAGGCACCGAGATGAGCAGCGCCGCGAACGCGACACAGATGGCCAGCAGGCGCGGGCCGACGGGGAAGGATCGGTCCGATCTCGTCATGAAAAACGCTCTCACGGTACAGCCAACGGCAGAAACGTCGACCGGGTGAAGGGAAACAGCCTCATACGACCTACCCCCGGATGCAACGACCCGAGCCGTTCAGAGCCTCGAGACCAGCTCCGGCTCCCTCAGGGCCTGACGCCATTCGTTGCGCTCCAGTTCTTCTCGCGCACCCTCGACCGCGCGCTCACCGCCCGCGGCGTCGGGACCGAACAGGCTCCCGACCCACCACACGGCGGCCGCACGCGGGTTCGCCAGCACCGGCGGGGCGATCTCGGCCGCGAGCGCCTCGAGGGAACGCTGCCGGGCGCCGATCTGGTCCCCCTCGGCCAGCGCCGCAGCGGCCTCGGCGATCGCCAAGGCGCTCGCTCCCCCGGGCTCGCCCTCGGCGGTGCGCGCGAGCGGGTCGGCCAGGACCGATCGCGCGCCGGCGACGTCGCCCTGTCCGGCCAGCGTCCGAGCCAGCTCGGCGGCGGTCCAGGTGACCAGCGCCTGCTCCTTCAGATCGCGACACAGGACGAACGCCTCGCGCAGGTCGAGCTCCGCGGCATCGAGCCTGCCCGCGACGCGATGGGTCGCGCCCCGATCGCCGAGCACGCTGGCCAGCTCCCATCGGGCCCCGAGCTCCCGGAGGATCCGCACGGCGGCGTCGGCGTGCTCGACCGCATCCTCGAGACGCAGCATCCGACGAGACGACGCGGCGACGACGTGATGGGCGATCGCCGCCGAGAACGGCTGTCCCGAGGCCTCGGCGATCCCGAGCGCCTCGAGCCCGATCGCGAGCGCCGCCGCTTCGTCACCGCGGGGGGACGTCACGCTGGCGAGCCCGACCAGCGCGCGCACCTCCGCCCACGCGTCCTGTCGCGCGGCGTCTCGCACCACGTCGAGCGCCTCTCGGAACAACGTCTCGGCCTCATTCAGCCGGTTCCGCCAGAACGGGACCCAGCCCGCCATCAACAACGTCCGCGCGAGCACGAACGGATCGCCGAGGCGCCTGGCGGCATCGAGCGCCCGTCCGAACAGGCTCGCGGCCAGATGATCGTCACCACGGATCGTCAGCGTGACGTCCGCGAGGAAGCGTGCCGCGTGGGCGACGACCCGGTCGTCCCCTGCCGCCAGCGTCATCGCCTTTCGGAAGCGGGTTTCCGCCTCGTCGAAGTCGGCGAGCCAATACCGAGCCTCGCCCAGCCTGCCCACGATCCAGGCCTCGCGGACGCCCCAGTCCTCCTCGTGGCCGGCCAGCGCGAGCGCGCGCTCGTACAGGTCGACGGCCGCGCGTGACTCGATCTTGCGCCGCGCCGCGTCGCCCGCCCTCGTCAGCGCGTCGACCGCCCGGTCGGCCAGTGTCCGATCGTTCGGATCGAGGTCGAGGCCCGCGCGGGCCGCCTGCTCCAGGTGGAAGGCCACGGTCCTCGGGTAGCGATCCGCGAGCGCCGGTTCGGAGAGCTTGTCGGCGACCCGGAGGTGGAGCCGCTGACGCTCGCGTTTGGCAAGCGAGTCGTAGGCGACGTCGCGGAGCACGTCGCTCCGGAACCGCCACACGCCCCGATGCTCCTCGTCGGGCAACAGGAGCTCCTCGTCCTCCGCCTCGGCCAGCAGCTCCGGCCTGGGCTCGACGATCAACGACAGCTCGTCGGTGTCGAACCGGCCGCGCGGGAACACCGAGGCGCGCCGGACCAGCTCGCGGGCTGACGGCGACAGCTGGTCGATGCGAGCCGCGATCACGGCCTGGACAGTCGCGGGCAACAGCCGGTCGGTCGGCGCCGGCCCGACAGGCGGCACCGTCGTATCGTCGCGCGCCAGCATGCCCGTGATCTCGATGATGAACAACGGGTTGCCACCGGCATGGGCGGCGACCCGCTCGGCATCGGGGCGCTCCAGCCCGCCAGCTTCCATCGCGAGCCTCGACGCGTGCTCGGGCGACAGCTGCTCGACCCACAACGTCACCGCGTCCGGAAGCCCGCCCGCCCAGTTGGGCCGGTCCTGGAGGAAGTCCCAGCGAGCCTCGCACAGCACCACCAAGGGGAAGCGACGCGCTTCCTTGACGAGCTGCTCGATCAGGTCCAACAGCAACGGGTCGGCCTGGTGCAGATCCTCGAAGACCAGCACCAACGGCCCGTTGCGCGCGAGCCCGGCGAGCATCGCGAGGACCCCCTGACGCACCTCGGCCACCTGGTAGCGGCCGTCGTCACCCCCGTCGTCATGCAGGCCCATCGCGAGTCCGAGCCGGCGCACGGCTCCCTCGACCTCGTCGGCCTCGACCCACTCGGCGACCGCGGCGCGAAGCCGGGACTCGACATCGGTCGAGGGCGCGTCGGGGTCCTCGCCGAGCTGGCGGTGGACCATCTGCGCCACGGGCGAGAACTCCACGTCCTCCTCGAACGGACTGGATCGGCCGCTCAGCACCTGCGTGCCCTCCGGCAGCCCCGCCAGGAACTCGTGCACGACGCGCGACTTCCCGATGCCCGGCTCGCCGAGCAAGGTGACGAGGTGCGCCCGCTCCCGCGACGCGGCCCGGTCGAAGACGTCGGACAACAGGGCCACCTCGCGCCGCCGGTTCACGAAGGCGATCCGCCGGCGGTCGACCACGCGGCCGCGAACGCCCTCGACGGGCCAGGCCGTCACCGGGTCGTCGAACCCCTTCGCCTCGATCGTGCGAGCCTCGCCGTAGGCAACCCATGCGCGGGTGAGTTGGACGGTGGACTCGCCGGCGAGGATCTCGCCCGGCGCCGCCGCCTGCTGCAGGCGAGCGCCGAGGTTCACCTCCGCGCCGATCACGATATTGCGGTCATACGCCGTGCCGACGGCGACCTGGCCTGTGCGGATACCGATGCGGACCTGGATCGGCGAGGGTAGCCCGAGTTCGTCGCCCAGGCCCTCGGCGCGGGCGCGGATATCGAGCCCGGCGCGGATCGCGCGGATGGCGTCGTCCTCGCGGGCGGCCGGGATCCCGAACACGACCAGGACGGCGTCGCCGATGAAGCCCTCGGCCACGCCCCCGTACCAGGCCGCTTCCTCCGTCACCATCCCGTGGAACGCGGCGAGCACCTCACGGAACCGCTCCGCGTCCAGCCGCCGGGCGAGCTCCGTCGAGTCGGCCATGTCGACGAACACGACCGTGACAAGTCGACGCTCCGACGCGACCGGCACGGAAACCGGCGCGCCGCAATTCGGACAGAAGTTCGCGGACGCGGGCAGCGGCTGCCCACACCGCGGGCAGCGCTCAGCGCTCACCGGTGTACTCGATGATCTGGATCGGGTTCCCATCGGGATCGCGGAAGGTCGCGAACCGCGCGAACCCCTCGACCTCGCCCACGTAGGTGTCGAACACGGCGCCACGTTCCTCGAGCGTCCATCGCACGGCGTCGAGATCGTCGACCCGCAAGACGACGGTGCCGCTGGCGGGGGGCTCGTCGTCGGTGCCGTGCAGCGCGATCCGCACGGGCCCGCCGTCGAGCTCGGCCCACTCGTTGCCATCGCGACGCAGCAGCGGCAGGCCCACGACGTCGGTGTAGAACGCGAGCGCGCGACCGAGGTCGCGGGTCCAGTAGTAGATGTGGTCGACGATCACGGCCCGATGCTACCCATCCGCGCGGACCTGCCCTCGGCTAGCCCTGACCCAGGATCTTCGCCTTCTGCGCCTGGAACTCGGCCTCCGTCAGCACGCCGTCGTCGCGCAGCTTCGCGAGCCGCTCGAGCTCGGTCGTCGTGCTCGGCGCGCCGGGGACCGAGGTGGTGCCGGTTGGCGCCGGCGGCGCGCCGACGGCCGCCGCGGCCGCCTCGGCCGGCGACGACGCCTGATCCCCTTGGTACATACGCTTCTTGTTCATCTCGCTCTGGTGGTAGATGGTCTTCTGGACCTCTTCGGGGTGGCGGATGTGGTTGAAGGTATTCGTGCCGAACTCCGAGGCCGAGGAGATCCGGAGGGTGCCCGGCTCCGACGATCCGGTCCCAGATCCCCTGATCGAAGCGAACGTCGTTGATCGCCTCCAGAGGGATCTCCATCGAGCGCTTCGCGATGAACCCCTCGCGGTGGATCACCCGTTCCGTCGTCACGGCGAAGTTCGAGGTGAGCCACCAGATCAGCTTGCGGAGCGGATACAACACGAAGATCACGACCACCACGGCCCACCAGATCCACGAGCTGAAGTCGAAGGTCACCGTGAACCAGGTCGCCACCACCAACTCGGCGACCACCACGAGGACCGGGAGCGCGAGCGCCATCGGGTGTGGACGCAGGTCGAGGATCAGCTCTTCGTTCGGGATCAGGAGTCGCTTCGGGAATGGCATGGGCGGACGCTACCGCGCGCCCCGGAGCACGGCAAACCTCACGCGGGGCGAAGCTGCTCGATCTCGCCGAAACCGACCCGGAGCTCGCCGTCGTCGGTGGAGAGCTGCAGCGAACCGAAACTGTCGATGCCCACGGCCCTGCCCACGACCGAGCGGCCGTCGCTCGTCGTTGCGCGCACGACCTGGCCGATCGTGGCCGACACCGGGAGCCACGCGTGGCGGACGCGTTCCGGCAGCGACGCGTCGTCGGTCGTATAGACGCCGGCGAACCGGACGAGGAAGGCGCTGAGCAGATCTCGGAGCCCCACACGATCGCCGATCGCGCCCGCGCCGGCCACGTCGGCGGGGCTCTGCATGTTCACGCCGAGTCCCACCACGACGTAGCGCAACACGTCGTCGGCGATCGCGGACTCCAGCAGGATGCCGCCCACCTTCTGCTCGCGAAGCATCAGATCGTTCGGCCACTTGCAGGTCACGCGCCGGCCGGCGGTCGCTCGGATCGCCTCGGCCATGCAGGCGCCGGCGAGCAAGGAGAGCACCCCCGCCCGAGCCGGGGGCAGCGCGGGACGGAGCACGAACGAGCACAGCAGCGACCCATCGCTGACGTCGGTCCAGGTTCGACCGAGCCGAGCGCGGCCTTCGGTCTGGTGCGCAGCCGATACCAGCGTCCACTCCGGCGATCCGGCCTCGGCCAGCTCGATCGCCGTCGCGTTCGTCGAACCGGTAACCTCCTCGGCACGCACCGGAGCATCGACCGGGATCGCGGCGAGCGCCGCCAACAGGTCGTCTCGGCTCAACATGCCGGGGGCTGGTGGCGCGCGGGGTCCATGGAAGGCACGATACGCGAGTGACGAGCAAACCGAAGGTCCTGATCGCGAACCGCGGGGAGATCGCGGTGCGGATCATCCGCACGTGTCGCGAGATGGGCATCCCATCGGTGGCCGTCTATTCCGATGCGGACCGCGACGCGCTGCACGTCGAGATGGCCGACGAGGCGTATCGCATCGGCCCCGCGCTGGCGTCGGATTCCTATCTCGCGATCGGCGCGATCCTCGATGCGGCTCGGGAGTCGAAGGCGACGCTCGTGCACCCCGGCTACGGCTTCCTCGCCGAGCGCGCGCAGTTCGCGCAGGCCGTCGGCGAAGCAGGCTTCACCTTCATCGGCCCCTCGCCCCAGGCGATCGAGGAGATGGGTGACAAGTCAGCGGCGCGCCGGCTCGCCGACGCCGCCGGCATGCCGATCGTGCCCGGAACGCGGGAGCCCGTCGACGTCGACGCGGCGAAGGAGCAGGCCCCCCGCGTGGGTTACCCGATGCTCGTGAAGGCGTCCTTCGGTGGCGGCGGCAAGGGCATGCACGTCGTGCGCGACGCGCGGCATCTCGAGGATTCACTCAAGCGGGCGGCCCGCGAGGCGCAGTCGTACTTCGGACGGCCCGAGGTCTTCTTGGAGCGCTACGTCGATCGCGCGCATCACATCGAGGCGCAGATCATCGCCGACACGCACGGCAACGTCGTGTTCCTGGGCGAACGCGACTGCTCCGTGCAGCGCCGCCACCAGAAGCTGATCGAGGAGACGCCCTCCGTGCTGGTCGACGACGCGCTGCGCGAACGGTTCGCCGCGGCGGCGCTCGCGCTCGTTCGCGAGGCCAACTACGTCAACGCAGGAACGATCGAATGCATCCTGGACGAGGAGGGCTCCTTCTACTTCCTCGAGATGAACACGCGGCTGCAGGTCGAGCACACCGTGACCGAGATGGTGACGGGCCTGGACATCGTGGCGCTGCAGATCGAGGTGGCGCTCGGCTCCTCGATCGTCGACCTCGCGGTGTCACCGCGGGGTCACGCCATCCAGTGCCGGATCAACGCGGAGGACCCGGGACGCAACTTCCTGCCGGGGCCCGGTCGGATCACGCGCTACGAGGAACCCGGCGGCCCGTTCGTGCGGATCGACTCGGGCTTCGCGGCCGGCAGGAACATCCCGGGCGACTACGACTCGATGTTCGCCAAGCTGATCGTCTCGGGTGCCGACCGCGAGCAGGCGCGCCGGCGGATGCTGCGGGCCCTCGACGAGTTCGTGGTCGAGGGCGTGCCGACGACGATCCCGGTGCATCGCTGGATCCTGGAGTCACCGGCGTTCCGCGACGCCACGCACACGACCACGTGGCTGGAGAGGGCTCTGCCGGACGCGCACCTTCCCGCCCAGGGCGATCTGGCCCAGGGCGCGGTCACGAAGGCGCCGAGACCACGCGACATCCTGGTCGAGGTGGACGGGCGCCGGGTCCCGGTCCGGATCTTCGACGAGCGGCGGGAGGCCTCCCCGAGGGCACCCTCCTCCCACGGCGCGCATCATGGGGAGCACGTCCACGGCGAGATCCGGGCCCCGATGCAGGGCACGATCGTCAAGGTCCTCGTCGAGAAGGGACAACCGATCCAGGCGGGCGACGTCGTGTGCATCCTGGAGGCGATGAAGATGGAGAACCACATCGCCTGCACCCGCGAGGGCGAGATCACGGATCTGCCGATCCGCGCCGGTCAGGTCGTCGAGACCGGCCAGATCCTCGCCGTGATCGACTGACGAGCGCCGCCGACTCGAACAGGCCCGTCCCCTTCACGGCGTCGCCGGTTCGCGAAGCGCCTCGTCGACGGCCGCATCGAAGCCCAGCGGCACGACGTCGGGGAACATCCGCGCCGCAGCGTCGTCACGTACGATCGTCTCGTTGCGAAGCCCGTCGATCAGCGGCCGCGCGATCGACGTCGGCACCGACGTCACCAGGCCGCACCACAGGGACGACAATCGCGGGCTGAGCACCGGGACCGTGACGATCGTCGGATGCAGCCCGCGCGACGCACCCACCCGCTGCATCATCTCCCGGTACGACAACACGTCGGCACCGCCGATCTCGATGATCATGTGGCCGGCGGTCGACGGGACCGCTGCCGCGGCGATCAGGTACGAGACGACATCGCGGATCGCGATCGGCTGCGACCGCGTCGCCACCCAGCGGGGGGTGACCATCAACGGCAGCCGCTGCACGAGATCGTTGAGCATGCGGAACGACGCGCTGCCGGCGCCGATCACCATGCCCGCCCGCAACTCGAGCACCGGTGTGCCGGCGGCGGCGAGTTGACGCCCCGTCTCCTGGCGGCTCCGGAGGTGCTCGGACAGCTGGTCCTCGGCCGACCCGAGGCCACCGAGATACACGATCCGTTCGACCCCCGCCGTCGCCGCGGCCACCCCGAAGGCGCGCGCGGCCTCGCGATCGCGCTCGGCGAACCCGGCCTCCCCCGCGGCCATCGCGTGGACGAGGTAGTAGGCCGTGCCGACCCCGGCCAGCCTCGGCTCGATCGTGTCGGGGTCCGTGACGTCGAGGTGTGCAACATCGGCCCACGGCCACCGCAGGGCGAGCGCATCCGGGCGACGGCCGAGCAGCCGAGGCGAGCCACCGTCCGCCCGCAATGCATCGACCAGTCGGCCACCGATGGAACCGGTGGCGCCGACGACCGCGGTCGTGGTGAGCACCATCAGGCCGCCAGTCTCCCGTCCTGGATCTCGACGACGCGGTCGGCGTAGTGGGTCATGCGCGTGTCGTGGGTCACGACGACCGCGGCGGTGCCCCGGCCCTTGACCTCACGGCGGATCAGCTCCATCACTTGTTCGCCGAGCGTCGAGTCCAACGCGCTCGTCGGCTCGTCGAACAGAACCAGCTCGGGTTCGTTCATGAGCGCACGGCCGATCGCCACCCGCTGGCGTTCGCCGCCCGACAGCTGCGGCGGCGTGTTCTTCTTCCGGTGACCGAGGCCGAGCTCCTCGAGCAGCAGGTCGGCGCGCCGCTCGATCTCCTTACCGCGCTTGCCCGCCACGTCTGCCACCACCAGCAGGTTCTCCTTCGCCGTCAGGAACGGCACGAGGTTCGCCCCCTGGAACACGAAGCCGACGAACTCACGGCGAAACCGCGTGAGCTCCCTGCGGCTGTAGTCGCTGAGGTGATGCTGGGCCGACCACGACCGCTCCGTCGGTCGGCGAGAGCAACCCGCCCGCGATCGACAGGAGCGTGGTCTTGCCCGAGCCCGACGGGCCGACGAGCGCGATCATCTCGTCATCGCCCACGGTCAGCGTGGCATGGTCGAGGGCGACGACCTCGTTGTCGCCGCTGCCGTAAGTCTTGCGAACGTCGTGCATGTCGAGTGCGCTCATGGGTCTCCTCCGGGTCAGGCCCCGCCGACGGCGGAGGCCGGGTCGATTCGGATGATGCGGCGAAACGAGATCGCGCTGCCGATCAGCGCGGAGATCACGAGGCCGACGGCGGTGAACGCGAACCGGCTCGACGACAGCGCGAGCGGGACCGCGTCCGGGATCACCTGCGCCAGACCGACGGCCAGCGCGCCGCCGAGCGCCAACGCGCCCGCGGCGATCAGCAGCGCCTGCAACGTGAGGCCGGCCGCCAGCGTCCGCGACGACGCGCCGATCGCCTTGAGCACGCCGAGCAGCCCGATCCGCTCGATCGTCAGGAGCGCGAAGAACAGCGCCACGACGATGCCGGCGACGGCGAACGTCGTGCCGATGATCGACGTGAACACGCTCTGCTGCTCCGCCACCCCGGGCACGCCGGCGATCGCTTCGTCGATCGTCAGGGTGGTCACGGTCGGCACGGCGGCATCGATCGCCTGGGCGAGGTCCACCGGCGCCACGCCTTCCTCGGGGGTCACCAGGATGGCATCGAAGGTGCCGGGGGCGACCGCTGCATCCGGGATGTTGGCGTTCAGGGCGTCGCGCCAGGTGGCGCCGTCGACCCACAGACCGCTCTGCAAGTTGTAGTCGGTCCCGGAGACCCAGCCGATCACTTCGACCGGCGTGCGCGCCGTGCCAAGCGCGATCGTGTCGCCGACCGCGAGCCCCTCGCCCTCGAGCGAGCGATCGGCGTACCCCTGCCCGGGCGCCGGGGGGGTGGGAACGAGTCTGTTCGCGGCCTCGTAGCCGAACACGGCGACGTCGGAGGGCTCCTCACGACCTTCGATGTGGCCGGCGAGGAGGGCGATGCCCAGTCCGGTCGCCTCGTGCACGCCGGGGACGGCGGCGATCGCGTCGTGCTCGTGCCGCGGGGACGCGCGAGCGGTCGATCGAGCCCTTGCTGTCGGCGCTGTAGACGATCAGGGGCGCCGACTGTGCTTTGAGCAGGCCGGTCGAGGACTGGATCAGCGCGTCGAGGATTCCGCCCAGCACCAGGAGGAGCAGGACGATCAGCGTGAGCGCCATCCCGGCCGTCAGGAAGCGGCTGGGGCGCCGGATGAGTTCGCGCCAGGCGAGCTTCATGCGAGGCCTCCCCCGACGAGGCGGGTGGTCGCCGCCGCAGGATCGATCCGCGCCACCCGGCGCATCGCGCCGAGCGCCGCCAGGACGCCCAACAGCAGGACCGCGGCCGAGGTCGTGATGACCGTGGTCGGTTCGACCGTCGCGGTGAACTGGGCGCTCGCCGCGCCGTTGACCGAGACGATCGTGAGGGGCACCGCCACCAGCAGCGCCGCGCCGATCACGAGGAGCACCTGCGCGATCAGGTTGCGAACCAGGAAGCCGCTGCTCGCCCCCACCGCCCGCAGCAGCGTGAGCGAGGACATCTTCTGCACCGTGATGATGAGGAAGAAGAAGCCCGTCAGCAGGATGACGACCACGAACGCGAGCCCGAGGATGATCGCGAAGGACTGCTGGATCGACGACACGCCCGGCAGCGACGCCACCGCCGTGTCGCGATCGAGCGCCTCGACCCCCCGGACCTGGTCGGTGATCGCCGTGGCCAGCGTCGTCGGATCGACCCCCGAGACGGGCTCGACGCCGACGAGGTTCGGGAGCACCGCGATGGCATCGGGGTTGGTCGCGGTGACGAGCTGCTCGTAGGTCGCGAACGAGACGAACAGCGTGGGTTGCACGTTGAACTGCACGGCATCGGCCAGCCCGACGATCGTCACGGGTGTGTCGCCCGGCACCACCGTGACGGTCTGCCCGATGCCGTAGCCGGCGCTCGCATCCGAGGAACTCGCGACCGCCTCACCGTCGCGCTCGGGCAGCCGCCCGGCCGAGAGCGTCGTCGGAGACCCGGGGCCACCGAGCTCGTAGCCGAAGACCGACGTATCGCGAAGCTCGCCGGTCTCGAGCTGAGCGGTGAAGGAGCCTTCGCCGATCGGCCCGGCCTCGGCCACGCCCTCCACGGCGGCGACGGCCCGGATCTGCTGCGGCAGGACACGACTGGCATCGACGATGCGTCGGGCCTCGGCGTTGTAGACGAGCACCGAGGCCGACTGTCGTTCCAGCCCGCCGGTGAACTGGCCGAGCAGCGACCCGGCCAGCGACTGCTGGAACAGGATCAGGAACACGAGCAGTGCGACCGCGCCGATCAACAGCGCAAAACGCAGCTTGGCCCGTCGGATCTCCGCGAGTGCGAGACGCATGTCCGTTCGTTCACCCTTCGCGTGCGTGACGCCGGCGGCCTTCGGCCGCCGGCGTCACCATACGCATCCTCGGATCGGTTACTTGCTGCCGACCTTCAGCGACACGACGGCGAAGTGGTAGCCGCTCGTGCCGTTGCCCCAGGCGTACACCTGGTAGGCGTGACCGGTCTTGAGGTTCAACACCGCGGGGTCGATCACGGGCGCGAAGTCACCGGGCAGCGAGGCCCACGTCGCGTAGATGCCGTTGGGCACCACGAACGTCTTGCTCGTGCCGTTGGTGAAGTCGTTTCCGCCGATCAGCGGTGCACCGTTGGCCCACACGTTGACCGCAGGTGCCGCCGCCGTGTGACGGACGGTCAGTCGTGCGCTGCCGGACGCGACCTTCGTCACGTTGTTCGTGAACAGCGACAGGACCGGGTCTCCGGCCTCGTCGAGGTTCGCGATCGCCGTGTAGTTCTTGTCGGCCATCAGGTCAACGCCGTTCGCCTGCAGGATGGCCGCCCCACCACAGCCATTGGCCTGGGCGACGATCTTGAAGTCGTGCGCTCCCGCGGCCAGTTCGACGTTCTTCACGATGTCACCGGGCATGAAGTCCGGGATCGCCTTCGCGCCGTCGACGCACACGTTGACCGTGACCCCGGGGATCCCGTGGACCACATTGAGCTTGGCCGATCCTGCGGCCGCCCCGGCCGGGCTGGCGCCCAGGAGACCCATCGTCATGGTGGCGATCATCGCCACCCCCAACATCTTCTTCCGCATCGTCCGCTCCCTTCATCTCGTTCGGATGTGCGTAGAGAGACCGTAGAGGTTCCGCACAACATTCGACAAGCCTTAGACAGAGTTTGCATAGGTTTCCGGGCCCTATTCACCCAGAGCATGCCCGATTGGCAGGCGGCAGGGAGCAGGGATATCCTCTGCGCGGATGCAACCCTCGACAGATACGGCGCAGCTCGACGGCCGCCGGATCTCAGCCGTCTCGGCGTTGCTGGGGATCCCGGTGCCGACGATCCGATCCTGGGAACGGCGCTACGGGTTCCCCGTCCCCGATCGCACGCGCGGGAGCCATCGCCGCTACACGATCGAGGAGGTCGAGCAGCTCCGCGAGGTGCGCGACCGGATCACCCGCGGGGAACGTGCGCACGATGCGATCGTCACGGTGCGCGAGCACGGCGTTGCCCTCCCCCTACGGAGCGGCTACCTCGACGCGTTCGCCGAGGCGGCCGACGCGATGGATACGGACCGGCTGCACGACACCCTGCGCGAGGCCGCCGATCACCTCGGGGTCGAACCGGGCGATCATCGAGATCGCGCTGCCCGGCATGCGCGGGGTCGGCTCGCGCTGGAAGGCCGGGCTCACGGACATCTCGAACGAGCACGCGGCGAGCCAGGTCGCGCACCGCTGGCTGGGCTCGATCGCCGCGTACGGGCCGCCCCCGCGTCGAGGGTCGACCATCGTGCTGGCCGCCGCACCCGGAGAACAGCACACGATCGGGCTCGAAGCCTTCGCCGTCCTGCTGGGACGACGGGGGTGGCCGACCTGTCTCCTGGGCGCCGACACGCCGGTGGCGTCGCTGATGGCGGCCGTGCGCGGGGCATCGGCAGCCGGCGTCGTGATCACCGCGCACCGCAGCGTCGTTCGCCGTGGCGCGATCGCGGCGCTCGCCGCGACACATCGACTGCGCGGGGTTGCGAGCTTCTACGGCGGCAACGCCTTCGCGGCGGAACGAACGCGCCTCGACGTGCCCGGCATCTATCTCGGCGACGACCTGCTCGCGGCGGCGGACCTGCTCGAGGCGACCTGCGACCGCTAGCCGCGAACGGTCGCCAGGAACCCGCGGACGGTGTCGAGGTACTCGTCCGGCTGCTCGACGAAGGACATGTGCGCGCTGTCCTCGAAGACGTGCAGCTCGTTGTTCGGCAGCAACTGCGCCATCTGCTCGGCCGCCGCGACGGGGCACACGCGATCGTGACGCCCCGCCAGCAGCAGCATGGGCTGCGTGACATCCGCGAGCCGCGACTCGACGTCGATCCCCCCGTAGCTCGCCGTCGCCAGGTGCCGCAGTACCTCGGGGCTGAACACCGTCCCGGCGGTGCGCGCCTCGTAGTCCGCGATCCGGGGATCCTGCGGATCGGCGAAGTGGAACGGCCACTGGTCGTGCATGAGCGAGGCGACGTCCTCCTGGGTGCGCACGGCCGACTCGCGTTCCCACGACGCCAGCACCTGGTCGCGCAGGGACGACGGGTTCGAACGCCTCCAAGGCGGCGCCCACGCCGTCCAGGAAACGCACCGACGGGATGCCGCCGCTCACGATCGTCGCCGCCGCCTGCCCCGGATAGTCCACGGCGTTCTGCAACGCGACGAAGGCGCCGTAGGAGTGACCCAGCACGGCGTAGCGCCCCAGGCGCATGTTCAGCGCGAGCATGATGACGTCCTGGGCGTGGCGCTCCAGGGTCCACGTGTGCGGTGGCGTGCGATCGGATCGGCCGTTGGCCCGCAGATCCATGAACACCAACCGGATCCCGTCCTCGGTGAGCGGATCCAGGTAGTCACCGAACTCGTGATGATCGAGCCCCGGACCGCCGTGCACGACCACCACCGGGAACCCGTCCGCCGGCCCGCGTTCGACCACCCACAGCGAACAGTCGTCGATCGGTACCGAACGACCGTCGCACGTCATGCGTCGCGGGCGCCCCAGGTCTCGCGGCCGGTCATGCGGAAGCCGGCCTCGTGGATCTTGTACCGCCCGTTCACCGAGATCAGCAGCGGCGTCATCGTCTCGGCGATCCGAGCCATCTGCAGGCGCCCGACGTCCACCCACCGCATGCCGTCGATGTCCTCGATCAACGACCCGATGACCACCTTCGCATCCTCGTCGTCGCCCATGACGAACGCATCGCTGTCGACGGGCCGCTCCAGCGCGCGCAGGGCCGATGCGCCGATCGTGTGGAAGGCGGCCACCAGCCGGGTTCCCTTGGGCAGCAGGGTTTGGATGAACTCGGCCGCCGAGCCGTGCCAGGGGCGGATCGCGTGGGACGGACGGCCGCCGACCGAGGTCATCAAGGGGGTCGTGCAGTCGCAGACGATCGAGTCGGGGCCGAGCGCGGGCGCGATCGCGCCGTAGATCGCCGCGGCGCCGCCGAAGGGCACCGTGACGATCACGATCGGTGCGGCCGCCGCGTCGGCGTTCTCCGCCCCGGTCACGACGGCGCTCTCGCCGATCACCGCGCGCGCCTCCTCGGCCTTGGCCGCCGCGCGATCCGCGTCGCGCGAACCGATCGTGATGTGGTGGCCGGCCTGCGCGAGACGCAGCGTGAGCCCGAAGCCCTCCGCGCCGGTGCCGCCGATGATCGCCACGTCCACGGCCGCAGCCTAGCCGGTAGCGTGGGCACCGTGACCGGCGTGACCGCGGTGATCGAAGCGTTGGTCGGCACGGCGTGCATCGCGATGGGGTGGGCGTGTTGGACGCGTCGGACGGCGTTGTTCCGCGGCGTCGCGGTCGTGCTCGCGGTGGCCGGCCTGGTCGCGATCGTGAACGCGGTCGTGTCGTTGCTGGACTAGGAGCCGGGGCGGTACTCGCCGAACACGTCGCGGAGCACGTCGGACACCTCGCCCAGCGTGGCCCGAGCCCGCAGCGCCTCCTTCATCGGCGGCAGCAGGTTCGCCGAGCCCTCGGCCGTCGCGCGAACGCCGGCCAGCGCCGCGTCGACGGCGGCCTGGTCGCGCGCGGCGCGAAGCGCGCGCACGCGCTCGATCTGCCGCTCGACCTCCTCCGCGCCGATGCGTTGGAGCTCGTGTTCGTGCTCCTGCGGCTCGTGGAACCGGTTCACGCCCACCACGACACGCTCGCCGCCCTCGATCGCCTGCTGGATCCGGAAGGCCGCCTCGTGGATCTCATCCTGATAGAAGCCCTGCTCGATCGCCGCCACGGCGCCGCCCATCCCGTCGATCCGCTCGATGTAGGCGACCGCCAGGCGCTCGAGCTCCTCGGTCAGCGCCTCGACGTAGTACGAGCCGCCGAGCGGATCGGCCACCCCCGCGACCCCGGTCTCGTACCCGATCACCTGCTGGGTGCGCAGCGCGATCTTGGCGGAGTCCTCGGTCGGCAACGCGAGCGCCTCGTCGAACGCGTTCGTGTGCAACGACTGGGTGCCACCGAGGACGGCGGACAACGCCTCGAGCGCCGTCCGGACGATGTTGTTCTCGGGCTGCTGCGCCGTCAGCGTCGCCCCGCCGGTCTGCGTGTGGAACCGGAGCGCCAGCGAACGCGGGTCCTTGGCCCCGAAGCGCTCGCGCATGATCCGCGCCCACAGCCGCCGCGCCGCGCGGAACTTCGCGATCTCCTCGAAGAACTGCTGGTGACACGCGAAGAAGAACGACAGCCGCGGCGCGAAGTCGTCGACGTCCAGCCCCGCGTCGATCGCCGCCTGCACGTAGGCGATCCCGTCGGCCAGCGTGAACGCGATCTCCTGGGCGGCCGTCGCGCCGGCCTCGCGCATGTGGTAGCCGCTGATCGAGATGGTGTTCCACTTCGGGATGCGCTCGTGGGCGTACGCGAACAGGTCGGTGATCAACCGCATCGATGGCTTCGGCGGGTAGATGTAGGTGCCCCTGGCGGCGTACTCCTTCAAGAGGTCGTTCTGGACCGTGCCCTGCAGGTCCGCGGCGGCGATCCCTCGTTCCTCGGCGACCAGTTCGTAGAGCAACAGCAGGATCGGCGCGGTCGCGTTGATCGTCATCGAGGTCGACACCGCGTCGAGCGGGATCTGGTCGAACAGCCGCTCCATGTCCTCGATGCTGTCGATCGCGACGCCGGTCTTGCCGACCTCACCCTCGGCGCGCGGATGATCGGAGTCCAGGCCCATCTGGGTCGGCAGGTCGAACGCCGTCGACACGCCCGTCTGCCCGTGCTCCAACAGGTAGCGGAACCGCCGGTTCGTGTCCTCGGCAGTGCCCATGCCCGCGTACTGCCGCATCGTCCAGAGACGGCCCCGGTACATCGTCGGATACGGCCCGCGCGTGTAGGGGAACGCGCCCGGCGCACCGAGCTCGGCCGCCGGATCGAAGTCGCGCTCGGGCTCGTAGACGGGGAGCAGTTCGATGCCCGAGTCCGTGGTGTGGTCGTCGCTCATCGGCCCGTCGAGCCTATCGGCTGGCGTCTGAGCGCGACGTGCGCGTATCGTCGTGGCATGGACATCGTCAACGCGGACATCGAGACGTACATGGCGGGCCTCCAAGCCCGGCACGACGAGCCGGTCCTGCTCGAGATGGAGGCCGAGGGCCGGGAGCGGGACTTCCCGATCGTCGGACGCAACGTCGGCGTCACTCTGGAGGTGCTCGCGCGGTCGATCGGGTCGCGACGGGTGATGGAGCTCGGCAGCGGGTTCGGCTACAGCGCGTACTGGTTCGCCCGCGCGGTGGGTTCGGGCGGCGAGGTCCACTGCACGGACGGCGATCCGGAGAACGCGACGAAGGCCGAGACGTACCTGACACGGGCGGGGTTGTGGGATCGCGTGTCGTATCACGTCGGCGACGCGGTCGAGCAGATGGCCACGATCGAGGGTTCCTTCGACATCGTGTACGACGACATCGACAAGCACGGCTATCCGGATGCCTGGCGCGCCGGGCGGGAGCGGCTGCGCGTCGGCGGCCTCTACATCTGCGACAACGTGCTGTGGTCCGGGCATGTGCTCGACGACGAGCCGGATCGGAACACGGCGGCGATCCTCGAGCACAACCGGCTGATCGCGGACGACGAGCGGTTCGTCAGCACGATCGTGCCGACCCGCGACGGCGTGATCGTGGCGGTCCGCGTCTCGTAGAGACGGCGAGCGCAGCCCCGCACGTCCAGCGATCCTGCCGTCGGCCGGGTTGGCCGGCCACGCATGCCGCGCAGCCGGGAGGACGTACATGGGGGCCGACGAGGGGACCGCCCCCGTCACCGCGACGGGGCGGTCCGACGTCCGGTCGGGGTCGGTGACGGCGATGGCGGCCACAGCGCGAACAGCAGAATCTGGGGCGCTCAGGCGGCGACGAGACTCATCCCAGGGGGGCGGGCCGGGCGGACGACGGCATGGGGGCCGGTGCTACCCCCGTCGAGAACGCAGGTCGACTTGGCGGGCAACGCGTCGCACCCGGTCGGACCTGGACGTTCCGCAGTAGACTCCGCGCGGCTCGCTGGACGTGGCGGCGAACGCGCCCCGGCCCCGCGGCGATAGCCTTGGGAGGGCGATCGAGCATCGCAAGGAGCGACGCGTTGGCGACCAGAGCGCGGAAGACCAAGAGCGACTACGCCGGCCTCTACAAGGGCCATCCCGGGCAGTACTCGTGGATCCTGCACCGCATCACCGGTGTCGCGGTGATCCTGTTCCTGTTCATGCACGTGGTCGACACGGCGCTGATCGGCTGGGGACCCGACGCCTACAACCGGGTGACGAGCGCCTACGCCAATCCGGTGATCCACGTGCTGGAGCTCGGGCTCGTGATCTCGGTGCTGTACCACTCGCTCAACGGTCTGAAGATCACCCTGATCGACTTCTTCCCGCGACTGGTGAGCCACATCAAAGGGCATCTCGTTGGCGACCGCAACGTGTTCCTGCTGGCCGCGATCCCGACCACGATCATCATGCTCAAGCAGACCTACGATCTCTGGAAGGCGTGATGGCGACCACCACCACGCCGCCACCGACGCGCGATCGGCCCGACGGACGCGACCGTCGTCTCGGTCGCGAACGTCCGATCGGCGGCGGCGAGCTCTGGCTGTGGCTGTTCATGCGGATCAGCGGGCTGCTCCTGCTGGTGCTCGCGCTCGGTCACCTGATCGTGATGCACCTGATGGGCACGGGCGCCGAACGGATCAACTTCGGATTCGTCGCCGTCCGCTGGCAGAGCCCGCTGTGGCGCACGTGGGACTGGATGCTGTTGATGCTCGCGCTCGTGCACGGGATCAACGGGCTGCGCAACATCACGCTGGACTACGTGACCAGGCCCGGCTTGCGTCTGACGATCAACATGGTGTCCTACGTGATCGGGTTCACGCTGATGGTGCTCGGCACGGTCATCGTCGTGTCGTTCGACCCGTCGAGATGGCCGGGAGCGGTCTAGGTGACCACCACCCACACCTACGACGCGTTGGTGATCGGCGGCGGCGGCGCCGGCATGCGGGCCGCGATCGAGCTCTCCGATCAGGTGAAGACCGCGGTGATCTCCAAGCTCTACCCGACCCGTTCCCACACCGGCGCGGCCCAGGGTGGCGTGTGCGCCGCGCTCGGGAACACCGAGGAGGACTCGCCGGAGTGGCACGCCTTCGACACGGTCAAGGGCGGCGACTACCTCACCGACCAGCCGGCCGCGCAGCTGATGGCCGAGGAGGCGATCGAGGCGATCTACCAGCTCGAGCGCTGGGGCCTGCCGTTCAACCGCACGCCGGAGGGCAAGATCGATCAGCGACGCTTCGGTGGCCACACCGCCAACCACGGCGAGCGGCCGGTTCGCCGGGCCTGCTACGCCGCCGACCGCACCGGCCACATGATCCTGCAGACGCTCTACCAACAGTGTGTGAAGCGCGACGTCCGGTTCTTCAACGAGTACTACTGCCTCGACCTGTTGCGCGCGAGCCGACGGCGGCGCCGCGGGCGTCGTCGCGTATGAGCTCGCGACCGGTGAGCTCCACGTCTTCCGCGCGAAGTCGATCGTGTTCGCGACCGGCGGCTACGGCCGCATGTTCCGCGTCACGTCGAACGCGCACGCGCTGACCGGGGACGGTCCGGCGCTCGTGTGGCGCCGGGGGATCCCGCTGGAGGACATGGAGATGTTCCAGTTCCATCCGACGGGGCTGGCGCGCCTGGGCGTGCTGCTGTCGGAGGCGGCTCGCGGCGAGGGCGGGGTCGTGCTCAACAAGGACGGCGAGCGTTTCATGGCCCGCTACGCGCCGACGATCAAGGACCTCGCGCCGCGAGACATGGTCAGCCGCGCGATCTACCAGGAGATCAAGGAGGGCCGCGGGGGCGGTCCGAACGGGGACTGGGCCTACCTCGACATCTCCCACCTCGACCCGCGTCTGATCGAGGAGAAGCTGCCCGACATCACCGAGTTCGCGCGCGTCTACCTGAAGGTGGAGCCGACGAAGGAGCCGGTGCCGATCCAACCCACCGCGCACTACGCGATGGGCGGCATCCCGACCGACACGGACGGCCGCGTCGTGCTCGGGCCCGAGGAGGAGATCGTGCCCGGTCTCTACGCGGCCGGCGAGTGCGCATGCGTGTCGGTCCACGGCGCGAACCGCCTGGGCACGAACTCCCTGCTCGATCTTGTCGTGTTCGGCCGCCGCGCCGGCGCGGATGCGGCACGGCACGCCAAGGAGTCCACGCAGCTCGAGGTCCCGGACAAGCCGGAGTCGCGAACGTTGGCGACGCTGGACGGCATCCTCGGACGCACCAGTGGCGACAACGCGGGCGAGATCCGCAAGGAGCTCCAGGACAACATGTTCGACCTGGCGTTCGTGGTTCGCACCGAGGAAGGCCTGAGCAAGATGCAGGAGATCCTCGGGGGGCTCCGTGCGCGCTACGACCGGGTCGCGATCACCGACAAGGGCTCGATCTACAACACCGACCTGATGGAGGTCGTCGAGCTCGGCTACCTGCTCGATTGCGCCGACACGCTCGTGGCCGGGGCGCTCGTCCGCACCGAGAGCCGCGGCGCGCACTTCCGCGACGACTACCCGACCCGCGACGACGACAACTGGCTCAAGCACACGCTCGCGTACCGTGAGGACGACGGTTCGATCCGGATGGCGTACAAACCCGTGAAGCTCGGCCCCTACGTCCCGATGGAGAGGAAGTACTGATGGCCACCGCCGCCGAGGCCCTGAACCTGTCGGACGACCAACGGGTCGGTGTGAAGCCCGGCACGATGGCGCTCACGGTGCGGGTCCGCCGGTTCAACCCCGAGGTGTCCGAGGACTCCTGGTGGGACGAGTGGACCGTGCAGGTGGATCCGCTCGACCGGCTCGTCGAGGTGTTGCACCAGATCAAGTGGTACCACGACGGGACCCTGAGCTTCCGTCGAAGCTGCGCCCACGGCATCTGCGGCTCGGACGCGATGCTGATCAACGGTCGCAACCAGCTCGCGTGCAAGGTGCTCGCCGAGGATGTGGGGCCGAAGGTCACGATCGAGCCGATCCGCGGCCTGTCGGTGCTGAAGGACCTGATCGTCGACATGGATCCGTTCATGGACGATTTCAAGTCGGTGCTGCCGTACCTGATCAACGACTCGGGCGAGCCCGACAAGGAGCGCCGCCAGTCCCCCGAGGACCGCGCGCGCTACGACGACACGACCAAGTGCATCCTGTGCGCCTGCTGCACCACCTCGTGCCCGGTGTTCTGGGGCGACGGCAGCTACGTCGGACCGGCGGCGATCGTCAACGCGCACCGGTTCATCTTCGACTCGCGCGACGAGGCCGGCCGCGAGCGCATGAAGATCCTGTCGGAGAAGACCGGCGTCTTCCGGTGCCGCACCACCTTCAACTGCACCGACGCCTGCCCGCGCGGCATCGAGGTCACGAAGGCGATCCAGGAGGTGAAGCGCGCGATCCTGTTCGAACGCTTCTAGGTCGCCGGGCAGCCTTCCCACGCCGTGCCCTGCGTCGCGTTCCACACGCCGCGAGACCTCGAGAATCGGAGTTCCGCTCCGCCTCGGCACGCGAACATGCCGGGATCCCACCAGGCCATCGCCGCGTCCGCCGTGTCCCGTCCGAAGGCCACGGGGGCGAAGACCCAGAACGCCGGCCCGCGCACGCGGCGCGCATCCACCCACGTGATGCGCCGATCGGTGGCACGCTCGATCGCGTGCCGCAGCGACTGGGGGATCGGGGAACACCGCTTGATGCCCTCCGGGTTCGCGCACAGCTGTGTGAGGACCTGCACTCGGTCGTGGCCCCCGTCGAGGATGGCCATCGCGTCCATCGCGGCCTGCGCGCCCGGACCGCGACCGTGGATCGGAGTGGCCGAGGCGGGAGCCGCCACGAGGACGCCCACGAGGCCTGCGACGACGAGCGCTCTGACGAACATCGTCCGAGCGTGTCACGGGCGCGGCCCGGGACGCAACCGCCGAACGGCCGGGTAGGGTTTGCGACCGATGGCACACAGGATCGTTCTCATCCCCGGCGACGGCATCGGCCCGGAGGTCGCCGCGGCGGCCAGGGTGGTGCTCGACGCCGCCGACGTGGGGATCGAATGGATCGAGATGCCGGCGGGCGCCGCCGCACTCGAGACGCACGGAGCGCTGCTGCCGACCGAGACCCTCGACGCGATCCGGGATTGCCGCGTGGCGATCAAGGGGCCGATCACCACCCCCGTCGGCACCGGGTTCCGCAGCGTCAACGTCGCCATGCGTCAGGATCTGGATCTGTTCGCCGCCGATACGACCCGCCCGGTCACTGCCGGGCGTGCCGACGCGGCACGAGGGCGTCGACCTCGTGATCGTCCGCGAGAACACCGAGGACCTGTACCAGGGCATCGAGTTCGAGCGCGGCTCCGAGGAGGCGGCCGCCCTCCGCCAGCGCCTCCGCGAGATCGGCGGGTTCGAGCTGAAGGAGGACGCGGGCGTCACCCTGAAACCGATCAGCGTGACCGGCGCCCACCGGATCGTGCGCTTCGCGTTCGAGTACGCGCGGGCAAACCGGCGCCACCACATCACGGTCGGGCACAAGGCCAACGTGATGCGCTTCTCCGACGGCATCTTCCTGGAGGCCGCACAGGAGGACGCGCCCGATTTCCCCGAGATCGCGATGGATGAGATCCAGATCGACCACCTCTCGGCGCGCCTGGCCCGCTCCCCCGAGGACTTCGATCTGTTGCTCTTGCCGAACCTCTACGGCGACATCATCTCGGACCTCTGCGCAGGGCTCGTCGGCGGGCTCGGGCTGATCCCCGGCGCGAACATCGGCTGGGAGTACGCGGTGTTCGAGGCCGTCCATGGCAGCGCGCCGGATATCGCGGGGCAGCAGAAGGCGAACCCGGTCGCGATGGTCCTCTCGGGCGCGATGATGCTCCGCCACCTCGGCGAGCTGACCGCCGCGGAGAACGTCGAGTGGGGCGTCGACGAGACGCTTCGCAAGGGAGCGGTACGCACGCCCGACCTCGGTGGCACGGCAACCACGATGGACGTCGCCGAGGCGATCGCGGCCGAGGCCGTCGCCTGGGAGCACGGGCCGAGCTAGAGGGCCTGGATCCCGGGGATCGACGCCAGCTGCGAGGCGATGAGCTCGCGGTCGTTGGAGTCGTCCAGCGTCGCCAGGACACGCCGCGCCTCGGCGGCGTAGCGATCGCGAGCCGCGGCGTCGCCGAGGGCCGCCGACGCTCGTGCCATGCCCTCGAGCATCGAGGCCAAACGCCAGTCGTCCCAACCGTTGGCACGGGCGATGTCCAGCGCCGTCGAGGCGTATCGGTGCGCCAGCTCGCCGAACCCCTGGAGGCTCGCGACATGGGCGATCATCCAGTCCCCCACCATGTGCTCTTCGTCGCCCCCGACGACACCCCAGTGGAACCGCGACGTGAACGCGAGTCCCAGGAGCTCTCGATCCTGTGTCGGCGTCCGGGCGGGGAGATCGAGCAACTCCCACGCGGCGTTGAACGTGTCGACCGCGACCTGCCGGTGCCAGCCGGGCAGTCCTTCCAGCGCTTCGTCAACCATGCTCATGCTCACCTTCATCGTCGGTCTGCTGGTGGCGGTGACCCTCGGGCCCTCGACCGAGGTCCCACTCGCGCGTGCGTCAGCACCCGGGCTGGCCGTGATTGCCGCAACAGCCCCCGTGCACGAGTCCCAGCGCTCGGTTCTTGACCGTCAGCCGCAGCTTCTGCGGGACCGTGTAGTCGGGGTTGCGCCAGTTGGTGAAGAACATCGCAACGTGCTCGCGCAGCTGTTCCCCGAACGAGCTCATGCCCCCATGGTACGCGCGGGCACATCCTTGGTCCGGCACCGTGCGGGTGCAACACTTGCCCCGTGGAACCCCAGCCCAGCCTCGATGCCTCCGCTCCGTCGAACCTGCGACTCGCTGCGTTCGCGCTGACCGCGGGCGGCGCGCTGCTCATCGGCGTCGGCTCGCTCCTGACGTGGGTCAGCGTGGGCATCGCCGATGCCCAGGGCATGCCGCCGACCGTTTCTCCCGGGACCGACCTCGCCGCCGGGCTCGTCACGCTCGTGAGCGCCGCGGTGATCCTCGTGTTGGTCGTGATGAGCAGGCTCGTCGGTGCCGGCGCCCGCCGCATCCTCGCGAGCGTCGTGATCCTCCTCGGGGCGGTGTCGGCGTTGCTCGCCGCATGGTTCATCAAGGCGGCGCCGGATTACTACTCGCCGGTGGACGACCAGAGATTGGTCGACGCGATCGCGTCGACGACGGGCCGGACCGCCGAGGAGGTGCGGACGGCGCTCGCCACCGTGATCGACCAGCTCGGCGGCTACACCCATGTGGGTCCGGGGCCCTGGGTCGTCATCATCGGTGGCGTCGTCGCGATCGCCGGCGGCGTGCTCACGCTGCGCTGGGCCGCCGCGATCGGTTCCCCCGCCCCGCACACACAGGAGGGGGCCGACGAACCGACCCCCTCCGAGGAGCCCGGACCCTAGAGCTTCGCCAGATCCTCGCACTTCGTTCGGATGCCCTCGGCGGCCGCACGCAACCGCGCCAGCTCGTCGTCGTTGAGGTCGAGCTCGACGACCTCCTCGACGCCGCCACGTCCGAGCTTCGCCGGCACGCCGACGTACACGTCATGGATGCCGTATTGGCCGGTCGTCCACGCGCACACGGGCAGGACGGCCTTCGTGTCGTTCGCGATCGCCGCGACCATCGCGACCACCGAGGCGCTCGGCGCGTAGTACGCCGAGCCGGTCCCCAGCAGCGCCACGATCTCGGCGCCGCCGTCGCGCGTGCGCTGGAACAGCCGCTCCAGGGTCTGTTCGTCCACGAGCTCGGGCAGCGGCTTCCCGTCGACGGTGGCGTGGCGCGGCAGGGCCACCATCGCGTCGCCGTGGGAGCCCAACGTCATCGCCTCGACGCCGGTGGCCGACACGCCGAGCTCCTCGGCGATGAAGTACCGCAGACGCGCCGAGTCCAGGACGCCGGCCATGCCGAACACCCGCTCGCGCGGGAATCCGGACTTCTCGGCCGCGAGGAACGTCATCTCATCCAGCGGGTTCGACACGACGATCAGGATCGCGTTCGGCGACCCGACCGTGACCCGGGCGATCACGTCGGACATGATCTCGGCGTTCTTGCCGAGGAGGTCCATCCGACTCATCCCGGGCTTGCGGGGGAAGCCCGCGGTGATCACGACGACATCGCTGCCGGCCGTGTCGGCGTAGTCGTTCGTGCCGACGATCGTGGCCTCGTACCCCTCGACCGGTGCCGCCTCCTTCAGGTCGAGTGCCAGCCCTTGCGGTTTGCCTTCGATGATGTCGATCAGCACGACATCGCCGAGTCCCTGCTCGAGCAGGCGCATCGCTGCCGTCTGACCGACGAACCCGCTGCCCACGACGGTGGTCTTCATGATGGAACGCTCCTTCGGTTGGGAACGACCCCAGGCTACCGAAGCGGAGGGGACGCCTTCGGCCGCGCCGATCCCGCGCTACAGGTTCGCGATGATCGCGTCGGCGACGCCGAACGTGCCCGCGGCGGGGCGATCATCGCCGGGAGCGCGCAGGTCGTAGGTCACCCACGTGCCGTCGGCGAGGACGGCGGCGACCGCGGCCTCCAACCGATCGCCGGCGTCGGTCTCCCCCACGTGGCGCAGCAGCATCGCTCCGGACAGGATCAGTCCCACCGGGTCTGCCCGGTTCGTGCCCGCAAGGTGGTTCGCGGTGCCGTGCGTTGCCTCGAACACGGCCAGCTCGCGACCGTCCGCGCCCCCGAAATGGCCACCGGGAGCGACGCCGGTGCCGCCGATGAGCCCGGCGCCGAGCTCGGCCACGAGGTCCCCGTACATGTTCGGCAGCACCAACACGTCGAACCGCTCCGGCGCCTGGATCAGCTGCATGCACAGCGCATCGATGATCCGATCGTCGAAGGCGATGTCGGGGAACTCCCCGGCCACGCGGCGCGCCGTCTCGAGGAACAGGCCGTCGGAGAACTTCATGATGTTGGCCTTGTGGCTGGCGGTCACGGACCGGCGGCCGTGCTCGCGGGCCCACGTGAACGCGAAGCGCGCGATCCGCTCGGACGCCGACGCGGAGATCTCCTTGACCGAGATACCACTGTCGGGCTTGACGGCCAGCCCCGTGCTCGCCGCCACGAACGTGATGAGCTCGGCGACCCCGGGCGTGCCGAGCTCCAACTCGACGCCCGTGTACATGCCCTCGGTGTTCTCGCGAAACACGACCAGGTCGACGTGCTCGTAGCGCGATGGCACGCCCGGGTACAGCTTGCACGGGCGCACGTTGGCGAACAGATCCAGCCCCTGGCGCAGGGCGAGGTTGGAGCTCCGGAGGCCGCTGGTCACCGGGGTCTCGATCGGGCCCTTCAGCGCGACCCGGCTGGCCCGGATCGCCGCGAGGGTGGCCGGCGGCAACGGGCTCCCCGTTCGGGAGAAGGCGCCGGCCCCCATGGGCTGACGATCCCACTCGATGCTCGCGCCGGTGGCCTCGATCGCACGGCGAGCGGCCTCGGTCACTTCCGGGCCGATGCCGTCGCCGGGGATCAGGGTCACGCGGATCATCGCGCCCGAAGGGTATCGGGCCAACCCCGGTTTGGGTCGGAGTGCGGCCACCCTCTATCCTGAGGCCATGCCTGAGGCCATGGGTGAGAAAGGGCTCCGCGAGATCATCGCCGCCGAGACGAGCATCTCCGACATCGACGGCGACGCGGGGCGCCTGTGGTACGCGGGCTACGAGATCGGCGACCTGGCTCGCAACGCCACCTTCGAGGAGACCGTCTACCTCCTCCACAACCTGGCGCTGCCGAACCGCCAGGAGCTGAACCAGCTGCACACGTTCCTCGTACGCGAGCGGGAGCTCCATCCGTTCCTGGCCAGGATGATGCCCACGTTGGCCCAGAACGCCTCGGCGATGTCGATGCTTCGCACGGGCATCTCGGCATCGAGCGCGTTCGACCCCGACGGCTGGGACGACTCGCCCGAGGCCGAATACCGCAAGGCCACCCGCATGATCGCCGAGACGCCGACCCTGATCGCGACCTTCGACCGGCTGCGCACCGGCAGGGAGGTGATCCCGCCGCACCCCGATCTGAGTCATGCGGCGAACTTCCTGTGGATGCTGCACGGCGAGGAGCCGGACCCCGCGGACGCGCGCGTGCTCGACACGACCTTCGTCCTGTACGCCGACCACACGATGAACGCCTCCACCTTCACTGCCCGCGTGATCGCCTCCACGCTGTCGGACATGTTCTCGGCCATCACCGGCGCGATCGGCGCGCTGAAGGGGCCGCTGCACGGCGGCGCCAACGAGGAGGCGCAGAAGATGGCCGAGGAGGTCGGTAAGCCCGAGAACGCCGAGGCGTACGTGCGAGAGCGTCTCGCGCGACACGACAAGGTCATGGGGTTCGGGCACGCGGTCTATCGGACGATGGATCCGCGCGCGGCGGTGTTGAAGCAGCTCTGCAAGGAGCTCGGCGAGCGCGTCGATCAACCGCAGTGGTATGAGATCTACGCCGCGCTCGAGGCCACGACGTTCGAACAGAAAGGTCTCTACCCGAACGTCGACCTGTACGCGGCCGGCGTCTACCACATGCTCGGGATCCCGACCGACCTGATGACGCCCCTGTTCAGCCTCGCGCGCATGGCCGGCTGGACCGCGCACGTGCGGGAGCAATACGCGAACAACCGGATCATCCGTCCCGGCTCGGAATACGTCGGACCGCGCGACCGAACGTACGTCCCGATCGAGGAGCGCCCGTGAGCGACATCACCCCGGTCGGCCCACCACCGCCCCCGCCGCCGGCGCCGCCCGCGGTCCAGCCGACGAACGGGATGGCGGTGGCGTCGCTCGTGCTCGGGATCGTGTCGTTGATCCTGTTCTTCACGGTCGTGCCGCCGTTCATCCTCGGCGGCCTCGCGGTGCTCTTCGGCATCCTAGGCCTGAGCAAGGCGAACCAAGGAGCGCCGCACAAGGGCCTCGCGATCGCGGGCCTCATCTGCGGCGCAGTCGGCATCGTGGCGGCGATCGCCTTCATCGCCCTCATCGTGACGACCGGCGACGCCAACACCAACTTCACCTTCACGATCAGCCCGGCCGGCCTGCTGTAGCGCGGCTCACCCTCGGGCGCTTCGCTGCCGATACTTGCACCGATGCGGTCGCTCGCTGCCCGACACCTGTCTGCCACGATCCTCGCGGCTCTCGCGTGGGCGGTCGTGATGCTCGTTGTGCCACAGACCGCATCGGCGCACGCGCCCGGCGGGTTCGGCGTGCAATGCGGCTTCACGCATATGTCGATGGACGACCCGATCGTCTACCCGAGCCAGCCCGGCATGGGCCACATGCACGCCTTCTACGGCAACATGAGCACGGATGCCTACTCGACGCGCGCATCCCTGCTGGCCGCGGGCACGACCTGCACGGACAAGAAGGACAAGGCGGCGATCTGGGCGCCGACGGCCTTCATCAAGAAGAACGGATCCTGGCGTCCGCTCGAGCCCTACCGCGAACGCACCTACTACTTTCGAGCGATCCGTCAGCAGATCGCGCCGGTCACCAGCCTGCCGGCCAACATCAAGCTGATCGGTGGGAACCCGCACGCGACGAGTCGAGCCGACAACCCGGCCCTGCGCTGGTACTGCGGCGAGGGCTCGCCGGAGCGCCCGTACCCGTACGACTGCCGGCCATATACCGCGAAGGGCGAGGACGGGATCCGCGCGATCATCGACCTGCCCTTCTGCTGGGACGGCACGAACCTCGACTCGGCCGACCACTTCTCCCACGTGATCTACAGCGACCCGACCGACACGACCCCGCATGTCGAGCCGAAGCAATGTCCGGCGTCGCACCCGAAGTACCTGCCCGCGGTCTCGATCCGGATCCACTTCCGCATCCAGGATCCGTGCGCCGGCGCCACCCCCTGCGGTCCGTCCGACGGCGGCGCGAACGTCCGGATCAAGCTGTCGAGCGGTCCCTACTACACGATGCACGCGGACTTCTGGAACACGTGGGTGCAGTCGCGGCTGGAGACGCTGACCGACAACTGCATCCGCGCCTCGAAGGACTGCCACATCATCGGCGTGACCACGACCGACATCTGATCAGGCGGTCGGGCGAGGGAACAGTCCGGCGCGCGCCACGAGCCCGCGCGTGACCTCGTCGTGGCCCATCGCCATCACGTGGATGCCGGCGACGCCCGGGATCCGTCGGAGGTCCGCGACCAGCGACGCGGCGAGGTCGAGCCCCACCGCCGGGGCGTCGTCCCCCGCGGCCTCGAGCGCATCGATCATCGTCGAGAGGCACGGACACGCCGGGCACCTTCTCGTCCATGAACCGCGCTTGCTTCGCGCTGCGCAGCGGCATCACCCCGAGGATCACCGACGCCCGTTCGAACAGGCCCCGTCCGCGCATCAGCTCGGCCCAGGCGGCGAGGGCATCGGCGTCGTACACGATCTGGGTCATCAGGAAATCCGCGCCGGCGTCCAGCTTGCTCTCCAGGCGCAGCGGGTCGTACGGATCGGCCAGCGGCAGATCGGCGACGCCGATCAGGAATCGCGGCGGGTCGGCGAGATCCACGCCGGCGAGCGTCGTGCCGTCCTCACGTATCCGACGGGCCAGGGCGATCGCTTCGTTCACGTCGAGGTCCGCGACCACCTTCGCCTCGGGATGATCGCCGACATGCATCGGATCGCCCGAGAGACAGAAGAGGTTGCGCGCTCCCAGCGCCCAGGCGCCGAGCAGATCCCCGGTCAGCGCCAACCGGTTGCGATCCCGAACGGTCAATTGGATCGTGGGCTCGAGCCCCGCGGCCGCGACCGCCGCCACCGCGGCGACGGGCGACATGTGCGGCGTCGCGGTCGGGTTATCGGTGAGGTTGACCGCGTCCACGCTGCCGATCAACGCCACCGCGTGGTCGCCGATCGAGGCGACCGACCCGCCGACCGGCGGGACGATCTCACCGGTGACGACGAACGCGCCACGGTCGAGCAGCGCCGCGAGGTGGCCGCCGATCGCGGTGCTCATCCCTGCGTGAACGCCTGCGCCTCGGCTGCCTGCACGGTGTTGACCAGCAACATCGCCACCGTCATCGGGCCGACGCCCCCCGGCACCGGGGTGATCGCGCCCGCGACCTCGGCGGCCTCTTCGAAGACCACGTCGCCGATCAGCCCCGTGGCCGTCCGATGCACGCCCACGTCGATGACGGTGGCGCCCGGCTTGATCATGTCGCCGGTGATCAGGTGCGGGACGCCGGCGGCGGCGACGAGGATGTCGGCGTTCGCGGTCGACTTGCGCAGGTCCTTGGTGCGGATGTGGGTCGAGGTCACCGTCGCGTTCCCGCGGATCGAATCCTGCCCGAGCATCACGGACAGCGGCGCGCCGACCAGCTCGCCGAACCCGACGATCGTCACCTCCGCGCCCTCGATCGGCACCTCGCAGCGCAGCAGCAACTCGACGATCCCGTACGGCGTCGCCGGCAGGTAGCACGGCCCCCCGCGGACCATCATCCCGATGTTCCAGGGGTGGAGCCCGTCCACGTCCTTCTCCGGCGCGATCGCACGCTGCATCTCCAGCTCCCCGAGGTGCCCCGGCAGGGGCAGCTGGAGCAGGATGCCGTGGATCTCGGGGTCACGGTTCAGCCGGCGGATCGTCGCCAGCAGCTCGTGCTCGGTGACATAGGAAGGCAGGTCGACCTGCTCGGATCGGATCCCGACGTCGGCACAGGCCTTGTGCTTCTGTCCGACGTAGATGCGTGAGGCCTGGTCGTCGCCCACGAGGACGGCGGCCAGGCCCGGAGTGATGCCCGTTTCGGCGAGGGCCCGCACGCGTTCGGATACCTCGGAACGGATCTGAGCGGCGACGGCCTTGCCGTCGAGGATGCGTGCGGTCACGGCGTGCATCCTACCGGCGGCCGAAACCGCCGACCAAGCAGGTCAGCGGTGTCGGCGCAGCCGGAGCCGACGACGCAACGGCCCGACGTCGCGGCGACGAGCGGTCACGCGCCGAGGCTCCTCGTCGCGGCCTTTGAGCTCGGCCATCTGAATCCAGGAAGACGGGACCATCTTGCGAACCTCCTCTCGAACGCTCTACACTTAGCTCGACGTGAAGATACTCCACATCAAAGTTCGATGTCAAGATACTTGACCTAAAGAGATAAGCCGAGAGAGATAGGGAGGCCACATGGTCCCGCCCACCACACGCCAGGACTCGATCGACCGATTCATCGAGGCCTCGCTCGTCCTGTTCCCCGGCGTCGATCCCGAAACCGAGGGTGTGATCGATCGTTTCCACAAGATCGCGAAGCATGCGAAGCGCATCACGGAGGCGACGGTGAAGCGGTTCGGGTTCAACTCGGGCGAGTTCCACACGCTGCTGAAGCTGCGCGTGGCCCCCGACCACCGGCTGACCGCCGGCGACCTGGCCGAGCATCTCGATCTCTCGACCGGCGCCATGACCAATCGGCTCGACGGCCTCGAGGAGCTGGGCCTGGTGACGAGGGAGCGGGCGGTCGCGGACCGACGCAGCGTGCTCGTGACCATGACGCCGAAGGGGCGCGACATGCTGATCCAGGCGGTCGAGGCCGCGGGCAAGGAGGAGACCGCGCTGCTGTCGGCGCTGACGGACGCCCAGCGGCGTCAGCTGAACGGCCTGCTCCGGACGCTCATGCTGTCGATCGAAGGGTCCGACGCCGAGGATTAGTGCCGGAAGTGCCGGGTGCCGGTGAGCACGACGGCCATGCCCCGGGACTCGGCCGCCGCCAGCACGTCCTCGTCACCCTTGGAGCCGCCGGGATGGATCACGGCGGTGCAGCCCGCATCGGCCGCCACCTCGAGCGCGTCGGGGAAGGGGAAGAACGCGTCGGACGCACACACCGCACCCCGCGCCCGCTCCCCCGCCTTGCGGACCGCGATCCACGACGAATCCACGCGTGACATCTGGCCCGCGCCGATGCCGACCGTGGCGGCGTCCTTGACGAACACGATCGTGTTCGACTTCACGCGCCACGCGATCGTCCAGGCGAGCTCGAGGTCGCGCCATTCCTGCGCCGTGGGCTCGCGGCTGGAGGCCACCTTCCACTCGCCGCGAGACTCCCGCACGACGTCGACGTCCTGGATCAGCGCCCCGCCGGGCAGCGTGCGCACGTCCCAGCCGGTGGGTTGGATCAGCGGCGCCTGCACCACCCGCAGGTTGGGCCGGGCCGCGAACATCTCCCGCGCACCGTCGCTGAAGGCGGGCGCGATGACGACCTCGGTGAAGACCTCGTGCATCGCATCGGCGGCCGCTTCGTCGCACGTCCCGTGGAAGGCGACGATCCCACCGAAGGCGCTGACCTCGTCGCAGGCGAGCGCGCCGCGGTAGGAGGCGCCCGCGTCGCGCAACGCCGCAACGCCGCACGGATTGTTGTGCTTGACGATGACGCATGCGTGCTCGGGCAGCGCGATCGCGAGGTCGTAGGAGGCCCACGCGTCGAGCCAGTTGTTGAACGACATCTCCTTGCCCTGAAGCACCTGGGCGCCGCCGAACACACCCGGGCCGGCGACCTCCTCGAACAGCGCGCCGCGCTGATGCGGGTTCTCGCCGTAGCGCAGGTCCGCGACCTTCTCGTACGCGACCCCGACGAAGCCGGGCAGCGCGTCGCCGTCGGCCTGCTGTTGTGCGAACCAACCGCCGACGGCGGCGTCGTAGGCCGCCGTGTGCGCGAAGGCCTCGGCGGCCAGCGCGAACCGCGTCGCGCGGGTCAGACCGCCCTCGAGCTTCAGCTCGTCCAACACCGTCTCGTAGCGCTCCGGGTTCACGATCACCGCGACCGACTCGAGGTTCTTCGCGCCGGCGCGCACCATGGCGGGGCCGCCGATGTCGATCTGCTCGATCGTGTCCTCGAAGCTCGCCCCGGACGCAACGGTCTCGCGGAAGGGATAGAGGTTGCTCACCAGCAGGTCGAACGGCTCGATCCCAAGCTCGGCGATCTGCGCCAGATGCTCGGCATCGCGCTGATCGGCGAGCAGCCCGCCATGGATCGCGGGGTGCAATGTCTTGACGCGACCCCCGAGCATCTCGGGGAAGCCCGTGACGTCGGCCACCTCGGTCACCTCGACGCCGGCCCCGCGCAGGGTCGCCGCGGTGCCCCCGCTGGACACCAGCTGGACGCCGAGCTCGCGGAGCTCCTTCGCGAACGCGACCACGCCCGTCTTGTCGTAGACCGCCAGCAACGCGCGGCGCACCTGTGTCGTACTCATGGCTCTTCCCCCCGGATGTGGACGTGTCGACCCTCGACGACGAGCCGGTCCTCAAGCAGCGCCCGGAGGGCGCGCGGCAGCAACCGGTGTTCGATCTCGTGGATACGCGGCTCGAGCGAGTCCCAGTCGTCGTCGTCGCGGACCACAAGGCCCTCCTGGAGCACGATCGGCCCCGAGTCCACGCCTTCATCCACGAAGTGGACCGTCACCCCCGTCACCGAGACGCGGTAGGCGAGGGCATCGCGCACCCCGTGCATCCCCGGGAAGGCGGGCAGCAACGCGGGGTGGACGTTCAGCCAGCGGTTCCGCCAGCGTTCGACGACCGGCATGCCCAGGACGCGCATGTAACCGGCGCTCGCGATGACGTCGATCCCTCGCTCGGTCAGCGCGTCGGCGACCGCGTTCGACAGCTCGGCTCGATCGCCTGTCGGCTCGATCACGAGCGCCTCGACGTCGGCCTCGGCGGCCCGCTGCAGCGCGAAGACGCCCGGACGGTCGGACAGGACGAGCGCGATGTGCGGCCGGATCGTCGGATCGTCGAGCAGCGCCTGCAGGTTCGTGCCCGAGCCCGAGACCAAGACCGCGACGCGCCCACCCATGGAGGCCGTCATGCTAGCCGAGCGTGGAACCGCGCTGGCCAGGGACGGTAAGCTGGCGGCTCGGACGACCGTGGAGGCCCCTCATGAAGAAATGTCCGTACTGCGCGGAAGAGATCCAGGACGAGGCCATCAAGTGCCGCTACTGCATGAGCGATCTCACGGTGGCACCCCCGAGCGCCTCCACGCCGACGGACGATCCTGAGTCCGACGAGTCCCCCGCCGCGGCCGCGGCGACCACCGAGAGCACAGCCACGACCGCAACGCCGGCGGAGGCCGCCTCGGCGAGCGAGGCAACGCCCGCGCCATCGTCACCGTGGGGATCCGGGGCGGCGGCGCCCGCCTCGACCACGACCACGACGGCATCGAACGGCGCGGCCCAGAAGTACACGCACTCCGGCTACCGCTACGTGCTGGGCTACGGCGCCGACTTCTTCGGCATCTGGAACCGCGAGAATCCCAACGTGCCGACCGAGCGATACCCCCGCACCGACCAGGGCTGGCGTGACGCCTGGACGAAGTTCGCGGCTCTGGAGCCGAACCACACGGCCGTGCCCGACAGCGCGCCTGCCGACGGGACCGCGGCCGCCAACGCACCCGTCGGCGCCACCACCTCGCTGGGGGCCGCCGCCTCTGCGGGAGCCGCCGCCCCGCAGGTCGCGATGGATCCGAGCGACACGACGGTGTTGCAGTACACGCACACCGGGACCCGCTATCTGCTCGGCTACGGCCAATCGTTCTTCGGCATCTGGGATCGGCAGAACCCCGCGCAACCGGTGGAGCGGTTCCCACGGACCGACGACGGATGGGGCCAGGCCTGGCGGCGCTACACGCAGATCGAGACGAACTACAGCGAGGTGCGCTAGCCGGTCGCGACCCGCGCGGGCCACGGCACCGCTGCGCCGAGCAGACCCCCGACGAGCCCCCAGGCCAGCGCCAGGCCGCCGGTCGTAAGCGGGTGCGTGCCGAGCGAGACCGAACCGCCGAGCGCGCTCGCCCAGGTCGGGACCACGATGGTCGCGCCCCACGCGGCCACGCCGCACAACATCGCGAACACGACGCCGCCGATCGTGCCTCGGACGAGACGCTCGCCCATCCTCTTCTCGCCGGATCCCGCCGTGCGCCCGCCGAGCACGCAGGCAACGCCGGGGACGAGCACGAAGAGCGCGTACCACGACGGGAACGTGGCGCTGGTTCCGTTCGCACCCACGTATGCGGCGAGGAACGAGCCCGCGTCGCTCGAGGTACGGATGCCGGAGCGGTCGAGCTGGACCGCGGGATCCCCCGCGACCGACAGCTCGGCCGTCGCGCCCATCGAGACCGCGAGGATCATCGCCGACTGGTTCGGCAGCAGGACCGCGTGCTGGATCACCGTCGCGGCGCCGCTGCCGCCGGTCCGTCCGACGAACCTCGCGTAGGCGCGCGGCGGTCCGGCTGAGACGGCGGCCAGCACCAGGAACCCGATGAACGCCAGGAGCATCCCCCACCAGAACGCGACGGCGCCGCCCCGCGCCGCCGCGGCCAGTCGCGGCCCCCAGGGCGTCGCCTTCTCGACCTGCGCACGTGCTCCCGCGACACCCCCGACCGCGCCCGTGACCGAGCCCACCACGAGGGGCAGGGCGAAGGCCTGCCACAACACCGGTTGGAGACGGTCGATCCCGAACTGCGGGAAGCCGAGCGTGATGGGGAAAGCCGCCACGAACATCGGGAGCGCGAACCCGGGTCCAACCGCCGAGCCGGCCAGCGCCGAGGCCGCCGGTCGTCGCTCGAGCCCACGCCCCTGCTCCTTGCCCGCCCGATACGCCAGCACGAGCACCGCGATCGTCAGCGCGCCCATCGCCACCTGCAAGGTCGCGACCGAGGTCGCCCCGTCGGCGCCCTCCGTCGACGTGAAGGGCACCCGAACGCTCGCAAGGGTCTCGGCCAGCCCGATCTTGAACCACGACCACGGGTGGTACCAACCGCTGGCCGCGTACGTGAGCCACGCGAGCGCCTGGCCCGCGACGAAGATCGGCAGGAACACGAGGAACGCGCCGCGCCGCAGCCCGCCGACCAGCAGGGCGCTCGGGCGCGTGTCGGGGGCGACCTGCGCGGCGACGGCCCCCGCGGCGCTCATCCGGACAGGCGCTCCCCCACGATCGTCGCGACCTGCGACGGCGTCCGCGCGACGGTGACGCCCACCACCTCCAGGGCTTCGGCCTTCGCGGCGGCCGTGCCCTGCGACCCGGTCACGATGGCGCCGGCGTGACCCATCCGTTTGCCGGGCGGAGCCTCGAACCCCGCGATATACGCGACCACGGGCTTCGTGACGTGCTCGCCGATGTAGGCGCCCGCCCGCTCCTCGTCGTCGCCGCCGATCTCGCCGGTCATGATCATGAGGTCGGTGTCGGGATCCGCCTCGAACAGCTTCAGGGCCTCGATGAACCCGACGCCATGGACGGGGTCACCGCCCATCCCGATGCAGGTGGACTGGCCGATCCCGGCCGAGGAGAGCTCGTGGACGATCTGATACACGAGGGTGCCGGACCGGCTGACGAACCCGACCCGCCCGGGTGTGCACACCTCGCCGGGGATGATGCCGACGTTCGCGACGCCGGGCGTAATCACGCCCGGACAGTTGGGCCCGATCAGGGTCGTGTCGGTCCCCGCCAGGTACGCGTGCACGGACGCCATGTCCTTGACCGGGATGCCCTCGGTGATGCAAACGACCAGTGCCACACCGGCGTCGGCCGCCTCGAGGATCGCCTCGGCGGCGAACCGCGGCGGCACGAAGATCGTCGAGGTGTTCGCCCCGGTTTCCCGCACGGCGTCGGCGACCGTGTCGTACACCGGGATGCCCTCGACGTCCTGTCCGGCCTTGCCGGGCGTCACGCCCGCGACCACGTCGGTCCCGTAGGCGCGGTTCCGAAGCGTGTGGAAGGTGCCCTCGGAGCCGGTGATGCCTTGCACGACGAGCTTCGTCCCGCCGTCGATCAGCACACTCATGCCGCGCCGCCGTTCGCGAGCCGCGCGGCTTCGGCGGCCGCGTCGTCCATCGTCGCAACCGACACGATCCGCGGATGCGCCGCCTCGGCGAGGATCCGCCGGCCCTCCTCGGCGTTCGTGCCGTCCAGCCTCACCACCAGCGGGACGGTCGCGTCGACGCGTCCGAGCGCCTCCAGGATGCCGGACGCCACCACGTCGCAGCGCGTGATGCCACCGAAGATGTTGATGAACACCGTCTTCACCGCCGGATCCGACAGGATCACCTGCAGCGAGGTGGCCATCTTCTCCGCACTCGCGCCCCCGCCGATGTCCAGGAAGTTCGCGGCGTGCGCGCCGGCCTGGGCGACGACGTCGAGCGTGGACATCACCAGCCCGGCGCCGTTGCCGATGATCCCGACCTCGCCGTCGAGCTTCACGTACTGCAGGTCCGCGTCCTTCGCGCGCTTCTCGACCGGGTCGATCGGGAACGCGTCCGCGAGCGCCTCGATATCGGGGTGGCGGAACAACGCGCTGTCGTCGATCGTCACCTTCGCGTCGAGGGCGACAACGGCGCCGTCCTCCAACTGCACGAGCGGGTTGATCTCGACGAGCGTCGCGTCCATCTCGGTGAGGAGTTCCCACATCCTGCGAAGCACGTCGCCCGCGCCCTCGCGGGCGTTCGCCGGCAGCGTGCCGGTCAGCTCGCGCACGTGCCAGGCGCGCATCCCCAGGCCGGGGTTCACGTGCACCCGCCGGATCGCCTCCGGGCGCTCGGCGGCAAGCGTCTCGATGTCCATCCCGCCTTCCGCGGTCAGCATCCAGAGGTACTCGCCGGTCGATCGGTCGAGCAGCACCGAGGTGTAGAACTCGCGCGCGATCGGCAGCAGCTCCTCGACGAGCACGCGCGTGACCCTCAGGCCCTTGAAATCGGAGCCGAGCATCCGTCGGGCGGCATCGGTCGCCTCGTGCGGCGACCGGCACAGCGCCACGCCGCCGCCCTTGCCGCGGCCGCCGGCCTGCACCTGGATCTTGACCACCGCGCTGCCGCCGAGCTCTTCGGTCGCTGCGGCGGCGGCCTCCGGCGTCTCCGCCACGACGCCCCGTGGCGTCGCGATGCCATGGGCACGGAACAGGTCCTTGCCCATGTGCTCGTACAGATCCATGGGGGCTCCTGGGGCTCTAGTCGGTCGAAGCCAGCCGGGCGCGCAACCAGTCCACGATCTCCGTGGTCTGGGCGCCGGGCGTGAAGATCTTCTCCACGCCGTCTGCCTCGAGCTCCGGGATGTCGTCGGCGGGGATGATGCCGCCGCCGAACACGACGATGTCGCCGGCGCCGCGCTCGCGGAGCAGGGTCACCACCTTGGGGAAGAGCGTCATGTGCGCCCCGGAATGCAGGGACAGTCCAACCGCGTCCGCGTCCTCTTGGATCGCGGTCTCGACGATCTGCTCAGGGGTCTGATGCAGGCCCGTGTAGATGACTTCGAACCCGCCGTCACGCAGCGCCCGAGCGACGATCTTGGCGCCCCGGTCGTGCCCGTCCAGCCCGGGCTTGGCCACGATCACTCGATGTTTGTCGGGCATCGCGCGGAGTCTACCGAACGCCCAGGTTGCGCCCCGGCGAGGCGACGGCGAGTATCCCGGCGTGGAGACGACGCGATACGAGGAGCCGGTCCCAGACACGCGATATGCGATCACGCGCGACGGCGTGTACCTCGCCTATCAAACGGTGGGCGAGGGCCCGATCGACATCGCCTGGCAATTCGACATCCTGGGCGATGTCGACCTGGTGTGGGAGGACGATGTCACCGCTCCGATCTTCCACGGCCTCGGGCGGTTCTCGCGACTCATCCTGCACGATCGGCGCGGCACCGGGCTGTCCAGCCGCAACGTCGCTGTTCCCGATCTCGAAACGCGGGTGAGCGACCTGCGGGTTGTGCTGGAAACGGTCGGATCTGAGCGACCGGTTCTTGGTGGCGACCACGAAGGCGGTAGCGCGAACGTCGTGTTCGCTGCGACCCAACCCGAGCGAGTGCGATCGCTCGTCTGGTACGCGCCGTCCGCTCGCTCGCTGTGGACGCCGGACTATCCGTGGGGCGTCCGGCCCGACTATTACGAAGCCGAACAGCGTTCGCTCGAGCTTTGGGGGACGGCTGCGTATGGGCGCGCCTTCATCGAGACCGAAACGGTGACAGGCCATGCGATGAACCCGGCGTGGGCCGATCACATCGCCAAGCGGAGCCGACATACCGCGACACCGGATGTCGCCAGGTCGCTCAGCCAGATCTGGTACGAAACGGACATCCGTGAGGTGCTCCCCGCCATCCGCGTGCCGGTCCTGCTCATGACCTTCGAGGACGATCGCGAGAACACGGAGGAGGCGGAGCACATCGCCTCGCTGATCCCTGAGGCGACGATGGTTTCCCTCCCCGGGAGCGAGGCGGATGCTGCAACGGAGCCGTTCGTCGAGGCGATCCGGGCCTTCCTCGGCGTCGACCGCATGCCAAACCTGGACACGATCCTGTCCACGGTGTTGTTCACCGATATCGTGGATTCCACTGCGAAGCAGGCATCTCTCGGCGACCGTGCATGGAAGGATCTCGTCCTCGCGCACCACGGCCTGGTTCGCGACGCGCTCACGCGCTGGCGCGGCGTCGAGAACGACACGGCCGGCGACGGCTTCTACGCGACGTTCGACGGGCCGGCTCGCGCGGTCCGCTGCGCGCAGGAGGTGGCGCAGCGCGTCCGCACGCTCGGGATCGAGATCCGGGCCGGCGTCCATACCGGCGAGTGCGAGGTCATCGAGAACAAGTGCGGTGGGCTCACCGTGTCCATCGGCGCGCGGATCGCGTCGAAGGCCGGACCATCGGCCGTGATGGTCTCCCAGACGGTCAAGGACCTGGTCGCCGGCTCGGGGCTCTCCTTCGAAGACGCCGGCGAGCACGAGCTCAAGGGGGTCCCCGACCGCTGGCACCTGTATCGGGTCGCCGCGGCGTGACGGGCCCGGAAACGCGCTTCACCGACCGCGAAGGCGCGAAGCTCGCCTACCAGGTGCTCGGCGACGGGCCCGACCTGCTGTTCGTGAGCCCGTGGTTCACCGATCTCGAGCTGCAGTGGGACGAGCCAGGGATGTCCGCGTTCCTGGCGCGCCTCGCGTCGTTCTCCCGGCTGATCCTGGTCGACAAGCGCGGGATCGGCCGCTCCGAGCGCGTGCCACCCGACGCCTTCCCACGGCTCGAGACGCGCGTGGAAGATCTCGCCGCCGTGCTCGATGCCGTTGGGTCCTCGGAGGCCATCGTCGTCAGCGGGTCGGAGAGCGGACCCCTCGCGATCGCGTTCGCGGCCGCGCACCCCGATCGCGTGCGAGGGCTGTCCTTGTTCGCGTGTCGAGCGCGATACGGCGCGCCCCTGCCGGACTATCCGTTCGGCTACGGGCAAGAGGAGCTCGACCCGTGGGTGGAGCAGCTTCGGACCGAGTGGGGAACGACCGCCTTCGCGCGGGAGTTCTACGAGTGGATGGCCCCGAGCCTCGCGGCGGACCCCGAGGCGATCGCGTGGTTCACGGCCATGATGCCCGTCTCGGCGGATCCGGAGACCGTCGCCGCCGCGACGAGGGTGACCTACGCCACCGATGTGCGCGACGCGCTGCCGTCGATCGTGTGTCCCACGATCATCTTCGCGAGACGCGACGATGTGCTCTGCCCGTTCGACGAGGTACGGTGGCTCGCCGACCACATCCCGGGCGCCATGTTCGTGCCACTGGATGGCGCCGACCATCCCTTCTGGGCGGGTGACACGACCGTCATGCTCGATCGGATCGAGGGGTTCGCCCGCGGTCTCGGCCCGTAGAATCCGGGTCGTGGCGCGCAAGAAGATCACGATCCGACCGCCCGGTCTCAAGCCGACCACCAAGGTCGGCACGTTCGGCCCCTATCGTGGCCGACTCGGGCTTGCGTGGGTGATCGCACCGATCTTCGTCGGCGCGTTGATCGTCGTCGCCGGCTACCTCGCGCTGGCGCGCTGATGCTCGAGGCGTACTGCTGGCCCCGGTCCGCCGAACCCGGCCAGCGGGTCGGCCTGCACGTGTCGACCGACGCCGGCCGGTTCGACGTGTCGGTGACGCGCGACGGCGCCGAGCCCCTCGAGGTCTGGCGCGGCGGCGGCACCGCCGAGGCACACCCGACGCCCGAGGACGCGAGCGCGAACGGCTGTGCATGGCCGGTCGTGGTGCAGATCCCGGTCGGCGACTGGCCCAGCGGCTACTACGCCGTCACGCTGACCGCGGGTGCCGAGCGCGCCGAGGCGTTCCTCGTGGTGCGCGCCGGGGACCGTGAGCGGGCGCCGATCCTGCTGGTGCTCTCGACCAGCACGTACGACGCCTACAACGACTGGGGCGGCCCGTCGCTCTACACCGGCGGCTCGCGGGTGTCGATGCTCCGACCGATGGCGCCGGGGTTCCTGACGAAGCCCGAGCCGCACCGTCGCAAGATGCAGCCCCAGCCCGACCGCGAGGCCCTGTGGTTCTTCGAGTGGGCCGAACCGCTCGGCGTGTCTGTGTGGAGCGGCGGCGCGGGATGGTGGAACTGGGAGCGCCCGTTCGCCCACTGGGCAGAGCGCAACGGCTACCGCCTCGACGTGGCGATCAGCACGGACCTCGAGACGGTGCCCGGGCTGCTCGACGGCTATCGCGCGTTCGTCTGCGTCGGCCACGACGAGTACTGGTCCTGGGGGATGCGCGAGGCGCTGGACGCGCATACCGCGGCCGGCGGGAACGCGGCGATCTTCAGCGGCAACACCTGTTACTGGCAGGTTCGGTTCGATCACGACGCCAACGCCATGGTCTGCTTCAAGTACCGTTGCGACGAGGACCCCGTGCTCGCGACCAACGATGCGCGGCTCCTGACCGGCCCGTGGTCGGAGCGCCGGATCGGCTGGCCCGAGACGACCACGATCGGGCTTACGTTCACGCGCGGGGGGTATTCGCGGTACGGGCTGGGGGTGCCGCGTGCCTCGGGCGCGTATACGGTCCACCGTCCCGAGCATTGGCTCTTCGAGGGCACCGATCTGCGTTACGGCGACGCGCTCGGCCTCGAGCACACGATCGTGGCCTACGAGGTGGACGGCGTCGCGCTCGCGACCGGACCCGACGGGCTCCCCGTGCCCACGCATGCGGACGGCGCCCCGGACTCACTGGAGGTCCTCGCCACCGCGCCGGCTCGGTTGTGGGCCCAGCACGAGCAGCCGTCGCGGTATGCGCACGAGCCGGGCGAGCTGGAGAACACGGCCGAGGCGTTGTGGGGGCCCGGCTGGCCGGAGCACGTGCACGAGATCGCCAACAACCACGCGGTGCTCGGCGTCTTCACCACACCGGGCGGCGGCACCGTCGTCAACGTGGGCGTCACTGACTGGGCCTACGGCCTTGCGGACCCGGTCATCGATCGGATCACGCGCAACGTGCTCGATCGACTCGGCTAATCGCGCAGATACCGGTCGAGCCAGGCAAGCACCAGTTCGAAGCGCTGGACCCGGTGCGTCGGGCTTCCCGAGCGGGTCAGCTCGTGGCTCTCCCCGGGGAACCGCACGAACTCGACCTCGCGGCGGAGGGCCCGCAGGACCGTGAACAGCTGTTCGCCCTGGTTGATCGGGCAACGCAGATCGTCCTCGGAGTGCAGGATCAACGTCGGCGTCGTGATCTGCTCGGCGTAGGTCAGCGGCGAGATCTGGCGGTACGCCTCCGGCGCCTCCCACGGGTGGGCGCCGACGTAGCCTCGGAAGAACCCGGCGAAGTCGCTCGACCCGTCCTCGGAGACCATCTCGTTGACCGCCCGCTCCGAGATCGCGCACCGGAAACGGTCCGTGTGGCCGATGATCCACGACGTCATGTAGCCGCCGTAGGATCCGCCCATCACCGCGATCCGCTCGGGATCGATGAAGGCGAACCGCTTGGTCGCCTCGTCGGTGACGGCCATCAGATCGTCGTAGTCGACCGACCCCCAACCTGGCCCGCCCTCGACCGGACCACGGATCGCCCGGCCCCATTCCTCCGAGTAGCCCGAGGAGCCTCTCGGGTTCGCGAACAGCACGACGTACCCGGCGCCCGCCTCCACCTGGAACTCGTCGAAGAAGCGCTCGCCGTACTGGGTGAACGGACCGCCGTGGATGTTGAGGACCGCCGGGTAGAGGCGATCGGGATCGAACGCCGGGGGCCGGATCACCCAGGCCGGGACCTCCACCCCGTCGGGCGCGATCGCGACGAACGGCTCCGGCTCGGCAAGCGTGACCTCGGCCAGGAAAACGGAGCCGGCGTCGGTCACGCGCCGGTCGTCCACGAACACCTCCGACAGGCTCGTCGGCGTCGAGGCCGCGTACGCGAGGCGACCGCCGCGCAGATCGAACCCGGACAGCGTGCCCGCCGGATCCTCGCGTCGCACGGCCGGCCCCGATCCGTCCGCCGACACCTCGTACAAGGGCACCTTCCCCGCATCCTCGACCGGGAAGACGATGCGATCGGCGTCCCAGATCGGCGCGCGCATCGCGGGGAACGGCGCCGCGTTGCGATCGAGCGACTCGGTCAACACGGTGCGAGCCGCGGAGGCGAGGTCGACGACCGCGATCCTGCCGTGCCGCGGATCGTCGAACTCCCCCGGGATGAACACGTGTGCGATCCGATCGCCCCCGGGCGACCACACGGGCAGGAGACTCGCGCCGTCGGTCGGGGTGACGCGCACCGGCTCGCCGCCGTGCACGCCGATCGTGTAGATGTCGGAGGCGGTCCCGAGGTCCCAGTCGGCGTGACGGGCCGACACGAACGCGATCGTGGCGCCGTCGGGCGACCAGGCAGGCATCTGGTCTTCCGCGTCGCCGTCGGTCAGCTGCACGGGCTCTGCCCCGTCGAGGCCGACCGTGTAGAGATGGTGCGTGCGACCCTGCGTCCATCCCTCGTTGTCCAGCCTGAACTGCAGCCGCGTGAAGCGTCGGGGTGGACGCTTCGCCACGTCCTCGATGTCGTCGGCGGGATCGTGGGCGCGCGCGACGAACGCGAGCCGCGAGCTGTCGGGTGACCAGTCGACCCCATCGATCCCGCCACCCTTCAGCGACGTGAGCTGTCGCGACTCGCCCGGGCCGTCGACGGGCAGGACGAACAGCTGCGCCGGGTCGTCGCCGCGGGCGGAGGTGAAGGCGAGCCATCGTCCGTCGGGAGACCACCGGGGCGAGCCATCGCGCGTCCCCCCGAATGTCAGTCGTCGGGGTGGCGCCGAGCCGTCGGCGGGCGCGGCCCAGATGGCGCTGCGTCGATCGTGCTCGTCCTCGTCGACCCAGGTCTGGACGTAGGCGACGGTGGCACCATCGGGCGACAGGCGGGGGTCGACCGCCCCCGTCAAACGGTAGACGTCGTCGGGTTGCATCCCTCGCATGGCAGCTCTCCTCTCACGCTTCTGCGAGAGATAGTCCCACGGATGCCGCGAGCGATGCCGCGAGTCTCAGGGGGCGACGACGAACGAGAACTGATCGAGCACGCGCGGGGCTCCCGACTTCGCGTACTTCACGAGCTGCGTTGTGCAGACGGCCGATCCACCGGTCCATCTGGGGGTGGGACCGAGGGCGAAGTACGCGCCGTAGCCCGCCGCGGTCGAGGCATCGTGCAACACGGTGGAGCCGTTCTGGGTGCACGTCATGGTGATCGTGTCACCGAGGTGCTTGCTGAGCCCGCCGCCTTCCAGCGAGATGAACTCGCGCTCGCCGAACGTCGGCGTCGAGTCGACCAGTGCGATGCCGACGCCGCCGCCGGCGATCGAGAGGGCGCCCGCTGTCACCACGAGCGCTACCAGGAACTTCTTCATGCTGTCTCCGAGCCGTACCGAGGGGAGGCTCATGATGCGGGACCGACCGGCCGAGTCGCATCCGACGGAAGGCGAAACGATGGTCTTACCCAGGGTTGGGTAGTCGATCACCCGATCTTGCGCAGCGGTGCGTACGCGAGCAGCACGCGTTTCTCCCCGACCTCGGAGAACCGGATCGTCGCCTCGGCGTCGTCGCCGTAGCCGCTGGTGGTCACGACCACGCCCTCGCCCCAGCGTTCGTGCTGCACGGTGTCGCCCGCGACGATGGCCGGCGCGTCGCGCTTGGGCACGCCGGGAGCCGTCGGTGGCGTCCAGCCGGGTTCCACCTGCACCGCCTCGGTGCGTCCCGGGAGCCCGACCACCGAGTACCCGCCGCCTCCCCCGCCGCCACGACGCACGGCGGAACGTTGGACGCGCGTCTCGGACTCCTTGGCGTCGAGCAGCGCGGCCGGGATCTCGCCGAGGAACCGCGACGGTGGGTTGTAGTTCGTCTGCCCATAGAGGGTGCGGCTCCACGCGTGCGTGAGGTAGAGGCGCTGCTGCGCGCGCGTGATGCCCACGTAGGCCAGCCGGCGCTCTTCCTCCAACTCGTGCGTGTCGGTCATCGAGCGGAAATGCGGGAACACGCCGTCCTCCATGCCGACCACGAACACGACGGGGAACTCGAGGCCCTTGGCGATGTGCAGCGTCATCAGCGTGACGGTGGATTCGTCCTCGTCGTACTCGTCCTGATCGCCGACGAGCGAGACGAGCTCGAGGAACGCCGCAAGCCCGACGTCGGGGTCGCGCGCCGCCGTCTCCATGGCGACCCCCGAGAGCTCCTGCAGGTTCTCGATGCGGCCCTGCGCCTCGATCGAGCGCTCCGTCTCGAGCTCCAGCAGATAGCCCGACTCCTGGGCTGCGAACTCGACCATCCGGGCCGGCCCGACGCCCTCGTCGTAGTGGGCCCGCAACGCCGCCATCACCTGGTTGAACCCGGCCACCGCCCCCTTGGCGCGCGTGTTGAGCACCGCGATCTCATCGACCCGTCGGCACGCCTCGACGACGTCGATCCCCTCGGTGGCCGCGAACGACTCGAGGGCGGCCGTCGTGGCGTCGCCGATGCCGCGCTTCGGCATGTTCACGACCCGCCGGAACGAGATCACGTCCTGCGGGTTGAGCAGCAGTCGCAGGTAGCCCAGCACGTCCTTGATCTCTTTGCGCTGGTAGAAGCGCACGCCGCCGAACACGCGGTAGGGCGTGCCGACCCGCATGAAGATGTCCTCGACGACGCGCGACATCGCGTTCGTCCGGTAGAAGACGGCGACGTCGCGGTAGCGATACCCCTCGTCGTCGCGAAGCCGCTCGATCTCGGAGGCGACGAACATCGCCTCCTCGTGCTCGTCGTTGCCGCGGAAGGTGGTGACCAGCTCGCCGGGGGCCGCCTCGGTCCACAGCTCCTTGGGTTTGCGCTGCGTGTTGTGCTCGATCACCGCGTTGGCCGCGGCCAGGATGTTGCCCGTCGACCGGTAGTTCTGCGCCATCACGAGGACGGTCGCGTCGGGATAGTCGCGCTCGAAGTCGAGCAGGTTCTGGATCGTGGCGCCTCGCCACGAGTACACGCCCTGGTCGGCGTCCCCGACCACGCAGACGTTGCGATAGCGGTCGGCGAGCTTGTTCACCAACTCGTACTGGGCACGGCTCGTGTCCTGGTACTCGTCGACCAGCAGATACCGGAACCGCTCCTGGTAGTGGCGCAGCACGTCGGGGTGGTCGCGGAACAGCCGCACCGTCTCGGTGATCAGGTCGTCGAAGTCGAGCGCGCCGGCCTCCTTCTTGCGGGTCTCGTAGGCGCGATAGACCTTGGCGATCATCTCCTCGTAGAAGTTGGACGCCAGCTCACCGAAGGCGTCGGCGTCGATCACCTGATCCTTCGCGTGTCCGATCGCTGCCGCCATCGCCTTCGGTGGGAACCGCTTCGGATCGATATCCAGGTCGCGGACGATGCCCGAGATCAGCCGCTCGGTGTCGCCGTCGTCATAGATCGTGAACGTCGAGGGCACCCCGAGATGCTGGTGCTCTCGCCGCAGGAGGCGCGCGCACATCGAGTGGAACGTCAGCAGCCACATGCCGCCGGCCGCGCCCGAGCCGACCAGCTGCTCGACGCGGTCGCGCATCTCGCGGGCTGCCTTGTTCGTGAAGGTGATCGCAAGGATCTGGCCCGGAGCGACGTTGCGCTCGCGCACGAGGAAGGCGATCCGATGCGTGAGGGCCCGCGTCTTGCCGCTGCCCGCCCCGGCCACGATCAGGACCGGCCCCTCCGTGTGCAGCACGGCTTCGCGCTGGATGTCGTTGAGGCCGCCGAGCAGCGGCGAGGTCACGCTCACGAACGCAGTGTAGGCGGGGCGGCCGACGCCACGGCCGGACGCCCGTGACCTGGGTCTTCCGGTCGATGTCCATCCGGCCGCCGCCGCGGTAGCGTGACCGCGCGATGACATCCGTTCCCGCAGACGCCCCCGCGACCCCCCGTGTGCGCACGCATCATGTCCTGCACTGGGTTGGCATCGCGTGCCTCCTCGGCGCGGCCTACTTCGCCGGCTACGTCACGTGGCTCCTGTGGGGCACGGGGATCCAGACACAGCAGGCACAAGATCAGCTCCGTCCGACGACCGAGCAATGGGCCGCACACCCCGAGCCGGTGCCCACGACCCAGGGCGGCGGCGCGCGGATCATCCCTGGCGATGCCTACGCCGACATCCTGATCCCGTCGATCGGGCTCGACATGATCGTCGTCCAGGGCACCGACTACGAGTCGCTCAAGAAGGGTCCGGGCCACTACCTCGACACGGCGGATCCATGGGATGGCACGGGACGCGTGGGCATCGCCGGGCACCGCACGACCTATCTGCACCCCTTCTTCGACCTGGACCAGGTGCGTGACGGTGACACGATCAGCCTGCTCACGCGGTACGGGCGCTACGACTACGTGGTGACCGCAAACGTCGTGCTGCCGGAGGAGACCGCGGGCAAGGTCCTCACCCAGACCACGGACCCCACGCTCGTGCTCACGACCTGCAACCCGAAGTACGCGTCGAGCCAACGACTGATCGTCACCGCCGATCTCGTCGCGAGCCCTTAGGCCGGGGCGGGGCCGGCCCGCGCGGCGCCCGGCTGTTCGGTCGGCACCCGGCCGGTGAAGAACAGCGCGATCAACGCGAACAACGCGAGCAGCGCGAGGGTCGCGCGCAGTCCGTCCACCCGTGCCTGTTCGTTCTCGTCCACGATCGCCGCCGTGGTCTGTTCGTCGACGCCGGCCTGCTGCAGCGACGTCTCCAGTTGTGCGTCGGAGATGAACTCCCCCCGTCGGACAACTGCACGTTGGCCTGCGCCACGACCTCGTCGGGCACGGCAGGGTTCTGATCGATCCCGGTCAGAAAAGAGGCCGTCAGGGCCGCGATCAGGATCGAGCCTGCCAGCGCCGTGCCGAGGGACGCCCCGAACTGGCTCGCCGTGTTCTGCAGACCGCCGACCTCCGGGCTCTTGCTGTCGGGGACGGCCGAGACCGTCACCGCGCCGAGCTGCGAGGCGAGGCCGCCCAACCCGAGACCGATCAGCAGCAGCGGCCCCGTCACGACCCGCGCCGTGGCCTCCACGTCCAGCGCGGCGAACAACCACACGATCCCGACGATGACGATGACGAACGCGATGTTGACCACACGCCTCGGTGAGACGCTCGGGAAGAACCTGGGCACCCCGGCGGCCGCGAGCAGCATCGTGACGGACATCGGCAGCAGCTTGATCCCCGTATCGATCGCCGAGAGGCCGAGCGCCACGGACAGGTACAGCGGGATCGCGAAGAACAGACCCATCATCACCACGAACTGGAAGAAGAACATCAGGAGCCCGCCGGTCATCCGGCGGTTGGCGAAGAGCTCCGGTTCCACGAGGGGATCGCGCCCTGCCGCCTCGCGACGCCGCACGTGCTGCAGGAAGATCAACATCAGCGCCAGCCCACCGAGCACGAACCACACCACGAGCGACATCCCGAGGAACGACCGTGCACCCTCGGCCGGCAGGATCCACCCCCACTCCGAGGAACGCAGCACGGCGATGATCACGAGCCCCATCGCCGCGGCCCACAGCACCGAACCCAACCGATCCAGGCGCGGCCGGGTGTCCGCGGGCGCGTCGGCGACCTTTCGGGCGAGCAGGAGGATGACCGCCCCCACGAGCACCTCGCCTGCGAACACCCAACGCCACGACGCGTACGTGGTTGCGAGACCGCCGATGAGCGGGCCCACCGCGACGGCGATCGCGCCGGCCGCTCCGACGAGACCGTAGGCGCGAGGGCGTCCTTCGGCCGGGAAGTTGCCGGCGACGAGCGCCACGATCGCGGGCATGATCAACGCCGCCCCGACGCCCTCGAGGAACGACCAGCCGAAGATGAGCCACCCGAGGTTCGGGGACAGCGAGGTGGTCAGCGACCCGGAGCAGTAGATGACGCATCCGATCATGAAGGCGCGTTTCCGACCGATGATCGACCCGATCTTGCCGCCCGTCACCATCAGCATCGCCATGACGAGCGTGTACAGCACGATGGCGGTCTGGATGCCCGTGATCGTCGTGCCGAGGTCCTCGGCAACGGTCGCGATCGACACGTTCATGACCGAGGAGTCCAGCGCCATCAGGAATTGGGCGGTGCAGAGGGTGAGCAGGACGCTCGTGGCCGCCTTCTGTCCGATCGATCCCTCCGACGGCGCCGACATGCGCTGCACTCTAGCTCGCGGCAAGGCGTTGGCGCGGACCGCACCGCGACCGGGTAGGCTCCTCGCACCACCCGCCCGAGCCCGGAGCGATCCATGGCAGAGCTCGCGACCGCCTTCCCCTCGGAGACGTTCCTGGCCGAACTCGACACGGCCGCGCGAGACCTCGTGTTGTCGGCAGGGCGGCGCGTCGAACTCCCAGCGGGATCCTCGCTGTTGTTCGAAGGCGATCTGTCGGGACGCGTCGTCGTGATCCGCTCGGGCGCGGCGAGGGTCTTCGCCACGGCGGCCAACGGACGGGAGGTCCTGTTGAACGTGGTCGGGCCCGGAGAGATCCTCGGGCAGGTGTCCGCGCTCGACGGTGGCCCGCACTCGGCGTCCGTCACCACGATGACCGATGCCGACGTGGTGTTCCTGGACGCCGACGCGTTCCGGTCGTTGCTGGACACCCGGGTGGCGGTGACCGAGGCGGTGGCGAGAACCCTCGCTCGGGATCTCCGCCGGGTCGAGCGGCACCGGGTGGAGCTCGCCGCCTACGACGTGCCGAGCCGACTCGCCGGCCGGCTGGTGTATCTGGCGGATCGGCTGACGACGGACGGCGTCGAGGTCGAGATCCCGGTGTCGCAGCGAGAGCTCGCCGAGTGGTGCGGCGCATCGCGCGAGGCGGTCACCAAGGCGATGAAGGCCTTCCGCACGCATGGCTGGGTGCGCACCGATCAGCGATCCATCACGGTGGTCGACCTCGACGCGCTGCGCGCTCGCGCCCCCTAGGGGAAAAGTACCCGCCGTCGAGGTGCCGCTTCCCTGCCCCGATCGCCCGCCGCTTCCTACTGTGCGGTTGAGGCGGAAGGGCCGCCAACGAAGGGGGCGAGACCGATGCAGGCGCAGACACTGCAGGTCCGCCGGACCAGTCCGGTTCCCGTGGAAGGTGCTGCTGGTCGTGGCGCTGGTGGCCGTGATGTTCGCGGTCGGGATCGGCATCGCAACGAGCGGGAACGACACGACGACCGTGCCACCGCGTGTCGAATACCGGATCGGGCCGAAGGACCTCTCCGGACCGACCGCGTACCCCGGCTTCGTGCCCGGGCAACAGGTTCCTCACCGCACGTTCGGCCAGGGCGGTGCGAGCGGCGGCCAACACGTCGCGGCGAGCTTCACCGCGGCGAACGGGAAGCCGCTGACCTGAAGCGAGGAGATCCACCTGGGGGGGTGGCAGGAGGGGCGCGCCGAAGGCGCGCCCCTCCTGTGTGTCATTCCCACTCGATCGTGCCGGGGGGCTTGCTGGTGATGTCGTAGGCGACCCGGTTGATGCCCGGCACCTCGCGCACGATCCGGGACGCGATCACATCGAGGACCTCGTACGGCAACCGTGCCCAGTCGGCGGTCATCGCGTCCTCGCTGGTGACCGCGCGGACGACGACGGGCGCCTCGTACGTGCGCCCGTCCCCCATCACGCCGACGCTCGAGACGTCGGCCAGCAGCACGCAGAACGCCTGCCACGTCTCGCGCTCGAGCCCGGCACGCCGGATCTCCTCGCGCACGATGTGGTCGGCGCCTCGCACCTTGGCCAGGTTCTCGGGATTGACCTCGCCGACGATGCGCACCGCGAGCCCGGGTCCGGGGAAGGGCTGCCGCTGGGTGATCTCCTCGGGCAGCCCGAGCTCGGCGCCCACCGCCCGGACCTCGTCCTTGAACAGGTCGCGGAGCGGCTCCACCAGATCGAACTCCATGTCCTCGGGCAGTCCGCCGACGTTGTGGTGGCTCTTGATGTTTGCCGCCGTCTTCGAGCCGGACTCGATCACGTCCGGATAGAGGGTGCCCTGCACGAGGAACCTGGCGCCGGTGTGCTCGCGCGCGACCTCCTCGAAGACCCGGATGAACTCTTCGCCGATCGCCTTGCGCTTGGCCTCGGGATCGGTCACCCCGGCGAGCTTCGCGAGGAAGCGGTCCTGGGCCTTCACGTGCACGAGCGGGACGTGGAAGTGGCGCGCGAACGTCTCCTCCACCTGCTCGGGCTCCCCCTCCCGATTCAGGCCGTGATCGACGAACACGCAGGTCAGCTGATCCCCGACGGCGCGGTACACGAGCAGCGCCGCCACCGCCGAGTCGACCCCGCCGGAGAGCGCGCAGAGCACCTCGGCGGTCACCCACCTGTTCGCGGATCCGCCGCACCTGCTCCTCGACGATGTTCGTCGGCGTCCAGTCGGGCAGCAGTCCGCAGCCGTCGTAGAGGAACCGCTTCATCACCCCTTGCCCGCGCGGCGTGTGACTCACCTCGGGGTGGAACTGCACCGCGAAGAGCCCGCGCTCGCGATCCTCCATCCCGGCGACCGGGATCGCATCGGTGGTGGCCGTGATGCGGAAGCCCTGGGGCACGCGGGTCACGGCGTCGCCGTGGGACATCCAGACCGTGTCCGATGCGGGCATGTCCTGCAGCAGCGTGCCCGGCTCGGTCACGTGCAGCTGGGTGGCGCCGTACTCGCGGTCGCCGGTCGCGCCGACCTCACCGCCCAATGCTTGCGCCATCAGCTGGTGGCCGTAGCAGATCCCCAGGACGGGCACGCCGAGCTCGAAGAGCCCGGGGTCGACCTGCGGACCGTTCGGCGCGTAGACGCTGGCCGGGCCGCCCGACAGGATGATGCCCGCCGGGCGCCTCGCCGCGAGCTCGGCCGCGGTCAGATCGTGCGCGACGATCTCGGAGTAGACGTGGGCCTCGCGGACCCGCCTCGCGATCAGCTGGGCGTACTGCGCCCCCAGGTCGACGACGAGGACCGGCCGAGGATGCTCCAACTAGTGACCCATCCCGACGCGCTGCTGGTTCTGATACGTCTTGCCCTCGGTCTTGATCGAGGGCGCGATCACGAGCTCGGCCTTCTGGAACTCCTTGATCGTCTCGTAGCCGGTGGTGGCCATCGAGGTCGCCAGCGCGCCGAACAGATTGAACGTGCCGTCGTTCTCGTGGGCGGGACCGACGAGGATCTCCTCGATCGAGGCCACCTGCTGGGTCTTGACCCGAGCCCCTCGCGGCAGCGTCGGGTGGAACGTCGCCATCCCCCAGTGGTAGCCGCGACCCGGCGCCTCGTAGGCGCGGGTCATCGGCGAGCCGATCATCACCGCGTCGGCGCCGCAGGCGATCGCCTTGGCGATGTCGCCACCGGTCCGCATGCCTCCATCCGCGATCACGTGGCAGTAGCGGCCGGTCTCGTGCTGGTGCTCACGGCGCGCGGCCGCGGCGTCGGCGATCGCCGTGGCCTGCGGGACGCCGACGCCGAGCACCCCGCGCGTCGTGCAGGCGTTGCCGGGGCCGACCCCCACCAGGACGCCGACCGCGCCGGTGCGCATCAGGTGCAGTGCGGTGGAGTACGAGGCGCACCCGCCCACGATCACCGGGATGTCGAAGCTCGGGATGAACTCCTTCAGGTTGAGCGGCTCCGAACGGCTCGAGACGTGCTCGCCGGAGACCACCGTGCCCTGGATCACCAGGATGTCGAGGCCGGCCTCCAGCACCAACGGCGCGTACTGCTCGACCCGCGCCGGGGTGAGCGAGGCGCAGGACACGACCCCACCGGCCTTGATCTCCTCGATCCGCGGCGCCGATCAGCTCGGCCTTGACGGGCTCGGCGTACAGCTCCTGCATCCGCCGGGTCGCCTTCTCGTCTGGCAGGGAGTTGATCTCCTCGTAGATCGGCTCGGGGTCCTCGTAGCGGGTCCACAGGCCCTCGAGGTTGAGACAGGCGAGCCCGCCCAGCTGGCCGATCTGGATCGCGGTCGTCGGGGAGACCGCCGCGTCCATGGCGCTGGCCATCATCGGGAGCGTGAAGGTGTAGGCGTCGATCTCCCAGCCGATGTTCACGTCCTCGGGGTCACGGGTGCGCCGCGACGGAACGATCGCCACCTCGTCGAAGCCGTAGGCCCGTCGTGCCGTCTTGCCGATGCCGATCTCGTACTCCATGGGGGGACCCTCCTAGAACGTCTGATGCCCGGCCGGAAACGCGAAACGCCCACTCCGTGGGGAGCGGGCGTCCGAACGTTGCATGCGCTTCAGCCTACCACCGCGAGCACGTCTACCCGGGCTCGGTCTCGTCCTTCGCCAGCTGCTCGCGCAGTTCGACTTGCTCGTCAACGGCCGCGGCCGCGGGGGTGGATGCGCTCATCGCTCGCATCATCCCCGCGGCCGCGGGTGGTTCCAGGAAGGCGAAGGATCAGGCCTTGGACGCCTCTTCCTTCAGCTTGGCCGCGCTCTCGGGGCTGACCTCTTCCTTGTCGATCTTCGTGGCCTTGGCCAGCGTCTCGTCGACCTTGGGCTTCCACGTGATGTCGAACATCGCGATGATGCCCGACGTGCCGGGCGGGAGCACGTCCTCGACGTCCTTCTTGATGTCGGAGGTACGGTCCATCTTGACCAGCTTGCCGACGCCCGCGCCGATCGCGCCGCCCACCACACCGGAGGCCAAGAACGCCGGCGGGAAGATCAGACCGATCAGCAGGCCGGCGGCCGCGCCGACCATCGTGCCGCCCGCGACCTCGTGGGCGTTCTCCTTCACGTAGAGCTTTCCCTCGTCGTCGCGACTCACGAGCGTCGCCACATCGACGAAGATCGCCCCGGCCTTGACGAGCCCCTTCAAGGCCTCCCAGTCCTGCTGTGCGGCATCGGGGTCGTCGTATGCCGCGATGTACAACGCGACAGGATCGTCCTTGCCCATGGTGTGGCTCCCTTCCCTCTCCGGCTGCCTGTGTCGCCGGATCTCTTGAGGCTACACTTCGCCGCGATCTGTGTTCGAGACCGCGATCCTCCCGCGCTCCTTCGACCGACTCGTGCGAAGCGTGGGCGACGGACAGGTCGAGCGCTTCACGGCGAGCCTGGCCGGCGCGACCGCGTCGTTGCGCGGTCGGAGCATCGTCCACATCAACTCGGCCGCCGAGGGCGGCGGTGTCGCCGAACTGCTCCGGTCGAACCTCGGCTACCTCGCCGCCGGAGGGCTGGACGTGCGGTGGCTCGTGTTCGAGGGTGACCCGCGCTTCTTCCAGATCACGAAGCGGCTCCACAACCGCCTGCACGGCGACCTGGGCGACCTCGGGCCCCTCGGGAGCGAGGAACGAGCGCACTACGAGGCCGTCACGGCCCGGAACCTCGAGCATGCCGTCGCGCTCGTGTCGCCGGGGGACGTGGTCGTCGTGCACGACCCGCAACCGCTCGGCCTGATCCCGGGGTTGCTCGACCACGGCGCCCATGTGCTGTGGACGTGCCATGTCGGCGCGGACATCACCAACGACGTCACGCGCTCGGCTTGGGAGTTCCTCATGCCATACGCCCAGGGAGCGGCCGCCTACGTCTTCACGCGGCAGGCCTACGTGTGGGACGGTCTCGACCGGCGTCGCGTCGCGCTGATCCCGCCGTGCATCGACCCGCTGTCCCTGAAGAACATCGACATGTCGCCGGACCGGTGCGCGGCGATCATGCGTTCGACGGGTTTGGAGGATGGCGCTCGGCACCGCGACGCGGTGTTCGAACGGGGCGACGGCCGGCCCGACCGCGTCGTCAGGAAGGCGGACATGCTCGAACTGGCCCCCGTTCCCTCCGGGGCCGCGATCGTCACGCAGGTCTCCCGATGGGATCGATTGAAGGATCCCGTCGGGGTACTGCAGGGCTTCGCCGGTGCCCCTGGGCTGGAGGGAGTGCACCTCATCCTCGCCGGCCCGTCGCCTTCCTCGGTGGCCGACGACCCGGAGGCCGAGTCGGTGCTGACCCTGCTCCGCGACGCGTGGCTGGCCCAGCCGTCCCCGCTCCGCGAACGGACCCACATCGCGAACCTGCCCACCGCCGACGCCGACGAGAACGCGATCATCGTCAACGCGCTGCAACGCAGATCGACCATCGTGGTCCAGAAGAGTCTCGCCGAGGGATTCGGGCTCACGGTGACCGAGGCGATGTGGAAGGAGCGGCCGGTCATCGCGGGCGCCGTCGGCGGCATCGTGGATCAGATCGACGACGGGAAACAGGGCCTGCTCGTCGATCCGCGCGACCTGACGGCCTTCGGGAACGCGGTCCGATCGCTGTCCCACGACCCGGCGCGAGCGGCCGAGCTGGGCACGGCTGCGAACCTGCGGGTGCGAGAGCGGTTCCTGCCGCCCCGGTACCTCACCCAGTACCTGGAGCTGATCGAGCGGACCCTGTAGGTCCGGGCTCAGGACTCCTTGACCACGTGACCGGTCTCGTGCACGCGAAGGTCGGTCTGACCCGAGTGGACACGGTCTCCTTCGACTAAGACCTCGTCCGTGTCCAGATGGCCCAGTTTCACGAGCCCGGTCAGGACGTGCTGCAGCGACTCCTCGGGCGTCTCGACCAGCGTGTCGACCGTGAGCTCGGGGTGCTCGGGGATCTCATACGGCGCGTCGGGGCTCACACCGGTGAACTCTTTGATCTCTCCCGCAAGGGCCTTCTTGTAGAGGCCCTTCGGGTCGCGGTTGGCGGCGATCTCCTCGACGGTCGCGTGCACGTAGACCTCGACGAACTCGCCGATCAGCTCGCGGTTCGCATCACGGGTCTCCTTGTACGGGCTGATCGGGCAGCAGATCGCGGCGACGCCGTTGCGGGTGAGCAGGTTCGCGACGAACCCGATCCGCATGATGTTGGTGTCGCGATCCTCCTTGGAGAACCCGAGGCCCTTGGAGAGGTTCTGACGGACGACGTCGCCGTCGAGGATCTCGGTCTTCATGCCACGCGCTTGGAACTCGTGGAACAACATCTCGGCGATCGTGGACTTGCCCGAGCCCGACAGCCCGGTGAACCACACGGTGAAGCCCTTCTGGTCGCTCACTGCAGGAAGCTCCTTCCAACGGCGATCGGCAGCGCCTCGGTCGAGTCGATGCCGTAGATGTCGAGGATCGTGGGGCCCACGTCGACGAGCTGCATGCCCTCGACCTTGCCCGTACGTTGCCCGGGCAGGCCCTTCATGATGAAGACACCGTCACGGTCGTGGTTGGCGCCGTCGGGGCCGGTGTCGTTCTCGTAGGTGTAGAGGCTGGCGTTGCCCACGGAGCCGACCGAGCGCCACTCCAGATCGCCGAAGTAGACGATCAGGTCGGGGGCGACTCCGCGAACCTCCGGGTAGACGTCTTGCGGCTTGAGCACCTTCGTACCGAGCGGCTGACCGTCGGGACCGGGCGCAGCCTCGAGCTTCGCGATCAGCTCGTCGCGGGTTGCCTCGTAGTCGGCCGGCTCGACCTGGCCCTGCGGCTCGCGACCCTTGACGTTCAGGAACAGGCGGCCGTAGTACCCGCCGTCGCCCCACGCGCGAGTGCGCGACCAGTCGATCTTGGTGTCCTTGATCGGCATCGGTCCGCTCGGCTTGTCCTCCAGCGCGAGGTAGCCCTCCGCGATCAACCAGTCGTTGAAGCACAGGCCGCCCATCATCGGCCGCGCGCCGTGGTCCGACATCACGATCGTGACGGCGTCCTCCGGCACCAGCTCCAGGAAGTCCGCCAGCTGCCGATCGAGGAACCGGTAGTAGTCCTGGAAGATGCCCTCGTACTTGTTCCCCGCCTCATAGAGCGGGTGACGCTTGTCGTAGAACTGCCAGAACACGTGGTGGAGCCGGTCCGGCGCGATGTCGCACAGCATGAAGAAGTCCCAGGGTTTGTTCTGGATCATGCGACGGCCGACTTGGAAGCGGCGCTCGGTCATCTTGTAGACCTGATCGAGCGTGGTGTCGTAGCCGGCCTGCCGGAAGTTCGGGATATCGAAGATGTATTGCCCCTTGCCGCCGAGCTCTTCCTCGATCTCGACCTGGAGCTCCTCAGGGTATGCCCAGTGCTCGGCCGAGGGCGGCGTCAGAAAGCACCCCACGCGCCAACCCGGGAATTCCTTCGGTGGCGGGAAGCTCGGCGGGACGCCGATCAGCACCGAGCGCTTGCCCTGGGCGCCGAGGGCGTCCCAGACCGCGGGCGCCTTGATCGAGCCGGAGTGCGCGATCGAGAGGCCTTCATAGGTGGTGTCCTTACGGTTGCGGAAGCCGTAGAGGCCGAGTTGGCCCGGCGTCGTGCCGGTGAGCCCGCACGCCCATGCCGGCACGGTGATCGGCGGTGTGATGCTGGCGAGGTCCCCGTACAGACCCTGCCCCATCAGCCTGGCGATCGTCGGCACCTCGGCACGGAGGTCGTCGAAGAGGATCTTCGGGGTACCGCAATCGAGTCCGATCACGACGACCCGTGGTCCCTGTTGCATGGGCAAACTCCTTGGAAGGCGGCTCGCGAGCCGAAGGTCCGGCGGGCGCGCTGGCGCCCGGTGCAACTCCGCGGTTCGCGTATCCTACCAGCCACTTCGGGGCCGCCAGACGGCTTGGGAGCCCGCCCAGATGACGATCCTTCGACGCTCGTTGCATGCCTTCGCAGCCGTGTATTGGGGCTGTGGCGTCGCCCTGCTGTTGGTGCCGCGCTGGATCCTCGCGGACTGGTTCGGCCAGCCTCCGTACCCTGACTACACCTATGTCCGCGTCGCGGGGGCCACGTCGCTCACCCTCGGGCTCTTCGCGGTGATGGTCGCTCGGCGAGACGACGCCTGGTGGTGGGCGTGGGCCTTCGCGGTGGCCACGGGGCTGTGCGGGACGATCACCACGCTACACGCCGCATTCGGCGTGCCCGAGGACGCGGGCTCCTTCCTTTGGTGGCTGTTCGCGGCCACGAGCTGGGCCCTGACCGTCGGGCTGGTGATCGGGATCACCCGCGCCAGCCAGGAACACCCGATCAGCTAGCAGCGCGGCCCGCCTCGATCTACGCCCGAGCCAGGCACGGCCCATCGCTGCGCAGAGGCGCACCTACCGTGTCGGACTGCGAAAGCTGGGTCGGAAACACGTGTGTCTCGATTTGACCGATGTTTGAGGGCTGCCTACGGTGGAAAGACTAGCCTTATGGATGACACCCAAATGGCCTACGGCGACTCACCCCCCCTGCGCCAGGACTCCCCTGCAGGGAATCTACGGCGCGAGGCGCTCACGCCGAAAACACGCCGCGCCGAGCGATTCTCGGAGCGGCGGTTGGTCTTGGGGCTCGACATAGCCATTCTGGGCACCTTCGCTGCGGTACAAGGAGACATCGCGGCCGTCAGCTATGCGTTCACGACGCTGCTGGCGCTCATGGGGGCGGGGGTCTACGGACCTCGCCTTCGACCGCGGACGGCCGATGACGTCCCTCGGATCCTCGCCGCGGTCGCGGTGCCCGTGCTGCTGCTGTCCTTCGTTGCGCCGGGCGAGCGGGTGTTGGCGATCGCACGGACGCTGCCGTTCGTACTGTTCCTCCTGCTGGTCGGCCGTTCGATGACCTACACGGCGATCGGGAAGGCACGCGCCAGGGGGCGGCTGCACGAACGGGTGTTGATCGTCGACGCCGGCGCGAATGGGCTTGAGATGGCGAGGCTCCTTCTCGAGCACCCTGCATTCGGCCTCGAGCCGGTGGGCTTCATCGACGAGCTGGCGCTCACGGAGCTCCCCGTGCCGCTGCTGGGCGGGATCGACGATCTGTCCCGGCAGGCCACCTTGCACGGCATCGACCGGGTCATCGTGGCGGGCTGGGAAGGTGAAGATCGCGACCTCGTTCCGCGGCTCCGAGAATGCACGGAACGTCACGTGCACGTGCACGTGGCCCCGTGGCTATTCCAGCTCGGCACGGCCCCGACGCATACGTCTTCGGATTGGCTGTGGACCACGCCCCTGATCCGGCTTCCCGAGACGCCACAGCAGACGGCGGCCTGGAAGATCAAGCGTGCTGCCGACGTGGCCCTCTCTTTGATCGCTCTCGTGCTCTTGGCGCCGGTGTTCGCCGTGCTGGCGGTCGCGATCAAGCTGACCAGCCCTGGCCCCGTCCTCTTTCGGCAGATCCGCGTGACCGAGGGCGGTCGGGAATTCCAGCTCTTGAAGTTCCGGAGCATGCCTGTGAACGACTCGTCGGAGAACCGCTGGGGCGCGGGCGAGATCCGGCCGACCCGATTGGGCCGATTCATGCGATCGTCGAGCCTTGACGAGTTGCCGCAGTTGATCAATATCGCTGATGGCGACATGTCGCTCGTCGGTCCGCGACCGGAGCGCCCGTTCTTCATTAAGAAGTTCGCGAAGGAGATCCCTGGCTACGAGGATCGGCTCCGGGTCCCTGCGGGGCTCACGGGATGGGCGCAGGTCCACGGCCTCCGCGGCGAAACCTCGATCGAAGAACGGTCGACGTTCGACAACGAGTACATCGAGTACTGGTCGCTGTGGCGCGATGTCGTCATTCTCGTCCGCACCCTGAAGTCCATCGTGGCAGGTGAGGGGCGATAGTGCGCATCCAGGACACCGAGAAAGCGGACCTGCTCTTGTATGCCTGACGCCCTGCGCCGAGCCCTATCTCGGTGTCGCCCTCGTCGATGGCGTGCTCGATCACGGCGAAAAGGGTGGCCATGGGCGGGAGAATATCGCTCCCAAGCGTCGTCGAAGCCGCCAAGCCAGTAGTTGGCCCGGCCCACCCCCCGTCACGAACAGATGGGTAGAGATCGAGGTCCCCTCCACGTCGACCGACCAAAGGCGAAACCTGCCGAGCGGGAGCAGGTGTCGGGCCGGATCGATCAGGAATTCATCGTTCCCGGGCGCAACCGTCCGGAACCACCCCGCCATTCCCACTCCGCACAACGTCGAGAAGGCCCATCGTTCCGATGTACAGGGCCGAAAGAGGAGCACGAGATCAGGTCGCGGCGCGGCCCGCCTCGATCCGCGCCCGAGCCAGGCGCTCGGCTGCTTCCGCGGTCGGGATGCCGTCGATGTCGGCTGCGGCGAACACGTCGTCAAGTGTCTGCTCGATGGCGGCGAGGCGCGCCCGCATATGGGCGACATCCCAGCCGAGGGTCTCGTAGCCCGCGAGCCAGATCACACCCCCCGCGTTGGCCACGTAGTCGGGTGCATAGAGGATGCCGCGGGCCTGGAGACGTTGCCCGTCGGCGAGCGAAGCGAGCTGGTTGTTGGCGGCGCCCGCCACGACGTGGCAGGCGAGCCCCGGGATGGTGTCCGGGCTCAGGACGCCGCCCGTCGCGCAGGGGGCGAGCACGTCGCAGGGGGTGGTGAGCGCCGCGTCGACCGACACGGGCTCGGCGCCGGTGGCGGCCACCCGGTCTGGGTCCACGTCGCAGGCAAGCACCCGCGCGCCGGCCTCGCGAAGCTCTGCGATCAGCCGCGCGCCGACGGAGCCCGCACCTTGCACCAGCACCGAACGGGCCGACAGATCGTCGGTGTCGAACGCGTGGCGGCAGGCCGCGCGTATCGCATGGAACACCCCGATCGCCGTACCCTCCCCGGGATCCCCCGCCCCGCCGTTCGCGGGCGAGCGGCCGAGCACGTGCTCTGTGCGCTCCGCGATCAGGTCCATTTCGTCGGGACCTGTGTTCATGTCGGCGGCGGTCACGTAGGTGCCGTGCAGCGACTCGACCAGGTCGGCGTAGCGCAGGATGGTCGCGCGTCGCTCCTCCGAGCCACGAGGCGGCACCGCCGGAACGGCCAGCACGGCCTTGCCCCCGCCGTAGGGAAGCCCGGCGGCGGCCTGCTTCATGCTCATCGCCTGCGACAACCGCAACGCGTCGCCGGCGGCATGCTCCGGGCTTGGGTAGGTCTTCATCCGCGTTCCGCCCATCGCGGGCCCGAGCACGGTCGAGTGGACGCCGATGAACATCCAGGTGGCCGAGGGCTCATCGAAGCGCGCCACGAGCTCCTCGCCGTCCCAGTCCCGCAAGAGCTGGTCGAACACGACGCGCAGTCTAGGCGGCGGATCGGCAGGCCACCGACAGTCTGGGTGGTGTGGCCAACCGCGATCACGTTTTCGTCCACCGCGCCCGAAGGCTCGCTCACGATCGGTCGGCGGCTCCGCGACGATCAAGGTCTCGTCCGGCAGAAGGCCCTGCTGCTGATTCGGTCCTCGGCCGCCACAGCCTGCTACGGCGGAATCACGAGCGGCTCGGGCTCCTGCTGCGTACAGGTGGTCGACGGCGCACCGGCCGCCCCCGGCGAGTTCCCCTTCGACAACAACAACGCGAACACCGGGTCGACCCGGTACGAGGCCCACGCGATGTAATGGGCGCAAACCTCGGCGCGGGGCCACGGTTCAGATCCAGCTACGCACCGATGACTCGCCCTGCTGCCTCGTGGAGTCGACCTAACCCCTGGACCTGACGATGCTGCGGATCGATCGCGTTGTTGGAAACGCGAGAGGCGGGGTCCGAAGACCCCGCCTCCACGGTTCCGCGAGCTGGGTAGCTTGCGGGCCTGCTAATGCGCGTGGCCGTGGCCGCCGGCCTCGGGCTCCTCGTCCTCCGGCTTCTCGACGACCGCGGACTCGACCGTCAGCACGATGGCTGCGATCGACGCGGCGTTCTGAAGCGCGGAGCGCGTCACCTTGGTCGGATCGACGATGCCGGCCTTCATCATGTCGACCCACTCGCCGGTCGCGGCGTCGAAGCCGCGTCCGTCACCCTCGGTGCGGATCTGGGACACGATGACCGCGCCCTCGTACCCCGCGTTGTGGGCGATGCGTCGAGCGGGCTCGGCAAGCGCGGCGCGAACGATCCTCGCGCCCGTGGCCTCGTCACCCTCCAGATCGAGCTTGTCGAGCGCACCCTCGGCCCGGATCAACGTGACGCCGCCGCCGGGAACGATGCCCTCTTCCACCGCCGCGCGGGTCGCCGAGACGGCGTCCTCGATGCGGTGCTTCTTCTCCTTCAGCTCGACCTCGGTGGCGGCGCCGACCTTGATCACGGACACGCCGCCGGACAGCTTCGCGAGCCGCTCCTGCAACTTCTCCTTGTCCCAGGAGGAGTCCGTGTTCTCGATCTCGGCCTTGATCTGGTTGACCCGACCGACGACCTTCTCGCTGTCGCCGCCACCCTCGATGATCGTGGTGTCGTCCTTCGTCACGATCACCTTGCGGGCACGACCCATGAGCTCGGTCGTCACGTTCTCGAGCTTCAGACCGACCTCTTCGGACACGACCTCGCCACCCGTGAGGGTTGCGATGTCCTGGAGCATCGCCTTGCGGCGATCACCGAAGCCGGGCGCCTTGATCGCGATCGCGTTGAACGTGCCGCGGATCTTGTTCACCACGAGCGTGGCGAGCGCCTCCCCGTCGACGTCCTCGGCGATGAGCACCAACGGCTTGCCCGCCTGCAGGACCTTCTCGAGGACCGGCAGGAGCTCCTGCGCGCTGGAGATCTTCTTGTTCACGATCAACAGGTAGGGGTCGTCGATGACGGCCTCCTGTCGCTCGGGGTCGGTGACGAAGTAGGGCGAGATGTAGCCCTTGTCGAACTGCATCCCCTCCGTGAACTCGAGCTCGATGCCGAACGTGTTGGACTCTTCGACGGTGATGACCCCGTCCTTGCCCACCTTGTCGAGCGCCTCGGCGATCGTGGCGCCGATCGCGGGGTCGGCGGCCGAGATCGACGCGACCTGCGCGACCTCGTCCTTGGACTCCACGTCCTTGGCCTGGTTCTTGATCGCCTCGACGGCGGCTTCGACCGCCTTCTCGATGCCCCGCTTGAGGGCCATCGGGTTGGCGCCGGCGGCGACGTTCTTCATGCCGCCTTTGACCATGGCGCGTGCGAGCACGGTGGCCGTGGTGGTGCCGTCACCGGCGACGTCGTTCGTCTTGGTGGCGACCTCCTTGGTGAGCTGCGCGCCCATGTTCTCCCAGGCGTCCTCCAGCTCGATCTCCTTGGCGATGGTCACACCGTCGTTGGTGATCGTGGGGGCGCCCCACTTCTTGTCGAGCACCACGTTCTGACCCTTCGGTCCGAGCGTGATGGCGACCGCGTCGGCGAGCTTGTCGACGCCGGCCTCGAGGCCGCGCCGAGCTTCCTCGCCGAACTTCAGCAGTTTCGAAGCCAAGAGAGGCCTCCCTTACTTGTTGAGTACCGCGAGCACGTCACGGGCCGACAGGACGAGGTACTCCTCGCCGCCGACCTTGACCTCGGTGCCGCCGTACTTCGAATAGATGACCGTGTCGCCGACCTTGACGTCGATCGCGATGCGACCGTCGCCGTCTTCGTTCCACCGGCCCGGGCCGACGGCCACCACGGTGCCCTCCTGGGGCTTCTCCTTCGCGGTGTCCGGGATCACGAGGCCAGACGCCGTGGTCTGGTCACCCTCGTTGGCCTGCACCACGATCCGGTCCTCGAGCGGCTGGAGCTTGAAGTCCGCCATCCTTGTGGTCCCTCCTTCTACTGGGTCTCCGACAATCCCCGTCCGCGATTAGCACTCGCATGACGTGAGTGCTAACAGGATAGCCATGAGAGTGCCAGACGGCAAGGCGACGCCCGGCGGGTCGGATGAACCGACGCTCCCGCGGCCCGTAGACCTATCGCACCCCGCACGAAGGGAGGATGGGATGCGCATGATCCGAAGGGCCACCATCGGCCTGGCGATCGCGATCGCCGTCGCCGCCACGCCGGCCGCCGCGGCGTTCGCCGCGTCGAACCCGAGCGGCAGCGGCCAGCCCGGCGCCGAATGCGGCGCGGACAACGCAACGACGGCCCCGGCCGGGTTCGCAAGCGGCGGGTTCGCGAACGCGGAGACCCATTACGCCGGCAGCGAGGGCACACATTCGCTGGTAAGCGGGAATGACCACGCGGTGTCGCAGTACGACGTGGCCTGTTTCCAGCTCACGAGCTCCGGCCACTGATCGACCCCGGTCGGCCGGGCGGGGCGCGCGGCGCCTCGCCCGGTCAGGCCACGGCGAACGAACGCTTGGCGAGGCCGAGGAAGAACCCCTCGATCGCGGTGTCGGGGGCCTCTTCGGGATCGCTCGCGGCGCCGAGCGTCACGAACAGCGGCGCGAAGTGCTCCACCGTCGGGTGGGCGTACGGCATGCCCGGAGCGACGCTGCGGAAGTCCATCAGTTGGTCCAGGGCGCCTTGCTCCAACATCGAGGCCGCCCACAGGTCGAACTCCTCGGACCAGCCGGGCGGTGGCGCGTCGGGGCGCCAGTCGCGGATGAACGGCAGTCCGTGGGTCATGAACCCCGAGCCCATGATCAGCACGCCCTCGTCCCGCAGCGGCTGCAACCGCCGGCCGATCTGGAACAGGTGCTCGGGATCCAGGTCGGGCATCGACATCTGCAACACCGGGATGTCGGCATCCGGATACATCACCGTCAGCGGCACATACGCCCCGTGGTCGAGCCCGCGATCGGGCTGCTCGGACACCGTTTCGGTGTCGGGCATGCTGGCGGCCACGCGCGCTGCCAGGGCAGGCGCGCCGGGCGCCGGATACGTCATCTCGTAATAGCGCTGCGGGAACCCGTAGAAGTCATAGGTCAGTGGCGCGGCGTCCCTGGTGGCCCCGAGCGTGAGCGGGGCGGACTCCCAGTGCGCGGAGACCACGAGGATCGACTTCGGCTTCGGCAGATCGGCGGCCCACCGCCGCAGCTGCGCCACCCACACCTCGTCGTCGACGAGCGGCGGCGCGCCGTGCCCGAGGTAGACGGCAGGCATCCGGTCTGTCGTGCTCTCCATACCACTCGTGAACGAGTCGTCGACGCCGTTCATTCCTCCAACACGATCGTCTCATCGACCGGGGCGACCGTGCCGACGGTACCGCGCTTGATCGCGCGGGCATAGAGCAGCAGCGAGGGCAACCGAAGCACGCCCGACACCACGAGCGCGATCGGGACCGACGCGTTGCCGATCAGACCGAGCACCGGTCCTCCGGCGGCCTGGCCGATCGCGTCGGACTGCGAGCCGAGCGAGTTGATCGTTGCTCTCGTCTTCTGGTCGAGGCCTTGGTTGATCCAGGCCGAGAACAGCGGCTGGCGAACGCTCCGCAGGGCGCCGACGAGCCACATCGTGAGGACCGCGAGCCAGAAGGCCCCGCTCAGGCCGAACACGACGACCCCGGCGATCAGCAGGATGTCGACCCATCGCAGGATGCGCGCGACGTGCGCGTGGCCGTTCAGGTGCGTGCGCTTGCGGATCACGGCCAGCGCGCCGATGCCCAGCAACAGCGCAACTCCGTCGAGGATCGCGAACCAGACCACCCGGTTCAGGCCGCCGATCGCCGGCAGCCCGATGTCCTTCAGCAGGTGGTAGTCGGAGAGCCGGTCGAACCCCTCGGTCGACGCCCCGTGCAGCGCCGCCGTCCCCAGGATGAGGAACAGCACGTGATGTGCCCGCACGTGGGCCGCTCCCTCCTTCAACGTCGTGACGAAGCCTGCGTGGATCCGCTGGCCCTCCTCAGCGCTCGGGGCGCTGGAAGCCGTCCTCGGGCATCACGAAGGCCATCACGACGCCGAACAGGGCGATGGCCACGCCGCCGACCACGATCGGCAACCGATAGTTCACGGTCGCGAGGGCCACCCCGCAGACGATCCCGGCGAGCGCGGCTGCGTCGGCGATCTGCCCGCCGCGCAGGTAGTGCGGTCGCGCGATCTCCTCCCCCAGCTCGTCGGTCAGCCAGGCGACGTCGGCGCCGCTCTGGAACGTCGCGAAGATCCCCCAGAGGACCTGCGACAGGGCCGCGACCGCGAACGAGTGCGCGAACCCCAGCACGACGAACGCGAGCCCGGACCCGATCAGGCCGATCACCACCGAGAGCCGGCGGCTGACGGTGTCGGCCACGACGCCGGTCGGGATCTCGAACAACAGATACGTGCCCTCGACGACCGTCCCCAGCAGCACGAGCTGGAAGGGGTCGAGCCCGAGCGTGAACACGACGAACACCGAGTAGACGGTCAACGTCACGCGGAACAGGAACCCGTCGCCCGCGCAGTAGATGGCGTAGGCGGTCGCAGCGGTCCTTCTCATCGAACGTTCCTTCGAGCGGACGCGTCAGCAACCGGAAGGCGGATCGCCCGAGCGGTCGCACGACGCGTCGATGAACAGCGGGCACACGCGGCCCGCCCTCGGTCGTGGGGTATCGCTCAGGCTGTTGGCAAGACCCCGCGATGATGCCGGGGATCGCAGATCGGGTCAAGCTCCGCGGCTCGGTCGATGGAACAGCCCGACCCGGAAGGGGACCTCGAGCGCGGCATCGCGCATCCCTCGCTCCTCGAAGAAGAAGCCCAGGAGGCGCTCTGCCTCCGCGAGGTCGTCGAAGCGGAACGCGGTCTCGATCACCTCGCACGCGAACCCCTGCGCTTCCCAGAATCCGGAGTCGGCGCTGATGTCTGCATCGGTCAGCGCCGCGAACGCGTCCCCACCGAGGTTGTCGACGATCGCGAGCGGCCCGCCGGGCTGGACGACCCGATCCAGCTCGGCGATCCCCGGTGTCGGATCCCAGTCACGAGAGAAGAAGTAGGCCCAGGTCGCATACGCGCCGTCGAACGACGTGTTCGCGAACGGGAGTCGCTCGGCCTCGCCTTGGACCCGCTGCGGCAGGTCCGCCCGGGCGAGCATGCCGGCAGACGGGTCGAGGGCGACGACGGCGCGGCCGGCGTTGAGCCGCTCGGCCGTGAAGCCGTCTCCGGCACCCACGTCGAGGACGCGGCCGGCCGGCAGGAGCCCGTCGAGGATGGCGATCACGAGCCCGTCGCGATCCATCGCTGTGCGTTCGATCGCGAACAGCTCGGGCTCGTCCGCCCCGTAGAAGGGGATGACGGTCATCGGCCTTACCAGCCCTCGCGATGCACGACGTCGTCGAACGCGCGACGATTCGGCGTCTCGACCGGTGCGAGCGGCCTCGTGGCCGGATAGCCCAGGGACAGGATGATCACGCACTCGCGATCGTCCGGGAACCCGAGGGTGGCGCGGGCCACGGCCTGGTCGCCGATCGCCGAGTGACAGCTGCCGATGCCCAGGTCGGCCGCGGCGAGCATCATGCTCATCGCGGCCTGCCCCAGATCGAACGCGAAGGTCTCGCGCGCCTCGGGATCATCCGAGGCGGGCGACAGGAGCGCGACCGCTGCGGCGGCGCCGGCGATATGGGCGCCGTACTGCCACACCCCGGCGAGCGCCTCGAGCCGTTGGCGCCCCGTGATGACGACGAAGTCCCACGGTTGCTCGTTCACCGAGGAGGGCGAGCGACGGCCGGCCTCCAGGATCCTGTCGAGGTCCTGGGGCGCGATCGGCCGATCCGCGTAGGCACGAACGTTGCGGCGCGAGGTGATGGCATCCCAGGTCTCCATGTCGCCATCTTGCCTCAGACGGTGGCGGCACGTCGGCGTCGCCTATCCGGCGAGCACGTCTCGCCGTTCGGGGGCAGGCTCTTGCCACGGAAGAACCGTTCCCACGCCTCGATCGAGGAGCCACACCAGCGGGACGGCAACCAGCGCCACGAGCGCGAACGTCGTCGCGACCTTCGGGGAGAACCTGACGGCGATCGGTCCGCCCGTGTCCCAGATCCCCCCGGAGGTCGCCGTGAAGACGAACGCGACGAACCACCACACGCCGAAGAGCACTCGCAGGACGACCCGCGTGAACCCTCGCGGCGTCGGCACGGCGTTGACGATCTCCCCGACCGCCATACCCGCCGTGAACATCCCGATGATCGGCACGAGCCACCAACCGACCACGTTGGGCTTGTGCCGGAGACCGGGGACCCTGCGCCGCCACAGCGACTCATGAGCCGCGTATTGCCAGGTCATCCACGCGGCAAGCGTGCCGAGCGAGAGCACGGCGAACGAGATGGCGAGGGCGTCGATCAGCGCCCGATCGGATGCCGATGCCTGCCACCGCTCCTGCGGGACGCCGACATCGGACAACAGGCGAGACGCGAGGAGGCCGAAAACGACGTCGAGCGCCAGCAGCGTGAGCAGCGCACCCGCGGCGAGCGTGCGCCGGCGCTCGGTTCGTCCCAGAGCATCCATCGACTCACGATGGGCTTCGTCCGAAGGGGTGTCAAGGCGGGCCGGGTCGACCGCTCAGCTGTCGAAGCCGAGCCCAACCGCATCGAGCAGCTTCAGCCACGGGCCCCGCCTGCCCTGGCGACGGTCGGCGCGCGCCAGCGCTCGCCGCGTCAGCCACACACCCACGCTGCGGAACGGTTCCGGCGGGAACGGCAGCGGCTTCTTCCGCACGAGCGACAGCTGGGTCCGAGCGGTCTCGAGCTCATCGACCAGGTCCAGGCAGACGCGTGCGCCCCAGCGCGTCGCCCCCACACCGAGTCCGGTGTAGCCGGCGGCGTACGCGAGCTTGCCGTCGAACTCCCGACCGAAGAAGACGCTGAACCGGCTGCACGTGTCGATCGCGCCCGCCCATGCGTGCGAGAACCGAAGACCCTCCAACTGCGGGAACGTCTCGAAGAACTGCTCGGCGAGGATCGAGTAGGTGGCGTCGCGCCGTTCGTGCTGCGGATCCACGCTGTTGTTCCAGTGGTAGATCGCGTCGTAGCCGCCCCACAGGATCCGATCGTCCTCGGTGAGCCGGTAGTAGTGGAACTGGTTCGTCATGTCGGCGAGGCCCTGGCGGTTCGCCCAGCCGATCGCGGCCTTCCGCTCGGCGCCGAGCGGCTCGGTCATCAGCACGTAGTCGTAGACGGGCAGGATGTAGCGCTGCAGCTTCTTCGCGAGCGGCGGGTAGGCGTTCGTGGCGAGGATCACGCGCCGGGCGCGCACCCGACCGAGCGCCGTCCGAAGGATCACCGCGTCGCCGTCGTCTGTGATCGCGGTGACCGTCGAGTGCTCATGGATCCGCGCGCCGAGCCGCTCGGCGGCGGCGGCCAATCCCCAGGCCAGGCGGGCCGGATCGATGCAGGCGCCGCCGTCCTTCCGCCAGAAGCCGCCGATGTAGGTGGGCGAGTCGACCTCCGCTCGCACCGCCGCCCGATCGAGGAACGCGACGTCGTGTCCGTGCTCGGCGAGGTGGGGCACCGCATCGCGGCACCACTGCACCTGGTGTGGCTCGGTCGCGACCACGAGCGTGCCGGTCGGCTCCCATGCGCAGTCGATCCCGTACCGCTCGATCGCCTCGGCGATGCCCGCGAGGTTGTCGCGGCCCTCCTGCTCGATCCGTTCGATCTCGGTCGGGAACCGCTGGATCCCATTGTCGAGGCCGTGGGTCAGCGAGGCCTCGCAGAACCCGCCGTTGCGCCCGCTGGCGCCGAACGCGACGCGCTCCCCCTCGAGCACCATGACCTCGCGTCCCGGTGTGTCCTCGAGAGCTTGCAGCGCCGCCCACAGACCCGTGAAGCCCGCCCCCACGATCGCGAGATCGACCGTGTGTTCACCCTCCAACGCGGGTCGCGGCGCCGGGCGATCCTCGCGATCCAGCCAGAACGGCGTCCACGATGCGTCGGCGTACGTCGAGCGGAGGCGAGCGTCGATCGCGACCATCAGTCCGGCAGCGTGATCTGGAAGACCTTGCGCAACGGCTCGCGCACGATCCAGGTCGTGCGGGCCCCACGGGCGAGCACGCCCATGACGCCCGGCGCGAGCTCGAGGGTCGCGCCACCCTCCACCTCGACCGTCGCGCTCCCGGACACGACGACGAACACCTCGTCGGCCTCGACGTCGGTGACGGTCCCCTCCGTGATCTGCCAGACGCCGCGGATGATGCGGCCGTCCTCGGACGTCCACAACGTCGCCTCGGTGACCTCCGGTGTTCCCTCGATCACGCTGGACGGATCGAGCTCGCCGGGATCGAGGATCAGCTCGTCCACGCGGAGCGCGAACGTCGCACCGGGGCCCGCCGGGCGGGCGTGTTCGGACATGCGAGGGAGCCTACTTGACGGTACGAACGAGCCGCCCGCCCTCGCGTCCCGAGGACGCGACGCTACGATGGCTGGGCGCCCCAATCGGGGAAGAGATCGCCCTCCCCAACCTCGAAAGACCCTGGAAGGGCAGACGTGATCTTCTGAAGGTCTGTCCCGTCGGCCCGCATCGTGTACACGTCTCGCGAATCGATCCCCTCGACGAACAGCATCATCGCGAGCCGAGTCCCGTCCGGTGACCACACCGGGAAATCCGCGCCGTATCGCCGACCGTCGGTGTCGATCTTGACGAGCCGCATTCCGCTCCCGTCCGGGCGGATGAGATGGACGCGCCCCTTCGTCGCGTAGGCGATCCAGCGACCATCCGGTGACCAGCTGCCACCGTCGGCACCAGACAACCACGGCGTCACCCGATGCAACCCACTCCCATCTGGGTGAACCACGTGGAATGCCCAGGATCTGTCAGCGGGGCGTGTCAGATCCTGATGAAGGAAGAGGACCCAGCTGCCCTCGGGTGAATAGTCAGTCGGTATGTCGTCGCCATCAGGCGACACGCTGAGCCGCCGCAGGTCTCCCCCATCGGAGGATCGGAGGGTGTAGATCCCGTTGCGATCCGGATGCTCGAAGTCGAGCACCTCGCAAGCAAGCCGCGAGCCGTCCGGGGACCAGACGTTGCAGCCGAAGATCGTCTCCGGAGAGAACCCCGGCGGGGTCGGCAACGTGCGCGAGCCGGCGCCGTCGGCCCGGTAGATCGTAAGGCCGGCGGTCGCGAGCTCCGTTCCATCCGGCGACCAGCGAGGCACTTCGGCTGCGCCCGGGGATATCTGCTTGAGCCCTGTTCCGTCTGGGCGCACGGTGAAGATGATCTGATCCTCGACGCTCGCGTCCCAGCGCCCGAATGCGATCCGTCCTGCGTTGCCTCCGACCTTGCCCTGCGCCACACGACCGGCTGACATCGTCATGCCCGACAGCACCAACACCATCGCCGCGATCAACAGTCTTCGCATCACGACCCACCCCTCTCGGGCGCCGCCATCGGCGGCGACACCCCGTCGCTCTCACACAGGCTGATCACGGCCGCGGGGTTGACAACGTCGCTGCGGGAGTTCGAGCTGTTCGAGGAACCACCGGCTGTCAACCGGGCCACGGTCTCGTGTCTGTGGAAGAGCGGGAGAGTCGTATGTCAGCCAGGGCGAGGGCAGAGAGCGGTTTCGTCGATCTTTTCCGGACCGAGTATCCGGCGGTCCTCAGAACCGTGTATTTCATCGTGGATAGCCATTCGCGCGCCGAGGACGTCACCCAGGAGGCGTTCCTGCAACTCTTCGCGCATTGGAAGCGCGTGGCTCGCTACGACCGGCCGGGTGCGTGGGTGCGCCGGGTCGCGATCCGTCAAGCGGTGCGAGAACGAACGCGCGATCGGAAGCGATCCGAGCTGGAGAAGCTGACGGGTCGATGCGATCGAACCCCAATTGCCGGACGTCGATCTCCAGCGAGCCCTGCGGTCCCTGTCACGGATGCAGCGTGCAGTCACGGTGCTGCATTACCTCGAGGAGCGACCGGTGGCAGAGATCGTCGATCTGCTGGGTATCTCGGACGGAAGCGTCAAGGTGCATCTGCATCGCGCACGCCAGCGGCTCGCGACGCAACTTCGCGAGGAGGTGAACGAGGATGCCGGTTGACGAGCGCCTGGAGGCCGGATTCAGACGGAACGCGGATGCGCTGCGGGCCGATCCGGAAGCCGCCCTCACGGATGTTCTCGCCGCCGGACGGCGAAGGGCCCGCCGACGTAAGGCTCTGCGCATCGGTGTCGCTGTGGTAGCCGCGAGCTTGCTCATCGCGTTCGGGCCCGAACTCGGTCGGGCGTTCCTCACACAACCGGGGGTTACCCCTGGGACAGATCGAACCCCGGCGGCATCGATCGCCGACCCGTTGGTGGGTGTGTGGCGCTCAACGCACACGTGCGGCGACGAACGAGCAGCCGTGGCGGCTGCCGGCCTGACCAGCGACGCCGAGCGGCTGAGCGTGCACTGCCACGCCGGGCAGGTCGGGTTGGCGACGTTCTCCGAGGGCTGGCTGGAACTCCGAGGCAAGAACGGCGCGCTTGGATGGAGCGGACCCTATGAGGTGACCAGCGAGAACACCTTCGTTGCGGGCCACGAGTCATTCGACGGGCGGCTGTACCTCGAGTACCGATTCGCCATACACGGCACGTCCCTCGAGGTGGAGCTGGTGCGCGACGACTATCCGAACCCCGGCCGCGGCCGTAACGGCCGGATAGGGGACCTCATCGCCCAAACGATCGCGTGGAACAGCACGCCATTCGAGCGGGTGTCGTGAGGTCCCTACTCTCCGAGCGGCTCGTAGCGTCGCAGGGTGTAGGGACCGATCGTCACGCCGGTCACCTTGCCTTCGGGGTCTCGATGGAACTCGACGGGCTCGCCGGCCTCCCGCTGGAACCAATCCACCGTGAAGCGGTCGGGCTCGCCGTCGGACAGCAGGACGAGGCTCCAATCGGGCTCGGAGGGGTCGAGCATCGTGAGCTTGCCGTCGCGCCATTCCAACCGGGTCAGCATCCCCTCGGTCGGCTCGCCGTAGATACCCAGGAGACCGTCATAGCCCTCGGGCAGGGGCGGCGGCAGCTTGACGGGCTGGACCCTCGAGCGGGCGGCCTCGAGCGCGAGCGCCCCCAGGTCCATGGCCAGGGTCGTGGCGTCGGCGACGCCGTTCAGCAGCGCGATCGCGCCGACCCGCTCCTTCGACCGGAAGCATGCGTTCGTGATGAAGCCGGGCAGGCCGCCGGAGTGCTGGATCCAGACGGTGTCGCCCTTGCGCTGGGCGTACCAGCCGATGCACCACGCCTCTTCCCATTTGTCGCCCTCGAGGTAGCGGGGGCGATGCATCTCACGCAGGGTCGCGTCCGACAGGACGGTCCGGTGTTCGTCGGGTGCATCCTCCATCGGGAACTGCGCCGACAGCCACTTCGCCACGTCCTCGACGCAGGACTGCAGGCCACCCTCGGCGGCCGGGAACTCGGTGAGCCCGACCGCGGGCACCAGCACATCGGAGAGCCACCGTGGCCAGTAGCCGACGGCGCGGCGGGCCTCCAGCTCGGGCGGCAGCGGTGCGAAGCCGGTCGACGTCATCCCGAGGGGATCGAGGATCCGCTCCTGGATCACCTCGGCATACGGTCGGCCGCTGAGGCGCGCAACGATCTCGCCCAGCAGTTGGAAGGCGATGTTGGAGTACTTCTGTTGCACGTTGGGCGGGATGCGCGTGGCGATCTCGGCGGCGCGCGCGAGGTTCACCTGCGGCGAGGACTCATAGACGTCGTGGAACCAACGCGCGCCGGGTGGGTCGCCCATCAACCCCGACTCGTGCGACAGCATCCGGCGAAGGGTCACCGTCTCGATCGCGCCGAACGGGCTCTGCGCATCGCGGAGCTCCGGCAGATACACGACGGCGGGGTCGTCCAGATGAAGCTTGCCCTCGTCGCGCAGCTGCAGTACCGCGGTGGCGGTGAACGTCTTGGTGATCGAGGCGATCCGGAACAGCGTCGTCGCATCGTTCGGCCGCTTCGTCGCGAGGTCCGCGTACCCGTGCCCGCCGGACCACACGAGCTCGTCGCCCACGACGACGCCGGCGCTGGCGCCGGGGAGGCGGTGTTCCTTCACGAACGCGGCGACGCGTTCCTCGAACTTGCCGGCGAGCTCGGCCACCGGCGACGTGTCGGTCATCAGATCCCCTTCAGATAGGCGACGGTCTCGGCGAGCCCGTCCTCGAGATGCGTCCAGGGCTTCCACGCCAGCGACTTGGAGGCGACGGAGATGTCGAGCGCGATCCTGCGCAGCTCCCCGGGCGGCAACGTGGCGTGCCCCGGCTCGTCGGTGAACCCGATGATCTGGGCCAGCAGCTTGTAGAGCCCGACCACGCTGGTCTCGAGACCGGTGCCGATGTTGACGAGCTTGCCCGAGCCCCGGTCCATCGCCTGGACGAAGGCGTGGGCCACATCGTCGATGAAGACGAAGTCGCGCGTCTGGTTGCCGTCGCCGTAGATGACGGGCGACTTGCCCGCGAGCATCGAGGCGGCGAAGATCGCGATCACGCCGGCCTCGCCGAGGGGGTCCTGGCGCGGGCCGTACACGTTGGCCAGGGCGCAGGCCGTGAAGTCCAGGCCCTCGATACCGCTGGTAGAAGCCCAGATAGTCCAGGACCACCTTCTTCGAGATGCCGTAGGGGCTCAGCGGGAACGACCCCTGGGCGGCCGACTCCTTGGCGGGGAGCCGCTTGGGCTCGCCGTAGATCGTGCCGCCGCTGGCCGCGTAGATCACCTTGCGTGCGCCGACCTTGGCCGCGCACTCGATCACGTTGAGCGTGCCCATCAGGTTGATGCTCGCGTCCCGAACGGGGTCGTCCAGCGAGGGACGGACGCCGGCCTGGGCGGCGAGGTGGAACACGATCTCCGGTCGGTGCCGCTCGAACAGCGAGATCAGACCCTCGGCGCGCACGTCCATATTGAAGAAGGTGTAGGCCTTGCCGTAGGCGCGCGCGTCGGACAGGTTGGCGATGCGGCCCGTCGACAGGTCATCGACCGCGATCACGCGGTGGTCTTCTGCCAGGAGGCGGTCTGCCAGGTTGGAGCCGATGAACCCGGCGCCCCCGGTCACCAGGATCGTGGTCACATCGCCAAGGGTAGGTTCGGGTCGGCCGCGATGTCCAACCCGGTCCGGTCTCCACGTTCCAGACGAGCCGCCCCGAGGCAGGCCACCATGGCGGCGTTGTCGGTGCACAGCGCCAGCGGCGGCACGCCCACATCGAGGCCCGCCGCGGCCCCGTCGGCTCGCAGGCGCTCGCGCAGGCGCGTGTTCGCGACCACGCCGCCGCCCAACAGCACCCGCGAGACCCGTGTGCGCCGCGCCGCCTCCAGCGTCTTGGCGACCTGCACGTCGACGATCGCCTCCTGGAAGCTCGCGGCGAGATCCGGGACGTCGATCTCCTTGCCGGCGGCCCGCTCGGCCTGCACGTGGCGCAGCACCGCCGTCTTGAGTCCGCTCATCGAGAAGTCGAGATCGCCGGAGCCCTCCATCGCGCGGGGGAACCGCACCGCGCCCGGGTCCCCGGTGCGAGCGGCCGCGTCGAGCGCCGGTCCGCCGGGGAACCCGAGACCCAGCAGCCGTGCCACCTTGTCGAAGGCCTCCCCCGCCGCATCGTCGAGCGTCTGCCCGAGGATCTCGTGACGGAACATCGCGGGCACGTGCACGAGCATCGTGTGGCCGCCGCTGACGATCAGCGCCACGTACGGAGCGTCGGGTCTCCCATGCTCCAGGAAGTTTGCCCAGTAGTGCGCCTCGAGGTGGTTGACGCCGATCAGCGGTGCGCCGGTGGCCAGGGCCACCGATTTGGCGGCCGCCATGCCGACCAGCAGCGCCCCGACCAGCCCCGGCCCGACGGTGACCGCGACCCCGCCCAGATCGCCGAAGTCCAGGCCCGTGTCCTCCAGCGCCTGGGCGAGCAGCGGGTTGAGCGCCTCGACGTGCGCCCGGGCGGCGACCTCGGGCACGACACCGCCGAAGCGCTCGTGCAGGTGCTCCTGGCGCGCGATCAGGTTCGTGCGCACCGTGAAGCCGTCCTCGACGATCGCGACCGCGGTCTCGTCGCAGGAGGTCTCGATGCCCAGCGTGATCACGCCGGGCGGATCCCCTCGGGCAGCTTGTTCAGGATCGAGACGATCCGCTGACGGAACGCGCGCTCGCGGATGTCGTCGGTCCACATGATCAAGGCGTCCTCGTGCAGCTCGGCGTAGTAGTTCCGCCGGATGCCGACCGGGTGGAACCCGAAGCGAGCGTAGATGCGCTGGGCCCGCCAGTTGGTCACCCGGACCTCGAGCGAGACCGCGACGCCGCCGAGCTCGCGCGCCGCGCCGATCTGCTCGCCGAGGAGCCGGTGCGCGATCCCGTGGCCTTGCAGCATCGGGTCGACCGCGATGTTCGTGATGTGGGCCTCGTCGCCGTAGCAGATCAGGCCCGCGTAGCCGACGACGTCCTTGTCGATGCGGGCCACGAGGTAGTTGCGGTTGTTCGGCTCGCTCATCTCGGCCATGAAGAGGTTGGGCGTCCACGGGCGCGCGTACGCCTGGCGTTCGATCGCCATCACGCCACGCAGGTGGCGCCGGCGCATCTTCGTTACCTCAAGGCTTGCCGCCCCGGGCTCGGTCGTCCCACGCGATCTCAGCATCCGACTTCCTTACATACATCGGCACCACATCGAACAACTGGTCGTGCTCCTCGCGGAGGAACCGCGGCACCGCCAACTCGACCAGCGCCGCAGCGTCCGGATGGGCGACCGAGATCGAGGCGAACTCGACCCGGGCGCCCACCGTTTGGAGCACGTCCCGGTACAGGATGGCACCGTCGCCGACCGCTAGCACCTCCCCCGGGTGGATCTCCAGGTCGGCCGCGAGCGCCTCAGGTCGTTGCACCGCAAGCTCGGTGAGGCGCATCACGCCGCCCGGGACGGGCTCGTAGAGCGCCGCGAAGACCTCCTTGCGGCGGCCGTCGATCACGGCCGCGATCGTTCGGGACGTGTGGCGGACCGCGTAGGCGAGCGCGTCGATGCTCGGCACGCCGATGATCGGCGCCCCGGTGACCTGTGCCAACGTCTTGGCCGTTTCGATCCCGACACGCAGCCCCGTGAACAGTCCCGGCCCCGTGCCGACGACGAACCCGCCCACGTGGTCCAGGTCGACCCCGACCCAGGTCAGCAGCTGCCGCAGCGCCGGCGTGACGCTTTCCTGACGGGCGGTGCCGGTGATCTGGATGCGACCGAGGATCGCCGTCTCGCTGCCGATCGCCACCGAGACCTGCGGTGTGGAGGTATCGATCCCGACGACGATCATCCGACGGCCCATCTGTCGAGCGCGTCCGTGAGCGCGCCGCCACGTTCCTCCCAGGACGGCCCGACGGAGGCGATCGCGATGTGGCGGACGTCGTCGAGGTCCGCGGCGAACTCGATCCGCAACCGTTCGTCCGCGAGCAGGTCCGCGACGGGATCGCCCCATTCGACGAGGAGCACGCGCTCGCCGTCCTCGAGCTCGTCCAGCGCGAGATCGATCACGTCCTGCTCGCGTTCGAGCCGATACAGGTCGACATGGGCGACGGGTACGCGCCCGCTCACGTACTCGCGCACGAGTGTGAAGGTCGGGGAGGCGACGTGCTCGGTCGCCCCGAGCCCGCGCGCGACGCCCTGCACGAACGTGGTCTTGCCGGCGCCCAGCTCCCCCGTCAACACGACGACGTCGTGGGTGCGCAACACATCGGCGAGCGCGGCGCCGGCGTCGCGTGTGTCGGCGGCGGTCGCGGTGCGGATCGCCAGCTCCATCGGTCAGAACAACTCCAGCTGATCGTCCGGCGGTGGCGGCTCGGCGCGTCCGTAGTCGACGAGCGAGGCGGCGGGCGGCGGTGTGGCGGGTGGCGGCGCCAGCGTCCGCTTGATCAGCTCGAAGTCCTCTTGGAGCTCCGTGAACTGGCGGCTCTTCTCGCCGCCGCCGTGCAGGATCGCCGCGGGGTGGAAGGTCGGGATCACGGTGCGCCCGTGCCACGGATGCACGGAACCACGCATCCGGGTGATGCCCTGCGTCGTCTGCAACACGAACTTCGTGGCGAAGTTCCCGAGCGTCACGATCACGACGGGCTGGATCAGAGAGATCTGCTCGATCAGCCAGGGGGTGCACGCCTCGATCTCGTCGGGCTGCGGATCGCGGTTCCCGGGGGGCCGGCACTTGATGACGTTCGCGATGTAGACCTCATCGCGCGTGAGCCCGATCCCCTCCAGCATGCGGGTGAGCAACTGCCCCGCCGCGCCGACGAACGGGATGCCCTGCTTGTCCTCGTGCATGCCCGGTGCCTCGCCGATGAACAGCAGATCGGCGTCGGGATCGCCGACGCCGTACACGACCTGGGTGCGGCCGCCGGCGAGCCCGCACCTCGTGCAGGTGGCCGCCTCCGCCCCGGCCTCGGCGAGGGTTCTCATCCGCCCTCTCCCGGGTAGACGCGGGGAACACGCTGGCCGATCCGCGTCACGATCTCGTAGGCGATCGTGTCGGCGTGGGCGGCGAGCTCCCACGCCGTGACCTCCTCGCCACCTTGGGCCCCCAGCAGCACGACCTCGTCGCCGGCGTGCACCTCGAGATCGCCGCAGTCCACGAGCACCTGATCCATCGTGACGTTGCCCGCGACGCGGCAGCGCGCCCCGCGGATCAACACGTCCGCCTTCGAGGAGAGCGCCCGGGGATAGCCGTCCGCGTAGCCGACCGGCACGGTCGCCACCATCGCATCGCGCGTGAGCTCGTAGCGGTGTCCGTAGCTGAGGCGCTCCCCCGCCGGGAGCCTGCGCGCAAAGGAGACGGCCGATCGCCAGGTGAGCGCCGGACGCAGATCGGCTCGAACGTCGGGGCCCGGCGCGATGCCGAACAGGGCGACCCCCGGGCGCACCAGGTCGTAGGCCGCCTCCGGGTGGCGCAGGACTCCGCCGCTGTTCGCGGCGTGCCGGAGCGTCGGCTCGAAGCCGGCCGCCGCAGACGCACGCAGCGCCTCGTCGTAGCGAGCCAACTGCGCGCGCGTCGTGTCGGCGTCATCCTCGCTCTTGGCCAGGTGCGTCCAGATGCCGTCGACCCGCAGCCCGTCCTCGCTGACCGCCCGCAGATACGCGACGAGGTCTTCGGGAGGCCACACCCCGACGCGGTGCATGCCCGTGTCGACCTTCACGTGGACGTCGACCGGCCCGCGGGCGGCGGCGGCCAGTCGCGCGAGGCCCTCGCGCGAATACAGCGACGGCGTCAACCGGTGGGCCAGCGCGACCGCCTCCGCATCCGGCGGGAACTCCGACAGCACGAGGATCGGCGCCTCGACGCCGGCGGCGCGGAGCTCGAGCCCCTCCTCGACGAGCGCGACGCCGCACCAGGTCGCCCCGGCGTCCAACGCCGCGCGCGCGACCGCGACGGCGCCGTGACCGTACGCGTCGGCCTTGACGACCGCCATGAGCTCGGCGGTCTGGGGCGTGAGCACGCCGACGTTGTGCCGGATCGCGCCGAGGTCGACCTCGACCCACGTGGGCCGGTAGCTCACCGGCCGTCCTTCACGCGGGCGATGGCCTCGGGCAGCCGTTCGATCACATCGCCCGCGACGATCCCGTCGCCCTCGGGCCCGGCGGCGAGGATCCCCGCCAGCCCGTGCAGGTACGCCCCCGCCCATGCGGCCGCGAACGGCTCCACGCCGCGCGCGAGCAGACCGCCGATCGTGCCGGTCAGCACGTCGCCGGTGCCGGCGGTCGCGAGCGCCGGCGAGCCGGTCGGGTTCACCCGGACGCTCCCGTCGGGAGCGGCGATCACGCTGCGCGTGCCCTTGAGCAGCGCCACGGCGTCGACCGCGAGCGCCAGCGAGCGCCCCTCGGACAGCCGATCGCCCGCGGGACGACCGAGCAGCCGGGCAAGCTCGCCGAGATGCGGGGTCAGCACGGCCTCGGACTTCCGATCCGCCAACGCCTCGTGCACGCCCGCGAAGGCGTTCAGCGCGTCGGCATCCAACACGACGGGCACGGCGGCCTCGCGCACCAGCGCGCGCACGAACGAGGTCGTCTCCTCGTCGCGCGACAGGCCCGGCCCGATCGCCACCGCGTGCGCGCCGGCCGCGGCCTCCGTGACCGCGCCGATGGCCTCGGCGGCGATCGAGCCCGAGGGCGTCTCGGGCAGCGGGAGGAACACGGCCTCGGCCAGGTCCGCCTGGATCGACGGCATCGCGGAGGCGGGCGTCGCCACGATCACGTAGCCGGCGCCCGCGCGCCCGGCCGCCCGCGCCGCGAGGCGCGCCGCCCCGGGCATGCCGCGCGACCCCGCGACCACGACGAGCGTGCCGCTCGCCTTCTTGTGGCCGTCGATCGGCCGCTCGGGGAGCACCGCCGCCACGTCTGCGGGGTCGCTCAGCCCCGCCGTGGTCGAGAGAGCTCCCTCGTCGAACCCGATGTCCATGACGCGCACGTCGCCCGCGAACGCCGCGCCGGGCAGCAACACCGAACCGAACTTCGCCGCCCCGAACGTCACGGTCAGATCGGCGCGGACCGCGACGCCGCCCACCTCGCCGGTCGCGCCGTCCACGCCGCTGGCGATGTCGACCGACACGATCGGAACGCCGCCGACGTTCAGGCCCTCGATCGCCTCGGCCCATTCGTCCTCCGGCGCGCCGCGGAACCCGGTGCCGAAGATCGCATCGATCGCGAGATCGGCCCGAGCGAGCTCTCGCGCGAGCGCCGCCGGATCGAAGGGCCGCACACGGACGTCGGTCTCGCGCTCGAGGCGACCCAGGTTGCCCGCCGATGGCTCGCGAAGGTCCTGCCCGGGCTCCATCAGGAAGACGACCGGTCGAACGCCCGCTCGGAAGAGATGTCGCGCCGCAACGAGCCCGTCTCCCCCGTTGTTCCCTTTCCCGCACACGACGACCGCGCGCCGGCCGTACCCGCCGCCGAGCAGATCGAGACACGCCCGCGCCACGCCCGCACCGGCGCGCTCCATCAACACCTCGGCGGGCGTCCCGGCCGCCTGCGTGGCCCGGTCGAGCGCCCCGGCCTCCGCGGGTGTGAGCAACGGCCTCATCCCTCGGTCACCGCCACGGCGAACGCGACGGCGCTCGTCTTCTCGTGGGTGAAGGTGATCAGCACGCGGCTGACGCCGAGCGCGTCGGCCCGTCCCTTGGCGTTGCCGGCAAGCGCGATGATCGGCGCGCCGCTGGGATGCCGGGTGACGCTGATGTCCTGCCAGAGCCTGCCGCGGTAGCCGCCCAGCGCCTTGATGACGGCCTCGCGGGCGGCGAACCGGCCGGCATAGCTCTCGGCCGGACGCGCCTTGCCGTCGCAGTAGCCGATCTCCTCCGGTGTGAACACACGCGCGCGCATCGTCGGATGTCGGGCGAGCGCCCGCTCCATCCGCGCGATCTCGCAGATATCGACCCCCAGCCCGACGATCTCCACACGTGCAGGCTAGCCGTTCGGCGCGGGGACGCCAGACGCGACTCGATCGAACGACCCACCCCTCGTCTACGGGGCGGGAGAGGCCGTCGCGCGTTCTTGCATCACGGGGGCGAGGTCGGCCAGGAGCAGTCCGGTGATCAGCGGTATCCCCGCCCCGGAGTAGTGGACGCCGTCCCCCCGGGCCGGCATGCCGTCGACCGTGTCGTCGCAGCGGGGCTCCAACACCCGGCAGACCGACGAGGCGACATCGATGTAGGTGATGCCGTCGCCGGGCGCTGCCGCGGCCGCTTGCAGCATCCGGTTCCACGGCTGCGTGATATCGAAATAGTGATCCTGCCGATACTGCAGTCCGGCGCAGCGGATCTCACCACAATGCGCGTGCACCACCTCCTGCCCCGGTGGTTCGGTCCCGACCAGCACGACGTCCGCGCCGGCCGCGCGGAACCGCTGGATCGTCGCGTCGAGACTCTCTTGACGAAGCTTCCAGAACAGTGGCGACCCTCCCCGGACGTATCGACCGTCGGCCGCCACGAACCCCAAGATCGAAAAGCGGTCCCACCACAGGACGATGTCGGGATAGGCGCTCGCGAGCAGCGCGTCTTGCGAGGACACGACCTGCGTGGAGCAGATCTCGGAGCCGGGCACAGGTCCCCCACCGTCGACGAGCAGCGTCTCGCCGGTGACGGAGCAGGCGCCGTGTGCCGCCGAGACCACGTTCCACCCGTGTTGGCCGAACGCCTCCTCCAGATCGGGCTCGAGGTGCAGCGGCACCGAGTCGCCGACCAGCATCAGGACGTTGTCGTTCGGCGTCAGGCGGGGGACACGCGTTGCCGCGATCGAGGTCGTCGAGACGAGCACCAACACGATCGGCACGGCGATGAGTGTCGCCCGTGCGCGCCGCCGGACCGCCACCGTGCCGCCCTCTTTGCTCCCGAGGCGTTCACGCACGGGCCGCTCGAGCAGCAGATAGGACGCTGTCGCCGCTGCCAGGGTGAGCGCGACGGCGAGCACCCTGCGCGCATCGAGGTGCGAGACCTCGGGGGTGCGCACCCCGGTCCACAACGCGACCGGCCAATGCCACAGATACACGCCGTAGGAGATCACCCCGAGCAGCACCAGGGGACGCCACGAAAGCGCCCGGCCCACGACCCCGCCGCGCTCGTGCCAGATCGCCACGACGATCGCGAGCGTCGCCAGCGACACCAACTCGGCGCCTCCGTGGAAGTAGAAGGAGTCTTCGGGACGGATCACGGCCACGCAGAACACGAGCCCGGCCGCGCCGACGAGCGCGAGGACGGGACCGAACCGCTGCACCCAACGTCTCGTGATCGTCCACGTGAGCACCGCGGCCGCGAGCGCGCCGATCAGCGGCTCGAAGATGCGTGCGTCCGTCCCCATATACGCGCGGTCGACCATGTCGGGCGACCACAGTCTCGCCAGCAGGTACACGCTGATCGCGATCCCGACCGCGGACAGGACGATGATCGCTCGGCGGGTGCGCACGAGCACCAGGGCCGTCCCGATCACCAGCAGAGGCCAGAACAGGTAGAACTGTTCCTCGATCGCGAGCGACCACGTGTGGAGCAAGGGAGACTCGCCACCGGTCGAGGCGAAGTACGTGCTCGTCCCGATGAAATGCCAGTTGCCCACGTAGAAGATCGTGGCGAGAAGGTCCCCACGCAACGAGACCTTCTGCGAGTCGGTCGCGGTGAGCAGGGTCACGACGGCCACGGTCAGCATGACCAGGGCCAGTGCGGGCAGGAGCCGTCGAGCCCGTCGCGCCCAGAACGCCGAGAGCGAGATGCGGCCCGTGCGTTCGTGCTCGATCAGCAGGAGCGTCGTGATCAAGAACCCGGAGATCACGAAGAACACGTCGACGCCGAGGAACCCGGCGCCGAGCCCCGGCAGCTGCAGATGGAACAACACGACGAGGCCGACAGCGATCGCTCGAAGGCCGTCGAGCCCGGCATTGCGGCGCTCTGGCGTGGGGGTGCCGCCGCTCATCGTTGCAGGTTACTCACTCTTGTCCGTCATTCCGACGACTAGCCGCGGTCTCCGCGAACCGTCGCCTGCAGCTCCTCCACCGCCGAGGGCACTCGACGCGGTCTCCGTCGGCCCGACCACCGCAGGATCAGCGCGATCGCCAGCAGCGCGACCACGAGTCCGCCGAGGACGGCCGGCCGGCTCACGCCTCCCGGCAGCGTGGTCGACGGGTAGGCCGCCGCGACGACGCTCGGAGCAGCCGACCCCGGCGGCGGCGGGCGAGCGCTCCCCAGCAGCCTGACGACCTCGGCCCGCGACAGGAAGGCACAGACCGAGACCTGGTAGGTGCCGTCGTCGAGGCGCTCCAGCACGAGCGGGTCGGCCTTCGAGCCGACGGGATAGAGCACGGCACACGAGCTTCCGCCGCCGAACCCGATGTTCGCGTTCAGCACGATCGTCGCGTCGACATGGCCCTTGTAGACGCCGTCGACCGCGAGCGTGCTGTGGGTGTTCATCGCGTCGATCGGCTGCTCGCCGACCACATGGCCCGCAACGACGGCGTCGGCGCGCTCGAGGACCTTCTGCGCGGTCTGCTGCACGCAGGAGCAGGCCACGGCGGGACCGCCCATCGAGACGAAGAGGGGCGTCGCGATCGCCAGCGCGATCACCAGACGCAGGGCGCGGGACATGGCCTATTCGACGGTGACCGACTTCGCGAGGTTCCGTGGCTGATCGACATCGCAGCCTCGGAGGACCGCGACGTGATACGCCAGGAGCTGCAGCGGCACGGTGACCACGACGGGCGACAGCAGCTCGGGCGTGTCCGGCACCTCGATCACGTGATCCGCCAGCCGCGCCGCGTCCACGTCGCCCTCGGTCACCACGGCGATCACCGCGGCGCCCCGCGCCTTCACCTCTTGGATATTGGACAGCATCTTGGGGTAGACGTGGCAGCGGGTCGCGATCGCGACGACCGGCACGCCGTCTTCGATCAGCGCGATCGGCCCGTGCTTGAGCTCGCCCGCCGGATAGCCGGACGCGTGCACGTACGACAGCTCCTTCAGCTTGAGGGCGCCCTCGAGAGCGGCCGGGTAGCCGGTGTGGCGGCCGATGAACAGGTAGTCGCGCGCGTCCACGAACCGCTCGGCGATCGCGCGCACGTGCCCGTCGAGCGCGATCGCGCGCTCGACCTGCCCGGGCAGCGCGGACAGCTCCACCAACACGTCCGCGATCTCCTCGGGGAACTTCGTGCCGCGGACCTGCGCCAGGTACAGCGCGACCAGCTGCTGGGCGACCATCTGCGTGGCGAACGTCTTGGTCGAGGCGACGCCGATCTCCGGGCCGGCGTGCGTGTAGAGCACGCCGTCGGCCTCTCGGGCGAGCGAGGAGCCCACCGTGTTCGTGATCGCGATCACCTGCGAGCCCTGGCGCCGGGCGTGGCGCGCAGCCTCCAGCGTGTCGATCGTCTCGCCGGATTGCGACACCGCCAGCGTCAGCGCATCGGGGCCCATCACCGGATCGCGGTAGCGGAACTCGCTCGCGATCTCGATCTCGACGGGCAGGCGGGTCCAATGCTCGATCGCGTACTTCGCGACGAGGCCGGAGTGGAAGGCGGTGCCGCACGCCACCACGAACACCTTCGAGACCTCTCGCAACACGTCGTCGGGGATCCGGAGCTCATCCAGCGCCAGGCGACCGGCCTGCATGCGCCCCACCAACGTGTCGCGGATCGCCTTGGGCTGCTCGTCGATCTCCTTGCGCATGAACCAGTCGTAGCCGCTCTTCTGTGCGGCGCTCACGTCCCAGTCCACGGTGATCGGCTCGACGTCGACCGCCGCGCCGTCCAGCGTCGTGACCGCGACGCCGTCGGCCCAGATCGTCGCGATCTGCCCCTCATCCAAGGGGACGACGACGCGCGTGCGCTCCAGCACGGCCGGGATGTCGGAGGCCAGGATCGTCTCACCGTTGCCGAGCCCGACCACGAGCGGCGAGGAGACCTTCACGCCCACCAGTTCGCCGGGGTGGGCGGCCGACAGCACCACGAGGGAGTACGCGCCCTCGAGGCGGGCGATCACCGATCGGACCGCCGCGGTCAGATCGTGCTCACCGTCGAGCGCGGCCTCGATCAGGTGCGCCACGACCTCTGTGTCGGTCTCGGAGACGAACCCGTGGCCCTCCTTCTCGAGCGAGACGCGGAGCTCCTGATGGTTCTCCACGATGCCGTTGTGGATCACGGCGACGCGGCCGGAGCAGTCGAGATGGGGGTGAGCGTTCTCGTCGCTCGGCGGGCCGTGCGTGGCCCAGCGCGTGTGGCCCATCGCGGTCGTGCCGCCGGCGATGGGCCCCGCGGCCAATGCCGCCTCGAGTTCGGACAGCTTGCCGGCGCGTTTGCGGACGGTCAGGCCGTCGGTGAGCACCGCGACGCCCGCGGAGTCGTACCCGCGATATTCGAGCCGCCGAAGACCCTCCAGGACGATCGGGAGCGCCTCATCGGCTCCCACGTACCCGACGATGCCGCACATCGCATCGAGCCTAACAGGGCAGGTCAGCGCGCCCGCTCAGGCGTCGATCGAGGCGACAACCGCGGCGATGGCCTCGGCGTTCGTGCGTGCGTCGTCTTCGGTCTCCGCCTCCACCATGACGCGGACCAGCGGCTCGGTCCCGCTCGGGCGGAGCAGAACCCGGCCGCGCTCGCCGAGCGTGTCGGTGGCCGTGGCCACCGCCGACGCCACCGCCGGCGAGGACGCCACCGCATCGCGATCGGCGACGTGCACGTTCACCATCACCTGCGGGTACCGGCGCATCACGCTCGCCAGCTGGCCGAGCGACGCACCCGTCGCGGCTGCGAGCGAGAGGAACCGCACGGCGGTGAGCAGCCCGTCGCCCGTCGTGGCGTACCGGCGGAAGATCACGTGTCCGCTCTGCTCGCCGCCGAGGACGAACCCGCCGTGCTCCATCGCTTCGAGCACGTACCGGTCGCCCACCTGCGTCCGCGCGACGCGGATCCCACGCTCGATCATCGCCCGCTCGAACCCGATGTTCGACATCACGGTCGCCACCACCGTGTCGCCGGGGAGCTCGCCGGCCTCGTGCAGCCCGACGGCACATGCCGCCAGCACCTGGTCGCCGTCGATCACGTTGCCCTCGGCGTCGGCGAAGAGCGCGCGATCGGCGTCGCCGTCGTGCGAGACGCCCGCGTCGGCGCCCAGCCGCACGACCTCGGCGGCCACGACCTCGGGGTGCAGCGCGCCGCAGCCTTCGTTGATGTTCGTTCCGTCCGGCGACGCGTAGATCGCCGTCACGTCGGCCCCGAGGCGCCGGAGCAGGTCGGGCGCGACCTCCGACGCGGAACCGTTCGCGCAGTCAACGACCACGCGCATGCCGGCGAGCGACGTCAGCGAGGCGCCGATCAGATGCTGCAGGTAGCGCTCGCGCGCGTCCGCGAACGGCAGCATCCGACCGTGGTCGGTCTCGGCGACATCGACGGACGGCGTTCCGAGCGCCGCCTCCATCTCGTCCTCGATCGCGTCGGGGAGCTTCATCCCGTCGCGCGAGAAGAACTTGATGCCGTTGTACGCGGGCGGGTTGTGCGACGCGCTGATCACCACGCCGGCCGAGGCGCCGAGGTCGACCGTCATGTAGGCGATCGCCGGCGTGGGCTCGACGCCGGCCAGCAGCACATCGCCGCCGGCGCGCCGGATACCGTCGACGAGCGCGTCCTGGAGCCACTGACCCGAGTCACGCGGATCGCGCCCGACGACGATCACGGGCCGGGCGGTGCCGTGGCGACCGAGCACGGTGACGGCCGCGCGACCGAGGCCGGCGGCGAGCTCGCGCGTGAGCTCCGTGCCCGCGAGGCCGCGGACGCCGTCGGTGCCGAAGAGCCGCCCCATCGGGCGGCACCTTACCCGAGCAACTCGGCGAGCAACGCGCGGACGCGACGGTCGATCTCGTCTCGGATCGGGCGCACCTCGGCGGGCGTCAGGCCCGACGGATCCTGAAGATCCCAGTCGAGGTAGCGCTTCCCGGGGATGACCGGACATGCGTCGCCGCAGCCCATCGTCACGACGACGTCGGCGGCCTCGACGTACTCGGTGGACAAGCGGGTCGGCACCGCCTCGGACAGATCGACACCGACCTCGGCCATCACCTCGCGCACCGCCGGGTTGACCTCGCTCGCCGGCGTGCTGCCCGCCGAGCGCACCCGAACCCGGTCCCCGGCGTGCAAGCGCAGCAGCCCCGCAGCCATCTGCGAGCGCCCGGCGTTGTGCACGCAGACGAACAAGACCATGGGCGTGTGCGTCGTCCTCACGAGGGCCACGGTACCGGAGCGACGGTGAACGGAAGGTGACGAACCGTGGGACGATGAGCGCATGAGCGACCTCGTGCAGATCTACGCCTCCGGCGACGCCATGATGGCCGAGATGACCCGGGCCCGGCTGGAGGACGAAGGCATCGACGTCCTGGTGAAGAACAGCATGGGCGGGTCCAGCGTCTATCCGGTCGGCCCGAGCTACCTCTTCGTGCCGGCAGAGCAGGAGATCGCGGCGCGCCAGGTGATCGAGGCGATCGAATCCGGCGCCTTCGCGTTGGATGCGGACCAGGATGTCGGCGCGGCCGACCCTGAGGCCTAGCGCTTCGAGTACTGCGGCGCCTTGCGGGCCTTCTTGAGGCCGTACTTGCGACGTTCCTTCTCACGCGAGTCGCGCGTCAGGAAACCCTCGGCCTTGAGTTGCCCGCGGAGCTCGGGGTCGAGCTCGATCAACGATCGGGCCACGCCGAGGCGCACGGCGCCGGCCTGGCCGGACACGCCGCCCCCGCTGACCGTGGCGACGATGTCGTAGTCGCGCTCGCGCTCCAGCAGCGTGAGCGGTGCCCTCGCCACCATGCGATGCACACGCGTGGGGAAGTAGTCGTCGATGGCGCGACCGTTGACGACGAACTCGCCCGTGCCGGGAACGAGGCGCACGCGGGCCACCGCTTCCTTGCGGCGTCCGGTGATCAGCTTCGTTGCGGTTGCGGCCACGTTCGGGTCACTCCTCGGTCTCGGCCGGTGCGGCCGTCTCGGTCTCGTCGGTCTTCTTCACGGTCTTTTGGGGCTTCGGCTTCGCAGCCGCCTTCGGCTTCGCGGTCGCGGCCTTGGGCTTGGCGGCAGAGGCCGCCTTCGGCTTCGCCGTCTTCGTCGCGGCCTTGGGCTTCTCAGCCGTCTCGGTCTCCTCCGCAGGCTCGGCCTTCGGCTTGGGCGCGGCCTTGGGCTTCGGGGCGGCCCTCGGCTTGGCGGCTGGCTTCTCGGCCGCCGCGGGGGCCTTCGGCGCGGGGCCGCTGCTCTTCTTGGCGGGGAGGCCGCCCCACGTCGGGCGCTCGCCGACCGCGATCGTCACGGGGGACTGGGCGGCATGCGGATGCACCGGGCCCGGCACCACGTGAAGCTTCTTGATCATCTGGCGACCGATCGTGTTCTTCGGCAGCATGCCGCGCACGGCCTTCTCGAAGGCGGCCACGGGCCGATCGGTCATGAAGTCGTTGTACTTGATCCCCTTGATGCCGCCCGGGTAGCCGGAGTGACGGTAGGCGTACTTGTCCTCGCCCTTGTTGCCCGTCACCTCGATCTTGTCGGCATTGATGACGATCACGTGATCGCCGGTGTCCATGTGCGGCGCGTACATCGGCTTGTGCTTGCCCCGCAACAACACCGCCACCTCGGACGCGAGACGCCCAAGCACCTGCCCACTGGCGTCGACGACGTACCAGCGGTGCTCGATGTGCTCAGGCTTCGGAGAGTAGGTCTTCATGGCGTGAAAGTGTCGGCCCGCTCGGGCCGACCGACGCACCAGATTACCCGCGGGGGCGAGACCGCGTCAAAGGCCCGCGCCTGTCGGAACCCGCCGCGTCCGTTCGTCGTTCTGGTGTCGGAGGAGCTCACCCGTCGGTGGGCACGAACGAGGAGGTGGACCGATGGCATCGAGCAACACGGACGTCGTGCGGGCGATCGAGGAGGCCTGGGACCAAGGGCGCCTCGACGATCTGGACCAGTACTTCGCCCCGGAGTTCGACAACGCACAGTCGGGCAGCCAGGGCCTGCCGGCCGGCCTGGCGGGATCGAAGATCGCCCACCAGGGCGTGATGCAGTCCTTCCCCGACCGCAAGATCGAGATCCTCGATCTGGTGAACGGCGGCGACCAGGTCTTCGTGCGGAATCGGGTCACCGGCACGAACACGGGCGGGTTCCCACCGTTCGGGGTGCCGGCGAACGGCAACGCGTTCGACTTCGAGGCCTGGGGCGTCTACCGGCTGGCCGACGGCAAGGTCGTGGAGCACTGGGGCATGAACGACGCGTTCCTGCTCGGGATCCAGCTCGGGGCGATCCCAGCGCCGGGCGCCTGAGGATCGGGGTTTGATCAGGCAGGCTTGCCGGCGCGGATGATCGCGCCGTGCATCCCGTCGACGAGCTCGTGCGTGGCGGTGATCTCGACGTCGGTGAAGCCGGCCGCCCGCAGCCCCAGTTCGTACTCGGAGAACGACAAGGCCCCCGCGATGCAACCGACGAACGAGCCGCGTTCCGCGCGGTCGCTCGGCGTCAGACGGTCTTGGGCAACCACGTCGCTGATCCCGATGCGACCTCCGGGGCGCAGGAGACGGAACAGCTCGTGCAGCACCGCCGGCTTGTCGGTCGACAGATTGACGACGCAGTTGGAGATGACGACGTCGACGCTTCCGTCAGGCAGCGGGACGTCCTCGATCAGCCCGTGGAGGAATTCGACGTTGGTCGCGCCTGCCCTCGCAGCGTTGTCGCGGGCGAGCCTCAGCATCTCCTGGGTCATATCGACGCCGTACGCCATGCCCGTCGGACCGACCCGCTTGGCCGACAGCAGCACGTCGATGCCGCCGCCGCTGCCGAGGTCCAGGACCGTCTCGCCCTCGCGGAGGTCGGCCACGGCCGTCGGGTTCCCGCATCCGAGACTCGCCAGCACGGCCTCGTCCGGCAGCTCCGCACGCTCGAGCGCATCGTAGAGCTGTGGACCCAGACCGTCCTCGGGGGCGCAGCATCCGTTCCCGTCGGCGTCCTCGGCCGCTCCCCTGCCCTCAAGCACCGTCAGGGCCGCCGTCGCGTAGCGCTCGCGCACCTCTCCACGCAGTTCGTCCGTCATGTCGATCCCTCCTCGAACCGCAGTACGGACGACAGCCGCACCGCGGCCTCACGGTTCAGTGCGTAGTAGACCCACACACCACGCTTCTCGCGGTCGAGCAGGCCCGCGTCGTGCAGCTTCTTGAGATGGAAGCTCACCGTCGGTTGCGACAGGCCGAGCGGCCCCTCCAGGTCGCAGCCACAGACCGGCTCGGCCTGGGTCGCGAGCACGTTGAGTATCCGGACCCGGGCGGGGTCGGCGAGCGCGCTGAACAACCTCGCCGTCGCGGCGGCCTCCTCCTCGCTGAGGTCGATCGCCGCGACGGGCGCGCAGCACGCCACCGCCGACGTTGGCTCGAGGATCCCGATCGCACGTCTCATGTGCATATATTGACATGTATCGATGCCATCTGGCAATGTATCGACACTCATCGATACGACCTGATGGAAGGGGGTGCACACGCGATGCGGATCGACAACGGACCCTGCTGCCCGCCCGGCTGCTGCTGAGCGATGTCGGAGGAGCGCGGGACCGGCCGGCCCGACGCTCTCCGACGCCTACCGGCGGCCGTAGAACACGCGCTGGAGCGTGAGCCCGCGGGCCGGCGCGAGGGTGCCCGCGCCCGCTCGATCGCGCGCCGCCAGGATCCGACCCACCTCCTCCGGCGCGAGCCTCCCCTCTCCCACGCGCACGAGGGTGCCGACCATCGAGCGCACCATCTGATGCAGGAACGCGTTCGCCCGGAATCCGAGCACGACGTGCCTGCCCTCGCGCCGAACCGTCCCTCGCTGCAGATCGCGCACCGTCGACTTCCCCGCTCCGGGGTGCCGGCAGAACGAGGCGAAATCGTGCTCCCCCACGAGCAGCCGCATCCCCGCGCGGATCGCGGTCACATCGAGCGGGCGGTCGTGATGCCACTCGAACCGCCCGGTGAACGGATCCGACACCGGCGCGGTATCGATCACGTACCGATACTCCCGCGCGGTGGCCGAGAACCGGGCATGGAACCCCTCGGGCGCGACCGCCGCGGCCACCACCGCCACCTCCGGGGCCAGATGCCCGTTCAGGAACGCTTGGATCTGCTCGGGCCGCCGCCGCGAGGACGTCTCGAACGAGACCACCTGCCCCCGAGCGTGGACGCCCGCATCGGTGCGCCCGGCGACCGCCAAGCGCACCTCCTCCCCCAACGTCCGCGGCAACAGCTCCCGCAACACGCCCTCAACCGTCCGCACGGATGCATCCCGCTGCTCCGCCCACCCCCGAAACTCCGTCCCGTCATAGGCGAGATCGAGGCGAATGGTCCGGAGCGAGGTCATCGCGCGGAGGCTATCCCAAACACGAGAGCCGGGCCGGTGGGGTGAGGGAACCCGCGCAGGCGCCGAAGGCGCCGAGCAGTTCCCGAACCTCGCCGGCCCGGCTCAGATGCTCGTGTCTGTGCTAGCCCGACAGCTCGACCAACTCGATCCGCGCCATCGGCGCGCCGTCCCCCCTGCGGGGCCCGAGCTTCATGATCCGGATGTAGCCGCCCGGACGATCGGTGAAGCGCGGCGCGATCTCGTGGAACAGCAGCGCGACGACGTCCCGGTCCGGGATGTCCTTCAACACCTCGCGGCGCGCGGCCAGATCGCCCTTCTTCGCCTTCGTGATCAGCTTCTCGGCGTAGGGACGCAGGAGCTTGGCCTTCGCCTCGGTGGTGTTGATGCCCTCGTGGATGAACAGCTGGCCGGCGAGCGTCGACAGCATCAGCCGTTGATGATCCGGGCCGGAGCCCAGCCGGGGTCCCTTCTTGGGGGTCGGCACGTGGACCTCACTCCTCCCGGAGGCCGAGCCCGAGCTCCTCGAGCTTGGCCTTCACCTCGTCGATCGACTTCTGCCCGAAGTTGCGGATGTCCATCAGCTCGGACTCCGACTTCTGCACGAGATCGCCGACCGCGTTGATGCCCTCGCGCTTCAGGCAGTTGTAGGAGCGCACCGACAGGTTGAGCTCCTCGATCGTGATCTGGTAGTCGCTGGGCAGCTCCTCGGCCTCGGCCGGACCGACGGAGACGCTCTGCGCCTCGGCCAGGTCGGAGAACAGCTGGACGAGCTCGAGCAGCGTGCCACCGGCGGACGCGAGCGCCTCGCGCGGCGTGACCGACCCGTCGGACTCGACGTCCAGGATCAGCTTGTCGCGGTCGGTCATCTGCTCCACGCGCGTGTTCTCCACGGTGTAGCTGACCTTGCGCACCGGCGAGAAGATCGAGTCGACCGGGATCACGCCGATCGGATCGCGCGGCTTCTTGTTCTTGTCGGCCATGCGGTAGCCGACGCCGCGCTCGACGGTCATCTCCATCTCGAGGGACCCGCCCTTGCCGATCGTGGCCAGGTGCAGGTCCGGGTTCAGGATCTCGATGCCGGCGGGCGGGGCGACGTCACCGGCGGTGACCTCCGCCGGGCCCTTGGCCTTCAGGTAGATCGTGGTGGGCTCTTCCAGGTCGGAGCGAACGACGAGCTCCTTCAGGTTCAAGATGACGTCGGTGACGTCCTCGGTGACCTTGGGAACGGTCGAGAACTCGTGCAGCACGCCGTCGATGCGGATCGACGAGATGGCCGCGCCTGGGATCGAGGACAGCAGCGTGCGCCGGAGCGAGTTGCCGACCGTGTAGCCGAAGCCCGGCTCGAGCGGCTCGATCGTGAACTTCGACCGAGTGGGTGAAACGACCTCTTCCGAGATCTGGGGTCGTGCGACGATGAACAACGTGCATCCCTCCTCGACGGGGGATCAACCAGAGCTCCCCGCCTCTTGGGGCGTCCCGGGCCGCTTCGTGCGGCCGGGTACCGCGCGCGTCAGACGCGGCGGCGCTTGCGTGGCCGGCAGCCGTTGTGCGGCACCGGCGTCACATCTTGGATCCCCGCGACCTCGAGGCCGGCGGCTGCCAGCGAACGGATCGCGGTCTCACGGCCCGAACCCGGGCCCTTGACGAACACATCGACCTTCTGCAGACCGTGCTCCTGCGCGGCGCGCGCGGCCTTCTCGGCGGCGAGCTGCGCGGCGAACGGCGTGGACTTGCGGGAGCCCTTGAAGCCCACGTTGCCGGCGCTTGCCCACGAGAGCGTGTTGCCCTGCAGGTCGGTGATGGTGACGATCGTGTTGTTGAACGTCGACTTGATGTGCGCCTGCCCGTGCAGGACGTTCTTCTTCTCGCGACGCTTGGTCTTCTTCGCTTTGGGCTTCGCCATATGCGTTCAGGGGCTCCCTTACTTCTTCGCTTTGACCTTCTTCTTGCCGGCGATGGTCTTCTTCGGCCCCTTGCGGGTGCGCGCGTTCGTGTGCGTGCGCTGGCCGTGGACCGGCAAGGAACGGCGGTGGCGGATGCCCTGGTAGCACCCGATCTCGATCTTGCGCTTGATGTCCTGCGCCACCTCGCGGCGCAGGTCGCCCTCGACCTTGAAGTTGGCGTCGATGTAGGCGCGGATCTTCACGACCTCCTCTTCGGAGAGGTCGCGAACCTTGGTGCCCCCGTCGATGGCCGTGCCGTCGACGATCTTGAAGGCGCTCGTGGGGCCGATGCCGTAGATGTAGCGCAGGGCGATGTCCAACCGCTTGTCGCGGGGGAGGTCGACGCCGGCGATCCGTGCCATGGCTGGTGTCCTCGCTTCCTAACCCTGCCGCTGCTTATGCCGCGGGTTCGAGCAGATGACCATGATCCGTCCACGCCGGCGGATCACGCGACACTTGTCGCAGATTCTCTTCACCGAGGGACGGACCTTCATATCTGTTCCTTCACTTGAACCGGTAGACCACGCGACCCCGGGTGAGGTCGTATGGCGAAAGCTCCAATTTGACCCGGTCCCCCGGCAGGATCCGGATGTAGTGCATCCGCATCTTGCCGGAGATGTGGGCGAGCACCTTGTGCCCGTTTTCGAGTTCGACCCGGAACATCGCGTTGGGGAGGGGCTCGATAACCGTGCCCTCAACCTCGATCACATCGTCCTTCGTCACGCTCCAGGTCTCTCCCATCGAACCGATCCCATGCGGACGCGCAGACGAACACGCCTCCGAACGGGGGAGCACTCAGTATAGGGCCGGGCGCGCGCAGGTGTCCACGTTCGCGATACCTTGCACCACAGCGAGGATACGACGTTCGGACGTCATGTGCGCCGGTGGAAACCCCAACCGCGGCTCCGTCAGCGAGCCGTCAGCACCTCGTGACCCTCGGCGGTCACGGCGATCGTGTGCTCGAAGTGGGCGGACAGCGACCCGTCGGCCGTCACGACCGTCCAGCCGTCGTCGAGCACGCGTGTCTCGTCCCCACCCAGGTTGAACATCGGTTCGATCGCGATCACCAGGCCCGGCTTCAGCTCTGGCCCCCGACCGGGCGGGCCCCAGTTCTGGATGAAGGGGTCCTCGTGCATGGCGCGCCCGATGCCGTGGCCCCCGTACTCGCGAACGACCCCGACGCCGCGGGCGATCGCCACCTGCTCGATGGCGTGGCCGATGTCGGAGAGCCGTCCACCGGGCCGGACCACGTCGATCGCGGCCTCGAGCGCTTCCTGCGTGGCCTCGACCAGCCGCTTCGCGTCGTCGCTCGGCGGTGCGCCCACGAACACGGTCACGGCGGAGTCCGAGTGGAAGTTCTCCCAGATCGCGCCGAAGTCCAACGACACGAGGTCGCCGTCGCGAAGCGTGCGCGAGGCCGAGGGGATCCCGTGCACGATCTGGTCGTTGATCGATGAACAGATCGTGCCGGGGAACGGGATCTGACCGCCGCCACCTCGATAGCCGAGGAAGTTCGACGTGGCGCCCGACGCGGCGATCGACGCGGCGGCGACGCGGTCGAGCTCGAGGGTCGACACGCCCGGCGCGACCGCCGCGAGGACCTGATCGATCGTGCTCGCCAGGATCGCGCCGGCGCGGCGCATCTTGTCCAGTTCCGCGGGCGACTTCCGGATGATCATGCGTTCACCTCACAACAGGTCCCGGAGCGCTTCGAACATGCGCTCGCTGACCTTCTCCTTCGGCGCCTCGGCATCGATCGGCCGCAGCAGCTCGCGCTCCGCGTAGAACGCCTCCAGCGGCTGCGTCTGCTCACGGTAGACCGCCATGCGCCGCTTGACCGTCAGGGCGTCCTCGTCGTTGCGCTTCTCCAGCTGCGTGCCGTCGACGTCGCACTTGCGATCGTCCGCCGGCGGGCTCCATTCCTCATGGTACGTGCGCTTGCACAGCGGGCACGTGAACCGCCCCGTGATGCGCCGGACCGCCGTGGTGTCCTTGATCAGGAACTGGACGACCGCGTCCAGCGGCGAGTTCGAGACGCTCAGCACCTCGTCGAGGGCGCGGGCCTGCGGGACGGTGCGCGGGAAGCCGTCGAGGATGAACCCCTTGTTCGCATCGGGCTCGTGGAGCCGCTCGTCGACCATCCGCACCATGACGTCGTCGGGCACGTACTCGCCGCGGTCCATGTAGATGCGGGCCTCGATGCCCAGCGGCGTGCCCTCCTGGACCGCCTCGCGCAGGTGTCGCCCGTCGAGAGCTGCGGGATCCCGAGGTGCTCGCCCAACACTCGGGCCTGGGTCCCCTTCCCGGCCCCCGGCAATCCCAGGAAGACGAAGCGCATCGGGTGCGGCCCTTTCCGCTAGCTCAGGAAACCCTCGTAGTGGCGCATCATCAACTGCGACTCGATCTGTTTCATCGTCTCGAGGGCGACGCCCACGGCGATCAGGATCGAGGTGCCGCCGAACGGGAACTGGTCGATCTTCCACCACGCGAGCACGATCGTCGGGATCAGCGCGATCGCCGCGAGGAACAGGGAGCCGGGCAGCGTGATGCGCACGAGGATCGCGTTCAGGTAGTCGGCGGTGGGCGGCCCGGGCCGGATGCCCGGGATGAACCCGCCGTTCTTCCGCAGGTTGTCGGCCGTGCGCACCGGGTCGAACTGGATCGCCGTGTAGAAGTAGGCGAAGAAGACGATCAGGCTGGCCAGGATCAACATGTACACCCAGTTCGCGGTGTTGTTGATGTACTTGTTCACGAAGTCCTGGAACCACTGGGCGTGGATCACGCTCGCCAGCAGCACCGGGAAGTACAGGATCGAGTTGGCGAAGATGATCGGGATCACGCCGGCCTGGTTGACCTTCAACGGCAGGTAGGTCGAGCCGCCCATCGTCTGCTTGCGCCCGACCACACGTTTGGCGTACTGGATCGGGATGCGCCGCTGGCCCTGATCCATGTAGACCACGGCCACGATGATGCCGATGCCGATCAGCAGCACGACCACGAACTTGCCGGGACCGCCGCCACGCAGGATCGCGCTGCCCTCGAACGGCAGCCGCGAGATGACCGACGTGAAGATCAGGATCGACATGCCGTTGCCCACGCCGCGCTGGGTGATCAGCTCGCCGAGCCACATGATCAGCGCGGTGCCCGCCGTCATCACCAGGATGATCAGCAGCACGTTGCTGGGCTTGAACGATCCCGGCTTCGTGAACAGGTCGGGGATGTTCGTCGTGCTGCTCCCGCTGTGGAACAGGAACACGAGTCCGGCGGACTGCAGGAAGGCCAGCGCGACGGTGACGTAGCGCGTGGTCTGGTTGATCTTCTTGGTGCCGGCCTCGCCCTGGTCCTGCCACTGCTGCAGCTTGGGGATGACCACGGTCATCAGCTGGATGATGATCGAGCTGGTGATGTAGGGCATGATCCCGAGCGAGAACACCGAGAACCGCGCGATGCCGCCGCCGGAGAACAGGTTCAGCAGATCGAGGAAGCCGCCCTGGGCCTGGTTGTCCAGGACGCTCGTGTCGACGATCGGAACCGGCACGTGGTTGCCGAACCGGAAGACCACGATGATGAACAGCGTGAAGAGGATCTTGTTCCGGAGATCCGGAACCCGGAACGAGTTGAGGAATGCCTTCAGCACGTTCGGCTAGCCTACCGTGGGATCAGCCGAGGGTCTCGACGGTGCCCCCGGCGGCTTCGATCTTGGCCTTCGCGGTCGCGGAGAATGCGTGCGCCTTGACCGCCAGCGGCTTGTCGATCTCACCCCGGCCCAGGATCTTCACCGGCGCGCCCTTGTGGGCCAGCCCATGTGCGTAGAGGTCCTTCGGGGCGACCTCGCCCGTGAAGTACTGGGAGAGGACCTCGACGTTGACCGGCGCGTACTCGACGCGGTTGGGGTTCGTGAACCCCTTGAGCTTCGGCACGCGACGCTGGTAGGGCATCTGCCCGCCCTCGAAGTACGCGGGCACGTTCTTGCGGGCGCCCGTGCCCTTCGTGCCGCGGCCGGCCGTCTTGCCGCGCACGCCCGCGCGACCGCGACCGACGCGTTTCTTCTCGGTCTTCGAGCCCTCGGCGGGCTTCAGGTGATGGAGCTTCACGTCAGACCTCCTCGACCGTGACGAGGTGCCGCACCTTGTCGATCATCCCGCGGATGTCGGGGCGGTCGTCCTTGACCACGGAGTCGTGCATGCGGTGGATGCCGAGCCGCCGGATCGTGTCCTTCTGATCCTTCGGCCGGTCGATCGCGCTGCGGACCTGGGTCACCTTGAGCTGTGCCATCAGGAGCCGCCCTCGCTCACGCCGTACTGCTCGCTGAGCGCCTCGGCGCGGGCCGCGTTGACGCGGTCCTGCGCGGCGGCGACCGCGTCGAGCATCGGCTTGGGGGCGACCTCGTGCAGCTCGCGACCGCGTCGCGTGGCGATCTGCTGGGGGGTGCGCAGCGCCTGCAGCCCCGCCACCGCCGCCTTCAGGATGTTGATCTGGTTGGAGGACCCCATCGACTTGGACAGGATGTCCTTGATCCCGGCGCACTCGACGAGCGCGCGCACCGGCCCGCCGGCGATGACGCCGGTTCCGGGGGCCGCCGGCTTGAGGAGCACCACGCCGGCGCCCGCCTCGCCCACGATCTCGTGCGGGATCGTCGAGCCCATCATCGGGACCTCGAACATCTTGCGCCGGGCCTCCTCGACGCCCTTGGCGATCGCGGCCGGCACCTCCTTGGCCTTGCCGTAGCCGAACCCGACGCGGCCGGCACCGTCGCCCACGACGACGAGCGCGGCGAACGAGAACCGGCGTCCGCCCTTCACGACTTTGGCGACCCGGTTGATCGAGATGACCCGCTCTTCGAACGGGCTCTTCTCTTCGTTCTTTGCGTCGTAGCGTCGCATCAGATCTGTAGTCCTCCCTCACGGGCTCCGTCGGCGAGCGCGGCGACGCGCCCGTGGTACTGACGCCCGCCGCGGTCGAACACCGCGGTGGCGATGCCGGCGTCCTTGGCGCGCGTGGCGAGCAACTCGCCCACCGCCTTGGCGCGCTCGGTCGGGTTCCCCGCCGCGACCTCCGCGTCGGAGGCCGCCACGATCGTGGTGGCCTGCCGGTCGTCGATCAGCTGCGCGTAGATGTGCCGGTTCGAGCGGAACACCGCCAGGCGCGGCCGCTCGGCCTCGCCGTGCACCTTCTTGCGCACACGGGCGTGGCGACGCAGCCGAGCTTCGCGCTTCGTCTTGGCCTCCATCAGGCAGCACCCTTCGCGGCCTTGCCGGCCTTCTTGCGGACGTATTCGTTCTCGTAGCGGATGCCCTTGCCCTTGTAGGGCTCGGGCTTGCGGATCTTGCGGATGTTGGCGGCGACCTCGCCGACCAGCTGCTTGTCGTTGCCGCGGATCACGACCGAGGTCGCGGTGGGCACCTCGAACTCGATGCCCTCGGGCTGGGGCACGAGCACCGGGTGCGAGTAGCCGACCTGCACCTCGAGGTCCTTGCCCTTGAGCGCCGCGCGGTAGCCGACGCCGATGATCGCCAGACGCTTCTCGAAGCCCTTCGTGACGCCCTCGACCATGTTGGCCAGCAGCGACCGCGACAGCCCGTGGAGCCCGCGGTTGAACCCCTCGTCGTCGGGGCGCTCGACCCGGGCCTGTCCGTCCTCGATCACGACGCGGATGTTCGGATGGATCACCTGCGTCAACGACCCGCGGGGGCCCTTCACGGTCACCACGTTGTCGGCGTCGACGCTGAGCTCGACGCCGCTCGGGATCTCGATGGGCTGCTTGCCGATCCGACTCATCGTTCCATCACCACACGTAGGCGAGCACTTCGCCGCCGATGCCTTTCTTGGATGCGTTGCGGTCCGTCATCACGCCGGCCGAGGTGGACACGATCGCCACGCCGAGCCCGCCCATGACCCGCGGCAGGTCGCCGCGGCCCTTGTACACGCGCCGCCCGGGCTTGGAGACGCGCTTGATCCCGGTGATCGTGCGCGCCTTGCGCGGGCCGTACTTCATCTCGATCTTGAACGCCTGGTGGACGCCCTCGCCCTCCTGCGTGAACCCGGCGATGTAGCCCTCCTCGGTGAGGATCTCCAGGATCGCGCGCGCGTGGTTGGACACCGGCGCGAGCGTGTCGTCCTTGTAGGCGATGTTCGCGTTGCGGATCCGCGTCAGCAGGTCCGCGACCGGGTCGGTCACGTTGGCGGATACGTTCTTGGTCTTCGTCGCTACCATGAGGCCTTCGTCACCCCCGGCAGTTCACCCAGGTGCGCCAGCTGGCGGAAGCACAGACGGCAGAGCATGAACTTCTTGAACACCGCACGCGGGCGCCCGCACCGCTGGCAGCGCGTGTAGGAGCGCACGCGGTACTTCTGCTGCGCGCGCTGCTTGTTGACTAGTGCCTTCTTCGCCATCTCGGTCCTCTCAGCTCGCCGCCGCCGTGTCCCGCACGAGCGGGAACCCCAGTGCCAGCAACAGCGCACGTCCTTCGTCGTCGGAGCGGGCGGTCGTCACGATCGTGATGTCCATGCCGCGCACCTGCGCCACCCTGTCGTAATCGATCTCCGGGAAGATCAGCTGCTCGGTCACCCCGAAGGTGTAGTTCCCGCGCCCGTCGAACGATCGCGGATCGAGCCCCCGGAAGTCGCGGATGCGGGGCAGAGCCAACGACACCAGTCGGTCGTAGAACTCCCACATGCGGTCGCCCCGAAGGGTGACCTTGACCCCGATCGCGTTGCCCTCGCGGAGCTTGAACCCGGCGATCGATTTGCGTGCCTTCGTGACGACGGGCTTCTGGCCGGCGATGATCGTGAGGTCCTCGACGGCGGCATCCAGCATACGGCCATCCTTGAGCGCCTCGCCGACCCCCATGTTCACCACGATCTTGTCCAGCCGCGGCACCTGCATCACGTTGGTCAGCCCGAGCTCCTGTTGGAGCGCCGGCGTGGCCTCGTCGCGGAACTTCTGCTTGATCCGGGGCATGTCGTCTGCCATCTAGAGCACCGCCTCACACTTGCGGCAGAACCGCTCCTTGGCGCCCTCGTCGTTCAGCCGGTGGCCGGCGCGCGTGAGCTTGTGGCAGTTGCCGCACACGAGCTGGATGTTGGAGACGTCGACGAACGTCTCGATGTCGATGATGCCGCCCTGGTTCAGCTGCTGACCGGTGCGGGTGCGCTTGGCGCCGGTGCGCTGGTGCTTCTTGGCCATGGCGACGCCGTCGACCATGACGCGGCCCTCGCCGGGCATGACGCGCACGACGCGGCCTTCCTTGCCGCGATCCTTGCCCGCGATCACGCGGACCAGGTCGTCCTTGTGGATGTCGAGGCTCGGCATCTACAACACCTCCGGGGCGAGCGAGATGATCTTCATGAAGCGCTTCTCGCGCAGTTCGCGCGCGACGGGCCCGAAGATGCGGGTGCCGCGCGGGTTCTTGGCGTCGGTCGTGAGGATCACGACCGCGTTGTCGTCGAAGCGGATGTAGGACCCGTCGGGGCGGCGGCGCTCCTTGGCGGTGCGCACGACGACGGCCTTGACGACCTCGCCCTTCTTGACGGCGCCGCCGGGCAGGGCGTCCTTCACCGTGGCGACGATGACGTCGCCCACGCCGGCGTAGCGGCGGGCGGACCCGCCGAGCACGCGGATGCACAGGACCTCTTTGGCCCCCGTGTTGTCCGCGACCTTGCAGCGCGTTTCCTGTTGGATCACTCTGCCCGCTCCACGACCTCGACGACCCGCCAGCGCTTGGACTTGCTGATGGGCTTGGTTTCCATCACGCGGACGGTGTCGCCCACGTGCGCGTCGTTCGCCTCGTCGTGCGCCGCCAGCTTCGAGGAGCGGCGCACGGTCTTGCCGTACAACGCGTGTCGCACCTGGCGGTCGATCCGCACCATGACCGTCTTGTCCATGCCGTCGGACACGACGATGCCGGTGCGGATCTTCCGGCGGCTGCGATCGGTTGTCTGCTCGCTCACTTCGTTGCCTCCTCGGCCTGCTCATCCCGTGCGGGTGCCTCGGCCTCGGCCGCGACGATCGCGTCGAGCTCGCGCTCGATCTCGCGCTCGCGCAGCACGGTCGCGATGCGCGCGACGTCGTGGCGCAGCTCCTTGAGCCGCGCGGTGTTGTCCAGCTGCCCCGTGGCCAGCTGGAACCGCAGGTTGAAGAGCTCTTCCTTCGCGCCGTCGATGCGCGACAGGAGCTCTTCGTCCGGCAGCTCGCGGAGCTCGCTGGCTTTGCTCGGCATCCTCAGTCACCCACCCGCGTGATGAACTTCGTCTTGATCGGCAGCTTGTGCTGGGCGCGAAGCATCGCCTCGCGGGCCAGCGGCTCGGTGACACCGGCCAGCTCGAACATCACGCGGCCCGGGCGCACGACGGCGACCCAGCCCTCGGGGTTGCCCTTGCCCGAGCCCATGCGGGTCTCGGCGGGCTTCTTCGTGACCGGCTTGTCCGGGAAGATCGTGATCCACACCTTGCCGCCACGCTTGATGTGACGCGTCATCGCGACACGGCTGGCCTCGATCTGGCGGTTCGTGATCCAGCCGGGCTCCATCGCCACGATGGCGAAGTCGCCGTACTGGATCTCCGTGTGCCCCTTGGCCTTGCCGCGCATGTTGCCGCGGTGCTGCTTGCGGTGCTTGACGCGCTTGGGAGCCAGCATCAGGCCTCACCGCCCTCCGTCGGCGCGGGCGCCGTCTCGGGTGCGGCGGGCGCCTCGGTCGCGACCGCGGCGGGCGCCTCCTCCGTTGCGACGGCCACAGGTGCGGCGGCCGGTGCCGGCGTGGGGCTCGGGCGCGGGGTGTCCGAGCGCGGGCCGCTGCGGGCGCGGGCGGTGGCTCGCGCCGTCGCGCGCGTCAGCTCCTGCTCGCGGTAGGGCACCTCGTCGCCGTGGTAGATCCAGACCTTCACGCCGATGATGCCCATCGTCGTCTTGGCCTCCGCCGTACCGAAATCGACCTTCGCGCGGAGCGTATGCAAGGGCACGCGGCCCTCGCGGTACCACTCCTTGCGGCCCATCTCCGTGCCGCCCAGACGACCGGCGGCGGCCACCCGCACACCGAGCGCGCCGGAGCGCATCGCGGTCTGCACGGCGCGGCGCATCGCGCGGCGGAAGGCCACGCGGCCGACCAGCTGCTCGGCGACGCCCTGGGCCAGCAGCGCGGCGTCGGTCTCGGGCCGGACCTCGCTGGAGGCCTGGTTCATGTCCTCGACCTTCACGTCGACGCGCTTCTTCGTGTAGCGCTCGATGTCCTTGCGCAGGCGGTCGACCTCGGCGCCCTTGCGGCCGATCACGATGCCGGGGCGCGCGGTCCGGATGAAGACCCAGATCTGGTCGCCCTTGCGCTCGATGTCGATCGAGGAGATGCCGGCACGGGTCAGCCGCGAGCGGACGTGCTTGCGGATCCAGATGTCCTCGTGCAGGAACTGGGCGTACTCGCGCCCGGCGTACCAGTTGCTCTTCCAGGGGTAGATGACCCCGAGCCGGAACCCGTAAGGGTGGATCTTGTGTCCCACTAGCCTTCGTCTCCCATCGTGCGGACCACCAGGGTCACGTGCGAGGTGCGCTTGCGGATCTTGGTCGCGCGCCCGTAGGCACGCGGCCGGAACCGCTTCAGCGTGGGGCCCTCGTCGACCCACGCCCGCGAAACCATCAGGTTCTCCGCGATCACGCCGGGGGTCTGCTCCGCGTTCGCGACGGCCGAGTTCAACAGCTTCTCGACGTCACGCGACGCGCCGAGGCCCGAGAAGCGCAGGATGCGCTGGGCCTCCGCGACGTGCTGGCCGCGGATCATGTCCACCGACCGGCGCATCTTGCGCGCCGACGTGCGGTTGTACTTGCTGGTTGCGCGAGACTCGGGCATGACCTACCGATTCCTCCGCTCGTCCCTCGCATGCGACCGGAACGTGCGCGTCGGGGCGAACTCGCCGAGCTTGTGCCCGACCATCGCCTCCGAGACGAACACCGGCACGTGCTTGCGGCCGTCGTGCACCGCGATCGTGTGACCGAGCATGTCCGGGACGATCGTCGAGCGGCGCGACCAGGTGCGCACCACCTTCTTCTCGCCCGCCTTGTTCATGTCGGCGACCTTCTTCATCAGGTGGTCGTCGACGAACGGACCCTTCTTCAGCGACCGAGGCATCAGCCACGCCCCTTCCCGCGGCGACGAACGATGTACTTGCTCGACGCCTTCTTCTTCTTGCGCGTGCGGCCTTCCTTCTGTCCCCACGGCGACGCGGGATGGCGGCCGCCCGAGGACTTGCCCTCGCCGCCGCCCAGCGGGTGGTCGACCGGGTTCATCGCGACGCCACGCACCGACGGGCGCTTGCCCTGCCAGCGCGCGCGTCCCGCCTTGCCGAGCTGGATCAGCTCGTGCTCGGCGTTGCCGACCGCCCCGACCGTGGCGCGGCAGGTGGCCGGGACCAGCCGCATCTCGCCGGAGGGCAGCCGCAGCGTGGCCATGTGGCCTTCCTTCGCCATCAGCTGGACGCTGGCGCCGGCGGAGCGGGCCATCTTGGCGCCGGCGCCGGGCTTGAGCTCGATCGCGTGCACCACGGTGCCGACCGGGATGTTGCGCAGCGGCAGCGCGTTGCCGGCGCGGATCTCGGCGTCGGGCCCCGACATCAGCCTGTCGCCCTGCTGCACGCCGTCGGGCGCGATGATGTAGCGCTTCTCGCCGTCGGCGTAGTGCAGCAGCGCGATGCGCGCCGAGCGGTTCGGGTCGTACTCGATGTGCGCGACCTTGGCCGGCACGCCGTCCTTGTTCCGACGGAAGTCGATCACGCGGTAGCGGCGCTTGTTGCCGCCGCCCTGGTGCCGCGCGGTGACCCGCCCGTGCACGTTGCGGCCGGCCTTGTTGCGGCCCTTCGCGACGAGCTTCTTCTCGGGCCGCTGGCGCGTCAGGTCCTCGAAGGTGGACACGCTCGCGCCGCGTCGGCCCGGCGTGGTCGGCTTGTATTTGCGGACACCCATTGGACTACTTCCCCGTCTCGAAGATCTCGATGGAATCGCCGTCGGCCAGGGTCACGATCGCGCGCTTCTGGTCGGGGCGCTTGCCCTTCGTCCAGCCGCGGCGCTTCGTCTTGCCATGGCGGTTCAGCGTGTTCACCGAGGTCACGCGGACCTCCCAGATCGTCTGGACGGCCTCCTTGATCTCGGTCTTGTTCGCGTGCGGATCGACCAGGAACGTGTAGCTGTTCTGCTCGATCCCCGCGTAGGACTTCTCCGACACGATCGGCCGGATGATCACGTCGCGCGGCGACTTCATGCGGCCTCACCCCCCGCCAAGGCGTCCAGCGCCTCGCCGGTGAACACCACGTGGTCGGCCAGCAGCACGTCGTAGGTGCCGAGGCCGCGCGCGTAGGCGACGCGCACCATCTGCAGGTTGCGGACCGACTTCTCGATCACGGAGGCCTCCGAGGGCTGGGCCAGCACGAGCAGCACGCGCCCGTCGCAGCCGAGCGCGGTCAGGGCGTCGGCGGCCTGCTTGGTCTTGGGCTCCTCGAGCCCGAGGTCATCGATCACGATCAGCTTGCCGCTGGTCAGCGCGTCGGTCAGCGCCGAGCGGAGCGCGCCCTTGACCATCTTCTTGTTGATGCGCTGGTTGTGGTCGCGCACGACCGGGCCGTGGGCCACGCCGCCGCCGACCCACTGGGGCGAGCGGATCGAGCCCTGACGCGCGCGGCCGGTGCCCTTCTGGCGCCACGGCTTCTTCCCGCCGCCGCGGACCTCGCCGCGCGTCTTGACCTTGTGCGTGCCGGCGCGCAGGCCGGCCATCGAGGCCACGACCACCTGGTGCATCAGCGGCACGTTGACCGGCGCCTCGAAGAGGTCGGCGGGCAGGTCGCGCGAGCCGGTCTTGGTGCCGGCGGCGTCCACGATGTCGATCGTCGCCATGCTCACGCTCCCTTCGCCATCTGTGCCTTCAACGGGCTCTTCACGGCCGAGCGCACCATCACGAGCCCGCCGTTGGGACCGGGCACCGCGCCCTTGATCAGCAGCAGCCCGCGCTCCGGGTCGGCCTGGACCACCTCGAGGTTCAGCACGGTCGTGCGCTGGTTGCCCGAGTGACCGGCCATCCGCATGCCCTTGAACACGCGGCTGGGCGTGGCGCAGGCGCCGATCGCGCCCGGCGAGCGGTGCTTCTTGTGCACGCCGTGGCCGCCGCCGAGACCGGCGAACCCGTGGCGCTTCATCACGCCGGAGAACCCCTTGCCCTTGGAGACGCCGACCACGTCGACCTTGTCGCCGACCGCGAACAGGTCGGCGGTGACCTCCTGGCCGGTCGCGTAGCTGCCGGCGTCGTCGGTGCGCAGCTCGACGAGGTGGCGCATCGGCTCGACGCCCGCCTTGTCGAAGTGGCCCTTCGCGGGCTTGATGACGTCTTGCGGGCGCAGGCTGCCGTAGGCGAGCTGCACGGCGTCGTAGCCGTCGGTGGCCTGCGTGCGCACCTGCGTGACCACGCAGGGGCCGGCCTTGATCACCGTCACCGGCACGGCGTGCGTCTCGACGAAGATCTGGGTCATCCCCACCTTCTCGCCCACGATGCCCTTGATCTCCGTCATGTCTCTGTCCTCGTACAGAGCTTGATCTGGATGTCGACCCCGGCCGAGAGGTTCAGGCGCTGGAGCTCCTGGACCGTCTTGGAGGTCGCGTCGACGATGTCGATCAGCCGCTTGTGCGTGAGCATCTGGAAGTGCTCGCGCGAGTCCTTGTACTTGTGCGGCGATCGGATGACCGTGTAGATGTTGCGCTCGGTCGGCAGCGGCACCGGCCCGACGACCTTGGCGCCCGTGCGCTGGACATGCTCGACGATGTCGCGCGCGGCGACGTCGAGCATCCGGTGGTCGTATGCCCGGAGCTTGATGCGGATCTTCGTTCCTGCCATGTCTTCCTTTGTTTGGCCTATCGCTTCGCTGCTGCAGACCTACTTGACGATCTTGATGACGCGGCCCGCACCCACGGTGCGGCCACCCTCACGGATGGCGAAGCGCAGGCCGTCTTCCATGGCGATCGGGTTGATCAGCTCCACGGTCATCTCGACGTTGTCTCCGGGCATCACCATCTCCACCCCCGAGGGCAGGTTGGCGGTGCCGGTGACATCGGTGGTGCGGAAGTAGAACTGGGGGCGGTAGCCGTTGAAGAACGGGGTGTGGCGACCGCCTTCTTCCTTGCTCAAGATGTAGACCTGGGCCTCGAAGTTGGTGTGCGGGGTCACGGATGCCGGGCTTTGCCAGCACCTGGCCGCGCTCGACCTCTTCCTTGTCGATGCCCCGAAGCAGCACCCCGACGTTGTCCCCTGCCTGGACCTCATCCAGGAGCTTTCGGAACATCTCGAGGTCGGTCGCGGTGGTCTTTCGGGTATCGGTGATCCCGACGATCTCGATCTCTTCCATCTTCTTGAGCACGCCGCGCTCGACGCGACCGGTCACCACGGTGCCGCGACCGGTGATCGAGAAGACGTCTTCGATCGCCATCAGGAAGGGCTTGTCGACGTCGCGCTCGGGCTGGGGGATGTAGGTATCGACCGCGTCCAGCAGCTCATCGATCTGAGTTGCCCCAGGTCTCATCGCCTTCCAGGGCCTTGAGGGCAGAGACCTGGATCACCGGGACGTCGTCGCCGGGGAACTCATAGGAGCTGAGCAGCTCCCGGACCTCGAGCTCGACGAGATCCAGCAGCTCCGGGTCATCGACCATGTCGCACTTGTTCAGCGCCACCACGATGTAGGGGACCCCGACCTGGCGGGCGAGCAGCACGTGCTCGCGGGTCTGGGGCATCGGGCCATCGGCTGCGGAGACCACCAGGATCGCCCCGTCCATCTGGGCGGCACCGGTGATCATGTTCTTGACGTAGTCGGCATGGCCGGGGCAGTCCACGTGGGCGTAGTGGCGGGCATCGGTCTGGTATTCGACGTGGGCGATCGCGATCGTGATGCCGCGCTCGCGCTCTTCCGGGTGCCTTGTCGATCTGGTCGAACGGGGTGTAGTCGGCAAGGCCCTTGTCGGCCTGACGCTTGGTGATCGCCGCGGTCAAGGTGGTCTTGCCGTGGTCGATGTGCCCGATCGTGCCGATGTTCACGTGGGGCTTGGTGCGCTCGAACTTCTGCTTGGCCATCTCTTCGTCTCCCTGTTCGCCTACTCGCCGGTGACGCGCGCGATGATCTCTTGCGCGATCTGCGACGGAACCTCGTTGTATGCGTGCAACTGCATCGGGCTGTGCGCCGCGCGACCCTGGGTCTTGGAGCGCAGGTCGGTGGCGTAGCCGAACAGCTCCGCCAGCGGGACGATCACGCGAACGATCTTCTGTCCGCCGCGCTCGTCGATGTTCTCGATGCGACCGCGCCGCGCGGTCACGTCGCCCATCACGTCGCCCAGGAACTCCTCCGGCGACGTCACCTCGAACTCCATGACCGGCTCCAACAGCACGGGCGACGCCTTGCGGGCGCCTTCCTTCAGCGCCATCGAGCCGGCGATCTTGAACGCCATCTCGGAGGAGTCGACCTCGTGGAACGACCCGTCGATCAAGGTGGCGCGCACGTCGACCAGCGGGTAGCCGGCCAGGATGCCGTTGTCCATCGCTTCCTGGATGCCCTGGTCGACCGCGGGGATGTACTCGCGCGGGATCGAGCCGCCCGAGATCTTGTTGAGGAACTCGTAGCCGCCGCCGGGGCCGGTGGGCTCCAGGTCGAGCACGACGTGGCCGTACTGGCCGCGGCCGCCGGTCTGGCGGGCGAACTTCAGGTCGACCTTGTGCACGAGCTTCGTGATCGTCTCGCGATAGGCGACCTGCGGCTTGCCGACGTTCGCGTCGACGTTGAACTCGCGGCGCAGGCGGTCGACGATGATGTCCAGGTGCAGCTCGCCCATGCCGGAGATCACGGTCTGGCCGGTCTCGTCGTCGAAGCGCACGACGAACGTGGGGTCCTCGTCGGCGAGCTTCGCCAGACCCGCGCCCAGCTTGTCCTGGTCGGCCTTGGTCTTGGGCTCGACGGCCACCGCGATCACGGGCGTCGGGAAGCTGATCTGCTCCAGCACGACGGGGGCGTCCGGGTCACAGATCGTGTCGCCGGTGGTGGCGTGCTTCAGGCCGACCACCGCGACGATGTCGCCGGTGTAGGCCGCGGCCATGTCCTCGCGGTGGTTCGCGTGCATCTGCAGGATGCGGCCGATGCGCTCCTTGCGGTCCTTCGTCGCGTTGAGCACGTGCGTGCCGCTCTTGAGCACGCCCGAGTACACGCGCAGGTAGGTGAGGCGCCCGACGTAGGGGTCGGACATGATCTTGAACGCGAGCGCGGCGAAGGGCTCGTCGTCGCTCGGCTTGCGCTCGACCCGGTCGTCCTCCTTATAGAGGAGGTGTCCCTCGACCGGCGGCACGTCGACGGGTGAGGGCAGGTAGTCGACCACCGCGTCGAGCACGAGCTGCACGCCCTTGTTCTTGAACGCCGAGCCGCAGAGCACGGGGACGCCGTGGGCGCCGAGCGTCGCGCGGCGGATCGCGGCCTTCAGCTCCTCGACCGTGGGCTCTTCCTCGTGGACGAACTTCTCCATGAGGGCCTCGTCGTGGTCGGCGAGCTTCTCGAAGAGCTCGTGGCGCGCGGCCTCGGCACGCTCGCGGTAGTCCTCGGGGATGTCGGTGTCCTTCCACGTCCTCCCCCATGTCGCCCTCCCAGTAGTGGGCGTTCATGTTGACGAGGTCGATGACCCCGTGGAGGTCGGACTCGGTGCCCCAGGGCAGCTGCAACACGAGCGGGTTGGCGTTGAGGCGGTCGATCATCATCTCGACCGTGCGCTCGAAGTTGGCGCCCGTGCGGTCCATCTTGTTCACGAAGGCGATGCGCGGCACGTCGTAGCGGTCGGCCTGGCGCCACACCGTCTCGGACTGCGGCTCGACGCCGGCGACCGAGTCGAACACCGCGACCGCGCCGTCGAGCACGCGCAGGCTGCGCTCGACCTCGACCGTGAAGTCGACGTGGCCGGGGGTGTCGATGATGTTGATCCAGTGGCCCTTCCACTGACACGTGGTGGCCGCCGAGGTGATCGTGATGCCGCGCTCGCGCTCCTGGGCCATCCAGTCCATGACCGCCGTGCCCTCGTGGACCTCGCCGATCTTGTAGGCGCGACCGGTGTAGTAGAGGATGCGCTCGGTCGTCGTGGTCTTGCCGGCGTCGATGTGCGCCATGATCCCGATGTTGCGGGTGCGGGCAAGCGGGTATTCGCGGATCTCCAAGGCCTTGCCCTTCTTGACGTCTTGTTCCGTGGCTGCCATCGAGCTCACCAGCGGTAGTGCGCGAAGGCCTTGTTGGCCTCGGCCATCTTGTGCATGTCCTCGCGTCGCTTGACCGAGGCGCCCGCGCCGTTGGCGGCGTCCATGATCTCGGCCACGAGACGCTCCGACATCGAGTTCTCGCGGCGCGCGCGGGAGAAGTTGACGAGCCAGCGCATCGCGAGCGTGGTGCCGCGCTGCGGCTTGACCTCGATCGGAACCTGGTAGGAGGCGCCGCCGACGCGCCGCGACTTCACCTCGAGCATCGGGCGGACGTTCTCGACCGCCTTCTTCAGCGTGATGACGGGGTCGTTGGCGGTCTTCTGGCTGATCTGCTCCAGCGCGTCATAGACGATCTTCTCGGCGGTGGTCTTCTTGCCGTGCAGCAGGATGCGGTTGATCAGCTGGGTGACCAGCAGGTTCTGATAGACCGGGTCGGGCTGGACCGGTCGGCGTACGGCAGGGCCCTTGCGAGGCATTACTCGCCGCCCTTCTTGGCGCCGTAGCGGGAACGGCCCTGACGACGGCTCTTCACGCCGGCGGTGTCGAGCGTGCCGCGCACGATCGTGTAGCGCACACCACCGAGGTCCTTGGGGCCGCCGCCGCGCACGAGCACGATCGAGTGCTCCTGCAGGTTGTGGCCCTCGCCGGGGATGTAGCAGGTGACTTCGACGCCGGAGGTCAAGCGCACACGGGCGACCTTGCGCAGCGCCGAGTTGGGCTTACGGGGGGTCACGGTGAAGACACGGGTGCAGACACCGCGCCGCTGCGGGGAACCCTTCAGCGCGGGGGCCTTGTTCTTCTTCTTCTGGGTCTCGCGACCCTGACGCACGAGCTGCTGGATGGTGGGCATAGGCCTTCTGTCTGCACTCTTCCGTTGTCAGCCGAACCGGCGCAAGCGGATGAACGCTCAGAGCCGGATCGAGGTCCTGTGGCACGCGACGACGGGACTCGCCCGAGGCGCGACCGCTAAGGCTATCGGTCACATCGGGCGCACGTCAACCGCGCGAACGAAGCGGCCGACGTGCCTGTCGCCGCTTCGAGGTGTTCATGCAGTGTAGCGGATACGAGGCGCCGCCGGCCGCTGGTGAGATCTCCCGCTGCGGCGCTATCGAGCCCTGCGCCACAGCGGCTCTCGCGGTCGATGCCCATGTGGTCAACGGTCCTGCTGGTAGCTTGCCAACGTGGATCTGGAACGGATGCGTGGGCTCGCGCGCGCCGCCGCGCTCGAGGGCGCCGACGTGGTGCGATCCAGCCGCGCGCCGGGGGCCGGCGACGCCAAGGGTCTGCCCGGCGACTGGGTCACCGAGGCCGATCTCGCCAGCGAGCGCGCGATGAAGGCGTTCCTGGCCGAGGCCGCCCCCGACGTCCCCTTCCAGGGCGAGGAGCTCGGCGGGGACCTCGAGGGCCTGCGCTGGGTGGTCGACCCGCTGGACGGCACCACCAACTTCGTCCACGGCTTCTGGGCCGTCGGGGTGTCGATCGCCCTCGTCGAGGACGAAACGCCGGTCGCCGGCGCGATCGCGGCGCCGTTCATGGGCGACTGCTGGCACGCGGCCGCCGGGCCTGGGGGCGAGCTGGGAGCGGCCCGGCGGCGGCTGGGTCCCGTGCGAGGTGAGCGAACGCGCCCCCGAGCAGGCGATCGTGGCCACCGGGTTCCCGTTCCGGCACAAGGAGCGGCTGCCCCGCTACCTCGCGGCGATGGAACGGGCGCTCGAGCGCTTCGAGGACCTGCGCCGCCCCGGCGCGGCGTGCCTGGACCTGGCCTGGACCGCCTGCGGGGTGTTCGACGGGTTCTTCGAGCTCGGGCTCGCGGCCTGGGACGTCGCGGCGGGCGGGCTGCTCGTGCGCGAGGCGGGCGGGGTCGTCACCGACTGGGACGCGACGGACGCGTTCCTGTCCGGGGACATCCTCGCGGGCTCGCCCGCGGTGCACGAGGCGCTGCTCGGCGATCGCCTCAGGCGCCGAGTAGCACGTCCACCATCGGCGGTCCGCCCGCCTCGAGCATGCCGCGAAGCATCGGGTTCTCGACGCCGGCCGCGATGGCCCGCGCGGCCTCGAGCGCGTCGACGTCGCCGAGGTCGTTGCGATAGAGGTAGGCGTGGGCCTGGAACTCGCGCATGCCGCAGCGCCCGGCGAGCGCACCCAGCTCCGCCACCCAACCGTCGGCGCGCGGATCCTTGGCCGCCGTCGCCGTGGCGCACAGCGCGTCCAGCACGTAGGCGCGGATCCACGTGTGGGTGTCGCGCTGACGCAGGCACCGGGCGAGCGCGTCCTCGAGTCGCGCGATCGCACCGTCGAGGTCGCCGCGCGCGGCGTCCAGGAGCCCGATCCCACGCACGGAATAGGCCTCCCAGCACGCGTCGTCGACGGAGCAGCCGAGCGTGAACGCGTGCTCGAACAGCGCGGCCGCGGCATCCAGGTCGCCGCGTCGGATCCAGACCTCGCCGAGCAGCGCCTCGGGAAAGGAGAGGAACGCGGTCCAGTGCTCGGCGCGCGTGCGCTCGCGCGCGCTCGACAGCGTGTCCTGCGCTTCCTCGAGCTCGCCGCGCAGCAGCTGGGCGCGGCCCAGACACGTCAGCGTCCACGCGAGCGCGCGTCCCTGATCGAGCGCCGTCGCGAGTTCCATCGAGGACTCGAACACCGCCATCGCCTGCTCGTGCTTGCCGGTGTCGCTCAGGCCCGCGCCCGTCACGGCATGGATCCACGACAGCTCGACCGGATCGCCGTCGGCGAAGGTCGCCGCGCGCTTGAGCCACACGGTGCTGCGCGCGTACTCGCCGCGGAGGAGCTCGACGTAGCCGAGCTCGCGCTGGGCCGCCGCCGCGGTGCGTCGATCGCCGACCGACTCGGCGGCGCGCATCGCCCGGTGCAACGCGGCCGACCCGTCCTCGTCCCTCCCCTTGGCGGCGTGCACGAGCGCGGAGCCCCAGGCGAGCAGCGCGGCGGCCTCCACCGCCGTCTCGCCCGAGGCAGAGGCCGACGCGGCGGCGTCGCGGAGCTCGCCGAGCCCGCGGTCGAAGGCGCCGGCCGCCACCGCCGCCTCGCCGGATTCCAGGAGCGCCTCGGCGGCGGCGCGGCCGCCGGCCGGCGCCTCGGCCCGCGGCTCCATGCGGGCCGCGCCGTAGAGCTCGGGTGCGATGTCGATGCCGAACTCCCGCTGGAACAGATCGACCGAGGCCGCCAGCTGGCGCTCGACCGCCACCTCGTCGCCCGTGGCCGCGAACGCGCGGACCAGCAGCACGTGCGCGTCCTCGCTGAGCGGATCGGCGCCGAGCAGGCGCGTCGCGAGCGCGACGGCGCTCTGGGCGTCGCCGGCGGCCAGCGCCCGCAACGCCCCTTCCCGAAGGACGGCGCCGCCGAGCCCCTGGAGGCGGCGTCGCTCGCCGAGCAGCCAGGCATCGAACCCCGGGCTGGCCTCGACGTTGATCCCCTCCAACAGCTCCCGGCCCAGACCGGGCAGCTCGACGGCGGCCGCCGATGTCCCCTCGAGCAGCACGGACACGTCCAGCGTCGAGCCGCTCGGCAGTCTGAGTCCGACCGTCGCGCCGCTGCCGACGGTCTCGGGTCCGCCGAGGAGTCGGCGCAGCTCCGACAGGTTCCATCGAAGGGCGTTCGCCGGGTCCTCGGCCTCCGGGAACAGCAGCGACGCAAGCTCCTGGCGGGTTGGCGGCCGCTCCGCGAGCGCCAGGTACGCGAGGACGGCCCAGACCTTCTTGCCCCTGGGCGGCGCGTACACGACCCCCTCCCGAGTGACGAGCGGCGGTCCGAGCAGCTGTGCGACGACGGCCATCCAGCCATCCTGCGCCGCAAGCACGGCACCGGCAAGACCACGCTCACACGGCCCCTCACACGCCCGAGGCTTACCCTGCGGCAAGAGCGGCGGAGAGAACAGGGGGACACCGATGAGCGCACCGACCGTCAAGCTGCTGCGAACGCAGGTTCAGGGCGAGGTCATCGAGCCGGGGGACGAGGGATACGACACGGCCCGGGCCGTGCAGAACGGGATGATCGACAAACACCCGACGGTCATCGTGCGGGCGGCCAACATGGGCGGCGCGATCGCCGCGGTCGACTTCGCACGCGAGACCGGTCTCGATCTCGCCGTTCGCGGCGGCGGCCACAGCGTGCCGGGGTTCGGGACGTGCGACGGGGTCGTGCTCGACCTGTCGGGCATGCGAGGGGTGCGCGTGGACGCCGCGGCCGGCACGGCACGCGCCGAGGGCGGCGCGACGTGGGGCGACTACAACGATGCCACGCACGCGTTCGGTCTTGCCAGCACGGGCGGCATCATCTCGACCACCGGGGTCGGCGGCCTGACGCTCGGTGGTGGGATCGGCTACCTCAGCCGCGGGCTCGGGCTCTCGGTGGACAACCTGCTGTCGGCCGACGTGGTCACCGCCGACGGACGGTTCCTGGTGGCGAGCGAGCGCGAGAACGAGGATCTGTTCTGGGCGCTCCGCGGCGGCGGCGGCAACTTCGGCGTCGTGACGTCGTTCGAGTTCCGCCTCTCACCGCTGAGCGAGATCTACGGCGGCCCGATGTTCTTCGAGCTCGACGACGCGCGCGCGGTGTTGCAGTGGTACCGCGAGTTCATCGCGGACGCCCCCGAGGCCTTCGGCGGGTTCCCGGCCTTCCAGATCGCGCCGCCACTGCCGTTCATCCCCGAGGAGCGCCACGGCGACACCTTCCTCGCGTTCGTGTCGTGCTGGGCCGGTCCGGTCGAGGAGGGGCCCTCGATCCTCGCGTCGCTTCGCGAGGTCGCGCCGGTCGTCGCCGAACACGTCGGTCCGATGCCCTATCCGGCGCTCAACGCCGCGTTCGACGGGCTGTACCCGCAGGGACTCCAGCACTACTGGAAGGCCAACTTCGTCACCGAGCTCACCGACGACGCGATCGAGGCGCACCTGAAGCACGGCCCGGAGGTGCCGACGGTCCACTCGACCGCGCACATCTACCCGATCAACGGGGCGTGTCATCGCGTCGACCCGTCGGCGACGGCCTTCACGCACCGGGAGGCGAACTTCGCGACCGTGCTCGTCGGCGCCTGGCCGGACCCCGCGGACAACGACGCGAACATCGCGTGGGTCCGCGGCTACTACGACGCGACCGCGCCGCACTCCGAGGAGGGCGGCTACGTCAACTTCATGGCAGGCGACGACCAGGACCGGATCCGCGCCAACTACGGGGCGAACTACGACCGGCTGGTCGAGGTGAAGCGGACCTACGACCCGGACAACCTGTTCCACCTGAACCAGAACATCGCGCCGTAGCGCGATGAGGGGGCCCGCGAAGCGGGCCCCCTCATCTCACCGTGGTGGCCTCAGCTCGGGTTGTAGGCGCTCACCCGGGTGGACCAGTTGGCCAGCGACGCGCGCGTGGCGCCACACGTCACGTCGGCCTGGTACTCCGCGAACGTGCACCGCTGCGCGATGTACTCGCTCGCGAACCACACCGTGCCGTCGGGCGAGACCGCGGCCGCACCGTAGTCGCCCCAGCGCGACCGGTAGTCCCCGAGCGCCGTGCCGGTGAACCCGTCGTTCGGACCCACACCGGCCCCGGCGATCTCCACGTTGGAGGTCGGGCCCGACGTCGTGAACGGGATGTAGGCCGCGGTCGGGTAGAAGTCCGGCCCGGCCAGCGTCGCGCTGATCACGCCCTCGCCGTCGGCGTTCATCGCGACCGACGGGTAGGTGAGGTTCTCACCCGGCACGTCGACGATCCCCTGGTTCACGTTCGTCACGTGGTCGGTCGTCGTCGAGGGCCGCAGCGCCACCCACGCGACCCCGTCGTGCAGGTCGATCGGCCGCCACTTGACGCCGTGGTTGAAGAACTCGGCGCCGCCCGGGCCTTCCAGCGCGGTGTTCGTCGTCAGGTAGACGACCCCGTCGTGCAGCCAGGCGCCGTAGACCTTGCCGCTCCCGCCGTCCAGCGGCAGCGGGCCGAACTGGTGCGGGTCGGACTCACCGATGCACGGGCGCAGGTTCGCGCAGTGCAGGAACGGCGTCGGGCCGTCCTGCTGCAGCGCCGGGACGCCGACGCGTGTACTCCCCCGTCTCGACCGACGTCTCCGCCAGGGAGAGATCGGGCGTCGCGGTGTCGAGCGACGCGGTGTTCGTCAGACGCCACAGCGACACGGCCGTCGCGTTGCCGTCGACGAGCGGCGACTGCGACATGCCGAAGTACATCGTGCCGCCGTGCGCCGACACGAACTCGGCCGGCAGCGATGTTGACCGGCTGCAGCGTGTACGCGACGAAGTCCACCGCGTCGGAGAAGACGTTCTCGAACGTCTGGGTCCCCGGCGTCGGCGGCCCCCGCGATCAGGTCGGCCTTGGAGAACGCGTAGAGCTGGGCGCCGTGGAACTCGCCGCCGAAGAACGAGAACTCGTTCGTGGTGATGTAGACGCCGTTGGCGTCAAGGCCGAGCTGCGGGTAGTCGCCGTAGCAGTAGCCGAGCGTGCACTTGTGATCGGGCGTGCCGTTCATGCCGTTGTTCGTGGTGCGCACGTCCCAGATGTTCCAGCTCCCCAGCGGGTCGGCCGAGGTGCTCGCGGCGATGCGGAAGCCGCCGCCGCCGGTGAAGTCGCCGGTCTTCGGGTCCTGGTCGAGGTACTCGGCGCTGACGAACCAGCGCTGGGTCGAGGCGTCGAACTGACACGACACGTCGAAGGAGGACGGGCCGAAGGGTCCGTCGGGGCGCACGAACTCCGGCGGCAGGTCGAAGAACTGGGCCAGCGTGATGCCGACCGGCTCGGTGCCCGGGAAGAACGGGTCGCCGTCGAGCAGCGCGGTCCCCGTGGGCGTGTAGACCTGGATCACCGAGTTCACGATCTCGAACACGTGCGTGTCGTCGGCGCACAGGCCCTGGTCCGGCGGCTCGCCCTGGAACTGGTTGCCGTTGCCGGAGTAGCGGGAGTCGAAGTGGTTGGAGCCCTCCCACGATGCGACCAGGCCGAAGCCGCCGCCGGAGACCGAGGCGTTGCCGGTCGCGGTCGGCGCGGCCACCTCGCCCTCGCGGACGGCCTCGCCGCCCTCGGGCTCCGCACCCTCGAACTGGTGGGTGCGCAGATGTAGTCGGCGTCGACGGCGTCGGAGCCGCCGCCCGGCTGGCGATGCTTGTCCTGGGCAGCGATCGCCCGCAGGTCGCGCGTCGTGCCGACGAAGCGCAGCGGCGAGGTGCGGCGGGCGGTGGCTGCGGGCCCGGCCGCGGCGACGAGCGTCGCGGCCAGCGCACACGCACCTGCCAAGGCGAGAACCTTCCGGAATACGGGTCGTTGCATCGATCCCTCCCCCTGGAGAACGCGCCCGGAGATCGGGCTCGAACATCGATCGTATGTGCGGTGGCTGCAGCTGATGTATCGGTCTTTGGACGTAGCCAATGCGGGTGGTGTCCGACCCCTGTCGGAGGGACGCTGTAGAAACGACGATCCGATGGACGAGGGGATCGTGCCGCAGCCGCTGGACCTGGCGATCGCGGGGGTGCGGTTCGGGCACCGACTGGGCGCCCAGCTGGATCAGGACCTCGCCGGGCTGGGGCTGACGTGGGCGCAGCTGCGGGTGCTGCTGGCGCTGGCCGAGGACGGCGGGTTGGTGCACGCCGGCGGCATCGGCCGGCGGATGGATATCAGCCGACAGGCGGCCCACCGGCTGTTGCAGCGACTGGACGCACGCGGCTTCCTGGCATGGCGCGACGACGGCTGGATCCGCAGCGCCCGCCTGACCCACGAGGGCTACCGCGCGCTGAACGACGCGCTGGCGTCGATCGATCGGACGCTCGGGGCGTTCCTCGGGCTGGACGCGGACGAACGGCGCGCGCTGGCGCGGATCCTTCGCCACGCGCGGGTGGAGCTGCACCGCGCATCGCAACCGCCCGAAACGCCCTGGTGGATGGAGTAGCGCGGCCGCGGCCGCGGGCGGCTGCGACCGGGTCGGCCCTCCTCCCGCGCGAACCCGTCAACACGTTGACGCGCGGCGCCAGTCAACACCTTGCTGGTCTGACCGCCGGTAGGTCGTCAACCTGTTGACGCGCGACGAGGCCGTGGACGCGTCAAGGTGTTGACGACCTGCCGCGGAGAGGATGCGACCTCCGCGGGGCCACGCGCGACAACGAGCACTACCCGCGCACCGCCGCCCGCGCACCACCGCCACCACCCAACGACGAAGGCCCCCGGGACGAACCCGGGTTTCCGCGCCGCTGCGCCGCCCCGCCGGGCCACGCTGTCACGGCGGCGCGTCGTCGCTCCTGCGCCTCGGCTTCGGCGCCGTGCCGTCACGCGTCGCCGCCGCGCGCGCGAGCGGCTGGTGCGAGCTCGCCGATTCGTCGGGCGCCGGCGTCGAGCACGTCATCGGCATGCCTTCGCGCGCGCCGCGCGCCGCCCCGCTCGCGTCCTGATCCGCCACCGGGGTCGACCACCATGCTCACTTCCGCCTTCATCCCCGTGCCGCTGATCGGCCGCAGCGGGTTTGACGCGAACGTCGCCGGCACCGCTCGCCGCGGTCGCGCAACGGCCCCGGGTGCTGGCGCGGCCGCCGCACGTGGCGCAGCAGTTGTCTCTGTTCGGGCCGCCGGGAGGTCGCCGCTAGGAAAGGTTTCGGACGACGGCGCCGGACGCGAGCCAGTGACCCCCACTCGCTCGCGCCTGGCACGGCTCGACGGGTCGATCCCGCCGGCCGGGAACGTCCAGGAGGAGCGGGCAATCGGGGCTTTTCGAGAGCGAGCCCCGGCCCGTTGTCCCGCTCCTCCTTCTTTGTCTTGCGCGGGCGCCGCCTCGGGCAAGCCCTCTTTCTGCCGCGCCGTTACTGCGTCGCCACACTGGCCGCGAACCGCCCGCGTCCGGGCGCAGGCTGCCGCCCATGTCGCTTCGCCGTCGTTCGCTCGTTGTCCTCGGCCTGAGCGCCGCCGCGACCCCCTGGGCTCGCGGCCAGGGCGCATGGCCGACGAAGCCGGTCCGCATCGTCGTCCCGTTCGCGGCCGGCGGAACGACCGACATCCTCGCCCGCGCCCTCGCCCCCGAGCTCGCCAAGGCGTTCGGCCAGGCCTTCATCATCGAGAACAAGGCCGGCGCCGGCGGCAACCTCGGCGCCGACATCGTCGCCAAGTCGCCGCCCGACGGCTACACGCTGCTGATGGGAACCGTCGGCACCCAGGCGATCAATCCTTCGCTCTATCCGAAGATGCCGTACGACGCGGTCAAGGACTTCGTGCCGATCACGCTCGTCGCCGGCGTTCCCAACGTGATCGGCGATGCAACCCGGCGAAAGCGGCCGCCAACGGCATCACCGACGTGCGCTCGTTCATCGCCTACGCGCGCAGAAATCCGGGCAAGGCTCAACATGGCGTCGAGCGGCAACGGCACCTCGATCCATCTCTCCGGCGAGCTCTTCAAGACGATGACCGGCACGTACATGGTCCACTTCCCGTACCGCGGCTGGGGTCCGGCGCTGCTCGACCTGATCGGCGGGACGATGGACGTGATGTTCGACAACCTGCCGTCGGCGCTGCCGCAGATCAAGGCCGGCAAGCTGATCGCCCTCGCCGTGACGAGCAGCGAGCGGAGCGCCGCGTTGCCCGACGTGCCGACGATCGCCGAGGCGGGCCCGGTGAAAGGCTTCGACGCGACCTCGTGGTTCGGCCTGCTCGGCGCCGGCGGGGACGCCGGCCGACATCGTCAACCGACTGCAGCAGGAATCGGCCAAGGCGCTCGGCTCGCCCGCGCTCAAGGAGCGGCTGCTGTCGCAGGGCGCGCTGCCGGGCGGCATGGCGCCGGCCGACTTCGGCCGCCATCGCCGCCGAGGCGAAGAAGTGGGCCGCGGTGGTCAAGGCCTCGGGCGCGAAGGTCGACTAGCGCGAAAGTCAGCCAGCCGGGACCGGCCGGCCGCCGGCCGCGCCAAGGCCGGCCGCGCCCCCTCGGGGCAGCGACCGCAGGGAGGCGCCATCGGGCGCTGTTACTCGTCCGTCTTGGCGCGCTCGACCGCCATCTCGATCTGCTCCTGGACCTGGCGTGCACCGCGCAGCGCCCGCTGGGGATCGAGATCGGCCTGCGGCGCCACCTTGCGGGCGACGTCGTCGAGGGTGTCGGGGTCGGTCATCAGCGCGTGCGCCAGCGCCGAGATCGCGCACATCGTTCGCTTCGGCAGGTGCATCGGCAGCTCGAGCGTGCTGTTGACGATGACGTGATATCGCACGCTGTCGACCGCCTGCGGCGCGACGCCCCAGCTTTCGCACAGCGCCGCGCCGAGCGTGTCGTGACTGACGCCGAACTTGGCGTGCTCGAGCATCAGCAGCTCCTCGTCGCTCTTGGCTTCGGCGAGGAGCGGCTTGTAGCGATCGGTGGCGTGGCGGAACATCACCGCCTTGCCGCATTCCTCGAACAGGCCGGCCGAGTGCGCCGCCCACGAGTCGGCGCCGATCGCGCCGGCGATGCGGCCCATCAGCAGGCCGCGAACGCGCGCCCGCTCCCACAGCGGCTCGAGCTCGCGCGCGTTCGGAAAGACCGCGCGCAGGCCCATGGCGAACGTCACCGGACGCGACTTCGCGCGAACCGAGGAAGGTGATCGCCTGCTGGACGCTCTGGACCCGGCCGCGCAGGCCGTACATCGCCGAGTTCACCGTCTTCAGCACCGCCGCGGCGAGCGCCATGTCGGAGCTGATGAGCAGGCTCGCGGCATTGAAGTCGACCTCGTCGGCGGCGAGCACGAGCGAGAGTTTCACCAGCACGTCGGGCTGGGCGGGGATGTCGACGTCGAGAAGACGCCGGTTCGACTTGTCTTGCATGCGAAGGCCCGAGGGCGCGGAGCCCGCATGGTAGCGAGCCCGTCGCGCCGGGTGCGGCGCTGCGCCGAGTGGGCGCGGCACAATTCCGCGAACGCCGAACTGCTCGGCACCGGAGCCCGCCATGCGCCGCGTCCTGTCGCTTGCCGTCCTCGCCGTCGCCGCGGCGTCGCCCTTCGTCGCCCGGGCCCAGCAGCCCGAGACCGCCGCGCTGCTGGCCAGCCAGGCCGAGGCCATGCGGGCCTTCGCGATGCTCGACGGCCTGTGGCGCGGCCCGGCGACGGTGCTCCAGCGCGACGGCAGCCGCCTCTCGTTCGTCCAGACCGAGCGGATCGGCCCGTTCCTCGGCGGCTCGATCAAGGTGATCGAAGGCCGCGGCTACGACGACGACGGGAGCGTCCGCTTCAACGCCTTCGGCATCGTCTCGTTCGATCCGGCGACGCGCGCCTATTCGATGCACTCGCATGCCATGGGACACGTCGGCGACTTCGCCTTCGTCGCCACCGGCGACGGCTACCGCTGGGAGATCCCGCTCGGCGCGGCGACGATTCGCTACGTCGCCACCGTCAAGGACGACGAGCTGCACGAGGTCGGCGACCGGATCGTCGAAGGGCGCGAGCCGCTGCGCATCTTCGAGATGCGGCTGAAGCGGATCGGCGCCACCGACTGGCCCGCGGCGGGCGCCGTCGGCCCGAAATAGCGTCGCCATGAAAAAGGGGCGCCGATCCGGCGCCCCTTCGTGTTTTGCTTCGGCCTTCGGCCTGCGTGCGAAGCGCGTGTGCGCCCTTGTCTCCTCGTCGTGCTTCGCGCCTCGGCACCAGACAGGTGCCTCGGCGGAGCCCGCACTGTAGCGAAGCGCCCCGAACTCGAGCTCCGGGGTTTCCCGGTGAGTCCCGGGGTCAAGCGCGCACTGCCTCCTCGTGCCGCGCCGACGCCGCCGCCGGCAAGGTGATGACGACGCGCGTGCCGCGGCCGAGCGTGCTCTCGACGGCGACATCGCCGTCGTGCAGCTCGGCGATCCGCTTGACGATCGCCAGGCCGAGGCCGAGGCCGCGGCCGCCGTCCGCCGTCGCCGGCGCGACCGTCGGCCGGCTCTGGTAGAAGCGGTCGAAGAGACGCGGCAGGTCGGCCGCCGGGATGCCCGGGCCGTCGTCGGCGACGCTGACCTCGACGCGGCCGCCGCGCGCCTCGGCGGCGAGCGTAACGGTGCCGCCGCGCGCGCAGAACTTGAGGGCGTTGTCGACCAGGTTCGCGATCGCGCGCTCGAACAGCTCGACGTCGACCTCGGCGTGCGGCCCGGCGCCCTCGCCCGGCGGCGCCTCGCTGCGCAGCTCGACCCCCTGGCGGGCGGCGCGCTCGGCGAAGCGCACGGCGATGTCGTCGAGCAGCTCGCCCGCGTCGACGATCTCGCGGCGCAGCGTGAACTCGGGCTCGTCGAGCTTGGCGAGGTCGCCCAGCGACTGCACCATGCGCGCCGCGTTGCGCGTGTTGCGCAGCGCGATCTCGACCAGGCGGCGATCGTCGGCGCGCTCGGCGCTGGCGCCCCAGCGGCCGTCGAGCGTCTCGAGGCAGGCCACCGTCGCGGTCAGCGGCGAGCGCAGGTCGTGCGAGAGGTTGCTCACGCCTTCGCGGCGGAAATGATCGGTGCGGCGAAGCGCGTTCCACTGGCGCCGGCAGATGTCGAGCAGCATCTCGAAGGCGCTCGTCAGCTGGCCGAACTCGTCCTTCGTCGGCGCCGGCAGCGCGCTGCCGGGCGCGACCGCCAGGCCCTCGGCGAGGCCGCGCTGCGAGAGCGTCGACACCGCCTGCGTGAGTTGGCGCAGCGGCCGCGTCACCGCGGCGATGATCAGGACGGCGAGCAGCGTCGTCAGCGCGACGACGGCGAGCACGGCGCCGAGCGCCGGCCGCGCGAAGCTGCTGCGCAGCACGTCCCAGCGCCCTTCGGGAAGCTGCTGCGTGTGCAGCACGAGGTAGAGGTAACCCGCTTCGACCGCGCCGCCATCCGCATCGGCGCGGCGCACCGGCTTGGCGACGATGACCGCCCCGGCGTCCATCCGCTCGGGGTCGTCGCCCATGACGTACGAGGCATCGCTCTTCTCGATCGATTCGCGCACCGGCGCGAGGGCGACCCGCGTCCCGGGCTTGAGCGGCGACGGCCCGGTCTTGGCGAGCACGGTGCCGGCGGCGTCGAGCAGGTAGAGCTCGGTGTCGGGCGCGTAGAGCACGAGCCCGCGCAGCCAGCGCTGGAACTCCTCCGGGCTCAGCCGGTGCATGTCGAAGATGTTGTCGTACATGCCGACGACGCGCGAGAGAAATCCCATGCCGCGCCGGTACGCGGTCTGGTTCTCGAAGCGCTGGAACGCGTAGACGACCGTGGCGATGACGAGCAGCGCGGTCAGGAGGCCGGTCGCGAAGATCGTCAGCGCGAGCTTCGCGCGGACGGTCATGCCGGCTCTGCCCGCATGACCGGGGCCGGACAGGGCTGCTCCCTCCCCGCTTCGCTCCCCTCCCCCCGAGGGGGAGGGGCGGGCTCCTTCGGAGCCCCTTTCAAGCCGCTGCGCACGGTGACGAGGGGCCTGGCTTCATTGCGGGCTGTCGCGCATTTTGTAGCCGGCGCCGCGGACGGTGAGGATCAGCTCGGGCCGCATCGGGTCGGCCTCGAGCTTGGCGCGCAGGCGATTGATGTGCGTCGTCACCGTGTGCTCGTAGCCGTCATGGGTGTAGCCCCAGACGGCGTTGAGCAGCTGGCCGCGCGAGAAGACGTGGCCGGGGTGCGATGCGAAGTGCAGCAGCAGGTCGAACTCGAGCGCCGTGAAGTCGATCGCCGCGCCGCGAAAGCGCGCTTGCCGCTTGGCCGGCAAGATCTCGAGCTCGCCGTTCTTCACCACGCGCGGCTCGGCGGCGCTCGCCGCCTGCGCGGCGCGCAGCAGGTCGGCGCGGCGCAGCAGCGCCTTGACTCGCGCCAGCAGCTCGGCGAGCGAGAACGGCTTGGTCAGGTAGTCGTCGGCGCCGAGCTCGAGGCCGAGGACGCGGTCGAGCTCGGTCGACTTCGCGGTCAGCATCAGGATCGGCATCGAGCGGCCCTTCGCGCGCAGCGCCTTGGTGACCTCGAGCCCGTCGAGGCCCGGCATCATCAGGTCGAGGACGAGCAGGTCGGACGGACGCTCGCTCTGACTGGCGAGCGCCGCCGGCCCGTCGGCGACGGCGCTCACGTCGTAGCCGGCGCTGCGCAGGTTCATCACGAGCAGGTCGCGGATGTCGGTCTGGTCCTCGGCGACCAGGATCGAGGCGGGCGGCATGACCGATTGTCTCGCTCCGCGCCATCGTCTTACAGCGATGTGATGCGGGCGTGATCTTTCGCGAGGCTGGCGCGAGGCGGCGCGGCGACAGTGACGCCATCGCCCCGACCGAGTCGACCACCATGATGGATTCGCCCGTTTCGACCCGCGCCCGCGCGCTCGCCGTGGCGCACCGCCCCCGGGCTTCGACGGCGGCAACGCCGCGCCGCGCGGATCGCTCGCTGCCGTTGACGCGACCGCCCGCGGTTCGCCCGCCGTCCGCGCTGCTGCCTGCCGATGGCGACGGATCGCTGCCGATCTCGATCGCCGAACTCGTCTCGCACCGGCCGTACCTCGTGCGCTTCGCGCTCAGGAAGCTGCGCGACCGGGCGCTCGCCGAGGACGCGGTTCACGATGTGATCGAGGCCGTCCTCTCCGGCCGCGCGCGCTTCGGCGGCCGCGCCGCGCTGCGCTCGTGGCTGACGGCGGTGCTGAAGAACAAGATCGTCGACACCCTGCGCCGCAGCAACCCGCACGACGCCCTCGACGACGACGACGGCAGCCACGGCGCCGGCCACATCGCCTGCCTGCAGCCGCGCCCCGACGAAATCGCCGAGCAGCGCCAGGAGCTCGCGCGCGCGCTCGCCGGCATCGACCGGCTGCCGCCGACGCTCCGCGATGCGATGCGCCTGCGCGTCGTCGAGGACCGTTCGACCGAATCGGTGTGCGCGGAGCTCGGCATCAGCGAGGAAAACCTGTTCGTTCGCGTCCACCGGGCCAGGAAGCAACTGCTGTCTTGACGGTCAATCGCCGCACGGCATGAGATAGAGCGTCGCGAACGACGCCCGGGGGCAACCGCTGGCGCACGCGAGCCGCGCCGTGACCGCGCTGCAGCCGCGTTGTGCGGCGCCCGCGGCCTGGACCTTCCTCGCCTCGGTGGGCAGGCGCTCATCTTCGCGATAGTCGACGCCGACATAGCGGGCGCGCACGGGGCGCGCGCACGCGAGCGCGGCGGGCCTGATTCCCAGGACGCAATCCTCGAGGATCGCCCGGCCTGCTCGGTCGACGAGCGCCACGATCCGGATGCTCACGATCTCGCCATCGACGCTGCGCACGATCGTCGCCTCGAAGTTCTCGGCGAAGCGTGGCGCCAGGCACGCGATCGCCGCGCCGGGCCCGACGCCGCACAACGAGAACTCCTTGAGGCCCACTGCCGAAGCCTTGCTCGCCAGGGCGAGCAGGAGGCCGAACAACAAGGGTCGCATGCAGGCTCGCAAGCGATACGGAGCCATCCGCGGTCAACCCGCCGCTGGGGGCCGGGCACCGGCCGGATGCACGACTCGAGCGACGACAACGGCGAGCAGGCCGCTGAGCACCCCCGGCAGAGCCTGGAACGCCAACGCGGCGGCGAGCGGGTGCTCGCGCTGGAGCGCACGCGGCAACAAGGCCAGCGCGAACAGCTCCAGGCCGGTGAGCTGGAGGACGTACGCGACGATGCCGAACGCCGCAGCGACCGCCATCGCGAAGCCAGGCGCTTGTCTTCGCCAGGACGCGAAGACACCGGTCACGAGAGCGAATGCGAGGGTGCGCAGGAGCGCGGTCAACAACGCGAGATAGCCGAAGGCGAAGAGGCTGCCGGCCTGGCTGCTTGCCGACCGGTGTTGCGAGACGCTCATCGCCGCGAACGCCAGCGGCAGCACGACAAAGGGGGCCGCATGGCCAAGCGCGCCGGCAAGAATCGCTTTCATTCCGGGTCAGGATGGGAGCTGAGAGGCGATTGTCATGGCATCGGCGCGACGCCGCGGCGATCAGATCATCGCGGCGGGATCGATGTCGTCGCTCGAGAAGCGCGTCACGCGGCGCGGCAGCAGGTGCGCAGCCGATCCCGGCTTGAGGCCGAGCCGTTCCCGCAACGCGAGCCAATCGGGCCGCGGCATCTCGACGTCGATGTAGCCGGAGCCGTCGGCGTGGCGAAATTCCAGCCGCGTGTTCGGGCCAATGGTGAGCGCCTGCGCCAGCGTCACCGGCACCGAGCCGGGCTCGGCCTGGGCGACGACCTGCAGCTCGTGCGGGCGAACGTAGGCCGTCCGCGCGTCGCCCTGGAATCCGCCCGCCGCCGCGCCTGCGGGCTCGGAGTTTCGAAACAGATTGACGTCGCCGAGGAACTGCAGAACGAACGGCGACGCGGGATGGTCGTAGACCTCGTCGGGCGCGCCGTCCTGCTCGATCCGGCCCTGATTCATGACGACGATTCGGTCGGCGACCTCCATCGCCTCTTCCTGATCGTGGGTGACGAAGACGCTCGTCACGTGCATCTCGTCGTGCAGGCGGCGCAGCCAACGCCGCAATTCCTTGCGAACCTTGGCGTCGAGGGCGCCGAACGGCTCGTCGAGGAGGAGCACCTTGGGCTCGACGGCGAGCGCTCGCGCGAGCGCGATCCGCTGCCGCTGGCCGCCGGAGAGCTGGTGCGGATAGCGGTCGGCGAGGCGGTCGAGCTGGACCAGCGCGAGCAGCTCGGCGACCTTGGCGCGGATCGCCGCCGCGTCGGGCCGAACTGCCTTCGGCCGCACGCGCAGGCCGAACGCGACGTTCTCGAAGATCGTCATGTGACCAAAGAGGGCGTAGTGCTGGAAGACGAAGCCGACGCGGCGCTCGCGCACGTCGGCGTCGGTCGCGTCCTCGCCGTGGAAGAGGACCGTTCCCGCGTCGGGCACCTCGAGGCCGGCGATGATCCGCAGCAGCGTCGTCTTGCCCGATCCCGAGGGGCCGAGCAGCGCGACGAGCTGGCCGGCGGGAATGTCGAGGCTGAGGTCGTCGCAAACGACGGTCTGGCCGAAGCGCTTGCGCAGGTGGCGGACCTCGATGCTCATCGCCAGTCCTCCGCGTTGCGCGCCGCGGTGCTCGCCGCGGCGGCAGCCAGGCGTCTCATGGCCGTGCTCCCGTCGCCGCCAGGCCGGTGGCAGCGACGCGCCGCTCGACGAAGTACTTGAGCGCCAGCGTCACCAGCGCCAGCCCGGCGAGCAGCGACGCCACCGCGAACGCCGCCGCGAACTGGTACTCGTTGTAGAGGATCTCGATGTGCAGCGGCATGGTGTTGGTCTGGCCGCGGATGTGGCCGGAGACGACGCTGACCGCGCCGAACTCGCCCATCGCCCGTGCGTTGCAGAGGATCACGCCGTAGAGCAGCGCCCACTTGACGTTCGGCAGCGTGATGCGGCGAAAGATCTGCCAGCCGCCGGCACCGAGGACGCGCGCCGCCTCCTCCTGCTCGGTGCCCTGCGCCTGCATCAGCGGGATCAGCTCGCGGGCGATGAACGGGAAGGTGATGAAGATCGTCGCGATGACGATCCCGGGCAGGGCGAAAATGATCTTCAGGTCGTGGTCGCGCAGCCATTCGCCGAGCCAGCCCTGCAGGCCGAAGACGAGGACGAAGATCAGGCCGGCGATGACGGGGCTGACCGAGAAGGGCAGGTCGATGAATGTGAGCAGCACGTTCTTGCCGCGGAAGTCGAACTTCGCGATCGACCACGCCGCGGCGATCCCGAAGACGAGGTTGAGCGGCACCGAGATCGCGGCAGCGAGAAGCGTCAGCTTGATCGCCGAGACCGCATCGGGCTCGCTGATCGCGGCGAGGTAGACGTCGACGCCTTTCTTGAGCGCTTCGACGAACACCGCGATCAGCGGAACGAACAGGAAGACGGCGAGGAAGGCGAGGGCGACGGCGATGAGCAGACGACGCAGCCACGCCGGCTCGGTGGTCGCGTCGCTGACGCGTCGCGGTGCTTGCTCGACGCTTCGGCCCGGGCGCCGAGACGCCCCAGGCCCGGCCGCGCCCCCTTCGGGAGCCGCGGCCACCGGGACGCGCCCTCGGCTCCCGTCCGTCATCGTCCCTGCCTCGAGCGCGTCCACGCCTGCAGCCCGTTGATCGCGAGCAGCATCGCGAACGCCGCGACGAGCATGACGACCGCGATCGCGGTCGCGCCGGGGACGTCGAATTGCTCGAGCTTGGTGATGATGAGCAGCGGCGTGATCTCCGAGACCATCGGCAGGTTGCCCGCGATGAAGATCACGGAGCCATACTCGCCGAGGGCACGCGCGAAGGCGAGCGCGAAGCCGGTGAGGAGCGCCGGCGTCAGGTACGGCAGGATGACTCGCGTGAACGTCTGGCGCCGGGTCGCGCCGAGGATCGCCGCCGCCTCCTCGACCTCCTTCTGCAGGTCCTCGAGCACCGGCTGCAGGGTGCGGACGACGAACGGCAGGCCGATGAAGGTGAGCGCGACCCAGACCCCGACCGGCGTGAAGCTGACCTTGAACGGCAGCCACTGGCCGATCCAGCCGTTGCCCGAATACAGGGCGGTGAGGGCGATTCCGGCGACCGCCGTCGGCAGCGCGAACGGCAGGTCGACGAGCGCGTCGACGAAGCGGCGCCCGGGGAACTCGTAGCGGACGAGGACCCAGCAGACGACGAGGCCGAAGACGGCGTTCACGAGCGCCGCCGCGAACGAGGCGCCGAACGTGAGGCGGTACGAGGCGATGACGCGAGGCGCGGTGACGGCGCCCCAGAACGCCGGCCAGGTCATCGTGAACGTCTTCAGGAACGCCGCCGAGAGCGGCACGAGGACGATGAACGAGAGATAGAGCAGCGTGAAGCCGAGCGCGAGATCGAAGCCCGGCAGGACGCTGTGGCGCTTGAGCAACGCGCGGGACAGCAGCATGCCGCGCCTGCGTTCTCTCGACCCGGCGCGATTACTTCTTGGCGGCGAGGATCTGGTCGTAGATCGCGCCGTCGTCGAAGTGCTCCTTCTGCGCCTTCGACCAGCCGCCGAAGACTTCGTCGATCGTGAAGGTCTGCACCTTGGGGAAGTCCTTCGCGTACTTGGCGAGGAGCGCCGGCGAGCGCGGCCGGATCTGGTGCTTCGCGGCGATCTCCTGCGCCTCGTCGGACCAGAGGAACTTCAGGTACGCCTCGGCCTGCTTCCTCGTTCCCTTCTTGTCGACGACCTTGTCGATCAGCGCGACCGGGTTCTCCGCCAGGATGGTCGACTTCGGATAGACGACCTCGAAGTTGTCGCCGAATTCGGCCTTGATGAGGTTGACCTCGCTCTCGAAGGTGCACAGCGCATCGCCGATGTTGCGCTGGGCGAACGTCGTCGTCGCGGCGCGGCCGCCGCCGTCGAACACCGGCACGTTGGCGAAGATCTTCTGCACCAGTTCCTTCGCCTGCGCTGGCGTGCCGCCGGCCTTGATCGCCGAGCCCCAGGCCGCGACGTAGGTGTAGCGGCCGTTGCCGGTGATCTTCGGGTTCGGGATGACGACGCTCGTTCCCGCCTTGGCGAGATCGGGCCAGTCGCGGATTCCCTTCGGATTCCCCTTGCGAACCAGGATCACGGTGACCGAGGTCGTCGGCGCCGAGTTGTTCGGCAGCCGCTTGGCCCAGTCCTCGGGGATCAGCTTGGCGCGCGCAATGGCGTCGACGTCGCTCGACTGGTTCATGGTCACGACGTCGGCCTCGAGGCCGTCGATCACCGAGCGCGCCTGCTTGCTCGAGCCGCCGTGCGACTGGTTGACGGTGACCTCCTCGCCCGCCTGCTGCTTCCAGCTGCGCTGGAACGCCGGATTGATCTCCTTGTAGAGCTCGCGCGCGACGTCGTAGCTGACGTTGAGGAGGGTCGGCCCGGCGGCGTGGGCGGCCAACGGCAGAAAGGCGGCGGCGACGAGGGCGGCGAGAGCGCCGCGGCGCGTCGCGCAGGATCAGGAGCGTGGGCATGGCAGGGGTGCTGAAGGGGGCCAGCCCGTCATGTTAGGTCAGCGTCGGCGCGGCCAACGATCACCTCGTTGCAAGCTTATGCCGCGCCGGCGCCGACCCGGCGCGCCGGCACGAGCGCGCCGACACGCTCGACCAGCGCCGGATCGGCGTCGGCGACGAGGCCGCCGGCGAGCGCACCGCGGATCAGCCGCTCCGCGGCGGACGCCTGCGGCATCACCGTCCCGAAGAAACGCGCAGCGGCGGCGTCGGCGATGAGGAGGGTCGGGAAGTTCTCGATGTCGACGTCGCCGAGCGCGTCCGGCGTCGTCCTCGATGTCGATCCAGGCGAAGTCGGCGTCGGCGCCGAACCGGGTCGCCAGCGCCGCGAAGGTGGGGCCGTACTCGCGGCAGGCGACGCACCACGCCGCGCACAGGCAGGCGACCCACGGCCGCTCGAGCGCCACGCCGCGGGCCCTTACGCCGCGACGTGCAGCATGTCGTGGATCTCGTGCTCGTGCGTCGGCGGCCCGTCGAGGTTACGGTCTGCCAGCCGTTGTCGTATTCGACGATGCGAAAGCGGCGCATCGGCATCATCCCGTGCGGGGTCGGGAAGAGCGCGAACACGTCGTCGCCGCGCTGCAGGGCGGCGACGACCTCGGAGACGTCGGCGATGGCCGGCTCGGTATGCCACTCGTTGGTCTCGGTGTTGACCGGCCCCCATTCGACGCCGATGACGCGTCCGTCGGCATCGAGCCGGACTTTCGCTACCGCATGGACTTTCATCGCGACCCCCGTTCGATCCCACGAAGGAACAGTATGCCGTGCCCGGACGTCACGCCTCGCCGCGAAGGATCCACTCGGCGGCGCGCTCGGCGATCATCAGGGTCGGCGCGTTGGTGTTGCCGCTCGTGATCGTCGGCATGACGCTGGCGTCGACGACGCGCAGCCCTTCGACGCGGTGGACGCGCAGGCGCGCGTCGACGACCGCCATCGGGTCCGTCGCCGGCCCCATCTTCGCCGTGCCGACCGGGTGAAAGATCGTCGTGCCGATGTCGCCGGCGAGCTTGGCGAGGTCGGCGTCGCTCTCGAACTCGACGCCGGGCTTGATCTCGCGCGGCCTGAATCGCGCCAGCGCCGGCTGGGCGACGATCCGGCGCGTCACGCGCAGGCTCTGCGCGGCGATGTGTCGGTCGTCGTCGGTCGCGAGGTAGTCGGGCGCGATCCGCGGCGGCGTCGCCGGATCGGCCGAGCGGATGCGGACGTGGCCGCGGCTGGTCGGATTGAGATTGCACACGCTCGCGGTGAACGCATCGGTTCGATGCAACGGCTCGCCGAAGGCGTCGAGCGAGAGCGGCTGAACGTGGTACTCGAGATTGGCGTGCGGCCGGTCGGCGCTGCTGCGCGTGAACGCGCCGAGCTGCGACGGCGCCATGCTCATCGGGCCGCTGCGCGACCACACGTAGCGCAGGCCGATAGCGCCTTGCCCCACGGCGTCGCCGCCATCGTGTTCAGCGTCTTCGCGCCCTCGACGCCGTAGACCGCGCGGATCTGCAGGTGGTCCTGCAGGTTCTCGCCGACGCCCGGCAAGGCGCAGCCGCGCGGCGATGCCGTTCGCCGCCAGCACGCCCGGGTCGCCGACTCCCGAGAGCTGCAGGATCTGCGGACTGCCGATCGAGCCGGCCGCGAGGATGACCTCGCCGCCGGGCGCGAGCTGCGCCGTGACCGGCTCGCCGCCGCCGAGCGGCGCGATCTCGACGCCGCTCGCACGCATGCCTGTCGAAGACGACGCGGTGGATGTGGGCGCCGGTCCAGACCTGCAGGTTCGCGCGAGGAAACGCCGGCCGCAGGAACGCCTTGGTCGCGTTCCAGCGAATGCCGCCGCGCTGGTTGACGTCGAAGTAGCCGACGCCTTCGTTGTCGCCGCGGTTGAAGTCGTCGCAGCGCGGCACGCCGGCCTCGACCGCGCGCGGCGAGGAAGGCGTCGAGGATCGGCCAGTGCAGGCGCTGCTTCTCGACGCGCCACTCGCCGCCTTGGCGCTTGCCGGTGGGATCGAAGCCGGGCGCGGCGTGGAACGTGTCGGCGCCCTTGTGGAAGTCCTCGTGCCTGAGGAAGTACGGCAGGCACTCGGCCCAGCTCCAGCCGGGGTTCGCGCCGTGGCCGTCGCCGGCGCCCCAGCCGTCGTAGTCGCGCGCCTGGCCGCGCATGTAGATCATCCCGTTGATGCTGCTCGAGCCGCCGAGGACCTTGCCGCGCGGGTAGCGCAGGCTGCGGCCGTTCAGCCCGGCAGCCGGCTCGGTCCGTACAGCCAGTCGGTGCGCGGGTTGCCGATGCAGTAGAGGTAGCCGACCGGGATGTGGACCCAGAGATAGTTGTCCTGCGCGCCGGCCTCGATGACGAGGACGTGCTTGTGGCGATCGGCGCTGAGCCGGTTGGCGAGCAGGCAGCCGGCGGTGCCGGCGCCGCAGACGATGTAGTCGTAGCGCGCGTCGCTCACGTCAGCGCACGCCGGCGGCGAGGACCGGGAAGAGCTTGACCAGGCCGTCCGACATCACCTCGACGGCCAGCGCCGCGAGCAGCAGGCCCATAGCCGCGTCATGACGTTGATGCCGGTGCGGCCGATGACGCGGGCGATCCGGCCGGCCAGGCCGAACGCGATCCAGATCGCGAGCGCGATGACGACGCCGTAGCCGACGAGGATCGCGATCTCCCACCAGTGCTTCGTCTTCTCGGCGTAGATCACCATCGTCGAGATCGTCGCCGGGCCGGTGAGGAGCGGGATCGTCAGCGGCACGATCGCGATCGAATCGCCGGCGTCGACCTTGTCGCTGCCTTCGACGAGGTCGCTGGTGCGGCTCTCGGCCGGCTGCGCGTTGAGCATCTGCAGCGACGACAGCAGCAGCAGCATGCCGCCGCCGACCTGGAACGAGGCGAGCGAGATGCCGAAGAATTCGATGATTCGCAGCCCCGCCACCGCGCTGACGGCGATGACGACGAAGGCGCTGACTGCGGCGACGCGGTCGTTCGGCGCCGCTGGTCGCCGCTGAAGCCTGCGGTGAAGTGGATGAAGAACGGCAGCACGCCGATCGGATTGACGATCGCCAGCAGCGCGATCAGCGGCTTCAGGATGTCCATGGGCGAACGCGGCGCGGAGTCAGGGCGACGCGCGCGGCGCCGCATTGTCGTCGTCGTCGGCCAGCCCGCGCAGGTAGCGCAGCCCGGCGACCGCGCGCGAGCCGTACCAGCTGAGCAGCTCGCCGTCGACGCGCATCACTTTCGCGGCGGGGCACAGCGCCTGTATCGTGGCGACGTGACGGTCGTGGAAGGCGAACGGCTCCGAGCTGAGCAGCACCCGCTCGACCGCGGCGAGCCACGGTTCGTCGCCGCGTCAGCGTCGGGTAGCGCGCCGCGCCGGCGTAGCCGCCGGTGGCCTCGGGAAGCGTCTGCCAGCCGATTCGCGCGAGCATGCGCGACAGGTAGGTGTCGCGCGCCACCGTCATCCACGGGTCGTGCCAGATCAGGTAGAGGACACGGCGCTTCGGGCGGCCCTCGGCACCGATCGCCGCCAGCGCGTCGGCGAGGGCGTCGCGCAGAGCGGCGGCGCGCTCCGCGACGCCCGGCGCGGCGGCGAAGATGGTCGCCAGCTGGTCGACCAGGGCGAGGTTGTCGACCGGATCGCGCGGATGCGTGACGACGATCTTTGGCGCCTCGTCGCCCCACGCTTCGATCGCGTCGATCGTCTCCTTGCCGGTTCTCGTCGACGTTGACGAGCACGTGCGTCGGCGCCAGCCGGCGCAGCTTGGCGAGGTTGACGTCCTTGGTGCCGCCGACCTTCGCGACGCTGGCGACGCGGTCGCTCGGATGGACGCAAAAGCCGGTGCGGGCGACCAGGCGCTCGCCGAGGCCGAGCGCGAACACCAGCTCGGTCAGGCTCGGCACCAGGCTCGCGATGCGGGGCGTCGCGGAGTCGGCGGCGTCATGTCGATTCAGCCGGGGCGGCCCCAAAACAACAAAATGGGTCGCTCCGAGTCAATTTTTTTCCCAATTCACTTATATTCGCCAGTCTGTGTATGGCAGCAGAGCCTTCTTGAAATAGTTCACGACGGGTAGAAGCTCCACATCTCGGTAAGAACAGGAAGGCAGCTTTTCCATGGGCAACAAACTCTACGTCGGCAACCTCACTTACGACGTGACCGCGGACGACGATCTACAGCAAGCTGTTC
>CAWFKP010000005.1:0-91431 GCA_963816425.1 uncultured Actinomycetes bacterium
GAGGTATCGGTTCTCGCGCATCCAGCGCATCGCGAACGACCCCCATATCGGCGGCAGGTAGAACGTGACCAGTCGCATCATCAGCGCTGTCGACGTCGCGGCGGCCTGCGGGATGCCGATCGCGACCAGGCCTGCCGTGTACGCGGCCTCCGCGACGCCGACACCGCCCGGCACCGGCATGAATCCGGCGAAGAGACACACGAAGCAGTAGATGAGGATCAGCTGGGCGAGCGACGCGGAGTAGCCGAACGCACGTAGGCACATGCCGAGGATCACCGCCATCGTGACTTGGGCGATGAGGTTGCCGCCGAGCAGGAGCACGAGCTTCCGAGGTTCGCGCAACACCTTGAGCGCGTCGCGACCATCGGCCGCCTTCGCGCGAAGCCCGTCGACGAATCGCTTCATCAGGTGACGGAATCGCGGCAGGAGCAGGGCGGCGGCAAAGGCGATCAGGAGGAGACCACACGCGATGGCGACCGTCTGCCAGTCGATGCTCGACCCGGACGAGGAACCGGACGAGTCGGATCCGAACAGATGCAACGACGCCAGACCGGACAGCGTGATGACCGCCATCAACAGGATCTGGATGCAGAACGTGCTGAAGCTGTCGATCATGCCGACCGTGACGGCGCCGGCCGCCGGCGCGCCGATGCGCTCGAAGAAGCGGATCTCGAGGGCAACGCGGGCAGCGGAGCTGGGAACGGCGAGGGAGATGAACTGGACGCCGTACTGCAGCATCAGCGACGGGAAGAAGCGAAGCGCGTACGTGCTCGCCCCGATCGTGGAGGCCGCCTGCGGGAGTTGTGCGAGCGGCGTGAGGGCGATGGCCGCGAGCAGCCAGGCTTTGTCCGCGCTCTGGAACTCTTCGACGATCGTGTCGAGGCCGACATTCGACACCGCGGAGATCAGGGCGTAGGCCACGAAGCCGATCAGCGCGAGCTTCAGCAGCGATCCCCATGACACGCGCCGGAGCTGTTCGAGCTCCTTCGGGGCGCTGCCCGTCTCTTGCTCCACCATGACCCGAAGGTCTTCCAGCTCCCAATCGCGCTCCTTGACCTGGTGCCAGACGTCGGATTGCAAGGCCGCCTGCTGCAGGTAGGGAAGCGCCGCTTCGAGCTCGTCGTTGCCCAAGGCGCGTACGGCGATCCGTACGGCGCGCTCGCGCCCCACGACGAGCGCGGTGACGGCGAGGAGTTGCGCACGATCCGCGAGGATGAGGCTCCGGTCCGCGGACATCGTCGCGTCGCTGAAGTCGCCGACCGCCGCCGACCCGTCCGGGCGAACGAACACGCTGTCGCCGGTCACGCGACCGAGCGCGATGCCTGCTTCGCCGAGCCCTGCGAACGCGCGCCAGAGCTGCTCGATCGACGGGTCCTCGATCGTGTCGGCCTCCAGTGATCCGAGCGCGCGCGCGTCGGCGTCCAGGACGAGCACGCCATCGCCCTCCGGAGTCTCCGACGCGGCGATCACCCGCAGGACGGGCACCGAGGCACGCTCTGCGAACACGGAGGCCAACGCCTCTCGCTCGACCTGCTGCCAGCCCGAACCCGCGCGCAGCGTCTGGCCTTTGCGACTGAGTGAGGACCAGGTTGAGGACAGGAACTCTCCACCGCGCGCGTCCCGTCCGAAGATCTTGACCCGCAACGGTCGGCCATCGGAGGTCGAGGCGTCGACCAACTCGACGCCTCGCGGGCCGAGCGGCGCCGCTCGGAGGTCCGTCGCCTCCACGCCCATGTCCTCGAGCGCGTCTGCGACCTCCTCGAGGGTGAGGCGACCGCCCGGCGAGCCGAGGAGCAGATGGACGACCGCCGCACCGGCGATCCCGGTCAGGTAGGCGGCCAGCGTGCCGAGGGCGACCGACACGCCCAGAACGATGCACGCCAGGGATCCGAGGAACAAGATCCACCGGCCGATCCGTCGCAGCGGCAGGGTGAGGTGCGGGGACGCGGTGGCGATCAGTGCGGCGGCGACGCGCCAGCCTCGACGCGAAGTACTCCGATGGGGTGTCGGCGCTGAAGGCGTCCGACAGAAGTGTGGAGACGTCCTTGCCCATCGACACGGCGACGAGCGCGATGAACGCGCACGCCACGAGCAGCGCGAGCAGCATGTCTCGGAAGACCCGCTTGCGTCCGTGCGCGAACAGCATCGCGAGCATGAGCACGACCGGCCAGACCAGCAGGAGGTCGTAGAGCACCTGCCACACACCGCTCGCGGTTCCCGGCAACTGCTGCAGGAAAGAGTTGATCGCGGTGTCGGTCGTGGTGGCGTCCGGCGCAGGCACCATGAACGTCGACACGAGGATGATCGAAACGACCAGGAGGACGGCATCGGTCGGGTCGTCGCGACCGAGGCGCGTCGCTCGCGGACGAGAAGATCCGAACGTGCAGGACGCGTCGCGCGCGCTTGGGCCGCGGCGTCGGCTCAGGTGGTTCGCCGGCCGTCGCGACGTGTGTGTCGCGTCGCGCGTCTCGCTCCGTGTCGTCGGGGCCGGTCACGTCGCGAAGGGTATACCTAGAGACCCTCCACGGCGGTGAGCCTGCCAGCCCGGATCGCTTCTGTGAACGCCTCGTAGTCGCGTTCGTTCTGATCCGCATATCGCCCGGAGAAGTCGACGATCGACCGATCGAAGCCGTCGCCTTTGCCGAGATAGCCGGAGATCGCGACGGGATCTCCCGATCGTGCGTGCGCGCGAGCGAGCGTCCATCCGCAGATGCCCCCGTAGAACGCGAGGGAGGGCGGATCCATCGACTCCACGTTCGCGGAGCTCTTCATATCCCGCAGCTGCCGCCAGTACAGGTGTCGATTCTCCTCTTGCCCCTTCGTCCAACCCAGGAAGATGTCGCTTGCCGCTTGCATCAGTCGCTGTCCCTGGACAACGCGCTCGCCGGGCATCCGATAGCGACTCTTCGGGAGGTGGTCCTCGAGCACCGAGGTCGTGGCCTCCTTCACTTGCAGGAAGAGGGGGTCCTGTTGATCGCGGCCCTGGAGCAACACGATGAACGCCCGCGTGCCGACGCTGCCGACACCAACCACTTTATGAGCCATGTCGACGAACTCGAACCGCTCCAGGAGCTGCCTCCGGTCGGGCTGCAGCGTTGCGCGGTAGGCACGGAACTGGTCGTGCACCGCATCCATCAACTTCTCGGGGGACAGCCCGCTCATCTTCGTGAGGTCCCGCGAGGGCACGATGATCGGCGGTTGACTCACGATCCGATACTTGCCGTCGACCTGTTCCGCCAGCTTCGAGAGCGCGTGCAGGCTGTCGCGCGTGTGAGCCTTGGTGGCGGCGGCATCCGCCCGTTTCTCTCGCTGCTTCGCCGCCTTCTTGGCCGCCTTGTCCTTCTGCTGGGCGACGAATGTCCTTATCGCGGATCGCAGCTCGTCCTCGGACAACTTCGCGTACCAGATCTCCAACGTGGACATCCGCGCGAACGCAGCCATCGCGCTTCGATAGCTGCTCACCGACGCGAGCGTTGCCTTGCGCGCGTCGCTCTTGCTGAAGCCGTTGTTGCGTGCGGCGATCGTGAAGCTCGCGGCCATACGCTTGACGTCGTACTCGAACGGCCCCGGAAGCGTTTCGTCGAAATCGTTGAGGTCGAACACGAGGGCTCGTTCGGGCGACGCGAAGACGCCGAAGTTCGCGAGGTGCGCATCGCCGCACAGTTGCACCGTCAGACCAGCTCTCGGGGTGTCCTTCAGGTCGGCGGCCATGATCTTGGCCGCGCCGCGATAGAAGGTGAACGGGGAGGCCATCATGCGCCCGTGGCGGACCGGAACGAGGTCCTTCTCTCGGGTCGCGTTCTGCGCTTGGAGCAGCGCGATCGGGTTGGGTCGATCCGCGGACGGCGTCCAACCGGCGTGATCGGAGGGAGCGACCCGCTCCCGCTTGTCCTTGCCGGATGCTTTCCGCTCTTCGACGCTCGGGTGCGCGACCGTGGTTGCACTCATCGATCTACTCCCTCTCGGGCTGTCCGTTGGGGAAACGACTGTAGGACAACGGACGGATGTCTGCACGGGCGAGTGTGCTCTGAACAAGTCAAGCGACGAGGACTGAAGCTTCGGACGGAGATGCGGCGCCGAAGCGAACGCTGGCGCGAGAGGGATACAGTCCAAGCGGAGGGGTTTCGTCGGTCGCATCGTGGCAGGGCCGACGTGCGTCGCGAGGCGCTCGAAAAGACTGGGGGCCAACATGAATGAGCCGGATCGAGACCACCTGCCCATCCGCCGCGGGGCGTTCCAGGGGGTGACGAACCGCACGCTCGATGGATCACAGCCGGATTGGAACCTCGTCGGACATCCGGTACCGCCTGCGGGGGCGCCCAACGTCCTGCTCGTCTTGATCGACGACGCCGGCTTCGGCAACCCCAGCACGTTCGGCGGTCCGATCCAGACGCCGAACTACACGCGTGTGGCCGAGCAGGGCCTCAAGTACAACCGCTTCCACGTGACGGCTCTCTGCTCACCCACTCGTGCAGCCCTGCTGACCGGTCGCAACAACCACGCCGTTGGATTCGGCTCGATCGGGGAATTCGCGGGCGGGTTCCCGGGGTATTCCGCGATCTTGCCTCGCGACTGCGCGCCGTTACCGCGGATCCTTCGTGACAACGGGTACTCGACGGCCGCGTTCGGCAAGTGGCACCTCACGCCAGACGGCCAACAGGGCCACGCGGGCCCCTTCGACCGCTGGCCGAACGGTTGGGGTTTCGACTACTTCTACGGGTTCCTCGGCGGAGGCGCCAGTCAGTGGGACCCGGTGATCGCGGAGAACCAGAAGATCATCGGGACCGACGACCGCTACGGCGACGAAGAGGACCCGTACTACTTCCCCGACGCGATGGCGGACAAGACGCTCGAGTGGCTGCACGGCGTTCGGGCGCAGGACGCGAACAAGCCGTTCTTCATCTATTTCTCCACCGGGTGCAGCCACGCCCCACATCACGTCGCGAAAGCGTGGGCCGACAAGTACAAGGGCACGTTCGATCAGGGCTGGGACAAGCTCCGTGAGGAGACGTTCGCCCGACAGAAGGAGCTCGGGGTGATCCCCGCCGACACCGAGCTCACGCCGCGCGACCCGGCGTTCCCCGCATGGGACGACGTACCCGACAAGCTCAAGGCGTTCTACGCGCGGCAGATGGAGGTGTACGCGGGCTTCTCGGAGAACGCCGACCACAACGTGGGCCGGGTGCTGGACGCGATCGAGGAGCTCGGGGAGCTCGACAACACCCTCGTGCTCTGGATCTGGGGCGACAACGGCGCCAGCATGGAGGGCACGATCACGGGCTCGTTCAACGAGCTGACGATGCAGAACGGCATCCCACTCACCGACGAGATGCAGCTCCAGCTGTCCGAGCGCTTCGGCGGACTGGATCAGTGGGGCGCGGCGATCATGGATCCGCACTATGGCGCCGCGTGGGCATGGGCGGGCAACACGCCCTTCCAGTGGGGCAAGCAGGTCGGCTCGCATCTCGGCGGCACGCGGAACCCGCTCGTCGTGCGGTGGCCGGCCCGCGTGACCGACGGGGGTGGAGTCCGACCCCAGTTCGCGCACGTGATCGACGTGGTGCCGACGATCCTTGACGTCGCGGGTATCCCGGCGCCATCGACGGTGGACGGGATCGAGCAGGAACCGATGCACGGCACGTCGTTCGCGGCGTCGTTCGCCGATAGCGGCGCGCCGGAGCATCGCACCCAGCAGTACTTCGAAACGATCGGCAATCGCGCGATGTACAAGGACGGCTGGTGGCTGGCGATGAAGACCGAGCGGATCCCATGGGTCGTCACCCCGGATGCCCTCGCGCCATACGCCCCCGGCGTGTGGGATCCCGATGCGGGGCCCGCGGAGCTCTACTACCTGCCCGACGACTTCTCGCAGGCGAAGGACGTCTCCGCCGAGCATCCGGACAAGGTTCAGGAGCTGAAGGCGCTGTTCTGGAAGGAGGCGGAGAAGTACAAGGTGCTGCCGCTCCTCGCGACGCTGTCGACCTTCTTCGGCATCCTGCCTCCGATCGATCAGCAGACGACGTTCGAGTTCCGTGGGGACGTCCAGGACGTGTTGTCGGGGATGATCCCCCGGATCTACAACCGCTCCTACTCGATCTCGGCCGATCTCGTGGTGCCCGACGCAGGTGCCGAGGGCGTGATCGTCGCCGAGGCGGACCACCTGGGCGGGTTCACGCTGTACGTCAAGGACGGGAAGCTCACGCATACCTACTCGATGATGGGTGTCTTCGTCTTCAAGCAGGTGGCTGAGGAAGATCTCCCATCCGGCGACGTCACGGTCCGGATGGAGTTCGCGGCCGACGAGGCGAAGCCCGCAACCGGCGGCGAGGTGACCCTGTTCATCGACGATCGCCCGGTCGGGAAGGGACGGATGGACCACACCGTGCCGATCCGCTTCTCGGGCTACGCGGGTATGGACATCGGTCGTGACAACGGCGGGGTCGTCGATCTCGCGTACGAGGACCGAAAGCCCTTCGCATTCACCGGCACGATCAAGAAGGTCGTGTTCGACATCAAGCCGCACCTGTCCGACGAGGACGAGTTGCAGCTGCACGCGGAGGCGCATCGGGGCGGCGCCGCGGGCAGCCTGGCCGGCTAGGAGCGGGAGGAGAGAGCGATCATGGCGAAGGAGCCCACGGACGTACTGATCGGCGGCTACCTCTCGACCGAGGCGGCGCACGATGACTACGAGGCCGTCCTGAACTGTGGTGCGGAGATCATGGGCGCCGTCGTGGTGAGCAAGGACCTCGAGGGCAACCTCTCGGTGGAGCAGACCGACCATATGGTCAAGGAGGGCGCGGAGGGACTCGGCGCCGTCGGGTTCGTGGTCGGGCTGTTCGCGCCGCCGCTGCTCGCGGCAACCGCGATCGGAGCCGTCGTCGGCGCAGGGGCCGGCAAGGTGCTGCACAACAAGACCGGCAGCAAGATCGAGGAGGCGGCCGGGGAAACGATCCCGATCGGTGGCGCCGGCCTCATCGTCGCGTACACGCGCGACCATGCCGACGTCATCGAGCCCGCAGTGACGCGCGCCATCCAGAAGGTCGTCGGCGAGGCGGAAGGCCGTCACGTCGAGGCGCTCAAGGGTGCGCTCGCCGATGCGCAGGCCAAGATGGCCGAGCAAGGATAAGGAGCAGGAACATGACGCAGGAAACGACGAAGGACCAGTTGGAGCAGGAACTCGACGAGATCGAGGCGATGTTCGTGCAGACGGCGGTGGAGGCCAGCGCCGAGGGCAGCGTGCTGACGCTGCATGAGATCGGTGCTTCGACGCTGTACTTCTCCGATCGTCCCAAGCGCGTGGTGGGCCACGTGACCTCCGAGATGTTCGTGGACATGTGGGACGAGGGGGAGAACTCGTTCCAGGAAGACCCGCCGAACGCGGTGCTCGCCTTCCTCGAGTCGGGCGAGGACCTCCCTGAGGACGTCGTGATCGAGATCCAGAACCCGCGGATCGAGGGCTCCAGGCTCATGTACGACTTCAAGACGTTGGACGGGGCGATGCCGGCATCCGCCAAGGGCGGCGTGACGCTGTTCATCGACCCGTTCGGCCGTCCCCTGTCACCGGTTTCCGCCGCCGGCATGAACCGACGGGGCAGGCGCAGGGATCGGCGCCGCATCTGAACCATGGAAGGGTCCCCAGAAGGGGGCCCGTGTAGGAGAGGGGAAAGGCATGTCGGAACGTATGCCAAGCAGCGCAGCGGTGGGTTGGATCAGCTTCGCGGGGATCCTGATGGTGGTTGTCGGTGGCTTCAAGATCCTGCAAGGGCTCGGGTGGGTCATCAACTCGAAGCACCTCTTCCCCGACGGCAACGACGCGGTGTTCGGTCAGAGCGCGACCTCGTGGGGCTGGTTCCAGATCCTCCTCGGAGTGGTCGTCCTCCTCGCGGGGTTGGCCGTGTTCAGCGGCAACGTGCTCGCCCGGACGGTCGGCGTGATCGGCGCCGTCATCAGCATGTTCTCCGCGTTCGCCTCGATGACGTTCTACCCGTTCTGGGCGCTGGCCATCATCGCGATCGACGTGGCCGTCATCTGGGCGCTGACGGTGCACGGCCGTGACATCGAGAAGGCCGAAGAGATGGGCATGGGCAGCTGACATCCGCCCCTCGTGGCGAGAGAAGACTCGATGGCAGAACCGCAGACGAAGACGCCGAGCACGGTCGGCCGTGGAGCGTCCTCAGTCGTCGAGCTCTTCCCACATCGACTGTTCGTCGTGCTCTTCCCAATCGGCGCCCGGCATCGCGACGGCCCAACGCGTCCACGTACCCACCGGTCGCGCGGGGGCGGTCCGGACCCTCGCGCGGACGTCCATGCCAGGCGCGAGCTCCACGGGGGAGCGCAACGGTGCGGTCGTCATACCCCAGTGCGTGGGCGCGTCGCCGGGTCCGACCGAGAGCGAGATGTCGGGCGCGAGGTTGGCGCTGAACCACAGTGCCAGAGCGTTCGCTGTCCCGACGCCGTTCACCCGCAGCAGCGCCTCGGCTGCGTGTGGAGCTTTCGCCTCCTCCACCGGGACCAGCCCCACGTCCGTGGTCCACAAGGGACCCGGCTCAGAGCGCCGGTCACCTTGCGCGAGATGGCGGAACGAGCCGGAGTAGATGATCTCGTTCACGGTCATCTCGACGAGTCCGTCGAGACGGAGGCCGTAGGGGTCGTCGCTCAGGAATCCAACAGTCTCGCCCAGATGGCTGTCGTTCACGAGACACGTCCAGGCCGTTACCGAGTGGGGGATCATGGTTCCTCCGGGCTTCAGCCAGCGATCGCGCGCGGCGATGACCGGGGACAGCATCCCTTCGTCGATGCCGAATCCTCCCAGCCATTCCGAGACGATCACGTCGACACGCTCGGGGAGCTCGACCTCCATGATGTCGCCCTGGATGACCTCGACGATGTTTGCGGCCCCGTTCGCGGCGGCCAGCGCTTGCGCAAGGACGGCGATGGTCGTCTGCTCGACCGCGTAGACGTGCGCGGCTCCGGCCCGCGCCGCGAAGAGGCTCAGGATGCCCGTCCCGGCGCCGACGTCGAGCACGATGTCCCCGGGGCGCACCACCGCATCGATCGCTCGACGGAAGGCATCGGTGCGAACGCGGTCGCAGATCATCGTGCGGTGCACCTCGATCTCCGCGTACATCGGGTCCGGCGGGTTCCTGATCGGGGTGCGCACGCTCGCATTGTAGGCTGTCGGTCTCGCTCGGAGGCCGCCCAACCAGGTAGCAGTCAGCCGAGCAAGCAGGAGGGAGTACACCATGGGTATGCGGCGACGGACGAGGCGCCGAGCGGTCATCGCGACCGCGGCGGTCGTTCACCACGAGAATAAGAAGAACGCCGAGGCTGCGCAGGCCCCCGTCGACGATCAGGCGCAATACGCTGCGCCTCCGCCGGAGCCAGCGCAGTATGCACCGCCGCCGGCGGATCCGGCCGAGCAGATCGATCACTTCGCCCAGTTGCACGCTTCGGGTGCGATGACTGACGAGGAGTTCGCGGCCGCCAAGGCGAAGGTCCTGGGGAGCTGACATGGGTGATTCGAAGAAGAACGTGCTGTTGAAGGCCCTCGAAGCGGAGGCTCTTGGCGGATCGGTCGATCGCGGCTCTCTGTTCACCGAGGACGTCGTCGGGTGGTCGCCGTTCGCAACGGTGTCGGGCTTGTCGGCCCTCGACGACCTCGCTGCCGTGCATGATGATGCGTTTTCCAACGTCACCCTGTCCCTTCGGGGGCTCGACGAAGTGGGCAACAAGGCGTTCGCCGAATGGGTCGTCGAGGCCGATCACACCGGGCCGCTCGTCCTCGACGAGGGCGCTGTGCTGGAGGCGACGGGACGGCATATCCAGTTGCCCGGCGCCACGGTGGCCGATTTCCGCGACGGCAAGATCCGGTCCTATCGGACGTACTTCGACGACGCCTCGTTGATCGAGCAGATCGTCGGCTGATCAGTCGGGGCGGTGGAGTTCCAGGTCGAGGACGATCCGGATCCGCGTGATATCGGATTCCTCGAGGCGCAGATCCGCCGCGAGGCGTCGGCCGCCTTGGGGCTCGGTGAGGAAGCCGACCTGGCGATCTTCGTTCGCGAAGGCGGCAGGATCGTCGCTGGCGTCAGTGGCTGGACGTGGGGTGACTCCTGCGAACTGACGAGCCTGTGGGTGGATCCGAGCCTCCGGGGTCGTTGGCTGGGGCCACGGCTTCTCGCTGCCGCCGAGGCCGAGGCGGCGGCGAGAGGCTGCACGCAAACCGTGCACTTCACCTACGACTTCCAGGCTCGGCGCCTGTACGAATGGGCCGGCTACGAACTGATGGGTCGGGTAGAGGGCTTTCCTGCGGGTGCGGACGCCCTGTGGTACCGCAAGCGTTTAACCCCGCCCGAGGTCGTAGGGTTGAGGCCGGAAGGGGGTCGCGGAACGTGAGCTGGCTACGTCGGATCCGTCTGACCTCGATCGCGGTCCTTGCGACCGCCCTGGTGCTCCTCGCTTCGTGCGGCGGCGGCTCGAACCTCCCGAGCGCCTCGCGCTCGGTCAGCCTCCCGAGCCTTCCCACGCGCACGCCCGCCGTATCGGGCGCGACGAGCACGTCGACGAGTGCACCCACCAGCGAGGCACCGACGAGCACGCGGACCTCGACGTCATCTTCGTCGTCCTCGTCGACGAGCACGCAAACGAAGACCTCGACCGTGACGTCGACATCGACCGCGACATCGACATCGACAACGACATCGAGCACGTCCTCGTCCTCGACGGCTTCACCGACGAGCTCGTCGGCGTCGTCCTCTCCGGTCCCGGAGACGACCTCAACACCGGTCTGGCCGTGGATCTTGCTGGCGCTCCTTCTGATCGCGGGCGTCGTGGCCTACGTGCTTCGCCGGCGATCGACGCGGGCGGCTTCGGCGGAGGTCCGCAAGCGAGCGCTCGACGCCTACGCCAGCGCCATCGCGCTGCACGATCAGGCCGCGGTGCTCCCCATGACCTCGGACGCCGATCGACCCCGGATGCTGGGCGACGTCACGGCCAACCTCGATCGAGTGATGGGCGAGTTCGATGCACTCGCCGGGGAACCGGCGATGAGTGACGCGTCCGCGGAGATGGGGGACGTGCGCATGTCGCTCGGGAACCTCCGGGGTGCACTCCAGGCGCAGGTCGACGCGCGCGGGATCGATCCGGACCTGCTCCGTGAGCGTCTCGCCGATCTGGACGGCGCCCTGCAGCGGTTCCGGCAGCGCCTGTCCCCGCCGACGCCGTGAGGCGGCTACTGCCCGGCCATCAGCGCTGCAACCGGGCGAGCAGGTACAGCACCTCGAGGTAGAGCCACACGACGGTTGCGAGCAGCCCCCACGCGGAATACCACTCCATGAACGAGGGAGCTCCGTTCGCGACCCCTTGGTCGACCACGGCGAAGTCGATGAACAGGTTGAGCGCCGCGACGATGCAGATGACCACGCTGATCGCGATCCCGGTTGGTGACGGATCGGTCCAGAACTGCAGACTCACCCCGAAGATGCTGAGGATCCACGCGACGAGGTACATCAAACCGATGCCGATCGTCGCGGCGACGACGACTAGGACGAAGCGGCGCGTGACCTTCACGACGCCGAACGCGTACAGGAGCAGGCACACGAGCACGGTCGCCATGGTCGCGAGCAACGCCTGGGCGACGATGCCGTCGTAGGCGGCCTCGTACACGTTCGAGATCGCGCCCACCCAGAGGCCCATCAGCGCCGCGTACACGAACCCACCGAGGGGAGCGAGGCGAGGGTTGGCGATCGCCAGGAACGACAGCGCGATCAGCAAGAAGTAGCCCAGGAGCCAGGACGGGCCCGAGGTGGCGCGGATCACTGTGCCCGCACGGCTCCAGCCGACGGCGGCGAACCCGCAGGTCAGCACGAACAGGACGAGCGTCTTGAGGACCGTTCCGCCGACCGACATGCGACGAGGGATCGTTTCGCCGCGCGAGAGCTCGCGGATCGACTCCGCGGAGAACGTCCGCTCGTTGATCATCTGCTGGGCCATGACGGGTGACCTTATCTGACTCGGAGCCGATCAGTGCACGGATGATTCGAGCCAGATGACGACGACGGTCACGGCGATGATCACGCCGCCGGCCGCGAGCGCGCGGCCCCATGCCAGCCCGTTGCGTCGGCTCAGCATGACGGCAAGGACGAACAGCATCGCGAGCGTCACCCGCACTCCGGCGCGTGTAGCCGCTGTCGACGGAGATCACTCCGGCCGCCGCGAGCAGGAGCGGGACGATCGGCACGACCGCGGACACGAGCAGTGGCAGGTCGTGGCGCATGGCGCGTGCCACATCGCGACCGCGAAGATGACCTTGGCTCGCGACGCGCGGCACGAGCGCCGCGAAGACATGGGCGATGTAGAGGACGGTCGCCGTGGCGACGAGCGCGCTCACGGCGGCCGTCGGACTCGGCGGCTCGCGCTGAGATCCGAAGGCGGCGACGATCGCGAGGTACACGATCGAGCCGTAGAAGGCGAGTGTGACCTCGGTGTCGTCGATCAGCGACCGCAGATCCCTCATAGGCACCGGAGCGTACCGCCGCTGACGTTCCCAGCCTCAGGAGACTCGTTCGAGGAAACCGCTGTAGTGCTCGACGAAGCCGTCCGCGTCGAAGACGATCGCCGCCTCGAACGAGCCCGACGAGTAGCGCACGATCCGCTGGCCCATCGGCTCGTACCGTTGGTTCGATGTCGTGGCGGTGAGTTCGGGGATCGAGACGAACCGCATCACGTACTCGCGGGCCGGACCCGCGTCGAGCAACCCGTCGCGCATCACGGGCAGGGAGTTGAAGAACGGCGAGGCGAAGACGTCGAAGAAGTCTGCGCCGTCCAGTGCGAAGTTTGCGCGCCGTTCGCCGTTGAGCTCGAGCTCGAGGTGCTCGTCCTCGAGGTGCCATCGAACCTCGTACGTCGAGCCGATCTGGACACCCGAAGCCGAGGCGAACGATCGCACGTGAGCTACTTCCATCCCCGGCTCGTCGAGCCGGCGCCACACGAGTGTCTTCATGGCATCCCTCGATATCCCTTCCTTGACGCAGAAACGGTCGCCGCCATACGGTGATTATGGAAGCGATATGAGGGGGAGGGGTCTTCCGATGCGTCGTTCCATCGTCACCTTCATCGCGGCAGCGGCCGTGGTCGGACAGCTCGCATTGGTTCCTGCCCGCGCGGCGTCGACCGTGCCGACCCAGGCGCACCCGCGTGGTCATTCGCACCAGGTGTGGCTGCGGATGGTGGGTCAGTGGTTCCTCGGCGACGCGTCGAATCCACTGTTCGCCGGCCTCGGCGGCGACTGCGGGCACGTGATGAACGGCGTCTTCTTCATGGTGGCACCGATCGACCTCGGCCAGGAGTTCCAGTGCGACGTTCCGGCGGGAACGCCGATCGTGCTGTCGCCCGCGGGTTGGTTCACCACCGAAGGGATCGACGGCGACACAGACGCGGAACTCGCACAGGCAGCTGCGGGCGGCTTCGACGTCATCGCGAACTCGCTCACGATCGACGGAACCGCGGTCCCGCTGCATACGGTCAACGCCGGCGTCTTCGATGTGATCTCGGAGCCTGGCAGCTTCTACGACCAGATCCTCGGCGTCGGCGTGGGGCCGATCCGAACCGGGTTGGTCGGCAACCTCGTGTTCATCCACCCGCTCGCGCCGGGCAAGCACCTGATCGATTCAGCGGTCACGTTCACCAACAACAACGGGGACTACAGCGCGACGTACCACGTACACGTGAGACAGCGAGGGAGTTGTTGATGCGCGCACATGCGATGAGATTCGGTCTGACCGTGGGAGCGGCTCTGGTCGTGGGCGTGATGCTCGCGGCCCCCGCTTCGGCGCTCAACGGTAAGGATGAACTGAACGAGCTCGACCAGATCGTGATGAACGGTCGGCTCATCGTCCCGAGGGCGACACCGTCGACACGGCGGTGCTCTTCCACGGCTCGGCGACGATCGACGGCACGGTCACCGGCTCGGTCGTGGTGTTCGACGGTCCGACGGAGATCTCCGGTCACGTCCAGAAGGATGTGGTGGTGTTCAACGGGGATGTGACGGTGCGATCCGGCGCGCAGATCGACGGGGACCTCGTCACGGCGCAAGACCCGACGGTCGAGCAGGGGGCGACCGTGAGCGGACAGCAGGAGCGGGTCAGCACGAAGTTCAACGCAGGCGCCGTCGGAGTGGCGAGCCGGTTCGCGTGGTGGCTCGGCTACACGGTTTCGACCCTGATGTTGGGACTGCTGTTGCTGTTGGTCGCGCCGGGGCTCGACGCCGCGATCGTTCGCTCGGTGCGAGAGCGTATGGGTGGTTCGATCGGGTTCGGTGCGCTGGTCTTCTTCCTGCTGCCGGTGCTCGCGGTCGCCTTGCTGGTGATCGTCGTCGCCATCCCGCTGGGCCTGTTCACGCTCCTGGCGCTTGGGCTCCTCTACACCGTCGGGTACGTGGCCGGAGCGCACGCGATCGGCCGCCTCATCGTGAAGCCGCCGACCTCCCGGTTCCTCGCCTTCCTCGCGGGATGGGGGATCGTGCGCGTGCTCGGCTTGATCCCGGCCGTGGGCGGGCTCGTGTGGCTGCTGGCGTCGATCTTCGGTCTCGGCGTCGCTGTGGGTGGCGAGCCGTCGTGCGACGGACGAGCCGACTCCCACACAGGCGATGCCACCCGCCCCCGCGATGCCGGGATGAGCGGTTCCGGCGGAAGGCGGGCGGACCGGAGGTGCGTCGATGCCTACCTGGACTGATCAAGAGCTGACCGATATCGGGGCGGCGGACGAGCTCCGGATCGCGCCCGCTCGGAGCGACGGAACCCTTCAGGCATCGCGGATCATCTGGGTCGTCCGCCTCGGCGACGATCTGTACGTGCGATCCGTGAACGGACCGGACGGCGCCTGGTTCCGCGGGTGGAGGCGAGCCACGCAGGCCATATCTCTGCCGGCGGCGTCGAGGCAGATGTCGCACTCGAGGACGCGGACCACGACTTGGACGACCGGATCGATGAGGAGTACCGGCGCAAGTACGGCCGATCCTCCAGTTCCGTCGACCACATCAACAGCCCGGATGCACGGTCGACCACGATCCGCCTCGAGCGGATCGCCGGCGGCTGAGGCGTCGAGTGCCGGCGGCGGCTCGGCTCAGCCTCACGCGGCCGCAGATCCTCGCGTTCCGGCGGCAGGTCGGCGCCCTCGACGAACGACTCCCGCGTGGTCGCCGCTCCCTCCGGCAGGCGGCGTGGGCCGGCTTGCAGGACAGCATGCCGCGGGCCGCTCTCCTCTCGATCCATGCGCGCGTCGAGGGGACAGGGCCGGCGACCTGGGAGGATCCCTCCCTCGTCCAGCTTTGGGGTCCGCGCCACCATGCCTACGTCGTCGCGGCCCGCGATCTCGAGGTCTTCTCGATAGGGAGGCTTCCGGACGAAGCCCGGCCCCTGCGGGTCGCGGAGGACATGGCGGCCCGCCTACAGGAGCACCTCGGCGGCGAGCGGATGACGTACGGGGAGGCGGGACAGGCGCTCGGTGTCGATCCGAACCGACTCCGGTACGCCGCGCCGACCGGCACGGTCCTGATCCGCTGGGACGGTGCGCGGTTGCCTGTCGTCTGGACCGTTCCGCCACCCGAGATCGAGCCCCGACTCGCTCGCCTCGAGCTCGCGCGTCGGTACCTGCACATCTTCGGCCCCGCCCGGCCCGAGGCGTTCGCCGAGTGGGCGGGGCTCCCCGCCAAACGAGGGATCGAGGCATTCGACGCGCTCGGCCCATCGCTGACCGGGGTGCGCACACCGGTGGGCGATGCATGGATCCTCACGAGTGACGAGCAGACGTTCCGGGCTCCTCGCGGGCCGACGGCGCCCGCGCGGCTCCTCCCGAGCGGGGACACGTACTTCCTGCTCTGGGGGGTCGATCGCGAGCTCCTGGTCCCGGACGCCGATCGTCGCGCGGCCCTCTGGACCTCGCGGGTCTGGCCGGGCGCCCTCCTCGTCGATGGCGAGATCAATGGGACGTGGCGGCGCACGCAGGGGACCGTGACGATCCAGACCTGGCGCCGTCTCTCGCGCGCCGCGCGCGACGCCGTCGAGTCGGAAACGGCGTCCTTGCCACTGCCCGGTGTCGAGGGGCAGATCGCCGTCCGTTGGGACTGACGGCTGGCGGAACGGCCGATCGGTTACGTGCGTCGGCTCGAGGCCGGCGCTTCGGCGCGGCGCCAGAGAGAGAGCAGCGACTCGGCGAGGTGTTCGGGCTCGGTGCGATGCGGCGGATCGAAGTGATGGCGTTCGGGGAACGTCTCGAGCGTGAAGTCCGTGAAGATCGTCGCCAAGCGGTCGGCCATCCGCCGGTAGTAGTCGGGGTTGCTGCGACCACCGAGCGCGAAGTACACCGGCCGGTCGAAGGCTCGCAACGAGCCAAGGTCGAGAGAGCCGGCCTCGATCGCCGCGATGAAGGCTCGAAGGCCCGCCGGTCGCTTCGCCATCCACGGCGGGGGCGGACCCGCTGGCGGCGGCGGTGGCTCGACACCGTCGGCAAGCTGTACCCGGGCGAAACCGGCCATGAACTCGTCGGGTGGCAAGGGTGCAAGGGCCCGGAGGCGTTGCACCACGGGTTCCTCCTCCGGCGTTCGGTCGTTTCCCGCCCACGCCGGCTCGAGCAGCGCCAAACTGAGCAGCCGCGCGCCGTGCTGGGCGGCGAAGGCGAGCGAGCACGCGCCACCGCCCGAATAGCCGACGAGGTGGAATCGGTCGAACCCGTGAGCGTCCGCTTCACGTTCGATCCCGGCGACCTCGACGCCGAGCGTGTAGTCCGGTGGGGGCCGATCCTCCGCGTAGAGATCGAGGTCCTTGGTGACCGCGTCCACGCGCTCGCCGAGCACCCGCAGCAACGCTTCGTAGGCCGGGCCGACGGGCAGGACCCCACCCGGTAGCAACACGACGCGATGGCGGGTCGCCATGGGCACGACCCTACTCCCGCGAGATCCAGGTTTGGTGGGCGGCCGTTTGTCGGTAGATTGACGATGCATGACCGAGGAGATCACACCGGCGCGGTTCCACGAGGCCGACGGCATCGAGGACTGGCGGGTGCTGACCCACGTCGCATACGCCCGTTACCGCACGAAGTCGTTCGCGACGGGGGTCGCGTTGGTGGAGGCGATCGGCACGCTCGCCGATGCCGCGAACCACCACCCCGACGTCGACCTGCGGTATGCAAGCGTGACCGTCCGGCTCACGTCGCACGACATCGGCGGGTTGAGTGAGCGCGACGTCGCCCTGGCCCGGCAGATCTCTGAGGCCGCACATGAGCTCGGCGTCCCCGCGGGCCCGGCCGGCGTACAGACGGTCCAGGTCACGATCGACGCGCTGGTCATCCCGGACGTGATGCCGTTCTGGCGTGCCGTGCTCGGCTACCGGCAGGTTGGGGACGAGGACCTGCTCGACCCCAACGCGCAGGGGCCGTCGTTCTGGTTCCAGCAGATGGACGCGCCCAGACCGCAGCGGAACCGCATCCACATCGACGTCTTCGTGCCGCACGACCAGGCGGAGGCGCGTGTCGCCGCCGCGATCGCCGCCGGGGGTCATCTGATCAGCGACGAGTACGCGCCGGCATGGTGGACCTTGGCCGACGCGGAAGGCAACGAGGCCGATCTCGCTACGTGGATGGGTCGCGACTGACGCGGGCAGCATCGCGGTCCGCGACGACCACACCGGCACGCCAGCCGGGGGCGCGACCTCCCGCGGGCGGTTGGATATTCCCGGCGTCGAGGCCGGCGCGCGTCAATACCCACGCGATCACCGAGTTCGAGTTCCACATCTCACCGGTCCGGTGTTCGTCGCGACCCCAGACGAGGGGCGGGACGGCGGGCACCAGATGGAGGACGTGCGCGGCCCGGTCGAGGTCGCTCGCGACGCGCACCGGGCTCGCCACGGCGGCCGCCATGTCCGGGATGACGCCGTCTCGCCACCGACGGACCTCGTAGCGGAACACCCGGAAGCGCCCGGCGAAGCGCGAGCCGACCGCGCCCTCGACGACGGCGCCTCGTCGGTCGCCGTTCGCGTCAGGGACAGGGGTCTGCTCGATGACGAAGCGTCCCTCGGGCACGACCACCACCAGGGCCGAGTGGTACAGCTCGCGGGGAGGACGCCGGTGCAGCAGTGCGTCGATCGCCTCGAACAGCCTGCCGCTCAGGCGCACGACGCGTCCACCGGCGCCCAGCGGGATCCAGTAGAGATCGACCGTTGCCGTGTCCATGGACACAGTGAACGACGGGAACCACCTGGCCGAGGGGGCCAGAGGTCCCGTTGTTCCACGTCGCTCCGGACGGTGGTGGAGCTGCTGCCGGCTATCCGACGTTCAGCGTGCCGGTCATCGAAGGGTGGATCGAGCAGTGCCAGCCCACCGTCGCCGAGAGATCCAGGACGATCTTCTGCGTCTCGCCGGGCGGCAGGTTCGTGTTCGAGCTGCCGTCGTCCAGCGTGAAGGTGTGCTCGGTGTCGTCGTTGTTCGTCACGGTCAGCGTGACCTTGCCGGCGGTGACGTCGACCGAGTCGGGCGCGAACGCGAAGCCCGCCGCGGTGATCGTGGCGCTCGAGGCTCCGCCCCCGGTCGATGCCGGCGAGGTGGCCGTGCTCGAGCTGGTGGTCGTCGAAGACGACGATGCGGAACTCGAGCTGCTACAGGCCGCCGTGACCAACGCTGTGGCCACGACCGCCAAGACGATTCCGTGAACTCTCCTCACGTTCCTGCCCCTCCCTGGGTCGGTGTTCATCAGAGGGTGTACGGACGAGACCGGCATTCGGCCTTCTCCGGGTGTCTCTCAGCCCTTTGCGCAGCGTAGCGCCCGTCCGGGAAGCGCGCTCCGACCTCAGTCACTAGACTCCTGAGCCGCATCGGCCGATCCGGCCGATCCACGGAGCAGGGGGCAGCGTGAAGCGTTTCGAGGATCAGATCTCGATCCAGGCACCGGCGGAGCGTGTGTTCGAGTACGTCTCGGATTTCACCCGCCATGGTGAGTGGGGAGGGCATGGCCTCGCGGCGACGAAGTCGAGCGACGGTCCCGTGGCGGTGGGATCCACGTATTCGACGACGGCGAAGCAGTTCGGCACGCAGCGCGAGCAGAGCACGATCACCGAGATGCAGCCCAACACGTCGTTCGCCTGGGATTCGAAGGGAGCGCTCGGTCGCGTCCACCATTGGTTCTCGCTCGCCGAGGACGGCGGGTCGACGACGCTGTCGAAGGGCGCCGAGATGATGGAGCCGACGTTCCTCGCGAAGGTCACGAGCTGGAAGCTGTCCAAGGACATCCCGAACGGTATCCACAGCGACCTTGCGAACATCAAGGCCACGCTCGAGGGACCGGCGGCCTGAACCACCATCTCTCGTTCCGGCGACACCGGTGTTGTGTCGCTGTGTCACCTGCGTGACGGTCCGGTAGTGAGCCTTGTGTCGCCCCCTCGGGGCGCTCGATGCTCGGCGGACCGAGCGAGAGGGGGGACCACGTGCCGGCTTCGCATGCCGCTGCGCGCGTCAATGGACGGACGGACCGGCGGCACCGTCCGCTCCGCGTGAAGATGATCCTCCCCTCGTTGGTCGAGGCGAACGCGCCGGGGTACCGCCCGATCAAGTACGCGCTGTTCCCGCCGCTGGGTCTGGCGAGCCTCGCCAGCTACCTCGATCCCGACGACGAGGTGGAGCTGCTCGACGAGCACGTGCAGGCGCCGCTCGCGCTGGACGACGTGCCGGACCTGCTCGTCATGACGGTGTACATCACGTCCGCGCGACGAGCCTGGGAGATCGCGGACCTGTATCGCGCTCGCGGGGTCCACGTGTGCGTCGGCGGTCTGCATCCCACGTCGCTGCCCGAGGAAGCGTCGCGACACGCGGACACGGTCTTCGTCGGTCCGGGCGAGGGGGCCTGGCAGGAGTTCCTGACCGACTTCCGAGCCGGACGTCCCGAAGCCGCGCTACGACTCCTCCGCGAGCATGCGCACGCTCGCGGGGATCCCACCGGTGCGTCGCGACCTGATCGAGCGTCGGCGGTATCTGTGTCCCAACTCGATCGTCGTGTCACGCGGGTGCCCGCACCACTGCGACTTCTGCTACAAGGACGCGTTCTACGAAGGCGGCCGCTCGTTCTACACGCAGACGGTCGACGCGGCGCTCGCCGAGATCGACCGTCTTCCCGGTCGGCACCTGTACTTCCTCGACGACCATCTGCTCGGCAACGAACGGTTCGCGGCCGGGCTCTTCGACGGCATGCGGGGCATGGGGCGACTGTTCCAAGGCGCCAGCACGGTGCAGGCGATCCTGCGCGGCGACCTGATCGAGCGCGCAGCGGCGGCCGGCATGCGCAGCGTGTTCGTCGGCTTCGAGACGCTCAACCCGGAGAACCTCCGGTTGCATGCGAAGCGGCAGAACCTCCGACGCGACTACGACGAGGCCATCCGGCGCTGCCACGATCTCGGCATCATGGTCAACGGCAGCTTCGTGTTCGGTCTCGACGACGACGGGCCCGACGTCTTCGAGCGGACGGTCGACTGGGGCATCACGCACAGCCTGGAGACGGCCACGTTTCACATCATGACGCCCTATCCGGGCACCGCGCTGCACGGCCGGCTCGACGCCGATCGACGCATCGTGACCGAGGACTGGGAGCTCTACGACACGCGCCACGTCGTCTTCGAGCCGAAGCGGATGACGCCGAGGCAGCTCGAGGACGGTTACTGGCGTGCCTACCGCGACTTCTACCGGTGGTCGGCCATCTGGTCGGGCGCCGCGGGGCAGGACAACGCTTCGGGCTCGCCTGCGGCATATCGCGTACGCGGGCGGCTGGCGGAAGTTCGAGCCCCTGTGGGACCTCGTGATCCGCGCACGGCGGGTGAACGCGATGCTGCCGGCATTGGAGCGGACGCTCGACGCGTTCGTGGGTGCGGGGAAGCCGCCGGCGCAGGTCAGGGACGGTCTCGAAGCCAGTCTGCCGGTGGCGCTTCCGCTGCGAGCGCCGACAGGTCGCCGCCCGCCAGTTCCCTTGCAGCCTTCGTCATCGCATCGATCGCAACCCACGTCAGGCCGCCGCCCACGCTGATCCGCTGTGCGCCGGCCCCGACGATCTCGGCCACCGTCATGCCGGGCAGTGCGAGGACGTTGACCGGCTGCGAGACGGCCTCGCAGACGGCGCGGATCTCCGAGTCGGTACGCAGGCCGGGTGCGTACAGCACGTCGGCGCCCGCGGCGCCGTAGGCCCTCAGCCTGGCGATCGTGTCCTCGAGGTCGGGGTTGCCGCGGATGTGGTTCTCCGCTCGCCCGGTGAGCATGAACGGGAACGGGAGCGCCCGCGCGGCCTCAGACGCCGCGGCGATCCGCTCGACGGCGTGCTCGATCTCATAGATCCGATCGTCGTCGCGGTCGTAGTCCTCGATCGAGGCGCCGACGGCTCCCGCCTCGGCGACGCGGGCGATCGCTCGCGCTGCGTGCTGCGGGTCCGCGCCGTACCCGTTCTCGAGATCGGCGGAGATCGGCAGACCGGTGGCGAGATCCAGCGCGTGCACGTGCGCCGCCATCTCGTCCAACGTCACGCCGCCGTCGCGGCGTCCCAGCGTGAACGCGAACCCCGAGCTGGTCGTGGCGAGCGCCTGGAAGCCGAGCGCCTCCAGCACACGGGCGGACCCGGCATCCCACGGGTTGGGGATCACGAACGGCTCGCCGACATGGAGGGCACGGAACCGTTCGGCCTTCTCCGACTGACTCGTCATCCGCGACCTCGTGCGAGCACCATCCACCCCCTCGCGCCAGTATCGACCGGGAGAGGGTTCGGGCGCCAACGCGACGGTGCCGCGCCCGCCAAGGTCCGGCGAGCGCGGCACCGTGATCCCGCGTGGATCAGCTGGGCGGAGCGAAGAACTCCAGCGCGATCCCGTCCGGGTCGCGGAAGCTCACGTCGGAGCCGTAGTGCGCGTTCTCGATCGGTCCGTGTTCGATGCCGAGCTCGTCGAGTCGGGCGGTCCACTTCTCGAGCTCGGCCAGGTCTGCGCAGCCGAACGCCACGTGATCCAGACCGACCCGGAACTCGCTGAACACCTCGTCAGGCGCCGGCGTCTGGTGCTGGTGCAATCCGATCAGGGTGCCGTTGCCGACCATGTACACGGTGTGGTGGAAGTTCGACACCGTGTCCTCGTCGATCACGGGATCCGTCTCGAACAGCGCCTGGTACCACGGGACGCTCACCGAAAGATCTCGAACGGTGAGCGCGACATGGTTGAGTGGCGGAAAAGCCGTCATGCGTCACATCCTTTCTGTTGTATCCCTCGTGTCTGTCAGAATGAGTGTCCGGGAGGGCGGACGAAGTGGCCATGATCGAGGCACCGCCAGGGCTGTCAGGAACCCCAGATATGCTTCGGGCTGCGCTCGAGCAACTGCGGCTCGAGGGCGCGATCTTCTTCCGGTCGGAGTTCACCGACGCGTTCGAGATCGACTCCTCGCCGCTGGCGATGGCCGACACGCTGCACCCGGGCGCCGAACGCCTGATCCTGTTCCATATCGTCGCTCGCGGTTCCTGCTGGGTGACGGTTGCAGACGGGGAGCGACACTGGGCCCGCGCGGGCGACGTGATCGTGTTGCCGTACGGCGACCGGTACGCCCTCGGTGGGGAGGCGCCCGCCGAATGCGTGTCGATCGAGACGCTGATCGACCCGCCCCCATGGGACTCGATGCCGTTCGTCCACCACGGTGGCGGCGGCGCGCCGACCAACATCGTCTGCGGGTTCCTCTACTCCGACGATCCGTTGTTCGACCCGGCGATGCGAGCCCTGGCACCGGTGTTCGTCGTTCGTCCGCCGGACGGTGCCGCGGCGGGCTGGGTCCAGGCCAGCATCGAGTACTCGCTCGAGCACGCCGCGCCCTCGGACGCGAGCGGGAACCCGGTCGCGACGCGCCTGCCCGAGCTGGTCCTGATCGAGGTGCTTCGCGAGCATCTGTCGACCGCTCCTGCAGCGGAGAGCGGATGGATCGCCGCGCTCCGCGATCCGGTGCTGGCGCCCGCCCTGTCGCTCCTGCACGCGGCGCCGGAGCGCGGCTGGACGGTCGCGCAGCTCGCCACCGAGGCGGCCGTGTCGCGATCGCTGCTCGACGAACGATTCCGTCAGGTGCTGGGCCTGGCGCCTATCCGGTACCTGACCGAATGGCGCATGCATCTCGCGGAAGAGCTCCTCGCCACGACCGACCTCGGGGTGGGCAGGATCGGCCGGCGGGTTGGCTACGGGTCGGAGGAGGCCTTCAGTCGGGCCTTCAAGCGATCGCACGATGCCTCCCCGAGCCGATGGCGCGCCGCGCGGGCGGGCTGAGTCCTCGGCGCAGCCAACGACGGCGAGCGGCCGCACCCGGGCCTCGCTAGGCTGGCCCCGAGGGGGGCACGTGGAGCCAGAGGTCGAGCAGATCCTGCACGAACAACATCGGTACTACGAGGACCGCGCACCGGAGTACGACGACGTCTGGTATCGCCGCGGCGTCTACGACCTCGGCCCGGAAGGCAACGTGCGGTGGTTCGAGGAGACCGCCCGGCTCGAGGCTGCCGTCGACGAGCTCGACGTCTCGGGCGCGGTGCTCGAGCTGGCAGCCGGGACGGGGTTGTTCACACGTCATCTCGCGCCGCGAGCGCGCAGCATGATCGCCGTCGACGCGGCGACGAGCGCGCTCGCCATCAACCGCGAGCGCGTCGGGGACCCGCGGGTCGAGTACGTGCACGCGGATCTCTACGACTGGGAGCCGCCCGCGGGCCAGCGGTTCGATCTGATCTTCTTCGCGTTCCTCGTGTCGCACATCCTGCCCGAGCGATTCGAGGAGTTCTGGGACCGGCTCGCGGGATGGCTCGCACCCGGTGGCACCGTGTTCTTCTGCGACGACGTCGCCGGCGTCGATGCGCGCCGATCGGATCCCGGAGAGCCCGTCGACGACGGGCCGGCGTTCGCGCATCGTCGTCGCCTGCAGGACGGGCGTGAGTACACGATCGTGAAGATCCTGTACGACCCGGCCGAGCTCCGCGACCGACTCGCGGCGCTCGGTTGGCAGGCGGACATCGACACGACGGGCGAGGAGTTCTTCCACGCGGTCGCCCGCCGCGCCGCGGTGGCGCCCGGGGCCTGACCGCCGTCAGGGTCAGCGGAGCTGCACGCCGAGCTCGGCGGCGAGACCCTTCTGGGCGCGGGCGATCACCTTGAAGGCCTCCTTGAGGGTGAGCCGCGTCACCGGCCCGAGCTCCGCCGGGTCGACGAAGTCATCCGGCGGTTCGCCGGCGCGGAAGCGATCGACCTGGTGCTGCAGCCGGATCCCCCAGAGGAACCGGAACGCCTCTTCGAGCTCGTCCCGCGTCTCCGTGTCGAGGGCGCCGGCGTCGGCCGCGGCGCGCAGCCTGCCGATCGTCCGCTTCTCGGTGAGCCCCGCCCCGATCGAGGCCGCACGCGCGAAGTTGCCCACGATCGCGACGCCCTTGTGCTTGATGTCGAGCCGGCCGGCGTGCTGGCCCTTCGACTCCACGACCAGATCCTTGAGGAACCCGGTCGGCGGTTTCTGGTCGAGCGCCCGGCGCGACAGGTGATGCAGGAAGTTCGGGAACAGCCGGCACGAGCGGAGCAAGACGTCGAGCGGTCCTTCGGCGTCGAGCGGTCCCATCACGCGGCGGTAGTCGAAGATGATCGAGAGCAGGACGCTGCCCTCCGCGCCCGGATCGGTCATCCACCCCTTGTACGCATCGGTCCATCCCTCGATGGACTTCCGGAGCGCGCTGTTCGCGGCCATCGCGTCGCCGTCGCAGCGGGGGATGCCGGCGTCCTCGAGGCCCGCGGTCACGAACGTCGCGAGGTCCGCGAAGTACGGGTCCACGTCCTCGCGGGTTCGACCCTGCAGGTCATAGGCCAGTGCGTGATCCTGGTCGGTGTGCAGTGCCTGCTCCTGTCTGGCCGCGCTGCCGAGCGCGAGCCAGGCCCATGGAACGGGCGGCGTGCCGAAACGCTCGATCCCGAGGCCGATCAGCCGTCGTGTGAGCGCATCGATCGTGAACCCGATGATGTGGCCGACCTCGACGGGATCCATCTTCGCGTCGACCAGCGAGCACACGGCGTCGGGCAGTCCTCGCGCGGCCGCGACCGCGGCGTCACGGTCGGCCGCTCGTTCGATCGAGCTCTTCAGGGCGAACGGCGCGTGCTTCCCGAGACCGAGCAGGTCGCCGTCGGTCACGACGCCGATCGGCGCGCCGTCTGCGTCGAGGACCGGCGCGTGATGGAAGCCGCCGTCGAGCATGAGCAGGAGCGCCTCGCCCGCCATCGCCTCCTCGCTGACGGCCGTCGCGGGCACGGTCATCACCTCGCCGATCGGTGTCTCGAGGCTCCGGTGCTCGGCGAGCACCTTCGTGCGAAGGTCCCGGTCGGTCAGGATGCCCAGCCCCTCGTCCCCGGGAACGAGCAGCGCCGACACGTGCTCGGACGTCATCAGCTCGGCCGCATCGGCGACGGTGGTGCCCGGGGGACACGTGATCGCCGGCCGCCGGATGAGTGAGCCGACCGGGCGGTAATCGTCGGATCCCGCCGCGGCGCCGCCGCCACCGGTCAGACGACGTCGAAGCGATGACATCGCGAACCGCATGCCGCTGGCGGTGCCGAGGACCTGCTGCGCATCCTCGGGGCCGAGGAGATAGCAGGTCGCGTCCTCGTGGGCTCGGACCGTCGCGGTCGGGCTGAACCCGCCGAGCAGCGACCATGCCCCGAACACCTCACCCTGGCCCATCAGGTCGACGAGCTCTCCGTCATCGAGGATCTCGACGGATCCCTCCCGGACGACATAGAGGAACCTCGAGGGTTCGCCGGACTGGTGCAGCACCGTCGTGCCGGCCGGATATTGCTCGGTCTTCATCCGCGCGGCGAGCTCGTCGAGCCGATCCGGACCCAGCGCGTCGAACGGCGGATGCCGCGCCAGGAAGGCGGCGATGTCCATCCGCGCAGCCTACGCGAGCGTTCGCCTCCTGGGAAACGAGGTGGCATGCGGCGACGCTCTCCTCGTTCGCGCCATCGTGCATAGGGTGTAGGCACAGACAGAACCGGGGAGGGTGCGGCCGTGGCATTCCGTGGCTGGCGGGTGGAGGCGCTCGAGTTCTTCGAAGGGCTCGAGGCCGACAATTCCAAGGCGTATTGGCAGGCGAACAAGGCCGTCTACGAGCGCGAGGTGCGCGCGCCGATGGAGGAGTTGCTCGCCGAGCTCCAGCCGGACTTCGGCGACGGCAAGATCTTCCGGCCCTACCGCGACGTGCGGTTCAGCGCCGACAAGTCTCCCTACAAGACCAACATCGCCGCGACGATCGGCGGCCGCTACGTGCAGCTGACCGCCGACGCGTTCGGCGTGGGCTGCGGCCGATGGGAGATGACCTCGGAGGATCTGGAGCGCTACCGCGAGGCGGTCGACGAGGACCGAACCGGCGCGGAGCTCACGAAGCTGGTCGCGGCCGCGGGCAAGGCCGGGCTCGAGATCTCCGGACACGAGGTGCTCAAGACCGCCCCACGGGGCTACCCGAAGGACCACCCTCGGATCGAGCTCCTTCGCTACAAGGGCCTGATCGCCTGGCGCGAGTGGCCGGTCGGCGCGTGGCTCGGAACCAAACGGGCGAAGGATCGCGTGATCGCGTTCTTCGAGTCGTCCGAGCCGCTCGATGCCTGGCTGACGCGGAACGTGTGACCGACGGAGGGAGTAACCACGATGCAAGCACTTGCGATCGATGCGTTCGGAGAGCCCGCGACGGTACGCGACCTGCCGATGCCCGAGCCGGAGGAGGGACAGTTGCGGCTCCGCGTTGCGGCGGCCGGCCTGAATCCATTCGATGTCTCCGTGCTCCAGGGCAATCTGCAGGGAATGATGGAGCACCGGTTCCCACTGATCCCCGGGATGGACGCGGCGGGAACGGTGGACGCGCTCGGCGCCGGGGTGGACGGCTATGCGATCGGTGAGCGAACGTTCGGTTCCGTCGGCAAGCCCTTGCTCGGCGCCGGAACGGTCGCGGAGTTCGTCACCGTCTCGGCGAGCACGGTGACCCACACGCCGGGGTCCGTGGACGACGACGCGGCCGCGGCGCTCCCCACCGCCGGGGTCACGGCGCTGGTCATGGCCGATGCGCTCGGGCTCGTGGACGGGCGGACCGTCGTCGTCATCGGGGCGACCGGCGGGGTGGGCGGCTACTTCATCCAAGTGGCGGTGCATCGTGGGGCGTCGGTCGTGGCGGTGTGTCGGGGCGAGAACGCGGCGTACGCGCGTTCGCTCGGCGCCGCCGACGTGATCGATTACACGGCGGAAGACGTGGTCGACGGTGTGCGTTCGCGCCATCCGGAAGGGATCCACGCCATCGCGGACATGCACGGCGACGCCGAGCAGCTGACGCAGCTGTCGGCCTTCGTCCGGGCAGGCGGGCACGTCACCTCGGCGGTGGGCGCGGCAGACGTGGAGGCGCTCGCGGCGCGGGAGATCGAGGGGACGAACGTGATGGGTTTGGTCACGACCGATCGGCTCGAGACGCTCCTGGGTCTGGTCGCCTCTGGCGATCTCGTCGCGCCCGAGATCCACCGCTATCCGCTGGCCGGCGCGGCCGAGGCGCTGGCCGTCGTCGGCTCGGGCCACGTCCGAGGGAAGATCGTGGTGCAGGTCGGATCCTGACATGGTTCGTCGTGCCGATCGGGAGCCACGGCGTATTCCTCGATGCTGGGCGTTCCTCCCGCACCTGGATCAGGACGTGTACCCCGCGCAGACGCTCGCCGCCGAGATCTACCTCGACAGCGGCGTGCGCACGATGAAACGCGGCAATGTGTCGAGCGGGCGCCGACCCGGCGAGCGGGGGAGAACACGGCGGCCCAGGCTGCGCAGCTCGTACGGATCACGCTACCGCGACGGGTCTACACGCAGGCGCAGATGGATGTCACCGCCGAGAGCATCGTCGAGGTGTTCCAGCGCCGCGAGGCGATCAGCCGGTCTGCGGATGGTCTACGAGCCTGCGCAGCTGCGGTTCTTCCAGGCGCGGTTCGAGCCGCTGACGGCGTCGTAGGGTCCTCGGAGAGGCGCGCACCGGGATGAAGGGCCACCGAGTTCAGAGGAGGGAGCCATGCTTGGCTGGGTCGGCAACATCGAGCAGATGACGCTCGACAACACCACGTTCCGCACGGTCGTGTTCACGGGAGCGCACACACAGCTCACGATGATGCGTCTGGCGCCGGGGGAGGATATCGGGCGCGAGGTGCACCCGGACCGTGACCAGTTCCTCCGGTTGGAAGCAGGGCACCGTGCGGGTTGAGCTCGGAGGCAGTGAGGAAGCGATCGAGGAGACGCACGACGTCGCCGCGGACTGGGCCTTCATCGTGCCAGCCGGCGTGTGGCACAACGTGGTCAACACGGGCGACAACGAAGTGAAGCTGTACTCGCTGTATTCGCCGCCGGAGCATCCGGACGGGACGATCCACCGCACGAAGCGTGACGCGGAGGAAGCGGAACACGGCGCCTGACGCCGCCGCGGTATCGTGAGCGCGTGACGGTCGAGGGGGTCGCGATGCGGCGGAGATGAACCTCCGATGAAGGGCGCCCGGTCGGGTGCCCACACGCACGCATCGCGCCGAGCCCTCGCGCGGAACCGTGACCGACTGAACATTTCGTCGGGCACGCCGTCCCCGCGAGGAGCCTCCACGCGATACGCCTGTATCCGACCCTGGAGGAGAAGAACGCATGATGTCCCTCGATGATCGACTCGCGAAGCCGACCGAGATCGCACAGCAGTACGCGGCCGAGGTCGACCGCGACGGGCGGTTCCCGGAGGAGACGGTCGCCGCACTCGCCGACGCCGGTCTCTTCGGGCTGACCGTCGAGGAGGCCGCGGGTGGCCTCGGTCACGGGCCGAGCGAGTTCCTGACCACGACACGACGCATCGCGAGCGCCGATCCGTCGGCCGCGATGATCTACCTGATGCACACCTGCGCGGTGCAGGTGTCGATCGCCGGGGGAGCGCCGGCGGACACGATCGCCGCGATGGGCGGCGCGCACCTGTCGACCCTCGCCTTCAGCGAGCGGGGCACGCGCTCCCATTTCTGGGCGCCGACCTCGCAGGTGCAGGGTTCGGACGGCGACGCCCGACTCTCGGCGACGAAGTCGTGGGTCACGAGCGCCGGACACGCGAACAGCTACGTCGTCTCGACGAGGCCCGCCGACGCGGCGTCGCCGATCGAGTCCTCCCTCTACCTGGTGCCGAGCGACGCGCCGGGGATCGAAGCCACCGGTCCGTGGATCGGGTTGGGGCTGCGAGGCAACGCGAGCGCGCCGATGTCGTTCGAGACCCCATTGTCCGAGGCGGCTCCGCTCGGCGAAGGCGGGAAGGGCCTGGATCTGATGCTCGGTGTGGTCCTGCCGTGGTTCCAACTGGGTCAGGGCGCCGTCTCGCTCGGCATCGCCGAGGGCGCACTCGGCGCGGCAGTGGCCCACGTGACCGGCGCCCGGCTCGAGCACCTCGACCAGACGCTGGCCGACCTCCCGACGGTACGGGCCAGGATCGGGCGCGCGCAGACCGAGGTCGACGGCGTCGCCGGCTTCCTGGCCGACCTCGCTCGTCGGATGGCCGAGGGTGACGCGACCGCTCCCGTGCTGTCCGCCAAGGCGGTCGCCAACGAGATGGCGATCCGGGTCACATCCGAGGCCATGCAGGCGTGCGGCGGCGCGGCCATGAGCCCGTCGCTGCCGATCGAGCGATTCTTCCGCGACGCACGGGCGGGCTCGGTCATGGCGCCGACCACCGACGTCCTCTACGAGCTGACCGGCCGCGCGATGGCCGGGATGCCGTTGCTGGGGTGAGCGCGATGACCGAAGGATTGATGGTCGGCGCGGTCGCCTACGACCCCAAGGTGGTGCCGATCTGGGAAGGCATCCGCGAGTATTTCCGTGGGGCGCCGGTCGAGATGGATTTCGTGCTGTTCTCCAACTACGAGGCACAGGTCGAGGCGCTGCTCGCCGGGAAGATCGACGTCGCCTGGAACACGAACCTCGCGTACGTGCGCGTGCATCACGCCACGGCGGGCGAGTGCCGGGTGCTCGCGATGCGCGATACCGACGTCCAGTTCTTCACGTTGCTCGTGGGCCGGCCCGGCGACCTCGCCTCGATGGAGGGCCTGCGAGGCAAGACCCTGGCGGTCGGGAGCGCGGATTCGGCGCAGGCGACGATCATGCCGATCCACTACCTCACGCGCGAGGGTCTCGTGCCCCGCGTCGATGTCCAGCTGGTGCGCTGCGACTCCGATGTCGGCAAGCACGGCGACACGGGCCGCAGCGAGCGCGAGGCCCTCGAGGCGGTGCTCGACGGACGAGCCGACGCCGCCGCCGTGGGGGCCGCCAGCTGGGACGTCTTGGTCCGCGCCGGCGAGGTGCCGCCCGGCGAGGTGGAGCCGTTCTGGACCTCCCCGGCGTACTCGCACTGCAACTTCACCGCGATGCCGACGCTGGATCGACAGGCCGCGGACGCCTGGACCGCCCATCTGCGAGCGATGGACTGGACGAACCCGGACCATCGGCGGATCCTCGAGCTCGAGGGGCTCCGCGAGTGGGTCGGTCCGAAGCTCGACGGGTATCGCGACCTGTTCGCAGCCGTCGAGGAGCAGGGGATCTCGCTGGCGTGGTGACCGGGTCCGAGCCCGCCGCGATCTTCGACGCCGAGGATCTCGATCTCGCCGGCGGCCTGGCGTTCGTGTTGGACGTGTTGCTGTCCGACGTCGGCGTCGGCGACACGATCGAGATCCACAGCAGGAACGCGGGGCTCGTCCACGAGTTGCCGGGGTGGGCGCGGGGCACCGGCAACGTCCTGGTCGCGCGCGAGCCCGAGGGCGACGGCGCGATCTATCGCATCCGCCGCGGGGAGCGCGCCGCGCTGCTGTTCCGCGACCGGCCCGAGCTCGGCGTCGCGGTGCCCGATCGTCGCGACGGATTCGGCACCCGCGACTGGCTCCTCGGGACGGCGGCCGCGATCCCGGACCGCGCGGACCCGGCCACCGGCTTCGCGCCCCGCGGGCGCGGAGGTGGAGCCCGGCGCTCCGCGCTTCCCGTTCACGCTCACCGAGCGCGACCGCGTGTGGGCGACCAACGTCGCATCGCTCTACGACCAGGCGACCGCGCAGCAGTGGGACGCGAGCACGGACATCCGGTGGGACGTGTTGCCCGACCTGCCGAACCACCTGGAGCGGGCCGTCGCGCAGGTGATGACCCACCTCGCGGAGAACGAGTACGCGGCGCTGTACGTGCCCGCTCGATTCATCCCGAAGATCCATCCGCACTTCACCGAGGTCGTGCTGTTCCTGTCCACGCAGATCGCCGACGAGGCCCGACACATCGAGGCGTTCACGAAGCGGGCGCTGGCCGGCGGCGCGGGGCTCGGACGATCGGCGGCGATCACCCAGGAGTCATTGAAGTCGCTGCTCGCGCAGGAGGATTTCTCCCAGGCGTCGTTCCTGTTGTCCGTCCTCGGCGAGGGCGCTTTCCTGGACTATCTCTCGTTCGTGGAGCGATACGCGCCGGACCCCGTGACCGCCGACATCGTCCGTCGGGCTCGGATCGACGAAGCGCGCCACGTCGCGTTCGGCGTGGAGCACGCTCGGCACTATCTGGCGGGGGACCCCGACCGCGCCGACGAGTTCCGGGGCGCCGTCGAGCAGCGGGCGGCCTTCCTGTCGCAGACGGCCGGCGCGACACCGCATGTGGAGGAGGCCCTGGTCGTGCTTGCCGCCGGGGGCCTGCGGCCCGGCGCGCTTCCGGACGCGGTGCGGGCCGTTCGCGGGTTGCACGAGACGATGCACCGCCGCCGCGTGGGACGTTTGCGATCGCTCGGGTTCGACGAGGCGACCGCGGACGAAATCTCTGCACTGCATACTGCGAACTTCATGTGACCGGCGATCCCGTTCAGTTCTCCGTGGGTGCCTCGTTCGCAACATCGGGAGAAGGAGCGGTGATGTTGTGGGAGGTGCTCTCGCGCGATTCGAGGCCGACGGCGTCACGCAGTTCCCGGACGTCATGCATCAGATCGTGATCACGGTCTCGATCCGACGTGTGCTCCATCAGATCGGCGATCCCGTCCGCGATTGCATTCAGCTTGTGTTGCAGGGCCTGGTTCTCGCGCGTCTGGCTGTTCTGCAGCAGCGCGACCATGAGGAACGTGATGATCGTCGTAGTGGTGTTGATCTCCAACTGGTACGTCGCGTCGAGGAATGTGCTGAACGAGCGGGTGACGACCACAACCACCGCGCCCTGGATCAGCCAGATCGTGACCAGCAACAGGCAGAACGCGAAGAACGGCGCGCGGCTTGCGAGGCCGGCGGCCCACCCAGCGAACCGGTCGAAGAACCCGATCTCGTCGGATACCTGGCTCGGCATCTCCGGCGGCCTCGACGGCCTCGGGTTCCGTTTCGACGACATGGGCCGCTAGCTGCGAACCCCGCGTCGCCGGACGGCAGCAAGAAGCAGTAGGGAGAACACGGTGCGTCTCCTACCCAAACGGAACGCGTCCTACTCCCGCGCCGCCGCGACGACGTTGTGCTCAGCGATTGGCCACGATCAGCGCGCTCCGATCGCTCCCTCCCAAGGGCTCGCCCGACGCCGCAGCCACGCCGCTTGCACGGCCTGACCGAACCGCCCGCCTGGTTCGTTGGATGATCGTCGTTGCGGACACACCTTAGGCTGTTGCCTGTGGGCTCCGTCCCGACGGGAACACGATCGCGTGGCCCCGGGTTGGTGTGCGTTGAAGGAGGGTGCATGGACGACGAGACGGTGATCGAGCGGATCAACGGGCTGGCGGCCGAGGAGCACCAGCTCTGGGAGCGCGAGGCCCGCGGCGAGGCCAGCGCCGCCGAGCGCGAGCGCGCCAAGGAGCTCGAGGTCATGCTCGACCAGTGCTGGGATCTGCTCCATCAGCGACGCGCCCGGCGCGCCGCCGGCTTGGACCCGGACGACGCGGAGGTCCGCGACGCCGCCGAGGTCGAGGGATATCTCGGCTGACGTGTCGGCTCGATCGGGGAGGGGGACGGGGTGCAGCTGATGGCGGCGGTGATCGGCGCCGCGCTGATCTTCCTCGTGCTGTGGGAGACGTTCGAGACGCTCGTGCTTCCTCGGCGGGTGACGCGTCGGCTCCGCTTGACGCGGGTCTACTACCGCGCATCGTGGGGCGTGTGGTCGCGGATCGGCCGGCATCATCCGGGCGCCCGCCGTGAGAACTACCTGAGCGTCTTCGCGCCGCTGTCGCTACTCCTGTTGCTCGCGATCTGGGTGGGCGGGGTCGTGCTCGGCTTCGCATTGGTGCAGTACGGCTTGGATACGCCGCTGCGTCCCGGCGGCGACGCGGCGTTCGCGACCCACCTGTACCTGAGTGCGACCACCTTCGTGACGCTGGGTCTTGGCGACGTCACCACCGCATCCTCGGCGGGCCGGGCGATCACGGCGGTCGAGGCGGCGGCGGGGTTCGCCTTCCTCGCGCTGACGATCTCCTACCTCCCCGTGCTGTACCAGGCGTTCTCCCGACGCGAGGTGCGGATCTCGATGTTGGATCAATGGGCGGGCTCGCCACCGAGCGCCGTCGAGCTGCTGCGCCGGGCCGCGGCGCACGGCGACATCGGATCGGTCGATGAACTGCTGGGCGCCTGGGAACGCTGGTCGGCCGAACTGCTCGAGAGCCACCTCACCTATCCGGTGTTGGCGTACTTCCGCTCCCAGCACGAACAACAATCCTGGCTGGCGGCGCTCACGACGATCCTCGACACCTCGGCGCTGGTGCTGTCCGGAGTGGAAGGCGTCTCGCCCTGGCAGGCGCAGCGCACCTTCGCGATCTCCCGCCACGCGATCGTCGACATCGCGCAGGTGTTCCGGACACCCCCGGAGCGGCCGGCGGTCGATCGACTGAACGCCGAGAGCACCGGCACGATGTGCCGGATGCTGCGAAGCGCCGAGGTCCATCTCGGGACGGACACCGGCCAACGGCTGGGGCCGCTCCGCGACCTCTACGAGCCCTATGTCCAGGTCCTGTCGCGTCGGCTCGAGATGCCCCTGCCGACGCTGCTGCCCACCGGCGACTCGGTCGATGACTGGGAGCGCTCGCCCTGGACCGTGGCCGAGAGCGACGGCCAGCCCGCGTGACATGATGGGGTGACCCAGCGAGGAGCGCATCCTGCCCGATCCGAAGGCCACCGGACCATCCGCGGACGCAACCCCGGCTCGGAGCGAGCCGCCGCCCCGCCCCGCCTGCCCCCGCTGCGGCTCCCTGCACACCCAGCCCTTCGCGCATGCCGGGCCGGCTGCGCGGGTGAACATGCAGTGCATCGACTGCGACATGCTGTTCAAGCAATCGGTTCACCGCGACTGATCCGGTCGCTCACGCCTCGGCGAGCGAGCGCATCGCGAGGAGCTGCACCGTCGCGGCCTGATCGATCGTGGTCGAGCCGTCGTAGGAGCCCACGCCGCCCGCGGTGAACAGCCCGGTCGCCGGGTCCAGCGCCTCGGCGAGGAGCCGATCGGTGTGCGCCACCAGCAGGTCCGCCGCCTCCCGCCGGGACGCCGGATCACCCAGCAGCGCTCGGAACCAGATCGCCAGGAACGGCGGCGGCTCGCGCCACAGCCGCTCGCCGGTGAACAACCGCAGCGACGCGGCGGCGGTCGCCTCGGCGGCGTCGTGACGGCCCAGCAGCGCGAGCGCCGCGACAGACGCGCCCTGGTTGTAGCTCCAGATCGTCGGGTCGATCCGGCCCCCGTCGATGCGGTCCAGGTAGAGGCCCTCGTCCGTTCGGAGCGTCGCGTCGAGCCAGTCCATCGCACGCGTGGCGAACGCTCGGTCGTCGAGCCGGAGCGCGAGCCAGGCCGCCGACGCCGTGCTGCACGTGTTCCGCGACGTTCCGTCCTCCACCCAGCGGACCCCGCCGCCGTCATCCTCGCCAGACCGCACGAAGGCGAACGCCTCGTCCGCGAGCGAACGCTCGCCGAGGTCGAGCGCGACGAGCCCGAGCCACGCGTCGTCGTCGAAGAAGCGACGCCTCGTACCGGGAGCCGCGGCGAAGCCGCCGCGCCACCGGTATCGGTCAACTAGGTTGACGATGTCGATAAGAGTCGGTCTCGGTTCGCCGAGCTGGTGCAGGTCAGAGGCGGCCCACACCACGTGCACGAGGGTCCACAGCGACGCACGATCGCGGCGTTCGGCGCTCTCGAGCAGGCCACGTCGCTTCGAGAACGAGGTCCGCTCCAGGGCGGCCCACGCGTCCGTCGCCGGCCCGGTCACCGCTCGTCCAGCAGCGACGGCTCGAGAGCGTGCTCCACCGTGCCGTCGAGCACCGTCAGCCAGACGTCGAGGGCGGCGATGTCGTCAGCGGCCGGCAGATCGCCGTCGACCACCACGATGTCGGCGAGTTTGCCGGCCTCGATCGACCCGATCCGATGCTCCATCCCGAGCGCGAAGGCGGCGGTGATCGTGTGCGCGAGCAGCGCTTCCTCGAGCGTGAGGGCCTGGGCCGCGCCGATGGGCGCCCCCGACCGCGTGCGTCGCTCGGTTGCCGATCGGATCGTGTCGAGCGGACGGAAGGACGTGACGTCGCTGTCGCTGCTCAGCACGACCGGGATGCCCGCCGCCAGCTCGTCACGCAGCGGCATGAGCCCGTGCGCGCGCTCGCCCAGCCGCAGGAGGAACTCGTCCCCGCTGTCGAAGAGGTAGTTGGTCTGATTCACCGTGATCGCGCCCAGGCGTGCGATCCGCTCGAGCAGCGCAGGGGTCGGATACCCGGCATGCTCGAGCCGGTGCCGGTGTTCGCGCGGCGCCGCGGCGACCGCGGCCTCGAGCCCGTCGAGCACGGCCGTCATCGCCCGGTCGCCCTGGACGTGCACGCCGATCTGCCAGCCGTCGAGATGGGCCGCGACGATCAGCTCGCGCAGCTCCGCCGGGGTCCGGTACATCGACCCGGCGAACTCCCCGTGTTCGCCGTATGGCTCGGCGAAGGCCGCCGTGCCGCCGATCAGCGAGCCGTCGGCGTAGATCTTCAGCGCGCCGATCCGGAGACGATCGTCCCCGAACGGACCGGCGAGCCCCAGCGCGCGGAACGTCTCCAGTTGGTGGGACAGCGGCATGCAGACCGTTCGCACGCCGAGCGTGCCGCGACGGTCGGCCTCGCGGTACGCGGCGAGCTCGCGGCTCGTGACCTGTGCGTCGCAGACCGTGGTGAGCCCGGCGGCGAGGAAGGCACGAGCCGCGCGTTCCACGCCGGCGACCGACGCATCCAGCGTCGTGACCGTGTGGAAGTTCGGTCCGTGCGAGCCGACGTCGACCGCGACCGGCAGGATCAGGTTCATCGCGGCGTCCAGGCACCAGCCGGTCAACCGTCCGTCGTCACGCACGAGCCGGCCGCCCGGTGGGTCCGGCGTCGTCTCGTCGAGGCCGCGCTCCGCCAGCGCGAGCGAGTTGACGACGACGTGGTGACCCGAGACGTGATAGACGCCGATCGGTCGGTCGGTACGCGGCACGATCGAGATCCCATCGCGTCAGCGCCGCCTCGTATTTCGCGTCGTCGAAGCCGAACGCCGTCACCCACGCGCCGAGCGGGGCGGTCGTGGCGGCGCTCGCCAAGGCTTGCACGAGGTCCTCGATCGAGGCGACGCCCGGATAGCGGGCGTCGACGGCCGCCAGCGACTCGCCCGTTGCGAGGAAGTGGTTGTGCGCATCGATCAAGCCCGGCAGCACCGTTCGGCCACCGACGTCGATCTGGCGGGCGTCGGGGAACCGATCGAGCAGATCCGTCACCGTGCCGACGGCTTCGATGCGCGCGCCTCGGTAGGCGACGGCTTCGGTCCACCCCGCCGGGCCCGCGGTGAAGACGCGGCCTCCCCGCAGCACGGTGACGGGCTGGGCCGACACTGGCTCAGCCTCCGCGGACGATGCAGAACTCGTTGCCCTCGGGGTCGGCCAGGACGACGAAGGGATCGTCCGGGTTCTCGCTCACCCACAGGCGGGACGCGCCGAGGTCCTCGATCTCGAGGGCGGTCGCCTCCTCGTCGGCGGCGAAGAAGTCCAGATGCACGCGGTTCTTCACCGTCTTTCCCTCGGGCACCTGCTGGAATCCGATGATCATGCCGCCGTCGGGCGTGCCGATCGTGGCCCAGTCCTCGTGCCACGTGCGCCGCTCGTACCCGGTGAACGTCGCCCAGAACGAGGCGAGCGTCCGCGGGTCCGCGCAATCGATCACGACCTCCCGGAACCGCACATCGACCATCGTGTCCTCCTCCTCATTCGGGCTCGCTCTCCAAGGGATACAGGGAGCTCCTCGGGTCGAAGAAGCCTCCGGCGGGTCGCGCGTGGGCATGCCAGTGATCGGGGATCCGTCGCCGTTCGCCGTCGACGTAGTAGCCGTCCTCGCCATAGCGCGCGGCCGCCACACGTTCGAGGTGTGCGAGCAGGCTCGCCTCGCGGGCCGGATCTGGCAGGCCGTGCGTGCGCCACACCACCATCGGCGTCATACAGACGACGCAGTCCGCGATCCAGCAGTCGTCGTCCTCGTGGAGCCGATCGGTCAGACGCTCGGCCGAGCAGAGCATGCATTCGTCGCTCACGAGCAGAACGCCTCGATCAGCCTCGCGCGATCCCCGACGGCGACGTCGTGGTCGGCGTACCAGCCCGCGTTCGACTCGATCGCCATCGTGTACGGCCCGTCCGAGGCGTAGGTGCGGCACGGATCGTTCTCGCACGGCGTCATCTCGGCGATCGTGACGATCCGTCCGTCGGGGCCGACGAACGCGATCGCGAGGGGGATCATCGTGTCCTTCATCCAGAACGTCGTCGTGGTCGGCGCGTCCCACGTGAAGGCCATCCCCTCGTCGGGCGGGAGCTCGGTCACACCCATCAGCCCGCGCTGCCGAGCGTCGTCGTCGGCCGCCACCTGGACGTGCAGCTCCAGCGCGATCCGCGCCGAACCGGACCCGGGACGGCGGGACCGAGCAGTTGGGCGTCGGCGAGTTCGAGGCGGTCGTGCACGCGACCGCCAGCAGCAACGCGAGAGGTCCGAGGGATCGTCCACGCACCGGGCCATCATCGCGCACGGGCGGCGATCGTCACCTCGAGCGAAGCCGTCCGCCGACGCCGTCAGCGGCACGATGGCCAGCGGCTCGGTGGCCGGCCCCTCCAGGACCGACCCGTTCCGCAGGTCGAACTCGCTGCCGTGGCACGCGCACAGCAGCACGGTGCCGTCGGCGACCTCGCCGCCGTCGTGCACGAACGAGCAGCGCGCGTGGGTGCACCGGTCCTCGAACATCACCCAGCCCTCGGCGTGGTGCACCACAGCGTAGGCAACGCCGTCGATCGACGCGCCGGCGATCGATCCGACCGGCGCGTCGGCGTCGGCATCGACCTGCATCACGCGTCCCACAGGAGCGGCAGCCGGTACGCAGCGCGGTTCGCCCAGCCGTGGATCGCCGGCGGTCGGTTGGGATCGAGCCGGAGGTTCGGCAGCCGGGCGAACATCTCCTCGATCATCACCTGCGCGAGCGCGCGGGCGACGGCGTGCCCGATGCAGAAATGCACGCCGTACCCGAACGCCATGTGTCCGCGGGTGTCGCGGTCGATGTCGAAGACGTCCGGCTCGGGGAAGTGCGCGGGGTCGCGGTTCGCGGACCCGATGACCATCGAGACCTCGGTGCCGGCGGGGAACAACAGGCCGCCGAGTGTGACCTCCGTGGTGGTCCGCTTCTCGGTCATGCCGAACGGCGGCAGCCAGCGCAGTCCCTCCTCGATCACCCGCGCGGACCACGCGGCGGGCTCGGCGGCGACCCGAGCTGCCTGATCGGGGCGGCCGAGAAGCCCGACCAGCGCGTTGGCTGCGGCGTGCGCGGGCTCCTGGATGCCGCCGACGATCATCAGCCCCACCGTGCCGATCAGCTCTTCGACCGAGCGCGTTTCCCCCTCGGGCATGCCGTCGTGCAGCATGTGCGACAGCGCGTCGTCCGCCGGGCTCGCGGCCAGCTCCGGCAGACGGCGCTCGAGGTAGGCGCGGACCTCCTCCTTGACGGCGCGGCCGCGCGCGGCGACCTGCTCGTCGCGGCCGAAGTCCACCAGGTAGGCGGCGTACCCGCGGAACCACCGCCCGATCGTCTCGTCGTCGACATCGGTGAACCCCATCACGTCGCCGATCGCCCGCACGCTGATCGGCTCGAGCAGCTCGGTGGAGACGTCGGCACCGCCGGCGCCGCGGATCGCGTCGACGTATCGGATCGCCGTGGCCCGCAGCATCGCCTCGCGGTACTCGTTGACCGCGCGAGGCCGGAAGGGTGGGTTGAGCGCGTTCCGCAGGGTCCGGTGTGCCTGCCCGGTCAGGCTCATCACGTTGGGGAGACCGTAGACCTCGCTGAACGGATGTTGGGTCGGTCCGAAGACCTCGTCGTTCGTGCCCGCCTCGGTGCAGAGATCCCACGTGGTGATCAGCACCCGTCCCACCTCGGGCACGAAGGCGATCGGCAGTTCGCGGCGCATCCACTCGTAGATCGGGTAGGGATCGTCCTCCAGGACGTCGAGTCCGATCTCGAAGATCACGCCGGTCGCCCGCGCGCCGTCGTCGCGACGAACCAGCTGGTCGAGCATCTGCGTTCCGCCTCGCATCCGGCGTCGATGGTCCGTGGGCGAGCCGCCCGACCGCAACAGCTTCTCATCTCATGGAAACGTGTTGAACTGGGTGAGAAGGAACGCCAAGATGCACCTTCTCGCGGGCTGCGAGACGATGCCGAATCGAGGAGGACGGTCATGACGGACGGACGGATGCCGGAGATCGATCCGGCGTTGATCCGAGGGCTCACCGAGCCTCGGTACTCGCGGCGCCGCTTCCTCCGCGACGCGGGTATCACGGTCGGCGGGCTGAGCCTCGCATCGATCCTGGCGGCGTGCGGCACCAAGGGCGTTTCCAGCGCCAGCGGGAGCGACGCGCCGAACGCCGGCATGGGCACCACCGAGTGGTGGGCCCAGCAGCAGCTCAACCATGAGCTCCGGTTCGCGAACTGGGCGTACTACATCGACACGGCGCACGGCGAGCACCCGTCGCTGACACAGTTCACCGACGACACCGGCATCCAGGTCGACTACTCCGAGGCCGTGAACGACAACATCTCGTTCTATTCCAAGATCCGCCCCGACCTGCAACAGGGCAACGACATCGGCTACGACCTGATCGTGAGCACGGACAACGACCCGCCGATCTCACAGATGGTCGGTCTCAACTGGGCGATCCCGCTCGACCAGTCGATGATGAAGAACTTCTACAAGTACTCGAGCGACCTGATCCGCGACCCGGTGTTCGACCTCGGCAACAAGTACACGATGGGCTGGCAATCGGGCTACACGTGCATGGCGTACAACAGCAAGTACGTCACCGAGCCCATCACGAGCCTCCAGTCGCTGTTCGACCCGAAGTACGAGGGCAAGATCGGCATGATGGGGATCGCCTCGGAGATCGGCAGCATCGGGCTGCTCGCGATCGGCAAGGATCCGAAGGCTTCGACGCCGGACGAGTGGCAGCAGGCGGCGGACAAGCTGATGGAGCAGAGGCCGCTCGTCCGCAGCTACTACGACGCGTCGTACCTGCGCGCGCTCAAGAACGAGGACATCTGGATCACGATGGCGTGGTCGGGCGACATCTTCTACGCCGCCACGTACCAGGGCTACGACACGCTCAAGGTCGTCATCCCCGACGAGGGCGCGATGTTCTGGACCGACTACATGATGATCCCGTACACGGCGAAGAACCCGCTGGATGCGATGACCTACATGGACTCGGTGTTCGACCCGCAGGTCGCAGCCGAGATCGCCGACTACGTCGGCTACGTCTGCCCGGTGCCCGCGGCCCAGGAGATCATCCGGACCGAGCTCGACGATCCCGCGGTCGCCGACAGCCCCACGGTCTTCCCGACGCCCGCGATCGAGGCGGTCACCCACCACTATCCGTCGTGGCAGGACCCCAGCGTCGTGACCGGCTGGAACGAGACCTTCGTGCCGATCTTCGAGGGATAGCGATGGGCACGGCCGGGGCCGGGCCCGCCGCGCTGGCGCCGCTCGATCCCGCGCCGCTCGATCCCGCGCCACCCCGCCGGCGCGCCCGACGCGGCAAGCGCCTCGCGCCGTACATGCTGGGGCTCCCGGCCGGGCTGTGGCTGGTCATCTTCTTCCTGGTGCCGCTGGTGACGATGCTGTCGCTGTCGTTGCAGACCTGCGACCCGATCACGCTCGCCTGCACCCTCACCTGGCGGTGGGGCCGGTTCGGCGACGTCTTCGGCTCCCACACGGCGCAGTTCACGCGGTCGTTCATCTATGCGGGCGCGGCGACCGTGATCGATCTGCTGGTGGCGTTCCCGCTCGTGTACTGGATCGCGTTCCGGGCGCGGCGCAAGTCCGTGTTCCTGATGTTGCTGCTGGTGCCCTTCTTCGTGTCGTACGTGATCCGCACGATCCTGTGGCAGTTCATCCTGTCGGACAACGGCGTCGTGCTGGGATCGCTGAAGGCGGCGCACCTCCTGCCCGAGCGCTTCCACGTGCTCGACACCGGGTTCGCGGTGATCGCGGGCCTCGCCTACAGCTACTTCCCGTTCGCGGCACTTCCGATGTACGTCGCGCTGGAGCGGATCGACAAGGGGTTCATCGAGGCCGCCTTCGACCTGTACGCCCGGCGACCCACGATGCTGCGCCGCGTCGTGCTCCCGCTGGCGCTGCCGGGGATCTTCGCCGCCGTGCTGCTGACGTTCGTGCCGGCCGCCGGCGACTACGTGAACGCGACGCTGCTGGGCGGCACGGGCAGCACGATGATCGGCAACGTGATCCAGAACGAGTTCCTGGTGTTCAGCGACTACCCGAGCGCCTCGGCGTTGTCGGCGATCCTGATGGCGATCATGCTCGTCGGCATCTTCATCTACGCGCGCGCCCTGGGCACGCGGTCGATCGAGGAGTACGTGTGAGCCACGTCCTCGACGCCGCCGAGCTCCCGCCGCCACGCGTTCGCAAGCGCCGACGTCGGCTCGGGCTGCCGATCTACGTCGGGCTGGTGATCGCGTACCTGCTGGTGCCGATCGCCGTGATGATCCTCTACAGCTTCAACGGTTCGAACGCGCACCTGCCGACCGTGACCTTCAAGCTGCAGGGCTTCACCACGGAGTGGTACCGGGAGTGGAACAAGGTGCCCGGGCTGACGCCTGCGTTCTACCTGTCGCTGCGCCTGGCGTTCGCGAGCGCGATCACGGCGGCGGTCCTCGGCACGCTGCTCGCGCTCGCGCTCGTGCGCTACCGATTCCGCGGCAAAGGCATGACCGAGCAGGTGCTGTTCCTCAACATCGCGGCTCCCGAGATCGTGCTGGGCGCGGCGCTCCTGGGCTTCTTCATCACGCTGAACCTGCCGAAGGGGTTCCTCACGCTGTTCCTCGCGCACGTCATGTTCAGCGTCGCCTACGTGACGCTGACCGTGCGGGCGCGGCTGATCGGGTTCGACCGCGCGATCGAGGAGGCGGCGCAGGACCTCGGGGCGACGGCGTGGGTGACGTTCCGGAAGATCACGCTGCCGCTGATCTTCCCGGCGGTGCTGGCCGGCGCGCTGCTCGCGTTCGCCCTGTCGATCGACGACTTCGTCACGTCGAACTTCGTCTCCGGCTCGGCCACGACCTTCCCGCTGTGGGTGTGGGGCGCGGTCAAGGTGGGCATCCCGCCGCAGGTGTTCGTGCTCGGGACGATGATCTTCGTGGTCGGGCATCGGGTTCGCGGTGCTGAACCTCGTCTGGCAGGCGCGGAAGGACCGCTCGGCCAAGCGGTCCCGCTGAGTCGTCGCCACCGGATGATCGTCGGGCCGCCGGAGTCAGGCCGGTAAACAACGATATCTCCGCTGCTCAGAGGCCCCTTCGAGGCCATGCAGCCTCCATCGCGGACGCACACTCGTCTCGAAACCTCGCAGGCCGATGATGTGAGTCACGCGGCACCGCGCGAGTGTCGCGGTGAAGTATTGGGTACTGCCCACCGCGGGAGTCTCTCACCGAGACGACGGCTCATGCGAGGCCGGCGGCCGCCGACGCTCCCGCTAGAATCGCCGTGAGCCGAAGCCGTTCGACGAGAAGCGGAGTCCATGAGACGCTCGGAACCCTCTGCCGATGAGGAGCGAGGCCCGGAGGTTGTGCCGCGAGGGGACGCGCGCGGTCATGGGACGAGTCCCTTCGAACTGACGGCGTCCCGAGCGGACGTCAGGAAGCGTCAGAAGGTGCTCTTCATCATGGGGATGACGCGGAGCGGCAGCACGGTGCTGGACAACGTTCTCGGCGAGATCGAAGGCTTCTTCTCCGCTGGAGAGGTCCGCCTCATTTGGAAGCGCGGCGTACGCGAGAGCCGCAGCTGCGGGTGTGGTCTGCCGGTGTTGGACTGCCCCGTCTGGCGGGAGGTCCTGGCCGACGCCTACGGGAACGACGTTCGTCGGACGCTTGACGCGAAAGCAGACGCCGCGCTCCGAACCCAGCGCACTGCGGTTCGCATCAGGCATACATGGGGGCTCTTGAGGCGTAACCCGAAAGCGCTGCCTCCCGAGCGCCTGAGGGAGTACGTCTCGACGGTGGCTCCCCTGTATCGATCGATCGGGGCAATGACGGGCGCCAGCGTCATCATCGACTCGTCGAAGCGACCGCCGGACGCCGCCTTGCTTCGGCTCGTTCCCGGGCTCGACGTATACGTCGTTCACCTTGTTCGAGACCCGAGAGCAGTCGCGTACTCGTGGCGTCGGACGAAGGAGCAACCGGATCCCAACGGACCAGCGAGCCTCTCGACGAACGGGACGGTTCACAGCACCACCCGATGGATATATAGAAACGTTGCCGCCGAAGCGGTGATTCGGACGCTTCCGTCAGATCGCGTCTTCCAGCTGCGCTATGAGAGCTTCGTCGCGCATCCCGGAGCGACCGTGCGATCGATGATGCGCTTCCTAGAGGAAGAGGGACCAGGTCCAGTGTTTCGCGATGAGCGCAGCGTGGAACTCCGAACGAATCACACCGTATCGGGGAACCCGAGTCGCTTCAGGATCGGTGCAGTTCGACTCACGGACGACGGAGAATGGAAGGTGCGCCAACGCAAACGGCATCGCATCGTCGCCACGGCTGTGACGCTCCCTCTCCTGCGTCGATATGGGTATCCGGTGCGTCCATAGGATACGCCGGTGGATGACGCACCCAGAACCGGCGTCGCCCCTGAGGTGGGTACTGCAGGCATCGTCGGCATCGCGCGCGGCGGTAGCCTCAACCTCGCGGGGGCGGCCTTCAATCAGGTCCTTCGGTTCGGCATCGTCCTCCTGCTCGCGCGCTTCCTCGGGGAATATCAGACCGGTTTGTACTTCCAAGCCTTCGCGATCCTCTCCCTCTTGGGCATACTCGCGTCGTTCGGCTTCACCCAATCGCTCACGCGGTTCGTGGCGCTCTATCGGGCGGATGAGGATGGCGCGGCCGTGCGGGGTGTGGTGCGGCTCGCGCTGCTCACCGCCGCGGGAATCGCAACACTCATGGGTGCGGCGTTGTTCGCGGGAAGCTCCTATGTCGCGACGGAGATCTTCCACGATGCTCAGCTGGCCTTGCTCCTGCGATTCGTCGCTGTCGCGCTTCCCTCAACCGTGTATACGGATTGCGCGCTCGCTGCAACGCAGGGCTTCAAGACGATGCGACCGTACGCGCGCATCAACCTCTTCTTCGAGCCGGCGCTGAACGTCCTTCTCACCGTGGTTCTATTGGCCGTTGGCCTCGGTCTGGACGGCGCTGTCGCGGCGCTGACGATCACGAATGTGACCGCGTCCATCTTGGCGGCGATCGCCCTCCGCAGGCTTGTCAGAAGGTATAAGCAGCGGCCCCGCTACGAGGCGGGTCGGCTCTTCTCCTTCTCGGTCGTCAGCTGGGGGTCGCAGCTCACGGCCACGGGGTTGCTGTGGGCCGACACGATCCTCCTCGGCATCATATTGACGCCCGCCGCCGTTGGTCTGTATCAGGTTGCCACACGCCTGACCGTCGTGATGACGACCGTGATCGCTCCGATCGGCCTTGCGTTCGCGCCCCGCGTGGCCGACCTTTACCGGCGGGGCGAGCTCGATGCGCTCCGACATGCATACGCGGTGGTGACGAGCTGGATCTTCCGCCTCGCGCTTCCGGCCGCGGTGGTACTCATCGTGTTCGCTCGCCCGCTCCTCGGGTTGTTCGGGCCCGCGTTCGAAAGTGGCGTCACGGTAACCATCGTTCTCACAGTCGGGCAACTCGTGAACGCGGTCACGGGACCTTGTGGGCTCATGCTCGTGATGTCGGGACGCCCCGGTATCCAGTTGCTGGGCAACGCGGCAACGCTCGTGCTCAACCTCGCGCTGAATCTCTATCTCATCCCCCGACACGGTGTGACGGGAGCAGCGATCGCCTGGGCTGTTTCGATGGTCTTCATCAACGTGGTGCGGGTCGTCGCGGTTGCCGTCACGATGCACATGCTCCCGCTGCATGAGGGATTGTGGAAAGGTGCCCTCGCCGCGGGCCCGGCACTGGCGACCGGGCTGGCCGCTCGCCACTTCCTGAGCGGGCCGTTCGCCCTCTTCCTCGGTATCGCGCTCACCATGGTCGCGTACGCCCTCGCCCTCTTCCTCATCGGGATCGGGGCCGAGGACCGACTGGTGCTCGCCTCGCTGAGAACGCGAGCGCGAGCCGGCGCGAGGGCTTGAGTGCAGCCCCAGAACCTCGTTTCGGCGAGGTCCTCAGGCCGTGGGAATGGAAGTCGCGATCACCACGAGTGATAGCCGCCTTGCACGAATTCCCAGTCGTCCCAAGTCAACGTCTCAAGAGAGTCCTTGTTGACTCCCATCGCACTCCAGTCAGCTCGTTGGAGACGGATCGTCGCGGCACGGGAAGATCCTCCGTCGGTGATCATGCATCCGTACTCCTGGAGGCTACGGGCGATCACCAAGGCTCCGGCGGAGAGTCCCTTCGCGGCAAGGTCGACGGACGGCCGGATCCGGAGAACGACTCCCTCGGGGATGCCGCCGGCGTTTCCGCCATCCGACCCGGTCATGGGCCAGACCGACGATACCCCCACGAGCTTCGGTGGGAGGAAGCATTCCGTTCGATGGGCGATCGCACCGGCTTCGACTTCGTCCAGCCGTGGAGCTTTCTCAACCATCGTCGCCCCTCGGTGTCCCGAGTTCCCCGTCTGCCCGCCCAGGTCCTCATGGAGCCCGTTGGACGACAGGAAGTATCGATCCACTCCCGTCGCGGTCCAGTGTCCAGCCGAGTAGGTCGCGCCGAACAGGCCGACACCCTGATCCGTCGAGCGGTCGATCACCGTCATCTTCGGGTTCGGAGCCCCCGAGCCTTCCGCTTCGGTGGGTATGTGCACCGTCACGGTCGGCCCCTGTTTCGGATCGATGGTGAAGACGGGATCGGCGTCCCCGGAGAAGTACACCGGCTGCGCTTGAGACGTGGAGCCCGACGCGCCGGTCAGCTTCAACCAACCCTCACCTGTCGTCGCGGCGGAGAGGGCGGCGATCCATCTGCCCGATGCGGCATCGACGGGAGTTGTTGCAGGCATCGGGAGGTTCCACCATGACGAGTCCGTGAATGCCCGGTAGACATTCAACGATGCGCTCGGCGCAGCATCCGACGCCACCCGATAGGTCCGTGTGATCCGACGCCTGTGGCCGCGATCGTCAACCACCGTGATGCGCAGCTCGTGCGTGCCTTGATCGACGAGCGGAAGCACGAGCCTCCAGCGAACGTGCGGTCGAACGCATCGACAATGTGCCCGCATCGGAGTGCCGCCGTCGATGGACACCATCACTCTCCGGACGCCCCGGTTGTCCGACGCTCGGCCCCGGACCACCGTCCCCTGAGTCAGATCTTGGTGCACCCGGGTGATCGACACGCGCGGTCGCCGCGATAACGACAGAGCGGCTACTGACGCGAAGGAGCCGGCGACCAGTGCCGCCGCAACGAGCCAGGCCAACTTCCTCATGTGAGATCCCCCTCAGATCGCCGTCGGCTTGTCGAGGATCGGCCATCCCCTGGTTTGTTTCGGCGCGTGGAGCTTCACGCTTGAGTGCGTACTTGCAGTGGTCCGCTGGCGGACGAGGAGTGCTACTCGGCGTATGGCGAGGGGGCGTATGGCGAAGGGGCGCATGGGCGGGGGGGTTGGAGGTTGCCCCAAGGAGATCGCTCCCTGGGCGTCCAATCGTGCCCAGCATGGTACTCCGCCGCGGGGCGAGACGACCTCCCACGGCGATCCGAGTGGCGGGGACTGGCCCCCACCGTGGGACCGCGTCACACAGGCGGACGCGGCGGGATGGGCTGGACCCTCCAGCGCCGCCATGGAGCGCCCCGGGGGAGCACGGTCGCATCCAGGATTGGACCTCGGCGATTGTTTCGGCTTGGGTCGTCGAGCGCGAGTGGACCCTCGTGGCTCTGGCTACCCTGCGCCAGAGTGCCCCTTGTAAACTCTTCCTCCACCGCAACCGGATCGCGAGCGCGTGCCGCGGATGCGCGACGAGTAGGGGAAGGTCCAGCCGTGGATGATGTCCAACCGCCGCAGGATCAGATCGATCATAGCCTTCATGGGCTCGTGACGATCCGGATGATCTCGGCTCCAGCGCCGATCAGAGAGATGGTGAGACGCCGCCTAGGGCCGTCGACGGAGGCGTCTGACGAGCCCGACATCTCGGTTTCCTTCACCGACCGCCTGCCTACGGCTGGTCCGTTGCGTTTCCTCGGTCTGAACGAAGCTGCGTACGACGACGAGTTCTTCTATCTCCTCGATCGGATAGGAAATCGGATCCAGATCGATCTGGCGACGCTGGGAGAACGCTGCAACGTCGTCTGCGAGCGGGGTGTTACGTCCTTGCCGTTCCTCGTACCGATCGTGGGTCTCCGGTTGCTGCGCAAGGGCTATGTACTGTTGCATTCCTCTTCTTTCGTGTATGAAGGCAAGGGGATCCTGGTGGCTGGTTGGCAGAAGGGCGGCAAGACCGAGATGGCTCTCGCCTTCATGGCCGCGGGTGCCGAGTTCGTGGGGAACGAATGGACCATCGTCTCGAAGGAGGCGGGACGACTCTATGGCGTCGGTGGGGTCCTTCAGGTCTGGGATTGGCAGGTTCGCGACCTTCCCCAGTACTGGCGCCGTCTGCCAACGGGCGATCGGCGACGACTCACGCTTCTGCGCTCGTATCAACGGTTGTACAACGCGCTTCCTCAACGAGGAGCGCCTCAGCATGTTGTGGGTAGGACGCTGCATCAGCTCAGCCTCGAGGGAGGCGTGTCATGGCTTCGTCAAGCACGCGTCTCACCCGAGCGTCTCTTTCGAGACTCACTTTGGGAGGGCCCGGCGCCGCTCGATCGCATCTTCCTGGCCACGGTCCGCGCAGGTGGCGTGGCTGTGCTCCCTGCTGATCCCCAGATGATCGCGCAGCGCATGGTTGCGTCCCAGGCGTACGAGCGTCGACAGCTCCTTGCCGCCTATGATCATTATCGATTCGCGTTCCCAGAACGATCGAACGACTTGCTGGAGAGGGCGTATGACAACGAGCGCTCGTTGCTCTCCGAAGCCTTCGCCGACAAGGCTGCTTACGAGATCGTCCATCCTTACCCGGTTCCCTTGGAGGATCTCCATCGTGCCGCCGTGTCGTTCTGTCGCTAGGGATCCCTGACGGCGCCCGCCCTTGGCGGTGGCTGTGGGATCGAACCCCGGCACGGACGGCGGAGACTCAGGATTCTGAAGAGGGAGGTGGCGCTCCATGGGTGAAGGAAAGGAGCCTGAAGCGTCCGAACCCGAAGGGTCCGAGGAAGGCGACGCACCGGTAGCCAACGACGCTGAACACCAGTCGCTCGTTCTGGGCATGGCGCGGCAGGGCAGTCTCAACTTCGCAGGGGCGATCTTCAATCAGTCTTTACGCTTCGGTCTCACCTTCCTCGTCGCCTCACTGCTGGGGGCTACCACCGCGGGGTTGTACTTTCAGTCATATGCGTTTCTGGCGTTCCTCAGCGTGGTCGCCTCAGGCGCATTCACGGATACCCTCACGCGCTTCGTCGCCGTTCACAGAGCAGATGGCGATGACGCAGGGCTCCGAGGGACGATTCGATTAGGTCTCGTCACAACGACAGCAGTGGCGACGGTGATCGGTCTCGCCCTGTACTGGTGGGCGCCTGCCCTGGCTATGGGCCCGTTCCACGATCCGCGCCTCAGCCCATTCCTCCGTTTCGTTGCCGTGGCGCTCCCGGCGACCGCGTATACGGACGCCGCCCTGGCCGCCACGCAGGGTTTCAAGACCATGAAGCCGTATGCATCCATCAATCTCTTCTTCGAGCCTGCTTGCCGCATCGTTCTGACCGTCGTCTTGCTCTTGGCCGGCTGGGGCCTGGTCGGACTTATGGTCGCGCTGCTGATAACCAATTGCGTTTCGGCGGTGCTTGCCTCGATCGCGCTGAGGAGGTTGATGGGCCGGCCCCATGTGTCGCCTCGGTACGAAGTCAAAGAGATCTTCTCTTTCTCGGTTCCTAGCTGGCTATCCAATCTTGCAAGCAACGGACTGCTGTGGGCCGACATCATCATCTTGAGCATCTACGCTTCGTCAGCCGAGGTGGCGATCTACCAGGTCGCAACCCGCCTCACGTTGCTCGCAACCGTGTTCATCCAACCCGTGACCAACTCGTTCGCCCCGAGGATCGCCGACTTCTGGCGGCGGAAGCGGTTCGACTTGATGAAGAAGACCTTCAAGCTCATCACCAGCTGGGTCGTGCGCCTCTCCCTACCTTCCTTCGTCGTCCTTCTGATCTTTCCCCGACAGCTCCTGGGGCTCTTTGGCCCTGAGTACGAGGCCGGCGTCACGGTCACGAGGATCATGACGGTCGCTTGGCTCCTCAACGCTGCCAGCGGGCCCTGCGGCTACGTGCTGACGATGTCAGGCCGGCCGAAAGTGCAGATGGGTAATTACAGTGCGGCCCTCATCCTCAACGTCGCCTTGAACATCGTGCTGATCCCGCGCTTCGGGATCACGGGAGCGGCGACAGCGTGGGCGACCACGATCCTCATGTTGACGGTCACACGCGTCCTACAGGTATGGGTCTTCGCGAGGATGCTTCCGTTCAGTCGAGATCTGTTGAAGGGGTTCTACGCGGCCATCGTGGCTGGTGTCGGCGGCCTTGCGACCAGCGAACTCATCGATGGCGAGTTGCGTTCGCTCTTCGTCGGCGTCGTCGTGGTTGGCATCACCTACGTGTTCTGCATCCGGGTCCTAGGCCTCGAGGAAGATGATCGTCTGGTACTCGATGCTCTGCGCCAACGGTTCCGGATCGGTCACGCTTGAATGTGCGCGGCTACCAAGGCGGGTCCAAGATGCTTCGACGTGCACGCACCGCATCATGGTGGAAGGTGCCTTCGTCGTCGTATGACCAGCGCGGAAACTGGTTGTTCCACAACCGCATCAAGTGGGGTCGATCTTGATCGGGATGCTCCGCGACGAACTCCGCCAGTTCGAGGTCCCGTTCACTGATAGGTCGGAACCGACCAGCCGCGAGGCGATCTCGAACGAGACTGTAGTGCTTCATCACGTCGGATGCGGTCACGGCTGGGTCGACTTCCAGCACGATCCGGGTCGTGCAGCTCAACGGGATGCCGCCGACGGTCTGTGATCGGATCGCATCAACCATCGGGGGGAGACCGGTGAGAACGAAGGTACTTGCCTGGCATCGTTGCCATCCGTAGACGTGTGTGAGCATCGAGCTCAAAGAACATAGGGTGTCCAGCACGCCCCCCTCGATGGTGGGTTGGCGTAGCGGCCACGGGTCGACTCCCAGGTATTCGAGGGTAACGGCGTGCCTCCTCTCACCGTCGCTCACCTCATCCTTCGCCGCCTGCTTCGACACCCAGTCAGTCACCTCGTCCAGCCTGAGCAACCGGTTCGTGAGTTCGCGCTCCCGGAAGGCCACGACGTCTGGTTCGGTCGCCGCCTCGCCCGCCACGAGGAGAGACATCACTTCCTGTCGATCGTGCCGAGCGTTGGGGACGAAGGACGTAGGAGCGGTCGGTCTCTGGCCCCGCTCGCCGTCTGCTCGAGCCTTCCTCGATCTGTGCGTCAGGAGGCGAAGTTGCCTGCCGAACACTTCGGCTCGAGCTCTGATCCGCGCCGTGGTTCGCGGCCTGTCCGTCGTCCGCTCGTATCCCAGCTGCGTGAGCAGGTCGCCGGCGAGCACATCGAAGAGGGCCACGTCCTTCTCGGGCATCTGACCCCTCCAGTCGCGCAATCCTTTGGTCGGAGGCAGGACGAGGTGGCGACGACTCCATGCGCTGGGAGACGTGATGGTCTCGGACCGTTCGAAGTAGCGAAGCATGTCCGGGTCGAAGGGAAGATCGATGAATCCACAAAGCGACGTGACCGCGGCCTCGGGATCGTCCAAGAGTTCCTCATACCGGATCTCTTGATATCGGCTGGGGCCTAGTCGATGTCCGGCATCGCGCCCGGCCGTCACGTGCGCCTTCCACAACTGCGCCGCCCCGCCGATGCTTCGTGGACCGAAGTCGACGTCTAGCATCGAGAGCGCGACATCGCGTCCATCCCGGATGACATGGATGAATCTCGATTCCGGAAACAGGTCGGCAAGCAGCGAGACGTGTAGCACGTAGCTGGGCGTCTTATCGCCGTAGCGCGTCTTCCCGTTCCTGCGAGCGTAGAGTGCGAACACCGTCCGGATCGCTTCCGCGAGATCCGTCGGTGGATGGTGGTCGAACGCGATCTGTACATCGTCTTTCGACAGGCGCCAGCGGCGGAATCGTCTCTGCTCGAACAGATCGTTCAAGAAAAGACTCGCGGCGAAGCCATCGGATCCATCGTAGCGGGCACGCATACGCGCCAGGACCGATACGAAATTGGATTCATCCGGCACGGCCATGTCGGGATGAGCGTTAAAGATCGCACGGACCAGTGTGGTACCTGACCGGCCGGCTCCCACGAAGAATGGGAAGACGAATGGCTCATCATTCCGGCGATCAGGCATAGGGGACTCCGAGCTAGGCCGGTGAACGCTGCCGCGAGCGGGACGTATCCTGCATCCCTGCCGCGCCGGTTGTCGCGATCAGGAACATCGCGGGTCGCGCAGCCAGAACCCCAGCCCGAAGAGTCCGGTTGTGGGCAAGCACGTCGTGCCTCCTTGGTGAGGGGTCCGGGGACCAGAGGGTTTGTATGTCTGCCTAGCGCACAACAACGGGCGTTGAGCTACGAGTCTACCGGCGCAACTGCGCCGTCTGCAAGAGCGGTTGGATCGCTTCTCCTCCGTCTCTCGTTGAGGCTCCGGCCATCGATCCGACCGCGATCGCGCTGGACTCGTCGGAGGGCGCAGTACCCATCGCGATCGAGTGGCGGACCTGAGAAGGTGAGGCATGGATGTACCTGGATCTTCGTTCGGGTTCGTGACGTCGCTGTTCATGCCGGCGGAGGCTGGGAAGTTGGGTGTCGTGATGCACCCGGCGGGCGACTGGACGTTCGCGCCGGAGCTCTTCCCCTCTGATATTGATGCCGCCGCATGGGGTCGTCCGCCGATCGGCTCCGACACGCCGCTGCCCCAGGCCGTGCGTCAAGCGATCCAGCGAGAGCTCGCGCTCCGGAGCTTCGCCAGCAAGGTTCCAAGCGGATACCGGCGCCGAGCCATCCATCGGTTGCCCCCGCCCACCTACGGTATCGGGGGAAGCAGGTCCGCGATCCGCGGCCTCGTATTGAGTGGCGCGATCGTCTCGGTCGAACGGGACACCGGGACGCCGATCGTCCTCGACGGCGTCGCGGAGGCGGCGAGCTTGGTTCGTACGGAGAGGCTGCGGCTCGGTGCAGGGGTGGCTGCCTCGCTGCTTGCCTGGCGCTCCGACGGCAGGAAGACGTTCGTCCGACTCGGCCCGGCGGGCGGCCGAGACGATCCGGCGCGCATCGCGCGTTGCCTCGACATGCTTCGCGCTTCCGGCGTGGATCACGTCCCGAGGGTCCTGGCCCGCGGTCGCGTCGGTGCGACCTCATGGACTGTCGAATCGTTACTCCCGGGCCGAAGGCCCCGTGCACTCACGTCGGATCTCGTCGTATCGGTCGCTCGTAGTCTGGCACGGCTCCCGAGGCAGGAAGGTCCACCCGCTGCGCATCGCGACGATCTCGAGATCATCGCCGGCGCATTCCCGGATCGTCGGCCGGTACTCGACGCGATCGGCCGCCGGATCGACCACGCCGTCGGGTCGATGCCCGGCGTGCTGCGCCACGGCGACCTCTGGGCGGGCAACCTCCTGATCCAGCATCGATCGCTCTGCGGCATCGTGGACTGGGATACGTGGCACCCATCGGGCGTCCCCGCTGCCGACCTGTTGCACATGATCGTCACCGACCTGTCGATGAAGACTCGGCGGCCGCGAGGCACGCTATGGGCCGCCCGCCCATGGACGGCGCCGATGTTCAAAACGGTCCTTCTCAGGAACTGGCCCACGAGCGTCCCCGTCCCTGATGAACGCTCGTTCGAGGCGATCGCGCATGCGGGATGGGCTGCCCAGGTCGCCGCGAACCTGACACATTCCCCGGAGCTCTCGAGGAGGCAGCGCTGGATCTCGGGCAACATCGACCCGATCACGGGCCGATGATCGCCAAGATTCATGATGGTCCCGGCGACTCCCTGACGGAACGCGACCGGCGCCGACACACCTCCCAGATCACGCGCGTGACACTGCGGCGAAGATCTTGGAGATCGGCGGTTGCATCGACGACGATCGTGCCTGGGCGGCGCTCGACGAGCCCTAGGTATTGTCGCCTTCGGCGTGCGAGGACGTCGACGGGTTGTTCGTGCTTGCGCTGGACGAGCACCTCGGCCGGGGCGTCCAACACGATCATGAGATCCGGCTCCGGAACGCTATGCCCGATCAGCCAACGAACCGCGCGTCGACCGGCCGGCGCATGTCGCGTCGCCGGAAGCGTGGCGTCAATCGGATAGCGATCGAAGATCACCATCGACCCGCTCGCGCTGAGGGATCGGGCTCGCGCGTACCGGCCCCATTGTGCGACGAGCCGAGCCGGTAGTGACGGCGGCCTGTCGCCTCGCGTCGACGCGAGAGCGTCTCGGTGCATGCCCATATACAAGGTCTCGACGGCGAATGGAAAGGCGCCCCGGAGGGTGGCGGAGAGCGTGGTCTTCCCCGACCCGTCGGGCCCAACGAGCGCCACCGTGAGTCCGCGCTTGCCGAGCGGCGTCGCGCGGGTCCCGTTCAGCCACCGCGCGGCCGCATGCCTGGACGGCGAGATCTGGAAGCATGAACGAAGAAGCGGACGCGTCGCCTCGAGTGCTTCCCAATCACCGACGTGGACTCCGCGGAGCAACGTGTCGGCCGTGACGTGGGGGGATGCCACTCTGTCGACGATGGCGCCAAGCCCATCCGAGGCCACCGCGTGTTCAGCGAGGTCGCGGAGCCGTGCGCGGTGTGCGCGGCTTATCTCCGACTTGTCGAGCAGACTATCCAAGAGCAGCATCCAGAACGCCTCGCCGTCCTCGAGAACGGATACATCGTCCGATCGCCGGCGCCGGAGACTCTCGGCACCATTCGGCAGCTTCGGACATCGATACGGGCCCCATCGAAGATCGGTCACGACGTGGAGCGTGACCCATGCATCAGTTGTTGCGTCGTACCCGATGAGGGAACCGTGTGCGGGCTCGGAGCCTCTGATCGGTATGAATCCGTGACGGGCGAAGAGGCGGCGAACCCGTGGCGAGCCGGCGCTTGGGAGCAGCAGATAGATGGCGTTCGCCGCATCACCGACAGGCCGGTCCCCACCGAGCACGCACCACTCGACGCCCGCCGCATCGAGCGCGTCGAACACGCGTCGGAGTATCGAGGGAAGTGGCGGGGTCCACGGTGCACCGGTGGCGGGGGGAGCGGTCATCGCCTCCTGAATCGTGCGTCGTGGGTGTGAGGCGGGACGTTGCCGACCACGTCGGCGCGCGATCCGCGACGACGATGCACCTCCCGGAGACCGTCGAGCGCTCCACCGAAATAGGCGGTGTCCCGTTTCGTGACGGTTCGAAGCAATTCGAATCCGAACCGACCGGTCATCCCCCATGCGAACGCAAGACGATTGAGGACGGGACCCTTGAGGTGCTTCGAGTAGAACCAGAAATTGTTCACCACGTGCATCGCGGATTTCTCCCGCGTGCCGATCCGGGCAGTTGGCGTCTTCAGGTGCAGGAACCCGGCGTTGGGGATAGCGAGCATCTGGTAGTGCCGGCTGATCCGATACGAAAGGTCGATATCCTCTTTCAGCGCATAACCAGCGAGACTCTCGTCGAGCAAGAACTCCCGAAGCACGTCCGCACGGAACGCGCACGCGGTGAGCCGGAGCACCTCGATCTCGACAGGGCGTGTGGGAGCGACGGGCAACGTGTAGTACCCGGATCGGAGCATCCGGCCCGGGGATCGCCGCGTGTGCCTCGATTGCATGAAGATGCACCGGAAGGCGCGTGCCGGCCACGGCCGGAGGATGTCGTTCCGCATCGTTCCCTGCACGGCAGCGAGGCGTGGCCCTCCCGTCTGGAATGCCTGCACGATGTCGCCGATGAACCGAGGCTCGAGAACGACATCGTCGTCCACGATGATGATCATGTCGCCGCTCGCCGCCCGTATCCCCACGTTCAGCTGGGCCGTCCGTCCCGGTGCGGCCCTCAGTGGAGCGACGCGGATCCCTTTCGACAGCAGCTCTTCTCGTATTGGAGTGGGAGCGGGTGGGGAACTCGCGTCCACGATCACGACCTCATCGGGGAGGACACGTTGGTCGATCACACTCGCGAGACAACGTCGAAGCTCATCGGGACGGTCGAGCGTCGTGATCAGTAACGTTGGGCGCATTCATGCACTCGTGGGCCGGAGTCCGCCTTGACCACTTGCCTGCACGAGACCCCCGTCATCACTCCGATTCCGACTGTGTTCGGGATTGGCCGATCTGTCGCCGAGGATGCGATGAGACCTCATCATAGAGGCCGGCGAATGAGTCGGTCATCGCGCGTGCCGAGAAGCGTCGGTTCGCCGCATCCCGGGCGCGTGTTCCCGCGGCGACGAGGTCCTCATCGAGAGCAGCGCGGATCGCAGCGGCGAGCGTGGCCGGGCGGGCGGCAGGCACGAGCCATCCCGTGTCGCCGTCGACCACCACCTCGGCGTTCCCGCCCACCGTCGTCGCGACCACGGCTCGACCCGCGGCCATCGCCTCGATGATCGCGGTCGGGAGGCCCTCGAATCTCGAGGGGAGGACGAAGAGAGACGCTCGAGCAAGCAGACTCGCGATATCCCCCCGCTCCCCGAGGAGGATCACGCTTCCTTCGAGCCCGGCTTCGCGGATCCGTTCCTCGAGGACCCCCCGCGACGGTCCCTCTCCGGCGATCACGAAGCGAACGTCCTGGCCGAAGGGTCCACACGCCACTGCATCGATCAGATCGTCCAACCCCTTCTGGGGATGAAGGCGAGCGACGGTCAGGCAGACGCGCGTATCGGAAGAGATCCCGATCGAGGAGAGATCCGCGGGCGTTGCGTGCGCGTACCGGCCCAGATCGACGCCGTCGTACACCAGGCGGACACCCGCTCGGGCGACGCCGAAAGCGGTGGAGACGTTGTCCGCCACCGCATCCGAGTTCGCGACGAACATCCGCACCGCTCGCGAGGTTGCCTTGGCCACCGTCATGGTCAGCCTCCCGACGACGGGACCAAGCCGAACAAGGCAATCCTGCGGATAGAGGTTGACCACGTTGTTGATCACCGGCACGCCGGAGAACCGTCCGATCCGACCAAGCAGGTCGGCTCGGATGGTCCTGGTGTGTATCACGTCAGGCCGGATGCGTTGCAGGAGAGAGGCGAACGCTCGGATCCCTCGAGGGTCGGTCATGGAGGTCATGCCCAGATTCACGATGCGGACGCCGGACCCCGACGTCTCGCGGATCAACGCGGAATCGGTAGGACCGTGCGTGGCGACGAGGATCGGTTCGACGCCGGAGGTAGGCAGGTTCCGTGCCAGCGTGGCCATCACGCTGCCCGGCCCGCTCCCATCGAGGACGGAGACGAGCAGGACGGCACGCACACTCACGTCACAGCCACCGTGGGCCTGTTCGTCTCCGGAGTCACGGTGACAGAGCGGGGAGCTTTCCGGGAGCGATCGGGCATCGTTTCCCAGCAGACATACGCCACCCCCGCGATCAACCAGAAGTAGAACTGGTACGCGCCCTTGCCAAGGTTGTTGCTCGCGACGCTCACCGCCGTGTAGCCGAGCGCCAAACCCAGGAACGCCCGGGGGAGGTCTCCCCGTGCGGCTCCGATACGCACGCCCATCCGATCGAGAGACAAGATGAGAAGGACGAACGCGACGAACCCGATGATCCCCCCTTCGACCAATGCACGAAGGAAGTCATTGTGCGCAGCGACGTTGACGGACGCGAGCGTGGACCCCCATCCTCTCCCTAAGATCGGCTGCGTCTTCCACAGTCCCAGATCCCGGTTCCATAACGCCAGCCTGCCCAGGAGTGAGTTCCCAGTGTTATTGCCCTGCATCGGATGGAGGAAGTCAGTTAGACGCACGAGAAGTCGGGGCACGGCCGCAACGACAACGAGGGCACTGGCGGCCGCGGCCGCGAGAACCCAACGGTGACGCCATCCGACCACAACGACGAGGATCGCCATGGCACCCCACGCGTTCCGACTCAACGTGAGAGCCGTGGAGGCGAACGCTGCAAGGCCGATCACGTCCACGAGCAGGCGCATCCGGCCGGTCAACTCCCATCTGAGTCCCCAGGCCGCGCCGGTCACTGCGACGAGGTAGAAGCCGTACGTGTTCGGATGATCGAACGTGGACTCTATCCGCAAGCCGCCGTGGAGAGCATCAGTGTGCCCGATCGACTGGCTGAGTTGCCAGAAACCGATCAGGATCGGCACGCACGCGCTCGCGACGACCGCACCAAGGAACGCGCGGAGCACCTTTGGCTCGGGACGAGCCGTCACGATGACGAGGAACGCGGCGTACGGGGCAGCGAACTTCACGAGATCGCGGGCGCCAATTGGGGGCGCCGATGAGTACAGAAGGCTTCCCGTCGCGATCGTCAACAGCAGCACGGCCGGCCAGAACGTCGGGGCCCTCCACACGGGCACTCCTGTTCGGATCCGATCCAGCAGCCACAGCAGCAAGCCCCCGAGGATCGCGATCGTCAAGAGGTCGGGCGGGCTCAGTCCCACCCCGAACGGACTGAGCAGGACATGTGACTGGAGACCCTCCAAGCTCGCACGGACGACGGCGAGGACGAGGAGAACCCGAACCGGATCGAGCGCCACCAGCAACATGGCCACGCCGCCGAACAGCGCGGCCATCGCCAACGAGAGGTCCACCTTCCGCGTCAGCGAGGCCGTCACTGCGGCGGCGACGGCCGCGAACCCGAGGATCACGAGATCGAGGCCGAGGCGCTTGAACCGGCCTGTTGTGGCGGCTCTACTCGACATATCCCAGGGACCTCAGGTGCTCCAGCACGGCTGCTTCCTCTTCGTCGGAATAGGCGGATGACGACCGCACGGCTTCTGTCGGCGTACTCGTGTGGAGGCCGGCGAGGGGCGTCGAGGGGGAGATGAGACTTCTGCCGTCGAGCGTCGGGACCTCCAGTCCGAGGAGCGCGAGGATCGTGGGAGTGATGTCCGGGGCCTCCCCGTCGACCCTTTCGGTGGCACCGGCACCCCGGATGGCGACCACCCCTTCGGTTCGGTGCGTGCCCCACGCGACGTCTTCCCTGGAGACCCACGGCGTGGCCGCGTGGAGTCCATCGTGCAGTTCGACGGATCCGTCGACCATGTCACACAACAGGTCCGGCGCGCCCATCGCTACCGATGATGCCTCTCCCCGTGAGTCGACCGCTCGGACGAGCGGCTCTCCCTCCGGGTCTCGCAGAGCGAGGAGGAGGTCGGTAACGTTGGTCCGCAGCTGTTCGTCGGACGGATCACCGAGCCACACCCCCGACTGGTAGCTCGGGCCGGTCCAGGCCCGGCGCACGGCACCGTCGCTCGGCCGGGCGGAAAGTCTCTTCTTGGCCCAGGTGCGTGCGCCAGAGGGCAGGAACGTCGATGCTCGAGAGCGTCCCAGGATCATCGTCGACCGGCGGACACGTCCGACTCGAGGAGCATCGAGGATGCCTTCGCGGGCGAGAACCAGATCGAAGAACACCTCTGCTCGAAGTGGCCCGAACCCGTGGTCGGAACAGGTCACCACGGCGGTCGACGGCGGAAGCGCCGCGAGGAGCCCGCCGATCGCCTCGTCGAGGGCGCGCAGGGGACCGGCAGCGGCTCGACGGAGCCGCCGCGACTTGCGGCTCTCGTACCGCTGGTCCCCTGGAACCAGGTCCTTCCACCATGGGTGCCCCAGGCGATCTGGCAAGACGAAGACGACCGCGAAGAGATCCCAGGGCTGCTCGCGCGCAAGGCGCGCCACGGCGCGTCCGCGCGCCTCCGTCATGCGCTGGAGCAGCTCGAGGGCTCGAGCAGGCTCTCGAGCCCCCTCTCGGACCGGCACATCGACGACATAATCGCTCGGGATGAGCTCGTCGACGAGCCCCGGCGGTGACGTGAACGAAGCCCCCGGCGGCACCGGCATCCCCGACACCAGTACCCCGTCGATCGGAGTGGGCGGATGTGTCATCGGAACGTTCACGACGATCGAGCGACCTCCGGATGCACCCACGAAGTCCCAGACCCGGGGCGTCAGCACGCGATCACCCGTCAACGGTCGACCCGCCCGATCCGTGAAGCCAAATATGCCGTGGCGATCCGGGCGCATCCCCGTCGTGATGCTCGTCCAGCCTGGTGCCGTGTACGGAGGCAGCGTGGACGCGAGCACACCGGTGGCGGATTCCCTCAGCAGGGAAAGCAGGTTCGGCATCGTCTCCTTCACGATCGGCGCCTCGAGGAAGGCGGGGCCGAGGCCGTCCAACCCGAGCAGGAGCACGCGACTGGAGGCGCGGGCACTCACGTCGCTACTCGACATATCCGAGCCCCTCGAGGCGCTCTCGGATCTCGGCCTCCTCCTCCTCGGTGAAGCCACTGGCCTCTTCCTCGTCGATGATGCCGCTTCCCCCTTGTCGCGTCGGGACCGACGCAACGAGGTCGGATGAGAACGCGTCCGTCAGGATCTTGCCGTCCACGTCGGAGGGGATCGGCGCCTGTCGTAAGAAGAGCACCGTCGGCGCGATGTCCGCGATGCGGGCCCCTTCGATCCTGCCCGGACGGACCCCGGGTCCTCGGAGCCCGACGATGCCCAGTCGATCGTGCCCTCCGTTGAGAAGGTGGTCGAACGGATCATCCGGAAGGTGCTGCTTCGAGAGGCTGAACGAGCGACCGTCGGGATACCGCAGGTCGAGGCAACTCCCCTCGCCGGCCCACTCGATGACGAGATCAGGGGAGCGTTCAACGAACGGGCCCGAATACGCTTCCTCCCGGCGCAGAACGCGCTTGACGAGAGGCTGCCCGGTCGTGACGCACACAGCTGACGTCAGGGAGTCGATGATCTCCTGCCTGAGGGCCTCGTAGTCTTCCGGTGCGACGATCCCTTCCGGCTGTCGACCGCGGACGTTGAGCCAGATCTCAGGGCGCTTCCCATCGGTGTAGGCCTTCGTCCGCGACCAGTCCAGTCGAGCGAAGGACATCATCACCTCGACCTTGCGCCGGAGCGCCGGGAACCGACGTGCGAGTTTGTGCCTTGTCTCGGGCGCGAGTCGCTTGTCGAGCTCTCGATAGACGCGGGTTGCAGTCTTGTACAGGAACGAGCTCGACCCGCTCTGACCGACGTTCGTCCTGTACGTCAACAGGCCGAGATGCTCGAGCCAGCTCGGAAGCGCGCGAGCAAGACCGTCGTCGTACCGAGCTCCGTGATCGGAGACGAGCATGATCACCGCGTCCTTCCCCGCGGCGGCCATCAACCGTCCGAGCGCTCGGTCGAGGTGCTCATAGGTATCGCGGATCGCGTCCACCTGCCGCGGCGGATCCGTCGGGGGATGGATCCTGCATGTGCCTCCAGAAGAAGTGCTGAACGACGTCGGACTCGGTGAACACCACCATGAAGGCGTCCCATGCGTGCGTCGTCATGAGATGCTCTGCCACCCGCGCGCGCTTGTCGATCGATTGATGCAGGCGATCGAGACCCTGATCGACCTGGTCGGCGATCAGGAAACGTGCGAGTGCCGGGTGGATGAAGTACTCGCCACCGGCAGCCTTCACCACCTCGTGGCGGAGCTCGGGCGGATAGGTGAATCGAGGGTCGTTCGTTCCCGGGCTGTCGAGCCCGGCAGACGAAGACGCCGTTCACGGTCTCGGCGGGGTAGCTGACCGGGACGTTCACGATCCCGACACGCTGTCCCTCCTCCGACAGGATCCGCCAGAACGCCTTCCCCTGTCGGAACGAGCCGTTGACGAATCGATACTCGTAACTCTCGGGTTTGTCCTCGGTGAACCAAAAGATCCCATGCTTGCCGGGGTTGAGCCCGGTCACCATCGTCGACCAGGCAGGGCCACTGTGCCGATTGGGTACCGATTCGAGCGATCCCCATGCGCCCTCGGAGATGAATGAGGCGATGTTCGGGAGTCGATCTTCCGCGACCCACTTCTCGACGAGAGCAGGTGTCGCGGCATCGAGTCCGACGATCAGAACCTTCCTCGGCTCGGTCATAGGTAGCCCAGATCTTCGAGGTGAGCCGTCATCTGCTCCTCTTCCTCTCGCGTGTATGCCTCGTCGCTCCGTTGATCGACGGATTCCGCTCCGCGGCGGATGGGGTACTCCGAGACGAATCGATCTTCGAACGCGTCGGTCAGAACCCGGCCTTCCATCTGCTGCGGGATCTCGAGGCCGAGGGCCCATAGGAGCGTTGCGGGAACGTCCAGGATGGTCGCCCCCCCCAAGTCGTGCCCCTCGCGTATGCCCGGGCCGTTCATCACGAGGATGCCGTCCGGCCTGTGGGTTGCGGCAGACCTTCCCGCTCTCGTTCCAGCACGAGACAGGGAGCGCCTCGCAGCCGAATGGCCGACCTCGTATCGTTCGTCGAGTTCCAACACGACATCGGGCGCCGAGTCCAAGTACTGGCCCGAGTAGATCTCCTCACGCCGATGCGCCGCCCGCACGACGTGGCTCCCGGTTTCGGGGTCAACCAGCTCGGCGGCCGCGGCGATGATGTCGCCGCGCACGGCCTCGAACTCAGACGGCGGAACGCTCCCCGAGGGCTCTCGGCCGGACACGTTCACGTTGAAGCCCGATATGTGGTGGTCGACGGTGACGGCGTACGCACGCGAGCTTTCCCACTCGATCGTTGCCGCATGATCTCGGATCCTTCCCGCCGAATCACGCACGCCTTTCGGTGCATGCCGCCACAACCAATACTTCTTCGGCGCGATGTTCGCTCCCCATTCGAGGGCGTTCGAGGCCAGCTTTCGAAGTGGCCGGTTTCCAACGGTGTTGAGCAGCCCCAGCTCGACCAACCACGCGTCCGGGTTGAACCTGAGGGCCGAGCGTCGGCCCGTCCCGTGGTCCGACAGGATCACGACGAGCGCAGGTTCGGGTACGGCATCGAGGATCGCGCCAAGTGACGCATCGACAAGACCGTAGAAATGCTCAACGAGCGTTCGCCGTCGACGCTTCGGGGTTCGTATCCAGGCGACTCGGGGTCCGAGTACCGCCAGAACTTGTGTGCGATCCAATCTGTGACGTTGTTGACGTAGCAGAAGAAGTCGAACTCGCGTTCCCGAAGCGTCTGGGTCAGCCACTCCGTGGAACGTTCGAGGTAGTGCTCGAAATTCTCGACCTGCGCATCGACGCCGGCCACCATGCTGCGCACAGGACTGAGCGTGAAGAGGGATGGCATCTCTTGCCCCACGTGATCTGGAGACGAGAAGTTCGTCCGAGGGTCGGGCGTTGGGAAGCCTGACACCATCAACCCGTTGACGGGCCACGGCGGATATGTCATCGGCACGCGGAACGCGATCACGTCCTTACCTCCGAGCGATGCATGATCGAAGATCGTGTTCCCCCGGTACGCCCAGGAGCCAACGAGCTCGGATCCCAACACGCCGCCCGACACCGTTCGGAAGTTGAAGACCCCGTGTTGGCCTGGGTTCGTCCCGGTCATGAAGGAGACCCAGGCCGGCGCCGACAACGGCGGGACGGTGGAACGAAGCGTGGAGCGTGTCCCGGTTTCCATGAGTTTCGCGAGGGTCGGAAGCTTGCCGCTCTTCACGAGCGGATCGATGACATCGAACGTGGCGCCATCGAGGCCGATACACACCACCTTGGCGAACGGCGCGGCCGTGGGCATCAGGAATTCGCCCTAGAGGTACCCGAGGGCGCTCAGCCGCTCTTCCACTTCGGCTGCTTCCTCGTCCGAGTAGCCCACCTGCTCGATCTCCGGCCCTCCTGTGTGAGTCGCGGAACGGACCACCGGTCGAGACGCGTGGGGTTCAGCCAATGCCTCGCCCAGCACGCGACCATCCACGTCGTCCGGTACCGGCACCTCGAGCAGATGCAGGATCGTCGGAGCCAGGTCCTGGAGGGCCGCCCCTTCGATCCGGGCGCCGGACGCGAATGACGGCCCTCGGAAGATGAGGACCCCCTGGGGCCGGTGCGCTCCCGAGAGACCGTGCATGAACCCCTTCGAGTACCGGCTCGAGACCGCGTGACCGAGCTTCCCGTCGTATCGCAATCCCGTCACCGGGCGGTCGTACTTCCAATCGATCTGCAGATCGGGAGCCTCGGCGGTGTGGGGGCCCGAGTAGATCTCGTCGGGCGTATGAACGGCTTCCACGACCCGTTCGCCCGTCTCCGGATCGACGAGCGAGGCGAGGACCTCTCGCAACTCGGTCACGAGCCCTCCGTACGCTTCTGGCGCCACGGTTCCGTTCAGATCACGCCCCTCGAGATTGACCCATATGCAGCTCCGGGTGTTGTCGCTGAACGCCCGCGTATTCGCCCAGTCGATGCCGCCGAAACGGATCTGGAAACCGAACCGTCGGTACAGGCCGGGGAGCCGACGCTTCACGAATCCCTTCGCCCGCGGACCCAATCGTTTCGCGAGTTTGAACGCCCGCCACCGGCTGCTGGCGCCAGACGCATCCGCCCGATGGAGGTAGCCGAGCTGCTGCAGGATGCCACTGAGGTATTCCGCAGCGGGTTGGCGCCAGCCCATGCCGTGGTCAGACATCACGACCAGGTCACAGTCGGGACCGGCCGTTTCGAGGAGGCGAGCCAGGGTTTGATCCGCGTACCTGTAGACGTCGCGAAGCGGCTCTTGGCTTTCAGCTTCGTGATCCCAGACGTGATGGGCCACCTGGTCGGTCGCCTTGATCATGTACATCGCCACGTCCCACGGCTCCGTCTCAAGGAGGCGCGTCATGGCGTTCACGCGCGACTCCTCGGCGGTGAGCGATGCCTCAACCACTCGCTCGACGCGTCCGGCGTTCGCGTGGTGAGCCACGGCGGCATGCAAGATGTAGGGACCACACTCGTCTTCGAGTCGGTCGATCAGTCCTTCTGGGTGACTGAACGCACTGCTCTTGATCGAGGGCGCGTCGAACCCGGCGAGCATCACGCCGTTCACCTGTTCAGCCGGATATGTGAGCGGCACGTTCACGACGACCACACGTCGGCCGGCATCCGAAAGGAGTCTCCAGATGCTGACCGCGTCTCGGTCCGCCGCCGTAACGAACTTCACCTCCGCGGGGCCGCCCTCGCCCTGTTCCGCGAACCAGAAGACGCCATGCTTTCCGGGGTTCTTGCCGGTCATGAAGGTCGTCCACGCTGGAGCCGTGTTCATATTCGGAACGGAGTCGAGGTAGCCCCACGCGCCTTCCCGGAGCACCTTCGAAAATGTGGGCAGCGTGCCGTCCTTCGCCCACGGCAGCATCAGGTCGAAGGTCGCGCCATCGAGTCCCAGGACGAGTAGACGAGCCATCGATCCCTCATTCTCCCGCCGAGCCTGGTCGACCCCAGTGAGCTGACAACGTCTGGTGGTTCGTCCGTTTCCGTTGGACCGATGGCAGAGACTGACGACCCATCGATCACTGCGCGCTCGCCGATATGATCGTCGCTCGATCAGGAGGATGAGGAAGACGCCGACCAGCAGGCCGGCGAGCACCGCGAGACCGATCGTCGCGACCAACCCGACGGGGGCGGACCGCTTGCCGAGGGGCGGCGGCGAGATGACTGCTGAAGCGGCGATCCGCTGCTGGAGCGATTCATACGCCGTTTGCATCATCCCGGGATAGGCGCTGCTCTTGCTCCTCGCAAGGTCAAGCGACACAGCATCCTGTCGGCGTTGGGTGCGCAGCTCCCCGAGCTTCGTCTGTAGTGCGAGGACGCCGTCGGTTGTTCCCGACTGCCGAAGCCGAGCGATCTTCCGGCTCAGTGCTCTCTCTCTTTGCTGGAGACTGACGATGCGCGACGAGAGTGTCGACATGGTGAGATCAAGCCGCGCCAAAGCCGGAGTGACGTTCGCAGCCAGGCTCCGCACCATCGTCTCGGCCAGGTCGTTCGAACGGCTGATTAGTGCTTGCGCCGCAACGGAAACGGCTCGCTGGGCGACTGTTGGCGAGCTCCCAAGCCCGGTCACAAGCCAGGTATCTTGGTCACGCAGCGGGACCGCAGTGATCGATCGCAGCCCAGCTGCTTGATCGCCGAGCGAGCCTCGGACGTCTTGTGCGAGGCTCGACGACGCGTACGCGGCGAGCTCCAGGGAGACCCTCGATACCCCATTGCCCCCCATCGAGATGGGGTCGGAGGCCGGGATCAGCACCTGGGCAGAGCTCTCGTATTGCGGCGGTACGGACAGAGCGAAGGGGAGGGCAGCGAGGACCGAGATCACCACGACGAGGGCCAGGACCAACCGACGCTTCCTCACGGTGCCCAGGATCCCCAGCCGACCCTCGTCTGCCACTGTCATGCCCGAACCTCCATCCTTGACGCCTGCCATCTTCCTGCGGTCACGGAGGCCAGTTTGAGGCCGCCGAGAAGGACGCCCTTCGCTCGCTCTACGACCGACCCGCGATCCGTCGCGGAGACCCCCGCCGCTGCGGACATGCCCTCGTGAACCAGTGATACTCCAGCGTTCCGGAGTTCGTCAAAGATACCGAGACTCTCGTAGGTGGCACCTATCTCCCAATAGCGAGAAACGAGCTGCCGAATCCCCATCTGGTGCGCGTGATGAACGAGGGCTTCGGGCACGTACGCGATCCGGTGACCCCGGTCCAGGAGTCGCTTCGCCACGGCGACGTCTTCGAAGATCCGGATCTCGTTGGGGAAACGAACGGCTCTGAGAACGTCGGTCAGGAACGCAGACGTGACGTCGGAGAAGTGGAAGGTTCTTAAACCCAACTCTCCGATGCGCTCCTTCGTCTTGATCGCTGCCTCCTCGGGATAGAGATATGTGAACGTCGCGTCGCGCTCCATATCTGGTGAGGGCGACAGCTGTCTCCCGTACGCGGCGTCAGCGCGCCCATCGACGAGCGGGCGGACGAGAGACTCGAGCCATCCCTCCGTCGCGGGCTGGGCATCCTGAGAAAGGTACGCAACGATTGGCGTCGTGGTTGTGTCCAAAGCCCGGTTCCTCGTTCGACCGTGGCCGAAGGCGCCGGGCGGGATGGCTTCCCATTCATCCGCGACACCGCGGATAACGCGATTCCACTTCGCTCTCGGATCGGTGCTGGAATCGATCACCCGCAACACCACGCGCCCGACGTACCTTTGGGAGCGTACGAGATCGACCGTTGTCGCCTCGTGGCGGCCTGGGTTGTGGATCAAGAGGATGACGGATGCATCGGGCCATGGCGCCCGCATTGGGCCCTGCGGATCACTCTCCGGTAGCAACGTAGGCTCACGCTCCTGTGGATGGAGGACCATCCGTACACCCTACCGTGTAGCCCGAACGGGGTCACCTCAAACACCTAACGCAGTAGGCCTAAGCCTAGAGCCCTAGGTCTAACGGCGGTCGCGGCAAGCCCTACCACTGGTGAACCACTGCGAAGCTCGAGGCCCGGGCATTGTTCCCCCTGGGCAACGCGACCTTTCGGACAAGCTGCGGTTCTCGAAGGGCGTCCGACCGACTGAGGAAGACCTAGGAGTAGAAGGTAACGCCTTTCAGCAAGGCCACGAGGAGGGAAGCCTTCAGCTTGCTTGCCGGCGTTCCAGCGTCTGTCCACCACCCCTTCAGAACGTCATACGTCATCGAGCCTTCTCCGATGTAGATGTTGTTCAGGTCAGTGACCTCGAGCTCTCCTCTCGCCGAAGGAGTCAGCGTCTCAGCGAAGCCGAACACGCGGTCATCGAAGAGGTAGCAGCCGCTCACGACGAAGTTCGACCTCGGGTGTTCCGGCTTCTCCTCGATGTGGACGATGCGATCATCGAGGACCTCCGCCACGCCGAAGCGCTGTGCGTCCTCATGGGACACCTCCTTGAGGAGGATCTTCGCGCCGCCTCCCTGACCTTGGAAGGCCTCAACGTAGGGAGTGAGATCTTCTTGGAAGATGTTGTCACCGAGGATCGTAATGATGTCCGCGCCCTCCACGAAGCCCTTCGCCTTCAACAGCGCGTCGGCGATGCCTCGCTCACCTTGCTGATAGGCGTATCGCAGCCGCACGCCGAACGATCCACCATCACCAAGGAGATCCTTGAACTGCGCGATGTCATCACCCGTCACAACCACCACTTCTTCGATGCCGGCGCGGACGAGGGCACGGATGGGATAGAAGATCATCGGCTCGTCATAGACATCGAGTAGGTGCTTGTTGACGATCTTCGTCACTGGGTGGAATCGCGTCCCGAGGCCGCCAGCGAGAACGACCCCCTTCACGGGATCGGCCTTCTCGCCGGGCACGCAAACGATTGTTCGTTGAGGATCGGGATATTGCGGTGTCGCATCATCATCATGCGCCTCCCCTCGGGCCACGCGGTTCAGGCCGCGCCCTCTGCTAGCGTAATCGCACCGAGGGCGGATCGATTAGTGCGAGGCGAGACATCCTGTCCTCCACCTGGCGTATCCATCGGTGGGGCGGGCGGATCCGTACCGCCGGCCTCCGGCTCCCAGGCAGGTGCGCGAACCAGACTGCGCCACGCCGCGAGTAGGTGCATCGCGAAGCCGCTGTCGCACAGGCACGGGAGATGGCGGCCTGCTCGACCCGGACGGCCCGGGGTCGTTCACGCATCAGGACCCTGTCCGCAGACCCGTCCGGCTGTTCGCTCGCGCGGGCGATCGGGATGATCCACGTGACGGCCCTTCTCCGGTTGCACGCATGATCTCCCGCTTGGGTCTTCTGCGCTCCAAGACGCTTGGCTGCGTCGGCTCTAGACTGCTTGGCTGGCGGCGGAGACCTGGCACGTTTTCCGTCGGCCTGGCCGGAGTAGCTCAGTCGGCAGAGTGCCTCCATGGTAAGGAGGAGGTCAGGGGTTCGATTCCCCTCTCCGGCTCCATCCAGAAGCTCGACAGGGCCGCGCAGGCGTGGCTCGATCCGTGGCCTGCCAGCACTGCGCTGATCCGGGTTCAGGCCGAGACCGGCGACCGGTGATCGCGTCGCCGGGTCCAGGCGAGATCGAGGCCGACGCTGACCGCGAGGATCGCGAGCAGCGTGACCATCGACGCCGGCTCGTGGATCAAGGTGGTGAAGATGAAGGTCAGCAAGGTGACGACGATGACGGTGAGGGCGAGGACGAGGATCCACGGGCGCGCGCCCGTCTCACGCCAGACGCGCAGGTGAGCGGCGGTCACGAGCGCGAAGATCATCAGTGCGACGGCGCTGCCGATCGACGCGATCGCGGAGAGATCGAAGAAGAGCACCATCACGACGATCGCGACCGCTGCGATCAGCAGCCCATTCGACGCCGTGTCGCGGACCTTTCCGCCCATCACCGGCGGGAACTGGCCGCGCGACGCGAGGTGCTCGCAGAGGCCGGGAGCCGGGTACAGTCCCGCGTTCGTCGCGCCCGCGGTCGCGAACAATGCCGTGACGCTCATCAGCCAGTACCCGGCGTCGCCGAGGGTCGGCTTGGCGGCGACCGCGATCGCGGTGGGACCCGAGGCGATCACCTCCTGGACGGAGAGGGTCCCGAAGACCCCGAGCGCGATCGCGACATAGACGACCGTGGCGATGCCGAGGGCGAGGAACATCGCGCGCGGCAGCTGTCGTGAGGGATCCGCCAGATCCTTCGCCGTGAAGGTCACCACACCGAACCCGAGGAACGCGAAGAACGTGAGCGCGACGCTCGAGACGATATCGCGCACGCCCGGGTACCCGGATGGCGCCAGCAGCGACGGATCCATGTTCGCGATCGTGACGACGGCGAAGAATCCGAGGATCCCGACGACGACGAACACGATGAGACTCTGGACCCGGGCGACGATGGTCGAGCCGATGACGTTCACCGCCGTCATCGCGATCACGACGAGGACCGCGAAGGCCTTCGCCCAACTCGCGTTGTCGTTCGTGAACATGGCGCTCGCGTAACTGCCGAACGACACGGCGACCATCGCGGTGACGATCGCGTTCGCGGAGAACACGAGCCAGGCGGTGATCGCCGCGACGTGGCCCTCGCCGAAGCCGCGTGCGACGTACTCGAGCATCCCGCCCGCCGAGGGGTACGTCGCTCCGAACTTGGCGAACGAGTACCCCTGGAGCATCGCGATGCCGCCGGCGATCAGGAACGAGAGCCACACCGCGGCGCCGGCGACCTCGCCTGCCGCGCCGAGCAGGGAGAAGATCCCCGCTCCGACCATCGCCCCAACCCCGATGAACGCCGCCTGGCGGACGGTGAAGCGCCTGGGGGTCGGGCGGGTGGCCTCAGCCATCGGGTGCACCTCCTGCGCAAGCGTAGCGCTCCCACCCAAAGCCTTGCTTGGTTTTCGGGCAGACTGAAAGGCGGCCAGCGCGGATGATGAGGAGGGTGACTCCATGGGGACGATCGAAGTCGGCACCACAGGGCGCGGGTCGCCTCCGTATCAGCTTCGGCCGGAAGACGTGGTCGCTGCGAGTGGCTCCGACGTCGACCGAGGGCTGACGGCCGCCGAGGCTAACCGGCGGCTCGCGACCGAGGGTCCGAACGCGATCACCGCCGAGAAGCCGCCGTCGACCGCCGCAGTGGCCCTCGCGCAGCTCCGCAATTCGATGAACATCATGCTGATCGCGGTCACGATCGTGAGCTTCGCGATCGGCGAGGTCTCGACCGGGATCATCGTCGCGCTGCTGATCCTGCTGAACGTCGTGCTCGGCGCGCGGCAGGAGCTGAAGGCACGGGCGAGCGTGGACGCGCTGTCCAAGCTCCAGGTGCCGCAGGTAAAGGTGCTCCGCGACGGCGAGCTCTCGCTCGTGGCGGCTGTCGACGTCGTGCCGGGGGACATCGTGGCCCTGGAGGCGGGCGACATCGTGCCGGCCGACGGTCGGATCGTCCGCTCGGCGACGCTCGAAGCGCAGGAGGCGGCGCTGACGGGCGAGAGCGCTCCGGTGCCGAAGGACGCCGGCGTCCTGAGCGGCGAGGTCGCGATCGGGGACCGGAGCAACATGTTGTTCCAGAACACGTCGGTGACGCGGGGGACGGGCGCGATCGTCGTGACCGCGACGGGGATGGGCACGGAGATGGGCCAGATCGCGACGATGCTGACCTCCGTCAAACGTACGAAGTCGCCCTTGCAGAAGGAGCTCGACTCGCTCACGAAGGTGCTCGGGATCATCGCGTGGACGGCGGTGGCGTTCATCGTGGTGGTCGGGGCGATCCGTGGGTTGCCGCTGGACGAGCTGCTCCTGCTCGGCACCGCCATGGCGATCTCGGCGATCCCGACCGGTATGCCCGCGTTCGTCTCGGGCTTGCTGTCGCTGGGTGCGAAAGAGCTCGCCGAGGCGAAGGCGGTCGTGAAGAACCTCACCGACGTCGAGACCTTGGGCGCAACGAGCGCGATCAACACCGACAAGACCGGCACGCTCACGATGAACCAGATGATGGTGTCGACGCTCTACGCCAACGGGGCGTGGTTCACGGTGGAGGGCGAGGGCTACCGCAAGACCGGCGTGATCGCAGCCGCGGCCGGCACCGAGGTGCCCGACTTCACCCGGCTCGGGCTCGGGCTGTGTCTGGACAGCGACGCAACCGTGAGCGACGACGGCGGCGTCGTCGGCGACCCGACCGAGGCCGCGCTCGTGGTGCTGGCGGCGAAGCTCGGCGTCGACACCGAGGAGACCCGGCGGGCGTATCCGCGTGTGGCAGAGGTGCCATTCGACTCCGACTACAAGTTCATGGCGACGTTCCACGAGCTCACGATCGACGGCCGGACCCACGTGATCGAGCTCGTGAAGGGAGGCCCCGACGTCGTGCTCGCACGGTGCACGCAGGCGGGCGGTCCGATGGCAGACGAGCAGGTGCCGATCGCCGAGGCGCGCGCGGAGATCGACGAGGCGAACGCGCGCATGGGGGAGCAGGGCCTGCGCGTCTTGGCGTTCGCGGCCCGGTTCCTCGACGAGGGTGAGGCGGCGAGGGTTGCAGAGGACCCGATGGCGCTCACTCAGGGTCTTGGGTTCGTGGGGATGGTCGGGATCATCGACCCGCTGCGGGCCGAGGCCAGGAGGGCAGTTCATACCGCGCTCGCGGCCGGGATCGACGTGCGGATGATCACCGGTGACCACGCGGTCACGGCCCAGGCGATCGGACAGCAGCTCGGCCTGGGGCCGGGGGCGATCAGCGGCGGGGAGCTGCAGGCACTGTCCGACGAGGAGCTCACGCGACGGCTGCCCGAGCTGCACGTGTTCGGCCGCGTCTCGCCGCAGGACAAGCTTCGGCTCGCCCGGACGATGCAGGCGCAGGGGCTGATCGTCGCGATGACGGGCGACGCCGTGAACGACGCCGCCGCCCTCAAGCAGGCCGACATCGGTGTTGCGATGGGCAGCGGGAGCGAGGTGACGAAGCAGGCCGGACGGATGATCCTGACCGACGACAACTTCGGCACGCTCGTGCACGCCGTCGAGATCGGGCGCAAGGTGTACGACAAGATCACGTCCTACGTCCGCTTCCAGATGACGCAGCTGCTCGGGCTCGTGATGCTGTTCGTCGCGGCGACGGCGTTCAACGTGAACGAGGGCGTGGCGCTCACGCCGACGATGGTCCTGTTCCTGCTGTTCTTCGCGACGGCGATGGGGGTCGTGATCATCGCGGTCGACCCGGGCGACCCCGACGTGATGCATCGGCTGCCGCGGGATCCGTCGGTGCCCATCGCGAACCGGTTCGCGATCACGCAGTGGGTCGTATACGCGTTCGCGCTGTTCGTGGCCGCGTTCCTGCCGTTGGTGACCGGCCCGGACGAGCCGAGCACCGAGCACGCGAGCGCCGCGATGACGATGACCTTCGTGGTGATGGGCCTCGGCACGGCCTTCAACGCGCTCACCAACCGTCGCGATCCGACCTCCGGGCTCGCACCCCCGATCCTGAAGGCGATCGGGTTCGGCTCGATCACGGCCGCCCTGCTGTATCTCGGCACCGAGCTCCCCCATCTCCAAGGCTCGTTGCTGACGACGCCGCTCACCGGGGTCCAATGGCTCGAGGCGATCGGGCTCGCGCTGGTGCTCCCGATCGTGATCGAAGGCTGGAAGTGGATCCGGCGGCGCCGCTTGCCCGCCGCCGCCCCGGTCGACCCGCGCCGGGTCGTCGAACCGGCGCGCGCCGTCCCCGTCACGACCTGAAGGAGAGCTGAGGATGGCGAAGAAGAAGAACAACGACGACGCAAGGCGCATGAAGCGCAAGGAGTACGAGCGCGAGATGGCGCGGCTGCACGGCGAGCTGGTCGCGATGCAGGAGTGGGTGAAGCGGACGGGCGCCAAGGTCTGCGTCGTCTTCGAGGGGAGGGACACGGCGGGCAAAGGGGGCACGATCAAGCGCATCACCGAGCGGGTCAGTCCGCGCGTCTTCCGGGTGGTGGCGCTGCCGGCACCGACCGACCGGGAGAAGTCCCAGATGTACATCCAGCGCTATATCCGCCACTTCCCGTCGGCCGGGGAGGTCGTGATCTTCGACCGCAGCTGGTACAACCGCGCCGGCGTCGAGCGCGTGATGGGGTTCTGCACGCAGGAGCAAACCGACCGGTTCCTCGAGCAGACGCCGGCCGCCGAGCGAGCGATGGTCGACGCCGGGATCGTGTTGCTGAAGTACTGGCTCGAGGTTAGCGCCGACGAGCAGACCCGCCGCCTGGAGAGTCGGATGCACGACCCGCGCAAGGTCTGGAAGCTCACGGACATGGACCTCAAGTCCTACAGCCGCTGGTACGACTACTCGCGGGCGCGGGACGCCATGTTCGAGGCGACCGACACCGCGTGGGCGCCCTGGTTCATCGCCGACACGAACGACAAGAAGCGCGGACGGCTGAACATCATCACGCACTTGCTGAGCCAGCTCCCGTACGAGGCGCTCGAACTGCCGGACGTCGAGCTGCCGAAGCGCCAGTCTCGCGGCAGCTACGACGAGCCAACCTTGCCGCTGCGGCTCATCCCGACGCCGTTCTAGCTGCGCTCGGGCGAGCAGAGCGTTCTCCCACGGGAAGGGCGGTCCGAACGGGACGTCGACGACTTGCGTCATCGCGCCCGGGTGCGGCAGGGTGAAAGGGTCGAGTGTGCCGATCGAGGGGGGAGCGATGCGTTCGTCTTCTATCCGTGCGGCCGCGATCGCGATCGCGGTGAGCTTCGCGACGATAGCCACAGCCGGCAGTGCCCACGCCGCCGTCACTCAGGTTCCGCTGCCCGCCCATGTCTACGCCCCGTATTTCGAGACCTGGACGACCGATTCGATCAGCGCGACCTCGTCCGCATCGGGCGTGAAGTACTTCACGCTCGCCTTCCTCGAGACCACGGGAAAGCAATCCTGCACGCTGGCGTGGAACGGTGTGAAGACCCAGACCGTGGCCTCAGGCCGGTACCTGTCGGACATCGCGACGCTCCGCTCGGCCGGCGGCGACGTGATCCCGTCGCTCGGCGGGTGGAGCGCCGACCAGGGCGGGACCGAGATCGGCGACTCGTGCAGCAACGTCGACTCGATCGCCGCGGCGTACGAGCAGCTCGTGACGACCTACGGTGTGACCCGGATCGACATGGACATCGAGGGGCGGTCGCTCACGCGGACCGCCGGCATCGATCGCCGCAACAAGGCGATCGCCAAGCTCCAGGCATGGGCGGCCACGAACGGGCTCACCGTGCAGGTGCAGTACACCCTGCCGACGTCGGCCAACGGGCTTGAGGCCAGCGGGCTCGCCGTGCTTCAGAACGCCGTCGCCAACGGCGTCCGGATCGACATCGTGAATCCGATGGTCTTCGACTATTACGACCGCGTGACCACCGAGATGGGCGGCGCTGCGGTCACCGCGTCGCAGGGGCTGCACAACCAGCTGAAGACGATGTTTCCGGCGAAGGCCGACTCGGCGATCTGGGCGATGCAGGGCGCGACGATGATGAACGGCGTCGACGACTACCCGAAGCGAACCGAGGTCACCGACCTCGGCGACGCGCAGCAGATCCTGGACTTCGCCAGAGCCAACGGGATGAGCGCCCTGTCGATCTGGGCGATCCAGCGCGACAACGGGAATTGCGCCGGCGGTGGGGCCGCGAACGACTGCTCCGGCATCGCCCAGGGCACCTGGGACTTCAGCCACCTGCTCTCGCCGTTCACGGGCTGAATCCGCGCCGAGCACCACGCCGCCCTATGCTCGAACCATCGACGAGCGAGGGGGCGGAGCGATGCGACGAGCGATCACGATCGTGTGCGCGGGCGCGGTGCTGCTGGCGGGAAGCGTGTGGGCGGTGGCCGCCGCGAACGCGGACCGGACCGGTGAGCGCGCGGCGACACAGACCGGCATCATCCGGGCCACGCGGTTCTACGGCGTCGGCCCGTCGGCCCGGTACAGCGGCGACAGCGGCTCGATCGTCGGCGTGCCCGACCTGCGGCTGACGTTCCCGGCCGGGGCCACGTACGACGTGGTCGTCACGATCTCGATGGACTACCGCACCTCCGCGGGCGATCGGACCATCGTCTCGGCGCCGGTTCGCCGCGGTGGCGAGTTCGGCGACGTGATGCCGGTCCTCCCCATGTCTCGGGCGCTCGCCGAAGCCACGAGGCGATCCTCGACAACGGTGATGTTCCGCCTCTCCGACCTGCGCGGTGGACGCCGATACCGGTTCGGGCCCTCCGTGAACGTGAGCCACAGGGTTGGCGATCGCGCGTCGATCGTCACGAGCCACGTGCTGCTCGTCGTCGAGGCGACGCCATCGGGCTGAACCCGGTGCGGTGGCGAGGGCCGTTCCCGCAGGTAAACTGTGCGGTCGCGACCCGGGGCGGGGTAGCTCAGAGGTAGAGCAAGCGGCTCATAATCGCTGTGTCGCGGGTTCGAGTCCCGCCCCCGCTACGAAACCACGGAAGCAGACGAGATATCGCAAGGAGCAGGTCAGATGGCCAAGCAGAAGTTCGAGCGCACCAAGCCCCACGTGAACATCGGCACGATCGGGCACATCGACCACGGCAAGACCACCTTGACCGCGGCGATCACCAAGCGTCAGGCCGACAAGGGCCTTGCCGACTACACCCCGTTCGACCAGATCGACAAGGCCCCGGAAGAGCGCGAGCGCGGCATCACGATCGCGATCGCCCACGTCGAATACCAGACCGATGCCCGTCACTACGCCCACGTGGACTGCCCCGGCCATGCCGACTACGTCAAGAACATGATCACCGGTGCCGCCCAGATGGACGGCGCGATCCTGGTGGTCTCCGCAGCCGATGGCCCGATGCCCCAGACCCGCGAGCACGTGCTGCTCGCCCGCCAGGTCGGGGTCCCCTACATCGTGGTGGCCCTGAACAAGTGCGACATGGTCGATGACCCGGAGCTGCTGGATCTCGTCGAGCTCGAGGTCCGGGAGCTGCTCAGCTCCTATGAGTTCCCCGGCGACGACGTCCCGGTGATCCAGGTCTCTGCCCTCAAGGCCCTGGAAGGCGATGAGACCTGGGGAGCAACTCGATCGATGAGCTGCTGTCCTCGGTCGATACCTACATCCCCCAGCCCGAGCGCGACGTCGACAAGCCCTTCCTGATGGCGATCGAAGACGTGTTCTCGATCACCGGTCGCGGCACCGTGGTGACCGGTCGCGTCGAGCGCGGGGTGCTGAAGAAGATGGAAGAGATCGAGATCGTCGGGATCACCGATACCCGAAAGACCACCGCGACCGACCTCGAGATGTTCCGAAAGCTCCTGGATGAGGTCCAGGCCGGGGACAACGTCGGGGTGCTGCTTCGGGGCATCGACAAGGAAGAGGTCGAGCGCGGCCAGGTGCTGGCAAAGCCCGGATCCGTGACCCCGCACACCAACTTCGAGGCCCAGGTCTACATCTTGAGCAAGGAAGAAGGCGGTCGCCACACCCCGTTCTTCAACGGCTACCGCCCCCAGTTCTACTTCCGCACCACCGATGTCACCGGCACCGCCAACCTGCCCTCGGGGGTGGAGATGGTGATGCCCGGAGACAACGTCGAGATGACCGTGGAGCTGATCAACCCGATCGCCATGGAAGACGGCCTGCGCTTCGCCATCCGTGAGGGTGGCCGCACCGTGGGCGCGGGCCGCGTCATCAAGATCGTGAAGTAGGGGATTCGTATGGCAAAGAAAGAGGGCAACCGCCCCAAGATCACGCTCGCGTGTACCGACTGCAAGCGGCGCAACTACAACACGGTGAAGAACCGGGTGAACGACCGGGACCGCATCGAGTTCAAGAAGTACTGCCGCTGGTGCCGCCAGCACACGCTGCACCGCGAGACGCGCTGACGCGAGCGCGACCCAAGACGCAACGAAGGCCGGCCCTGAAGGGCCGGCCTTCGTCGTGGTGGGGGGCTTAGACGACGCGCTCGAGGCCGTCGGTGGCGACCTCGAGCGCGCCACGATCCGACGGGGCCAGACCGGGAGGGGTGGTCTTGCCGAAACGGATCGCTGCCACGACGGCATCCGTCTTGGAGTGGACGCCGAGCTTGGTCAAGATGTTCTGGGTGTGCGTGCGCAAGGTGTGTCGGGCCATGCCCAGCCCTTCCGCGATCTCCTCGGGGGACATGCCATCGGTCATCGCCTGCAGGATCTCGAGCTCACGCGGCGTCAGCCGCTCGATCCGGCGCTGGAGGTCGCGGTCCCGCTCGGAGCGCGCGCGCTCGGCGCGCAGCACCCGGTTGACCTCCTCGGGCTTGTGCAGCGGCTCGCCCCGGGAGGCGCGACGCACGGCCTTCACCACGTCGTCGATCGCGGAGGTCTTGGCGAGCATCCCGCGGGCGCCCGCCTGGATCGCACGGGCGAGCGACGCGTCGTCGCCCTCGCCGGTGAGGATCACGATGGCCGAGCGACCACCCTCGGTGCGGATGCGTCGTGTCGCCTCGATGCCGTCGGTGCCCGGCATGCGCAGATCCATGAGGACGACGTCGGGTTGGCGCTCCAACGTTTCGGTGATCGCCATCTCGCCGTCGTCGACGACCTCGATGACGGTGAGGTCGTTCTCCTTGTCCAGGGCGATCTGCATCGCCTCGGCGAACGACCGATGGTCGTCGGCGATGACGACGGTGATCTGGTGTGGTCTCCTCCATGACGTGGCGATGGTAGGCCCCAAGGGGGTCGGTTCCGCGTAGGCGGAGCAACCCATTTCGCATGTCCCCCGATGAGGGGACAGCAGAAAGCGCACCCAGCACGTTCGGGCCATGACGGCATCAAATCCGTTGACATGCGATGCGAAGCACGCTTAGCGTGCGCGCCCGATGAACCCCGCCGCCGAAGGCACCGTCTATCCCGAGGTGTCCTTCGACGTGGACCCCGCCCGGGTGGCGGCGTTCCGCGCCGTCTTCGGACAGTCTTCGGGCGTGCCGCCGACGTTCGTGACGGCCGCCGAGTTCACCGTCTTCCCGCAGGTGATCGGGGACCCGACGCTCGAGTTGGACTTCACGCGCGTGGTGCACGGATGGCAGGAATACGTCTTCGAGCGGGCGCTTGTCGAGAGGCGAGACACTCGTCGTCCGCGCGCGGATCGAGACGCGTCAAGACGAAGGGCGGCACCGGGTTCCTCACGATCCTGACGGAGCTGTTCGACGCGGACGGATCACTCGTGTGCACGGCGAGGTCGCAGATGATCGAGCGGGCGCCGACGTGAGGCCGATCGCCGACGTTGCCGTAGGGGACGAACTGCCCGATCTGGCCCGCGTCGTGACGGCCGAGGACGTGCGCGCCTACGCCGACGCGGGCGGCGATCAGAACCCGCTGCACCAGGACGACGCGGTCGCCCGTGGCGTCGGGTTCCCCGGGATCATCGCGCACGGCATGTTCACGATGGGCCACATGGCCGCGGCCGTCGTCGCGTGGTCGGGAGACGCCCAGGCCGTCGCGCGCATCTCGGCGCAGTTCCGCGCGCCGGTGTTCATGGGCGAGGAGATCGTCGCCGGTGGCCGGGTCGTGACGTTGGACGCCGACGCCGGCACGGCCACGGTGGACCTCTGGGTGCGCGTGCAGCGCGACGGCGTCACGGAGTGGGCGATCAGGAAGGGACGAGCGGTCGTCCGCCTGGCGACATGAGAAGGGCGGCCCGGAGGCCGCCCTTCACTGCGGGAACGCAGTCGGTTACGCGATGTCGCGCCGAACCCCCGACATCGCCCGGATCGCGTCGGACATGCGATCCACGACGATCTGCAGATCGTTGCCGACACCTTCGTCGACGCGGATCGACAACCGGTCGATCTTCTGGCCGAGCACCTCGGCGACCTTGAGCATGGACTCTGCCTGCCCCTGGCCCTCGCGGTGCAGCTGGTCGGCCACCTGCTGGAACCGCACGTCGATCGTGCCCAGCATGTCGGAGGCCATCCCGGCCTGGAGCTCCTTGATCGAGCGGAGCACCGAGCGGAGCAGTTCCGCGTCGAGCGTCTCGGTCTGTGCGGTATCTGCCGTGTTGAGGGCCTCGACCTTGGTGGCGAGCGCCTGGCTGTCCGAGCGCACGAGCCGTGCGATCTGTGCCATGCGCTCGTCGATGTGGGTGAGCATCCGCTCCTCGAACGCCTGCTGACCCTCGGCGACCATCTCGTCGAGCCCGTCGACCGCGCCTGCGGCCGAGCTCATCCGCTCGAGGTTGCGCTCCATCGAGGCCGCCGTTGCGTTCGACAGCGCGAGCACCTGCTCGGCGATCGTCCGCTCCAGCAGGTCCATCCGCTCCTCGACGACCTGCGCCAACGCGCCCATGCGCTGGTCGATCGTGCGTGCGAGCGACGCCTCGTCGAAGACGACCTGGCCGTCCTCGCCCGTCACGAACGACGGGGCGGCCATGCGCTCTTCGACCAGCTTCTGCAGGGCCATCGAGTCCGAGCGGACCAGCTCGGCCATGCCGCGCATCCGCGCGTCGATCATGCGCTCGATCGCGCTCTGCAGCTGCTCCTGATCGCGCCCGTGCAGGCCGACCTTCTCCTTGATCAGCTCGAGCTGGCCCATCACGTCCTCGCCCGTGACGTTCACGGCGTCGATCACGTGCTGGGTGATGTTGTGGTCCTGCAGCACGAAGAGCTTGGCGTGCTCCTCGATCCGCTGTGCGAGCCGCCCGATCGCCTCGGCGCCGCCCTGCACGTAGGACTGCATCGACTCGACGATGCGCGCGGTCTCGTTCGTGATCAGCTCGCCGTGCTCGCGCACCTGCCGCTCGAGCTGCTCGGCGATCTCTCGGTCGCGCTCGTCGAAGTGCGTGAGCGTCTCGGCGAGGTGCGCCTCGACCTGCTCGAGCTGGGTGCGTACCATCTCCACCCCGTGCAGCGTGGGGGACTGGGAGATCTCCCGGATCGAGTCGGACGCGGCCTCCATCGCCTCGCGGGTGCGGCGCTCGGACTCGGCCAGGTCGGCCAGGTTGTCTTCGAGCCGCGCGGTCCGCATCGCGATGGCCTGGAACCGCTCGTCGCTGGTGGTGATCAGCGACCGGATCGCCTGATCCCGGGCGAGGAGGGACATGATGCGCTCCTGCTCGGGGCGGACGTCCTTGGCGGAGGTACGCCACACCTCGGTGGCGACCTCGCGGAGCAGGCCGGTGGCCTGGTCCTCGATCTGGCGCATGCCCGCCTCGACCCGATCGTCGACCGCGCGGCGCACGGTCTCGTCGAGCCGTGTTTCGGTCTCCGTCATCGGATCGGCCGGGGCCTGCTCGCGACGGGGGAAGAGCCCACGCCGAAGGAGTCCGGACTCCTCCGGTGTGTGGGTCGTTTCGCTGGTGTCCATATCGACGCCTCGCTTGTCCAGGGGGCCGCGCGTGGTCGTCCGAGGCAGCATAGGGCTACCCACGGGCGGACTCACGTATCTGACGTGGGGAAATGCAGCGAATGTCCGGGGGGTCTTGAGACCCTTCGAGCGGGCTATACTGGGTCGCCCGAGGCCTCGATCTCGGGGACCGGCGTTGAAGGCGCGTAGCTCAATTTGGCAGAGCACCGGTCTCCAAAACCGGGGGTTGGGGGTTCAAGTCCCTCCGCGCCTGCAAGGAGCAGCATGAATCGTGAGATGAAGCGAGCCCAGGCCAAGGCCGAGCGGCAGCAGAAGGCCGCCGGCACCGACCGGCGTACCGCCGCGCCGGCGACGGCTACCAAAAGGGCTGCAACGCAGGAGAAGCGGAAGCGCACCGGGGCGCGGCAGTTCCTGAAGGAAGTCCGCCTCGAGATGAAGAAGGTGGACTGGCCCACCCGGACGGAGCTGATCACCTACTCCACGGTGGTGCTCGTCACGATCACGTTCATGACGGCCTTCGTGTTCGGCGTCGACTACGTCTTCACGAAGTTCCTGTTCCCGATCTTCAACTGACGGCGGCCGCGCCCGACTTTTTGCCGGGGGTCGGGTACCGCTCCTATACTGGGCGAACACTGGGTTGCGAGGGGTTCCTCCCGCTGCCCTCTTTGCGGTTCGACCCGCATCCCGTGAACCACGAACGACAAGGACCATCGTGAGCGACGAACGAACCAACGACGAGGCGACCGAGGCGCTGGTGGCGGCCGAGGTGCTGACCGACGACGCCGCCGACCGTCTGGCGACCGCAGAGCTGGTCGCCGAGGCCGCCGATGAGGCCGCGGCCGAAGCGGTGGCCGAGGGCGACGAGGCGGAGGCCGAGGCGATCGCCGACGAGGCGGCCGACGTGATGACCGATCTCGTCGTCGAGGCGGCCGAGGAGCTCGCGCTCGCGGAGGAGCTCGTCGAGGAGGCCGCCGTCGCCGAAGAGGCGGGCACCGACGAGGTGCCGATGATCGAGGCGCTCGAGGCGAGCGCCGAGGTGCACGAGCTGGCCGACGAGGCCGCCGAGGTGACGATCGCCGTCGCCGCCGAGGAAGCCGTCGCGCTCGCCGATGCCGGCGACACCGAGGCTGCCGACGAGGTGCTGGTCGAGGCCGCGATCGAGGCCGCCGTGATGGAGGAGACCGCCGACGAGATCGCCGAGGAGCTCATCGTCGAGGCCGCCGTCAAGGAGACGGCGATCGTCGAGGAGGAGCGCAAGGACGATCCGTTCCGCGGTCCCGGCGACTGGTACGTCGTGCACACCTACGCCGGCTACGAGAACAAGGTGAAGGCCAACCTCGAGTCGCGCATCCACACGATGCAGATGGAAGGCAAGATCTTCCGCGTCCACATCCCGATGGAAGACGTGATGGAGATCAAGAACGGCAAGAAGCAGATCGTGCAGAAGAAGGTCTTCCCGGGCTACCTGCTGGTGAAGATGGAATACGACAACGACTCCTGGTACGTGGTGCGCAACACGCCCGGCGTGACCGGGTTCGTGTCGGCCGGCACCGGCCAGAAGCCGACGCCGTTGTCCAAGCGCGAGATCGAGAAGATCCTCGTCGTGAAGAAGGAAGAGGCCAAGCCCACGGTGCGCCTCGGCTTCGAGGAGGGCGACGTCGTGCGCATCACCTCCGGCCCGTTCGCCGACTTCAACGGCACGATCAGCGAGATCAACGCCGACCAGGCCAAGCTCAAGGTGCTGGTCAACATCTTCGACCGGGAGACGCCGGTCGAACTGTCCTTCGACCAAGTGGCGAAGGTCTAGCGGCTCACTGCACCCAGAGCTGGTCCAGCAAGACGCCCCACATCGGGTGGAACTGGAAGTTCCCGACGCGCTCGGAGAGGAGATCGACCTGCTGCCCGGCGCGACCAGCGGCACTGCGGTGCCGCGTCCGTGATCATCCGGTCGATCCGCGCCCACTGCTGCGCGGCGGCGGCGGGATCGTGCGTCTGCGTCGCCTGGGCGATCGCGATCGCGTCGATCGATCTGCGGGTCGCAGAACCCGGATATGTTCTGGTTGTGCGGGTCATTCGGGTGGTAGGACGCGCAGGTCAGCATGTCGGCGATGAACGACGCCGGGGACGGGTAGTCGATCAGCCACCCGTACACCGACACGTCGACACCCTTCGATGAGTCGGCGATCGTCGGGAAGAAGTCCGTCGAGCTGCCCATCGTCGTGCAGCGTGGCGCCGATACCCGAGGCCCTCGAGCACTCGGACGACGGATCGTCCGACCGCCAGGCCAGGATCGATACCCCTCGAACGTGGCGACGATCGACATGCGCTCCCTTCGTGCCCGAGGCATCGACGAGCTCGAGGGCACGTTGCATGTTCGGTGCCGTCCACGCCCCGTCCTTCGACGGGCTCAGTGTGTACGGAGCAGTACGGCCGATATCCAGGCATGTTCGGTGGCAGCTCCTGGCAGCTCAGCGACGCGAGGATCTCGGGACCACCGAACTGGCGGAACACCGCCTCGCGGTCGATCGCGAGGTTCACCCGCGCGACGCGCGGCGACCTCGTCGAAGGGCGGCCGGGTCGTGTTCAACGTCGAGGAAACGGATGACCAGGATCGGTGAGATGTTGGATGTGAGCTCGGGAATCGGGTCGTGACCTCCTGCACCTGGTCGGGCGATACCCGCGCCCGCGAAGACGAGATCGCGATGCGCCCTGCTCCACGGACGTCAGGCTGCGCGTCGGGTCTTGCCCGAACGTCCACACGATCTGATCGGGGAAGCCGTCGGGCTGCGCGGCGGTCGACCACGCGTCTGAACGCCGGGTTGCGCTTCCAGGACGACGTGGTCGTCCCATCGTAGGAGTCGATCTGGTACGGACCGGTGGCGGGCACACGGCGTCGCGAGCCGTCCGGCTTCGACCACGGTGCGATCGGGCGTCGCCGGAGGCACGGCGAAGGCGAACGGCAGCGCGAGCTTGTACAGGAAGTCCGGGTCGGGAGCACGCAGCTGGAAGGTGATCGTGCCGGTCGCGTCGTCGACCACGATCCCCTGTGAGAGGTCACATCGGTCGGGCGCCGCGATACATGCGGGGGCACCGACGATGGACGCGTAGAATAGTCCGGTCGAGGCGTCCCGGGCCGAAGGCTTCGCTCGATCGCGGTTCGGAACGCGTCCGGCGTCACGGGCTCGCCGTCGGAAAACGAGATGTTCGGGCGAAGCTGGAAGGTGTAGCGACGCCCGGCGTCGGTCGGCTCCGGAAGGGCGGTGGCGAGGTCGGGCACCAGCGTGGTGCCGCTGACCCCGTCGGCCCGTCGGTACCCCACGAGGCCGTCGTTCGTCATGGACAGGATCGACCCAGCGATCGCAGTCGTACGCGAACGCGGGATCGATGGAATCGGGTCGCCGGTCGGCGGTCACGCTGCAGCGTGCCGCCACGGTGGGCACCGTCGGTGCGCGCCACCGTCGTCACCCAGAGCTCGTCGCCGGTGAGCGCGATCCCGGTTGGCGCCGACCCCGTCACGATCGCTCGGCGTGGTGGCCGGCCCGGGTCCCAGCTGCCAGATCGTGCCGTCGTCGGCGCTCGCGACCCAGACATCATCCGAGGCGACCGCGATGGCGTGCGGGTCCCGTCCCGCCGGCATCGTGTCGGACACGGCGCTCGCGCCGGCCGCGACGAACGAGGCGGTGCCGTCGGAGCGGTTCGTGACCCAGACGCCGCCATCAACCGATGCGACGCCGCTCGGGTCGGTTCCGACGTGGATGGTCGACGTCACTCGTTGGGAGACAGCGTCGATCACGGATACGGTGCCGTCGGTCCTGGTTGGCCACCCAGACGTGTTCGTCCGTCGCTCGTGATGGCCGATGGAAACCCGCCGACATCGATCGGCCGCTCGGCGATGCCACGCACGGGATCCAGGCGCTGCACGGTGCCGTCGATGCTGTTGGCCACCCAGACGCCGCTGGAGGATGCCGCGACCGCGATGGGCCGTTGCCGACCGCGATCGTTTGCACGACACTGTCGGATTCGGGATCTATCTGCGACACCGTGCGTCCATCAGCGTTCGCCACCCATACGGCGTCCTCGCCGATCGCGAGACTCTCTGGATCGCTCCCGACGTCGATCGTGTCGACGACTGCCTCGGATGACGGATCGATCTTGGAGACGGTGCCGTCCGCGGCGTTCGCCACCCACACCGCCTCGTTGGTTGCGACGACGGCGCTCGGTCGGCTTCCGACCGGGATCGTCGACTTGAGTCGGCCGCTGGCTCGGATCGAACAGCACCGAGGCTGTTCGGGGCAACGGTGGTATCCCCGACACCTCGCACCCTGGGAACGACGATCGCGGTGGCCACGAGCGCGAGCGCGACGATCGCAGCCGACGCGACGAGGAGTCGCTTCCGACGAGGCGTTTCCGGCGCGATCGCTCCCGCGGCGCTGCCGCGCCTCATCCGGGTCGAGCGGCGCCGATCTCGGCGTCCCGTCGACCGCTGTGGCGGCGAAGACCCGCCACACATCATCCACGCCCTTCAGCTGACGCATCCCGCGATCTTCGAACCGGAAACCCGCCCCTCGAGAGAGCTCCGCCGCGGTGCTGGAAACCAGCACGTCACCCGCGCCGCCGAGCGCCATGATGCGCGCGCCGACCACGACGGTGATCCCGCCGAGCTTCTTGCCGATCCGCTCGCACTCGCCGAAGTGGACGCCGGCGCGGATCTCTACACCGAGACTGCGCACGCCTCGGCGATCGCACAGGCGCAGGTGATCGCCGGGGCGGGCTCCTTGAAGCTCGCGAAGAAGCCGTCGCCGGCGGTGTCGAGTTCGCTGCCCCCGAAGCGCTTGAGCTCCCGACGGACGATCCGGTGGTGGGCATCGACCATCGCCTTCCAACGCCGATCGCCAAGCTCCTCCGCGATCGCGGTGCTATCCACCATGTCCGTGAACAGGACCGCGGCAAGCGTCCTGCCCCGTTGTTGCATGGAAGGAGTGTGACCCTGGTTGCGCGAGGCGTAAAGCTCCCCCGGTTACGAGCCGGCCGACGCTACGAAGCCATCACTCACGAGGGCGCAGCACGCAGAACTCGTTGCCCTCCGGATCGGCCAGGACAACCCAGCTCACTTCGTCGCCCTGACCGATATCCGCTCGTGTGGCGCCGAGGCCCAGCAAGCGCTCGACCTCCGCCGTCTGATCGCCCGGTCGAAGATCGAAATGGAGCCGATTCTTCGTGACCTTCTCATCGGGCACCCGCACGAACAGGATGTCCGGCGCGACGTCGACGGCGGGGCTTCCCTCCGGCGGTTCGATCGCGACCTCGTCGTCGCTCTCGAACGTGACCCGCCAGCCGAGCGCCTGTGACCAGAAGCTCGCGAGCTTCGAGCAGTCGTGCGCGTCGACCACCACACACTGGATCCGGATGTCCATGGCTGCAGCGTACTCCGGGCCTCGTGCCCGGGTCTCGGGCGGGCCCGCTGCGGACCGTCAGGTACCATCTCGAGGCGTTCCGGTCTCGGAACGGAGGAACCCTACGGCGGGAGGTCGCCTCGGCGCGACCGTTGGAACCGCAGGAGGAGTAGCGACATGGCACCGAAGAAGAAGGTCATGGCCGTCGTGACCCTGCAGATCAGGGCGGCGGCCGCGACGCCGGCGCCGCCGGTGGGCACGGCTCTCGGTCAGCACGGCGTGAACATCATGGAGTTCGTGAACCAGTACAACGCCGCCACGCAGCAGTACGCGGGGCAGGTGATCCCGGCGGTCCTGACGATCTTCGAGGACCGCAGCTTCTCGTTCATCCTGAAGCAGCCGCCGATGGCCGAGCTGATCAAGCAGGAGGCCGGCATCGAGAAGGGCTCGGGCGTGCCGAACCGAGACAAGGTCGCGACGCTGAACACCGATCAGCTGCGCCGGATCGCCGAGCGCAAGATGCCCGACCTGAACGCCAACGACGTCGACATGGCGATGCGCATCGTCGCCGGCACCGCACGCAGCATGGGCGTGGAGGTGGAGGCATGAGCGGCCAGGGCAAGCGCTTCGAGCAGGCCGCCGCCGGCTTCGACCGCGAGGCCGAGCACACGCCGGCCGAGGCGATGAAGATCCTGAAGGCCTGGCCCAGCGCCAAGTTCGACGAGACGATCGAGGTCGCGTTCCGGCTGGGGATCGACACGCGCAAGCAGGACCAGGCGTTGCGCGGCACGGTCTCGCTGCCGCACGGCACCGGCAAGTCGGTGCGCGTCGCGGTGTTCGCCCAGGGCGAGAAGGCCCGCGAGGCGCGCGACGCCGGCGCCGACGTGGTGGGCGCCGCCGAGCTGGTCGAGGTCGTGATGAAGGGCGAGATCGACTTCGACGCCGCGATCGCGACGCCCGACATGATGGCCGAGGTCGGCAAGGCCGGGCGCGTGCTCGGGCCGCGCGGCCTGATGCCGAACCCGAAGACCGGCACCGTCACCAACGACATCGCCAAGGCGGTCGCCGACGTCAAGGGCGGGCGCATCGAGTACCGCGCCGACCGCACCGGCATCGTGCATCTCATCATCGGCAAGAAGTCCTTCGAGGAGCGCGCGCTGCTCGAGAACTACGCGGCCGTGGTCGACGAGGTGCTGAAGGCCAAGCCCTCGAGCGCGAAGGGCCGTTACATCCACTCGCTCGTGGTGTCCTCGACGATGGGCCCCGGCGTGCGGATCGATCCGACCAAGCCCAAGGAACTGGAGGGCGTCACCGGCTAGCTCGGTGACGCCGCGGGCTACGCGACGGGGCGGGGGCCGAAGGCCCCCGCCCCATCGCTTCGCTCAGGCTTCGACCAGCACCGGCCACGCCGAGGTGCGCACCCACGACTCGACGTCGGCGGCGCGCATCGGCTTGGCGATGTAGTAGCCCTGGGCGATGTCGCAGCCGACCTCGATCAGGAACGTCATCGCGGCCTCGTCCTCGACGCCCTCGGCCACGATCGAAAGCCCCAGGTTGTGGCCGAGATCGATCGTCGATCGCACGATCTCGGCATCGCCGGTGTTCGTCATGACGTGCATCACGAACGACCGGTCGATCTTGAGCTCGCGCACCGGCAGGCGCTGCAGGTAGGCGAGCGAGGAGTACCCGGTGCCGAAGTCGTCGATCGAGAGCCCGACGCCGACGTCCGCGAGCGCGCCCAGCGTCGCGAGCGCCCGCTCGGGCTGATCCATCATCGAGCTCTCGGTGATCTCGAGTTGGAGGCGGTCCGGCGGCACGTCCGCGGCCACGAGCAGCTCGCGGATCTCCGTCACGATGCTCGGATCGAGCAGGTCGCGCACCGACAGGTTCACCGACACCGGCAGGTCGAGCCCCGCCGAGCGCCACACGGCGAGCTGTTGGATCGCCACCCGCAGCACGTAGGAGGTCAGCCGGCGGATCAGCCCGCTGTGCTCGGCGACCGGGATGAACGTGTCGGGGAAGACCTGGCCACGGGTCGGATGATCCCAGCGAGCCAGCGCCTCCATCCCGATCAACGCCGATCGCTCGAGGTCCACCTTCGGTTGGAACGACAGGCTCAGCTCGCCCTGGTCGATCGCGCGGCGAAGCTCCGCGACCAGCGCGAGGCGCTCGGTCGAGTAGGTGTCCTGCTCGGCCGTGTACAGCTGGAACGGGTCGCGTGCGGCCTTGGCCACGTACATGGCGACCTCCGCGTGACGCAGCAGGGTCTCGGGCTCCCCGCCGTCGTCCGGGTAGCGCGCGATCCCGATGCTGCCGCCGAGGGCGATCTCGAGCTCCTCCAGCTCGAAGGACGCATCGAGCGCGCCGGTCAGCTTGCGGGCGACCTCCTCGGCCTCCGGCTCCTGGCGGAGCCCGGTGATCAGGATCCCGAACTCGTCGCCGCCGAGCCTCGCCACCGTGTCCGCGGCGCGAAGCGCTCCCTGGAGTCTCGACCCCACCTGCTGCAACAACTCGTCGCCACGGTCGTGGCCGAGGGTGTCGTTGACCTCCTTGAACCGGTGCAGGTCCAGGATCATCACCCCGACGCCGGTCCCTTCACGGCCCGCCGCGGCGATCGCCTGCGTCGCCCGATCCTGGAACAGCAGCCGGTTCGGCAGCCCCGTCAGATGGTCATACATCGCGAGCCGGCGGTTCTCGTCCGCGCGACGGGCGAGCTCCTCCCGATCCCGGCGCATCCGAGCCGACGTCTGGATGATGATCCGGAACAGCACGGCCCACAGCAGGAGCAGGCCCGCCGCCAGCACGAGGTACAGCCGGTTCGTGTTCGCGTGGATGTCGGCGGCGATCGGCGCCCACGGCACGTACAGCTCGAAGGACCCGACGTGCTCGTCGCCGAACCGCACCGGCACGTACACCTCGAGGAGCTGGCCGAACTGCCGCTCCGACACGTTCTCCGCCTTGCTGAGATCGCTCACCTCGGCCGTCAGCTCGCCGTCGAGACCCTCCTGCAGATCGTCCTCGATCGGGAACGTCTGGCCGATCAGCTCGTGCTGGTCGGAGTAGAGCACCTGGCCGGTGGGGGACCAGAGCTTGATCCGCGTGAGCTGCCCGTCGGCGAGACCCGCCTGGAACGCGTCGTCGAGGGCCTGCACGGCGCTGGGTGGCAAGCCGTCGACCATGTCGGCCCGATCGACATGCGGCTGCAGACCGACCTGGACCAGGAGCTGTGCGGATGCCGCCGCGTGATCCGTCGCATCCGCCCGGTCATGGACGGATTCGATCTGGGCGAGCGCGAGCCCGAGCACGGTGATGGCCGCGCCGCTGAGCAGCGCGAACGTGCCGATGAACCCCAACCGGGGCGCGCGGAGCCTCGCCATACCTCCAGAGGTATCGCCCGGAACCCAGGCTCCCTGAAGCTCGGGAACGCGAAGGGGCGGGGGCCGAAGGCCCCCGCCCCGTCGTACTGCTCGGCGGTGTCAGGCAGACATCGAGAAGGCCCTCAGGCCTTCTCGAACACCTCCACGGACAAAGGGTCCTCGCCGCAGTCGAAGTTCGCCTGCGCGACCACCTTGCTGCCCGGGATGCTGATCGCGAGCTCCCGGCCCTCCGCCACCATCGGCAGCGACAGGCGGCAGTAGCTCTCGACCAACGCCTTCACGTTGCCCGCCGTCATGTTCGCCACCTCGCCGAGCGCGTCGCGGATCTCATCGTCCGACGCGGTCTCGGTGTCGAACATCACGCCCGCGACACGCTGCGCGAGGGCCTCGGGACAACTCACGAGCACGGTGCCTTCCCAGCCGCCCGAGATCTGGACGGATGCCGACAGGTGCCGTGTGCCGTTGACGTCCAGCGGCTCGCCCCGCGCCTCCACGGGGAAGCCGAGCATCGACGTCCAGATATCGGTCACGATCTGACCGAGCGCCTCCGTGTTGAACTCCATGGTTGTGCCTCCTATCTGCCTGCCCCGCCGACGGGGTCATTGCGTTGGGGCCGGTACCACGCGGTCCGGCCGACCAGGTGCCGATCGTAGTCATCGCTGATGTTGAAGGTGGTCTCCGAGGCGCCGAGCAACAGGAACCCGTGCGGCGCGAGCTGGCCGCGCATCCGGCCCAGCACCTCTCGCTTCGTCTCGACGTCGAAATAGATCATCACGTTGCGCATGAACACCAGGTCGAATGGCGGCATCGCCGGCCACGCGTCGACGAGGTTGTGCCGCTGGAACCGCACCATCCGGCGGATCGGTTCTTCGATCTCCCACTCCATGCCCGCCCGCGTGAAGTGCCGCACAAGCAGGTTCGCCGGGAGCCCCCGGTTCACCTCGAGCTGACCGTACCGCCCGCGGCGCGCACGGTCGAGCACCGAGCCGGAGATGTCCGTGCCCAGGATCGACAGCTGCCACGTCAGCAGCTCGGGGAAGTACTCGCGGATCGCCATCGCGATGCTGTAGGGCTCCTGGCCCGAGGAGCAGCCCGCCGACCAGATCGCCAGCGTCCGGGTGCGCTGCTTGCGCTCGATCAGCTCGGGCAGCACGTCGGAGCGCATCGACTCGAACGGGTTGAAGTCGCGGAAGAAGGTGGTCTCGTTGGTCGTGAGCGCGTCGATCACCTGATCGTGCAGCGCCGAGGAGCTCTCCTCGCCGCGCAGCACCTCGACGAGCGCGGCCACCGATCCGACGCCCATCTCCCGGGCGACCGGGTCCAGCCGCGACAGCGCCAGGTACTCCTTGCCGGGCTCGAGCACGATCGCCGCGCGCTCGTGCATCAGTTGGCTCAGGTAGGAGAAGTCATCGGCCGGCAGCGTCGCGACGGGCTGGCTCACGATGCCGCCTCCATCCCCAGCGCCGGATCGCGACCGACGGCGACTCGACGAAGGATCTCGGCTCGCAGCCCACCCAGGGGCACCGCGGCGTCGGCGAGCCCGGCGCGCGCGACGAATCCCGGCATGCCCCACACGACGCTCGTGGCCTCGTCCTGGACGAGGAGGCGCGCGCCGGCGGCGGCCAGGTGCTCGGCGCCGCGGAGGCCGTCGGAGCCCATCCCGGTCATCACGATGCCGAGCGCGTGGGCGCCGTAGCGCTCGGCGACGGTGCGGAACAGCGGATCCACCGAGGGCCGGCAGGAGTTCTCGTGCGGGCCGTCGTAGACGTGCAGCACCTCGCGGTCGCGCGCGGCGATCGCCAGGTGCAGGTCGCCGGGCGCGATGTAGACCGAACAGGGTTTGAGCCGGTCGCCGTCGGCGGCCTCGAGCACGTGCAGGGCGCTCTTGTGGTCGAGCCGCTCGGCAAGGATCTTGGTGAACATCGGGGGCATGTGCTGCACGATCACGACGGGCACGGGCAGGGTTCCCGGCAGCGAGGGGATCAGCTCGGCCAGCGCGGTCGGCCCGCCGGTCGAGACGCCGATCGCGATGAGGTCGATCCGTTGCACCGGGCCCGAGGCGCGCCCGACCGTGCCGGTGGCGCGCGAGGGGCGTTGGGGGATCCGTGCGGGCGCGCGTTCCTTCGCCTCGCGGGCGGCGGGCAGCAGCGCCGCGATCCGCGGCAGCAGCTCGGCGCGGATCGTCGCCATCGAGGACTCGGCGTTGCCCCCGGAGGGCTTCAACACGTAGTCCGAGGCGCCGAGCGCGAGCGCGTCCAGCGTGACCTCCGCCCCGCGGGTGGTCAGCGTGGAGAACATGATCACGGGCAGCCCGGGCCACCGCTGGCGGATCTCCGCCAGCGCCGTCAGGCCGT
>CAWFKP010000006.1:0-1231737 GCA_963816425.1 uncultured Actinomycetes bacterium
GCGGCCACCCGGTCGAGGTTGGCCTGCCAGACGTCGTCGGGCGTCGGCGGCAGGATGTCGTCCCAGATCGCGGCGAAGCTGCCGATCAGCTGGGGGATCCTCGCCGGGCGACCCATGAACCACCAGTGCAGGTGCTCGCTGCCGTCGCCCCAGCGGCAGACGTGCACGCGCCCGATCTCGCCGGAGGCACGCACCGCGCGCTCGACGCGAGCGATCATGACACCGAGGTCGGCGGCGAGCTCGTCCGGCAGATCGCCGGGGTCGGCGTAGTGATCGCGCGTCTCGAGCAGTACCACCACGGGCAGCCCGTTCGGCTTCGCCGGCAGCAGGCGCCAGCGATCGTTCGACCAGATATAGGCCTCGTCGGGCTGCGCACAGCTCCAGCAGTCGACGCCGCCCTCGCCGTTGCGGGGCGCCTCGGCTGCGACCGGTGGCAGCAGCGCCCTCGGCCGCATCTCGCCGTCGAACGGGAACTCCTCCCATTCCTCCACGGGCGGCATGCGAAGCGCGTCGACGGCGCGAGCGTGCAGCTGTTCGGGCGTCTCACTCATCGCGACATCGTAGGCCGGCAGTAGGCTCGCGAGCCATGGACTGGCCGGAGGAGTTCTTCGAGATGCGTCGGGGCGTCGGATGCCCGATGTGCGCGGAAGGGCGACCCGACGAGACGCCGCACGGCATCCGCTTCTTCGCGGGCGAGGTGGCCGACGCGTACCTGCGCAAGCCGGCGATCCAGCGCGGTCTCACGATCGTGGTCTGGCGTGGCCGACATGTGGTCGAGCCCACTGAGTTCACCGACGACGAAGCCCGGACGTACATGCGGGAGCTGCTCGCGGTCGGCCGTGCGATCGAGCAGGTCATGCGACCCGTCAAGATGAACTACAACCTGCTCGGGAACGCCGTGCCACATCTGCACACGCACGTCGTGCCGCGCTATGCGGACGATCCGAGGCCGGGGTGGCCGTTCCCGTTCCCGGAGGACGATCCGCCGGACCTGCCCGACGACGAGCTGCGGCGCGACGTCGCCGCCTTGCGGGAAGCGATCGGCTGACCGTGCACGGCTCCTGCGATACGTTTGTCCGATGAACGTCTCTCTGCTGGCTGACGCGTTCGGCCACCACGTGTGGGCGACGCAACGGTTGATCGACACGTGCCTTGCGCTGGACGAGGAGCAGCTGGAACGCACCGTTCCCGGAACGTACGGCCCGATCCTTCGGACGCAGCGACACCTCGTCGGTTCCGATGCCTGGTACCTGTTGTGCATCACGCGCGATCCCGCCCGACAGATCGACGAGGATCACATGACGCTCACGGAGCTTCGCGCGGCGATGGACGACGACGGCGCCGCGTGGGCAGCGCTGATCGCGGACGATCCCGATCCCGACGAGGTGATCCGCGAGGTCGACGAAGAGGGCCACGAGACGCGCGCGCCGTTGGGGATCCGGCTGGCCCAGGCGTTGCACCACGGCACGGACCACCGAAGCCAGATCTGCACGGCTCTGACGACGCTTGGCGTCGAACCGCCCTCGATCGACGTGTGGGACTTCGCGTGCGCTGGATGGCCGCTTGGTCGAGGTTCCCCCGCCCTCGTGACGATCGCGTACACGTGGCGCGGCGACTTTCAGAACGAGGAGGTCAACGCGCTGCACGCCGAGGCCTTCGACCATCCCGTGTTCGATAGCGAGGGGTGGGACTGGAAGGCGCAGGTGGACGGGCACAGCCTCGGGTGGGTGTGCGCACGCGATGGTGACGACCTCGTCGGGTTCGTGAACGTGGCGTGGGACGGAGTCGTGCACGCGTTCGTGCTCGACACGATGGTCGCGATGCGGACGCGACACCACGGGATCGGGACCGAGCTGGTCTCGATCGCAACGACCGAGGCGCGGAGCGCCGGCTGCGAATGGCTCCACGTCGACTTCGAGGATCATCTGAAGGGGTTCTACTTCCAGGAGTGCGGGTTCGAACCGACGAACGCGGGTTTGATCGCGCTCATCGACTCCGAGTGACAGGCGTCGCGTTGTGTGTTGACCTCAGTCCGATGCTGTTCACGGAACGGACTCGTCATGATGGCTCGGACGACGGGACCGACATGGGCTGGGTTCATCGTCTTCGCGTTGATCGGGGTGGGGTTCATCCTGGGCTTCCTGACGCTCAGCGTTCTCTTCGTCGTACCCGTCGTGGTGGCCCTCGTGTTGATGGTGGTCAGGCCGAACGTGATGAAGTCTTCCGTCGGACTGATCACAGGAGCGGGCTTGGTCCTCATCTACGTCGCATACGTGCAGCGGCGGGGCCCCGGCACCGTGTGTTGGCAGACCGCCACGGCGTCGGGCTGCGATGAGTACCTGAACCCGTGGCCCTGGCTCGTGGGCGGTGTGGTGCTCGTGTGCGTCGGGATCCTCGCGCACGTCAGCCGAGATGCGCCGGGCAACCCGAAAGCGTCGAGCGGCGTGCTCGTGGGTAGCTTTGTGCGATGGAGCCGCTCGCGACCGTGCTCGTCGAAGGGGTCAGCGATCAGCGCGCGTTGGAGGCGCTCGCGCGACGCCGCGGTCGTGACCTGGAAGCGGAAGGCGTCTCGATCGTCTCGATCGACGGCTCGAAGAACATCGGACGAGCGCTCGAGCGATACGGCCCGGCCGGGAGTAACCGTGCGCTGGCGGGCCTCTGCGACGCAGGTGAGGAACGCGACTACCAGCGCGCGCTCGAGCGCGCGGGCTTCGGCAGTGACCTGACGCGTGCCGAGATGGAGCGCCTCGGGTTCTACGTCTGTGTCGACGACCTCGAGGACGAGTTGATCCGCGCGCTCGGCGTCGAAGCCGTGGAGCGGGTGCTCGATGCGGAGGGCGAGCTCGATCCATTCCGCACGTTCCAAAGGCAGCCCGCCTGGCGTGAGCGGCCCGCCGACGAGCAGCTCCGCCGCTTCTTCGGTACCTACTCGGGACGGAAGATCCGTTCGGCGCCCCTGTTGGTCAACGCCCTCGACCTGCGCGACGTGCCGAGACCGCTGGACCGTGTCCTGGAGCACATCTGACGCTGGACGCCTGACGCCCGGACGTCCGTCGGGTGAACTCTCGGTGCATCCTCCCGTCCGCGCGTCACGATTTTCGGAATCGCGCTAGGTTGGAAGCATCCGACGGAAGGGGGAACCCGATGGACAAGGTTCTGCATTTCGAGATCACCGTGGACGACGAGGAGCGGGCCAAGGAGTTCTACGGCTCGATCTTCGACTGGGAGCTGAACTCCGCCGATATGGGTGGCGGGATGGCGTACACGACCATCACGACGGTACCCATCGATGACCAGATGCGCCCCAAGGAGCCCGGCGCCATCAACGGCGGATTCACGAGTCGCGGGAAGGAAACGCCCTCGCCCGTGATCACGATCGGCGTCGACTCGATCGACGACACCTTGAAGAAGATCGAGGCCGGCGGCGGCAGCACCGTCACACCGCGGACCCCGATCCCGAACATGGGCGCCTTCGCCTACTTCAAGGACAGCGAGGGCAACACGATGGGCCTGTTCGAAGGCAGCATGTAGCGCCTTTTCCGAGTTACGCGTCGGGGCCCGGCACCGGCCGGATGTTGGCCAGGCCACATCTGAAGGTCAGCTGCCTCCGGGTCCTGGCATGAGCCCGAGCTGCCCCATCGTTCCCATGATGTCGTAGACGCCGTAGTGCTCCGTGTTCATGCCGGCGTCGTCGAAGGTGAACACGTCGATCGCACCCATCTCGAACGGCTTCCCCGTTGCGGGCATGCCAGGCATGAATCCTTCGGTGTCGGTGCCTTTCAATGTGCTGCGCACCGCGACCTTGTTGCCGGACGCGATCACGTCCTCGACGTCGATGTGCATGTCGGGCGTCTGCTGGCGCATCATCGTGAACATCGCGATCGCTCCCGCCTTGTCGGCGGTGCCGCCGGGCATCGGATTGCGCTCGATGTAGCCCTCCGACAACGTCTTCTCTGCGAACCCGATGTCGCCCTCATTCAGGACCTTCTGGATCAGCTCACGAACCGTCGCGGCGTTCTCCTGCGGTGTGGTCATGGCTCACATCCCTTCGGGAGCCGGCATGACTCCGAGTTGGACCATCATGGTCGGCAGGTCCATCTGCGACCAGGTCTCCTGGATCGTCCCGTCGTCCGCGTGCCGAGAGATCTGGATCCAGTCGAGGTCGATCGACTTGCCCGTTGGGGGGAGGCCGGCGAACGCGAGCTCTCCGTCGTGCGTGCCTGTCATTCGGACGTGCGAGACGACGCGGTCGCCGTCGCCGAAGATCTCGAGGATCTCCGTGTCCTTGTCGGAGAAGGCTTGGAACGAACCTTCGTTCGCTGCGATCGCGCCCTCCACCCCCGGCGGCAGACTCTCGGAGCCCGCTGTGTGCGGCACGAGGTTACTCGCCACACTTGCGCGAACGGTGTCGTAATCGCGCGCGTTGTAGGCGCGCTCCAGCCGCTCGACGACCTGGATGTTGCGTGCAACGTCACTCATGGCACCCTCCCGGATCCGACGTATCTCGACGCTACGCCCGGTCGCGAGTTGCGGCAAGGTCAAGCTCTGGGGCTCGAGGCGATACGGTTGAGCAGCACGCAGAAGGGGGGGACGGATCGTGGCGAACGGATCCGGCACGAAGGACGACCCATGGGTGCTGAAGACCCCACCGGGCTCGTCGCAGTATCAGATGTGGCGGGACGAGGAAGCCGACCCGCCAACACTCGTGTGTCAGGTCGGCAGCACCAAGCTCGGGTATCAGTTGCGCTGCATCGACGATCTGCACGCGATGTTGAAGCGGCACGGCGACTGGATGGATCTCGGCGCCGCCGACGAGCAGAAGGACGCAAAGGAAGGTACGGTCGAGGCATGGGGCCGCTCGCCCCAGAACCCTGTGGGCGGCTGGTACGGCACGAAGAAGGGGTACCGAGGACGGTTCGGGATGTACCTGCCGCCGTTGCTCGAGCTCCTCGGGCTGGCGGAGCTCGAACACAACCCGCGGAACAACCGCATGCGCGCCCTCTGATGTCGAGTCCCTGCGTGGGCTGGGTGGCCCTGCCCGCTTGACAAGCTAACACCATTAGCCTAGGTTAGCTAACGGTGTTAGCCGCGATAGAAGGGGCAGGGGATGTTCAGGAACGAGATCCGGACGGAGATCGAGATCGAGGGCACGGCTCAGGAGGTCTGGGACACGCTTACCGACTTCGAGTCGTACAGCGAGTGGAACACCGGCTTCGTGCGGGCTGAGGGCCGCGCCGAGGTTGGCGAGACCCTGCACATCACGTTCTCGCAGAAGGCCGGGCGCACGATGAAGATGCATCCGACCGTCCTCGCGGCGGACCCGCGACACGAACTGCGGTGGCTCGGTCGACTGCTGATGCCGGGCATCTTCGACGGGGAGCACCGCTTCGAGATCCACGAGACCGAGCCCGGGCGCGTGACGTTCATCCAGAGCGAACAATTCCGAGGTGTGTTGGTTCCGTTCGTGCGCTCGATGATCGAAGGCAACACGTTGTCGATGTTGGAGCGTGTCAATGTTGACCTTGCCGCGCGTGTGCGCTCGCAGGCGGCAGCGTGAGCGTCGCCGCGCCATCGGCGCGCCGCGACGAGATCGTGGCCGCTGCCCGGCAGATCCTCGAGACGGATGGGCCCTCGCATCTCACGATGCGCTCCCTCGCCGATCGACTCGAGATGCGGGCGCCGTCGCTCTACAAGCACGTCGCCGACAAGGACGAGGTGGAAGCGCTGCTGATCGCCGAGGCGCTCCGAGGAATGGGTGAGGCGCTGCATGCGGCGATCGACGGGTTGCCGTCACGCGGTTCAAAGAAGCGTGCGCTCGCCACGCTCGCGCGGGCCTACCGAACGTGGGCGCTCGCGCATCCCCACCTGTATCGCCTGGCGACCGAGGGCGAATTGCCCCGCGAGTTGCTGCCGGAGGGGCTCGAGGCGTGGACCGCCGAGCCGCTCCTTCGTGTGACGGGCGATCAGGACCGCGCGCGAGCCGCATGGGCGTTCGCGCACGGGATGACGATCCTCGAGCTGGACGGTCGGTTCCCGCCGACGGCCCACCTCGATGTGGCGTGGGAGGCCGGAACCTCGGCACTCGTGTGAGAGGCATCCCGACGCGGAGCGCGTCTCACTCGTTATACGTTTCGCACGCAAAGCGAGGGAGGTGCGGTGGAGACTCGAACGATCGGCTCGGGTACGTTCTCGGTCATCGGTCTGGGTGGGTATGAGCTGGGACAGGATCAGGGTTGGTCGGGTTCGCGTGAGGTCCTCACGGCCGCGATCGAGTCGGGGACCGACTGGCTCGATACATCGGAGGCCTATTTCGACGAATTGAACGAGCTCACGGTCGGCGCGGCGATGCGCGACGTCGGCGCTCCGGTCAAGATTTCCAGCAAGGTCGCCCCTGATGCGAGCGGTTTCCGGGCCGAGCAGGTCCGAACGGCCTGCACCGGCAGCCTCAAGCGGCTCGGTATCGATCGGCTGGACATGTACCTGCTGCACTACCCCGACAAGAGCGGCGTACCGCTGGAAGAGACGTGGACAGCGATGCGGCAACTCGTCGACGACGGTTTGACCGGCCTCGCGGGATTGTCGAATTTCGACCAGGCACAGATCGAGCTGTGTCAAACGATAGGCCCCGTGGACGTCATCCAAGAGGGCCTGTCGCCGATCGATCACTTGGAGACGCTCGACCTTGCGCGATGGTGCAGGAAGCAGGGGATCGGCGTCGTGACGTACGAACCGCTCGGCGGCGGCATGCTGGCCGGCGGGATCGAGCGGCCCGAGGACTTCGGCCAGGTGCTCGATGACTATGCAGAGTGGGAGTTCTGGAAACGGCTGTTCGCACCCGGCAGATTCGAGCGGTCGGTGGTGGTCCGCGATGGAATGCGAGCCGTCGCGGAGCGGATCGGGTGCTCCCTACCTCAGCTCGCCATCGCCTGGAACATCCAACAAGAAGGAGTGAGTGCGACCCTCGCCGGCACCAGCAACCCTGCCCACGTCCGCACGAACGCAGAGGCCGCCGACGTGGTGCTGACGCGTGATCAGATCGACGAGATCGACGCACTGATCCCGCTTGGCCCGACCTTCGACTGATCGTTGCATGACGCTCCCAGCCAAGCTGCGGGGATTCCGGCCTGACGACATCGCCTTTATCCGTTCGCTCGTCTCGGAGCAGGGGTGGAACGCAGGTGTTCACGATGCGGAGACGTTCACGGAGGCCGACCCCGATGCGTGGATCGTGGCCGAGATCGACGAGCAGCCCGTGGGCATCGTCCTCGCAACCCGCTGGAACGCGTCGCACGGATGGATCGGGTTGTATCTCGTGCATCCGGAGTTCCGCGGCCTCGGGATCGGGCTCGCGCTCTTCCGCGCGGCGCTGGCGCGACTCGCGCCCGGCAGTGTCGGACTGGACGGGGATTCGCGCCAGCAGGCGAACTACCGACGCTCGGGCTTCGTGGACGTCCACGCCAACACGCGGTGGCGAGGCCCGGCCCGTCTCTGGTGTACCCGAGCGGAGAACGCAGAGGTCGTGGACGCGTGCGAGCTCCCGATCGAACCGCTCGTGGTGCTGGACGCTCGAGCCGTCGGTTCTCCGAGGTCCCAGCTGCTTCGAGCGTGGCTGGCCCAACCCGAGGCTCGGCACGTCGCCCTCCTTCGGGACGGGCATGTCTCGGGACTGGTCACGGCTCGGCCTGCGCGACAGGGGTGGAAGATCGGACCGCTTTACGCCCCCGACGCGTCTGGCGCCGCAGCGTTGCTGGCGGCCGCTGTGCAGCACCTCGATCCCGACGACGAGTGCTGGCTCGACACGCCGAACCCCAACGACGCTGCTACCGCCCTGATGAAGGGACTGAGCGCTACCGGTGCGCCGACGTCAGGACGGATGGTTCGCGGCCAAGGTCCGGTCGGAGACACCTCGATCGTGTTCGGCCTACTGGCCCACGAAGTCGGCTGACGCGAGAGGCGTCGCTTAGGACGGACGACGTCCCCGACGGAATGAGACTCTGCCCCGGCGGCGGTTCGTTGGAGGAAGTCCTGGAGCTCCCCGCTGCGATCCGGGTCGGTGACGAAGGGCAGATGGATGGTGTGTGGATTGTTCGGTCCCGGGTTGTCCCAGGGCCCGCCGTGGGGAGCAACCCACAGGATTCCCCCGTGACTCCCATTGCCGAGAGCCATCGGCGTACCGAGGCTCGCATCGCGGATGAGGAGCGAGACGGCTAGAAGCAGTCCGGTCACCAGTCCTTCTGCCCTCGTGGGTTCCACCCGCGCCGGTTCCAGCCAACCCGCCCACTCGACGTCGGACCACACGAAGCGTCGTGTGGTCCGCAGCACTCGTGACTCGATCGCTTCGGCGCTCACGCGTATGTACCCACCCCAGGCCGGGAGAACGCGCACCTCCAACCTAGGGCCGTCGGTGTCCTGCCCGTGCTCAACGACCGAGGAGAACGCGAGCCGCCTCATCTACTGGCGCTCGGCGTTCTTGAGGCGTTCGATGCCGTCGAGCATCAGGTCGAGGGAGAACTCGAACTCGAACTGGTCGTCGCAGCCGGGACCGACCACCGACGCATCGTCGTGGCTGACCGCCATGTACAGCTCGTAGATCGATGGGAACGACGACGCCATCGCCTCGATCATCTCGGGCTGCATCGGTGCGTCGGCGTCGGACTGATCGTTGAACAGCTCCTGCGAGAATCCCATCAGGCGGCTGCCCATCGCGTGCATCGTGTGGTGCGTGAGATCGATCGAGAATCCGCCCGCCGTGAACATCGCGATCATCGAGTCCATGTAGGCCATCACGACGGGGGTGGGTTGTGTGCGCGACTCCATCACGCGCGAGGCCCACGGGTGGCGAAGCAGCGCGCGGCGTGCCGACAGGATCCGGTCGCGGACCGCCGTCTTCCAGTCGGTGTCGGTGCGGGCGGGATCGATCTCGCCGACGACGACGTCGAGCATGCCGTCGAGCATCTCGTCCTTGTTGGCGAGGTGCTTGTAGAGCGCCATCGGCACCACGTCGAGCTCCTGCGCGAGCCGCCGCATGCTGAGCGAACCGGCTCCCTCCCGGTCGGCGAACGCGACGGCCGTGGCCAGGATCCGCTCCCGGCTCAGAGGTACCCGCGACTTGGTCTCGAGGTCGGTTTCCGTCTTCATCCGCTCGGCCATTTGACAAGTGTACGCCGTACACGGTAGGTTCCGTCCATCGGTGTACGCCGTACACTACGCCAGGAGGGCGAGATGAAGGCGATCGTTCAGGACAAGTTCGGCTCGGCAGATGTGCTCGAGTTCCGAGACGTCGAGGATCCGGTGGTCGGCGAGGACGACGTCCTCGTGCAGGTGCGGGCGGCCGGCTGCGGCCCCGACGTGTGGCACATCATGACCGGCAAGCCGTACTTCGCTCGGCTCATGCCCGGGTTCAAGAAGATGAACGCCGCCGTGCGCGGCAGCGATGTCGCCGGGCGTGTCGAGGCCGTCAGCGCGAACGTGACGGACCTGCGGCCCGGCGACGAAGTGATGGGCGAGGTCAAGGGCTCGTTCGCCGAGTTCGCGATCGGCACCACCGAGACGCTCGTGCGAAAGCCGGCCAACATCTCCTTCGAGCAGGCGGCTGCCGTTCCCGTCTCAGGTTGTACCGCCGTCCAAGCGCTCCGCGACGTCGCGGGGTGCGGCCGGGGCAGACGGTGCTCGTCATCGGCGCGGCCGGCGGCGTGGGCACGCTCGCCGTGCAGATCGCGAAGGCGTCCGGCGCCAAGGTCACCGGCGTGTGCAGCGGGCCGAAGGCCGACCTGGTCCGTTCGCTCGGCGCCGACGACGTGATCGACTACACCAGCGAGGACTTCACGGACGGTTCGCGCCGTTGGGACGTCATCGTTGACGGGGCGGGGCGTCGGCCGCTGCGGCACCTCCGTCGCGCGCTCGCGCCGAAGGGGACGCTGGCGATCGTAGGCGGCGACGGTGGCGGCAACTGGACCGGCGGCTTCTTCCGCCAGATCCTGCGAGCGCCCCTGCTGTCCCTCTTCACCGGTCAGCGCATGCGCCCGGTCATCTCGAAAGTGAACCGAGCCGACCTCGAGATGCTGCGTGGGTTGATTGAGGAAGGGAAGCTGACGCCGGTCGTCGATCGGACGTTCGCGCTCCCCGAGGCGGCTGACGCTGTGCGCTACCTGGAGGAGGGTCACCCGACCGGGAAAGTCGTGGTCCAGCGTCTAACCTGCGGCGCCCACGCCGCCCGAATGCATCGAGCTCTCAAGCCGTGGTCTGCTGAGTTCCTGCCGCCCTTCGGTACACTCCGGTTCGTTCCAACACCCTGCTTGAGAGGCTGATACCGGCATGTCACGAGTCATCTTGATCGCGTGGGATGGCGCCGACTGGCGCATCCTTGACCCCCTGCTCGAGCAGGGCGCTCTGCCTAACCTCAAGGCGCTGATCGACCGGGGGCAGAAGGACGTGCTGCGAAGCACGGTCCCGACGCACTCGTGGAGCGCATGGCCGAGCTTCCTGACGGGCGTCGACCCGGTGGACCACGGCGTCTACGACATCCTCGAGACGGTGCCGGGCACCCATAAGCAATATCCGGTCACCTATAAGTCGATCAAGGCGCGCACGTTCCTGGACGACCTCACCGCTGCGAACAAGAACATGCTGCTGCTGGACGTGCCGCTCACGTTCCCGGCGCCGCAGCCGCTCGCGGGCAACCTGCTGGCCGGCGGCGTGCTGCCAAAGAACCGCTCGTTCACCTCGCCCCCCGACCTTCCCGAGACGCTCGCAAAGGCCGGGCTCGAGTGGCCGATCAACGGCATGAGCTGGACGACCTATCACAACAAGCCCGACCCCTACCTGGACGAGGCCTACGAGGTCACGGCCAAGCGCATCAAAGTCAGCGAGTGGCTGATGGACAACACCGAGTGGGACCTGATGGCAAGCGTTTGGGTCAGCATCGATCGCACCCAGCACTGCCTCAGCAACTACGTCGCGCCCGATCACCCCGACTACGCCGCGAACAAGGACTCGCGCATCGGCAACAAGGTGGCCGACATCTTCCGTCAGGCCGACGAGGCGATCGGCTCGTTCGTCAGCCGCGCGCGGCCCGACGACATCATCCTGTTCATCTCCGACCACGGGTTCCAGTCGTGCACGCGCACGATCAACATGGACCGCCTGTTGCACGAGTTCGGGTACCTGGACTTCAGCGCGGCCAACGCGGTGTTCGGGCCGATGCAGTGGGGGCCGATGCGCAAGGTCGCGCGCAAGGTCTACGACACGCTCGGTCTGCACGGCAAGGTGAGCCTGCCGCAGTCAGTGAACTGGTCCAAGACCAAGGCGTACACGACGATCCGTTCCACCGGCGAGGGCGTCAGCCTGAACGTGGCCGGCCGCGAGATCGACGGCGTCGTCGACCCGGGTGACTACGAGAAGGTGCGCAACGAGCTGCTCGACCGTCTCGGCACGTTCGTCGATCCCAAGACCGGCAAGAAGCCCGTCAAGGAGATCTACAAGCGCGAGGAGATCTTCAAGGGCCGCTACGCCGACACCGCGCCCGACATCCTGATGGTGCCCGCCGAGGGCTACTCGCTGTCGCACGCCAAGGCCGCCTACGAGGACGCCGACTGGGTCAGCGGCGACCACCGCATCGAGGGCACGATCGTTGCCGTCGGTCCGAACGTGAAGCCGTTCGAGTCACCGCCGGCGCTGATCGACATGGCCCCGACGATCGTCGCGGCTTTGGACGCGCCGACGGCGGTCAAGCCGAGCGGTCGCGTGTTGCACGAGATCGTGGGCGCGGCCGAGCTGAAGGAACGCCAGGCGACCGAGACCTCATCGGCCGGCGCGGCGATCCCGGGCATGGGCAACGAGGCCCAGGTCACCGACACCGAAGCCGACGAGATGGAAGAGCACCTCCGCGGCCTCGGCTACATCGAGTAACAGGACGCTCGGGCACCACAGAGTTGTTTGAACTGATCGAGAACCACCTGGGCAAAGCGTTCGTGAAGGTCCAGCAGGCGATGCAGGTCCAAGTGCATATGATGCAGCCGCCCAGTCCGAGCAATCCGTAAGCCGGGCTGGCTGCTTCACTCCCACTTAGGTGAACACAGACACCAAGTCAGCGATCGGAGGAACTCGAGTGAGCGAGGCAGCGACACCAGCAGTGGCCGCGGGGAACCGGGTGTCCACGACGCGAATCGTCGGCGCCGCCGCGGTCGCCTTAGCCGCGTCGGTGGTCGTTCAGAACGCGGTGTTTTTTGTGGGCCCTGAAGCGCCCACCTACGCCACGCCTCTTGGTGAGGTCCTCGCCTACCACGCCGAGAACCGGGGCGTCGTGGCCGTCTCCGTGGGTCTGGAGGCCGTGATCCTGCCGCTGCTCCTGTTGTTCGTCACGGGACTGCACGGGCTCGTGCAGCGCCGTGGCGGCGCAGGGGCTGACTGGTCGCGGCTCGCGGTGGCAGCCGGAGCGACACTCGCGGCGGTATCCGCCCTCGTCATGACCACGCACATCGCGGTCGTGCTCGCCGCGGATGGCCTGGCCGAGCCGACCCCCGCCTTCGAGATGGCCTGGCAGCTCCATGCCGCGGCCTTCGCGCTCGCGCTGCCCGCGCTCGGGGCGACCTTCATCGGCGCGGCATTGGCCACCCACGCCAGCGGTTTGACGCGGCCGTGGCAGCGGCTGCTAGGCGTGGCGGGCGGCAGCTTGCTCATCTTGGCCGGGGCCGGAAACCTCGCCATCGCGGATGGCTCGCCACTGCTGTTCGTCGGGCTTCTGGGCTTAGCTGCGTGGCTCGTCTGGCTCGTTGTCACCGGCCTACGGCTCATCCGTGGACAGGGCTGACGTCGCTCTAAGCCTCGCGAACCTTCCGGTTCGCGCTCGAGGGACATTGAGCAACCCTCGCCCACCCGAAGATCGTCTTCCTTGCGATAGCGACGCCGCGAGTCATGGGGAGGAATATTCCGGGTCGCTGCGGGTATCTCGTCTGGGCACCATCCGAACGCTCGTGGATGCGAGTAGCCCGTTCGATGATCAGTGAAGGAGACCACATGACCAGCAAGGCAGTTGCAGACGGTCGGATTCTGGGCAGCCTGCGCTCAGCAGATGGCAAGGGCGTCGTGCGCATGGAGGACCGCTTTGACACCGACATCGACGACGTGTGGTCGGCGCTCACCGATCCCGCGCGTCTGGCCCGCTGGTACGGGGAGGTCGAGGGTGACCTTCGACTCGGTGGTGAATACCGCGCACGCCTCTTCTCCAGCGGATGGGAAGGCACCGGGCGCGTCGAAGTTTGCGAGCCGCCACAGCGGCTCCTGGTCCGCATCAAGGATGCAGACGAGCCGGACGAGGGCGTTATCGAGGCCGTGCTGACCGCCGACGCCGACCAGACAATCGTGGTCTGGGAGGAACGGGGCATGTCCCTGGACCTGCTCTCCGCTTATGGGGCCGGGGTGCAGATTCATGTCGAAGATCTCGCCGACCACCTCGCCGGGCGTGAGCGGCGCGACGACGCCAAGGCACGGTGGGACGAGCTTCACCCTACCTACCAGGAGTTGGCCGCTGACCTCGGCTAGGACCCTCACTCCGCGGGAGATCGTCTGCAAGTCAGAGGGCTGAGGACCGGCTCGGCGGCGTCGGCGGGACACCGAGGAACATTCCAAAGATTCTGGCAACCCGGCGTGCTCTCTGCTGCGGCTACGCACCAGACGTGGACCGTGCTTACAACGAGTGTGCGTTGAATCATCGCGCTCGCATACGGTCGAACATATGGCCGAGTCGACGATCTTCCGGGCGCTCGATCGAAAGGCCGCAGCTGGTCGTGTCGATGTCCTCGTGACGCACTGCCCGGTCCGACCCCGTAGGTTGCACGCATGACGACCGAGGACCCGCTCGGCGACGGCGACGTCGTGCTCCGACCTCTCACCGAGGAGAACCGCCCGGCGCTCGAGGCGCTCCGCGTCGCGACTGCGCAACGGGCCCTCGTCAGCAGCGTCACCGACTCGCTCGCCGAGGCGGAGCGGTACGCGGACGCGAACCCGCTCGTCTTCGGGCTGTACGACCGGGAGACGCCCGTCGGGTTCGTGATGATCGCCGACGAGGTCGACGATCCCGACTACATCGCGCACTTCCTCTGGAAGCTCCTGATCGACGAACGGTTCCAGCGACGCGGGTTCGGCACCGCCGCGCTCGACCTCGTCGCGGCGTACTTCCGATCGAAGGGGGTCCCGACGATGTGGACGAGCGCCGGCGAGGGCGAGGGCAGCCCGATCCCGTTCTACGAGCGGTACGGGTTCGTCCGCGACGGCGTCAACGAGGACGACGACGGGAGCCGCGAGATCATGCTTCGACTCGACCTCGCTCGGGATGCGAGCGCCAGCTCGACGGCGTAGCGTGCGCCCATGAACGCCAGCAGTAGAAAGCAGGTAGGCGGCCCTCCGAACCTCGCCGGGTCGATGAGCGGGCGTCATCGAGACGTTGATACGATGAGCCGTGAAGTCCAAGTTTCGCGTGCTCGTCGAACAGCCAACGCGAGGCAAGCGCTGGGTCGCCGTTGCGGCGGACTGGCCGGGACTCGAACGGGGCGGCAAGACGGAGGACCTGGCCGTCGAGAAGCTCGTCGGCTACGTCCCGCGGTACCTTCCAGTCGCGAAGCGCGTCCGGCTGGGCTCGCAGCTTACGACCCAGACCAACCTTGACATCATCGGTCGGTATCCGGGGACCGGCTCGACCGATTTTTGGGGCATCTCGTTCGCGCCCTCACCGCTGGACCGCGAGCCGTTCGACGCGCGGACGTTCGACCGCCAGGTGCGGCTGCTCCGTGCGGCGTGGGCGGAGTTCGACGAGACGGCCGCCCGCGTATCGGCTGAGCTCCGGCCGGGTGTCCGGGGCGGCGGCCGCTCCCGTGACCAGATCGTTCGCCACGTCCTGGCGAACGAGGGTGAGGACTTCTCGAGGCGCGTGCAGGCCAAGTCCGAGCTGGTGGACCTGCTGAGGCCGAACGGACTCGCCCAGCACCGCGACCGCTTCGTTGGGGCGATGCGCGCGTGGTACAAGGAGGGCAAGCCGCTCGGCAAGTGGACGATCCCATACCTGCTCCGACACACGGCTTACCATGTGCTCGACCACACCTGGGAAATGCAGGATCGAGACCTGACGGACGACGAAAAGTTGAGTAGATGACGGACCGGATTTCACCGAAGCGGTTCCATGAGATCGGCTGGCGCGTGGTGAGGGATGATGCGTCGACGCGTTTCCATCCCGGAACTTTCGCTGCCAGCCTCTCCTTGGTGGACGCGATCGGACGTCTGGCCGACGGAGGAAGCCAACAACCCGATCTGGATCTCCAATCCGAGTGGGTGACGGTGCGTCTGAGATGCGACGCCGAAGGTCAATTCAGTGAAGACGACCTGACGTTGGCCGAGCGGATCTCGACGACGGCGCGCGACCTGGGAGCTTCGGTTGACCTGACCGGTCTTCAGGCCGTACAGGTCTCGATCGACGCGCTCGTGATCCCCGAAGTCATGCCGTTCTGGCGCGCCGTCCTCGGGTACCGACAGGTGGATGAGGACCTGGAGGACGACCGCCATCAAGGACCACCGTTCTGGTTTCAGCAGATGGATGTCCCTCGCCCGCAGCGGAACCGGATCCATATCGATGTTTTTGTGCCGCACGACCAGGCGGAGGCTCGTGTCGCTGCCGCGATCGCGGCCGGCGGCCATATCGTGAGTGACGAGAACGCGCCCAAGACGTGGCTGCTGGCCGACGCCGAGGGCAACGAGGTCGACGTCGCCAGCTGGCCCGACCTCGGCTGAATGCCATCTCATTCCTTCACGCTCGCACCTCCGACGGTAGCTCCCTCCCGTGAGTGACGACGAAGGAGTTCCTCGAGGGGTTGGACAGTCCGCAGATATACGAAAATCCCGGCGGGAATGTCGAAGCCTGTGGTCGCAGTTCGTCGAGAGGTCGGAGCATGGCCAGAGGAAACGAAGCGCGGCAAGAGGAGGAGATATGGCCGAGTACCTGATTCTGTTCAACGAGGAGTGGGTGCCGGACCTCACGGAAGAGGATCTGCGCGAGGCGTCCCAACGTGTGACAGCCCTGAGGGCAGAGATGACGGCAGCGGGAGTCCTCATCTTCACCGGCGGACTCGACGACGGTGCGCCCGTGTTCAGTGTCGATGTGTCGAGTGGCCCCCCGCTTGTCACTGACGGTCCCTTCGCCGAGACCAAGGAGCAGCTCGGGCGGCTTCGCCGTCATCGATGTGACCGACGAGGAGGCCGCGCGGTCGTGGGCGGAAAAGATCGCGGTGGCGTGCGGTTGGCCTCAGGAGGTGCGACGGTTCAGGTACGCGACTGCCCCCTCGGGAGATCAGTAGCGTCGAGCGACGCACCTGCACTGGCGTGGCTATCCCCCCAGGTCGAGAAGCCAGTGATGTCCCGGGTGGACGCGTTGCAGAGCGTCTGTCAGCCAACTGCGTTGACGCTGATCCAGCGACGGCAGGACCGCTGCGAAGTCGGCGTTGTCTTTCGCCCGATCGTGCTTCGCCTTGAACAAGAGCACGATTTCGGGAACCATGAAGGGGATCCCGTCCTTGTCGGTCTTGATGACCTCGGTGTAGGGACGGCGGATCGTTCTTTCGCGACGACAGATCCACACGTCGCCGTCGTGCGGATCTCGGAAGACGTCGAGGTAGTACGTCCCCGTCGTTCGATCGCGGACCCAGGTCTGGTGCATCACATCGAAGGCTGCCTGATTTTCGAGTGGCCAGATGTGGCCCGAGCCGACGACATCGAAGTCGAACTCCGAAAGGGCGCGACGGATCTCGGGGAACCGACGCAGACCGGGACGGCGATCTCTGTGTCCTCGTGGACGCGGGTCGCCACGCCGAGGTAGAGGTCGATCGCCCAGCCAGCCGTGACGCACCACGGGACATCGACTCCGCGAAGCCGTTCGGCGACCTCTCGTGGATGCCATGGGTGCCAGGGTGCTGTCTGGTCCACCTCGGTTCCACCAGGCGGAAGGTCTTCGTTTTCGCTCACGCTGCCCCCTGCGGGCAGTATGGGCCGATGTGCGTGTCCTTGATGGGTGACGGTGTCAGGCTTGCTCGGATGACCGAAACGCCCACGCTGCACTTGACCGTCGGCCTGCCTGGCGTCGGCAAGACCACCCTCGCTCGGAAGATCGCGCACGAGGACAAGGCAGTCCGGTTCTCACCCGACGAGTGGATGATTCCCCTCTTCGGAACGACGTGGCGTGATCCCGACGTCGACGGCAAGCGAGACGTCCTCGAAGGTCGCCTGCTGTGGGCCGCGCACGAGGTGCTTGGCGTCGGCGGCTCTGTCGTCGTCGACTTCGGGTGCTGGTCAGAGGCAGAGCGCTGGGCCGTACGTGCCGTCGCGGAACATGCGGGCGGACGTTTCCGCCTGTACTTCGTCGATCTGCCCGAGGCGGAACGACGCATGCGCGCAACGGCTCGCTGGGAACGGGACCCGGGCGCCGACTTCGAGATGACCCCGGGCGACCACGATCGTTTCCTTGGCATCTTCCAGGCCCCCACGGAAGAAGAGATCGCTGCAGAACATCTGCCTGCGCCGCCCGCGGGTCATAGGTCATGGCTGGCGTGGGCTGCCGACCGGTGGCCGAGCCTTCCCGACTTCGCTGACGAGCAGGAGTAGGTACGCTCGTCGCTGTGCTGAGGCAGGTCGCGGACGGTGTGCTGATCCACGAGAGCGAGTTCTGCCAGAGCAACGCCGTTGTCGTGCAAGGCAGGGCCGGCGTGTTGCTCATCGACCCCGGGATACTCGACTCCGAGATGGTCGCCCTCGCGAACGACCTTCGCGAGTTGGGCCAGCCCGTTGTCGCAGGGTTTTCTACGCATCCGCATTGGGATCACCTGCTCTGGCACCCCCAACTCGGCACGCCGCCCCGTTACGGCACGGCCCGCTGCGCCGCCACCGTCCGTGAGCGGCTGTCGGACGCGGGTGCGAAGGCCCGCGTCGCCACGCTGATACCGCCTGACATCGTCGAGCAGGTTCCGCTCGACCTGTTGGGCCTCATCACCGGCCTGCCCGCTGAGACGGCGCAGATTCCTTGGGACGGCCCTCACGTCCGGATCATCGAGCATCAGGCGCATGCCCCGGGCCATGCGGCGCTGTTGATCGAGGAACGCGGGGTTCTCGTCGCCGGCGACATGCTTTCTGATGTCTTGGTTCCGATGCTCGGCATGAACGACACTTCTGACCCGATCGAGGACTACCTCGCTGCGCTTCGGCTGCTCGAGGGCGTGGCGGGCGACGTCGATGTCCTCGTCCCCGGCCACGGGTCCATCGGCGGGGCTGATCAGGTACAGGCACGGATCGACCAGGATCGGGCGTACGTGCAGGCCTTGCGTGACGCCCGATGTTTTCAGCGACCCGCGGGTCGGTCCATCGGCCAAGCCCGGCTGGGAATGGGTGAGCGACGTGCACGCGGGGCAACTCCAGCAGTTCGGTTCTTGATGCCGCGGTGACCGACGTGGAAGAGGTCGAGGTCGTCGTCGCCCATGACGAGCGCGTGACCCTGCGTGTCGGCGACGTGTTCCTGAAGATCGACACCGATCAGACGCGCACCGACGTCGAGGTCGAGGCGATGGCCATGGCGCCGATCCCGACTCCGGAGGTCCTGTGGCGGAAGCCGCCCGTGCTCGCGCTCGCCGCCCTCCCAGGGACGGCACTCGGGCGACTCGGCGAGCCGTCGACCGCGTCGTCGGCGGCGTGGGCCGCGGCCGGTGCCGCCGCACGGATGCTGCACGACGCGCCGCTGCCGCCATGGCCCGGTCGGAGCCTCGACGAGATCGCATCGCGCCTGGAAAGTGAATGCGAGTGGCTCATCACGAACGACGTCCTTCCCACCGACATGGTCACGCGCAACCGCCGGATCGCCGAGGCCGCGCTCCGACCGTGGACGCCGGTGTTCACGCACGGCGACCTGCAGATCACCCACGTGTTCGTCGACGGGGACGAGATCACCGGAGTGATCGACTGGTCCGAGGCGGCCCAGGGCGATGCGCTGTGGGACCTCGCCACCTTGACGCTCGGACACGAGGAGCGCCTTGCCGACCTCGTCGCCGGCTACGGCACCGACGTCGACCTCGACGTGATCCGCGCATGGTGGTCGCTGCGAAGCCTGGTGGCGGCCCGCTGGCTGATCGAGCACGGCTTCGACCCGATACTCGCCGGGCTGCGAGTTCGACGTGCTGAGATCAGCGGCCGCTCGAACCGTGCCGGGAGCGTGACCACAATCGCGATGCGTGAACTCGGTTTTGACTGTGCGTCCTCACCGTTTGCGGCGAGCGTCCTGGGTCCATGTTGAGCCGTCGTCCCTCGTGATTCCCCCTGGTGAGGCGGTGGGAGGAACGGCATCATCCCCAGTCGACGGTGACGATCTCGATCGGATCCGAGGTGCCACGGAGCGTGACGGTCCGAGGCTCCGAGATCGGGAACCGACCGTCGACCGCGGTGGTCCGGCTGGCCAGGATCTCGTCGCCGTCCGCGAGCGCGGCGATCCGGGCGGCCTCGTGGACGCCCTTGCCCGAGAAGTCCTTCCCGACCTGCGTGGCGCCGGAGGCATGGATCCCGATCCGGACCTTGGGTGCGAACCCGGCTGTGCGCCGATGCTCGGCCAGCCGGCGCTGGATCGCGACCGCGCACCCGAGCGCTTCGTCCGGCGAGTCGAACCCGATGAAGAACCCGTCGCCGGTCGAGACGACCTCTTCTCCCTTGAACTCGGCGAACAAGCCGCGGAGCGTCTCGTTGTGCCAGCGCAGGACGCCTTCCCACGCCTCGTCACCCAGCGCTTCCACCAGGTTCGTCGACCCCTCGATGTCGGTGAACATGAAGGTCTTCTCGACGCGGCGCGGGCCCTCCTTGCCGCGAAGCTGCCACGGCAGGAGTTCCTCGACCTCCGAGATCGAGATCGCGCCGGTCGGGCAGGCGAGTGCCGCCTCACGCAGCCGCTCGTCGTCGACCGTCGACGGATCGATCACGCCGGCCTTCGCGAATTCACCCTTGTACCAGTCGAACGCGGTGGGCGCGATCGTGATGCACGTCCCCGCGCCTATGCAGCGGTGTCGGTCGACGCGCAGCTGGATCGTCACAGGACGTGCTCCCGGAAGGCGAAGGCGGTGGCGTCAGCCCGCGAGGAGACGCCGATCGTCGCGAACAGCTCATTCAGGCGACGCGTCACGGCGGGCTCGTCGATCCCGAGCTCCTCGGCGATCTCTCGATTCGTCTTGCCGCGCACGAGGCTCGCGAGCAGCTGGTCGTCGTCGGTCCGGGCGCGCCCGTTCCCCTCGGGTGGGACGAGCTCGATCGAGCCGGCGAGCTCGACCATCCGTGCGCCCGCCGGGCCGCGAAGCCAGCGCACACGGACGTCCTCGTCCATCGTTCGCTGCACGATCATCGCCAGTGTGAGTTGAAGGTAGGGACGCACCGCCTCCCACGCCGGCGCGCCGGTGTCCCGCATGACCTGTGCCGCCGGGAGGAGCACGTCGAGGTTCGCGTCCTCGTGCCGCGCCTGCTGGAGCGCGTCGCCCGCCGCGAGTGCGAGGGCGGCGGCGTCCTCACGCGCCCCGCGCGCCAGCGCGACGACGGCGCGTGCGGCGTCCGCCTGCGCGCCCCAGGGCGCGTGACCCGGCAGCCCGGAGGCCAACTGCGATGCTTCCTGGGCGGCTCGCTCGGCCACCGAAAGCAGTTCGTCATCGCTTCGATCCGCGCCGAGCCGTGAGGCTTCCACGGCCAACCGAGCGAGCGACTCGCATCGAGCCGCGGCGAACCCCGAGTCCGACGCTTGTTGCACCGCGCGCTCAAGGTGTGTACGCATCCCCGCGGCGTCGCCCGCAACGGCGTCCACGATGCCGCGCCACGTCTCCAGTCGCCGAGCCCTGTTCGGGCTCGGATGCTCTGTCGCGACCGCCGCAGCCCGATCGATCCATGCGTGCGCTTCATCGATGTCGCCGAGGTCGGCGTTCGCGAGCGCCGTGCCGCCCGCCGCCAGGAACTGCAAGGTACTGTCGCCGATCTCGCTCGCGTAGCGGTACGCCTCGGCGCCCTTCTGGAGCGCCATGTCGGGGATCACCTTCGCGCGCGCGAACACGTGCGAGCCGTAGAGCATCTGCGCCTCGAAGGCGGCGCGCTCGCTCTCCGTCGTGAAGGCTTTCGCCGCCGACGTCAGTCGACGGATCTCCTCGATATGCCGCGCGGCGCTCGAACCGAGATGGATGTCCGGCGCCCAGCTCAGGTACGCGAGCGCGATGATCGTCGACATCGCGCCCCGGCGATCGCCGAGCTCCTCATACAGCTCGAGCGCCCGTTGGAACAGCCCGAACGCGCGGTACATGGCCGGTGCGATCGGGAGTTCCCCTGCGATGTCCTCGAGGTGCTCGCCCGCCGCCACCCGCTGTGCGATCGCGACGTGCTCGCCGAGCTCCACCTGTTCCACGAACCACGAGCGCAGCCGGCTGAGCTCGATCACGCCCGCCTCCCGCATCGCGGCGGCGGAGGCAGCCTTGTCGCCCAGCTCCTCGGCAAGTTCCATCGCGCGGGAGAACGCCTCTTCGGCGCCGTCGAGGTCCACCTCGCTCGCGGCCGGTGTGAACGACTCGCCGGCGGTCGCGCGCAGGAGGTCCTGCCCGAGCTCGAGGCATGCGGCGAGCTCGCCAGTCTGGTCTTTGCGGTCGACGGCGAGCGCTCGGACCTCGCGCGCGAGCTCGGCCGCTCGGTCGTAGTCCTCGGCGGTGCGTTGAGCGGCGGCTCGCCGGAGCCTGACGTCTATCTCGAGCCGGGCATCGCCGAGCGCTTCGGCGAGCGCCGCGAGTTCGGCGAGTCCCTGCATCCGGTCGGCGCTGCGGCGCAGCATGTCGAGCGCCTGGTCGCGGGCGTCGAGCAAAGCGACACGTTCCTGCGGCGTCGACGCCGACGGCAATGCCAGCTCCACGATACGGAGCACCTCCTCGGGCGCGTTTGCCGCGAGCGCGTTGTGGGTCGCTTCGACGGAGAAGCGGACGCAGATCGCACCATCACCCGCAGCCTTCGCGTGGCGAGCCAGGAGCGGCAGGCTCGCCGGCGACGGGTCGCCGGACATGAGCAGCTTGACGATCGCCTGGTGGACCGCTCGGCGCTGCGGCGCACTCAAGGTCGCCGCCGCGAACTCGCGCACCTGTTCATGCTGGAAGCTGTAGTCGGCCGCCGATCCCTCCTGCTGTTCGATCAGCAGGCCGGCCGTCACCGCCGGGAGCAAGGTCTCGGCGAGCTCCGACGGATCGGGTGCGGTGCCGTCCACGCTGAGCGCGACCTCGCGCAGGTCCTTCAAGCTGAATCGACGGCCGAGGATCGCCGCGAGCGCCAGGAGCTGCTTCGTCGCCTCCGGGAGCTTCGCTGCTCGGCGGGAGATCAGGGTCTTCACAGCGGAGGGGACGAGCCGCTCGGCGTTGCTCGCGAGACGCCAGACACCGTCGATCTGCTGGATCATCCCGGCCTCGCGGTACGCGACCGCCATCTCCTCGACGATGAACGGCACGCCCTCCGCCTGCGCGTGCATCACGGCCGCGCCCGCGTCGTCGACGGGCCCGCTCAGCACTTGGGCAAGCAAAGCGTGGGTCTCCGCGGACGAGAAGCGCTCCACCGTGAGGCGCCGCACGACGCCCATCCGGCCCATGTCGGCCACGAGGTTCACGGCCTCCGTCATGAACGCGAACTCCTCGGGGCGGATCGCGAACATCAGGAAGATCGGGCTCGTGCCGACCGTGCGGACCACGTAGCGGAGCAAGCGGAGGCTGTCCTCGTCCGCCCATTGGAGGTCGTCGATGAGCAGTGCGACGGGTCGCGCGGCCGCGAGCTCGCGGAACGCGACGGCACCGAGGTCGAAGGTCCGCAGCAGGCGGCGATCGGGCTGGAGAGTGGCGAGCCCTGGGTCGTCTTGCCCCGACATGGAATCGAGGCAGCGCTCGAGGGCCTCCGCTGCACCGGTTCCGGCGGCGGCGGCGTGGGCCTCCGGTGAACCGAGGATCGAGCGCGCGACCAGGAACGGTCCTCGGAGCTCCTCGTCGGCGGTCACCGCGATCGACACGAAGCCTTCGGCGGCCGCGCACTCGACCGCCGCGAGCAGCAGCCGCGTCTTGCCGATGCCAGGTTCACCTTCGACGGTGAGGGCGGCGAGGCGGCCGGCCTTGGCCGTTGCCATCTCCTGCGTGATCCCCTGCAGCTCGACAGGTCTGCCGACCACCTCCCCGGTCGCACGATGGACGTCGAGCGCCATCGGCGAGAAGGGCGTGTAGCCGTCGTCCGCGAGCACATCTCCTCCAAGGGGTCGACCTCGAAGGGTATCGCCTTGTCGATCGAACAAGCCGACACTGGTGAGAACCTAGTCACGCTTGAGAGCGACCCGCGACACTCGGTAGCGTTGTTCGGATGTCGAGGATCTTAGTGACGGGCATGTCGGGAACGGGCAAGTCGTCGGCGCTCGCCGATCTTGGCCGGCGCGGCTATCGCGTCGTGGACACCGATGATCCGGGCTGGCGCGAGTATCGCGAGCATGTCGAGCCCTCCGACGAGTGGCACCGCGGGGAGTGGCTCTGGGTCGAGGAAAGGATGAGCGAGCTGCTGGACTCCGACGATGGTCGCTCGCTCTTCGTGCAAGGGTGCGTGAGGAACCAGTCGAAGTTCTACGATCGTTTCGACGCGGTCGTCCTGCTTAGCGCGCCTGCTGACGTGATCCTTGACCGCATCGCAAATAGAACGGCGAACGATTACGGGAAGACTCCAGTGGAACGAGCGATGATCTTGGATGACTTCGCGAACGTCGAGCCGCTCCTCAGGCAGGGCTGCACGCATGAGCTGGATGCAAGCCGGCCGCTCGCCGAGGTCGTTGCCGACCTCGTCTCGATCGCGTCGCCCCGCTAGTCGCGCGGCTGCTCGGGAGCCGCCTCCTGTTCGCGAGCCCGCCTGGCGTGCCGGAACCCGAGCAGCGCGAGGACCAGGAACAGAACAGGGGCTTGCTCCTGTACAGCTTGGCGCCGACGAAGGCGGCGATCGCGGCATATCCGGCGATCGTGCCCATCGTGGCGAACGCGTTAGGTCGATGTGGCTGCCGTGTTGCTCGGCGGAGGAGTGCGGTTATTCGACCATCTCGCGAACACACCGGCAGTCCTCGGGGATCCGACAGTCGTCGCCGGTGTGGGGTCACGCATCTGCGCTACCCCGTGCACACGTCGTAGACGACCGCCCCGTCACCCTCGGGATTGTCCGAGCTCCACCCGGGTAGCATCCCGTCGCGATGAAGCTGACGACCACGGCGCAGGTCTCCGTTGACGGAGTGATGCAGGGGCCTGGCGGGCCGGACGAGGACGAGCGCGGCGTTTTCGAGCGCGGCGGATGGGCCCACTTCGACAACGAAGCCGGGAAGGTCATGGACGAGATCTACCAGCGCGCCGGCGCGTTCCTGTTCGGCCGTCGCACCTACGAGATCTTCGCCGGCTCCTGGGGAACGTGGGACGATCCGGGCGACAGCCCGATCTGGACGGCTTTGCACACGCTGCCCAAGTACGTGGCATCGATCACACCCTTGGACCCGAAGTGGGCGAACACGACCGTCATCTCCAGTGACGTCGAGGCTGCCATCCGCGAGCTGAAAGCCGATGCGGGAGGCGAGCTGCAGGTACACGGCAGCGGCGCCCTGTTCCGGTGGCTGCTCGACAACGACCTCGTCGACGAGATCAACCTGTTCACCTTCCCCGTGGTCGTCGGCCAGGGCAGGCGGCTGTTCCCCGACACCGGCCCCGACATCGCGCTCGAACTGGTCGGATCACAGGTCACTCCAGGCGGAGTAACGATCCAGACCTACCGGCCCACCGGGCGCCCGGAGTACGCGACGGCCACAGCCGACTGAAGCGCGGTCAATCGGCCGAAGCTTCCTCGCGCGCTGGCGTCTGCTTTCCAGGCCGAACGATCGAGCCGACGACCCAAATAGCCTTCTCAATGGGCGCGTGCCACCCAATTTCCCCGCTGAGCTAGGCTTTCGCGTCACACAGGGAGGGCTTGTGGCCGCCGGTCGCATCAAGTCGTTGCTCGAGCGTCTCGCCGGGATCGGCGCGACGCCGGAAGACACGAGTGAGCAACGCCTGCGCGCCGGCGCGTTGATCCTCGCGTCGGTCGGCATCGCGGCGATCTCGTTCTTCTGGATCGGCATCTACCTTGCCTACGGTTACTACGCCGCGGCGACGATCCCATTCGCGTATCAGGTCGTCACGCTGGCCGGGCTGCTCCTCCTGTCGCGCACCAAGCGGTTCGGCATCTTCCGAACGACCCAGCTGGCGATGTGGCTGATCCTTCCCGCGATGCTGCAAGTGGCGCTCGGAGGCTTCGTGGCGTCCAGCGGCATGATGCTCTGGGCCGTGTTGATGCCGCTGGCGGCGGTGGCGCTGCTCGGCGTGCGCCGCGCGACGCCATGGCTGATCGCGTTCGGCGTCGTGCTGACCGCCCTGGCGGTCGGGAACTCGAGACTCGTCGAGCACGCCGCGGACTTCTCCCTGCCGGTGCAGACCCTGCTCATCGTGTCGAACATCGCCGGGCTGACGCTCGGCGGGTTCCTGCTGCTGGGCTACTTCGTCGAGCAGAGCGAGCGCACACGCGTCCAGTTGGCAGAAGAGCAGGAGCGTTCGGAGCTGCTGTTGCGGAACGTCCTGCCGACCGCGATCGCGGAGCGTCTCAAGCGTCACGAGGGTGTGCTCTCGGAGCACTTCGACGAGGTCACGGTCCTGTTCGCCGACATCGAGGGCTTCACGCAGCTCAGCGCCGGCATGCCGCCCGATCGACTCGTGCACCTGCTCGACCGCATCTTCTCAACGTTCGATGTGCTCGCCGAGATGGAGGGTCTCGAGAAGATCAAGACGATCGGCGACGCGTACATGGTGGTCGGCGGCGCACCCGAGCGACGGCCCGATCACGCCGAGGCGATCGCCCGGCTCGCGCTCGCGATGCGCGATGCGATCGAGCGGATCGCCGTCGGCCCCCTCGAGGGCCTGCGCATCCGCATCGGCATCGACACGGGTCCGGTCGTGGCCGGGGTGATCGGCAAGCGGAAGTTCATCTACGACCTGTGGGGCGACACCGTGAACACCGCCAGCCGCATGGAGTCCCACGGGTTGGCGAACGAGATCCAGCTGACCGAACGCGCGGCGCTCAAGCTCGAGCACGGGTTCGGGATGAAGCCGCGCGGCGTGATCGACGTGAAGGGGAAGGGCCTGACGGAGACCTTCTTCTTGGTCAGGGAGCGAACAGCGCCCTAACGGCCGCGCTCCACCTGGTGCTTCAGCCGATCGAGGCGGTCGTCCCAACCCGCGCCGACGTCGACGATCCAGTCCATCGCGTCGGTCAGCGGCCGCGGCGTGAACGTGTAGACGCGTCCGCGAACCGGGCCCGATCCCGCGACCAGCCCGGCGTCCTGCAGCACGACCAGATGCTTGGCGACCGCCTGTCTCGTGATCGGCAGCTGCCGCGACAACGACGACAGCGTCGTCGGACCCTCGTGGGCGAGCGCGCGGATCACGGCGCGCCGCGTCGGGTCGGCCAGCGCCTCGAAGACGGGGTCGGGATCGGTCACGAGGCGGCCGCCGTGGCCGGCAACGACTCGGTGATGCGGACGAGCGTGCCACCCTCGACCGGTTCGAGCTGGATCGTCACGCGGGAGGACTCGCCGAGCTCCATGCCGAACCCGGCTCCGCGGTGCTTGCGCCAGCGCCACGCCAGTATGTGGCAGCGCTCGACCTGCTCGACGACCCCGCGACGCACCGACCCGTCGGCGAACCGGAACAGCACCGACCCGCCGACGGCCGGCTCGAGCCACGCGTCGGCGCCGAACCACGCCGACAGGGCCGCGGGGTCGACCATGAACCCCCACACGTCGGCGGGCGGCGCCTCGATCGTCTGCTCGTGCACCTCGACGCCCATCTCGGCTCCTCTCGGCAACTGCATGGTTGCCGACCCATCCGACCTGCGGTACGGTCGCCTGGTCGGCAACCCTCAGGTTGCCATCGTACCCCCACGGAACGGAAAGGAACACCGATGCCGAGCCAGCTGATCCCAACCGTCGTCGAGCAGGCCGAGCGCGGCGAGCGCTCGTTCGACATCTACTCCCGACTGTTGCGCGAGCGGGTCGTGTTCCTCGGGGCGGAGATCACCCCGGAGCTGGCGAACCTGATCGTCGCGCAGCTCCTCTTCCTCGAAGCAGAGAGCCCGGAAGGCGACATCGCGCTGTACATCAACTCGCCCGGCGGCGACGTGACCGCACTCTTCGCGATCTACGACACGATGGAGGCGGTTCGGCCCGACGTGGCGACCTGGTGCATCGGGCAGGCCGCCAGCGCGGCGGCGGTGCTGCTCGCAGCCGGGGCGCCCGGCAAGCGTCACGCCCTCGCGCACGCGCGCGTGCTGCTGCACCAGCCGCACGGCGGGATGCAGGGGCAGTCCGAGGACATCCGGATCCACGCCGAGGAGATGGTGCGGCAGCGCCGCATGATGGAGGAGATCCTGGCACGCCACACGGGCCAGACCGTCGGGAAGATCCATGAGGACCTCGATCGCGACTTCATCCTCGGACCGGAGGACGCCAAGGCCTACGGCGTGATCGACCACGCCGGTGCGCGGAGCACGCCCGTTCGCTAGTCGACGGGGAGGCCGCGGCGCCGCAGGTAGTCGTGCCAGAGGATCCGGGCGGCGACGGCGCGATAGGGCCGCCATCCCTCGGCGCGTTCGGCGAGCTCGATGTCGCTGGGCTTGACCTCGCCGGTGAGCTCGGCCGCCGCGGTGCGGAGCGCCAGGTCGCCCCGAGGCCAGATGTCTGGGCGCAGCAGGCACATCGTCAGGTAGATGTCGGCGGTCCACCGGCCGATGCCGCGGTGCTGGGTGAGCGCGACGCGCACCTCGTCGTCGGTCAGGACGGACAGCGTCCCCAGATCGAACCCGTCGTCGAGCGCGCGAGCCAGGTCTCGGGCGTAGCTCGCCTTCTGCCGGCTGAACCCGATGGCTCGCATCTCGGTGTCGTCCAGGCCGAGCAGAGCTGCAGGGGTCACCTCGCCGAGGGCGATCACTAGCCGGTCGAACGCAGCCTGCGCCGAGGCGAGCGACACCTGTTGCTCGAGGATCAGGTGCACGAGTGTCGCGTAGGACGCGTCCCGCGCCCATAACGGCGGCGCCCCGTACCGCTCGACCGACGCGCCGAGCTGTGGGTCGGCGGCGGCCAGTTCGCCGGTCGCCCGCAGCAACGAGCGTCGGGTGAGCGCGATCTCAGTAGGCGTCGTGCCTGGCCTTGAGCATGCCCGGCAGGCACCGTGCCAGGCTGTCCATGAACGAGTCGGTGCCGACCCGCGCGTGCTCGTACTCCTCGTCCGTCAGGTGCCCGCCGGTCTGGCTGAGCTCCATCTCGGTCTTCTTGCCGTGCGCGGTGAAGGTTGCCGTGTATCGCTCGTACTCATCGCCGGCTTCGTCGGAGAGGTCCATCACCAACCGATCGGGCTTCGAGACCTCGCGGTAGACGCCCTGCCATTCGATCCGGCGGCCGTCGGGCTCCACCATCGTGCCCTTCCAGCGTCCGCCCGGCCTGACGTCCAGCCCGACGTCGTGCATCTCGGCTGCCTCGGTGCCGAACCAGATCGCGAACTGCTCCGGATCGGTCCAGGCCTCGAAGACCACCTCGGGCGGTGCGTCGAACGTCCGCTTGATCGTGTATCCGCGTTCGGTCATCGAACGGCTCCCTTCTGCGTGAGAAGGGACGCTACCGCGAGGCGGTGGACTCCGTCCGGCTATCCGTGTCCGTAGCCGCCGCTTGAGCTCGACGACGAGTAGCCGCCGCTGCTGGACGATGACGAGGAGCCGCCCATAGCGCTCGCCGGCGTGCCCGCCGCGGTCACGGCGAACCAGACGCCGCCGATCCCCTGCCCGTTCGCGTCGCCGGCGGCGGTGTCGCCGCTATACAGGTAGACGGGGTGCCCGGCGTAGGTGACCTGTGTCGTGCCGTCGTCGCGGGTCGTCGTGCCCAGCATCGCCGACTTGACCCCCATCCCGGCGCTCGCGGCCCCGCTCGTCACGAGGGCGGGCCAGGTGGCGGCGCAATCGCCCGAGCACGTGCTGCTCGTGCCCGTGTCGTTCTTGAAGATGTAGAGCGTCCGCCCGGTCCCGTCGACGAGCACCGTGCCGAGCTGGCCGACGTCGGCCGTGCCCACGGTGGCGGTCGTCGCGCCGCCGGCTGACGAGGTGGAGGTCGATCCGCCGCCGTACGCGCCTGCGGCGCCTGCGCTCGAGCTTCCGTTCGAGCAGGCTGCCAAGACCATGGCCGCCGCCGCCAGCGTTGCGCCCAGGACGATCGATCGGGTGCGTGTCATGTCGAACTCCTTCCGTTTCCTGGCAATACGGACGGCGATGGATGGCGGTTCGCAGCCACCCCATAGACTCCCACCGTGGTGACGTGCCCCAGCTGCGGCGCCGAGAATCCGGCCGAGGCTCGCTTCTGCATGACCTGCGGGACACCGCTCACGCCGGCCGTCCCCCAAGAGCGCAGAACGGTGACGATCCTGTTCGTCGATCTCGTCGGGTTCACGGAGCGCTCGGACACCGCCGACCCCGAGGACGTCCGTCGCACCCTCGTCCCGTTCCACGAGCAGGCGAAGGCGGCGATCGAGCGCTTCGGCGGGCACCTGGACAAGTTCATCGGCGACGCGGCGATGGGCGTGTTCGGCGCCCCGGTCACGCACGAGGACGATCCCGAGCGCGCGGTGCGAGCGGCGCTCGAGCTGTTGGCCGCTTCCGAGGGCGGGCACCCGATCCGTGTGGCGGTGAACACCGGTGAGGCCGTGGTCTCGATGGGCACCGGCCCGCAGGTCGGCGAGGCGATCGCCGGCGATGTCGTGAACACGGCGAGTCGCATGCAATCGGCCGCGCCCCCCGGTGGCATCGTGATCGGCGAGCTCACGTGGATCGCCGTCCGGGATCACTTCGACACGAAGGAGCGCGAGCCCTTCACGGCGAAGGGAAAGGCGGAACCGATCCCGCTCTGGGACGTGGTCGGCGAGCGCGAGGTCGCGTCGGCGGCCCCGACGACGTCGTTGATCGGCCGCGAGCGCGAGCTGGTGCTGCTGGCAGACATCGTGGCGCGCGCCCGCGACGAGCGGTGCGCGCAGCTGGTCACGATCGTGGCCGAGCCCGGCATCGGGAAGAGTCGACTCGTCCTCGAGCTCCAGCAAACGCTGGGCGACGAGGTCGGCTGGCTGCAGAGCGCATGCGCTCCGTACGGCGATACGAACGCCTTCGCCTCGATGACCGAGGTCGTTCGCGAGCTCGCCGGGGTCCATCTCGGGGACGCCCCCGAGGTGGTCGACGACGCGCTGGCCGCCCTGGTGGCGCGCGCCGAGTCTGCCGAGTCGGAACGTGCGTGGCTGCGCACCCGTTTGTCGGTGCTGGCGGATGTGACCGGCGGCGAGGGACAGGTGCCCGTGGCGGAGGTGGCCTCGGCGGCGGCGCGCGTGCTCGAGGCCGCCGCCGCGGACCGGCCGCTCGTGCTGACGATCGAGGACCTCCACTGGTCCGAGCAGGCGCTGCGCGACGTGCTGTCTGCCATCGTCGACGATGCCGACGCGCCGCTGGTCGTCCTGTGCTCGGCGCGGCCGGAACTGTTCGATACCGATGCCGCCTGGGGTGGCGGCCGCGCGAACAGCACGACGATCCGGCTGGCGCCGCTCAGCGACGAGGAGACCGCTACCCTCGTGGAGACGCTGCTCACAACCGCGATCAAGAACGAGACCGAACGCGCGCGTGTGCTCCGCAACATCGGAGGCAACCCGTTGTTCGCGGTCGAGTACGTGCGGATGCTCTCCGACACGCTCCAGGTGGTCGAGGCCGACATGCCGGTGTCGGTGCAGGCGGTGATCGGCGCCCGATTGGACTCGGTCGCGCCGCCGATCCGCGCCGTGCTGCAGGACGCCGCGGTGATCGGGGCGCGGTTCTGGCCCGACGCGCTCGCGACGGTGGGAGACGGCCACGACGTGCGCGGGGCGCTCGTCGAGCTCGCGCGGCGAGGCCTGATCGTTCGCTCGACGACCTCCTGGTTCCCCGAGCAGGCGGAGTACGGGTTCAGCCACGCGCTCGTCCGTGAGGTCGCGTACGGGCGTCTGCCGCGCATGGTCCGGGCCCGGAAACATGCGTCCGTCGGCGCGTGGCTCGAGACGGCCGTCGGCGAGCGCGGGGAGGAGTTCGCCGACGCGCTGGCGCACCATTTCGAGCAGGCGGTCCTGCTGGCCGACGCCTCGGGCGAGCGTCGCGAGGCCGACGGGTGGCGCTCGCACGCCGCCACCTGGCTGTCGACCGCCGGGGAGGTCGCGCTCCGCCTGGATCCGGCCGGCGCGTTCGCGCGGAACGAGCGGGTGCTGGCGATCACGACCGAGGAGGATCCCCGGTACGTGCAGGCGCTCGCCCACTCGGCGCTGGCCGGCAGGCGCTCGGCGTTGCTCAGCCGCGACGAGGTGCTCCGGCGACAGCAGCAGGTGGTGGCGATCTACGTGGCCAACGGCGACCGAGTTGCGGAGGCGCGGGGGCGCGCGTCGCTCGGAGGACAGCTCATGGCGATGGCGCGCCGTGAGGAGGCTCGCCGAGAGTTCGCCACGGCGGCGGAGCTGCTCGCCGGCGAGCCGGAGGCCGCGTCGGAGCTCGCGCTCGTCCGAGCTTGGATGGCCGAGGACGAGATGTTCTCGGGTAACCCCGGTCCCGCCGCGGACTACGCGGACCAGGCGCTGGCGACCGGGGCCGCGAACGAGCAGGTCGCGATCATGGCCCTGCACATCCGGGGGGACTCGCGGATCGCGCTCGGCGACCCCGACGGCATCGAGGACCTCCACGAGGCGCTCGATCGCGCGCAATCGCTCGGGTCCGTCTCGGAGATCATCACGTCCTACAGCTATATCGCTGACATCGAGTGGCAGGTCGAGGGGCCGGCGCTCGCGCTGCAGCGGCTGGACGAGGGCAGCGACCTGGCCGACCGTCGCGGCGCGTTCAGCCAGGGTTCGTGGAGCAAGGTCGCGGCTCTCGAGCTGCTGGTGGAGCTCGGCCGGTGGGACGAGGTGCTCACCCGGGCCCTGCCGTTGACCGACGACGAACGCATGGACGAGTCGCTGGTGGTGGCCGTGGATATCTGGACCACGGTGGTGCGGCTGCGGCGCCGGCAGCTACAGGGCGACGTCGAGGCGCTCCTGGCCCGAGCGCGCGGCGTGGAGGAGATCCAGGTTGTGGCGCCCGCGCTGGCTGTAGCCGCGGAGGCGGCGTTCGCGGCTGGGGATCCGGCGCGGGCCGCGGCGCTTGCGGCGGAGTTCGAAACGGTGACCCGCGGCAAGGCATCGATGTATCGATCGGAGTCGGTGGCGTCGGTGACCCGCGTCGCGCTGGCCGCGGGCGCGCCCGAGGTGGCCGACGATCTGGTGGGCCGCTCGGAACCGGTCACGTTGCGCGACGAGCTGTTCGTCGAGACGGCTGTCGCGCTGGTGCGCGAGGCCGAGGGCGCGGTGGAGCCCGCGGTCTGGGCGGACCTCGAGCGACGATGGCACGACTACGGCAACGTCTTCGAGGAGGCGCACGCCGCGGTCGCGCTCGGACGCGCGGCGGGCGACGCCGCCGCGACGGCGCGAGGCGTTGCGCTGTTCGCCGCGCTCGGGATGCCCGGGTAGCGCCTGGGATACTTCAGCCCCGTGGATCCCGAAGAAGAGGCTCAGCTCGAGATCGCTGCGCCATCCGGCGTGTTTGCCGGGAGTCAGGGCAGGGACTTCAAGACGCTGGCGGCGGGCACGGCCCAGAACATCGTCGGCCTGGTCGTCTTCGTGGTCGGCACCTTCGGCGCGAACATCCTGATCTCGCGCACGTTCGGCGCGAGCGGGCCGATCGCGCTCGGCATCGTCACCCTCGGCACGCAGTTCGCGTTCATCGCGGCGGCGGGCACGCGCTTCGGGATGGACATGGCCTCGGTGCGCTACGTCGCGATCGAGGTGGGCGCCGGCCATCCCGGCCGGGTTCGGCCGGTCGTCACGCGTGCGGCGATCATCGCCGGCACGGTCTCGGTGGTGATCGGCGCGTTGACCTTCGCGCTTGCCGGGCCGATCGGACGGGCGTTGGGGGCAGACACGCCCGAGCAGTCGATCGCGGCGATCCGCGCGGGCGCGCTCGCGATCCCGTTCGTGGCGCTGACCTACACCTGGCTCGGCGGCAGCCGCGGCCTCAAGGTGATGCGCCATACCCTCTACGTGCAGTGGGTGGCGCAGCCGCTGCTGTGGATCGTGCTGATGCTGGTCCTGTGGCGGGTCGTCGACAAGACCGAGGCCGTGGCGGTGTGGGCCTACGCCGGGTCTTGGATCATCGCCGCCCTCGGCGCCTGGTACTTCTGGGGAACGATCAGCCGGGCCTTCACGCGCGAGGAGCCCGACCCGGGGCTGACGGGCAAGATCGTTCGCTACGGCGCGCCGCGGGCGACGGCCGCGCTGCTGTCCCAAGGGTTGTTCTGGATCGACTTCTTCGTGGCGTCGGCGTTCGTGTCGTCGGGCTACGTCACGTCGAGCGAGATCGGCGTCTACTCGGCTTGCGTGCGGGCAGCGCTGATCATGGTGCTGTTCCTGACCGCGGTGTCGTACGTGTTCGCGCCGTTCGTGGCAGACCTGCACGAGCGCGGCGAGACGGCTCGCCTCGACACCCTATTCAAGACGATCACCCGTTGGACGATCGCCGGCACGATCCCCGTGTTGCTGTTGATGCTCGTGGTGCCGGCCGCGATCCTTGCGATGTTCGGCAAGGGGGACTTCGCGAGCGGCGCCGACGCCCTGCGGATCCTGGTGATCGGCCAGGCGATCAACGTGAGCGTCGGCGCCGCGGGCTTCGTGTTGATCATGGCCGGACGGACCGGCTGGGACCTCGTCGTGTACATCGTGTCGGCGATCCTGGACCTGGTGCTGTCGATCATCTTGGTGCCGAAGTTCGGCATCAACGGCGCGGCCGCCGCGCAGGCGATCACGATCGCGTGCTCGAACTGGTTGCGTCTGGTGCTCGTGCGACGGTTCGTCGGGATCTTCCCGTGGGATCGCAGCTACGCGCGCCTGGCCGTGCCGGCGGGCGCGTGCGCGCTCGCGATGGTGGCGGTCGCGGCGGTGACGAGCTCGGCGGCCTGGTACGTCCAGCTCGTGCTTGTCGGCGGGATCGGGATCGCGGTCTACGTGCCCGTGCTGCTGGCGATCGGGCTGACCGAGGGAGAGAAGGTCGCGATGCGCAACGGACTGGCGAAGGTGCGAGGCGGCGGCCGGACCTAAAGGCGAGGATCGCGTTCGCCGCCTTGCGCGCACGCACCTCCAAGGTCAGGAGGCGAAGCGTCCGAGGCCCCTACTGCTGGCGGGTGACACCAGGAGATTCGGGGACGAGGAACAGCCTGGGTGTGCTCTGCAGGGTCGCCTGGCGCTCGGCCAGCAGCTGCTCCACCAACGTTTGGAGCTCGGCGATCCGCCAGGACAGCAGGTTCTTGCGAGCTGCGTCCCCGGCGTCGCGCTCGGCGAGAGCCGCCCAGCGCGCGTCGAGCTCCGCGGCCATCCGGCGCTCGAGCCGGCGTCCGCGGGCGTATGCGACCGCGATCGCCATGGCGAGCGCTGCGGAGGCCGACACCACGCACAGCACCACGATCGTGACGGACACCGCCGGCGCCGCCAGCACGTTTCCGAACAGCACGAGCTCCTGTCCCTGCGTTCGAGCGCTCTCCACGACCAACTCGAACGAGATGGCACACCAGAGGGCAGCGAGCACGACGGGGAAGACGAGCATCGGACGGTGATGGTCCGTCGGCTAGGCCGAACGGTCAACCGTCGGACTCCCTACCGCATCTGCGGCAGCAACCGGCGCAGCTCGGCGACCGCGGCCTCCGTATCGGCCACGCGCACGATCGGATCGCGGTCGAGATCGTCGCGGCCGAGTTCCCACGTGCCGATGCCGATCACCGGCGTGCCCATCTTGAGCGCGAGCGCGATCTCCGACAGCGTGCCGAACTCGCCGCCGACCGCGATCACCACATCGGCGCTTCGCGCGACGATCGCGTTGCGGGCCTCGCCGAACCCGGTCGCGATCGCGACCGTCAGGTGTCGCGACGCGACGTCGCGCTCGTCGCCCGGCAGGATGCCGATCGACACGCCGCCGCCCGACTCCGCGCCCCGCGCCGCCGCGTTCATCACGCCGCCGAGACCGCCGCACACGAGGATGCATCCGGCGTCGGCCAGCGCGCGACCGAGATCCTCCGCGGTCGCGAGCTCCCATTCGGTGGCGTTGGACGCGCCGATCACGGCGACGTAGGGCGTGGCCATGTCGCCGAGTATCGCAGGCGGGTCTCGGTCAGCGGTGGACCGCGACCAGCTGCATGGACTCCTGGCCGCCGGCGACGTCGCGCTCCTGCACGATCCCGAGGTGGGGCGCGTACAGCTTCAACGACACGACGTTGGGCTCGAGCCGTGTCCACTCGTAGGAGCGCACGACATCGCGCACGCGCCCGATCGGCAGGCGCAGCCGTCCGTGGCGTCCGACGATCCAGGCCTGATCCTCGGCGTGGCCCGACAGGAACTCCTGACGGTACGCGTCGGTCGGCCGTGGGTCGGCCGGCATGATGATCCCCGCGACCCCGCCGTCGACCCCCGCCTGCCACGAGCCCTCGCGGCTCGTGACGTGCCCGTGACGGTCATAGACCGCGGTGTCCTCCCCGAAGTACCACGTGGTGCCGCCGTTGTCGTCGGCGTACCAATCGGTGGTCTTCTCCGCGAGTCGTCCGTTCGCGAACAGCACGTCGCGGATCACGACCGTGCTCACTCCTTGGATCGTCTTCGTCTGGCCGGTGACGCGGAGGTGCTCGACGAGCCGGTCGGGTCCCTCCGTGCCCCGATAGACGAAGACCGTCCCGGGCTTCAGCGGGAAGTACGGGTTCGCCACCGGCGCGCTGAAGTCCGCCGGGTTCACCGTCGCTGTCGCCACGTCGCCGCTCGGGCTCCAGCCGAACACACCCGCGATCAGGATCGCCGCCAGCGCAAGCACTCGTGTGCGCATCTCTTCCTCCCGTCGGTCGAGGTCCTGCTGGCAGCATCCCCGTCGAGGGCTGAAGGCATGCTGAATGTGCGGACACACCGTTCAGCGAGCGTTCAGCCATCGGGGGCAAGATGGTGCGGGACAACAACATGCGCGTATTGGTGATCGAGGACGAGACCGTGCTGGCGGAGGGGCTGCGTCGCGGCCTCGAGGCCGAGGGGTTCGCCACCGACGTGGCCCACACCGGGCCGGACGGGTTGTGGATGGCGCGCGAGCACCCCTACGACGCCATCGTGCTCGACCTGCTGCTCCCCGGCATGAACGGCTATCGGGTGTGCGCCGCGCTGCGCGAAGCGGAGATCTGGACGCCGATCCTGATGCTCACCGCCAAGGACGGAGAGTTCGACGAGGCCGAGGCGCTCGACACCGGGGCCGACGACTTCGTGACGAAGCCGTTCTCGTTCGTCGCGCTCGTCGCCCGGCTGCGAGCGCTGATACGACGCGGGGCTCTCGCGCGCCCGGCCGTCCTCGCCGCTGGCGACCTCCGTCTGGATCCCGCGGAGCGACGCGCCTGGCGGGGCGATGTGGAGCTGACGCTCACCGCTCGCGAGCTGGCGTTGCTGGAGTTCCTGATGCGGCGTGCCGGCGAGGTGTGCTCCAAGACCGAGATCATCGAGCACGTCTGGGACGCCGCGTTCGAGGGCGACGTGAACATCGTCGAGGTTTACGTGGGCCACCTGCGTGCGAAGCTCGATCGCCCGTTCGACCGGCACGCGATCGAGACGGTCCGCGGAGCCGGCTACCGACTGGCGGCCGACGGTGGATGACGGCCTCCGCCGCCTGCGGATCCGCACGACCGTCGCGGCGACGTCGATCGTCGGGATCGCGCTGGTCGTCGCGGCGCTCGCACTGGTCGCGTTCGTGGGCCGATCGCTGACGGGCCAGGTGCACGATGCCGCGGCGGCGCGTGCACAGGAGGTGGTGGCGCGGGTCGCCGACGGCCGGCCGCTGCCCGTGACCGGCGATCCGAACGAGGAGTCCGTGCAGGTGTTGGCCGCGGGCGAACCGGCCGGGCCGACGAGCGTGGAGGGCGTCTTCCTCACGGTGACACGTCAGGTCACCACGCCGAGCGGGGAGCAGCGAACCGTCGTCGTCGACCGCAGCCTGGACGACGTCGCCGACGCGCGCGCCGCCGTCTCGCACGCGCTCTGGATCGGTGTGCCCGCGGTGCTCCTCGTCGCGGCGCTCGTCACCTGGTGGATCGCCGGCGTGACCCTCGCGCCCGTGCGATCGGCGAGCGATCGGCAGCGTCGGTTCGTCGCCGACGCGGCGCACGAGCTGCGGTCGCCGATCGCCTCGATCCGTCAGCACGCGGAGGTCGCGGCCGCGCATCCGGCGTCGACCGACGTGCGCGAGCTCGCGACCACGGTGACCGAGGAGAGCGTCCGGCTGCAGGCGATCGTGGACGATCTGCTCCTGCTCGCGCGGTTCGACGAAGGGGCGATGCGCCTGACACACGCCGAGGTGGATCTCGACGACGTGGTGCTGGCGGAGGCCGCCAGGCTCCGAGACGCATCGACGCTGGCCATCGACTCGCACTCGGTGACGGCGGCGCGGGTCACGGGGGACGATCGCTATCTCGCGCGGCTCGTGCGCAACCTCGGCGAGAACGCCGCCGCCCACGCGCGCGATCGCATCGATCTCTCGCTCGCGGCGAGGGACGGACACGCCGTGCTCACCGTCGACGACGACGGCGCGGGCATCCCCGAGCCCGAGCGGGCCAGGGTCTTCGAGCGGTTCGTTCGATTGGACGAGGCGAGGGATCGCACGAGCGGCGGCACGGGCTTGGGCCTCGCGATCGTGCGGGAGATCGCGCGCGCACACGGTGGCGACATCGCCCTGTCGACGAGCCCGCTCGGCGGGCTCCGGGCGGAGGTCCGTCTGCCGACGACCGGTCAGAGCGTCGGGTAACGCAGCGGCAGGCCCGCGACGCCGGGATCGGCAGTGACGAGGTTCCACCCGCCGAGGCTGGTGACCAGCAGCCGGTCCAACCCCGGCCCGACGAACACCGGGTTCGCGGGCTGGTTCAGGATCACGCCGTCGGCGTCCTCGGCCCAGATCTCGGGCGTGCCGCCTGGCGCGATCCGGTAGATCCGGTCGGGGCGGTAACAGCCGACGAACATCGTGCCGTCGGCGGCAAGCGCGACGCCGTCGGGTTGCGATCCGGTCAGGTCGGCCACCACGGTGACCGGGCCCGCCGCGCCGTTCTCCTCGACGGGGACCCGTACCACGCGGCGGGCCCGCGACTCCACCACCAGCAACGCGTCGCCCTCCGCGGTCAGGCAGCAACCGTTGGGGAACGCCGGGATCGCATCGGTCCACACGCTGGTCTCGCCACCGGGTGCGACACGGAACAGGATGCCGTCGTCCGCGCCCCACTCGCCCGAGTCCGTGACGTACAGGACGCCCGCGTCGTCGAAGGCCGCGAAGTTCGGTACGCGCAACGGATGCTCCGGGGTGCCGCTCGAATAGGTGGTGGCCTCGCCACCGGCCACGCGCACGATCTCGCCGCGACCCATGTCGCATGCGTAGACGGCCCCGGCGCCGTCGAGCGCCAGGCCGAACAGGAACCCACCGGTGTCGCCGACCTGTTCCGTCGACCCGTCGAGATCGATCGCGTAGATCTGTCCGGCCTCACCGCCCGCGTAGACGCGGCCGTCCGAACTCCAGGCGGCCCCCTCCGGGTGGTCGAGCCCGGTTGCGAGGATCGTGAATCCGTCCAACTCCACCTCAGACCTCCTGTTCGATCGAACGCACCAACGTGAGCACCGGACCCGTCCGGATCCTGGGTCCACTCGCGCGGACGGTCCACACGATCTGGCCCCGTTGCCACACCGCGAGATAGATCGGCGTCTCCTCGTGGCAGCAGCCGCTGATCGCATGCCGGAGGACACAGCACGTCACCCGAGGCGCCGAGCGGCTGGGCACCGCCGAGGAGCTCCTCGGACGCATTGGTCTGCAACCACTCCTGGAACGAGCTCGCCCCGTCGGCCGTCGAGAACACCCAACCGCGGATCACGACCCGGGCGAACGTACCTCGCGCCCCCGTGTACGTGCGATCGCGGACCGCGACGAGGCCCGCGTCGGACAGGGCCTGCGTCATGGTGTCGGGGTGCGTCGCGTCGAGGGACGCGTCGACGGCGCTCAGGGTCGCGTCTCGATGACGCAGCCCGGGCAACCGAGCGCTCGGCATCGTCATGGCGAGGATCGAGGGACTCGGCGATGGCGTCGCAGTAGAGGTTGGGTCGCTCCCGCACGAGGCGACCGCCAAGACGAGCACCAAGGGAATGAACTTCGCGATCCGCATCTTCAGGACCCGTGTTGCCCTCGGTCGAACATGGGCGCATGATACGGCCACCCGAGGGGCGCCTCCCTCGGATAAGGGGAGGAAACATGCCGCAGGAACCACTGGATCTTGACCGCTTGTTCCGTCAGCGCATGCCGCGCCGTGACCTCATCCGCTACACCGGGATGGGTCTCGGGGTCAGCGCCATCCTCGCCGCCTGCAAGCAGGCGTCGACATCCGCAGGTGCCATCCCGTCCGGGTCGCCGCGCCCGGCCATGGACGCCGAGCCCGGCGGCCTCCAGGTGTTCGACTGGTCGGGCTACGGCAACGGCGACTACTACCCCAAGGAAGAGAAGCAGTACCTGTGGCAGGACTACCAGAAGGCCACGGGCGACACGCCGAAGTTCATCCTGTTCGAGAACGACGACTCCGGCTTCACGAAGGTGGCGGCCGGGACGACCTACGACATCGTCCACCCGTGCGCCTACCGCTTCCAGGACTACGTGAACCTGGGCGCGATGCAACCGTGGGACACCTCGCAGATCCCCAACTACAGCGCGCTCAATCCCGTGCTAGAGAAGGCGGGTCAGATCGACGGCCAGCAGTACTTCATCGTCGAGGACTGGGGCTTCATCGCGCCGCTCTACCGCGCGGACAAGGTCGATCCGCAGGAGGACTCCTGGTCGCTGCTGTTCGACGACCGCTACGCCGGCAAGATCTCGTGGATCAACACGTTGGAGATGCTGGTCATCGCGGGGTATCTGAACGGCGTCTCCAACCCCTGGGACATGACCGACGAGGAGCTGGACGCCCAGAAGCAGTTCCTGATCTCGAAGAGGCCCTTGGTCAAGGTCTTCTGGGACCAGTCCTACGAGCTCTTCCAGGACTTCAAGCGCGAGGAGGTCTGGATCGGCTACGCCTGGCCGGACGCCTACGCGTACGCCAAGGGTGCGGGGCTCGACGTCGAGTACATGAATCCGAAGGAGGGTCGCATCACGTGGTCGTGCGGGATGGGGTTGTTCGCCGACTCCCAGAACTACCACCACGCGCACGCGTACGTGGATTCGTGGTCGGCCTCGAAGGCCGCCCAGTTCCTCGTGGGGTACTACTACTACGGGCACGCCAACACGAACATCGACCTCGACGCGATCTCGGCCGACATCGTGAAGGCGCTGAGCCTGGACGACCTCTCGATCCTGGAGCCGCCGAACTCCAACGTGGAGTCCTACATCCCGCGTCGGCAGGACTACGCCGACGCGTGGGACGAGGTCAAAGCCTCCTAATCCGTGGCCAAGGGTGAGTCGGGCAGCGGCCGGAGCACCACTGGGCTGCTGTCCGGCCCCCTGCTGTGGCTGTTCCTGTTCTTCATCGTCCCTGTCTGCCTCATCGCCGCGTACAGCGTCGGCGCGCTCCACCTGCTGCCGACCGATACGGGCGCGGTGACGCTGGAGTCGTGGAAGAAGTTCCTGACCGGCGACTCCGTCTATCTGAGCCTGTTCTGGAAGTCGGTGCGGGTCTCGCTGACCGTGTCGATCGTGGTGGTGCTGCTCGCATACCCGATCGGCTACTTCCTGGCGCTGTGCGTGCGCAAACGCAAGTACGTGCTCCTGCTCGTGATCATCGCGCCGTTCCTGACGAGCTATCTCCTGCGCGTGCTCGCCTGGAAGGTGATCCTCGGCGAACGCGGGGTGGTCAACTCGGCGCTCTACGAACTCCACCTGCGTTCGCCCGATCGCCCGGTGGAGTGGCTGATCTACAGCCAGTTCGCCGTGATGCTCGTCCTGGCGTACGTGTGGATCCCGTTCGTGGCGCTGCCGATCTTCGTGGCGCTCAACAATATGGACGGCTCGCTGCTCGAGGCGGCGGGTGACCTGGGCGCCAGCCGTTGGCGCACGTTCTGGCGCGTGACGTTCCCGCTCAGCCTGCCCGGCCTGACCGCGGCCTTCGTCTTCGTGTTCGTGCCGACGATCGGTGAGTTCGTCACCCCGCAGTTGGTGGGTGGGACGAGGGGCTTCCTGTTCGGCAACGCGATCAACGACCGATTCACGAAGGCGTTGGACTGGCAGAGCGGCTCGGTGTTCGCGATGTTCCTGCTCATCGTCGTTGCTGTGCTCATGGTGATCTTCGGCCGGCGCGTCCAGATGCGGAACATGGAGACCTGATGGAACTCGCAAGCTCACGAAGCGGCCTGTGGATCCTGCGGATCTTCTTCGTGCTCCTCGTGGTGTTCCTGTACGTGCCGCTGCTGGTGCTCGTGATCTTCTCGTTCAACAAGGGGGACATCACGTTCCCGCTGCAGGGCTTCACGATCTCGTGGTATCAGCGCGCGGCGCAGAACCCGGCGCTGCTCGCCGCTCTGCAGCGCAGCGCGATCGTGGCGACGGTGACGAGCATCGTTGCGGTCGCACTCGGTGTGCTCGCCTCGTATGCGCTCGTGCGCAGGGTGTTCCGGGGCAAGGCCGCCTTCTCGGCGCTCGTGTTCTCGCCGCTCGTGATCCCCTATCTCGTGTTCGGGATCGCCCTGCTCGTGCTCTTCAAGCTGTTCGACAAGGTCATGATCCAGCTGACCGGGAGCTACATCGACGTCGGGATGCACGCGGTCATCATCGGTCACGTCGTCGTGGCGCTTCCGTACACGATCCTGACGATCCTGCCGCTGCTCGAGCGTCTGAGTGTCTCGCTTGGAAGAGGCGGCGCACGATCTGGGCGCGAGCCCGTGGGGCACGTTCTGGCGCGTGACGTTCCCGCTGCTGATGCCCGCGCTGGTGTCGGCGTTCCTGATCGCGTTCACGCTGTCGTTCGACGAGTACGCGATCGCCTCGTTCCTCGCGGGCACGCAGGTGACCTGGCCGGTCTTCCTGTTCGCGCAGCTGCGGGTGCCGAGCCAGCTGCCGGAGCTCGTCGCCGTCTCCTCGGTGATCCTCGTGATCTCGATCGGGCTCGTCGTGAGCGCGGAGTTCGGGCGGCGTCGGTCCGAGGGCCGCGTCGGGATCGAGCTCTAGCCGACGATCATCGGATGCGACTCAGACGATCTGGGCGAGCAACGCGGCGGCGGCCGCCTTGTCCAGCGGCTCGTTGCCGTTGCCGCACTTCGGCGAGACCACACAGGACGGGCAGCCGTCGCGGCACGGGCAGTCCCGCAGGCGCCCGAGCGTCGCGTGCAGCCATCGCTCCGCCGCCCGGTAGCCGCGCTCGGTGATCCCCGCGCCGCCGGGGTAGCCGTCGTAGACGAAGATGGTGGTGAGCCCCGTGTCGGCGTGCACCGGGGTGGACACGCCGCCGATGTCCCATCGATCGCACGTCGCCACCAGCGGCAGCAGCCCGATCGCGCAGTGCTCGGCGCCGTGGATGCCGCCGGCGAGATCGTGCGTGGACACGCCCGCCGCGTCGATCAGTCGCCCCGGCAACGTCCACCAGACGGCCCTCGTGCGCAGCGTCACCGGCGGCAGCGGCACGGTCTGCTCGCCGACGATCTCGTTCGTCGACACGAGCTTGCGCACGAACCCGACCACCTGGTTCGTCACCTCGACGTCGCCGAAGGAGAGCTCCGCGGCGCCGAGCGAGCGATGGTCAATCTGATTGACGATCGCGATGTCGGTGACGTCGCGCGCCTGCGTGTAGAAGTCGGGGTCCGCGGACGCGACCAGCGCCACCCGGGCCACCAGGTCCAAGCCCTCCACCAGGTACTGCTCGCCCTGGTGGAGGTAGACGGCGCCCGGGTGCAACGTGGCGAACGCGCGGTGCTCGTCGCTCGTCCCGAGCAGCTCGCCCGTGTCGGCCAGGACGATCCGGTAGACGTTGCCGCCGCCGGCGCGGATGTCGACGTCGCGGTGCGGCGGCGTCGACCCGATGTCGTGCCACCGATCCGCGCGGCGCTTGAGCAACCCGGCATCCGCCCCCGCCGTCAGCGCCGCCTGCGCGCCCGGCCCGAAGAACGTCTCGGCCTCCTCGTCGGTCAGGGGATGCTCGCGCGCGGCGCAGCGCAGGTGCGGATCGCGGACGTAGGGGTTCGACGGATCGATCACGGCGGCCTCCGCCGGCAGGTCGAACAGCTCGTCGGGATGCTGCGTCAGGTACTGGTCCAGCGGGTCGTCCTGCGCGACCAGCACGGCGAGCGATTCGTCGGCGCGACGACCGGCCCGCCCTGCCTGCTGCCACATCGACGCGCGCGTACCGGGGTACCCGGTGAGCACGGCCGCGTCCAGCGACCCGATGTCGATGCCGAGCTCGAGCGCGTTCGTCGCGGCCACGGCGACCAGCTCGCCGTCGGCGAGCTGCCGCTCGATCGCCCGCCGATCCTCCGCGAGGTAGCCCGCCCGATACGTGCGGATCTTCGTCCGGGCCTGGGCGTCGTGCACGCCGCGGCGTGTGAAGTCGGCCAACAGCTCCGCGGCTCGCCGCGACCGGGTGAACCCGATCGTCCGCGCGCCGTCGTCGACCAGCTCCGTCATGAGCGTCGACGCCTCGGTCAAGGCGCTGCGTCGCGCGCCGGTCTCGTCGTCGATGATCGGGGGGTTCCAGAGGGCGAACAGCTTCCGCCCACGCGGCGCGTCGTCGGACGCGATCACCTCGACGTCGAGCCCGGTGAGCCCGCTCGCGAGCTCGCCGGGATTGCCGATCGTCGCGCTCGCCAGGCACCAGCGTGGGTCGCCGCCGTGCAGCGCGATCAGCCGCCGCAGCCTGCGCAGCACCATCGCGACCTGCGATCCGAACACCCCCCGCAGCACGTGCGCCTCGTCGATCACGACGATCGACAGCCGGAACAGGAAATCGGCCCACCGGGCGTGATCGGCCAGGAGCGAGAGATGCAGCATGTCGGGGTTCGTCAGCACGAGGTTGGCGTTCTTGCGGATGAGCGGACGTTCGCCCTGCGGGGTGTCGCCGTCGTAGACCGCGGCCCGCACCTGGGGCAGCTTGAGCGCTCGCATCGCGCGCAGCTGGTCGCGCGCGAGCGCCTTCGTCGGGAACAGGAACAGCGCCGTGGCCTTCGGCGTGGTGAGCGCGGCCTCGGCGGCGGCCATCTGATAGATCAGCGACTTCCCGCTGGCCGTGCCGGTGGCGAGCACCACGTTGCGGCCGCCCCGGACCGCCTCGAGCCCCGCGGCCTGGTGCGGATACAGCCCGGTGATGCCGAGCAGCCCGAGCCGCGAGACGAGCACGTCGGGAAGGTCGTCGGGGAACGGCTGCAGCCGTGGGGCGTTCGCGGGCAGATCGCGGACGTGCACGAGGCAGTCGGCCGCGGCGGGATCGGCGGTCAACCGATCGAGGAACGCCTGCGCCTGCACCCGTCCAGGCTACGGGGCGGGGACGACGTCGTCGGGCTCGGCCATCTCGGCGTACGGCGTGCGGAACCCGTCGCGCAACAGCGAGCGGAACTCGCCCCGATGCGTGACCAGCAGCCACGTGCCCGCGCCCAGATAGATGAGGGCCGTGAGCACGAGCACCTCTGCGTGCAGGTGCTCGCCCGCGAACGCCGATCCGAGGAACTGGGCCCAGAACAACCCGAAGATCCACCACGCCTCGCGGACCGACATCCGGAGGTTCGTGATGATCGCGACGGCGAACAACGATTGCGCGGCGGTCAGCAACAGCTCGAGGCGTTGCGAGCCTGCGATCGGCAGCCCGTGCAGGCTGCGTGACGAGATCGCGAAGACGAGCGGCAACGATCCGACGAGCAGCGTCCACTGGTTGACCTTCGAGCTCACGAGCGCGCCCAGCGCCGCGCTCGTCTGCAGCCGCCATGCGAACAGCCCGGCGATGATGAACTCGGGCGCCTCGCTCGCGAGCGGCGCCAGCCACTGCACCAGGAAGAACTCGGAGATGCCGTAGTCGCGACCGGCGGACACCAGTGCGTGCGCGAAGGGCTCGGCGCACAGCAGGATCACGAACGCCGCCCACGCGAACAGCAGCCCCACGGTCGCCCGCCGGCCGCGCGTGGAGAACCCCCCGATCCAGCGCGCCGGACCGACCAGGTGCGGCTCCTCGGCCGGCGCCTTGGCCAGTCGCCGCATGTACAGGCCGAAGAGCGTGATCAGGACGATCCCGTCGAACGGCGTGATCGAGTGCTTGAGCGGCAGCGTCAGCGAATACAACGTCGCGGCGGCGAGGAACGCAACCTCGACCGCGTGCGCTCGCCCGAGCCGGATGCCCGTGAAGCGGGGCTCGGCGGGCTCGACCCGGCGCTGACGGCGGGATCGGTACCAGGCGATGAACACGACGCTGCTCCATCCGAGGCCGATCAGCAGACGATTGGCGCCGGTCATGTTCGCCAGCGCCAGCGAGCACGGGGAGGCGAGTCCGGCCTCGGGGCTCGGGCACGCCTCGCCGTAGAGCCGCACCGATTGGCCGCCCTTCCAGGTGAACACGAAGTCGACCGCGTATTCGGGCAGGACCGCGATGAGCGCGAGCAGCGCGAGAGCCAATCCTGCCGCGATGTCGAGCTGCGCCACCTCCGCCGCCCAGGACAGGATGAATGCGGCGCCGACGATCGCGAGACCGAACAGCACCGCCTCGAGCCCGTGCGAGAGGTGCGGTTCGGACCAGCGGATCCACAGGGCGGGGACCGCCGCCAGCAGGGCGAGACCGAAGACGAGTCGAACGCTTCGGAGCGCGGGGGCGGCCTGCGGGGGGGTCGTCATCGCTTGTGGCGACCCTAACAGCCCTGGGAGCATGCACACCCATATGGATTGGGCGCTGCTGGTCGTGTCGTTGCTCGTGATCCTGGCGGGCTCGGAGTTGTTCACGAACGGCGTCGAATGGGTGGGCGAGGGTTTCGGACTGTCCGAGGGCGCGGTCGGGTCGGTGCTCGCCGCCGTCGGCACCGCGTTGCCCGAGACGATCCTGCCGATCATCGCGATCGCGTCGGGCCACGCCGCGGGCGAGGAGATCGGGGTCGGCGCGATCATCGGCGCGCCGTTCATGTTGACGACGCTCGCGATGGTGGTGATCGCGGTGGCGATCTTGATCTTCGCCCGCGGCGGGCGGCGGGAGCGGACCCTCGAGATCGATCCGGGCGTGATCCACCAGGATCTCGGCTACTTCCTCGTGATGTACTCGCTCGCCGTCGTCGCGGGCCTGCTGCACGTCAAGGCGATCGACTACGCGCTCGCGATCGTGCTGGTGGTGGGCTACGGCTACTACGTCCGCCGACACTTCCAGAGCCCCGGCGAGGACGAGCTCGAGGGGGAGGTGGCCGACGAGATCCACCCGCTGCACGTGTGGGCGTGGATGCGCCGTGTGGTCCGCCGCCTGCCCGAGTGGTCCGCCGATCGATCGACGGCGGCGCCCTTCGTGCAGGTGGCGATCGCACTCGGTCTGATCGTGCTGGGCGCGGAGATCTTCGTCGGGGCCGTGAGCACCCTGGGGGAGGCCGCCGGCATCCCGCCGCTCGCGTTCTCCCTGTTGGTCGCGCCGCTCGCGACCGAGCTCCCCGAGAAGTTCAACAGCGTGCTGTGGGTCCGTCGGCGCAAGGACACGCTGGCGATGGGCAACATGACCGGCGCGATGGTGTTCCAGTCGTCGTTCCCGGTGACGATCGGACTGCTGTTCACGCCCTGGGTGCTGACCGGCGACGCGCTGGTCGCCGCGCTCGTGGCGCTGGCGGCGGGCTCGGTGCTGTACCTCACGCTGCGGTTCCGTGGCCGGCTGTCGGCGCCGCTGCTGCTGGTGCAGGGCGTGTTCTACCTCGGCTACGTCGGGTACGTGCTCACGCGGCTCTAGGTCACCTTCGAGCAGTCGCGCTCGTTCAGCACGAGCGGGTCGATGGGCCGCTGCGTGAAGTCGAAGGCCCCGATCAGGTCGTTCGCGTTCGCGTCGCGCTCGGTGAGCGACGGGAGGCCGTAGAGCTCCTCCATGAACCGGAGCACACTGGTGAAGTCCGACGTGCCGTGGAAGACGGTGCCGCGCTGCGCGTAGGGACTGATCACGATCAACGGCACCCTGGGGCCGTCGCCGTAGACGTCGAGGTGTGGCGGTGGCACGTGATCGTAGAAACCGCCGAAGTCGTCCCAGGTCAGGAAGATGGCGGTGTGCTTCCACTCGGGGCTCTGCATGATCGCGTTGACGGTCCGGACCGTCCAGTTCTCGCCGTCGCACAGCGCCCCGTATCCCGGGTGGTCGGACTCGGGGGTCGGCGGCATCAGCCACGTGACCTGCGGCATGTTCCCGGACTGCAGGTCCGGCACGAACGTCGAGGTGTCGACGACGTCGCGCCACATCGGCCCGTAGCGGATGTGCGGGATCGTGCCCATCACGTCGAAGTACGGCGTGTCGGACAGGTAGTACTTCCACGAGATGCCGGCGTGCTCCAACAGGTCGGGCATCGTCTGGATGTCGTGGCACGGCCACCGCTCGATCACCCAGTCGCGGACGAGCTGCCCGGTGCGCGCCTGCTCCTCGAGTTGATAGACGGTGCGCTCGTCGGCGGGGCTGAGGACCGGGAACGAGAACAGACGCTCGCTGCGATCCTCGCAGTAGCCGCCGATCACGCCGTCGTCGCCGGCCTGTCCCTCGAGCGGCCGCTGGTTCTCGATGTAGCGATTCGACGAGGCGGCCACGAGCCAGAAGTGTTCGACGAAGGTCGGCCCGTAGGACGCGGAGAAGAACCGGTCACCCAGCGTGAACCTGCGCGCGTAGGCCCAGTAGTTGGGGATCTGGTCCTCGGTGTACTGCACGTAGGTGGCGCCGCCGTCGCCCTGCGGGATCCGGTCGAAGCAGTTCATCTTGCCGCCGTTGATCGCGGTGATGCCGGCCGTGAACGAGTGCGACGCGCCGGGCTGGTCGTCGGTCGCGCGCCCGAGCTGCACCGTCGTGCCGTCGCAGAGCTCGCCGCTGGTCGCGCCGTCGGCCCCCGGGAACCTGCCGAACAGGTGGTCGAAGGTGCGGTTCTCCTTCACGAGGAAGACCACGTGCGTGATCTTGCGCCGGGCCAGCTTCCACTGCCTTGCCGCGTCGAGGTGGGCGGAGGGCGTCGCGGTCCGGGTCGGCGTCGCGCTCGGGGAGGGCGGTGGCGTGGAGGTGGCGGTCGTGGCCGCGCTGCGGGTGCAGGCAGCCGCGAGGGCGGCGACGATCAGGATCGCGGCGAGGGAGCGCGGCCTAGGTCGGGTCGGGCTGCGCCGCAGCGGGGATGTCTTTCTGCAGGATGTAGCCGTCCTGGGCCATGTCCTGCCAGAGCGCCGAGTTCTGGTCCGAGAGGTAGACGACACTCTGTGAGCCTTGCATCGCGCTGCTACCCAACGCAACCAGGTTCGTCACCTTGGTCGCGGGCAGATCCTGCGACAGCCCCGCGAGCTTGATCAGCTCGTCGATGGACACCGTGGTCTCGGTGTTGCGCAGCCCGGCGCCGAGCCAGGTGTACATGCGGCTCGCATCCTTCGAGTACTCCACCCGGAACTGCGACAGCGCGCTCTGCAGGACCACGCCCTGGTTGAGGGATCGATCGAAGTCGCCCAGCGGCAATGAGTGACGCGTGCGGGAGTAGCCGAGCACCTGCGAGCCGTCCATCGTCTGGGGACCGGCGCTGAACGTCTGGTCGTAGCCGACGACGGTGTAGGGAACGTCGATGTGGAGCCCGCCGATCTGATTGACCGCCTGGGTCACCTCGTTGAACCCGCTCAGCACGTAGTAGTCGAAGGTGATCCCCGTCAGCTGCTCGACGGTGGCGACGGTGGCCTCGGGCCCGCCCACCGGCATCGCGGCGTTGATCTTGTTCGTGCCGCCGGTCGTCAACGGTACCCACGAGTCGCGCGGGATGCCGTAGAGCGTTGCGCGGTGTTGCGCCGGGTTGATGCCCAGGATGTGGATCGAGTCCGATCGCCCCCGGTTCATAGGGGTGCCGGGCCTGGAGTCGGAGCCGAGGATCAGGACGAAGATCGGGTCGGTGCCGTCCAGCGTCGGCGTGTAGTCCGCGTGCGCGCGTTCGATCTTGAACAGCGTCTGTGCCGCAGCGGTTCCGGACTGGCCGACGGTGGCGGCGACGGTGCCGGCGATCCAGGCGGACAGGCCGAGCACGATCGCGAGGATCTTCTTGGTCATGCGGACTCCGAGGGGGACGTGGACGGGGAGGTTGACGTCGGGGGAGCTTCGCCGGGCTCGATCTCGCGGTTCAGGCTGAAGGACTCGATCTTCCAGTCGTTGCCGTCCTGCACGAGGAACAGCGTGCCGGTCACCGTGATGTCGGTGAACGTGCCGTCGTCGTTGGCGGCGATCGCGTGGAACCAGGGCTGGGCCATCGCACGGATCACGCCGGCGTTGGCGTCGGTCAGGGCGGTGACCTTCAGCTTGCTCTTGCTCGGCTGCACCGTCGAGAAGATCGCGTCGGCGTCGGTGCCGAGCGTCAGCGTGTCGACGTTGGCCTCCAACTGGGCCTGCGCGTCCTTCGTGAAGAGATCCTCGATCGCTCCGGTGTCGCCCCAGCCGGACGGGTCGACGTAGCCGTTCTGGAACAGCTCCGTCACGACGTCGCGGATCTGCGGCGTGACCTGCTTGGAGGCGGCCGACTGCTTCTTCTTGTCGACGTTGATCGCGGTTGCCTCGAACGCCGACGTCGTCGACGTGAAGGTGAAGGTCGGCACGGGCGGAGCATCGTTGCCCGGAAGGATGGTTGCGATCGGCGAGTCCTTGCCGCCGAGCAGGAAGAACAATGCGACGCCGAGCACGACCAGGATGCCGATGCCGACGATGACGCGGCGGCGAGCCACCGTTGAGCGATCCGCGCTCTGCTGGGCTCGCTGAGGCGTGGCCGGTGCGGTGTCCCGCAGGGGGGTTTTTTCGTTCGCCAAAGCGCCCACGAGGTTAGCAGCGGTTCCCTGCCAAACCCGGTAGCGGTCGTGACGAACTCGTGACGACCCGTTTCGACAACGCGCCGACGCCCCGGCTAGCATCATCGCGCGACGAAGGCGTGCCGGGAAGACTGGTCGGCAGGAGGAGCAGACGTGCCGTCCGTCCCATCCGAGGACCTCCGCCCGCCGTGGTCGCGCTCCGACCGCGCGGTGCCCCGCGTCATCGTCCGTCCGCTGCAGGAATTCCTGCGCTCCTCGACCGCGAGCGCCCTCCCGATGCTCGTTGCGGTTGTGGTCGCGCTCGTGTGGGTCAACTCCCCTTGGTGGCGGAGCTACGAACAGCTGTGGGTCACGCCGGTGGTATTGCGTCTCGGGCGGTGGGCGATCGCCGAGGACCTGCGTTTCTGGGTCGACGAGGGCCTGATGACGCTGTTCTTCCTGCTGGCGGGGCTCGAGATCAAGCGCGAGCTGTCGACCGGCGATCTGCGCGACCGCCGGCTGCTGGTCGGTCCGGGCCTCGGGGCGATCGGGGGCATGCTCCTGCCCGCGCTCGTGTTCCTCGCGGTCACGCACGGCACGGCCGCACGCGACGGCTGGGGGATGGCGATGCCCACCGACCTGGCGTTCGCGCTGGCGATCCTCGTTCTTGCCTCGCGGGCGTTGCCGCCGGGCGTGCGCCCGTTCGTGCTGACGCTCGCGATCGTCGATGACCTGCTGACGGTGGCGGTGGTCGGACTCTTCTACGCCGGGGATCTGTCCGCGGGCTGGCTCCTGCTGGCCGTCGTGATCCTCGGCGTGATGGTCGCGCTCGAACGGGCGCACGTGCGGCACCTGCTGCCCTACGCGGTCCTCGGCGTGGTGACGTGGTTCTGCGCGTACCAGGGCGGCGTGCACCCGGCGCTCGTCGGCGCCGTGGTCGGCCTGTTGGCGCCGGCCTACCCGTTCAACCCGCCGGCGTTGGTCGGCGACGCCGCGCGGCGCATCGCCGATGCCACGCCCGACACGCCCGCGTCGCCCGACGCGGACGCCGGCAGCTGGCTGGAGCTCGCCCGTCTGTCGAACGAGGCCGTCTCGCCGCTGGCACGCGCCGAGCACGCGCTGCTGCCGTGGGTGAACCTGTTCGCGCTGCCCTTGTTCGCGCTCGCGAACGCCGGCGTGCGCCTGTCGGGCGGGTGGTGGTCCGGCCGCACCGAGCAGCTGCTGATCGTCGGGCTGCTCGCCGCACGACTGTTCGGCAAGGCGCTCGGCATCGCCGGCGCCGGGCTGCTGGCGAAGCGCTGGCGCCTGGCCCGGCTCCCCGACGGCATGCGCCCAGGCATGCTCGTGGCCGTGGGCGTCGCCGCGGGCGCGCCGTTCACCGTGAGCCTGTTCGTCGCCGAGGGCGCCTATCCGCAGGGCTCGACGCTGCTCGCGGCGGCGCGGGTCGGTGTGCTGCTGTCGTTGGCCGTCTGCGGGCTGATCGCCGTGCTGCTGTTCCGCGCTCAGTCCTCCGACGAGGAACCGCGATAGGTGAGGACATGGACCGGCTCGGTCGTCACGAGGCCGTCGGTCACCATCTCCTCGAGGATCGGCAGGAACCGGGCGACGCGCTCGTGCACGTCGACGAGCTCGATCACGACCGGGAGATCGCTCGACAGTTCGAGCAGCCGAGTGGTGTGCATCCGCGACGAGGCGCCGTAGCCCTCGATCCCGCGGGTGACGGTGGCCCCGGCGAGGCCCTCGGTGCGCGCCCGCAGCACGATCGCCTCGAACAGCGGCTTGCCGTGCCAGGTGTCGTTCTCGCCGATGAACACGCGGACGAGCAGTCCCTCGCCCTCGATCTTCATACGACCGCCCGTCCGAGCGTGATCCCGAGCCAGACGGCGCCGAGCCCGAGCACGAGGCTGAGCCCGATGTTGGCGAACGCCGAGCCGGTCGCCCCCTCCTCGAACATCCGCATCGTTTCCAGCGAGAACGTCGAGAAGGTGGTGTAGGCGCCCAGCAGCCCCGTCGTCAACGCCAGACGCATCGTGGGCGAGCCGGCGGCACGCTCGATCAGCAGGGCGAACAGGAGCCCGAGCACGAACGAGCCGCTGACGTTCACGACGAGCGTGCCCCACGCGAACGACGGGAACCGCTGGCCGAACCACGAGCCGACCCCCCATCGGGCGAGGGCGCCGATCGCGCCGGCGATCGCGATCGCGAGGGCGGTCCGCATCGGGGCATCGTACTGCCCGTCGAACGCCCGGAGCGGGTGCCGCCCGGACCCTCTCGGCCCAGGTCAGGGCACCCGGGGTCCGGTATCCTTCACCGGTCCCCGAGCCGGGGACGTTCCCGTGCCTACGACGTTTTCCACAGAGGAGGTTCGATGGTCGGCTGGCTTGCCCAGGAGGGGGGACCGATCCAGGCGGTCTTCGGCTCGTTCGAAGACACCGCGCTGTGGGTGATCTTCGGCATCTCCCTCGTCGCGCTGCTGTTCGCGTGGTACCTCGTGCGCGATGTCCTGCGCGCTCCCGAGGGCACCGACAAGATGAAGGAGATCGCCAAGGCGATCCAGGAGGGCGCGAGCGCCTACCTCTCCCGCCAGTTCCGCACGGTGGCCGTGTTCCTCATCGTGCTGGCGGTCGTCATCTTCTTCGTGTTGCCGGTCCCCAAGGACGCGACGCACTCCGAGGCCTCGATCCGGTTCGGGCGCTCGATCGCCTTCATCCTGGGCGCCTTCTTCTCGGCGATCACGGGCTATATCGGCATGTGGCTCGCGGTGCGGGCCAACGTCCGCACGGCCAACGCGGCACGTGAGTCCGGCCTCAAGCAGGCGATGCGGATCGCGTTCCGCTCCGGCGGCGTGGCCGGGATGTTCACGGTCGGGCTCGGTCTGCTCGGCGCCGTGGCCATCCTGATCATCTACAAGGCCGACGCCGCCAGCGTCCTGGTGGGCTTCGGGTTCGGCGGCGCGCTGCTCGCGATGTTCATGCGGGTCGGCGGCGGCATCTTCACGAAGGCCGCCGACGTGGGCGCGGATCTCGTCGGCAAGGTGGAGCAGGGGATCCCCGAGGACGACCCGCGCAACGCCGCGACGATCGCCGACAACGTCGGCGACAACGTCGGGGACTGCGCCGGCATGGCGGCGGACCTGTTCGAGTCCTCCGAGGTGACGCTGATCGCGTCGCTGATCCTGGGCGCCGCCGCGTACGCGGGCTCGCCGCAGGGCGCGATCATCGGCGTGATGTTCCCGCTGTTCGTCCGGGCGATCGGCGTCGTGACCTCGATCATCGGGATCCTTGCCGTGACGCCGCGTTCGGAGAACGAGCACGGCATGAAGGCGATCAACCGCGGCTTCTTCGCCTCGGCGATCGTCTCCTCGATCGCGGTGTTGATCCTGTCGGCGCAGTACATGGACAGCTACAAGCCGGCGGTCGCCGTGATCATCGGCCTCGTGCTGGCCTCGGTGATCCAGGTGCTGACCCAGTACTTCACGGACACGAAGTACCGCCCGGTGCAGGAGATCGCCGAGGCGACCGTGACCGGTCCGGCCACGACGATCCTGTCCGGGTTCTCGATCGGCCTCGAGTCGACCGTGTGGTCGGCTCTGATCGTGGGCGCCGCGATGATCAGCTCCTACTTCCTGGGCGGGAACGACCCGCGCCTGGCGCTGTACTTCATCTCGCTGACCGGCATGGGCATGCTCACGACGGTCGGCGTGATCGTGTCGATGGACACCTTCGGCCCGATCTCGGACAACGCGCAGGGCATCGCCGAGATGTCGGGCGAGTTCGAAGGCCGGCCCGCCGAGATCCTCACCGGTCTCGACGCGATCGGGAACTCCACGAAGGCCATCACGAAGGGCATCGCGATCGCGACCGCCGTGATCGCCGCGACCTCGCTGTTCGGCTCCTTCGAGGAGGCGCTGCGAGCCGCCGGATTCGACTTCCAAGGCATCCGCGTCGACCGGCCGAACGTGCTCGTGGGGCTGCTGCTGGGCGGCTGCGTCGCGTTCCTGTTCAGCTCGCTGGCGATCCGCGCCGTCGGGCGCGCCGCCGCGCAGGTCGTGGTCGAGGTGCGCAAACAGTTCCGCGACCACCCGGGGATCATGGACTACACCGAGAAGCCCGACTACGGCGCCGTGGTCGACATCTGCACGAGGACCTCGTTGCGGGAGCTCACCACGCCGGGCCTGCTTGCGGTGCTCGCGCCGCTGATCGCCGCCTTCTTCTTGGAGGCCGAGGCGCTCGGGGCGTTCCTCGCGGGCGCGATCCTGACGGGCCAGTTGCTGGCGGTCATGCTGTCGAACTCCGGCGGCGCGTGGGACAACGCGAAGAAGTTCATCGAGGACGGGCACTTCGGCGGCAAGGGCTCCGAGAGCCACAAGGCCGCGGTGATCGGCGACACGGTCGGCGACCCGTTCAAGGACACGGCCGGCCCGGCGCTGAACCCGCTCATCAAGGTGATGAACCTGGTGGCACTGCTGATCGCGCCGGTCGTCGTGGCGCACGCCGACGACATCGCGCTGCGCGCGGCGATCGTCGTGGTCGCGGCCGCGGTCCTCGGCGTGATGATCTGGGTGTCCAAGAACCGCACCTCGGGCCTCGAGGACGACTTCGCGGCCGCCAAGGCCGGCGTCGCGGCTCCGTAGCCTGCCGATGGGCGCGCTTCGTCGCTGGCTCGTGCGATTGACCGAGACCGACGAGGCGCGGCTGGACGCCGAGATCCGCGAGTGGGCCGAGGCGATCCCCGGAACGGTGCGCATCGGTGACGCTCCGATGCGCGAGCGCGTGAAGATCGCCGGGGTGATCAGACGTATGACGGTCTTCCCGACACAGGACGACGAGGCCCTCGAATCGGTTGTCTCGGATGGGACGGGCGAGGTCATCGTGCGCTTCACCGGCCGCCGCACGATCGGCGGACTCACCCTCGGTACGCGCGTCGTCGTGCAGGGAGTCTTGGGCGAGCGTCACGGTCATATGCAGATGATGAATCCCGTGCTCGAGCTGACCGTCTGACGACTCTCCCCTTCGCGGGGCGTACGCTTCACCCATGACGACGAACGGGGCCACCGCCTCGGCGCGGGGAGTGGAGTCGGTCGAGGCCCTCATGGGCCAGGAGGTCATCACCGAGCCGTCCGCGCCTGCGGGCTGGACGCGGGCCCACGCCACCGAAGCGAAGTCGGCGCCGCTCCGGATCTACCTGGGCTCGGCGCCGGGCGTCGGCAAGACCTACGCCATGTTGTCCGAGGGGAGACGTCGTGCCGAGCGAGGGACGCACGTCGTCGTGGCGTGTGTCGAGACGTATGGGCGGCCCCGCACGATCGAGATGCTGCAGGGCCTCGAGCTCGTGCCGCCCCGGACGATCCCGTACCGGGACACCGTGTTCGAGGAGATGGACGCCGACGCGGTGCGTATGCGCGACCCGGAGGTCGCGCTCGTCGACGAGTTGGCGCACACCAACATCCCCGGCAGCCGGCGCGCCAAGCGCTGGGAGGACGCGATCGACCTGCTCGCCGATGGGATCGAGGTGATCACGACCGTCAACATCCAGCATCTCGAAAGCTTGAATGATGTGGTGGCCGACGTGACCGGCGTCAGGCAGCGCGAGACGGTCCCCGACTGGGTGGTGGAGCTCGCAGATCAGATCGAGCTCGTGGACATGTCGCCACACGCGCTGCGGCGGCGCATGCTGCACGGGAACGTCTACCCCGATCCCGCCAAGGCAGAGCTCGCCTTGCAGCGGTACTTCACGACCGAGAACCTGACCGCTCTTCGCGAGCTCGCGCTGATGCGGGTGGCGAACCAGGTGGACGCGACGCTCCTGTCTCGGTGGTCGAAGGGCCGCATCCCCGAGACGAGGGAGCGGGTCCTCGTCTGCGTCTCACATCCGGAGTTCGCACGCGATCTTGTCCGGCGCGCATCGCGGATCGCCCAGCGGGCGCGCGGCGACCTATTGGTCGTGCATGTCCGGGAGCGGGACGACGAGACGACGCGGCACTGGCTCACGGAGCTGGACGCGCTCGTGCAGGACCTCGGGGGTGAGCTCCATGTGATCGACGACGAGGATCCCGTGAGCGGGGTGCTCAACTTTGCCTATGCACAGTTCGTGACGCAACTCGTCGTCGGGGAGCCGCTCCGGACGCGCCTGCAGGAGCTGCTCCGCGGATCGTTCGTCAACGAGGTGATCCGCAAGGCGCACGACGTGGACATCCACGTCATCGCGCGACGCGAGCGCTGATCATCCTCGGCCGGAGCAGCCGGTTGACGTGGCGAGCTTCGCGTCGATCGGTGCCGAGCAGCACGCGATCGCGCGCGGAGATCACGTCGGCCGCGTCGGCGAACGACCCCACCAGGATCGCGTCGAACACCAGCCGGCGATCACGGGAGAGTGCACGCGCGGCCTCGACGGCTTCCCGCTGCTCGCTGGTGAGCGGCCAGCCGACCGCGATCACGACAACGCCCATCGAGCCGTCCACGTCCTCGGCGAAGAGGACGGCCGGCTCGGTGGGGCGTCGCCCGAGCACGAGCACGGTGCGCTGCACGGCGGTGGTCACGCTGATGGTGCCACCCCCTGCAGTGCGACATTCAGCTCGAGGACGTTCACGCGCGACTCGCCCAAGAATCCGAGCGATGGACCCTGCGTGTTGTCGTCGATCAGCTGAAGCACTTGGTCGAGCGGCAGCCCGCGTTCAGCGGCGATCCGCGGCGCCTGGAACCGCGCACCTTCGACCGAGATGTGGGGATCGAGGCCACTTCCCGAGCTCGTGAGGAGATCGACCGGGATCTGTGCGACCGTGAGTCCGGGGTGATACGGCGTCTCGAGTGCGACGATGGCCGCAGCACGCTTCGCGATGTCGTCCGCGAGATCCTGCGAGCGCGGACCGAGGTTCGATCCCGACGACGCGGAGGCGTCGTCCTTGACGGCCGACGGACGGCCGTAGAACCACGAGGCGCCCTTCCACTGTTGGCCGATCAAGGAGCTGCCGACGGGCTGGCCGTTCACCTCGACGAGCGAGCCGTTTGCGGCATCCTTGAAGGCCACCTGCGCGACGGCGGTCATCGCGAGCGGATAGAGGAGGCCCGTCAAGACGGCCAGCACGAGTGTCGCGACGGTGGCGCGGACGATGGTTCGGATCATGGGAACTTCACCAACCCCAGGAGCATGTCGATCAGCTTGATCCCGATGAACGGGACGATGATGCCTCCGAGCCCGTAGATCAGGAGGTTGCGGCGGAGCAGTCCTTCTGCGCCAACGGGGCGGTACCGGACGCCGCGAAGCGCCAGCGGCACGAGCGCCACGATGATCAGGGCGTTGAAGATGACCGCGGACAGGATCGCCGACTGTGGCGAACTCAGGTGCATCACGTTCAGGCGGTCCAGCGCAGGATATGTCGCGATGAACATCGCGGGGATGATCGCGAAGTACTTCGCGACGTCGTTGGCGATCGAGAACGTCGTGAGTGCCCCCCGCGTGATCAGCAACTGCTTGCCGATCTCCACGATGTCCATCAGTTTCGTGGGGTTCGAGTCGAGATCGACCATGTTGCCGGCCTCCTTTGCGGCCGAGGTGCCAGTGTTCATCGCGACGCCGACGTCGGCCTGCGCGAGCGCAGGGGCGTCGTTCGTGCCATCCCCGGTCATCGCGACGAGGACACCGCCCTCCTGCTCCTTCTTGATCAGCGCCATCTTGGTCTCGGGTGTGGCCTCAGCGAGGAAATCGTCGACCCCCGATTCCTGCGCGATCGCGGCGGCGGTCAGCGGGTTGTCCCCCGTGATCATCACGGTGCGGATGCCCATCCGCCGGAGCTGGTCGAACCGCTCGACCAGGCCTTCCTTGATGATGTCCTTCAGCTCGACCACGCCCATCGGGACGTGATCCTTGGCGACCGCGAGCGGTGTGCCACCCGCGCGGGAGATCCGCTCGACCTCCTCATCCAGCGTCGGTGGCAGCTCTTGACCCGACCAGCCCCGGATCGCGTCGACGGCACCCTTGCGGATCTCGCTTCCGTCGATGTCGACCCCGCTCATACGCGTTTGCGCGGTGAACGGCACGAACTGGGCGTGTGCCTCCATGAGCTCGTGCTCGCGCAGATTGAACCGCTCCTTGGCGAGCACCACGATCGACCGGCCTTCCGGCGTCTCATCGGCGAGCGAGGCCATCTGGGCGATCTCCGCGAGTTCGCGCTCGTCGACGCCGGGCGCCGGGATGAACGCGACCGCCTGGCGGTTGCCGAGCGTGATCGTGCCGGTCTTGTCGAGCAGCAGGGCGGACACGTCACCCGCGGCTTCCACGGCGCGCCCGCTCATCGCCAGCACGTTGCGCTGCACGAGGCGGTCCATCCCCGCGATCCCGATCGCGGACAGGAGGCCGCCGATCGTGGTCGGGATCAGACAGACGAACAACGCGATAAGCACGGCGTCGCTGACTCGGTTGCCGGCGTAGATCGCGAACGGCTGCAGCGCCACGATCACCATCAGGAAGATGATCGTGAACTTGACCAGCAGCAGCGATAGCGCGATCTCGTTCGGCGTCTTCTGCCGCTCGGCCCCTTCGACCAAGCGGATCATGCGGTCGATGAAGCCTTCCCCGGGCTCCGCCGTGATCTGGATCTTGATCCAGTCCGACAGCACCTTGGTCCCTCCGGTGACCGCCGAGCGGTCACCACCCGACTCGCGGATGACCGGCGCGGACTCGCCGGTGATCGCCGACTCGTCGACGGACGCGATCCCGTCGACGATGTCGCCGTCGCCGGGGACGAGCTCGCCCGCTGACACCATCACGAGGTCACCGGCACGCAGGTCCGACGCCGGTACCGACTCCTCGCTGCCGTCGGTGAGCATCCGCCGTGCGACCAGGTCGGCCCGGGTGCGCCGCAGGCTCTCCGCCTGGGCCTTGCCGCGCCCCTCGGCCATCGCCTCGGCGAAGTTTGCGAACAGGACCGTGAACCAGAGGCCGAGGGCGATCGCCGTATCGAATGCGACCTCCCCACCGTTCACGATGTCCGCGACGATCCGGAGCGTGACGACGACCGAAACGACCTCGACGACGAAGATCACGGGGTTGCGCATCAGCGTCCTCGGGTTGAGCTTCGTGAAGCTGTCGATGATCGCCTGCCGAACGATGGGCGGGTCGAACAACGGGCGCGCCTTCACGGTGTGCTCGACCTGCCCGGACTCGGGGGGCGCGATGACTGCCATCAGTTCAGACCTTTCTGGAGATGCTCGACGATCGGCCCCAGGGCCAGACCGGGGAGGAACGTGAGGGCGCCGATGATCACGATCACGCCCGCGAGCAATCCCGCGAACAGGCCCGTGTCGGTCCGTAGGGTGCCGGCTGTAAAGGGCACGGTGCGCTCCTTGCCGACGCTCGCACCCAGCGCGAGCGCGGCGATCAGCGGCACGAACCGGGACACCAACATCGCGATGCCGCCGGTGATCGTGTAGAAGGGTGTGTTCGCAGTGAGTCCGGCGAACGCCGACCCGTTGTTGTTCCCCTGTGAGAGGTATGCATAGAAGATCTCGCTGAACCCGTGCGGTCCGCTGTTCAACGGTCCCGCGAGACCTGGCTTCGTGACGACTGCGACGGCCGTGAAGGCCAGCGCCACCAGGAACGGCACGAGGACGGCGATCACGACGATCTTGACTTGTCGCGCGCCGATCTTCTTCCCCAGGTACTCGGGCGTCCGGCCGACCATGAGCCCGCCGATGAACACGGCGATCACCACGTAGAAGATCATGCCGTACAGGCCGCTGCCGACGCCGCCGAAGACCACCTCGCCGATCGCCATGTTGAACATCGGAGCGAGTCCGCCGAGCGGCTGGTAGGAGTCGTGCATCGAGTTGACGCTGCCGTTGGACGCATCGGTGGTCGTCACCGCCCACAACGCGGATTCGTCCGTTCCGTTGCGGACCTCTTTGCCCTCGAGGTTCGGGGCGGTGGCGGAGATGCCGGCGGCCTGCATCGCTGGCGTGGCCACCCGCTCGCCCGGGACCGTGATCACGAGGCCGACGACCATCAGGAACCACATCACGGCGAACAGGACCCACCCCTGGCGGATGTTGCCCACCATCCTTCCGAACGTGAAGACGAGGCCCCCGCCGATCCACAGGATGGAGAACATCTCTACGAAGTTGGAGATCGGCGTCGCGTTCTCGAACGGGTGCGCCGAGTTCACATTGAAGAAGCCGCCCCCGTTCGTGCCGAGCTGCTTGATAGCGACCTGGCTGGCGACGGGGCCACGGGCGAGGACCTGTTGGAAGCCCTGGATCCCCGTGACCGATGCGGAGTTACTCAGCGTCTGGGTGACGCCCTGGCTCATAAGGACGATCCCGAGCAGGATCGCCATCGGCAGCAGGATGTAGACGACGCTGCGGACGAGGTCGCGCCAGAAGTTCCCGACGTTGTCGGTGCCCGCACGCGTGAAGCCACGGATCATCGCGATCAGCACGGCCATCCCGACGGCCGCCGAGACGAAGTTCTGGAACGTCAAGGCGAACATCTGGGTGAGGTAGCTCATCGTCGTCTCGCCGCCGTAGGACTGCCAGTTCGTGTTGGTCATGAAACTGGTGGCCGTATTGAACGAGAGGTATGGGTTGACGTCGGACAGACCGACCGGGTTCAGTGGGAGGTGCTGTTGCCAGCGCATCACCAGGTAGATCAGCACCAGGCTGATGAGGCTGAACCAGAGCACCGACGTCGCGTAGCGGCGCCAAGACTGCTCGGCCTCCGGGTTCACACCCATGATCCGGTAGAAGACCCCCTCGACGCGACCGGTCCCTTGTTTGGTGTAGATCCGGTACATGTAGGCGCCGAGCGGCGGCGCCAGCGCGATGAGCAGCAGCGAATACACGACGATCGTGACCATCAGAATCGCTCCGGCCTGATCAGGACGTAGACGAGGTAGACGAGCAGCGCGAACGCGACCGCCAGCTCCAAGCCGTCGGCGATGTTCATATCTGGTCGAACCAGCGGACCAGACCAAAGGCCAGCACGAAGGTCACGGCGGTGATCAAGATGATCCAGAGATCCCACATCGCTCTTTCCTCCTGATGTCAGGCTAGCCAGGGGATATGAGCCATCCGTGAGGAACCGGGGGGGTCGACGTTCGGGATCCGTAAAGAACGGTGCGCTGGGCTGCTGCCGCTCGTGCGGCCGTGGCTATCCTTCGGGGTATGGGCCCCGCGCGCATGGTCGATCTTCTCCGCTCACCCGCGGAGGGTCGCCGGCGAGCGGCGGGGTACGCCATCGCGATCGTCGGTCCCGCCCTGGTGGTCCTGCTCATGCGACCGTGGCGCGAAAGTCTCGAGCCGATCACCGTCGGCTTCACCTTCTTGGTGGTCGTGGTGCTCGCCGCGGCGATCGGGCGGCTCGGCCCGGGGATCTTGGCGGCCTTCGTCTCGTTCCTCGTGTTCAACTTCTTCTTCCTGCCGCCGTACGACACCTTCGTCATCGCCCGCGCGGAATACGTCGTCGCGCTGTTCGTCTTCCTCGGCTTGTCGATCATGATCTCGTTGCTGTTCGCGCGGGCGATCGAGCGTGCGGATGTCGCCGAGGAGAAGGGTGAGGAGCTTCGGGTGTTGCAGGAGCTCAGCCGTGATCTCGTCGTGCGCGGACCGGGCGAGGAAACGTATCGCGCGCTCCTCGAAGACGTGGTGGAACGCTACGTCTACCGAGCGGGCGCGCTGTTCGTGCACGTTCCCGGCGAGGGGCTGGTCGAGCGCGTCGTCGTCGGCGCCGACCCGGGGCGGATCTCACCGTCGTGGAACCCCGCCGATCCAGGGCGCCCGCCCGAGCGGCTGCCGCTGACCGTCGGCGATCGCACGCTCGGCCTCATCGTGCTCGTTGGGGATAGGCCGCCGTTGGTCGCCGCCGACGTCCGCGTCCTCCGTGCCGTCTGCGATCAACTGGCGCTGGTGCTCGAGCGCGATCGGTTGCTGCGGGCAGCCACCGACGCGGAAGTCCTCAAGCTGGCTGAGACCGCGCGCCGTAACATGCTTGCGGCCGTCTCGCACGACCTGCGGAGTCCACTCGCGGCGATCAAAGCCTCCGTGACGGACCTGCTGGAACCCGACGTGACCCGAAGCGACGCCGATCGCGATTCGGTGCTGCGCGTCGTCGATCGAGAAACGGACAGGCTCGACTCGCTCGTCGCGAACCTTCTCGATGTGTCGCGGATCGAGGCGGGGGTGCTCCGTGCGCATCTCGAGACAGTTGATCTGGCGGAGGCGATCACGTCGGAGGTGGATGCGGCGACGCTGCGATGGCCAGACATCCCGATCGAGACGACCGTGGACGGGCACGTGACGGCGACCGCGGACGCCGTCCTGTTGCCACGCGTGCTGTCGAACCTGCTGGACAATGCCGCCCGATCGGCAGCGGCATCTGATGCCCGGAAGGTCCAGGTCGTGGTCGGCAAGCGGGGAGAACGGTTGGCGGTGCGCATCATCGACCATGGGCGAGGCATCGATGCGGCATCGCGAGCGGAGGTGTTCTTGCCGTTCAGCAGGCTCGACGAACGGGCGACCAAGCTCGGCCCGGGCCTCGGCCTTGCGATCGCGAAGGGGTTCGTGGACGTGATGGGTGGCGAGCTCTGGTTGGAGGACACACCCGGCGGGGGCGCAACGTTCGCGTTCTCCCTGGGAGAGCCATCGTGACCACGATCCTTGTCGTGGACGACGAACCGCAGATCCGGGACGCGATCGCGAGGTCGCTCGTGGCCCGCGAGTACGAGGTCGTGACCGCGCCGGACGGGTCCGAGGCTCTCGATCTCGCGGCGACGCGTGCGCCGGACCTCGTCATCCTCGATCTGAATATGCCCGTGATGGACGGGCTCGAGTGCTGCCGCCGACTCCGGAGTTGGACGGCGGTGCCGATCCTCGTGTTGTCTGTGCGCGATGAGGAGCCGGACAAGGTCGCCGCGCTCGACCTCGGCGCCGACGACTACCTGACGAAGCCATTCGGGACCGGCGAGCTCTTGGCGCGGGTGCGCGCACTCCTACGACGGGGCGACGGAGCCGAGACGCGCCCAGCGATCTATCAACTCGACGGGGTCACGATCGATATCCCCGCGCACCGCGTGGTGCGAGAGGACGGAGACGTACACCTGACCCGCACCGAGTGGGCGCTCTTGGACGCGTTCTCGGCTCAATCAGGAAAGCTGCTGACGCACCGCTGGTTGCTCGAGCAGGTATGGGGCGACACCTACGGAGAGGACGTCGAGGTCCTCCGGGTATTCGTGAGCCAGCTGCGTCGCAAGGTCGAACCCGATCCACGGCGCCCGCGCGCGATCGTCACCGAGCCCGGCATCGGCTACCGGTGGAACCTGCGCCCGGTCGAGGGGTGAGCGCCGCTACTCGCCGACCGGCGCCAGCACGTGGGGCGGGGCATCGCCCTGCACGAAATAGGGGATGTCTGCGACGTCGACATGCGCGTAGCGCCCCAGCGCATGCTGGATCCGCCGGCTCGTGCGGTCGTGCAAGAGTCGTTGTCGCATCTTCGGGTAGTCGCGACGCGGCATGACCGCCGTGACCTCGTTCGTGTCCGAGGCCATCGCGACCACGTAGCGCTCCAAGGCGCGTGGGATATCGCGATCCCAACACTCGACCACGTCGAGCGGCACCGGCGCCTGCAGTTCCATCCATCGCTGCGCGAGGCGGGCAGCGCGGTCGGGGTCGGCCGCGGCGTGGACGGCGCGGATCGACGTGGCGCCCAGGTCAAGTCCGTACGACAGCGCCTGGAGGGTGGCCCGATCCAGCTTGTCCACCAGCACGACCACTTCGTGCGTCCCGCGGGTCGTGAGCCGCACGATGGGGCGGCCCTCGGCGTCACGCTGCAACGGGTGGACGCCCTCGGGGTGATCTCGTACGAGCGTCACCCTGACGTGCGCATACGGCAGGAGGGCCCGGTGGAGCCGAGCGCCCGCCCGACGGTCCGAGAACCGTTCGGCGGTCGAGCGCGAATGCGGCACCGGCAACAGGACGATCACATCGCGATCCTCGCGCTCGTACGCGGCGATGAAGCCGGCGAGGCTCGCGGACTCGTCGCCCCCGCCGCGAACGATCCGAAGCGGGATCTCTCCGAGGCCGGCGACGTTCCAGCCGGTCAGGAGCGCGCTCGTTCGTTCCGGGTCGGTCGCCAGGTGCACCGCGATGATCCGTTCGCAGCGGATCGTCCGGGCGTATTGCAGGGCGTGCACGGTCTTGGGATCGAGGTCGTCGACCAGCAGGATCGCGATCGGGGCGCGACCGCTGGGCGGCGTGAAGGCGGCCAGATCCCGCTCCAGCTCGACGGTCTCGTGTTGGTATTGCTTGTTCATCCGGACCAGGAGCCATACGAGCAGCGGCACCAGGATCAGGATCGCCCAGGCGCCCTCTGCGAACTTCGTCCGGGCGATGATGACCAACACGACCGCGGTCGCCACGGCGCCGGCGCCGTTGATCAACAGGCCCACCCGCCAGCCCTCCTCACGGAGCCGGATGTGGCGCTTGGCCATCCCGGCCTGGGACAGCGAGAACGACGTGAACACGCCGATCGCGTAGAAGGGGATCAGCTTCGTGACGTCGGCGTGGAAGGCGATCACGAGCGCGATCGCCGCCGCCGAGAGCGCGATGATCCCGTTCGAGAACACCAGCCGGTGCCCGCGCGTCGTGAACTGGCGCGGCAGGAAGTCGTCGCCGGCGTGGAAGTTGGCCAGGCGCGGGAAGTCGGCGTAGGCGGTGTTGGCCGCCAGCACGAGGATCAGCATCGTGGCGATCTGCAGCAGCGCGAACGCCGCGTGGCCGATCGGTCCCGATCCGTAGACCGCGCGGCCGATGTCCGCGACGACGGTCGAGGTGCCCGTGAAGTCCGGACGGATCTGGAGCTTGGCCGCCAGGTAGGAGATCCCGAGGAACATCGTCGACAGCAGGAGGCCGAGCACGACGAGGGTTTGGCGTGCGTGCTTCCACTCGACGGGCTTGAACGCGGGCACGCCGTTGGAGATCGCCTCGACCCCGGTCATCGCGGTGCTGCCGGAGGCCAGCGCGTGCAGCGCGATGAACATCGGCACCCCGGCGAGGAAGCCGAGGCCCGCGCCGGTGGCGGTCACCGCCTGTTGGGGCGCCACGAGCGAACCGGTGAGGACGCGGACGCCACCGATGACCAGCAGGGACATGATGCACGCGATGAACACGTAGGTCGGCGCCGAGAAGATCTTGCCCGACTCGCGCACGCCGCGCAGGTTCCCGTAGGCGATCAGACAGATGAAGGCCACCGCCATCTCGACGCGGAACGGCGCGGTCGAGGGCACCAGGGCGATCACCGCGGCCACGCCGGCCGAGACCGAGACCGCGACGGTCAAGACGTAGTCGGTCAGCAGCGCGACGCCGGCCACCTGCGCGGGGATGAGCCCGAAGTTGTCCTTGGTGACGATGTAGGCGCCGCCGGCGGAGGGGTAGGCCTTGATCGTCTGGCGATAGCTGAACACGAGGATCGCGAGCACGCCGACGATCGCGGCCGACAGCGGCACGATGAGGGTGAACGCGACCGCGCCGACGCCCGCGATGAACAGCGTCTTGAGCATCTCCTCGGTGGCGTAGGCAACCGAGGACAACGCGTCGGAGCTGAAGATCGCCAGGGCCGCGACCTTGCCGAGGCGTTCGTGCGCCAGGTTGGCGGTGGGGAGCGCCGGGCCGAGGGCCGCGCGCTTGGCCGCGTACCCGAGCCCTCGCGGGAGGGGACCGCGACCGTGGGGACCCGCGATCTCGGTCGTCGGTGTATCGACATCGGTACGCATCACACTCGACGCTAGGAGCGATGGATAAGGGAACCGTAAGGAGACGGCTATCGTGACCACCGTGGAACACGCCGCCGTGCCGACGACCGGGCGACTGGGTGTCGCCGCACCCGGATGGCGAGTACCGGCGGCCTACGTGGTCGCCACGGTCGGGGCCGGCGTGCTCGCGGCCCTCATGCTGCCGATCCGCGCCGACCTCACGGCGACGCTCGAGGCGTTCTTGTTCCTGGTGCCCGTGGTGGCCGCCTCGTGGCTCGGCGGGGTCTGGCCCGGCGTGGTGGCCGCGATCGTGTCCTCGGCCCTGTTCAACGTCGGCTTCCTGCCCCCGTACGGGACGTTCGATCTCGAGCGCCCCGAGTACCTCGGCGCGTTCCTGGGCTTCCTCGCGTTGTCGCTCGTGATCTCGTGGCTCGTCGGCGTGGCGCGCGAGCGGGCGAGCGCGGCCGAGGATCGGGAGGCCGAGGTCCGTCTGCTGTTCGACCTCAGCCACGTGCTGGTGTCCGAGCGCGCGGAAGGGCTGACGCCCGCGCTCGCCCGGGCCGCCGAGCGGCTCGGGTTCGTCATGGCGACGGTGCGGGACCCGGACGACGCCGAGCGTGGGGGGCTCGACATCCCCTTGCGGGTGGGCGAGGCCTCGTTCGGGTCGCTCGTCTTCGTGGGCACGCGGCCCCCGCTGACGACCGCCGAGACGCGGGTCGTGCGCACCTTCGCCGACGAGGTGGCCCTCGTCGTGGCGGGCGATCGCCTCGCGGCCGAGCTGCGAGAGGCGGAGCTGTACCGCGCGACGGAGGACATGCGCCGCTCCCTGCTGGCCGCGGCCTCGCACGAGCTGAAGAGCCCGGTGGCGGCCATCACGGCGTCCGTCACGGACATGCTCGGTCGCGATCACCTGGATCTCGATGTCGTGCGCGAGGTGCTGGAAGACGTCCGGGCGTCCACGAGCCGCCTCGAGCAGCTGATCACGAACCTGCTCGACATGTCGCGGATCGAATCGGGCACGCTGGTCGCCCGGGACGAGACCGTGCATCTCGACGATCTCGTCGGGCCCGCCGTCGACGGTGTCCGGGAGCGATGGCCGGGCGTCGACATCGTCGTCGACATCGCTGAGGACGCCGGCCGTGTCCGCGGCGACGCATTGTTCGTCGAGCGCATCGTCACGAACCTCGTGGAGAACGCGGCGCGCGCGGTGCGCGGGGCGGCGGACCGACGGATCGCGCTTCGCGGCGCCCGGGAGGGGGACACGGTCGTGCTCCTCGTGATCGATCACGGTCCCGGGCTCAACTTCGGCGACCACACGCTGCTGTTCACGCCGTTCTACCGCCTGCAGGAGGGGTCGCCCCGGCTGGGCGCCGGGCTCGGGCTCGCGATCTGCAAGGGATTCGCGCTCGCGATGAACGGAGAGATCTGGGCCACGGACACGCCGGGGGGCGGCGCGACGTTCGGCGTGCGGATCCCGGCCGCCGCATGAGCGGCCAGGTGGTGCTGGTCGTCGACGACGAGCCGCAGATCCTGCGTGCGGTCGAGCGCACGCTGACGGCGCGTGGCTTCGTCGTGCGCACGGCAAGCGACGGGCGTTCGGCCGTCGGCGCCGTGGTCGATGACCCGCCGGATCTCGTGGTGCTCGATCTGAACCTGCCGCACCTCGACGGGCTGACGGCCTGCCGGGAGATCCGCCGCACGAGCCGTGTGCCGATCCTCGTCCTGTCCGTGCGCGACGCGGAGGAGGACAAGGTCGCGGCCCTGGAGCTGGGGGCCGACGACTACCTGACGAAGCCCTTCGGCGCGGGGGAGCTGTTGGCGCGCGTTCGCGCGCTGCTGCGCCGGGCGGCCCCCGGGCCGACGGGAACGCGGTTCGTGGCCGGCGACCTGTCCGTCGACGTCGCCGCGCGCACCGTGACGCGCGCGCGCATCGCTGTCCATCTCACGCCGACCGAGTGGCGGTTGCTGGAGGCCCTCGCCGAGGCGCCGGGGGTGCTGCGCACCCACGACTGGCTGCTCGGCCATGTCTGGAGCGGGGGCGACGCTCCGGACGTGGAGGCGCTTCGGGTGTTCGTGAGCCAACTCCGCGCCAAGCTCGAGGCGGATCCACGACGTCCGCAGGTGATCGCGACCGAGCCAGGCGTCGGGTACCGGTGGCAGATCGAGCCGGCGGGGTAGGTCAGTCTCCGACGATCGTTGCGCGCAGCGCGTGCTCCGCGCCGGCCCCCGCCAGCGCAACGAGCTCGTCGTCCGCGCCGAACACCGTCTCGGGCTGCGGGATGACCACGTGGCCGTCCCGCAGGATCGCGACGATCGCCGAGTCCTTCGGCATCCGCAGTTCGTAGAGCGGCCGACCGGCCGCGGGGGAGTCGGCCTCGAGCTTCATTTCGACGATCGAGATGCGCCCGCCCTCCAACCGAAGCAGCTGGACGAGGTCGCCGGACGTGACGGCCTCCTCCACCATCGAGGTCAGCATGTGCGGGGGCGATACCGCCGTGTCGACGCCCCACTGGTCGGTGAACAGCCACTCGTTCTTCGGGTGGTTGACGCGGGCGAGCACGTGCGGGACCGCGAACTCCTGCTTGGCGAGCAGCGCCGTCACCAGGTTGTCCTCGTCGTCACCCGTCGCGGCGACCACCACGTCGGTGTGCACGAGGTCGGCGTCGTCGAGCACCCAGGGCTCGCAGGCGTCGCCGAGCATCACGCTCACCTCGGGGATCTCCTGACGGAGATCGTCGACGGTTGCGCGGTCCTGTTCGATCAGCGTGACCTCGTGACCGCGCACCACGAGATCCGCCGCGACATGCCGTCCGATCGCGCCTCCGCCGGTGACCAACACCTTCATCAGTGATGCTCCCCCGGCGCCTCGAGCGAGGCGTCCAACTCGTCCATGTAGTCCTTGCCCATCATCACGATCAGGAAGTCACCCTCCTGCATCGTTGAGTCGGCGGCGGGCACGAAGCCCTTACCGCCGCGAGAGATGCCGGCGACCAGGATGTGGCCGTCGACGTTGAGCGAGGACACGGGCTTGCCCACCAGGTGGCTCGGAACGGGGACACGTACGCGCAGCAGTTCCCCGCCGCCCAGGCTCTCGCGCACCTCCTTGCCGGTGTGCAGCAGCATCAGCTGGACCTGCTTGACCCCCCACGTCGTCGTCGCGACGGTCGGGATGTTCAGCCGCTCGTAGATCTCCGCGCGGCGCGGATCGAAGATGCGCGCGATCACCTTGGGCACGTGATAGTGCTCGAGCGCGACCCGTGCCGACACGATGTTGGAGTTGTCGCCGCTGGAGACCGCGATGAACGCGTCTGCGTCGCGGATGCCCGCCTCCTCCAACACATCGCGATCGAAGCCCAGGCCGACGATCCGTCGAGCGTGCTCCCCGGGGGGATAGCGATCGAACGCGTCCTCGCGCTTGTCGATCACGGTGACGTCGTGGCCGGCCTCGCCGAGCGCGTGTGACAACTCGGACCCGACACGACCGCATCCCATGATCAAGACCCGCATCGGCGCACAGGGTACAAGTCAGGTCCGGCGGTGACAGGGAGCGGAGCCAGGGAAACGGAGCCCAGATATGCCTGAGGGCCGGCAGCTGGAGGGAGCTACCGGCCCCTCAGACGGGCTCGGAGGAAAGTGGTTGCGTGATGCTCCTTCCCGCGTCGCCCGTCGTCGGGGGTGACATCCCGTCCGCCGGCCTTGCGAGAACCTCTTTCCACGTGCAAGCGTCGTCCCATCGGCGTGAGGGCGGCGTGAAGGATGCCACGCGCCGCGTGAAGAACTCGTGAAGGCCGTTTCTGCGTTGGATCGGTCTCGGTGCGGCGGTAGCGTGTGCGCGTGGCCACCGAGCGCAGGGATTCCCGCATCGAACGGATCTCGTGGCGGGCGGTCCTCATCGGGCTGGTGGCCGTCGCATGTGCTGCCCTGCTGGCACTCTTGACCAGGGAGCTGGGGCCCGGCTCCTCGACGGCGATCTTCATGCTGGCGGTCACGATCGCCGCGGTCAGCGGCGGGATCTGGGCCGGGGTGGTCGCCGCGCTGCTCGCCTCGCTGATCTCGCCCGTGATCGAGCATCCCGATCTCGGGCTGCAGTTCGAACGGCTCCGCGACGTCATCGCGGCCGTCGTGTTCCTTGCGATCGCGGCGGTGGTCGGCCTGGTCGTGGGCAACGCCGCCGTCGAGCGCCGGCGGGCGACGGAGCGCGAGCGGGAAGCCAGGCTCCTGGCCTTCCTCTCGACAAAGCTGCTGTCGGGGGATGTGCCGGACCGGGTGCTTGACGAGTTCGTCGACGTCCTGCTCGTGCCCTTCGGGCTCGCGTCGTGCACGGTCCAGGTCACGCTCGACGGTCAGCCGATGTCCGCCACGGCGACGCGAGAGGGTCTCGAGCCCGGTGGACCGACCGAGCTCGTGCCGGTCGTTGTGGCGTCGATCCCGCTGGGCACGCTCTCGGCCGAACGGCCCGTGCGCGGTCGTCCGTTCACGAAGCGCGAGCGCGAGCTGCTCGAGGCCGCGACCCGTCAGGCCGCCGTCGCGCTGGACCGGGCCCGGTTGGACGCCCGCGCGCGGCTCGCGCAGCTCGACGCCGAGACGAACCAGCTTCGCGCGGCGATGTTCTCCTCGGTCACCCACGACCTGCGCACGCCGCTCGCGTCGATCAAGGCTGGCGTGACGAGCCTGCTCGATGAGTCCACGACGCTTGGGGTGGAGCGCGAGCGGGATCTGCTGCTCACCATCCTGGAGGAGACCGACCGGTTGAACCGCCTGGTCGGGAACATCCTGGATCTCGCGCGGATCCGGGCGGGCGCGCTCATCCCCCGGCAGGTGCCGACCTCGGTGGACGAGGTCGCCGAGGTGGTCGTGGCGCGGATGCGCGCCCGCCTCGGCTCGGTCCGGTTGGAGCTCGCGATCGCACCCGACCTCCCCGAGATCGCCGCCGACCCGGTGCAGCTGGACCAGGTGCTGACGAACCTGCTGGAGAACGCCGCGCGACATTCCCCGAGCGGTGGCGTCGTTCGCGTTCACGTCGGCCTGGCGGAACACGGCGTGCGGGTCCGCGTCAGCGACGAGGGCCCCGGGATCCCTCCGGAGCAACGGGAGAAGGTCTTCGAAGCCTTCTATCGTGGCCGCGAAGAGCCGGAGCGTCCGGGCAGTGGCCTCGGGCTGGCGATCGCTCGCGCGATCGTGACGGCGCACGGTGGACGCATCTGGGTCGAGGAGACGACGGGTGGCGGCGCCGCGATGGTGATCGATCTGCCGATCGATGAGGAGGTGGAGGCGTGAGGGTCCTTGTGGTCGACGACGAGCCGCAGATCCGTCGCGCCCTGCGCACGACCCTCGAGGCTCATGGGTACGTCGTGGAGACGGTCGGCACCGGGGACGAGGGAGTGGTCGCTGCCGCGGGGCAGCCCCCGGAGCTGATCCTGCTGGATCTCGGACTGCCGGACATGGACGGGACCGAGGTGATCCGGCGGGTCCGGGCCTTCTCCGAGGTGCCGATCATCGTGCTGTCGGTGCGGGAGAGCCAGACCGACAAGGTCGCCGCGCTCGACGCCGGCGCCGACGACTACGTCACGAAGCCTTTCGGCATGGAGGAGTTGCTCGCGCGATCGAGGGCGGCGCTTCGCCGCCGTGGCACCGAGGAGCCGACGGTCCCGGTGCTCGCCTTCGGCGATCTGCAGGTCGACCTCGCCCGTCGCCTGGTGACGAGCGAGGAAGAGCAGGTGCGTCTGACGCCGACCGAATACGGGCTCCTCGAGGCGTTCGTGACCAACCCGGGGAAGCTGCTGACCCACCAGTGGCTCCTGCGCCGCGTCTGGGGACAGGGGTACGGAACCGAGACCACGTACCTGCGAACCTACGTGCGGGCGCTCCGCAAGAAGCTCGGCGACGATGCCTCGGCGCCCGCGCTGATCGTCACCGAGCCGGGCGTCGGGTATCGATGGATCGCGGAGCCGAGCTGAGGCACTCGGGCGTCGTCACAGGCCGTAGCATCTGGTGCCGATGAGCAGCGCATCCAAGGGATCGACGGGCTCGGTCGCCAAGCGGGTCCTGGTTGGTCGAGCGTTCAACAGCGCGAACCTCGAGCACACGCTGTTGCCGAAGGTGCTCGCGCTGCCCGTGTTCGCCTCCGACGCCCTGTCCTCGGTCGCATACGCCTCGGGCGAGATCCTGCTCGCGCTGACGCTCGCCACCACGACGCCGACGAAGTACGTGATGCCGATCTCCTTCGCGATCGCCGCGCTGATGGCGATCGTGGTGAGCTCCTACCGCCAGACCGTTCGCGCCTACCCCGGCGGTGGCGGCGCCTACATCGTCAGCAAGGAGAACCTGGGCGTGTTCGCCGGCCTGGTCGCCGCCGCCGCCCTGCTCTTCGACTACATGATGACGGTCGTCGTGTCGATCGTGGCGGGGGTGTTCGCGATCGGGTCCGCGTTCCCGTGGGCGAACGAGCACAAGGTCCTCCTCTCGTTGATCTTCGTCGGGCTGATCACCTTGGCGAACCTTCGCGGCACGAAGGAATCGGGCACGGTCTTCGCGATCCCGACCTACGGCTTCGTGGTGTCGATCCTCGTGTTGATCAGCGTCGGCGTCGTCAAGTGCCTCAATGGGTGTCCGACCGTGGTGCCGTCGCCCCACCAGGTCGAGACCGCGACGGCGGTGGCGGGGATCACGATCTTCGCCCTGCTCAAGGCGTTCTCGCAGGGCGCCACCGCGCTGACCGGGGTCGAGGCGATCTCCAACGGCGTTCCCGCCTTCAAGCGGCCGCAGGCGAGGAACGCCGCGACGACCCTGGCGATCATGGGCACGATCGCCGTGACGATGTTCCTGGGCATCTCCTATCTGGTGACCCACGTGCACGGGGTGGTCGCCAGCGAGGACCAGTCCGCGGTCGCGCAGATCGCCAACGCGGTGTTCGGCGGAAGTTCGCTCGGCTTCTACATCGTGCAGACGTTCACCGCCTTGATCCTCATCCTGGCGGCGAACACGGCCTACCAGGACTTCCCGCGGCTCGCCTCGATCCTGGGCCGGGACCGCTTCATGCCGAGCCAGTTCGTGAACCGCGGCGATCGCCTCGTCTTCTCCAACGGGGTCATCGTGCTCGGCCTGTTGTCGGCGCTGATGATCTACGTCTTCGATGCGAGCCTCGACAGGCTGATCCATTTCTACGTGGTGGGGGTGTTCACCTCGTTCACCCTGTCGCAGAGCGGGATGGTCCGCCACTGGATCCTGGAGGGACGCAAGGGCGAGAACGCGATGAAGGGCTGGCAGCGCTCGATCGTGATCAACATCATCGGCGCGATCACGACGTTCGTCGTGCTGATCGTCGTGATCCTGTCGAAGTTCAAGGACGGGGCCTGGCTCTCGATCCTGATCATGGCGCTCCTCGTGCCGGTGTTCTATGCGATCCACCGTCACTACATGTGGGTGCGTTCGGTCGTGCATCGCGGGGTCGAGCGCGTCGGCGTCGTCGGCACCAATCACATCGTGCTGCTCGTGCGCGAGATCGACCCCTCGGTCGCCGAGGCGCTGGGCTATATCCGGTCACTGCGGCCGGAGTCGCTGCACGCGATCACCGCCGGCGAGGTCGTCGATCCCGATCTCGCACGGCGGTGGAGCGACTTCGCCGGCCGTCAGACGCCCGCGCTGACGCCGATCGGCGCCGGCAGCCTGACCGCCGGCGTGCGCCGGTTCGTGGCCTCGCTCGACCTCACGCCCCACGACGTCGTCACCGTGGTGGTGCCCGAGATGGTCGGCGACCATCTGACGAGTCACGTCGTGCACACGAAGGACCTCGTGCGTCTCAAGGCGGCGATGCTCGGCATCCCGCGCGTCGTCGTCACCGATGTCCCGGTCGTGAGCACGCACGAAGGCCCCCGGGGCGTCGACGCCAAGCCGCTGATCCCGCATCGCACCGTCGCTCTCGTCTTCGTCTCGGGCGTGAACGACCTCACGATCCGCGCGGTGAACTATGCCAAGTCGCTCGACGCCAGCATCACCCGCGCGATCTACTTCGACCTCGACCCGGAGCAGGCGCACCGGCTCGAGACCGCGTGGTTCGACGCGGGCCTCGAGATCCCGCTCGACATCGTGGAGGCGCCGTTCCGCGACCTGACCGGTCCGATGCTGGAGGAGGTGCGGCGCTACTCGTCCGACGCGGGCACGGTCGTCGACGTGATCGTGCCCGAGGTGATCGTGTCGCACTGGTGGCAGCTGCCTCTGCACAATCAGAACGCGTTGTTCATCAAGCGTCTGTTCCTGTTCGAGGATCGTGTCGTACTGACCAGCGTGCCCATGATCGTCAAGGGGACCCCCAAGCGCGAGACCGAGACCGTCTGAGCGCGCTAGCATCGAAGCCATGAACATCCGCCCCGCGACCGAGGACGACCTCGCCTTCCTGCGCAAGATGCTCTACGAGGCGGCGCGCTGGAACCCGGATTGGCCGCGGGAGCCGATGGAGGAGGTCCTGGCCGAGCCCATGCTGCTGCGGTACTACCAAGGCTGGGGCCGAGCCGGCGACGGCGGCGTGATCGCCGAGACCGAGGGCGACCCCGTGGGCGCGGCGTGGTACCGGCTCTTCGCCGACGACGCGCCCGGCTTCGGCTTCGTCGACGAGAAGACCCCCGAGCTGTCGATCGCCGTCGTTCCCCTCCACCGGCGCAAGGGCATCGGCGAAGCGGTCTTGCGCTCGTGCATGGTCCAGGCGCGGGAGGAGGGGTTCCAGGCGCTGTCGCTGTCGGTGGCCTCGCACAACCGCTCTCGGATGATGTACCAGCGGGCGGGGTTCGAGCGGGTCGCGGAATCAGGCGACCACTGGACGATGGTCGCCAACCTCTAGCGGGGGCCGGTGCCCGGTCAGTCGACGATGTCGACGGCCAGCGCGCGACGGCGCTTGCGGACCCACCAGATCACGCCGATCACCAGGGCGATGCCGACCGCGATCGAGACCGGGACGAAGTACTTCTCGAGGGTCTGCCATTGGGAGCCCAGGGCCCTGCCGGCATAGGCGAGGCCCACGCACCACGGGACGACCCCGAACAGGGTGAAGAGGCTGAAGCGCCGGAGGTCCATCCGGGCGACGCCGGCGGGCAGGCTGACGAAGGCGCGGATCAGCGGGACGAGGCGGCCGAGGAATACGACGGCCTCTCCCCGGCGTTCGAACCACGCGTGGGCCCGGTCCACCTCATGGGGCCGTAATAAGAGGTATCGCCCCCACCGATCGATCGCGGGACGACCTCCCCAGGCACCCAGGCCGTAGGCCAGCCACGAGCCGACCATGCTGCCGGCGATGCCCCAGGCGATCACCCAGCCGATCGACAGGGCCGCCTCGGGGCTGCCCAGCACGCTTGCGGCGAAGGCGGGAGCGCACAGGGCGCCCGCGAACGCCATCACGACCTCCGAAGGGATCGGGATGCACATGGAACCCAGCATCATCAGCACGAACACGGCCAGATATCCGTTGTCGGCGATCAGTCGCTGGACGGTGTCGGTGAAGACTGCGAGCAGGGGGAATACCTTCCGGTTGACCAGTGGGAACGCTCCGAAGCGTACCAACCGCTCCGAACGGCCCCGCCCGGGCGGTTCCCCGGCCTTTCGCGGGCTCGGTGGTACCGTCCGGCCCCGAGGCGTCGATTCGACCGACGCCGCGGCGAGATAAGAAGGAACCGACCCGAATGGGCAAGACACTCGTGGTGGTCGAGTCGCCGGCCAAGGCGAAGACCATCGAGAAGTACCTGGGTGCGGACTACGTGGTCCGTGCCTCCTACGGCCATGTCCGGGACCTGCCCAAGTCCAAGTTGGGCGTCGATCCCGAGCACGATTTCCGGGTGGAGTACGAGATCCCGGACAAGTCCACGGATCACGTCGCCGTCCTCAAACGCGCGATGAAGGGGGCCGACGGCCTCGTGCTGGCCACGGACTTCGACCGCGAGGGCGAGGCCATCGCCCACCACGTGGCGACGATCCTGGGCGAGGACCCGCAGCGCGCGCGTCGCGTGACGTTCACCGAGATCACCCGCGACGCGATCCTCGAGGCCTTCTCCCATCCGCGGCACATCGATCGCAACCTCTTCGACGCGCAGGAGGCCAGGCGCATCCTGGACCGCCTGGTCGGCTACAAGATCAGCCCGCTGCTCTGGAAGCGGGTGCAGCCGGGGCTGTCCGCCGGCCGGGTGCAATCCGTGGCCGTCCGGCTGATCGTCGAGCGCGAGCGCGAGATCACCGCGTTCACGCCGGTGGAGTACTGGAGCATCGACGTCCGTCTGACCCCCGAGGATCCCGAGCAGCCGTTCACCGCGCGACTCACCGAGACGCCCGAGGGCAAGCTCGCCGCGAACCCGGACAAGAAGGGGCTCGTGCTCGGCGCCGAGGGCGACGCCGCGACCCACGCCGAGCGCCTGCGACGCGCCACCTACCGCGTCACGGCCGTGGAGAAGAAGCAGCGCAAACGCTCCCCGGCCCCGCCGTTCACGACCTCGACCCTGCAGCAGGAGGCCGCGCGCAAGCTCGGGTTCGGCGCACGCCGCACGATGCAGATCGCCCAGCGTCTCTACGAGGGGATCGACCTGCCCGGCGAAGGGCTCGGTCGGGCTGATCACCTACATGCGAACCGACTCCGTCACGATCGCGGATTCGGCGCTGCGCGAGATCGCCGAGATGGTCAGGAGCGAGTACGGCGAGGCCTATACGTTGGCGGAGGCCCGGCGATACAAGACGCGGAGCCGCAACGCCCAGGAGGCCCACGAAGCCGTGCGTCCGACGAGCGTCTTGCGCACCCCGCAGCGGATGGCGACCTCGCTCGAGCGCGACCAGCTCCGCCTGTACACCTTGATCTGGCAGCGCACCGTGGCCACCCAGATGGCCGAGGCCCGCTTCGACCAGGTCGGCGTCGACATCGAGGCGCTGGACGGGGATGTCCGCTACGGCCTGCGTGCAACGGGCCAGACCCTGCAGTTCGACGGGTTCCTGAAGCTCTACCGGGAGGGGCGCGACGACGAGCCCGACGAGGATGCCGAGGCGAACCTGCCCGAGCTCGCCGCCGAGCAGGCGTTGCGCCAGCTCGACGTGCTCCCCGAGCAGCACTTCACCCAGCCGCCGCCGCGCTACTCCGAGGCGACGCTGGTCAAGAAGCTCGAGGAGGAGGGGATCGGGCGACCCTCGACCTACGCCTCGATCATCTCCACGATCCAGGATCGCGGCTACGCCCGGCTGGAGGAGAAGCGGTTCCGGCCCGAGGACGTCGGCTACGTCGTCACCGACAAGCTGATCGAGCATTTCCCGGACGTGGTCGACGTGAGCTTCACCCGCTACATGGAGAAGGAGCTCGACGACATCGCGGAGGGCCAGCTCGGCAAGGTGCAGATGCTGCACGAGTTCAACGCGCCCTTCGAGCGTGCCCTCGAGAAGGCTGAGGACTCCTTCGAGCGCTACCAGGAGGACCTGGACGAGCTCTGCCCGCTGTGTCCGACGGAAGGGCGCGAGCCGGGCAAGCTGCAGGTGAAGCTCGGCCGCTACGGCAAGTTCATCGGGTGTCCCAACTACCCGGAGTGCCGCTACATCCGCAACATGGACGGCACCGAGCGCGCCGAGCCGGAGATGCTCGACGAGCTGTGCCCCGAGTGCGGCAAGCAGCTCCAGCGCCGCGTCGGCCGCTTCGGCCCGTTCGTCGGGTGCTCCGGGTACCCGGACTGCCGCTACATCAAGAAGGATCCGCCGCGATCGCTCGAGATCCCCTGCCCACAGTGCAACCAGGGCCAGATCGTCGAGAAGCGGACGCGCTTCGGCGTGTTCTACGGATGCGATCGGTACCCGGAGTGCGACTTCGCGGTGAACAACGAGCCGCTCAAGGAGCCGCGCTGCCCGGAGGACGGCTCGCTGCTGCTGCAGCGGCCGAAGTCGATCCGGTGCTGGGGCTGCGGCGCCGAGTTCGACCTCGACATGCACCTCACCAAGCCCGGCGATCCCGCGGCGGAGGCCGAGGCACGGGCGGCGAAGTCCGCGGCCCGCGCCGCGCGCGCGGCCGCGAAGGCGGCGAAGAAGACGACCTCGAAGAAGAAGCCCGCCGCGAAGAAGAAGACGACCACCACGCGGAAGAAGACGACGACGCGGAAGCCCGCCGCGAAGAAGCCGGCCACGACGGAAGATCCCTAAGGGGTCGACGGGTGTCGTCGTCGATCACGGACGAGGTCGCCGAACTCCGCGGCACTCGCTCGGCCACGATCAAGGATCTGCTCACCAACCGCGGCTTCTCCCGGTTGCTCGCCGCGATGGTCGTGTCGTCGTTCGGCGACTGGCTCGGGTTCATCGCGGTGACCTCGATCGTCGCGGGGATCGGGGGCATCGGCTCCGCCGGCGTCGCCGTCGCCGGCGTGATGGTCGCGCGCACCCTGCCCGCGTTCGTGTTCGGACCGATCGCCGGCGCGTTCGTCGATCGCCTCGATCGCAAGCAGCTGATGATCGCCTCCGACATCGGCCGGGGCGTGCTCTACCTGTCGATGGCGTTCCTGCATCAGCTCTGGGCGATCTACCTGTTCTCGTTCGTGATCGAGTGCCTGTCGCTGTTGTGGACCCCGGCCCGCGACGCGTCGTTGCCCAACCTCGTTCCCCGCCGCCAGCTGGCCAACGCCAACTCGTTGGTCGTGATCAGTTCCTACGCGACCCTGCCGATCGGTGGGATCGCGTTCGCGGCCCTGGCCGGCGTCTCGAAGGGCCTCGGCGCGCGCGTCCCCGTGCTCGGCGACAGTCCGGCGGCGCTCGCCCTCGTGGTCGATGCCGCGACGTTCCTGTTCTCGGCGGCGATGGTCTTCGGCATCCCGTTGCGCACGCTGCGCGGTGACTCGACCGAGAAGATGGATCTCAGTCGCGTGTTCCGCGACGCCCGCGACGGGATCCGATTCCTGCGGGAGGACTCGATCGCGTCCGCGATGACGGGCGGGCTGGTGATCGCGTTCGCGGGGATCGGGGCGGTGTTGGCGATCATGCCGATCTTCGTCCAGTACACCCTGCGAGGGGAAAGCTCCGGGTGGGGACTGGTGGTGACCGCGTTCGGCGTCGGGCTCGCCCTGGGGCTCGCGGCGGCCGGACAGGTGGCGCGCCTGATCGAGCGCGACCGCGTCGCGGTGTGGTCGTTGTGCGCGGCCGGGATCATGTTGATCCTGTTGGCGGCCATGCCGAACCTCGCGTGGGCGGTCGCCTTGTCGGTGTGGCTCGGTGCGTTCTGCGGGCTCGCCTACGTGAGCGGCTACACGCTCTTGCAGGAAAACGTCGTCGACGAGTACCGCGGCCGCACGTTCGCGGCCCTGACCACGATGTCGCGGATGATGCTGTTCATCTCGTTGATCGTGTTCCCGACGCTGGCCGCGATCTTCGGGTCGATCGCCGTGCGGTTGGGGATCAACGAGCTGTTCATCGGGGGGCAGTCGGATCGACCTGTCCGGCACCCGGCTCGCCTTGTGGTGCGCCGGCGCGCTGCTCGTGGGCGCCTCGTTCAACATGCGTCGGCTGCTGACGCGGTACCGTTTGACCCGTCCCGTCCCCCTCACGATCGTGCCGAAACTCAAGCGACCGCCCGCCACCGGCTCGTTCATCGCCTTCGAAGGAGTCGAGGGCGCTGGCAAGGGCACCCAGATCGCGCTGCTGGAGCGGTACCTGCGCGACGAGGGCGTGTCGGTGATGGTCACGCGCGAGCCCGGCGGCACCCGCGTGGGGGAGCAGATCCGCGACCTGCTCCTGGCTCCGGAGACGGGCGCACTCGACGCGCGGACCGAGGCGTTGTTGTTCGCCGCGGCGCGTGCCCAGACCGTGGCGACCGTGATCCGGCCCGCGCTGGCCGAGGGCAAGGTGGTGATCTGCGATCGCTACGTCGACTCCTCGCTCGCTTATCAAGGGCGCCGGTCGGGGACTCGGCGAGACCGATGTGTTGTCGCTGAACGTGTGGGGGACCCAGGGGCTGTTCCCCGATCTCGTGATCCTGCTGCACGTGGAGCCCGAGCAGGGGCTGGCGCGCTCGCGGGGAGAGCCCGATCGCATGGAGGCGGAGGGGCAGGCGTTCCTGGCCAAGGTGGCCGACGGGTACCTCCGGATCGCCGAAGAACACCCGGAACGGTTCGTCGTGATCGATGGCGCGCGCGAGCAGGGGGTCGTCTTCGAGGACGTGCGGGCGGCGATCGACAAGGCCCTCGGCGAGCGGCAGGACAACGGTCGCCAGGACTGAGCCCGCTGTCGGTCTCGAGCGATACCCTCCCGGTCATGAGCGCGGTCTTGGATCAGGTGGCGGGCCAGGACGTCGCGATGACGTTCCTGCGCGGAGCGGCCGAGCGCCCGCACCACGCCTACGTCCTGGCGGGGCCCGAGGGGTCCGGCAAGTCGATCGCGGCGCGCGCGTTCGTCGCCGCGTTGCTCTGTCACGACGGTGGCTGCGGCGACGTGCCGAGACTGCTCTCTCGCCCAGCGCGACCAGCACCCCAACCAGTTCATCGTGGAACCGGAGGGTCGCGACATCCACATCGACACGATCCGCGAGGAGATCTGGCAACCCGCGTATCGGACCGCGCCCGAGCCGGGCCGCAAGGTCTTCGTCGTGCGCGAGGCCGATCGCCTGTCGCCGGCCGCGGCGGACACGCTGTTGAAGGTGCTGGAGGAGCCGCCGCTCGACACGGTGTTCCTGCTCTTGTCGGCGCGTGCGCACGAGTTGCCCGACACCATCCTGAGCAGGTGCCATGTGGTGACCTTCGCGGCGCTGCCCGAGGCATTCGTGGTGGCGCAACTCGAGGGTGAGGGGGTCGATCCGGGGCAGGCGTTGCTGGCCGCGCGACTGTCCGGAGGCAACGTCGGACGAGCCCGGCGCATGGCGACCGACAGCGACGGGCTGGCGTTCCGAGATGTGGCCGAGGGGGCCTTGGCCTCGGCTGCATCGGGCACGGCCGGGGCGCTGGCCGCCGCCGCGCAGGTGCTCGAGGCGGCGACGGCCTATAAGAAGGGGCTGAAAGCGGAGCTCGAGGCGGAGCTCGCGCCGTTCGTGGACGAGCGTGGGCGACCCGAAGACGTCTATCGTGGCGCGATCCGGCGGATCGAGACCCGGTTCGCACGACGCGAGCGACGTGCGGAGCGCGATTTCATCGACCGGGTCCTGTTGGCCGCGTCGTCGTTGCTGCGCGATCGCATCGTCGCCGGGGTCCACGGCGATCCGGATCTGCGACTGAACGTCGACCGGCCGCTCGCGACCGACGACACGCCCGTGGTGGGGCTCGCGGCGTGCCTGGCCGCCATGGAGGAGGCGCGTGCGGCGCTGGCCGAGGACATGAACCGCAACGCCAGGCTCGTGCTGGAGCACGCCTTCCTGCTGGTTGCCTCGGCATCCGCGACGGTGGCCTAGGACGAACGGCCGGACCGTTCGGCCGTTCGCAGGCACTGGGTCCGGGGGGTATCGTGTGGGCCTCCGACGCGCAGGGAGGGCGACGGGTGCGGTTCATCGACAGATTCACACGCGACGAAGTCAGCGCCAAGATCTGGTGGCCGCTGGCGTTGTTCTGCATCGTGGCGCTGGTCGCCTCCGTGCCGCTGGCCAACCGTGCCGCCGACAACGCGCGCGAGCAGGCGTCGCTGCGCTCCGCCGAGTCGAGCTACGCGTCGATCCAGCCGCTGACATCCGCAGGGGCGACGGCGACCGATCTCGCGCCGGTGTTGGGGCAGCTCGCCGCGAGCGATCCGGTCGTGACCGCCGTCCGTGTCTGGGACGCTCAACACGCGCTGTTCGCCTCCTCGGATCCTACGGATCAGCTGGGCTCCGCCGAGGCGTTGAACGACGCGGACATCGACGCCGCGATCAAGGATGGTCGCACGTGGGTGCTGTCCGACCGGCTCCCGACCGGCGATGCGGGGCCGGTGACGTACTACGCGTACACCGTGATCCATGGGTCCGGCGGCTCCTCGATCGTCACCCAGTTCGAGGCCCCCGACGCCACCCTCCTTACCGACGTTCATCAGTTCTGGCTCGCGTTCCGCATCGCGGTCGGGGTCGCGGCGCTGCTAGTCCTCGCGCTCGCGGGGCTCTCGATGCGGGAGCCGATCGCCCGCATCGGCACCGGGGTGCCGTTCTATCCGGAGTCCGTGCCGCCGTGGCTCGCCGTGATCGACGTGGATCGCGCCGTCGCACTGGAGCAGGCGGGCGGCCGAGCGAAGGATCGACTGATCGGCCTGCAGCAGCGGCTCGACGAGAGCGAGCGACAACGGCTGAAGGCCGAGGGAGAGCTGCAGCAGGCGCTCGCCGCGGTGAGCGCCGGTGGGCGCGGGATGCCCGTGCCGAGCGCCCCCGCGTCGACGTCGGCCGGTGCGCCGCGACAGCCGACCCCAGAGGCCGCGGCCGCCGCGGTCGCAGCGGCCGCCGCGTCTGCGAAGGCAGCGAAGGCCCGCCGGACGAAGAAGGCGGTGCCCGCCGCGGCCGCCGATGCGACGGAGCCGGCGACCGCCGAGCCCGTCGTCGTGCCGGAGCCGGAGCCCGCCGTGCCCGAGCCGCCGGTCGCCGTGGAGGCGACGCCGGAGCCAGCACCCGAGCAGGTCGGTGTCACCGCCGACGACGTGACCGTCAGCTCGGTCCCCGTGGAGACCGAGCGCGACGGGAACGGCTGGCCAGAGGTGGTCGTCCTGCCCGATCCCGAGCCCGCGCGCCACGCCGCGGTCGGAGCGGGGTCGCCCGACTCGGACGCCGACGTGCTCGACGTGCTCAACCGTCTCGTCGAGCCCGTGGGCGATCCCGAGCCCGCCGGTGACGACGCGGGGGACATGCGGGCTCGCCTCGCCCGCACGGCCGCGCTCAAGAAGCCGGGCTCGCGCGAGCGGCGCGAGGAGCGCGAACGCGGCGAGCACGAGCGCAGCGACCCCTAGCCGGTCCCGACCCGACCGGAAGTGGTGCTACCACTACTGCTGCGTGCACTGACCGTTTGGGAAGCTGGTCGACGAGGGTGCCCGGTGACAGTGCGCGTGTTGATCGTCGATGATCAGGAGCCGTTCCGGCTCGCAGCTCGGATGGTGGTCGAGCTCACGGACGGATTCGAGGTCGTGGGCGAGGCGGAGACCGGCGAGGACTCCGTCGCCATGGCGGCCGACCTGCACCCCGACCTGGTGCTGATGGACGTGAACCTCCCCGGCATCAACGGACTCGACGCGACGCGGCAGATCCTCACCGGATCCGATGCGGTGGTCGTGCTCCTGTTGTCGACCTACGAAGAGGCCGAGTACGCGCCGCGCGCCGCGGAATGCGGCGCCGCCGCCTACATCCCGAAGTCCGCGTTCGGGCCCGATCGGTTGGAGTCGGCCTGGGAGGCTGCGTCGGGCTGACCCGGCGTGCGCATCCCGCCGAGTCAGGAGATTCGCGCGGGAACCAAGGGGAGATGGATCCGCACCGTTGTACCTGCCCCGCGCGCGCTCGTCGTCAGGAGCGATCCGTCGAGCGCGTCGACACGGTCCTGCATGATGTCGAGGCCCATCCCACGTTCGATCGTCGCGGGGTCATAGCCCGTTCCGTCGTCCTGGATCGTGCACCACAGGCCGCCCTCGTCGACCCCGAGCGACACGACCGCCGAGGCCTTCCCCGCGTGTCGAACCACGTTCTGGATCGCCTGGAGGCAGCAGAAGTACACGCACGCCTCGATGTCCGCATCGAAGCGGCGCGCCGCGAACCCCTCCTGCGCCGCGACGATCGCGCCGGCGCCCACCTTCCGGATGTGGGCTTCCAGGGCGGGCACGATGCCCTGGTCCGCCAGCAACGGCGGAAAGATGCCGCGAGCCAGGTCGCGCAGCGTGTCCAGCGTCGCATTGGAACGCTCACCGAGTGCGTCGAGCTCCGTGCCGGCGGCCGCCGGGTCACGAGCGGCCAGCGCCTCGACCGTGTCGAGACGCTGGCGGATCAACCGGAGCTCGTGTTCCGGCCCCTCGTGGATGTCGCGCTGGAGCCCGCGACGCTGCGCGTCGCGGGCGATCACCAACCGCTCGCGCGACAGCCGCAGGGCCGCCGCCTGCTCGTCCAGCTCGATCAGCCGGATCGCGAGCTCTTCGTTCAGGCGCACGTTGTGCAGGGCGAGTCCCGCCTGCCCGGCGAGGTCCCGCAGCAGTTCCTCCTCCGCGTGGGTGAGCGGTTCGCCGCGCGGCTTCTCCACGCCGATCTCGCCGACGTCCTCGCCGTGGTAGACGACCGGGAAGGTGGTGGCGTCGCGTTCCACCGCGTCGTCGGTGGGCCACGTCTCGACGCGTTCGCCGTTCGGGAGCAACACCCGCACGCTCGCGTGCGTCGCGCCCACGCCGCGACCGGCCGCCTCGGCCATCTGCGGCAGCACCTCGTCGATCGACAGCGAGTCGGCCATGCGTGTGGCGAAGCCCGCCATCACCTCATACGGCGTGGCGCGGGCGCCGAACACCAACCGGTTCGCCAGCGTCTGCGCTCGGTCGCGCGCGGACTGGAACAGCAACGCAACCACCGCGGTCGCGCCGATCGACAGGGCCAGTTCGCCGTCCGGTACGAGGACGCCGAGGCCGACGACGATCGCGACGTACACGACCGAGATGAACACCGCGAGCAACGCGACGACGAGGGTCTTGGAGATGACGATGTCGATGTCGTAGAGCCGGTACTTCACGATCGCGATCCCCGCGGCGATCGGGATCAACGGTGTCAGCACGGCGAACGCGATCGCGGGGTCGTCCTGGATCGTGACCAGGCCGATCACGAAGCCGACGGCGGTCACGACAGCCGCGGCCGCGAACCATTTCATCTGGGCGCGCTCCTCGCCGACGGATCGGTGGTACCGGATCGTCATCGAGATCGCCGAGGCCAGGAACGACACCGTCAGCAAGAGGACGGCGATGTTCGACAGCAGGTCGGCCGTCGAGATCGAGAGGGCATTGACCGGGTGGGGGACGCCGCGGAAGTTCCGGGCGAAGTCCGTCGTCGGGCCGAGCGCTGGCGCGAGCGCGCTGCATGAGACCAGCGGCGATCGTGAGCCACACCAAGGCTCGCCAGCGACGTGACAGCGGCCGGCCGGTAGGGAACAGCTGCGGGATCAAGAAGAGTACGAAAGTGCCGCCCAGCGACCATTGGAAGGCCCATGCCGCCCAAGCTCCGCCCGGCAGCGTGCGGATCGTCGCGAGGTCCGCGTACCCCCCGAGCAGCGTGCTGGTGACGACGAACGCACCGGTGGCAACGAACAACAGGCCGAGCACCCCACCCACCCGCCGATACCACAGCACCGCCCCGACCCCCGTGCACGCGGCCACCAGCGGCAGCCAGATCATGGTGCTGAAGAACGACTTGCCGGCCACCTGCTCCATCCACGCTGCGGTGAGCAACAGCAGCGAGGTTGCGACCGGGATCGCGATCGCGACGATCCGCCTCATACCGACACCGCCGCGCTCACGGGCACACGTCCGCGGACGACCGTGCCCTTCCCCGGCGAGGATTCGATCGTCGCGTCACCGCCGAACACCGCCAGGCGGTCGTGCATGCCCTGCAGGCCTGTGCCGTTCCCATCGGTGGCGATATCGAAGCCGTCCCCGTCGTCGCGCACCTCGAACGTGACGACGTTGGCGTGTTGCGCGAGCGAGACGTCGATCCGCGTGGCGTTCGCATACTTGGCGGCGTTCTGGAGCGCCTCGAGCACGCAGAAGTAGACCGCGGCCTCGATCTCGATCGGATGGCGCCCGAGTTCGTCGGACGCGAGATGGACGGGAGATCCGGAGCGCGCGTACTGCGCGGCCAGGGCGGTCGCGACGCCCTGCGCTTCCAACAACGGGGGGTAGACCCCGAGGGACAAAGCCTGCAAGGTGTCGAGCGCGTCATCGACCTGATCGCGAAGCGTGTGCAACATCTCTCTGCCACGCACCGGGTCTTTCCCCAGCGCCGCCTTCGCCAGGCGGAGCTTGACGGCAAGCGCGACCAGGTGCTGCTGCGCGCCGTCATGGATGTTGCGCTCCAGGCGCCGACGCTCTTCGTCCTGCGCGGCGACGATCCGTTGACGGGACGCACGCAGCGCGGCGGCCTGCTGTCGGATGAGCCCCAGGCGCGCCTCCAGGTCGGCGGTCAACCCCACGTTCGCGAGCACCAAGGCGGATTGCTCCGCCAAACGGTCAACTAAGTTGACGTCTTGCGGCGTGAGGGGCTCGCTTCTGGGCTTGGTGACCGTGATCGCGCCCAGCAGACGCTCCTGACGCCGGACGGCGACCGCGCGATCGGCCGGCAGGGTCGGCAAGGCCTCGTCGACGATCGCGACGGGCTCGGCAGGCTCGCCGCCGGCGGGCCATGCCGCGGCGGCGGACAGCTCGTCGCCGAGCCGCAGCCAGATCTCGACACGAGCCGCGCCGACCCCCTCGGCGATCACGCGCGCCGTCCGCGGCAGGATGTCCTCCGCCGCGTAGCTGCCGCCGACGCGGTCGCTGAAGCGTGCGAGCACTTCGTACGGAGTGGCGCGTTCGCCGTAGACCACGCGATTGGCGAACCGGCGCGCCCGCTCACGGACGGGCTGGAACAGTACGGCCACGACGATCGTCGCCAGGATCGACAGTGCGCGATTCTCCCGCGAGCCGATCACCGCGCCGATGCCCGCGACGATGCCCGCGTACACGAGCGTGATGAATAGCACCAGCATCGCGAAGACGATCGTCTTCGAGATCACGACGTCGATCTCGTAGAGCTTGTATTTCAAGATCGCGATCGCGACCGCGATCGGCATCCCGATCACGATCAGGATCGCGGTGCACGCGAACAGCACGTTGTTGGCCACCTGGAACCATCCGGCGTCGAATCGCACGTCGGCAAGCGCTAGGACGAGCATCGTGACGATGAGCGTCGCGACCGTCCCGGCGACCCAGGAGAGCCATCGGATCTGGAGCCGCTCTTCGCCGGTCGCCCGACGCGCGCGCATGACGAGCGAGACGATCCCGGCGAACGCCACGACGAGGCCCCCGACGGCGCCCACCGTGATCATGGGCTCGGTCAGCCACGTGGGCACGTCGAACGGACTCGCGATCGTGGCGGTGACCCGGCCTTCCGCGCCCCAGACGGTGCCGGGACGGATCGCGTTCCACGTCACCGTGAGGATGATGCCGATCCACCACACCCAGAGGACCCAGCGCCAGCGAGCCGACGGGATGTGCCCCGTCGGGAACACGAGACAGAGCAAGGCGACGGCGAACACCATCCCGGCCGCCAGCACGTTGCCGGTGAGCGCGACCGCCGTCGATGCGGGCAACGGCGAGACACCGGTCGCGTACACGAGATACTCACCCGAGCTCGCCCACAACAGGCCGCACGTGCCGAACCCGAGGAAGATCCATCCGATGGCGTTGCCGGTTCGGCGCAGGATGACGAACCCGATCGCGACCGACCCCACCAGTCCGAGCCCAAGGACGACGGGGCCGGCGTCGTACGGGCCATCGGCGCGTGCCGTCGCGATCTCGATCCCGATGAGGGCGACGTAGGCGGCGAGACCGAGTACGGCTACCCACGTGGCGAGGCGTCTCACGGCCGAGCCTCCGCCGGCAGCCGACCCTCGATCGTGGTGCCGTGCCGGGCGCGCTGGTGACGCGTGAGCTCGCCGCCGACCGCCGCCAAGCGGTCGGCCATGCCCTGCAGGCCGGTGCCGTAGCCGATCGCGCTCGGGTCGAAGCCCAGCGCCGTCGTCCTCCACCGCGAAGCGGAGGCTCCCGTCGCCGTTGGCCAGGCGTACCGTGACGCGGGTCGCCTTGGCGTACTTCGCGATGTTGTTGAGCGCCTCCAACGTGCAGAAGTAGACGGTCGCCTCCACGTCCTGCCCGAACCGTCCGAGGTCCGCGGCCTCGACCGCGACGGGCATCGCCGCCTTGCGAGCCTGCGCCTCCAGCGCGGCGGTGAGACCTTGGTCGGCGAGCAGCGGCGGATAGATGCCCCGGGCCAGATCGCGCAGATCCTCGAGCGCAGCGCCGGCCGCACCTGCAGCTGCCCCAGCAGTGCCTTGGCCCTGGCCGTCTCGGTCCACATCTGCTCGCCCTCGATCATGGTGCCGGCGCCGGGCGTGCTGGTCACGTGCAGCTCGCCCCCGAGCGCGGCGAGTCGGTCGGCCATGCCTTGTAATCCGGTGCCGTAGCCGATGACGGCCGGATCGAACCCCGCGCCGTCGTCCCGCACCTCGAATCGCAACGTCGCGTCGCCGTTGGCGATCCGCACGTTGGCGTGCTGCGCGTCTGCGTACTTCGCGACGTTGTTGAGCGCTTCGAGGGTGCAGAAGTAGACGGTGGCCTCGACTTCCTGGGAGAAGCGACCGATCTCTTCGGCCTCGACCGTGACGGGAACGGCGGCCTTGCGCGCCTGGGCCTCCAAGGCGACGGCGAGCCCTTTGTCGGCGAGCAGCGGTGGATAGATCCCACGCGCCAGATCGCGCAGGTCCTCCAACGCTGCTCCGGCGGCTCCCTGGAGCTGTCCGAGCAACGCCCGTGCCTTGTCGGGATCGCGATCGACCATCTGTTCCGCGAGCTTCAGCTGGACGGCCAGCGCGACCAGCTGCTGCTGGGCGCCGTCGTGGATGTTGCGCTCGAGCCGCTTGGCGCGCTCGTCCTGGGCCGTCACGATGCGGCGGCGCGACGTGCGGAGGTCGCGGACCAGCCGGACATTCCGGAGCGCCAGGCCGGCCTGTGCGGCCAGGCCGGTGATGAGCCGCTGTTTCGAGGCATCCATCGGATCTTTCGCGGGCATCGACAGCGTGATCGCCCCGAGCAGCTCGCCCTGGTGGGTCACCGCCGACGCGTGCACGTCCTCGCCGAACGCCGGCAGCTCGCCTCCGATCACCCGGTGGGCCGGGGCCGCCGCGAGGTCGGCCGGCCACGCCGCCACGACGGAGAGCTCCCGATCCTGGAGGAGCCACACCCGCACCTCGGTCGCGCTCGTGCTCGTCGCGAGCAGCTGCGCCATCCGCGGGAGGACGTCGTCGATCGAGTACGTCTCACCGAGTCGTTCGGAGAACTCCGAGAGCACCTCGAACGGCGTGGCCCGTTTCCCGTAGACGACGCGGTCGGCGATCGAGCGTGCCTGTCGCCGGACCGGATTGAAGGTCAGCACGAACACCACCGCGGCGACGAGCGCGCCGAAGGTGCTGACCGCCGCGAGTGCGAGCGCGGCGAGGTAGAGCACCGTGATGAACGCCGCGACGATCGTGAACACCACCGTTCGCTTGACGACGATGTCGAGGTCGTACAGGCGGTACTTCAGGATCGCGATCGCGCAGGCCAGCGGGATCCCGAGGCCAAGGCACAGGAAGAACGCGAAGAACGCGATCGAGTTGAGCGGCCGTGACTCGTTGGGGCCCTGCCCGATCCCCGTCACGAGCGACTAGGACGAGGAAGACGCCGGTCAGGCCCGCCATCCAGACGAGCCAGCGAAGCTGCTGTCGCTCTTCACCGGTGGACCGACGGGACCGCTGCACGAGAGACACCACCGACGCGATCGACGTGAACAGCAATCCGAGCCCGGCGATCCAGACCACGGCGGTCAAGATCGGGGCCAGCGACGGGATGCCTGCGGGATTCTGCGGGGTGACGCCATCGGTCACATCGATCGCGCCCGGCCGGAACATCGACGCGAGCATCAGGACCGCGAGGCACCCGAGCAGCGTCGGGGGCAGCCATCGCCACCTCGGCGACGCGACGTGTCCGGTCGGGAAGAGGGCGAGGATCATCGGGACGGCGCCGATCGTGATGAACAGCCAGCTGTTCAACCAGGCGGCCCAGATCCCGAAGGGGAGCTCCCCCGGGTGCGTGGCCAGGGCGTACTTCGACCATTCGGTCGACGCTCCGCCGAGCAGCAGTCCGGAGCCGCTGGCGACGAAGAGCCATCCGATGGGGTTCTCCGGTCGGCGGGACACCAGGACGCCGCCGAGCGCGATGTAGATGACGACGATGAGGACGCTCAGCGCGACGGTCGGATCATCCGCGAAGGAGTGATTCAGCGCGAGGAGCGTGAGCGCCGTGGCGGCGACCACGAGGAGGACGCCGATGCCGAGTCCGGCGACGACGCGGCGCTTCCGTCTGCCCGGTCGCGCCGCCGCCGACCGCGTCGGCAGCTCTACCCGTTCCCATGGCGAGCATCCTGCACCGTCGAGCCGCTCGTGGCCAAGGAGGTCTTCGCCACCCGTCCTCGGGTGCTGGCACCCCCGGCCGATCGTGGTGGGTGCCGGGTCGTTCGTGCAGGTCAGCGAGCCTACGGTTGCGGTGACGATAGGAGGCGACCGACATGAAGACGATCCTGGTGGGCACCGACACCTCCGCTGCGGCGGACCTGGCCGTGGAGGGGGCCGCCCGTCTGGCCCGCGCGCAGGACGCCGCCTTGATCCTGCTGCTGGTCAAGCCCGAGGGCGATCTCCGGGCGGTGGTCGATCCGCAGCGCGCGGCCGACCCCGACCGGCACCTCACCTCGCTGCGGGAGCGATTCCCCGATGTCTCGACCACGACTCGGACCGAGGCGGGCGACCCGGCCGAGCGCATCTGCGCGGTGGCCGACGAACTGCAGGTCGACACGATCGTGGTGGGCAACCGGGGGACGCACGGCAACTGGTGGCGAGTGAAGGACAGCGTGCCCAACCTCGTGCTGCGCCACGCGCCGTGCAGCGTCTACATCGTGGACACGAGGCGCGCCCAGTGACGCTACGTGGTCTCGCGGAGGAAGGCCAGGACGGCCATGACCCGGCGATGCACGTCGGGTTCCTCCGTCAAGCCGAGCTTGTGGAACATCGAATTGATGTGCTTCTCCACGGCTCGGTCCGTCAGGAACAGCGTCTTGGCGATCGCGGCGTTGTTCATGCCCTGGGCCATCAGCGACAGGACCTCGCGTTCGCGGTCGGTCAGCTGGCCCAGGGGGGAGTGGACCATCCGATCCTTCGCGGCGACGAGCGCCTCGACGACCTTCGAGTCCAGGACCGAGCCGCCGCGGGCCACCTCCTCGAGCGCGCGGACGACCTCCTCGACGTCGGCGACCCGCTCCTTCAGCAGGTAGCCGAGCCCGCCCGCACCCTCGTTGAGGAGGTCGTAGGCGTACTCCTCCTCGACGAACTGGGACAGAACGACGACGCCGATGCTCGGATGCTCCGCGCGGATCTGCTTGGCGGCGCGGATGCCCTCGTCGGTGCCGCTGGGCGGCATGCGGATGTCGGTGAGCACGGCGTCCGGCTGGAGCTAGCCGACGGCGGCCAGCAGCTCGTCGAAGTCGGCCGCGGTGCCGATCGACATCGACGTCGCCGGCCTCGGCCAGGAGGGCCACTGTTCCCTCGCGGACCAGGTAGTTATCCTCCGCGAACACGATGCGCAACACGGGCGCATGGTACACGGGAGGCTGACGGCCGCATGACGATCCGGGTGGTCCTGGGCGAGGACAACGTGCTGGTCCGCGAGGGTGTCCGGGCGTTGCTCAACTCCTACGACGACGTCGAGGTGGTCGGCGTGGCCGAGGACGCACCGTCGCTGCTGGCCGCGGCCGCCGAGCACGTGCCGGACGTCGTCGTCACCGACATCAAGATGCCCCCCTCCTTCCAGCTGGAAGGCATCGACTGCGCCCACGCGATCCGACGTGATCATCCGGACACCGGCGTGGTCGTGCTCTCCGCCCACGACGACGAGGAGTACGCGCTCGCGCTCCTCGGTGGTGGGCACAGCGGCCTGGCCTATCTCCTGAAGGATCGGATCGCGCAGGGCGATGAGCTCGTGCGGGCGATCCGCGAGGTCCACGCGGGTGGCAGCGCGATCGACCCGGCGATCGCGGAGCGGTTGACCGGCAGCTCGAACGCCGACGCGGACGATCGCCGCGTCCTCGACATGATGAGCCAGGGCAAGGGGTACGCCGAGATGGCCGCGGCGCTGGGCACCACGCAGGAGTCGGTGGACCGTCGCGTGACCGATCTGTTCCGTCGTCTCGCCGGTGGCGACAGCGTCAGCGGCGTCGACGATCTGAAACGGCTGCACGCGGCGGTCGTCGAGAGCTCCGCACAGGCCGAGACCTTGAAGTTCTACGTGCCGGAGCAGGTGGTGGCGGGGCTCGCCGCCGACGCGAGCTTCGCGGAGCAGCGCGAGGTCGAGGTGACGGTCCTGTTCAGCGACATCCGAGGCTTCTCGACGCTGTCGGAACGACTCGGCGCTCGAGACATCGCCGATGTGGTCGGTCGGCACCTCTCGGCGATGGCCGAGGTGATCGCCGCGCACGGTGGGACGATCGACAAGTTCCAGGGAGACGCGGTGATGGCGGTGTTCGGGGCGCCGGTGCCGAGCGAGGATCACGCGGCGAAGGCGGTGCACTGTGCGATCGCGATGCAGGCACGGGAGACGGATCTGAACGCCGCGGGGTGGGGCGTCGACGGTGTGGCGTCGCTCGACGTCGGCATCGGGCTGAATACCGGGATCGTGATGGCCGGCTCGATCGGCGGCGGGGGACGGCTCGAGTACACGGTGATCGGGGACGCGGTCAACGTCGCGCAACGGCTGCAGTCCGAGGCCGCCGGTGGCGAGATCGTCGCCGCCGCGAGCACCGTGCTCGCCGCCTCCTGCGAGGCGGAGTCGATCGGCAAGCGACTGGTGAAGGGCCGCGAGGAACCTGTCGAGGTGTTCCGTGTCCGTGGCAGTTAGCACCCGTTGGGCGCCGCGGCTCGCCCGGTTCCTCTTCGGCCTGACGATCGCAGCTGGGGTCGTGGCCGTCTGGTTCGGCGTTCTCACCCGGCATGTGCAGGCCGGCGACTGGGGGACGTCCGGGGTGTTCCCGAACCTGATGTTCCTCGCCGCGCTGCTGGCGTTCGCCGTGGTCGGACTGGTGGTCGCGACGCGACAACCGGCGAACGCCATCGGGTGGATCCTGCTGCAGATCGGCCTCGTCGCCGTCCTGAGCGGGGCCGCGGACGGGTACGCGGCCTACGCGATCTACGTGCACCCTGACCTGCCCGGCGGAGCCGTGATCGTGTCCGCTGTCGCAGTGGTTGTGGATGCCCGTCGTTCGGCATGGCGATGACGTTCCTGCTGTTGCTGTTCCCCGACGGGCATCTGCCGTCGCCGCGGTGGCGGTGGTTCGCGTGGGTCGACGGCCATCGATCTCGTGTTGATCTCGCTCGGGATCCTGCTCTGGCCCCGGTGAGATCGACGGCGTCGCCGGGCGTACGCAACGTGCTTTGCGGTGCGACGGGGCGCAGTTCCTCTTGGTGGCGTTCGCCTGGTTCCCGATCGCCATCATCGCCTCGGCGGCGAGCTTGATCATCCGGCTCCGACGAGCCCGGGGCGCCGAGCGAGCTCAGATCAAGTGGCTCGTCACCGCCGCGACGATCGTCGCGTCCTTCTACGCCTTCATCCTGGTCGTCTCGCTGCTGACTCGACGAACGGCTCGGCTCCGTGGATCCTCTTCCTGCAGAACATGACGATCGTCATGTTCGGTCTGATCCCGATCGCGATCGGGTTCTCCGTGCTGCGTTATCGGCTGTTCGACATCGATCTCGTGATCCGCAAGGCCGTGCTGATCGGCCTGATGGCCGGGTTCATCACGCTTCGGATACCTCGCGATCGTCGCCGTCGTCGGGGTCGTGTTCGACGTGCGGACGCTTGAGTCCGATCACCTCCGCCGTCGCCGCGTTCTGTGTCGCGCTGGGCTTTGCGCCGGTTCGGCGCTGGGCGCGACGCGCGTCCGACCGCGTGGTGTACGGCAAGCGCGCCACGCCCGTACGAGGTGCTGACCGAGTTCGGGGACCAGCTCGCGGGCTCCTACGCCGCCGACGACGTGCTCGTCCGGATGGCGCGCGTCCTGGCGGAAGGGCTCGGCGCCGAGCGAGCGCGCGTGTGGCTCGGGCCGCCGGACGCTCGGCGTGTCGCAGCGACCTGGCCGAAGGATGCGCCCGACGGCGATGGACGAGCGCACGCAGCCCGTCTTTCACCAAGGCGAGGAGCTCGGCGCCTTCTCGGTCGCGATGCCGGCAAACGACCCGATGGACCCGGCGAAGGAGAAGCTGGTCGCCGATCTCGCGGCGCAGGCCGGGCTGGTGCTGCGCAACGTCGGCCTGACCGAGGCGCTGCCGCCATCGGCTCGAGGAACTGCAGGCGGCGCAGCGCCGGCTCGTGACGGCGCAGGACCAGGAGCGCACGACGACTCGAACGCAACATCCACGACGGCGCGCAGCAGCAGCTGGTGGCGCTGAGCGTGAAGGTGCGGCTGGCGCAGGCGATGCTCGAGCGCGATCCCGGTCGCGCCGACCAGATGCTTGCGGAGTTGCAGGACGACTCGCAACGGGCGCTCGAGGATCTGCGGGACCTGGCGCGCGGCATCTACCCACCGCTCCTGGCGGACAAGGGCCTGCTCGCCGCGCTCGAAGCGCAAGCGCGCAAGTCGCCCGTGCCGGTCGAGGTCGTCGCCGACGGATCGGGCGCTTCGCGCAGGACGCGGAAGCAGCCGTGTACTTCTCCTGTCTGGAGGCGCTGCAGAACGTGTCGAAGTACGCGCACGCGAACGCCGTGCGGATCGACTCTGCGCGAGCGACGACGGCCACCTGGAGTTCCGTGTGCACGACGACGGTGATGGCTTCGATCCGACCGCGACCGGCTACGGGACGGGCCTGCAGGGGATCGCCGATCGCCTCGGTGCGCTCGACGGCACGTTGTCGGTCGTGAGCGCGCCGGGCGCCGGGACGACGATCTCGGGGTCCTTGCCCGTGGTCGCCCGACGATGCCAGGGTGCCCTCGGGGACCGATGAACAGGAGGCACCGGGGGAGTCCGCTCCGTCGTCGGCAGAACAGATCACGACCGCAGCGAGGAGGAGCGGATGAGCGCGGAGCAGACGGTGACGGCATCGCACGGCAGGACGCTGGCATTCCGGATCCTCGCCGGTCTCTTCGGCGCGATCGCGATCCTGTCCAACGTCGCGTTCTCGATCTCGGTCTTCACCGACGACACGGAGAAGGTCCACTCCTTCCATGACCTCGGGGCGTTCCCGAGCTACGTGTTCCTGATCGGGTTCGCGATGGTGGTCCTCGCCATCCGGCCGACCGACGTCGTGGCGCTGCGCGTCGCGTGGGCCGCGGCGCTGGGAACGACGATCGCCGGGCTGATCGGACAGGATCTCGTGTCGGGGAGCTACGTCGTCGCGCCGATCCTGCTGATCGTGCTGACGATCCTCGCGCCGACACGTCGAGAGCTGCTGCATCTCGGCCGGCCGAACATCGCGCTGCTGTCGCTCGCGATCATCGCGGGGATCCCCGTCATCGTCTACGCCTGGGACAACGCGCGGATGATGCTGCAGGGTGATCCGATGACCGACGTGACCGGCCACTGGAGCGGGCACCACTGGAGCGGGATCGCCGGCGCCGCGTTGGGCCTCGTGCTCAGCGCCGCCGTCGTCGCGTTCCGGACGCGAGGGCGACCGGATGTGGACGTGGATCGTCGGTCTGTCGGTGATGGTGTTCGGCCTGGTCGGCCTCCTCTACGCCGACGATGTGCGCTATCCGAGCTCGATCGGGACGTGGTGGGGCGTGCTGGCGCTGTTCGCCGGTCTCGTCTACATCGCGGTCGCGGAGATCAGCGCCCGTGCCGAGGGTTCGCCGATCGAGGAGGGCACGTGAGCAGCCGCCCGCTCGTGAAGCCGCCGAAGGGCCTTCGCCGTCTCGAGCGCTGGGCCGTGGGGATCGCGATGAGCATCGTCGCGTTCTTCCTGGAGCGCATCCTGACGCGCTCAGTGAAGAAGAAGGCGCCCGATCCGGTGCCGACGACCCTCACGTCCAAGGGCGGCGAGGTCGACTACGACGGCTAGCTACGCCGGCCGTCCCCGGACCGACAGCTCGAGCATGTCCATGTAGTACGGGTTGCCTCGGTTCGAGCGCATCGTGAGCTTCACCCACCGAGCGGCGTGGGCGTTCCCCGTGGGCGCCAGGGTCGTGAGCACGCCCTGTGCAAGCGCCGTCGTCCGGTGGACCGCGAGGCGCCACGGCGAGCTCGAGCCCACCCGCGTCGAGATGTCGAACGCACGCATCGCCGCGTCCGCGCCGTCACCGCAGGTCGGACCGGCCGCCACGCCGAACGACGCGACGTCGACCGCCTTGGGCAGCCGGATCACGATCGAACGCGGGCCGGTCACCGAGCTGCCGGCGGTGGAGTTCGGGGCGTCGCTGCTCCAGCCGAAGCCGAGGGATCGATCGATCGCGCCGATCGGGCCGCAGCCGTACGCGCTGTAATCCGGCCGGGTGAACGACTCGACGCGCCCCCCGGCGTCGTGTGCCGCCCAGTCGCGGAACAGACCTTCATCGAGGCGCACGGCGCCGTTGACCCGCACGTCGTGCCGGACCAGGGCGTCGAGCCCGGCCCGGTCGAACACGACGTCGTGATAGGTGTGGAAGGGCACCCGCTTGATCACGAAGCGCCCGTTCGCGTCGGTCTTCGCGGCCAGGTCGGTGCCCGGGAACCCGGCGCCGTGCCCGCCGATCGACACGCTGACGTTGGCCAGCGGCGCGCCGGTGAGCCGATCGGTGAGCCGCCCGCCGAGCGAACCGCACGGGTCGACCGCGCAGGACGGCGGCGTGTGCCCGTCGGCGGTCGGATGGGTGTCGTTGCCGTTCTCGACGGACGCGAAGTACCCCATGCCGCGGTGCCGGAACACGTTCCACAGCGCGTTCGTGTTCGCGCCACCGTTCGCGACGACGTCGGCCTGCAGGATCGCGTTACGCATATCGAGGAAGGAGGGGTCGGGGGGCGAGAGCTCCATCGCGCGCGTGATCAGCTCGCGGGCGTCGGTCACGCCGAGCGCGGTGCGGAGGTCCCACAGCGTCTGCGCCCAGATCTCGCCGTCGGAGTGCACCTCCGGACCGCGGAACACCTTGCCGTAATCCCCGAACGTGAAGCCACCCGGCCCGGTCGCGTAGGCGCCGGGACACGGGCCCCTGTTCGCGCCGACGCTGCAGTCGATCGCCTGGTAGCGGATCCCGGGGCCGCCGGTGATCCACTTGCCCATCATCACCTCGCCGTCGGCGGTCGTGTCGGTGATGTAACCCTGCTCCACCAGGAAGTCCAGCGCGTACCAGTCGCTCCACGCCTCGCCCATCGCGCCGGACTGCCAGGTGTTGAGCGCCGAGAGTCCGTTCGGATAGGTGACGAGTCTGCCCGAGAGGCCGTGGGTGTACTCGTGGTAGACGACGGACGCATCGTCACCCGCGTTCGCCGACGGGAAGGTCGGCCCGAACCGGTCGCGGCGGAACAGCAGCAGGACGAGGGTCGGGGCCCGCCCGTCGGGCGGCGTGTCCATGCTCGCGTTGTTCGTGAATTGCGGCGTCGGCGCGCCGCCACCGGAGCTCGCGCCGAAGAACGCATGCACCTGCACCGCGTCGTGCCCCTTGCCCTTGCCCGACGGGTTGGATGTCTGGAAGTTGCCCGCCGCCTCCGTGAATCCGATCGGCGCGGCCAGCAGATGATCGTGGAACGTGTTCACGAAGTAGTAGGCCTGCGCCGCGCTCTGCCGGAGGTTCTGCCGCCAGGAGTTAGGGTCGTGGATGTCCCACGAGCACGGGTGCGCCGGAGCGCAGTTCTGCGTGGCCGTGGTCGTGTCGAGGATGGCCGCGCTCGACCAGTCGAGTCCCGCGCTCGCCGCCACCTCATCCTTCGGGTCCGCGCGGAAGTCGGGACGCGCATCGATGAAGACGTGCGCGTTGGTGCCTGCCAGCTTGCCGCCGTTGTTCACGGGGAACGTCACCGGCTGCTGGGTGCCGCCGCCGTTGGGGACCTTGGACGAGGGGAAGTACCCCCACGCCGTGCCGGTGCCGGTCGCGTCGTGCGCGAGATCCGCTCGCCACAGGACCGCGCCCGTGGTGGCGTCGATCACCGAGACGACGTGCTCGCCGGGTGCCGCCAGCGTGTCGGTGCGCCACGCGAGCTGCGAGCGTCCGCCGTGGAAGTAGACGAGGGAGGCCCGACCGGCCGTTGCGGCGCTCGGGGCCGCCGCCCGCGCCAGTGCCTGCTCCCGTCCGATCGTCGGCGCGGTGGCGGCGCCACGGCCCAGCCCGTGTGCCGGCGAGCCGCTCACGTTGATCAGACGACCGTCCGCGGTGACCGAGGCGAGCAATCCGTTGTCGAAGGCCTCGAGCCCGTTGACGGATTGCGTCCACGCGAGGTGGTGCGTGCCGTCCACGTCGACATAGTCACGACTGCGGTGGAACGTGTGCAGGTCTCGGCGATCCAGGCCCAGCGCCGAGGCGTTGCGACGCACCCAGCCCATGGCGACGGCGGCCGCCGGCTCGGACGAGGGCCCGGTCAGCGTGCCGTCGAGGCGGCCGACGAACCGAGCCGTGCCGGTTCGTGGATCCAGGTCGAAGACGCCGCGGCGGCCCAGGGAATCGGCCAGGGTCAGCCGCGCGTCGGCCTCGGCCACGGCGAGCGATCGGGGTGTCGCGACGGGGCGCCGGACGTCGAGGCGCTGCGGGGGGGCCGCGCGATGCGCTGTCGGCGGGGTCGACGCCGCACGCGTGGCGGCGGGGACGACGAGGAGGGCCGAGACCGCAACGATCGCGGACACGAAAGCGATGCGGAGAAGGCGTGTGGTCATGGCGGTCTGGGTTGCTCCTCGGTTGGGTTCGGAAGGAGGCTACAGGGCCGTCGGGCGAACGCCAGCTACTGGCGACGGTCGCGGACGAGATCGACCAGCAGCAGCACGATGAACAGCAGCCCGACGGCCCCGAGCGTCGCCGGGACCCACCCTTTGGCCTTGTCCGACGTCGTGGTGATCGCGGCGCCCAGGAGAGCGGCCGCGCCGACCAGGCCGAGCGCCAACCGGCGCCCAGCGCGACGCACCGTCTGCTCCAGCGACGCCGCCCGGAAGTTGACCTCGAGCTTCTGGCCCGGCCGTGCGCCGATCAATCGCTCGACCGCCTCGATCACGCGCATCCCACGCACCCGCAGTCGCTGCACCTGATAGAAGAGCGCCTTCGGGTCGATCTTGGCGCCCATGCCCATCAGCAGGCTCCGCATCATGAACTTGCCGGCGACGTCGAACGGGTCGACGGTCGGGTCCAGCTGCGCGGCCGCGAGCTGCATCTGCGCGAGCGCTTTGGCGGTGAGGGTGAGCGAGGCAGGCAGCGGCACGCCGTAGCGCAGCGAGATCTCGGTCATCTCCTGGAGCACGGGGCCGAGCTGGATCTCCTGGATCGAGGCGCCCTGGTACTTGCCCATCAGCTGGCTGATCTCGCCCTGGAAGGCGTCGACGTCCAGATCGCTGCGATCGATCGCGCCCGCCATCATCAGCGTCACGTCGGTCAGGAAGCCGACGTCGTTCTGCCAGAACGCCATCAGCAGGAGCATCATCTGCTCCCGGAGCTCGGGCCCGACCTGACCGGCCATCCCGAGGTCCAAGAAGTAGAGCTTGTCCTCCTCCGGCTGCCACATGAGGTTGCCCGGGTGCGGGTCGGCGTGGAAGAACCCGTCCACCATGACCTGCTTGTAGAAGGACTCGAGGAGCTGCCGCGCGGCGTCGGTCCGGATCGGTCCGTCCGGTGCGATCCCGATCGGGCCGCCGCCGACGTCGCCCATCACGAGGAGACGGCCGGTCGAGAAGTCGGTGTAGAGCTCGGGCACGGCCAACCGGTCGAACGAGGCGATCACCTCGCCCATCCGCTGGACGTTGCGGGCTTCGTTGCGGAAGTCGAGCTCGCGGTGCAGCGACTCCGAGAGGTGCTCGAACACGGCCTTCATGTCGATCACGGCCTTGAGGCCAGGGCGGTCGCCCGCCTTCGCCGCGAACACATCGAGCAACGCGAGGTCTTGTTCGATCAGCTCGCGTGCGTCGGGGCGCTGCACCTTGATCACGGCCTTCTCGCCGTTGGCGAGCACCGCCCGATGCACCTGCGCGATCGTGCCGGCGGCCAGCGGCTCGGGTTCGACGTGATCGAACACGTCCTCCCACGGGACGCCCAGCTCCTGCTCCATGACGACGACGACCTGCTCCTCGGTGAGCGGCGGCACGTTGTCCTGGAGCTTCGCGAGCTCGTCGATGAACTCGGGCGGCAGCAGATCCGGACGCGTCGACAGGATCTGGCCGAGCTTGCAGAACGTGGGGCCGAGCTCCTCGAGGGCCTCGCGCATCCGCTTTGCCTGACGCTCCCGGCCGATCGTGCCCTCCGCATCCGGCCGGCCGAAGAACTCCTTCAGCCCGTGCTTGGCGAAGACCGTCGCGATCTTGGAGCCGCGTGCGATCAGGTGCGGTTCGGTCTCGGTGACCGGCGCGCCGGTGCGCAGCGCCGATCCGGACGAGCGCGCGGGCATCGCGGTGGCGACGCCGTCGGTCGTGTTGACGATGATGACCGTGCAGCGAGCGTTGTGGCTGATCCGGTTTGGCACGTTGCCCAACAGGAATTCCTTGCGCCCGGCCATGCCGGCGTTGCCCACGACCAAGACATCGATCCCCGCATCTTCGGCCGCCCCGACGATCGCCATCGCCGGGTCGGTGTCGACGACGACGTGCGAGCGGCCACGGTCGCCGGCGAGGCGTCGAGCCTCGACCAACAACGACTCCGACGCGGCGGCGGCCCGGGTGCGCTCTGCGTTGCCGAACTCGGTGTCGACCGGGTTGCTCGGCACGATCACCTGGACCAGATGGAGCTCCGCACCGAATCGTTCCGCGAAGTCCGTGGCCCACCCCACGGCTTTCGACGCGGTCTGGGATAGATCCGTGCCGACCATGACGCGCGAGATCGGCCCGTCGAGGGTGCCCGGTGTGTTCACGCGCGCATCATGCCGTGGATGGCGTGTCGAGGGAAGGGTGGCGTCCCGGTGCGAACGCGGTGGTGCCAGCACGACGGCCGATCCGATCCGGCGACCGGCCGTGGGACGGTGCCGCGAACGTTGCCATGCGGGGCATCCTTCCACGATCGCATGTTCGGTGCGCCGCGAGGTCGTTGGTATCCTTGCCGCTCCGCCGGAGTAGCTCAGGGGTAGAGCAACCGCCTCGTAAGTGGTAGGTCGGGGGTTCGAATCCCCCCTCCGGCTCCGGACCCTCCGGCTCTCTCGGTTGCCGTCGGACCGCTGGCTTGCGAGAATCCGGCCCGATGAAGACGACCCGGCGGCTCGTCGCGGTGCTCGGAGGTTCGATGGCAGCGCTCGTCGCATCCGCTGGCGCGGCGATCGCCCAATCGCACATCCCGCAGACCGGCAGTCCCGAACGCGTCGACGGCGGCTGGATCTATTGGCTGGCGTTCCTCAGTCTCGCGTTGGCGCTCGTGCTGATCATCTTCTTGATCGCCGCGTACATGCGCTACGCGCCACGGTTCGCCAAGGACGAGGACGGGGCCCGCGTGGTGCACGCGGATCGAGTCGTGCCCGGCCGCGCGGCGCCGCGTCGCATGGTCGATGTGACCCAGGCCGTTCCCTTGGTCGTGCAACCACCTCCGGTGACAGTCGCCGCCCCGGCGTCGGCGCCCTCCGCACCGGCAGCAGCGGCGGCCCCAGCCCCGGCGGCAGCGCCGGCCGCCACTCCTGAGCCCGCCGCCGCGGCGGCGTCGGCCGCTGCTGCGGCGACACCCGCAGCCGCCCCTGCGGCGTCGGCCCCTGCGGCGGCGACTCCCGCAGCCGCCCCCGCGGCGCCCGAGGAGCGCCCGGAGGTGTCGCTGGACCAAGAGACGTTCGACAAGACGCTCGAGGAACTGCTGGCGGCCGGGACCGACCGTCGGATCGCCGAGGGCAAGGCGCGCCGGGCCGCGATGATCGCCGCCCGCAAGAAAGCATCGGGCGAGGGGTAGCGCCGAGCCCGCGTGGGTCCGGACCCCGCCGTCGAGCTCGATTGGTCGCTGGGGTCGCTCGCCGCGCGCCTCGCCGACTGGGACACCTCGCTGCGCACCGGTCGCACGATCGCGGGTGCGGGGCCGAAGGTCACGCCCGAGGAACGGACCGCCCTGCGGGCCGATCTCTCAGAGCAGGTCACCGAGGCGGAGTCGCTCGTGCGCGTGTTCACCGATCTCGGGGTCGTCGGGTTCTCTTCGCGCGCGTGGGTGATGGGGCGCGGGGACTGGATCCGCCAGAACCTCAAGGCGCTGCAGCGGATGTTGGAGCCCCTGGCGGAGCGGATCGCCACCGAACGGCCCGGCTCGCTCACCGATCGCCCGACCTTCTCGCGCAAGGCGCTCGGGGTGCAGGTCGGCGGGTTGCTGGGCTACGTCGCGCGACGGGTGCTCGGCCAGGTCGACGTGTTCCTGCCCCCTGACGACGACGGGCTGATCTACTTCGTCGGCCCCAACCTCATCGACGTCGAGCGCTCGTTCTCGCTGCCACCGCGCGACTTCCGCATGTGGGTGGCGATCCACGAGGTGACGCATCGCGTCCAGTTCTCCTCGGCGCCGTGGCTCCGCACCGAGCTCACCGCGATGGTCGACGGCTACCTGCAAACCGTCTCGCTCGAGCCCAAGGAGATCGTCGAGCAGCTCGGCAAGGCGATCGAACAGCTGCGTCCCGGCGCGCCGGCCGACGGCCCCGGCGGCATCCTGCGCCTGCTCACCCCCGAGCAGCGGCCCTTGTTCGAGCGCACGCAGGCGATGATGTCGCTGCTGGAGGGCCACGCCTCCTACGTGATGAACCAGGTGGCCGCCGACGTGGTCGAGGATCTCCCGCGACTGCGAGCGGCCCTGGCACGTCGGCGGGCGGTCGGCGGGTTGGAGAAGCGCGTGCAGCGAGCGATCGGCTTCGACCAGAAGGTCGCGCAGTACGACGCCGGCGAGCGGTTCGTCCACGAGGTCGTCGAGCGGATCGGCATGAGCGGCTTCAACCTCGTGTGGGCGGCGCCCGCGAACCTCCCGCAGCCCGGCGAGATCGGCGAGCCCGGCCGCTGGATCGCTCGCGTCGCCGAGTAGGCCATGACACGCCGGCCGCCGGCGGTGGCCCGCGTGATCGAGCGCGTGACGCACACGGCGCGGGCGAACGGGTTGTTCGAGCCGGGTCAGCGGATCCTCGTGTGGGTGTCCGGCGGCGCCGACTCCGTGTGCCTGCTCGAGACGCTCGTTCGCGTCCGGCGTCTGTTCCGCATCCAGCTCGCCGTGTTCCATCTCGACCACGGGTTGCGTGCCGGCTCCGGCTCCGACGCCGACTACGTGCGACGACGCGCCCGCGCCCATGGCCTGGCGTGCCACGTGGTCGCGCCGCTCGCGCCGCCGGGCACGGGCGTCTCCGTCGAGCGCTGGGCTCGCGACGAACGGCGTCGGGCCGCCGTCGAGGTGGCCCGGCTGATCGGCGCGGACCGCCACGCACTCGGGCACACGATGGACGATCGCGCCGAGACGGTGTTGCTCGCGCTCGTGCGCGGCTGGGGGCTCGACGGGCTGACCGGGATCGAGCCCGTCGCCGGCGACCTGGTTCGCCCGCTGCTCGAGGTGCGACGCGCCGAGACCGAGGCGGCGTGCCGATCGCTCGGGCTTCGTCCCCGGGTCGACGAGACCAACGCCGACACCGCCTTCCTCCGCAACGCCCTTCGGCATGACGCGCTCCCCGCGATCGCCCGGGCGACCGGGCGCGACGTGATCCCGACGGTCGCCCGCACCGCCGAGCTGTTGCGCGCCGACGCCCATCTGCTGGACGAGCTCGCCCAGGACGTGTCCTCCGCCGTCGTGGCGCCCACACCGACTGGCGTGCGCCTGGACGCGGCCGCGATGCGCGCCCTCAGCGGGCCGATGGCGTCGCGCGTGGTGCGCCGCGCGCTCGCCGACGCCGGCTGCACGTGGACCGAGAAGGCGATCGAAGGCATCCTCGACCTCGCCGCCGGTCGTCCCGGTCGCCGGCTCGCGCTGCCCGACGGCGCGGCGGCGCGCCGAGACCGCACGCACGTTGTGGTCGAACGGTAGACTCCGCCCCTCGCATGGACCCCTTCGCCGACGACATCGAGAAGGTCCTGATCTCCGAGGAGGAGATCCAGAAGTCGTTGACGGACATGGGAGCGGCGATCACGCGCGACTACGCGGGTCGCAGTCTCCTGCTCGTCGGGGTCTTGAAAGGCGCGTTCGTGGTGATGGCCGATCTTGCGCGGCACATCCAGCTGCCCTTGCAGTTCGACTTCATGGCCGTCTCCTCCTACGGCGCGGCCACGAAGACCTCGGGGGTCGTGCGCATCCTCAAGGACCTGGATCACGACCTGAAGGATCTCGATGTGCTGGTCGTGGAGGACATCGTGGATTCCGGCCTGACGCTGAAGTACCTGCTGAAGAACCTCGCGGGGCGCAAGCCCGCGTCGCTCGAGGTCGCGGCGCTCCTGCGCAAGGAAGGCATCCAGCAGGTGGAGCTCGACGTTCGGTACGTCGGCTTCGACATCCCGAACGAGTTCGTCGTCGGCTACGGGCTCGACTTCGCGGAGAAGTACCGCAACCTGCCGTACATCGGCACGTTGAAGCCCGCCGCCTACGGTGGCTGAGCGGGAACCTTCACACCTGCTGCACCGTCGGACGGACATGCGCAGGTCCCTGATCGTTCTCTCGATACTGTTCGTTGCCTGCTCGGGCGCCGCGCACTCGCCGACGACCGGCATCACCGGCGTCGTGACCGTGGGACCGATGTGCCCGGTGATGGTGGAGGGGTCGCCGTGTCCGGACGCCGCGTGGACGGGCACGGTTCGCGCCGTCGCCACGCCCGGCGGTCAGGTCTTCGAGGCCCAGACGAACGTCAACGGGCGCTTCTCGTTCGAGGTGCCGCCGGGGACCTACGATCTGACCCCGGTCGTTGCAGGCCCGCAGACCGCGCAGACCACCTCGATGACCGTCACCCCGGGCCAGGTACGGGACGTCACGCTCCGGGTGGACAGCGGCATCCGCTGAGGAACCGTTGCACGACGCCTCGCGGTAGCATCCCGCGTCATGAGCGAGCGCTTCGACCACGCGAAGATCGAGCAGGGCGTCCGGATGATCCTGGAAGGGATCGGCGAGAACCCGGAGCGCGGCGGGTTGCGGGAAACGCCGGCCCGCGTCGCTCGCATGTATGAGGAGATCTTCGCCGGCATCGGGGTCGACGCGTCGCAGATCGTCACGGTCGTCGAGGGCGCCGACTTCGACGAGATGATCATGGTGCGAGACATCCCTCTGTTCTCCGTGTGCGAGCACCACCTCGTGCCGTTCAACGGCAAGGCGCACGTCGCCTACATCCCGAACAAGTCCCAGCAGATCACCGGGCTGTCGAAGATCGCGCGCGTCGTCGACACCTTGGCGAAGAAGCCACAGGTGCAGGAGCGTTTGACGACCGAGATCGCCGAGGCGATCGAGCAGGCGCTGAGCCCTCGAGGCGTGTTCGTCGTCATCGAGGCCGAGCACCTGTGCATGACCATGCGCGGCATCAAGAAGCCGGGCGCGGTGACCGTGACCTCGGCGGTCCGAGGGCTGTTCCGCAACGACGCCCGCACCCGGCATGAGGCGATGACGCACATCCGCATGCAGTAGGGGCGCCATTCGCCAGTCGCATTACGATGGAGGCGTGAGCGAGCGGATCTGGCGCTGTCGCGACCGTGCGTTGCCCGTGGGTGGGCGGACGCTCGTGATGGGCGTGCTCAACGTGACCCCCGACTCCTTCAGCGACGGCGGGCTGTTCGCCGACATCGAGGACGCCGTCGCCCACGGGGCGAGTCTGGCCGACGGAGGCGCCGACATCGTCGACGTCGGGGGGGAGTCGACCCGTCCCGGCGCCGAACCGGTGCACGTCGACGAAGAACTGCGTCGCGTCGTGCCGGTGATCGAGGGGCTTCGCGCCGCGCGACCCGACGTGGTGCTCAGCGTCGACACGCGCCACAGCCTCGTCGCGAACGAGGCGGTCGCGGCCGGCGCTGCGATCGTGAACGACATCTCGGGGGGGCACGATCCCGCGACGCTGCGCGTGGCGCGCGACGCCGGCGCCGGTCTCGTGCTGATGCACATGCGAGGCGACCCGCGCACGATGCAGGAAGCGCCCTCCTACAAGGATGTCGTCGCGGATGTGCACGAGTACCTTCGCGAGCGCGTCGAGGCCGCCGTGTTCGCCGGCGTGACGTCGGAGCATCTGTGCGTCGACCCTGGGATCGGCTTCGGCAAGGATCTCGATCACAACCTGTCGCTGCTCCGCGCGATCGAGCGCTTCCGCGATCTCGATGTCGCGGTGATGGTGGGCGCGTCGCGCAAGCGATTCATCGGCACGCTGAGCGGCGTCGAAGATCCCCGGCAGCGCGTCGAGGGATCGATCGCCGCGGCGGTGTTGTCGGTCGTGCACGGCGCCGACGTGGTCCGCGTCCACGACGTGGCCGAGACGGTGCGTGCGCTGCGCGTCGCCGACGCCGTCGTGCGAGCCGGCGCGTGAACCGCTTCGTCTCCTCGGGAGGCGAGCTTGCCTACCACGACGAGGGGCACGGCCCCGCCGTGCTCTTGCTGCACGGGTTCCCGCTCTCCTCGCACCTGTGGCGCGGCCTGATCCCGGTGCTCGCCGGCCGGCATCGCGTGATCGCGCCGGATCTCCTCGGGCTCGGCGCCTCCGACAAGCCGGGAGGCGCCGCGCTCGACATCCAGGCCCAGACCGCCTACGTCGTGCAGCTTCTCGACCATCTCGGCGTGGAGCGCGTCGCCCCGATCGGGCATTCGACGGGCGGCGGCGTCGCACAGCTGCTGGCGGCCACCCATCCGGGCGTCGAGGCGCTCGTCTTGATCGACAGCATCGCGTTCGACCTCTGGCCCGACGAGGCCACGTCCGGGCTGCACGTGGTCGGGCACGAGCGGGAGACGTTCGCAACGATCGAGGACGCGATCCGCACGGCGTTCCGGGTGGGGGTGCTCGAGGGCGAGGTGCGCCGAGGACGACATCCTGGCCTACCTCGCGCCCTGGACGGACGCCGCCGCGCCGGCGTTCTTCCGCTGGGCTCGATCGATCGACGGACTCGGCCTCCGGGAGCTCGAGGGGCCGATGCGCGCTTGGGATCTGCCAACCCTGATCCTGTGGGGCGAGGACGATCCGTTCCAGTCCTCCGCCGCGGGGGAGCGTCTCAACGACGCGATCCCATCTTCGGCGCTGGGCCTCGTGCCTGAGACCGGCCACTTCCTCCCGGAGGAGGCTCCCGAGACGATCTTCCCGATCATCTCGGAGTACTTACGTGCCAACTATCTTCGGATACCTCACGGGCACGCGGCAGACGGCCCGGTCTTGGTGCCGCTCGGGGTTCCGGGGTCGCTCTTCGAGGACGATGATGATGACGACGAGCCGGTCGTCCGCGACGACCAGGAGGTGGGACCGAACGCATGAGGGCGCGGCTGTTCTTGTCGGGGATCCACGCGGAGGGCAACCACGGCGCACGCCCCGGAGAGAAGGACGAAGCGCAACCGTTCGTCATCGATCTCGACCTCGAGGTTGAGGTCGGCGGCGACCATATCGACGACACGGCCGACTACCGGGGCGTCTCGGAGCGCGTGCGTGCGATCGTGCAGGAGGGATCCTTCGACCTCATCGAGACGATGGCCGCCGAGATCGCGGAGGCGTGTCTGGTGTTCCCCGCGATCCACCGGGCCACGGTCCTCGTGCACAAGCCGAACGCGGCCACGAGACTCGGGATCGACGGCGTCGCCACGGCGGTCACGCGCCCACAGGAGTAGGCGCCCGTGACCGACGCGCTGCTCGGCCTTGGGTCGAACCTCGGCGACCGGTTGGCGACGCTGCAGCAAGCGGTAGAGCGGTTGTCGGGCGAGGGCATCCGGGCGGTCGCCTCCTCGCGGGTGTGGGCGACGGCCCCGATCGGCGGCCCGGACGACCAGCCGGCATTCCTGAACGTGGTGATCCGAGTCGATCCCGGCACGCTGGGACCGACCGAGCTGCTGTCCGCCGTCAACAGGGTCGAGGCCTCGCTGGGGCGGGTGCGCGACGAGCGATGGGGGCCACGCACGATCGACATCGACGTCCTGCTGTGGGGCGACCTGGTGAGCCACGACCCGCGGCTGACGATCCCGCACCCGCGGCTGCATGAACGCGCGTTCGTCGTCCTGCCGCTGCTCGACCTGGAGCCCGACCCGGTGCTGCCCGACGGCCGCCGATTGCTGGACCTGCCCGCACCGCGGGGCGATGCGGAACCCGTCGCGCCGCCGCTGGCGCTGCCATGACGGCCAAGGTCTGTCTGCGCTGCGACTGGTCGGGCGTGACCACCGACGACACGTGTCCTCGCTGCGGCGCCGGGTTGTTCGCGAGCGCGCGCACGACCCCGGGGGAGGGTGCCCGCCCACCGGACACCCCACTGACGGAGCGGCGCACGGAGCGATCGTGGCGAGGCACGCTCGCGGCGGCCCTCGTCGCCCTGCTCGCGATCGGCGCGGTGGTGTTCGTCCAGCGGCACACGCCCCCCGCGGCCGTGGGCGCCACACCGACCGGTCGTGCGGGCTTTCTGCTCACGACGGCCCCCGAGGGTTCGGGCGCTCGGATGTGGATCTGGGACCTCGGCGCGAACACGGCGACCCAGGGACCGTTGCTCGACGTGCGGCCCGACGAACTCGTCTACGGCTATGAAGTGCACGGTGGGTGGGTGGGGATCACGACCGGCGGCGCGACCGAGGAGCGCGCCTCCGTCCTGCGCTACCTCGGTCCCGGCGATCAGCCGGTGTCGGTCGCGTCGGGGGATGCCATCGCGTGGTCACCGAGCACCTCCTCCGTCAGCGTCCTGCGGACCCGACCGGCGGGCGCCTGCACGCGGATCACGGTCAGCACCTGGTTCGTGTCGATCCGCAGATCGCTGGAGCGCTTCGACGGTGTCCGCTGCGGGGAGCCGACGGCCTTCGCCCGGGATCGGAACCTCCCCTACATCACGCTCGAGCACGACGAGTTTCCTACGACGCTGCGCATCGGCGCCGGGTACATGGAGCCCATCGTCCACGGCTATCGACTCCTGAGTGTCTCCGCGGAGGGCGATCTGCTCGTCCAACGCCCCGGCGGCGGCCTCGCGCTCGCGTATCTGTCTCCGCAGGGGACCAGACCGGTGCCGATCGGCAAACCGGGCACGCCGTTGGATCCGATCAGGGTTCTCGCGTGGAGCGAGGATGCGAGTGACGCGTTCGTATTCGGGACGGTCGGGGGTGTGCAGGGCATCTTCCGCATCACGGTCGGCCCCCGACCCCGCCCGCGACGGCCGGTGTTGCTGTTGGTCACGAACGCGGTCGATCTGCAGGCCACACCCACGGCAGACGGCGGACTCTATGTCTTGACGGACGGCGCGATCAGTCTGGTGCAGGGCACCCGCGCCGAGTCCATCGCGCCGCCGCCGGGGGCGCCGATCCCGGTCGGCCCCGTCCTGTGGGTGGCGACGTTGCCATACTCCCCGGCGGAGGGCTGATGGATATCGCGATCGTGGGAGCCGGCACGGTAGGCACCGCGGTCGGCGTCGCGTGGGTGCGTGCGGGCCATCGCGTGATCGCCGTGTCGGGCAGGGATGAGACCGCGGCGCGCGCCAGCACCTGGTTCCCCGGCGTGCCCGTCGTCCCGATCGCCGAAGCCGTTCCCGGCGCCGCGCTCGTTGCGATCGGCGTGCCGGATCCGGCGTTGGACACGATCGTCCCGACGGTGGCGACCTCGATCGACCCCGGCACACGCGTGTTGCACTTCTCCGGCGCCCACGGGCTGGCGGTGCTCGATCCGGTCCTCGCCGCCGGTGGCCGCCCACTGGCGCTGCATCCCCTGCAGACCTTCGCCGACGTGGCCGGAGCCCTCTTGGCCCTGGCCGGATGTGCCGTGGCGATCACCGCCGACGACGAGGAGGGCTTCCTGGCGGGTGAGGAGCTCGGCCGCGATCTCGGTGGGGAGCCGTTCCGACTGCCCGATGAGCAGCGCCCGCTGTACCACGCGGCCGCCGTGTTCGCGTCGAACTATCTCGTCGCGATCTCGGGTGCGGCGGAGGAGTTGTTTTCGCGCGCGGGTGTGCCCGACGCGCTGGCGGCGATGCGCCCGCTCCAGCAGGCGACGCTCGCCAACGTGCACCGGCTGGGGCCTCGGGCCGCGCTCACGGGCCCGGCCGTCCGCGGCGACGCGGAGACGGTCGAGCGGAACCTCGCCGCGATCGCCGCCGTGTCGCCGGCGCTGGTCGCTCCGTATGCCTCGCTGTGCCGCACCGTGCTGCACGTGGCGGGGGACCGCGTGCCGCCCGCGGGTCTGGTCGCGATCGAAGAGGTGCTGGCGCGTTGGAGCTGATGCGCGACGCGGCGAGCCTGCGATCGGGGAGCGACGCCTGGCGGGCCGAGGGGCTCTCGGTCGGGCTCGTGCCGACGATGGGCGCGCTGCACAAGGGGCACGCCTCGTTGATCGAACGCGCCCGCGCCGAGACCGACCGCGTCGTGGTGACGATCTTCGTCAACCCGCTGCAGTTCGGGGAGGCCGAGGATCTCGCCCGCTATCCGCGCGACGAGGAGCGCGATGTCGCGATCTGCGAAGGCGCGGGCGTCGACATGGTGTGGGCCCCGCCGGTGGAGGAGGTCTTCCCGCTCGGCGCGTCGCTGCCGCATCCGTCTCCGGGCGCCGTCGGGGATCTGTACGAGGGCGCGGCGCGACCGGGTCACTTCGCCGGCGTCCTGCAGGTGGTGCACCGGCTCTTCGCCGTCGTCGGCCCCGCGACCGCGTACTTCGGCGAGAAGGACGCCCAGCAGCTGTTCCTCGTGCGGCGGATGGCGTCGGAGGAGCCCTCGCTCGGCATGCGCATCGTGGGGGGTCCGACGGTGCGCGAATCCGACGGCCTCGCGCTTTCGTCGCGCAACGCCTTCCTCGGCACGGAGGAGCGCCTGCAGGCGACGTGTCTGTTCCTGGCGCTGACCGAGGCGGCCGAACGCGCTCGCGGCGGTGAGCGCGACGCCAACGTGCTGGTCGCCGTGATGGCGCGCGAGATCGGGGGCACGCCCCTCGCCAAGCTGGACTACGCGGCGGTGGTCAACGACGCGACGTTCGAGCCGATCGGGCGCGTCGAGGGGCCGGCGAGGGCCATCGTGGCCGCGCGGTTCCCGAACGCCCGGCTGATCGACAACCTTCTGTTGCCGGGGACCGAGGCGTGAGCGCCGAGCCGCCGGACCGCGCCGCGGTCGTGGCCGCGATCATGCCCGACGTCCTGACGATCCGGCTCGACGTCGCCGACGACGAGGTCGGGCTCGCCCGCGTGATCTGCGAGCGCGGCGGGACGTGCGCCGGTCTGTTCGTCGCGAAGGAGCTGTTCAGCCGTGTCGGGGCTCGGACCCGGCCGCTGGTGGCGGAGGGCGCCACGGTCGAGGCGGCCGAGCAGGTGGCTGAGGTCGGTGGGCCGGTGGCCTCGATCCGTGGGGCCGCGCCGCTCGCCCTGACCTGGCTGCATCGTCTCTCCGCCGTGGCGAGCGGCGCGACCACGCCGCAGCCGGGGGACGCCCTCGAGGACTGGGCCGCGCGGTTGTCGGCGCCGGGCGCGGTCCGTCACGATGGACCGTCGTTCCGGGTGGAGTTCGAGGGGTAGCCATGTTGCTCGCCGCCGACGTCGGCAATACCGAGATCGTGCTGGGCGTCTTCGACGGCGCCACCCTGCGGCATACCTGGCGTTCGTCCACCCGTCCCGAGCGCACCTCCGACGAGCTGGCGTTGCTCTTGTCGGGGTTCCTGGAACATCGCGACCTGAACCTCCGGTCCGACATCGACGGGCTCTGCCTCGCGAGCGTCGTGCCCGACGTGACCGGACAGTTCCGCGAGATGGCCTCCTCCTATCTCTCGCACGAGCCGCTCGTGGTCGGCCCCGGCATGAAGACGGGGGTGTCGGTGCTGACCGACAACCCGCGGGAGGTGGGCGCGGATCGCGTCGTCAACACGCTGGCGGCCTTCACGATGTTCGGCGGTCCGGCCGTCGTCGTGGACTTCGGCACCAGCACCAACTTCGACGTCGTGTCCGAAGCGGGGGAGTTCCTCGGCGGCGTGATCGCTCCGGGACTGCAGATCAGCGCCGGGGCCTTGTTCGGCAGGACGGCCAGGCTCACGCGGGTGGATCTGCAGCCGCCGCGCTCGCCGATCGGCCGCTCCACGGTCGAGGCGATCCAATCCGGGTTGATCTACGGCACCGCGGGCGAGGTCGACGGCATCGTCGAGCGGATCCGCGCCGACCTCGGCGTGCCCGACGCGACGGTGGTCGCCACCGGCGGGCTCGCGCCGGTCGTGCTGCCGCACTGTCGGACGGTCGATCGCTACGAGCCGTGGCTCACGTTGGAGGGCCTGCGCCTCGTCTATGAGAAGAACGTCGATGACTGAGGAGGAGACGCCGACCCCGACCGGCGACGCGACGGGGCGGGAGGCGGAGGTGCTCGCGGCTCGGCGCGCAAGCCTCGAACGGCTCGGAGCGGCGGCGTTCGCGATCACGCTGGCCGACGTGCTCGGCGTCGAGACGCCGGATCGCACCGGCGCGGTGCGCGCGGCGCACGCCGAGCTCGGCGCCGACACCGTGACCGAGGACGTCGTCACGGTCGCGGGCCGCGTCGTCCTCAAGCGCGACATGGGCAAGCTCGTGTTCGCGACGCTCCGCGATCGTGACGGCGATCTGCAGCTGGTGTTGAACGCGCGCGATCTTCCGGCCGAGGTGTTCGCCTCGTTCCAGGAGGTGGACCTCGGCGACATCGTCGGCGCCACCGGCCGCGTCGGCACCACGCGGAAAGGCGAGTTGAGCGTGTTCGTCCAGCGCTGGGCGATGCTGACGAAGGCGCTGCGGCCCCTCCCCGAGAAGTGGGCCGGCTTGCAGGACCCCGATCTGCAGCAGCGGCGCAGATATCTCCATCTGATCGCCGACGAGGCGCCGCGCCGGGCGTTCCTCGCCCGCGCCGCGGTGCTCGCGACGATGCGCCGGGTGCTCGACGAGCGAGGGTTCGTCGAGTTCGAGGGGCCGATGCTCCAGACGATCGCGGGCGGGCGCGAACGCGCGGCCCTTCACCACGCACCACCACGCGCTCGACCTCCCGATGAAGCTGCGGATCAGCCTGGAGCTGTATCTCAAGCGGATGCTCGTGGGCGGGGTCGAGCGCGTCTACGAGCTCGGGCGCAACTTCCGCAACGAGGGGATCGACCGCGATCACAACCCGGAGTTCACGATGCTGGAGGTCTATCAGGCCTACGGCGACTACCACACGATGATGGAGCTCTCCGAGACGCTGGTGCGGGCGTGCTGTCGCGCGGTCAACCCGATCGTCGGGCGCGCGGGCGACGACCTCGTGATCCCCGTGCGCGGCCGAACGATCGATCTCGCCGAGCCGTTCGAGCGGATCACCGTCCTCGGGGCGGTGTCGGAGGCCGTCGGCGAACCGATCACGCTCGAGCACGCCGACCTCCCCGGCGTGGCGGCGCGCAACCAGGTGCCGATCGACGACGCATGGGGGCCGGGCAAGATCGTCCAGGAGCTGTTCGAAAAACTGGTCGAGGAGACGATCGAGCAGCCAACCTTCGTCTGCGACTTCCCGCGCGAGGTCTCGCCGCTGGCGCGGCCCCACCGCGACAACCCCGGGCTCACCGAGCACTTCGATCTCGTCGCCGCGGGCGTCGAGCTCGTCACCGCGTTCTCCGAGCTGACCGATCCGGACGAGCAGCGCGCGAAGTTCGAGCTCCAACAGCAGATGAAGGCCGTGCTCGGCGACGAGGTGCATCCCTACGACGAGGAGTTCCTGCGGGCGCTGGAGCACGGGATGCCACCGGCCGGCGGCCTGGGGATGGGCATCGACCGCCTCCTGTTGGTGCTGCTGGACGCCCAGAGCCTCCGCGATCTGATCATGTTCCCGACGCTGCGGCCCGAGTGATGCGCGCCGGCCCTGACTTGCGCCGGCCCGCGGTTCGGTGCATCGTGGCGCCCGTCACCGAACTGCTGAGGGAGATCGATGGACCGCACTGAGATGGCCGCGAAGCTGGGCTCCGTGGCCCTGTTCGCCAACCTGGGCCCGACGGACCTCGACGCGATCGCGGGGCGCATGAAGGAGGTGCACTTCCAGCCCGGCCGGGCGATCGCCACGCAGGGCGACACGGGCGTGGGATTCCATCTGATCGTCGCCGGAGAGGCCGAGGTCTCCGGAGAGGGTGTGCCCCGTCACTCGATCGGCCCCGGTGGGTACTTCGGAGAGATCGGTCTGATCGACGGCGGTGTCCGTTCCGCCACCGTGACCGCCGCGACCGAGCTGACGACGCTCGCGCTCGTGACGTGGGACTTCCAACCGCTGCTGGACAATCCGGCCTTTGCGCGAGGCCTGCTGATGGGGTTGTGCCAGCTGGTGCGCGAGTACCGCGCCGCGGCCTCGGCGACGCACTAGTCCTGCGAGTCGAGTTCCGCGGCCTCGTGGAGCACGATCACCAGATCGCGGAGGCCGGTGCCCTTCGCCAGGAACCCCGAGGCGCCCGCCTCGCGCGCCGCGCGCTCGACGCCCTCGTCCGCGTGCGCGGTGAGGATCACGACGGGCAGGGCCGGGCGCCGTTCGTGGATCTTCTTCATGGCGTCGATGCCGGACAGATCGGGCATCGACAGGTCCATGATGACGACGTCGGGATCGAGCTCCTCGGCTTCGGCGCACGCGTCGAGTCCGCCGCCCGCCTCGCCCGCCACCTCGATGTCGGCGACGAGGTTGAGCGCGGAGGACAACGCCCTGCGGAACGCAGGGTGGTCATCGACCACGAGGACGCGCACCGGTTGAGCCTCTCCGTGCATGAGGTCCACTGCGGACGTGGGGGACCTCCTTCCCGCCAGTGGTTTCGGCTCGACTCGTTCGGGGCTTGAAGGTTCGCACCTGGCGAGCGGCGGTACATCGTCCTTCCGGGGGGATTCCGTCTGGTCCGGAATGCGCATGCACATCGGTCGGTGTCCGAGGGCTTATCCCCCCGACCAGATGCGCCGAAGGTACGGATGAACAACGCGTCCCTGGCACCATCGATGTTCCGGGTGTTGCGAGGGGCGCGGGTATACTCGCTTCAGCGGCGCTGGGGAGGACCCGGCGCCCGATGCACCTCGGGGGGAGGACGGAGCTCCCGCGATCCCCGGGGCCGAACGTGAGGAGAGAACGGGCCTCGGCCCGGAGGACGAAGACATGTTCGAGCGCTTCACGGATCGCGCCAGACGCGTCGTGGTTCTCGCCCAAGAAGAAGCGAGGATGCTCAACCACAACTACATCGGCACCGAGCACATCCTGCTCGGGCTGATCCACGAGGGTGAGGGCGTCGCGGCCAAGGCACTCGAGTCGATGAACATCTCGCTCGACGCCGTCCGCGAGCAGGTCCAGGAGATCATCGGACAAGGTCAGGCCGCGCCGACGGGGCACATCCCGTTCACGCCGCGCGCCAAGAAGGTCCTCGAGCTGTCGCTGCGCGAGGCGCTGCAGCTCGGCCACAACTACATCGGCACCGAGCACATCCTGCTCGGGTTGATCCGCGAGGGCGAGGGGGTCGCCGCCCAGGTGCTGCAGAAGCTCGGGGCCGATCTCAACCGTGTTCGTCAGACCGTGATCCAGTTGCTGTCCGGCTACACCGGCGGCAAGGGCGAGCAGGTCGCCGCCGGCGGCACGACCGAGCCGCAGACCGGTGGGTCCGCCGTGCTCGACCAGTTCGGGCGAAATCTCACGCAGCTTGCCCGAGAGGGCAAGCTGGACCCCGTCATCGGCCGCGAGAAAGAGATCGAGCGCGTCATGCAGGTGCTGTCGCGCCGCACGAAGAACAACCCGGTGCTGATCGGCGACCCGGGCGTCGGCAAGACCGCCGTCGTCGAGGGCCTCTCGCAGGCGATCGTCAAAGGCGAGATCCCCGAGACGCTGAAGGGCAAGCAGATCTACACGCTCGACCTCGGCGCGTTGGTCGCCGGCTCGCGCTACCGCGGCGACTTCGAGGAGCGCCTCAAGAAGGTGCTCAAGGAGATCAAGACGCGCGGCGACATCGTGCTGTTCATCGACGAGCTGCACACGCTCGTCGGCGCCGGCGCCGCCGAGGGCGCGATCGACGCCGCGTCGATCCTCAAGCCGATGCTGGCTCGCGGTGAGCTCCAGACGATCGGCGCCACCACGCGCGACGAGTACCGCAAGCACCTCGAGAAGGACGCCGCGCTCGAGCGCCGTTTCCAGCCGATCGACGTCGCCGAGCCCACGGTGATCCACACGATCGAGATCCTCAAAGGCTTGCGCGATCGCTACGAGGCGCACCACCGCGTCACCTACACCGACGACGCCATCGTCGCGGCGGCCAACCTGGCCGACCGCTACATCTCCGATCGCCAGCTGCCCGACAAGGCGATCGACCTGATCGACGAGGCAGGCAGCCGGATGCGCATCCGTCGCATGACCGCGCCGCCCGACGTGCGCGAGGTCGACGAGAAGATCGCCGAGGTCCGCCTGAAGAAGGAATCCGCGATCGACGGGCAGGACTTCGAGCTCGCCGCGCGACTGCGCGACGAGGAGCGCCAGCTCCAGGAAGAGCGCGGCCGTCGCGAGCAGACCTGGAAGGCCGGCGAGATGGACGTGCTCTCCGAGATCGACGAGGAGGAGATCGCCGAGGTCCTGTCCGTGTGGACGGGCATCCCGGTCTTCAAGCTCACCGAGGAGGAGACCGAGAAGCTGCTGCGCATGGAGGACGAGCTCCACCGGCGCATCATCAGCCAGGAGGAGGCCATCTCCGCGGTCTCCCGCGCCATGCGTCGCACGCGGAGCGGGCTGAAGGATCCCCGTCGCCCCTCCGGCTCGTTCATCTTCCTCGGCCCATCGGGCGTCGGGAAGACCGAGTTGTCCAAGGCGCTGGCCGAGTTCCTGTTCGGCGACGAAGACGCCCTGATCCAGCTCGACATGTCGGAGTTCCACGACCAGTACACGGTGTCGCGCCTGATCGGCTCGCCGCCCGGGTACGTCGGCTACGACGAGGGCGGGCAGCTCACCGAGGCCGTGCGCCGCAAGCCGTTCTCGGTCGTGCTGTTCGACGAGATCGAGAAGGCGCACCCCAACGTGTTCGACACGCTGTTGCAGATCCTCGAAGACGGCCACCTGACCGACGGCCAGGGCCGCACGGTCGACTTCAAGAACACGATCATCATCATGACCTCGAACCTGGGGACCCGGGACATCCAGAAGGGCATGTCGGTCGGGTTCGCGTCCAACGTCGACCAAGGCGGCGACTACGAGCGGATGAAGGCCAAGGTCGAGGAGGAGCTCAAGAAGTCCTTCCGGCCCGAGTTCATCAACCGGATCGACGAGGTCATCGTGTTCCACTCGCTGACCACCGCCGACGTCAAGCAGATCGTGGACCTGCTGATGCGCCGGGTGGAGGAGCAGCTGAAGGCCAAGGACGTCGACATCGAGCTGACGGACGCCGCCAAGACCTTCCTGGCCGAGCGCGGCTGGGACCAGGCGCTGGGCGCACGGCCGCTGCGCCGAACCATCCAGCGGCTCGTCGAGGACCCGCTTGCCGAGAAGCTCCTGCACAAGGAGTTCCGTGCCGGCGAGACGATCCTGATCGACGAGGTCGACGGCGAGATCGTCTTCAACTCGACGATGGGGTTCGCGCCGCCCGACATCCCGCCCGTAGAACTCGCTGGTTCGCCCGAGTAGGCGAGCCGCGATCCCGCCCCCTCGGGGGCATCAAGGCCGAAGCCCGGCCCCACCTGGGGACCGGGCTTCTCGGCATCTGGGATGAACTACCCGGCCTGCCAGGCATAGATCGTGGCGCCGTCCGGGCTCCAGGCGGGGTCGCCCCCCGGCCCGAGGAGCCGCACCTCGCCCGAGGCGACCGTCAGGACCGCGATCTGGTTCCCGCGGCCGAAGGCGATCTGGGTTCCGTCGGGCGACCACGCGGGGGCGGTGTCGTCGGAACCCTGCGTGAGCTGGTGCGCGGCCGATGCATCGCCCATTCCGCCGCGTCCTGGAACAGCGCCGTACCGTCCGGGAACGTTCGCAGCGAAGACGACCTCCTCCCCGTTCGGCGACCACGAGGGGTTGATCGCTCCCTTGGCGATCGCCACGGAGCTCGGTGCCGGGCCCGCCGGGGCGGATCGACGTCGTGCGGATCTCGCCGCTGCCCGCGGGGTCGGCGTCCCAGCTTCCTTCGGCAAAGACGATCGACGTGCCGTCGCGGAGACCATGCCGGGGTCATCTCGAACGACGTGCCTGTCTCGTGGGTCAGGAGCCGGATCGTGCCCGTCGGGCGATGTCGAGGACGTAGATGCCCCGGTTCCCCGTACGGTCGGTGCCCGAGAACGCGAGCTTCTTCCCGTCGGTGCCCACGTCGGGTCGAACGACCCGCACCCGCAGCCCCGATTGCCCGGGCAAGCCCGTGACCTGCTCGGCGTGCGAGCCGTCGATGTTCGCGACGAAGATCGCGGGGTGGCCGTCGGCCGTTCGAAGGAACGCGATCTGTGCGCCATCGGGCGACACGGCCGGACGGCCTGCGACGACGTCGGCGAACACGGGTGTCGCCGCGCCGCCCGACACGGTGTAGGCGACGAGCGTCGTCGTGCCCACGAGCGGCGGCGGGGTGGAGGCCGCCGGCTCGTTCGCCGGCGTGTCACGCAGCGCGGCCACGGCGACGATCGCCGCCGCCAGGACGACCGCGGCAACCGCGAAGGCAGCCGTACGCCGGCCGAACGCCCGACGCCGTTGGCGCCGCTCCTGCTGCTGCCATGCGTCGAGGTCTGGTTCGGTCTTGTTCGTCACCATGTCGAAGATCTCCTTTAGGTCAGCCATGGGGGCCTCCTGCATCTCGGAGTGCGGCACGTCCCTGCGTCGCGAGCGCGCGGACGGTCGACGGACGGATGCCCATGATCCGTGCGGCGTCCTCGGATCCGTAGCCGTACAGGTCGAGCAGGACGAGGGCGGCTCGTTGCCGCGGCGTGAGGGACAGGAGCATCCGACGAACGTCTTCGCGGATGTCGACATCGTCGTACGGGTCGCGGACGACACCGATCGGCATCGGACGTCTCGCGGCCCGACGGGCGGCGCGCGCCCGCATCTTCGAGCCGTTCAGCGTGACGCGGAAGAGGTACCCCTGCGGGTCCTCGATCGTGTCGATCCGATCCCAGCGCTCCCACAGCTTCAGGAACGCGTCCTGCATCAGGTCGGCGGCCTCCGCGCGATCGCCGGTGACGAAGTACAGCGTCTTGAACAGCCGCCGATGCTCGTCCTCGAAGAACGCATGGAAATCCCGCGGCCGGTCGGCCGCGGGGAGTCGCACGACCTCACCCTTCGCCTGCATCACCTATCCAGATGCCGCCGCGGCGGCTGGCGCTTAGGAGTGTCCGAGCATGCCCCTCCAGGCCCGCGAACGGAAGGGCCGGCCCTTTCGGGGCCGGCCCTTCGTCGCCGTGCGATGCGGCGCTACCCCTTCGTCGGCACCCGCATGATCAGCAGATGACCGTTGTCCAGCCACTGCGGGGTGCTGAGGTCCGTCGCCATGCCTACGTTCGTGAGCCTCGTGACCTTGGCGGACGCGACGTTGGCAACCGCGACGATCACGAGCGGACGTTCGCCGTACTGGTCGCCGAGTTGCACCATCGGGCGATCAGGGACGTCCTTGAAGTAGGAGAACGCGAAGGTCTTTCCGTCCGGCGACCATCGAGGCGTGAATCCGCCGATGCCGATCGGGAACCTTCGCTCGTTGCTGCCGTCCGGATCCATCATCGAGAAGCCTTGGGCCGACTCATCCACGATCGTTCTCCCGTCCGGGGAATACGAGGGCGCGGCGTCGTTCCAGCTGTTGTGCGTCACTTGCGTCGGCGCGCCGCCGCCGGCGGGAACGGTGAAGATCTCCGCCGTCTTGGAGAACTGGGCATCCTCGGTCCGTTCGCGCGCGCCGGCGTTGTCGTACACGATCGTCGTCCCGTCGGGCGACCATTGGGGGTACTGGTCCGTCGCCGGATCGGTGGTCAGCTGTCGCAGGCCCGTCCCGTCGACGCCGACCACGTAGATATCGGAGTTGCCGGTCGTATACCCTTCGAACGCGACCCTCGAAGCATCGGGAGAGATCGCGAGGGTGCCTGCGACGATCACGTGGGGTGTCGGGACGAAGTGGGGATCGCTCCCGTCGACGCCCGATGACGCCGATCTGGTTGTAGCCCAGCTCGCTCGGTGCCGCGACGAACGCGATCGTTGAGCCGTCCGCGGACACGCTTGGCGCGAAGGCGTCCACCGGCATCCCCGTCACCTGCCCCGTTTGATGCCCTCGAAGATCGACGATCGCCGGCGTTTGCGCGTCCGCGCCGAAGGGAAGCGCCGTGACGAACGTGAGGGCCGTCGGACTGGGGGATGCGCTGTTCCCCGGGATCTCATCGTTGCCGTTTCCCACACCCATGATCGTGAACGCGCCGACCGCGACGACGGCGATCACCGCGGCGACGGCCAGGTACGCCCCCCGGCGGCTCTGCCGCGCGTTGCGTCGCTGCCGCCGATGCTGCCGCTCCAGCGCGTTCGGATCGGGCTTCACCTTGTTGGTGGCCAAGCGGAACACCTCCTGCATCTCAGGCATCCCGGGCTCCTTCCGCTCCTCGGATCGTTTGTCGTCCCTGTGTGGCGAGGGCCCGAACCGTGGAGGGACGCACGCCCATGATGCGTGCCGCCTGCTCGGACGGATACCCGAGCAGGTCCACGAGCACGAGGGCAGCCCGTTGCCGCGGCGTGCACCCGAGGAGAAGGCGGCGCACGTCGGCCCGCATCTCCGCATCGGTGAACTCGTCGCGCACTTCGACCATCGGCGAGACGCGCCGCAGCGCCGTCGCCGCACGTCGGCGGCGTGAGCGGAACGCGTTGAGCGAAACGCGGAAGAGATACGCCGTCGGATCGTCGATCCGCTCGATCTCTTGCCAGCGCTCCCACAACCGCAGGAACGCTTCTTGCATGAGCTCCTCCGCATCGTGCCGGTTGCCGGTGACGAAGTAGAGAGCCTTGAAGAGTCGCTCGTGTTCCTCCTGGAAGAACGTGTCGAATCGGGCCCACCCTTCGACGCGTTCCCTGGGGAACCGCACGACCTCACCCTCTGCCCGCACGGACCATGGACGCACGGAGGCCATGTTCCGCTTATGGGCGCGCGGGCGCTAGATGGTCAGGCCGCGGAGCTCCTCGGGCACCAGGTCGGCGAAGGTCCAGGCCGTCCACAGGTCGGCGGCGATGCGTTCCCACGGCAGGTGCAGGCCCTGGTGCTCGAACCACTGGCCGATCCGTCGCACGTCGCGCTCGAGGAACGCTTCGGCGTGACGGTTCTTCTTGGGGTCGACTGCCTGCGGGAAGTCGATCACGACGATGTCGCCGTCCCAGACGAGCACGTTGTACGCGGAGAGGTCACCGTGCACGACGTCGCGGTACAGCATGTGCTCGAGCGAGTCGTGGACTCGCTCCCAGAGCGCCTCGAGCTCCTCCCGGTCGTCCCAGGCGTACTCGTGCAGCCGGGGCGCGGGTGCGACTCGATCGCCGACGTACGACATCAGAATCGCGTCATCGGTGCACTCGATCGGCCGCGGGACGGGCGCCCCGAAGCCGGAGAGCTTCCGGAGCGTCTCCCACTCACGCGAGACCCAGAGGCCGCCTTGGACCTCCCGGCCAAACTTGGTTCGCTGATCCAAGGCGGCGCGCACGCGTCGCTCCTTGATGAACTCGCCGTCGCGGTACAGCCCTTCGTCGCGGAAGTCCCGCTTGTTCAAGGGGTGGTACAGCTTCAACGCGACCAGATCCTCACCGGTGGTGCGCGGGTTCGCGCGACACAGGTGGACGCTGGCCTCTTTCCCGTGTTTGAGCGGCAGCAGCACCGCTTCGATGAGCCCTTCGTCGAAGAAGTGCTCGAAGGCTTCGTCGTGCAAGGTAGATGCTCCTTCGTGAGGACGTGGACAGACGAGAGCCACGTCCGGATGCAGGAGCCGAAGCCGGTGACGTCAGCGGATGCGAGAGGGACGCGGCGAGGTGAACACCGAGGCAGAGGTCATGGTCATCTGCTCATCCCTCCTTCGTTCGCTCCGCGGGGCCCGTTGCCCCGACGACCTACGCAGGGTACACCGGATCACGCCAGTGCGGAAGCCTCGTCGGTGTCGGGCCCCAGCCGGACGATCCGCTCGACGATCGACAGGGGGATGTGGGTGACGGCGCGGAACCCGTCGCCGTCGGGCAGGACCTCCTGCGCCAGCGACACGAACTTGGGACCTTCCGCCAGGAGGAACCCGACCGTGTGGACCAGGTAGTCGGGCCGGATGTCGTCGGCGTTGGACTGATCGAAATCGAAGAAGGCGTCGCGCCAGATCACCAGGACGAGCGGGTGCTCGAGCTGCAGTTGGTCGAGCTCGATCTGGGGGTCCGTGATCTGCTCTGTTCCGTGATCGATCTTGACGACTCGCATCCGCTCCACCTCACCCGCTATGTATCGGCAACTCCGGGCCGCGGGCGAGGGCAACGGCCGCATTCACACCTTTCAGACCGGGGCTGAGCCGAACAGCCTCACCCGGTCCGAGCGCGACCCTAACCCTCGCCTCTGACATGGTGGCCCGGATGAGCCAGCCCGCCCTGTCAGAGGGTCCGGCTAGGGTCGATCGGTGGCCAAGACGAGCGTTCGATTCCTGTGCAGGGCCTGCGGCCATCACTCTGCGCAATGGGCCGGCCGCTGTTCGGCGTGCGGGGCCTGGGGCGAGCTCACCGAGGAACAGGGTCCGCCCTCGGGCGGGCGAGGGCGGTCGACCCACACGGTCGTCCCGCTGCTCCAGCCGGGGTCCGTCGATCCTCCTCGGGCCTCGACCGGGCTTCCCGACCTCGATCGGGTCCTGGGCGGCGGGCTTGTCGCGGGGTCGGTCGTCCTGCTCGCGGGGCCGCCGGGCATCGGCAAGTCCACCCTGTTGCTCCAATGGCTCTCGTCGATGGCAGGCCGGGGCTCTTCGGGGTTGCTCGTGTCCGGCGAGGAGTCCCGTGCCCAGGTCGCTGCGCGCGCCCGCCGCCTCGGTGTGCCGGTGGACTCGATCGGGTTCGCACCCGGCAGAGATCTCCACGCGGTCCTCGCCGCGGCGCGGGCGACCGAGCCTGACGTGCTGGCGGTCGATTCCGTTCAGGCGCTGCGCGACGTCGAGGCGACGACGCAGCCCGGCGGGGTCGCCCAGGTCCGGGCGTGCACCGACGCCCTGGTGGAGCTTGCGAAGGAACAGAACATCGCCGTCGTGCTGGCCGGGCACGTCACGAAGGACGGGGATCTCGCCGGCCCGCGCGCGCTCGAGCACGCGGTCGATGTCGTCTTGACGTTCGAGGGGGATCCGCGCTCAGGGCTCCGGATGGTCTCGGGGGGCAAGAACCGGTTCGGCACCGAGGGAGAGTCCGCCTGGTTCCAGATGGGGGCCGCCGGCTTGGAGTCGATCGATCCGTCCGACCTGCTCTGCTCCGGAGAGCGCCATCCGGGGTCGGCGGTCGCCCTTCCGCTCGCGGGCCGCCGGGCGGTCGCCGTCGAGATCCAGGCCTTGGTGGGGGGCGGTGACGGCGCCGCCCGCCGGCAGGTTACTGGCCTCGACCTGCGGCGATTCCAGCAAGTGGCGGCGGTCGTCGAGCGAAGCGCGGCGGTGCCGCTGGGGCGCGCCGAGCTGTTCGGCGCGGTGGCAGGCGGTATGCGGGTCGACGACCCCGTCAGCGACCTCGCCGTCGCGGCGGCACTGGTCTCGGCCGCCGCCGGGGTCGTGCCACCGGCGGGAGCGGCGTTCGTCGGCGAGATCGCGCTCACGGGCCAGATCCGTGCCGCGTCGGGGATGGAGCAACGTATCTCCGCCGCCCGTGCGGCCGGGTGCTCCATGCTCTTCGCCCCCAGCGGTTCCATGACCCCCCTCGAGGGCATCCGGGTGGTCACCGTAGGTCATGTGGCCGAAGCACTCGGTTGGGGCCTCTCACCTGCGGGAACGCATAAGGGCCGCCGAGCGTCGTAGACCGTTCGGACCGGCGTTGGGCGCGAAACAGCCCTCTGACCTGCAGGTTTAGGTTGCGTTGGAAGGGCTCCCCGTGCTACCCTCGTAACTAGTCACTGCGCAAGGGCGCAGCTCCGCTTCTTCCATCGGGAGGGTTCGTGGCGTTCAGGAAAGGTGACACGGTCGTGCACCCGGAGCATGGTGCCGCGGTCGTGCAAGAGGTACGCGAAAAGGAATTCCTCGGCGAGAAGCGGAAGTACCTGGTCCTCCGGGTCGTGTACGGCGATCTGACGGTGCTCGTCCCGACCGATTCGACCGACCAGGTCGGCCTGCGGCCCTGCGTCAGCAAGAACGAGGCCAAGAAGGTGCTCAAGGTCCTGACCGAGGACGAGAGCTCGGTGGCCGCGAACTGGAGCCGTCGCTTCAAGAACAACCTCGAGAAGCTGCACTCCGGCGACCCGTACGAGGTCGCCGAGGTCCTGCGCAACCTGGCGATCCGCGATCGCGAGAAGGGTCTGTCCGCGGGCGAGAAGCGCATGATCACCAAGGCCCGTCAGATCCTGATCTCCGAGCTGGCGTTCGCCACCGACAAGTCGGAGGACGAGGCCGAGGCCGTGATCGACGGGGTCCTCGACGACTCCCACGGCGTCAAGGTCTCGGCCGCCGAGGCCTGATCCCGCCCTCCTCCCGGACTTAGGTGCCCTCCCCGGGCGTCCGATGGTGTCCTGTGGAGGGACCGCCCCTCCGTGGATGGGCTGGGCTATGACCGAAGACGATACCCCTACCGTTCGGTTGCGCGGACGCCTGGTCGAGGGTGTCCGCCTCATCTTCATGGCCCTGATCGGCGCCGTCGGGTATCAGATCGGGGCCGCGCGCGCCGACGTCAGCGAGCGCGAGGCGCTCCTGTACGTCTTCCTCGGCGCGGCCTGCGGGTATGTCCTCGGAGGCGTGTTCGGCCGCCTCACGCTGGAGGCCGTCTCCGGGCTGGAGCGGGAGCTCCGACGCCGTCCGGCCGCCCAGATCGCCGGCGGTGTCGTCGGCTTGATCGTGGGTCTCGTCGTGGCGGCCCTGATGTCGATCCCGCTGTTCTTCTTCCCGCCGACCTATGCGTGGCCGGCGTCGATGTTCCTGTTCATCGTGCTCGGCTCGTTGGGGGTTCGGCTCGGCCAGGACAAGCACGAGGACATCTTCGCGTTGGTCGGCATGAAGCCGCGCGTCAGCGCCCGCGCGACCGGCGACCTCCACGTGCTCGACACCAGCGCCTTGATCGATGGCCGCGTCGCCGACCTGGTGTCGACCGGGTTCATCTCGGGGACGCTGCTGGTCCACGAGGGCGTGCTGGGCGAGTTGCAGGCGATCGCGGACTCGTCCGACCCGCAGCGCCGAACGCGGGGCCGGCGCGGTCTCGACGTCCTGGTCGAGCTGCAGAAGTCGCCGCTCGTCCAGATCCAGCTGATCGAGGAGTCCGGGATCGTCGACGTCGACGCCGCGCTGGTTCGCCTGGCGCGTGAGAGCGGCGCCTCGCTCATCACCGTCGACCACAACCTGGCGCTCGTGGCCGAGGCGCTGCGGGTGCCCGTCGCGCAGGTCAACGCCCTTGCATCCCGCTTCCGCACCCCGGTCAGCGCCGGGGACGAAACACAGGTCCGTCTCGTGCGCGAAGGCCGGGACCACGGTCAGGCGGTCGGGTACCTGGATGACGGCACGATGGTCGTCGTCGAGGACGCGACGGGCTCGATCGGCTCGGAGGTGACCGTGCGGGTGCGCAACGTGATCCAGACGACCACCGGCCGGATGATCTTCGGCACGGTCGGCGCCTCCTCGACGGAGCCCGCGACGACCTGAGGCCGATTTCCTGCGGTGGCGCGCGTCTGGCATGCTGCGCGGATGGGTCCCGAGACGCAGGCGGCGGCGATCATCCTGGCGGCGGGCGCCGGCACGCGGCTGGGCGCCGAGCGGCCGAAGGCTTTCCTGCCGATCGGAGACCGTCCCATGCTGGCGGTCGCCGCCGCCGCAGCGGCGGCCTCGCCCGCGATCGCGGCCATCGTGGTGACCGCTCCCCTCGGGTACGAGGACGAGGCGCACGCGTGCCTCGAGGGGCTTCCTGTGCCCGCCACGGTCGTCAACGGGGGAGAGACACGCCAGGCGTCGGTGCGCGCGGCGCTGGCCGTCCTGGAGGGCCCTGAGATCGTCGCGGTGCACGATGCCGCCCGGCCGTTCGCGCCGCCCGACCTGTTCACCGAGGTCGTCCGCGCCGTCGCGGCTGGCGCCGACGGCGCCATCCCGGTGGTGGCCGTCGCCGACACGGTGAAGCGGCTCGACGGTCTGCGGGTGGTCGACACGGTGAGCCGGGACGATCTGGGGCTCGCGCAGACCCCGCAGGCCTTCCTCGTTGCCGCGCTTCGGACGGCGCACGACGAGGCGATCCACGCCGGCTACGACGTGACGGACGACGCGATGCTGCTCGAGCGTGTCGGCTCGGTGGTGGCGATCCCGGGCGACCCGCGGAACTTCAAGATCACGTCGATGCTCGATCTCGCCCGCGCCGAGGCGCGGATCGGTGGTCGCGATGGTTGAGGCCACGGTGCCGCGCACCGGTCTGGGCTTCGACGTGCACCGGTTCTCCGAACACCGACCCCTGTGGCTCGGTGGCGTGTCGTTCGAAGGAGAGGACGGTCTGATCGGGCATTCCGACGGCGACGTCGTCTGCCACGCGGTGGCCGACGCGCTCTTGGGCGCGTCGGCGCTCGGCGACCTGGGCCAGCATTTCCCTGAGGGGGACGCCTCGTTCGAGGGGATCGAAGGGCGCGTGCTCCTCCGTCAGGTGGTCGCCCTGCTCGCGGACGCGGGGTTCCGACCGACGTCGACCGATGTCACCGTGGTCTGCGATCGCCCGGCCATCGGGCCGCGACGCGACGAGATGCGCGCGGAGGTGGCCGCATGCCTGTCGCTGCCGGTCGATCGCGTCTCGGTGAAGGCCACGCGTCCCGAGGGGCTCGGTCTGTCGGGAGACGGCGTTGGCTGCCTGGCGCTCGCCGTGATCGTCTGACGGATGGCAGGCGATCGTCCGACCGTCGTTGCCGGGAAGCGTGCCGTTCTCGAGGCCTTGCGAGCCGGCGACGTGGAGGAGATCTTGATCGCCAACGGGTCGCGGGAACGACCGGCGATGCGGGAGGTGCTCGACGCGGCGCGATCGGGTGGCGTCCCCGCGCGGGAGGTTGAGCGGTCGACGCTTGACGCGCTGGCCCCGGATCACCGTGGGGTCGTCGCGAAGGTCGACGCGATGCCGGTCCGCACCACCTTGGGCGAACGGGATCTCTCGACGTTCCGGTGGCGCGCCGACGCGGTCGCGGTGATCCTCGACGGCGTGGAGGATCCCCAGAACCTGGGGGCGGCCGCGCGCTCGATCGAGGCGAGCGGCGCGCAGATGTTGATCACCCGCACGCACCGCGCCGCGCCGGTCACCCCCGCGGCCGTGCGCGCGTCCGCCGGCGCGCTCATGCACCTGCCGCATGCGCGCGTCACGAACCTCTCTCGTGCGATCGAGCGGCTCCAGGACGCCGGCTTCACGGTGATCGGGCTCGACGAGGAGGCCGAGCGGTCCATCTACGAGGGCGCCTGTCCGACGGGGCGCGTCGCGCTCGTGCTGGGCAGCGAGGGGTTCGGCATCTCGCGACTGGTGCGAGAGCACTGCGATCTCCTCGTTTCGCTGCCGATGCATGGGAAGGTTGGCTCGCTGAACGTGGCCGCGTCGCTGGCGGCCGTGTTGTACGCCTATGTGCTGCCGACGCGAGGTGACGAGTGACCGACGAGCCCGACGAACCGGGGAAGCGCACCGAAGGAGCCGACGCGTCGGACCGACCGACCGGTCGGTCGCGGTACGAGGATTTCGACCTCTCCGTCACCCCGCCGCCCCCCGCGGTCGGGCGGCGGACGCCGACGTTGACGGTTGCGGCGATCGTCTTGGGCGTCTCGGGCGTGCTGCCCCTGCTGACCGTCGTCCTCTTTCACGTGGGGGGGACGGCTGCGATCGCGCTGGGCGTGCTCGGGGTCCTCGAGCTCAGCGCCGCCGCGCTGGTCGCGACGCTGCGGCCGATCGGGCGGCCGATCGGCATCGCGCTCGGCTGCCTCGGTCTCGTGCTCGGCCTCGTGTCGGCGCGGTCCTCGCCCGCCAACGGCTTGGTGACGATGGGGCTGAACGGGTTCGTGATCTACGCGCTGGCCTCGTCCGGTCCGGCGTTCCGCCGAGGGTAGACTCGGTCGATCTCGCCGGCGTGGCGCAGTCCGGTAGCGCAACCGACTTGTAATCGGTAGGTCATCGGTTCGAATCCGATCGCCGGCTCTCGATGTGCGGGATCAGCGCCGGAGCGCGCGACCCGCCCGCTCGATCGATGTGGCGCCCGGTTCCCATGCCACGGTGCCGTTCACGATGACGGCCGAGAACCCGTCCGGGTAGGCGTGCGGCTCGTCGAACGTGGCGGTGTCGCGCACGGCCGCCGGGTCGAAGAGCACGATGTCTGCGAACGCGCCGGCCCGGATCGTGCCTCGGTCACGAAGACCGAACCGGTCGGCCGGCAGGGCCGTCATCTTGCGGATCATCGTCTCGAGCGGCAGCGACCCCTCGCGCGCCATCCGGAGCGCACGTGGGAACGTTCCGTAGTCGCGCGGGTGCACGGGGAGGTCGCCGCCCGGCCCGTCGGGTGCGGTGGCCGACGCGTCGGACGCCACGAACACCGCCGGGTCGCTCGCGATCGCCCGCACATCCTCCTCGGTCATCGCATGGCCGATGCAGCTGATCTCCGGGTCCTCCACGAGCAGTCCAACGAAGGCGTCGAACGGATCGATCAGGAGCTCCTCGGCGACGGCGGCCATCGTTCGTCCCCGCCAGGCGGGTCGTGGCGCCGTGACGAGCACGATGCGATCCCACCCCACGCCGTCGACCGACGACTGGAATCCGGGCTCGCCGACCTCGACCGCGGCGCGGAGACGCTCGCCGTCGACGGCGACGATCGAGGCGACGTCGCTGACGGGCGCCCACGGGGGCAGCAGCGAGGCGAGCGAGGAGTTCCAGGCGGTGTACGGATACTGATCGGCCGTTGCGTCCGGTGCCTCGTGAACGGTGCGCAGCAGTTCCTCGGCGCGCCCCCAGGCACGCGAGGACTCACACTTGAGGTGGCTGACGTGCACCGGCAACCCGCCGCGGCGGCCGATCTCGAGCGCCTCGCCGATCGCGGAGAACAGGTCCCTGCCCTCGCCGCGGATGTGCGAGGCGTAGAGCCCGCCCGCGGCGGCCGCGGCGGCCGCGAGCGCGACCACCTCGTCGGTCTCGCTGAAGATGCCCGGCACGTAGATCAAGCCCGTCGACAGGCCGACGGCGCCATCGGCGATGGCGTCGCGCACGAGGCCGCGCATCCGATCCAGCTCGCTCGCCGACGGCGGCCGTTGCTCGAGTCCGAGCACCGCTCGTCGCACCGATCCGTGCCCGACCAAGGTGGCGATGTTGACCGCGGGCCTCGCCGTGTCGATCGCGTCGAGATAGTCACCCCACCCGGTCCATGGCGGCAGCGGCAGGGCGCCGGGCTCTCCGTAGGCCAGCCCCACGGCCTCGTCCCATGCGACGAGCGGCCAGGGCGAGGAGCCGCAGTTCCCGACGACGACCGACGTGACTCCTTGTCGCAGCGTGCTCGGCATCTCCGGAAGCAGGAGCGGGGACAGATCGGAGTGGTTGTGCACATCGATGAACCCGGGAGCGATGACGCACCCGTTGCCGTCGATCGTTCGATCCGCCTGGGGTGCAGGCACTTCGAGCCGACCCACCTCGACGATCCGATCCGCATCGATCGCCACCCAGCCGTCGAAGGGCTCCCGGCCGCTTCCATCGACGATCGAGCCGGTGAGGACGCAGCGTCGGTCATCGGCGCACGCTAGCACCGCGCGAACCTCGGTCGACGGCGCGACCTCGCTGGAAAAAGCCCCCGTCGCGCAGGGTCCTTCGCCTCGCGCCGCCATCCCGCCCCCATCCGATGCTGGAGCTACCAACGACGCGGAGGAGCACGATGGTCGACAGCGAGACGTTCGCGGTGGTGCTGTTCTCGGGCACCGACGACAAGCTGCAGGCGGCCGCCACGCTGACGGTCGGCGCCGCGGTGATGGGCCGTCCGGTCCAGGTCTTCCTGCAGTACTGGGCGCTCGACGCGTTCCGGGCGGATCGCATCACCAAGGATCACGGCGTCGTGCCTGAGGCGGGACCGGAGGGAGCCGCCGCACTCGCCTCGCACGGCTCGGCGCACTGGAGCGAGCTGTTCCGTCAGGCGGCCGACGTCGGCGAGGTGCACATCCACGCCTGTGCCGACTCGATGGAGCTGCTCCGGATCACGCAGGACGACCTCGATCCCTTGGTCGAGGGGGTCTGGGGCGTCGCCTCGTTCTTCGGAGCTGCCGACGGCCCCGTCACCTTCATCTGAAAGGAGCACCACGATGAACACCACCGACATCACTCGCTCGATCGATGCCCGCGGCATGCCGTGCCCGGGCCCGTTGATGTCCTTGATCGGCGCGATCCGCGAGGGAACCGTGGGCGACACGATCGAGGTGCTCAGCAGCGACGAGGGGTCCAAGTCCGACATCCCCGCCTGGGTGGCCAAGGCCGGCCACGAACTCCTCGAAGTCGTCGACGACGACGGGTACGCGCGCTTCGTGATCCGAAAGGTCCGGTGAGCTCGGTGCCCGCGCGCGTCGCGGTGCTCGGGGGTGGGGTCGGAGGCACGCTCGTCGCGAACTTGCTGGACAAGGCGCTCGGCCACGACGTCAGCGTGACGGTGATCGACCCGACCGGCATGCACGACTATCAGCCCGGCTACCTGTACGTCGCGCTCGGCGAAGCGAGCGGCCACTGGTTGTCTCGGGACGAGCGCACGCTCCTGCGTCGTGACGTCGACCTCGCGATCGAAGAGGCCGTCCGGATCCACCCCGATGCCCAGACCGTCCAGCTGCGGAGCGGCGCGAGCGTCGAGTGGGACTACCTCGTCCTCGCGACCGGCGCGCGTCTGGTGCATGACGCGATCCCGGGCCTTGCCGAGGGATCCTTCGGGTTCTATTCGCTCCCCGACGCGGAACGACTCCGCGAGGAGCTTCGCCGTTTCCGGGCGGTCGGCTGCTGGTCGGCGTCGCGGGGATCCCGTACAAGTGCCCCCCGGCGCCGGTCGAGTTCACGATGATGGTGGAGGAGTACCTGCGGAAGAAGGGTGTGCGCGATCGCAGCGAGGTCACGCTGCTGTCGCCGCTGAACCGCGCCTTCACGATCGAAAGCGCTTCGACCTTGATCGCGCCGATCATGGACGAGCGTGGCATCGAGCTCTCGACGTTCTTCAACGTCGAGGAGGTCGACCCGAGCGCCCACACGGTCCTGTCGCTGGAGGGCGAGAAGCGCGAATACGAGTTGCTGGTGTTGGTCCCGCCGCACCGTGGCGCGCAGGTCATGATCGATTCCGATCTCGGCGACGCAGGAGGCTGGCTGCCCGCCGACAGGCACACGCTGCAGGTCGGGGACTACGAACGGATCTTCGCGCTCGGCGACGCCACCAACCTCCCGATCTCGAAGTCGGGCTCGACCGCGCACTTCGAGGCGCCGGTCGTCGCCTCACGCATCGCCTCGCTGATCCACGGCACCGCGCCGACGGAGTCCTACGGCGGCCGCGTGATGTGCTTCCTCGAGACGGGCAACGGCAAGGCGACGGCGCTGCGCTTCGACTACGAGCACCCGCCGGTGCCGCCGCCGCCCAACCGCGGCTGGCACATGGCGAAGTGGATCTTCAACCGGGCGTATTGGGAGACCGTGCCGCAGGGTCGGCTGCCCGAGCGTGCGCCCGGCACGATGCCGAAGGAGGTTGCACGATGAGCCAGACCGTGACCGTCACCTTGGATCTGAAAGGCCTGTCCTGTCCGCTACCGATCGCCAAGACCGCACAGGCGATCCGAACGTTGGAGGCGGGCGCCGTGATCGAGGCCCTGGCGACCGACCCGGGCTCCGTCCCCGACTTCGTGGCGTGGTGCGAGGCCACGGGCAACGAGCTCGTGGAGCGCACGACCGCCGACGGCGTCTATCGATTCGTGATCCGGAAGGTGTGAGACCCATGACGACCGACACCCTGGCACCCGCCGCCTACGACGAGATGCTCGACACGATGCGGGCCGAGCTCGCGGCGCACGAACACGAGAGCGCCAAACACACCAACCTCGTCATCTTCGCGTGGAGCGGCGATCTGGACCGCATCTGGCCGACCTTCATCCTCGCGACGACCGCGGCGGCGATGGGCATGCAGACCACCGTGTTCTTCACCTTCTGGGGCCTGTTCCCGCTGGTCAAGAACGAGGTGCGGATCACGGGTGAGAACTGGATGCAGAAGATGATGTCGATGATGAACCGGGGCGGCACCGAGCATCTCGGCCTGTCGAAGATGAACTTCGCAGGCGCGGGGCCGGCGATGATGAACAAGCTCGCCGACGAGCACAACGTGGCGTCGCCGCAGGAGCTCCTCGAGGTCGCGCGAGACCTCGGCGTGACCCTGATCCCCTGTCAGATGACGATGGATCTGCTCGGGTTGGAACGCGACGACCTGATCGATGGCCTGGCCGAGCCGGCCGGCGCGGCCACCGCGCTCGCGCGGGCGCAGGACGCGCTCACGCTGTTCATCTAGTCGAGCGGCGGTCGACGCTCAGGCGTTCGGCAGGAACACGCGGAACGAGGAGCCGCCGCCCGCTCGCGGCTCGACCCAGGCGCGTCCGCCGTGGAGTTCGGCGAAGCGCCGCACGAGCGACAACCCGATGCCGACGCCCGGCGAGTGTTCGATCGCGGGGCCGGCCGTCTGCTCGAACGGTTCGAAGATCGATTCGCGCGCCGCCTCGGGGATCCCCGGTCCCGCGTCGTCGACGCCGATGACGACCCCGTCGTCCTGCTCGCTCGACCAGACGCGGATGTGTGCCTCCGGCGGTGTGTGGCGCAGCGCGTTCGCGATCAGGTTCTCGACGATCCGCTCCACCTTCGGTCCGTCGATCGAGGCGGTCATCGGTCCCACATCGGTATCGATCAGCCGGCGGTCCGGGTTCTCGACCTCGGCGACGACGCGTGCGATCAGCTCGGCCACATCGGTGGGACGACGCTGCGGGGTGACGATGCCGCGTTGCAGGCGATCCAGGTCCAACAGGTCGCCCAGGAGCCGCTCGAGCTTGCGCGCGTTGGCCGCGATCCGATGCACGAGGTCGAGCGCGTCGTCCGGCGGCAGCTCGAGACCGCTCTGCTCCAGCGTCAGCGCGGAGCCGAGGATCGAGGTGAGCGGCGTCCGCAGATCGTGCGACACCGCCTCGAGGAAGGTGTTCTTCATGGCGTCGAGCGCGCGGAGCTGTTCCGCCGCCTCCCGCTCGCGCAGGAACGCCTCGGAGTACTTGCGTTCGGACTCCCGCAGGGTCTGCTCGGCCTGCTTGCGTTCCGTGATGTCGATGATCAGACCGCGAACCTGTCGCGCGCCCTGTCGGCCGTGGACGACGTGCACCAGATCGCGCATCCACAGGGTGTCACCGGTCGCCGTGCGGACCCGGTACTCCGCGCTCACGTCGACGCCCTCGGCGATCGCGCGGCGGATCTCCGCGACCGCCAAGGAACGATCCGCGTCCACGATGTGGTCGCCCCACGCGCGCCCCTCCCAGCGCCCGGCGTCCTCGGCGAACAGCACGTCGAGCCGGCCGCCGAGGAACGTCAGCTCCAGGTCGTCGGCGTCGGCCTCCCAGAAGATGGCGTCCAGGCTTTCGACCAGCCGGTGAAAGCGCTCGAGCTCGCTGATCCGTCGTGCGTTCCCGAGCGCGAGGGCCGTCAGGTCGCCCACACCACGCGCCAGGCGCAGGGCCGCGTCGTCGAACGGCTCGGCCCCGGGGGTGCCGACCGCGATCAGCGCGCCCATCTGTTCGGGCTCCCAACGCAGCGGGCAGACGAGAACGTCGCCGAATTCCTCGAGGACCCGATACTCGGTCGGGACCTGCGCGGCGATCGCGTGGGGGATCACGAACGGTGTGGCGTCGCTCTGCAGCAAGGCATCCGCGATCGAGGCGGGCACGTCTGCGATGTCTGCCCGCCCGCGGAGCGTGGTCCCGGCGTGTCCGTGGAGCTGCGCGAGGCGGAAATCGCCCGTCGCCGCGTCTCGCACGTAGGCGGCCGACGCGCTGCACCGGATGATCGTGGGGATCGTCTCGATCGCATCGTGGAAGATATCGCCGAGCATGTGCCGGGCGGTCAGGGACTGCGACAGCTGCAGGAGCGCGCCGGCCGCCTGGGCGGCGCCGCGCTCCGCCTCCAGCAGCCGCGCGCCCTGGAACGCCGCCGCGGCGTGCGGGGCCAGCACCTCGAGCATGCGCTGGTCCTCGTCGTCGAACATGCCGTAGCCGAGGCTCGAGAGCACGATCACGCCCACGACGTCGTCGCCGGCGATCATCGGGACCGCCAGCATCGATTCGAGCAGGTCGTCGTCGGTGCCCGCGATCGTGACCGAGAACGTCACCTCCCGGGCGTCGGGCGTGAGCAGCGACTCCCGGGTCGCGGCGACGGTGCCGGTGATGCCCTCACCCATCGCGGTGACCAGCGCGTCGAGATCCTCTTCGAAGTATTCGGTGGTCATCTCGCCGCGGAACGCGATCGGCATCAGGGTCTCGCGATCCGCTTGCAAGAGGTACACGCGGCAGTTGTGATAGTCGATGATCGTTCGGAGCTCGCCGGTGATCGCGTTGCCGATCTCGGTCGTATCGGTCAGCACGTTCAGCTTCGCCGCGAAGCTGTGCAGCATGTCGAGCTGCGCATCGGATCGTTCCGCATCGTGCGCTGCCCGGGTCGGGTCCTGCTCGGCCGTGTTCCTCACCATGTCCTCGGGGTCTGGCTTCCCATGCTCTCACCTCCGGCCCTCGGGAGGAACGAGGGGTCAGGCTCGGTGCTTGCACTGCCCCCCTGGGGGTGCGAGCCTCCCGAGCCGTGGGAACCGCGAACGCTTCGTCGCCATCGGCATCCGTGCCGTTCGGGCTTGATGAGCGCGAGCGGGAGATCTTGGACTTCGAGCGGGAATCGTGGTGCTTGCAGGTCGCCAAGGAGCGGGCGATCCGCGAGCGGTTCGGCATCTCCGCGACCCGCTACCACCAACTCTTGCGTCGGATCGTGGACCGACCGGAGGCGCTCGCGTATGACCCGATGCTCGTCCGCCGTCTCCGGCGGCTCCGCGAGATCCGCCGCAAGCGCCGTACGGCGCAACGACTCGGCATCCAGCTGTAGCGCCACCACCCCCGGGACGCACCCCGCGTGTCGCGGGGTAGGATTGGCCGCGTGAACCTGAGCACGGGACGCGTCCTCATCATCGTGGCGTTGGTGGTCGCCGGCTTGGCGGTCCTCGCCAACGGCTTCCTGGACGACGGCGCAACCGTGGCGACGCCCAGCGGCTCGGCCGCGCCCAGCTCGAGCACATCGACGCCCCCACCCTCGAGCGGAACCTCGTCGCCGACGGCGACGCCCGCCCCGCAGACGAAGGGCGTTCTCATCATCGCGCTGAACGGCACCGACACGACCGGCGCGGGGGCGGCCGCCCAGGATCTCCTCGTCAGCGACGGGTACAAAGAGGTGCAGCCCGCGACCGACGCGCCCGTCTCGGGGGTCAAGAAGACCACCGTGTACTACCGGGACGACGAGAACGCGGCGCAGAACCAGGCGGATGCCACCTACATCGCCGATACGTATTTCGACGGGGCCCCGGTCAAGAAGCTCGACCCGAGCTTCTCCGAGGTCGTGCCCGACAGCGTCACCGTGGCGATCGTCGTGGGCGAGGACTACGCCTCGACCCTCACCGCCTAGGCCCTCAGCCGGCGCCGAGCAGGTCGGCGAGCTCGCGCGCCAGATCGTCCGGATCGAACGGCTTCTCCACGAAGCGCCGGGCGCCCGCCTTCGTCGCTCGCTCCGCCTCTTCCGGGATCGCGCGGGCAGAGAGCACCAGGACGGGGACCGCGGCGGTCCGCGGGTCCTTCGCGAGCTCGGCGAGCACGCCGTACCCGTCCATCACGGGCATCATCAGGTCGAGCACGATGACCTCGGGCCGTTGTTTCATCGCGAGCGCGATGCCACGCAGCCCATCTTCGGCGAGCAAGACGTCGTGTCCCGCCCGCTCGAGGCTCACGCGGATGAGCCAGCGCACGTCGGGTTCGTCATCGATCACGAGCACGCGAGCCATGGCGGCGAGCATAGTGGTGACCGACGCGACCTGTTCCATTGGAAGGCCGCGTTGACGTGCGGGAACGCTCCCACCTAGCCTGGTGGTTCGAGGAGGCATCCGCCGATGCTCAAGATCTCTCAGAAGCTGGAATACGCGATCCGCGCCATGATCGAGCTGGCGGAACGCCGCGATGACGACACCCTTGTGCCGGCGCGCGAGATCGCGGAGCGTCAGCAGATCCCGCTTCGATTCCTGGAACAGCAGTTGGGCTCGCTCTCGCGGGCCGGGCTCGTGGAGAGTTTCCGCGGCGCGGGGGGCGGATGCCGAATCGCGAGCGATCCCGCGACGATCACCGTGGCGCAGGTCGCGGATGCGATCGAGGGCCAGATCTATCCGGTCTTTTGCCTCGAGCCCTCGGACCACACCTGCTTCGCGGACTCACGCTGTGGATTGCAAGGCTTCTGGGCCGACGTCGCGCGCGCCGTGCAGGATGTCTTCGAACGCACGACGGTGGCGGACCTCGCGGCCCGCCACCGGAAGATGGCGCCGGGGCCGGTCGTGCTCAGCCCCGAACAGCTGCTGTCTCGTTTGAACTAGGGGGCCTTCCAGCCCATCGCTTTGGCTGCGTCCATGCCCATGATCTTCGTCAGCTTGGTCCCGCAGACCGGGCATGTGCCCTGAAGCGCTGGGCGACCGTTCGCCAGCGTGACCAGCGTCCCGGTGAACTCACGCTTCTCACGGCACTTCATGCAGTAGGCCACATCGGCCATCGCAGTCTCCCTTCCCCGTCCCCACCATGCTTTTCGAGCCGCCCCATCGGGCGGCTCTCGGCCGATGGTGGAGGCTGGAGGCCCCCGATGCAAGCACCCGCGTCCGAACGATCCGGCTCGCGCCTCCGCGACGCCACGCGTACGATGCCCTCTCCGGCGAAAGGAACGAGGTCCGTGAGCGACGCGCAGAACATCGAAGCCCTGTTGTCCGAGCTCCGGGTGTTCGAGGCGCCGGAAGGGTTCCGAGCGGATGCCGTCGCCGACGACCCCGCGATCTACGACACCGCGAACAGGGACTTCGAGGCCTTCTGGGCAGCGCAGGCCGAGGAGCTCACGTGGGAGCGCCGGTGGGACACCGTGATGAGTTGGAACCCGCCGTGGGTCACCTGGTTCGACGGGGGCACGTTGAACGCGTCCGTGAACTGCCTGGATCGCCACGTGGAAGCCGGCGGCGGCGACAAGGTCGCGTTCCACTGGGAAGGGGAGCCGGGGGATACCCGCACGATCACCTATCGCGACCTCTTGGAGGACGTCTCCCGCCTCGCGAACGCGCTGCGCACCCTGGGGGTGCGCAAGGGCGACCGGGTCAACATCTATCTCGGGATGGTGCCGGAGCTGCCGATCGCGATGCTGGCGTGCGCGCGGATCGGGGCGCCGCACTCCGTCGTGTTCGGCGGCTTCAGCGCGGAGGCGCTTCGCGACCGGATCAACGACGCGCAGGCAAAGGTGCTCATCACCGCCGACGGGGCATGGCGTCGTGGCACGATCGTCCCGTTGAAGGACAACGCCGATGCGGCGGTGGCGGAGTGCCCGAGCATCGAGCACGTCATCACGGTGCGCCGCTGCGGCAACGAGCACGCGTTCCAGGAAGGGCGCGATCACTGGTACCACGAGCTGGTGGCCGTCGAGCCGGCCGAGTGCGCGCCCGAGCCGATGGGTGCGGAGGACCCGCTCTATCTCCTCTACACGAGCGGCACGACAGGCAAGCCCAAAGGCATCGTGCACACGACGGGCGGGTACCTGACACAGGTCGCCACCACGCACCGGCTGATCTTCGACATCCACGACGACGACGTGTACTGGTGCGCCGCAGACTGCGGGTGGGTCACGGGCCACAGCTACATCGTGTACGGACCACTGGCCAACCACACGACGGGTGTGATGTACGAAGGCGCGCCCGACTGGCCGGACAAGGATCGTTGGTGGGCGCTGATCGCCCGGTACGGCGTCACGATCCTCTACACGGCGCCGACGGCGATCCGCGCGTTCATGCGATGGGGCACCGAGTTCCCTGAGGGACACGATCTGTCGTCGCTTCGGCTCCTGGGCTCCGTGGGAGAGCCCATCAACCCCGAGGCATGGGTCTGGTACTGGAAGGTGATCGGGGGCGAGCGGTGTCCCGTCGTCGACACGTGGTGGCAGACGGAGACGGGGGCCATCCTGATCTCGCCGCTGCCCGGTCTGACCGCGTTGAAGCCCGGGTCCGCGACGTTCCCGTTCCCCGGGATCCAAGCCGACGTCGTCGATGAGCGGGGCGCCACGGTGTCGCTGGGCGGTGGCGGGTTCCTCGTGCTGACGCATCCGTGGCCGGCAATCGCGCGCACGATCTGGGGCGATCCCGATCGGTACGTGCAGACGTATTTCAGCGCCTACGGCCCCGAGGTGTATGTCGCGGGCGACGGCGCGAGGCGCGACGACGAGGGCTACTACTGGCTGCTCGGTCGCATCGACGACGTGATGAACGTGGCCGGCCATCGACTCTCCACGTTCGAGATCGAGTCGGCGCTCGTGGACAACGACAAGGTGGCGGAGGCGGCCGTCGTTTCCAAGCCTCACGACATCAAGGGGGAGGCGATCGTCGCGTTCGTGACGCTGAAGACCGGCTACGAGGGCAACGACGCGACGCTGTCCGAGCTGCGAGAACACGTCGCAAAGGTGATCGGCCCGATCGCGAAACCGGACGAGATCATCTTCACCCCAGACCTTCCCAAGACGAGGTCTGGCAAGATCATGCGGCGGTTGCTGCGCGATGTGGCGCGCGGGAACACGTTGGGCGACGTGACGACGTTGGCGAACGCCGAGATCGTGGAGCAGATCCGCGATCAATCCGTGACGGCAGATGAGTGAGCGTCGAGGCCTGACGGGCGCCGAGGCGAGCTTCGTCTCGAACGCCAGGGTGGGCCATGTCGGCACCGCTCGCGCGGGTGTGTGGCCGCACGTCGTGCCCGTGTGTCACGTGCTGGACGGCGACCGGATCGTGATCGCAAGCGCGCTCGACCGGAAGATCGCCGATCTCCGCGAGAACGCCTCGATCACGTACTGCGTGGACGTGTATTCGGAGGACTGGGACAACGGGCTCGCCCAGGTCATCATGTCCGGTGAGGCCTACTTAGTGGAGAGCGGTCCGGAGTGGGGTCGTGATCGGAACCTGATGTACGAGAAGTTCTCCGAATACGAGCGGGTCGCGCCGATCGAGGCGGGCTCCACGGTGTTCATCGAGTTCAAGATCGATCTCGTGCACAGCAGCGGCGTGTAACGCCGCTCATTCGTGTCGCGCGAAGAAGTCGAGCACCCACCGCATGTGCATCACCTGGTCGGCCATCGAATTCGTGTGGTGTCCCGCGTCGTAGGTGTGCACCTCGACGCTGCCGCCGTGCGCGCGCACGGCCTCGACCCACGGCGTGACTCCCTCGATCGGACAGCGGGGGTCGTGGTCGCCGGCGATCACGAGGACTGGCGCGGTGACGTTCTCGACATAGGTCATCGGATCGCTTTGTCGGTAGGAGTCAGGAACCTCATCGGGGCTCCCCCCGTAGACGGCGTCGTCCCAGGCCTGGAGCTCGGGCGCCGAGGCCCAGTGCGCCGCCACGAAGTCGCCCGCGGGGATGCCCGCGAAGATCGCGCGGAATCGATCCGGGTGGGCGCCGGCGTGGAAGCACGCCAGACACCCGCCCCAGGACCAACCGCTCCAGTAGGCGCGCGTGGGATCGGTCGTGCCATCGGCGATCAACGCGTCGAGACACGCAAGGATGTCCTCCGATTCCGCGAGACAGACCCGGCCGATCAACGCTTCGCGGAACGCGACGCCGTAGCCGGTCGATCCGCGGTAGTTCACGAGCGCGACCGCGTACCCCGCGTCGACGAACGCCTGCGTCTCGGGATCGAACCGATCCCGTTCGTGCCATTCGGGGCCGCCGTGGATGTTGAGGACCGTCGGGAACGGTCCCTCGCCTTCGGGCGTCACCACGAACATGTGGACGCGGTCGCCGTGCTGGTTGACCGCGAAACGGCTCGCGTAGGCGCGCCCCGCGGGTGCCGCGGCGCCGGACGCCTGTGCGACGATCGTCCCGCCCGTGTCCACCAACCGGACGGGATGCACCGAGTCGCTGACCCGATACCAGACCTGCCCGTCCGGGCGGAGGCCCGCTGCGTCGATGTCGCCGAGGAGCTCGGTCAGGGCGGTCGTCGCGCCCGTCGCGGGATCCAGACGGAGCAGCTGCGCGCGCCCCTCGAGCTCGTGACGCACGAGCAGCCCGTCGTCGGGCCACCACTGCACGGGGAACACGGCGCCGGGGAGGTCGATCGTCACGTCGGATCGTCGTCCCGTCGACAGATCCCAGATTGCCGGCCGTTCGAAGTCGCCGAGCTCGCTCGTGAACGCCAACCGTTGATCGCCGGGGACGGGCGACCAGGCGGCGGGTTGCAGGTTGCGACCGTCGCCCGGGATGTCGCCGACCACGACGCCCGTGTCGGCATCGAGGACCCGGAGGGAGGCGTGCAGGATGTCGCCGTCCTCGCTGTGCCAGATGCACGCCAGGGTCCCGTCGGCCGACAGGCCGCCCCCCGCCCCGGGCTCGAGGCTCCCGACCCCGGCGGCTCGGGCGAAGGCCGCGAGCTCACGGGTGGCGCCATCGGGCTCCACCAGGTACACGCGGTATTTGCCGTCGACCTCGACGCTGATCGCGCTCCGGCCGGCCTCGAACGACAACCCGGTCAGCCAGCCCTCGGGCACCTCGGGGAAGACCGACTCGGGCGTGCCGCCAGTGAACGCGACCGCGACGAGTGCGCCGCGCTCGTCGCCGGTCCTGTCGCGCCACCAGGCGACCCGCCCATCGGGCAGGACCCAGAGTGACTCCACCCCAACCGGTTCGTCGCTCAACCGTCGCCAGGACCCATCGGTGCGATCGTGCCCCCACGCCTGCCAGGACCCCTCCCGGTTCCCGACCATGGCCAGACGCTCCGGCGCGTCGTCGTTCCACGCGGGGAACCCGAGCGTGGGCGCGGTGAACCTGCGGATCCAATCGGGCGTCTGCGCGTTGTCGTCGGGCATGGCGGCAACCCTACGCGGCGGACCCTCGGCCTTGCCAGTTCCGGTGGCCGCGGGCTACCATCGTTAGCACTCATACCCGTCGAGTGCTAGCAGTCGACGGGCCAGCTGAAACCGAGCACAGGAGGGTAGGAAGAGATGGCAGCCAAGATCATCTCGTTCGACGAGGACGCCCGGCGCGCGTTGGAGCGGGGCATGGACCAGCTCGCGAACGCCGTCAAGATCACGCTGGGGCCGAAGGGCCGCAACGTCGTTCTCGAGAAGAAGTGGGGCGCTCCCACGATCACCAACGACGGGGTTTCGATCGCCAAGGAGATCGAGCTTGACGATCCGCTCGAGAAGATCGGCGCGGAGCTCGTCAAGGAGGTCGCGAAGAAGACCGACGACGTGGCCGGCGACGGCACGACGACCGCGACCGTGCTCGCTCAGGCGATCGTGAAGGAAGGTCTGCGCAACGTGGCGGCCGGCGCCAACCCGATGTCGCTCAAGCGCGGCATCGAGCGCGCGACGGAGCTCGCGGTCGAGCGCATCAAGACCGTTGCCAAGGACGTCGACTCCAAGGCGGAGATCGCCGACGTCGGCGCGATCTCGGCGGCCGACCCCGAGATCGGCGAGAAGATCGCCGAGGCCGTCGACAAGGTGGGCAAGGACGGCGTGATCACCGTCGAGGAGTCCAACACCTTCGGCATGGAGCTCGAGTTCACCGAGGGCATGCGGTTCGACAAGGGCTACATCTCGCCCTACTTCGTGACCGATCCCGAGCGCATGGAAGCGGTGCTCGACGACCCGTACATCCTGATCGCCAACTCGAAGATCAGCGCGGTGAAGGACCTGTTGCCGGTGCTGGAGAAGGTCATGCAGGCCGGCAAGCCGGTGCTCGTGATCGCCGAGGACATCGAGGGCGAGGCGCTCGCCACGCTCGTCGTGAACAAGATCCGCGGCACGTTCCACTCGGCCGCGGTCAAGGCCCCGGGGTTCGGCGATCGCCGCAAGGCGATGCTGCAGGACATCGCGATCCTCACCGGCGCCACCGTGGTGTCCGAGGAGGTCGGGCTGAAGCTCGAGAACGCCACCATGGATCTGCTCGGCACCGCGCGGAAGATCGTCGTGACGAAGGATGAGACGACGATCGTCGAGGGTGCGGGCAAGGCGGATGACGTCGCGGGCCGCATCAACCAGATCAAGTCCGAGATCGAGAAGACCGACTCCGATTACGACCGCGAGAAGCTCCAGGAGCGCCTGGCGAAGCTGTCGGGTGGCGTCGCGGTGATCAAGGTCGGCGCGGCCACCGAGGTCGAGCTCAAGGAGAAGAAGCACCGCATCGAGGACGCCGTGCAGTCGACGAAGGCCGCGGTCGAGGAGGGCATCGTGCCCGGCGGCGGTGTCGCGCTGCTCAACGCGCAGGCCGCGCTCGACAAGATCGACCTCGAGGGCGACGAGCTCACCGGCGCGCTGATCGTGCGCCGTGCGCTCGAGGAGCCGATCAAACAGATCGCGTTGAACGCCGGCCTCGAGGGCGGCGTCATCGTGGAGAAGGTCCGCGCGCTCAAGGAGGGCGAAGGCCTGAACGCCGCGACCGGCGAGTACGGCGACATGATCAAGTTCGGCGTCGTCGACCCCGCGAAGGTCACGCGATCCGCCCTGCAGAACGCGGCCTCGATCGGCGCGCTGTTCCTGACCACCGAGGCGATCGTTGCGGAGAAGCCGGAGAAGGCACCCGCGATGCCGGGCGGTGGCGGCATGCCCGGCGGTGACATGGACTTCTGATTCTGCCACCACGCATCGAGCAAACACACGAACGGGGCCCGAACGGGCCCCGTTCCGTGCTTCCGGACCGGCCGCGGCCGCACGAGCGCGGCTGCGTTTGCAGGTTACTGACAGCCCTGCCACCGTAGGCGCGTGCGATTCGAGGTTCGAGGATACGGGCCACAACGTCGCCGCCGTTCTGAAGAGTCGAGCGCTCCGGCGAGCGTTGCTCGCCTTCGCCGCCTTCCGCCCGATCGAGTCCGCGCAGTGGATCGCGATCCTCGTCTACGCCTACGGCACGGGTGGCACCAGGGAGATGGGGATTGCGGCCGTCGCCTTGCTTGTGCCGACGGCGTTGCTCGCGCCGTTCGTGTCGCAGCTGGGGGATCGGATCCATCGGGAACGCGCGCTTGCGATCGGCTATCTGGCGATCGGTGTCGCGGCGGCGTTCACCGCTGCGTCCCTGGCGCTCTCGCTCCCCAGCCCCGTCGCCTACCTCTTCGCAGCGGCGACTGAACATCTGCGATCTCTATGGTGCGTCCGACGCACCTTTCCATCCTGCCCGGAGCTGGCGGAGACCCCGGCGCAGCTGACCGCGGCGAACGCGCTCACCAGCACCCTGGAGGGATTCGCGATCTTCATCGGGCCGCTGCTCGCCGGCGTGCTGATCGCGATCGATGGTCCGAAGCTCGTCTTCGCGGTCGCCGCGATCCTGATGCTCGCCGTCGGGATGCTCGTGCTGGCGGTGCATGCGCGCACGCGCATGACGGAGCATCACGTCGCGGTCGGGGACGCTCTCGAAGGCTTCCGCGAACTCAAGCGCCGCCCAGGCGCGCGGCTGCTGCTCGGATTCGTCGCAGGACAGACCGTCGTGATCGGGGCGCTCGACGTGCTGACGGTCGTTCTTGCGTACGGCGTGTTGTCGATGGGTCCGTCGGGGCCCGGGGTGCTCTCTGCCGCGGTCGGGGTCGGCGGCCTCGTCGGGGCCGCGGCGACCGTCACCCTGATAGGTCGGGAGCGACTCGCGCCCGCCTTCTTCGTCGGCGTCGTGCGTGATCGGCCTCCCGATCGCGTTGGTTGCCTTTACGACCGGTCCGGCTGCGGCCCTGATCCTGCTTGGGGTCGCAGGGATCGGCAAGAGCTTCTTCGACGTGACGTCCCGGACCTTGCTGCAGCGTAGCGTCGACGACGACGTGCTCGCCCGGGTGTTCGGGGTGCAGGAGGGCTTGTCGATGGCCGCGCTCGCGATCGGCTCTGTGATCGCCCCCATCATCGTCAACCGGATCGGCGTCGATGCGGCATTCCTGTGCTGCAGGACTGGCGTTGCCGGCGGTGGCGCTCATCTCGCTGCGGCGCATCCGCGCGGTCGATCGCGACGCGACCATGGCCGATCCGGCCGATATCGCACTCCTGCGGGGCACGTCGATCTTCGGCCCGCTCGGGCCCGCGAACCTCGAGCGTGTCGCGCGGCACTCTGATCCCCGTGGATGTCGCTTCGGGAGAGACGGTGATCACGGAGGGCGAACCCGGCGATCGCTTCTACCTGATCGCCGACGGTTCGCTCGACGTGTCGCGCGCGGGCATGACGCTCGCCAAGCTCGGACCGGGAGACTTCGTCGGCGAGATCGCGCTGCTCCGCAACGTGCCCCGGACGGCGACGGTGATCGCGGCCGAGCCGTCGTCGCTGCGAGCGCTCGACCGGGACCACTTCCTTGCGGCCGTGACCGGTTCGCCCGCCGGGGCGGTCGCTCTCGCCCAGGAGATGGACCGGCGCATCGCCGAGCACGACGACTGACACAGCTTCGCAACATCTCGCGCCGAACCGAGTCACCCGAGTGGGCGAACGCCTGGGTGGAGCCCCTCTCTCCGATCGAAGGCCCCGGTCGCCTAGCGGCTGGGGCTTTCGACCATCTAGGCTCCGCCCCATGATCGAGCTGCCGATCCGGATCCGTTGGCGCGACGTGGACCGCTACGGGCACGTCAACAACGCGGTCTACCTCACCTATCTCGAGGAGGCGCGCGACCGTTGGGTCGAGGCGACGCTGCCGGGGGCCGATTTCGTGATCGTGCGGATCGCGATCGACTACCGACGGGAGCTCGCCCTCGAGGATGAGGCGGTGACGGTGACCTGCCGCGGGGTCGGCTACGGCAGCTCGTCGATCCGCACCGCGGAACAGGTCATCGCGAAGGCGGGTTGGGTGGCGGCCGAGTCCGAGTCGGTCGTCGTGGCGCACGATCCGGTCGGTCGCCGTTCGCGGGCGCTGACCTCGACCGAGCGGACGCAGCTGGACGCGGCGATCGCGGCCGACGGCTAGGTCGGCAGGATCCGGCGACCCCACTTGAAGTGGTCGCGGTACCAACCGCTGCCGACCCACATGATCGTCACACCGCCGGGCGTGCTCGAGGAGTCGAGCGCCCAGCCGTTGCCGATGTAGGTGTCGACGTGGTCGACGGTACCGTTGCGATCGCCGTCGTAGAACATCGGATCGCCGGGACGCAGGTCGCCGTAGGCGAGCCGCTTCGGCGCCATCGCCGCCATGTCCGCCGATGTCCGCTGGGGCAGCGACCAGCCCAGGTACGGCCGCGGCGGGTTCACGTTCCAATACCCACCGTCGTCGGCGCGCAGCAACCACCAGGTCAGCCCCGAGCAGTCGAAGCCGCTGCGCGGCTGCCCGCCCAGCGCGGACGGCTCAGGGCTGTCGAAGCCCCACTCGCCGCCCCAGACGTAGGGGTAGCCCGCGTAGCGGATCCCCCACCGCACGATCTGCTGCGCACGCGGTCCGAGATGTGGCAGCTCGACGTTCGCGTATTGCGTGAGCAGGTCGGGCACGCTCCAAGAGGGCTGTGTGGTCGCACGCCAGAGCGAGTACGCGACCTGTGCCCGTGGCATCTCGTCCATCGGGGCGACGTCGTGTGATTCGGAGCCGGACGGCGCGTTGTAGCGGAGCCCGAGGCGCATGCCGAGCACCGTCGTGCCGAAGTTCGGCGCCGTCTTGAACGTCACGCCGTCTCGTGTATGGATCGCGTTGAGCCCTTTCGCAGCTGGCCCGAGGCCGAGCGCGAGCGCCAGCGCCCGATGCACCATCGCCATCGTCACCGCGCCGTCCGGGTCGAACGTGCCGTCGCGCGCGGTCAGCCAGCCGTGCTCGACCGCAACGGCCGCGTAGCGGTACCAGGCGGCCGAGGCGTCGAGGTCGTTGAACACGATCGAGGGATCGGGCGACGCGTCGGGCGCGAAGGCGCGCACGACCGAGCGAGCGAAGTACTTGCGCGTCTCGATCGCGTCGGGCCGGAAGTTGTACGTGCCGTCCGCGTTCGGTGCGAAGTCGAGCATCCAGCTGTTCGTCTTGGCGACCCAGATGATGCCGTCCTTCGCCCACGTGTCGCTCATGTCGAGGTCGCTGAACGTCACGGTGGCCGCCTTCGTCGCCGTCCGCCGGTACGCGTCCGAGCCGAGCCGGGCGCGCGGGTAGACGACGGGGATCGCCGGGATCCCGGTGCCCGCCTCTCCTGCCTTGATCACGTGCGCCCGGTCGGCGGCGTGCGCCGGTGACGAGCCCGCGAGGGGCATGCATACGGCCAGCGATACAACGATCGCGACGGCCGACGTGCGCAGACGACGGCGGAACACACATCCCCCCGGAAGCATGTAGTGGTGGTCGGTCCCAGGGTGGCCAACCTTGAGCCGCTAGGCTACCGGCCATGCTCGGAGAGCGCCTGGCCGTCGCCGCGGAGGTCCAGCTGTACGACGTGCACGGTTCGCCCCACGTGCAGGTCGCCCTCGCGTTCGACGACGGGACGTTCGAGCAGGTGCGGCTGGGCGCCGAGAGCGTGCCCACCGAGTTGCGCGCCGGCGATCCGGTGCTCGTCCGGCTCGCGATGAGCGTCGTCGTGGCGATCGAACGCCGCGAAGAGACGAGCTAGTCGCTCGGTCCCTCGCGCCGAACGGCCTCGACGCTTTCCAGCGCCTGGCGCAGATCGGCCAGCCATTCCTCTTGCTTGTCGGACACCAGGCGGACACACCAGGCGAGGGCGTGGCTCCGGGACCTCGCCACGCCGGCGTCGACCAGGGTGTCCAGGACGGTGCGCTCGGGCATCCGCAGGCGCGTCATCGCCGGCGTCGCCACGGTTGTGAACAGGACCTGTTGCTCCCCGCACGTTGCGCCCCAGCTGACCTTGCGTCCGAATCGCCGTTCGGCCTCGTCGGCCACACGCATGCGCTGGGCCCTGGTGTCCTCGCGGAAGCCCTGGATCCGTGCGGCGAGGGCGGCCTTCTTCGTCTCGGGCCCGGCGTCGGCTGGGAGATCGGGCTCGTCGAGCGTGCCGACCACGAGGATCTCGTCCCTGTCGAACTGGACGCTGGGGACGGCCGTGAACCAGTCGTTCGGCAGTCGACCCGCGAACCACCCGACGAGGTGCTCCTGAAAATCGTTGGGTTCAGTCATACACTGAGATTACATCATTACTCACATACGTCAAGCCGAGATCTGGAGGGAAGCCTGTTGGTAGGCTTGCCCGCCTTGGAACCGCTTCCAGACGACGTCGCCCCCGCCGCCTACGCGGGGAGCCAGCTTTCGACCGGGCCGGAGCCGCCGGAGCTCGCGTATGCGGGTCTGCCGATGCCCGGGCCCGACCTCGAGGCCGCCGACATGGCGCCGGAGGACACGGAGATCGCGGAGGCGATCGCTGCCGGCGCCGAGTGGATGACCGAGCTGCTCGCGCGTCTGGTCGACCGGGACACGACCCTGGGCAACGAGGAGGCCGGGCAGGCCATCATGCGAGAGGCCATGCATGAGCTGGGCCTCCAGCCGGTCGACGTGCCGATGGACACCGAGGCGTTGCGCGCGCACCCCGCGGCGTCGCCGTTCGATTGGGATGTGCGCGACAAGGTCAACGTCGTGGCGACCTGGGAGCCGAGCCATCGCAACGGCGGGCTCAGTCTGATCTTGAACGGGCACATCGACGTCGTGAGCCCGGAGCCGAGGTCCCAATGGGACCGCGACCCGTTCACCGCGCACGTGGAGGCCGACTGGCTCTACGGCCGGGGCGCCGCCGACATGAAGTGTGGGCTCGCCGCGATCCTCGGGGCGGTGAAGGGTCTGCGCGAGCTGGGGTTGTCGCCGCATGCCCCCGTGATCGTGCAGTCGGTCGTCGAGGAAGAGTGCACCGGCAACGGCGCGCTCCAGACGCTGCTCGCCGGCTATCGCGCCGACGCGGCGATCATCGCGGAGCCGTTCGGCGCCGCGATCACCACGTCGCAGGTCGGGGTGCTCTGGTTCGACGTCGTGATCGAGGGACTGCCCGGTCATGCGGCCGAGGCGGGCCACGCGGTCAACGCGATCGAGGCGAGCCTCATGATGATCGCGGCGCTGCGCGTGCTGGAGGCCGAGCTCAACGCCTCGCCGCCGCCTCCGTACGATTCGTATCCGCACCCGATCTCGCTCAACGTCGGCCAGATCCACGCCGGCGACTGGAACTCAACGGTGCCCGGCGAATGCGTCACCGGCTATCGGTTCGCCGCGTACCCGGGCATGTCGATGCAGGAACTGCGTACGCGCGTCGAAGCGGTGGTCGCCGACGCCGCCGCCGCGCAACCCGCGGCCTTTCCGAGCCCTCCCCGTGTCGTCTATCGAGGGTTCGCGGCAGAGGGCTACGAGGTGCCGCAGGACCATCTCCTGGTCGATGCGTTGTCGGCGTCCTACGCCCGACACATGGGGTCGTCCCCGGCGCTCGTCGCGACGACGGGAACGACCGACGCCCGCGTCTTCGGGCATGTCGGCGGGATCCCGTCGGTCTGCTTCGGGCCCTATGCCGAGGCCGCGCACGGCGTCGGCGAACGGGTGTACCTTCCGAGCGTGGTCCAGACCGCGCAGGTGATGGGGCTCTTCATCCGGGACTGGTGCGGCGTGTCATGACGCCGGTGCTGTGGGCTCTCGGCGTCGTGATCCTGGTGTTCGCGGCTCGCGAGCTCGTCGAGTGGGCGAAGCGGCGCGACGCGGCCGCCCGCGTCGGGGCCTTGCCGATGGAGGCCACGACCGAGCCGATCGGCGCGCCGGGCCTGATGATCACGACGAAGCCGCTGGCGGGCATCCCCTCGATCCGGAACTTCTTCCGGACGAACGAGACCCCGATCTACTTCGTCAGCGCGACCGCGTTCAACCTCCTGGGCATCGACCGATGGGTCCGCAATTTCCGCTTCGTGAACTACTACGACTCGTTCGACGGCACGCACCCGAACGTGTTCGTGCCGAAGGAGCAGACGCCGCGGGCATTCGAGTCGATCGAGGAGATCGTCAACTACCTGCTCGGGCACAAGGAGGTCGGCGACCTCGTGACCGCCAACGGGGGGTCGGGCAAGGCCGCGTTCCTGATGTTCGACGACGAGACCGAGGAGCTTGCCGCGGAGCTCGGGCTCGATGTCGCCTTCCCGAAGGCGTCGCTGCGGCATCGGATGGACTCGAAGATCGAGACGACACGCCTGGGCAACGAGGCGGGCGTGCCGAGCGTGCCGAACACGATGGGTCGCGGCACCGACTACCCATCGCTGCTCGCGTTGGCGCGGGGAGCCGGGCTCGGCGACGACCTCGTGGTGCAGACCCCCTACGGCGACTCCGGGCAGACCACCTTCTTCATCGCCGACGAGGGCGACTGGAAGGAGGAGGAGAAGAAGATCGCCGGCGAGCAGATCAAGGTGATGAAGCGGATCGAGCCACGCGAGCTGGCGATCGAAGGCGTGATCACGCGGCACGGGACGTTGGTCGGGCCCCTGATGGCCGAGCTCACGGGGTTCCCGGAGCTGACGCCCTACGACGGCGGCTGGTGCGGCAACGACGTGTCGCCCGAGCTGCTGACCGAGAAGCAGCGGCGCACGGCGCGGGAGCGGACGATCGCGATGGGCGAGCGGCTGCGGCAAGAGGGCTACCGCGGGTACTTCGAGCTGGACTTCCTGCTCGATGCCGACACCGGTGAGATGTGGCTCGGCGAGCTCAACCCCCGGGTGACGGGAGCGAGCAGTATCACGAACGTGACCGCGGTCGCCTACGGCGACATGCCGCTGTTCCTGTTCCACCTGTTGGAGTTCATGGACGTCGACTTCGAGTTCGACGTGGAGGAGCTCAACGAGCGGTGGGCGCAGACGCACAACCTCGACGAGTGGACGCAGTTCATCCTGAAGCAGACCGAGGACGTGACGGAGCTCATCACGCAGGCACCGCGCTCGGGCATCTGGCGACGGGGTGACAGCGGCATCTCGTTCGCCCGACGCGACACCGACTGGCACACCGTGGCAGACGAGTCAGAGGCCTTCTACCTACGGATCGCAGGCGTCGATCAGTACCGTTACCCCGGAGCCGATCTCGGGATCATGGTCACCCGAGGACGGTTCATGGACGAGGAGCATCAGTTGTTGGACCGCGCACGCGACTGGATCACCGGCATCAAGGGGGAATTCGCGAGCGTGCCGCCGGGCGCCGACGAACCTCCGTTGGTGAAGCCCGAACCGTTCGGCTTCAAGATGCTCTAGCGGTCCGCGCCTCGTCGGTGGTGGCTTCCGAGCCGCTGACCTGGGAATATCTCGCGGACATGCGCATGATCCCGTTCACGTTCCGGGCGATCGAGGAGCTCGAGCCCGGGCCGAAGTGGCAGGCCGTCTTCGAGGAGAAGTGGCCGCACTACAAGACGTGGTTCCTGCGGGAGGGTGAGGCTGCGAGGCCTTCCTACGCCACGAGCGTGCGCATGCTTCGGGCGCACATGCCGGAGTTGATACCCGCCTACGAGCAGGTCGTCGCGCTCGCGGGCGGAGGCGACCTGGCCGCGCGGATGCTGTCGCTGTACAAGCCGCCGCCGTACCTCGCCGCGTGCTCGCAGGGGGTCTGGACGCGCGGAGACGCCCCGATGCTCGTGCGCAACTACGACTACGCGCCGTCGCGGTTCGAGGGCCTCATCTGGTCGACGCGGCTGCTGGAGAAGCGCGTGATCGGCATGACCGACTGTCTGTGGGGTCTGCTGGACGGCATGAACGACGACGGGCTCGCGGTGTCGCTCACCTTCGGCGGGCGCCGCGTGCTCGGCGACGGGTTCGGGATCCCGATCGTCATGCGGTACCTCCTCGAGACCTGCGGCACGATCCAGGACGCACGCGTGGCGCTGGCCCGGCTCCCGTATTCGCTCAGCCACAACCTGACGCTGGTGGATGCGACGGGTGCGGTGCTGACGGCCTACCTGTCGCCCGATCGGGAGCCGATCTTCCGGGTCTTCCCCGCCGCCACCAACCATCAGGGCATCGTCGAGTGGCCCGAGCAGGCGCGCGCGACCCGCACGATCGAGCGAGAGCAGACGATCCTGCGGCTCCTCGACGACGAGACGATCGACGCGCCCGGCTTCATCGAGAGTTTCCTGCGGGCGCCGCTGTTCTCGACGTCCTACGCCCACGGGTTCGGCACCCTGTACACAGCCGCGTACCGGCCGACGGAGCGCACGGCGCGGTACATCTGGCCCGCCCTGACCTGGGAGCTCGGGTTCGACTCCTTCGTCGAGGGCGAGCACACCGAGGTGTTGGCCGAGCCGACGTTCGCCACGTCCGCAGGCTGACGATGCGCACCGAGACCTTCACCGTCGACACGGGCGGACAGCGGCACCGTCGATCTGACCGAGGAGGCTCGCTCGTTCGCACGGGGTGTCGGCGGCGATGGGCTTCTGCACGTGTTCGTGCCGCACGCCACGGCGGGCGTGGCGCTGATCGAGACGGGCAGTGGGTCCGAGCAGGACCTGGCGGAGCTGTTGGATCGGGTGTTCCCGCGCGACGACCGGTACGTCCATCGCCACGGCAGTCGCGGTCACGGCGGGGATCACATCGTGCCCGCGTTCGTGGCGCCCTCGCTCATCGTCCCGGTGCTCGGCGGCGAGGTCGAGCTGGGCGTCTGGCAGTCGATCGTGTTGGTCGACCCGAACGGCGACAACGATGCGCGAACGGTGCGGCTGAGCTTCGTGCCGGCCTAGAGGTACTGGCCCGGCGCCCGATCCTTCGGTGTGCTCGCCGTCGCCTCCGTCACCGCCTGCACGTCGCGCTCGCGCAGCAAGACGAGGTCCTCGCCCTCCAGCTCGACCTCGAGCCCGGCCGAGGGGAGGTACAGCACGCGGTCGCCCTGCTTCGCGACGCGCACGTCGGGCCCGATCAGGGTGACGTCTCCCCAGGAGAGCCGCTTGGGCGCGGGCATGGCCGTCGCGGGGATCAGCAGCCCGCCGGCGCTCTTGCGCTCACCGTTGCCGGGCACGCGCACCACGAGCCGGTCCCCGGTCAGCCGGAGCGTCGGCTCGGCGGGTTTCGATGCGCGCGGCTTGCGCGGCTTCGCGGCCTTCGCGGCGGGTTTCGGCTCGGAGGCGCGTGGCATGAAGCGAGTCTACCGAGCGCGACCCGCTAGCATGAGCGGTCCATGAAGGCACGAACGCTCTTGAAGACGGGCACCGCGCGGTTGAAGGCATCGCCGGCGATCGATCACTGGCAGCCGGGCCGCGAGAAGATCGAGGCCGAGATCCTGCTGATCGAGCTCAACGACGGCTACGAGCCGGAGCCGAACGATCAGATCTCGAAGAAGACACAGCGTCGCTTCGAAGAATGGATCGAACGGCGCTACACGGGCGAGCCGGTCGCGCACATCACAGGTGTGACGGAGTTCCGTGGGCTCGAGCTGGTCGTCGAGCCCGGCGTGTTCGTGCCTCGCGATTCCTCGGAGTGGCTCGCGGAGCAGGCGGCGCGACGTCTCCGCAAGCGCAAGCACCCCGTGCTGGTCGACCTGGCGAGCGGCATGGGCACGATCGCCCTCGCGGTGTCGCACGAGGTGCCGAAGGCCGAGGTGTTCGGCGCGGAGCTGTCGACCGAGGGCGTCAAGCTCGCGCGGCGCAACGCTCGCCACCTCAAGCTGCGCGCGACCTTCGGCGCGGGCGATCTCTTCGCCCCTGTTCCGAAGCGCCTGCGAGGCAAGGTGGACGTGATCACTATCCACCCGCCCTACGTTGCGAAGGACGAGCTGCCCGACCTGCCCGACGAGATCAAGGATTGGGAGCCTGCGCACACGCTGACCGATCAGAGCGACGACGGCCTCGGCCTGGTGCGGCGCACGGTCGAGGACGCGCCGACCTGGCTCGTGCCCAACGGCTGGCTGCTGATGGAGACCGACCCAGATCGGGCGCGCGATGTTCGCAAGGTGATGGCGGCGGGTGGGTTCCGCGATGTGCGATCCACCAAGGGAGGACCGATCCCGATCACGCGCGTGATCGTCGGGAAGTGTCCGCGGTGACCACGGTCGCCCCGTTCGGCGCGTGGCCCTCGCCGATCAGCGCGGAGATGCTCGCCACGACCACGATCGGCATCGGCGAGGCGACGATCGAGGACGGGGTCGCCTACTGGTTGGAGATGCGGCCGACCGAGGGCGGCCGGTTCGTCGTGGTCTCGGGCGACCCGCACACAACGCCCGCGGATGTGACCCCCGAGGGATACAACGCGCGCTCGATGGTTCACGAGTACGGCGGCGGCGCCTTCACCGTGCATCACGGCGCCGTGTTCTTCTCGAACATGCCGGATGCCCGGCTCTATCGGCAGGATCCGGGCTCTGCGCCGGTGCCGATCACGCCCGACACGGACGCGATGCAGCGGTTCGCGGACGGCCAGATCACCCCCGACGGTCGGTGGTGGATCGGTGTGCGCGAACGTCACGACCTCGGTCCTGAGATGCGCGATGTCGTCAACGAGCTGGTGGCCGTGCCGACCGACGGGTCGGCCGCGCCGCGCACGATCGCGGGCGGCCGCGACTTCTATTCGTCCCCGCGGATCTCCCCGGACGGGTCGTCGCTGGCGTGGCTCACCTGGGATCTCCCCTGGATGCCCTGGGACGGCACGGAGCTGTTCGTCGCGCCTCTGTTCGCCGACGCCGAGCTCGGCGAGGCGAGCCCGGTCGCCGGGCGTGCGGGCGAGGAGTCGATCTGGGATCCCGAGTGGAGCCCGACGGGCGACCTCGTCTTCGCATCGGACCGGAGTGGCTGGTGGAACCTGGAGCGCGTGCGCGACGGCGCGCGTACCGTGCTGCACGCGGCCGAGGCGGAGTTCGGATACCCACAGTGGGGCATGGGCGAGCACTCGATCGCCTTCCTGCAGCGACGGTCGGATCGCGTGTCATTACGACCGTCGACGGCAGCACGCACACGGCGATCCTCGATCCCGAAACGGGGGAGTTGGTCGACCTCGATCTGCCGTTGGACGCGCTGCGCTGGGGGCCGGGCATCCGGGCCGAGGGGTCCACGATCGTGCTTGACTGCCGGGTCGGCGACCGAAGCGGATCAGGTGATCTGGCTGGACTTCGCCGCGCGTTCGATCGAGGTGCTGCGAACGAGCATGAGCGTCCCGGTCGACCGCGCCTACCTCTCGGTCCCCGAGCCGATCGTGTTCCCGACCGACGACGGCCTGACCGCGCACGCCTTCTTCTACCCGCCGACGAATCCCGACGCCGTCGGCCCGGACGGGGAGCGGCCACCGCTGATCGTGATCAGCCACGGCGGGCCGACCGGCGCGACGTCATCGGTGCTCGATCTCGGCATGCAGTTCTTCACGTCGCGAGGCTTCGGCGTGGTCGACGTCGACTACGGAGGGTCGACGGGCTACGGGCGCGCCTACCGGCGTCGGCTGTACGGCAACTGGGGCGTGGTCGATCTGCACGACTGTCTGAACGCGGCGAGGTTCCTGGTGGAACGCGGCGACGCGGACGGCGATCGGCTGTTGATCCGGGGTGGGAGCGCCGGCGGGCTACACGACGATGTGCGCGCTCACCTTCACCGATGCGTTCGCCGCGGGCACCTCGTTCTTCGGGATCTCCGACCTGGTCCCGTTCGCCACGGGCGAGACGCACAAGTTCGAGTCTCGAGTACGAGCACATGTTGATCGGACCGTGGCCCGAGGCCGAGGACATCTATCGGGCGCGCAGCCCGATCAACTTCGTCGACCTCCTCTCGACGCCGATGCTCGTGCTGCAGGGCGCGGACGACCATGTCGTGCCGCCGGCACAGGCCGAGGTGATCGTCGAGGCGCTCGCGCGAAAGGGCATCCCGCACGCGTACCTGCTCTTCGACGGAGAGGGCCACGGGTTCCGGAAGGCGGAGACGATCGTGAGCGCGCGGACACGCGGAGCTGTCGTTCTACGGGCAGATCCTGGGGTTCGAGCCCGCGGGCGACGTGCCCGTGCTGCAGATCGAGAATCTGCGCTAGCGGGGCGGGCTCAGCCGCCGATCGCGCTCATCGAGCGCGCCGGCTGGACGAAATCCGCGTGGTTCACGCGGTGACCCGACCATTTCGCCCACACGGCCTCGCGGATCAGGCTCTCCAGGTCGTCGTCGGAGGCGCCGGCTCGCATCGGCCCGCGCAGATCGGTCTCCTCGAGGGCGAACAGACAGGTGCGGAACTGTCCTTCGGCGGTCATCCGCAAGCGGTTGCACGTGTCGCAGAACGGCTCGGTGACGCTCGCGATGACGCCGATCTTGCCCGGCGCGCCGTCGGCGAAGGAGTAGGTCGCCGCCGGCTCGACGTCGGGGCCATCGGCGCGGATGGGATACGTGGCGTCGATCGCCTCGAGGATCCGCGCACCGGGGACGACCTTCTCGCGCTCCCAGGCGTGCTGTGCATCCAGCGGCATGTACTCGATGAACCGAACCTCGTACCCCGTCTCGCGTGCCCAGCGAGCGAAGTCGACCACCTCGTCGTCGTTCGTGCCGCCGATCACGACGGTGTTGATCTTGATCGGCGTGAGGCCGGCCTCCTCGGCGGCGTCGCAACCCGGCCAGGACGCGCTCGAGCGCGTCGCGTCGGGTCATCTCCTGGAACCGGTGGCGCAGGAGGGAGTCGCACGAGACGGTTGCGCGGTCGATGCCGGCGGCGGCGAGCGGCCCCGCCATCGTGTCCAGCAGCATCCCGTTGGTCGTGATCGAGATGTCGAGGTCCGGCCCCACGTCCCGGAACATCCGGACGAGGGTCGGGAGGTCGGTGCGGATCGTCGGCTCCCCGCCGGTCACCTTGAGGGCTTTGACGCCGAGCCGCACGAACAGGGCCAGGATGCGGGTCATCTCCTCGAACGTCAGGAGCTCCTCCCGAGGCAGCCAGCGCAGCCCCTCGGCCGGCATGCAGTACGTACAACGGAAGTTGCAGCGGTCCGTAACCGAGATGCGCAGGTCGTCGGCGACGCGCCCGAAGGCGTCCACCAAGGGGCCGGTCGTGGGTGCGGGAAGAGTGCTCATGACAGACATCCAGCGTACCCCGGGCGGACCGAAGTCGTCGTCGCGCTCGGTGGCGGGGTCAGGATCCGCGCCGACCTGCTATCCATACCGGGCGATGCGCGTCCTGGTCCTGTACGAATCCCGCCGTGGCTTCACGCTGACGGTCGCGCGCGCGCTCCGTGACGCGCTGCGCGCACAGGGGGTCGAGTCGACCGCCGCGCCGCTGCGGGGCGTCGATGCAGGCACCCTCGCCGCGTCCGATGCGCTCGTGGTCGGCACCTGGGTCAGCGGGCTGCTCGTGGTCGGCGTCGGGCCTGCGCCGGACACGCGCCCCGGGGTGGAGGCGCTGCCCGATCTCGAGGGCAAGCCGACCGTGGTGTTCTGCACCTGCGAGGTTTCGCCGCGCGCGACGTTGTCGACGCTCAGCGACTGGCTCGAGCGGCGCGGCGCCGACGTGCGGGGCCGGGTCGTGTTCAAGCGGAAGAAGAGCCTCGCGACGGCGCCCGACGTCGCGGCGAGCATCCTCGAAGTCCTGACCGCCGACTGATCGGTCGCGCCCCGCGGCATCCGGTGGGAGGATGACGCCCATGACCACAGCCAAGGCCGCGGTCCTCACCGTGTCCGACGGAGTGACGCAAGGCTCGCGCGCAGACGACTCGGGGGATCTGGCGCAGGCACTCCTCACGGAGGCCGGCTACGAGGTGGCGACGCGCGCGGTCGTGGCGGACGAGCGGCCCGAGATCGAGGCGGCGCTCGTGCGGCTCGCTGCCGCGCATGCGCTGATCGTCTCGACCGGCGGCACCGGGTTCGGACCGCGCGACGTCACCCCGGAGGCCACGAAGGCGGTGCTCGATCGCGAGGCGCCCGGTCTCGCCGAGCTGATGCGAACCGCCGGGCTGGCGAACACCCCGATGGCGGCCCTGTCCCGCGCGACGGCCGGGACGATCGGCGAGGCCGTCGTCGTCAACCTGCCGGGCAGCCCGAACGGGGTCCGCGAATCCCTCACGGCGATCCTGCCCGTCCTGCCGCACGCCGTGGGGCTCATGGGCGGCGCGACCGGCGAACATCCCACCGGTCACCCGGTCGCGCCCGCGACGTCGACGGACGTCGTGGAGGTACGCGCGGTCAAGGTCGTCGCCGGTTCGCCGCCGTGCCGTGTCGGGATGCACCTGTCGGTCGAACCGTCCGGACCGACCCACGGCACGCTGGGGTGTGCGGAATTCGATCAGCAGGCGATCGAGGCTGCGATGGACGTGTGGCGATCGGGCGAGCCGGGCACGCGCGTGTTGCACCACGACGACGGCGACATCGAGGTCTTCCTCGAGCCGCACCGCGCGCCGCCCCGTGTGATCGCGGTGTCGGCGACCGACGTGGCCCGTGCCCTCTGCCGTCACCTCGGGCTGCTGGGCTACGAGGCGGTCATCGTCGAGCCGCGCCGCGAGCGCGTCGCCGCGAGCGACGGCCCCGTGGCGACGTCGTTCGACGAGGTCGGCCCGTCGGCGCGAGACGCGATCGTCCTGACCGATCACGACGCTCCCTACGCGAGCCAGGTGCTCGCGGACGCCGCGCGCTCGTCCGCCCGTTTCGTCGGCATGATGAGCTCACGGCGGCACGCGGCCGGCCACCTCGACGCGATCCGCGCGATGGGCGTGTCGGCGACCGATGTCGCTCGGGTTCGCATCCCGGTCGGACTGGATCTCGGCCGTCGAGACGCGGAGGGGATCGCCCTGTCGATCGCGGCGGGCATCGTCGCCGATGCGAACGATCGCGCCGGGGGGTGGATGGATCGATGAGCCGCGACGACGTGCGGGCGAACCTCGCCAGCTGGGAGGCCGACAGCGTCGAGTACCAACAGCGCAACGCCGACCAGCTGAACCGCTGGGATCGGCTCGGATGGGGCATCTGGGATCTGCCCGAGGACGAGGTCGGTGCGCTCGGGAACGTCGAGGGGCTCGACGCGCTCGAGCTCGGCTGCGGTGCGGCACAGTTCGGCATCCGCGTCGCGATGCGGGGCGCCAGGGTGGTCGGGCTCGACTTCAGCGCGAACCAGCTCGCCGCGGCCGGACCGCATCTGCGCGAGACCGGGGTCACGATGCCGCTCGTCCGGGGCAACGCCGAGGAGCTGCCGTTCGCCGCCGAGCGCTTCGACCTCGTGTTCTGCGATCACGGTGCGACGACGTTCACGGATCCGCACGTCACGGTGCCGGAGGTCGCCCGGGTGCTTCGCCCCGGCGGCGCGTTCGTGTTCAACATCGCGACGCCGATCATCTGGATGACCTGGCCGCTCGTCGACGGGCCGCCCGGTCGCGAGCTCCTTCGCCCGTATTTCGGGATGGGGCGCATGGTGTGGGACGACGATGACCCGTCGGTCGACTTCCAGCTCACGTACGGGGGCTGGATCCGGCTGTTCCGATCCAGCGGCTTCGTCATCGAGGACCTGATCGAACTGCGACCGGGACCGCAGAGCGATTCCACCTTCAGGGGGTTCGCCGACGCCGAGTGGGCGCGCGATTTCCCGGGCGAGCACATCTGGAAGGTGCGGAAGGCCGCGTCGTGAGGCAGGGCGTGGCGGCCGCGGCCGCCGTCCTCGCGCTCCTGGCCGCCGCCGTGCTCGTGTCGCCGCCGCCGGCCTCGGCGCCGGACGAGCGCCCGAACATCCTGCTGGTGCTCACCGACGATCAGACCCTGGACACCCTCCCCACCGAGCCGCCGGCCATGCCGTGGTTGCAATCGCAGATCCAGGATGCGGCGGGGCACTGGCTGTGGTTCCCGAACGCGGTGGCGTCGACGCCGCTGTGTTGCCCCTCGCGCTCCACGATCCTGACCGGCGAGTACGACGTACACACCCACGTGCGGGACAACACGCAGGGTCCGAACCTCGACGACACGAACACGCTGCCGGTGTGGCTGCACGCGGCGGGCTACCACACCGGGCTCGTCGGCAAGTACCTCAACGCCTACCCCTGGGGCCGGACGCCGTTCATCCCGCCGGGTTGGGACCGATGGTTCGCGAAGCAGAACCTGAACGAATCCACCTCGTACTTCGACTACGACGTCGTGGATCAGGGTGTGGCGCGTCACTACGGCGCGGTGCCGCAGACGTACGCGACCGACGTCCTCGCCGCACAGGCGTTGCGTTTCGTGCAGGACGCGCCCGCCGATCAGCCGTGGTTCCTCTACTTCAGCCCGAATGCACCGCACCTGCCGTGGATCCCCGCGCCCCGGTACGCCGGCGCGTTCGCGGATGTGCAGCCGCCGATCCCGCCGCTCGACGTGCTCAACGACGTCCAGGGCAAACCCCCGTACGTGACCGATCTGCCGATGAAGACGGAGGCCGATCGGCAGGGCTACATCGAGGCCGATCGCAACGAGCGCGCCATGCTCTTGTCCGTCGACGACGCGTTCCACGCGATCGTCGATGCCGTCGCGGCGCGCGGGGAGCTGGACAACACCGTCATCGTCTTCCTCACCGACAACGGCTACGTGCTCGGTCTGCACCGCCTCGACGGGAAACGGTTCCCGTACGCGGACTCGATCGGACTGCCGTTCGCGATCCGGACGCCGTGGGCGCCGGCGAGCACGATCGACGATCTCGTGGCGAATCTGGACATCGCGAGCACGATCGCGGCCGTCGCCGGCGTCCAGCCCGGCCTGCCGCAGGACGGCACAAGTCTGGCGCCGGCGCTGCGCGGTGAGCCGTTGCCGCCGCGTCAGGGCATCTTCTTGGACTGGGTGGGCGACGCGGGCGTGCCCGCTTGGCAGGGTGTGCGGGGTCGCGACTTCCTCTATGTCCGCTACGCAGACGGGTTCGAGGAGCTGTACCGGACCTCCGATGTCCTGCAGCTGCACAACCTCGCGACGGACCCAGCGGCGTCCCGAACGCTGCACCGCGCCCGCGCCGTGTTCGCGGCGTTGTCCGTGGAAGCACAGGGGTAGACTCGCGCGCGATGCAGGACCGGCCGCCGATCATCCGTCGCTCGTCGCTTCGCCGCCCGACGCGCAGTCAGCTCGCGCGTCGTCGCGCGGGGGTCGTCGTCGTGGTCGTTCTCATCGTCGTCGGGATCTGGCAGTTCTGGCCTGCGGGGGGCACCGGAGCCAACGTCGCCGGCCCCGGCGTCTCGTCGGGTCCCACCGGAAGCACCGGTCCGACACCCAGCACGATCGTGCCGGGAGACAACCCGATCAAGCACGTGATCTTCCTCATCAAGGAGAATCACACCTTCGACAACTACTTCGGGAAGTACCCGGGCGCCGACGGCGCGACCGAGGGTCCGACCCTGAAGTGCGATCAGGGGTTCGCCCCCGGCCCGACGGTGCCGTTGACGGATGCGCCCTACATGTACCCGCACGATCTCGGCCACGCCTTCGCTCCGGGGCTCACGTCGATCGACGGCGGCAAGATGGACGGCTTCAACTGCGTCACCTACGGAGACGATCTCACCGGGTACACGCAGTTCGATCGCCAGACGCTGCCGGCGTACTGGGCGCTGGCCGATCGCTTCACGTTGGCCGACCACTTCTTCACGTCCATGTACGGACCGACGTTCCCCGAGCACCTGTACACGATCGCGGCGCAGTCATACGGCATCGTCGACAACAAGACCACCGGCACCGAGCCCGGATCCGGCAGCTACTGCGACGATCCGACGGAGTTCACACGCCGGTTCCCGATCGAGGACCTGTCCAAGGCCGACGTCCGCAAGATCATGGGGCTCGAGGAGCACTTCCTCGACGATCCGGCGACGATCTTCGACATCGCCTCGTACTGGGTGAGCACCCGTACGTGCGTCAACATCCCGATCCTGCCGGACGAACTCCAGCAGGCGCACGTCAGCTGGAAGTACTACGCGATGCCCGACATCTGGATGAACGCGATGCAGGCGATCAAGCACGTGCGGTTCGGTCCGATGTGGAACAAGGTGCAGGACCCCGAGACGATCCTGACCGACCTGCAGAACGACAACCTGCCCGCGGTGTCGTGGTTGGTCCCGCCCGAGGGCAACCCGAACGAGCACCCGGGCGGCGGCGTGAACATCTGCATCGGGGAGAACTGGACCGTGCAGTACCTGAACGCGATCTTCGACTCCGACGCGTGGTCGAGCACGGCCGTCGTGATCGTCTGGGACGACTTCGGGGGGTTCTACGATCATGTCGCGCCGCCGCATTACGACGTGATGGGTCTCGGACCCCGCACGCCGGCCCTGATCATTTCGCCGTACACCGTCGCCGGGTCCAACCCCGACGGGGGATCGATCGATTCGACCGTGTACGAGTTCTCCAGCGTGCTGCGCTTCATCGAGGACCTGCACGGGCTGGATCCGTTGACCGATCGTGACGCGCAGGCCTCGCCGCTCGCCGGTGCCTTCGACTTCACGCAGCCGCCGCGCCTAGACGTGCCGAAACTGCATGAGCGGGACTGCCCGACGTCGTGAGGCGGTGCGGCGTCGCGGTGGCTGTGGTGCTCGCGCTGCCGTTGGTGATTGCGGCGCGTGACCCGGGTGGTGACGTCGCCCCGTGCGAGACGGGCTCGATCGGGCCGTCGCCCCTGGACCTGGTCTCGGTCGACGCGACCGCGGAGGAGCTCGGCACGGCAGCCGTCTGGCGGTTGACGTTCGCGGAACCGATCGAGCTGGCGGATCCCGGCGCGGCGCCGATGCAGATCGACATCCTTGTCCGGGATCCGAAGATCCCGGCAGTCTCCGTCGGCGACGAGGTGGGTGTGAATCGGATCGTTCGATGGGTCGCCTCGTCGGCGGATCGACCCATCGCGGTGAGGTGGATCCCCGAGCACAGCCAGACGCTGTTCAACCCTCCCGTGATCCAGGGGAACACGGTCGAGCTCCGGGTGCCGGGCCGGATCCTGCTCGGGGAGTCCGCGAACGGGACGGAATCGGTGCAACGGCTCCGCTGGAGCGTTCTCGTCCGCGACGGATCGGCCTGCGATCGGTTGGGCGGCCGCCCGGCGCTTCGCCTCGCCTCCGAGACGTCGACGGGCTCGCCCGCCGCGCCCGCGGCGTCCACGTCGATCGAGCCGAAGCAGCCGTCGAGATCGAAACGGCGCTTCATCGTGGCCGGAGGCGTGATCGCCCTTGCGCTGCTGGGTCTCTGGGCCCTGCGCAGGTTCGCCCCGGGCTGAGCCTCCTCAAAGATCGCCCCTCGATAGCCGATGATGCACTGGTCATGGATGCGCGGTGGATCTCCTTCCGTGAGGGCGCCTGGACCTCGTTCGGCGCCCCGCTGCCGGCGTCGCTTCCCGTCGGCCGAGGGTGGCGTGGCGGTCACGTGCGCGGCGTCGAGGCGATCGACGCGCTCGGTGCCCTCGTGGACCAGATCGCGGAGAAGGCGGGCGCGGCGATCGGCGTCTGGCGCGCCGACACGTTTGTTTACGGCCTTGCGGCCGCCGCCGACGCGGAGCCGGTCCCGTTCCTGTTGGACGTCGATCTCCAGGACCCGCCCGCGAGCGCGGCCGAGGCGATCGCGCGCTGCGGCATCGGCACGAGCGTGACCGGCTGGCGACAGCGGACCGCCCAGGCGTTGTCAACGTGGTCCGTGCATGCGCCGCGGGCGGTCGATGCGCTCGAGATGGACGCGGCGCTGCAGCTGACCGGCGGGGAAAACGACGTCGTCGAGACCTGGTGTCGACTGCTCGGCATGGCCGTGCCCGTCGATCGCGAGCCCGACGCGGGCGACGCCGCCGCTCAGGCACGCGCGGCGCTGACCCTTGCCGCGGCGCGCCGACGCCAACGTCGTTCGATCGACGTGAGCTGGTAGCGCCTAGGCGCCGACCGAGATCCCCTGCTGGGCGGCAAGGTCGGCGAGCAGGTCGTCGATCCCCCGCGCGATCTCTCCCCGCCACCACTCCTGACCGTCCTCGGGCAGTGTGTAGATCGGGTCGTAGTAGTGGTAGCGACGGGTGAGCGCCTCCGGATCGTCGAACTCGATACCCGTGCGGTAGTTCTTCCGCCAGTAGGAGATGCCCTTCGTCCGGTCGTAGTCATCGAGCATGTGCACCCACCGCTTGCCGACATAGGGCACGTCGCAGACGAACCTCGGCGTCGCGAAGCCCGGCAGGTAGCCAAGGATCGCGTACTGCAGGCTCTGCGCCTCACCGACCGACAGTCGCCAATGCTCGGCGTTCGGGATCATGTCGCACATGTAGAAGTAGTAGGGAAGGATCTTGCCGTGATCCAACAGCGTGAAACACAGGTCGAGGAGCTGGTTCGGCGTCGTGTTCACGCCCCGGAGCAGCACGCCCTGGTTCCGCACGTCGCGGTACCCCATGTCGAGCAGCTTGCGAACCGCGGTGCCGACGAGCGGCGTGACCTGTTGCGCGGCGTTGACGTGGGTGTGGATCGCGATGTCCTTGTCCCGCTCCCGGGCGCGCGTGGCGATCGCGTCGTAGGCCGCCAGCACGTCGTCTTGGAGGAAGTGCTGCGGGATCCCCATGAGCCCTTTGGTCGCGATCCGGATGTCGCGGATGTGGTCGATCTCCATCAGCTTGAAGAGCCAGTCCTGCAGGCGCTTGGCGGGAACGTTCGCCATGTCTCCGCCGGAGACGACGACGTCTCGGACCTGCGGGGTCGTCGCGAGGTAGTCGAGCATCGCGTCCCACCGGTCGTTCTGCTTCATCTCGAACTTGTACTTCAGGACCTGCAGGGTGTCGTTGCCCACGAGGTCCATACGCGTGCAGTGTCCGCAGTACTGGGGACAGGTCGGGATCAGCTCGGCCAGCACCTTCGTCGGGTAGCGGTGCGTCAGCCCTTCGACGGCCCACATGTCGGCCTCGTGGAGTGAGTCGCGGCTGGACAGCGGGTGGCTGGGCCATTCGGGCTCTCGCTCGGACAGCGCCGGCGCCATGTAGCGGCGGACCGGGTCCGCGTACAGGTCGGTCTCGTCCATCGTGTTGATCATCTGCGGCGGCAGCAGCATCGACATCGTGGCGCGCTCCTGCTGGTCGCGCTCGATGTCCGTATAGAGCTCATCGGTCAGGAAGGCGCCGAGCGCCTGCTTGAACTCCGCGAGGTTCTTCACCGAGTGGGCGCGCTGCCATTGGGCCGATTCCCACTGCTCCTTCGTCACGTCCTGGTAGCCGGGCAGGCGGGTCCAGTCGGGCTCGACGTACTCGCGTTCGAGCGGATAGGCGAACGGCTGATCGCCCGCGTGGGCCTGCGCGTCGCGATGACCGGGGCGGACGTTCGATGGCTGCGGCTGAGATTCCACGCTCATGGCGACACCTCCTGAGGGTTCGGGCTTGCGGTCCGGCGCCGTCCGGCCCGCGGAAACGGGACGTTCATCGGCGAAAGCCCATGATACCCGGAAGACGTCCGGAGTGGGAACCCGAAAACCGAAGGATATTCGGTCAGCCGGGAGGCGGGGAGGGCCGAGAGCCGCGTTAGCGGCGGCCGCCGGGACCGCCACGACCGTCACGGCGAGGCCGGCGCTGGTCGCGGATCTCCGGGCCCTTCTTGGGCAGGCGGGCCTTCATCGGCGCGTGGCCTGTGCGCTCGAACCTGACCTGCACGTAGTCCGCGTTCTTCGTCCGCTCGGTCTCTCGCCACCCGTTGGCCAGCAGGTGCTTCAGCCGTGCCGCGGCGGTCTTGCGAAGGCGGTCGCCCCCGGGCACCTTCACGTAGAGGCGCTCGTGGATGATCTCTTTGTAGTCCGACATCGTCCGAACAGGGTAACAGGCACGTTGTCGCCCGTTCGGGCCTAAACGGTTTGGGCCTATAGGGGAGGGCACCCGCAGCCGATGCCCATCGGGTATGCAGGAGACCAGAACGTCCGTGGCCGGTCGCGGCGTGCCCCGAGAGGGCATCGATGCCGTGCTCGACGGTGTCGACTGGAAGGACGGATTGGCCGACGCGCTCGCGCAGACGGCGAGTCTGGCCGGCGCCGATCGCTGCTACGCGTTCGAGAACCTGCGAGGTCCGGACGGACGGCTGTGGATGGACCTGATCGGGGAATGGACTGGGCCCGAGGTGCGCTCCCTCGTCGCGGTGGCGGGTGCGAACCTCCATCCGTATCACCCCGAATTCCAGGCATGGATCGACATCTTCGACGGCGGCGACGAGATCGTGGGCCCGGTTGAGGAGATGTCCGAGCTCGCCGGCGGGAAGCTCCGTGCGGCGGGCACCGCGACCGTGTGGTTGGTGCCGATCACCCGGGGTGAGGATTGGTGGGGGTTCGTCGGGATCGACGCGGTCACGCCGCATCTATGGGCCGACGACGACGGCGCCGCGATCCGCGCGTTGGCGGGTGCGATCGGCGAGGCCGTCGAGCGCGCCCAGGTCCGCACCGAGCAGGCGCGGTCGCAGGATCGGTTCCGTTCGCTCGTCGAAGACGGACCTCTTGTGTCCTATATCGACGCGCCCGACGAGGCGGCGACCGCCGTCTACGTGAGTCCGCAGATCGAGGAGTTGATCGGCTACACGGTCGAGGAGTGGATGGGCGATCCGAACCTGTGGCCCCGCATCCTGCATCCGGACGATCGCGCCCGGGCCCTGGCCGAGAACGCCCGACACAACGAGACGGGCGAGCCCTTCCAGCTCGAGTACCGGCTCATGCACCGGGATGGGCGCGTCGTCTGGGTGCACGACCAGGCGCGCGCCGTCCGCGACGAGCGAGGCAAGATCGTCGCATCCCACGGTGTCCTCCTCGATGTCACGACCCGCAAACGCGGCGACGAGCAGGTCGCCTTCCGCACCTATCACGACGAGCTCACGGGGCTCCCCTCGCGCGAGATGTTCGAAGAGCTCGCAGAGCTCTCCGTGGCACGCGCCCGGCGCCACGACGGCGCCGTCGCGGTCTTGAGCGTCGACCTGGTCGACTTCCGATTGGTCAACGACTCGCTCGGGCGCCGCGCGGGCGATGGGCTGTTGGTGGCGGTGGCCGATCGGCTCCGTGAGGCGACGAGGGAGACCGACCTGGTTGCTCGTCGGGGCGGCGATCAGTTCCTGCTGCTGTTGGCAGATCTGGATCGCGACGAAACGGGGCCCGACGGCGCGGTGCTGCGAGCGGAATCCGTGGCGCAGCGCGTGCACGAGTCGCTCGCCGAGGCCTTCAGCGTCGGCGGCACCGAGGTGTACATCGGCGCTGGCGTCGGCATCAGCCTGTTCCCGCGTGACGCGGAGGATGCCGCTGAGCTCCAGCGCAACGCGGAGACCGCGATGTTCGAGGCCAAGCGCACCGGCGGCACCAATTACGTGTTGTCGGGAGGCGCCGACGCGGACTCCGGCGCTCGGCTGCATTTCGTGACGCGCCTGCGCAAGGCGGTCGACGCGCAGCGCTGGACCCTCTACTACCAGCCGGTCGTGGATCTCGATGACGGGCGCATGGTCGGCGTCGAGGCGCTGATCCGATGGATCGAGCCCGACGGCACGATCATCCCGCCGAACGACTTCATCCCCCTGGCCGAGGAGCTGGGGCTCATCGAGCGGATCGGCGACTGGGTGGTGCGGGAGCTCACCTACCAGGTGTCCGCGTGGCAGGAGCTCGACATCGACCTGGAGGTCGGCTTCAACCTGTCGCCCCGGCAGTTCTGGCAGCCGGACCTCGCCGATCGCATCCAGCGGGAGTTCCGCGCCGGCGGCGTCGATCCGTCGAAGGTCCTGGTCGAGGTGACCGAGACCTCGGCGATGATGGACCCGGACCGGGCACAGGTCATCCTGCGTGAGCTCACCGACGCCGGCTTTTCGATCGCGATCGACGACTTCGGCACCGGCTACTCGTCCCTTTCGCGGCTGCGTCACATGCCGGTGCGCGTCTTGAAGATCGACCGTTCCTTCGTCTCCAACGTGCACGAGGACCGGCAGGCGGCCTCGATCGTGTCGGCCTTCCTCGAGCTCGCGTCGGGACTCGACCTCGTGACGCTGGCCGAGGGGATCGAGACGCCCGAGGAGCTTGCGTTCTTGCGGGAGCGCGGCTGCAAGCTCGGACAGGGCTACTACTTCTCCAAGCCTGTGCCGCCCGAGGAGATCATCGCCTACTCGTTCGGTGGGATCCCGACCGCCGCCGCCCTGCGCGGGCGCTAACCCGCGACGGCCTCGCGGGCACGAGCGGCGATCGAAGCCGCGTCGATGCCGGCCCACGCCCGCAGCTGCTCGGGGGTGGCGGACCCGGCCATCTGCGTCACGCCGACCTTCAGGATCGTTCCGTGGAGCGGCCCCGTCGCCGCGAGGGCGTCCAGCACTGCGTCGCCCAACCCGCCTTCCGTGCGGTGATCTTCGACGACCACGAGCGCCCCCGTGTCGTTCATCGCGGCACGAAGGGTCTCCGCGTCGATCGGCTTGACGCTGTAGCAGTCGATCACACGTGCGGTGATCCCATCGCCTCCCAAGATATCGTGCGCAGCAAGGGATGTATGCACCGTGATGCCCGCCCCGACCAACGTGACGTCGTCGTGGTCGGTCGTCGCCAACGTCTTGGACCCCCCGATCGGAAACGCATCGTCCTCGGCGTACAGGGACGCGGTCGCCTCCCGCGTCGCTCGGATGTATGAGATGCCCTCGAGGCGCGCCATCGCCTCGACCAACGCCACCGTGCTGGCTCCGTCGGCCGGGTACAGGACCGTGGAACCGTTGAGCGCGCGGAACATCGCGAGATCCTCGACCGCCATCTGGGAGGGGCCGTCCTCGCCGATCGAGACGCCAGCGTGCGAGCCGCATAGACGCAGATCCGCGCGGCTGATCGCCCCCATCCGGATCTGGTCGGCGGCGCGCGTCAGGAACGCACCGAACGTGGCGGCGAACGCCGTCTTGCCAAGGGCTTGCAGGCCCGTTTGCACGCCGACCATGCACTGCTCGGCGATGTAGAGCTGGAAGAAGCGCTCCGGCGCGACGGCCTCGGCCTCCTCCGTGAAGGTCGAGTTGCCCACCTCGCCGTCGAGCGCGACGACGTCGTCGTAGGTCGCGGCCAGCCAGGCGAGCGTGTCCCCGAACGCCTTCCGCGTGGCGATCGGACCGTTGTACCGGGGGCGGGCGGGGGCGCTCTCACGCTGCAGGGTCGTGATGTGGAGCTGGGGCGGCGTCGGGGGGGTGCACGTGATGCCGCGATCGCCGCCGAGCTCGCCGAGCGCCTCATCGAGGCGGTCCGCGGGCACCGCCTTGCCGTGCCAATTCTCCTGGTTCGCCATGAACGACACGCCGTGGCCCTTCTCCGTGCGGGCCACGATCAACGTCGGACGTGCGTCGGCGACCGCGTCGCGGTAGGCACGGTCGATCTGGTCGACATCGTGCCCGTCGATCTGGATCGCGCTCCAACCGAACGCCTCGGCGCGATCCCGGAACACATCGGAGTGCCAGCCGTGCATGGTCTCACCGCGCTGCCCAAGTCGGTTGAGGTCGAGGATCGCCGTCACGCCTGCGGCCTCGTGGAAGGAGGTGGCCTCCATCGCTTCCCAGACCGAGCCCTCGGCCATCTCGGAGTCGCCGAGCATGACCCACACGTTGGCGTCGATGCCGTCGATCCGCATCGCCAGCGCCATGCCGAGCCCCACCGCGAGGCCCTGACCGAGCGAGCCCGACGCGACGTCGACCCAGGGGAGCTCTTTGAGGGGCGCGGGATGCCCCTGCAGCGGCGAGCCCTCCTTCCGCAGGGACAGGAGCATCTCGTCATCGAACGCGCCCGCGGCCTTCAGGACGGCGTACAGAGCCGGTGCCGCATGACCCTTCGACATGATGAAGCGATCGTTCGCCTTGAAGGCGGGGTCTTCGACGTCGAACCGGAGATGATCGGCGAACAAGACGGCGAGGAGATGCGCGCACGACATCGACGAGGTCGGATGCCCAGAGCCTGCGGCGGTCGTCGCCCGGATGCTGTCGACGGCGATCTGTGCGGCGAGTTCGTTCCATCGCTGCGTGTCGTTTGCCACCTGCCGTTCCTCCCCCTCGAGACGAACCAGCGTACCGCCCCGCCGCGCGGTCCGGTCGCGTGTCGCGTACCGCCGACCGGCCGGCCCGCGATAGGCTCGCGCCCCATGTCGGACCAGGTGCCTTCGATCGCGCCGCGCGTCTCCGCCAGCGCCGCCGTGCCGCGGCCGGTCCTGCTCGCGCTGGCGGGCGACAGCGCATCGGGCAAGTCGACGCTGTCCGGGGGCGTCGAGTTCATCCTCGGCGTCGGGCGGGTGGGCCGCGTCTGCACCGACGACTACCACCTCCACGATCGTGCGGCGCGGGTCTCGCTCGGCGTCACGCCGCTGGCGCCGGAGGCCAACCGCATGGACCTGATGGCCGAGCACCTGCGCGCGCTCGCTGCCGGCACCCCCGTGTCGAAGCCGACCTACGACCACCAGACGGGGACCTTCGGCGAGGACGAGGTGGTCGAGCCGGGGGAGATCGTCATCGTCGAGGGACTGCTGCCGCTGGCGGATCGATCCGTGCGCGACGCGATCGACGTGGCGGTGTTCCTGGAGCCGGAAGAGGAGCTGCGGCATCGGTGGAAGCTCGAGCGCGATGTGTTCGAGCGGGGCTACTCGCCCAAGGACGTGGTCGCCGAGCTGCAGCGTCGCGAGCCGGATGCCGCGCAGTACATCCGGCCGCAGCGAGAGTACGCCGACGTGATCGTGCGCTTCTTCCGGCAGGAGGCTCGCACCGGCGACGATCGTCTGTCGGCCCGGGTTATCGTGCGGCCGACCTTGCCGTTCCCGGCCCTCCGCGAGCTGCTCGGGGCGTTCCGGGCGCGGGGCGAGACCCCCGTGCGCTGGTCGGTTCGGACCGATCGTCGAGGGCCGATGAGCGTGCTCGAGATCGACGGGGACTGCCCCGCCGAGCTCGGGGCGGAGCTGGAAGAGGCGCTGTGGTCATCGCTGCACCCCGACGAACGCCTTCAACGCGATCGGATCGGGATGGTCCGACGACCGGGTCGCGACCCCGAGCGCAGCGAGTCGCTCGCGCTGGCCCAGCTCTTGATCGTGTCGCACCTCGTGGGCGCGTTCGACGGGGCGTTCGAGCTGTAGTCGGCTGCGGTAGCCTTATCGCGTGACCGAGGTACCCGAGACGTTCCGCGACCTCGGGGTCTCCGAGCCGGTCGCCGCGGCACTGGAAGCGCGCGGCATGATCGTACCCTTCCCGATCCAGGCCATGGTGTGGGAGGACGCCCGTTCCGGGCGCGACACCCTGGCCCGTTCGAAGACCGGCTCCGGCAAGACCCTGGGCTTCGCCTTGCCCATCGTCGATCAGCTGGATCCGGCGTCGACGCCGCTGCCTGCGGCGCTCGTGCTGGTCCCGACGCGCGAGCTCTGCCAGCAGGTCTGCGAGGAATTCCTGGCGATCACCGATGCGGCCAAGATGCGCGTCATGGCCGTCTACGGCGGCACCAATGTCAAGGAACAGGCCAGGGGCGTCGATCGCACGCATGTGCTGATCGCCACGCCGGGTCGGCTCGACGACCTCGCGACCCGCGGCATCGTCGATCTGGACGGGGTCCAGATCCTGGTGCTCGACGAGGCGGATCGCATGCTCGATATGGGCTTCCAGCCGCAGGTGGATCGGATCGTGCGACGGTTGCCCAAGGATCGCCAAACGATGTTCTTCTCCGCGACGCTCGACGGCGCCGTCGGACGGATCGCGCAGGTGTACACGCGCGACCCCGTGCAGCACGAGGTGGGCGGCTACGACCACCAGATGGTCGACGAGGCCGACCACCGGTTCATGCCCGTGCCCGTGCACGAGAAGCTCGCGACCCTCATCACGCTGGCGCAGAGCGAGGATGGGCTCACCCTCGTGTTCGTCAACACGAAGCGCGCCGTCGACTCCCTGGCGCGCCAGCTCAAGGCCCAGGAAGTGCCCGCGCTGGCGCTGCACGGCGACATGCGGCAGGAGGCGCGCGACCGCGCGCTCAAGCGCTTCTCGGACGGGCACGTGGGCGTGCTCGTGGCCACCGACGTCGCCGCGCGCGGGCTGGATCTCGACGACATCACCCTGGTCGTGAACTACGACGCGCCCCAGGACGACAAGGCGTATGTCCATCGGGTCGGTCGCACGGCGCGCGCCGGCCGCTCGGGTACGAGCATCACGTTCGTGACGCCCGATCAGCAGGGTGACGTCTCGCGTATGGCCGCGCGCCTGGATCTCCACGAGGAGTTCGAGCAGGAGGGGATGAAGGTCGCCCCGCCCCGCGTGGTCTTCAGCGGTGGTCCGAAGGGTCGCCGCAACGCGTTCCGCGCGCCGAAGCGGAAGTAACGCTCAGACGGCGAGGCCGCCGTCGACGATCGTGAGACCGGCCCGCCGATGCATCGCCAGGATCTCCTCGGCGGGCACCGGACGCGAGAACAGGAAGCCCTGTCCCAACGCGCAGCCGCGCGCGGCCAGGAAGCGCCACTCCTCCTCGGTCTCGATCCCCTCGGCGAGCGGATCCATCTTCAGGTTGGACGCCAGCGCGATGATCGCCGAGACCATGCTCGCGCTCTGTACGTCGCTGTTCACATCGCGCACGAAGGTCCGGTCGATCTTCAACACGTCCACGGGCATATAGCGAAGGCGCGACAGCGAGGAGTACCCGGTGCCGAAGTCGTCGATCGCGAGCTTGAGCCCGTGGTCTTTGAACCCGTGGAGCACGCCGAGCGTGCGGTCCGGGTCGTGCATCGCGGTCGACTCGGTGATCTCGACCGTGATCCGTTGCGGATCGATGCCCGCGTTCTCGATCTGATCGGCGATCCGACCGACGGGATCGGGCTGCCACAGCTGCCGCGGCGAGAGGTTGAAGCCGATCTCGAGCTCGAGCCCTTCGGCACGCCAGATCTCGTCCTGACGGCAGATCTCCTCGACGACCCAGGCGCCGATCGCCTCGATCAGGCCCATCTCCTCGGCCAGCGGGATGAAGTCACCGGGCGGGACGAGGCCGCCGGAGGGGTCGGGCCAGCGGATCAGCGCCTCCACACCGAACATGTCGCCGCTGAACAGGTCGATCAGCGGCTGGTAGTGCAGCGCCCAGTCCTGGTGCTCGACCGCCTTGCGGAGGCGAGTCGACAGCGACAGCTTGCTGAGCGCGCCCTCGTTCTCGAGGTGGTTCAGGACGTACCCGCCGGGTCCGGCCGCCTTCGCCAGGTAGATGGCGCTGTCCGCGTTGCGCATCAGGCTGACCGCGTCGGCGGCGTCGAGCGGGAACACGCTGATGCCGATCGAGGCCGTCACGTACAGCTCGGTGCCGTCCACCTCGAAGGGGGCCTCGAACGCCTGCAGGACGCGGTTCGCGACCGCCTGCGCGGTGAGCGCACCGCCGTTCTCATCGTTGACCGGCGACGCCTGGTCGAGGTCGGACAGGAGCATCAGGAACTCGTCGCCGCCGGAGCGTGCGACGAGGTCGGTGTCCCGGGTCGCGTCCTGCAGGCGAAGCGCGACCTGCAGGATCAGCCGGTCGCCCGCCTCGTGGCCGAGCGAGTCGTTGACGAGCTTGAAGTTGTCGATGTCCAGCGCGAGCACCGCGACGCCTCGATCGGCCCGGCGCGCGCGGGCCAACGACAGCTCGAGCAGTTCGTCGAACATCGCGCGGTTCGGCATGCCGGTCAGGTTGTCGTGGTACGCGAGGTAGGTGAGACGCTCCTCGGCCTCGCGCCGCTCGGTGATGTCGAGCATCACCCCGTGCGTGAAGGCGGGCTTTCCCTCGGCGTCGGCGAGCATCACCGCGGTGTCCTGGAACCACTTGACCCGACCGTCGCGGCCAACCATGCGGTACTCCACCGAGTAGGGCTCGCCGGACTCGATGCCGCGTTCCACTTCTTCGATCGCCCGCTCGCGATCGTCGTCGTGCACCATCTCCGACCACAGCTTGCTGTCGCCGATCCACTCCTCCGGCGTCACACCGAGCAGGCGGGTGATCTGCGGCGAGACGTACACGGTGGTCCACGCCTCGTCGGTGGCGTCCTGGTAGACGATGGCGGGGATCTGCTCGACCAACGCGCCGTAGGTGTTCTGCAGATGGTGCAGATCGCGCTGCGCGTCGATCAGCTCGGTGATGTTGAGCATGATGCCCAGCCAGTAGATGGGGGCATGTGCCGCGTCGCGGATCAGCACCGCGTCCTCGCGGATCCACACGACGCTCCCGTCGGCGTGGACCGCCCGGTACTCGCAGTGGAATGGCTCGCCCGAGGCGATGCACGCGTTGCTCTCGGCGACCGCTCGTTCGCGATCGTCCGGATGCACGTAGTCGCTCCACCCGAGCCCGCCGCGGAGCCACGACTCGCGGGTCACGCCGAGGAGATCGAAGATCCCCGGGCTTACGTCGACCATCGTGTCGAGGTCGCCGATCGTGTCGATGTAGAGCACGGCCGGCAGGTGGTCGATCAGCCCTCGATAGCGCGCTTCGAGGTCGGCCAGTCGCGCGCCGGCGTCATCGATCGACGCATCCTGCGATGCGTAGAACCCGCTCTCGATCGAGGCACGATCGGAGCGCGCGTGTTCGGCGTGCTCGTCCACAAGCTCCCTGCGAGGTCGATGATCCGGCCGGTTCCGGATGCCGTTCCATCGGCCCTGCGTTGGAGAAGCTTGAGCGTGGAGAAACGTTTCGCTCCCGACGCGCGTAGGCCGGCGCGGAGCAGCGCCGGCCTACGTCGCATGGTGGTGAGCCTTAGGAGACCTTCAGCCCCGTGTACATCCCCTGCTCATAGTGGCCGGTCACGTTGCAGATGATCACGTACTGGCCCTCGGCGAGCGTCAGCGTCAGGTCCGCGGTCGTGCTCGGGGCGATGTCTTCCGCCTCACCGATCACGTTCAGGCCGTCTTCGGTGACCTCGCCGTCTTCGACCGTCAGGTCCCCGGGTGCGTCGTCGGACTCGATCACGACGAACTCGTGGGCGCTCGGCCCCTCGTTGTTGATCGAGAAGGCGACCTCGCCACCAGCGACATCCGTCGGATCGATCGCGATCTCGAAGTCTTTGACCGTCGCGCTGATCGCGGCGCCGGTGTCGGCGTCACTCGACGTCGACCCCGCTGCGGAGCTCGATGATGAACTGGAATCACTGCACGCGACCGACGCGATCGCGAGTGCGGAAACGAGCGCATAGGTCGCTCGACGTGTGCGAATCATGGATCCCCCCTCGATTTCGGTGTACCGCCTCACCCTACCGGCGGGCCACGTGCGGGGACAAATCTCGCGCGAGGCGGCTAAAGGTAGACCCCGGTCCGGAACTCGCTCGCAGGCGGTTCGGGACGGGTCTGCACCCGGAAGGGAAGGCGGGCCTCCTCGCGACCGTCGATCGCCAACACGATCGTGTGATCGCCCTCGGCCTCGAACACGAGGCCGTCGAGGTTCAACGCGAGCGTGGCGGTGCCCGCGCCGTCCGGGGAGACGAACCGCGCCTCGAACGAGGTGCCCTCGCCGAAGGATCGCGGGGAGCCCGTGGGGTCCAAGAGCGACACGCCGAGCGTGTGCGGGCCGGCTTCCGAGGGCTCCGTCCGGACCAGCAGCCCCAGCCCGATGCGGTCGTGTCGAGCCGGGAAGGCCGAGGCTTGGATCACCCGCCAGCCGATCCCGAGCGCATGGAGCTTGCCGCCCGCCGCCTGGACGGAGTCCGCGAGGAAGGCGTCGATCTCCATCAGCCGGCCGCGACCCTCGCGTGGAGTCCTCTGACGAGGAGGTCAAGACCGAACTCGAACTGTTCGTCGCGGTCGCAGTCCGCGAAGTACCGGGACACCGCGCGAGCGCCGGAAATGCCTCTGGATCGGCTGTTGGACGTCGAAGACCCCGCTTGAACCCTGCGCTCTTGTGGATCGAGCCACCCGTCTCCATCATCACGAAGCCCTGGATGTAGCCGCCGAGGGCGTGGAACGCCTGCACGGTGTCTCGGTCCGAGAGCCCTCCGTTGCGCAGCAGACGCAGGGCGAACTCGGTCGGAAGCAGCGCTCTCGGCGACATCGGCGATGGGCCCGTGCGTCTCGGCGAACAGTCGCATCACGTCGGGGTGGGCCTGCAGGACGTTCCGCCAGGAGCGCGCGCCCGCCTTGCACGTCTCCAGCCCAGTCCTCGGTCGGCTCCGTCGGGAACACGAAGTCGCCCATCACCCGATCGCAGATCGCCTTGGAGAAGGTCGTCCTTGTCCTGCACGTGGTTGTACAGCGACATCGCTTCGACGCCGACCTCGCGGGCGACGCGTCGCATCGACACCGCCTCGAGCCCCTCGGTGTCCATGACGAGGAGTCCGGCCTCGATGATCGCGGTCGCGGGTCAGCGACGTTCGCGTGCTTCGTGGTGGAGTCATGTTCGTCCCATCGTGTCCGAGCTTCTCATCGGTCGGGGTTGACACACTTACGGCGTACGCATAAGTCCTGCGTACACCGTAAGCATACATCGTACGTCAAGGCGGGCCCGGGAGAGTCTCGTCTGAAGGGGGCACCAGATGAAGCTGAATCCCGAGACGCTGGCCCGGGCAAGCAGCCGACCATCCGTGGCGCACGGTCATCATCTGGTTGGTGATCTTCATGGCGGCGGGCGCCGCGAGCAGCGCGTTGCTCGCGCCGGCGCTGACGAACGACTTCGACTTCACGAACAACCCCGAGGCGATCCGCGCGCAGAACACTCCTGCGAGCAGGAGAAGCTGCAGCAGAACGTCGCGCCGGAGACCTTCGTGATGATGGGCGGCCCCGGCGCACCTGCAGAACCCGGCGTTCGCGGCGCAGGTGAACGCTGCGCTCGACGACCTCCGGCAACTCGATCCAAGCGTCGTGCTCACCGTTCCGGCTGTCGTTCCCCATGTCGAAAGCAGGACGCGGCGAACCCGCAGGTCGCCGCGCTCGGGCCGATCGCCTCCGAGGACGGCACCGCCGTGCTGTTCAACGTCGTCCTCACCGACGACACCGACAAGACGGCGACGATCGTCGATGGCCTGAACTCGATCCGCGACAGCGTACAGCACGGGCGGCACGACCATGTACATGCTGGGCGAGCCGACCTCGACCGACGACTTCAAGAAGATCTCGGAAGAGGACCTCCAGAAGGGCGAGACGATGGGCGTGGTGGTCGCGATCATCGTCCTGATCGTCGTGTTCGCGGCGCTGCTTGCCGGCGTGACGCCGATCGTGCTGGGCATCTTCGCGATCTCGATCGCACTCGGCGTCGTGGGCCTGATCGGGACGTTCTGGAGGTTCAGCTTCTTCGCTCCCGAACCTGATCTCGATGATGGGGCTCGCCGTCGGGATCGACTACTCGTTGTTCATCGTGTCGCGATACCGCGAGGAGCGGCAGCGCGGCCGCGACAAGATGGAGGCGATCGGCAGGTCCGGCGCAACGGCCAACCGCGCGGTGTTCTTCAGCGGTTTGACCGTGGTCCTCGCCCTCGCGGGGATGCTGCTCGTGCCGACCACGATCTTCCGCGGCCTCGCCGGCGGGGCGATCATCGTCGTCCTGATCTCGGTCGCACTGTCCATGACGCTGCTGCCGGCGCTCATGGCGCAGTTCGCCGACCACCTCGTCAAGCCGGGCGTCGTGTCGGCCGCGGGCGCACCCAGGGAGCACGGACGTCCCGGCGGCTTCTGGGACCGCGTGACCCGCGCCGTGATGGGCCGACCCGGGGCTGTGGCTGGTCCTGACCGCGACCTTCATGATCCTGCTGTCGGTCCCGTATTGGGCTCAGGGGCATCCGAACGACGACGGCCACGGGATCAAGGGGATTCTCGGGCATCTCCACCATCCCCGACGGCATCCAGACCAAGGACGCCTTCGACGTGCTGCTGGCGAAGTTCCCCGCAGAGCGGGGGCGGACAGGCGACGGCTGACGTCGTCGATCCCCGGAGCCGCCAGCGATCCGACGGTGCAGCAGCAGATCGACGCCTTGACCGCCGCGGTGGCGAACGACTCGTCGTTCGACACGCCGCAGCCGCCGCAGACGAGCGCGGACGGTACCGTCACGCTCGTGACCGTTCCCGATGGCCGGCGAGGCGGCCGATGCCTCGAACGACGCAGCTGTCGCGGCGATCACCAATCTTCGCGACACGTACGTCCCGCAGGCCTTCGGCGCAGACTCCGGCGTGCTCGTCGGTGGGCAGACGGCGATCGTGAAGGACTTCTTCGACGTGTCGAACTTCTACACGCCGATCATCATCCTGCTCGTGCTCGGTCTGTCGTTCATGCTCCTGACGGTGGTGTTCCGGTCGATCGTCGTGCCTGCGAAGGCGATCGTGATGAACCTGCTGTCCGTGGGCGCGGCCTACGGGCTCATCACCCTCATCTTCCAGAAGGGTGGTCCGGCCTGGGCCGAGTCGATCGCGGACGCGCTGGGGTTCATCCGGGTCGATGTGATCGAGTCGTGGCTCCCGCTGTTCCTGTTCTCGATCCTGTTCGGCCTCTCGATGGACTACCAGGTGTTCCTGCTGACGCGGATCCGGGAGGAGTACGACAAGACCAAGGACAACGCGGAGGCGGTCGCGTTCGGCCTGCGGACGACCGGCGGGATCATCACCGGCGCGGCCGTGATCATGGTCGCCGTGTTCGCCTCGTTCGCGAGCGGACGCATCGCGGGCCTGGAGCAGATGGGCTTCGGCCTGGCCGTCGCCGTCTTCCTGGACGCGACCATCGTTCGGTCGATCCTGGTGCCCTCGGCGATGAAGCTGCTCGGCGATCGCAACTGGTACCTGCCTCGTGGCTCCAGTGGCTGCCACAGATCGACGTCGAGGGACACGCGGCGACCGTCGAGGTGCCGCGAGCTCGTGGAGGTCAGCGAACCCAGTCCGACCAACTAGACGTTCGGTTCGCGTTCGGCCCGGAAGGGGGCGGCTGCCCGCGCCGCCCCCTTCCGGCGTTCCTGGGTAGGCTCGCGCCGCGATGGGAGCCGAACACGATGCGGTGCGCCGCTCACTGGGCAGGGTCGGCGTCTGGACCTTCGGGTTCGACGGGCGACCGGCCGCGGCGATCGCCGACGACGTGCGCGCGATCGAGGAGGCCGGCTTTCCGGCGCTGTGGATCCCGGAGGGCGGCGGTTCCAACGACGTGCTGACCTCCCTGTCGTGGTTGCTGGGCGCGAGCGAGCGCCTGACGGTGGCCAGCGGCATCGCCAACATCAGCGCGCGCGAGCCGGACGTGCTGGCCCGGGGCGCGGCGTTCCTGCGCGAGACGTCCGGCGATCGTCTGGTGCTGGGCGTCGGCGTCGGGCACTCGTACACCACCGTGCGTCGCGGGGTCGAGTGGGATCGACCGCTCGAGCGCATGCGCGCGTACCTCGACGCGATGGACGAGGGCGACGAGGACCGGCCGGCGGCGCCGAGGATGCTCGCGGCGCTCGGCGACCGCATGCTCCGACTGGCGGCCGAGCGCTCGCTCGGCGCGCACAGCTACTTCGTCCCGGTCGCGCACACCGCGCGGGCGCGCGAGGTGCTCGGGGACGAGCCGGTGCTGGCGGTGGAGCAAGGGGTGGTGCTCACGGAGGACGTGCCGGCGGCGCGCGAGGTCGCCCGCGCGTGGGCCGTGCACTACCTGGAGCTCCCGAACTATGCGAACAACTGGCGGCGGCTCGGCTTCGACGAGGACCGACCTCGTCGGCGGGGGATCGGACCGGCTGCTTGATGCGGCGTTCGCGTTCGGGGCCGACGCGATCGTCGATCGTGTGCGTGCGCACCTCGCGGCGGGCGCCGACCACGTCTGCGTGCAGGTGATCGGCTCGCCGAGCGCCGACGAGGACATCGCCGCCCTCCGCGCCCTCTCGCCGATGTTGCTCAGCGCCTGATCCGCGCGACGGTCCGGGGATCGCGCAGCTCGCGCAGCGCGTCCCGAGCGATCCAGCGGGCGGTTCGATCGTCGAGGTCGAGCAGCGCCTCGGCCTCTCGGATCGCGGCGGCGTGCAGCGCGAGGTTCCGCTTGCCGATCTGGCGCAGCGCCCAGTTGACCGCCTTCTTGACCTCGTTGCGCTCGTCGGTGGCCGCGGCGCGGATCAGCGGCAACAGATCTCGGAACGAAGCGTCGGGTCGGTCGCTGGACACCGCCAGGCGCGCGATCATCGCGAAGGCGCACCGCTTGGTGAACCCGTGTGGCGCGCGGCTCCAGGCGTGGATCGCACGATCGGCGTGTCGACCGGTCGCGAACGTGTCGGCGAGCATGTCCGTGATGTCCCACGAGTCCAGGTCGGCGGCCCACCGAGACATCTGGGCGAACGGGAACGCGTTCGGGTCGGCCACGAGCGCCGCGACCATCCGCGCCTCGTGGATCCCGGTCGCCCACAGCTCGGCCGCGAGGGCGTGGTCACGGCCGGCCCGCTTGGCGATCCGGCGGATGTTCGGCACGGAGACGCCGAGCGCGTTCGAGGTGTCGATCCCGACGCGCGCCATGCCCGGCAGCCGAGACGGATCCGCGGCTGCTCGCAGGTCTTGCAGGACGTCGTCCGCGGTCTGATCGGCCCCGCTCATACACCGAGCAGCCTACGGCGACCCGCCTGGGATGATGACCGGATGCGTCCCTTGACCGATGGCTCGCGGTTCGCGCGCATCACGCTGGCCGGCGATCTCGTCGGCCTGCTCGCCTTCCTCGTCGTGGGTCTGGATCGTCACGGGGAGGACGTGGCCGCGCGCTTCGCCGCCCTGGCCGCGATCTTCGTTGCCGCGTGGCTGGTGACGTCGTGGTTCCTCGGCACCTACCGGCCGCCGACGTATGCGCGCCTGCTGCTCACCCTCGTGCTCGGCGTCCCGCTCGGCGTGGCCGTGCGGGCGACGTTCGTCCAAGCGTGGACGGCCGGAGAGATCCTCACGTTCGCCGCGATCGCGGTCGTCTTCGTCGCGATCTTCGTGGGGGCCGCTCGCGTCGTCACGACGTGGCGATTCGGCGGGGAGGTTCCTTCGTGATCGACATGCCGACACCCGGCGCGGCGCGGAGCTTCTGGCTGCAGGAGGCGCTTGCCGACGACGCGGGCGAGCCCGCGCCGCCCCTGGAGCGCCACCTCGTGGCCGACGTGTGCATCGTCGGAGGCGGGTTCGCGGGGCTCTGGACGGCGATCCAGCTCACGGAGCGCGAGCCCGGCCTCCGCATCGCGCTCGTCGAGCAGGACATCGCCGGCGGCGGCGCCAGCGGGCGCAACGGTGGGTTCCTGTCGGCCTCCTGGTTCGACATCGACGCGATCGTCGGGCTCTTCGGCGACGAGGAAGGGCTCCGGTACGGGTGGGCCCAAGCGGACGCGATCGACGCGATCGGCTCGTTCGCGGCCGCGAACGACATCGATTGCTGGTTCCACAAGGACGGGACGATGGGCGTCCGGTCCGGCGAATGGCAGGGGAGCTTCGGCGACGGACTCGACGTCTTCCGGCGCCTCGGCATCATGGATCGGGTGGAGCTGCTCAGCGCGGAGCAGACGCGAGCCCGCGCAGACTCGCCCAGGTTCCTCGGCGGGGTGTCCTTCACCGACGGCGCGGTGTGCCAGCCTGCGCGGCTGGCGCGCGGGCTCCGACGGGTGGCGCTCGAGCGCGGCGTCCATCTGTTCGAACGCACGCGGATGACCGGCCTCGATCGGACGCGGCCGGCGGTGGTGCGCACCGAGCACGGGGCGATCAAGGCGGACCGCGTCGTGCTGACGACGGGTGCCTGGGCCGCGGACCTGGCGCCGTTCCGTCGGAGCTTCGGCGTCATCGCGGACTACGTCGTGGCGACCGAGCCGATCCCCGATCTGCTGGAGGAGATCGGCTGGACCTCGCAGGTCGGGATCGCGGACGGTCGCGAGTGGCTCTACTACCTGCGCCCGACCGACGACGGCAGGATCGTGATCGGCGGCGGCGCGGGCTCGGCGGTCTACGGTGGGCGCGGCGGCGGTCGCGCTGCCTCGGGCACGCGACATTACGCGGAGGCGCCGGCCCGGGGTCTGGTGTGGATGTTCCCGCAGCTGGAGGGTGTCCGGTTCACGCACGCCTGGGGCGGGCCGATCGACCAGACGCCGACCTTCGTGCCGTTCTACCGGACGTTGGAGCCCGGCAACGTGCACGCGGGGCTCGGGTACAGCGGCCACGGGCTGGTCCAGACCTACATCGGGGGGCACATCCTGGCATCGACCGCGCTCGACATCACCGACGAGTGGACCTCGCTCGCCGTCAACCGGCCGGAGATCGCCAAGGCGCCGCCCGAGCCGCTGCGGTATCCGATCGTGCGGGCCGCGGCCTTCGCGCTCGAGCACGGTGACGCGCGACAGGACGCGGGACGGTCGCGAGGCCTCGTCTATGACCTGGTCGGCGACGCGCCGATCCGGTATCGCGAGCGACTGGTTCGCCGCGGCGCGCCGCCTCAGTAACGGTCGTCGACCGGCGGGTCCTCGGGGGAGCGTCTCGGTTCGCCCACCTCGACGGTGGTCTCGGCGATCGAGCTGGTGACCCGCGCGCCGGCCATCTGCCGCTGCACCTTGCGCATCTGGTGCTTGACCATGAAGTAGCCGATGGCGAGCAGCGTCGCCGTGGCGATCAGCACACCGAGCACCAGCGCGGCCGCGATCTTCAGGGCGAGCCCGAGCACGCCCAGGACGGCCAACAGGATCAGGATGAAGAGGAACACGAGCATGGCTCTATCGTACGGCGGTTCGGGCGAAGGCTCGGATCCGACGTGCGAGCTCGCGAGGGTGCTGCAGCGGCAGGTCGTGGATCCCGTCGATCCAGGCGATGTGCGTGGGCGACCCGGCCGCACGAAGCACGGCAACGGCCTGCCGACGGCTGGCGTCCCAGTCGGTGTCGCCACCGCGCGCGAGGATCGCCAGTGCGGGTGTCCGGAGCCGGGCGTGCAGCGCGGGCGGGTCCTGTTCCCAGATCGCACGAAGGATGCGCAGGTGGTTGGCGCGCGACAGGCGCGGACGGATCGTGCCGTCGGGGCCGACCCGCATCACGGCGAGCACGATCTCCTCCACCTCGGGCGTGACCTCGACCGAGTCGCCGAAGAACCGCGGGATCATCGCCCGGAACTCCTCCACCGGCATGCCGGCGAGGTGCGGCGGGGACAGGGCCGCCCGCGCCTCGGCCCAACTCGCGAACCCGTCGCGCATCCTGGTGATCCCGCCGTCGATGAGCACGGCGCCACCGATCGTTCGCGGGTGACGCGCGGCCACCTCGAGCGCGACCATCGCCCCCCATGAGTGACCCACCAGGATCGGTCGCCGCGCCCGCGTCGCGCGCAGCACCGCCATCGTGTCCGCGACCGTGTGATCGAACCCGTACCCGGACCCCGGCTTGCCGCTGCGGCCGTGGCCGCGCGCATCGAACGTGACGACTCGCAACGTCCGCGAGAGGTGCGGCACCATCAGGTCCCAGATGTGCTGGCTGGAGGCGAGTCCGTGGTGGAGGACGGCCGTCGGTGCGTCGGTGTCCGGCCCCGCGGCGATGCGTACGGCGAGGCGGACGCCGTCTGCCCCGATCACCTCCGCGTCCTGCATACTCCCGCCATGGTAGATGGCTTCCGCTCGCCGCTGGCGTCCGACGCCTTGGCGGGACAGGTCGCGATCGTCACCGGCGGGGGCACCGGCATCGGCGCCGCCACGGCGCGCGCGATCGTCGCGGCCGGCGGGTCGGTCGCGATCTGCGGCCGCCGCCCGGAGCCGCTCGCGGTCGTCGCCGACGATCTCGGCGAGCGCTGCCTGGCACGGCCCTGCGATGTGCGCGAGCCCGACCAGGTCGCGGGCTTCCTCGAGGCGGTCGCGGCGCGACACGACCGCGTGGACATCCTGGTGAACAACGCGGGCGGTCAGTTCGCCGCGCCGATGGAGCAGACGTCGCTCAAAGGGATGCGCGCCGTGCACCGGTTGAACGTCGATGCCGTCTGGGACGTGACGCAGCGTGTCGCGGCCCGCTGGATGATCCCGCAGCGCGGTGGGTTCATCGCGTTCCTTGGGTTCAGCCCGCGCCGCGGGATCCCGTCGGTGGTCGCGTCCTCGATGGCGCGCAGCGCCCTCGAGACGCTCGCCGCCGGGATCGCGCTCGAGTGGTCGACCTACGGGATCCGCGCGGTGTGCGTCGCCCCCGGTGTGATCCAGACGGAGGGCATCCTCCAGTACGGCGGCCAAGCGGTCGTCGACGGGTTCGCCGAACAGGTGCCGATGCGCCGGGCCGGAGCGCCCGAGGAGGTGGCCGCGACGATCGCCTTCCTCGCCTCGGCTGGCGGCGGCTACATCACGGGAACCACCGTCGTGGTCGACGGCGGTGCGGACGCGTGGGGCATGGGCGAGAAGCCCCCACCGCCGGCGCCCTGAGCCGAGGGGTTCCGCCTATCTCGGAGCGGTTCTAGTCTGGTCTGTGTCGGTCGGAACCGTTCCGACTGAGGGGAGGAGCCATGTACGGCACCGTCGCGAAGATGCGCGTCAAGGCGGAGAACGTCGATGCTGTCCGCAAGGTGATGGCGGCCCAGATGGAGGGGTCGCAGCCCGCTGGCTACATCCGGTCGTTCGTGCTGTCCGAGAACGACAGCGACACGCAGTGGCTGTTCGTGATGTTCGAGGACAAGGCCAGCTACACGGCCAACGCGGACGATCCGGCCCAGAACGAGCGCTACATGGAGTTCCGCGCTCTGATGGAGGCGGACCCCGAGTGGCACGACGGGACCATCGAAGAAGGCTGAGATGGCGTCGATCGGGAGGCGCGCCTTCCTGCAGCGCGCGGCGCTGCTGGCGGTCGGTCTCCCGCTGGTAGGCGCCGCGGCGGCCTGCGGCCGCCGCGGCGCGTCACCCGCCGCCGCGCCCGCGACGACGCTCGGACAGGCGCTCCCTGTGGACGCGGGTCTGCTGCTCGCGAGCGAACTCCCGATCGAGCGCGGCGCGACGCTCCGGGTCTACGAGTGGAAGGACTATCTGTCGGCGAGCGTCGTGCGAGCGTTCGAGCAGGCGTACGCCGCGGCCGACGTGCACGTCGAGATCGAGAGCTTCAGCCATATCGACGAGGCGATCGCTCGGCTCCAGGATCCCGCGAGCGACTTCGACGTCGTCTTTCCGGTGATCGACGTGCTGCCGGGGCTGGTCGATGCGGGGCTGCTGCGGCCGTTGAACCACGACTACCTGCCGCACGTGCGGAACCTCTGGGGCTGGTTCCGAGGCGACGGACCGTTCTATGACCCGGGGCAGCGGTACACCACGCCGTACACCGTCTATACGGGCGGCATCGGCTGGCGCGCCGATGTGGTCGCCGACGCGGATGCGCCCGATCGCCGCGCCGATCCGTTCGACGTGTTCCTCGACGGGCGTTACCGGAACCGGGTGGGGATCTACGACGCCTACCGCGACGCCCTCGCGCTCGGTCTGCAGCGCGCGGGGGTGACGGATCTCCGCGCCGCGAACGACGCCGAGCTGGCCGCGGCCGCGGACTTCCTGGAGGCGGCGGTGGCCGCCACCGACGCGCGCTTCACCGACGACGGCGCCTCCGAGGGTCTGCCCGAGGGGACGTTCGCGGTGCACCAGGCGTGGTCCGGCGACATCCTGACGGCGCCGCGGTACGCCGCGGAGGAAGGCGACGATCCGCGCGAGGTCGCCGCCGCGCTGCGCTACTGGTCCCCGGGCGGGGCGGAGCGCGTCGTCGGGCTCGACCTCACCGCGATCTGCTCGCGGGGCCGCAACCCCGTCGCCGCGCACGCGTTCCTCGATCACCTGCTGCGCTTCGACGTGGCGCTCGACAACTTCGCCTGGAACGGGTACCAGGTGCCCATGACCGGCGCCACGGCGGAGGCCTTCGCCGATCCGTCCTTCCCGTGGCACGGGGCCGTGCCCGCGAACCTGCGCTCCGCGATCGTGTCGGAGGACGCGTTCGCGGCGGGGCAGATGCTGGTGGGGTTCGGGCCTTCGCAGGACGCGCGCTGGCTCGCTCAGTGGAGCCGGGTCGTCCCCGCCTGAGTGGTCGCCTCGACGGGGGCGGGGTGCCCGGCGCGCGCTGGCTCCCAGTGGGTCGGCGGCTCGAAGGCGGAGAATCCACCGAGCGGCTCGCCCGTCGTCGCGTCCACGCCCTGCACATACAGGTTCTCCGGGGTACAGCCGTTGCCGGTGCGGCCGGGTGAGACGAGGTCTCCTTTGGCCGTCGCGAAGCACATGTCGGGCGTGATGAAGACCCACGCCGGCGGCCCGAGGCTGTCGTCGACCGCGTTGCCGACCTGCGCGAGCACGGCGATCGCGTCAGGGCGCTTGCCCGCTTCGAAGACCTTCGTGTAGGCGTCTTGGGGCGACAGCGTCGGGCGGTACTTGGCATCGACCGGTTGCAGCTGCCAGTCGAACGTGCCGGGCACCTCCTCGACGGTCGTCTGTCGGTATGCCGCGTACGGATCCGGGGCCGACGAGCAGCCGGTCAGCAGCACCAGCAGCGCGGCCGCGATGACGGCTCGCGAGCGCATACGACGACCTTACTGCGGCGCGCGCGACACGCGGCCGTCGCGAGGCGCCGAGATGCCGGCGGTCAGCATCCCTTGGTCGTGACGTTCGATGCATCGTCGGGGACGTTGGAACGGATGACCACGAACGGCGAACAGATGCGGAGCTTCGAGTTGGTCCCGTACCAGCCGCCTCCCCTCTTCCCCGCCACGTTGCGGACGATCGCGGCCCGCCACCGCAGCTCGGTCGTACCGGCGTAGGTGGCGATCCCGCCCCCGTACCAGCCGGCCCGATTGCCACTGATCACCGCTCGGCCGCCCACGACGATGGACGTCGTGTTTCCGTAGATGCCGCCCCCTTGGTATCGCGCACTGTTCTCCTTGATGGCGGCCCCGCTGGTGATCTGAATGCTTCCCGAGACGGCCGACGAGATCCCGCCGCCCATGTCGGAGGATCGGTTCCCGCGCACCACCGAGTGCCCGGAAACCACGAGCCGACCGAAGTCGGCGTTGATCCCACCGCCTCGCACCTTCGCCGAGTTCCCGACGACGAGCGTTCGCCCGCCCAGGAAGAGGGAGCCTCGCTCGATCATGATCCCGCCGCCGAGCGTGACACGTCCCCCGTTCTTGATCGTCAATCCGTAGATCCGAACGGTTCCGGACGTGACCAGGACGCGGTCTTGTTGATCGCCGTCGAGGGTCGGGTGCGGATACGCCCGGGTGGGCTCGCCGATCAATCGGATCGACCCGACGACGTAGTTGCCGACGCAGTGCCCTCGGATCCGAAGCGTGTCGTCCGGCGCTGCGTCGTCGATCGCTTGGTGCAGCTGGTCGGCGCCGACGTAGGTCTGACCGGTCCGCGCGTTGACCGCGCGGCACAGGGGTGTCGCAGCGGTGGCCGGCGACGGCACAGCCATCAGGGCGACGAGCAGAATGATCGGCGCGGCGAACGTCAGGAGCGACACAGGCCATCGGCGTCGCGACTCCCGTGTACGCACGACGGTCACGCTATGTCGGGCACGGGCTCGGGTCAAACAAGCGACTGTTCAGGCGACGAGCAGACGAAGGCCGAGCTCGGCTGCGTCGAGACCGACAAGCTCGTGGTTGCGCTCGACCCACCGGCCCGAGACGAGGTCGTCACGGAGGCTGTTGACCGCCCGCTGCTCGGCGTCCGGCCCGACCCTCGCCCACACCGATACTCCGCGACGCACACGATCGTCCAGGTACGCCTCAGGCCGGCGCCAGTAGGCCTCGAAGAAGCCGTCGGCGCAGTCCCACGGGATGAGCACCGGCTCTACGCGGGCTCTGATCGCTCGGGCGTGCTCGTTCAGCGAAGGCCGGCCCGCGATGAGGTCAGCGACCTCCGACAGGTAGTCACGAGTCAGCCAGAACCGACGAAGCCATCCGGCATCACTGCTGTCGTGTGTGAACACCACGACGCGGCGAGCCACGCGCCGCATCTCGCGCAGACCCGCGATCGGATCCTGCCAGTGATGCACGGTGGCAAAGGCCATCGCGGCGTCGAAGGACTGATCCTCGAACGGAAGGTGCTCCGCGACGGCAGCCACGCACGGCGCTGCGCCTGCGGGACGCTGCGCGCGCATGATCGCCGACGGTTCTACGGCGGTGACGTCGCGGGCCGGGGGCTCGTAGGAGCCGGTGCCGGCCCCGACATTCAATACCGTCCGCGCATCGCCGAGCGCAGCCCAGACCTGTGCGGCGATCCGCGGCTCGGTGCGTCGCGTCACCGTGTAGGTGGACCCGATCGTGTCGTACAGCTGTGCACCGGGCATGGCGCACCATTCTTACCCGATCGACGATCGTCACACCGGTTGCCAGGCGATCGAGTACTCGCTCCTGGCAGCCGTATCGGTCAGCTGGGTGAGGTTGGTCCCATCGGGCGCCATCAGCCAAAGGTCGGCCTCGGTGGCGTTCGGTTCCAACAGTGTGAACACGATCTCGGTGCCATCGGGGGAGAAGACCGGGCCAGATTCGTTCGCTGTGTCCGTCTTCGTGAGCTTGTGCAGGTTCGATCCGTCTGCTCCGACCCACCAGATATCGGGGTGGATATTGAACCGCTGGGCCGTGAAGACGACGGCGGACGCGTCGGGGGCCCAGGACGGGACCAGCTCATAGACGGAGTTCCACGACTCCTTGACGGGCGGGAACGTCGCGATCACCGTCTTGTTGCCGCCATCGGGGTCCATCGTCGCGATGAAACGATCGCCGTCGCCGTGGAAGATCCCGTTCGACGCGACGATGCGCCCGTTGGAGCCCCAGTCGGCATCGGCGTAGCCCGTTGCGATCTTCGTGAGGTCCGACCCATCGACATGGATCGTCCAGAGATGCCGAGGGTAGGTCCCGTCCGAGAACACCACGCGGCGGCCATGCGGCGACAACGCCACTGACGAAAGCACCTGCGTGGGCGCCTGGGAGACGGGAAGCACCACGCTTCGGGTGCCAGCCGCCAGGTCGAGGAGCACGATCCGATCGCCGAGACCCGTGTAGTTCACGACGGCTGCCTTGGTCCCGTCGGCCGAGAACGACAGCGAACTGATCCCGTCGAGCGATGAGAATCGATGATCTCCGGAGCCATCGGGCGACATCGCTCGGATCTTGCCCTCCGTCCCATAGACGATCTGTCCGTTCGAGCCGCCGTACGTCGCGTGGGCCGGGACTGACACCGGGGCCAGGATCGCTACGGTGGCCGCGACGATCGTGAACCGCTGCGCGATCGATCTCACTCGCGTACCTCCTCGTTGGACAACGTCATCCTTGGACATGTAGGTCCGCGTGACAAGGCCCGACCTCCTTGCACGGCACGCGCCGACCCGATCGCACTCCCTGTCACCTGTTCGCACGCAGCGGTTGACCCGCAGGGGTTGCCCCGCGGTATGCTCCGCGCGCGATGGCAGGGGGAGAGGTCCAACTCGTCGACCTGGTGAAGCGATTCGGTGATTTCACCGCGGTCGCCGGGGTCAATCTGGAGATGCCCTCCGGCGAGTTCTTCTCGTTGCTCGGCCCCTCGGGGTGCGGCAAGACCACGTCGCTTCGGATGATCGCGGGCTTCGAGCGGCCGACCGAGGGACAGATCCTCCTCGACGGCGTCGACATGGCCCAGACCCCGCCGCACAAGCGCAACGTCAACACCGTGTTCCAGAACTACGCGCTGTTCCCCCATCTGACGGTGGAGGAGAACGTCGCCTTCGGCCTGAAGTATCAGAAGGCCTCGAAGGACGAGACGCGCGACCGGGTCGGCAAGGCGCTCGAGTTGGTGCAGATGACCCCCTTCGCCAAGCGGCGGCCCAACCAGCTTTCCGGCGGCCAGCAACAGCGGGTCGCGCTCGCTCGCGCGCTGATCCTCAACCCGAAGGTGCTGCTGCTCGACGAGCCGCTGGGCGCGCTGGACGCCAAGCTCCGCAAGCGCCTGCAGATCGAGCTCAAGGCCCTGCAGGAAGAGGTCGGGATCACCTTCATCTACGTCACGCACGACCAGGAAGAGGCCCTGACGATGTCCGACCGCATCGCGGTGATGTCGCAGGGGCGCGTCGAGCAGGTCGGCGGTCCGAAGGAGATCTACGAGTCGCCGGCGACCGCATACGTGGCCGACTTCCTCGGGGTGTCGAACCTGATGAGCGCGACGGCCGGCGGCGTCGGCGACGGCGGCTGCAAGATCTCGCTCGGAGAGTTCTCGCTGATCGCCGGGGAGGGCGACGCGGACACGACCGGCGACTGCAAGATCACGATCCGCCCCGAGCGGGTCGAGATCGAACCGCAGGGCACGACCGGGCCGAACCGGATCCCGGCCATCGTCGAGCGGACGGTGTACGTCGGCTCGGTGCTGCAGGTGATCCTGCACCTTGCGACCGGCCAGACGATCCAGGCGTGGACGCCCAACACGGGCGGCGGGGACCCGCAGCGGTCCGGGGACGCGATCGTGGTGCACTTCCCGCACGAGGCGCTGCGCGTGCTGCCCGAGGGCGGCACCGCCGTCCTCGAGGAAGCCGAGCTCGACGTCTCGCTCGAGGAGAAGTGACGGCCGTCTAGAGCTGTACGAACTCCGAGGCGCCCCCGCTCTCCTGACCGCGGCTGACCCGTCGGTAGAAGAGCAGCCCGCCGCCGATCACCAGCAGCGTCGTGATCAGCATCATCGTCGCGGCGGCGTTGACCTCGGGCGTGGGCGAGGAGCGTGCGGCCGAGTAGATCTTCTGCGCGAGCGTCTCGCTGCTCGCAGGCCCTGAGAGCGCCGCGACGGTCACGAAGTCGTCGACGGTGTCGGCGAACACGAGCGCGACGCTCGCGAGGATCGCGGGGGTGAGCAGCGGCAGCAGCACCCGACGGATCGCCTTGCTGGGCGTCGCGCCGAGGTCCATCGCGGCCTCCTCGTACTCGGGGCCGATCGAGAGCAGCCGCGCGCGCACGATGATGACCGGATAGCTGATCTGGAACGCGATCAGCCCCAGCAGCTGTGCCTTCGTGCCCAGCTGGATCATGTTGGCGAACAGGCTCGTGAACAGGATGTACAGCGACACGCCGAGGATGATCTCCGGCACGACGAAGGACAACAGCATCGTGAAGTTGGCGGCGCGTGCGGGGCGGCCGTGCCAGCGGTCGATGCCGATGGCGAACAGGGTCCCGAGCGGGACCGCGATCAACACCGTGCCGATCGACAGGCGGAAGGTCTGCAGCATCGCCGTGCGCATCGCCGCGTCGTGCAGCAACGAGTCGGTCGGGTCCCCACTCCACCAGTGCAGCGAGAAGCCCTGCCAGGCGCTCCTTGACCTGCCCCCGTTGAACGAGAAGATAACCGCGATCACGACCGGCAGTAGCGACCAGAGCAGATACAGGAGTGTGGTCGCCTGCAGGAAGCGGGGCTTGCGCCACGGATTCCGGAAGTACCCCGACACCCGCGAGACCTTCGCCGCAGACTCCACCGCGACGGTCATGCCTGCTCCGCCTGTCGCTTCGTCTCGCGCAGGTAGTAGAGCATCGGGATCAACACGATCACCGACAGGATCAACACGAGGGATGCGGCCCGGGTGGAGCCGCCGGATGCCTCTCGTTGCTGCGCGATCAGGTTGCCGAACATCGCTGTCTTCGTCGTGCCCAGGAGGTCGTTCGTGTAGTAGTCGCCGAACATCGGCAACGTGACGATGACGATGCCCGCAAGGATGGCCGGCCGGGACAGCGGCAGCGTCACCCGACGGAACGTCTGCGCGTCCACTGCCTCCGAGGTCGCGACCGGCCTCCAGCAGACTCTCCTGGATGCGGTCCAACGAGGCGTACAGCGGCAGGATCATGAACGGGATGTACCCGTACACGAGGCCCAGGACCAACGTGATGGACTTCCCTTCGAGGAAGTTCGTCTGACCGAATCCGATGGGACGCAGGAGAACGTTCATCGGCCCGTTCGTGTCGAGCAGCCCCTGCCAGGCGTAGATGCGCATCAGATAGCTGATCCAGAAGGGGGAGACGAGCAGGATCAGGATCAGGCCCTTGTACTTGGTTGCGAAGCGCGCCGTGTAGTACGCCACGGCGTACCCGAGCACCAGGCAGATGACGCTGGCGAAGAAGACGTACTCGAACGTGCGGATCAGCGGTTCCTGGTAGATGTGGCTGCCGACGTAGAACTGGCTGAGCGTCTGGTTGAACGTGTCGAAGGACCACCACCACGGCGCGTAGTACGGAACGGCGAGGCCGAAGTTCTCGAAGTCCACCGTGCCGAAGGCGACCGACAGCACCACGTACAGCGGCAGAAGGAACAAGACCACGAGGAACACGCTGGCGGGCGTGATGAACGACGGCCAGTACCACCTCGGGTACCAGACCCCGCTTTCCTTCTGCGCGGACTTCGTCCGCTTCTTCTTCCCCTTCGCGGGGACCGTCGCCGTGTCCGTTGACGCTATCTCAGGCTCCCGCCGTGATCTCGGTCCACGCCGCAAGCCACATCTGGTCGACGTCGGGTGGCAACTCGTAGGGCGTGAGGTCCTTCTTGAACATGTCCTCCGTGACGACGGCCGACGCGAGGTTCTTGGGCACGACGCCGTCGGCGATCAACGGGCTCGGGTCGATCGAGGTGAACGGTGGCTGGTAGCCGTTCCAATTGACGAAGTTGTCCGTCCCGTGCTTCTCGTCGAGCATGAAGTTGAGGAACTCGTGCGCGAGGCGCGGGTTCTTCGACGACGTCGGGATCGCCAGGAGATCGTTGCCGATCATCGTCTTGCCGTCCTCCGGTCGCCAATAGCCGAGCACGTCGGTGCCGGTGCCGTTCGGTAGGTAGAACTGGGCGCCGACGATGTCGCCCGACCAGGATTCGGCGACGGTGAAGTCGCCCGCGGGGATCTTGGCGTAGACCCCGTTGATCGTGAGGCGCGCCGAGTTGTCGTTGATCGTCTGCAGGATCGCCTCCTTGGCGGCATCGATCAGCGCGGGATCGCCGGTATTCACTTCGAGACTGCCGTTGCGCAGGATCGTGATCGCGATCGTGTCGCCATAGGAGTTGTACAGGCTGATCTCGCCGTTGTAGTCGTTGTTCCACAGCGCGTTCCAACCCTGAGCGGCGGCCTCGTCGTCGCTGACCCGGTCGCGGCGATACGCGACGCCCCACGTGTAGATCGTGTAGGGGACGGTGTATTCCCACCCCTGGTCGTAGTACGGCCCGGGGTTCGAGTAGCTCGGCCAGACGTTGGCCTCCATGTTGGGGATCAGCTCGTGTTGCAGCGGCTGCAGCAGGTCCTTCTGGACCAGTCGGCGCAGGTACCCGGGCGTCGGCACGAACACGTCGGGACTCACCTGCCCGTTGACGACCTTCTGGATGCCCTCCTCCAGGTTGTTGAAGGTGGTGATGTCGACCGAGACGCCGAACTGGTCCTCGAACTGGTGGACGACCGGCTTCCAGATGTAGTCGGCCCAGTTGTACAGGACCAACGGACCCGATTCGATCGGTGTGTCGGCCGCGATCGGGTCCTGGCTCATGGGGAGCGTGACCGGGTTCTCGAGGGTGGCGATCGGGATCTCGCCGGCGCCGCTCACGCTGGCGGTGCCCGGTTTCGAGCAGGCGGCCAGGATCGCGGCCAGGCTCGGCATGGCGACCGCCGCGCCACCCGCGCGGGTCAGGAACTGCCGACGGGACAAGTCCTTCCGGGGCATCTATTCCTCCTGTGCTGGTCGGGTGCCCTTCGGTTTGACCCCCGATTCAAACGCCGATTGCGCTGAGTACCATAGGTCGACCTCGCTATGCAAGGTCGGCTGCCGCATCGCCCGTTGTGGCTAGACCGTTCGGCCTCTCCTACTCGGTAGTACGGCCGAGCCGTGTCGCCGGATTCAGCCGCTGCCGACGCTTTGTGTCGGCCCCCGGTGGGGCGTTGCTAGCATCCACGCCTCGCATGCCGCGAGTCACCGAGGAAGAGGGGATATCCGTGAGCGACGCCACCGCCGAGCCGGTCCTGCTCGTCGAGGACATCGGACCCGTCCGGCGCCTCACGATGAACCGGCCCCAGGCCCTGAACGCGCTCAACCACGAGCTCTCCGAGGCGATCTCGGCGGCGATCCGCGATGCTGGGGCCGACGACGGCGTCTCGGTCGTGATCCTTCGGGCGGCGGGGCGGGCGTTCTGCTCGGGGTACGACCTGACCGAGGACGCGGACGAGGGCGAGCTGGACGCGCGAGCCTGGCACCACGATCTGGCGGCGGGCACGGCGAAGATGCTCGAGATCCTCGATTGCCCCAAACCGGTGATCGCGTCGGTCCAGTCTTATTGCCTGGCGGGCGGCACCGACCTCATGCTCGCCTGCGACCTGGCCGTGGTCGCCGAGGACGCGAAGTTCGGCTACGTGGACATCCGGTTCGGGTCCGGCGCCGTCTCGATGTTCCTGCCCTGGGTGGTCGGCGTGCGGGTCGCGAAGGAGCTGCTGTTCACTGGCGAGGATCGGATCTCGGCTGCGGACGCGTTGCGGATCGGGATGGTCAATCGCGTCGTCCCGCGCGAGGAGCTCGATGACGCCACGCTGGCGCTGGCCCAGGAGATCGCCAAGAACGAGCCGTTCGTGATCCAGATGACGAAGCAGGCGCTCAACCGCGCGTGGGACGTGGCGGGGTTCCGCGCGGCGATGGCCGCCAACACGGAGCTCGACGTGATGATCGAGACGTCGAACCTGCCGGCCCGCGACGAGTTCCGGCGGATCACGAGCGAACAGGGGCTGAAGGCCGCGATCGCGTGGCGCGACGCCCGGTTCCGCGGTGACGATTCGTGACCCGTTGGAACCTGCAGCCCCTGCTGGCGCCGCGGTCGATCGCGATCGTCGGCGCGTCGGAGTCGCCCGACTCGTGGGCGCCCGAGATCGAGCGTTCGCTTCGGCATTTCGGCTTCGACGGCGACCTGTATCCGATCAACCCGAAGTACGACACGGTCTGGGGGCGCCCGTGCCTGGGCTCGATCGCCGAGTTGCCCCGCGGCGTGGATCTGGTGGTGTTCGTCGTGCCCGCGCGGGTGGTCGTGCGGATGATCGAGGACTGCGGCGCGCGCGGCGTGCGCGGGATCATGGTCGTGTCCTCCGGGTTCGCGGAGGCGGGCGACGAGGGTCGGGCTCTGCAGGCAGAGCTCCGCGAGGCGGCACTGCGCAACGCGATCCCCGTGCTGGGTCCGAACGTCGAGGGTTTCGTCAACTATGTTGACCAAGTGGCGCCGTACGGGACGACGCCGCCCGCGACGCCCACGAAGGGCGGCATCAGCGTCATCTCGCAGTCCGGCACGGTCGCCTGGACGATGAACCAGATGGCCTCGGACCGGGCGGTGGGCCTTCGGATCATCCTCGGGGTCGGCAACGAGGCCGTCCTCGGGCTCGGCGACCTGTTCGCCTGGGCAGCGGCCGATCCGAAGACCACCGTCGTGACGAGCTACATCGAGACGATGCGCGACGTCGAGGGCATCGGCGCGGGCCTCGACGCGTTGCTCGCCGCGCGGAAACCGGTGCTGATCTGCGCGCCGGAGGGGAAGTCCGAGGCGGCGCTGCGCTCGATCATCGCGCACACCGGCGCCCTGGCCGGGAACACGGGCCTGCGCGACGCGTGGTTGCGTGGTCACGGCGTCGTGTTGGTCGAGGATCCGGTCTCGATGTTCGAGGCGGCCGTGTTGCTGTCCCACACCAAGAAGCTGCGGACCGCCGGTGTGGCCGCGGCGCTGCAGTCCGGCGGGGCGTGCACGCTGTTCGCCGAGGCGGCCGGCGCCGCCGACCTGCCGCTGCCCGAGTTCGCGCGCGCGACGAAGACGGCGCTGAAGAAGGCGTTGCCGTCGTTCGCGTCGCAGAACAACCCGCTCGATGTGACCGGTCAGGCCGCCGTGGAGACGGCTATGTTCGTCGACGCCCTGTCGGCGCTGGCGCGCGATCCCGGCGTGGGGCTCGTGGCGTTCGACGCATTCCCGCCTCGGCTGCCCGGCGAGACGCCGTGGTCCGACCCCGTGCTGTCCAGAGCGATCGAGCTGCAGCGCTCGACGGGTGTGACGTTCGTGTCGCTGTGCATGAGCCCGCTCGCCTACACCGACGAGGCCAAGGGCTTCACGAAGGCGTGGAAGCAACTGCCGTTCCTGCAGGGACATCGGGCGTCGGCGAACGCGATCCGCGCGCTGCTCGAGTTCCAGGACGTGCGGCGCCGCGCTGTGCCGTCGCTGCCCCCGCACGCGAACCGTGCGAAGGCGCTGCGGGTGTTGCGCGGGGCCTCGGGGCCGGTGGACGAGGCGACCGGCGCCGCGCTGCTCGAGCTCTACGGGGTCCGGCGACCGAAGGAGGCGGTGGTCACGTCGCCGGCCAAGGCCGCCGCGGCTGCCGCCACGATCAGAGGCCCCGTGGCGGTGAAGGCGCTCGCGCCCGAGATCCCGCACAAGGCGCGGCTCGGCGGTGTGCGGTTGGGCCTGCGCGGCACCGGCGAGGTCGAGTCCGCAGCCGCCGACGTGTTGGCGGCGGCGCGCCGCGGCGGCGCGAAGGCGCCCAAGGTGTTGGTCCAGGAGATGGTGCACGGCCACGAGGTGCTGGTCGGCGCGATCGTCGATGAGCAGTTCGGCGCGACGATCACGATCCGTCCCGGTGGCGCCCTCGCCGAGGCGGGTGACGCCACCTTCGTCGCCGCGCCGCTGACCGCCAAGCAGGCCCGCGCATACGTCGAGTCGCAGGCGGCCAGGTGCGGGCTCAACGCCGACGAGCACGATCTGGGCGCCGTGGCCAAGGCGGTGGAGGCGATCGCTCGCGCGACGCACGACCTGCGGCACCGGATCACATCGCTCGAGGCCAACCCGCTCCTGGTCGGGCCGCGCGGGGCCGTCGCGGTCGACGCGTTGGCCGAAGCGAAGCCTTCCGCGTGATCTACGGCCTCTTCGCGGCGCTCGGCTGGGGCCTCGCGGACTTCTTCGCCCACCTGGCGGGCAGGCGCCTCGGGTCGCTGATGGCTGTGCTGATCGGCCAGGTGTTGGCCGTCGTCGCGATTACGGCCATCTTCCTCGCGTCCGGCTATGGGCTCTCGTCGCTGAGCGGCTGGTGGTGGCTGGTGGCCATCAACGGCGTCGTCGCGATGTCGGCGTATGCGCTGCACTACCACGCACTTGAGCTGGGTCCGGTGTCCGTGGTCTCACCGATCGGCGCCGGCTACGCGGTGGTGGGCGTGCTGCTCTCGATCGTGGTGCTCGGCGAGCGCCCGAGCGCGTTGGCGATGATCGGCATCGGCTGTTCGATCGTCGGCGCGGTCCTCGTGTCCACCGACATCACGGCGATGCGCGCCGGCTTGCGGCAGCATCCCCCGGGACTGTGGTGGGCGGTCGCCTCGGCGATCGGGTTCGGCGTGGCGGGGTTCACGTTGGGGGTCGTCTCGCAGAAGACTGGGATCTGGCAGGTGGCGACCTTCGCCTCGAGGTGGGCGATGGTCCTTGCGTTCGCGCCGCTGGCGATCGCGCGTCGCGGCGAGTTCTCTCGCCTGCGAACGGCGACGCTGTTGGGTGTGTCCTTCGCGCTGATCGCGGGCGCGACCGATGTAGTGGGGGTGGCGAGCTACTCGGCCGGCGCCGAGTCGGGTGACCTCTCGATCGTGCTCGCGGCGAGCGCCGTCTTCCCACTGATCGCCGTGCTGCTGTCGCACGTGACGCTGCACGAGCGACTGGCGACCAACCAGTACGTCGGCGTCGGGTTCGTCGTGCTCGGCCTGCTGATGCTCGGTCTCGGCTCGTGACACGAGGAGTCCGTCACTGGGATGGTTCCGAGCTTGCAGAGGGAGTGGCGTGCGTCGGAGCAATCTCGACGGGAAAGGTGAAGACGACTCCGAGGGACGACAGATCGTGCGGGTTTGGCGAGATCCCCCACGCGATCGGCCGCTCGGTCGTAATGTCGTAGACGAACACCAATGCCGTGCCCCTGATGTTGTCCACGCTCTCTTGCGTCGGACCCTTGGAGAGATAGCCACGGAACGCACCCTGCAGCTGCACGACGTATACCGGGGCGGATTGGTCACCGGGGTCGCCTTCGGCGGTCCCGTACGTAAGAACCAGACCGGGACCGCGCGTCGTTCTTACTGCTTCGGCGGTCGTGGGCGGCGGAGCCGCAGGATCGATGCTTCCCGACCCCAACGAGTCAGCGATCCGTTTGAAGATCTTTGACATCGGACTCGTCGATCGACGAGTTGATAGCGCCCGCTCCAGTCCTGGTTGCGCAAGAGGCCAGCAGGACGATGCAAGCGATCAGCGAGTAGGTACGGGTGGTGTCCGGTTAACCCTGTCTCCATGCGACCTCCGACAGAACGACGGACTCGCCGATTAGTCATGGGCATCCACCAGTGGCGGAAGTCACATGGGCTCCTTGATATGTGGTCAGCCAATCGATCGCGTAGGTGTCTTGCTCCTGGAGTGAGGCGTGGTTGGCGCCGTTGACCCAGTCGCCGTGCCATCCGCCCCCCGTGTCCCGCCATCGCAGGAACTTCACATACGCGTCGACGTGGGGCGCGGTTGCGGTTGACTCACTACCTGCCGCGAGCCATTCGGCCGGGGCCAAGAAGTTGGGCGTCGAAAGTCCTATCGGACTGCCATCACGGAATATGTCCCAAGCTCCCTCGCCTCTGTACTGGATGAGCGAGTCATAGTCCCTGTCGAGATTGACCGATAGTCCTGCGAAATCGTGCTCGAAGTATCCGTAAAAGGGTCGGTTGTCGGCCCAGAATCAGTACCGGATGTTCGTCGGAACGGATTCATCCCACGGATCGCCGAGCGCCATTCCTTCCTCAACCCAATTGGACGCGTTGGCGTTCGCCACCCAGAGCTCATCGTCTGCCATGTGGGAGTCTGAGCTGTTGACGTCCAAACAGGAGACTCGAATCTGCGCTTCCGCGCCAGAGTTCGACGGAGCTTGCGCCCATCGGACCCGACCGTAGCAGCGTGTACCCGAGGTGCAAGCGCTGGCTGGTTGCATCACGGTGGTCAGCATTCCCACGGTGAGAATCGACGAGAGGACAAGAGCAGCTACTCGCCTGACTTTCATTCGTCGCCCCGAGGGATCAATCGGCCACTGCACTATGGCGCATATATCGCAAGAGTGCAACCGGGGGGGGCGTTCCCTATCCCTAAGGCTCGTGCGATTGCACGAGGCGGCTACCTAGCCGACGCCGTGGCGGTAGAACTCGACCTTCTCCGGCGCCAGCGGCGTGTTCCCGAGGATCAGGTCGGCAGCCTTCTCGGCGGTCATCATCACCGGCGCGTAGATGTTGCCGTTCGTGACGTAGGGGAACACGCCGGCGTCGACGACGCGCAGACCCTCCGTGCCGTGCACCTGCATCGTGAGCGGATCGATCACCGACATCGGGTCGGTGGCGTCGCCCATCTTCGTCGTGCACGACGGGTGCAACGCGGTCTCGCCGTCGCGCGCCACCCAGTCGAGGATCTGCTCGTCGGTGTCGACGCTCGGTCCCGGTGAGATCTCCCCGCCGTTGAACGGGCTCATCGCCGGCTGGTTGAGGATGGCGCGTGCGACGTGGATCGCCTCGACCCACTCGCGACGGTCCTGGTCGGTCGACAGGTAGTTGAACCGCAGCGCGGGGTGCACGGCCGGGTCGGCGCTCTTGAGGCGGATCGTGCCGCGCGCGTCGGAGTACATCGGGCCGATGTGCACCTGGTAGCCGTGGCCGCCCTCCGGCGCCGAGCCGTCGTAGCGGATCGCGATCGGCAGGAAGTGGAACATGAGGTTGGGGTAGGCGACGTCCTCGTTGCTCCGCGCGAACCCGCCCGCCTCGAAGTGGTTGGTGGCGCCCGGGCCCTTCTTGAAGAGCAGCCACTCGGCGCCGACGAACGGTCGGCGCCACATCTTCATGTAGGGCGCGACCGACACCGGCTGCAGGCACTTGTATTGGATGTAGACCTCGAGGTGGTCCTGGAGGTTCTCTCCGACGCCCGGCACGTCGGCGACGGGTGCGATGCCGTGCGCTTTGAGGTGCTCGACCGGCCCGACCCCCGAGAGCATCAGGGTCTGCGGGGAGTTGATCGCGCCGCCGCACAGGACGACCTCGCCGGCACGCACGCGGTGCGTCGAGCGCCCGCGCGTGTACTCGACGCCCACCGCCCGCGTCCCCTCGAACAGGATCCTCGAGACGAACGCGCGCGTCTGTACCTCGAGGTTCTGCCGGTGCATCACGGGGTGGAGGTAGGCACGGGCGGCGGAGAGGCGCTTGCCGTCGTGCACGTTCCGGTCGAACGGCGCGAAGCCCTCCTGCCGATAGCCGTTGACGTCCTCGGTCAGTGGATAGCCGGCCTGCTGCACCGCCTCGAAGAAGGCGCCGAACAGCGGGTTGGTGGCCGGGCCCCGCTCGAGGACGAGCGGGCCCGAGTGCCCGCGGAACGGGTCGTCTCGCTCGGCGGCCAGGCAGGATTCCATCCGCTTGAAGTAGGGCAGGCAGTGCGCGTAGTCCCAGGTCTCCATGCCGGGGTCGGCGCCCCAGCGCTCGTAGTCCAGCGGGTTGCCGCGCTGGAAGATCATGCCGTTGATGCTGGACGAGCCGCCCAAGACCTTGCCGCGCGCGTGATAGACCTTGCGCCCGTTCATGTGCGGCTCGGGCTCGGACTCGTACTTCCAGTCGTAGAACCGGCTGCCGATCGGGAACGCCAGCGCGGCGGGCATGTGGATGAAGACGTCCCACGGGTAGTCGGAGCGGCCGGCCTCCAGCACGAGGACCCGGTTGTCCCTGTCCGCGGACAGGCGATTGGCCATCGCGCTGCCGGCCGAGCCGCCGCCGATGATCACGAAGTCGTACGTTTCGGTCATCTGCCCTCCCGTCGCCCTCGCGAAGTCTGACACGCCTCGGGCGCGCTCTGCGCGCCGGGTGTTGTCGAGACGGCAACCGCCGTGTTGCGCGTTCCGCGCCAGTGGCACACCATCCGGCGGTCGGCTCGAACGCGAGGGGCTCGCCGTGAGTGAACAGAAGCAGACGGCGGACGTGAACGAGGGGGCTACGTGAGCCAAGTGAGCGACGAACCGCAGGCGACCGTGTCGTGTCGCAACGTGTGGAAGATCTACGGCGCGAACGCGGACAAGATCGTGGGGACGCCGACCGCGGATCTGCCGCGTGCGGATCTCCTCGCGCAGACCGGGTGCGTCGCCGCCGTGCGCGACGTGTCGTTCGACGTCGACGGCCGGCGAGGTCTTCGTCGTGATGGGCCTGTCGGGATCTGGGAAGTCGACCCTCGTGCGGATGTTGAATCGGATCCACGACCCCACCGCGGGCGAGGTGCTGCTCGACGGCGACGACATCATGAAGCTGGACGAGGATCGGTTGCGCGAGGTGCGGCGCACGAAGATCTCGATGGTGTTCCAGCACTTCGGTCTGCTGCCGCACCGCCGGATCGTGGACAACGTCGGGTTCGGGCTCGAGATCCGCGGCGTCGAGAAGACGGAGCGCGAGGCCAAGGCGAACGAGGTGCTCGAGACCGTCGGCCTCGGCGGGTGGGCGGAATCCTATCCCGACGAGCTGTCCGGCGGGATGCAGCAACGGGTCGGCCTGGCCCGCGCGCTCGCCACCGATCCCGAGATCATGCTCTTCGACGAGCCCTTCTCGGCGCTGGACCCGCTGATCCGTCGCGACATGCAGGACGAGGTGATCCGGCTGCAGCGCGAGGTGCGCAAGACGATGATCTTCATCACCCACGACCTCGCCGAGGCGCTGAAGCTGGGGGACCGTATCGCGATCATGAAGGACGGCAAGTTCGTCCAGGTCGGCACGCCCGAAGAGGTGGTCGCCAACCCGGCGGATGACTACGTCGCCGACTTCACGCGGGACGTGCCGCGCGCACACGTGCTCACGGTGCGCACGATCATGCGCCCCGTGAACGGCGGCGCTGACTACGCGGGCGACGTCGCGGCCTCGACGATCGTGCAGGACCTGCTCGAAATGGTCGTCAACGAGCACCGCCCGTACCGCGTCGTGGACGACGGCGCGCAGATCGGTGTCGTGGATCGCACCGCCGTGCTCGAAGCGATGATCGAGGTCAAGTAGTGGCCGTCGTCCGCGACGACCAGACGCTGCTGCAGTTGGGCGCCGGCGCCGGCGCCGTCCATCAGGCGGAGCATCCGTGGCGTCGTCGGTTGATCTGGACCGGTGTGGTGGTCGCGGTGATCGCCGTCGGTCTCGTCGCGTTCACGGGCGGCTTCCCGGAGTCGTTGGTGTTCGACGCCGCGAAGCCGTTCAACGCGTTCAACGACTGGGTGATCGAGCATCAGCGCACGCACCCGCTGTTCGTGCACTTCCTCGTCCCGCTGAAGAACGGCATCAACAGCGCCGTGGACCAGATCGTGCTCGGGCTCTCGCGCCTGACCTGGCTCGGTCTCACGGTCGCCGTCGGGGCGATCGCCGGCCTGCTCGCCGGGTGGCGGATGGGCATCGGCGCCGCGGCGGGGTTCTTCCTGATCGGTGTGCTGGGTCTGTGGCCCGGCGCCCTCGACACGCTCGCGTTGGTGCTGCTGTCGGTCGCCGTCGCGCTCGCGATCGGGATCCCCGTCGGCATCCTGTGCGCCCGACATCCCATGCTCGAACGCGCGCTGCGGCCCGTGCTGGACGCGATGCAGACGGTCCCGGCGTTCTCGTATCTGGTCGCCGTCGTGCTGCTGTTCAGCATCGGCGCGGCCACGGCGATGATCGCCACCGTCATCTTCGCGCTGCCGCCGGCGATCCGCCTCACGAGCCTCGGCATCCGGCACGTGCCCGAGGACACGATCGAGGCCGGCGAGGCCTTCGGCGCGACGAAGCGGCAGATCCTGCGCCGCATCCAGCTGCCGCTGGCCCGACCGTCGATCATGCTCGGCGTGAACCAGACGATCATGATGGCCTTCGGGATCATCGTGATCGCCGCGAGCGTCGGGTACCCGGGCCTGGGGCTCAGCGTGTACAAGGCCCTGCAGGCCCAACGGATCGGCGACGCGCTGGCGGGCGGTCTCGCGATCGTGGCGATGGCGATCGTGCTCGACCGGGTGACCTACGGGTGGAGTCAGCGCGAGCGCAAGGCCCGAGGCGCGCCGACGGTTCGACTGTTCGGGTGGACGGTCTCGCGCAAGGTCGCCGCGTTGCTGGCGCTCGGGTTGGTGTTCGTCGCGGTGATCGTCGGACGCCAGGTGCTCCGCCAACAGGACTTCCCGGATGCGTGGGTGATCAAGATCGCGGCGCCGGTCGACGACACGGCCGATCTCATCGTCCGTCACTTCGGCGGCTTCACCTCCGGGGTCACCGACGTCTCCGTGAAGTACGCGCTCGACCCGCTGCAGAACCTCCTGCTCGGGCTGCCGTGGTGGATGGTGTGCCTGGGCGCGGCGGCCGCCGCCTACGCCGCCGCGCGGCGCATCCCGCTGGCGATCGCGTCGTTCCTGTGCATCGCGCTGATCGGCTTCGCGGGCATGTGGGAGCCCGCGATGGACACGCTGTCGCAGGTCATCGTCGGCGTGATCGTGTCCGTCGCGATCGCGATCCCGGTCGGCATCTGGGCGGCGCGGAGCGATCGCGTGCAGCGCACCCTGCGGCCGTTGCTCGACGGCATGCAGACCCTGCCGCAGTTCGTGTATCTGGTCCCCGTGATCGCGCTGTTCCACGTCGGGCGCGTGCCGGGCGTGATCGCCGCCCTCATCTACGCGCTGCCGCCGTGTATCCGGCTGACCGACCTCGGCATCCGGCAGGTGCCCGCCGATCGCGTCGAGGCGGCGGTGGCGTTCGGTGCGACGGACAACCAGCTGCTGCGCAAGGTACAGCTGCCGTTGGCGAGGCCATCGATCATGCTCGGCGTCAACCAGACGATCATGATGGTGCTCTCCGTCGTGATCATCGCCGGGCTGGTCGGCGGTGGCGGGCTCGGCTACCAGGTGATCCTCGGCCTGTCGCACGACCCCGGGGCCGGCCTGGTCGCCGGTCTGTGCATCCTGTTGCTCGCGATCGTGATCGACCGGATTACGCAGGCGCTCGGGCAGCCGGGTCGGCGTCCCACCGGCGCCGAGCACGGGGTCGGTTGGTTCTTCGGCACGTCCCGGGCACGCCGGGAAGCCGTATCAGTAGGAGAAGATGAGATCCCCGGGGATATCCCGGATCGAAAGGGGGAGGAATGAGGCTACGCAAACGGGGCCTGCTCGTTGCAGGTGCCATGGCCGTGCTGCTCTTGGTAGCGGCGGCCTGTAGCGACGTATCCAGCTCCAGCAGCAGCGCCGCGGGTGGAACGGGCACGGTGCCGGACAACTCCGGCACGACGATCAACTTCTCGGTGAGCCCGTGGCAGGGCTCGGCCGCGAACGTCGCGATCGCGCAGAAGCTGCTTGAGGACAAGCTCGGCTACACGGTCCAGACGACCGACATCGATGAGTACGCCCAATTCCCGGCGCTGGCCAACGGCGACCTGGACGCGACGCTGGAGGTGTGGCCCTCGGGGCACGCCAAGGACTACAAGAAGTACATCGATGCCGGTAACGGCGTCGTGGACGGCGGTCAGCTCGGCGTGATCGGGCAGATCGGGTGGTGGATCCCGACGTACCTGCTGACGGACCACCCCGAGCTGGCGACGTGGGAAGGCATCAAGGGTAACGAGTCGATGTTCCAGACCTCGGAGTCCGGCGACGCCGGGCAGCTGCTCGACGGTGACCCGAGCTACGTCACCTTCGACCAGAACATCGCGGACAACCTCGGCCTGAACCTGAAGGTCGTGTACGCGGGTTCGGAAGCGGCCGAGCTCACCGAGCTCAAGACCGCCTACAACGCGCAGAAGCCCATCCTGATGTACTTCTGGACGCCCCACTGGGCGCAGGAGAAGTACGACCTGACGATGGTGCAGCTGCCCGAGGTCACGCCCGAGTGCGAGCAGGCGGCGGCCGACGGCACCGACGCGTACGCATGCGCCTACCCACAGGACGACCTGTACAAGGCGTTCAATTCGGACCTGCAGACGAAGGCCCCCGCGGCCTTCGCGTTCCTGTCGGCGATGTCGTGGACCAACGACGATCAGAACGTCGTGGCCCTGGGCATCAACGACGGGCAGGACCCGGCGGCGGCGGCGCAGGAATGGATCGACCAGAACCCAGACGTGTGGCAGCCCTGGGTCGACGCCGGTCTGGCAGCGCAGTCGTAAGGACACAGCGGAGCACAGGGGCGGGCGGCCGAAGGCCGCCCGCCCTTTCGCGTGCTTGACCCGGCGTCGGGGTCGGCGTTGCGGTTCCCGCAACGCCGACGTTGCGTCGGCAACTCGGTGAGGCATCATCAGTCAGTGGCTGAACTGCCCGCCCGTGCCCAGACCGTGATCGTCGGCGCCGGTATCGTCGGCGCTGCCGCGGCGTATCACCTCGCCGAGCTGGGCGTGACCGACGTGCTGGTGGTAGATCAGGGTCCGTTGTTCGCGACCGGCGGCTCCACGTCGCACGCGCCGGGCATCATCTTCCAGACCAACGGGTCCCGCACGATGTGTCGCATCGCGCAGGACTCGGTCGCCCTCTATGACTCGTTAGAGGTCGACGGCGAGCGGGTTTGGTACGGGGTCGGCGGACTCGAGCTCGCGACCACGGTCGAGCGCATGGAGGAGCTGCAGCGCCGGCAGGGGTTCGCGCAGGCGTTCGGCATCGAGGGGACCGAGCTGCTCTCGCCGGCCGAGTGCGCCGAGCGCTCGCCGCTGCTGGACCCCGCCACGGTCCTCGGTGGCTACTGGATCCCCAGCGACGGTGCCGGGAAGGGCGTCAAGATCGTGGAAGGGCTCGCGAACCGCGCGATCGGCCGCGGGCGTCCGGTTCGAGGGCGGCATGACCGTCACCGGCTTCGACACGACAGGGGGCCGGATCCACGCGGTCGAAACCGCGCAGGGGCGCGTCGAGTGCGAGCGCGTCCTGTTGTGCGCGGGCATCTGGGGGCCGACCGTCGGCGCGATGGCGGGGGTTCCGATCCCGTTGGTCGCGGTGCAGCACCAGCTGGTGTGGACCGACCCGATCCCCGGTCTCGACAGGTTGGACTGGGCGGAACAGCCGGTCGTGCGCCACCAGGACATGTCGCTGTACTTCCGTCAGCGCGACGACCATTTTGGGGTCGGCAACTACCGGCACGAGCCGATCGTGACGCCGCAGTCGCGACTGCGCCCCCCGGGAGGCGCGATGCAACCGTCGTTGATGCCGTTCACGCCCGAGGACTTCGATCTCTGCGAGATGGAATCCGCGCGGATGTTCCCGGCCCTCGCCGGCCGCATGCGTCCGAGCGACCCGGCGCGCACGTTGAACGGGATGTTCTCCTTCACCCCCGACGCGGGCTCGATCGTCGGGGAGAGCGCGAGTGTGCGCGGCGTCTGGGTGTGCGAGGCGGTCTGGGTCACGCACGCCGGGGGCATGGCGCGCCAGGTCGTCGAGTGGATGGAGGTCGGCGAGCCGAGCTACGACATGGCCGAGGCCGACGCGAACCGCTTCTATCCGTTCCAGACGACGGCGCCCTACGTGATCGAGCGCGGCAAGCAGCAGTACCGCGAGGTCTACGACATCCTGCATCCCCGCCAACAGCCCGCGAAGCCGCGCGGGCTGCGGTTGACGCCGTTCTACGGCCGCCACCTCGAGCAGGGCGCCGTCTGCATCACCGGCGCGGGGTGGGAGCGCCCGCAGTGGTTCGACGCCAACCGCGACCTGGTCGGCGGGGTCACCCATGAGTGGGCGCGCCGCGGCGGCTGGGCGGCGCGCGAGTGGTCGCCGATCGAGGGTGGCGAGCACCTCGCCGTGCGGGAGGCCGCCGGGCTGTTCGACATCACGCCGTACGTGAAGCTCCGCGTGCAGGGGCCCGACGCGCTCGCGTTCCTGGAGCGTGTGTGCGCGAACCGGATCGATCGGCCGGTCGGGACCGTCGTCTACACGGCGATGCTGACACCGAGCGGGGGCATCCGATGCGACCTGACCGTGACGCGCCACGACGACGACGTCTTCATGGTCGTGACCGGCGGTGGCTCGGGCATGCACGACCTCGCATGGCTTCGCGCGCAGGTGCGCGACGGTGAGCGGGTCCGCGTCTTCGACGGCTCGAGCCGGTCGTTCTGCCTCGGGCTGTGGGGTCCGCGAGCGCGCGACATCCTGTCCGCGGTCACGACCGACGACGTCTCGAGCGCCGCGATCCCGTACATGACCGGCGCCGAGGTGGAGATCGCCGAGGCGCCGGTGTTCGCGCAGCGGATCAGCTACGTGGGCGAGCTCGGCTGGGAGCTGTACGGCCCGACCGAGATGGGCCAACGCGTCTGGGACGCACTGTGGGAGGCGGGCCGGCCGCACGGGCTGATCGCCGCCGGGCTCGGCGCCTTCGATGCGATGCGCCTGGAGAAGGGCTATCGCCTCTGGGGCCAGGACATCCACACCGAGTACGACCCGCTGTCGGCCGGGCTCGGGTTCGCCGTCCGGTGGGACAAGGAGTTCCAGGGCAAGGCGGCGCTGGAGGCGATCCGCGAGCGGGGGCCCGCCAAGCGACTCGTCCCGATGACGTTCGACGACCCGCGTCACGTGGTGGTCGGCAAGGAGCCGATCCGCCACGACGGCCGGGTTGTGAGCTACGTGACCAGCGCCAACTACGGGTATTCGATCGGGCGCGGCGTCGTCTACGGCTACCTGCCGACCGAGCTCGCGATCGAGGGCACGCCGGTGGAGGTGCAGTACTTCGGCCGGCGGTACGCGGCGACGGTGGCCGCCGAGCCGCTGTTCGATCCCAAGGGCGAACGACTCAAAGCCTGAAGACACGCAGATGAGAGGAACGAGATGAGCGACGAAGAGATCGTGCTGTCGGCGTTGCCGGATGACGAGCTCGTGAAGCAGATGCACGACGACCTGTACGACGGGCTTGCCGACGAGATCGCGGAGGGTACGCAGATCCTGCTCGACCGCGAGTGGGCCGCCGACAAGGTCCTGAACGAGGCCCTGGTCGAGGGCATGCGGATCGTGGGGATCGACTTCCGGGACGGGATCCTGTTCGTGCCCGAGGTGCTGCTGGCCGCCAACGCGATGAAGGCAGGCATGGCCCTGTTGCGGCCGCTGCTGGCCGAGACCGGCGCCGAGCGGATGGGCACCGTCGTGATCGGCACGGTCAAGGGCGATATCCACGACATCGGGAAGAACCTGGTCGCGATGATGCTGGAGGGCGCCGGCTTCGAGGTGGTCGATCTCGGCATCAACAACCCGGTCGAGGACTACCTGGCCGCGCTCGAGGAGCACAAGCCCGACATCCTGGGGATGAGCGCGCTGCTCACCACCACGATGCCCTACATGAAGGTCGTGATCGACGAGCTCGAGGCCAAGGGCCTGCGCGACAAGTACATCGTCATGGTCGGCGGGGCTCCCCTGAACGAGGAGTTCGGGAAGGCCGTCGGGGCCGACGCGTACTGTCGCGACGCCGCGGTGGCGGCGGAGACGGCTCAGGCTCTGGTGATGGCCAAGCGCGCCATGGCCGCGACGTAGGGGGGGTCCGTGGCAGAGCTGACCGTGATCACGTGGCGAGATATCCCGATGCAGATCGTCGTGCGCGACGACGCCGGAGGATCGGCCCGTCGCTTGTTGCCGGAGAGGTTCCAGGAGGCCGTCGACGCGGCGGCGATGGTGGCGGGCCTGATCGGTTCCGACGACTACACCGAGCAGATGACGATGAACCGGAGCCCGGTCGGCGAGGATCTCGAGGCCGAGGCGCAGGCCGCGGAGGACGCGGTGCTCGCCGCCTGGGACGACGAGGCGCTGAAGGTCGCGATCCGGGCCGGCGGCTACCGTGGCGGTGCCGACGTCTCCGGACAGGGCGATGCGGTTCGCCCCGCGAGCGAGGACTAGATGGCCGACACGGTCGTCTCTTCCGCGACGCGCGAACATGTGATCGGCACGGGTCGACCGTTCACGATCATCGGCGAGCGCATCAACCCGACCGGGCGGAAGCAGCTCGCCGCGGAGATGGTGGTCGGCGACTTCTCGACGGTGATCGCCGACGTCGACGCGCAGGTGCGGGCCGGAGCCCACATGCTCGACGTGAACGCGGGCATCCCGCTGGCGGACGAGCCGGGGATCCTCGCCGAGACGATCAAGCTGGTCCAGTCGCTCACCGACCTGCCGCTGTCGATCGACTCCTCGATCGTGGCGGCGCTCGAGGCCGGTCTCGCGGTCTACGAGGGCAAGGCGCTCGTGAACTCGGTCACGGGCGAGGACGACCGGATCGAGTCGGTGCTGCCGCTCGTGGCCAAGTACGGCGCCGCGGTCGTGGCCATCACGAACGACGAGACGGGCATCAGTGAGGACCCCGACGTGCGGTTCGGCATCGCGGAGAAGATCGTGCGCGCGGCCGCCGACCACGGCATCCAGGCCCACGACGTCGTCGTCGATCCGCTCGTGATGCCGATCGGCGCGATGGGCACCGCCGGACGCCAGGTGTTCTCGCTCGTGCGCCGGCTGCACGACGAGCTCGGCGTCAACTCGACCTGCGGCGCGTCGAACGTGTCGTTCGGGCTGCCGAACCGCAACGGGATCAACGGCGCGTTCCTGGCGATGGCGATCGCCAACGGTCTGACCAGCGCGATCACATCCCCGCTACACGCCGAGGTTCGTCAGGCCACGATGGCCGCCGACGTGCTGATGGGCACCGACAAGCACTCTGAGGCCTGGATCAAGGCCTACTCGGACCGCGCCGGCACCGAGGCCACGGGCCGGCGCCGCGGCGGGCGTTCGGCGCGGCTGGGCACGCAGGCCGAGTCGTGACCACCGTCGTCTTCACGCCTTCGGGCCGTCGCGGCGAGGTTCCCGACGGTGCGAGCGTGCTCGACGCCGCCCGCGCGCTCGGCGTCGACCTCGACTCCGTCTGCGGCGGGCGCGGGATCTGCGGGCGCTGCCAGGTGGTGCCGATGAGCGGCTCGTTCCCGAAGCACGGCATCACGAGCGCGGCCGACCACCTGATCGCGTTCACCGAGCCCGAGCAGCGCTATCGGGACCGCGACGGGCTGGCCGCGGACCGTCGGCTCGGGTGCCACGCGAAGATCTGCGGCGACCTCGTGATCGACGTGCCGCCCGAATCACAGATCCACCGGCAGGTCGTCCGCAAGGAGGCCGACGCCCATCCGATCGAGGTCGATCCGATCGTGCGGCTGCACTACGTCGAGGTTGAGGCGCCGTCGCTCGAACACGCCTCCGGCGACCTGCAACGGTTGTTCGTCGCGTTGGAGCGCGACTGGCGCCTCACCGGGCTCGCGGTCGATCCGTTCGTGCTGCCCGGCTTGCAGCAGACCCTTCGAGCCGGCGACTGGACGGCCACGGTCGCCGTGCGCGACGAGACGGTGATCACCGCGGTGTTCCCCGGGTTCCACGACGTGGCCCTCGGCGTGGCGTTCGACGTGGGGTCGACCACGGTGGCCGGGCATCTCTGCGACCTGCACACCGGCGAGGTGCTTGCGAGCGCGGGCGCGATGAACCCACAGATCCGGTTCGGCGAGGATCTGATGAGCCGGGTGAGCTACGTGATGATGCATCCGGGCGGCGAGGTCGAACTCACCGCCGCGGTGCGCGCCTGCCTGGATCAACTGGTGGGTGAGCTCTGTGCGACCGCCGACGCCTCGCGCGAGGACATCCTCGAGCTGGTGGTCGTCGGCAATCCGATCATGCACCACCTGGTGTTCGGCTTCGACCCCACCGAGCTCGGGGGCGCGCCGTTCGCCCTGGTCACCGACGAGGCGCTCACGGTGCCGGGCCGGGACCTCGGTCTCGACGTGAACCCCGGCGCCCGTGTCTACGCGCTGCCGCTGATCGCGGGCCACGTCGGGGCGGACACGGCCGGCGTCATCCTGTCGGAGGCCCCCCACGACCGGGACGTCGTGAACCTGATCGTCGACGTCGGCACGAACGCCGAGATCGTGCTCGGCAACCGCGACCGATTGCTGGCCGCCTCCAGCCCGACCGGGCCGGCGTTCGAAGGCGCCCAGATCTCGTGCGGGCAGCGGGCCGCACCGGGCGCGATCGAGCGCGTCCGGATCGACCCCGAGACCCTCGAGCTGCGCTACCGGACGATCGGCAGCGAGTCGTGGTCCGACGAGCCAGGCGCCCCCACGCCGACCGGCGTCTGCGGCTCGGGCATCATCGAGCTGGTCGCCGAGCTGTTCCTCGCCGGCGTGCTGACGTCCGAGGGCGTGATCGATCCGGGCGCCGCCGACCGCACCGACCGGGTGATCGCCGACGGCCGCACGAGCGCCTACGTCGTGCACGCCGACGGCCCCCGCCTGATCCTCACCCAGAACGATGTGCGGCAGATCCAGCTGGCCAAGGGCGCGCTGTACGCGGGGTGCCGTCTGCTGATGGACCACTACGGGATCGAGCGGGTGGACCGGATCCGGCTGGCCGGCGCGTTCGGCGCCCACATCGATCCGGTCCACGCGATGGTGCTCGGACTCGTTCCGGACTGCGAGCCCGCCAACGTCACGAGCGCCGGGAACGCGGCCGGCACCGGGGCGCGGATCGCCCTGCTCAACCGCGCCGCCCGAGCCGAGATCGAAGCGGTCGTGCGCCGCGTGGAGAAGATCGAGACCGCCACCGAGCCGCGGTTCCAGGAGCATTTCGTCGGGGCGATGGGGATCCCGCACGCGACCGATCCGTACCCGCGGCTGGCCGAGCACGTCCGCCTGCCCGAGCGAGCCGCGGCGGCCACGGGCCGACGCCGCCGCAACAACCGAGAGAGGAGCACCACATGAGCGACACGCAAGCCCGCGGACGCCGGACCGGCGGCCGGGAGGGGCGCCGCGCCGCGCGCCTCGCCGAGGTCGCCGAGAAGGTTCCCTTCATCACGCGCCAGCTGGAGCCCGTCGAGATCCTGTCCGAAGAGGGCCTTGCCACGATCGAGCAGAACGCCGACACGATCCTGGAGACGGTCGGGATCGAGTTCCGCGGCGTGCCCGACGCGCTCGAGCTGCTGAAGAACGCCGGCTGCGATATCGACAACGAGCGGGTGCGGTTCCCGCGCGGGCTCGCGCGCCAGCTGGTGCAGGCCACCGCGCCGCGCGAGTTCGATCAGCATGCTCGCAATCCCGCGAACACGGTCCACATCGGGGGCATGGCGACGGTGCTCGCGCCCGCGTACGGCTCGCCGTTCGTGCGCGACCTCGACGGGGGGAGGCGCTACGGCACGATCGAGGACTTCCGCAACTTCGTGAAGCTCGCCTACAGCACGCCGTTCCTGCACCACTCGGGCGGCACCGTGTGCGAGCCGGTCGACCTGCCGGTGAACAAGCGGCACTACGACATGGTCTACGCGCACATGAAGTACTCGGACAAGCCGTTCATGGGCTCGGTGACGCATCCGTTGCGCGCGCGCGACACGGTCGACATGGCGCGGATCCTGTTCGGCGCCGACGCGCTGGAGGAGCGCACCTACATCCTGAGTCTCTGCAACGCGAACAGCCCGCTCGTGTGGGACTCGATCATGCTCGGCGCGGCCAAGGCCTACGCCGAGGCGAACCAGGCCGTGATCATGACGCCGTTCATCCTTGCCGGCGCGATGAGCCCAGCGACCTCCGCGGGCGCCGCCACGCAGACGCTCGCCGAGGCGCTGGCCGGCATGGCCTACGTGCAGCTCGTGCGGCCCGGCGCCCCGGTCGTGTTCGGGTCCTTCGCCTCGTCGATGTCGATGCAGTCGGGCGCGCCGACGTTCGGGACGCCCGAGCCGGCGCTGGTGCTGTACGCGCTGGCGGCGTGCGCACGACGCCTGGGCGTGCCGTTCCGTAGCGGCGGGTCGCTCACCGCGTCCAAGATCGCCGACGCCCAGGCCGCGTACGAAAGCGCGAACACCCTGCAGCCGACGATCCTCGGCGGCGTCAACTTCGTGCTACACGCCGCCGGGTGGCTGGAGGGTGGCCTGGCGATGGGCTACGAGAAGTTCGTGCTCGACGTGGACCAGTGCGGCCAGGTGCACGAGCTCGCCAAGGGCATGGATCTGTCGCCGAACGGCCAGGCGATCGACGCGATCCTCGCGAACGAGCCGGGCACGCACTTCCTCGGCACGGCCCATACGCTCGCCAACTTCGAGACCGCCTTCTACCGGTCGAACACGGCCGACAACAACTCCTTCGAGCAGTGGGAGCTGGACGGGTCGCTCGATGCGGCGCAGCGGGCGAACGCGATCTGGAAGAAGACCCTCGCCGAGTACGAGGCGCCCCCGCTGGACGAGGCCAAAGATGAAGAGCTCCGCGCCTGGATCGACCGTAAGAAAGCGAGCTTCCCCGATTCGAACGCGTGACCGGGGGTCCGGGTTGGGTTCACGGGCCGCTGCGCCGATACGGCATCATGACCGTCGGTTCCCGAGCGCGGATGGCCCATGAGCTGGAAGTTCTGGAAGAAGACGAAGGTGGAACTGACCGAGGATCAGCGCGCCGCGCTGAAGCGCCTGGTCGGCGAGGCCAAGTTCGAACTCATACCGCTCGATTCCGCCATGGCCAAGGCCCAGGCGTTACCCCCCGGCGCCGCCGTGACGGTGACCGCCTCACCCAGCCACGGCATCGAGGCCACGTTCGACCTGTGCGAGACGCTCGCCGAGCTCGGGCACGAGGTCACGCCGCACCTGTCCGCGCACATGACGCGCGATCGCGCCCACCTGCAGGAGCTGCTCGAGCGAGCCAGGGTCGCCGGCATCACGAGGGTCTTCGTCGTCGGCGGCGACGCGAAGGACAAGGGCATCTTCCACGACGGGCTTCATCTGCTGCGGGCGATGGACGAGCTCGGCCACCCGTTCGCCGAGATCGGCATCCCCAGCTACCCGGAGGGGCACGCCGACATCGCCGACGACGTCTTGCTTCAGGCCTTGAAGGACAAGCAGCGGTTCGCGACCGCGATGACCACGCAGATGTGTTTCAACCCCGGGGCCGTCGCGAGCTGGCTGCAGCAGATGCGCGCGGCGGGCATCACGTTGCCGCTGCATCTCGGCGTGCCGGGGGTCGCCGAGCTCGCGAAGCTGATGACGATCAGCGCCCGCATCGGGATCGCCGACTCGGCCCGCTACCTGAAGAAGAACCGCAAGATGGTTGGCCACCTGATGAAGAAGGGCTCGTTCGGCCCTGACGCGTTCCTGGAATCGCTGGCGCCGACGCTCGCCGATCCCGCGGCCGACGTCAGGGCGCTGCACATGTTCACGTTCAATCAGGTGCAGAACACCGCCGACTGGCAGCGGCGGATGCTCAACGGCGAGCTCTCCGCCTGACGTCTCGGTTCCGCCATATCTCGTCGCCGTCTCGTACACTGGGCGCATGCCCGACAGCTACGGAAAGCGCGCGCGTCGCGATGCGAACGCGAAGAAGCAGGCGGCCCGTGAGGCCCGCCGTGAGGAGCGTGCGCAGCGCAACCGCGATCGCGACGCCGGGCTGATCGAGAAGGGCGTGCCCATCGGCCCTGCGGAGCAGGCGGAGTTCCTCCCCGACGCCGAAGAGCTCGCGAAGATGGACAAAGAGATCGCCGCCACCGAGTAGGTCGCGCCGCGCTCCTCGATCCTCCGATAGTGTCGCCGGATGGATCATGCGCCTCGTCTCGAACGTCTCCTGATCGGCCTTCGCGGACTCGGCGTGTTGCGGGGATGGCCGTTGGGCGACGCCGGCCGAGGCCGACGCGCAGCTCGGTGAGATCGCCGACATGCTGACGCACCGCGACGAGAGCCCGATGTCCGACACGTTCCCGCTCGAAGAGTTCGATCACGCCACGGGCTACGCGCACTGGGCCGAGACCTACGACGACGGCGACAACGCGCTGCTCGAGGTCGAGTCGCATGCGATGCGGGCGTTGCTGGAGGAGCTCGACCCCGGCGACGCCGCCGACGTCGCGTGCGGCACCGGTCGCATCGCCGAGATGCTCTGCTCGTTGGGTCATCGCGTGACGGGCATCGACCCCTCCGGTCCGATGCTCGAGAGGGCTCGCGAGCGAGGGCTGCCCGCCGACTTCGTCGAGGGCTCGTTCGACGCGATCCCACTGGCGGAGGCGAGCGTCGACCTCGCGACGTGCGGGCTCGCGCTGACGCACACCACGAAGCTCGATCCGGCCGTGGCCGAGATCGCCCGCGTGGTCCGGCCCGGCGGACACGTTGTGCTCTCCGACGTGCATCCGTTCGCCGTCGAGACCGGCTTCCAGGCGGTCTTCCGCCGGGCGGACGGCTCACGTGCCGTGACGATCAACCATCTGCATCAGGTCAGCGACTATGTGCGCGCGTTCACGGCCGGCGGCCTCACGATCGAACGCTGCGAGGAGCCTCTGGTCGACGAGGGCTTCAAGACGGGGCTGGGCTCCGCCTACGTGCGCGCCGCCGCCGACGTCGGTCTGACCGGCATGCCGTTGCTGCTGTTGTGGCGTCTCCGCCGCGACTAGCGTGCGGCGAGCAACCGGTCCACGACGTAGTGGGCGAACGAGGGACGCACGAAGACCCGTGTCGTCCCCGCGAGCTCCTGCAGGATCACCTGCGCGCGGGCGAACATCGTCTGGGCGCACACGCCGGGGGTCCAGCCGCCGCGTGGATCGAGGTCGAGCGAACAGCCCGACGCCAGCAGCTCGAACCGATCCGCGCCGCGCAGCTCGAGCACCGCGCGGTTCCCGCTCACGTCGACCACCGCGTGATGGACGCCCTCGAGCGCCGTCTCGAGCTCGCCGACGATCGTGGCCGCGGTTCCGGGCAATCCGACCACCAGCCATTCGTCGGGCCCGAGCCACAGCGCCCCGCGCGTCATATCCCCCGAGACGGTGTTCGGCGTCATCGGGAAGCCGAGCCGCTCGGCGTCCTCGGGCGCGCACCGCACGTCGATCTGCGTGAGGAACGGGACCTCCACCGCCTCGAGGGCGGCGAGGTCGTCGGGCCGCGCGCCCAACGCCGAGCGCGGCTCAACCATCGCGCCTCGCCCCCTCGGGGTCGTAGAAGATCGGGTCGGTCACCGTGCACGCCATCGTGTGTCCGTCGAGCACCGCGTGGACCGTCGCGCCCCGCCGTTCGGCGCCGCGCTCGACCAGCGCCAGCGCGATGCTGTGGCCCGTCGCCTCGCTCGCGTACGACGAGGTGACGTAGCCGAGCATGTGGGCCGGCGGTGCCGGTATCTCCGCGGCCTCGATGATCTGGGTTCCCTCCGGCAGTACGAAGGCCGGGTCCTCGGTGAACAGGCCGACCAAGTGCTTGCGGTCTTCGCGCACGCTGTCGCTGCGCACCAGCGAGCGCTTGCCGACGAAGTCGCCCTTGCCGGGGTTGACGATCCAGCCCATCCCGAGGTCCTCGGGGGTCTGGGTGCCGTCGGTCTCCTGCCCGACGATCACGTAGCCCTTCTCGGCCCGGAGCACGTGCATCGCCTCGGTGCCGTAGGGCGTGACGCCGAACGGTTCGCCGGCGACCATGACGGACTCCCAGACGTGCTGCGCGTACCACGGCGAGACGTGCAGCTCATAGGACAGCTCGCCCGTGAAGCTGATCCGGCACATCCGCACCGGCACGTCGGCCACCGTGCCCTCACGCCACCGCATAAACCCGAACGCGTCGTTGTCGAGGTCGATGTCGGTGCCGGCGGCGGCCACCACATCGCGGGCCTTCGGGCCCCCTACCGCCACCACCGACCACTGGTCGGTCACGCTCGTGCAGTAGACATGCAGGTCGGTCCACTCGGTCTGCAGCCATTCCTCGAAGCGATCGAGCACGGCCGCCGCACCGCCGGTCGTGGTCGTCACGACGTAGCGATCCTCCGCCAGACGCATCGCGACGCCGTCGTCGAAGACCATCCCGTCGAGACCGAGCATCAACCCGTACCGGATCGAGCCCACGGCAAGGTTCGACATCCGGTTCGTGTACATCCGATCGAGGAACACGCCGGCATCGGGCCCACGGACGTCGATCTTGCCCAGCGTGCTCGCATCGAGCAGGCCCACGCCCGTTCGCACCGCGTGGCATTCGCGCGCCACCGCGGCGTCCATGTCCTCGTCGCCGTGGGGGAAGTAGCGCGGCCGCTTCCACTGGCCGACGTTCTCGTACACGGCGCCGTTCGCCTCGTGCCAGTCGTGGATCGGCGTCACGCGGATCGGATCGAGCAGGGTCGGGCCGCCGTCGATGCCCGCCAGCGCCGAGAACGGGATCGGGGTGTAGGGCGGTCGCGCGTTCGTCGGCCCCTGCGCGCCGGGCGCCCAGCCAAGGAGTTGGTTGACCACCTCGGCGGTCAGGACCCCGCTCGTCCGTCCCTGATCGATCGTGGTGCCGATGTAGGTCGCGCGTTTCACGTGCTCGGCGCTGGTCAGCCCGCCCGCCACCGCCTTCGCGACGTCTGCGACGGTCTGATCCCGCTGTGGCTCGACGTACTTCTGGGCGTCGTCGCCGTCATCGATCAGCCAGATCGGATACGCAGCGGGCACATCGCCGGCGGCGGCGCCCACGACATGCAGCCACGAGGGGCCCGTACCGTCGTGCACGAAGCACGCCTTTGCGTCGTCGTAGGTGAGACCGACGCCCATCCCGCGGGCGAGCTGGACGGTCGGGTTCCACCCGCCGCTGACCGCAAGGACGTCCGCGGGCAGGCTCGATCGGTAGCCGTCGGCGCCGAGGATCGTGACCTCGCGCAGCGCCGGATCTCCCTCGGTCGAGACGACCTGTGTGTTCCGGTGGACCTCGATGCCGGCCGCGTGGAGGCGCTCGCTCGCCTTCCCCACCGTGGGGGAGGGATCGATCACGGTGACGTGCGCGCCCGCTGCGTGTAACGCCTCGGCGGTCTCGTGGCCCGCATGGTTCGTGGAGAACACGACCACGCGCGTTCCGACGAGGACGCCGAAACGCTCGAGGTAGGCCCGTGCGGCCGAGGCCAGCATCACGCCGGGACGGTCGTTGCCGACGAACGCGAGCGGTCGCTCGTGCGCGCCTGCGGCCAGCACGACCTTGCTCGCGCGGATGTGGTGGATCACGTCGGTCGCGCCGTCGCGCTGATAGCCCAGCACGTACCCGTCGTCGTAGATGCCGGCCGCGGTGGTGCTCGCCAGAGTCGCCACCCCCGCGGGCGGCTCGAGCACGACGTGGTGCTCGTCGATCAACAGCACGCGGTCGCCCGTCGTGGCCGCGTCGAGTGCGGCGGCCCGGCCGGCGGGCCCGGCGCCGATCACCAGCACCTCGACGTGCCGGTGTCGGTGGTGCGCGGGCCGCGGCGTCGTCGCTGCCTCGGGCAGGAGCCCGACCCCCGCTCGGCTCGTCACGATCAAGTCGTCAACTAGATTGACCATCGTCGCCGGCTGGATCGGCTCGAACCACGGCGCCCCGATCTCGACGAACGCGTTCGGCTCCTCGACGCCGGCCGTGACGACGCCGCGCGGGCGACCCTCGAGCGGTGAGACGAAGCCCGCGCGCTCACCCGAGGCGAGGAGCGCGCTCGCCACCGTGTCGCCGTCGAACCCCTCGATGTCGCGCCCGTCGAACCGAAAGCGGACGGGACGGGACCGGTTGATCCAGGTGCCGCCCGAATCGAGCCGACGACCGGTCACGCGGGCGGCTCCTCGCCCTGGCGATAGGTGGCGATCGTGCGATGCGTCGCCGTGTCGCGAATCGCGTTGAACCAGCGCCGGCACCCCGCGGCGTGCATCCACCGCTCCGCCCACCGACCCTTGGGGTTGTCCCGCATGAACAGGAACTCGGCCCACTCGGCGTCGCTCAGCGCCTCGGGGTCCTCGGGATAGGCCAGGTGCGCCTGCCCGCCGTAACGGAACTCGGTCTCGTCGCGGGCGCCGCACCACGGACAGCGGATCAGCAGCATCTAGGCGACTCCCTCGTCGAACGCCGCGACGAGTCGCTTCGGCGCGGTCATGCGCCATGCCTCGGTGATCAGCTCCTCCACCTCGCCGCGATCGGCTTTCGCGACGACGACGCCGACCCAGCCCTTCGAGCCGACGTAGGACGGGACGAAGAACGCCTCGGGGTTCTCGGTGATCAACGCCTGCTGTTCGTCGAAGACGGACTTGATCCAGAGGTGCCGTTCCTGCTCGTCGAACATGACGAAGATCTTCGAGCGCACCCGGAACGTCGCGGTGTCCCAGGTCTCGCGCTCCTCCGCATCGGGCAGCGAGAGCGCGAAGCGGCGGACGGTGGCGGCGCGCATCAGTGGGCGACCCCGGCGGCGCCGTGCTCGTCGATCAGGGCACCGGTCGTGAAGCGCTCCAGTGCATAGGGTTTCGCGAGCTGGCTCTGCTCGCCGGTGGCCACCGTCTCCGCGAAGGCCCAGCCGCTGCCCGGCGTCGCCTTGAACCCCCCGGTGCCCCAGCCGCAGTTCAGGAAGAGACCGGGGACCGGCGTCGCGTCGATGATCGGCGAGGCGTCGGGGCAGATGTCGACGATGCCGCCCCAGGTGCGCAGCAGCGCCGCGTGCCGGAAGACGGGGAACAGCTCGACCGCCGCGGCCATCTGGTGCTCGATCACGTGGAACGACCCGCGTTGCCCGTAGCCGTTGTAGCTGTCGATGCCCGCGCCCATCACGAACTCGCCCTTGTCGGCCTGCGAGACGTAGACGTGCACGGCGTTGGACATCACGACGCAGTTCAGGACCGGCTGGTAGAGAGCGCTCACGAGCGCCTGGAGCGGATGGGACTGCACCGGCAGCCGCAGCCCGACCATCTCGGCCAGCACGCTGGTGTGGCCGGCGGCGACCAGCGCCACCTTGTTGGCCCGGATCGGCCCGCGCGTGGTCTCGACGCCGGTGACGGAGTCGCCGTCGCCGCGCAGGAACCCGGTCACCTCCGCGTGCTCGACGATGTCGACGCCGCGCTCGCTCGCACGCGTCGCGAGCGCCCACGCGATCCGGTCGTGCCGCGCCGTGCCGCCGCGCCGCTGCAGCGCGCCGCCGATGACGGGGTATCGCACGTCGGGCGAGATGTTGATGATCGGGCAGAACTCCTTGACCTGCTCGGCGTCGAGCATCTCGGCATCGATCCCCTGCAGATGGTTGGCCTCGACACGCCGGGTCGAGTTCCGCACCTCGCCGATGTGGTGCAGGACGTTGAGCACGCCCTTCTGGTCGAACTGCAGGTCCCATGCCAGGTCCTCTTCGAGGCCCTCCCAGAGCTTGAGCGAGTGCTCGTAGATGGCCGCCGAGGCATCCCACAGATAGTTGGACCGGATCACGGTCGTGTTGCGCGCGACGTTGCCGCCCGCGAGCCAACCCTTCTCGACGATGCAGACGTCCGTGATGCCGTGGTTCTTCGCGAGGTAGTAGGCCGTGGCGAGGCCGTGGCCGCCACCGCCGACGATGACGACCTCGTAGGCGTCCTTCGGCTCGGCGTTGCGCCAGTAGCGTTGCGGTTCTTCCATCGGCCCCCCGCGGCGCAGTCTGGCCGAACGGCTCGGGTCCGGCAACGTCGAGATGCGCTGCGCGCAACGGACGATTCGACTCTGTGAGGAACGCCGCACTACGATGCAGCGGTTTCCGGAAGCGGGGTTGCTAGGTGCGCGACGAGCCAGGGGGATCGCTGCAGTCCGTCAATCGGGCGCTGACCGCGCTCGAGCTGGTCGCGGACGCGGGCGAGATCGGCGTGAGCGAGCTCGGGCGGCAGCTCGGCGTGCACAAGGCGACGGCCTCACGGCTGGCGGCGGTGCTGGCGGAGCGAGGGCTGCTGGAGCGCGATCCGGTTACCGAGCGATACCGGATCGGGTTCGGGCTGGTGCGTCTCGCGGGTGCGGCGATGAGCGGGCTCGACCTGGTCCGGCTGGCTCGCCCGGTCCTGGAGACCCTCGCCGAGCGCGCGCGGGAGGCGACGAACCTCGGGGTGCGAAGCGGCGACGACATCGTCTACGTGGACCAGATCTCCGGCACCCGCTCGATCGTCACGGTCAGTTGGGTCGGCAAGCGCACGCCGATGCACTGCACCTCGAACGGCAAGGTGCTGCTGGCGTGGGCCGAAGAGATCGATCGCGACCGCGTGCTCGAAGGGCCGCTCGAGACCTTCACGCCGCACACGGTGGTCGATCCCGACGCGCTGCGCGCCGAGCTCGTGTCGGTGCGAACGCGCGGCTACGCCCAGGCGGTGGAGGAGTTCGAGGACGGGCTCAACGCCGTGGCGGCGCCGGTGCGGCAGGCCGACGGCCGCGTGATCGCTGCGCTCGGCGTCTCGGGACCCGCGTTCCGCATGCACGCGGTCGACATCCCCCGTCTCGGCGCGCTGACCGCGGAGGCCGCGGGTGCGGTGTCGCGCCAACTTGGGTACCTCGAACGTGGCAGGGCCGCCGTATGAGGGGGGGAACGTCATGACGATCGAGTGGGACGCGAACGCGCGCCACGTGGACTCGATGCTGGATGCGGTCGGGAAGACGCCGCTCGTACGTCTCCGCCGGGTCGCGCCCGATATCGAGCTGTTCGCCAAGGTCGAGTGGTACGGGCCGACCGGCTCGGTCAAGGACAGGATCTACGCGCACATGCTGGCCAAGGCCGAGGCCGAGGGCCGCCTGCGTCCCGGGATGACGATCATCGAGTGCACGACCGGCAACGCGGGTATCGCGTGCGCGGCCGTCGCCGCGATCAAGGGGTACGCGTGCACGATCGTGATGCCCAAGGGAATGAGCCCCGAGCGCAAGCGCATGATCGAGGCCTATGGCGCGCGGCTCGTGCTGACGCCCGGCGCCGGCACCGACATCGACCTGGCGCTGTCGGAGATGCGCCGGATCGTCGCCGAGGATCCTGGCGCCTACTTCTTCCCGGGCGAGTTCGAGAACGCGGACAACCCCGAGGCGCAGGAGGCGAGCGGCCGCGAGATCTGGGAACAGCTCGACGGCCGGGTCGACGCGGTCGTGGCCGCGCAGGGCACCGGCGGCTGGATCACCGGCGTCACACATGTGCTCAAGGCGAACGCGCCCGACGTCGTCGCGTACGCGGTCGAGCCGGCCGAGTGTCCGCTGATCAGCGAGCAGCGCTGGGGCACCCACGGCGTGCCGGGGATCGGCGACGGCATCATCCCGCGGAACCTCGACCTGGGCGCGATGGACGGGATCGTGACGGTCAGCACCGCCGAGGCGCTGGAGATGGCGCGGCGGATGGCGCGCGAGGAGGGCCTGCTCTGCGGTCCATCGTCCGGGATGAACGTGGTGGCCGTCGCGAAGGTCGCCGCGAAGCACCCGGAGTTGCGTCGCTTCGTCACCGTGGTGCCCGATACCGGGCAGCGGTACCTCAGCGGCGAGCTGTTCGGCGAACGCAGCGACGCGGAGGAGGAACCCGACCGCGATCACACGCCCGACGCCGACATCCTGACCCAGGTGGCGGCGCACCGGGACCGCCTAGAGTTCATCGCATGACGGAGCCCTGGGAACTGACGGCGACCGAGGCGCTGGCGCGGATGCGCGCCAAGGAGCTCTCACCAGTGGAACTGCTCGCATCGGTCCGGGCGCGTGCCGCGGCGGTCGAGCCGACCGTGAACGCGCTGACCGAGCAGCTCGGCGACCCGGCGGACGAGGCGGCGCGCGAGTCCGAGGCTCGGTATCAGCGCGGCGAGGCGATCCGTCCGCTCGAGGGACTGCCGGTGGCCCTCAAGGAAGAGATGCCCGTCGAGGGGTGGCGCATGCGGTACGGCTCGCTGGCCCTCGACGAGATCGCCGAGCATACGGCGCCGGTGCCCGAGCGCATCTTCGCCGCCGGCGCCGTCGTGCACGCGCGGACGGCCACGCCCGAGTTCAGCTGTGCCGGCTACACCCACTCCACGCTGTGGGGCATCACGAGGAACCCGTGGAACCCCGAGGTCGCGGTCGGCGGCTCCAGCGGCGGCTCGGGTGCGTCGCTCGCGAGCGGCACGTCGACGCTCGCGAGCGGGTCGGACATCGGCGGGTCGATCCGGATCCCGGCATCGATCAACGGAGTTGTCGGCTACAAGGCGCCGCACGGGCGGGTGCCGACCTACCCGCCGTTCAACCTCGACCGTTACTGCCACGACGGCGCGATGGGGCGCACGATCGCGGACACGGCGCTGTTCCACAACGCGCTGGCCGGCCCGCACCCGCTCGACATGACGTCGCTGCGACCGAAGGTGGAGATCCCCCCGGCGCTCGAGGGGATCGAGGGCATGCGGATCGCGCTGTCGGTCGACCTCGGCTCGTGGGACATCGACGACGAGGTGGCCGCCAACACGCGGGCCGCAGCCCAGGCGCTCGAGGCGGCCGGCGCGATCGTCGAGGAGGTCAAGCTGCCGTGGTCGCTCGAGCGGATCATGAGCGCGGCGCGGCGGCACTTCGCCGGGATCTTCGGGGCCTACATCGCCGAGGTCTGCGACGACTCGCCCGACCTGGTGACCGACTATGCGATGGCCTGGGCCGACGACGTCCGATCGCTGATCGGCGAGCCCGGCGCGTACCTCCACGGGCTCGACATGGAGGGGGAGCTGTGGCTACCTCTCGGCGAGCTGTTCGAGACGTACGACGCGCTGATCTGCCCGACGTGGGCGGTCACTGGTATCCCGGCCGGCGACAGCCTCATCGGGCAGGTCTTCGAGGACGGCGGCCCGAACGACCGGCAGTTCACGTGCTTCATGACGACGCCCTTCAACCTTTTCTCGGCGTGCCCGGTGCTGGCGGTGCCGAGCGGCGTCGCGCCGTCCAACGGCGTGCCGACGGGCATCCAGATCGTCGGCCGCACCTACGACGACGTGACCGCGTTCCGGGTCGGCGCCGCCCTCGAGCGCGTGCGACCCTGGACGGGATTGGCGCCGACGCCCGCGTGACGCTGCGGGACCGCCTCCAGGCGCTGGTCGACGCCGACGTCGTCGCGTGGCCGACGATGCCGGCGCGACTGCTGTGCGTGCTGACGCCCGACGTCGAGGTCGAGGTCGCGGCGGGCGTCGCCGATCTCGAGACCGGCGAGCCGCTCGGGCCGGGGGCTCGGTTCCGGATCGCCAGCGTGACGAAGCCGTTCGTGGCCGCGGCCACCCTGCGACTTGTGGAAGACGGCCGGCTTTCGCTCCAAGACACGGTGGCCGCGTTGCTGGCTGGTCCCTACGACGAGCTGCTTCGCGAGGGCGGCTACGACACGGGCGCGATCACGCTGTCGGCACCTGATGACGCACACGAGCGGCATCTACGACTTCGCGGCCGACGCCTACGACCCGTCGATCCCCGGCGGCTTCACGGCGGAGGTGGCCACGGACCCCGCACGCCGATGGACGCGGTTCGAACAGATCGAGTTCGCTGTGGCGCACGGCAAGCCCTACGGCGACCCCGGCACGGTGTTCGGCTACTCGGACACCGGCGCATGTCTGGTCGGCGAGATCGTCGAGCGCGCGACGGGTATGACGATGGGCGCGGCGATCCGCGACCTCGTTGACTACGAGCGGCTCGGCTTGACGCACACCTGGCAGGAGACGATCGAGCCCGAGCCCGCCGATCCGCCGCAGTTGTCCCACCAATACGAGGGGCCGCTGGACGTCGCCGACATGGATGCCTCCGTCGACCTGTACGGAGGCGGCGGGCTGATGTCGACATGTGGCGACCTCGCCGGGTTCTTTCGCGGACTACTCCAGGGCGAGGTGTTCACCCGTCGGGAGACACTGGCGACCATGACCGACGACGCTCCAAGGGATCCCGCGAGCCGAGGGGACGCCGCTCGAGGACGACCCGGCGAAGGCCGCGATGTATCTGTTCCGCGGTCACATCGGTGGCGAGACCTGGTGGGGCCACGGCGGCTACTGGGGAACGACGGTGTTCACGTGCCCGACTCGCGACGTCACGATCGTGGCCGGCCACCAGCGCTCAGATATGCCCGAGGAGTTCGACCGCAAGAAGATCGTGGCGGACGCGTTCGCCGCGCTCGACGGCTGACGGTCGGAGCCGGGCCCGGCGTATCCTCCGGCCCATGACCACCTACCCGCTGTCAGCCGAAGACCGTGAGATCCAGGATCGCGCCCGCCGCTTCGTCGACGACGAGCTGATCCCGTGGGAACAGCACGCCGAGGAGCACGCCGGCCAGATCCCTCCCGAGGACAAGCGGCGCCACCAGGAGCTCGCGATGGAGCTCGGCTTCTCCGGGATGAACCTGCCGAAGGATCTCGGCGGCGGTGGGTACACGATGCTGCAGCAGGTCCTGGTGTCCGAGCAGATCGGGCGCGTGACGAATGCGCTCGGGTGGTGCGTGCACACGCCGGCCGCCTGGGCGCCCGACGTGATGACGCCCGAGCAGATCGAGACGTACCTGAAGCCGGCGATCCGCGGTGAGCGACACGAGTGCTACGCGATCACGGAAGCCGGCGCCGGCTCCGACGTCGACGCGATCGAGGCGACGGCGCGGCGCGACGGCGACGAGTACGTGCTGGCCGGCGAGAAGATGCACGTGACCTCGTACAACTCGGCCGACCACCTGTTCTTCCAGGCGAAGCTGGTCGGCGGGGAGCACGAGGGCGAGCACGCGATGTTCGTGGTCGACAAGGACACGCCGGGCGTGCGGCTCGTGGCCGAACCGCGGTACACGCACACTTATCCCGACACGCACGCGATCGTGGCGTTCGACGATGTGCGGGTGCCGGCGTCGCAGTTGATCGGGGCGGAGGGCGACGGCATGTCGTTCACGTACGCATGGTTCCGCTACGAGCGGTTGATGATCGCGGCGCGCTGCTGCGGCGCGGCGGAGCGTCTGATCGACGAGGCCACCGCGTTCGCGCAGCAGCGTGTGCAGTTCGGCGCGCCGATCATCGAGAACCAGGCGATCGGTCACATGCTCGCGGACTCGCTGACGGAGCTGTGGGCCGCGCGGCTGATGACGTATCGGCTGGCCGAGAACATCGACGCCGACGTCGACGTCAAGATCCAGCACGCGCAGTGCTCGATGACGAAGCTGTACGCGAGCGAGATGGCGGGGCGCGTTGCCGACCGGGCGGTGCAGATCTTCGGCGGCCGCGGGTACATGCGCGAGAACGTCGCCGAGCGCTTCTGGCGCGAGGTGCGCGTCGACCGTATCTGGGAAGGGACGAGCGAGATCCAGCGGAACATCGTCGCGGACCAGCTGGGCAAGCGGGGCGCCCGCGCGCTCGTCGGTTGAGCGGGCGAGAGGGGAGACCGCGGATGGGTGGCCGGATCGTCGAGGGCTTGGTCGCGAGGGTGGAGTTCATCCACGGTGCGTTCCTCGAGAGCGTCGAGGACCTCGACGAGGGATCGTTCCTCACGAGGCCGGGGATCAAGGCGCCGGCGGTCGCGTTCCACCTCTGGCACACGGCGCGATGGGCCGACGCCTTCCAAGCGCGATTGGGGTCGTTCGCGCCGGAGCTGGCACGGTTCGCCGATCGGAAGCAGATCTGGGAAGCGCGTGATCTCGCAAGCGCATGGGGTCTCGGCGGCATGCTCGGCAAAGAGGCCACGGGCATGGGACTGGACGACGACGCCTCCTCGGCGCTGCCGCTTCCTGGGAAAGGCGAGGTGGTGTCGTACGCCGGCGAGGCGTTCGCCGCGGCCGAGGACGTCTTCCGCGGTATCGACGACGACGAGTTGCTCCTGACGAGCGCCGACTTCTATGACGAGGGCGGGTGGATCGTGCTCGATCACTTCGGCTGGCATCTCACGCACGCATCTCGGCATCTCGGGATGATCGAGGCGCTGAAGGGAATCCTCGGCGTCGAGGGCACGGCGACGGTCTAGGCGCGGTTCTGGTCGGTCAGCCGAGTCCGACGCTGACGAGCCAGCCGAGCGGCTCGTCGTCTTCGTCGAGCGGAACCGCGCCGACGACGAAGACCTCGTCAGGCTCGACGTCGAACTGACGTGCGGCCAGCGTGAGCGCCTCCGCTCGGGCGGCCGTCAGGTCGGATCGCGGAGGATGCGGTATTCGTGTCCCACGGCTGTCACGGTAGGCCACGTCGATGGCCCTCCGGTGTCCGCCGAATGAACGATTCGGGGCGACTACCGGGGCTACAAGTTGCGTCGTCGATGGCGGATCAACGAGCGCTCGGTGCTCCACGGTGTCGCGACGGAGGCGCAGGATCCTGATCGGGGTAGGGTCGCGGCCCGCCCGAGTAGTCGCCCTGCAGTCTGAAGATCCGGTCCATGTGTCTGGAGCCTCTCCATGCGGCGACGGCTCCGACGAAGAACAAGGCGATCACCTCGACCATGGCGCCCATCCATGAAGTATGCCCCTCGGTTGCGGATCAGTCAGTGGGTACGCCGGGAGAGAAGTTCGTCTCGGTCGCGTGTACGACTTCGCTTCTCGAGGTCACGGGCGGAGGATACTCATGGCTTGTTCGCCCGGACGCCGCCGGGCGGAGGCGCTGACCAGGAAAACGGAAGGCTCCGGCGTGGGTGCGCCAGAGCCCTCCGGATCGTTCGCGTGGGAAGGATTTGAACGATCCCGCGGAGTGTCACACCACTCGGATTCCTGTGCAATCCGGACGTGGCGGCACGGCAGATGCACCAGAAGACGCCTCAGGCGACGACGGCGGAGACGGCCTCTTCGATCTTCTGCTTCGCGACCTCGGAGAACGGGCGGGCCTCGTCCGGATCGAACGACTCGACCGCCCCGAACGAGACCGACATTGCCCTCTTGGAGCAGGTCGAGGAGGGGGACACCTCGCCCTTCGTACCGGCGGGCGATCGGAGCGACCAGCCGTAGGCTCGCCTCGATCAGTTTCTTCCTCGCGTCGCCATCGCCCGCTCGGCTCGCGATCGCGAGCGCCTTCTCATCCTCGGGACCCAGCGGAGGAACCGCCTCGGTCGCCATGAGGTATTCGCGAAGAGGATCCGAGCTGTCGTCGATCGGCACGTGAGACCCCCGGCTTAGCCGACGTGCAGGATCGAGGTGTCGTCGAGCGGCCAGGTCAGGGTGACCTCGTCGCCTGGTCGATCGCGTCGCTGGCGTTGCTCGACAGCTGGTGCACGATGAACCGCCGCTCGGCGCTCGTGTCCACGTGGAACTGCATCAAGGTCCCGAGATAGACGATCTGCGCGACCGTGCCCGTCAGTCGTGATCCGCCGTCGGCAACATCGACCTGGCCCTTGGCGATATCGATCCGCTCGGGACGCACCGCCGCCAGCACGTTCGACCCCGCCGCGAGCTCGAGACCCTCGGCCGGCGCGATCACCCGGTCGCGCTCGTTCACCTTCATGACCGCGTGGCCGTCCTCGACCGAGCTCACCGTGAGCTCCGCGGCGTTCAACACCCCCACGAAGTCGGCCACGAACGGGGTCGCCGGACGCTCGTATACGTCGCGGGGCGAGCCGAGGTGCTCGATCACGCCGGCGTTCATCACCGCGATCCGATCCGACATCGACAGGGCTTCCTCTTGGTCGTGCGTGACGTAGACGAACGTCGTCTTCAGCTCGTTCTGGATCCGCTTCAGCTCCAGCTGCATCTGCTTGCGGAGCTTGACGTCGAGCGCCCCCAGCGGCTCGTCCAGCAGCAGGGCCGCCGGCTCGTTGACCAGCGCGCGAGCGAGCGCGACGCGCTGCTGCTGCCCGCCCGACAGCTGCCCGGGCTTCCGGTGCTCGTATCCCTCGAGCCGCACGATCGTGAGCATCTCCACGACCTTGCTCGCCCGCTCGTCCTTCGGCACTTTCTTGAGCTTCAGGCCGTATTCGATGTTCTGCTGGACGTCCATGTGCGGGAACAGCGCGTAGTTCTGGAAGCACATGTTCACGTGACGCTTGTTCGGCGGGACGCCCACGACGTCCTCACCGCGCAGCAGGATGTCGCCCGCATCGGGCTCCTCGAACCCGGCTACCATCCGCATCGTGGTGGTCTTGCCGCAGCCCGACGGACCGAGCAACGTCAGGAACTCGCCCTCGCGGATGTCGATCGAGACGTCGCTGACCGCCGTCACGTCCCCGAAGCGCTTCGTGACGCCGCGGATGCTGATCGCTGGGGTGGTGTCGCTCATCGGTGTGGTCATCCTTTCCCGGCACGGAGAGAGCCATATTCGTCGGCGGCCATCCCGGTCTGCGCCTCCAGGTGACGCTCGGACACGAACCGCCCGACCTCGGAGGCAACGACGACGATCACGGACACGACGAGGATCACGACGGCCACCGCGATCACCGACGGCAACCGCTCGGGCAGCCGCAGCTGCGAGTACAGGTACACGGGGAACGTTGCCTGGTCGCCCGCGATGAACGAGGAGATCACCAGTTCGTCGAACGAGATCGTGAACGAGATCAGGAATGCGGAGATCAGCGCGGGCACAAGCAGCGGGAACGTGATCCGCCGGAACGTCGTCATCGCCGACGCGCCGAGGTCGCGCGACGCCTCTTCGAGCGCCGCGGGGATCCGTTCCAGACGCGGCACCATCGTCAGGATCGCGAACGGCAGAGCGATCACCACATGGCCGATCGCGGCGGTGTACGGGGACAGCGGCACTCCGGCCGCGTTGAACAGGATCAGCAGCGAGATGCCCAGCACCACGAGCGGGATCACCAGGGGAGCGAGCATCAGCCCCGACACGAGGCCCTTCGCGAAGAACTTCCGCCTCACGAGAGCGATCGCCGCCGGCACCGCGAGCGCCGTCGCGAAGATCGCGGTCAAGGTCGCGACCAGCAGGCTCGTGCGCAGCGCCGCGAGGATCGCCGGATTCGCCAGGAAGTCGTGATACCAGCGCGTCGTGAACCCAACCCACGGGAACGACACGATCTCGCTGTCGTTGAACGAGAAGATGATCAACACCACGATCGGCGCATACAGGAACAGCACCAGGAACCAGAACGCGACCCACAGCGTCCGGCGTCCGTTCTTCGAGATCGCCGGGTTCATTCCGCGACCGTCCGCACATTGAGGTAGCGGCCGAAGATCGCGAGCAGGATCGCGACCGCGACCAGCAGGAACACCGACATCGCCGAGCCGAGCTGCCAGTCGAAGCTCGCCGCGAACGAGCTCTGGATCACGTTGCCGAACAGGTAGCCGCCCTTGCCGCCGACGATCTGCGGCGTGACGTACTCACCGATCGTGGGGATGAACACGAACACGAACGCCGCGATCACGCCCGGCGTCGACATCGGCAGCGTCACCTTGCGGAACGTCGTCCACCGGCTCGCGCCGAGGTCGCTCGAGGCCTCGAGCATCTGGAGATCGAGGCTCTCCAAGGACACGAAGATGGGCAGCGCGACGAACGGCACCCAGGCGTAGGCCAGCACGAGGTAGACCGCGAAGGTGGAGTTGTAGAGCCAGGAGATCGTCGACTCCGGTTGCATGACGCCGGCCCCGCGGAGCAACTCCTGGATCACCCCCTGCGGGTTCAGGAGCACGCGCCAGGCCAACACGCGCAGCAGGTAGGACGTGAGGAACGGCGTGATGATCACCAGGAGCAGCGTGTACTTCCGGCGACCCGCCACGAGCGCGAGCATGTAGGCGACGGGGTACGCGAGGATCACGCACGTGATCGAGACGCCCAACGACATCTTCATCGACTTCCAGAACAGCCCGCGGCCCAGCGGCCCGCCCAGATAGGTGGAGCTGTGCAAGAAGTCGCGCCACGCCTGCAACGACAGGTACTGGTCGTAACTGATCAGCGTCAGCACGCCGACGCTGTAGAGCCCGACCAGCACGACCGGGATGAGGAAGAACAGCACGATCCAGAGCATGGGGACCGAGATCAGTCCAAGACTGACCTTGGCCGTCCCGCGTCGACGGCGCCGCTGCTTGGGCGGTGTCGTGAGCTCTAGCGGCTGCTCGATCGACATCCGCTCAGCCGAGCGAGGCTTTCACTTCGTTCCATGCGCGGTTGTAGGCGTTGCGCTGCGACTGGAAGCGGTCGAGGTAGCTCAGCGGCTCCGACAGGTTCTTCTCCGGGTCGTCGAGTCCGAAGACCTTCACCACGTCCGGATCGATCTGCGCAAGGTTGACGTCGAGGTTCGAGTGGCCGTAGCCCCAGGTGCTGATCAACTTCTCGCCCACGGTTGCCGAGGCCCAGGCGTCCGCGAACGCATGGGCGTGGTGGTAGTTCTGCGTGCCTGCGCGGAGCACGAGCCCCTCCACCCATGCGAGGGTGCCGGTGCTCGGACGGACGTACTTGACGTCCACCTTGTCCTTGAGCGCCACGTAGGCGTCGGGCCATGCGTAGGTCGTCCACACGTTGCCCGACTGCACGTCGTCCCACATGTCCTGGTAGTTGACCCAGATGTTGTAGAGGTTCCGATTGCCGACGTCGATCGTGTAGTTCTTGATGTCCTCGAGCTCGGTCGGCGTCATGTCGAACGAATGGTTCGGTTCCATGCCCTGGGCGATCGCGGCCATCTGCAGGATCCACGGTGTGTCGAACCATGAGATCTTGCCCTGGGCCTGATCCGTGAACAGGTAGTCGTAGGAATCGAGGTTCGGGTCGATCATGTCGGCTCGGATCAGCGGTGCGGAGTAGCCCCAGTCGAGCTCGATCTCGTACTGCTTGCCGTCGACCTGACCGGCTGCCTCGAGCACCGGGTTCAGCGCCGCGAAGTTCGGGATCTGCGAGGTGTCCCACGGCTGGATCGCGCCCATCGTGACGTAGTCCTGGACGTAGCCGTTCTCCGGGTGGGAGACGTCCCACTCGTAGCCGGCCGCGGTCTTGGCCATCGCGCCCTCGGTGTTGACGAAGAAGCTGAACTTCGGATCGGGATAGCCGGCCTTGAGGTAGTCGGAGAACAGCCACTTCGTGTCGTAGCCCGCCCACTCGTAGGCCTTGAGCGTGCCGGGCTCCTGCTCGATGGGCACGAGCGATGCCGAGGACGTCGCGCCGGCTCCGCTCGCGTCGACGCTCTTGCGGCACGCGGCCAACACGCCGCTCGCCCCCAGAACCCCGACGCCCTTCAGGAACGTGCGGCGTGACGCTGCGTTGTCGAACACTGCATCGAACTGTCCCATCCCAATGCCTCCTCGCTCCAGGCGCGACCCGCGGATGATGGGCCGCGCGCGTCCGATGCGCAAGCCCGGGTCCCGCCGATGACTACCGTACGCACTCCTATACGCATCAAACGTCCCATCCGGCGTCGACCGGGATGTCATGTCCCGTGATGTTCTTCGCCCCCGCCGACACGAGGAAGTCGATCGCGGCGGCGATGTCCTCCTCTTCGACGAAACGGCCGAGGGCGGTCTGGGCGGCGAAATCGGCGTAGACCTGCTCGGGCGTCGTGCCCAGGCGCTCGGCCTTCGTCGCGACGATCTTGTCCATGCGTCCCCCGTGGGTCACGTTGGGGCACACGGTGTTCACGGTGATGTCGTGGGGCCCGAGCTCCAGCGCGAGGGTGCGGGTGAAGCCCCGAACCGCCCATTTCGACGAGGAGTACCCGCTGCGGTTGCGGTAGCCGCGGAGCCCGGAGGTGCCCGCAAGGTTGACGATCCGCCCGCCGCCCCGAGCGATCATGTGCGGCGCCACGTGTTTGCATGGCAGAAACGTCCCGACCACGTTCAGATCCAAGATCGCCCGGAAGTCCTCGACCGGGTACTCGGTGGCGGGCGTCTCGATCGGGCCCGTCCCGCCGGCTGTGTTGACCAGGATGTCGATGCCACCGAAGCGGGTTGCGACCGCGCCGACCATCGCGGCCACCTCGCGCTCGTCGGTCACATTGCACGTGACGGCGAGGCTGTCGCGCTCGGGGTACTTCTCGTCGAGCAACCCGGCGTACTCCTCGAGGGCGGCGGTGTCGCGGCCGATCAGCGCGACGTCTGCACCGTCGCGCGCGAGGTGATCGCTCACCACACCGCCGATCCCCTTCGCGGCGCCGGTCACGATCGCGACCTTCCCCCCGAGCGGGCGTTGTTCGCTCATGCGGTTGCCCTTCCCTTCCGTTTCGTGGCGGAACGCTTGGCGGCCGGGGTGATCGCGCTGCGCGTGGCCGAGACCGGGGGCACGTGCAGCCCGAGTGCCTTCGCGAGCACCGTCGCCGCGTCGTGGACGTGCGCGACGTCGTCACGGACCCGCTCCGGCGTCAGACGGGGACTTGGCCCCGCGATGCCGATCGCGCAGACCGCCTCGTCGCGGGCGTTCACCACCGGGACGGCCACGCCCCAGACCCCCAGGTTGGTCTCTTCGTAGGAGCTCGCCCACCCGCGTGTACGGATCTTCGCCAGCTCGTCGCGCAGCAGCCCCGGGTCGGTCAGTGTCGCGTGGCATAGATGCTCGAGCGGGCCCGTGACGATCCGCTCGGCCTCGTCGGCGCGCATGAAGGCGAGCAGCGCCTTCTGCGAGGCGCCGGCATGCAGCGGGAGCTGTCGCCCAGGCTGGACCGAGAGCCGCAGCGGCTGCGGGGTCTCGACGCGCTCCAGACAGACCGCGTGATCGCGCCCGGGCGACAACACCGTGAGCAGCGCGGTCTCGCCCGTCTCGTGCGAGAGGCGTCGCAGCGCCGGCAGCGCTACCGAGCGCAGGTCGACGACGGCGCGCGCCCGATCGCCGAGCTGCAACGCGGCGATCCCCAACCGGAACCGCTTGGTTTCCTCGTGCTGGCTGACGTAGCCGTGGCGGCGCAACGCGGCCAGGATCCGGTGCACGGTCGGGATTGGCAGACCGAGACGTCGTGCGACCTCGGTGGTGCTCCACTCGGGGTGCTCCTCGTCGAAGAGGTCAAGGATCGAGAACGTGCGCTCGAGCACCTGGAAGGAGGGCTTGGGCTCTGCGGGGAGGTCGTTCGGTGCGGTCGCCATGATCGACAGGTGGCGCGCGTCAGCGGCGCACGACCACCATCCGCTCCTCGGTCATCTCGCGCACGGCGTCGTGTGGACCCTCCTTCGTGTTGCCCGAGGCCTTCGTGCCGCCGTACGGCATCTGGTCCACGCGGAACTGCGGCGCCTGGTTCACCGTGACCCCGCCGAAGCGGAGCCGATGGACCGCATCGAGCGCGGTGGCCAGATCGCGCGTGAAGATGCCGGCCTGCAGGCCGTACTCCGTGCCGTTGGCCAGGTCGATCGCCGCGTCGAGCGTCTCGAACGTCGCGATCGAGATCACGGGGCCGAACACCTCTTTGTTCCAGACGGGTTGTGCGGTGTCGACGTCGTCGAGCACCGTCGGGCGGCGGTGCCCCTCGCCGAACGTCCCACCGGTGAGCTCGCGCGCCCCGGCGCCGATCGCGTCGGCCACCATGGCGTCGACCCGGTCGCGCGCCTCCCGCGTGATCGTGGGGCCGACATCGGTGTCGGAGTCGGCGGGGTCGCCCGCCCGCTGCGCCGTCGCCGCGGTGACGAGCTTCTCGGCGAACGCCTCGCGCACGCTTTCGTGCACGATCGCCCGCTGGACGCTGATGCACGACTGTCCCGCGAACGCATAGCCACTCGTCGCGCTCATCGTCGCGGCGGCGTCCAGATCGCCATCGGCGCAGACGATGACCGGGGTGGCGTTCCCGAGCTCGAGCGTGACCCGCTTGCGCGCAGCCTTCGCTTTGAGGTCCCAACCGATCGCGGCCGAGCCGGTGAACGTCAGGAGCCCGACGCGCTCGTCCGCGATCAGTGCGTCGGCGATCGGGACCGGCTCGCCCACGAGCACCGACATCCATGCGGGCGGCAGCCCGGCGCGATGGAACGCGCGCACCAGCTCGATCGCGGTGAGCGGCGCCTTGTCGGCGGGCTTGAGGACGACGCCGCACCCGGCGGCCACCGCGGGACCGATCTTGTGCGCAGCCAGCGTGAGCGGGAAGTTGAACGGCGTGATCGCGGCGACGACCCCGACGGGCACGCGGATCGTGAACCCGAGGTGCCCGGCGCCGGCGGGGTGAGCGTCCAGCGGCACGCCGCGGCCGGCCAGCGACCGCGCTTCCACCGCGGAAAAGATCAGCGTCTGCACGCAGCGGTCCGCCTCGGCGAGCGCCTGCTTCATCGGTTTGCCGTTCTCCGCTGAGATCAACGCGGCGAACTCCTCGCGGCGCGCGTGCACCTCGGCGGCCACGCCGTCCAGGATCACGGCGCGCTCCGAGGCGGTGAGCCCGGCCTGCATCGCGTCCCATGCGCCGTCGACGGCGGCGCGCGCGGCTTCGGCGTCGAGCCAGGGGACGACGCCGACGGTCCGGCCGTCCCAGGGCGAGGTCACCTCGACGCTCGGGCCCGTTGCGACGTCTTCGCCGGCGACCACGAGGGACGTGACGGACGGTGCCTGCTGCATCCCTTGGACCCCCTGTCGGGTTGCCGGTCGACCGGCGGATGGTAGCATCCGCATCCCAGCTGTCGAGAGGGCATTTCACCCAGTGAAATGGCCTGGGAAGGAGCAGGAGGTGCCGATGGACCGTCCCGACCTCGAGCTCCTGCGCGGTGCGATCGACATGCACGCGCACACGGCGCCCGCGCTGTTCAACCGGCACATCGACGACGCGGCGCTGGCCGAGTACGCGATCCGCTACGGGATGCGCGGCTTCGTGCTCAAGGATCACGACGCCTCCACCACCGGCCGCGCCTACTACGTCAACCGGACGTACCCCGAGGTCGAGTCGTTCGGCGCCGTCGTGCTCAACCGATCCGTCGGCGGACTGGACCCCTACGTCGCCGAGGCGGCGCTGCACTACGGCGCCAAGATCGTGTGGATGCCCTCGAACCACTCGAAATACCACGCGGACTTCTACGACATCCCCGACTACCCGCAGTTCGGCCGCCCGAAGAAGCAGCTGCCCGGCGAGGGCATCACCGTGTTCGAGGAGGACGGCGTCACGCTGACGAAGGCGGCGCGCACGATCTGCGAGGTGGTCGCGGCCAACGACGCGTCGCTCGCCACCGGCCATCTGTCCTTGCCCGAGATCCGCACGCTGCAGGATGCAGCGATCGAGGCTGGTGTCAAGAACTTCATCGTGACCCACGCGAACTGGTCGTTGTGCAAGCTCGACGTGTCCGTACAGAAGGAGCTGATCGCCAAGGGCGCGACGATCGAGTACGTCGCGTGCTCATGCGTGTCGCCGATCTTCTGGGAGCAGCAGCCCGGCGAGCTGGCGGAGTGGATCATGGAGCTCAAGGGGGACAGCCTCGTGTTCGGTTCCGACCTGGGGCAGTTCGCGGGGCCGCCGCACCCCGAAGGTCTGCGCATGCTGCTGGCCGCGCTGCTCGGCGTCGGCGTTCCCTTCGAGTACCTGGAGAAGATGACGAAGGCCAACCCGGTCGCGGTGCTCGGCCTCGAGCCTGGGTGGACCCCCGCCGTGCCGGCGGATCTGCCCGATGCGCCCGCGCGCCGAGAGGAGAAGGAGTGACGAGCTACTGGCATCCCTTCGCCGACGGCGCGGCGGTGGCGGCCGCCGGCGAGCTGTCGATCGTCCGCGCGGAGGGTTCCCACATCTGGGACGCGGACGGGCGGCGCTACCTGGATGCGACCGCCAGCCTCTGGTACTGCAACGTCGGGCACGGCCGCGCGGAGATCGGCGACGCGGTGGCGGAACAGATGCGCGCGCTCGAGTCGTACTCGACCTTCCAGGATCTGACGAACCCCGCGGTGTCTGCGCTCGCCGACCGCGTCGCGTCGATCGCCCCGATGGCGGATGCGAAAGTCTTCCTGACGAGCGGCGGGTCGGATTCGATCGACACCGCGACGAAGATGGTGCGCCGCTACTGGCAGCTCGTGGGGCAACCCGATCGGACGATCCTGTTGCGCCGCGAGCGCGCATACCACGGGATGCATGTCGGCGGGACGTCGCTGGCGGGGATCGCCCCGAACGCCGCCGGCTACGGACCGTTGCTGCCCGACGTCGAGGAGGTGTCCTGGGACGACGCCGACGCGTTGCGCGCCTCGATCGAGCGACTCGGGGCCGACCGGGTGGCCGCCTTCTTCTGCGAGCCGGTGATCGGCGCGGGGGGCGTCTTCGCGCCACCCCCGGGCTACCTCGAGCAGGCTCGAGCAGTCTGCCGCGAGACCGGGGTGCTGTTCCTGGCCGACGAGGTCATCACCGGGTTCGGCCGGACCGGAGACTGGTTCGCCAGCACGCGGTGGGGGCTCGACCCGGACCTCGTGACCTGTGCGAAGGGCATCACGAGCGGTTACCTGCCGCTGGGCGCAGTGCTTGTGGCGCCGAACGTCTGGGGACCGTTCTTCGCAGAGGGTGCCGGCATGTTCCGGCACGGCTACACGTATTCGGGGCACGCGGCGGTCGCCGCGGCGGGCCTTGCCAACCTCGACATCATGGTGCGTGACGACATCCTGGCGCGGGCGGTTGAGCTGGAAGCACATCTCGCGGAGGGGCTCCGACCGCTCGCGGACCACGACCTGGTCAGCGAGGTTCGTGCCGGCACGGGCGTCCTCGCGGCCGTCCAGCTGGACCCCGACCGGCTGGCGGCAGACACGGGCCTGCTCGGCCGCGTCGTGCCGGCCTGTCGCGCCAACGGCATCATGACCAGGACGCTTGCGACCGGCGCGATCCAGATCTCGCCGCCGCTGACCCTCGCCGACGACGAAGTGGACGAGCTGGCCGCGGGCATCGGCGCCGCGCTGGACGAGATGGGGTAGGTAGGCCATGCGGATCGGGATCCCGACCGAGGTGAAGAACCACGAGTACCGGGTGGCCGCCACGCCGGAGGGCGTGCGCGAGCTGACCCACGCCGGGCACACCGTGATCGTGCAGGCCGGGGCGGGGCTGGGCTCGGCGATCCCGGACGAGCGATACGTCGCAGCCGGCGCGTCGATCGGCCCCGACGCCGACGCCGTGTTCGCCGACGCGGACCTGATCGTGAAGGTCAAGGAGCCGCAGTCCGAGGAGTACGAGCGGTTCCGGTCCGATCATCTGCTGTTCACATATCTGCACCTAGCCGCCGACGAGCGGTTGACGCGATTCCTGGCGGAGCGGCGCGTGCGGGCCGTCGCCTATGAGACGGTGCAGCTGCCGGACGGCCGTCTTCCCTTGCTCGCGCCGATGTCGGAGATCGCCGGTCGGATGGCGCCGCAGGAGGGCGCGAAGTACCTCGAGCGGCCACAGGGCGGGCGCGGCGTACTGATGGGCGGCGCCAGCGGGGTCGCGCCCGCGATCGTGGTCGTGCTCGGTGGCGGCATGGCGGGATGGAACGCAGCCGAGATCGCCGCCGGCATGCAGGCCGAGGTGATCGTCGTCGACAAGAACGTCGATCGGCTGCGCGAGATCGACCGGATCTGGCGCGGCCGGATCCAGACCGTGATGTCGTCCCGCCTGGCGGTCGAGGAGCTCGTGTTGCGCGCCGATCTCGTGGTCGGCGCGGTGCTCGTCCCCGGCGCGAAGGCGCCCCATCTCGTGTCCGCGGAGCAGGTGGCCGCGATGCGACCGGGCGCGGTCCTGGTGGACATCTCGATCGACCAGGGCGGGTGCTTCGAGACGTCGCACGTGACGACGCACGACGATCCGACGTACGTGATCGACGACGTGGTGCATTACTGCGTCGGCAACATGCCCGGCGCCGTGCCGCGCACCTCGACGTACGCGCTCACGAACGTCACGCTGCCCTACGTACTGGCGATCGCGGGCGCAGGCGTCGAGCAGGCTGTGCGCGACGACCCGGCGCTGGCGCTCGGCGTCAACACATGGGACGGCGCCGTCACGAACGGGGGGGTTGCCGCGGCCACCGGCGTGACGGCGACACCGCTCGCATCGATCGTGGGCTAAAGGGGGTCTCTGTGCAGCGAGCGGTTCCGATGGTGTCCTACGAGGACTGCGCGTCGGCGGCCGACTGGCTCTGCGCGGCGTTCGGATTCAGCGAGGTCGGGGAGCGGGTCGTCGACGGCGAGGGCCGTGCGACCCACGTCGAGCTCGATCGCGAGGGGGCCAGGGTGATGCTCGGGTGGCCGGGACCGGCCTACCGCAGCCCTCGTCGTCACGCTGCTTCCTGCGCGGACGCGTCGGCGTGGTTGGAACCACCGTTCGTGGTGGACGGGGTGCTTGTGTACGTCGAGGATGCCGACGCGCATCTGGCGACGGCGCGCGAGGCCGGCGCCGAGATCGTCCGCGACCTCGAGGACGCCCCGCCCGGCCGGCTCTATGTGGCCGCGGACCCCGAAGGACACCGCTGGATGTTCGTCCAGCCGCCGACGCCCTTTGCTCGACTCCAGTTCCGCTGGATGAAACGCGGTTGAGCCTGATGAGAAGGCGTCCCTATCATCCGCTGACGCAGTAGGGAGGCAGCGTGTTCGTGAAACCGTTCCGCTACGAGCGAGCACAGACGCTGGCAGACGCCGCCGCGATGCTGCGCGAGGCGGACGGGAGCGCCAAGGTCCTCGCCGGCGGGCAGAGCCTGCTGCCGATGATGAACCTCGGCGTGCTCGACCTGGAGGCGCTGATCGACGTGAGTCACGTCGAGGGCGCGCGCGGTGTCACGTGCGAGGACGGCTACGTGTCGATCGGCGCCCTGACGACGCACGGCGAGCTCGAACGCGATCCCGCGATCGCGTCCGGGCAGCCGCTCGTGGCGGCGGCCGCCGGTTGGATCGGGTCGTCGCGGATCCGCGCGCGCGGCACACTGGGCGGCTCGCTCGCGCACTCGGACCCCGCCGCCGAGCTGCCGCTGGCGATGGTGGTGACCGGCGCGACCTACGACCTCACCAACGGCGCGGCGAGCCGGACCGTCGCGGCGACCGACTTCCACGAGAGTTACTTCACGACGACCCTGGCCACAGACGAGCTGCTCGAACGGATCCGCGTGCCGGTGCTCGGCCCAGGGTGGGGATGGGGCTTCGCGGAGGTGTCGCGTCGCCGCGGCGACTTCGCGCTCTGCGCCGCCGCCGCCCTCGTGCGCGTCGCGGACGGGCGGATCGTCGAGTCCCGCCTCGGCCTCGCCGGCGTGGGCGAGCGGCCGATGCGACTGGGCGCCGTCGAGATCGCCGTGGAGGGGGCGGACGCCGCCGAACTCGCGGACCGGATCGGGCCGATCGAGGGCCTCGAGCCCGTCAGCGACGTGAGCGCGACGGGGGAGCATCGGCGGCACCTCGCGCGGGTTCTCGCGGTCCGGGCGCTCACCGATGCGGTCTCGCGAGGGGCGGCCGCATGAGCGCGACCGATGTGACGGTCACCCTCACGGTGAACGGCGCGCCGACGACCCGCACGACCGGCGGGCACGTCTCCTTGTTGCGTTGGCTGCGCGACGTCGCCGATATCACCGATCCGAAGTACGGCTGCGGCGAAGGGGTCTGCGGCGCCTGCACGGTGCTCGTCGACGGCGAGCCCGCGAGCGCATGCATCGTGCTCGCCGCGCAGGTCGACGGCGCGGCGATCACGACGGCCGCCGGCCTCTGCGAATCGGATGGCTCGCTCGGGCCGCTGCAGCGGCGGTTCCACGAACACCACGCGGCGCAGTGCGGCTTCTGCACCCCGGGCATGCTGTTGTGCGCCCACGCGATGCTCCGCGACGCCGCCGGACCGATGACGCGCGACGACATCCGGGAGGAGCTGCACGGCAACCTCTGTCGCTGTACCGGCTACACCGACATCGTGGACGCGATCGAGGATGCGCAGAGCCGGGGGATCACGCGATGACGAGCGAGATCCACACCTCGAAGCTCGAGGAGCTCCGCGTCGTCCATCAGCCTTTGGCACGGCACGATCAGGCGGAGAAGATCGCGGGCACGACACGCTACGCGGGCGACCTGGCGTTCGCGGGCATGCTGCACGCGCGGCTCGTCCGCTCGCAGGTGCCGAGCGCACGGCTCACGCGCCGCGACGTGACCGCGGCGACCGCGGTGCCAGGCGTGATCGCGGTGGTGCTCGGCGAGGACGTGCCGAACAACGAGGTCCGCGTCGACGTGCCCGGCCAGACGATCGCGGTCGGCGCGCTCAAGGCGAGCATGCAGGTGCTGGCGACCGACCGCGTCCGGTTCCACGGGGAGCCGATCGCGCTCGTGATCGCGGAGACCGAGGACGTCCTCGCCGTCGCCTGCGAACTAGTCGAGGTCGAGTACGAGGACCTGCCCGTCGTCAGCGACCCGGAGGTCGCCTTGGCGGACGAAGCGCCGAGCGTGCACGAGGGCGGCAACCTGCTCGCGGAGTGGCACATCGATCGCGGCGACGTCGACGACGCGTTCACCGGTGCGGCGGTCGTCGTCGAAGAGACCTACCGCACGCAGTTCGTCGACCACGCCTACCTCGAGCCCGAGGCCGGCGTCGGCTGGCTCGATGACGACGGCGTGCTCAACCTGCGCGTTGCGACGCAGGTGATCGAGCACTACCGCGACGTCGCCAAGATCCTCGGCGTGCCCGACGCGAAGGTGCGTGTGATCGCGCCCTACGTCGGCGGCGGGTTCGGCGGCAAGGAGGACATGACCGTCGAGCCGTACCTGGCGATCGCGGTGCACCGCACGCGACGGCCCGTCCGGATGCTCTGGACCCGCAACGAGTCACTGCTCGCGCGCGCGAAGCGGCACCGCAACGTGATGCACTACCGCACGGCGGCGGACGCAGAGGGCACGCTCCTCGCGCACGACATCGAGATCGTGTCCGACGCCGGCGCCTACGCCTATCTGTCGGCCTTGGTGCTGCTGTACTCGACCGTGCACGCCTGCGGTCCCTACCGCGTGCCGAGCGTCCGGATCCGCGCGAGGACGGCCTACACCAACAACCCGCCCACCTCGGCGTTCCGCGGGTTCGGCGGTATGCAGATGGTGCTCGGTTACGAGTCGCAGATCGACGAGGTGGCGCGCCGGCTCGGGATCGACCCCGGCGAGATCCGCAAGCGCAACGCGCTCGCGCGCGGCGACCGTCTGCCGGTCGGCCAGGAGATCATCACTGAGGTCCAGCTGGCGCAGACGATCGACGCCGTGCGCGAGCGCGCCGGCGACAAGCCCGCGCCCAGCGGGCCGCGCAAGGCCGTCGGCCGCGCGATCGCATCGAACATGCAGTCCTACGGTCGACTGGTGTGGCTCAACGACAGCTCGGCGGCGTGGATCGGGTTCCAGATGGACGGGTCGCTGACCGTGCGCTGCGGGGTGCCGGACATCGGCGGCGGCCAGGCCTCATCGCTCGGGCAGATCGCGAGCGAGGTCCTGGCGGTGGACATGGATCGGATCAGCGTGCACTTCGGCGATTCGGCGCTGACGCCGCTCGCGGGCACGACCACCGCGACCCGGCAGCTGCTGATGTCGGGCAACGCCACCTACGAGGCAGCCGTCCTGCTGCGCGATCAGGTGCTCGGCGCCGTGGCGGCCGAGACCGGGCAGCCGGTGGAGTCGTTGCGCATCGAGCCGGGCGAGATCGCGGGTCCGGAGGGCGCCACGCCCCTGCTCGCCGCGCTGCAGATCTGCCGGCGCCGCAACGTGCCGATCGAGGCGCTGGGGACGTTCTTCGGGCCGAAGGGCAAAGAGGTCACGCGCGATCTGGAGGGGGATCGGATCTTCCCGGACTTCACGTTCGGCACGCACCTGGCCGACGTGGAGGTCGATCTGGACACGGGCCAGGTGCAGGTGCTTCGGTACATCGCGGCCCACGACGTCGGCCGCGCGATCAACCCGATGAGCGTCGAGGGCCAGATCGCCGGCGCGGTCGTGCAGGGCCTCGGCCAGGCGCTGCTCGAGGACCTGGTTGTACAGGACGGCGTGAACCTCACGCCCGGCCTGTTCCAATACATGATCCCGACCGCGACCGACGTGCCGGACATCGAGGCGGTGATCCTCGAATCGGGCGAGGGCCTCGGGCCCTTCGGAGCCCGCGGGATCGGCGAGCCGCCGATCGGTCCGCCCATCGCGGTGATCCCGGCCGCGATCGCCGACGCCGTCGGCGCGCGACCGACCACGCTGCCCGTGACGCCCGAGCGTGTGCTCGACGCGGCGGCGCGCGGCGCACGCGTGTCCTCGTGAACGAGACCATCACCGTCGAGGAGCTCGAGCGGGATCCCTATCCGATCTACGCGCGCCTGCGCCGTGACGCGCCCGTCGCGTGGGTGCCCGCCGTCGGCCTGTGGTTCGTGACCCGGTGGCAGGACCTCGTCGACGCGGCGGAGGATCCGGTGCGCTTCCCGGCGGCCGTGCCCGGCTCGCCGCTCGACCGCACGTGCGGCGGCCCCACGGTGCTGACGGTCGACGGCGACGCACAGACACGGTGGCGCGCGCCGATGGAGCGCACGCTCCGGCCGCGGCAGATCGAGCAGACCGCTCCGGAGATCGTGGCGGAGATCGCGACGCAGCTGTTGGACGACGTCGAATCGGACGGCGAAGCGGATCTGATGGACGCCTACTGCGAGCCGCTCGCGGTCCTGTCGCTCGCCCGAGCGATCGGGCTCCCCGAGCAGCTCGACGCGCCGACGCTCCGCCGGTGGTTCCACGACATCGCGGGCGGCACGTCCAACTACGAGAACGATCCGGCGAAGCAGCGCGTCGCCGACGCGACGGCCGCGGAGGTCGACGCCGAGCTGCGTCCTCGCCTGGAACGGCTCCTCGCCGAGCCGGACGGGTCGATGCTGTCGCACATGCTCCACGCCGAGGAGGGCGACGTGGACGCGCGCATGCGCGGCTTCATGCCGACCCTCAAGGTGGCGCTGATCGGCGGGCTCCAGGAACCGGCGCACGGGCTCGGCTCGACGGTGGTCGGTCTGCTCGAACACCCCGACCAGCTCGACGCGGTGCGCGGCGATCCGGGCGCGTTGATCCGTCGCGCGGTCGACGAAGGGCTGCGATGGATCTCGCCGATCGGGACGCAGGGACGTGTCGCGGGCGACGACGCGACCGTCGCCGGCGTCACGATCCCGCCGGGCGAGGCGGTCGGGCTGATGGTGCCCTCGGCCAACCGCGACGAGCGGGTCTGGGGCGAGGACGCCGACGACTTCGACCTGCTGCGCGCGAAACACGCGAACGCGGCGTTCGGGTTCGGGCCACATTTCTGTGTGGGTCACCAGCTCGCACGGATCCAGATGCGGGTCGGCCTGCGGCTGTTGCTCGAGCGCTTCCCACAGCTGGCCCTCGACCCCGACCGTCCGCCGGTGTTCCGGGGGTGGGAGTACCGAGGTCCCGCGACGCTGCCCGTGCGCTGGTGAGGCGATTCTCACGATATGAGAGCCGCTTGTTCCCAGTGAGAAGCGCGACCTAGACTCGATCGATCCGGAGGCCCCGGGACGCCTCCACCACCCGACGGAGGGAAGCCGAGCATGACCCAGGGCGTCGAGGAGTACGAGCGCAGGACCCCGAAGGGGAAGGCCGCGTGGGAGGCCGCCGCGAAGGTGATCCCCGGCGGCGTCGGCAGCGCGATCCAATTCAAGCCGCCCTACCCGCTGTACCTGGGCGACTCGAAGGGCTCGCGCGTCTGGGACCTCGACGGCAACGAATACATCGACTACTCGCTGTGCTACGCGGCGATGGTCGCCGGCCACGCCAACCCGGTCATCGTCGAGGCGATCCAGCAGCAGGCCGCGCACGGCACGCTGTACGGGATGCCGACCGAGCTCGCCGGGCAGCTGGCCGAGGAGATCATCCGGCGCTACCCGGGCTCGATCGACATGATCCGGTTCACGCAGTCCGGCGTCGAGGCGACGCAGACGGCGATCCGCCTGGCGCGCGCCGCCACCGGGCGCAAGACGATCGTCAAGATCGAGGGTCAGTACCACGGCGGCACCGACCATCTGCTGGTCTCGATCGGCGGCGCGCCCGCGGACGCGGCCGGACCGGACAGCCACCCGAACGCCACGGCCGACTCCGCCGGCCTGCTGCCCGCCTCGACGGAGTACACGACGGTGGTCTCGTTCAACGACATCGAGATGATGCAGCGCGCGTTCGACGAACACGACGGCGACATCGCCGGCGTGATCATCGAGCCGGCCATGACCAACGGCGGTGTGATCCCGCCGATCCCCGGCTACCTCGAGGCGGTGCGCGCGCTGTGCACCGCGAAGGGCTCCGTCCTGATCATGGACGAGGTCAAGCTCGGCTGCCGGATCGCGCCCGGCGGCGCGACGGAGTACTGGGGCGTCAAGGGAGACCTCGTGACGCTCGCCAAGGCGATCGGCGGCGGCGTGCCGGTCGGTGCGTTCGGCGGTCGCCGCGAGCTGATGGAGCACGTGACGCCGCTCGGCTCGATGGTGCACTTCGGCACGTACAACGCGAACCCGCTCGCGATGGCCGCGGGCCTCGCGTGCCTCACGAAGGTGATGACCGACGACGCGTACAAGGAGATGACGCGGCTGACGACGCGGCTCGCCGACGGCATGCGCGAGGTCTTCAAGGACAAGGGCGTCACGGCGCACGTCACGCAGGTGAACACGTTGGGCGGGCTCTTCTTCGGGCTGGACGCGCAGCCGAACACGTTCCGGGAGGCGTGCAGGAACGACGTCGCCCGTTGGGACGACTACTGGTTCGGCATGCTCAACCGCGGCGTGATCCCGATGGGCTCCGCCTGGTTCGAGGAGTTCTCGATGTCGGCGCAGCACACCGACGAGGACGTCGACCGAACGCTCGAGGCGTTCGAAGACTGCATCGGCGCCATCGGCTGATCGACGGTCGCGCTTACGTATCCTTCTGCGGCGGCGTTCGGTTGCGTCCTTTGAACCGTTTGATGAACGGCAGTCGCGCCGACTCCAGGAGCACGATCACGAGCGCCGTCACCATGATCGGCGTCCAGATGACACCCGCTCCCGCCAGCGCGCCGATCGCCGCGACGGCCCAGGACGCGGCCGCTGTGGTGAGTCCTTTCGGACCGCCCCCGTCACCCCGGAAGATGATGCCGGCGCCGAGGAATCCGACGCCGGCCGCCACGCCCTGGATCACGCGGTCCGCGGTCAGGGGGAACAGCTCGACCCCGAGGCCGACGAACGCCGCCGACCCGAGCGCGATCAGCGCGAACGTCCGGTCGCCGGCCGTCTTGCCCCAGTACTCGCGTTCCAGCCCGATCAGATAGCCGAGCCCCGTCGCGAGCGCGATACGCCCGAACAGGATGAACTGATCCTGCACATCCAGATGCATCGGGCGAGCATAGTCCGGCGTTCGTTACCCTGGGCCGACCCGCACGGCTCGGATAGAGGAGTGATACCCGTGGAGCGGATCAGTCACTGGATCGGCGGCAAGGTCGTGCCCGGCGAGTCGGGACGCACCGGGCCGGTCTTCAACCCCGCGACCGGGGAACAGACCCACGAGGTCGACTTCGCGACCACCGAGGAGATGGACGCGGCGGTCGCCGTGGCCGCCGAGGCCTTCCCGGTGTGGCGCGCGACATCGCTGTCCAAGCGCGCGGACATCTTCTTCCGGATCCGCGAGCTGCTCGAGCAGCGCAAGCCGGAGCTCGCGCGCATCGTGACGAGCCAGCACGGCAAGGTGCTGACCGACGCCGCCGGCGAGATCCAGCGCGGCATCGAGAACGTCGAGTTCGCCTGTGGCATCCCGAACCTGCTCAAGGGCGGGTTCTCCGAGCAGGTCGCCACCGGGGTCGACACCTACTCGATCCGCCAGCCGCTCGGGGTGGTCGCCGGGATCACGCCCTTCAACTTCCCGGCGATGGTGCCCATGTGGATGTTCGCCAACGCGATCGCCTGTGGGAACACGTTCATCCTGAAGCCCTCGGAGAAGGACCCGGGCGCCGCCATGTTCGTCGCCGAGATCCTCCAGGAGGCCGGTCTGCCCGACGGCGTGTTCAACGTCGTGCACGGCGACAAGGTGGCGGTCGACGCGATCCTGGCCAGTCCCGAGGTCGCCGCGGTGTCGTTCGTCGGGTCCACGCCGATCGCCCGATACATCTATGAGACCGGCACGCGCAACGGCAAGCGGGTGCAGGCGCTCGGCGGCGCGAAGAACCACATGATCGTGCTGCCCGACGCCGACCTGGACATGGCGGCCGACGCTGCGGTGTCCGCGGGCTACGGCAGCGCCGGGGAGCGCTGCATGGCGGTCAGCATGGTGGTCGCCGTCGGCGGGATCGGTGACGAGCTCGTCGCCAAGATCGCCGAGCGCCTGCCGAAGATCGTCGTCGGCGACGGCACCGAGCCGACCGCCGAGATGGGGCCGCTCGTGACGCGCGAGCATCGCGACAAGGTGGCCGGCTATCTCGAGACCGGCGCGGCGCAGGGCGCCACGATCGTGCGCGACGGGCGCGACGACCCGGTGTACGCGCGGGATGGCTTCTTCCTCGGGGTCTCGCTGATCGACCACGTCACGACCGACATGGACTGCTACCGCGACGAGATCTTCGGCCCGGTGCTCGGCGTCACCCGCGTCGACACCTACGCCGAGGCCGTCACGATGGTCAACGAGAACCCGTACGGCAACGGCGTCGCGATCTTCACGCGGGACGGCGGCGCGGCCCGACGGTTCCAGTTCGACGTGCAGGTCGGCATGGTGGGCGTCAACGTGCCGATCCCGGTGCCGGTCGCCTACTACTCGTTCGGCGGCTGGAAGGCGTCGCTGTTCGGCGACAACCACATGTACGGGCCCGAGGGCATCACCTTCTACACGCGGGGCAAGGTGGTCACGGCTCGCTGGCCCGACCCGGCCACGTCCTCGGTCGACCTCGGGTTCCCGCGGACGCGCTAGCCGGCGCGGGTCGCCGACGGGCGTCGGACGATCCGCGCGATCACCACGAGGATGAGTGCGACGAGCCCGATCGGGATCGCCATCAGGGCGACGGGTCCAAGGATGCGCACCCCGCTGTGGATGCCGGTCAGGAATCCGATCTCCCGTTCCGCGTTGAAGCGGTCGTAGCCCGAGGCGCCGATCGACTCGAGCACCTGACCGAACGCACCCATCGCGGTGATCACGAGGATCCCGGCCCTGATCATCGAGGCGGCCCCCTCCCCGGGCCTCCAGAGCAACCCGACCGAGACGAACAGTCCCATCGACACGAATCCGACGAACAGATGGGACGTGGCGTGCGCGCGGGCCTCTCCCTCCGCGACCCCGAAGGCGAGCGAGAGCGAGACCGCCGCCAGCACCAGCCAGGCGATCGCGACGCCGATGACGCCACGCGTTCCGGCCCTGACCCGCTCGTCCCCCTGGGTCGCCATGGTGCGCACAGTATCGCGCCAGGTATCGTCGGGGTCCCAACGACGAAGGAGCTCCGATGGACACCGAGGAACTGCTGCAGCGTGAGGATCAGGCCTGGTCGGCGTTCGTCGACGCGTTCGCGGCGGTGCCCGACGATCGGCGTGATGACGAGGGGGTCGTGCCCGGTTGGTCGACGAAGGATCTCGTCTGGCACTGCGGCTACTGGGCGGGCTGGGTCGGCGACGCGCTCGAGAAGATCGGGCGCGGCGAGACGCTCGAAGACCAGAACTGGGACGCCATGAACGACGCGGTGATCGTCGAGGGCCGAGGCATGGCCTGGGACGAGGTCATCGTGCAATCCGAGCACAACCGCGAACGGGCCCGCGCGGCGTTGCTGGCGCTTGCGACGGTCACCGACGCGGCGCTCGAGGAATTCACGGGCGAGACCTTCGAGCACTACGAGGAGCACGCCGCCGAGATCCGCGCCTTCACGGGCAGCTAGTCGGCTCTGTCTACCGGACCCGGCGCCACACCACCTATCCTGTGGGCCTACCGACAGGGAGCCCGACGATGCAGACCACACACATCCGCTACGACGAAGCCGAATGGCGCCCACGCCCGACCCTGACGGGCGCCGACTACACGAGCGCGGCGATCTATGACGAGGAGCGCGAGAAGGTCTGGTGGGGCGACTGGGTCTGTCTCGGCCGCACCGAGGAATTGCCGAACCCCGGCGACTACGTCGTGCGCGACCTCACCGGCGAGTCGGTCTTCATCGTGCGCAACGAGCAGGGCGAGCTGCACGGCTTCTACAACGTATGTAGCCACCGCGGGACGAAATTCCTCGACGACGAGCCGGCCGCCGGCAACGTGCGCAAGGCGTTCGTGTGCCCCTACCACGCGTGGGCCTACGACCTGAACGGCCGGTTGATCGGCTCGCCCAATGTGAAGGAGGGCGAGCTCTTCGACCGCGGCGACTACCCGCTGCACGGGTTCGCGGTCGAGACCTACGGCGGCTTCATCTTCGCGAGCCTCGCCAAGGAGCCGCGCCCGTTCATGGAGTTCCTGAACGAGGGCGCGGAGAGCGTGACCATGTTCGACCGGTTCAAGCTCGACGAGCTGCGCGTCGGCGTGCGGATCGTCTACGAGGTCGCCGCCAACTGGAAGATCGTGGTGGAGAACTACAACGAGTGCCTGCACTGCCCGCAGGTGCATGCCGAGCTCGTGCAGGTGGTCCCGTTGTTCCGGTTCGGCGAGGTCTGGGACGAAGAGACGCGCGATGACGGCAACTGGATGCGCGAGGGCGCGACGAGCTTCACGATCTCGGGCGAATCAGAACTGCCGAAGTTCCCCGATCTTCAGCCCGAGGATTACTCGATGTACTACGGCGCGTACCAGTATCCGAACCTGCTGTTGAACCTGCACCCGGATTGCGTCATGTACTACATCGGGTACCCGAAGGGGCCCGATCACACCACGGTCGTGTCCGAGTATCTCTTCCGGCCCGAGACGATCGCGGACCCCTCGTTGTTCAAGCCGGAGCCGGTCGTGGAGCTCTGGGACCTGATCTCCAAGCAGGACTGGGAGATCTGCCAGCGCGCGCAGACCGGTGTCGGATCGCGCGCGTTCACCACCGGGGTCTACCCCCGGCAGGATCGGTTCCTGTACGACTTCAACGAGCGGTATCGCAAGGAGATGGGGCGCCCGCTCCTCGGCTAGCGTTCAAGAACGCGCGATGACGACGTTCACGTTGCTCGGCGTCCCTATCGACTCGGTGGGTCGATCCGGCGGCACGGAGCACGCGCCCGCGGCGTTCCGAGCGTTGACGCGCGAGGACGATCCGTGGGCGACCGACGCCGGCGATCTCGACGTGCGGATCCGAGGCGATGTTCGCGATCCGGCGTCCGGCGTGATCGCGATCGACGACGTGCTGGACACGACCCGCCGCGTCGCCGACGCGGTGGCCGACCTCACCGCCGAGGGATCGGCCGTGTTCGTGATGGGCGGCTGCTGTTCGTTGCTGCCCGGGGCGCTGGCGGGGGCCCGCCGAACCTACGGCCGCGTCGGGCTCGCCTACCTCGACGGACATCTGGATCTCTACGACGGCGTGACGTCGCCGACCGGCGAAGCGGCCGACATGCCGATCTCCGTGGTCCTCGGGCGCGGCCCGGCGGTGTGGGTCGAGGCGGCCGCCGGCACCTCGTCGCCCGACGACGTGACCCTGCTCGGTCCCCGCGACCTCGAAGAGGCCCTGACCTACGGACACCCCGATCCCGCCACGATCCCCGGGTTGACATTCGTCGACGCCGACGGGATCCGGCGCGAGGGCCCGGCGGTCGTCGGTCGAGAGGTGGCCGACCGGATCGCCCGTGACGTCGGCCACATGTGGGTGCATCTCGACGTCGATGTCCTGGACGAGCTCGTCTTTCCCGCGACCGACTACCTCGACCCCGGCGGGTTGGATCTTCCGCAGCTCACCGCTCTCCTCGGCCCGCTGCTCCGGTCGCCGGCGATCGTGGGCTTCTCGGTCGGTTGCTACAACCCCGACAAGGATCCGGCCGGCGAGTCCGGCCGAGCGCTCATCGACGCGTTCCGGACGGCGGTCGGCGACGGAGGCGCAGAGGCCGACGGGTATCCTTCGGGTCGATGACGATCCCGGAGCACCTCGCCAACCGCGACCTCGACTCGTCGATCCTGGAGCCCCTCTCGGAGCCGCCGGCGCGCGCCCAGGTGGTGATCGTCGGCGGCGGTGTGATCGGATCCTCGATCGCATACCACCTCACGAAGCTCGGGATCACCGACGTGCTGGTCGTGGAGCGGACGCGCCTGACGGGCGGCACGACGTGGCACGCGGCCGGGCTCGTGTCGCAGGTCCGAGGCACGCACGCGCTTGAGCGAGCTGTCGCGCATCAACGCGCCGCTGTACGAGGCGCTGCCGGACGAGACCGGCGTCGACACCGGGTTCCGGCGCGTCGGCTCGCTGACCGTGGCGCGGACGGCCGGGCGTATGCAGGAGCTGCTGGGCAGCGCCGATATGCATCGCGAGTTCGACGTCGAGGCGCGCGTCCTCGAGCCGAAGCAGGTCATGGACTGGTGGCCGATCGCCGAGGTCGACGATCTCGTGGGCGCGCTGATCGTGCCGAACGACGCGACGGTGAATCCGGGTGACGCGGCGTTGTCCTTGGCCAAAGGCGCGCACGACCGAGGCGCGGTCTTCGCGTTCGGGGTGACCGTGACGGGGTTCCGCCGGGCGACCGACGGCTCCGTCACCGGCGTGGACACGGACAAGGGCTCGATCGAGGCCGACACCGTGGTGCTGGCGGCGGGCTTGTGGACCTCGGAGCTGGCCAGGCTCGCCGGCACCTCCGTCTCGCTCTATCCGGCCGAGCACGTCTGGGTCATGACCGAGCCGCGTCGAGGGCGCCGAGGAGGGATTCCCGTTCCTCCGCGATCTGGACGGCTACTTCTATGCGCGGCACCACGGCGGCTCGTTGGTGGTCGGCGCATTCGAGCCCAAGGGCAAGCCCAAGGCGCCCGGCGACATTCCCACGGACGGGTTCGTGGAGTTCGGCGAGGACTGGGACCACTTCGCGCCGGTGCTGGCGGCCGCGCGCGAGCGGCTGCCCGTCCTGCGCGACATCGGGTTCAAGCACTACCTGCGCGCGCCCGAGAGCTTCACGCCCGATGCCAACTTCCAGCTCGGCGAGTTCCCCGAGGTGAAGAACCTGTTCGTCGCGGCGGGGCTGAACTCCCAGGGGATCATCTACGGACCGGGGGCCGGCAAGGCGTTGGCGGAGTGGATCGTCGAGGGCCATCCGACGATGGACCTCACCGAGGTCGACATCGCGCGCATGGGCGGCTGGGCGAACAACCGTGCGTGGCTGCACGAGAAGACGCAGGAGACCCTCGGCCGGCTCTACGCGATGCACTGGCCGGCGCTGCAGTCCGACGAGGGGCGCGGCGTGCGCCGCTCGCCGCTCTTGCCGCAGCTGCGCGTCGCCGGCGCCGCCGTGGGCGAGGCGGCGGGCTGGGATCGCGCCGCCTGGTTCGAGCCGGGCGCGGCCGTCGAGCCGCTGTGGATCTACGACTTCGAGCGCCCGTCGTGGTTCGGTCCCGTCGGCGAGGAGATGCGCGCCACGCGCGAGGGCGTCGCGCTGTTCGACCTCTCGACGTACGCGAAGTTCCTGGTGCAGGGACCCGAGGCGGTCGCGGGGCTCCAGCGCCTGTGCACGTCGAACGTCGACGTCGCGATCGGGCGTGTGGTCTACACCCTGCTGTGCAACGAGCGCGGCGGCATCGAGATGGATCCGACGGTCACGCGCCTGGGCGAGGACCGGTTCCTGGTCCTTGCGCCCACGCTGTATCAGCGGCGGACCGAGATGCTGCTTCGCAACGGGCTCCCGGCCGGCGCCACCGTGACCGACGTGACCGGTGGCTACGCGACGCTGCACGTCGCCGGTCCCGACAGCCGCGCCGTGTTGGCGGAGCTCACGGACCAGGATCTGTCGAACGAGGCGTTCCCGTTCCTGTCTTCGCGCGAGATCGACCTCGGGTGGGCGAAGGCGATCGCACTGCGGGTCTCGTTCACCGGGGAGTTGGGATGGGAACTGCTCGTGCCGACGGAGTTCGCCGGTGACGTCTACGACAAGGTCGCGGTGGCCGGGGCGGCTGCACGACATGCGCCACGCGGGCGCGTTCGCGTTCGACGCGCTTCGACTGGAGCGCGGGTTCCGTTCGTGGGGGCACGACATCGGCGTGCTCGACGATCCCTACGCTGTGGGTCTCGGGTTCGCCGTCCGGCTCGAGAAGGACGGGTTCGTCGGCAAGGACGCGCTGGCCACGTTGCACGATGCGCCGCGCGATCGCGAGCTCGTCAGCGTGAAGCTTGAGGATCCGGCCCCGATGTTGTGGCACGGGGAGCCCGTGGTGATCGGCAAGGAACGGATCGGCCACGTGACCAGCGGGGCGTACGGCCACCACCTGGGTGCAGCCGTCGGGCTCGCGTGGGTCCACGGCGATCTCGCCGCCGATCTGCCGGTCACTGTCGAGGTCCGCGGCGCCGAAGGTGCGGGCGATGCTCAGCCGCGAGCCGTTCTACGACCCGACCGGCGACCGGCTGCGCGATCGTGCGAGCAAGGCGCGGGCATGAGCGATCGCATCGAGGCGGTCATCCAGCTCCACGGCCGGACCGACATCGACACCCTGCTCGCGCGCTATGTGGACGATGCACGAGGCTCCGACCGACGGCGCGACCGCGGGCTCGGTCAACATGAAGCGCCTCTACGGACACCCGGCGGATCTCCGCGTGGTTGTGCGAGCGATGGCCGGGACGGTGCCCTCGAGCGCGCAGGCGATCGGCGCTGCAGACGTCGGCTCGATGCCGCTGGCGACGGCGCTGGCCTGGACGTTGGAACTGCCGGCGGTCTACGTGCGAGACGCCCCGGGCTCGATGCTCAGCTACGGCGACACCCCGGCTCCCGATGGCGAGTCGCTGATCGGCGAGCGGCTGGAGCCGGAGACGATGGTGCACGTCGTCGACGACATGATCACCAGTGGCGAGACGGCCGCGCGAGCGCTCTCGATCTACCGAGGCGCGGGTCTCGTCGTGGACGAGATGACGGCGGTTCTCGGCGGCGCGTCCGAGGAGCGTCTGGTGCAGCTCGCGGAGAGCCTGTCGCTCACGATCCTGCATGTCCTCGTTCGTCAGTAGCGGGTAGCGAACGTCACCGGCCGGCAGAGGATGCCATCTGACGGGTCCGACGACGGTCATCCTCCAGGGAGGGCCCTGCCGGAGAACCGCCGACCCAGTTACGGGGAGGAGGAGACCGTCGGGGTTTCGATCTTGCCCCCGACCACAAGAGAGTCGGCTATCGCCCACGCTTGGTCGGAGGTGCCCGTGTCCGCACGGTTTCCGATCGCGACAAAGAGATAGAAGGCCCGGCCTTGGTCGATGAACGGGATCCACCACCAGGTAAACGGATAGTCGCCGGTCTGTGCTGAGCAGCATGCGCGCTCCTCCGCCGTCCGGAAGCTTGGCGGTCTGTCGTCAGGAGCGTCGGCAGGGCCGCTCGCCTGGAGGCTGACGAAGGCGTCGGTTGAGGTCATCGCCGCAAGTGCAGCAGGAGCGACCGGCGCATCGAACACGCGCGGCTCATCGTTGGGATCGCGACTGACCGGCATGCCGAAGGTTCCAACCGACAGGACCTCGGTTGGGTGGCTTAGCCATGGCGTGAGGTTCTCCTGCGCAACCGACCATCCCGGCGGTACCTCAACTTGGATCCCGCCGACGCTCGTTACGGTCGCTAGAGGAGGGGCGCTCGAGGCGTCGCTGACCCCGTTCGACACCGATTGCCACGAAACGCCGGAGTAAGCGCCGGGCTGGCCGACAGTGGTCACCGCCCGACTCGCCAGATCAAGGACGTAGATGTTGCGGTCGTAGCCTTGGCCTCGGATGCTCACGAGCGCCATCTTCGCGCCGTCCGGCGACCACGCGATGCTGAGGTTCGCCGGGTCTGGGTCGCGAGTCAGCTGCGAGACCCCCGTGCCATCCGGTGACATCGCGTAGACGCCGGGAGCCCGATCGCCGCCCTCGCTCGTGAAAGCGATGAGACGACCGTCAGGCGACCAGGCCGGAGCATCTTCGTGCGCCGGATCGTCCGTGATCCGGTGGGCGCCGGAACCATCCGCGTTCATCACGTAGATGTTGGCGTTCGTTCCGTCGAAGGCGACATACGCGATCTGGGCCCCGTCTGGTGACCAGGTCGGGAAGCTGTGGAACCCGTGGTTGCCGGTGAGCACTCGCACGTCTGATCCGTCTGCGTTCATCACCCGGATCTGCTGGTCATCGTCGTAGCCGTGGACGTAGGCGATCTGGGTGCCATCCGGCGACCATGCTGGGCTGTGATCAACCCGGTCAGCGGTGAGCCGTGTGGGAGCCGATCCATCGGCGCTTGCGACGTAGATGTCCCAGTTCCCTGCTTCTGGGTGCGGATCGTCGTAGGAGTTCACCGAGAACGCGATCTTCGATCCGTCGGGGGACCAACTCGGGACACCGACGAACCCCGGAACGTCGACCCGGACCGTCATTCTCGCTGAGCCATCCGGACCGATGGTCCAGAACACCTGTTGCTCCCCGATCGGTGCGTACGCGATGACTCCGTTCGCGGGCGTCGGGTTTGATGGCTGAACCACTGCTTCGTGTCGAGGGTAGGCGCGTGCGACCAAGATCACGGCCGCTGCACCGATCGCGAGCGCCGCGGCGGCGATGGCCAGACGGCGCCAGCCCGTGGGCGCCAGGGTCAGGTCCGAGACGGGCTCGCGGCGTTCGATCTCGGGCCACAGGTCCGGCGCCGGCGCTCGCTTGAGGCCTTCGATCCGATCGTCGAGCTTCATCCTTGCTCCCCTAGCTCTTCTCGGAGTCGTCGTCGAGCGCGACTCAGGTGAACCTTCACGGTGCCGCTGGTCGTTCCGAGGATCGCCGCAACCTCGGTGACCGGTTTGTCTGCGATGTAGTGGAGGACGGCGGCGGAGCGCTGACGGTCCGAGAGGTTCGCAAGCGCGAGCGTGAGCTCCACGGACTCAGGCTCGATCTCATACGAACGCTCTGGGAACGAGTCGCCTTCTCTCCGGCGGTTCTTGAGTTGGCCGGCCGCGATGCGGAAGGCAGCGCGCCACACCCAACGCTCCGGGTCGCGCACTTCGGTCCCGCGACGCAGGAGCTGCGCGAACGCCTCGGCGACGGCGTCGTTCGCGATCTCCGGATCCCCGGAGTACCCGAGTATCGCTCTCCACATGCTTGCGCCACGCTCACGGTAGAGGCGTTCGATCGCCTCGCGGGCCCCGTGCTCCGTCTCGACTCTCTCCACCACCCGTATAGGACGTCTGGAGCGCCAACAGGTTGACAGTAGGGGCGCGAAGACAGACATGAGAGCCAATCCGGGCGCTCTCCCTGGCGTGGCGGGCTTGTAGACACAGCAACCCGGGGTCTGGCAGCTCCACGTGCCGCAAAGAGGTGGCTCAACGACTGGGCTCGTACGCGAACGGGGGTCGAACGGACCTAGCTCTCGAGGCCGATCAGCATGTTCGCCCACTCGGTGCAGATGTCGAACATCCGCTGCGGCGTCATCACGGTGTCGTTGAGCAGCACCTGGATCGCGAGGCCGTCGGTCATCGCACTGAACTGCACGCCCAGCTCGTCGGCGTCGTGGCCCTCGGCGGGGAATTCGCCGGTCTGTCGTCCGTAGCGGATCACCTCGGCGATGAACTGCGCCCACCGGCGGTCCAGGCCCTCGCGCTCCTTGGCCATCTGCGGATCGCGCAGCGCCCGCACCCAGATCTCGAGCCACAGCGCCCACTCGTCGAGCAGGTTGTACTCGGGCAGGTAGCCGGGGACGGAGAGCTCGATCACGCGCTGCAGCCGATCGCGCGCCGCCGGCATCTTGCGCAACTCCCGCGCGGTCTGCAGATAGAACTGATCGTTCGCGTAGGTCAGCGCCTCGACGAGGAGCCGGTCCTTCGACTCGAAGTAGTAGAGGATCAGCCCCGGCGAGACGCCGCAGGCCTCGGCGATATCCTGGATCCGCGTTTCGGCGAGACCGCGGTCCGTGATGACGCGCGAGGCAGCCTCCAGGATCTCCTGATGGCGATCGCGCTGGGGCTTCTGGCGGGTCTTCGTGGTCATCGGCGCTCCCTGAACATCGCGCAAATCGAGCCGCGTTCGGCGGGTCGGATTGACCCGTCGTTCAACGCACTGTACCTGTTTGACCTGCGGCGTCAACCCCTGGGTCGAGGCGCAGGCTGGGTTGACTGATCGTTCAGTCAGGGTCCATGATACGGGCTCATTCGAGGGAGGATCCGACGAGCATGGCTTCGAACGTCTACGACGCGATCATCATCGGCGGTGGCCACAACGGCCTGACGAGCGGCGCGTACTTCGCCCGCGAGGGCGCGCGCACCGTGGTGCTGGAGGGCCGCCACAAGACCGGCGGCGCCGCCGACACGAGCGCCCCGTTCGCCGATCACCCCGACATCAACGTCACGACCTACTCCTACGTGATGTCGCTCATGCCGCCCACGATCATCAAGGAGCTGAAGCTCAAGCAGTTCGGCTACGACGTCACGCCGTTCGGCCCGTACTTCCAGGCGTTCCCCGACGGGCGCGCGATCACGGTCTATGCCGACGACCATCAGAAGAGCTACGACTCGATCGCCCAGTTCTCCAAGAAGGACGCCGACACCCTGCCGAAATGGGAGGAGTGGCTCAAGGGCGTCTCCGACGTCCTCGGGCCGCTGCTGCTCAAGGTGCCGCCGCACGTCGGCTCGATGAAGCCAGCCGACCTGCTCGCCACGCTGCAGTCCGCCTGGACGATGCGCAAGCTCGGCGAACGCGGGGTGGGCGACGTGACCCGGCTGTTCACGATGTCGGTCAGCGACCTGCTCAACGACTGGTTCGAGTCCGACGCGATCAAGGCGATGCTGACGGTCAACGGCGTGATCGGCACGTGGGCCGGCCCCGATGAACCGGGCACGGCCTACGTGATGCTGCACCACTCGATCGGCGACGTCGGCGACGGTCACCTCGGCTCGTGGGGGTTCCAGCAGGGCGGCATGGGCGCCGTGTCGGACTCGATCCGCACGGCCGCCGAGGCGTTCGGCTGCGAGGTCCGCACGAACGCACGCGTTCAGAAGATCCTGGTCCGCGGCGGCCGCGCGGTCGGCGTCGTCCTGGAAGACGGCAGCGAGCTCCGCGCGCCGGTCGTCGTCACCACGATCCACCCCAAGATCGCGTTCCTCGACCTGATCGATCGCTACGAGCTGCCCGCCGACTTCGTCTGGGACATCGAGCGGTGGAAGACCCGCAGCGGCGTCGTGAAGGTGAACGTCGCGATCAGCGAGCTGCCCAACTTCACCTCGATGCCCGGCACCGAGCTGCAGCCGCATCACACCGGCTCGGTCGAGCTGTGCCTGAGCCCGCAGTACGCGGAGCGAGCGTTCCAGGAGGCGCACATGGAGCGGAAGGCGTCGACCGCGCCGTTCGTCGACGGGACGATCCCGACCACGCTCGACAAGAAGCTGGCGCCCGAGGGCACGCACGTGTTCTCGATGTTCACGCAGTGGGTGCCCGACGACTGGAACACCGAGCCCCATCGCGACGAGCTCGACGCCTACGCGCAGCGGATCTTCGACGGCTACAACGAGCTCGCGCCGAACTTCCGCGACTCGATCATCGACTACCAGGTGATCGGGCCCTACGACATGGAGCAGGACCTCGGGCTGATCGGCGGGAACATCTTCCACGGCGAGCTGTCGGTCGATCAGCTGTTCCACATGCGTCCGGCGCCGGGCTACTCCGACTACCGCACGCCGTTGCGCGGGCTCTACCACGGGTCCTCCGCCACGCATGCCGGCGGCGGCGTGAACGGCATCCCCGGCTGGCAGGCCTTCCGCATGGCGAAGAAGGACAAGGCGCTGGGGAAGAAGTAGCGCGTGGCCGACGACCCTTCGCGTCCCGGCGACGGCCGCACGCCGATCCAGCGCATGCTCGAGGCGAGGTCGGTCGCGGTCGTCGGCGCCTCGATCAAGCAGGGCTCGCTCGGCGAGTCGATGCTGGCGGAGCTGCGTCGCGGCGGCTTCACCGGCGCGATCTATCCGGTGAACCCCGGGTACGACGAGATCGCCGGGCTGCGGTGCTACCCGTCGATCCTGGAGGTGCCCGAGCAGGTCGACCTGGCGATCCTCGGGGTGGCGAACGCCCGGGTGGAACAGGCGCTCGCCGACGCGGCGGCGGCGGGGGCGGGGAGCGCGGTCACCTTCTCGTCGCTGTACGAGGATCCCGCCGACGGCCCCGACCTGCGTGAGCGTCTGCGCACGATCGCGCTGGCGCACGGCATGGCGATGTGCGGCGGCAACGGGATGGGGTTCATGAACCAGGAGTCGCGCGTGCGCGCGACGGGGTTCCTCACGCCGGAGCACCTGCGCCACGGCCCGGTGACGTTCCTGTCCCACAGCGGATCGGCGTTCTCGGCGATCGCGTTCAACGACCGGGGGATCGGGTTCAACCTGCTGGTGTCCAGCGGCCAGGAGGTCGTGACCACCCAGGCCGACTACATGGAGTACGCGCTCGGGCTGCCGAGCACCCGCGTGCTCGCGCTGCTGCTGGAGACGGTGCGGGATCCCGCGCACTTCCGAGCGCAGCTCGCGCGCGCGGCGGAGCTCGACATCCCGGTGCTCGCGATGAAGGTCGGGCGCACGGAGGGTGCGCGCGCGCTGGTCACGGCCCACTCCGGCGCGCTGGCCGGCGAGCACGGGGCCTACGAGGCGCTGTTCGCGGGCTACGGGGTGCACGAGATGCGCACGCTGGACGAGATGGCCGACACGATGGAGCTGTTCTCGTCGCCGCGGCGTGTGCGCGGTGGCGGCGGCATCGCGAGCGTGCACGACAGCGGGGGCGAGCGCGCGATGTTCGTCGACCTGGCCGCCGACCTCGACGTGCCGTTCGCGCAGATCGGCGAGGGCACGATCGCGCGGATCGACGACCTCCTCGACCCGGGTATGGACGCGGCCAACCCGTTGGATGCCTGGGGCACCGGGATCGATGCGGACGCGATCTTCCTCGGGGCGTTCGCGGCCTTCGCGGAGGATCCTGCGGTGAGCGCGAGCGTCTTCTGCATCGACATGACCGTGCAGGGCGAGCCGTACAACGAGGGGTACCTGCAGATCGCGATCGACAGCCACGAGGGCACCGACAAGCCCTTCTGCGTGCTGTCCAATCTCGCGAGCGCGGTCTCGGCCGACGAGGCCCGATTCCTGCGCGATCGCGGGATCCCCGTGCTGGAGGGCACCGACAGCGGGCTCCGGGCACTGGGGCATCTGCTGCGCGACGCCGCCTGGCGCGCCCGTCCCCCGGCGCGGCCGGTCGAACCGGTGGACGACGCCGTGCGCGCTCGGTGGCGGGATCGGCTCGCGAGCGGGTCGCCCCTGTCGGAGGTGGACGGGCTCGCCCTGCTGGCCGACTACGGCCTGTCGGTCGTCGCGGCGCGGGCGGCGGTGACGGTCGACGACGCGGTCGCGGCCGCCGAGGCGATCGGCTATCCGGTCGTGCTGAAGACCGCCGCGCCCGGGATCGCGCACAAGTCCGACGTCGACGGCGTGCGCGTCGGGCTCGCCGACGCCGAGGCCGTCCGCGGCGCCTACGACGACGTCGCCCGGCGGCTCGGCGCCGAGGTGGTGGTCGCCGCGATGGCCCAGCCGGGCGTCGAGGTCGCGCTCGGCGTCCTGGTCGATCCCACGTTCGGTCCGTTGGTGCTGGTCGCGGCCGGCGGCGTGCTCGTGGAGGTGCTGCACGATCGACGGCTCGCGCTGGTGCCGATCGACGACGACGAGGCCCGGCGGTTGATCGAGACGCTGGAGATCCGCCCGATCCTCGAGGGCGTCCGCGGCGGGGCGCCGGCCGACGTCGCGGGCCTCGCGCACGCGGTGTCGCGGCTCTCGGTGCTGGCGCACGACCTCGGCGATCTGCTCTCGGCGCTGGACGTCAACCCGGTCATCGTCGGACCGGACGGCTGTCTCGCGGTCGACGTGCTCGTCGAGCCCGCGCCGAGCAGTCGAACAGCGGGCCGCGGGTACGCTGCGATCGTGATCGCAGACCCGTTCGATGCGTACCCCGGTGCTGTCGTGCTGGACGGCGGGCTCGCCACCGAGCTCGAGCGCCGCGGCGCGGATCTTCGCGACGACCTGTGGTCGGCGCGGGTCCTCGTGGAGGATCCGGACCTGATCGTCGAGGTGCATCGCGCCTACATCGAGGCGGGCGCCGACGTGGTGATCGGCGCGAGCTATCAGGCGAGCTTCGAGGGTCTGGCCGCGCGTGGCTTCGATCGTGACGCGGCGACCGCGTTGTTCCGACGCAGCGTCGAGCTGGCGCGTGTCGCCGCGGACGATCGCGGTGTGGTGGTCGCCGCGTCGATCGGTCCGTACGGCGCGATGCTCGCCAACGGCGCCGAGTACACGGGCGACTACGGGCTCGGCGGCGCCGACGCCGCGCGCTCCGCGCTCCGCGGACTTCCACCTGCCGCGCGCGGAGGCGTTGGCGTCGGCCGAGCCCGACGTGCTCGCGATCGAGACGATCCCGTCCGTGGTCGAAGCGGAGGCGCTCGTCGAGGTCGTCGGCGCGCTGGACGCGGTGCCGGCCTGGATCTCGTTCTCCTGCCGAGACGGGCAGCACCTGAACGACGGCACGACGATCGAGGAGGCGGTCTCGATCGTGGCCGCGAGCCCGCACGTGGTCGCGGTAGGCGTCAACTGCACGCCACCGTTCTTCGTGCCCGAACTGATCGGCCGTGCGAGCACCGTGACGAGCAAGACGCTGGTCGCGTACCCCAACCGCGGGGGCACGTGGGACGCGACGACCAAGACCTGGACGGGCGACGGCGTGCCCGGCGGGTTCGGTCCGCTCGCCCTCGACCTGCGGGCCGCGGGCGCCCGATTGATCGGTGGCTGTTGCGGCACAGGCCCTTCGGACATCGAGGCGATCGCCAGCGAGCCTCCGCTCGTAAAGGCCTCGGCCAAGCTTGCCGCCCGCCCGCACCTCGGTCATCATCGAGGCACATGGCAGGCATGTTCGGCAGCAGCGGCAAGACCAGCAATCCGATGGGCACGGTCGGCACGCTCGTCGGCGCGCTCGGCGCGGCCTTCTCGGCGATCCTGTGGATCTACCAGTTCAACCCGGATTCCTCGCTGCTCGGTACGTACTCGATCCAGATCACGAACGGCGGTCCGATGGCCGACCAGCTCAGCACGCTGGCGTTGGTGTTCGGTCTGATCGCGGTCGTGCTGGGGATCGCCGGCGGTCTCGGCGGCCGAGGCACGGGCTCGACGATCGCCTCGATCCTGCTCGGCGTCGTCGCCCTGTCCTACCCCGTGCTCAACGCGCTGCATCTCGTCGAGCACTACGTGCCCAACCCGGTGGGCTGGCTCGGCCACCCGGCGTAGGCGCCCGGCCCGCGCTTGCGGAGCTCGTTGCCGATCACCAGCCGCTGGATCTCCGAGGTGCCCTCCCAGATGCGGTCCACCCGCAGCTCCCGCCACATGCGTTCGACGGGGAACTCCCGCATGTAGCCGCGGCCGCCGAAGATCTGCACGGCCCGATCGGCGATCCTGCCGGCGGCCTCGCTGCAGAACAGCTTCACGGCGCTCGCCTCGGCGTGGAGCTGTTTGCGATCGAGCCCGCCGCGGGCCGCCTCCCAGCACACGCGGTACAGCATCGACTTCGCCGCCATGATCTCGACCGCCATGTCGGCGAGCATGAACTCGATCGCCTGGAACTCCGCGATCGCCTTGCCGAACTGCCGGCGCTCCGTCGCGAACGCGAGCGCCTCGTCGAGGCAGCGCTGGGACGCGCCGACCGTGCGCGCGCCGATCATCAGTCGCTCCTCGACGAACCAGTCCTTCGTGAGCTCGAAGCCCTGGCCGACCTCGCCCAGCACACGGTCGTCGCCGACCCGCACGTCGTCGAACGCGAAGATCGGATGCTCGAACACGAAGGTGTGTGTGTACTTCGGTGTTCGGACCAGCCGCACGCCGGGCGTGTCCTTGTCGACGAGGAAGACCGTCGCCTTGGCGGGGTCGCCGTCGACCTGGGCGTGCACGAGGAAGAAGTCCGCGACGTCGCCGCTCGTCACGTGCCACTTCTCGCCCCGCAGGACCCAGTCGTCCCCGTCCCGCGTCGCCGTCGTCGCGACCATCGTGACGTCGGAGCCGGCGTCGGCCTCCGTGATCGCGTACGCGTCGCGCCGCTCGCCCGCGCACGCGGGCCGGAGGAACCGCCGCTTCTGCTCCTCGGTCCCCGCGGCGAGCGGGATCGACGGGCGCCACGGGATGTCCCACAGCGCGCCGGTCACCCGGCCCCATTGCTCCTCGACGAGCATCACCTGGAAGGTGTCGAACCCGCGGCCGCCGTCGACCTCCGCGTGATTGATCGCGTGGAACTCCCAGTCGAGGACGGCCTGTTTGGCGGCTGCTGCGCTGTCGGGCGTCAGGCCGTCGTTCGTTTCGCATTCCAGTTCGAGAGGCTGCAGCACCTCGTCGGCGAATCGCCGCGCCTTGTCCTGCAGCGCGGCGTCCCCGTCGGTCAGTCGCATGTCCACCGCGGCTCGCTCCTTCAAGGTAGGGTGCCCGCCGGAGTGTAGGCGGCGGCCACGAGCAGGAGGGAACCCAGTGACCAGGACGGTGTTCCACGGTGGGAAGGTCTTCGACGGCACGATGGCGCCGCTGGCCGATGCCGATGTCGCGATCGACGACGGGAAGATCGTCGAGGTGGGCTCCGGGCTGGATGGCGACGACGGTGTCGACTGCACGGGCAAGGCGCTGCTGCCGGGGTTGTTCGACACGCACGTGCACCTCACCGGCGTGTACGAGGACGACGAGCTGACGGTGCAACACCGGCCGTTCTCCTACGGCTTCTACCAGACGCCCGCGAACCTCCTGACCACGCTGCGGCTCGGGATCACGTCGGTCCGCGACGCCGGCGGCGCGGACGCGGGTTTGCGCCAGGCCGTCAAGGACGGCGTGCTCGTCGGGCCGCGGATGCAGGTGGCGATCACGATGCTCAGCCAGACCGCCGGGCACAACGACGACGTGCTGCCCAGCGGCGGCATCACGGCCGGCTGGTTGCCCTACCCGGGCTTCCCCGAGGGTGTGTGTGACGGGGTCGACGGCGTGCGGCGCAAGGTGCGCGAGGTGATCCGGGCCGGCGCCGACGTGATCAAGATCGCGTCCTCGGGCGGGTTCTTCTCGCCCGCCGACGACCCGAAACACCCGCATTTCGCACAGGACGAGCTCGACATGATCGTGCGTACCGCCGCCGATCTCGACCGCTGGGTCATGTCGCATGCGCATGGCCCCGAGGGCATCAAGCGCGCCGTGCGCGCGGGCGTCCGCTCGATCGAGCACGGCACGTACCTCGACCAGGAGTCCGCCGAGCTCATGGTCGAGCGCGGCACGTGGCTCGTGCCGACCTTGACGGCGGGCGACACCACCGAGGCGCTGGCCAACGACGAGAAGCTCGCGCCGGAGATCCGCGAGAAGTTCAAGGGGCTCGGCCGGCCGGAGTTCGACGCGATGCGGCTGGCCGCCGAGGCCGGGGTCAAGGTCGCGATGGGCACCGACGCCGCGGTCATGCCGCACGGCTGGAACCTCAACGAGCTCGCCCACATGGCGAACAACGGCTTCACGCCCGAGCAGTCGCTGCACGCGACGACCCTGTCCGCCGCCGAGCTGATGGGCTGGGACGATCGGCTCGGCTCGCTCGAGCCGGGCAAGATCGCCGACGTCGTCGTCGTCGACGGCGACCCGTTCGCCTTCGACACCCTCCGGGAGCGGATCGAGCAGGTCTGGAAGGACGGCGCGCGCGTCGTCTGAGGCATGGGTGCCCTCGCGCTGGCGCTGTTCTCGGGCCTGTGCTGGGGCACGGGGGACTTCCTCGGCGGGTTGATGACGCGGCGCCTCGGCGTCGCGCTCGTGATGGCGATCGCGCAGGGCGCCGGGCTCGTCTTCACGGGCGCCCTGATCCTCCTGCTCGGTTCGCCGGCGCCGGAGCTCCGCTATCTCGTCTACGGCGCGCTCGGTGGGCTATCGGGCGCGGTCGGTCTGGCGGCGCTCTATCAGGGGCTGGCGATCGGGCCGATGAGCGTGGTCGCGCCGATCGTGTCGCTGTCGGTGATCGTGCCGGTCCTGGTCGGGTTCGCGCAGGGCGATCGGCCGGCCCCGCTGCAGTTCGTCGGGATGGCCTGCGCGATCGTCGGCATCGTCCTGGCCGCCCGCGAGTCCGATCCGACGGACATCGAGGGGCATCCCGAGCCGCCCTCGCGCCGGCGGATCGGCCCGGGAGTCGTGTATGCGCTCGTTGCGGTGGTGTTCCTCGGGCTGCTCGTCACCTTCCTCGATGCCTCCGGGCAGGGGAGCGCGCCATGGGCCGCGTTCATGCTCCGGGTGGTCTCCGTGCCGCTGTTCGTGCTGGCGGTGATCGTGCGGCGCGCGCACGAGCGTCCGCCGACCGGGAAGGAGACCGGGACGCTGGTCGTGATCGGCGCTTTCGACAACCTGGCCAACGTCACGTTCGCGCTCGCGGCCCAGAGCGGCGCGCTTGCGCTCGTCGCGGTCGTCGGTTCCCTCTACCCGGTCTCGACCGTGCTGCTCGCGCGCGGGTTCCTGCACGAGCGCCTCTCCCGCCTGCAGCTGGTGGGGGTGATTGCGGCGTTCACGGGTGTGATCCTGATCGCACTCGGCTGAGGCGAGCCCGATCTCAAGGTCGGTAGCCTCCACGCGTGGAGTGGTGGCGAGAGATGTTCGAGACGCCCGCCTGGCAGTCGATCCAACTCGCGTGGCACGAGGCCGACGACGCGGACGACACCGCGGCACGGGTCGAGCGTGCCCTGGATCTTCGGACCGGTTCCCGCGTGCTCGATGTGCCCTGCGGCACGGGACGCATCGCGCAGCGGCTGGCGGACGGCGGACACCGCGTCGTCGGGCTCGACGCGATCTCGGCGTTCGCGCGCGTGGCACACGACGCCGGCGTCCCGGCGATCCGGGCGGACATGCGCACGACCGTCGTGCGCCCACGTTCCTTCGACGCGGCGATCTGCCTGTGGGGATCGTTCGGGTACTTCGACGACGACGGGAACGTGGCGCAGGCCCGCACGGCGGCCGACGCCCTCGCGCCCGGCGGCCGCTACCTGATCGACACGATCGTCGCCGACACCCTCCTCCCCAGGTTCGAGCCGTCGGGCACCTGGGAGGTCGGCGGCGTCGCCGTCGAGGAGCTCCGCCGCTACCACGAGGACACGAGGCGGATCGAGACCACGTGGACCTTCACGAGAGACGGAGAGCGAGCCGTCCGGACCACGTTCGTGCGTCTCTACACCGTGGACGAGCTGACGGAATCTGCTGGCAAGCGTCGGGTTCGCCTCGTTCCAGGCGCTCGATGACGACCTCGCACCGTTCGGGGCGGGCGCGGAGCGTCTGTGGCTCGTCGCGACGATGCCCGGCTAGGCCGCGAGGTCGCGCCGCCGGAACGTGATGACGGCGATCGCCGTGCACACCGCGGTGATCCCCAGGAGGACCGCGATGCCGGTGACGTGGAGGCCGGTCGTCAGCGGGTCCGGGTCGAGGTACCAGCGGAACGGCGACAACGGGCGCGCCCATCGCAGCGCGGACACGCTCGGCCCCATGATGTTCAGCACGTACGCGGCGACCGCCACGACGCCGGTCGCGCCGTACGCCCAGGTCTTCCTGCCGGTGGCGCAGCCGACCGCGAGCGCGAGCGACCCGAAGGCCGTCCCGAGCAGGACCAGCATCACGCACGCGGCGGCCACGTCGGCGACGGGCACCGTCAGGTCGAACAGCGGGCCGATCACGATCACGACGACGAACAGGAACCCGGCGACGCCGACCAGCGCCGACAGGACGCGCGATCGCCTTGTCGCGCACGATCTGCGTCCGCGTCAGCGGCGTCGACAGCAGCAGGTCGAGCGAACGGACCTCCTCCTCGCCCGCGACGGCGCGACCGCCGGCGCCGATCGCGAAGACGAGGTACAGGATCGGGCCGAGCAGTGCGAACAGCTCCGCCCGCAGATAGCCGGCCGGCGACGTGTAGTCGGGCCCGATGAGGTCGCGCACCGCCTGCGGCAGGTTCTGCATGTACCCCTCGAGTTGCGCCGCGCTTTGGGTGATCGACGGGTAGAACGCCGCGTACATCGTCGCGATCGCGGCCAGGCCGATCGCCCAGCCGATCACGGCGCGGCGCTGCGTCCGCATCGAGACACTGAGGAGCGCGCTCACGCGTCACCGTCCCGGTAGGCCCGCAGGAAGATCTCCTCGAGGCTCGGCTCGCGGGTCTCGACGTTGACGACGGTGTGGCGGGCCGCCTCTTTCACGACCTCGTCGAGCTCGCCCTGCACCGTGATCGACACGGCGTCGCCGTGCGCCTCGGCCCCCACGACCGAGGGCAGCGGCGCGAAGACCGACGCCGCCACCGGCGCCGCGAAATGGAAGATCACGCTGCGCAGGGCCTTCGCCTTGAGGTCGCCGACGTCGTCGACCGTCAGCAGCGTTCCCTCGCGGATGATGCCGACCCGGTCGCAGACGCGCTCGACCTCCGGCAGGATGTGCGAGGACAGGAACACCGTCCCTCCCCGGCCCCGCGCCTCGTCGATCAGCGCGTAGAAGGTCTGCTGCACCAGCGGGTCGAGCCCCTGGGTCGGCTCGTCGAGCACGAGCAGGTCCGGCTCGTGCATGAACGCCTGCACCAGGCCCACCTTCTGCTTGTTGCCGTGCGAGAGCTCGTGGATCGGTCGATCGAGGTCGAGCGCGAGCCGCGCGGCGAGCGGCTCGATCTGGGCGTCCCCGTCGCCTGCCCGGAAGGCGGCGAACGCCTCGAGGTAGTCCCGAACGAGCATCCGTTCGTAGAGCCCGAACTCACCGGGCATGTAGCCGGTGCGCGCGTGGATCGCCGGCGCCTCGGCCCGCGGCTCGAGCCCGAACACCGACAGCGCGCCCGACGTCGGCCGGATGAAGTCGAGCATCGTGCGGATCGTCGTGCTCTTGCCCGCGCCGTTGGGCCCGAGGAACCCGAACACCTCGCCCGCGTGGACGGTGAAGGAGAGCTCGCGGACCCCACGGCTCGTCCCGTAGGACTTCGTGAGGCGATCCGCCACGATGACGTCGTCGACGCTCATCCCGCTTCGTTGTCGGCCGGACGCAGGTACACGAACCAGTACACCACCCCGACCAGGAGCGCGCCCCCCACGATGTTGCCCGCCGTGCGATGCGACCAGGTTCCGGATCGCGCCGGCGGGGGTCAGGCCCGCGGTGTCGACGCCGCTGAAGACGGGCTTGCCCTTCAGCAGGAACCCGATCGAGAGCGCGTACATGTTGGCGACGGAGTGCTCGAACGCGTTCGCGACGAAGGCCGCGATCGGCGGCACGATCGCGATCACCTTGTCCATCACCGAGCGCCCGCCGGTGGCGATCCAGACGGCGAGGCAAACCAGCGCGTTGGCCAGCACTCCACGCCAGAACACCGTGGCGAACGGCAGGCTCGCCTTGCCGACCGCGACGGTGAGCGCGGTGGCGCCGACGGCGGCGTCGTCCAGCGTCCACCAGTCGGCGAGGGCGATCATGACCGCGACGGAGACCGCGCCGACCATGTTCCCGACGTAGACGATCGCCCAGTTCCGGAGCAGGTCGGCGACCCGCACCTGGCCGCTCGCCGTCGCCATCACGATGAGGTTGTTGCCGGTGAACAGCTCGGCCCCGGCGATCACCACCAGGATCAGACCGAGCGAGAAGGCCACCCCCGCCAGCAGTCTGGTCGGTCCGTAGCCGAGGCCGGAGTCGGTCCCGACGAGGGTCGCGAAGACGCCGCCGAGCGCGATGAACGCGCCGGCGAGCACGCCCAGGACGAAGGTGGGGACGAACCCCGCCCTGGCCTTCGCGACACCGCGCGTGCGGACCAGCTGGGCGATGTCGGCCGGAGCGAAGGCGTCCATGCCTTGCATCGGATGCGGTGACGGCGTCCCCATACGGGCTATGGTCCCCGCGGCTGTCTGGCCCCGGCAAGGCCGGTGGTCCCTGCCTCGGAGGGCGGTTCGGGCCCTAGGACAGGGAGAAGGTCCGCCGCACCCGCGGGGTGGCGTTGCCCGCGCGATCCTGGATCGGCGTGACACCTGCCGGGTCGACGATCGCGACGTAGGAGCTGCCCTGCCGCAGCGAGGCATCCGGCTGAAGCACCGCGAGACGGACGTCGCCGGTCGCACACGGCGTCCGCTGATCGGCCACGTCGAAGCAGGTGAGCCGTGCGTCGAGCCGCGCCCCACCGGCGCGTCGCAGCACGACGTTGTCCGTGTTCACGTGATGGACGGGCTCGTCGAACCGGACGCGGACCGGACCGTTGCGGGCGCCCGGCGGCTTGATCGAGGCGGTCGCGGGCCCGAGGTCGGTGAATGTCGCGGTGACGGTGCGCGCCTGATCCATCGTGACCGCGCACCCGTTGGGGTCGGAGCCGGTGCAGTCACCGGACCACGCGAGGTCGGACCACGGGTCCGGAGCCGCCGTGAGCGTGACCCCGGCGCCCGGGGCGAACGTGGCCGAGCACGTGCCCGGGCAGGAGATGCCGACGGGGCTCGACGTGACGACGCCCGCGCCGGTCCCACCCACGTGGACGCGGAGGCGATAGCTGAACGTCGCCGTCACGGTCTGCTCGCCGATGGCTGCCAGCGAGCAGGTCGGCGCCGAGCCCGTACACGCGCCGCCCCACGACACGAAGGTGAAGCCGGGGTCCGGGGTCGCGGTCAGCTCGAGGGGATCGTTGGGGCTGAACAGCTCGGTACAGGTCGCGAGGCGGCGCACGCCAGCCGACCGGACGCATCCGCGATCGACCCACCGGCGCCGGGGATCGCGGTCACGCTTGCGATCGTCGCCGTCGCGAGGTCCGCGCCGACGAAGCGATCGCGATCGACATCGGTCGTGATGCCGCTGATGTGGCCGGTGCTCGACCACTGCCAGAACGTCCAGCCCTGGCCCTGCCAGTCGTTGGCCGGCAGCGGCGAGGGCAACGGACCCCACCGCGCCAGCCACAGGGGATACCCGTGATCGGCGAACCAGGTCGTGTTGGCCAGGAGCGTCTGGAACATATAGACGCTGCCGTACACCATCGGACGCACGCCCAGGCGATTCGTGACGCGGTTCAGCCACGCGCGCGCCCACGCTTCCAGCTGCGCGGGCGTCATCCCCGGCGGCACGCGGTTGATCTCGATGTCGAGCGCCGGGATCAGGTTGCCGGCGATCGGGTCCGCCACCGACACGAAATGATCCGCCTCGATGCGCGCGTCGTCGGACGAGATGCTCGGGGACGCGACGTGGTACATGCCGACGGTGATCCCGGCCGCGATCGCCCCGGACGCGTTCGTCACGAAGGCCGGGTCGACCTGCTTGCGCCCCTCGGTGGCCTTGACGACGGCGAAGCCGACGCCGCTGTTCGTCACCGAGGACCAGTTCACGGGCGCCGATCCGTAGGGCGGTTGCTGGTACTTGGAGACATCGATGCCGGTGACCGCCCACGCGGCGCCACGTGCGGTGGGCGCCGAGGCGACCGTCGCCGTGATCGTCGTGAGCGTGCCGGCGAGCAAGACGATGGCCAGCACGGTCGCGGGGAAGCGGAGGCGCATGGACCCAGGGTATCGGTCCGAACGCGTCACGGGCCGAGTTCGTAGCCCATCCGTCGTGGCATCTTCGCGACGAACGCCGTCAGCGGATCGGCCCGATGCCCGCGGTCCTCCGCCTCGTCCGTGCGCACGATCGCTCGCTGCACGAGCGCCGCCCCAACCGAGCGCAGCGGCTCCGGCGGGAAGCGCAGCATCTCGAGCTCCACCAGCGGCAGCGCGGTGTGCTCGTCCGAGACTCCGAGGGCGAGCGCCGCCAGGATCTTGCCGCCGAGGTGACACGGGCCGACGCCGCCGCCCGTGTAGCCGAGGCCGTAGTGCATCGTCCCGGCGGGCAGCGTGCCGAAGGACGGGAGGTGCCGACCCGTGACGTCCATCGGGCCGCCCCAGGCCGCCTCGATCCGCACGCGGTCCCACGAGGGGAAGAACCGATGGAAATCGTCAACTAACTTGACTATCGATCCCTCGTCGTAGCGGAGGCGCGGGCCGAGACCCACCCCGAGGCCCGCCGCGGCGGAGGCCGCGCCGAACGCGATCCTGCCGTCGGGCGTGGCCCGGAAGTAGTGCAGCGCCGTCCGCCAGTCGGCGAGGCCTTCCCCGCCCGTCCATCCGATCTCGGCGAGCAGCTCCGGCGCCGGCTCGGTCATCACGATGTAGGTGCCACGCGGCACGATGGCTCGACGGAACCGCGGCAGCGACGAAGCCCAGGCGCCGAGCCCGAGCACGCCCCGCTCGGCCGTGACGAGGCCGCCCGTGCGCGTCTCGACCGTGACCGGCGGTCCCTCCGCGAACCGGGCGACCGGGCTGGATTCGTGGATCCGGACGCCACGGGCCAGCAGGGCCTGTCGCAGACCGAGGGCGAGCCGCGCCGGCTGCAGGATCGCGTTCTCCGGCTGCAGCAGTCCCGACCGGAACACGGGTGCGTCGCATCGGGCCCGAACCGCGTCGACGTCGAGCTCCTCGAAGCGCCCGGCGGCGACGTCGAGGCGTTCCGCCTCACGCAGCAGGGGTGCCCACGCGCCCTCCTGGGCCGCCGAGGTCGCGATCGTGAGATGGCCCGCGCGCGTGAACCACGCGTCGACGTCCTGGGCGGCGAGCCAGGCCCCGATCTCATCGACGCTGCGCTGCGCCGTTCGTGCGACCCGCAGCGCGCCTGCGTCGCCGAAGGTGCGGACGAGCGTTCCGAGGTCCTCCCACATGCCGTAGCAGAAGCCGCCGTTGCGCCCGCTCGGTCCGCTGCCGCACAGCTCGTCTCCCTCGAGCAGCACGATGTCGCACGAGGGATCGTGCTCCGTCAGGAACCAGGCGGTCCACAGCCCCGTGTAGCCGCCGCCGAGGATCACGACGTCGGCCGTTGCCGAGCCTCGAAGCGGCGGGCACGGCTCGGGTGCGAACGCCGTCCGCGCCTCCTCCATCCACCACGAGACCCGGGCTTGGCGCGGCAGCCCGGCCGGTGTCACGGCCCGAGGTTGTAGCCGAGTCGCCGGGGCAGCTTCGCCACGAAGTCGACGAACGGGTTCGGCTCGCGCTCGTCGTCGAGCGACTGGTCGCGGCGTTGGATCGCGCGGTTCGCGACCGCCGCGCCCACCGAGCGGATCGGCTCGGGCGGGAATCGTCGCGGCTCCATGTCGACGATCGGCAGCGCGAGGACGTCGTCGTACTTCGACACCGCGCGATGGGCGAGGATCTGCCCGCCGAGGTGCGCGGGGCCGACGCCGTTGCCCGTGTACCCGAGGCCGTAGTGCACGTTGCCGTGCTCGAGCGATCCGAAGAACGGGAGGTGGTCGGCGCTGACGTCGATCGGCCCGCCCCAGCCCGCTTCGATCGGCACCTCGCGGAACGTCGGGAACATGCGATGCAGATCGGCGATCGCGATCCGGATCGACTCCTCGTCGTAGGCGAAGCGGGGGTCGATGTGCCGCGCGAGGTCGGGCTGCATGCCGCCGATGCCGAAGGCGATGCGGCCGTCGGGGGTCGTGCGGACGTAGTGGAGCGCCTCGCGGTAGTCCCACAGGCCCATGCCGTCGTCCCAGCCGAGGTTCGCGAGCAGATCGGGCGCCGGCGCCGTGAGCACGATGTAGGAGCCGCGCACCGTGATCGCGCGCTTGAAGCGCTTCCAGTGCTGCGCCCACGCGTTCATCGCAAGGACCCCGGCGTCGGCGGTCACGCGGCCCCCGGGCGTCTCCGCGACGACCGGCGTGCCGGCGCCGAAGCGGGTCACGGCGGTGTGCTCGTAGATCCGGACGCCGTCGGCGAGCAGCGCGTTGCGGAGCCCGCGCGCCAATCGTGCGGGCTGCACCGTGGCGCCGTAGGCCGAGAACACGCCACCGCGCAGCACCGGCGAGTCCACGCGCGCGTGGACCTCCTGGGGGGTGAGCACGTCGAGGTGGTCGAGGCGGAGGCGGTCCGCGGTGATGACCGCGTCGCCCCATTCGCCGACCTGCGCGGCGCTGGAGGCGGCCCCGAGGTCGCCGTCCGGCCGGAACCACGCGTCGAACCCCTGCGCCTCGGCGAACGCCCCGATCGCGGCGACGCTCGCCTCGCCCGCGCGGCACAGACGCAGGGCGGCGTCATCCCCGAAGCGTTCGCACAGCATCGTGAGATCGCCCCAGAACGAGTTGACGAACCCGCCGTTGCGTCCGCTCGGCCCGCCACCGCAGATGTCCTGTTCCAACAGGACGACGTCGACGCTGGGATCGAGCTGCCGGAGGAACCATGCCGTCCACATGCCGGTGTAGCCGCCGCCGAGGATCACGACGTCCGCGGTGGTCTCTCCTTCGAGCGGCGGGCACGGATCGCCGGCGAACGCCGGCAGGGCGAGCGCTTCTCGCAGCCACCAGCTGCGGCCGAGGTCGGGCGGGATCTGCGTCGTGCTCATCGTCGGCTCACGGTCGGGGGCCTAGGTGGAAGCCGAGTCTACGTGGAAGGGTGGCGACGGTTCGCGTTGCCAGGTCGGGCATCCGGCCCTCCGCCTCCCGGTCGTCCTTGCGCCTGATCGCGGCGTTGACGGCGTACATGCCGGGGGAGCGCAGCGGCTCCGGCGGGAACCGCTTCGGCTCTTGGGTGACGACGGCGAGCCTCGAGAACCCGTCGTCGGCGTGTGCGGCGAGCGAGGCACAGATCCTGCCCCCGAGGTGCGAGGGCCCGACGCCGTTGCCGGTGTAGCCGAGGCCGTAGTGGACGTTGCCCGGCTCGAGCGTGCCGAAGAACGGCATCGCGAGGCCGCTCACGTTGATCGGGCCGCCCCAGCCCGCGTCGATCCGGGTCCCCGCGAGCGAGGGGAACAGGCGGAACAGGTCCTCGGCCACGCGGCGCACCGACGTCTCGTCGTAGGCGTATCGATGGTCGATGTGTCGCGCCAGATCGGGCTGGAGACCCCCGAGGCCCATCGCGATGCGCCCGTCGGCGGTCGTGCGCAGGTAATGGACCGACGAGCGCAGGTCTCGGACGTTCTCGCCGCCGGTCCAGCCGAGCTCCTCGAGCCGCTCGGGGATCGGCTCGGTCACCACCATGTAGGAGCCGCGCACGGTGAGCCGCGGCTTGAAGGCGCGCCACCACGTCGCCCAGGCCCCGAGCGCGACCACCGCGTCGCCCGCACGCACCGTCCCTCCGGGTGTTTCGGCGACGGCCGGCGACCCGACGCCGAAGCGCGTGACGCCCGTGCCCTCGTAGATGCGGACGCCACGCGCGAGCAGGGCGTTGCGCAGCCCGCGCGCGAGGCGGGCCGGCTGGAGGTTGGCGGCGTCGCGCATGAACAGCCCTTCGCCGAACATCGGGGACCTGACCCGCGCCCGGACCTCCTCGGACGTCAGCTCTTGGTACTCGTCGCCGACCCCGAGTCCTTCGGCGGCCTCGAGTGTCCGTCGCCAGCCACCGGCGTGGGCGGGGGCGGTGGCGACGGCGAGGTCGCCGGCCATCCGGAACCAGGCGTCGACGCCCTCGGCCTCGCACCACGCGCCGATCTCGCCGGGCGATCGGCCCGCGTGCATCAGCAGCTCGAGCGCGTCTGCCTCGCCGTAGGTGTCGATCAGGTCGACGATGTGTCCCCACCAGCCGTCGCAGAAGCCGCCGTTGCGCCCGCTCGGCCCGCCACCGCAGATGTCCTGTTCGAGCAGCACGATGTCGAGCCCGGGATCGCGTTCACGCAGGAACCACGCGGTCCACATGCCGGTGTAGCCGCCCCCGAGGATCACGACGTCGGCGGTCGTGTCGGCGGCCAGCGGCGGAGCCTCGGGTCCGGCGAACTCCTCGCGGGCGAGCGCCTCGCGCAGCCACCAGCTGCGGCCGAGATCGGGGGGCGGCTCGTCGCGACGCATGTCGCGGGGCATCCTATCGAGTCGGCTCGGAGCCCCTGTTGCTACCGTGAGGGTTTCCGCGCCGCTCCTGGAGGTCCGAACCGCATGGCAGGTCAGCCGAACCGTCCCCGCAGCTGGGAAGTCACCGACGGGCCGCAGCGCGCACCGGCGCGCGCGTATCTGCGTGCGGTCGGCTTCTCCGAGGAAGATTTCGGGAAGCCACAGGTGGCCGTTGCCTCCAGCTGGAACGAGGTCACCCCGTGCAACTACCACCTGGACAAGCTCGCCGCGCTGGCGAAGGAAGGGGTCCGACAGGGCGACGCCGTCCCGATCGAGTTCACGACGATCGCCGTGTCCGACGGCATCGCCATGGGGCACGAGGGCATGAAGGCCTCGTTGATGAGCCGGGACCTGATCGCGGACTCGGTGGAGCTCGTGATGCACGCCGAGCGGCTGGACGCGCTCGTCGGCATCGCGGGCTGCGACAAGTCCGAGCCCGGCATGCTGATGGCGATGGCGCGGCTGGACCTGCCGTCGGTCTATCTGTATGGGGGCACGATCCTTCCCGGCACCTACCAAGGGCGCGACGTCACGATCCAGGATGTGTTCGAGGCGGTCGGCGGCCACGCGAAAGGCACGGTGAGCGACGAGGAGCTGCTCGGGCTCGAGCGCGCGGCGTGTCCGACGACCGGCTCCTGCGCCGGCATGTATACCGCCAACACGATGGCCTGCGTCGGCGAGGCGCTCGGCATGTCGCTGCCGGGCTCGGCCAGCCCGCCCGCGGTCGACTATCGGCGGGAGGTCGCCGCCCGGGAGAGCGGCATCGCCGTCACGAAGGTCCTCGAGCTGGACCTGCGTCCCCGCCAGATCCTCACGAAGGAGGCCTTCGAGAACGCGATCACCGTCGTGATGGCGGTGGCGGGCTCCACGAACGCGGTGCTGCACCTGCTGGCGATCGCCCGTGAGGCCCACGTCGAGCTGACGCTGGATGACTTCGACCGGATCTCCCGCCGCACGCCGCACCTCGTCGACGTGCGCCCCGCGGGCCGGTTCGTGATGAGCGACCTCGATCGCGTGGGCGGTGTGCCGGTCGTGATGCAGGAGCTGCTCGGTCTCGGGCTGCTCCACGGCGACTGCATGACCGTGACGGGCACCACCCAGGCCGAGAACCTGTCAACGTCGCCGCCTCCCGCTCCCGACGGATCGATCGTGCATGCGGCGGACGACCCGATCCATCCGTGGGGCGGCATCGCGATCCTGCGCGGCAACCTCGCGCCTGACGGCGCCGTGATCAAGGCGGCCGGCATGGAGGGCTCGATCTTCGAGGGCAGCGCGCGCGTGTTCGACTCCGAGCAGGCGGCGTTCGACGCGCTCACGGCCGGGGGGATCGCGGCGGGCGACGTCGTCGTGATCCGCTACGAGGGGCCGAAGGGCTCGCCGGGCATGCCCGAGATGCTGGCGGTCACGGCTGCGGTCGCGGGCGCGGGTCTCGGCAAGGACGTCGCATTGATCACCGACGGCAGGTTCAGCGGTGCCACCAAGGGCATCAGCGTCGGGCACATCGCGCCCGAGGCGTTCGTCGGCGGCCCGATCGCGCTCATCGCGGAGGGGGACCGGATCCGGATCGACACCGACGGTCGGACGCTCGAGGTGCTCGTCGAGGACGCCGAGCTCGATCGTCGCCGCACGTCGTGGGTCGAGCCGGCACCGAAGTACACGCAAGGCGCGCTGGCGAAGTACGCGCGCACGGTCGGCTCCGCCGACACGGGGGCGACCACGTGGTGACGCCCGCGAACGTCGTCGCACCGGCCGCCCTCGAATGCCGCATCTGTCATGCGCGCTACCCCGTCGAGCCCCTGACGATCTGCGAGGAGTGCTTCGGCCCGCTCGAGCCCGCATACGATCTCGCGGCGATCAACGGTGCCGCGTTCCGCGACGAGGTGGAGGCGGGGCCCGCGTCGATGTGGCGCTACCAGCCGTTGCTGCCGGGCGGTCCCGACCTGGAGCGGATCGACCTCGGCGCCGGGTTCACGCCGCTGCGGCAAGCCGACAACCTCGCCGCGCGGCTCGGCTTGGAGCGCCTGTGGATCAAGGACGACTCCGTCAATCCATCGAACTCCTTCAAGGACCGGGTGGTGAGCGTCGCGATCACGATGGCGCGCGCGTTCGGGTTCGAGGCGATCAGCTGCGCCTCGACCGGCAACCTCGCCAACGCCACCGCGGCGCACGCAGCCAAGGCCGGCATGCCCTGTTACGTGTTCGTGCCCGACGACCTCGAGCGCGCCAAGATCCTCGCGACCGAGGTCTACGGCGCCAAGGTCGTCACCGTGAAGGGGAACTACGACGCGGTGAACCGGCTGTGCTCGGAGGTCGCCGAGGCGCTGCCCTGGGCCTTCGTCAACGTGAACATGCGGCCCTTCTACGCAGAGGGGTCGAAGTCGCTCGGGTTCGAGACCGCCGAACAGCTCGGCTGGCGCCTTCCGGATCACGTGGTGGTGCCGATCGCGAGCGGTGCGCTGCTGACGAAGGTGCACCGTGCGTTCCAGGAGCTGACCGCGATCGGCGCGGTCCAAGACAAGCGCTATCGCGTGTCCGGCGCCCAGCCGGAGGGATGCCGGCCAGTGGCGCAGGCGTTCCAGGACGGCGACGAGGTCGTGGCGCCGATGAAGCCCGACACGATCGCCCGATCGTTGGCGATCGGCTCGCCCGCCGATGGCATGTTCGCGATGCAGGTGGCACGCGAGACCGGCGGCCACATCGAGTGGTGCACCGAGGGCGAGATCCGCGAGGGCATCGCCCTCCTCGCCGAGACCGAGGGTGTCTTCACCGAGACCGCCGGCGGCGTCACGATCGCCAACCTCAAGCGGATGTGCGACCAGGGCATCATCAAGCCCGACGAAGAGACCGTCGCCTATGTGACGGGCAACGGCTACAAGACGATCGAAGCGCTCGAGGGTTTCGTGGAGCCGACCTATCACGTCGCGCCGGACCTCGACGAGTTCCTCGCCGCGCTGAACGCCTGAGTCGTCCTGCGGCGGCGGATCGCCGTCGGGTAGCGTCCCTGCTGCATGAATCGCTTGCTCTCCCATCTCGGGCCTCCGATGCGGGCGCTCCGTGGTGTCTTCCGCAACCGTGCGATCCGCCGGATGCAGCTGGCCTTCCTGTTGTTCAACGTCGCCGAGCCGGCGATGTGGGTGGCGATCCTCGTCTACGCCTTCGACGAGGGCGGCACACGGGCGGTCGGCTTCGTCTCGATCCTGTGCCTGGTGCCCGCCGGCCTGCTGGCCCCGCTCGCGGCCGGGCTCGGCGACCGGTTCCCGCGCGAGCGCGTGGTGCGCTTCGGGTACCTGACGCAGGCGGTCGTCACCGGCATCCTCGCGTTGGCGCTCGTCGCCGGCGCCCCGCCGATCGCCGTGTACCTGATCGCGATGGTGTCGTGCATCCCCTACACGGCCGGCCGGCCGAACCATCACGCGCTGCTGCCCTCGCTGAGCAACGCACCCGACGAGGTCGCCGCGGCCAACTCCGTCTCGGCCCTCACGGAGGGGATCGGCTACGCACTAGGGGCTCTGACGGCCGCGATCCTCGCCCCGATCGGCGCCGGGGCGATCGTGGCCGTTGCGGCCGCCGCCCTCGGTTTGGCATTCCTCCTGACGCTCGGCATTCACGCCCCGCCGGACAACGTCGACCGGGGCTCCTTCCGCGCGTGGACGCTGGCGGTCGACGCGGTGGACGGCATCCGGCGGATCGCGACGACCCCGGGAACGAGGATCCTCGTGCTGATCGCGGGCGGACTGGCGATCGCGACCGGGGCGATCGGCGTGCTGCTGGTGCCGCTCGCGATCGACCGGCTCGGGCTCGGCGATTCCGGCGTGGGGTTCCTCACGACGATCCAGAGCGTCGGGCTGTTCGTCGGTGCCGGTGTCTCGGTAGCGTTCGCAACGCGGCGGCGATTGGCTGGCGGCATCCTGGCGGCGGCGGCCCTGTACACCGTCGGCGGCGTGCTGTTCGGCCTCGCGACGACGACCGTGATCGCGGTGATCGCCGCCGTGGCCTATGGGGCGTCCATCACGCTGCTCGACGTGCTCGCGCGGACGCTGCTCCAGCGCACGACGAGCGACGACCTCCTGACGAGGGTATTCGGGGCCGTGGAGGCGCTGTGGCTGCTCGCCTACGCGGTGGGGGCGGCGATCGCGCCGCCGCTCGAGTCGCGGATCGGGCTGCCGATCTCCTTCGCCCTGCTCGGATGCACGATGACGGTCGCGGGCCTCGCCTCCTTCGCCGGTCTCCGGCGGGTGGATGCGGCCGCGGTGGTGCCGGTGCGCCAGCTCGAGCTGCTGTCGGGCATCCCGATGTTCGCGCCGTTGCCGCACCTCGACCTGGAGCGCATCGGGCGCCAGCTCGACCTGCTGGCGATGCCCACCGGCACCGAGGTGATCCGGCAAGGGGATGTCGGCGACCGGTTCTACATCGTCGATGCGGGCAGTTTCGAGATCGTGCGCGACGGCGTGCGGATCGACACGGCCGAGTCGGGCGGGTACTTCGGCGAGATCGCCCTGTTGCACGACGTGCCGCGGACCGCGACCGTGCGCGCCATCGCGGACGGCGCGGTGTGGGCGCTGGATCAGGAGGAGTTCCTGGCCACCGTCACCGGTCTGCCGCAGGCGGCCAAGGCCGCGCACGATGTCTCCGCCGAACGTCGGCGGATGCACACCCCGGACTAGCGCTCGCGGATCGCGAACGCGTCGCCGTCCCGGGCGACCGAGCCGGCGATCGGGAGGTGCGAGGCCGCGAGCAGGAGCTCCTCGTCGACCGCTCGAGCCAACAGAACGCGCCGGGTCGCCTCGCTGCCCGAGGGGTCCATATCGGCGGCGCTGACCCACTCGGGGTGCGGAGCGTTCAGCGGCGAGACGATCGCATCGCCCGCCCACAACAGCGAGTCGCCGATCACCACGGCGAGGTGACCCGGCGTGTGTCCTGGAGCCGCGATCGCGCGCACGCGAGGAACGATGTCGATGTCCTCGGCGATCACGTCGAGGAGGTCGGCAGCGAGCAGGGCGTGCAGCGCCAGGAGCGCGGGCTGGCCGGCCTCGTCGGGAAGCTCGCCCGCCGCATCGGATGCCCAGTAGTCGGCCTCACGCCGGTGGATCACGTGTCGCGCGTCGGGGAACGCGGGCTCCCGCCTGGGTCCGAGCAGGCCACCGACGTGATCGGCGTGTCCGTGCGTGATCACGACGATCCGGATATCCCACGGGCGAACACCGAGCGTTGCGAGTTCCTCGTGCAGGTGCCCTGCGTCGAGATCCCCGGCGAAGCCGCCGACCCCCGCGTCGACGAGGATCATCCCCGCGGGCGCTTCGATCAGCAGGCCGGCGAAGCGGCCGTACAGCTTGCCCTCGTCATCCAGGTGCGGGCGCACGAAGGGACCCTGGATGTCGTCGTCGTAGCCGCGGAACACGAACCTCGGCGAGACGGCTCGGCCACCATCGACCAGCACACGGCAGGCGATCCCGCCCGCGTCGAACACCTCGGACATGCGGCTCAGTATGCAGAAGGGGCGGCCGGATGGCCGCCCCTTCGATGCCGAGACCGGGCCTCCTTACGGCAGCAGCATGAAGACGAAGTTGTACCCACCCGGGCGGGCGATGAGTTTCATCGAACCGCGCGCGTTCCGGAACTCCATCGTCCCGCCGGTGATCGCCAGCGTGTTGTCGCGACCGTCGAAGAAGGCGCCCTCGACCATGATCGCGCCACGGCCGGCGATGAAGGTCAGCCAGCGGCACTCCCACGTGCCCTGTTTCGGCGAGATCCGGATGCAGTCGCCCTGATCGTGCCCGACCTTGTGCGAGTTGGTTGCATCGAAGATCGGGTTGTTGAACGTGAGCAGGTCACCCGACGTGTCTCCAGACTTGCCGGTGTCGATCACCTTGTCGGTGAGCGCGTGCTCGATGACGTGCAACGTCGTCGGCTGCGTGACCGCGCGGTTACCCGCGAACGAGACAGTCAGCGCGGTCCCGATCACGACCAGCACCATCGCCCCGATGAACAGCGGTTTCTTCTTCATCGTCGTTCCCTCCCCGAGGGCCCTGTCGGCCCGTCCGCGCGAGGGTATACCGGTCGGCGGATCCGTGCTGACGGGTCCTGCCGAACGGCCCGCGGGCGCCGGGACCTTCCCACCTTCCGAGCGGTCATCTGCGTGCCAGGCTGCAGCGTGATAGAACCCATCCGAAGGGAGCAACGCGGATGACCTGGGGCAATGCGGTCGTTCGAGCGATCGCGATGTTCGCCGTCTGCGTGGTGCTGTTCGCCGTCGTCCCCGGGTACCTGCTGACGTACCTCACCATCCGGACGAGCGCGACGGTGCGCGACCTGCTGGTCATGGGCTGGTGGACCGTCGGGTTGCTCTTCGCCCTGTGGCTCTTCGTTCGGCTGCAACGCACGCGGGAGCGGGCCGGGTGAGCGCCTTCCGCCCGCACACCGTGGATGGCGATTGGTTCGACGCGAACGTGCCGTGCACGCGCGCCTGTCCGGTCTTGACGAACGCGGGCCGCTACGTCGCCGCGATCGCCGCCGGCGACGACGAGCTCGCCTACGACATCGCGCGACTGCCCAACCCGTTCCCTTCGATCTGTGGTCGCGTGTGCGCGGCCCCCTGCGAGCTGGCCTGCCGCCGCGGCACGATCGATCAGCCGATCGCGATCCGGGCGCTCAAGCGCTTCGTCTGCGAGAGCTTCGGTGTCGAAAGTGCCGCGGGTACCGACGCGTATCGGCGAGCCGTCATGCAGCTCCCGACGCGAGACGAGCGCATCGCGATCGTCGGCGCAGGGCCCGCGGGGCTCGCCGCCGCGCACGATCTCGCCGGCTACGGGTACCGATCCGTCGTCTTCGAGGCACAGCGCGAGGCCGGCGGCATGATGGTGCTTGGGATCCCGCCGTACCGACTCCGTCGCGACCTCCTCGACCTGGAGATCGCGGCGATCCTCGAGATGGGAGTCGAGCTGCGCACGGGGCAGCGCCTCGGCCTGGACTTCACCATCTCGTCTCTGCGCGACGAGGGCTTCGCTGCGATCTTCGTCGCCGTCGGCGCAACGCGCAGCAGGGATCTGCAGATCCCCGGCGTCGAGCTCGACGGCGTGCTCAAGGCGGTGGACTTCTTGTTGAACGTGAACCTCGGGTACGAGGTCAACCTCGGCGAGGACGTCTTGATCGTTGGCGGGGGCAACGTTGCCCTGGACGCTGCGCGCTCCTCACTGCGCGCGGGCCGCACGGCAGGCTCGGAGGGCTCCTTCGACGTCGAGGGCGTGGGGGCTGCGGAGGCGATGGGGTCCGTCGCGACGGCGACGCTCGACGTCGCACGGACGGCGATGCGACAGGGCGCCCGTCGCGTCCGCTGTGTGATGCTCGAGAGCCGTGCCGAGATGCCTGCGAGCGAGTTCGAGATCGAGGAGGCCGAGATCGAGGGCATCGAGTTCCTCCATCGTCGCGGCCCAGAGGCGATCGTCGGGACCGACCATGTCGAGGGACTGCAGACGCTCGACGTGGCGTCTGTCTTCGACGAGAACGGCCGGTTCGCGCCCGATCTGATCGCGGGCACTGAGCGCACGCTGGACTGCGACTCGGTGATCCTCGCAGTGGGACAGACCTCCGACCTCTCGTGGATCGACGACGCCGACGGGATCGAGACGTCGCCGCGCGGCACGGTGGTGGTCGATCGCGAGACGTTGGGGACGACGGCGGCCGGTGTGTACGCGGGCGGCGACCTGGCGTTCGGCCCACGGAACCTGATCGACGCGATCGCCGACGGTCGACGTGCGGCCGCCTCGATCTATCGCCTCCTCAGCGGCGAGGAAGCGCCGCGGCCGCGTCTCGAGGGCCGGCGCATGCTGCCGATCGTCGAGGTGAACCGGGGTCCGCGCGCCGACGAGTACACCGAGCGCGCCCGCGTGCCGGTTCCCTCGGAGCCGACCGGCCGACGCATCGGCTCCCCCGAGGTTGAGCTGGGGTTCACCGAGGAGGAGGCGCGGCTCGAGGCCGGCAGGTGCCTGCAGTGTTTCCTCAACATCATGTTGGACCCGGAGCGCTGCATCCTGTGTCGCGGCTGCGCCGACGTGTGCCCCGAGCGCTGCATCACGATCCTGCCGGCCGAGGAGATCGAGGGCCTCAAGCCCGAGACGCCGTCGGCGGTGCTCGTGCTGCAGGAGGAGCGGTGCATCCGGTGCGCGCTGTGCGTCGAGCGGTGTCCGACGAACGCGCTGACGCTCGAGGGCTGGTCGGAGGCCTCGACCGCCCCCATCGCGCTGGAGGTGCTGCCGGGATGAGCGGGGGATCGCGATGAGCTCGAAGGACCGCTCGGTGCGCGACAGCGCGTGGTATCGGGCGATCGTGCACCCGGGCAAGGTCTACGGTGGCGAGATCTACCGGTCTGCGATCCGGCACCCACCCCCCACGACGCCGCGCGGGCGGGCGATGACCTCGTTCCAGAACTTCTTCCTCCACATCTACCCGGTGAAGGTGCCCCGCGAGGTGATCAAGGGTCGGACAACACTGCGGCTCGGGTTCATCGCGGCGGTCCTGTACGGCATCCTGTTCGTCTCGGGGACCTACCTGATGTTCTTCTACCGCCCGACCGTTCCCGACGCGTACTTCAGCATGCACGACCTGTCGACGACGGTGGCGTTCGGCAGCTTCGTCCGCAACGTTCACCGATGGTCGGCACACCTGATGGTGATCGTGGTGCTCGCGCACCTGATCCGGGTCTTCTACGCCGGGGCGTATCGGCGGCCGCGCCAGTTCAACTGGGTGATCGGGGTCGTGCTGCTGGTGCTGACGCTGCTGATGTCGTTCACCGGCTATCTGCTTCCGTGGGATCAGCTCGCGTTCTGGGCGATCACGGTCGGCACCAACATCGCCGGGTACGTGCCGGTGATCGGTACCCAGGTTCGCAACTTGCTGCTCGGCGGTCCCGAGGTCTCGAGCGCCGCGCTGCTGCGCTTCTACGTCTTGCACATCTACTTCTTGCCCGCCCTGATCACCGTGCTCGTCGCGGTGCACATCTGGCGGGTTCGGAAGGACGGATTCGCCGTCAGCGACCGCACGAAGGTGTCGGCCGCCCAGTCCGGACAGGAGCACGCCGATGCCCACGAATGAACCTGAGCCTCGCTACCGACTCCTCGGGGTCGTCGAGAAGGAGGTCGAGCAGAAGGACCGGCTGGACCCGCACGACGAGGTCTTCACGTGGCCGCACCTGCTCGTGCGCCATGTGGTCGTCGCGGCCGGCACGATCGCGGTCGTCTTTCTGCTCGCCATCCTGTTCGACGCCCCGTTGAAGGAGATCGCGAATCCGAACGCCACGCCAGAGGTGGCGAAGGCCCCGTGGTACTTCGCCGGCCTGCAGGAGCTGCTGTCCCATTTCGCGCCGATGGTGGCGGGCATCCTGATCCCGGGAGCAGCCCTCGTGTGGCTGTTCGCACTGCCGTACATCGACCGTGCGTCGGACTACCGCGCGCGCAGCCGGAAGTTCGTCGTCACGGTGTTCACGATCGTCGCCGTGCTCGCGCTCCTGCTCACCATCGTCGGCACCTTCTTCCGAGGACCCGGCTGGAGCTGGGTCCCGCCGTGGCAGCACTCGTACGCGGAGTTCTGAGATGGACGAGCACACCGACGAACACGACGCAGCGGGCGACGCACCGGTCGACCGCCGACGGTTCCTGAACGGTACGTGGAAGGCGCTCGGCGTGGTGTTGATCGCCGAGGGCGCGTGGACGAGCTACGACATCCTGCGCCCCGACACGAGTCAGGGGGCGGGCTCGGTGATCGATGCCGGACCCGTGAGCGACTACGCAGAGGAAGGCACGGTCAAGTACTTCCTCAGCGGACGTTTCTACGTCACGCAGTTCCAGGGCGGGCTGCGTGCGCTGTATCAGAAGTGCCCGCACCTCGGGTGCCGCGTGCCCTTCTGCGACAGCTCCGGCCGGTTCGAATGCCCGTGCCACGGCAGCTACTACAACGTGATCGGGGAGTACATCCAGGGACCCGCGCCGCGCGGGATGGATCGGTTCAAGATCTCGATCAGTGACGACGGACGGGTGCTGGTCGACACCGCGACCGTCCTGCCCGGGCCCGCGAAGGGCGTTCTGACCGGGCCCGCCGACGCAGCGGGTCCGTCGTGCACGTCGGCGGAGGGAGAGGCCGTGGCGACGCCGAGCGCCACGCCGAACGCCCCCGATGCCAGCGCCTCGCCCTCCGGTGGTACGCCGTGAGCAAGGCCCCAGCGGACGACCCCGTCCTCGCTCGCTCGACCCGAAGGTGGCAGCGGGTCGGTGTCTGGCTGCTCCTGATCCTCGTGCTGTCCTTCCCGCTCTACAAGCTGACGGAGGGGTCACGGCGAGCCTCCGCCGCGCTGCTGCAGCAGCAGGCGCAGATCGCGACGGGGACGCAATTGTGGGCCGCGAACTGCGCCGTCTGCCACGGCCCGATGGGGGAGGGCGTCAGCGCTCCCGCGTTGAACTCCCAAGAGTTCCTCACGACGGTCACCGACGCGCAGATACGCGACATCATGCGCGGCGGCATCCCGGGCACCGAGATGCCCGCCTGGCTCAACGACTACGGCGGACCGCTGACCGAGGAGCAGATCCAGGCACTCGTTGTGTACATCCGCTCGTGGGAGGCGACGGCGCCGGCGCGCCCGGACTGGCGCACGCCGAGCGGCGGATAGGAGATCGAGATGGCACGCGGATCATTGCTGCGCACGCGAGCTCGCGGCTTCGTGATGCTCGCGGCCGTCCTCGCCCTGGGGAGCTGCTCCGTGCAGTCGCAGGGGATCGGCGAGACGGTCGCGATGATCCCGGGATACGCGGGCGGCGGAGCAGCTCCGAGCGGGCCGCCGATCCAGGGCTACGACGCGCCGATCCCCGTCATCCAGGTCGGGCTTTCCGAGACCGACGCCACCCACATGGCGATCGACCTGTCCCAGCCCTTTGCCCCCCAGGGCAAGGTGTCGTTCCTCGTGACCAACAACGGGGCCAAGAAGCACGAGTTCGTGGTGCTTGCCACCGACACCGCGGCGGCTTCCTTCCCGATCGTGAGCTTCGAAGGTGAGGCCAACCGGATCGATGAGGACGCCAAGGGTGTGACCAACGTCGGGGAGACAGGCGACATGGAACCGGGTGCGGTGATGATGCTGACCTTGGACCTGGCCCCGGGCCACTACGCCGTGGTCTGCAACCTCCCCGGGCACTACGCGATGGGCATGCACCAGGACTTCTTCGTCACGCCCACCGCCTCCACGCCGGTCAGCGTCGGGCTGTCCGAGACCGACGCCACCCACATGGCGATCGACCTGTCCCAGCCCTTTGCCCCCCAGGGCAAGGTGTCGTTCCTCGTGACCAACAACGGGGCCAAGAAGCACGAGTTCGTGGTGCTTGCCACCGACACCGCGGCGGCTTCCTTCCCGATCGTGAGCTTCGAAGGTGAGGCCAACCGGATCGATGAGGACGCCAAGGGTGTGACCAACGTCGGGGAGACAGGCGACATGGAACCGGGTGCGGTGATGATGCTGACCTTGGACCTGGCCCCGGGCCACTACGCCGTGGTCTGCAACCTCCCCGGGCACTACGCGATGGGCATGCACCAGGACTTCTTCGTCACGCCCACCGCCTCCACGCCGGTCAGCGTCGGGCTGTCCGAGACCGACGCCACCCACATGGCGATCGACCTGTCCCAGCCCTTTGCCCCCCAGGGCAAGGTGTCGTTCCTCGTGACCAACAACGGGGCCAAGAAGCACGAGTTCGTGGTGCTTGCCACCGACACCGCGGCGGCTTCCTTCCCGATCGTGAGCTTCGAAGGTGAGGCCAACCGGATCGATGAGGACGCCAAGGGTGTGACCAACGTCGGGGAGACAGGCGACATGGAACCGGGTGCGGTGATGATGCTGACCTTGGACCTGGCCCCGGGCCACTACGCCGTGGTCTGCAACCTCCCCGGGCACTACGCGATGGGCATGCACCAGGACTTCTTCGTCACGCCCACCGCCTCCACGCCGGTCAGCGTCGGGCTGTCCGAGACCGACGCCACCCACATGGCGATCGACCTGTCCCAGCCCTTTGCCCCCCAGGGCAAGGTGTCGTTCCTCGTGACCAACAACGGGGCCAAGAAGCACGAGTTCGTGGTGCTTGCCACCGACACCGCGGCGGCTTCCTTCCCGATCGTGAGCTTCGAAGGTGAGGCCAACCGGATCGATGAGGACGCCAAGGGTGTGACCAACGTCGGGGAGACAGGCGACATGGAACCGGGTGCGGTGATGATGCTGACCTTGGACCTGGCCCCGGGCCACTACGCCGTGGTCTGCAACCTCCCCGGGCACTACGCGATGGGCATGCACCAGGACTTCTTCGTCACGCCCACCGCCTCCACGCCGGTCAGCGTCGGGCTGTCCGAGACCGACGCCACCCACATGGCGATCGACCTGTCCCAGCCCTTTGCCCCCCAGGGCAAGGTGTCGTTCCTCGTGACCAACAACGGGGCCAAGAAGCACGAGTTCGTGGTGCTTGCCACCGACACCGCGGCGGCTTCCTTCCCGATCGTGAGCTTCGAAGGTGAGGCCAACCGGATCGATGAGGACGCCAAGGGTGTGACCAACGTCGGGGAGACAGGCGACATGGAACCGGGTGCGGTGATGATGCTGACCTTGGACCTGGCCCCGGGCCACTACGCCGTGGTCTGCAACCTCCCCGGGCACTACGCGATGGGCATGCACCAGGACTTCTTCGTCACGCCCCAGGCGGCATAGACCCACTGCGGGACAAGCCCGGAGGTTGACACCCGGCCGCGGCGCCCGCACACTGTTGTGGCTATGACGAACGCAGCTGTGCTCGGACGCAGCGTCCTCGTACTTATCGCCTAGGCGCGGGGGGCCCACGGGCCCGCAGACCCCCGCGCCAGATGCCCTCCGCCCAGCGGGGGGCTTTTTGTATCCCGTAGCGTGCCACCGGGCCTCGACCAGCCGGGGACCCAGACAGAGAGGAGAACCACCGATGCGATACGAGTTCGAACGAGACGGCACGGTCGTCGCCAGCGTCCTGTGGGAGGGTCCCGGCCAGGTCAGCGTCGACGCGATCGATAACAGCACGCGCGCGACGGTGGACCGCTACCTCTCATCCGAGGTCGTGTACCTGGGCGGCGGGTTCGACGTCGGCGACGAGCAGGTTCCCGACGTGTTGCAGATGCGCCGGCGTGACTGGACGCCTTGGGAGTTCGAGCGGGCGTGTCGCAACCTCGCACATCGGCTGCAGGCGCAGGTGCGTCGCGTGGAGACCGGGCCCGTGGAGGCGCGCGAGGTGGTCGCGGGATGACGTTCAAGGGAGCGGACGCCGTTCTCAAGGCGCTCGAGCAGGAGGGTGTCGAGGTCATCTTCGGCATCCCGGGCGGCGCCAGCATGCCGATCTACGACCCGCTCGTGGACCGCTCACCGATCCGGCACGTCCTCTGCCGGCACGAGCAGGGCGCCGGACACGCGGCCGAGGGCTACGCGTGGGCCACCGGCAAGGTGGGCGTGTGCATGGCGACGAGCGGGCCTGGCGCGACGAACCTCGTCACGCCGCTGGCCGACGCGAAGATGGATTCGGTGCCGATCGTCGCGATCACCGGACAGGTGCCGACGCCGGTGGTTGGCAACGACGCTTTCCAGGAGGCGGACATCACGGGCATCACGATGCCCGTCACGAAGCACAACTTCCTGATCAAGGACGCCGCCGACATCGTGGAGACGATCCGCGAGGCGTTCCACATCGCGCGCTCGGGCCGCCCCGGCCCGGTGCTGGTTGACCTTCCCAAGGACGTGCTGAACGCCGAGACCACCTACACCTGGCCCGAGAAGATCAACCTGCCCGGCTACAAGCCCACCACGAAGGGCAACAACCGTCAGGTGAGCGAGGCCGTGAAGCTGATCCTGGCCGCCTCGCGACCGGTGCTCTACGTCGGCGGCGGCGTGATCAAGGCGAACGCCTCCGAGGAGCTGATGCAGCTGGCGACGATCGGCAAGCTCCCGGTCGTCACCACGCTGATGGCGCGCGGCGCCTTTCCCGACTCCCACGAGCTGTGCCTGGGGATGCCGGGCATGCATGGGAACTACACGGCGGTCACGGCGATGCAGCGCGCCGATCTGCTGGTCGCGCTCGGCTCGCGCTTCGACGACCGGGTCACGGGCAAGCTGTCGGGGTTCGCCCCGGACGCGAAGATCGTGCACGTCGACGTCGATCCGGCCGAGATCGGGAAGAACCGGTTCGTCGACGTGCCGATCGTCGGCGACTGCAAGGACGTCATCGCGAAGCTGGCCGTCGAGCTCGGCAAGCGACAGGAAGGCGCGGGCGCGCCCGATCGGTCGGCGTGGCTCGCGCAGCTGGAGGATTGGCAGACGAAGTACCCCCTTCGCTACGGCCAGGAATCCGACACGCTGAAGCCGCAGTACTGCGTCGAGCGCCTGCGGCACTTCGCCGACGACGACACGATCCTCGTCGCGGGCGTCGGGCAACACCAGATGTACGCGGCTCAGTACTGGCGGTTCGAGCGCCCGCGCCATTGGATCAACTCCGGTGGCCTCGGCACGATGGGCTTCGCGGTGCCCGCCGCCATGGGCGCCAAGGCGGGTCAGCCCGACAAGCGCGTGGTCGCGATCGACGGAGACGGCTGCTTCCAGATGACCGCCCAGGAGCTCGCCACCAGCAACACGGAGAAGATCCCATTCGTGACCGCGATCTTGAACAACGGGTACCTCGGCATGGTGCGCCAGTGGCAGGAGCTGTTCTTCGACGAGCGGTATTCGGGGGTGTACCTCGATCCCGACGTGCCGAACTACGTGAAGCTCGCGGAGGCGTACGGCGCCGTCGGTCTGCGGGTGGATTCTCCTGAGGAGGTCGACGCCGCGATCGAGAAGGCCTACGCGATCGAGGATCGAAGCGTCGTGATCGACTTCCGCACCGACCCGCGCGAGGGCGTCTTCCCGATGGTGCCGGCGGGCGCCTCGAACGACGACATCATCCTCGGGCCGGAGTTCGCGCCGCACGAGGTCCCGGGGGAGGCTCCGATCGTATGACGAACTTCTTGCACACCATCTCCGTGCTGGTCGAGGACCGACCGGGCGTGCTTACCCGGATCGCCGGGCTGTTCGCCGCGCGCGGGTACAACATCGAGTCGCTCGCGGTCGGCGCCACCGAGACGCCGGGCGTCTCGCGCATGACGATCGTTGTCGACGTCGAGGACAAGCCGCTCGAGCAGGTGACGAAGCAGCTCAACAAGCTGATCAACGTGATCAAGATCCTCGAGCACGATCAGGGCTCGGCCGTCGAGCGCGAGCTGATGCTGGTGAAGGTCCGCTCCGAGGGCGACAACCGTGCGCGCATCATGGAGGTCGCCGATGTGTTCCGCGTGAACGTCGTCGATGTGACGAGCGGCACCCTGACGCTCGAGGCCGCCGGCAAGCCCGAGAAGCTGGAGGCGCTGCTGTCGCTGCTCCGTGATTTCGGGATCGTCGAGCTCTCACGCACCGGGCGGATCGCGCTCGGCCGCGGCGATCGCGGCATCAAGGACCGTTCGCTCAAGGTCGCCAACGCCTGAGCGGTGGATCCACCCGACGCACCAGGAAGGAACCGACGAGATGGCCACGATCTACTACGAGAAGGACACCGACCCGGCGGCCCTCAACGGGCAGGCGATCGCCGTGCTCGGCTTCGGTTCGCAGGGCCACGCGCACGCGCAGAACCTGCAGGACAGCGGTCAGGACGTGCGGGTCGGGCTCCGGCCGGGCTCCGCGAGCCGCGCCAAGGCGGAGGAGGCCGGCCTTCGGGTGCTCGACACGGCCGACGCGGTCGCCGAGGCGGACGTGATCATGTGCCTGCTGCCCGACACCTCACACGGCGCGGTCTATGCCTCAGACATCGCGCCGAACCTGGCCGACGGCAACATGCTGATGTTCGCCCACGGCTTCTCCGTGCACTTCGGCACGGTGACGCCGCCGGCCGGTGTGGACGTCACGATGATCGCGCCCAAAGGGCCGGGCCACCTGGTTCGGCGAACCTACGAGCAGGGGATCGGCACGCCCGGGCTCGTCGCGGTGCAGCAGGACGCGACCGGCTCGGCCAAGCAACGGGCGCTGGCCTACGGCGCCGGGATCGGCTGTGCCCGCGCCGGCATCATCGAGACCACCTTCAAAGAGGAGACCGAGACCGATCTGTTCGGCGAGCAGTCGGTTCTGTGCGGTGGCATCTCGGAGCTGATCCGAAACGGGTTCGAGACGCTGGTCGAGGCCGGCTATCAGCCCGAGATCGCCTACTTCGAGTGCTTGCACGAGCTGAAGCTGATCATCGACCTGATCTATGAGGGTGGCCTCTCCTGGATGCGCTACTCGGTGTCGGACACGGCCGAGTGGGGCGACTACCAGAGCGGCCCTCGGGTGGTCGACGCGCACGCGCGCGACCAGATGCGGCAGGTGCTCGCCGAGATCCAGGACGGCACGTTCGCCAAGCGTTGGATCGCCGAGGCGGACGCCGGCTTCCCGGAGTTCCTCCGACTTCGCCAGCAGGCGCAGACCTCCCAGCTCGAGCAGGTGGGACGGCAGCTGCGCCAGATGATGCCCTGGCTGGAATCCGAGGAGAAAGTGCCGAGCTGATGACCACCGCAGACCCCGACGTACCGGGCTCAAGTAGCGAAGCGGTAGCCCGTGAGATGCACCGGGCTCAAGTAGCGAAGCGGTAGCCCGTGAAGATGCACCGGGCTCAAGTAGCGAAGCGGTAGCCCATGCAGATGCACCGGGCTCAAGTAGCGAAGCGGTAGCCCGCAAAGACGTCGTCCGGATCTTCGACACCACGCTGCGCGATGGCGAGCAGGCGCCCGGGATCGCGCTGAGCCGGGCCGAGAAGGTCGAGATCGCCGAGCAGCTCGCGCGACTGAAGGTCGACATCCTCGAGGCCGGGTTCCCGATCTCGGGGCAGGGCGAGTTCGAGGCCGTCCGCGAGATCGCCGATTCCGTGCGCGGGCCGGTGATCGCGGCGCTCGCGCGCACCGCGACCGGCGATATCGAGCGCGCCGCCGAGGCGCTCAAGGGCGCCGAGCATTGGCGGATCCATACGTTCATCTCGACGAGCGACGTCCAGCGCGAGTCCATGTTGAAGATGAGCTACCAGCAGGTACTCGACGCCATCGAGGCGAACGTGACCCTCGCCAAGGGCTACACGGAGGACGTCGAGTTCAGCGCGCAGGATGCCACCCGCACCGAGTTGGCGTTCCTGCTCGAGTGCTACCGCCTCGCGGTGCGCTGCGGCGCGACCACGATCAACGTGCCCGACACGGTCGGCTACGCGACCCCGACGGAGTTCGGCGAGCTGATCCGGATCGTGCGCCAGGAGGTGCCCGACGAGGTCGTGATCTCGACCCACTGCCACAACGACCTCGGGCTGGCCGTCGCCAACGCGCTGGCCGGCATCGAGAACGGCGCACGCCAGGTGGAGGTGGCGGTCAACGGGATCGGCGAGCGGGCTGGGAACTGCTCGCTCGAGGAGATCGCGATGATCGTGCGTACCCGTCGCGCGCACCTCGGCGTCCAGCACGGGCTGAACGTCAAGGAGATCACGCGCACGTCCCGGCTGGTCGCGATGACCACGGGCTACAGCGTGCAGCGGAACAAGGCGGTCGTCGGCACGAGCGCGTTCGCGCACGAGAGCGGCATCCATCAGCACGGGGTGCTCGCCAACCGCGCGACCTACGAGATCATGGATCCCGTCGAGATCGGGCTCGAGGGGAACCAACTGGTGCTCGGCAAGCACAGCGGGCGCCACGCGTTCGTCGACGCCCTGGACAAGCTCGGCATCACGCTGGACGACGCGGCCCTCAACCGCGCGTTCACGCGGTTCAAGGACCTGGCCGATCGCAAGGTGCAGCTGACCGACCAAGATCTGTCCGCGATCGTCGCAGAGGAGCTCGGGGCGACGGACGAGGACGCGCTGGTGCTCGAGTCGCTGCAGATGGGCGGCGGCACGCACCTCCAGCCTCGGGCCACGGTCCGACTACGCAGAGGCGAGGAGGTGATCGAGGAATCCGCGATCGGCGACGGCTTGATCGACGCGGCGATGGGGGCCATCGCGCGTGCCGCCGAGGTCGAGGGTCGACTCGCGAGCTTCCACGTGTCCGGGGTCACCGAGGGCACCGACGCGCTCGGTGACGTGGTCGTCCAGCTGGACATCGACGGTCGCCGTGTGACGGGCCGCGGAGTCGCGACCGACGTCGTCGAGGCGAGCGCCCGCGCATACCTCGCGGCGGTGAACCGCGCCCTGCAGGTCCAGGCCAAGGACGCCGGCCAGACCAACGAGGTCACGCCGTGACGGACCGCTCCCACACGATCGGGGTGATCCGCGGCGACGGTACCGGCCCGGAGGTGGTCGGCGAAGGTCTCAAGGTGCTCGACGCCGTTCGCGACTTCGACGTGACCCTCGTGGACTTCGATCTCGGCGCCGATCGATACCTGCGCACGGGGGATGTGCTTCCCGACGAGGAGCTCGCGCGGATCGCCGAGATGGACGCGGTGTTCCTCGGGGCTGTCGGCGACCCGCGGGTGCGGCCCGGCATCCTGGAGCGCGACCTGTTGCTCAAGATCCGGTTCCAGCTCGACCAGTGGGTGAACCTGCGCCCGGTCGTGCGGTATCCGGGCGTGGCCACGCTCGTGCCGAGCCACACCGAGGACGACGTGAACTTCGTGGTGGTTCGGGAGAACTCCGAAGGGCTCTACAGCGGCGCGGGCGGCTTCCACCGGAAGGGCACGCTGCAGGAGGTCGCGGTGCAGGAATCGATCAACACGCGCCACGGGGTCGAGCGGATCGTGCGCTACGCGTTCGAACTGGCCGCTTCCACCGCTCGGCGCGGCACGCTCACGCTCGTGCACAAGACCAACGTGCTGACGTTCGCCGGCGATCTGTATCAGCGGGTGGTCGATGAGGTCGCCGGGAGTTCCCGCAGGTCCAGACCGACTACGTGCACGTCGACGCCGCGTGCATCTACTTCCTGGACGCGCCGGGGCGGTTCGACGTCATCGTCACCGACAACATGTTCGGCGACATCATCACGGACCTCGGGGCGATGATCCAAGGCGGGATGGGCATCGCCGCCGGCGGCAATATCAACCCCGACGGCGTGTCGATGTTCGAGCCGATCGGCGGCACCGCGCCGAGCGAGACGGGCAAGGGCACGATCAACCCACTGGCCGCGATCGGCGCGATGGAGATGCTGCTGCGCCAGTTGGGCGAGCCGGAGGCGGCCGCAAGGATCGACCGCGGCGTCCGAGCGGCGACCGGCCGGATGAAGAGCATGCGCGCGGGCGAGATGGGGTTCTCCACGGCGCAGGTCGGCGATCTCGTGGTGGAGGGCGCGACGGCATGAGCGAGGTGTCCGCCGTCCGCGTCGAGCTCTACGACACGACGCTTCGCGACGGCGCGCAACAAGCGGACCTGTCCTACACGGTCGAGGATCGGCTGCGCATCCTGCACAAGCTCGACCAGGTCGGCTTCCCCTTCATCGAAGGGGGGTGGCCGGGCGCCAACCCGCGCGACACGGAGTTCTTCCAGCTCGCGATGAAGGAGACACTCCAGCATGCGGAGCTGACCTCGTTCGGCATGACCCGCCGCGCCGGGGAGCGAGCCGATGCGTCGCAGGCCCTGCGCGATCTGCTGGAGGCCGGCACCGAGGTGGTCTGCCTGGTGGGCAAGGCGTGGGACCTGCACGTGACCGAGGCCCTGCGCACCGACCTCGTCGAGGGCGTCGCGATGGTGCGCGATTCGGTGACGTTCCTCCGCGCACAGGGTCGCCGGGTGTTCTTCGACGCGGAGCACTTCTTCGACGGCTACCGAAGCGATCCCGCCTTCGCCATGCAGGTGATCGCCGCGGCGGAGGAGGCCGGCGCCGAACGGCTCGTGTTGTGCGACACGAACGGGGGCATGCTGCCGTTCGACATCGCGGACATCGTGCGAGCCGTCGGCGACCAGGCGTCGGCACCCCTGGGGATCCACGTGCACAACGACGCCGGGTGCGCGGTGGCGAACTCGCTGGTGGCAGTCGATGCCGGCGTGCTCCAGGTGCAAGGCACCGTCAACGGCTACGGCGAGCGCACTGGCAACGCCGACATCGTCCCGATCACGGCCGATCTCATCCTGAAGATGGGCGTGACCGACGCGCTCCCCGACGGGTCGGTCGCGCACCTGACCGAGCTGGCGCGCTACGTCGCCGAGATCGCGAACCTGTCGCCGGAGGCGCGGCAGCCCTATGCGGGCAGATACGCGTTCACGCACAAGGCGGGGCTGCACACCAGCGGCGTCGCCCGAGTGTCCCGGGCCTACGAGCACGTCGCCCCCGAGTCGGTGGGCAACCGGCGCGGGGTGGTGGCGTCGGACTACAGCGGCGGCGCCTCGATCCGGATGAAGGCCGAGGAGTTCGGCCTCGATCTCGGGGAGGCCGCGATCCCCGCCGCGGTCGAGCAGCTGAAGGAACGAGAGGCCCGCGGCTACACCTTCGACATCGCGGAGGCGTCCTTGGAGCTGCTGCTCCGTCGCGCCGACGGTTGGGCGCAGGCCTTCTTCGAGGTCGAGAGCTACCGGGTCCATGTGGAGGAGCGCGCGGGCGACGAGCCCTTGGCCGAGGCGACGGTCAAGGTGGTGACCGAGGGGACGCGACATATCGAGAGCGCCGAGGGCCAGGGTCCCGTGGGCGCCTTGGACAACGCGCTGCGGAAGGCGCTGACCAACGACTACCCGCAGCTCGACGACATGGAGCTCGAGGATTTCCGCGTCCGGGTGCTCGATCGCAGCGTGGGAACGGGCGCGGTCGTGCGCGTGCTGATCGACATGTCCAACGGCGAGGGCGAATGGACCACGGTCGGCGTGAGCGAGAACATCATCGAGGCCTCGTGGGAGGCGCTCGTGGACGGCTACACGTACGGCCTGTTGCATCCGCGGGAGCACGTGGAGGACTGACCAGGCAGGCGTCGCGCATCCGATCGTGCGCTACGTCGTCGATCTCTAAGGGGTCGGGTCGCTCGCGTGCGCGGCGAGCAACCGGACGACGCGATCCTCGATGTCCTTGGCCTTGTATTCGTCCATGCCGCTGGTCAGCAGCGAGAACTCGATCCAGGTGTCGGCCGGGTCGCTCCAGACCCAACCGGTCAGGGCGGACACGTTGTCGAGGGTGCCGGTCTTCGCGCGTATGCGCACCTTCGCGAGCCTGTCCTTGAGCGTGCCCTGACCGCCGTCGGGCAATGCCATCCGAAGCGTGCCCACCCAGGGCTGCGCACCGGCGAACCACAGCATGCGCACCATACCGCCCACGGTCTGCCTGTTCGCATACGACAGGCCCGAGGCGTCGTGGCACGTGCCCGCGACCCCGTGCGTCGCCTCGAAGGCACAGATCGCCGAGGCCGCGTTCGCGATCGTGCCGGCGGCGCCGTCGTCGACCGCGAGGGCCTTGCCGAGCACCTCCGCGGAGAAGTTGAGCGACCGGCGATCCATGTGGCGCACGAGCGTGCGCATCGGTTGCGAGGTCAGCGTCGCGACCTCGGTGAGACCGGCGACCGCGCCGCCGGCGACCGCCGAGTCGCCCACCGAGACGCCGAGGTCGCGGAGCGCGTGCGTCAGGGAGTCAGCCGCGCGTCGCTCCGGATCGTGGATATGGATGCCGGTCGGTCCGACGTTGCCGTGGAACGTCAGCGCGGTCGGCAGCGGGATGTAGTCGGCGGGGAAGTAGTCCTTCCATCCAGGGGCGAACCAATCGTGGTGGAACGGTCCGGTGACCCCGACCACCCGTCCGCCGATGTGGCGCACGCCGGATACCCAGATCAGATGCGCCAGATGCGTGATCCGGGCCTCGCTGACCTCCGGGTCGCCCTGCCCGCGCAGGAACAGGTCGCCCTCGATGACTCCGCTCGGGTCGACGCCGAGGGACATCGCTCGGAGCTGGAAGGTCCGTGCGGGGCCGAGCTGGTCGAAAAGAGCCATGGAGAGCAGGAGCTTCTCGTTGGACGCAGGGGCCCGCGCGCGGCCGACCCGGTGCCGATACCAGGCCTCGCCGTCGTTGCCGACCATCACCGACATCGGATGCCCGGCCACGATCCCGTTCAGCCGGTACACCCACCGGGGAGTGGCTGCCTGGGCCGACCCAACACCTGTGACCAGCACGAACACAGCCACGAGGACCGCGAGGGGGAAGGAGCGTGATCGCATCGGCGGTCACCATACCCGTCGGATCGGGCCGCCCGCGTCATCAAGGGCTATCGATTGCCCCTATGAGTCGAACGTTCGTTGCGCGACGTGAGGGCTTCCGGAACTAGTTCTTCTTCGCTAGCTTCGCCACTTACTCAGTTCGTAGCAATCGTTGAACGGTGTGCGGGGAGGGGGTCAGTGTCATCAGGTTTCGTCAGGCGATGCGTCGCAAAGGCGCCACGGCGGTGCTCGGGTGCGTCGTGATGGTCGCGGGCATCGTCGCCCCTGCCTTCGCGGGGACGCGGACGGCGGCGAAATTCACGCTCGCCACCAAGCTCGGCCTGAAGACGGTGCGCCTGTCCTCCGGGCCTCAGGAGATCCGGATCCTCACGCTGGCCCCGGGGGCGGTTCCCGACATCGCGCCCGCCACACAGCAGTATCCGATGTGGGCGCTGACGAGCACGATGTCGACCAACGCCGGCGCGATCGCCGGCGTCAACGGCGACTTTGGCACCGGCCGCGGACAGCCCGTGCATACCCTGATGATCGACGGTGAATTGTGGACGACCGGTCAGGCGCAGGGCCGGGCGGTCGCGTGGTCGAGCGACGGGTCGCGGGCCTACATCGGGCACCCGACGTTGCGGATCAAGGCGACGGGATCGGCCGGCGCCCTGTTCCACATCCGGGAGTGGAACGCGCACGCGCCCACCGCGACGTCGATCGCGGCATACACGTCGCGCGGGGGTTCCACCACGCCGCCGCCCGGCAAGACGAACCCCGCAACGCACCGATCCGAAGTGGTGCGCCGCGCGACTCGTGCCGAGCCACGAGATCGGATGGAGCGGCTCGGCACGGAGGTCGCTCGTCCGCAGGTACACGGTGGAGGCGCAGCCCGAGCCCTGCCCGCGGACGCCATTAGGCGTGGGCTCCAGCGCGGGCGCAGTCGTCGTCGCATCGAGATTCTCCACGACCGTGGCGAACAAGGTGCAGGCGCTCACCGCCGGTGACACCGTGAAGCTCAGTTGGACGTTCGTCGGATGGCCCGGCGTGACCGATGTGATGGGCGGGACGCAGCTCCTCGTGGACGGCGGCGTGAACGTCGCGCCCGACTACACGACGGGCTCCGACTACGTCTTGAACTACAACCCGCGCACGTCGGTCGGCATCGCGAAGGGATGCTCCGACACTCACGCGGCGACGGCCTGTCGTATGCACCTCATCACCGTCGACGGGCGGCAGAGCGCCACCAACTGGTCCAAGGGCGTGCGCCTGCCGTTCCTGGCGAGCGAGCAGATCCGCGCCGGCGCCTGGATGGCCCTCAACCTTGACGGGGGAGGTTCGACCGCGATGTGGGTGAAGAAGCGGCGCCCCGCCTACTGCGAGTCGAGCCCGTCGGTCGGAGGATGTCTCGCGCAGCGGCCGTCACCGAGCACTGGCGAGCGCGCGACCCGGACCGCGATCGTCGTCCTGCCCGGGGCGGACACCGGCACCCCGCTTGGGCTCCGGTAAGCCCACGTAGACTGCCCGAACGTCGTACGAGGGAGGCTCCATCGTGACCGAGATCGACCGTGCCCGTCTGGGCGAGCTCATGGAGCGCGAGCGGGCGACCTTTCGCGAGCGGCACCCCCGATCGGGCCGAGCTGGCGGAGGATGCGAAGGGCTCGTTGCTGTTCGGCGTGCCCATGAACTGGATGACGCGCTGGCCGGGCGACTATCCCGTGTTCGTCGACCGCGCCGACGGCGCCCGTTTCTGGGATGTCGACGGGAACGTCTTCGTGGACTTCTGCCTGGGCGACACCGGCGGCATGGCCGGTCATGCGCCGAAGGTGGCGGTCGAGGCGATCGCCGAGCAGGCCGCCAAGGGCATCACGTTGATGTTGCCGACGGCGGATGCGGCGTGGGTCGGCCACGAGATGGCGCGACGGTTCGGCGTTCCGTTCTGGAACTTCACGCTGACCGCCACCGACGCGAACCGATTCGCGATCCGGTGGGCACGCCAGGTGACCGGTCGGTCGAAGGTGGTCGTGCACAACTGGTGCTACCACGGCTCGGTCGATGAGTCCTTCGCGACGCTGGACGACGCGGGTGCGGTCGTCGCTCGGGACGGCAACGTCGGCAAGCCGGTGCCGCTGGACGAGACGACCCGGGTCGTCGAGTTCAACGACCTCGAGGGGCTCGAGCGGGCGCTCGCGAGCGGTGACGTCGCCGTCTGCATGTTCGAGCCCGCGCTGACGAACATCGGCATCGTGTTGCCGGACCCCGGCTACCACGAGGGCGTGCGGGAACTGTGCACGAGATACGGGACCCTCCTGTTGATCGACGAGACCCACACGATCAGCGCCGGTCCCGGCGGGTGCACGAAGGCCTGGGGGCTGCAGCCGGACATCGTGACGATCGGCAAGACGCTCGGCGCGGGCATCCCCAGCGCCGCCTACGGCATGAGCCAGGAGCTCAGCGATCGGGTCTACGCGCAGACCGACTGGAAGAACGCCGACGTCGGCGGGGTGGGCGGCACGCTGGCCGGCAACGCGTTGTCGCTGGCGGCGATGCGCGCGACGCTCGGTGAGGTGATGACCGACGAGGCGTTCGTGCGGATGGATTCGCTCGGCGAGCGATTCGAGGCGGGGGTGCGCGGGGTGATCGACACGCGCGCGCTGCCCTGGCACGTGGTGCGCCTCGGCTGCCGGGTCGAGTACCTCTTCCGGGCGGATCGGGCGCGCGACGGCAGCGAGGCGGCCGCCGGCCAGGACGAGGACCTGGACTCGTTCATCCACCTGTATCTGCTGAACCGGGGCATCCTCATGACCCCGTTCCACAACATGGCGCTGATGTCGCCCGCCACGACCGCCGAGGACGTCGACCGGCACACCGAGGTGTTCGGGCAGGCGGTCGACGAGTTGCTCGGCGCCTAGGGCGCATCAGGCGAGGTCGGCCACGAAGGAGCGCATGAACGCGGCGAGTTGCTCCACGCCCGCCATCGGCATGGCGTTGTAGATGGAGGCGCGGATCCCGCCGACGCTGCGATGGCCCTTGAGCTCGACCATGCCGGCCGCGGCCGCCTCCGCCACGAACCGGCTCTCGAGCTCCTCGGTCGGCAGGCGGAACGTGACGTTCATCAAGGAACGCGCCTCGCGTCGCGCGTGGCCTCGATAGACGTCGGGGAACTCGTCGATGACGTCGTAGAGCAGCGCCGCCTTCGCGCGGTTGCGCTGCAACATCGCGTCGAGCCCGCCGACCTCGTCGCGCAGCCACCTCGTGACCAGCATCAGCACGTAGATCGAGAACACCGGGGGCGTGTTGTACAGCGACCCATGCTCGGCGTAGGTGCGGTAGTCGAGCATCGTCGGCAGGCCATCCGGCACGGCCGTGAGCACGTCGTCGCGCACGATCGCCACCGTCACCCCTGCCGGGCCCGCGTTCTTCTGCGCTCCGGCGTACAGCACCGCGTACCGGTCGACGTCGACCGGACGCGACAGGAAGTCGCTCGAGCAGTCCGCAACGAGCCGCACGTGATCCGGCATGGTCGGCGTGTCCGCGTACTCGACGCCCTGGATCGTCTCGTTCGTCGTGACGTGCACGTAGGCCGGATCGGCCTCGATCGATGCCCGCAGCTCGTCGGTGTCGGGCACCCGGACGTATCCCTCGTCCTCGCCCGACCAGGCGAGGCGGGCGAGCCCCACGCGGGCCGCCTCGGCGATCGCCTTCGCGCCCCACGAGCCGGTCACGACGTAGTCGCGGGCGGCCCCGAGCTCCGAAGCAGATTCATCGCGACCATCGCGAACTGCATCGTGGCGCCGCCCTGCAGGAACAGGACGCGATGACTCGTCGGGATCGCAAGCAGCGATCGCAGGTTCGCCTCGGCCTCCTCGATCACCCCCGTGAACCAGGCGCCGCGGTGCGAGACCTCCAGCGGCGAGGCGCCGACCCCCGGCAGCGCGACCAGGTCGCCCTGCGCCTGCTGGAGCACGGAGAGCGGCAGGACGCCCGGCCCTGCCGCGAAGTTCACGAGACGCTCGGTCACGGAACCAGGCTACCGAGCGGCGCCGCCCCTCAGGCGCCCGGCTTGTACACCATCAGCCACAGGAGGATGGCCAGCCCGGCCATCCCGGTCGTCGCGATCACGCGGCCGCGGGGTCCGTGGACCAGCGCGTCGAGGTCCGTGTCGGTCGTCGGGTACGAGCCGTCGGCCCAGCGAGTGGTCGCCTCGCGGATCGAGCGCATGTACGGACCGGCCAGCGCGCTCATGGCTCCCGCGGTGGCGAGCAACACGACGATCGCGCCCCAGAGCCACCATCCGCGCGAGAACCACGAGCCGTCGATGCCCGCGATCACGCCGAACAGCGTGAGGAATCCGAGCGAGGCGTACATCGGGGTGCCCGCCATCCGCGACTGCTCCGCGCGGTCGAACATCTTCTCGCGGTCGGGGAACGCGGGCGGGATGGCGAACAGCGCCCAGATCTGGACCCCGTGAAACAACAGGAACGATGCGACGCCGACGACGTGCAGGAAGACCCACAGGTCGATCATCGCGCGAGCATACCCGCGGCGACGTGATGGGCGCGGCCCCGCGGCCGCGCCCATCGACGCGACCCGGTCCGAGGGGGGTCGGATCCCGGGCGACGGTCGTGCCGTCGACTGAACCGTACGAACGCACCCGGGGATGGCCACGGGCTGAAGGTCCCGCCGCGACCGGGACCGGGCGGTCTCGTTCAGCCCCGGATGAGCGGACGGGTCAGGCAGGTGGGGCCACCGTCGCCGTTGAGGCTGATGTGCGCGCCGGGGTAGGTCGTCACGTCGACGCCCGCCGCCTCCATCCGTGCACGCGTCACAGGGTTCCCTTCGACCGCCACCGCGCGGCGCGGCGCGACCGCCAGCACGTTCGGCCCCATCGAGAGGAACTCGTCCTCGGGCACCTCGACCATCGTGACACCGCGCTCCCCGAGCAGCTGCACGAGGCGCACGGGCATCATCGGCAGGTACACGACCGCGAGGTCGGCATCGAGCATCGAGATGAACGACATCAGGTGCAGGCACTCGGCGGGTCCGTGGTGGTACGGCAGGTCGAAGGTGTGGACCTCGACTCCCTGCTCGGCGAGCCGGGGACCCAGCTGGTCGATCGCGGCGGTGTTGGTCCGATACCCGAGCCCGACGAGCAGCGTCCTCTCGTCGAGGAAGATCATGTCGCCCCCTTCCGCGGTCGCCGGCGCCGTGAGGCTCGGCAGGATGTCGCACCCTGCGTCGGCGAGCTCGGCGGCGGCGACGGCCGGCTCACCGCGACGACCCTCCTTCCCGGGGCGGAGCGGGATCACCCCGGCGTCGGTCACGAGGGTCGGGTCGAACGTGTAGACCGCGTCGGGGTCGTCCGGGACCGGCGTGGTTCCCACCACGACGTCCGGTACGGTCGAGCGAAGCACATCGACGAAGGCGGCGTGCTCGGCGGCGGCCGCCTCCACGTCGGGCTCGTCGTGCCAGCCGTAGGCGCGCCAGGCGTGCGAAGGCGTCGACGTGCGGTGGCCGGACGTAGATGCGTTGGATGATGCCGTGGGCGTTCATGGCAGGCGATGCTAGCGGCAGCCCGCGACTAGCGCTTGTGCGTGTGCGCGGGATGTTCCGGGTGCGCCGGGTGCGCGCCGTGCGGTGTGTGGCCGCCGGCGTGGGAGCCGGATGGCCCGGCCTGCCCCTTCTGTACCAATCCGGGCGGGCCACCGTGCGGGTTGTTCGCCGCCGACCCCGAATCCTTCAGCCCGGGCGGGCCGTTGTGCGGATTGTGGCCGACGCTCGCACCGGCGACCGCAGCCAGCGCGTTGCGCGTGACGCCTCCGCCGTCGCCACCCGTGCCTCCGCCGCCACCCTCCGTTTCCACCCGTGCCTCCGCCGCCCGAGCCGGTGCCCGGGCCAGGGCCGCCCGCGCCGCCGGTGGGGCCGCCCCCGCCGCTGGGACCGCCGAGTCCGGGCCCCGTGACGGTCGTTCCTGGTCCGGTCGGGGCGCTCCCGCCGGTGGGGGTCGGCGTCGCGGGCCCGGAACCGCCCGGATCGTTCGGCTGCGTGACCGGTGTCGTCGGCGTCGAGCCGTCGCCCGAGGGTGCGGACGATGTGACCGGCGGGAGGAACGGCTCCCCGGTGATCACGACGGGACCGCGCGCGCCGAAGGACAGCGCGATCATCAGCGCGCCCGCGACGGCCGCGCCACCGAGGGCGATCATGCCGATCCGCCGATCGAGCGTTGCGTCGGTGGCGTCATCCGCCACGACGTCCGCCGCACCTGCGGTGCTGCCGGCGGCGCCCCCGTCGCCGGTGAACGGCAGCACGGTACCGGCGGCGACGGCCGCCGCACGCGTCGATCGAGCGCGCCGACGCCGCCCGGTGCCAGTGCTCGGGTGCAATCGCTGGCCGCGCCGTTGCAGTTCGGTGACACTCGGCCTCGCGGGCGTCGCGGCGCCGGCCGCCAGCTTCTCGCGCAGGGTGGCCGGATCCTTGCGCACCTTGTCGATCCAGTCGGGACGCTCGATCGTGCCGAGGCCCAACAGGTCCGCGCCGGCCACGAGCCCGACGGTGGCGGACAGCGCCAGCGCAACCTCGCGAGGCTCGACCCGAGCGGCGCCGCCGATCGGGATCACACCGGCCGGCCAGATGACGACGAGCTTCGATCGGGGGGCGAGCTCGGCGACCAACTGCGCGGCCGCGACGCCGATCGCGTCGTCCAGGACGACCACATCGGGTTGGTCGGCGCGGAGCAGCGCCGCAAGCGCGGCGGTGTCCGCGGCGACGCCGACGACGTCGAACCCGTCGTCGGTCAGCACGTCGCGAAGCGGCCGCCGGCCCGGATCCCCTTGGCCGACGACCACGCGCACACTGTGTTGGTCCATCCCCGCTCCCGCTCCGACCTCGCGGGAGGCCGGGACTGCACAAAGCGTACCTGTGCGCTGCCCCCGGAGCTACCGACCTTCGGGGTGACGGCCGTTCGGGGGCCAGACCTAGGGCATTAGACTCCGGCCCGGTGGGGGAGGTCAGGCTGCGCTGGACGGGCGAGCGGATCCAGTTCGTCGGCGATACACGCTACGGCGACGAGGTACGCGTCGGCGGCGATCCCGAGGGTCCGGGCGCCAAGCCATCGGATCTGTTGCCCCTGTCGCTGGCGGCCTGCACCGCATACGACGTGGTCGAGATCCTCCGGAAGCAGCGACAGGACCTGCGCGGCCTTGAAGCGTTCGTGACCTCGACGCAGGACGAGGACCCACCGTGGATCTTCCGCGCGATCCACATCGAGTGGGTCGTGACCGGCGACGTGGATCTCCACAAGGTGGAGCGAGCGGTCGACCTGGCCGAGCGCACCGCGTGCGCGGTCGCCGCCACGATCGGACCGGTTGTCGACCTCACGCACAGCGTTCGGGTCGAGCCCGCCGACACCACCGGCTGAGAGACTGGCTCGCGGATGGATGCCGCGTCACTCCGCGCCCGCCTCGCCGAGGGCCCACTGCTCGCCGACGGGGGCATGGGAACCGCGCTGATCGACGCCGGCGTGCCCGTCGATGCCTGTATGGAGCTCCTCAACGAACGGGAGCCGGCGCGGGTGGCGGGCATCCACGCAGCCTTCGTCGGCGCCGGCGCCCGGCTCCTGCTCACCAACACGTTCGGCGCGAACCGCTTCCGGCTCGACCACCACGGGCTGGCCGATCGTGTGGGGGCGCTGTGCGCCGCCGGCGTCACGCTCGCGCGCGCGGCCGGTGCAGCGTTGGTGGCGGGCTCGATGGGTCCTTTGGGCGTGCGCCTCCAGCCCTACGGTCGGGTGCCCGCCGAGGAGGCGTTCGACGCCTACCGGGAGCAGGCCCTGGCGCTCGCGACCGCCGGCGTCGACCTTCTCGTGATCGAGACGCAGACGGACGTGCGCGAGCTCGAGCAGGCGGTGGCCGCCGCCCGCGACGCCGCGCCGGGCGTGGCACTCCTGGCAAGCGCCACCTTCACCCGCGACGACCGCACGTTGCTGGGCGACACACCGGAGGCCGTCGCCGGACGGCTCATCGAGCTCGGCGTAGACGCCTTCGGCGTCAACTGCGGCGAGGGACCGGCACAGGCGCTGCGGATCGCGCGGCTGCTCGCCCCGATCGCCGGCGCGGCCGGCGTGCCCCTGCTCGCGCGTCCGAACGCGGGCGGCCCGACCGAGGTCGGTGGCCGCTTCGTCTACCCGGCCACCCCCGAGTACGTGGCCGAGGTGGTCCGCGACCTGCTCGACGAGGGTGTGTCCGTCGTGGGCGGATGTTGCGGCACCGGCCCGGCCCATACCGCGGCCATCGCGAACGAGCTCCGCGATCGGCGACCTCGGGCACCGATCGCGTTCCCGTCACCGGCGCCGCCCGGGGTGGGGCCCGCGCCCTCCAGCGTCGCGCCCACCGCCCTGGAGGCCGCGATCGGCGCAGGCGAGCTGGTCATCACCGTCGAGATGGAGCCACCCCGGTCCTTCAATGCGGCGCAGCTGGTCGCCGCCGCCCAGACGCTGCGTGACGCGGGGGCGACTGCGATCGACGTCGCGGACTCGCCGATGGCCAAGATGCGGATGAGCGCCTGGGCGGCCTGCCGACTCGTGCACGAGCGGGTCGGGATCGAGACCGTGCTGCATTTCCCGACGCGAGGCCGCAACGTGCTGCGGCTCCAAGGCGACCTGCTCGGCGCGCACGCGCTCGGCATCCGGAACCTCTTCGTGTGCGTCGGCGATCCGGTCACGATCGGCGACTACCCCCACGGGTCCAACGACGTCGACGTGACCGCGACCGGGCTGCTGCAGCTGATCACCGAACAATTCAACGCCGGGGTCGATCGGTCGGGATCATCGATCGGCGAGGCCACGTCGTTCTTCGCCGGCGCCGCGGCCTCGCCCGCGGCCGCCGACCTCGACCGGGAGGTGCGGCTGCTCGCCCGGAAGGCACAGGCCGGCGCTCGGTTCGTCTTGACCCAGCCCGTCTATGCCATCGAGCCGTTGCGGGCGCTGCGGGAGGCCTACGAGCGGCAGACGGGCGCACCCTTGCGGGTGCCGATCATCGCGGGTGTGCTGCCCCTCGTGTCGTCGCGCCACGCGACGTTCCTGCACAACGAGGTGCCGGGCATCGAGATCCCCGAGGGCGTGCAGTCGCGGATGCGCGAGGCGGGCGAGAGCCCCGAGCGGGCGTGGGCGACCGGGTTGGCCATGGCGACGGAGCTCGCCGCCGGCCTTCGGGCTGCGGGGGTGGCCGGGATCTATGTGATGCCGCAGTTCGGGCGCTACGACCGGGCCGCCGACCTCGTGGAGGCCGTTCGAGCTTTCGCATCGTGAAGACGCTCGGGACCCTCGAGGACCGGCTACGATGAGGAGCCGTACGGGTTCCACGCCAGACGGAACCACCGACCCCGACCGATCGAGGCGCCCGAACGTGTCTGACCCGGCTGTGCAGCCCCAAGCTCCCGCTGCCATCCATCCCGTGCACGCGGCGCTGGCCGAGCGGATCGAGACGACCGTCCCGCCCGAGCGCCGAGACGCGCTGCTCGCCTTTGCTCGGATGATGCTCCGGCGTCTGAGCGCCGAGGACCTCACCACGCGCGGGGTCGACCAGCTGCTCGGCATCGTCCGATCCGCCTTCGCGTTCGTCGATGCGCGCGGCAACCACCCGGCGATCGTGCGGGTGTTCGTGCCGACGATCGACCGCGACGGCTACCTGGTTCCGGGCACGATCATCGAGACGAACACCGACGACTCGCCGTTCCTGGTGGACTCGGTCACCGAGGAGCTCGCGGCGCGCAACCTGGGCGTGCGGCTGATCGTGCACCCGATGATCGGGACGGCTCGCGCCGAGGACGGCCACCTGGAGCGGGTCATGTCCGGCCGCGACGCGGCCCACCGAGAGTCGTTCATGCACTTCGAGCTGGAGCGACGGCTCGCCGAGCAGGATCGCGTGGACCTCGAGGGCAGGATCCGGGCGATCCTGCACGACGTGCGCCTCGTGGTCCGCGACTTCGAGCCGATGCAGGCGCGGGTCCGCCACATGGGGGAGATCGCACGGCAGGCGACGGTGATCTACAGCCCGCAAGAGGTCGGCGAGACGGTCGACTTCGTGGAGTGGCTGCTACAGCTGAACTTCGTCTTGCTCGGCTACCGCGAGTACCGGATGGCCGACGGACCCGAGGGACGCACGATCCAGGCGGTGCCGGGCTCGGGGCTCGGCATCCTCGCCGACGTGTCCGCCAGCTCGTTCTCCGACGCGACGCCGCTCAACTCGCTCGACCCCGACGTCCGCCGGCGGATCGAGGAAGGCGAGCTCCTCGTCATCACCAAGACGAAGGCCTACAGCACGGTGCACCGGCGCGCGCGCATGGACTACGTGGGCGTGCGGATCATCTCCCCCGAGGGTCAGGTGGTCGGGGAGGCCCGGCTGATCGGGCTGTTCACATCGAAGGCCTACATGGAGCCGGCGGCCAAGACGCCGCTGCTGCACCACAAGCTCGAACAGATCATCGCCGCGGAGGACCTCATCCCCGGTTCGCACGACTACAAGCAGGTCATCGAGCTGTTCGAGTCGTTCCCGCGTGACGAGCTGTTCCAGGCGACCACGGAAGAGCTCCGACAGCTGGTCGTCGGTCTGCTGCAGCTCGAGAAGCACGGCGGCATCCGGGTGCTGTTGCGCAAGGATCTCTACGGCCGGCAGGTGTCGATCGTCGTCGCGTTGCCGCGCGAGAAGTTCAGCGCCTCGCTCCGCAAGCGCCTTCAGGAGATGTTCCGTGAGCGGTTCGGCGGGACCTCGATCGATTACCACCTGTCCCTGGGCGAGACCGAATCGGCCCGCATCTTCTTCACGGTGCACGTCGAGACGGGTGTCCAGATCCCGGAGATCCCATACGAGGAGTTGGAGGAGGAGGTCGAGCGACTCGCGCGCACGTGGGACGACGACCTGCTCGACCACCTGACCGAGATCCTCGGGCCCGAGCGCGGACCGTTGCTTGCCGCGCGCTACGGCCCGCGGTTCCCGGACTACTACAAGACCACCGAGACGGACTGGACCCAGGTGGCGATGGACGTCGCCAGCCTCGAACAGCTCTCCAGCGACAGCGATGGCTTCGTGATCGGCATCGGGAATGAGGACGTCGGTGAACGACTGACCCGGGTGAAGCTCTACAAGACCGGCGGCAAGGTCGACCTCTCCGCCTTCATGCCGCTGCTCGAGTCGCTCGGCCTGCGCGCCGTCGAGGAGATCCCGATCGCGCTGCACGGCGAAGGCCGAACCTACATCCACGACTTCGGCGTCCTCGATGCCCGCGGCGCGGTGCTCAATCTCGAGGCCGAGGCCGATCTTGTGCGCGATGCGCTCACCGCCATGTGGCGCGGCGACGCCGAGGTCGACTCGCTCAACCGGCTCGTGATCTTCGCGGACCTGTCCTGGCCGCAGGTTCACATCCTGCGCGCCTATCGCAAGTATCGGATGCGGGTCTCGACGCGGTTCACCGAGGAGTACCGCAACGACGCGCTCGCCGAGAATCCGCACATCGCACGCCGGCTCGCCCAGCTGTTCGAGACGAAGTTCGATCCGATCCGGGACGCACCCGCCACCGACGCCGACGAGCTCCGCCAGCAGATCAAAGAGGATCTCCGGGCGGTGGCGTCGCTGGACCAGGATCAGATCATCCGATCGCTCCTAGGCACGATCGAGGCGACGGTGCGCACGAACGCCTACCTGCCCGACCGACCCGCGCTCGCATTGAAGTTGCGATCGGCAGACGTTCCCGAGATGCCGAAGCCGTTCCCGCTGTTCGAGATCTTCCTGTACTCCTCGCAGATGGAGGCGATCCATCTGCGGGGCGGCATGATCGCGCGCGGCGGCATCCGCTGGTCGGACCGCAAGGAGGACTACCGCACCGAGGTGCTGGGCCTGATGAAGGCCCAACGCGTGAAGAACGCGGTGATCGTGCCCGACGGCTCGAAGGGCGGATTCATCCTGAAACGCTCGACCAGCTCCCCGGCGGAGCTGAAGCAGGAGGTCGTGACCCAGTACGTCACCTTCATGCACGGGTTACTCGACATCACCGACAACCTCGTGCGCGGTGAGGTGACCCATCCCGCGGGCGTGCGCGTGCTCGACGGCGACGATCCCTACCTCGTGGTCGCCGCCGACAAGGGTACGGCGACCTTCTCCGACACCGCCAACGCCGTGAGCGAGGAATTCGGCTTCTGGCTGGGCGACGCGTTCGCCTCGGGCGGCAGCGCCGGCTACGACCACAAGGCGCTGGGGATCACGGCGCGCGGCGCCTGGGAGTCGGTGAAGCGGCACTTCCGCGAGCTCGGTGTCGACGTGTTGCGCGACTCGTTCACGTCGGTCGGGATCGGGGACATGTCGGGCGACGTCTTCGGCAACGGCATGCTGTACAGCGAGACGGTCAGGCTGCTCGCGGCCTTCGACCATCGCAACGTGTTCGTCGACCCCGAGCCGGACGCGTCGGCCTCGTTCGCGGAGCGGCGGCGCCTGTACCTGCTGGCGGGGTCCTCCTGGAACGATTACGACCGCACGCTGCTGTCGCCCGGCGGGGATGTGTTCGACCGACGGGCGAAGTCGGTGGTGCCATCCAAGGAGGCGCGGGTGGCGCTGGGGATCCCCGACGAGGTCGCCGAGGAGATGACCCCCGACGAGCTGATCCGATGGATCCTGCAGTCGCCGGTGGATCTGCTGTGGAACGGCGGGATCGGCACGTACGTGAAGTCCTCGCGCGAGACGCAGGCGGACGCGGGCGACCGGACGAACAACAGCGTGCGCGTCAGTGGGTCGCAGGTGCGCGCCCGGGTCGTGGGCGAGGGCGGCAACCTCGGGTTCACGCAGCGCGGGCGGATCGAATACGCGCTCGCGGGCGGTCGGATCAACACCGATTTCATCGACAACTCGGCCGGGGTGGACACCTCCGACCACGAGGTGAACTGGAAGATCTTGCTCGGGCTCGCGATCCAGCGCGGCGAGCTGACGTTGGACGGTCGAAACGAGCTGCTGCAGGATTGCGCGCCCGACGTCGTCCAGCTCGTCCTATACGACAACTACCTGCAGGCCCAGATCCTGTCGCAGGAAGACGAGGTCTCGACCCAGCGCGTCGAGGCCTACGAGGACCTGATGGTGCAGCTCGAGGCCGACGGCGAGCTCGAGCGTGCGGTCGAGTTCCTACCGACGACCGACGAGATGCTGGAACGCCGCGGCGCGGGCCGGGGGATGACGCGGCCCGAACTCGCCGTCCTGCTGGCGTATGCGAAGCGGCAGGTCTTCAACGAGCTCGTCGACTCGGATCTGCCCGACAGCGACTACCTGGCGTCGGATCTCGAGCGGTACTTCCCGCCCAAGATCGTCGAACGGTTCGGGCATCTGCTCGCCGAGCACCCGTTGAAGCGCGAGATCATCGCGACGATCGCGTCCAATGACGTCGTCAATTCCCAGGGCATCACGTTCGTGTCGCGCATGGTCGCCGAGACCGGGGTGTCCCACGCCGACGTCGTGCGCGCGTTCCGCATCGCGCGCGACATCACCGGCGCGGTCGGCCGCTGGGGCGACATCGAGGCGCTCGACGGCATCATCGACCCGGGCGTGCAATCGGAGCTGCTGAGCGGGGTGGACTGGCTCGTCGAGACGACCTCGAGGTGGTACCTCGTGCAGGGCGCGGGGCAACGGCTGGCCGACGCGGTCGAGCAGTCGCGCGCATCCTTCGCCGAGGTGTCGGACGCGATCAGCCAGATCGGCCCGGAGGCCTGGCGGGACGAGCACGAGCATGCGGCGCGGCGACTCGTCGCCGAAGGCGTGCCCGAGACGGTGGCCCACCGCCACGCGTTCCAGCCCGAGCTGGTGCACGCGCCGGACATCATCGCGGTCGCGCACGCCACCGGCCGCTCGCCGCTCGAGGTCGCCCGCGGGTTCTTCGTCCTCGGCGAAGCGCTCGACATCGACTGGCTCGAGACGCAGCTCGAGCAGCTGACCGCGACCACCCGCTGGCAGCGGTGGGCCCAGCAATCGATGGAAGACGATCTCTTCGCTCTGCGCCGCAAGCTCTGTGAGCGAGTCTTGGAGGCCGCGGGCGGCGCGCCGATCGACGAGGCGATCGAGCAGTATCTCTCCGAGCGCGGCCCCGCCTTCGAGCGCGTCGATCGCTTCCTCCGAGGCCTGAAGATGGAGGGCGTGTCAGACCTGTCCCAGTTAACGGTGGCGTTGCGTCAGATCAGGTCGCTCGCGGGCGCGTGACTACGGCCATCGAGTGATCACGAGGCCCGTGGCGAGCAGCACCATCGCGATCCACAGCAACCGCAGCGCTCCCTCCGGGGCGCTCGTCATGGCGGCTGCGTCGATCCGCTCGCGTGTTCCGTCGGCGTATGCGATCTCACCCTCGATGCCGGTCGAGCTGCGACGTAACCGGCGGACGGGCGTCGAGAGACGACGCTGCGCCGCCGCGACGTAGCCACAGCCGGCGGAGACCAACAGGATCGGCACGTCGATCCGTCCGGTCTGTGCGAACCCACCGGCGAGCGCCGGGAAACCGCCCCACATGACGGCGAACCACAGATCGGTGTGGAACCGTCCGTCGAACCATTCGAGGTTGTACGCGGGCACCAGGAATCCACCGATCGCGATGAAGACGAGGCCCCACCACGACACGATCGAGGCCCCGTAGATCCCGATCGCCAGGGCGCCGATCACGCCGAACACCGCGAGCGCGAGCAGGGTCCAGCGGGGGATCCGTGTGCGCAGGGGGCGACCGTGCAGCTCATCCAGGGCGTGCGCCGCGATCCCGACCGCGAGGAAGAACGCGATCAAGGCCATCACGAGGTACCGAGGCTGCAATGTATCGACGACGCAGGCGCCGATCGCAACGAAGGCGAGGTGCCACAGCGTGTAGGGCGGGTGCAGCAACGTCCAGTAGTCGCGGGCCCCTCCCGGCTCCAGCGCGTAGAACGAGGGCCGGCTCACCCGCGGCGAACCCCCCAGAGCACGACCCCGCCGCCGAGGCTCATGCGGCGCCACCGAACCTGTTCGAAACCCGCCTCGCGCCATAGATCGAGCTGGGCCGACAGCGGATAGCGTCGCCAGAATCCCTCGATGCTGGGACCGAGGAACCTGCCCACCTCGTACCAATCGCGCGACACGAGCCGACCGACCGCGGGCATGACCGCGCCTGTGTAGAGACGCCAGCACGCACGCCATGCGCGGTTCGGTGGGACGCCGAACTCGAGGCTCGCGACGACCCCGCCCGGCCGGACGACACGCGCGAGCTCGGTGAGCGTCGCGCCCGGATCGTCCACGTATCGCAGGAGGTACGTCACCGTCAACGCATCGAACGTCGCCGTCGCGAACGGCAGCTCCTCGGCGCGCCCGAGCACGAACGCGATCGGCAACCCGGCGGATCGATCGATGCCCGTCTCCAGCATCGGTGCGCTCGGATCCAGCGCGACGACCCGCCGCCGCCCCTCGGTCCGAACGAGTTCGCGCGCGACGAGCCCGGTGCCGGTCGCGACATCGAGCACCGAGGACCGCGGTCCGATGCGCGAGACGAGGAACCGGCGCCAGCGCGGGTCTTCGCCGAACGACAGCAGCGCGCCCATCCGGTCGTAGGTGGCCCCGAGGCCCGCGAAGAGCCGACGGGCGTGCCTGACGCGCGGCGTGTCCATCCCGCGACTACACCACATCGCGACGAAACGGGTCAGCCGTAGAAGATCATCGTGATCCAGTACGCCCCGTGCGAGAAGATCACGCCGACGCCGGCGTGTCGGAATCGGCTGTTCAGCATGTTCGCCCGGTGCTCGCTGCTACGGGTCCATGCCTTGAACACGGCCCAGACCGATGGTCCCATGCCGACGTTCTCGCCCCACGTCGAAGGGTGATAGGTCCGCAGCTTCGTCTGCAGAGCGGCGCTGTGGAACAGACGACGTTGCGACGCCATCGCCTGGGTGTGCCGTCGGGCGGTGCGATCGACGGCGTCCTGATCGCGGAGGCCGTGCAACCCATGCTGGTGCCGATACCGGTTGACGAAGCTGAAGACCTTGGAACGAGCCCGCGTGGAGCGGCTCGCGGCGTGCGCCGGCCCGAACGCCATCGAGATGACGAGCACGACGGACACCGCTGCGAGGAGTGGGGAGCGGCGCGGATGCACGTGTCGTCAGGCTATCGGCCGCCGCCGGCGCCGGCCCGCTATCACGTGTGAAGATGCCGTAGATATGCCCGGCGCGATCTCCACACGATTTCCCCAGCTGTTGTCAGAAACCCTGCAGGCCAAAGCAGGTCATCTCACCGTGGGTGCCTGCCTGACGCTCGGCGGTGTGGCGGCTCTGGCAGGGTCGTGGGACGAGATCAACTGCGTCGCTGGGGACTACACGTCGTCGGGCCCGTGCGGGATCGGGATCGTCGTTGCCGGGCAGGTGCTGTTCGTGGCGCTGATCGCGGTCGTCGCCGGATCGATCGTCCTGGCGCGCGCACTGCGTCGGCCCGTCGACCCCGAGGGCGGCGGCGGGTGGCGTCTCGGACCGGGTTTCGTCGTGATCGCGTGCGGGATCCTGCTCGCCCTGATGATCCCTCGCTACTCGTGTCCCGCCGGGTACGTGCTGACGCCCGTGTTCCATTTCTGCACCTCGATCGATCGTTCGTTCGCCGCGCAGTCGACCGGGATGCCATGGAAGTTCGGGGCGCTCGTCCTCGGGTTCGTCGTCGGCGTCGGGATGATGTGGTGGCGGACGATGCCGTGGTGGCTGTCGACGGGCGTGACCGTCGTGGTGTTCGCCGTCACGCTGGGGTTCACGTTGCGGCGAACGGTCGGCCTGCCGTTCTGACCTCAGCCGATCGGCGCCCATTCCGGCGAGCCGTCGGGCGCGGTCCTGACTTCGCCGAACGCCGCGTCCAGGTGCGTCGGCGCGACGATCGTTCCCGGTTGCGCCAAGAGCTCCGCGAGCAGGACCCGGCGCGCGGCCGCCGACTCCGCGTGATCGTTGTCGGGTCCGCTCGGCCAGTCCGGGCGCGCGAACTGCGAGGGGTGGTTCCATGTGTCGGCGCTCAGCACCATCCGGCCGCCGCCGTCGTCGATCCGCAGGATCTGGTGACCGGGCGTGTGACCGGGCAGATGCCGGAGCGCGAGCGCGCCGTCGATGGGGAGATCGCCCTCGATCAGATCGAGAACGCCCGCGTCGGCGAGCGGTCGGATCAAGGCCCAGGCCGCCGCGGCCTCCTCGTCCTCGTCGGCCGTCTCGCGGAGCCAGTCGTGATCGGCACGCTGCAGCACGTATCGCGCGTTCGGGAACATCGGCGCGCCCACGTCGTCCAGCACGCCGCCGATGTGGTCGTCGTGGACGTGGCTGATCGCGACCGTCTCGATGTCGTGACGCTCGACCCCCATCGTCGCGAGCTCGTTCGCGAGCTCGCCCTGCACGGGGGCCCAGGCCTGCGTGGGGGACGCCACGCCACCGAGACCCGTGTCGAACAGCAGCGGCCCTGCGGCGGAGCGCACCAGCCACGTACGGACACGCATTCGCCATTGATCGTCATCTGTGTACACCCCGGCACCGGTTGCCCGCGCCGCCAGCAGGTCCGCCGCGGGAACGTCGGGGAACGACTCGACGATCGGACCATTGGGGAAGTCGCAGTCCAGCACCGCGGTGACCTCGACCGACCCGACGCGCCGCGTGACGTGACCCATCGCCGGACCCTAGCAGCCACACCGCTCGGGCCGTTCGTCCTATCCGTCGCAGGTCCATCGGGCGCCCGGATCGCCGGTATCTTCGAGAGCATGTGGGCGATGCGAACCCTCCGTCTGGCCGCCGTTGCATGCAGCTGCGCACTGGTCCTCGCCGCCTGTGCGTCGAGCTCGACGTCGGCCCCTTCCACGTCGGCCGCGATCTCCCTCTCCGATGGTGCGAGCGCCACACGGCTCGAGGTCACTGCGCCGCAGGGGGCGACGATGACCGGTTTCCGGGAGACGACCCTCGAGGCGACGGCGGGCGCGGGGATCGAGGTCACGTTCAGGAACCAGGACAAGGGTGTCACGCACAACATCCAGCTCTTCGCGGGCACCTCGACCGTCGGCACGCCGCTCTGGGCTCCGTCCGACAACGCCATGATCACGGGGCGCGACGAGACCGTCTATGCGATACCGGCGCTCGCGCCCGGCCTGTACGCGTTCAACTGTTACGCCCATCCCGCGACGATGGTCGGGACGCTGACGGTCACCTGACGTCGCCGATCGCAGGGGTAGGCTGCGGGATCTGCGATCGAGGGAGCCGTGCATGTCGTTCGAACCGCTGCGACCGGGTGAGGGGCCGGTCGTGGTGGTGGGCGGCGGGATCGTCGGCCTCTCATGCGCGTGGTTCCTGCGCGCGGCAGGCGCCGACGTGATCGTCTTCGAGGCCGCCGAACGTACGGGTGCCGGCGCCTCACGCGGGAACGCGGGCGCGATCTGCCCTTCGCTCGTCGAGCCGTTGGCCGCGCCCGGCATGGTCCGAACAGCGCTTGAGGATCTCCGGCGCCCGGACGCGGCGCTGTACGTCCATCCGGCCTTCATGCCGCAGATGGCAGGGTTCCTCATGCGATTCAGGCGCGCCGGCAAGGCGAGCGCCTACGACCGCGGCCTGCACGCGCTCGTGCAGCTGGCCCGTGGCGCGGCTGCCGCCCACGATCGGCTGGCCGAGTCCGGCATCGGGCTGCACACTCGTCGCGACGGCTACCTCGTCGTGTACCGCGAGCGAGATGCGGCGGCCGCTGCTCACGCACGCGTCGTCGGCATGGCGACGCTGGGTGTCTGCGCCGCGCCCGAGCCGCTCCTCGGCGCGGCGGCCCTCCGGGCCACGGAGCCGTTGCTCGGCGACGAGGCGGTGGCCGGGTTCGTGATCCCGGGGGAGCGCTGGGCCGACCCGTCCTCCCTGCTCGACGATCTCACCGACGCCGCTCGCCGTGCCGGCATCGAGGTGCGCACGCATGCGCCCGTCACGGCGATCCACGATCTGGGCGATGGCGTCGAGCTCGACACGGCCAACTGCGCGGTCGCCGGCGCCGCGGTGGTCGTGGCCGCCGGCGTCTGGGCTCGCGACCTCGTCGCCCCGCTCGGCGTCAAGCTCACGATGCAGGCCGGGAAGGGCTACAGCTTCGCGCTTCATCCGGCGCGGATGCCCGAGCGGCTGCTCGAGCTTGCCGACGCGCACGTGATGGCGACGCCGATGGGAAGCCGGCTGCGCATCGCCGGCACGATGGAGTTCGACGGCACGACCGATCGGTTCCGTCCGGCGCGGATCGACGCGATCGTGCGCCGCCTCGCGCCGATCCTCCCTGCGGTCGATCTGTCGGCTCGCACGGAGGAGTGGGTGGGGCCTCGACCGATGACCCCCGACGGGCTCCCGATCCTCGGGCCGCTGGCCGGTCATCCGCGTGTCGTTCTCGCGACCGGTCACAACATGCTCGGGATGACGCTGGGGCCCGTCACCGGGCAGGTCGTGGCCGGTCTCGTCTGCGGTGACGGGCCCGGCATCGATCTCGCCCCGTTCGCACCGGCACGCTTCCGACGGTAGCCTCGGGCGACGCGGTGCCCCCGCGACGGGACGACTCGGCTCAGTGGCCGCTGTTGCCGTGCGTCCCGCTGTTGCCGTGGGTCCCGCTGTTGCCGTGCGTCCCGCTGTTGCCGTGCGAAGCTTGCTTCGCGGCCTTGGCGGCGTCGTGCGCGGCCTGTCGATCGGCCTTGGCCGCCTCGCGCGCCGCCGCCGCCTCGTCGTGTGCCGCATCGTGCAGGGCCTTGCGCTCCTGGTTGGCCAGCAGATGCTCGAGCGCGTTGACGAGCCCGGGTGCCTGCGGGTTCTTGATGCAGTTGGCGAGCACGTGGCTGATCGCGTTGTCCAGCCCGGTGACAGTCGCCGAGGTCTCGGTGCTCGGCGCGGCGGTGGGATCGATGCCCGCCGCGGTGTTGCACTCCGCCTCGCGATCGACCGGGGGCGTGTCGGTGACCGTCGGAGCCTCGGTCTCGGTCTCCACCGGGTCGGGGGCCTCTGCATCGCCGGCGTCGTCCTCGCATGTCGGGTCCGGCTGGAGCGAGGGGTCGGTGACGGGATCCGTCTGCTCGTCCCCAGAATCCTCCGAGGGGTCGACCGATCGATCGACGGACGGGTCGACCGACGGATCGACGGACGGGTCGCCCGAGGGGTCGACCGACGGCTGCACGCTGCAGCTGGGGTCCGGGGCCGGATCCGTGCCGGTCGAGGCCAACGCGGCCCCGGCGCCGAGGACCAGGGCGAGTGTGGCGAGGGCTGCGAGGAGACGGAGGCGCGTTGACGTCATCATGCGAACCATATCGGCCGATCCAACGGTAGCCCTTGAGGACCAGTTCGCTCCGCCGCGTTTCATCGATTGAACCAGCGACGCTTCGATTCGTCCTCGGCGGTGTGGTCGTCGACGTCCGCAGGCGAAGGGGTCGTGGGATCGGGAGCCGGAGCCGACCAGGGCTCCGACCATGGCCCAGGCTCGATCACCGGGCTCTCTGACGGCGACGGCGCTTCCGCGGCGGGTGGCTCGGGCTCGAGTGTGGGCTCTTCCGCGGCGGGTGGCCCGAGCATGGGCTCGTCGGGCACCGGGGTTTCATCCGAGGCTGCCACGTCGCTTGGTTCCCCGATGGGGATCTCGTCAGGAGCCGTCGTCTCTGGCGCAGGCGTCGCTGCCTGCTCCTCCGGCAACGTCTCAACAACGGCCGGCCCGGCGATCGCGCTAGCCTGGGCGGTCGCCCCACGTCGCTCGAACAGCCGGAGCGCTCGCTTCTCGAACGGCTCGGCCTCCGACGGACGCCCGGCCCGACGCCGGACGTCGGCCGCGTCCAACAACGCGGTGGCGCGAAGCGCAGTGGAGTCCGTCTGCTCGGCAAGGCTCAACGCTTCGCGTACCAGGCGTTCGGCGAGCGCGCCTCGGCCGCGTCGCACCATCACGCGAGCCCGAGCCATGCGCCATCCCACCTGCGTGGTGATGTCGCGCGCGTGCGCCTCCGCGACGTCGGCCAGCGCCAGCGCCTCGTCGAGCCGTTCCTCGTCTCTGATCAAGATGTGCGCGAACGAGGCCGCCAACGCGGCGCGAAGCGCGTCGTCGCGCGCGTGGGCCGCCGCGGCGAGCGCCCGTTGCATCTGTGGCTCGCCGGCGGCCGGCTGTCCGGTGAGGATCTCGATCTGCGCCGCTCGATACAAGGCCACGGCAAGGTCTCCGTAGGCGCCCAGCTCCTCGAGCGCCGCGATCGACGCGATGATGTCCGAGCGTGCGGTGTCGAATGCGGAACGGCGCGCCCGCAAGAGTGCCAACGCGCCGCGGATGTCGTGCTCGGCCAACGATCCGCGAACGCGGGGCAGGAAGGAGATGCAGCGCGCCTCCGCTTCCTCCACGGGCACGGGGCCGTCGAGGAGCGCCGCCGCCGCGCCCCGAAGCGCCGACGTCTCCTCGCGCCACCGTTCGGCGGCTGCCGCGTTGTCGGCCGCCTTCATCAGGTCGTCGGCGACCATCCCGTTCTGCGCCCGTCCCATGTGCACGAGGCCGCGAAGGGCCCACGCCTTGGACAACGCCCACCCGAGGTCGTCCTCGGCGAAGGCCGCGATCGCTTCGTCGGCGGTCGCCCGGGCGCCCTCGAGAGCATCTTCGTGGCCGGCCGTCGTACGCAGGCGGGCGCGCAGGAGCCGGACGCGCCAATCGACATCGTCGCCGGCAACCGAGGACGCAAGGGCGGCCTCGGCGATCTCGCGATCTGCCGGACGTCCGGGCGCCGCGCCCGAGCCGTGCTCGGCCGCCAGATAGAGCAGCTCGGCGCGGCGAACGGGGTCGTGATCGAGCAGCGCCGCGGCCCGTCGCTCCAGCCGCGCGGCCCCGTCGAGATCGTCGTGCTCGACCGCCGCGGACGCCGACCACGCCAGCATCTCGAGCGCGTCGTTGCGCACGTCCGGCGCCGTGTCCGGCCGGAGCCGGCAGCTGGCTTCGAGGTGATCGCCCACCGCGCCGGCGTGACGCCAGAGGCGTTCGCCGGCGACCCGCTCGAGATCGCGCGCGACGCGCTCGTGCGCCGTCGCCTGCGCCCAATCGGGCACCCCGGCGAGGGTCGCCTGGGCGAGCAGCGGATGCCGGAAGCGGAAGGTCGTCGGGGTCTCGATCAGGAGATACCCGCGAGCAACGAGATCGGCGAGATGGGCTGGGGCGCCCGCACGGGCCTCCGGAGGCAGGACATCGAGCAATGGCTCGGCGGCGAACCGCTCGCCGGCGACCGCCGCCATGCCGATCACCGCCAACTCCTGCGCGGGAAGGGTCTGGAGGCGCTGGCGGATCAGAGCGATCGGCGTGTCGGGCATCGGCACCTGCGCGAGGTCCGCCAGCGGCATCCAGCGGCCCTGGCCGGGCGCCAGCGTCCCCGTCTCCGTCAGCAACGCGAGGGCCTGCTCGATCGCGAACGGATTCCCACCCGCGCGCGCGGCGACGCCGGCGGCGACCCCGGGCTCCGCGGCGCCGAGGAGCTTGCCGACGAGCATCGCCGCATCGTCGGGACCGAGCGGTGCGACCCGCATGGTCGGCACACCGTCCACGTCACCGGTCGACGTGAGGACGATCAACAGTGGCGCGTCGCGCGCGGCCGTCGTGACGTCGCTCAGAAGCCGCACGAATCCCGCCCCGACGCGGTCCGCGTCGTCGATCTGGACCAGCGTGGCGGTCTCCACGGAGACCTCGACCAGTCGCCGGAGCACCCACCGAAGGAGATCCGGATCCGGTGCCCCGTCGAGGGCGAGGATCGCGCACAGCTCCGGCAGGATCCGGTCCGCGTCGGCGTGCCCGTCGAAGAGCTCGGCCAGGCGGTCGCGGACGTCGGCGGGCGGCGCAAGGGCATCGAGCCCCGTGAGGGCCTCGACGAGATCGGCCAGCGGCCAGCGGGCGCCACCGAGGTCGGCGGGCGCGCAGGCGATCGTGCGGTGTCGCACGTCATCGACCGACCGAGCGAGCTCGGCAACGAGCCGGGTCTTGCCGACGCCGGATTCGCCGGCGACCACGAGGCAGGAGGCTCGCCGCTCGGTGGTGGCCCGTTCGAAGCGGGTCCGAAGGTCATCGAGCTGCCCGTCGCGGCCCACCAGCGGACCGTCCCATCGCGCGGTGGGCTGGAGTGCGGGCGCCGGTGTCGCGCTCGGCTCGGCGGCGACGGTCGGCGCCGGCTCAGGAACATGCGCGGGAACCGGCTCCGAAAAAGGTGCGAAGACCTCGTCAGCCGGCGCGGGAGTCGGCTCGGCGACGGCGACCGGATCGGGGGCGGTCGCCGGCGACGGCTCCGGAGCCACCGGCACGATCTCCCGCGCGATCGCTGGCTGGGGCTCTGTCGTGACGACGACCGGCTCCTCGAACAGCACCGGCGTGATCGACGGGGGCGCCGCGACCGCCTGCGGTGGGGCCGAGACCGGGTCGGGCACCGCAGACAGGTCACGAACGCCCGTGAGCAGCAGGTACGTCTCGTCACCGACCCGGAGCGCCTCAGTGGCCGCGCCGCCATCGGTCAGGTGCTCCATCGTGTCGCCGGCGATCACCTCGCCGGAGCGCGCGGCCTTCTGCAGCCGGACGGCGCTGTCGATCACCTGCTGCCAGCGCGCGTCCTGCTCCTGCTTCGAGTGCACCTCTGTGGCATCGATGCCCAGCCGGAGCGCGGGCGCGGTGGCCTGCGCCTGGAGCCCCAGTTGCACCGCGTGCATCGCGGCCCGGTCGCTCGGCGGCAGGAGCGCGATCAGCGTGGCGGGCGCGTCGGGCGAGCCTTCGAACACCGCGCCCGCCGCTTCGAACAGACCCCCGACGAGCTCCAACACCTCGTACACGGACTTGCCCGTCATGCCCGCCGCGACCGCCGCGAACATCGGGAAGCTCACCGGCGCCTCGGCAGGCGGTGTCGTCCCGGCGACGTCTGCGGCGGGGCTATCCATCCGTGCGGCTCCCGGCGCCGGCGGCGTCGACCAGCGCGAGGGAGAAGTCGTGCGGACTCGTTGCAACTGCCCGCGCGTCCTCCTCGGTCACGAGGCCCTCACGCGCCAGATCCAGCAGCGACTGGTCGAAGGTCTGCATGCCGTCGTAGCGGCTGTCGGCGATGACGGCGTGCATCGGCGGATCCAGTTCCGGATCGAGGATCCGGTCATAGACCCGGCCTGTGTTCAACATGACCTCGACGGCCGGGACCCTGCCGCGGCCGTCGGCACGCTCGAGGAGCCGCTGGGAGATCACGCCGCGCAACGCGCCGGCGACGGAGACCCGCATCTGATCCTGCTGATTCGGCGGGAACATCTCGACGATCCGCGAGATCGTCTCGGGAGCGTCGATCGTGTGCATCGTCGACATCACGAGGTGGCCCGTCTGGGCGGCTTGGATGGCTGCGAGCGCCGTCTCCTGGTCGCGGATCTCCCCCAGGAAGATCACATCCGGGTCCTGGCGGAGCGACTGTCGCAGCGCCGCGCCGTAGGACTCCGTGTCTCGACCGACCTCTCGCTGGCGGATCACCGACATCGCATCCGTGAACACCACCTCGATCGGATCCTCGATCGTCACGATGTGCGCACGCCGGGTTCGATTGATGAACCCGAGCAGCGTCGCGATCGTGGTGGTCTTGCCCGATCCGGTCGGACCCGTCACGAGGATCAGGCCGCGCCGCGTGTCCGCCAACGACCGGATCACGGTTGGCAACGACAGCTCTTCGAACGTCAGGTCCTCCGGGCTGACCCATCGGATCGCGAGCCCGACGGTGTCCGATTGCCGCAAGACGTTGACGCGGAATCGCCCGACGCCCTCCATCGTGTACGCGAAGTCGGCCTCACGTGTGTTCGCGAATTCCTCCGCCTTGTGCGGCGGCATCAACGCGTCGGCGAACTGCCGCGCGTCGGTGGGTGTGAGTTCCGCGAACGGGGTCGGCAGCAGCTCGCCGTCCACCCTGATGAAGGGCACATTGCCCGCCTTCAGATGGACATCACTCGCGCGCCGCTCGACCGCATACCGCAGTAATTCCGCAGGGTCCATCCCCGAGACCTTCCGAACAGGTTCCTGCGGAAGGCTTCGACCATCCGGGAGATCGCTTGAGCACGCGGGGACCGGCCGTGGCCCACCGTGCTCGGATCATCTGCAGCGCAAGAGCGCCAACTACGGCGCGCGGTACGCCTGCCAGGCGGCCTGCATCCTGACCGCCTGGTCGGGTGTGAACTGGAACATGCACGAGTCGAACGTGTAGTCCATGAAATTGGTGATCGGGTCCAGACCGGCCGCCGCGCAGGTGTCTCGCCCTTTCGGGCACTCGAAGGCGGCCGAGGCCTCGGCCGGCGTGTCGTCGATGAGATCGCCGTCGCCGTTGCAACCGCCATCGAAGGTGTGCAACAGATCGAGCCAGTGCCCGACCTCGTGCGTCGTGGTGTCGCCCCCGCTGTAGTGGGGGCCCCAGCCGCCGCCGGGCAGCGACTTGTAGTGCACGACCACGCCGTCGAGTACGCCGACGCTGGCGGCGTCCTGCGCGAGGTAGGCCCACCCGAGCAACGAGTTGCCGAGGTCGGCCGAGTAGATGTTGAGCGTCTCGGGGCCGCCGACCTTCAGCGCGGCCTTGATCTTCTTCTCTTTGCCGCCGTTGAGCTTGAACCAGCTCGCGTTCGTCGTGCGGTCGATCGACAGGAGTGAGAACTGGAAGCCCGTGTCGGCTCCGCCGGTCGAGCCTCCGTAGGAGGCGTTGAGGACCTCGACCTGTCGGCGGATCTGATGACCGGTGACGTTGCCGCCCGCCGACGTGAGGTCCGCACGGATCACGTGGAATGCGACGGGCACGGTGACCGGCGACGCGGTGACGGCCGCCGCCGCCGAGGCTTCGGCACCCGGGTGGCGGGTCAGCCACCGTGTAAGCCGGTCGGCACCGGCCGCGGCGACCACGTCGCGGGTCATGTGGCCCTCTGTCCGAGCGATCTCGCCGGTGCGCTGCAGGCACGTGGTGCCACGATCGATCGGCCGGGCGCCGGCGACCGGCGCGGCGGACAGGACGATCAACCCTGCGGCGCACACGGCCGCGATCCGTGCGGACAGACGCATTCGTTCCCCTCCCTGGGTCGTGATCGCCCGAGTCTACGCAGCGACCGACCGACCGCGGTATCCGTCGGAAGGCGGTAGGCCGACCCGTGCGGCTACCATCCGTGCCGATGGTCGAGACGCACGACAGCGACGTCCTGCGCGGGGAACCGCCCGCGTTCGGCGCCGACGAGGCCGCCGTCGTCGCGGCGGACCTCTTCGACCTGCACGGCACGCCCACGCCGCTTGGAAGCGAGCGCGACCAGGGCTTCCTCATCCAGGGCGCGACGGGACCTGTGGGCGTGCTGAAGATCTCGAACGCGAGCGAGGATGCGGCGATCGTCGACATGGAGACCGCCGCCGCGCTGCATGTGCTGGCGGCGGACCCCACGCTCCCGGTCTCGGCGCCCCTCGCCACGCGCGGCGCGGACGTCGTCGCAGGCCCATCGGCCTACCGAGGGCGCGCGCACGACGCCGCGGGGGTCGAGCACCTCGTGCGCGCGTCGACGTTCATGCCCGGCGTCGCCTCGATCGACCCGCTCAAGCTCGACGGAGACGCGCTCTCCGACTACGGCGTCACGACCGCACGGCTGGGCCGCGCGCTTCGTTCCTTCTTCCATCCGTCGGCGGGTCGCACGATGCTGTGGGACGTGCAGCACGCGTCGTCGCTGCGGCCGATGACCGATGCGATCGAGGACCGCGACCATCGTGCGTTGATCGACGGTGTGCTCGACCGTTTCGAGACCGATGTGGTCCCACGGTGGTGGTCCCTTCGATCGCAGGTGATCCACGGCGACGTCACGCTCGACAACGCGCTCATGGACGACCGGGGTCGGATCAGCGGCATCATCGATTTTGGCGACATGAGCCACTCGGCGCTCGTGTGCGACCTGTCCGCCGCGCTCGAGTCTCTGTTGCAAGGGCGGCGGCCAAACGATGTCGTGCCGCTCGCGATGCGCTGCATCGACGGGTATCGGTCGGTCACCCCGCTCGAGCCCGAGGAACTGGCGGTGCTGCCCGACCTCCTTTCGACGCGGCTCGCGACCGTCGCGGTGTTGTTCGGATGGCGCGCGCGTCGTCACCCCGACAACGCATATCTGCGCGGGTGGGAGGAACGCCTGTGGCCGTTACTCGCGTACCTCGAAACGGGCGGGCGGCAACTGCTGGGGGCGCGGCTTCGGGCCGGTGAGCCCGTCGCGGACGCGCCCGCGTTGATCGAGCGGCGCCGGTCGGTGTTCGGGCCGGCCCTGTCCCCGCTCACGTACGACCGCCCGCTCCACCTCGTGCGCGGGGAGGGCGTGTGGCTGGTGGACGCCGACGGCGCGCGATTCCTGGATTGCTACAACAACGTCCCGGTCGTCGGTCATTGCCATCCGCGCGTCACCGACGCGATCGCGCGCCAGTCGCGGCTGCTCAATACGAACATGCGCTATCTGCACGACGCCGCGATCGAGCTGGCCGAGCGGTTGCTCGCGACGATGCCCCCGGACTCGGGGCTCGACACGGTGCTGTTCGTGAACTCGGGGAGCGAGGCCAACGACACCGCGTGGCGGCTCGCGACCGCGTGGACCGGCGCCGACGGAGGGCTCGCGAGCTCGTTCGCCTATCACGGCGTGACGCAGGCGATCACCGACGTGTCGCCCGAGGAATGGCGCGGTGGATATCGTCCCGCGCACGTCGAGGTCTTCGACGCGCTCGACCCGTATCGCGACGACACCGATCCCGCGACGGCCGCGGAGGACCTGCTGCAGGCGACCGAGCGCCTACAGGAACGGGGGATCCTGCCGGCGGTCGCGTTCGTCGACGGCGGGTTCACCTCCGACGGGATCCCGGCACCGCCGGCCGCCTACGCCCACGCGCTCGCGCAGCTGACGCACGAGGTCGGCGCGCTCTACGTGGCGGACGAGGTCCAGGTCGGGCACGGCCGCTCCGGCCAGGGGTTGTGGTCCTTCGCGGCGGGCGGCGTGGCCGCCGACCTCGTCACGTTGGGCAAGCCGATGGGCAACGGGCACCCTGTGGCCGCCGTGATCACGCGCCGGGAGCTGACGGAGCGCCTCGCCGAGACCACCGAATGGTTCTCGACGTTCGGCGGCAACCCGGTCGCCTGCGCCGCGGCGTTGGCCGTCCTCGACGTGATCGAGGATGAGCGGCTGATCGACCGGGCTGCGACGGTCGGCGCCGCGCTCCGCGGCGCGCTCGCCGAACAGATGGAGTCGCACCCCTGCATCGGGGACGTGCGCGGCGTCGGCATGCTGACCGGGGTGGAGCTTGTTCGGGATCCGGTGACCAAGGAGCCCGACGCAGACCTCGCGGGTGCCGTCAAGAACGGGATGCGCGATCGGGGCGTGCTGGTCGGCTCGACCGGCCGGCACGACAACGTGCTCAAGGTGCGGCCGCCGCTCGTGTTCGGACCCGAGCACATCGAGCGGGTGGTGGACGCGCTCGACGACACCCTTCGCTCGCTCGGTCGCTAACCGTTGGGCGCCGGCGCCCACGTGACGAAACCGCCGTCGGCGATCAGGCGCGGCGCTCCGGCGAGCGGCTGGACCCAGATGCCCGACCGGCCGTCCTGCTCGCCGGCGTAGGCGAACGACGACCCGTCGGGGGCCCAGGGCGTGATCGTTTGGGCGTACTGATCGAAGAACGGGAGATAGTCGCGCGCGAACGTCGCGCTCGGCACGAACGGATCGCCGACGAAGCGCTCATGACCTTCCCAGACGCGCCACCGGAACGGGCCACCGTTCGGGTCGCCGGTCAGGAGCAGCAGTCGGTCGCCGCTCGGGGACCAGAAGGAGGCGATCGTCTCCGCGCGGGTCACGCGCGTCGCCGGACCGCCATCGAGATCCTGGACGAAGACGCCGGTCTCCGTGCCGTCGGGAGCGTCCAAACGGTAGGCCACGCGGGCGCCGTCAGGGCTCGGCTCGAACAGCGCCCCGCCGCGGAAGCGGCGCAGGATCGTCCGATCGCCGTCGGTCACCACGACGAGCGACTGGGCTGCGCCCTCTCGTACGACGTAGAGCTCTCGCCCGTCGGGGAGCCACGCGGGCGCCTGGAACGTGCCCGGCGTGTCGCCGGTCGGCCGAAGTGGATGGACGAGGTCGGTGCGTCCGAGTCCGTCCACGCCGACGTGCACCAGCAGCTGGCTGCCGTCCGGCGACCAGGCGATGTACAGGGGCGTCCCACCGCCGACGGGGATGTCGCGCGGCTGGACCACGGCGTCGTCGATCACGCCGAGCCCGACGCCCGCGCCCGCGTTCCCCAGGTAGGCGATCCGGGTCGAGGTCGGGTCCCACTCGAGGAAGAACGGCGCGACCGACAGCGGGATGTCGCGACGGTTGCCACCGGCGCGCGAGGTCGTGACGACGTGCGGACCGTCCGCGCGCAGCTCGACCCAGGCGACCGATCGACCGTCGGGGGAGGCCACCGGCTGATCGACGACGACCTGGGGGCCGGCGTCGGTGGTCAACGCCAGGATCTGCCCGCCGCTCGGGTCCATCGTGACCAGGTTCCCGTCGTTGCGGAGCACGACGAGGCGGTCTCCCGCTACCTCGGTCGCATCGAGCGAGCTCGGCGTCGAGGTGACCGACGCAGATGGAAGCGACGTCGACGCGGCCGACCCCTCGGCCGACGATCGGGTGCACGCGACGACGACCACGAACGCGAGCACCACGAGCCGCCGCATGCGACGACCCTATGACGGTCCGCGCGTTCGTGTGCCCGGCGCTACGGTGTCCAGATCTGGTCGATCGGGTCGACGTTCGCGGCCTCGCCCGCGAACGTCGTGAATCCGAAGCCCTCCTCCAGCGTCCGCAGCAGGTTGTAGTGGTTCGCGAAAGCCGGATAGATGGCTTCGTGCACGTCGGGTCCGATCACCGCGAACGGGGTGTGTCCGCCGGCGTGGGTCTTGGCTTTGCCGGGCCCGCCGTCCTGGCCTTCGTCGTAGACCACGAAGATCGCGGCGTGCGCGTCCCAGGCGTCCGAGGCCATGATGAGCGGGATCTCCCGCGCGAGGAAGTCGTCGAACTGGCGGATCGGGTTGCCCTGCGGTTTGCAGTTGTCGTGCCCGTCCTCGCATTGGTTGGGCACGATGAAGTTGAACCGGCCGAGCGCGCCACTGCCGACGGGGTCCGGCGCGCCGAGCGCCGCCTCGAACAGGCTCGTGTCGTTGTACCCCGTCGTCCCCATCGTGATCACGTGGTCGCGGCATGAGGCGGAGCCGGTGGCTCCCTGGAAATCGGTCTGCACCACGTCGGCGTAGTACGCCGCCGCGTTGTGCTTCACGCGATAGCTGTTGCCGTCCTTGCTCGCGCCCGCGTTCACCAGCGAGCAGGGCTCGGGCATCGACTCGTTCCACGCGAGCCACGGGATCCGCGCGTCGGAGAGCTGCCCGAAGATGTTGGGCACGTCCTGGTTGCACTCGGCAGGCTTGAGGTCGAGCTGATGACAGCGGAGGAACTGCCCGCTCGTCATGCCGATGTAGTTGGAGGTCGACCAGTGGGACAGGCCCCAGTAGTCGGTCAGCCACGCGCTGTGCGGCTTGACCCAGCCCAGCTGGAACGGCGCGCTCTTGCGATCGAGCTGGGAGAGGCTCGTGTTCTCTCCCACGATCACGAAGACGGTGCTGAACGCCGGCACATGCGGGGTCGTCGCGTGGACGGTCGGCCCCGGCGTGACGAGGACCGTGGTGGCCAGGGCGATGGCGGCGAGCAGTCGGCGGATCAACGGTATCCCTCCCTCGATGTAGGACAAGTGGGCGACATCCTGCCGCAGTCGGCGCGGCCTGTCGAGCCGCCTAGCGTTGCCGCAGCCGAGGGGACAGGATCTCGTCGAGCGCGAACCCCACCATGGTGAAGGCCAAGGTGACCAGCACGATGCAGACGCCCGGCGGGATCAGCCACCACCACCACCCGGCCGTCGCGGCGCCGGCCGTGAACGAGGCCTCGATCGTCTTGCCCCAGGAGATCGCGATCGGATCGCTCAGGCCGAGGATCGCGAGGGTCGTCTCGGACAGGATGGCGAGGGCGACCATCAGGATCGTGTTCGCGAACAGCACCGGGAACACGTTGGGCAGGATGTGGCGCGTGATCACATGCCGGTTCGTGCCGCCGAGGGCGCGCGATCGCTCGACGAAGGACCGTTCCTTCACCGTGAGCGCCTGGGCGCGGACGAGCCGCGCCGTGGCCGCCCACGAGGTCACCGCGATCACGACGATGACGTTGGTCAGGCTGGCGCCCAGGATCGAGGCCAGGGCGATCGCCAGCGCGAGCCAGGGGATCACCAGGAACCAGTTGGTGAACGCGTTCAAGACCGTGTCGATCTTCGTGCCGCCGAAGTAGCCGGAGGAGATGCCGACGACGGCCCCGATCACCATGGCGCCGATCGCCGCGGTGATCCCGACCAGGAGCGAGACGCGCGCGCCGGCGATCAGGAGGTCGAGCACCGAGCGGCCGAAGTTGTCGGTCCCGAGCGGGTACCCGGCCTGCGGCGGCGCGTGCAGCGGCCCGGTGGCGAGCGCCGGGTCGAGGTCGGCGTCGCTCACGATCAGGGGCGACGCGATCGCGACGGCCATGAAGAACACGAGGACGCCGAGCCCGGTCATGCCGCGCGGGCTCGCCCGGAACGTGCTCCAGTGGCCCGCCATCGTGGCCCGCCGCCTGCGCCACGCGCTGACCCTGGCCGGGCGGGCTGCGACCGTCGCCACCTCAGGCCTCCTTGATCCGCGGGTCGAGGTAGCCGTAGCTGATGTCGGCCGCGAGGTTCGCCAGGATCACGGCGGCGCTCGCGATGAGGAAGACGCTCTGGATCACCGGGTAGTCCTTGTTCTGGATCGCGGTGTACGTGAGGTAGCCCAGCCCCGGCCACGAGAAGACGCTTTCGATCACGATGGCGCCCCCGAGCACGAACCCGAAGCTCAGGAAGATCAGCGTGAAGGCGGGCAGCAACGCGTTCGGCACCACGTGGTGTTTGCGGATCAGCCGTTCGGGCACGCCCTTGGATCGGGCGGTGAGCACGAAGTCCTCGTGCGTCGTATCGATCATCGCCGAGCGCATCACGATCGCGTACCCGCCGATGTAGCCGAGGGTGAGCGTGAGCAGCGGCAGGAACAGGTGATCGAGAACGTCGACGAACTTCGCCGTGCCGGTGAGGCCCGGCGTCGTGTAACCGCCGGCCGGGAACCAATGCAGCCACCCGGAGAACAACAGCAGCAGCAGCATGCCGAGCCAGCCCTCGGGCATCGAGTACAGGATCAAGGATCCGTATTGCGACGTCGTGTCGAACGGGCTGCCCCGGCGCCAGCCCCCTCGGATCCCGATCACGATGCCGAACCAGCTGGCGAGAAGCGTGCCGAGCCCCACGAGCACGACCGTCGGGAAGAACCGGACCCCGATCATGTCCTTCACCTGCTCGCCGGTGCGCAGCGACTGCCCGAGGTCGCCCGAGAGCGTTTGTCGCATGTAGATCGCGTATTGCTGCAGCATCGGGCGGTCCAGGCCGAGATCGTGTTGCAGCCTCGCGACGTCCTCGGGGGTGAGCTTCTCGCTGCGCGCGAGGACGGCCACCGGGTCACCCGGCAGCACGCGGAACAGGAAGAAGTTGAAGGTCAGGACGAACCATAGGGTCACGACAGCCTGCAGCGTCTTGCTGAGCAGGTACCGCCGTGACCCCATCTCGTCGACGTCCTAGGCCTCGTCGGGCTCGGTGCGGCGACCGCGGCGCACCACCAGGACGACGATCCCCGCGACCGCGATCGCTGCGATCGCCCAGACCCACCCCGGCACCGACGTGGCCCCGCTCGTCGAGGCGCCGGCCACGGGTTTGACCGCGAGCAGCGTGTCGTAGTTGTACGTTGCGAGCAGATATCCTTGGGGCCCGGGCGACGGGATCCACCCCGTGAACTGATCGTTCCGGTATGCCTCGAGCCAATTCGGATAGGCGAGCACGACGCCCGGCACCTGCTCGTACTCGTACTGCTGCGCCTCGAGCACGAGCTTCTGCCGCTGGGACTGATCCATCATGCTGCGCTGCTCCTCGTAGAGCTGATCGAAATGCGGGTCCTTCCAGCAGCCGTCACTCCACGAGCCGCACTGTTCCGACGTGAACACGAACAGCTGATAGTTCGGGTCCGGATCGCCGCTCCAGTACCAGATGTAGGCGTCGAAGTCTCCCGAGCCCCAGTAGTCGTTCATCTTCGTGTCGGTGGCGGGCAGCAGGTCGACCTTGATGCCGATCTGTTTCAGAAAGCCCACGATCAGCTCGCCCGCCTCGACCGCGCCGGTCGTGTCTGAGGAGGCCGGCATGCGCAGTTCGAGCGGATCGCCGGTCGCCGGGTCTTCCCGAACCCCGTCTCCGTTCGTATCCACGTACCCGGCGTCGTCCAACATCGCGTTGGCGCCCGCCGGATCGAACGGGATCTCCTGATCCGAAGGGATGTCCAGATGCCAGAAGGCCGAGGCCGGCCGAACGATCGTATCCCCCGTCGTCGCGGCCCCTTGGTACACCTTGTTGACGATCGCGTTCTTGTCGATCGCCATCTCGATCGCCTTGCGGACCGTGAGATCGTGCAGCGCCGGCAACGGATGCGCGTCTGCGTTCTGCCCGCCGAAGTTGAACGCGAGGTTCAGCCACCAGTCCGAGACGACCTTCTGCACCGTGATGTCGGGTGTGGTCGACACCGAGTTGATCAGGGAGGGCGTCAGGCCGTCGGCGATGTCGATCTCATTGTTCTTCAGCGCCTGGATCATCGCCTCCTGGTTCGTGTAGATGCGGTAGACGACTCGGTCGACCGTCGGTGCGGGGCCCCAGAAGTTGGGGTTGCGATCCATCGTGAAGTCCTGCCCATGGTTCCAGCTGGTCAGCATGAACGGGCCGCTCACGACCGGGTTCATCCCGGAGACGGCGCGGATGTCCTTCAGCGACTGACCGTTGTACTGCGACCAGACGTGCTCGGGCACGATGTAGACCCACGGCGGCATCGTCGGCGCGAAGGTCGGTTCGTCGGCGGTCCACACGAACGTGTGCGGGTCCGGCGTCGTGAACACGGGATTGCCGGGGAAGTAGCTCTTGTACTGGGGGATCTTGTTGTCGATCACGAAGCGGTACGATGAACGCAACGTCCTCGGAGGTGAGCGGCGTGCCGTCGCTCCAGAGCAAGCCGTCGCGCAAGGTGCACGTCCACTGCGTGTAGTCCTCGTTGTGATCGCAGCCGGTCGCCAGGCTCGGAGCTGCGGTTGCGTCGGCGACCGAGAACTTCTGCAACATGTCGTACTCGGTCGTCGCGACCGTGTAGTCGCTGCCGGCGCTCACCGCGAACACGTTGTCCGTGGTCAGATCCGACGAGACCCCGACCCGCAGGATGATCGGCTCGTCGCCGCCGGGCGTGGTGGATTGCGCGTGTGCCGATGGACCGGCGAGCGCCACCACCGCGACGACGATGCTCGCGATGCCCGCGAGCGCTCTGGTGCGTCCGGACCTCATCGGGTTCCCTCCTTCGCGAGCTCGGTCACGATCGTCTCGTGCACGCGCCCGTTCGATACCAACAGGGTGCCGCCGGGCGCCGGTTCGGTGCCCGTCAGTGTGGTGATACGTCCGCCGGCCTCTTCGACGATGACTTCGGTCGCCGCCCAGTCCCAGGGGAAACAGGGTTCGTGCTCCACGAGCGCCTCGATCGACCCCTGGGCGACGAGCAGGTGCGCCCAGGCGTCGCTCAACCCCCGCGTGCGCCGGGCCCGGCCGGCCAGGCGGACGAGGTGGCGCTCATCGCCCGTGCCCGCCCATTCCTCGAGGGGCGAATGGCCGATGAACGCCTCCGCCAGCGTGTCGATCGCCGAGACGCGCAGACGCCGTTCGCCGCGCCACGCGCCGCTCCCGCGCGCCGCCCGATAGCGCACGGACAGCGCCGGCGCATCCGCGACGCCGAGGACCGAGCGACCGTCGATCTGCAGCGCGATCAGCGTCGTCCACAGGGGGATGCCCTCCGCGTAGAGCTTCGTGCCGTCGACGGGATCGATCACCCAGGTCCGGCCGTTGTCGCCGGGGGTGTGCCCGCCCTCCTCCCCGAGGATGCCGTCGCCTGGTGCCCGATCGGCGAGCACCGAGCGGATCGCTCGTTCCGCCGCCCGATCGACCTCGGTCACCGGCGTGTCGTCGGCCTTGAGCTCCACGGGCAGCCGGTCGCCGAACCACGCGAGCGTCACGGCGGCGGCCGCGTCGGCGGCCGCCAGCGCCACGCCGAGGTCCTCGCGCAACGCCGGTGCGGGATCGATCGCCGGCCGGCCCCCTCGCATCACGGCCGCAACCTATGGGGACCCACGGGGGGGCACAAGGCCACTATTGCCCTCTGGGCAACAGCCGAGTGAACGGATAGGGTCGGCCAGGATGCGGACGACGGAGGCTGCGGACCGGGTCGTGACGGTCCTCGATCTGTTGGGCGCCGACCATGACGGGCTCGGCGTGCAGGAGATCGCGCGGCGCCTGGCGGTGCATCCCTCCACCGCGTCCCGGCTGCTCGGGACGCTCGCCGCGGCCGGCCTGATCGATCGGGACGAGGCGACCGGGCGCTATCGACTGGGCGCCCGGATCGTCGGGCTCGCGGCCGCGGCCGTGGACCGCCTCCCCGTCGTCAGCCAGGCGCGTCCGGAGCTGGAGCACCTGTCGGCCGTCACGGCCGAGACCGTCAATCTCGCGATCCGCGACGGCGCGCACGTCGTCTACGTCGACCAGGTCACCCCGGCGCAGACGGTGGTGATGGCGAGCTGGGTGGGTCGCCGCAGCCCGGTGCATGCCAGTTCCAGCGGCAAGGTGCTGCTCGCGTTCGGCGATGAGCGCGCCAGAGAGCACCTCAGCCGCCGTCCGCTGGAGGCGCTGACGACGCGCACCGTGACCGACCCCGCCCGATTGACCGAGGTGCTGCGCCAGGTCCGTCGGCAGGGCTACGCGGCGAGCGCGGGCGAGCTCGAGGACGGTCTCGTGACGATCGCCGCGCCGGTGCTCGTCGACGGTGTGGCCGTGGCGGCCATCAGCGTCTCCGGGCCTGCGTACCGGCTGCCGACCCGCGATGTCGCGCGCCTCGCCCGTCAGGTGATCGACGCGGCCGCCGCCGCGTCGCACCGCATGGCCGGCCGCAGCTAGGGTCGTCTCACCTCCGTTGGGCAATGCGGACGCGACGTGGCACGATTGGAACGTGACGAGCACGCCCGCCGCGACGCGACACCTGCGCGACTCGCGGTCAACTGGCCTGAACCGACCGCCGATCGATCGGTCGGAACATATGCAACGCAGAGGAGGGAACCGCGATGGCCGAGAAGAAGCCAGCGAAGAAGAAGACCGCGCAGACATCCGCGAAGCGCACGAGCGCCCCGAGGAACTCGTCCTCAGGTTCTGGATTCTCGGCCGAGGAACGGGCCGCGATGAAACAGCGGGCCAAGGAACTGAAGGCCGCCGAGAGCCGGGAGGAAGGCGAACGCCTCCTGCGTGAGGCGATCGCCAAGATGAAGGAGCCGGATCGGAAGATGGCCAAGCGTGTCCACGCGCTCGTGATGGCCGCCGCGCCCGACCTGGCACCGAGAACCTGGTATGGGATGCCCGCCTACGCCAAGGACGACAAGGTCGTGTGCTTCTTCCAGGACGCGCAGAAGTTCAAGTCCCGGTACGCGACCTTTGGGTTCAGCGATGAGGCGAGCCTCGACAAAGGCGGCATGTGGCCGACGTCTTTCGCGCTCATGCAGTTGACCGCCACCGAAGAGGCGAAGATCACGTCGCTCGTGAAGCAAGCGGTGCGCTGACTGCCCAGGACGATCCAGTGCCGCACGCTGCCGATCGACACGATCTGATACGCGTGTACGGCGCGCGCGTGAACAACCTCAAGGACGTCAGCATCGAGCTTCCGAAGCGCCGGCTGACGGTGTTCACCGGCGTCTCCGGTTCGGGCAAGAGCTCGTTGGTCTTCGACACGATCGCCGCCGAGTCGCAGCGCCTGATCAACGAAACCTACAGCGCCTTCGTCCAGGGGTTCATGCCGACCCTGGCGCGGCCCGAGGTGGACGTCATCGACGGGCTGACGACGGCGATCATCGTCGACCAGGAGCGGATGGGCACCGACCCGCGCTCCACGGTCGGCACGGCGACCGACGCCAACGCCATGCTGCGCATCCTCTTCAGCCGACTCGGACAGCCACACATCGGCCCGCCCAACGCGTACTCCTTCAACGTCCCCTCGGTGACGGGCGCCGGGGCCATCACCGTCGAACGCGGGAGCAAGACCACGACGGAGAAGGCGAGCTTCTCCCGTCTCGGCGGCATGTGTCCCAGGTGCGAGGGCCGGGGCTCGGTCACCGATTTCGACCTGACGCAGCTCTACGACGCGAGCAAGTCGATCAACGAGGGCGCGCTCACGATCCCCGGGTACAGCGTCGAGGGCTGGTACGGGCGGATCTTCAGCGGCTGCGGCTTCTTCGACCCGGACAAGCCGATCCGGACGTTCACCAAGAAGGAGCTGCACGCCCTGCTGTACAAGGAGCCGACCAAGATCAAGGTCGACAACATCAACCTGACGTACGAGGGGCTGATCCCCCGGATCCAGAAATCGATGCTGTCCAAGGACGTCGATGCGCTGCAGCCGCACGTTCGCGCCTTCGTGGAGCGGGCCATCACCTTCACCACCTGCCCCGAGTGCGACGGCAGTCGTCTGAGCGAGGCGGCTCGCGCGTCGAAGATCAGGAAGATCAACATCGCCGACGCCTGCGCGATGCAGGTCAGTGATCTGGCGCTGTGGGTGCGCGGCCTCGACGAACCGTCGGTGGCGCCCCTCATCGGGGCGTTGCAGCAGACTCTCGACTCGTTCGTGGAGATCGGGCTCGGCTACCTCTCGCTGGACCGGCCGTCGGGCACGCTGTCGGGCGGCGAGGCGCAGCGCACCAAGATGATCCGTCACCTCGGCTCCTCCCTCACCGACGTCACGTACGTCTTCGACGAGCCGACGATCGGTCTGCACCCGCATGACATCCAGCGGATGAACGACCTGCTGCTGCAGCTGCGCGACAAGGGCAACACCGTGCTCGTCGTGGAGCACAAACCGGAGACGATCGCGATCGCCGACCACGCGGTGGACCTTGGCCCGGGCGCAGGCACCGGCGGTGGCCAGGTGGTCTTTGAGGGCACCGTCGACGGGCTGCGGGCCAGCGGCACGCTCACCGGACGGCACGTGGACGATCGAGCGTCCTTGAAGCCGTCGGTCCGGGCGCCATCGGGTGCGATGGAGGTGCGTGCCGCCAGCCTTCACAACCTGCAGGACGTCGATGTCGACATCCCGCTCGGCGTGCTGGTGGTGGTAACCGGCGTGGCGGGGTCGGGCAAGAGCTCGCTGATCGACGGCTCGGTCTCCGGTCGAGCGGGTGTGGTTTCGGTCGACCAGGGCGCGATCCGTGGCTCACGGCGGAGCAATCCGGCGACGTACACGGGACTGCTCGACCCGATCCGCAAGGCGTTCGCGAAGGCGAACGGGGTGAAGCCGGCGCTGTTCAGCGCCAACTCCGAGGGTGCCTGTCCGGCCTGCAACGGCATCGGCGTGATCTACACGGAGCTCGGCTTCATGAACACCGTCGCCAGCACCTGCGAGGACTGCCAGGGGAAGCGGTTCGAGGCGTCGGTCTTGGACTACCACCTCGGTGGCCGGGACATCAGCGAGGTGCTTGGGATGTCTGTGACCGAGGCGACGGTGTTCTTCGCAGACGGTGAGGCGCGCACGCCGGCCGCGCACAGGATCCTGGAGCGGCTCGCAGACGTCGGGCTCGGCTACCTCACGATCGGCCAACCGCTCACGACGCTGTCCGGCGGCGAGCGGCAGCGACTCAAACTCGCCACCAACCTCGGCGACGAGGGCGGCGTCCTGGTCCTCGACGAACCGACGAGCGGTCTGCACCTCGCCGACGTCGAACAGCTGCTCGGCCTGCTCGATCGGGTCGTCGACGCCGGCACGTCGGTCGTCGTCATCGCGCACCACCAGGCGGTGATGGCCCACGGCGACTGGATCATCGACCTCGGCCCCGGCGCCGGGCACGACGGCGGACGGATCGTCTTCGAGGGCACGCCCGCCGACCTCGTCGCCGCCCGATCCACTCTCACCGGCGAGCACCTCGCGGCCTACGTTACCTGACCGGGCGGCTCGTGGTGTGCGTGTGTGAAGCGGCGATCGGGGATCAGCCAGATCACGGAGACCGCTGCGTAGCAGGCGTAGGCGAGATAGGCGCTGACGCCCGCCAGCGCGACGCCGGCCGCGTAGAGCCCGAGTGACAGATTGCCCTTGAGGTCGGTGTGGATCGCCCGCGCGAAGGACGAATCCCGTCCGTTCGCACGGATCAGGGAGCGGACGAGCCAGGTGTAGCTGAGGGCGGCGGCCAGCCCGACGATGCCGAAGAACGCCGCCGGTCCTCGTGGGTCGGCTTGATCGTGTGCGGCTGTGCGCATCCATTCGGCGGCCACCGGGATCAGCGACAGACAGAACAGCAGCAGCATGTTCGCCCACATCGCGGCCGCGCTGATCCGATCGGTCGCGCGCAGCAGGTGATGATGGTTGTTCCAGTAGATCGCGATGAACAAGAAGCTCAGCACGTAGATGAACAGACCGGGCAGCGCCGCGCGGATCGCGACGCGAGAGACCTCGGCCGGCGGCTCCAGCTCGAAAGGCGAGCAGGGTGATGATGACGGCCATCACGGCGTCGCTGAACGCCTCGAGACGGCCCGCGCCCATGTCGAAGGGCGTTCGCGGCGGCGCTGTGCTCATCCCTCGTCGGGACGCGGCGGCTTCGCGTGTCCGAGCCGCGGCTCTTGACCGCCTCCGCCGCCTCGTTCACCGATGCGGAGATCGCGTTGCCGAGCGCGCCGAAGGCGATCTTGAGGTCGGTGCGGGCCTCGGGATCGCGCATCGTCGCATCGAGCGCGTCGAGGGCACGATCGAGCTGGTTACCGATCTCACGCGCCACCTCCTCGACCTTCCGCTGGGTCTCCTTCGTCGAGGCTTCGCCCTCGTTGCCGCCCGCCTGATACGCGTCGGCGAGTCGTTTCCCTACCGACGAAAACCGGTTCCCGACCTCGTTCCACGCCTGCTTGGACTGGTCTGCCATCGCGCCCTCCTGTTCGCTCGATTCCAGCCTACGCCGGTCAGCCTGCAACGCCGCCACCGTCGACCGGCAGCGCGGCCCCCGTCACATACGCGGCATCGTCGCTGGCGAGGAACAACACGGCGCGAGCGATCTCCTCGGGGGTGGCCATCCGCGCGATCGCTCGACCGGCCACGGCGTCGTGCACGTATCGATCCCAGCTCTTGCCCTGCGCTCGCGCGTCCTCGTGCTCCATCGGCGTGTCCGTGTCGCCCGGGCAGACCGCGTTGACGCGGATGCCTTGCGGGCCGTGATCCAGCGCCATCGCCTTCGTCATCACGACCATCCCTCCCTTCGCCGCGCAGTAGGCGACGGCTCGCTCTCCGCCGACCAATCCCCAACCCGATGCGCAATGCACGATCGATCCTGCTCCTCGCTCGATCATGTGGGGCAGGGCATACTTCGACATCAGGAATGCGCCTTTCAGACTCGTGTCGATCTGGGCATCCCATTCGTCCTCCGAACAGGCGATGGTGTCGTTCGCAACGTAGACGCCGGCGTTGTTGAACAAGACGTCGAGTCGGCCGTACGCCGCGACGGTTGCCTCGACGGCCTGTCGACACTCCTCGGCGATCCGGACGTCGGCCCGCACGAAGAGCGCCTCGCCATCGCGGCCCGCGATGGCAGCCACGACCGCGGCGCCCCGCTGTTCGTTGCGTCCGGTGATCACGACGCGAGCCCCCTCGTCCGCGAACAGGAGTGCCGTCGCCTCGCCGATGCCCGACGTCCCGCCCGTGATCAGTGCAACGCAGCCGGCGAATCGCATGGTTGGACCACCTTCCGTGTCGAGACGCCGACGATACCTCCGCTCAGATCGGGAGCGGTCGGGCGGTTGCCGCCCGATGGAGGCGCGGCAGCCCGAACCAATGCTCGAGGCCGGCCAGCAGCCCGTAGTGGCTGTAGGACCTGTGGTTCCGCCGGCCCCGCGGGACGTGCGGGCCTGCGATAGCCGTCATCACGTGCCCGCCGCCCCCCGTGCCGCTGGAGCCCTCGTCGAAGGTGATGATGACGATGGCGCCCCGCTTCCAGAGCGGCGGGACATGCCGGGCCAACCATCGGTCGCCGGTGCCGATCGAACAGCTGTGCATGTCGTGGCAGAGGTTGGGCGACACGAACGTGAAGGGGCGCAGCTGTGAGGGCAGGTGGCCGGGGTATCGACGATCTCGCGCCCGGCAAAGCCGTGGGAACAGGCTCGAGTAGTACGCGGGTGGGTTGTGCTTCACCGCGTAGGTGCCGCTCGAACTGAGCGAGCACCGCGAGGGCATCGATTCGATCCAGCTCGCCCACCCGATCCCGGCGTGCGAGAGCTGGTGGAAGATGCTGTCCGTCCTGTAGGTCCTGCGGGGGCAGGTGTCGCTCCGACAGCCGCTCGTTGTTCCCGACGTCATCGCGAGGTAATTCGGCAACGACGGGTGATGCGTCGCGTGGTAGGACGTGAACAGCGTGCCGCGGCGGATGAAGGAGCGGTTGAGCCAACGCGCCGACGAGGAGCCGACGATCGAGCCGAACTCGTGGTTCTCCAACACGATGAGGACGACCGGCGGTCTGGTCGAGCGGGCGGCGTGTGGCACCGAGCCGTGCGGCGCCGGGATGTCCGGCGCCGACGCGTGCGTGGCGATCGGCTGGGCAAGCGCGAGGCACGCGAGCACGGCGATGAGGAGGCGGGCGGTCTTCATGGGGGAGGCCAGAGACCATAGCAACCCGCCGGCCGCTCGCGGTAGGTTCGCGGTATGGATACGGGCGAGCCGTGTGCGGTGGGGGATCCTGGGGACGGCCGGGATCGCGGCGAGCGCGTTCCTGCCCGCACTCGCCGAGGCGGGCGGCGGCGAGGCGGCCGTCGTGGCGAGTCGGGACGGCGCTCGTGCGGCGAGATGGGCGGCGGAGCAGGGCGTCACCCGCGGCGTCGAAGGCTACCGTCCGGTGATCGAGGACTCCACGATCGAGGCGGTCTACATCCCGCTGCCCAATGGACTGCACGCGGAGTGGACGATCGCGGCCCTGGAGGCGGGCAAGGCGGTGTTCTGCGAGAAGCCGTTGTGTGCCACGCCCGAGGAGACGGCGCGGGTGTTGAGGGTGGCGGCGGGCACGCCCGGTCCGTTGTGGGAAGCGTTCGTCTTTCCGTTCCACCTGCAGATGCAGCGGCTGCGCTCGCTGCTCGACGAGGGCGCGATCGGCCAGGTGCGCGAGGTGTCCTCGCGGTTCCATTTCTCGCTCGATGACCCGCAGGACGTGCGGCTGCTCGCCTCGTTGTCGGGCGGGTCCACGCAGGATGTCGGCTGTTACCCGATCCGGTTGGCTCGGCTCGTCTTCGAGGCCGAGCCGGACCCGTCGGGCGCGGTCGCCGACGCCGTGTGGGCCGACGGGGTGGATCTTGAGCTCTGGGGCGCGCTGACCTTTCCCGGCGAGCGGCGGCTCGTCATGTCGTGCGGGTTCCGCAGCGCCGACGACACGTTCACGCGGGTGTTGGGTACCGAGGGAGAGATCCGCATGACGAACCCCTTCCATCCGGACATCGGTGACACGCTGGTGCTCGTCCGGGACGACGACGTCGCCTCGGAGGCCGCGGCGCCGGGCGGGGAGCGGTCCTTCACCCCCGCGATCCGACACATCCACCGCGCGATCCGCGGCCTCGAGCCGCCTCGTCACCTCGCCGTCGACGAGGCGGCCGGCAACGCGGCGGCGATCGGCGCGCTGCTGGCCGCGGCCGGCTCGACCGCGTCGGCTCGGGTGGGGTAGCGTTCGGGCGTCGAAGGCGGGAGAGGATCGGATGGCGACCAACCTGGAAGTGCTCGGCACGATCCCGTTGTTCGCCGCGCTGTCCAAACGGCAACGTCGCAAGCTGCTCGGTGGGATGCGCGTGTTCGACTACGAGCCGGGGCACGCGATCGTCCGCCAGGGGGACGAGGGCGAGACGATGTTCGTGGTGCTCGACGGCGAGGCACGGGTCATCCGCCGCGGCCGAACCGTCGGGCGGCTGTTGGCGGGCGATGTGTTCGGCGAGGTCTCGGTGTTCGACACGCGCCCTCGGACCGCGACGGTGCAGACCGTGCGACCGACCACCTGTTTGGCGCTGCACCGTGACGAGCTCCGGAAGATACTCGCCGACGAGCCGCGCGCGGCCTGGGCCCTGCTCGGATCGCTCGCACGTCGCCTGCGAGGCGACTGACCTCAGGTGCGCAGCGCCGGGAACCGCGCGCGCAGGCCCTTGGCGCGCACCTGGTAGACCTGCTCGCGCGTCGGCATGCCCGCGAGCGACGGGGAGCCGGCGGGGGCGAGGCGCACGCCGGTAAGCGGCGACCGGAGCGCGCCGTGCGTTCGCGTCGAGACGAGGATCTGTCCGCCGTGGCCCGCCCCGCAGATGCGGGCGACCGTGTGCAAGGACAGGCCGACGTATCCATCCTCGGTGAGCGTCGGCCGACCCGTGTGCACGCCGATCCGCACGCGCACCTCGGCGCTCGCGGGCCAGGCGTGCCGGGCCAAGGCCAGCTGGATCTCGACCGCGGCCTCGATGGCGGCGCCAGGGCGAGCGAAGACCGCGAGGAACTCATCGCCGTGCGCGTCCACTTTGAACCCGCCGCTTCGCCGCACGCTCGAGCGGATCTGCGCCCGCACGTCGCGGAGCACCACGGTGTAGGCGTTGCCGAGTCGCCGGAGCAACGCGGTCGAGCCCTCGATATCGGCAAGTAGGAACGTGACGGTCCCGGTGGGCAGGCTCGACAGGTCGGGCGCGCGCCGTTCGGCTCGGAGCTGCCCGGTCACGAACCCGACGGGCACGATCCCGTATCTCTTCGCCGCGTTCAGCAGCCGACGCCGAGCCCGATCGCGTGCCTCGTCGCTTTCGAAGCGGACCCGATCGAAACGCGCAAGCGCGTTTCGCACGTGGGTCTCGTCGTTGATCGGCAGCGACCGCTTGCCGTCGGCAGCGATGTAGGCGAACGCTCGATCCGGGAGCTTCGCTCGTTGGGTGGCACTCAGCTTCGCCATGGTCCGACGATACCGCCGCGGTCTGACGCCTCGCGGCTCACCACATGGACGCTGGCTTGTCCTCCTCGACGACGTCCACGGGTGGCGGCGGGGTCGGGATCGGTTCGGATTCCGGGACCCGGATCACTGCCTCGAGGTTCTGCTTCGTCGCGAGCCGCGCGTTCTGATCCTGGAGGTCCTCGATGCGTTGCTGCAGGAGTTGTCGCCGGGCGCGGCGGGAGCGGCGGACGCCTGCGAAGATCAGGAGGACGGTGAGCACGCCGAGCCCGAACGCGATCGCGACCAGCGCCGGGACCGACAGCTCGATCGTGGTGCCGAACAGCGAGAACGACTGCGTGGCCGCCGTCGCCACGTCGTTCTCGATCAGGAAATCGGCCAGCACGCCGGCCGTCGCGATACCCAGCAGGATCAGCAGCACTCCCACGCGGCGGTGCCTTTCAGATCGGGGACGGTCTCAGCCAGCACACTAGACCGATTGTCGCCCTCCGCGCTAGCCCCGGGTCGCGTTCTCGAGCGGCGCCACGTAGGGTTCTGCGGATGACCGAAGAGCCCAGGGTCGAGGTGACCGAAGACGGTCCCTACCGGGTGGTCGGCGACGTGCCGCTCGTGCGCACGGGTCAGGTCGAGACGGAGTACGGCGAGCCGATCGCCTGGGAGCCCGACGCCCCGCTCGAGCCACCGACCGCCCCCTATGAGCTCTGTCGTTGCGGGCGATCGTCTCGCCAGCCTTTCTGTGATGCGACGCATGAGCGCGAGCCGTTCGACGGGACCGAGGTGGCCGATCGGGGCACCTATGACGACCGCGCCTATCCGTACCACCGGGGCGATCTGACGATGTTCGACGATCGCACCCTGTGCACACGGGCGGGCTACTGCGGTGATCGGTTCCGCAACGTGTGGGCGATGATCGCCGACGCCGCGGACCCCGAGATCGCGGCGCGGATCCGCCACATGTCCAAGCTGTGTCCCTCGGGGCGACTGGTCACCGAGCCCGACGGCGCGACGTCACGCGACGAGCTCGACTACGCGCCCTCGGTCGGCGTGATCCGTGACGGCCCGCTCTGGGTGCGCGGCGGGCGTGAAGGTCGTCGCCGCCGACGGCACGCCCTACGAGGTGCGCAACCGCGTCACGCTGTGTCGATGCGGCAACTCCGGCAACAAGCCGTTCTGCGACGGCAGCCACGAGGACGCCGGGTTCCGCGAAGGCTGACCCAGGGAGCCCTCAGCCGTTGCGGCGAGCGGCCGACCGGGCGGTCGAGCCCACGTCGAGGAACACCGCGATCCCGAGCCACAGGAAGTCGAACGAGGCCACGCCGCCGGGGGCGACGAGGACCCAGACGATCGTCGTGATCGGCAGGAAGATCACACCGAGGAGCGGCCACACCCACGAGCCGTCGAAGGCCTTGTCCCACCGTTCCGGACGGAAGATCCAATAGAGGACGGCCGCCAACCGGGGCGCGAACCCCGTCAGGACGATCAGTAGGCATCCCATCGCAGCCCCCTCCGGCGGCGGTCAGTATGCCTTGCTCCGCGTCGCCGACGCCACTCGCGTTCGCGTTTCTGTTCCGGATCGCGCGGGTAGACGTCGATCCAGATCTCGAACGCAGAACGCAGGAGGTGATCCGCATGCCCCGAAAGGCGTGGAGCGCGAAGCGGGAACGGCAATACGAGCACATCAAGGAGGGCCTCGAAGAGCAGGGTCGACCGGAAGACCTCGCCGAGGAGATCGCGGCGCGGACGGTGAACAAGGAGCGGGCACGCGCCGGCGAGGCACGGACGGCAAGCCGGAGTTCGACCGACGACATCTCCTCGGGGCGCCGGGGCGGGCTCCGATCCCACCGCGGTCCCGGCGGCCGAACGTTCGAGCAGCTGTACAACGAGGCCAAGGAGCGAGGGATCAAGGGCCGTTCGAAGATGAACAAGCAGCAGCTCGAGCGGGCGCTGCAGCGCTAGCGATCGTCACGACCTCAGGCGGGCACGAGCCGGGCGGCCTGGCGCATCGCCTCCTGCACCGACGACGACAGGGTCGGATACGCGTGGATCGTTGCCGCGCCTGTCTCGAGCGGGACACCGCCGCGCATCATCGCCGCGATCTCGTGGATCATCGCGCCGGCCTGCGTCGCCACGATGTGGCCTCCGAGGATGCGCCCTTGCGCGTCCGCCACGATCTTGACGATCCCCGCTCCCTGGTCGTCGATCATGGAACGCTCGTTGTCGGCGATCCGCGACACACCCGACCCGCACATCCAAGCCGGCCTCACGCGCCGCTCGCTCGGTCAGGCCGACGCTTGCCACTTCCGGGTCGCAGAACGTGACCCGGGGCACCACCCGATAGTCGCGGGCCCGATGCCCGCCGAGCAGGTTCTCGACGACGACGCCCGCCTCGTACGTGGCGACATGCGTGAAAAGGAGCTCGCCGGTGACGTCCCCGGCGGCCCAGATGTCCGGGGAGGTCGTTCGCAGGACATCGTCGAGCACGGGCGCGCCCTCCTCGGTGCATTCCACCCCGGCTGCCACCAGATCGTGGTCGGCCAATGTCGGCCTTCGACCGGTCGCGACGAGAAGTCTTCTCAGCGCGTATCACCTGGCGCCCGACCAAGAGTTCCCAGCCCTCGGCGCCGTAGGTGGCCCGTTCGATCGAGGCGTCGGTGAGCAGCTCGATCCCGTCGGCCTCGAGGGCAGGAGCGATGCTGGCGGCGGCATCCTCGTCCTCGGCGGGCAGGATGTGGGATGCCGCCTCGATCACGGTCACCCGGCTGCCGAACCGCGCGTAGATCTGCGCGAACTCGACCCCGATCGCGCCGCCGCCGACGATCGCGAGCGAGACGGGCACCGTCGTCGGCTCCCAGATCGCCTCGACGTTGGTCCAGAGAGGCCCGTCGGCGAGGCCCGGCACCGGCGGGAGGATCGGCTCGGAGCCCGTCGTGAGGACGATGGATGCCGCCGTCACCGTCGAGCCGTCCGCGAGCTCGATCTCGTGCGGTCCGACTGATGCGCGCCTCCTGCTCGAACACATCGATGCCCTCGCGCATGAACGGTGTCGCGCCCTGACCGGATCCGTGGTCGATCACGGCGCGAACCCGTTCGCGGACCGTGAGGAGGTCGACCTCGACGTCGGCGACTCGGATGCCCGTCCGGTCGGCGCGGCGCGCGTTCGTGGCGAGCGTGGCGGCGCGCAGCATGACCTTGGTTGGGATGCACCCGAAGTGACTGCACGTCCCACCGAGGAGGTGTCGCTCAGCCAGGCCGACGCGCCCCGCGCCTGCGCGCGCGAGCTCGAAAGCGACCTCTGACCCGGTCGCGCCACCGCCGACAACGAAGGTGTCGAATTCCATCGGTTCGATCCAGCGAACCCCCGACGCTCAGCCGGCGTCGCGCAGTTGCTTGGCGAGTGCGTGGATGTTGTCCGCGGCCGACTCGACGTCGATGTCGGCCGCCTTCGCGGCACGCTCCATCTGGTCCAGCGTGATGTTGTCGGCGTTGCCGTGTTGCTCGTTCGGCTGTCCGCAGCCACAGGACATGCACATCGTTGCGACTCCTCTCGTTCCTTGACGCGTGTGCAGAAGCTCCGCGTTCGGTCCGGTATCGGTGAGATGGGGGAGCTGCGGCCGGCGACCCTCCCCCCGGATCGTCGCCGGCCGCAAGCTCGCACCCGTCTCACGTCCGTGTGTACCCATGAGGGAGGTCCGACGAAACCCGGTTCGCCTCGCTCAGGTCTCGGACTGTCGGCGGCGTCACGGTGTCCTCCGACTGACGGCGTTCGACGTCGAGCGCCTCGGCGTCGGCGCCGGCGAGCGATCGCCCGGGAACCTGGTGACCGCACGTGTACGTGGTCACCTCGGTGGTCTCGGCGCCCTGTCGCGGTTCGCCCTCGGTGTGCGTCGGGTCGCGATCGAACGCGATGTCGGCCACGACGCCCATGCGACAGATCGGGCAGCGCAGCTCCTCCGGTCGCTCGCTCATCCGCTGGCGCCTACCCCTGTGTGGAGGGGCGCAAACGCGTCAGGATTGCTCGCGCAGCTTGGCCAGGCTCTGGCTCAGGAGTCGTGACACGTGCATCTGCGAGATGCCGATGTCCGTTGCGATCTCCGTTTGCGTCATGTCTTGGAAGAAGCGGAGGTACAAGATCCGCCGTTCCCGCGCCGACAGGAGCCGAAGCTTCGGCGCCATCGCCAGCCATTCCTCCGAGACTTCGAAGCGAGCGTCGTCGTCGCCGAGCAGGTCGCCCGTGACGGCGCCGGAGTCGCCGACCGGTTCGTCCAGCGAAGCACTCGTGTAGGCGCGTGACGCTTCGAGCGCCTCCAAGACGGCCTCCTCCGTGAGGTCGGTGCGCGCCACGACGTCGGCGATCGTCGGGGCACGTCCGAGCTCCTGCCAGAGGTCGGCCATCACCCGGTTGACCTGCATGGTCGCTTCTTGCACGCTGCGCGGGACGCGAACGCCCCACCCGCGGTCGCGGAAGTACCGCTTGAGCTCACCGACGATCGTCGCGGTGGCGAAGGTCGTGAAGCGGACCTCTCGCTCGGGGTCGAATCGGTCGATGGCGTTGACCAGGCCGAGGCTCGCGACCTGCACCAGGTCGTCGTGCTGCTGTCCCCGGCCGCCGAAGCGCCGTGCGAGATGCTCGGCCAGCGGGAGGAACCGCTCGGCCAGCTCGTCGCGCGCCGAGGGGTCCGGCAGCCGTGCGAAGAGTGCCGCGATGACCGGATCCTCGGCGTCGCGGACCGTTTGGTCCGGTGTCATCCCCCAGGTCCCTCGCCGACGACGAAGGCGACCTGCGCGCCCGCATCCTCGACCGACAGCTCCGCATCGCGGGTGAGCTGGCGGATGACCCGCCACGGCCAGGAGGTCGCGCGGTCGACGTGGAACGATGTGCCGTCGACATCGGTGCTGACCCGCACCTCGACGCCCGCCTCGGCGGTCGGCACGATCGACATCTCCAACCGCGACGCGCGGCCGCCGAGCAGCAGGAGGGTCGCCGCCTCGTCGACGGCGATACGGAACTCCTCGATCGCCACGACGTCCATGTCGCGGCGCGCCGCGATACTGGCCGCGACGGAGCGCAGCAACGCGACGGTCTCGGCACGGGCCGGGCCGGCGACGACGATCGGTTCTTCAGAAGAGATCATGGGCCTGCGTATAGTAAGAGCGCTCGCGGGGAACGCTGCTGAGGCATCCGGCGTGCGTCCGGACGAGTGGGAGGTCCGCGTGGAACTCGGCATCGACGTTACGACCTATCGCGGGTGGCAGGTGATCGCGGTCAGCGGCGACCTGGACCTGTACACCAGCCCGTCGCTCCGGACCAACCTGCACGAGGTCGGCGATGGCAAGATCGCACTGGACCTGACGGACGTGACCTTCATCGATTCGAGCGGCTTGGGCGCGGTGGTCGGTGCGCTCAAACATGTCCGGGAACGCGGCGGCGACTTCGCGGTGATCGCCCCGCCCGAGGGCTCGTTGACACGACTCCTCACGCTCACGGGGCTGGATCAGATCGTCTCGCCGTTGGGCCGGCGAGAGGATCTCGCATGAGCATCGAGGACGCGAGCTACTCGCTTCGCGTGCCGTCCGATCCCGCACTGGGGGTGGCGGTGCGCACATTCGTGCGCTCGAGCGGAGCCGCGCTGGGTCTGCCGGAGATCGACGTCGAGACGCTGAGCCTGGCGGCCACGGAGCTGCTTGCGAACGCCGTCGAGGCGCGCGAGCCGACCCTGGAGATGACCCTGGCCGCCGCCGAGGGACGCTGGACCCTGCGGGCAACGGGCGTCGGCCCGATCCGTTCGGTCGACGGCGAGGAGATCGATCGTCGAGCGCTCCTGTTGGGTCTGGGCGACGTCCAGGTCGATCCCGCCGGCGTGTTCCAGCTGTCCGCCGTGCCCGACTAGCCATACCCGTTGCGCGAGCGCCTTCGTCCATCGAGCCTCTGTACCCGCGGCCGGACGCAGGAAACCCGTTTGGGCCCGCGGTCGGTGGGGAACAGCTTCGTTCGACGGGGCGTCGGTGTGCGTCGGCGGCCACGAGGGGGAATATGCCATGGAAGCAGCGGAGATCTTGCGGCCCAGCGGTTCGCTGTCTGCGAGCGAGCCCGGCGGCCGCCAGCGAACGGCGAGGTTCCGCCGGGGTCGCGTCTGTGCCTCCGACGGGTGCGCAACGGTGCTGTCGTCCTACAATCCCGATGAATGCTGCTGGATCCATACCGAACCTCATCCGAAGATCGCGCTCGGCCGCCGGCCAGCCGAGGTCGAGGGGCCCCGTGTCCTGTCGCCCCCGGAGGAGCTCGGGCTGATCAAGTCCCTCGTCGGTTCTCACCCTGGACGTCACCCGGAGCCGGCGCCCGAGCCCACGCCCGCGCCGCCGGCCCCACCCCAGCCGAGCCCGCAGCCCGTGCCTATGTCGTGAGCGAAGTGGGTGACGAGGGGCACCGGCTCGCGCCAGCGTGCGCCGACCGATGGTGATCGCAGCGCTGGAGTCGCCCCTGGTCGTCGCGTCGAATCGCGGGCCGATCTCCTTCGACATCGAGGACGGTCGGTTGGTCGCCCGGCGGGGCTCGGGCGGCCTCGTCACCGCTCTGGCCGGCGTACTTTTCGAAAGCGACGCGACGTGGGTCGCCGCGGCGATGAGCGACGGCGATCGCCAGGTCGCGGCCACCGGAGAGCGCGTGCCCGTCGAACCGGCGGGACGCGCGGCGTTCGTCGACATCCCCGAGGAGATGTACGAGGGGTACTACCAGGGCCTCTCGAACCGGGTCCTGTGGCAGCTGCATCACTATCTCTTCGACCTTTCGTATCTCCCGAGCTGGGATGCGGGCACCGGTCGCATCTGGGATGACTACCGCGAGGTCAACCGACGGTTTGCCGAGTCGCTCGCGAAGGAGGGCTCGCGCGACCCGGTGTTCCTGACGCAGGACTACCACTTGTCGCTCGTGCCGAGGCTCCTGCGCGAGCTGCAGCCGGACGCACGCATCACGCACTTCACGCACACGCCGTTCGCTTCCCCGTCGTACCTTCGCGTGCTCCCCGGTGCGATGCGCGATGAGTTGCTCCGCGGCATGCTCGGGGCCGACGTGCTCGGCTTCCAGGCGGAGCAGTGGGCCGAGAACTTCCTCCTCGGTGCGCGCGACACCCTGCGCGACGCCCGGGTCGACGTCCGTCGTCGTCGTGTGCACTACGAGGGCCGCACCGTGCTCGTGCGCGCCTACCCGGTCTCGCTGGACCCCGCCCCGCTCCGCGCGACGGCGAGCGACCCCGAGGTCGTCGCGATCCGCGGAGAGCTCGAGGAGCTGCGGGGCGATCGGCATCTCTTGGTGCGTGTTGATCGGCTCGATCTGTCGAAAAACATCGTGCGGGGCTTCGAGGCCTTCCGCGTGTTCCTGGACGAGCACCCGGAGTGGCGCGAGCGCGTGACCTTCCTCGCGCTGTTGCCTCGGTCGCGTTCGGAGATGCAGGAGTACCGCGCCTACGGCGATCGATGCCTCGAGATGGCCACGGCCATCAACGACACCTTCGGCACGTCCACCTGGACGCCGGTGCACGTGCGCACCGACGAGAGCTACGCGCGGGCGGTCGCCGCCTACGGCATCTACGACGTCTTGTTCGTGAACCCGATCTTCGACGGGATGAACCTCGTCGCGATGGAGGGTCCGCTCGTCAACCGGCGACAGGGGGCGCTCATCCTGTCGCGCAACGCCGGCGCGTTCGCACGGCTCGGGCGCCACGCGATCGCGGTGAATCCGTTCGATGTGGGCGAGACCGCGGCGGCGATCGCGACGGCCCTAGAGCTTCCCCACGACGACCGCGTTCGGCGCAGCCGCGGGCTCGTGCGCGCGGTCCTCGCGCGCAACCCGGTGCGCTGGCTCACGACGCAGCTGCGGGATCTCGATGCGTCGGTGGCGATGCGCGGGTCACAGACCGGCCAAGACCGCGAGGAGGCCCTCCGGGCCCTCGACGCTGAGATCGGCCACAGCGAGGAGGGCGTCGGGGGTCTCTGAGCTTCGCACGGCGATCCGCAGGACCGGCGCGCCGTCATCCCGCAACGGCTCGAGCGCCGCGAACGCATCGGCGTCCTCCAGATCGTCCCCCGCGTACAGTGCGGCTTCCGGCGTGTGGCGATCGAGGATCTGCGTGACAGCACCGCCCTTGCGCGGACCGGGCCTGGCGATCTCGATCACGCGCTTGCCCGCGAACCACACGAGATCGTGGTCCGCAGCGATGGCGCGTAGCGTCTCCTCGAGCGCCGCGATCGCCGCACGGTCGTCCACCCCGCGAACATGCACGGCGACGCTGACCCGCTTGTCCTCGACCGTCGCCCCGGGCACCGCGGCGGCCGCCGTCGTGACCGCATGGATCACCCCGTCGTCGAGCGGCGCCGCCGCCTCGGCGCCGTAGACCCCGATCACCTCGAGCGTGGGCACCGGCAGGACTCGACGCACGAAGGACGCCGGGCGCCCGGTGATCACGGCGACCACGCGTGCCCGCTGCGCGAGTGAGGCGAGCGTTGTTGCGGCCGCGGGTAGCGGTGCGGCGTCCTCCGGACGGGACACGATCGGGGCCAGCGTGCCGTCGAAATCGAGCAGGATCGCGGCCCTGCCCAGGCGCGCACGGAGCTCCTCGAGGGTGCCCATCACGGGTCCCGGCGCACCGAGGTGCGCGGCCGTAGCCGACGACGCGGCGGCTTGCGGCGGCGCTCCGCCGGACCGATGTGGCCGCGCGTCAGGTTGCGGGCGGTGCCGATCAGGGACACGTGGGAGAAGGCCTGTGGGAAGTTGCCGACGAGGCGCTCCCGCCGCGTGTCGTACTCCTCCGAGAGGAGCCCGACGTCGTTGCGGATCGCCAGAACGCGTTCGAAGAGCGCCCGAGCCTCGAGATCTTTGCTCTGCAGCGCGAGGCAGTCCGCCAGCCAGCAGGTGCACGGCAGGAACGCTCCCTCGCCGCCCGGCAGACCGTCGATGCCGGTCTCCGTGTCGTAGCGCCGGACGAACCCATCGACCATCAAGTCCCGTTGGATCGCCTCGATCGTTCCCGCCACCCGGCCGTCTTCGATCGGGAGGAAGCCGACGAGCGGCATCATCAGGGCCGACGCGTCCAGCGACCGGTCGCCGTAGGTCTGCGTGAAGGCTCCCAGCGAGTCGTCGAAGCCCTCCAGGCAGATCTCGTCGTGCATCTCGGCGCGGAGCGCTCGCCAGCGGTCCACCGGCCCCTCGAATCCGAACACCTCCACGTCCCGGATCGCGCGATCGACCCCGACCCAGGCCATCACCTTCGAGTGGACGAACTGCTGCCGACCGCCGCGCACCTCCCAGATGCCTTCGTCGGGCTCGCGCCAACGGGATTCGAGGGCGTCCAGCATGCGGGTCTCGATGTCCCAGGCGGCGCTCTCGTGCGGCAGGCCTTCGCGCGCCGCCTGATGCAACAGGTCGAGGACCTCCCCGTAGACGTCGAGTTGGAACTGCGCCGACGCGTCGTTGCCGACGCGTACCGGCGCCGAATCGTCGTACCCGGGCAACCACGGCAGGACGGACTCCGGGCACCGTCGCTCGCCCGCGAGACCGTAGAGGATCCGCAGGTCGTGAGGGTCGCCCGCGACCGCGCGGAGGAGCCATTCGCGCCACGCCTCCGCTTCCTCCACGTAGCCCGCCATCAACAGGCTGTAGAGGGTGAAGGTCGCGTCGCGGAGCCAGCAGAAGCGGTAGTCCCAGTTGCGAGGACCCCCGAGCTGCTCTGGCAGGGACGTGGTCGGCGCGGCGACGATGCCGCCCGTGGGCCGATACGTCAGCGCCTTGAGCGTGATGAGCGAGCGCACGACCGGATCGCGCCACTCTCCCTGGTACGTGCATCGAGCCACCCACGCGGTCCAGTAGCGCACGGTGCTCCGCAGGGCGGCCCACGCGTCGATCCGAGCGGTCACCGGCTGGTGCGAGGGATGCCAGGTCAGTGTGAACGCGAGCCGGTCGCCCGCCTGGACCACGAACCGCGACGACACGATCCCCGTGACGACGTCGAGCGGCACGTCGCTGTAGAGGTCGACCGCATCGGGACCGGCGACCGCCGTGATATGGCGGCGCCCCGGTCGCAACCAGGGAACCGCCAAGCCGTAGTCGAAGCGCAGGCGAAGGGCCGTCCGCATCGGAACGGCGCCACGGATCCCCTCGACCGTGCGCACGACGCGCGCCTGGCCGTGACGGGGTGTCATGAAATCCGTGACGCGAACCTCGCCCTCGGGGGTGCGGTGGTCGGTTTCGAGGACCAGAGTGTCGGGACGGTAGCGGCGTCGCGTCGCTCTGCTCTCGCCCTCGGGCGCGAGTTCCCAGCTGCCGTGATCAACGTCCCCCAGCAGCGACGCGAAGCAGGCGCCGGAGTCGAACCGCGGGAGGCAGAGCCAGTCGATCGAGCCGGCACGACTCACCAGCCCCGCCGTATGGGTGTCACCGATCAGTGCATAGTCTTCCAGTGGAAGCGACATAGAGCTCCCAGGCTAGCCGAAGATGCTCACGCCTCCCGGGCCAACGAGGAGGCCGACGACGATCAAGATGATGCCGAAGAGTATGCCGCCTCGCACGATCGTGACGATACCCGCGATGACCAGCACCGCAGCGATGATCCACAACAGCGTGGCGGTCGCGCCGTGTACGGCTGCGATCAGTTCCATGGGTCGATCCTTTCTCGGAAGGGGCGCAAGCCCCGAGGCTCACATCGAAACAGCGACGGATGGGCGGAGGATCTGCACGTTGGCCTCGGCGCGTCCGGCCTCGAAGACCTCTCCGGGGCCGACCAGGACGACACCGTCCTCGACGCGGCGTGCCGATGAGCGCCCGCAGGCACAGAACGCCCGATCACGCGTGACGTATCGCACGTCGTCGCACGCGAGGCAGTGCATGAGATGCGCGTTCACGAGGCACCCTCGGTGGTGGCCGGCGACTCGGTGATCTCGCGCACGGCCTCCCCGACGTCTTGCATCGACGGGGTCGACTGGGCGATGTCGCCGAGTGAGATCACGCTGACGAACGCATCGTTCTCGGTGACGATCAGCCGCTTCACCTGGTGCGCCGCCATCAGTTGGCGGGCCTCGTCGACCGTGGCGTCGGGAGAGATCGTGTGCAGCGATCGCCGAGTCGCGATCTCGCTCAACGGCACCGTCATCGGGTCGCGGCGGTCGGCCAGGACCCGAACGACGAGGTCGCGGTCGGTGACGAGTCCGACGACCGCACCGTCGCCCTCGACGATCGGGACGACCCCGATGTCGTAGGAGGCCATCAGCCCGGCCGCGTTCGTCGCGTCCATGTCCGGACCCGCGGTCTTCGGCTCTTTCGCCATCACGTCTCGCACCTGTGTCGTCATGCGAGGGTGGGTACCCGCGACCCGATCGCTCCAAACCGTGTTTCCTTCGCCGCCGTCGGGGAATCTTGACGCGGTGGGCGAGACGGAGAAGGAGCGGGTCGACCGAGAGCTCATCGAGTTGCTGAACGAGCTGCGCGTCGCGCTGCCGGGCGTGCAGGTGCTCTTCGCCTTCCTGTTGACGATCCCGTTCTCGAGTCGGTTCTCGTCGCTGACCGACGTGCAGGACGCGATCTTCTTCGGGACCTTCGTGGTAACGCTTCTGGCCTCGGCGTTCCTCATGGCACCCTCCGCGTACCATCGCCTGCGGTTCCGACAGGGCGACAAGGAGCGATTGCTCGCCTCCGCGAACCACTTCGCGATCGCGGGTCTGGTGATGCTCGCGCTGGCGCTCGGCGGGGCCTCGCTGCTGGTGGCGGATCTGCTCTACGGCGAGACGGCGGCCTTGATCGCGGTCGGGTGCACCCTCGTCGTGCTGGTGTGGTGCTGGTTCGGGCTGCCGCTGGGCCGCAGGGCGCGGGGAAGCGCGGAGGTCAATGCCCGCCGATGAACGCCAGGACAGCCGCCTCGATCTCCTCCGGTGACGACGCGCCGTTGAGATCGACCGTGCGCCCTTCGTCGAGGAACGTATCCACGATGCGGGGGTCGACGTAGGAGGAGCGCGCAACCGCCGCGGTGTTCCCGAGTTGCGCGGCGACCTCCCGCAACATGACGGTGACCGCGCGCTTCCCCTCGGCCGGGTCGTGGCCCGCGAGGGTCGCCGCCGCCAACACGGTCGCGTGCCACGTTCGGAAATCCTTCGCGGAGGCCGCGTCGCCGAGCCCGTCGCGGATGTAGTCGTTGACCTCGACGCCGCGCACCGGTCGCCAGATGCCGTCGTCGCGCCACGCCCACACCTCCGGCAGATCGTGTGCGCGGCGAAGCCCGCGAAGCAGGCGAGCCAGTGCGGCGTCGCGCACCTGCACGTGTTGCTCGACGCCGGACTTCCCCGGGAAACGGAGCTGCAGTCGTTCCCCGCTGATCCGCAGGTGATCGCGACGCAGCGTCAAGAGGCCGTGGGAGCCGTTGCGGCGCTGATACTCCTCGGAGCCGATCCGCAGGGCGCCGCGATCGAGCAGCCGCACGGCGCCCGCCAGCAGTCGCGGCTGCGGGTAGTCCCGTTTCCGCAGGTCCACTGTGACCCGATCTCGGAGATCGGGGAGCGCGGCGCCGAACGCCTCGAGTCGTCGGAACTTCGCGCGGTCCCGTCGCTCGCGCCAGACGTCGTGATAGCGATACTGCCGTCGACCGGCGGCGTCGGTGCCGGTCGCCTGCAAGTGGCCGTCGGGGTCGGCGCAGATCCACACGTCCTGCCACGCGGGCGGGATCGCGAGCGCACGGATCCGCGCCAGCGTCGCGTCGTCCTCGATCCGCGCCCCTGAGGCGTCGAGGTAGCTGAAACCACGCCCGTGTCGCACACGCGAGAAACCCGGGGCGTTCGGGTCCGAGCGGCGGAGGCGTGCCATGCGCCCTTCCTGGCCCGATCGAGGCGCGGTCAAACGTTGGCGTCGAGCCGGTGACGTCAGTGCACGTCGGCGTGCCGCCGCGATGGGTCCGGGCGGCGCTCGTTGCTCCGATCTCCTCGTTCATGGAACCGCAGGCTCCATGTCCAGTGCAGGCGCTGGTCATCGGTCTCCCAAGCGAGCAGCTCTCCGGCTTCGCCCCCGTGCAGGACGACGACGGTGCCGAGATCCGCATCGGTGGGCCACACATCGGTGCGTGTGATCCGGAGGCCCTCGATCCGTAGGCGTGACATCGGGGCGGCTCCGTCCCCGCGAAGGTCGCGGCCCATCGCGATCAGTCGGGAGCCGCTGGATGTCACGTCCACGTCGATCGAGCCGGGGGAGGCGTGCACAAGGAGCGACCGGTGTCGCGCCTCGATGCGCGCCTGTGCGAACTCCAAGCCCGATGCGCCGCCTCCGGACGTTCGGATCGTCCAGACCATGTCGAGCTCCATCGGATCCCTCCCGGGCCGGCCCGGCGACCTCCGCGGCCGCCGGCATCGGGCCGGTCACGAGGGACTTCTACCCACCGGGCGGGCTCGCGAACCGAGCCGAACTGCGGTTCGACGGGCCCGCGAAGGGGTACGACGCGGCGATGTCATCGACACGAACCAGCCGGAGGACCCGCCGTCGCGTCACGCTCTCGCCCGAGGAGGTGCAACGCTTCCTCGCCTCGGATGCTGGACGCACGGTACGACGCGCGGCCGCCGCCGGAGTCGTGATCGGCGTGCCCATACTGATGCGGATCCCGGTCCTGCGCCGACACCCGCTGCTGCGCTGGCTCGAGCTGCTCGGCGGCATGGCGCTGATCGTGAAGCTGGCGGAAGCCCTGCGCGATTGGGAGCCGAGGACACCCATCCGCCTCGACGTCGAGTGAGTTTTGCTCAGCGGTCCGTCGGGAATGACAGGTGCGAGCCGCCTGATGGCTCGAAGCACACGAGAGGAGGAGACGTTCATGACCGACGTCTGGACATATCGGACCGGGTTAGGTGACACGACGGACCTCGAGGGGTTCGACGTGCACGCTACTGACGGCGATATCGGCAAGATCGACGAGGCCACGTACGACGTGGGGGCTTCCTACATCGTCGTCGACACCGGGCCTTGGATCTTCGGCAAGAAGGTGTTGATCCCGGCGGGCGCGATCGGTCGCATCGACTTGGAGAATCGCGAGGTGTGGCTCAACCTGACGAAGGACCGGATCAAGGGCTCGCCCGAGTTCGATGAGGCGATGTACCGCGATACCACGTACCGCAACGACATCTCCTCGTATTACGGTCCGTTCGAATAACCACGAACGGTTTCGCGTCGGGGCCCTCCGCATCAGCGGGGGGCCCTCGTCGCGCATCAAGCCACGGCGTCGGGCCCCTCGATACGGATCGCCGGGCGGGTCGCTTCGAGTGCCACGAGATCGAAGACCCGTTGTACGGCCGGGGCCACATTGCGCAACACGAGCACGTCGTCCGGGTGCAATCGATCGGCCAACACGAGGAGCGCTCGGACGCCGCTGCTATCGATGAACGCAAGCTCGTCGAGCTCCAGCACCACGTCGCCGGTCCCGCCGAGGTCACCGATCCCGGTCAGGAAGTTGTCCGTCTCGGCGACGTCGAGCTCCCCTTCGAGCCGGAACGTGCGTGGCTGCTGCCCTTCCACGATGGAGAACGTCATCGACCGTGCCCTTCGACCTTCGCGATGCCACGGGTGGTGCGTGTGGGCACACCCTACGTGACGGCGTCCGCACCGTCGATGCCGCGGAGGTCCACCGAAGGTCCCGCGCGACCGGGCCCGATCGCGCGCTGCATGCGCACGGTGGTGCCTTCGCTGGACCGTTCGATCGTGATCGTGTCCATACAGGCACGGATCAGCAAGAGCCCATGGCCGCGATCGGGCTCGCTTGGCTCGTCGCGCCACACGCCACGGTCGCGCACCTCGACGGTCAGCGACGACGGGCTGGTCCAGGCATCGACCCCGACACGGTGCTGGCCGCGCCGCCCGTGCTCGATCGCGTTGGCGACCGCTTCGTTGGTCGCCAGGATGATCGGTTCGATCTCCGCCTCCTCGAGCTTGCTGCGCCGCAGCCACCCGCCGAGCTGGGCGCGAAGGCCCGCGAGCTCCGCCGGGTCCGACTCGAGGATCGCAGAGAAGCGATCCGCCGCGACCGCCGAGCGGCACACGCACAGCAGCGCGACATCGTCATCCTGCTCGGTGCCGTCCAGCATGCGCATAACGATCTCGTCGGCGCGGGTCTCCAGGTCGAGGGCGGCCGTCGCGGCCAGCGCCCGGCCGAGTCGCTGGATGCCCCGGTCGATCAGTTCGCCACGCCGCTCGACGAGACCGTCGGTATAGAGCGCCAGCGTGGCGCCGACGGCGAGGTTGAAGCTCGCCTGCGTGCGGACGCCGGTCGCGCCCGCCGCGAGCAACGGCGAGCGCCCGTCCTCCAGGACGTCGACCTTCCCGCCGGTCTCCACGAGCGGTGGCGGGTGTCCCGCGATGCAGTACCGGAACTCGCCCGTGTCGGCATCCAGCTCGCCGTACACCACCGTCGACATGGCGGCGTTCGGTGTTCGTTCCGCGAACGCCTCGAGCCCGTCGATCACCGCGGCGGGACCCAGGTCCTGCAGCGCGAGGGCTCGCAGGGCGCTCCGGAGCTGGCCCATTGCCGCCGCCGCCTCGAGACCGCGCCCGACCACGTCGCCGATCGCGATCGCAAGCCGATGCGGTGTCAGCTCGATCACCTCGTACCAATCCCCGCCGACCTCGAGATGCTCCGCGCCCGGCTGATACCTCGCCGCGACGGTGAAGGCGGGCGTCTGGGTGAGATCCCGCGGTAAGAGGCTGCGCTGCAAGACGCTTGCGACCTCCTGCTCCTGGCCGAACAGACGCGCCCGGTCCATCGCCTGTGACGCCTGCGAGACCAACGTCGCGAGGGCTCCCTGCAGCTCCTCGCCCGGGCCGGGTGGCTCGAACGCCAGATGGGCGAAGCCGATCGCGCCCGACTCGTTCAACAGGGGGAGGGTCAGCCACACCGTCGGGTCGAGGGCCCCGTTATCGATCGCCTTGGGATAGCGCCGACGCGCGTCCTCGACATCGCGGATCCACACGACGCCGCGCGACGCGATCGCATCGTCGCCCGGCCATCCGATGCCCAGCTCGATGCATCGCTCCGCGTCGAGCGGATCGGACGGACCCGAGCGCCGCAGGACGCGCTGCGAGCCCTCCGGATCCACGACGCCGACCGTCGCGGAACGTGCCTGCAGGAGGCGGGCCCCCACCCCGACCAGGACGTCGGCGACCTCGGTCGTGCTCGTCGCGGCGGCGAAGGCGGCCGCCACCCCCTGCAGTCGCAGGGCGCGGTCGGCGAGTTCGCGCTCCGACTCGAACAGACGGGCGCGCTCGAAGGCCTGTGCGGCGTGCTGGCCCATGGTCGTCGCCAGCTGGCGCTCTTCGCGCTGCATCGCGTGCTCCCGGCGGAAGAGCAGGCCGAGCACGCCGAGCACGGTCTCGCCCTCCGTCACGAGTGGTACGGCGAGCACCGATCCTGTCTGCTGGTGGTAGGCGGGCGGCGCATCCGCGTAGCGGCGGCGCCACTCCGCCCGCGTTGGGATCCACACGGTGTGACCGGTGCGGAACGCCTCGGCGACCGCGAGTGGCGCGTCGAGTTCGATGCGGTCGGCGCCGTCCCACACACCCTCGCTCTTGCCTTGCCGGGCGATCGGTAGCAGGACGGGACCCACCGGCACGAACAACGCCACGCTCGTCGAACCCAATGACTGCATCACCTGGGTCGTGATCGTGTCGGCGACCTCGTCGGCGCGGAGGCGTGGTGTCAGCGCCGCCGTCACGCTCTGCAAGCGCCCGAGTCGCGACATCGCCCGTTCTAGCGCGCCCCGGGTCGTGAGTTCTGCCTCGTACGCCCGAGCCCGTTCCAGCGCCTGGGCGAACATCCCGGTGATGGCGTCGAGCAGGTCCCATTCCGGCTCATCCAGGCGACGCGGCTGGGTGTAGTTGATCGCCACGATCGCGACCGGCTCGTCGTGCACCATCACCGGCAAGACGACGCTCGCCTGGATGCCGAGCTCCTCGGCCACCTTGACACGCTCCGGGTATCGGTCGCGGACCTCGTCCCGTGAGGTCAGTTCGACGGGCGCCCCGCGCGCGATGGCGTCCGCGACGGGGCCGCCGGCGGCCGCGATGCGGGCCAGACCTTCCGATGCCGCCGCGGGGTATCCGCGGGAGGCCAGCATCACGATGTCCGGTCCCTCGATCGTGCCGATGTAGCCCATCGTCGCCCCGAGCAGTTCGAGGCTCTCCAGGAGGGTTTCGGCCATCTCGCTCATCGTCCGGTCGCGTGCGAGCCCCGCAGAGATCGACTGGAGGGCCCGTTCGCGCACGAGCGCCCGTTCGAGCTCGCCGAGGTGCCGGGCGCGTTCCAGCGCCACACCGGACTGCCGGGCGATGGTCGCCAGCATCTCGAGCTCGTCCGCATCGAACGCGCGTTGCTCGGCGCGCATCACGTTGAGCACACCCTGCGTGCCCCCTCGCCCGGGGATCGGGATGAAGGCCGCGGCGTGGTACGGGAGCGATCGGATGCGCTCGCCGCGGTCCGGGAACCGCTCGACCATCTCGGCCTGTGAACCGAACACCCCCGACTCGCCGGAGTGCACCACCGCGTCGAGGAACCCGTCCCGATCCTCGATCGGGGAGCGGAGCGCCGGCGTCATCTCGGACGGGTAGCCGGAGACCGCGCCGATGATCATCGTGCCGTCCTCGATCAGCACCACGGCGCCCGCCGACACGTCGACCGACGCCATCGCCCCGGCGCAGGCGATCTCGGCGATCTCTCCGTCGGAGGAGGCCGCCGCCAACGCACCCGTGATGGCTTGCAGCGCTCGGGTGTCCATCGACCCATCCTGCGGCAGCGCCCCCTGCTGCGACAAGCCGTGCATGGCTCAGGATGCGACTGGGTACACGTCTCAGGCGGCGTGAGAGTCACGTGGCGATTGAACGGGAGGTCCGGGCGCATGTTCGACACAGCGACGGGGATCACGGAAGGCATCCGGGACGAGCGCGCAGCGTTGCGCGAGCGTTCCATGGATTGGCGGCAGCGGCGGCTCCAGCACAAGATGGAGGCGCTCCACGGCGAACTCGAGCGCGAGCGTGAGGCTCGTCGTGCGCTCGCGGACGCGATGGGTCAGCATAGGCGGCCGTACCAAGCGGAGCCGCGGTTTCCTGCGGCTGGTCCTGATCGGGGGCGGCGCCTACATCTTGGGCACCCGCGCAGGCCGCGAGCGGTACGACCAGATGGTCGGGTGGTTCCGAGGCACGCGCGATCGCGCCCTGACGACCGCCAAGGACGTGCAGGGCGATGCGGTCCAAGCCGCGGGTCAGGTCCGCGATGTGGCGAAGGACACCGCGCGCTCGATGGGTGATGAGATGAAGAAGACGGCGGCGCAGGTTCGCGACGACACGTCGAAGGGCGCCCGGGCGATGGGCGAGGACACAGGCGAGGCCGTGCAACGGCTGCGTCGAGAGCTGGCCCCCTCCCCCGAAGTGGCGGATGTGTAACGCGCCCTTCGGGCGGGAACGCATAACGTCAACGACGGGATCGACCGTCGAGGGAGGTTGCTGATATGCGCGCTGACACGATGTATGGAGATACAACTGACCGGGTGCCGTCGGCGTTGCTGAAGTGGAGCGCCGTGTTCGGGGGGTTGGTCCTGGGGCTGGCGATGCTGTTGCTGTTGTCGGCGATGTGGCTCGCGCTCGCCTACGGCTCCGAGGTGAGCGCCATCCGGGACAACCTGCGGTGGTACATCGGGATCTCGGCCGTGGCGTCGTTGTTCGTCGCGGGGATCATCACCGGGTACCTGTCAGGCGTTCGCGGCGTGGGACCGGGCATGCTGCACGGCTTCACGCTGTGGGGCCTGTTGATGCTGGTGGCCGTGACCGTCGGCGTCCCCTCGCTGCTGAACGTGTTCGGCCTGCAAGGGCTCGCCGACCAAGCGAGCTCCGCGACCAGGCTCGTCGACTCCGGCAGCGACGGAACCCTGTGGGTGACGTTCTGGACGTTGCTCGGGGGCTTCATCGCCGCGGGCATCGGCGGCATGATCGGTGGCGCGTTCACCCGTGCGGAGGCCATCGAGCCGCCGGTCGTGGTGCGCAACACCCCCACCGGGTCGGCGACGCCCGCCCGGTCCGACGAGCGGGTGTTCGTCGACGACGACGCAACCACACGCATGTAACGACGTGGGGGCCGAGCGGGCGGGAAGGCGTCTCTTTGCCGACCGTTCGGCCCCACGCCAAAAGGAACGACGACCGAGGAGGAACGTGATGGGCGAGAAGATCGACAAGACCAAGGGTCACGCCAAGGAAGCTGTCGGTGACCTCACCGGCAACAAGGACCTGGAGCGCGAAGGCAAGATCGATCAGGCCGGCGGCGCCGTCAAGGGTGCCGCGGAGCGAGCGAAGGACAAGGTGGACGAGAACGTCGACGCCGCGAAGCGCCACGTGAACGACCACTGATCAAGGCCGGCCGTGTCGCACCGAAGAGCCCGGGCCGAGAGGCCCGGGCTCTTCGGTGTCCATGTGCCGCACAGCACCTGCGCGGTGGACCGGCGTCGGTGGGTTGCGCACCGGTGACCGCCAGAGGAGTATCGCCCGGTGACGGCGAGCTCGACGTTCGGCTACGCAAAGACCGAAGACGGTGTCTACCTCGGCTATCGGGTCGATGGCGACGGACCGATCGACATCGTCAATCAATCAGACTGGCCGGGCAACATCGATCTTGAGTGGGAGGACCCGTTCACGCGGGCGTGGTTCGATGAGCTTCTCTCATTCTCCAGGGTGATCACACACGACCCCCGGGGGATCGGCCTTTCGAGCCGCAACGTCGATCTGCCAACGCTCGAGACCCGCGTGTCCGACTTGATGACCGTCCTGAACACGATCGGGGTCCGTCGACCGGTGCTGAGCGGTGTTCTAGCGACTGGCGCGGTGAACGTACTGGCCGCCGCGATGCGCCCGCGATTCGCCCGCTCGATCGTTTGGCTCGACCCCACACCCCGCTACGCGCAGGCCGAGGACTTCCCATGGGGCGTTACCCCCGAGGACCTGCAAGGGGAACTCGACTTCATCGACCTGTGGGGTACCGATGCGTATGGGAGAGCATTCGTTGAGGAACAGGTGGCGCTCGGCAACATCGTGCCTGCCGACTGGGCAACCTATATGCCGCGGATGACCCGCGGTGCGTGCACACCCGACATCGCCCGGAAGATGGTTCAGATCTGGGCTGAGATCGATGTGCGGAACGTGCTCGATGCCGTGCAAACCCCCACGCTGCTGCTCGTGCACGAGGAACGGAAAGAGGTCGTCGACATCGCCGAGTACATCGCGGCCAGAATGCCTGCGGCGGAGGTCCGGCGGATGCCGGGCGGTGGGTGGAATCCGGAGGAGCTCCCCGCGTGGGTCGAGCAGATCCGAGACTTCATCGGCGTCGAGCGTGCACCGGCGGCGCTCGACACAGTGCTTGCCACGGTGCTGTTCACGGACATCGTCGGGTCGACGGAGCGTTCCTCCGAGCTGGGGGATCGACAGTGGAAGGATCTTCTCCAGCGACATCACGCGATCGTGCGTGACTCATTGAGCCGCCTCGACGGGACCGAGGTGGACACGGCGGGGGATGGGTTCTACGCCACGTTCGATGGACCGGCCCGGGCGATCCGCTGCGCGCTCGACATCGCGGAGCGTGTCCGAGCGCTCGGGGTCGAGGTCCGCGCCGGCATCCACACCGGCGAGTGCGAGGTGATCGACGGCAAGGTCGGCGGGCTGGCCGTCTCGATCGGGGCGCGGGTCGCAGGTAGCGCCGGTCCCTCGGAAGTATTGGTCTCGCAAACCGTGCGGGACCTGGTCGCGGGGTCCGGGCTCACGTTCGACGAGGTTGGCGAGCATGAGTTGAAGGGCATCCCAGGCCGTTGGCGTCTCTACCGGGTCGTGCGCTGACGGGCGTCCGGCTCCTCGGGCCCCCTACGGGGTGGTGGACACGGAGACGGCCGGCGAGGGAGAGGTGATCGACGGCGCCACGATCGTCGCGCTGGCGTTGGACGAGCTCGAGGCGCTCGCCGTCGTGCCGGTGTCCGAGGTCGGGATCGCCACGATCGTGCAGCCGGGCGTCGATATGGTTGTCGGCGTGCAGGTCGGCGTCGGCGCGTCGCCGGCGGCCACGGCGACCGTCAGGTACCGATCGGTCGGGGGCATCGCGATCTGCTGTGCGACGTGCGCCGTCCCGTCCTGCGACGCGAGCGCGGTCCGATGCGCCAGCACCGAGCCCGTCGCGTCGGTGGTGGGGAACGACTGCACGTCGACGGAGACGGTCGTGTCCGGATCGGCGTTCGCCACGTCCACCTGGATCGTCGCGAGCACCGGGCTGGTGGCCGTCTCGAACGTCACCGAGGTGCTGGAGGTGGCTGCGACGTCGGTGGCCAGCACGGGACCCACGCCGACCATGAGCGCGACGACGAAGAGCACGATGGAGATCGCACACGCCCACCCGATCAGCGCGGTTCGACTCGCGTAGACGCGCCGCACGTCGAAGGTGTCGTTCATGTTCGCCTCAGAGTCCCGTGTGATGAACCACGGCAACGCCGCGAACACGATGGCGGCGGCCGCGAGGAGGAGCGATACCTCCAACCACACGGCGTGATCCCGGGCGGCGACCGCGAGCCCACCGGAGACCCAGGCGCAGAGCAGCACGGCCGTCGCGACCAGCGTCTCCGCCGCGACCACCCACCCCGCGCCGCGCTCGGCCCGGGCGAGTTCGGCGCTCGGGAACAGATCCTCCGGGGCGGCTTCTTCGACCGATGCGTCCAGGCCGCCGGCGGCCGTGCCGTACATCACCGCGGGCTCTCGCCCCTCCAACCCCGTGAACAGGGCCGCATGCGGTTGGTCCGCCGCTTCGACGACGGGACACGGGACGATCACGCGCCACGGTGCATCGGCGATCACCTCGCCGACGGCAGCATGCGGCGCGGTCCGGATCGCATCGATCACGGCCTCTTCATCGGTGCCTGCGATCGCGATACGAGCGGCGAGCTCGTGCAGATCGAAGATGCCCTGCGGGATCACGCGCACCCGCGGCTGCGTCCGGGTGAGCACGCCGGTACCGCTACCCGGGTCGCCGCCTGCATGACGGCCGTCGTCCTCCAAGAGGATCACGTCGTCGTGCGGGTCGCCGCCCGGCTGCGCCCCGGCCGGGCCGGCTGCCAGCCGGTCCAGGAGCGAGGTGTCGCGCCGCAGGTCGTCCCACTCGTATCGACCGCGCGTGCGATCGGACGAGCGCGCCGATACGAGCACGACCGGCAGGTTCGTGGGTTCGGCTTCCCCGGCGATGAACTGCTCGATCTTCTTGCGTCGGTCGGCCGAGGGTCCGGGCAGGGCCAGTGCTTCCTCCACCAGGTCCTCGGTGACGGCGAGGTACACGGCGGGGCGCGGCACGAGAGACCGTTCGAGGCGGACGCTGTCGGTCAGGTCCACGGGAACGCGCTTGCCGTCTCGGCGGTGCGATGAATGCACACACAGATATCTGGTCATCCGGCTCGCCTACCCCGTTCTCGAAATGTGCAAACCACCTGCTATCGGGTGCTGGCCCGGTCCCCGCGGTCGATCTCGGTGTCCGTCACGATGCGTTCCACGATGTCGCCGGGGAGATCCTCTTCGTCCCGGGCGGCCTCCTCCTCCTGCTGCTTCACCTCGACACGCGCGGCCTGCCACGCCGACCAGTGGCCCGATACCAGCGCCCAGAGGGAGAGCGCGGCGACGTAGGTCACGCTGCTGATCCAGTGCGTCACGATCGAGATCGGGATCATGGCGATCCAGAAGATCGTCAGCCAGCCGTTGACGCGTCGCATGAAGACGGGGTCGCCCTGGATCGAGGCCCAAATGGATTTCAGCACGCCGCATCGACCTCCATGGGCGGGCGTGTTCCCATCCGTGCAGGGGCGCAAACCTCTGCAGGAGGTTCGATCTCGAGCGAAGCGGGTATCGAGCGCCGATGCGCATCCGACGGAGGGCTCGCCTCGACCCCGGACAGATCTCGGATCGCCGTGGGATGTCAGCCGGCGGCCCCGTCGCGATCGGCGGCGGCGTCGTCGGGCTGATCGTCGCCGTGATCCTGCTGCTGGTCCAAGGTGGATCGGGCGGCTCGGCGCCCCAAGAGAGCGGAAGCGCGTCGGACCTGTCGTCGTGTCGCACCGGCGCCGACGCTCGGCAGCAGGAGGATTGCCGCATCGTGGCCTACGTGAACAGCATCCAGGGGTATTGGACCGACGCGCTCGGCGGCTACCGGCCTGCGAAAACGGTGTTGTTCACGGACCGGACCTCGAGCGCCTGCGGCACCGCGACCACGCAGGTCGGTCCTTTCTATTGCCCCGGGGACGAGCACGTCTACATCGACCTCGGGTTCTTCCGCGAGCTGACCCAGACCTACGGGGCGCGCGGGGGTCCCCTCGCACAGGCGTACGTCCTGGCGCACGAGTACGGCCATCATGTGCAGGATCTGCAAGGAACGTTCGACCGGGTCGATGGTACCGACACGGGGCCCGAGAGCGATTCGGTCCGTTTGGAGTTGCAGGCGGACTGCTACGCAGGCGTCTGGGCGGCGAACGCGGTCTCGACCGGGTTCGTGACCGGGATCACCGATCAGGACGTCGCCGACGCGTTGAGCGCGGCGGCGGCGGTGGGTGACGATCGGCTCCAGCAGCAGTACCAGGGTCACGTGAACCCTGAGACATGGACGCACGGGTCCGCCGAGCAGCGGACCACCTGGTTCCTGACCGGCTACCGCGCGGGCAGCGCCGGAGACTGCGACACCTTCAGCGGGACTATCTGAGCTCGCTACTCGGCGTCCTCGACCGGCAGGAGTTCCCCGTCGTGGTCATCCATCAGATGCGCGGAGAGTTCCTCCTGGGTCGCGAACGTGCGGCCGCACACGTGACAGGTGCCGATCTCTCCATCGCCTCGCTGCTCTGTGCGCTCCGTCACGACGTCTCCTTCCGTTCGCGTTCGCGCATTCCTGCCCCGACGGCGTTGCCGGCAAACCTGGGACCCGGGCCGGCGGCCACTTGTTCCGGTGCGGCGAAGCGCATGATCCGGCCGCCGAACGCGACCGCGCACAGCCCGACCCACGCCCAGCCCAGGACGAGCCCGCCGATCGCATCCGACAGCCAGTGGACGCCGAGGAAGACCCGTGAGCACGCCACCGCCACCGCAAGCGCCGCGGCCAACCCCGCCAGGATCATCCGTCGAACGCCGGGTCCCTCGCGACCGAGGACGACCGCGACGGCTGCGAACGTCGCCGCGGCCGCGGTCGTGTGTCCGCTGGGGAACGACGGCCCTGTGAACCCCGCCAGAGGATGCAGGTCGGGCCGGGCACGTTGTACGGCCCCTTTGATCAGGTCCGAGAGGACGAGTTGACCGACGATCACGATCGCCAAGAACAGCGGGATCGATCGACTTCGCCAGCGCCAGAACGCATACGCGGCGGTGAGGACCCCGACGATCGCGACGGTGATCGTCGCGCCCAGTCCCGTGAGGAGGCGCAGGACCGAGATCGACGCGGCGGTCATCCGCGGATCGCTCCAACGCTCGACGGCGCGATCGACCTCGACCAGACCGGTCTGCGTCCGCACCATGTAGACCAGGATGCCGATGGCGACGCCGGCCGCCACGGTGGCGATCAGACCCACGGTGAGCGCGAGCCCCGTCGTGACACCCCGCTCCACACGAGAGCGCAGGAACCGGCGGATCCCGGAGTGCGAGCGCAGCTCCTCGCCGATGGCGCGACTCGCCGTGAGCGCTGGGTCGGATCGAGGCGCGGCGTGCACGGCCAGCGCGGCCAGCGCTCCGACGAGGAGGCTGATGCCGACAACGACTGCAAGGATCTCCACTGGTGCCTCCAAGAGCGGGTCGGATGAACGCGAGGTTTACCCGACGGGGTGTTCAGGGAAACGACCGCTCGTGAATGACAACGGGAACAGACGCGAGCTCCACGGAAGTACCCGCCCTCGAACCATCCTCGACCCCGTACCGGACGGGCCGGCGACGCGCACCGCGCGGCACCTGCACGGCCCCGTCCGAGCGTGGGCCGGGGCGACGTTCGTCGGGTGGATCGTCATGGCGACGGTCCTGATCGGGCTCGGCCTTCTGCTGGTCGCCGAGTTTCTCCCCGAGGGTGTGGGAGCGTGGGATCACTCGATCTCCGCGTGGTTCGTCGCGCAGCGAACGACGACCCTGAACAGCGTGACCGAGATCGGCTCGATGCTCGGTTCCACCTTCGTGGTCATCGGGATCGCCCTGATGGTCGGGATCGTGTTGGCCATCGCGAAGAACTGGCAGGCGATCGGGTTCCTTGCTGCGGGGCTGATTATCGAGGTCGGCGCCTTCCTCGCGACCACGCTGGCTATCAGCCGGCCACGGCCCAGCGTGCCGCAACTCGACGTCGCGCCGCCGACGTCGTCGTTCCCATCGGGACACACGGCCGCGGCGCTCGTGCTGTACATCAGCCTCGCGATCATCGTCTGGGCGTTCACTGACCTCTGGGCGCTCCGAGCGTTGTGCTGGTTGATCGCGGTCCTCGTGCCGGTGTTCGTGGCGCTCTCACGGTTGTACCGCGGCATGCATCATCCGACCGACGTGCTCGCCAGTGTCTTGCTCGCGGCCGGCAGTCTGCTCTGCGCGGTCGTGGTCGCGCGCATCAACACAGCGGTCGCGTCCCGGGAGCATCCGGTCGCGCCGTCACAGAGGCCGACCGATCGGGTCCTGGAGCCGGGGGTGTCCGCATGACGGCGGTCGCCGTGCTCGCGCACGCGGCCAAGTCGCTGGACGGTGGCCTGCCGGCGTTGCGGCAAACGCTCTCGAGCTACGGTTTCGACGACCCGCCGTGGGTCGAGGTCACGAAGGCAAAACGGATCCCCGACGCGGCGCGTCGCCTGCGCAAGGACGGGGCCGACCTCGTGTTCGTCTGGGGCGGCGACGGCAGCGTGCAGCGCGCACTGGACGCGCTCGCGGGCTCGGGCGTCGAGGTCGCCATCCTGCCCGCGGGCACGGCCAACCTGTTCGCGACGAATCTTGGGATCCCCGCGGATCTCGAACAGGCCGTTCGTATCGGCCTGCACGGCGCCCGCCGCGCGATCGATCTCGGTCGAGCCAACGGCGAGCACTTCGGCGTGATGGCGGGGGCAGGGCTGGATGCCTTCATGATCCGCGACGCGGAAGCGGGCGGGCTGAAGGATCGGATCGGCTCGCTCGCGTACGTCTTCTCTGGGGCGAGGAATCTCGACCGCGACCCCGCGCGGATGCGTATCGAGGTGGACGGCGAGACCTGGTTCGACGATCGCGCAAGCTGCGTGCTGATCGGCAACGTGGGCGACGTGGTCGGCGGCATCTCGGCGTTCCCCGATGCACGCCCCGACGACGGTGTGCTCGACATCGGCGTGATCACCGCGGACAGCGGCCTGGACTGGCTCCGCACGCTGTCGCGATCGGTGGTCAGCGATCCCACTCGATCCCCGTTCGTCCGTACCACGACGGGCGCATCGTTCGACATACAACTGAAAGCCGCATTGCCGTTCGAGATCGACGGCAGCGAGCGCGGCACGACGAGGCACATCAAGACCAAGGTCAAGCCCAAGGCGATCACGGTCTGCGTGCCGGAAACGGAGACACCATGAGCACTGCGAACGAGGTTCCGGAGACCTGGCGACTGACGGGCGACGACGCGAAGGACACACTGGCGCGTGCGGGACGGTGGGCGCTGATGCGCGATGCGTTCATGCGATTGCGATGGGCGGACGGGTTCAGCCACGCGCGTTCCATGGCATACGCGACGACGCTGATCTTCGTCCAAGGGGTGATCGCCCTGGTGGGCTTGATCAGTCTGTTGGGCGCCGGTGGCGCGCGCGACATGATCGTGAACACCCTCCGCACGGTCGTGCCCGGGCCGACCGGGCAGGTGCTCACCGAGGCCGCAGGACAGGCCCGGCAGGCCGGCTCGTCGCATCCGCTCGCGTTGATCCTCGGAACGATCGGCGCCGTGTTCACGGGCGCCGTGTTGATGGGTCAGATCGAACGCGCACTGAACCGCATCTACGGCGTCGAGCGCGATCGTCCGACGTTGCACAAGTACGGACGCGCGATCCTCTTGGCGCTCAGCGCCGGGGTCCTGCTGGTGGTCGCGGTGATCGCGCTCGCCCTCGGCCGGGACATCGGCTCGTCGATCGGCTCGTCCGCCGTCGCGACCGTGTGGGCGTTCGTGCGTTGGCCGCTCGCATTGGTCTTGCTCGGGGTGGGCACGGCGCTGCTGTTCCGTCACGCCCCGAAGCGGCATCAGCCCGCCTGGTCCTGGCTGGCATTCGGCGCCGGGGTGTCCATCGCACTGCTGCTCGCGGTGACCGCCGGGCTCGATCTGTTGTTCGGTCTGAGCTCCACGTTCGGCTCGACATACGGGCCGTTGGCGGGCATCGTCGCGCTGATGTTCTGGGCGTTGGCGGCGTCGGTCGCGTTCCTCTACGGAGCGTCGCTGTCCGCGCAGCTCGAAGCGGTGCGGGCCGGCGCCGCACCGCCGCAGGACCTCGCCAAGGCGCACGACGCGCAGCCGGCGACGCTGAGTTCGCGATGAGCGTCCCGTCGACCGACGATCGAACCCTGACCCTGCGACGCACCCTCGAGGGGATCGTCGGCGTCCCCATGACCGAGGGCAATAGCGTGGAGACCTTGCGCAACGGGGACGCGATCTTCCCCGTGATGCTCGAGGCGATCGGCGGCGCTCGTCACACGATCGATTTCCTCACGTTCGTCTACTGGCGGGGCGAGATCGGCACACGCTTCGCCGAGGCGCTATCGGAGCGTGCGCGCGCCGGCGTTCGCGTGCGCCTCCTGTTGGACGGCTGGGGATGCCACCCGATCGAGCGCCCGCTGGTCGATCAGATGCAAGACGCCGGCGTGCAGGTGCGGTGGTTCCGGCCGCTGAAGCATTTCGAGCCGACCAAGATGAACCACCGGACCCACCGCAAGGTCGTGATCGTCGACGAATCGATCGGGTTCACCGGCGGCGTGGGGATCGCCGACGAATGGCAGGGAGATGCACGCGACGCCTCGGAGTGGCGCGATACCCACTTCAAGGTCCTCGGACCGGCGGTCGACGGGCTGCGCGCGGCGTTCCTGGACAACTGGGTCGAGACCGACGACGTGCTGTTCGACTCCTCGATCGATCGGTTCCCCGCGCAAGAGCAACCGGGCTCCTCGGTGATCCAGTGCGTGCGCGGCGCATCGGAGGCGGGGATGAGCGACATCTCCACCCTGTTCAACGCGCTCCTGCAGCTCGCCGAGGAACGAGTGCGGATCGCGACAGCGTACTTCGTGCCGGACGAGGCGATGATCGAGCGGTTGTCGGGCGCCGCCGATCGCGGTGTCCGCGTTGAGATCCTCCTGCCAGGGCCGAACGCAGACAAACGCTTCGTGCAACTTGCCGGCGAGGACACGTACGCCGCGCTGCTCGAGCATGGCATCCGGATCTGGAACTTCCAGCCGTCGATGCTGCATGCGAAGGTGATGACGGTCGACGGGATCCTCGCCATGGTGGGATCTGCGAATATCAACGCTCGTTCGACCGAGCTGGACGAGGAGATCAACCTCGTGGTGCTCGACCCCGCGGTGGTGACGACGCTCGACGAGCAGTTCGACGGCGACCTCGAACGCAGCGAGGCGGTGACCCCCGACGACTGGGAGGACCGGTCCCTCGCTCAACGCGTCATGGAGGGCCTGACGCGGCCACTGCACCATCAGGTGTAGGTCTCAGCGCCCCAGATCTCGTTCCACACGCTCGGCCTCGGCTTCGGCCGCGAGCGCCGCGGACTCCGCCGCGGCGTGGTCGCGCTCGAGACGCTCGACGTGCTCGCGCGCGTCGGCGAGCTGGCGGTCGAGCCGGTCCGCCGTCGCGCGGCGTCCGGCGGCCGCGGCCCGCGCCTTGTCTCGTTCCTTGCGCAGTCGCGCCGCGTCGCGCGCCGGTCGGGGCTCGTGATCGGTGCCCGTCGCCCCGCCGGGAAGCACCGTCATGCCGGGCACCTCGCCGAAGCCCAATCCCGCGGCCGCCGCCGGCGCCTGCTGCAGTGTGCCGGCGGCGAGCGCGGCGCCCGCCTCGGCATCGGTCGAGGCCGTTTCTAACGCGGTCGCGATCGCGTCGGCCTGCCCGGCGCCGAGCCCGGCCTCCTGGAGGGTCGAGATCGCCGAGTCTCGGGCACGAGCGACGGCCGCACGTCGCGCGTCCGTGGCCGTTCGAAGGTCCTCGGCCCCCGACGCCTTGCCGGCGACGGCGGCCTGCTGCGCCGCTCGGAGATCGCGTCCGGCCTCGAACAGGCTTGCGAGCGCATCCGGGTCGCGCGACGCCAGTTGATTCAGCGCCCACACCACGGCGGTCGGCTTGCGCAGTGACTGCACGGCGGCCGCCTCTTCGTTGCGATCCTCCTCGCGGAGCCGGGCGACCAGCGCGTTGCGGGCCGCGATGAAGCCGCTCGGCGGAACGCGGAACAGCTCGTCGGCCTCCGGAGCCAGCGCCATCACCAGCTCCATTCCAGCCGAAGCACGTCCGGCAGGACGGAGGGGTCGCCGAGCACCATGATCAAATCCTCGCCCTCCCAGGCGTCTTCCTCGACGACCACGCGCGCCTGATCGAGCGCTCGCCAGCCCAGACCGCCGTAGAACGGCTCCATCTCCTTGTCGCAGAACAGCATCCCGATGTCGAACGATCGCTCCTCTATATGAGCCGCCGCTCGGCGCAGCAGCGCCGAGGCGTGCCCCTGACCCCGGAACTGCGGATACGTGAGGACACCGCTGACGCCGCCGATCAGGAGCGTGCGCCCGTCGAGGTCCTTCTCGATCCGGAACACACGCACGTGGCTCACGAGGAGGTTCCCGGCGGCGCGGACGAAGTGCACGGAGCCCGGTCCCTCGTGTACCCGATCACGGAACGGCTCGTCGCCGCCCCAGGCGATGCGCATAAACGCGAGCGCCTGGATCTCGAGCTCGCGGGGCAGGTCGGGCCACGGGTAGGCATGTTCGGTGATCACCCATCCGAGTCTCGACCACCCGGTCGACTGCGGCAACCGTTGTTCCTTGCAGGGCTGTCCGAACGGGCCTACGCTCGCGCCATGCTGGCGACCGATTGGACCGTGCTGGTGTTCCGCCTGATCCACATCACGGCTGGCGTGTGGTGGGTCGGCTCCATCTACCTGTTCGTCGTGTTCGTCCAGCCGAGCGCGCGAAGCATCGGAACGGCGGGCGCCCCGTTCATGACCGAACTCGTCGGCAGGCGCAAGCTCCCGACGCGGCTCCTCGAGCTCGCGGGCGTCACGATCGCCGCCGGCCTCGTCCTCTATTGGATCGACTGGCACGATGCGGCGAGCCTGGGCGACTTCGCGAAACGGGGGTTCGGGCTGGGGATCACGTTGGGTGCGCTGAGCGCGATCACCGCCTTCCTGATCGGGCTGCTCGCGACGCGGCCGACCGCGAGCCGGTTCATGGCCCTCGCCGGCGAGGTCGCCGCCTCCGGGAGCCCTCCCTCGCCCGAGGTGGGCCAGCAGCTGCAACAGCTGCAGGCCAAGCTCACCATGTACGCGAAGCTCAATCTGGTGTTCGTCACGATCGCCGTGATCTGCATGGGCACCGCTCGCTACTGGTAGCCCAGGTGCCCGACGGCCGGGAAAGCAACCCCGACAGGTACTTTCCACGTAGTTCCTGGATAGGGGCGGACCGCCGGCCCGGCAGAGATCCGGCCGTTGTGCCATCGGGCGATTTGTGCCATCGCGGCAAACGTCGCAAAGTAGGCGTTCGGAAGAAGCACCGGAGGAGGAACCACATGTCAGAGTTACGCCGGCCACTGGCAGCAATCGTTGCACTGGTGGCGTTTTCGCTTGTCTTGGCAGCATGCAGCAACTCGTCGAGCTCCTCGGCGACCGCGTCGTCGTCCGGCGGAGAGGTGCCCCAGATCGCCGCAGCGGACTTCACCGCCGACTTCGCGGTGATGCAGCAGCTGACCGGTCTCGCGGCGCAGGGGACCGGGCTGATCGGGGTGCTCCTGCCCGACACCACGACCTCCACCCGATACGTCCAGTACGACGCGCCGTTCCTCGCGAAGGCGTTCGAGGCGGCTGGGCTGACGCCCGATCAGTACAAGATCGACAACGCTCACGGCAGCGTGCAGACGATGCAGACCCAAGCTGACGCCGACATCAACGCCGGCGCGTCCGTGCTCCTGATCGATCCCATCGACCCCGGCAGCGGCGCGGCGATCGAGTCCAAGGCCGAGTCGCAGGGCGTCGCGGTGATCGACTACGACCGCCTGGTCACCGGCGGTCCCGAGGATCGGTACTACGTCAGCTTCAACAACGTGCAGGTCGGCGAGTTGATCGGCCAGGGCGAGGTCGACTGTATCGACGCGTGGAAGGTGCAGGACCCGAGCCTCTTGATCATGGACGGAGCCCCGACCGACAACAACGCGAAGCTGTTCGCCCAGGGGTACAACTCGGTCTTGGATCCGCTGTTCAGCGACAAGACCTACACGAAGGTCGGCGAGCCCGCCGGCACGTGGGATCCGCCGACCGCGGCGACCACGTTCGAGCAGCAGTTCACAGCGCACCCGGAGATCAACGCGGTCGTGACGCCGAACGATGACAACGCGAACGCGGTGATCTCGATCCTGAAGAAGAACAACATCCAGCCGAACACGTTCCCCACGACGGGCCAGGACGCGTCGCCGGTCGGCCTGCAGAACATCCTGCTGGGGTACCAGTGCGGGACCGTCTACAAGCCGTTCCACGCGGAGGCCCAGGCCGCCGCCGCACTCGCGCTCTACCTTCGGGCGGGCGTCACGCCACCCTCGTCCTTGGTGAACTCAACCACCAAGGACGATGAGATCGGCAAGGACATCCCATCGGTGTACACCGTGCCGGTGTGGGTCCAGACCGACGGCGTGGCCGACGTGCTGGCAGACTCCGAGACGACGGGCGTGGGCCCGACGGCGAAGGATGTCTGCACCGGCCAGGTGCAGAGCGCCTGCCAGGCCGCGGGGATAAGCTAGCCGCCATAGCGACGCTGACCGGGCCGCCGACATCGGCGGCCCGGTCACGCGTGGTTCGCACGACTGGAGGGATCGCGACGGGCGACGTCATCGCGGATAGCCGGGCTCCCAACCAGGTCGAGCAGGCCGGCCCGCTCCTGCGCCTGGAGGGCATCGGCAAGCGGTTCGGTGCGGTCCAGGCGCTCTCGAACATCGATCTCGAGATCCCCGCCGGGCAGGTGACCGCGCTCGCGGGTGACAACGGCGCCGGCAAGTCGGTCCTGATCAAGTGCATCTCGGGGATCCACGCACCCGACGGCGGCCAGATGTGGTGGGCCGGCGAGCCGGTCGACATCCACACGCCGCGGGCCGCCGCCGCGCTGGGGATCGAGACCGTTTATCAGGACCTCGCGCTGTGCGACAACCTGGACATCGTCCAGAACATGTTCCTCGGGCGCGAGCGGGTCCGCTGGAGGTCGCTGGACGAGGAGTCGATGGAGCAGGCCGCGAAAGAGACGCTTTCCAGTCTCGCGGTCACCACCGTGCGCTCGGTGCGCCAGCCGGTCGCATCGTTGTCCGGCGGCCAGCGGCAGTCGGTCGCGATCGCGAAAGCCGTCCTGTGGAACTCCAAGCTGGTCATCATGGACGAACCGACCGCCGCACTGGGCGTCGCCCAGACCGCCATGGTGTTGGAGCTCGTGCGGAGGCTCGCCGATCGTGGCCTCGCCGTCCTGATCGTGTCCCACAACATGACCGACGTCTTCAAAGTGGCCGATCGGGTCGCGGTGCTGCATCTCGGGAAGATGGCCGCCGTACGTCCCATCGGGGAGATCGACACCCAGATCGTCGTCGACCTGATGACCACCGGCGTCTCGACGCGGACGCAAACCAACGGGGAGACGCCGGAACGATGACCACCGTGGACGAGCCGGTCCCGAGTCCCGACGCAGAGGAGGACGTGGAGCTCGATCCGACGAGCGTGCCTTCCGAGCTCGTCGCGAACTCGGTCGGTGAGTATCTGAAGGCGTCGTTCGCGCGGATGCGTGGCGGGGAGACCGGCATCCTGCCGGTCGTGGCCGGGCTGTTGCTCGTGTCCATCCTGTTCCAGGCCATGAACGACCACTTCCTGACGGCGGGGAACCTGGTCAACCTGTTGGTCCAGGGGGCGGTCTTCTCGCTGCTGGCGATGGGCGAGGTCTATGCGCTGTTGTTGGGCGAGATCGACCTCTCGATCGGCTACGTCGCCGGGCTCAGCGCCGTTGTGATCGCCGAGCTCGCCAAGCCCACGGTCGGGTGGCCGTGGTGGGCCGCGATCGCTGCCGGACTGGTGATCTGCGCCCTGATCGGGCTGCTGTGGGGAACGATCATCACCAGGATCGGGCTGCCCTCGTTCATCGTGACCCTCGCCGGGCTGCTGTTCCTCCAAGGGGTCATGATCCGGATCCTGGGCGACGGCGGCACGGTCTTGGTGCAGAACAACGTCATCAACGACATCTCGAGCGGGAACCTGTCGAGGGCGGCGGGATGGATCGTGATGCTCGTGATCGTCGGCGCCTTCGGGATCATGACCTGGCGTCGTGACGCCCGTCGGCGAACGGCCGGTCTTACTGCGCCCCCGCCCGCGCTGACGCTGGCAAAGATCGTCGCCGTGTTGGTGTTCGGTGTCTTGATCGTGCTGCTGTGCAACACGAACCGAGGGATCAGGACGCCCGTGTACGGGGTGCCGTGGGTCGTGCTGGTGGTGCTCGCCGTGCTCGTCGCGTGGACCTATCTGCTCGGCAGGACGCGCTTCGGACGCTACGTATACGCGATCGGTGGCAACGCGGAGGCCGCCCGGCGCGCGGGTATCCCGTTGGCGCGGATCCGCACGATCTCGTTCATGTTGGTGTCGTTCACCGCCGGGATCGCCGGCGTGGCCTACCTGTCGCGCGGGCGCTCGATCTCGACCGCGTTCGACGGGGGCACCCTGGTGCTCTACGCGGTGGCCGCCGCCGTCATCGGGGGCACCAGCCTCTTCGGAGGCCGCGGCAAGGCCGTGTCCGGCGTGCTGGGCGGCATCGTGATCGCGGCGATCTACAACGGTATGGGCCTGGTCGGGTTCGACGCGTCGACCCAGCTGATGGTCACCGCCCTCGTGCTTCTCGGGGCGGTCACGATCGACGCGCTCTCGCGCCGCAACCGACCCACTAGATAGCCCGCGCGTCACGCCGCGGTTCGGTGGAACTCGAAGTGGTTCCCGTCGGGCACGATCCACGTGCCTCCCCACTGGAACCCCCATCTGGCCAGGATGCGCACGAGCCGCGGGTCCTGATGCGGCGTTTGCCCCCGGTAGTTGGTGGCGAGGTTCACGTCGAAGGCGATGCCCCACGAGTGGTACGAGAGCATGTTCTCGTCGCTCCAGCCGATATGGCGTGGCACGAAGCAGCCATTGAACGACCGGACGGTTCCGGACAGGCCGGCCTTCGCGACCGCGGTCACGGCGCGACGCAGCTGATCGGCGATGCCGATGTTGCAGGTGACCCGGCCGAGGACCGGGAGTCGGGTCGTGACGAGGTGCGACGTCATCCAGTCGGGATCGATCTCGATCGTGCCGGGTGACGCACCGGGACGCGCCGCGAACTCACCGAAGAGGGTCTTGACGATGACCGGCGGAAGCACCGCGTCTCCGGCCCGGAAGAACGGCGTCTGACCGGGCGCTCGCACCTGCACGGCGCGGTTCACGCCGAGGGTCGCGGGGAGCAGTGGCTGCAGCCGCGCTCGGAACGCGGTCGCCGTCATCCGACGGCCCGCGGCCGGTTGGACGAGGGCGTAGCGGTCGTGCGTGATCCCGATGCGCGCGCCGGTCCGCCTCGAGACGACGAGCTCTGCGGCCCCCACGAGCTCGTCGGGCAGGACGGCCGCGATCCGGATGCGGCGATCGTCGATCGCCAGCACGGCGCCGGGACCGAGCCCCCGCAGACCCGCCGACGTCGCGCCGAGGATCGCCTGGCCGTCGGCGAGCGCGGCGATGCGCGCCCGGTCGGCCGGCGGCACGAACGTCGCGAAGGTCGCGGGATCGACAGCGGCCGCATCGATCGGGATCCGATAGGTGGGCGGCGGATCGTCGACGAGCTCTCCGGCCGCGCTCCAAGATCGGCGGAGCCACACGTCGTCCTCCGCGACGACCGTCGTCGCGGCGACCTTGTCCATCCTGTCGATCCGGCCCGCGAACCCGGCGGGCAACCCCCGCGGGACCCAGACGAGGAAGGTCGAGGGTGCCGCGGCCTCCGACACGGGGATCACCTCGGCGCGCGCGGGCAGTTGGGGGGCACCTGCGCCCGGCCGGAGGGCGATGGTCACCGTCGCGCCGGCGAGGAGACCGACGCAGGTCGCGCCGGCGATCACACCCCATCGCCGCATCACGGAGAGGACCTCGTCATCGATGTTGCGATGTCCACCAGCATGCCGAGCCCGACATCGCCTTGCAGCGATCGGGTCGAGCCGCCGGCATCCCATTCCAGGAGCGCGTCGCTCGGCGTCCAGCGCCCGGTGGTCGTCCCGATCGAGACGAGCACCTGATCCGGCGCCGTGGTGTACGGCGCCGCGGCCGATCGGGTCACGTGCAATGTGATCGGCGACCCGGCGGTGTCGGTCTCGCGCTGACGGAACGTGATCGTCGTCGCGATCACCGAGCCATGGTCGACGGTCCGGGTGGCGTTGGCGATCACGTAGCCGGCGGGCAAGCCATCCGGGACCGACGTGAGCCCGGCATCGCCCAACGCCTCGGCGACCGGGACCTGCTCGATCGTGAGCGCCCCGGAACGCGCGGATCGCCAGGCTTGGGGGAGCCGTTGCGCACGGACGGGCAGCGTCGCGGCGATCGACAGCAATTCGTCGCGTGGCAGGTTCGTCTCCAGGAAGAGGTCCGTCCCCCCGCCGTGGATCGCGAGACGCCGTCCGAGCCCGTCGCCGGCTGGTTCGTACAGTGCCGCGCCGCCTCCAGGCAGTTCCACCCGTTGCGCGGTGGCGTCTATGGGCCCGAAGGGGCCCGGCCCGGTCCAGGACGGGTCCTCACTGATCCGCAGGTAGTCGAGCCCAGCCGCGTACACGAGCACCGAGCTCGGCGAGGCTGGTCCCTCGTTCGTCGGGGCGATCACCGACGTCAGATCCAGATGCCCCGCGTCGCTCGGGATCGCCGGGACGTAGCCGAGACGCCGGGCCGCGTCCGCGAGCGGCACCTCGGCCGACGGCTCCACACCCGGGATCGAGAACAGGGAGGGGTCGGGTGGCTCGCTCGAGACCGACTGGAGGTCGACGTCCATGATCGCGGTGTCGGGCCGTTCGTGCGCGAGCCCGAAGCGCATCTCCCAGGCGCGACGCGCCGGATCGGCCGACGGGAAGACCTCGAACCGAACGGGGTACCACCCGGTGGTGTCCATCCACAGCACGACCCGGTCACCTTCGAACATCGGACGCCATGTGCCGCCGAGCCGCAGGAACGGGAACAGCGGGGCCGCGCGGGCGAAGGACAGCTCGACGCGCTCGGTCGCGTGCCCGTCGACGTCCTCCCGTCCGATCACGGTGACGCCGTCCGTCGATCCGAAGGTGGCGAGCGGCACGATCAGATCCGCCGGCAACGGGGCGGCCGCGGAGTAGGCGGAGGAGCGCGAGATGATCGTGCGGGTCGTCGGGCAGTCGGCCGGGGGAAGCGTGGCCGGGCACCCGGTCGGCCCGGACTGGTAGGTCGCGGGCATGTCCTCTATGTAGGTGAGGTCCGTCGGCGTCCACGCCGCGGACGGGTATGCGGTCAGGTCGTGGACGTCCAGCCGGAAGCGCTGTGGCGCGAGGAACGCGACGTCCATCTGGAGCTGCCGATCCGGCACGGCGGGGTCCAGCCCGTGCTCGTCGATCAGGTAGGTCCCGCGGAACGCGCTCACCGATGGCGCGACGGCACGGATCGCGTCCGCGATGGACGCGGCGGACGCGATCGGCGGTCCGCCGTGCCAGGGGCCGCCGACGACGAGGCTGCCGACGAGCATGCCGGCGATCGCGGCAGCGATCGCCGGCATGAGGCCACGGCGCCGCGTCGGACGGCGCACGCGGCGGCGCGCTCCGCGCGCCGCCTCGTGCGCCACCCCGGCCATGATCGCCTCGGTGAGATCGGGCACCCGTTCCGCCGGCCGGATCCGCAGCGCGGTGCGGACCCGCGCCGACCGGTCCTCGAAGGTGCGGCACGTCGCACAGGTCGCGAGGTGGTCCTCGACCCCGGCCCGCTGCACCGACGAGAGGTGCTCCCCGTCCATGCGGGCGGACACGAGCGGCTGCACGTGTCGGCAGTTCACGTCGTCGCCTCCTCGTCGCCGGCGATCGCGAGGCAGAGCGCCTGGCGGGCGCGGAACATGCGGCTCTTCACGGTGCCGACCGCGACCCCGAGCACGTCGGAGGCCTCCTGGTAGGACAGACCGAACACCTCGACCAGCAGGAACGCCTCCCGATGCTCCACGGAGACCGCCGCGAGCGCCGTCTCCAGCTCGACGCGCGCGCTCGGATCGCCCGTGGTGCGGATCGCCGGCTCGGCGTCGGTGGGTGCGACGCGGTGCGCGCGCAGGGCGTCCATCGCGCAGTTGCGGGCGATCGCGAACAGCCAGGAGCCGAAGCGCTGCTCGCCTCGATAGCCACGGATGAACCGGAACGCGCGCAGGAACGCGTCCTGCGTGACGTCCTCTGCGAGGGTGCGGTCGCGCGTGAGGTGCCAGGCGAAGCGGTAGACCTCGCCCTGATAGGTGCGCACCAGTTCCTCGAAGGCGTGCAGATCGCCCGCGCGTGCGCGTTGCACCGTGCGTGGATCCGGATCGTGCATCCGGCCCCCCTCAGTGGCTTCCGCCACGACAGCCTAGACGTGTCCGCGTCACGCCGTACCGACCGGTTCCTGGCCCGGAAAGTTCCCTCGCGCCCGGAACTTCCCGTGGTCCGGCCCGGTCTGTCGGGTGAGACGGCGAACAAGGGGGGCGGCATGCGTGGACGGAGACGTGGTGCGATCTGGTCGGCGATCGCGATCGCGACGGTGGCGGCGCTCGCCTTCCCTGGCGGCGCCGCCGTTGCGAGCGGTGGCGGGGGATGCGGTCGACCGGTGAGCGATGCACGCGGCGATACCGTACGGATCCGAGACTTCTGCTTCGGCCCGACGATCCTGCGGGTGCACCCGGGCGCCGAGGTTCGGTTCCTCAACGCGGACAGCACCCCGCACACCGTGATGGGCGCGAACGCGTCGTGGGGATCGTTCCGCCAGCTGAACGTCGGGAAGCACATCACGTATCGGTTCACGCGCCCCGGGATCTATCCCTACGTGTGCACCTGGCATCCGGGCATGGTCGGCGCCGTCGTGGTCGGCGGCGGACCGAGGATGGCGACCGGTGTGTCGACGACAGCCAGCGGGCCTGTCGTCCAGGTCCTGCCGCAGCCGCGGATCGAGCCGGGGATCGCCGCCGCGCCGGCGATCGACGGCGCTGCCGAGCCCGCGCCGATCTCCGGCGCGTGGGTCGCGCCGTGGCAGGCGATCGCGCTCGGTCTGTTCGCACTGCTGGTGTTCGCGGCGGTTGCATGGGAACGGCGGCACCGTCGTTCCACCGCCGTGTAGCGTCGTGGTATGAGCCGGGTCGTGGTCGCAGCGCCGTTCGTGGCGCTCGCGGTCCTGACCGCCTGTACCGGGGCGTCGACGAACGTCGAGACCGCGTCGGTCTCGCCGAGTCCGCGGGGGCCGAGCGTCCCGGAGGTTCGACTCGAACGGGTCGCGACGCTCGAGGAGCCGGTCGCCCTCGCCGTCCGCCCCGACGACCCCGCCCTGTATATCGCCGAGAAGGGCGGACGCGTCGTGGCGATCCGCAACGGTGAGGTCGATCCGAGCCCGGTCCTGGACCTGTCGAGCGAGGTCTCGCTCGGGGGTGAGCAGGGCCTGCTCGGGCTGACGTTCTCTCCGGACGGCGGCACCATGTATGTGAACTTCACCGACGTGAACGGTGACACCCGCATCGTGGCCTACGGGATGAGCGGGGGACGCGCGGATCCGTCGTCGCGGCGGGCGGTGCTGTTCGTCGACCAGCCCTACACCAACCACAACGGCGGCAACCTCGCGTTCGGACCGGACGGCTACCTCTACATCGGTCTCGGCGACGGCGGCAGCGGCGGCGACCCACAGGGCAACGCGCAGTCGCTCGGCACCGTGCTCGGCAAGATGCTCCGGATCGACCCTGCGCTCGCCGACGGTGCGCCCTACAGCGTCCCCGCCGACAACCCTTTCGTGGACACGCCCGGTGCTCGTCCCGAGATCTGGGCGTACGGGCTCCGCAACCCCTGGCGCTACTCCTTCGACCGGACGACCGGCGACCTGTGGATCGGGGACGTGGGGCAGTCGGCGTGGGAGGAGGTCGACCGCCAGCCGGCGTCCTCGGGCGGCGGCGAGAACTACGGCTGGAACGTGCGGGAGGGCGCCCACCCCTACCTCGCGGGCGGGTCGGCGCCGGGCGCTGTGGATCCGGTGTACGACTATTCGCACAACGACGGTGGGTGTGTGGTGACCGGTGGCTACGTCTACCGGGGCGAGGAGATCCCGGCGCTCGTGGGGACCTATCTGTTCGCGGACTTCTGTCTCGGGGCGCTCGAGGGGCTGCGTCTCGAGGGGGACCGGATCGTCCACGAGCAGCTCGGTCCGACCGTGGAGGCGGTGAGCTCCTTCGGCGAGGACGCGGCAGGAGAGCTGTATGTCCTCTCGCTCGCCGGCGGGGTCTACCGGTTGGTACCCACGGCCGGGTGACGCTCCGTCGTCGACCCTGGTCCCCAGGCTGCGCTGTCGACGATCGCTCGTTGCGTGGGCGCCGCGACGCGCGCCGCCGGCACAGACGGGTCGCGCTCGAGGAGGGACCGCAGCGCAGGTGACTTCGACGCGCCGGTCGCGACCCACAGGATCTGGCGCGCCCGATCGAGCACGGGAAACGTCAGGGTCATGCGCCGCCGGCCCCGGTACGTGCCAGTGATCGCGACGTCGCGGTCCTGCACGTCGAGTGCCGCGTCGCCGGGGACCAGCGAGGCCGTGTGACCGTCGGCGCCGAGGCCCAGGTGGATCAGGTCGAACCGCTCGGGCAGATCGGCCGCGTACGCCGCGGCGGCTTCCGCGAGGGCCGCGTCGTCGGCGGGATCGATCCCGTCGACCGGCATCGGCTGGATGCGGGAGCGGCCCGGCACGGGCAGCGCGGCGTTCAGGTGGGCGAGGCCTCTCGCGTCGTCATCGAGCGGCGCGATCCGTTCGTCCACCTGCCAGATGCGGACGGCCTGCCAGGGGACGTCCTCGTCGGCGAGGGCGGCGAACATCGCCCAGGGCGTCGTGCCGCCCGACACGGCGATCGCGCAGGACCCACGCTCGTCCGCACCGGCGCGGCACGCGGCCGCCAGCAGGGACGCACCGCGCCGCGCGACCTGCTCGGGATCCGCCTGGACGTCGATCGAGATGCGAACCGAGGCGGGATCGGGCCTCACGAGCTCTGCTCTGCGTGCCCGCCGAACTCCTTGCGCATCGCCGAAAGCACGCGGTTGGCGAACTCGGCCTCGCCGCGCGAATCGAACCGAGAGAACAGCGCCGCGGACAGCGCGGGTGCCGGGACGCCCTCCTCGATCGCGGCGATCGCGGTCCATCGGCCCTCGCCGGAATCGCGCACCCGCCCCGCGAACCCCTCGAGCTGCGGCGAATCGTGCAGCGCGGCGGCGGCCAGGTCGAGCAGCCACGACGACACGACGCTCCCGCGCCGCCACACCTCGGCGACCTCCGCAACGTCGATCGAGAATCGATACCGCTCCGGGTGCTCGAGCGGGGTGGTCTCGGCGTCGCGCGCACGCTCGTGCATGCCCGCATCGGCGTGCCGGAGCACGTTCAGCCCTTCCGCGAGCGCCGCCATCAGCCCGTATTCGATCCCGTTGTGCACCATCTTCACGAAGTGCCCGGATCCGACGGGTCCGCAGTGCAGGTAGCCCATCTCCGCCGGCGCGGGCGTCCCCGTGCGTCCCCGCGTCCGCGCCGCCGTCTCGAGGCCGGGCGCGAGCGAGACGAACAACGGTTCCAGGCGGGCGAAGACCTCGTCCTCGGCGCCGACCATGAGACAGAACCCGCGCTCCAGCCCGAACACGCCGCCGGAGACGCCGACGTCGGCGTAGTGGATGCCGAGCGGGGTGAGCTGGGCGGCGCGCGCGAGATCGTCGACGTAGTGCGTGTTGCCGCCGTCGATGACCGTGTCTTCCGGTTCGACCAGGCCGGCGAGCTCCGCGATCGCCCGCTCGGTGATCTCGCCGGCCGGCAGCATCAGCCACACCGACCGGGGGGCTGGTAGGGCGGCGACGAGTGCCGCGAGCGAGTCGACCCCGGTGGCGCCCTCGAGGCGCAGGGTCTCCACGGCCGCGGGATCCAGGTCGTACGCCACGCAGGGGTGGCCGTCCCGCATCAGGCGGCGCACGAGGTTCGAGCCCATCCGGCCGAGCCCCACCATCCCGAGATGCGTTGGTCGATCGGTCGTCACGCTCGCTCCTTCCCTCCGAGGCACCATGCTAGGCGAACGACGCCGTAGCCTGGTGGGGTGCGTGAACAGGCGGGATCGAAGCGAGACACCGGGCGATCGGACGCCCTTGTTCTGTTCGGCATCACCGGGGATCTCGCCTATCAGAAGGTCATCCCTGCGCTCCAGGCCATGGTCCGCGCCAAGGACCTCGACGTGCCGGTGGTCGGCGTCGCTCGGTCGGGCTGGAGCCGGGAACGGCTCCTCGAGCGGATGCGCGCCAGCCTCGACGATCACGGCGGGGTGGACGAGGCCGCCTTCGCAAAGCTGACGTCGCTGTTCGAGTACGTGGACGGCGACTACACGGACCCGGCCACGTTCGCGCGCCTTCGCGACGCGCTGGGCGGGGCTGAGCGGCCGCTGCACTACCTCGCGATCCCGCCGGCGCTGTTCGAGGAGGTGATCGAACACATCGAGCGCGCGGGCTGCGCCACGCACGCGCGGGTCGTGATCGAGAAGCCGTTCGGTCGCGACCTCGCGTCCGCGCATGCGCTCAACGCCGTGCTTCGGCGCGTCTTTCCCGAGGACGCGATCTTCCGGATCGATCACTTCCTCGGGAAGGAGCCGGTGCAGAACCTCGCGTACTTCCGGTTCGCGAACTCGTTCCTCGAGCCGATCTGGAACCGGAACTACGTCGACAGCGTGCAGATCACGATGGCCGAGAAGTTCGGCGTGCGTCAGCGCGGCGCGTTCTACGAGCAGGTGGGCGCGATCCGCGACGTGGTGCAGAACCACCTCCTGCAGGTCCTGGCGCTGGTGGCGATGGAGCCGCCGAGCGGCTTCGACCGCGACGTGTTCCTGACCGAACGTATCCGGCTCCTGCAGGCGATCCGGCCGCTCGAGGCGAGCGAGGTGATCCGCGGCCAGTTCGAGGGGTATCGCGGCCTGCCGGGCGTGGATCCGCACTCGACGGTCGAGACCTACATCGCGCTGCGGCTGTCGATCGAAACGTGGCGATGGGCCGGCGTGCCGTTCTACATCCGGGCGGGCAAGCGGATGGCGGTCACCGCCACCGAGGTGCTCGTCGAACTGAAGCGGCCACCGCGCGACGTGTTCGGGGAGGACGCCACGCACCCCAACCACGTCGTCTTCCGTCTGGGGCCAGACGTCGACATCTCCCTGGGGGCGCGCACGAAGCTCTCCGGCGATCGGATGGTCGGCCAGGACGTGGAGCTCGTCGCCGATCACCACATCGCCGAGGAGGCGTCCCCGTACCAGCGGCTCTTGACCGATGCGATGGACGGCGACGCAGAGCTCTTCTCCCGGCAGGACGTCGTGGAGCGATCCTGGGAGATCGTCGACCCGATCCTCGGTGACGCGACGCCCGTGCATCCGTACACGAGCGGGTCGTGGGGGCCGCGAGAGGCCGATCGGCTCATCGATGGCGACGGCGGTTGGCACAACCCGGATCCGCGGGGACCGATCCGCGGACGCCACGCCGGCGGCGTCACGTAGTCACGTCACGATGGGAGGAACCGTGCACCTCGGATTGCAGCTGCCGAGCTTCACGTTCGCCGACGTCCTCGACGATGTGCTGTTCGAGCGGATCGCCGAGATCGCCGCGGCGGCCGAGACCGCCGGCTTCGATTCGTTCTGGGTCATGGACCACTACCACCAGATCGCCAACATCGGGCCGGACACCGACCCGATGCTGGAGGCCTACACGCTGCTCGGCGGGGTCGCCGCACGCACCGCCCGGATCCAGCTCGGCGCGATGGTCACGGGCGTGACGTACCGCAACCCTGCGTTCCTCGCGAAGGTGGTGACGACGCTTGACGTCGTGTCCTCGGGCCGAGCGATCCTCGGGATCGGCGCGGCCTGGAACGAGGAGGAGTCGCGCGCCTACGGGTACCCGTGGCCGCCCGCCGCCGAACGGTTCGAACGGCTGGAGGACGCGCTTCGGATCTGCCGATCGATGTTCACGCAGCCCACGTCGACGCTGCAGGGCTCGGTCCACCACGTCGAGGGCGCGATGAACGTGCCACAGCCGATCCGTCGGGGCGGCCCGCCGATCCTGGTCGGCGGGGGTGGCGAGCGCAAGACGCTCCGGCTGACGGCGACCTACGCGGACATGTGGAACGGGTTCGGCGACATCGCGACGATCCGCCACAAGCTCGATGTGCTCGAGGAGCACTGCGAGGCCGTCGGTCGCGATCGATCCGAGATCGTGGCGACCCGCCTCGGCACGCTGATCGTGGGGGAGACCGCCGAGGACGCTGATCGTCGGCGCCGAGCATGGCAGGCGGCACGCGGCGTCGACGACGCAGGGCTCGCCATGCGTCTGATCTGGGGCGACCGTGCGGCCGTCGCCGAGCAGGCGCGGGCGTTCCTGGATGCGGGCCTGCAGGGCCTCATCTTCAATATGCCGGCGGGCTCCACGGTCGAAGACGTTCATCGCGCCGGCGAAGCGCTGTCCCCGCTGCGGTCAAGCTGAACGACTGCGTGTGCTACACGGTCGCGCACTGCCCCGACTTGCGGCCGGTCACGACGTTCGGGAGCCCTTCCGAGTCCCCCACCTGGGGCGCCGGCGAGTTGCCCGAGCACTGCAAGCTGCCATGGATCGTGTTGGTGACGTACTCGTTGCCGTCGGGGTCCTCGAGCACGTTGTTGCGGAGCTTGACGGTCCCGTCGACGTGGTTGCGGATGAAACCGAACCAGAACCCGTCGTAGCCGTCGATCACGACCCCACCATGGATCAGGTTGTCCTCGATCGCGTTCCACGTGACGTCGAACGGTGGACCGAACGGGCCGGAGCCGCCGTGGATGTCGATCCCGCCGTTGATCGTCGCGAAGTGGATCTGCACCGATGCCGGGTCCGTCGCGTGGACGCCGCCGCCGATCGTGCCCGTCGTCCATCCGCTCTCCTCGCTGCCGAGGACGAACGTGGCGCCGGATCCGATCCAGAGGCCGGCTTGGACACGGATGGGGCCTTCGCTCAGGCAGACGGCTCCTGCGGGAACGACGACCCGCTGATACGTGCCGGGCGCGAGGATGTCGGTGCATTCGGTTGCACCCGCACCGGCGGCGGGCGGGATGGTCGTGAACGCAGCGGCCATGGCGAGCGCACTCATCCCGATCAGTGTCGTCAGCTTCCGCATGGTCCCTCCCGTCGGCCGTCTCGGCCCGTGTCGTGCGTTTTCCTGCGTAGGCCGATGAACCTACCGCGTCTCCATCCGATAGGTCAAAATCAGCGGCGTCGAGACCCGGATTGACCGGTCCGGGCCCGGCAGCCTACGATCGGGCAACCCCTCGCGGGCGAGTCCCTCGCCCGCCCGGCCCCCGGGAGGTTTCGGTTGCGGCGCAGGCGACGGTTCCGTCGCGCGACGGTGCTGGCCGTGGTGTCGGCGCTCGCGTACGTGGTGCTCCCGAACGTGTCGCCGTCGCTGGCCGCGCCGGCGGGCTCGGCGTTCATCCGAGTGAACCAGGTCGGCTATCCGGACTCGGCCTCGAAACGCGCCTACCTCATGTCGACCGACGTCGAGACGGGCGCGTCCTTTACGGTCCGCGCCGGTGCGAACACCGTCTTCACAGGCAGCGTCGGGTCTGATCTCGGCAAGTGGAGCAAGACCTACACCCACGTCTACCCCTTGGACTTCGACGCCCTCGCCACGGCGGGCACCTACACGATCGAGGTGGCGGGCCCGCTCCCGGCGTCCTCGCCCTCCTTCCGGATCGCCACCGGCACCGACCTGTACGCGGGCTCGCTGACCAACGCGTTGCGCTTCTACGGCAACGAGCGCGACGGTGCCAACTACATCCCGTCGGCGCTGCGAACGGCGCCCGCACACCTCAACGACAAGACGGCGAAGACCTACCTCACCCCGAACGCAAACTCGAGCGGCCGCTTCAAGGGCGACCTCTCGCCGCTGGGGGATACGATCGACGCGTCCGGCGGTTGGTGGGACGCGGGCGACTACATCAAGTTCGTCCAGACGACGAGCTACACGGTCGACATGCTGCTTGCAGGCGTCCGCGACTTCCCGGCGCAGATGGGCGCGGGATCGCCGACCTCGAACTTCACCGAGGAGTCGCGGTTCGGCGTGCAGTTCCTCCTGCGCCTGTGGAACGACAAGACCTCCACGCTCTACTACCAGGTGGGGATCGGCTCCGGGAACGCGAACATCACGGGCGACCACGACATCTGGCGGCTGCCGCAAGATGACGACACGTTCGGCGGCACCGACCCGCAATACCGGTACATCCGCAACCGCCCGGTCTTCCGCGCGGCGCCGTCCGGCGCGCCGATCAGCCCGAACCTCGCCGGGCGCCTGGCCGCGGCGTTCGCGGAATGCTCGCAGGTCTTCCGCGCGACCAACACGAAGCTCGCGAACCGATGCCTGCTCGCGGGGGCGCACATCTACGACCTGGCCGACACCGCGCCCTCTGGTGATCTGCTGACCGTGATCCCGTTCAGCTTCTATCCCGAGGACGAATGGCTGAGCGACATGGAGCTCGGCGCCACAGAGCTGTCGATGGCGACCACGGTGCCCGGCCTGCCCGCCGGCGTGCCACATGCGTCGTCGTTCTATCTCGACGACGCGGCGCACTGGGCCTCGCAGTACATGCAGAGCCCGTTCGACGCCGGCGACACGCTCAACCTCTACGACGTCTCGGGGTTCGCACACTTCGATCTGTATCGCGCGATCGAGGCTGCGGGTGACCCCGCGGGTCTCGAGACGACCCGGGCGGCGCTCCTGGCGGACATGGCGAAGGCGCTGGACGGCGCGCTGGCGCAGGCCGCGACCGACCCGTTCGAGTTCGGGTTCCCGTGGGCGACGTGGGACACGACCTCCCACGGCGCCGGCCTCTCGGTGATGGCCAGCGAGTACGACCAGCTCAGCGGCACCGATCGCTTCGCGGACTGGAGCGTGCGCTGGCTCGGCAACATCCTGGGCGCCAACGCGTGGGGCACGTCGTTGATCGTCGGCGACGGGTCCGTGTTCCCGCACTGCATGCAGCACCAGGTGACGAACCTCGTGGGCTCGCTCGACGGGACGCCGCCGATCCTCGCGGGCGCGGCCGTCGAGGGCCCCAACGGCACGCTCTATCAAGGCTCGCTCACGAACATGGTGCCGTGTCCGCCCAACGGGGTCGACACGTTCGCCGCGTTCAATGGGGGCGGCGCCAAGTTCCGGGACAACGTCGAATCGTTCTCCACCGTGGAGCCGGCGATCGACCTCACGGCCAGCTCGCCGCTCGCGTTCGCGCGACAGATGGCTGGTCTCCGCTAGAGGGAGGACACATGCACGGGAAACGGACACGCCGGGCGACGATCGGCGCTTCGATCGCGCTCCTCGTCGCATCGTTCGGCTGGGCACAACCGGTGGTCGCCGCCAGCGCCTCGGATCCTGTCCCGCTCGTCGCGCCGCCTGTGGTCGTCACGATCGGCTTCGACGACGGCACCGTGGACCAGTTCGACGCGCTGGAAGCGCTGAACCTCCACCACATGCACGCCACGTTCTTCATTAACAGCGGCTTCATCGGCGACCCCGATCACTTGAGCGTGGAGCAGCTTGGTGCACTGGCCGCAGCGGGAAACGAGATCGGCGGGCACACGGTCGATCACGCGAACATCCAGCCGTTGTCGACCGCCGAGGCGACCGCCGAGGTGTGCGACGACCGTGCGACGCTCATGGGCTGGGGGATCACCTGGGGCTTCACGGTGACGTCCTTCGCCTACCCGTTCGGTTCCTACGACGCCAACAGCGAGGCCATCGTCAAGTCCGTGCGGGTACGACAGCGCCCGGACCGTCTCCGGCGTCTCGATCCACGTCGGCAAGAACAAGATCGGCGAGACGCTGCCGCCGGTCGATGCCTACGCGACACGCACGCCGCCGAACCCGAAGAAGGCGACGAAGCTTCGACGATGGAGCAGTACGTCCTGAACGCCGAGGCCGGCGGCGGCAACGGGCGAGAGCCTCTGGATCCAGTTCGTGTTCCACAGCTACTGCGACGCGCATTGCGGCGCCTACACGGTGCAGCCGGCGAAGTTCACGGCGCTCCTGGACTTCCTCGGCGGCGGAGACGGCTCGCTCGGTCGGGTCAGCGTGGAGACGACGGCCGAGGCGATGGCGGGATGAGCCGACGGCGCTCGACGTAGCCTGCGTGGCGTGAGCCAGGACCAGACGTCCGTCAACTTCGATCGGGCGGCCGCCTTCTACGATGCCACGCGCGATGTCGGCGCGACCGCGACCCGGCGCACCCTGGACATCGTCGAGGCGTCGGTCGGTGGGCGTGGGCCGGTCCTGGAGATCGGCGTCGGCACCGGCGCGCTCGCGATCCCGCTCGTCGAGCGAGGGCTCGACGTCGTCGGGGTCGATCTGTCCAGCGCGATGCTCGCAAAGCTCAGTGAGAAGGCCCGGGCTGAAGCGTCACCGCGCGTGCTCCGGGCGGACGCCACCCGCCTCCCGTTCCGAGACGGCGGCTTCGGCGCGGCGTACGCACGCCACGTGTTGCATCTCATGTCCGACTGGCGAACCGCCGTCGCGGAGCTGTGCCGGGTCGTTGGTCGGGGCGTCATCCTGATCGACGCCGGGGGACCGGCGGACCGGTGGTTCGACCTGTGGCTCGAGATGCGCACCGTCCTCGGTCCCGAGGCGGATCACGTCGGCCTCGACCTCGGGCGCGAGGGCGAAGAAGCGCTGGATGCGGCGTTCCTCGCCGCGGGTGCAGCGATAGGGCCGGTCTCCACGTTCACATACCCGGAGCTCGAGACCGTCGCCGATGTGCTCGAGGAGACGGCACGCCGAAGTCCTTCGTGGACCTGGCGCGTGCCCGACGACCAACTGCAAGCGGCGATCGAGGTCGGCACGAGGTGGACCCTCGATCGCTACGGGACGCTCGACGTTCGCCTCGAGGAGGAATCCTCCGTGCGCTGGCGCACCTATCTGGTCGGCGAGTCAGGTTAGGGCGCCGTCGGCGGCGGCGACAGCGTCGACACGACCGAGCTCACGCCCTCGAGCCCGTGACCGCACCCGGTGTTGGTCGCCCCGTGCGGCGTGTCGAGGCAGAGTCCGCCCGAGCCGAGCTGCGACCCATCGGCCGCCAGGGCCACGATGCGCCCGCTGTCGCCCGGCCTGGACGAAGACCTCGAAGTACCGCGCGCCGACACCGGCGGGGGCGTCGTACAGCGGCAGCGTCGTGGTGTCGCCATCCGCGAGCCGGAGCTCCACGGTGGCGACCTGGCTGTCGACGAGCCCCGCGTACCCGATGATCGGGTCGGCCTGCCGGTCCAGGTTGTTGCCGAATCCGGCCATCGCGAAGGCCGCGTCGGCCGCTGTCTCACCCGTGTGCAGACAGAACCCGATGCCTCCGTACTCGCCTTGATCGCCGACCATCAGGTCGCCGCACGCCCCACCGAGGAACCGTGGGAATGCGTCGCCGGCGTAGGGGCGGGTGTCGTAGGCCGCGAGGCTCCACTCGACGCCGTTCACGTGTCCGATCGCCACCGGGTTCTTCTGGGTGGTGAGGTACACCTCCTGGCCATCGACCTGCTCGGTGTAGGGCACCGTGCTATTCGTGTCGTGGGCTGTGGTGTCGCCGTTCGTGATCCAGATGCTCGTGGGCGCCGCGGCCGCGTCGTTGGCGCCGATGGCGCTGCTCTGGGGTCGAGGCAGGAAGCCGGACGGTGGCGGGACGGTCTCCTGCGAGCCTGCCTGCGAGGCGCGCGGGGAAGCGGACAGGACACCGACCGCGCCGACCACCAGGAGCGCGGCGACCGCGACGGTCCCGATGGAGATGAACATCTGGCGGCCGCGCACGCGCGCGACCGTGCCCTTGGGCATCGGCTGGTGGAACACCTGCCCATGGCGCTGCAGGGCCTCCGCGATCCGCTCCTCCAACGTGTTCATCCCTCGCTCCTTCCGATGCCATCTCGAAGTGTTGCCCGTGCTCGTGACAACAGGGCGTTCACCGCCCTGGGAGAACACCGCAGCACCTGACCGATCTCTTCCTCGGACAGGTCGTCCCAATACCGCAGGACGAGCGCCGCCCGCTGTCGGTAGGGCAACGCCTCGATGAAGCCCCATACTTCGTCACGATCCTCTGCCCGTGTGTCGGGCTGCACCGCGTCGGAGCGGGTCTGGCTGCGCAACAGGACGCGCTCGCGCTCGAGGCGGCGAGCTCGCGCCCGGCACATGTTGACGACGGTCGTCCGAAGGTAGGGACCGAAGGCGCCCGGATCCCGGAGATCCCGGAACCGGCCCGCGACCCGGAGGAAGGCGTCGTGCGCGATGTCCTCGGCGATCGCCCGATCGCCGGTCAGCAGCGTCGCGAGCGCCACCGCTCGTCCCACGTGCGCCTCGTAGAGGCCGGCGAGCCGAGACGCGGGCATCGAGGTCATGCCTTCAAGCGCGCCGGCGCCCTCCAGGCTCATCGTCGGATCCGTTCCACACCCATCTCTACGACGCAGATGCCTGGCGCGGGGTGTTCGCTTCGCTGGTTCGGGGTATCGGTCCAGATGTCGGTGGAAGCGCGACGAACCGACCACCGGTGCCGTCCGTATTCCACCCATCGGCCGTCGCTCGGATCCGGAGCCGAGCGCTGTGAGCAACGCTCGATGATGGGAGGGGAAAGATGCGACATCGTTCTGTCGTAACGTCCTGCGCCGTAGCCCTTATGCTGATGCTCGGCGCGTCGGTAACGTCCGCGGCCGCCCGGGGTGGTTCGTCGAGCCAACGGAGCGCCGACGACAACAGGTACCAGCTGACCAGGCTCGTGTCGGACAAGCCGGGTGTGGCCGCGCAGGTCGATCCGAACCTCGTGAATGCGTGGGGGCTCGTCGCGGGTCCGGCCACGCCATGGTGGGTGGCCAACAACGGCACGGACACCTCGACCCTGTACGACGGTGCCGGGACTCCGCTGTCCCTCATCGTCAACGTGGCGGATGCACCGACGGGCACCGTCTTCAACGGTGGACTGGGGTTCGTGGTGCGTCACAGGGGTGAGTCCGCGCCGTCGTTGTTCCTGTTCGCGACCGAGGGCGGCACCATCCGGGGATGGAACCCCGCAGTCCCACCGCCCGCGCCGTCCACGAAGGCGTTCAAGGTCGTCGATATGTCCGGCGACGACGCGATCTTCAAGGGCCTGGCGATCGCCTCCACCACGCATGGGGATCGCCTGTACGCCACGGACTTCCACAACGACCGTGTCGACGTGTTCAACCAGCGCTTCAAGCCGGTCACGATCCCCGGGGCGTTCGAGGATCCGAGTATCCCGAGCGGCTACGCGCCCTTCGGTATCCAGGCGGTCGGCGGTGGCATCGTCGTCACCTACGCGAAGCAGGACGCCGACGCCGAGGACGATGTGGCGGGTCCGGGCTTCGGGTTCGTGGACATGTACAGCACGCGCGGCGAGCTGCTCGGCCACATCGCGAGCCAGGGCGTGCTCAACGCACCGTGGGGTGTCGCGATGGCGCCCGACGGCTTCGGCCAGTTCGGCGGAGACCTGTTGATCGGCAACTTCGGTGACGGGACGATCAACGCGTTCGAGCCCGTGAGTGGCGGCAACTTCGATTTCGCCGGCACCCTTCATCGGCGCAACGGCAACGTGATGGCGATCAACGGCCTCTGGGCGCTGCAGTTCGGCAACGGGGGCGCCGCCGGGCCGATGGACTCGCTGTTCTTCACCGCCGGTCCCAACGACGAGAGCCACGGCTTGTTCGGGATGATCGAGGCGAAGACCTGACCTTTCCTTGCACCGCAATGATAGGTCCACCGGTGGGCGAGCGGATGTACCGCCCCCGGTGGACCTATCGGTCCAGCCGCGTCTAGGCTCGACGCCTCGGGAGGAGGCGCGGAGTTGGACGCGAACAAGCTCACGTTGAAGACGCAGGAAGCGCTGCAGGACGCCCAAACGAAGGCGCTGCGGTACGGCCACGTGGAGGCCGAGCCCGAGCATCTGCTCCTCGCCTTACTCGATCAGCGCGACGCGCTCCTGCCACACCTGTTCGCGCGGCTCGACGTGGACGTCCAGACGCTTCGCGACGAACTCGATCAGCACCTGTCCGGACGACCGCGCGTCAGCGGACCCGGCGCCGCCCCGGGTCAGGTGTACGTCTCCCAGGCGCTCGCGCGTGTGCTGGACGCCGCCGAGCAGGAGGCCGACCGGCTGAAGGATGAGTACGTCTCGGTCGAGCACGTGGCGCTGGCGATGATCGCGAGCAACACGCAGGCCGGTCATCTCTTGACGGCGCGGGGCATCACACGCGAGCGGTTCCTCGAGGTGCTCACCCAGGTGCGGGGCAGCCAGCGCGTGACGAGCGCGACACCGGAAGGGTCCTACGAGGCGCTCGAGAAGTACGGTCGCGACCTGGTCGAGGCGGCGCGCGCCGGGAAGATGGACCCGGTGGTCGGCCGGGACGCCGAGATCCGTCGGGTGATCCAGATCCTGTCGCGCAAGACCAAGAACAATCCGGTCCTGGTCGGCGATCCGGGTGTCGGCAAGACGGCGATCGTCGAAGGGCTCGCGCAGCGGATCGTGCGCGGCGATGTCCCCGAGGGGCTCCGCGGCCGCACGATCTTCGCCCTCGACCTCGGCTCGATGGTCGCCGGTGCCAAGTTCCGGGGCGAGTTCGAGGAGCGCCTACAGGCCGTGCTCGCCGAGATCAAGGCCGCCGAGGGCCAGATCATCCTGTTCATCGACGAGCTGCACACCGTCGTGGGCGCCGGTGCGGCCGAAGGCGCGATGGACGCCGGCAACATGCTCAAGCCCATGCTCGCCCGAGGTGAGCTCCACTGCATCGGCGCCACCACCCTGGACGAGTACCGCAAGCACATCGAGAAGGACGCGGCGCTCGAACGTCGCTTCCAGCCGGTGGTCGTCGATGAGCCGACAGTGGAGGAGACGATCTCGATCCTGCGCGGTCTGCGCGAGCGCTTCGAGGTGCACCACGGCGTGAAGATCCAGGACGGCGCCGTGGTGGCCGCCGCCACGCTGTCGCATCGATACATCACCGATCGGTTCCTGCCCGACAAGGCGATCGACCTCGTCGACGAGGCGTGTGCGGTGGTGCGGACCGAGATCGACTCGATGCCCCAGGAGCTCGACGAGATCACCCGCCGTGTCATGCAGCTCGAGATCGAGGAGGCCGCCCTCACCAAGGAGACCGACGAGGCGAGCAAGGCGCGCCTGGAGACCCTTCGCCGGGAGCTCGCCGAGCTGAAGGAACAGGCCGACGCGATGACGGCGCAATGGGAGACGGAGCGCGAGGCCATCCGGAAGCTGCAGGGGATCCGGCAGGAGATCGAGCGGACGCGCCAGGAGGTCGAGGACGCCGAGCGCGCCTACGACCTGAACCGCGCGGCCGAGCTACGGCACGGCCGCCTCCCCGAGCTCGAGCGGCAACTCGTGGAGGAGGAGGGGCGCCTCGGCCAGGAACAGGGCACGGGCCGGCTGCTCCGAGAAGAGGTCACCGAGGACGAGATCGCGGAGGTCGTGGCCCGGTGGACCGGCATCCCGATCGCGCGCCTGCTCGAGGGCGAGCGCGAGAAGTTGCTCCGCCTCGACGAGGTGTTGCACGAGCGGGTGATCGGGCAGGACGAGGCGGTGCAGCTCGTCGCCGACGCGGTGATCCGCGCCCGCTCCGGTATCAAGGATCCGAGCCGGCCGATCGGCTCCTTCCTGTTCCTCGGCCCCACCGGGGTGGGCAAGACCGAGCTCTCGCGCGCGCTCGCCGAGGCGCTGTTCGATGCGGAGGACCACCTGATCCGCCTCGACATGTCGGAGTACCAGGAGCGGCACACCGTCAGCAGGATGGTCGGAGCGCCGCCCGGCTACGTCGGCTACGAGGAGGGCGGGCAGCTCACCGAGGCGGTGCGGCGCAAGCCGTACTCCGTCGTGTTGTTCGACGAGATCGAGAAGGCGCACGCGGACGTGTTCAACACGCTTCTGCAGATCTTCGACGACGGGCGGCTCACCGACGGTCAGGGGCGCACCGTCGATTTCCGCAACACGGTGTTGATCATGACCTCGAACATCGGCTCGCAGTGGTTGCTGGAGGCCGACGTCGCCGATGGGGAGATCGGGGCGGAGGCGTACGACAAGGTGATGACGGAGCTGCGCTATCGCTTCCGGCCGGAGTTCCTGAATCGGATCGACGACATCGTGATCTTCAAGCCGCTCACGCTGCCCGAGATCGAGCGGATCGTGGATCTGTTGCTCGACGACGTGCGCTCCCGCCTGGCCGACCGGCGGATCGAGCTGGTGGTGTCCGAGGAGGCTCGCGCGACGATCGCCCGCGACGGGTTCGATCCGGTGTACGGCGCCCGGCCGCTGCGTCGCTACATCCAGCGCGAGGTCGAGACGCGGATCGGGCGTGCGCTGCTGGCCGGACAGGTCCGCGACGGTGCCACGATCACGGTGGATGTCGAGGGTGAAGACCTCGTCGTGCGCTGGACCGAGCCTGCGGTGGTCGCGTGATGTCGGAGGATCGTTCCTACATCGAGGAGAACGCGCGGCAGTTGGAACGTCTGCGCGCGTTGATCGACGGGCTGGACGAGGACGACCTTCGGGCCTCGGTCAACGAGTACTGGTCGGTGGCCGGTGTGCTCGGCCACGTCGCGTTCTGGGACGCGCGCGTCTTGGCGCTGGCGGACAGGCTGGAGCGGGGACTGCCGTTCACGGCCTCGGAGGAGGAACCGGAGGACCCGGCGTGGATCAACGACGCCGCCCGTCCCCTGATCCACGCGATCCCGCCGAGCGAGATGGCCGCGCTGGCCCTCGAGCTGGCGGAGCAGACCGACCGATGCTGTCGCGACGCTGCCGCTCGATCGTATGTGGCCGGCGGATCCCACCAGTCCGCTGAACCCCCTGCGCGCGAGCCACCGCGGCGAGCACCTCGACGAGATACAGGCGGCGCTCGAACGGCGCTGAGGCGGCTCTACGGCGTGAGCGAGGCGACCCATTCCTGGAGCCTGGGCACGTGCTCCGCATAGTGCTCCGGTCCTGCCTTGCGGATCCACCGTTGTGACTCGGGGGTGTCCTCGGCCAGGGATCCCCATGCACGCAGCATGCGCGCGCGTGCGATCGAGGCTTGGGCCCGCACGGTGACGAAGGGGACGTCCTTCATCGCTTCGTAGAACCGCTGGTTCATCGCGTCGATCTCGATCTCCTCGCGGCGATAGGTCCCGAACCGGATCTGCTCGAGGACGACGCCGGCCTCGGCCAGCCAGGAACCGATGTGCGCCACGAGATCCTTCGCGGACCATCCCTCTTCGAAGTATCCGGGGGCCTCCACCTCCGCGGGCGGCAGCGAGTGCACCAGCGCGTGCAGCTCGGTCCAGAGGCGCTCTTCCTCTTCCATGAGGTCGCGCTTCGTACCCGGATCCGTCACTGCTCAGACCTCCTCGGTGCGGCTCAGGGTGGCAACCTACCTCACAGCGTGAGCGCGTCGATCAGGTCGAGCTCGCCCGGTGAATGGCCACGGTCGGTGAAGAAGCGAGCGAGCTCGCTCCGATGCTGCGTCCCGTGGTTGACGACGTGGGCCACGATCAGCCACCTCGGGACGGACATCTCGGCATCGAGGGCGAGTGGCTCGGCGAGCGCGGCACTATCGAGCGACCCCACGTAGGCCAGCAGTCGCGCATCCTCCTCGGCGCCGAAGGTCTCGACGCTCACCAGGTCCTCCATCGGGACCCGATCCCATACGTAGGCCTCGCCGACGTCGTTGCCGGTGCAGAACTCACGCCAGCTCCAGTCGACGTCCACGAGATGGCGCAGCGTCTGGAAGGCCGTTCCATGATCCAGCGGCGCGTCTCCACGCAGCTCGCCGTCCGAAAGCTCGGCCGCGGTCTCGAAGATCCGCTGGTTGGCCCAACGATGGAACCGAACGAACGCGAGCAATGCGTCGGTATCCATCCGCGGAGTATATGTATGACGCATGAGATGGGTTCGGGTGCTCATCGGTGTCGCGTTGATCGTCGTCGGCGCGGTGTGGGCGATCCAGGGGTACGGCACGCTGACCGGGAGCTTCATGACCGGTTCGCCCGTGTGGATGTGGATCGGCATCGCAAGCGTCATCGCCGGCCTCATCGTGCTGGTCACGTCCAGACGAGGTCGGCAAAGATCGATGACCGCCTTCGTCGCCCTGCTGCGCGGCATCAACGTCGGCGGGAAGAACCAGATCAAGATGGCCGATCTCCGAGCGTGTTTCGAAGCCGAGGGATTTCGAGGAGGTGTCGACCTACATCCAGAGCGGCAACGTGGTGTTCGCCTCGCGCGAGACCGGCCTGCCCGGGCTCGTGACGCGCATCGAGCGGATGCTCGCGGCGACCTTCGACTACGAGGCGAGCGTCGCCGTGCGGAACCGCACGCAGATGCGAGCGATCGTCGACCGCGCGCCGACAGGGTTCGGGAGCGATCCAAGCGAGTATCGCTCCGACGTCATCTTCCTGAAGCCCCCGCTGACCGCGCGAACCGCGATGAAGAGCGTCCGCACCAGGGAGGGCGTCGACCAGGCGTCTGCGGGGACCGGGGTGCTCTACTTCTCACGCCTCACCAGCCGGGCGTCGCAGAGTCAGCTCAGCCGGCTCGTGGCCATGCCCGTCTACCAAAGCATGACCATCCGGAACTGGGCGACGACGACGAAGCTCCGGCAGATGGTCGATGCCGTCGAAGGGTGAGTGCCCGACAGAGATCGGAGCCGACGATGTCGTACACGACCGACGAACTCGATGAAGCGCTGGCCGCGGCCGGTCCGGCTCGCCTGATCGGATCGTTGCATCTCGGCGAGATGCCCGGCGGTTCGCGTATCGACGTGCCCTTCACCGTGCTTCGAGGACGTGAGCCCGGACCGATCGTCTGGATGATGGCCGCGCGCGACGGCGACGAGGTGCACGCGACGCTGATCGCGATGGAGCTGCAACGACGCCTCGAGCCGGATGAGATCGCGGGCACGGTCGTCGTCATGCCGATCGGCAACGTGCCCGGATTCGGCGTTCTGAGCCGCGAGCATCCGCTCGCGCCGACGTATCTGGAACGGCAGATGGACGACCGGTTCTTCGAGGTGATCGCCGAGCGTGGCGGCTCGTTCGTGGATCTCCACAGCGCCGGCGTGCCGTCCGACACGGTGGACTGGACCTTGTACGTCGACGGCGACCAGACGGGCGCCGCGATGGCTCGTGGCGTACGGGTCGCCGTTCCTCTATGAGCATCGGATGGGCGAGGGGGAGGACACGGACCACGGTCTCCTCGACGGCGCGTTGTTCGTCCGGCTCTCCCGGGCGGGCGTGCCATCGATCCTGATCGAGGCCGGCGGTGGGCTCCCACCCTCCGCCGACACCGTTCGACGGGGAGTCTCAGGTGTCGAGAACGTGCTGCGCCTGCTCGGCTCGATTTCCGGGGACGTGCGAACGGATCGCGAGGCGCGAGTCCTTCGCGGATTCCGGATCGTGACGCCCGCGCGAGGCGGCCTCCTCGAGGCGGTGGTCGAGCTGGGCGAGGAGGTCGTGGTGGGGCAGCTGCTCGCCCGGGTCGTCGATGCGCACGGCGACCTCCTCGAGGAGATCAGCGCCCCGGCCGCCGGGGTGATCCTGACCGTGCCGCTCAACCCGGCGATCGGTACGGGGAGTTGGGCCTACGAGATCGGCTGGTGACCGAGCGGAGTCGATCCCAGGTCACCGCTTGTGCCCCCGGCAGGAATCGAACCTGCGCACATGGTTTAGGAAACCAATGCTCTTTTCCACTGAGCTACGGGGGCGGACGCACTTACTCGAGAACCTCCCAGTCGCTGCAACACCTTGACTACGTTACCCAGAGACGGCAGTGCTCGGGGAGAAGGCGACCTCACAGCCGGTCGACTTGTGGCGCGTCCACGGCCAGCGTAGGCACCGGCCGAGGCGGCCGAGGGCTACGGCTGGTAGCGCACGACCGCGAACGAGGCGTGCGAACCGCCGGCGCCAGCCACGCCCGAGCACACGACCGACCCGTCCGCCTGCACCGCGACCCCGAACGCCGCGTCGGAGAACGCCGTGAGGTCCGAGCTGACCTTGCCGTTACCGCCGAACGTCGGGTCCAACGCTCCGTCCGCGAGGTATCGCACCGCCGCGAAGCGCGGCGCCGGTCCGCCGTCGCCCACCTGTCCCGCCGCCACGATGTTGCCGTCGGGATCGATCGCCACGCCGTAGGCGACGTCGCCGTACGGCGAGACGTTGGTGATCAGGGTCCCGTCGCCGCCGAGGTTCGGATCGAGCGAGCCGTCTCGGTCGTACCGGACGAGCGCGAACCGCGAGTTCGGGCCATACCTCGCCGTGCCGGCGACGACGATCTTGCCGTCGCCGCCCTGGATCGCGAGCCCCAACGGAAAGTCCGTCTTCCCGGTGAGGTCGGTGAAGACCTTCCCGTCGCCGCCGAACGTCGGATCTAGCGATCCATCTTGCTCGTACGCCAGTGCCACGAACCGCCCGTTCGGGCCGGACGTTCCCGCCTCGCCGGCGACGACGATCTGGCCGTCGGGCTCGACGCCGACGGCGAACCCGTCGTCGAAAATCGGCGTGGGGTCGGTGAGCACGATCCCGTCACCCCCGAAGGCGGGATCGAGCGTGCCATCGGAGCGGTAGCGCAGGACCCCGATCTTCCCGTTGCTGATCCCCGCGCTTACACTCCCAACGACGACGATCTTGCCGTCGGGCTGCAGCGCCATCCCGTTCAACGAGTCGGACGAGGGCGTGACGTTGGTCATCACTCTCCCGTTGCCGCCGAACGTCGGATCCAGCGACCCGTCCGAGGCGAGCCGAGCGAGTGCGAAACGCGAGTTGTGACCGAAGTACGCGGCCGTGCCGGCGACGACGATCTTCCCGTCCGCCTGAATCCGGACGGCGTACGGGAAATCGTTGAGAGGCGTGAAGTCGATCGACACCTTTCCGTCGCCGCCGCCGAAGGATGGATCCAGCGAGCCGTCGGTTTCGTAGCGGACGATCGCCATGCGTGGGTTCGGGCCGCCGGTCCCCTTCTCTCCGGCAACGACGATCTTCCCATCGGGCTGGATCGTGACCGCGTAGCCGTCATCCTCGTTTGGTGTGAGATCGGTCCGGACGACGCCGTCGCCCCCGAACGTCGGGTCCAGATCGCCGGGCGCCGCTCGCGCCGCGGGCACGATCGCCAGGACCAGCGCTATGCCCGTGATGAACGGGAACGTCGCCCGCCAACGCATGATCAAACCCTAGGTCGATGGCACACGAGGGGTCAAATCGGAGTACACGGCTTTGCTTGCGTGAGAGAACTCGATCGGCTCGCCCGTCGCTATACGCGCCACGACCATTTCTACGGAGGTGTCTACCCGATCGAGCGACGAACGAGAGAAACGCGCATGATCGCCGTGCTCCATCCTCGACGGGTAAACCGCGACGCCGTCCACACGTGAAGACGAGGGGAGTGCGTTCGTCCTTCATCCGCCCTGGAGGTCACGCGGGACGACGAATCGCACGAGTTCGCCCGGACGATCGGCGATCGTTTCCCACGATCCGGCGGGAAACGCGATCTCGGCGAGACCGGCGGTCGGATACTTCTCGCGCAAGGCGTCGAGCCGATCGCCACGGTCGGCGATCCGCACGGCGAGCTCTTCCATCGCCGGGTTGTGGCCGACCAGCATCACGGAGGCGACGTCCGTTCGGCACGCGGGTCAGCCGCTCGAGCAGGACCTCCGAGTCGAACGTGTAGAGGCCAGATTCGATCAGGACCTGCATCTCTTTCCCCAGTCCCGGCAGCACGCGCGCGAACGTCTCACGGGCTCGCAGGGCCGCAGAGCACAGGACGAGCTCCGGAGCGATCCCCTCCGCTCGCGAGATAGGCGCGCATCCGGTCCGCCGCCTGCTGGCCGCGCGGGGCCAGGGGCCGCTCGTCGTCCGGCAGGTCGGCGTCGTCCCAACTCGACTTGGCGTGTCGCAGCAACCACAGACGCATCTGCCCAGTCTCGCCCGCAAGGGGAGGCGCGGGCAAGACCTGGGCGGTGCGTCCTACGCGGCGTCGATGGTCGCCGCGGGCTCGTCGACGCGAAGCGCGACGGCGAGGACCTCCTGGACGTCGTCCACCGGGTAGAACGTGATCTGCTCGCGGACCTGCTCGGGCACGTCCTCCAGATCGCCTTCGTTGCGCTTGGGCAGGATGACCTCGGTCAGACCGGCACGATGCGCCGCGAGCACCTTCTGCTTCACCCCGCCGATCGGCAGGACCCGACCCTGCAGGGTCACCTCGCCGGTCATCCCGACGCTCGCCCGAACGGGCACGCCGCTCAACAACGACACGAGGGCGGTCGTCATCGTGACGCCGGCGCTCGGCCCGTCCTTCGGGACCGCCCCGGCCGGCACGTGCAGATGGAACCGGCCGCGGAGCCTTGTGGGATCGATCTGGAGCTCCGAGGCGTGGGATCGCACGTAGGACAGCGCGATCTGCGCCGACTCCTTCATCACGTCGCCGAGCTGTCCGGTCAGCGTGAGCCCGTCGTTCTGCTCGCCGTCCTCCCGCGTGGCCTCGACGAAGAGCACGTCGCCGCCCGCCCCCGTGACCGCCAGCCCGGTTGCGACACCCGGTACGACGGTCCGCTCGGCGGCTTCGAAGAAGAACCGCGGCCGCCCGAGGTAGGGGCGAACATCGTTCGCATCCACGCTCACCGGCGACGCGGCGTCACCAGCCGCCACCGACGTCGCGACCTTGCGCAGGAGCTTGCCGAGCTCGCGCTCGAGGTTTCGGACGCCCGCCTCGCGCGTGTAGTCCCCGACGATCGCGCGCAGCGCGTCGTCCGTCACGGCGACCTCGTCCTCGCGCAACCCGTTGCGCTCGACCTGGCGTGCGAGCAGGTGACGCCGCGCGATCGCGACCTTCTCGTCTTCCGTGTACCCGTCGATCCGGATGACCTCCATCCGGTCCAGCAGGGCAGGCGGGATCGTCTCGGCCACGTTGGCCGTCGCGATGAACAGCACCTCGGACAGGTCGAGGTCGACGTCGAGGTAGTGGTCGCGGAAGGTGTGGTTCTGCGCGGGATCGAGCACCTCGAGCAGTGCGCTCGAGGGGTCGCCGCGCCAATCCGCGCCGACCTTGTCGATCTCGTCCAGCATCATCACGGGGTTCTTCGTGCCCGCGTCCGTCAGCGCGCGGACGATCCGGCCGGGCAACGCACCCACGTAGGTGCGCCGGTGCCCGCGGATGTCCGCCTCGTCGTGGATGCCACCCAGCGACACGCGGACGAATCGGCGCCCCAACGCGCGCGCGACCGATTCACCGAGCGACGTCTTGCCGACACCGGGAGGGCCCACGAGCGTGAGGATCGCACCGGACCCACGACCCGTGACGTCGGCGAGCCCACGCTCCTGACGGAGCTTGCGGACGGCCAGGTACTCGACGATCCGATCCTTCACGTCCTCGAGCCCTTCGTGATCGGCGTCGAGGACGCGACGCGCTTCGACGATGTCCAATGCGTCGTCCGTGCGCACCGACCACGGCACGTCGGTCAGCCAGTCCAGGTACGTGCGGATCCACCCGTGCTCGGGGGACTGCTCCGAGGTGCGCTCGAGACGGCCGAGCTCGCGCTCCGCCTGCTCGCGGACGGCTTCCGGCATGCCGGCCTCGTCGATCTTCTGGCGGAGCTCGTCGGTGGCGTCTTCCCCGCCTTCCTCGCCGAGCTCCTTGCGGATCGCCGCCATCTGCTCGCGCAGGATCATCTCGCGCTGTCGCTTCTCGAGGTTGTCCGACACCTCGCCGCGGATGCGCTCCTTCACATCGATCTCCGCGAGCGTGTCCTTCGCCCAGGCCAGGACCATCTCCAGCCGCGCCTCGACGTCGGTGGTCTCGAGGACCTCGACCTTGCGCTCGAAACTGATGTCCGGGGAGTAGCCGGCCATGTCCGCGATCTGCCCCGGGTCCGAGATGCCGCGCAGGAACTCCGCCACCTGCGGGATGCCACGGGACTCCACGATGTTCTCCAGGGTCGCCCGGTACTCGCGGGCGAGCTCGACCGCCCGTCCGGACGGCGTGCCGTCATCGATGGGCTCGATCTGCACCCAGGTCGCCGAGCCGGTCCCCGGCACGCCCACCCCCACGACTCCGCGGTGCAGGCCCCGGATCACGACCGCGTCCACGCCGCCGCGGACTCGGCCTTCCTCTTCGATCTTGGCGACCGTGCCGACCCGGGCGTATCGCCCGTCGATCCTGGGAACGAGAATGAGTTCTCCGTGTGCGGCCGCCTCGACCGCGGCCTCGGCTTCCGGCGACTCGATCGTGAGGGTCACGACCATGCCGGGAAGAACGACGCCGGTCGTCAACGGAAGCAGCGGAAGGGTTTCGGTGTGAAGCTCGGTCATCAGGGCGCCTCCAGATCCATCGATAGTCACCCTCAAGAACACTTGGAAGGGGGACGGCATTCCGAGAGTAATGCGGATTACATCGTTTCCTACCGAGACTCCCGGCGCGCCGGGCTTGCCAAGCGAACGGAGTTGGCTAAGTATGAAACGGAGGTGTTAGGAGGACCCGTGGGACACGCAGGAAGACGGATCGCCGTCGGCGCGATAGCCGCTGCGATCGTGGTCATCGCCTCGCTGCCGGCATCCGCCACCTATGCGGGAACGAACGGCGACATCGTCTACCTGGCGGATGGGTCGGTTCGGTCGGTGGCGGACGACGGCTCGGGGGACCAACCCTTCACTTCGCTCGACCATGTCGTAGCCGTCTCCTTCTCACTGGACGGTACGCAAGCCGTCGTCGGCCAGATGACGGCCAAGGGCGCCAGGATCGTGCTGCTCGATCTTGTGAGCGACACCAGAAGCGTGGTGCTTGCGTACCATCGCGCGCCCACGCAGGAGGTCTTCTCCGTGGCGTTGTCACCCGACAGCAGCGCTGTCGTCTTCTGTGACGGCTTTCCGGGCCGTCTGTGGACGATCGGCACCGACGGTTCCAACCTGACGAAGCTGCCCGCGAAGGGCTACTGCTACGCGGATTGGGGGCCATCGGGTCGCATCGTGGCCGCCAAGGGGATCTTCCCCTACGACGGTGAACGCGTCGTCACGACGATGGACGCCGATGGACGAAACAAGACAGTCATCGCGACCTTCCCCCGCGCGAAGCAAACGTGGGACGTCCTCTATGTCCTCCGCCCGTCCTGGGCTCCCGACGGGTCCGCGGTCACCTTCCCGGCACAGCGGTACCGCATTGAACCCGACATCTGGCTCGTGCGAAGCGACGGCTCGCATCTCCACAACCTCACGGACACCGACTCGCTGTCCGAAGCAGGACCCGTCTTCTCCCCGGACGGGACCAAGATCGTCTTCTCGAGATCGGACCAGTCCGGGGGCAAGGGGGATCTGTGGCTCATGGATCGAGACGGGACGAATCTCGTCCAACGCACCGACACCGCCGATGGCGACGAGTATCCGCTCGCCTGGCGTCCCGTGCCCGCCTGATCTACGTCGAGCCGACGCACGCTCCGGCCTCGGTGTCGTAGGACACCGACATGTCGCCTCGGAGCAGGCGGACGGCTCCACCGCTGGGGCTGCGCCACTGCAGGCGCAGGTCGTCCACGTGCACGGCGGCCGACTGATTCGGCTCGACCCACTGGAACGAGAACGCGTCCGGACCGCCACCGCCGGGAACGAACCGACTCCGTCCGGGCTGGCTGACGCTGGACTGGGCGCCGACGTTCGTGCTGAGCACGCGGAACTCCACCGGCGGGCCCGCCACGACCGCGCTGACGTCGATCGCGATGGGGAAGATCGATGCAGGCGCCGCGTGAAGGCCCGGCACATCCGTGAACGTCTTCGACGACGTCGAGATGGCGCTTGTCCGCCAGAACGTATCCATGCAACGCAACGGTGTCGTGCCCCCTGAGCTCCCCGCCTGTGCCGCCCAGGCGCCGCCGCCGGCGGCGATCGCCGCGGCGGTGACCACGATCATGAATCTGCGCATCGTGTCCTCCATCTCTCTCGTACCCGTACGCGTTACAGACGCCTAACTCCCTCGATCGGTTGCATGGTCGTTCACGGCGGCGCCCCGGTTCAGGAGAAGACCGCGAACAGATGCCGCTCGATGTCGCTGAACGCGGTCCACTTCCGTCCGTCGAGATACGCGTTCGTGAGCGTGACGACCCCCACGTTGCGGTCCGGTCGGAAGAACATGCGGGTGCTCTCCCCGAAGTCGCCGCCGTCGTGTCCCAGCATCGGGAAGCCCCAGGTTCGCTCCTGGAACCAGATCAAGCCTTGGCGCCACGAGACGAGGTCGGGGATCTGGTTCCGGCGGATCTCGCGCACGGTGTCCTCGGCGAGCACGCGGTCGCCCTGGAATGAGCCGCCGTTCATGAACGCCCCGAGCCAGCGTGCGAGGTGAACGGCACTCGTCCGAAGGGCGCCGTCCGGGTAGTCGGGATACCCGTACTGGTAGATCGGCTTGAACGTCCCCTTGTCGCTGTACGGCATGGCGATGTCGGCGGTGTGGATGTCCGCCAACCGGTAGCCGGAATCCGACATGTCCAGCGGAGCGAGGATGCGTTCTCTGCACAAGGCGTCGAAGTCGACCCCGCCCGCCGACTCGGCGACGTAGCCGGCGAGGGCCACCGCCAGGTTCGAGTAGGTGTACGCGGCGCCGGGCTTGCGTTGGAAGAAGTTCTGATGTGGTCGGTATTCGCTGCCGTCGACCGAGAAGTACGAGCGGCAGAACGCGCCCAGTGGGATCGGCGAGTCGCCGTGGAAATACAGCGTCGGGTCGGAGGTCGGCGTGCCCCAGATCTGCCACCGGTCGCGGATCGCCGACGTGTGCGTGAGCAGCGCGCGCATCGTGATCGGCACGCCGGGCACGGCAGGCACCTGCACCTTGAACGGGAGGTATCGATTGACGTCGGCGTCGAGGTCGAGCACCCCGTCCTCCACGAGCGTCATGATCCCGGCACAGGTGACCGTCTTCGAGACCGACGCGAGTTGGAACACCGTGTCGCGGGTCGTCGGGATGCCCCGTTCGATATCGGCCCATCCGGCACCCGCCGACCACACGACTTGGTTTCCCCGGACGACCGCAGCGGCGATCCCGGGCGTCTTGATGCTGTCGATCTGACGCTGCAGATAGCGTCGGAGCGCCAGGTCGCCGTTCGCGTTCGCGTCACGGACGAACGCGAACGGCGAGACCGCGCCGACACCGGCGACCAATGCCGATCGCCGCAGGAACTCGCGTCTCGAAAGATCCGCGGTCATGCCCGACCTTGCCACACCGAGGCCGGCAAGGGCTATCGGACGTCAAACAGAGCGGTGCTCTTCCTCGTACTCGTACCGGCCGTCCCCGAGGGAATCCTGACGGCGGACGGTCGTCGAGCGGTTCCCCATCAACGTCAAGACGAGGCCGATGAGGGCGGTGCCCACACCAACCCAGAACAGGATCAGGCCAGCGGTGTTGATGTCGAAGCCGTCGGTACTGGCGGTGACCGCCCAGTACATGATGGCGCCGATCACGCCGAGGACGATCCCGAAGACCAAGATGCTCGTTCCCGTGGTCCGATTCATGTGGTCCTCCTTCCGAGGGTCGATCGCTCCTACCCGGAACGGGTGTGCGACAAACGCAACGATCAGGCGCCACGCTCGGCGATCGCCTGATCGTCGAGGCAGAATCGGGCCGCCGGCTTGGCCTCGAGGCGCTGGGCCGCGATCGGCTGGCCGCACGCCTCGCAGACGCCGTACTCGCCGCGCTCGAGTCGATGTTGTGCGCGTTCGATCTCCTCCACCTGGACGGAGAGGTCGCGGACGATCGTGAGCTCCTTGGTGCGTTCGAGCGTCTCGGTGCCGAGGTCGGCAGGGTGTTGGCCCGCAACCGAAAGCTCCGTTCCCGCGTCGTCGGGCTGCAGGGCTGTCCCCCCCTCGAGGGACTCCAGCAGGGTTGACAGTCGGCGGTGCTCCGATTCGAGTCGGTCGTGGACCTGTGTGTCGTTCATGGGTCGGCCTTCCTGCCGTCAGTGTGTGTCGAGACCCGGAGATGGGTACCCGGACGGGCGTTGCCCGAACCGTCGAGGGGGGAGAATGTGATGAAGGTGCAGCTATCCGAGGGACCGCTCGACGGCACCGCGGTCGATGTCGACGAAGACTCCCTCGTCGAAGGGTTCCCGATCTATCTCGAGTTGCCCAGTGCGGAAGAGCCTCGCTCGCCCGGCGAGGGACCGCCGGGCGAGCGAGGCATCCTCGAGTACCTCTACGAGGGCTCGGGCGTGGCGAGCTACGTCGCGGGGCTGCCGTAGCTAGCTCTTGCGCAGGGCCTCGATGAGGTCCCACTTGCCCATCTTCGAGCGGCCCGGGATGTTCTGCTTCCTGGCCTGCTCGTAGAGCTGCTGACGGGTCCGATCCTCGAGCGCTCGTCCCGGCTTACCTCCCCGCGAGCGAGCACGCGAGGCCTGACGTCCGAGATCGCGCCGGACCGACTCGGGCAGGTGCGAGATCGTCTTTCGCGAACGCGCGGCGGACTGTGCCTTCTTGATGTTCCGCTTCGCCGCCGCGCTCTGTTTGTGGGTCGCCATCGCTACCGACCTCCTAGCTCTTGCGCTTCCTCGCGGTCGCTTTGCCGCCCTTGCGGCCCGCGGCTTTCTTCTGAGCCGTGGTGCCGCCTTGCTTGGCGTTGCCCCCGGAGCCCGACGTCTGCCCACCGTGCTTGGACGCATCGGGGGAGTTCGCGATCTTGGCGGCGCGCTCCTTGGACATACCCTTCTTCTTCAGGGCCTCGTACTGCTTCTCGTTCTTCACGCCGGCGCGATTGCCTGGCATCAGAGCCTCCCCTGCGCTAATGGTTGACGCGGTTGCGGGCCACCGCCCGCCACAGCAGCACGAGCACGATGGCCGCGATGATCGATGCGATCCAGTCGATGCCGGCGGTGTCGGGGAAGATCGCGCCCGCGACCCAACCACCGATCAACGCGCCCAGGATCCCGAGCACGATCGTGCCGATGATGCCCATCGGGTCGTCACCGGGCACGAGGAACCGCGCCAGCACACCCACGATCGCGCCGACGACGATGTAGCCGATGATCGACCCGATATCGACGTTGCCGTTGTCTCCGGATCTTGCGAGAACCTCCATCGCAAGCAACATGTGCAACTCCTTTCGATCAGTTGGGTCGGGTCTTGCCCCTCGCAGGGATCCCGCAAACGCCGGGTGCGCCGCTATTCGCCGATCGCCTGACAGGCGGGGTGTCCGCACTGGCAGGGGTGTTCGTCGTGGGAGCCCATCCCCGCGTGGTCTCTGCAGTGATCGCTGCAGAACTCCTGATCGGCTGTCACGTCGCACGTGCATCCTTTGTGTCCGCACTGCATCGACTCCTCCTCTCAAGATCCGACCCCTCGCGGATTCCCGAGTCGGCGGACGCGCAAACGCCCAAGAAAGGAAGTCGCGATCCCCGTCGTGTAGCGTGCCCGCTTCATGGGCCCGAATGAGACAGTCCGGTATGCCGCGCGGATCGTCGTGGTCGACGCCGACGAGCGCCTTCTGGTGTTCGGCTTCCGCGATCCCACGACGGGAAACGAGTTCTGGGCGACGACCGGCGGCGGCATCGAGCCCGACGAGACTCCGCTGGAGGCCGCCCGCCGCGAGTACCTTGAGGAGACCGGCCACGAGGCACCGCACGATCTCGGCGCGATCGTCTGGCATCGGACGAGCAGGTTCGAATGGGACGGCGCCTGGCTGGATGCTGACGAGGTGTTCTATTTCCTGCGCGTCGAGGAGCTCACGGTCTCCGAGGCGCACGTCGAGACGTTGCGCAGCGAGGGTGTGATCGGACATCGATGGCTGACGCTCGCCGAGCTCCGAAGCACCGACCTCGAGCTGTATCCGGTCGGGCTTGCACACCTCGTCGCCGACCTGTTGACGAACGGCCCCCCGGCATACCCGGTCGAGTTGCGCGACTAGCGGTTCGTCATCCCGGCGCGTCCAACAAGGCTCGCTCGTCGGCCAACGCGATGGCGAGCTGTCCGCGCGCGTTGGGATGCAGAGGAGCGGGGTCCGTCGCACTCTGCACGTAGGACTGATCCGTGCAGAGCTCGTGTCCCGTGAAGTCCGGCTGCGCGGTCAGGTAGCCGAACGTGCGCGCACCGTTGGCGAGCACCTGGTTCAAGGTTGCGAGATCATCGAGGAGCACCGTGAGCTTGTCCGCCGTCAGCCCCGTGGAGGCGAGGCAGTCCAGCGCCGAGTCGAACGGCGTGTAGTACTGGTTGATCAGCACGACCGGTTCGCCGGGCATCGTTCCCAGCTGGCGCAGCAGCCCCAGGTAGTCGGTCGTGAACGAGGCGAGCGACCGCTGGAAGTACGCCGTCAGCGCCCGGTTGTCGCAACTGTCGGCGATCGCGCACAGACGGATCAGCGTGCTCCAGTGCAGATCGTTGGCGCCCACGTTCACGATCACCGTCGTCGCGGCAACGGCCCGCTTCGCGACCGCGAGCTGCGGCGGCAGCCGCTGGCCACCGGCCTCCTGTGGTCCGAGCACACCCTCGGCGATCGTGGCCCCACTGCAGCTCAGGTTGTCGACGTTCCAGTCGTTCACGCGGGCCAGCGTCTCGGCGAAGGAGAACGAGCTCCGCTGGCAGGCTGTATCGGTCGTACTCGGATCCGCCAGCGGTGGGCCGCCGAGGCCCGCGGCGGTCGAGTCGCCGAGCACGACGGCCTGCACCGCCGAGAGCTCGTGGCCGGGAGCAGCCGCGACCGGCGCCTGCTGTGCCCGACCGACGAGCCCGTCCAGGCTGTGAACGTCGCGCAGGATCGCCGGTGCCGTGAACGCGGTCACCATGATCGCGCCAAGGTTCACCGCCTCGACGAACAGGAGCCCACCGGAGACGACGAGCAGCGTCTTCTTCGCGGAAAAGCGCCGCCAGCCGGCGATGGCGCCCAACAGCAGCACCGCGCCGAGCGCGACGAACCCGATCTCGAACAGGAAGTAGGAGCGCCAGCCACGCTCGAGCGCGGCGCCGAGCGTGTCGGCAACGGGCGCTCGTGGGCCGGGGGAGAACAGCCCGGCGACCTGCTCGTTGATGCTGATGTCGGTCAGGGTGAGGCGCGGCCGGACCGGCCCGATGAAGCGGACCTCGGTCGGGAGGGTCAGACCGAACAGGACGACCTGCCCCGGGCCCTCGGTGCTCCAGGTCGGGGGCGCGGTCCCCACCGTGACCGTCTGACCGAACGAGGTCACCGACCGCTCGGGCGTGACCTGCAGTGCGAACGCGATCGAGGCAGCGGCGACGACCAACAGCGTCAGGACCGCAACCAGCGGACGGACGATGCGGCGCAGGAGCGAGCGCTCGGAAGACGGTGTGGTGTCGGACATGATGGGTTGGCGGAATTGTCGGGAGGGTCCTGCCTGCACCTTACCGGCGTCACCAGGGACGCCCGGGGACGGACGTGGTCGAGGTCGCGCAACTGCCGCATGCTGGTCGGGTATCCGACACGACGGGGGAGCTCGACATGACGGGAAAGGTCAAATGCCAGTTGGCGATCTCGCTGGACGGCTTCGTGGCGGGCCCGAACCAGAGCCTGGACGATCCGCTCGGGGTGGGCGGTTTGGAGCTCCATCGGTGGGTGTTCGAACTGGAGGCGTGGCGAGACCCCCAGGGCCTGGAGGGCGGGGTGACGAACCCCAGCACCACGGTGGTGAAGGAGGCGCAGGACGTCGGCGCCTACGTCATGGGGCGCAACATGTTCGGCGGCGGCCCAGGCCCGTGGCGCGACGATCCCGCATGGAACGGATGGTGGGGAGAGGATCCGCCGTACCACACGCCGGTCTTCGTGCTCACGCATCACGCCCGTGAGCCGCAGCCGATGGAGGGCGGCACGACGTTCTTCTTCGTCACCGAGGGGATCGCATCGGCGCTCGACCGAGCCAATGAGGCGGCCGGTGATCGCGACGTCCTGATCGCCGGCGGCGCGAACGCCGTGCAGCAGTACCTGGCGGCGGGGCTGATCGACGAGCTGCAGCTGCACATCGTGCCGCTCGTGCTCGGCGACGGTGAGCGGTTGCTCGAGCACGTCGGCGATCTCCGTCTCGAGCAAGAGCGCGTGATCGAGGCCCCGGGCGTCGTGCATCTCACGTATCGCGTGCTCCGCTAGATGGACCTGGATCGATCGTCGGTGTCGCGGACGCTTGCGGCCGCAGGGTGCATCTCGCCCGACGCGGAGGCCGACGAGCTCATCGCCGCGGCCGGCGGCGACGGAGCCCTGCTGTCGGATCTGGTGTCCCGTCGGAGCGAGGGCGAGCCGATCGCATGGCTGGTGGGGTCGGTGCAGTTCTGCGACGAGCGGGTTACGGTCACGCCCGGCGTCTACGTCCCGCGCCGACAGAGCGAGGCGCTCGCCCGGCGCGCGTCGTCGCTGCTTGCAGACGAGGGCCTCGCCGTCGATCTGTGCACCGGGTCGGGCGCGATCGCCGCGGTGCTACGCGCCAGCGTCCCGAGCGCGCGCGTCGTGGCGACCGAGCTCGATGAGGCCGCCGTGGCGTGCGCTCTGATAAACGGCGTCGAGGTGTTCCCTGGGTTCCTCGACGATCCGCTGCCGTCGGCCTTGGAGCGCCGGGCGGACGTGATGACCGCCGTCGTGCCGTACGTGCCGACCGATGCCATGCGGTTCCTGCCGCGCGACGTGCAGACCTACGAGCCGAGGCTCGCGCTTGACGGCGGGCCCGAGGGAACCGACCTGCTCGCCGAGGTCGTGCGGCGCGCCCCGCGTTGGCTCCGACCGGGCGGCTGGCTCCTCCTCGAGCTCGGCGGCGACCAGGCCGAGTCGATCGCGGGTCTCATGCGCGAGCGCGGTTTCGAGACGCCCGAGGTGTTGATCGACGACGAGGGTGACCCCCGAGGGATCTGCGCTCGGCTGACTTAGAGCTCCGCGAGCCGCCGCTCGAGGAGCCGCCGCTCGGCCTCGTCGTGCGAGAGCTCCAGCGCGCGCGAGTAGGCGGCGCGCGCCTCTTCCGCGCGACCGAGACGCCGAAGCAGCTCGGCGTGTGTCGCGTGCAGATAGCGGTAGTCCTCCAGGTCGAGCCCCTCGACGATGACAAGACCTGCCTCGGGCCCCTCGGCCTCCGCGACGGCAACGGCCCTGTTCAGTTCCACGACCGGGGAGCCGGTGAGCAGCGCGAGCTCCCTGTAGAGGTCGGCGATCTGGGGCCAATCGCGCGGCTCGTCGGCGTGCAGCGACGCGATCGCCGCCTGCACCACGTAGGGCCCGCGGCCGCCCAACTCGAGCGCCCTGTCGAGGAATCTGCGTCCCTCGGCGACCTCGGCGACGTCCAACAAGGTGTGGTCCTGGTCGGCGAGCAGCACCAACTCCCCGCGGACGAAGCGCGCCTCTCGTCGTGCGTCCAACAGCAGCATGAGCGCGAGCAGGCCCTGCACCTCCGGCTCACGGGGGAGGAGTTCCGCGAGCGCCCGCCCGAGCCGGATCGCCTCCGCGGCGAGGTCGCCGCGGCCGGCGTAGCCCTCGTTGAAGATCAGGTACACCACGGCGAGGACTGCCACGAGACGCTCGGGCAGGAGCTCCGCTGGCGGCACACGGAAGGGGATCCCGGCCGCGGCGATCTTGCGCTTGGCTCGCACCAGCCGCTGCGCCATCGTCGCCTCGGGCACGAGGAACGCGCGGGCGATCTCCACGGTCGTGAGGCCGCCGAGCGTCCGAAGCGTCAACGCGACCTGCGCCTCGACCGCCAACGCCGGGTGGCAGCAGGTGAAGATGAGCTCGAGCCGCTCGTCGGGGAACGTCGTCGGGCTCACCGTCGCCTCCTCCACCCGGAGCAGTTGCGTCTTCGTCGCCAGGGTGCGGTCGCGCCGGATGCGATCGATCGCACGGTTGCGCGCGGTGGTCGTCAGCCATGCGACGGGGTTCGGGGGCTCGCCGTCGCGCGGCCAGCGCTCGGCAGCGATCGCGAACGCGTCCTGGGTGGCTTCCTCGGCGAGGTCGAAGTCGCCGAGGAAGCCGATCAGCGCCGCGAGGACGCGTCCCCAGTGATCGCGGAAGACCTGGTCGAGGATCGCTACCACTCCACGGTCGGGCGCACCTCGACCGCGCCGCCGAGGCGGGCCGCCGGGACCCGCGCGGCCAGCGCGATCGCGGCGTCGATGTCCGCGGCGTCGAACAGGAAGTAGCCGCCGATGGCTTCCTTGATCTCGACGAACGGGCCGTCGGTCGTCAAGGTCTTGCCGTCCTGCACACGCACGGTCGTCGCCATCTCCGGCGCGTCCAGGCCCTTGCCCGGCGTCACGCCCGGCGTCTGATTGATCGCCTGGTAGTCGGCGTAGACGGCCTGCTGCTCCTCTTCCGACAGCTTCGCCCATGCCTCGGGCTCGCGCGGCGTCGGAGCATCTCCCTGGTGGATCAACATCACGTACTGCATCTCACCCTCCTTGGTGGGATCGGTCACCCACGTAACGAACGGGAACCGCGAAATCGACAGCTCGCGAGGGAATTCTCGGCGCATCCTAGTCCCACCGATGTTGCCGCGCGGATGCGGCCGCGACTACCTCGGCGTCTCTGCCCTCGGCTCGAAGATCCATTGGCGAACGATCTTGCCCCCGTCCACCTTGATCATCGAGACGCCGACGCCCTGTCCGTCCCCCGTGAATCGATACGACGTGGTCGCGTAGGAACCGTCGGAGGTCGTCGTCACGCCACCCACCTGGGTGACGGTGAACGTCGGCCCTCGATCTGCAACGGCCGCCGCGATCGCATCGAGGCCCGCGATCCTGGTCCCGTCGGCGTCGACCAGGACTGCCGCGGGGTCGTAGACATCTGCAAGGGCCGCGGGTCTGCCGCTGTCCCACGCCGCGACGGCGCCCTGCGCGAGACGTTCCGCGTCGCGCTTCTCGAGGCGTTGATACAGCGTCCAGCCGCCCAGCGCGAAGACCGCCAGGGTCATGACGACGAGGCCGCCGACGAGCCACGGCGAGGATCGTGCCGTCGTTCGATCCGGCGAGGGGACCCGTTCGACGGGCGCCGGGGGTTTCTTGACCCGTTCCTGCTGCTGGACCATGGCGACACCTCCACATGTCGTGCGGACGGTGGGGTCCGCCGCATGCCCCATGAAAGCCCTCCACGGGTAAACGGATCGCTAGGTGTGGTGCAAGCGCCGACCAGGACTTCGGGCCGCTGGTTGGTCGGTGCTAGTTCTGATCGGCGTGCTCGCGTTCCCGTGGCGTGTCGGAACGGAACGGCAGCATCCGGCCGAACCAGCGGGCGCGTCGCGCCGCGGTCTCGGTGGCCTCGGCCTCATCCTTGTGGGCGCGGCGACGGATGCGTCGCATGTGATGCCGCGCCAGTTCGTCACCCTCCTCCACGCGATCCTGCAGCCACACCTCCACGACGATGACCTTGATCGTGGCGGCGATCGGCAGGGCGAGCAGCGCGCCGACGAAGCCGCCCAACGACGCGCCGATCAGCGTCGCGACGATCACCGACGCGGGCGAGAGATCGACGGCGCCACGCATGACCCGCGGGACGATCACGTAGTTCTCGAACTGCTGGTACGCGACGAAGAAGATGGCCACGAGCAGACCCGTGCCGGGCGATACGAACAGCGCGATCACGATCGCCGGTAGCGCTCCGGCGTATGACCCGACGACCGGGATCAGGTCCGCGAAGCCCGCCCAGATCGCGAGCGGGATCGCGAACGGCACCTGCATCGCCAGCAGGGCCACGGCCGTGCACATGGCGCACACGACCGACGTCACGCCGTTGCCGGCCACGTAGCCGCCGATACGCGTCAGCGACTGCTCGATGACTGGCTCGACGCGCTCGCGATTCTCCGGACGGAATAGCATGGGCGCGCGGGCCCGCAAACCCGGCATCGACAACATGAAGTAGACCGTCAAGACCGCGATCGTTCCCAGCGCCAGTAGCGCGCTCCCGACCCGACCGGCGATGCCCAGCAGCGTGCTCATCGACGTGCCGATCTGCGCGGGTGGCTCGTCGAGGAACGCCTGCACCTTTTCGACCCCGTGCGTCTTCTGCAGGAACTCTCCCGCCCAGCCACCGCGGGCCTGGAGCTGCGAGAGATAGTCGGGAAGGTCCGTGGACAAGGACCCGATGTGCTGGGCGGCCACGGGGATGAGCAGCGCCAGGAACGTCCCGATCACGATCAGGACGGTCGCGATAACGACGAACACCGCGAGACCTCGGCCGAGCCCTTTCCTGGTGAGCCACGCGACGGGGGGCTCGGCGCCGACCGCCAGCACGAGCGAGATCACGACCAGCAAGAGGATGGTCGCGACCGTCCGCACGGCGAACATCACCCAGATCGTGGCGATCACCACGACCACGACCTTCGCCCAGTACAGCAGCGGCGGCCACCGGTCCTCCCACCCTGCAGGAGGGCTCGGTTGTTGGGGGGTCGATCCGGTCTCGGGCACGAGGGGTCCTCTCGATGGAAGGCGGGTGGCGCTCGTTCCTACCCCCTCCGACCAGGACCGAACCCTCGGTCGTTTTCGCGACCGTCCGCCCGGGTAGGAGCAGCGCTATGACGCCACGGAAGCAGCCCGAGATCGATCGGGGCCCCGATGACGACAAGGCGACGGACTGGGAGGACTCGGGCGAAGAGGGCCGGAGCCCCGAGGAGCAAGACCGCGCCGCCGAGGGCGGTCGCGTCCAGAAACCGTCGGACCGGCGGGAGAAGCCCTAGGCATGGAGATCGGGTTCAAGCTGAGCAGTGAGGAGCGATCGGCCGGCGACCTCGTCGCCGACGCCCGCCGTGCCGAGGAGCTCGGCTTCGACCTCGTCGCCGCCTCCGATCACTTCCATCCGTGGCTGGACAGCCAGGGGGAGTCGCCGAACGTCTGGCCCGTGCTCGGGGCCGTCGCCGTGGAGACGGAGCGGATCCGGTTCGGCACGATGGTGACGTGCCCGATCCTGCGGATCCACCCCGCGATCGTGGCGCAGGCCGCGGCGACCGTGGCGACGCTCGCGCCGGATCGCTTCTTCCTCGGCGTCGGCACGGGCGAGCGGCTCAACGAGCACGTCACCGGCGACGACTGGCCCGAGGCGGACGTCCGCCGGGACATGCTCGAGGAGTCGATCCAGGTGATCCGCCGCCTGTGGGTGGGGGAGGAGCTGTCCTTCGAGGGCCGCTACATCGAGGTGGATCGCACACGCGTGTACTCGCTGCCCGCGACCCCGCCACCGATCTACGTCGCCGCGTCGGGCGAGGAGGCGGCCGCGATGGCCGCTCGGGCGGGCGACGGACTCATCTCGACCGTCCCCGATGCAGAGCTCGTGCGACGCTATCGGGTCGAGGGCGGCGATGGGCCGGTGCTGGGCGAATTGAGCGTCTGTGTCGCCGCGACCCTCGAAGAGGCGAAATGGATCGTCCACGATCGCTGGCCGCTGCCGGGGTTGGAGGGCGACGCGATGACGGAACTGCCGACCCCCGACGCCTTCGAGCGGGCGGCGGCGACCGTCGATATGGAGGCGATCACCGCGGTCGTGCCGATGGGTCCCGACACCGAGCCGATCGTCGAGCAGGCCGATCGGTTCCGTGACGCGGGGTTCACGCACCTCGTGGTGCATCAACTCGGCGGCGATCCCGAGCCGTTCTTTGAACGCGCCGCCCCGCGACTGTTGGAACACCACGGCACGCGATCGGGCTTGCGGGCCTGAGTTCGAACCGGCACGTCATCCCACAGGATGACGATGCAGCCGCCCTCGGAACGCTACCGTCGTGGCGTGGACAAGCCGACCCTGGGCGATCGCGCTCGCCGCGTCGACCCGCTCGTGTGGGACTCGCTGCTTGCGGCGGCGCTCGCCGCCATCTCGGTGATCGGCGGGATCACCGCCGCGAACGCGTCGCCCGACGCCGCTCGTCACGACCTCGGGCTCGCGCCCTACGTGCTCGTCGTGCTCGGGTGTGCGCCGCTGGCGGTCCGGCGTCGCTGGCCGCTCGCGGTGTTGATCGCGGTCTCGATCGCATCGATCGCGAGCGCGTCGCTCGACCATTCCCAGGATCTCGTGTTCGCGCTCGTCATCGCCTCCTATACCGCCGCGGCGTACGTGGATCGGGAGCGGTTCGTCCGGGTCGTTGTCCCCGTCGCCGTGACGGCGTCGATAGCCGGCGCGGTGATCGCCGATCCGCAGACGAACTGGGTCGAGGCGCTCGTCGCCGCGACGTTTTCGACAGGCTTGCCGATGCTCTTCGGGCGCATCGTCCACAACCGGCATCGTCGGATCGCCGCCGAGCAGGAGCGCGCGGCGCGCGACGCGGTCACGCTCGAGCGGGCACGGATCGCGCGAGAGCTCCACGATGTCGTCGCGCATGCCATGAGCGTGATGGTGGTGCAGGCCGGGGCCGCCCGTCGGGTGATCGATGACGATCCGGAGCGGGCGAAAGCGGCGATCGGGCGGATCGAGGCAACCGGCCGCGACGGCATGACCGAGATGCGTCGCCTGATCGGCATTTTGAAGGAGGACGCAGCCGAGGCCGAGCGGGCGCCGCAGCCGGGCCTCGCCCAGCTGGATGGTCTCCTCGAGACGGTCCGTGCCTCGGGTGTGGACGTGGAGCTTGTCACGGAGGGTGAGACGCATGCGCTTTCATCGGGGAGCGACCTGATCGCGTTCCGTGTCGTGCAGGAGGCGTTGACCAACGTGATGAAGCACGCGGGGCCTTCGCACGCCCGGGTGCTCCTGCGATGGCTGGACGACGCGCTGGAGATCGATGTGGCCGACGACGGTCGTGGACCGACGCCGGCGACGCCCGGTGGTCAGGGTCTGATCGGCATGCGCGAGCGTGTCACGCTGCTCGATGGCTCGTTGACGACTGGACCGCGCCCGGGAGGTGGCTTCGTCGTGCACGCGCGGCTTCCGATCGGGGACGACGCGCCATGAGCGATCTCGGCGCGCCGATCCAGGTGTTGATCGCCGACGACCAGGCCCTGATGCGCGGTGGATTCCGTATGATCCTGGACGCGGAGCCGGACATCGAGGTGATCGGGGAAGCGATCGACGGCGCGGACGCCGTCCGTGGCTTCGAACGACTGCGTCCCGATGTCGTGGTCATGGATGTGCGGATGCCGACGATGGACGGGATCGAGGCGACGCGCCGGATCACAGCCGCCGATGACGGCGCCAAGATCCTGATGCTCACGACCTTCGACCTCGACGAATACGTCTACGACGCGCTGCGGGCCGGCGCGAGCGGGTTCCTGCTAAAGGATCGTCCCCCCGAGGAGCTCGTGCAGGCCGTCCGCGTCGTGGCGAGCGGCGACGCGCTGCTCGCCCCGGCCGTCACCCGGCGGCTCATCGAGGAGTTCGCCCACCGACCCGAGGCGCCCGTGTCGCCACGGGCCATGGACGAGCTCACGGAACGCGAGCGCGAGGTGCTCGTGTTCATGGCCCGTGGTCTGTCCAACGGCGAGATCGCCGCCTCGCTGTTCGTGGCCGAGACGACGGTCAAGACGCACGTCGGCCGGGTGCTGCACAAGCTCGGGCTGCGCGACCGGGCACAGGCCGTCGTCCTCGCCTACGAGTCCGGCCTCGTCCAGCCGGGCGCCTGAGCGCGTCATCCTGCAGGAGGACTTCGGATCGGCACTTGCGGCCGACGCCGGCGTGCCGTCGCCTCCCTAGCGTGGTCCCCGACGGGAACAGATCCCGAAGGAGGACCACCACGATGATGGACACCACGACAAGCCGGGCGCCCTCGGGCGTCGTCCGGCCGATCGGATCGCCCGCGATCGCCGCCCGGGGGCTGACGAAGCGCTTCGGGCGCGTGCACGCGGTAAACGACCTGACCTTCGAGGCGCGGCCCGGATGCGTGACGGGCTTCCTCGGCCCAAACGGCGCGGGCAAGAGCACGACCATGCGGATGGTGCTCGGCCTCGTTCGCCCGACATCCGGGTCCGCGACGGTCCTGGGCATGCCCTACGGGAGCATCGAGCGTCCCGCGACCGTCGTCGGCGCGGTGCTCGAGGTGCAGAGCTTCCATCCGTTGCGCACGGGCCGGAACCATCTCCGTGTCCTGGCGGCCGCCTCGGGCGTGCCGGACGTGCGCGTGGACGAAGTGCTCGCCCTCGTGGATCTGGCGAACGCCGCCGACCGCCGCGCGGGGAGCTATTCGCTGGGCATGCGCCAACGCCTCGGACTGGCCGGCGCGCTGCTCGGCGACCCTCGCGTCTTGATCCTCGACGAGCCTGCCAACGGGCTGGATCCACAGGGCATCCGCTGGCTTCGCGAGTTCCTGCGGCAGTTCGCCGCGAACGGCAACGCAGTCCTCGTGTCGAGCCACCTGCTCTCGGAGATGGCGCAGATGGCCGACGAGGTGATCGTGATCGACCGTGGCCGGCTGGTTCGGCAGGGATCGCTGGCCGACCTGACCGCCGGGCACAGCTCGCTGCACGTGGCCGCCGTCGATCGCGACGCGCTGCTCGAGGTCCTGATCGGCGACGGGCTCGATCCTCGCGTCGAGGGTGACGGCTACGTCCTCATCGGCACCGATGCGGCCCACGTCGGCGGGATCGTCGCGGCCGCGGGCATCGCGCTCACGCACCTGAGCGCGCGGGAAGCCACCCTCGAGGACGTGTTCCTCGAACTGACCGAAGGAGCGGAACGATGAGAGACCAGATCAGGTCGGAGATGCGGAAGCTTCGGACGACGCGGAGCGCGTGGGGGCTGTTGGCAGCGGCGATCGCCCTCGCCGGCCTCGCGGCGTGGGCGATGGTGGCGTCGATGCACTTCGGGCCGGGCGTGGCGCTGACCACGCTGCCCGGGTTCGCCGAGATGATGATCCTCGTGCCGATCCTCGTGGCCGTGCTCGGCATCCGTTCCTACACGGATGAGGCACGGCACGGCTCGATCGTGCCGACCTTGCTCGCCACCCCGAACCGCCGCCGGGTGATCGCGGGCAAGCTCGTGGTGCTCGCGGGCGCCGCCGCCGTCTTCGCCATCGCGGCGTCGCTCACGGTCGCGATCGTGTCGGGCGCGCTGCTCGTGGCCGACGGTGTCGCGATCAGCGTCTCGTTCGCTGCGCTCGCGGTGCTGGTGGCCAAGGCGATCGTCATCTGCGCGCTCTGGGCCGCGATCGGGCTGGGCGTGGGCGTGACGGTCACGCACCAGGTGGCCGCGATCGTCGGCACGATCCTGTGGGTGCTCGTGGCCGAAGGGCTCGTCGAGATGCTCGCCGCGCCCGTCGCGCGGTTCCTCCCCCAGCACGCGACGGCGTCGATGCTCGGGATCGCCGCGGCCGATGCGTCGCTGGTGGCACCGCTCGTGGGCGCAGGGCTGCTGATCGGCTGGGCGGCGCTGTCGGCCGGCCTCGGGACCCGCGTGTTCGTCCGGCGCGACGTCGCCTGACGATCATCGCGTCTCGAAGGTGACGTCTATCGACTCCTCCGGTTTGCGCTCCTCCTGGAGGGCAGAGCGACGAAGCGCCTCGCGGTCGGCGCTCGTGAGCTCGCCCTCCAAGGAGCGTGGCCACAGCCGCCGGGACAGCACCGGGTTCAGCACTGCCCCGAACAGCGCGAGCTGGGCGCCCAGGTAGATCCAGCCGAGCAGGCCGATCACGACGGCGAAACTCCCGTACATGCTCTCGGACGAGGCGATCCGGCCGGAGACGATCCGAGCGCCCAGCGCGAGCAGCAGGGTCCACCCGGCGCCCGCGAGCAGCGCGCCGGGCGCCACCGTTCGCCACGACACGTCCGCGCGTGTGAGCACCCGATACGCGACCGCGAAGAGCGCGACGTTGAGAGCGAGTGAGGCCACGAGCCCGAGGGCGTTGCCGGCCGGGCCGGCGGCGAAGGCCGCGCCGGCGATCACGGCCCCCGCCAGCACGAAGACGCCGAGCAGGACCAGCATCAGGAGCGCCCGTCCGATCGATGCCGGCGTGCTCGGCCGACGCTTGCGCGGGACGTCCCAGACCGTGTTCATCGCGACCTGCGTCGCCCGGATCGCCCCGAGTCCCGCCCACGTCGCCAGTAGGAGCCCGATCACGACCGCGAACCCCGATCCTTGGATCGAGCGAACGTTGGCGCGGATCTCCGCGCCGACCACCGGGAACTGCGCCAGCGCCGAATCGAGGAGCCGCTGCTGCAGGTCGGGGTGATCGTGCAGCGCGTAGCCGGCGAGCGAGGACAGGACCATCAGCAACGGGAACAACGAGAAGAAGCCGTAGTACGCGATCGCCGCGGCCAAGTTGCCGGCGCCGCAGTCGCCGAAGCGCTTCACGACGGCGAGCGGGATCGCAACCCAGGGCCGAGGCCGCTGGAAGCGATCGAGCGCGCGGAGCGGCCCCCTTGTATCCATGTGCCGGCTGTTCCCGCAACCATGGCGGGAGAAACGACGCCTAGGACGTCGCGTACGTGTCGCGCACGTTGGCCGCGGTCCACGCACCGGTGCCGGCCGGGTGGCGAACGCCGACGCGATTGAGCTCCTCGGCCATCTCCTGCAGGGACAGGTGCGCCTGGATCATCCGCGTGATGCGATCGCGCCACGCGAAGTCCTCCCGGTTGCAGAGCTTGTGCGCGAGCCGCACGTTCCACGGGTCCTTGTGCCCGCCCTGCGACTTGAGGATCGGGTAGTGGTCGACCGTCGGATCCCAGTCCGAGTCGGGCACCGGCGGCTTCGGGAAGTAGGAGCGCCCGCGGTCGCAATAGCAGCGCTCCGTCTCGCACTTGAGCTCGATCAACTGGCCCTCGCGGACCATCGCGTGGAAGACGCCGTCCTCGATGCCGATCGCGATCAGCTCGTCGACGAGCGCCTGACGGCGGCCGGCTTCCTCGGTCGAGACCTCAGCCATCGGCGCGGCGCCGCGGCTCGAACAGGTCGCAGGTCGCGCTCGCCTCGATCATGCCGCGCACGTACTTGCACGAACCGACCGAGAGCCGGGGGAACATCCACATGCACTCCTTGCACGCCACCTGCGGTTGCGGCGACGGCCGGTAGTTGGCCTCTGCCTTCGTCTGTCCCCAGGTCTTGGGCGCCATGCGCGGAGTCTATCGATGCGGTCGGTCTTACGCGAACGATCCGGTGACGAGCTCGCCCGCGGGCTCGTAGGTGCCGATCACGACGCCGGTGGTGGAAACCTTGCTGTCGGAGAGCGTGAGCCCGGCGGGGATCGTGCCATCCGCGAACAGGCGTTTGCCCGACCCGATCACGACCGGGAAGACCCACAGGCGGTACTCGTCGACGAGGCCGTGTCGGATCAGGGTCTGGATCAGGTTCCCGCTACCGTGCACCTGCAGCTCGAGGCCGTCCTCCTTCTTGAGCGCCGCGATGCCCTCGGCCGCGTCACCCTCGATCAGCACCGAGGGTCCCCACTCCAGGGCGCGATGGCTCCGCGACGCCACGTATTTGGTCGCGTCGTTGAGCGGCTTGGCGCCCGGCTCCTCCGAGACATGGGGCCAGTACGCGGCGAAGATGTCATAGGTCTGCGGCCGAGCAGGAGGTCGAAGGGGGAGCTCATCGCCTCGCCCATGACCTGGCCCATCATGTCGTCCCAATAGTTCACCGACCAGCCGCCGTGCGTGAAACCGCCGCTGTCGTCCTCTTCCGGCCCGCCGGGGGCCTGCATGACGCCGTCGAGGGTCACGAAGGTGCTCACGATCAGCTTCCGCATCGCTCCTGTCCTTTCGCCGATCCAGGCAGGATAAGACGAGGTTGGGAATCGAACGTCGGGTGCCGATAGGGCTTGCATGCGAAGCAGAACACTTCTGTCGCTCGCCGCCGTTGCGGTCGCGCTCTGCATGCAGGGCGACGTGTCCCCGGCCGCTGCCCGAGGGCGAAGCGTGCCCCCGCCCGTGCATGTCGACGTGAGCGACTTCGCCTTCGATCCGGGGGCGGTATCGATCGGATCCGGGCAGACGGTCGTCTTCGACTTCGTGGGGCCGTCGCACCACACGGTCACCGACGCGAGCGGCATGGCGTTCTACGGCTCGGGCTCGGCCGGGCCCGGCGACCCGAGCTTCCCGGTGACGTACCCGGCGGCGGGCGGCTACCTGTTCACGTGCATCCCGCACCCCTGGATGGGAGGTCGGGTCACGATCCCGATGCGCGTGCATCGGATCGCCGGTGCGGCGAAGCCGACCTTCCGGATCGGATGGGCGGCGAGCGAGGCCGCGACGGGGTTCGTCTACGACGTGCAGATCACGAGGCCGGGCGGGCACTGGGTCGACTGGCAGGCGGGCATGACCGTCCGCTCGCTGTCGTTCACACCGGCCGCGGGTCCGGGCGATTATCGGTTCCGCTCCCGGATGCGCTCGCTCACCGGCGGCGAGGCGCTCTGGTCGCCTGCGGCGCAGCTCCACGTGGGCTGAGCCCTCAAGTTCCGTCGGTCATTCTGCCGACACCGCCTCTATGGGGGACCAGGGGACCATGGGGCTTGATCTGCGCACCCCGATGCCGCGGCGTCGGTTCGTCCGCAACGCGGTCGTCGGCGGCGCGGTCGCGAGCACGGGCATCGCCTCGACCTTGTTGCAGTCGACGCCCGCGAGTGCGGCGAGCGACCCGACCTCCTACCTTCCGGGCGCCGAGGACCTGCACGTGCTCCGGCGAGCCACCTGGGGGCCGACGCCCGAGCTCCACAAGCAGATCGGCTCGATGGGTATCACCCGATGGATCAACCAGCAGCTGGACCCGGGCAGCATCGACGACCACGTCTGCAACGCGCTCATCGCCGAGCGGTTCCGCCGCCTCGCATGGACGATCCCGCAGGCCTACCGCCATCCGGACGACGGCTGGCCGCTCATGCTCGACCTCGGCATCGCGGCCATCGCGCGAGCGGCGTGGAGCAAGCGGCAGCTCTTCGAGGTCCTGGTCGACTTCTGGTCCAACCACCTCAACGTCGCCAACTTCGGCGACAGCGTGTGGTGGTCCCGCCACGACTACGACCGCGCCGTGATCCGGCGCCACGCCCTCGGGAAGTTCTCCGACATGCTCGCCGCGAGCGCGACGCACCCGGCGATGATGACCTACCTCAACAACGCCGAGTCGACCAAGGACAACCCGAACGAGAACTACGGCCGCGAGCTCCTGGAGCTCCACACCGTGGGCGTCGACGCCGGGTACACCGAGGAGGAGATGCGCACCTCGGCGCTGATCCTCACGGGTCTCGGGGTCCACTGGTACGACGACGTGGACGACGGGACGTTCTTCTACAACAAGGACAACCACTACACGGGGCCGGTGCAGGTACTCGGGTGGTCCTCGCCCAACGGCAGCGCGAAGAACGGCAAGGCAGTGGCGCTCGCCTATGTCGACTACCTGGCGCACCATCCGGCGACCGCCCATCGCATCTCGTACAAGCTCTGCCAGCGGTTCGTCTCGGACGCGCCGCCCGCCGCGCTCGTGGACGCGATGGCCGCCTCGTACCTGGCGCACGACACCGCGATCGTCCCCGTCCTGCGGTTGATGTTCGGCTCCGACGCGTTCCGGCAGGCCAAGGGCGAGAAGGTGATCCGCCCGATGCAAGACGTCGTCGCCACGCTGCGCATCCTCGGCATCAAGGCCGGCGCCAACGACGGCGACGACGGCCTCTCCGGCCTCTACTGGCACGTGGAGAGCATGAGCGACGCGCCGTTGTCGTGGGTGCAGCCCAACGGGTACCCGGACTACGCCGACGCGTGGCGCTCGGCGGGCGGCACGCTCAACCGGTGGAACACGCACCTCTCACTGGCCGCCGGATGGAACGACAACCTCAAGACGCCGAACCTCCGCAAACAGCTGCTTCCCGACACGTTGCCGAAGGATCACGGCACGCTCGTCCAGACGTTGGCCAAGCGTCTGGTGTTCCGGACCTTGGCCACGCCGCACCGCGACGCGCTCCTTGCGTTCCTCAACCGGGCGGCCGCGGACCCGATCAGCCCATCGTCCGAGGCCGTCGGATGGCGCCTTCCCTACCTGGTGGCGCTCATCCTCGACTCGCCCTACCACGGGATCAGGTGACCACGATGTCCATGACGAAGCCCCGCCCCACGCTCGACACGCAGCCCGCGATGAAGCCGTGTGGCTGCCCGCACATGCCCCCGATCTCGCGCCGGAACTTCCTCAAGGCCACCGGGCTCGCCGGCATCGTGGCGGGGATCGCGGGGGAGGACATGTTCACGCGCATGGCCTTCGGCGCGACGCCGTACGGGGGCGATGTGTTGGTGGTGCTGTCGCTGCGCGGGGGGTTCGACGGGCTCAGCGCGATCGTTCCCGCGTCGGCCGCCGACTACAACGACTACGCGGCGCTGCGGCCGAACATCAAGATCCCGTCGGGACAGTTGATCCAGCTCTCGCCCCAGTTCGGGATGCACCCGGCGATGGCCCCGCTCAAGCCGTTCTGGGACGCGCAGACCTTCGGCGTGGTGCACGCGGTGGGCATGGCGCAACCGAACCGCTCCCACTTCGACGCGATGGAGGAGATGGAGCGGGCGGCGCCCGGCAGCTCGCTCCGCACCGGATGGATCGACCGAGTGTTGGGCTTGCGCGAACCGGGGACGGCCTTCCAGGCGACGCAGATGGGATCGAACACGGCTGCGTCGTCGTTCCTCGGGCCCAACCCGGAGCTCGCGATGTACGACATCGACTCGTTCAATCTGGACGGGGCGTGGGACGACACGGAACGGGCCAGATGGGACACCGCGCTGCGCGCGCTGAACGTCGACGCGCCGGCGGCCGTGAGCGCGCCGTCGATCACCGCGTTGGACGCGATCGCGACGGCCGCCTCGCTCCCGGGCAGCGGGTACATCCCCGCGCACGGCGCCGTCTATCCGGCCACCGGGCTCGGCGAGGCGCTGTCCAACATCGCGCAGCTCATCAAGAACCCCACCGGTCTGCAGGTTGCCGCCATCGACTACGGCGACTGGGACATGCACGTGGACCTCGGCGCGGTCGACAACGGGTGGATGTTCGACAAGCTCACCGAGCTGTCGGGCTCTCTGTCGGCGTTCGCGACGGACCTCGGCGCCACGGCGATGAACAAGGTCACCGTCGTGACGCTCACCGAGTTCGGGCGCCGCGCCGAAGAGAACGGCTCCGGCGGCGTGGACCACGGGTACGGACAGGCGGTGTTCCTGCTCGGTGGCGGCATCAAGGGCGGCCAGGTGCACGGGGCGTGGCCGGGGCTGGCGCCTGCCGATCTGATCGACGGCGACCTCAACGGGGTGAACGACTACCGGCTCGTGCTGGCCGAGCTGCTGGAGAAGCGGTGTGAAGCGACGTCGGTGTCGGGCATCTTCCCGGGGATCGACGCCACCCGCTTCGACATCGCCACCCAAGGCTGAGCCACTACGCCGCCGGCACCTTCTTCTGCGGGTCGATGAAGGGGAGTGCGGCGGTCCTGCCCTCGCGCTCGCCGTCGTCGGTCTCGACGTCGAGTCGCGTGCCGGGCTCGGCCAGTCCGATCGGCACCCAGACGTAGCCGATGTTCTTCTCGAGGCGGGGCGACCAACAGGCGTCGGTGACGTGGCCGACCTGCTTGCCGTCGATCGAGACAGGCCAGCGCTGCGATGGCTGCTCGACGGGCTCTCCGGCGAGCTCGATCCCCACGAGCTTGCGCGAGACGCCCTCGCGACGGATCCGCTCCAGCGCCCCCTTGCCGATGTAGTCGGCGTCCTGGTGCTCGACGAGCCGCTCGAGCCCGGCGACCTCGAACGGGTTGGTCTCGAGCCCGAAGTCCGAGCCCCAGTCGAAGATGCCCGCCTCCATGCGCCGGATATCCGAGGAGGGTGTGACGCGGATGTTGTACGGCTTGCCCGCGTCCAGGATGCGCTCCCAGAGGTCGTCGCCGCGGGACGGGTCGCGCAGGTAGATCTCGTAGCCGACGACGGCGGTCCAGCCCGTTCGGCTGATCACGACCGGGATGCCGTCGAGGTCGGCCTGGTCGCACCAGTAGTACTTCATGTCCAGGATCCAGTCCCCGAACAGGTCGCGCATCGTGTCCTTGGCCTTCGGGCCCTGCACCTGGACCGGGTAGACCTCGGGATGGCCGACGTGGACGTCCAGGCCGGAGTTGACCGCGACGCCCATCGCGTACAAGCCGGCGTCGGAGTCGGCGAGCGCCAACCACCAGCGGTTCTCCTCGACGCGCAGCAGCACGGGGTCGTTCACGATGCCACCGTCCTCCGCGGTCACGAGCATGTACTTGCCCTGTTTCACGGCGCACTTCGTCAGGTCGCGACACGTGAGCAGGTTGGTGAACGCCGAAGCGTCGGGGCCGGTGATCTCGACGATGCGCTCCACGCTGACATCCCAGAGCGTGACGTCGTTGACGAGCGCCCAGTACTCCTCGGTCGGGTCGCCGTATGTGTTCGGGTGATACATGTGCTGATAGATGTCGTAGGCGCTGCAGCCCGCCCGAAGCGTCGCCTCGAAGAAGGGCGACCGTCGGTACCACGGTCCGAAGTTGAGGGTCGTACTGGTCGGCTGTGCCACGTCGATCTCCTCCCGTTCGCCGCGGTGGCGCCCGATCGCCCGGACCGCTAGCGTGCGATTATCACCCGACCGCGGAGGCAGCCATGAATCCACCCGTCGACGAACGCGAGGCCCGGATCGAACTGGCCGCGGCATTCAGGATCGCCGTGCAGTTCGACTTCCACGAGGGGGTCTCGAACCACTTCTCGATGCTGATCCCGGGGCAGCCGGACCGGTTCCTGATCAACCCGCTCGGGCTGCACTTCTCCGAGGTCACGGCCTCGAGCCTGGCCGTCGTCGAGGTCGACGGCACGCCGGTCAGCGGCGTGGCGCCCCAGACCGGCATCGGGATCCACGCGCCGATCCACCGGCTCTGCCCGCAGGCATCGATCGTGCTGCACACCCACCAGCCCTGGACCACCGCGCTGGCGATGCAGGACCAGCTGCATCTTGCGCCGATCAGCCAGACCTCGCTGCAGTTCACCGACCGGGTGGTCTACGACGAGCGCTACGAAGGGCTCGCCGACCTCGACGAGGGCGAGCGTCTCGCCAAGGTGCTGGGCGAGCACGACGTCATGTTCCTGCGCCACCACGGGATCCTGGTCGCCGGCCGCGAGCTCGGCGCCGCGATCGACGATCTCTACATGTTGGAGAAGGCGGCGCAGCTGCAGGTGCTCGCATCCGGGCTCGGCCCGCTCACGCCGATCAAGAACGAGACGATCGAGCGGACGCGCAGCCAGTTCATGGGCGACGGCATGCTCGAGTGGGGCCGGATGCACTGGGCCGCGCTGCTCCGGATGCTCGAGCGGACCCAGCCCGACTTCAAGGACTGAGCGATCGCGGCTGCGGTTAGACGGCCGGGCCGCCGATCAGGGTCACCGACGCCGAGTGCGTGCCGCCGGCGTCCACCCAGTCCACCGTGACGCTGTCGCCGGGCACGTGGCTGTGCAGTAGGGGCCCGAGCTCGTCGATGGAGGGAACGGGCTGGCCGTCGATCGAGCGGATCACGGCTGGCGTCGTCATGCCGGCGGCGCCGGCCGGGCTGTCGGTGTCGAGACCGACCACCATCGCGCCGGAGGTCACGCCGAGGCGCTGGGCAGTGGTCTCGTCGAGCGGCCGCACCGCCACCCCGAGGTAGCCGCGCTCCCCGAGCAGGATCGTGCCCGTCTCCGTGCCGGTGTGGATCTGGTCGACCACCGCGAGGGCGGTGTCGATCGGGATCGCGAACCCGACGGTTGGGCCGCCCGTGCTCTCGGTGTGGTCGTTGCCGGCGGTGATCATGCCGATCACCTTGCCGTCGGCGCCGACGAGCGCGCCGCCCGAATCGCCCGGCAGGATGTTCGCGTCGGTCTGGATCATGCCGGTCAGCTGCTCCGAGGTGCCGTTGGGGTCGTTCGCGGTGATCGAGCGGTTGAGTCCGGTGACCGAGCCCGTTGCGACCGCGGGCTCGCCGCCGCGACCCAGCGCGTTGCCGATGCCCGCGACTTCGTCGCCGACCGTGACGGAGGAGGTGTCGGCGGCCGTGATCGTCTCCATGTTCGACGCGTCCGACAGCTGGACCAGCGCGACGTCGTGCGCCGGGTCGACCCCGACGACGGTGCCCGTGTAGGTGTCGCCGCCGGGCACCTTGGCCTCGATCTTCCAGGCGCCCTGCACGACGTGGTTGTTGGTCAGGACCTCGCCGTCCGAGGTGAGCACCATGCCGGAGCCCGCCCCCGCAGGGACGAGGTTGCCGGTGGATTGGCCGATCGTGCGCGCGAAGGTGGTGATGTCGACGATGCCGGCATCCGGCGATCCCGAGGTCCCGGGGTGGTGGCCGCCGTCCGAGACGAGCGACGTTCCGGCCCACAGACCGAGGGCGGTCGTGGTCGCCAACAGCGCCGGCGACGACCAGCGCGACCCCGCGACGACGTGAGGTGTGTGCATGCGGCTCCGGTGCAGGCCATCCGGGGGGAGCGGGCATGCCTGCGTCGGCGCCGGGCCACGTGGGTGCGTCGTACGGGTATCGATCGGACATCGTCACCATTCTCCTTCGGGTGGTCTACCCGGTGGTTCGACCCGGGCACACCCAAGGGTTCCAGCGCAGCCTGTGTGTTTCCTGTGTGTTCGGTGCGTGTGCGCTCTGAAGCGCAGAGAGAGAGGATGGCAGGGAACGCGGCCAACGGAAGGGGAGACGATGAGCGACAGCATCTACCGGGTCACCGAGGTGATCGGCACGAGCACCGAATCGTGGGAGGCGGCGACCCGCCACGCGGTGGAAACGGCGGCCAAGACCCTGCGCGACCTGCGCGTCGGCGAGGTCGTCAAGCTCGACGTCACCGTCGAGGACGGCCGTGTCACCAACTACCGGGCGCGCGTCAACATCTCGTTCAAGTACGAGTCGGACTGACCCGCTCGGTCACGTCTCGGGTGCGGCGACGCATGGGGACGCGAACGCGCCGCAGAGGATCTGGTCCTCGTTCTGCTCGACCGCGGCGACGAGATCGGCGCGATCCACGTAACCCAAACCGGTGCCCACGCCGAACGAAGGCACCGAACCCGGCTCGATCCCCGTCGGCATCTGGTAGGTGATGCAGCCACCGTCGACCGGGATCAGCTGGGTCGTCGGATCTCCGATGTCCGCCGGGCAGGTCTCGGTCAGCGTCACGGTTACCGGGTTCGCCATGTCCGAGCCGATCGCGACCGAGAAGATCGCTTTGTCGTTCACGACGCTCGATGCCGCCGAGCCCCATCCCAACGGGAGCTCGCTGATGCAGGGGAGCTTGGTCGCCGTCGGGACCGCCTGCGCCATGAGCTGCATGGTCCGCCCGGTGCCGCACGTCGCGGCCGACACGTCGCCCCGTGAGGGGATGAACAACGCGATCCCGGTCAGCACGGTCAGGAGCAGCACGAGCAGCGTCGCGATGATGAGCAGCACTCGGCGCACGCTCCACCGCTGGATCGTGATCGGCTCGCGGGGCGGCGCCAGCTCGCGGAAGGTCTCCAGGAGCCCGCGCCCGTCGGCCTTCATCGACGCGCGCAGCTGCGAGGGGCTTGCGACGCCTCGGGTCGCGGCGAAGGCCTCGGACAGCTCCTCCGGCGTGAAGTAGGCGAGCGCCTTCTCATAGACGTGCTCGGCGCTGGAGCGCAACGCGAGCACCAGCATCATGTTGCCCAGGTCGACCGCTTGGCGCCACGGCGAGGGTCGCACTTGCACGAAGAACACATCGATCAGTCGAAGGCGCCCGTCTTGCACCATCAGGTTGGCCGGCTTGATGTCGCGGTGTGACAGCCCGACGTCCCACATCCGGCGGATCAGCTGGAGCCCGTCGTCGATCACCTGGTCGTCGACCTCGGCGTCGCCGATCTCGACCGCGTCTTCGAAGAACTCCATCGCGATCAGGTATTCGCGCTCGGGTGTGATCTCGACGATGCCGAGCGGCGCGGGCGTCGAGAACCCGTACTCGCCGAGGAGCCGCAGCGTGTAGTCCTCGTACTCCACGAACCGGCGGACCGTGCTGAACGGGGTCTCGTCCTCGAGCCGCCCGTAGAGCATCGTGCGACCCAGCTTGTACCAGCGGTCGGCCCGCACGTGGTTGCGCGCATACAGCTTCGCGAAGACCGACCGTGTCGCGCCTTCCTCGTCGATCACCTGCAGCTTCAGCGGCGTGGAGCCGCCGGAGCCCTCGAGCCCGACGGGCTTCATGCTGACCACTTCGAAGCCGAGCTGATCCTTCATCGCGACCTTGATCGCCTCGCCGCGTTTGCCGGTGACGTCGAGGTGCGCCGTCTTGCCGCGCGCCCCGTAGCGCACGGGGAAGACGTCGTTCGGCGCGAACGCGCGGTAGATCGCGACCGGGATCGAGATGCCGAGGATGATCGCGAACGCCACGTCGGTGAAGTGGTCGACCCCGAGGTAGATGCGCCACAGGCCCGCGAAGACCAGCAGGGCGATGGCGACGCCCTTGGCGTACGTCCGCGGGCGTCCCGGCACCACGAGCATGTACACGACCCCGGCGACGATGACGGCGAACCCCGCGATCGGGATGGACGGGGCTGAGTACCCCTCCCAGTCGCCGATCATCGTGACGCCGAACGGTCTCGGCCGAGCCGCGAGGAAGATCAGGCCTTCCATCGAGACAGCCCACGATCGCCACGCCGATCATGAACAAGACGAGGTGCCGCCAGCGCCGGAACCACGCCACGGCGATCAGGGTGACCAGGCTCATGAGGGCGAGCCCGACACGCGAGGCGACCGCATTGACCGACCGGGCGAACGTGTCGAGCCACCCGGTGCGAAGCGAGACCACGGCGTCGCCGATCGCCGCGTCGAACCGATCCAGCGGGCCGGGGTTGTAGTGCAGCCAGATGCACCCGGGGATCACGACGATGAAGACCAGCGCCAGCCGGAACACGCCGGTGGCTCCGATCGACTTGGGCAGCGGCGGGGGCGCCCCGGTGGGGCGCCGGTGTCGCCGGCCGACCTTGCTGACATCGACGATGTTCTCGCTGCTCGACACGTGCTCACGCTGACCCACAGCTCCGGATCCCCCCTGAGAGGTGATCCTCGCACGATCGCCGCCCCGTGGCATAGGCGCCGGTGGCGCGCGCCGCGCACGCCAACTACCCTGGGCCGATGGCCGAGTACGCGACGCCTGAAGAGGAATGGCACGCCCTGCTCAGCGGGACCCATGAGCATCTGCAGGACAAGAGCCCGTTGCGTTTCCTCCCATCCAACCCCAGGTGCAAGTTGTGCCAGGCGCCCTTCGGCCGTCCCGGTGCGTTCTTCCTGCGACGGTACGGCTTCGCTCCATGGGCGAAGAATCCGAATATCTGTGGCCGGTGCTTCAAAGGGATGCAGTCCCACGCGGCCCAGTGTCCGAGCGACCCCGACGATGCCCAGGTGCGAGGCGCGGTGGTCGAGCTGTCGATGCTTTTCGCGGATGTCCGTGGTTCCAGCAAGCTCGCGCGGGAGATGTCGACGCTCGCGTTCACGCGGCTGATGGATCGCTTCTACCGGGTCTCGAGCGAGGTGCTCGTCGACCACGACGCGATCATCGAGAAATTCGTGGGCGACGAGGTCGTCGGGCTGTTCGTGCCGTTCCTGGCCGGACCCGATCATGCGGTGCGGGCGGTCGAGACCGCGCGTGCGCTGTTCGAGGCCGCGGGCTACGGGTCGACCGAGGGACCATGGGTGCCGCTCGGCGCCGGCGTCCACACGGGACCGGCGTTCGTCGGGATCGTCGGCACGCTCGGACGGGCGCGACTTCACCGCGCTCGGCGATCCGATGAACATCGCGGCGCATCTCGCCGCGCAGGCCGCCGCCGGGGAGATCCTCGTCACCCAGGCGGTGGTCGATCGCACACCGCTTGCGGGAACCGATCTCGAAGGGCGGCACGTCTCGCTGAAGGGCTACCCGCTCGACGTCTTCGTGCTGCCGACGCGGCCGGCCGTCGCGCCGGCCGGCTAGGCCCGCGCGTGGGGTTCATCTCGCGCGCTCTCGGCGTCCGCGCGAGCGAGCGGAGAACGGTTGCCCTCGTCGCGACGTTGATGTTCGTCACGCTGTCGGGCGCCACGATCGGCGAAAGCGCCATCAACGCGATGTTCTTCGATCGGATCGGCACGCAGGCGTTGCCGTTGATGTACCTGGCCCAGGCGGGCGCCACCCTGGTGGCGATGTTCGCGTTGACCGCCGTCCTGGAGCGGGTGCGTCACCGGTCGATCTATGTCTGGTCGCCGCTGTTGCTCGCCTCGATCGTGATGATCGAACGCGGCGTCCTGTTCAGCGACGTCCGTTGGATCTACCCGTTGCTCTGGGTCACCGTCGCGTTCGCCACGCTCGCGCAGGCGATCGGCCTCTGGGGGACGGCGGGGACCGTGGTGGACGCTCGCCAGGCCAAGCGGCTGTTCCCGATCTTCGGTGCGGGCGGCATCCTGGGAGCGGTGCTGGGCGGCCTGCTGACCCGGCCGCTCGCGAGCGTGCTGGGCGTAGAGAATCTGCTGCTGGTCTGGGTCGGCGGACTCCTCGTCGCGTCGATGCTGTGTCGACTGTCGCTCGGGCCGCGTGGCGCCGTTCGCGCTGTCGCGGCACGGCGACACGGATCGGTGCTGCAGGACCTGAAGGGCGGATTCGACTACGTCCGGCGCAGCCGCCTCCTGCTCGGGATGGCCGCGGCCGCCGTGCTGTTCTCCGTCCTCTTCTATTCGTTGTTCCTTCCGTTCGCGACGGTCTCCACCGAGCGGTACGCCGATGCGGATGCGCTCGCCGGGTTCTTCGGTCTGATCGGTGCGTCGATCACCGGGTGCGCGTTCCTGATCTCGATCCTGCTGACGAACCGGTTGTTCGCCCGCTTCGGCGTGACCGTGATGGTGCTCGTGCTGCCGATGCTGTATCTGGGATCGTTCGCGATCCTGCTGGTCGCGACCGGCTTCGTCACCGTCGTCATCCTTCGGGTGATGACCGGGGTGTGGCTGCAGGGGGTCGCGTCGCCGGCATGGGAGACGCTGGTCAACGTCGTGCCGGACGATCGTCGCGATCAGACCCGGGCGTTCTTGAACGGAGGTCCGGCGCAGGTCGGCACCGCGATCGCGGGCGTCGTCGCGTTGGTCGGCCAGGACGTCCTGACCGGCCGGCAGTTCGCGATGATCGGGATCGTGGCCGCGCTGTTGACGCTCGCGGCGGTGTTGGTGATCCACCGCTCCTACGGAGACGCCCTGCTCGAGGCACTGCTGGCCGTCCGGCCGCAGGTGTTCGAGAAGGCGACGGCGTGGACGGCGATCCCGCTGGATGTGGACGCCGAGGCGACCGGCGTCCTCGCGGACGCGATGCGGTCCGACGACATCAGGAAGAGGCGCACCGCCTTCCAGCTGGCCTCGGCGCTGCCGACCGACGCGCTGACCGCGCAGATCGTCGAAGGGTTGGATGACGCCGACCCGATCGTTCGGCTCGCCGCGGTGCGATCGCTTGACCTCTCGACCGCCGAGGGGCGCGAGGCGCTGCTCGCGATGACCGACGACGTCGACCCGAGTGTCGCGGCCGCGGCGTCGTCGCGAGCCGCCGGGTTGTCGGACGCGCATGCCCTCGCGCAGCTCGAGCGGCTCTTGGGCGACGACGACGCGCGTGTGCGGACGGTTGCGCTCGAGCAGCTGGGGTCGGCGCCGCGTGCGGTCGCCGCAGATCTCGTTGCCCGCGTGCTGGACGATCCGGACGCGAACGTGCGGGTGGCCGCGCTCGACCGGCTCGCCCAGGCGGCGCCCGATCGGGCGCTCCCCTCGGCCCTGGCGCGGATGCGAGATCCGGACCCGGTGGTTCGCCTGGCGGCCGGGCGCGCCCTCGGCGCCACCGGGGACAGTGGCGTCGAGCATGTGCTCGCCGCTCTGGGGGATCCCGAACGGTCGGAGGCGGGCATCGAGGCGGCGCGCCGCCTCGAGCCGGAAGTCGAAACGCAGCGTGTGGCGGACTTCGTGCGAGCGGCGACAGCCCGGGTGCGCGCCGACCACGCCCTCGTCGCCTCCGTTCCCCTGGCGCCCGAAGCGGAGGCCCTTCTCCGGGACGCCATCCTGGATCGCGGCCGACGCGTGGCGCGGTCCGCACTCTGGGCCGCCAGCATGCTTGGTCACGAAACGGGTCGCGATGCAGACGGCGATCGACCGGATCGACGGACCCGCGCCGCTGCGTGCAAGCGCGCTCGAAACGCTCGAGACCGCGGGCGCCCCGAAGCTCGTCGCGCCGCTGCTCGCGCTCTGGGAACCGATCCCCGTGCGCCAGGTCGACGGCGACGACTGGTTGTCCCAGGCGCTCCACGACGAAGACGGCACCGTCCGGCGATGCGCGGAGCTCATCCGCGCCCGAAGCGAAGGAGACCCGATGACGAACGCCCCGATGACGATCTCGGCCATCGAACGCGTCCTGATCCTGCGGCGGATCCCGCTGTTCGCAGACCTGAGCCCCGCCGACCTCGAGGGGATCGCTCGGATCGCGGAGGAACGAGGCTTTGCCGACGGGGAGACGATCGCACGCGAGGGTGAGCTCGGCGACGAGATGCACGTCGTGACCGACGGGGTGATCCGTGTGGTCACGGACCTCGGCGGGAACGAGCGTGAGATCGCTCGACGGTCCGCCGGCGACGTCGTCGGCGAGATGTCCATCATCACGAGGAAGCCGAGGGTCGCCTCGCTGGTCGCCGACGGGGTGGTGCGGACGATGCGGATCGGCCACGGCGACTTCGAAAGCATGCTCCGGGAACGCCCCGACCTGGCGATCGGCGTGATGCGTGTGCTCGCGGAAAGGCTCGCCGAGAGCGCCCGTTCAGGCTCGGAGTCGTAGCATCGGGGGCCATGAGCCGTCCCGATCCGTCCGAGTTGAAGGGTGTCATCGACCTGACGGCCGGCGCGGCGGCCGACTACCTGGCGGGGATCGCCGACCGCCCGGTTCGCGACCCGCGCGCCGACGACGTGGCCGAGACCTTCGGCGGACCGCTGCCCGAGGAGGGAGTGGGCGCCGAGCGCGCGATGGAGGAGCTGATCGGCGCCATCGACGGCGCGGTGCACTCGGCCGGGCCCAAGTTCTTCCATTTCGTGGACGGGGGGACAACGCCGGCCGCGCTGGGCGCCGACTGGTGGGCGAGCGCGCTCGACCAGAACCCGGGCGCCTGGGTCTCGTCGCCGTTGGCCGGACGGTTGGAGCAGATCTCGATCGACTGGCTGAAGGAACTGTTCGGCCTGCCCGCCGAATGGGGCGGCGTGCTGACGACCGGCGCCACGATGGCCAACTTCGTGGCGCTCGGGTGCGCACGGCGCTGGTGTTCCGAGCGGGCGGGCGTGGACGTCGACAACCTCGGGGTGGCCGCGGCTCCGCCGATCACGGTGCTCGGCGGCGGATACATCCATCCCAGCGACGTCAAAGCCCTCGGCATGCTCGGCGTCGGCAGGGCAAGGGTCCGACACTTCTCGCGCGACGACGTCGGTCGCGTCGACCTCGAGGCGCTGGAAACGGCGCTACGTGACCTCGACGGCGCGCCTGCGATCGTGATCGGCAGCGCGGGTGAGGTGAACGCGGGGGACTTCGATCCGCTCGTCGATATGGCCTCGCTGGCGGAGCGGTACGGAGCCTGGTTCCACGTGGACGGCGCGTTCGGATTGTTCGCCGGTCTGTCGCCGCGCACCAAGCACCTGGTCGAGGGGATCGAGCGCGCCGACTCCGTGATCGCCGACGGCCACAAGTGGTTGAACGTGCCCTACGAGAACGGGTTCGCGTTCGTGCGCGATCCCGCGCTGTTGCCGGCGGTCTTCGGATCGGGCGCACCGTACCTCCCCGACATCGACGAGCCGCAGCCGAACTTCGGCTATCGGGGACCGGAGATGTCGCGGCGCGCACGGTCGTTCCCGATCTGGGCGACCCTGCGCGCGTACGGGCGCGAGGGGCACCGGGCGATCGTCGAGCACGACCTGGATCTGGCCCAGGGCTTGAAGGCGACCGTCGATGCCGCGCCCGATCTGGAGCGCCTGGCCGAGGTGCCGCTGAACATCGTGTGCTTCCGCTACCGCCCGCCGGGATCCGTCGACGGTCCGGAGCTGGACGACCTCAACCGCCGGATCGGCGAGGCCGCGCTGACCGACGGGCGCGTCTTCTTCGGGGCCACCACCTACGGCGGCCGCGTCGCCTTCCGCCCGGCGCTCGTCAACTGGCGGACGCGCGCGGAGGACGTCGACCTCGTCCCACAGGTCGTGCGCGAGCTCGGCGCCCGCTTCACCGCGTAGCTCACCCCTGCGAGGCGTCCCGGCGATGCCGGTCCGAACGGCCCATGTCGGCTCGCTCCACGCTGTCACGCTTGATGTGCAGACACCTTTCGCGTTCGCCGTGGAAGGAGGGCGACATGAAGATCGAGTACGTCCACGCATCGAAGTACGGCAACGGAGCGACGGTCGCGGCGGAGTTCGCAACGGACGCAGAGGCAACTGGCGCCGAGGTCACCGTCCATCACATCGAGGACGTCGAGCCGACACGACTGCCACAGGCCGACCTCTATCTGTTCAGCTCGCCGGGCCGCATGGGCAAGCCCATCCGCGGGATGCGGCGGTTCCTGAAAGACCTGGCTCTCCCCGCCGGAACGAGATACGGCCTGTTGACGACCGAGATGGCGCCGCAGCCGGACAAGAAGACCGGGCGGATCCCGACGGAAGAGGAGATCTGCCGCTACCAGCGCGTGCGTCCGATCATGCACGAGCTGCTGCAGGACAAGGGTTTGGTCGCGGTGGCCGAGGACAAGGTGTACGTCACCGCGATCAAGGGGCCGCTCGAGGACGGCTGGCAACGTAAGGTCGAGACCTTCGTGGCCCGGCTCCTCGACGCCGAGGCGACGAGCAGACGATGAAGCTGAAGGAGCTCGTCGGCAGCGGAGACAGGATCGGGCTGCTCGTGCTGCCCTTCGTGGTGATCGGCGTGCTCTTGAACGTCGCGCTGCCGTCGGCGTTCGAGGTCGGCGGTCCATCGGATGCACTCCGAGCGATCTCCATCGTCGTGTTGGTTGCGGGGATCACGATCTGGATCTGGTCGATCGTGCTGATCCTCACCAAGGTCCCGCGTGGGGAGCTGATCACCACGGGCCCCTTCGCGTTGGTGAAACACCCGCTCTACACCGGCGTGTCGCTGCTGGTGCTCCCGTGGCTCGGGTTCCTCCTCGATACGTGGCTGGGCGCGGCGCTCGGGATCGTGATGTACGTCGCGGCACGGTGGTACGCGCCTCGCGAAGAGGCCGCACTGGCGACGAGCTTCGGGTCGGGCTGGGACGCCTACCGCGCCTCGGTGAAGATCCCCTGGCTCTAGTGGGTATGCTCGCCGCGATGGAGTACGGAACGTTCGTGGAGCACGTGCGCGCCGACGGGGAACGCCTCGTCGCGGTTGCGGCCAACGACCCGACCGCGGCGATCCCGTCGTGCCCCGGCTGGACGATGCACGACCTGGTGACGCACATCGCACGGGTGTACGAGCACAAGATCGCCTGCACGGAGCTCGGTCACGAGCCCGACCCGTGGCCGCCCCCGGAATGGCCGACGGACCGCGACGACCTCGTGTGGCTCGCGGACGCGCACGCCCGCCTGCTCGCGATGTTCGCGGCGCACGGACCGACCGATCCGTCCGCGACCTGGTGGCCATCGGATCAGACGGTCGGGTTCTGGGCCAGACGGATGGCGCAGGAGACCGCGGTGCATCGCGTCGACGCCGAGCTCGCCGTCGGCGAGCCGACGCCGGTCGACGCAGCCCTCGCGCTCGATGGCATCGACGAGGTGCTCACGATCATGCTGGCCGGCGACTGGTCGGAGGCGCCGGACGCCTCGACGGGTCAGCGCGTCGCGGTCGACGCAGACGATCGGCGGTGGGTCGTCACGCTGGAACCGACCGCGGTCGACGTGGTCGCGGGAGCGGAGGACTCCGACGCCACGATCGGCGGCGATCCATCCGACCTGCTGCTCTGGCTATGGGGGAGAGCGGCGGACGATCGGGTATCGCGGACCAGCGACGAGGACGCGGCGCTCCTGCGCGCGAGGCTGACGCTCGCCACGCAGTAGTCGGGCGGTCCGGCTATCCGGCCTGTGCCGTCCGTTGGGCCTCGTCGAGCCCGTACAGGCGCCGAGCGCCCGGTGACATCCGCGCCCATTCGGGGGCGGTGATGTGCGCAGGCGCTGTTGAAGCTTCCGGGCTCTGCCTGCGCGATCCTCGCCGCCGCTTGGCTTCGGGCTCGGGCTCGACAGTGGGAGGTCTCGGGACGTGGGCATGGCGCACCACCGGCGTGGGCTCGATTTCCGGTACGGGAGCTGGGGGAGGTGGCCCGATCCCAAGAGAGGAGGGTGCGCCGCCGACGAGCTGGTCCTCTGCCGACGCGTCGACCAGACCCTGATCCTCAACCACCGGGGCGACCGTGATCTCCGGCTTGGCCCAGACCGCGTCCGCCGGCGCCTCGCGCCCGCGTTGCTCTTCCTCGTCGCGCCGCTGGAGTTCGGCGGCGAACCACTCCGATCCCACTTTGGCCGCCGCGCGCTGGGCGTAGGCGAGGAGGGCATGGTCCACGGTGACGTCGTCGAGGCTGGCCGCGAGCGCGCTGGAACCGTCGCTCATCTGCCATACGTCATCCACGCGATCCGCCCCATCGCCCCACATGGACGGGGTATCGGCATCTTGGGCCCGAACCTTGGGGGTCGTGCTGAGGATGCTCCGGGCGTAGCATCAGAGGCCGTACGGCGGAGGTTCGATGACAGGCAACAGCAAAGGCGCGGCGGCCGGGGGCGGGGCGATCTACGCGCTCGGCATCTTCGGCGCCTGGGTCTGGTTCTTCCAGCAGGCCGACTCGTTCCTCGGGTACGTGCTCGCGGTGTTCCAGGGGCTGTTCTGGCCGGCGTTCATGGTCTACGACGTGTTCCGCGTGCTTGCCCGCTGAGGCCGGCTCGCCGGTCTGCCGATTCACTCAGGCGGCGTAGCCGAGCTGGTGACACGCCCGATAGGGATCTGCTCGTTGGCATAGATCGGCGCCGCGGCGTACTTCCCTGCGAGCAGCTCGACGTCTGCGACGGCACCGGGGACGACCAAGTTTGCGGAGGTCATGACAGTCTGAAACTTTCCCTGCGCGATCAGCGGGTCGAAGGCGGCCCCCGCCGGGATATCGACCGTCGCCACCAACGTGAAGCTGCCGTCGTCGATTCCCGCGCTCGTGTCCTCCGGATGAGCGAAGAGCGCGAAGTCCTCTCCGTACGTGTGTGTACCGGCGTACGCGATCACAAAGCCGCCGATCAGCATTCCCGCGACGAGCGCCAGGAGGATCCACCACACGCCGCGCCGAACGACCGCCACGACGGCATCTTAGGCTCCAAGCACCCTTGTACGATGCAGGAATGGCGCAGGTCGTCCTGTCCGATGCGGCTCGTCAGGACTCCTCGAGAGCGACGCGATCGCGCACGTGATCACGATCGACGAGGACGGGGGTCCACAGGTAACGGCCGCGTGGGTCGGTCTCGAGGGAGACGAGATCGTCATCGCGACGCTGCCCGATCAGCGAAAGCTCAAGAACCTCCGCCGGGACCCTCGGATCGCGCTCTCGGTGCCGTCCACGAACCGGAACGACTGGGGGCTGCTCGAGTATCTCGTCGTGTACGGCACGGCGCGTGTCACGGAGGGCGGTGCGCCGGAGCTCCTGCAGCGACTCGCGCATACGTATCTCGGCCCGGACGTCGTGTTCCCGAACATGCCCGATCCACCGCAGGGGTTCGTCACGAGGATCACGCCCGAGCGTATCGGCGGTGTCGGACCGTGGAGCCCGGCGCCTCACTAGAGGGCGCTCAGGGCAAGAAAGTGGTCCCAGGCAACTTCACGACCGGCTTGGTTTCCTCACGGTACCTCGGCTTTGGGGTCTCCCAGATTCCCCGCAGGCACAGGCAGTTGGCTTTCCCACCCATACCCACAAGTACTCCGAGTCGCCTTACGGCTCTAGCCCACTCGGTTCCCTGCTTCGATCTGTTCGGCCGCCTGGGACCGACTCCGAACCTAGGGGGCGACGGGGGGCGGGGTCAATACTCCTCTGACCAGCGCATATGACCTCTGACCTGCGGTCCCTGGACCGCAGAAAGAGTGACAAGAAGCGCTGCGCCGGTTCGGCGTTGCGCCGCCACGAGACCCAGGCGTACCATCGGCTCCCCTGGAAGGACGGGCGATGAACGGTCGGCGGGATGGGCGACGAAGGGTCCCCGTTCTCGTCGCACTCGTCGCGCTCGTCTCGACGCTTTCCATCCAACCGTCCGTCGCCCGAGAGCCGACGTCGACGCGGTGGGCCGTGTGTGGCGAGTGGCGCACGGTGCCGGTCCCCGGAGACAAGCTCTATCCCGGCGGGTACGGGGCGGTGACGGACGTCGAGACCGTCTCCCCAACCGAGGCGTGGGCGATCTCGGACGACGGATACGAGAGCCACAACGAGGCGCACGTCTACCACTGGGGCGGCCAACGTTGGTCCGAGGTTCCGTTCCCGACTCCCGACATGGGCGATCCGAAATGGGAGTTCTGGGAACTCGACGACATCGAGGTCGTGTCGCCGACGGAAGCCTGGGTCGTCGGTTACAAGGTGATGGCCCCCGATCTCCACTACACGACCCGGCCGATCGTCGGACTGTGGAACGGCACGAGATGGCGGATCGTGCCGACCGGCCTGTGGGTGCGCGGACGCCTGTCCGCGCTGACCGCGGAGCCCGGTGGCCGCCTGTTGGCCGTCGGGAGTCGCGACGTGCCCGGCGGGCGGGAAACGACGCTGATCGTTCGATGGAACGGCCGAGTCTGGCACCGCGTGCCGAGCCCGGATCCCGGCCGCGAAAGCGGGTTCGCCGACGTCGTCGTCGCTGGATCGAACGTCTGGGCGATCGGATCGGGGAAACGCGCGGGTGAGGCCTCGCGACTGCTCGCCTCGCGGATGACTCCCAACGGCTGGACGGTTCGATGGGGGCCTCGGGGGCAGATCGAGGCGGCGGACGCCGTTTCGGCCAGGGAGATCTGGGCGGTCGGGTCCACCAGCGCTGGATCGCGGGAGAGCGGCCTCGTCGCACGGTGGGACGGGCACGACTGGGTGCTGGCGAGGCGTTTCGACCGGATCGACCGCTTCGAGGACGTCGTGGTGCCGACGCTCGGGAGCTGTGTGGGCCGTCGGGGGTGCCTACGATCCGGACCTGAACGCATCTCGTCCGTACATCGCACGCCGCGTGAGCGGGAACTGGCGGATCGACTGGACGCGGAAATCGGCCGGGCGCGTCACCGCGATCGATGGGACGCCGCACAACCTGTGGACGTTCCTGACGTACCCGCCGGTGCAGTACGCCGAGCTGTGGCGCTTCACCTCGCTGCATCGCTGCTGAAGAGTGGACATGGCTATCTTGGGCGCTCTGTCCGACGCAGATGAGGGCAGGGGATCTTGTTTATGGGTTCTCGATCCGGGGAAATGCCGATCGTTGCTGTGACGGAGGAGGGGACTCGATGATTCGTCGACGGACCTGGGTGCGCTCGCTGTGTACGACGCTGGCGGTCACGGCGGCCTTGCTGTGTCGGTGCCAACGGTCGGAGCGAAACCCATATCGAACGCCCAGTGCATCAGCTACGACGGGATCGCGAACGCGCCGAAGGGCAAGATCCCGCGTGACGACCTGAACACCCTGCGGGTTGATCCTGTGACGCGCTGGGCCGCCGCTCATCCAGCAGCGGCGCAGGCGGCAACTACGGGAACTGGCATCGTCACGGTGCCGGTCGCGTTCCACGTGCTGCGCAAGGACTCGACGATCGCCGGAGGGAAATGCGCCGCAGCAATGGATCGAGGATCAGATCGACGTGCTCAACGAGTCGTACTCGGGAGCGACCGGTGGCGTCGAGACGGGTTTCCGTTTCGAGCTCGTCTCCGTGGACCGCACGACGAAGGCGTCATGGTTCAAGCTCTTCTATGCACAGGGTGGAGAGCCAAGGTTCTTCCGAGGGTCGCACAAAGAGATCCAGGTGAAGAGCGCGCTGCTACGAAGGCGGTTCCGCAGACGCTCAATGTGTATACGGGGGCGCTCGGTAAGTTGCTGCTCGGATGGGCCTATTTCCCGTCGAGTTTCGTCGGTAACGATGCGCTGCCCCGCTTCTTCGACGGTGTCGTGATCGACTTCCGCTCGATGCCGGGTGCGGATTTCGGCCCGTACGACGAAGGGCGACACGCTGACGCACGAGGTCGGGCCACTGGCTCGAGCTGCTCCACACGTTCCAGGGAGGCTGCGTAGCCGCCCGGGGACAGGATCGATGACACGCCGTTCGAAGCGTCCCCGGCGTTCGGATGCCCGCAGAAGCGCGACACATGCGCTCAGCCAGGTCTCGACCCGACGGAGAACTTCATGGACTACACCGATGACGCCTGCATGTACGCGTTCACCGCTGATCAGGCGGACCGCATGCAGATGGCATGGGAACTCTACCGAGCGTGACGGAGGGGATCGACCGGATCTTCCCGTTAGCCGGTTGACGCGGCGGGCGATCGGCCCTGGAACTGGACCACAGCCCTATTGCGTTTCGATGCTCCTCCCCACTAGCGCTCGCCGGTCATGGAGGGTCCTGGGAGGGGTTCCGACGGGTTGTTGTCGCGTCTTTCGCGACGAACGTCTGGTGGACGCTGGATCCCCGAGATCGACGGCCTTCGGTTCCTGGCGATCGCCTTGGTGCTCATGGATCACGCCGCGGTCGCGCTCCGCGTCGGTACCGGGCGCAGCGTCTCCGAGGCGCCGTTCGGTGCGGTGACCTCGTCCACACGCCCGGACCGCTTCTTCGCCGTCTTCGAGCACGGGGCGGTCGGCGTGCTGGTCTTCTTCATGGTGAGTGGCTTCGTGCTCGCGCTGCCGTTCATCCGGAACCAGCGAGCCGGCGGCGCGCCGATGCGCTCTGGGGCCGTACTTCCGTCGGCGCATCACGAGGATCGAGCCTCCGTATCTGATCGTGATGACGCTCTTGTTCGCGATCGCTGGCGCTCACCGGGGCGCGGGTCGGGCTCGGCCACCTGGCCGCAAGCCTCGCCTACATGCACGGCACCTACTACGGAACGCACAGCCCGCTGAACAGCGTGGCGTGGTCGCTCGAGATCGAGGTGCAGTTCTACGTGTTTGTGCCCGCGCTGGCGCTCCTGCTGTGCGCGGGCCGGACGGCCATCCGGCGGTCGCGGATCGTGCTGATCGCTGGGCTGGCCACCGCGTGTCACGCGCTCGGGCTCGTCACGGCGTTCGCGTTCCTCGGGTCCTCGATCCAGTTCTTCTTGCTCGGGTGGCTGCTCGCGGACATCTATGTGACGGATTGGGCGGAGGAGCCTCGCTCGGACCGGCGCGGCGATGTGATCGGGTTCGTGGCGCTGGCGGCGCTAGTGGTTGGGCTCGCGTTCGCTCCGACGCCGGTTGAGGGAGCGCTTGCTCCGTGGCTCGTCTTCGCGACGGGATACGCCGCGTTCCGCAGCATCACGTTGCGGCGGATGCTGTCGAACAGATGGATCGCGACGATCGGAGGGATGTGCTACTCGATCTACCTGGTCCACTACGCGCTGTTCGTCTGCGGTAAGCAGGTTGCTTCGGCCGTTGGACGCGATCCCGACACCGGTGGCTCTCGTGGTCAGCCTGCGTGGTGTTGATCCCGTTGGCGCTCGCCGTGAGCGCCGTGTTCTTCGTGCTCGTGGAGCGACCGTGCATGGATCCTGCGTGGCCGGAGCGGGTCCGCGCACGATTCGCCCGGATGAGCCGGACTTCACAGCCAGACCGACGTCATAGTCATCCCGGAAGCGGTCGACGAGCTATCGGAGATGGCCACGCAGTGACAAGAGCGCTCGTCGGCCGTTCGGTGGTCGTTGCTGCGGTGTGCGCGACGGCCGATGGCTTCCTTGATGGCGCCGGCCGTGGCAGCTCGTCAAGGAACCCCGTCGACCGGTGCCGATCGTGCTCGACCGGAGCCAGTTCCAAGGGGCATGCGACGTGGACGTGTCCCGATCGCGGTGCGCCTTCTGGTACAACAACGGCTCGTTTGCGATCGGTGACGCAAATCTCGCATTCCTGAATCTGGACCAGTGGGGCGTCCGCAAACGTCACGCGTGCGAAGCGACCGGGCCGTCTGCGATTGGCGAGTACATCGTGCACCGCTATCCGAGAGCCCTTGAGATCCATGCGGCCCGTCGAACATACGTCTGCTCGTACACCGGGCGCGCGACCGATAACTGGCAGGACTTGGTCGATGTCCTGGGTGAGTCACGATTCTTCCCCGTGAACGATTGCGATCAGCAGGTGTCGAGTGCTGGGGACGCACGTACCTTGTGGCACTGGGACCCCCGACAAGTTCTCGATCGTCGGCTTCGCGCGGTTCCGGATTGTGAGTGTGCTGAGAGGCGATGATCCGCAAGCGATCGGCACACCGGGGACGCCTGGGGTGTGTGGCATCCGATCAGCCGATCCGAACGCGCTGTGTCTCGTGCTGAAGATCCCACGATGAGATCGACGACCCACCCCTAGGACGAGCGCGCGCTATCGTCCCCTCGTGAACTGCCCTGCTTGTGGAACTGCGAACCCCGATGGCGCCCGGTTCTGCAACGCCTGCGGGGCTCCCCTCGATCCGACCGCCGAGGGGGCTGCGCTCGACCCCTTCCTTCCCAGAGAACTGCTCGCCAAGCTCGAGGCAGCCCGCGCCGGCCGCGCGATGGAGGGCGAGCGACGCGTCGTCACCATGCTGTTCTGCGACGTCAAGGGCTCCACCGCGATGGCGGAGACCATGGATCCCGAGGACTGGGCGGAGATCATGAACGGCGCCTTCGAGCGGCTGATCGCCCCGGTCTACCGCTACGAAGGAACGCTCGCTCGTCTGATGGGCGATGCGATCTTCGCGTTCTTCGGCGCGCCGATCGCGCACGAGGACGATCCGCAACGCGCGGTCTGGGCGGGGCTCGACATCATCTCGGGGATCGCCGCCTACAAGGAGCAGGTGCGATCCGAGCACGGACTGGACCTGGATGTCCGGGTCGGCATCCACACGGGCCCGGTCATGGTCGGGCCAGGTGGGCTCGGACCTGCGTCTCGAGTACACCGCCATGGGGGATGCGGTGAACGTCGCCGCCCGCATGGAGCAAACGGCCGAACCCGGCACGGTGCAGATCACCGCCGAGACGTACCGGCTCATCGATCACTTCTTCGACGTCGAGCTCCGCGGCATGATCGAGGTGAAGGGGAAGGCAGAGCCCGTCGAGACGTACACGGTCGTTGGCCGCGGGCATGACCACGGCGCGATCCGAGGGTTGCGTGATTCACCGCTGGTCGGCCGCGAGCGCGAGCTCGACGAGATCAGCCGCGCAGTCGAGGAAGCGCTGTCCGGCGGCGGGCGGATCGTCTCGCTCGTCGGCGAAGCCGGCCTGGGCAAGTCGCGGCTGATCGCCGAGACGCGCGCTGAGTGGGAGCGGCACTTGCCCGACGACGCAGCGCCCGACGGCGACGACGATCTGCACCGGATGTGGGAGACCTGGCAGTGCGTGTCCTACGACGCGACCCGTCCGTACTCCCAGTACCGGCGAACCGTCGCGCGGATCGCCGGGATCGAGGACACCGATCCACCGGACCTCGTCCGCGCCAAGCTCGCGGGGACGATCGAGCATGGCTCGGAGGACTGGCTCGACCCGCACATGCGCGTGTGGCGATCGCTGTTCGGCGTCACGGAGCCGAGCGAGGAGCCCCTGGAGGGTGAGGCGTTCCGCGACGCGATCATGGAGCTGGTGACGTCCTCGACCCGGGCGTTCGGGGCCGGCGAGCCGAGACTCATGGTCTTCGAGGACCTGCACTGGTGCGACGAGGCGTCGATGGACGTCTTGATCGAGACCACGAAGCTCGTTGACGAGCTTCCGTGTCTCTTCGTGTTCGCCTTCCGGCCCGATCGACAAGCGCCGTCGTGGCGGCTGAAGCAGTGGCTCGAGACGGAGTATCCGCACCGATCGACCGAGCTCGCCCTCGCCTCGCTCTCCGAGGACGAGAGCGGGCGGTTGATCGAGGCGCTCATCCCCGACGAGGACGCGGCCGTTCGGGAACAGATCCTCGCCCGCACCGACGGGAACCCGCTGTTCCTCGAGGAGGTTGTCGCCGCGGTCCACGAGCACCAGGTCGATATCGCGATCCCGACGACCCTGCAGGCGCTCTTCACCGCGCGTCTCGACACGCTCGACGAGAAGGCCAAGCACACGCTGCAGCTCGCGTCGGTGATCGGCCGGTCGTTCTCCGAGCCAGTGCTGCGAGCCGTCTCGGGCGACGCGGACCTCTCGACCTCGCTCCGCACCCTGGAACGAAACGGGCTGGTCGTCGAGACCGCGCGGACGCCCGAGCGCGAGTACGCGTTTCGGCACAGCCTCACGCAGGACGCAACCTACGGCACGATCCTGCTGCGGCGCCGCCGGGAGCTGCACCGGCGCGTGGCCGAGGTGTTCGAGGAGCTGTACGCCAACCGGATCGAGGCATCCGCTCCGCTCTTGGCGCACCACGCTCGCGAGGGCGGCGACGACGAGCGGACGCTCCGGTACGCCACGGTGGCCGCGGACGCCGACGCCCGGCTGTACGCGAACGCCGAGGCGGTGATCCACTTCACATGGGCGATCGAGGCGGCCACGCGGCTCGGCCGGACCGACGAGGCGCTCGACCACCTCTATCCGAGCCGCGGTCGCGCCCTCGAGCTCTCGGGACGGTTCGAAGAGGCCGTCGCCAACTACGAGGAGATGGAGTCGGCGGCGCAGGCGAGCGGGGAGCGAGCCGCTGCACTCGCCGCGGACTTGGCGCTCACCACCTTGTACTCGACGCCGACCCCGGTGTTCGACGCGGTCGCCGGGCGGGCGCTCTGCGAACGCACGATCGCGCTCGCCCGGGATCTCGACGATCGCGCGGCCGAGTCCAAGGCGCTGTGGAACCTGATGACCCTGAACGTCTTCAGCGCCGGGGATCCGAGGGAGGCGGTGGAGGCCGGCGAAGCGTCCCTCGCGATCGCGCGCGAGCTCGACTCGCGAGAGCAGATGGCCTTCACCCTGAACGACCTCTGGCGGCCGTACGCCGCGGTCTCCGACCTCAAGGCCGCGCGAGCCTGTCTCGAGGAGTCCCGACCGTTGTGGCGCGAGCTCGAGAACCTCCCGATGTACTGCGAGAACCTCTCGAGCACGGCCGCCCTGCTCGCGCTCGGGGGCCAGACCGAGGAAGCTCTCGCTCTCTGCGACGAGTCCTACCGGATCTCGGGAGAGATCGGGAACCACTGGGGCCAGTCGTATTGCCTGCTGAACGCGCTATCACGTCGACCTGTCCCAGGGGAACATCGGTCGAGCGTTGGACAAGATGCAGGCGTGCATCGAGCACGCCGAGCTCGCCGGGTTCGTGATCCCCCAGGCGATCAGTCGAGCCGAGATGGGTGCGGCGTACGCGAGCCTCGGGGAGATCGACCGGGGCGAGCGGCTGGCCGAGGAAGGGCTCGCGATCGCCATGGAGCACAACGCGATCGCGATCCCGATCGCGAAGGCGGCTCAGGCTGAGATCTTCCTGCTCGCAGGAAGGCTCGAAGACGCGGAGACCGCGATCGCCGAGAGCGTCCTGACCCGGCTCCCCGGCTTGCTGCACTTCGCCGCCGCCGCCAACGCCCAGATCCTGACGGGCCGGATCGCAGCGATCAGGGGGGACCATGCCGGTGCCGTCGAGATTGCCGAGCACGTGGTCGAGTGGCTCCGGCCGCTCGGGGTGCGCCCCTACAGCCCGGCCGCGCTCCTGTTGAAAGGCTCATCGCTGGCGGAACTGGGCAAGCTCGACGAGGCGGAGCGCGCGTTGCTCGAGGGGAGCGCCGAGGCGGAGCAGCTCGGCTTCGAGCCGATCCGGTGGCAGATCGAGATGGCGTTGAGCCGCGTCGCGTCTGCGGCCGGCGACGCGGCGAGAGCGGCCGAGCTCCGGAACCGGGCCAACGAGAGGATCGATCGGATCGCAGGAAGCATCGACGACGCCCAACTCCGATCGAGCTTCCTCGGTCTCCCGGAAGTCCAGGCGGTCACCGCAGGCTGACGTGCGCCTACGGCTCGGGCTTGTCCTCGTCGGCCTCTGTCGCCTCGACGATCGCCTCCGCTGCTTCGACGGCCTTGATCGCCGTGACGGCCAGAAGCCGTGTCACGCCGGCCGCCACCTGCACCATCCCGCCGAGGATGCGCAGCCCTCCGCGAACAGTGCCGAGGATGGCGTCGCTGAGTTGAGACCGTGAGGGCGCTGGATCCGTCGTCTTGGCCATGTCCCATCTTGCCACGAGTGTCGTCGAACTCAACAGCCAGGAACAACAACGTCACACGAAGCCGCGCCGAGTGTTTGGATAGCTGCGTCCGACTCACAGGAGGCTCTCGTGTCCACGGTCCGCATCGGTCCCGACATCGTGTCCAAGCAGCAGGCCCTCACCGGTTTCGACGTTTCGCCCGACGGCGAGACCATCGTGTTCGCGCGGCGCGAGGTCCGCGACGGCACGTACGTCGCCCACCTGTGGAGGGTCCCAACCGCCGGCGGACGCCCCGAGCGCCTCACGTCCGCGAAGGCGGTTGACGGGACGCCCCGCATCTCACCAGATGGCTCCTCGGTGCTGTTCGTCTCCGATCGTGAGGGCGCCAAGAAATCGCAGCCATGGGTGCTGCCGCTGGGAGGCGGTGAAGCGCAGAGGATCTGCGAGCTGAAGGACGGTGTCTCATCGGGCGTCTGGTCGCCCGACGGCCGAACGATCGCGCTGACGGCGGCCTCGGGCGTCGAGCGCTATCTGATCGGAGAACGCGCGGATGACAAGGAGCCCACCGGTCGCGTGATCCGCGACGTGTTGTGGCGGTACGACGGCACCGGCGTGCTCGACCAGCACGACGCCATCTGGACGGTTCCCTCGGGCGGCGGCGCGCCGGTCCGCCGTACGTCGCCCGACCACGGAGCGGGCGGTGTGACGTGGTCGCCGGACGGGACGCGCATCGCCTTCGTCGGCGACCGCCGCCCCGAGCGGACGATCGCGGACAACCCGCAGGTGTGGACGATCCCTGCCGCCGGCGGCAACCCGTCGCGCGTGAGCCCCGAGGGGCACGCCGTGATCGAAGCCGCCTGGGGGCCGCGCGGTATCGTCTGGCGCGGTTGGCAGGCACGGGTGCCGGCCTGGCAGACGATCGGCGCGTGGGTTCGCCGCGGCCGCGAGGTCGTGCAACTCGCTCCCGGGCGCGACCTGTTCCTCGGGCCGGCCGGGTACAGCGAGGTGACCGCCGACGCCGAGGGGCCTGGCATCGCTTGGTTGGACGACGACCACGTCGTGGTGATCGCATCCGAACGAGGGATCTCGCTCCCGTGGCGGCTCGGACTCGACGGCTCGGCCGAGTGCCTCGCGCCCGACGTGTCGGCAGGCTGCGTCACGCTCCGAGTGGCGCGGCGGCAGGGTGTTCGTGTTCGCCTCGGTGGACGGTGACGTCGGCGAGGTGCACGAGGTCGAGGAGGGCCGACTCCGCCGGATCCCACGGGGCACCGGCCGGTGGTTCGCCCCGTACCGGCAGGAGGCGGAGCGCATCACGGTGAAGCGGCGGACGCTGCCCGACGTCGACGGGTGGCTCCTGCGCGCGAAGACGGGCCGGGCTCCGCGACCGCTGATCGTGCGTCCGCACGGCGGGCCGTTCGACGCGTTCGGGCCGGCCTCGCGGTTCGAGGATCTCGCCCTCGCGGCACGCGGCTATCACGTGCTCCGACCCAATCCGCGCGGATCGATCAGCTACGGCGAAGGGTTCGCGAGGGCGCTGGACGGCGTCTGGGGCGACCCCGACAGCGAGGACATCTTCGCGTTGATCGACCGGCTCGTGCGCGACGGGCTCGTCGACCGCTCGCGGATGGGCGTGATGGGTCTGTCCTACGGCGGGTTCATGGTGCACTGGCTGCTCGCGAACTTCCCGGGGCGGTTCAAGGCGGGTGTGAGCGAGAACCCCTTCACGACCGTCATGGCCGACTACGGCGCCGGCGACTCCGCCGAGGACATCGAGGAAGGCATGGGTCTGCCCCCGTGGCCCGACGTTACGAAGTGGCATGAGCGGAGTCCCGTGTTCACGATCACGCGGAGCTCGGCGCCGCTGCTGCTGCTCGTGTCCGAGGGCGATCTGCGGTGCCCTCCGATCCATTCCGACATCGCCTTCACGGCGCTGCGCATGGCGGGCGTCACCGCCGAGATGGTGCGATACCCGGGGGAGTATCACGTGATGTTCGTGAACGGCCGGCCCGACCGGCGCATCGACCGGCTCGAGCGGATCCTCGATTGGTTCGGAAGGTACCTCTGACAGACGATGGATCGAACAGGAAGAGCTCCGGAGGTGGAGCCGACGCAGACCGATGTGTCGGTCGTGATCCGATCCAGCCACGTCGTCGGCGAGTCACCCCTGTGGGACGCCACGACGCAGCGCCTCTATGTGGTGGACATCCCGGTGCAGCAGATACACGCACTGAGCCCGAGCGACGGCCGGCATCGCACGTTCGAGTTACCGGATTGGGTGACGTCCGTGTCGACCCGGGCGCAGGGAGGTCTTGTGCTTTCGATGCGCAAGAACTTCGCGTTCTACGACCCGGACTCCGGTGATCTCGAGATCCTGGCGGACCCCGAACCTGATCGCAGCGGGAACCGATTCAACGACGGCAAGTGCGACCGTCAGGGTCGACTCTGGGTCGGCACGATGGGAGCCGAGGACTGGCTCGCGCCGACCGGCGCGTTGTACCGGTTCGATCCGGATGGGCGGATCACCCGCATGCATGACGAAATCAAGTGTTCGAACGGGATGGGGTGGAGCCCCGACGATCGGGTGATGTACCACACCGAGAGCTTCCGGTACGCCATCTTCGCGTTCGACTTCGATCCGGACAGCGGCGAGATCGGCGAACGGCGTCCGTTCGTGCAGCTCGATCCCGAGGCCGGTGGTTTCCCGGACGGGCTCACGGTGGACAGTGAGGGGTTCGTGTGGAGCGCCCAACCCGTCTACGGTCGCATCGTGCGCTACGACCCGGACGGCGAGATCGATCGGATCGTCGACCTGCCTGTCTCGCGCGGCACCGGTGTGGCGTTCGGCGGCCCGAACATGGGGACCCTGTACATCACGAGCGCGACCGAGACGCTGACCGAAACCGAGATCGCCGAGGAGCCGCTCGCCGGCAGCGTGTTCGCGATCACGCCGGGTGTTCGAGGCATCGCCGAGACGCCGTTCGCCGGCTGAGGGCTTCGTAGCCACACGCATACGATGTGTGACCTGCGGGGGAGGAAGGATCTGATGGCGACACCGGAGGAGATGCGCATCACCGTCACGACGAACGGTCCGTATCGGGTGACGGGTTCGGTCCCGCTCGTCCCGCGGACGATCGTCACGGACGAGGAGGGGTTCTCGGTCGAATGGGGTGAGGGAGAGCCGTTCACGACCGAAGCCACGTACGAGCTGTGTCGGTGCGGCGCTTCGAAGACGGCGCCCTTCTGTGACCGGGCCTGTGAGGACGGCGGCTTCGATGGAACGGAGACGGCCAGCCGGGAGCCATACCTGGCGCAAGCCGAGGAGCAGGTCGGGCCGAACCTGATCCTGACCGACGCGGAAGTCCTGTGCTCGTTCGCTCGGTTCTGCGACTACGGCGGGCAGGTCTGGAACCTCGTGGAGGAGTCGGACGAGGCCTCGAGGGAAGTCGCGATCCGCGACGCGAAGCTCTGCCCGTCGGGGCGGCTGATCGCGTGGGACCGAGAGACACAGCGTCCCTTCGAGGAGGACTATGAGCCGTCGATCGGCGTCGTCCAAGACCCTGCCCAAAAGGTCTCTGGTCCACTCGCGGTCCGAGGGGGCATCCAGGTGGAGGCGACCGACGGGTTCGCGTACGAACAGCGGAACCGACAAACCCTGTGTCGGTGCGGCCAATCGCGCAACAAGCCGTTCTGTGACGGGACCCATGCCGCGATCGGCTTCGACGACGGCCACCACAGTTAGGCCCGTCGTCGGTCAGTGGCCGCTCATCCGGGATCTGAACGCACGGGGCGCCATCGTCCGGTCGCCGGAGCGATCCGACGACCACGGCGCCGGAGGAGCGCCCGCGATGTTCGCGAGCGCGAGCAAGACCGCGTCGTAGTTCACGCGCCACCCCGCGAAGTCTCGCCACGCCTGGTCCCGATCGGCCTTCAGCGGCACCCCGTCGCGCTCGAGTTCGTCGACGACCGCCTGCCATTCCTCACGTGACACGGAGATCGGATCGTCGGGGGCTGGATCGGGATCGAACGGAACCTTGAAGAACCCGGCGATCCTGCGCATGCACAGGTAGCCGGCGCGCAGGCAGAACTCCGCCTGCACGTCCCTCGGGATGTCCACGGTCGACAGGGTCAGCGCAGCGCTGTCGAGCACGGCGCCCGCCGCGGTCACCCAGCTCTGGTCGGGCTGCGGTGACCGGAAGAACACGAGCGAGGGCAACGAGGTGTGGCTCTCCTCCACGTCGACGTACCAGCGTTCCCACTCCAGCCAGACCGCGCCAAGCTCGCCCATGCGCTCGAGCGTCCAGTGGCGCCAGACCATCTCGCGTGCGGACGGCGGGGAGCCGGCCCGCACCTCGAGCGCGGTGACGCCAACCTCGCGGCGCGAATACGCGGAGTAGATCGCGGGGAGGTATGTGATCAGGAGCGCCAGTAGGAAGAGTCCGATCGCCGCCTCGGTGAACACGAGGAGCGTCACCGGCACTCCGGACGGATGGGCGAAGCCGAGGGTGAACAGCGACGAGCCGGACAAGGTGGACGCCTCGCGGACGGAGAGACCATCGACACCGACGAAGATGAGCGTATAGCCGACGAAGACCAACACGAGCCAGACGGCGAGCGTCACGGTGAGGCTGATGGGGGCGTAGGTGGCCAGTCGACGGTCGCGGCGTTCGTAGGACAGGCTCCGCGGCGCGATCACGAGGTAGATCCGCCGCATCGTCAAGAAGACCCAGCGCGTGATCGACGAAGCCGACGCGCGGGGCAGGATCACCGTCTTGATCGCGGAACCCAATGTCGCCACGACGATGACCAGACCCGCGGCCGCGGCAACCACCTGGAGTGCCTCGTCCATCAGCCGATGCTAGCCGAGCCGCTCGAGCGTCGTACTTGAAGGGTGTGTCGAGCGTCACAGGGGCGCGACGGAACCGATGTGCCGGGTCGCCCGTACTCCTTGCAAATGATGAAGGAGAGAGCCATGCAGAGATATCTCGTGGTCGCGGATCTCGCTGTCGGGACGCGCGAGCTGAGGGATTTCGTCCGCAGCCGCAACGGCACGGAGCGATCGACGTTTCATCTCGTCGTGCCGACCATCCCGGACCCAGGGCGCTTCACCTGGGATGAGACCGAGGCGCATGTGGTCGCGCGAAGGAGGGTCGCGGACGGCCTGGCGTGGATGCGAGAGATCGATACTCGAGCGGACGGCGAGGTCGGCGACGTGGATCCCATGTTGGCGATAGAGGATGCGCTTCGAGAAACGACGTATGACGCGATCGTCCTCGCGATCCGGCGGCCCCATCGACGTCGGACCAACACGGCGGCGCGCGCACGTCACGCGTTCGGCCTTCCAGTCGTCGACGTTCTCGACGAACCTCCCATAATCCGCGCACGGCCGATGTCGACGCAGTTCATGCGCGAGACGGCCTGAACGCCTCTTCCGTCAGCGGCCGTAGGGACCGTCGAGCGACGCGACCCAGGCGCCGCACCGGGCGGCGAGGTCGAGTGAGGCGCGGACATCGAGACCGGCGCCGAGCCCGGCGGTGAGCCCTCCCGCGAAGGCGTCCCCGCAGCCGTAGGTGTCCCGGACGGGGCCGGGCGGCTCGACAGCGTCGTAGTGACCTCGGCTTCGGTCGCGCGCCTCCCAACGTCCGCCGGCGCTGCGCTCGGTCGCGACGACGAGGTCGGGTCGAGGCGACAGATCGCCCTCCACGTAGCGCTCCCCGTCGTCGAGCCGACTGTGGACGAGTGCGTCGATCGACACCTTCGCCTCACGGAGCGTCGCGAGTGCCCGGGCGGTTGCCGTGAGGATCCGGGCACGCCGGGCGGCGCGAACGGCGCCAACGTCGCCGGCCGTCAAGTAGACGGCGTCGAAGTCGAGGTCCGACCACCCGAAGGGATCGTCGCCACGAGGTCCCATGCGGTCTCCGATCACGGTGATCGTTCGTTCACCGCTGCCGTCGAGGTGCACGATGACCCGGCGCTGCGGCTGACCCTCGCGGAACATCGCCCGGACGTCGACACCGAGGCCCCGCAGCTCATCGGCCGCGCGATGACCGAGCTCGTCGTCGCCGAGAGCGGTGAGGAGCGTCGCATGACCGGCGAGCCGTGCGAGCTGCACGGCGGTCACGGCCCCACCTCCGGCAGGGGCCTCCCATCGGTCGGTCACGTGCGTGATCTCGCCGGCAGTCGGGAGATGGGGTACCCGGAGGAACTCAGCCCACTCGACGTGTCCCACAACCGCCAGGCGGAGCGACCCGAGCCGTTGCCGAAGTGTCGGCTCCAGATCGTGGCCTGCGAGCATGTCGGCCATCGTACGCGGCCCTTCTGTACGGTGTGCTCCGAAGCCACTTGAGGAGGGAACGGCATGACTGCGAAGTCCGCGTTCAGCGATGAGGGGTGGAAGACCGTCCTGGCAGGACCGCCGAGTGCGGGCATGATCGTGCTCACCGCGCAGAGCGGTGGCACCTGGAGCGAGACGTGGGCGATGTCGAAGGCGTACGTGGAGACCCGCCAGCAGCATGGCGAGAGCGAGCTCCTGGACGAGGTCGTGTCGGCGAAGCCGAAGATGGAGCACACGAGCTACAAGACGCCTGCGGAGCTCCGGGAAGGCTGCCTCCAACACATCCGCGACGCGATCGGGGTACTGGACGGCGTCGCGACGCAGGAGGAGATCGACGACTACAAGCGGTTCATCGTGCGCCTTGCCCACAAGGTCGCGGCCGCGCATCGGGAGGGCGGCCAAGACGTCAGTCCCGCCGAGAGCGATGCGATACAGGCCATCGCGGACACGCTCGGCGTGCCGGCCACCGACTGACCGCGGCCTATCTTCGAGGAGCCGTTAGGATCGGAGTAGGCGCCGGGCTACGAGCCTCCCGGGCCGCATGGCATCGTCCGAAGGCTCGGTCGGGAGGGCAACCGTGAGGAAGTTCCTTTTCTGGACGGCGGTCATCGTCGGGATCCTCGCAGCGGTCGCCGTGGTCATGAAGCGTCGCTCGGGCGGCGACGAGGACTCGTGGCAGGGGTACCTGGAGGATTCCAAGGGGTTCGTGAACAAGAGCGTCGACGACGCGATGAGCGGACCGGACGCAGCGGACAAGGCGAAGGATGCGGTCGACGCCGCCGCTGAGAGCACCAAGGACGTGATCGATCTCGCGGCGGACACGTCGAAAGACGTGGCCGAGAAGGCCAAGCGAGCCACTTCCTAGCGGCGACGTCGCCGCTTAGGTGTCCTCCCGCACGATGCGGACTACCACCTCCGCGGTGGGGTGGTCGTTCGAGCCATTCGATCGCAGCTTCCGGAGGATGAACGCGACCATAACGGCGGTCCCCAGGACGAGTCCTGCCACGCTCTTCGCCGACCGTAGAGGGGCCGGGAGCCGTGCTTCGAGCTCTCGAAGGTCGTCCCCGAGCTTTCGTCGAGTCGCCTCGATCTCGGTCACCTTGAGATCTGCTGCCGCGCCCATCGCCCATCCTCCTTCAAGGTCTCGCGGATCTGCACGCCCGGTTGCGGCGCCGTCCGCAGGGTGCGGCGCCCGATCAGCACGAGGACGCCGGCGACGATCAAGAGCAGCACGGTCACGATCAGGATCGCCGCCCACACCGGCAGGACCACCGCAAGCCCGGCCGCGGCGGTCGCCGCGGCGAAGCCGATCGCGTACGCACCGACGACACCGGCCGCGGCGAACATCCCCGCGCCGCGGCCACGGACCGCGACGGCCTCGGTCGCCTCGATCTTGGTGAGCTCCACGTGCTGGCGAGCGAGCGTGCGGAGCCCATCCACCGCGGACGCCACCACAGTGCCGAGCGGCCGTCGCCCCTCACCCATGGATGGAGTCGACGTCACCTCCGGTGGGCTCCCTCCGTTGTCGCTTCGATCACTCATGAGCCGGTCCCTCCCTTCTGACAGTCTCGCCAGCCTATTCCTGATGGCCGATCGAGCGCAGCGAGAGCGAGGGCGAACGGACAGGGTTTCTTGTCACCTCGACGATCTGCACGGGCCAGGGCGCGGTCAGCGATTGCGCATCCGCAGACCACCGCTGGGGGCGTACATCGCGACGTCGAGCGTATGCGACGGACGCCGGGCGAGCGGCAGCACCGTTGTGACCCGGCCGTTCTGCAGGAACGTCGCGCCGATGTAGTCGCCCCACATGTTCCCCGCGCGCGTGCCCGGGAACCAGCTCGGCTGCATGCGCCACCCGAACGCGACGGGCTCGCCCCAGCCGCCGGAGCGCGAGGCTACGTAGCCGACCGTCACCGAACACGAGGACGGTGGCGAGAATTCCGAGCACCTGGTCCCGCCGACGGCGTAGAAGACGATCGCTTCCTGCGATCCCGTCCCCTGTGAACGAACGGCGATGCCCGGTGTCACCAGCGACGTTGCGGTCGCAGGGTCGGCGCGCGCCGCGATCGCCGGCCTCGTCCATGACTGTCCATCGGACGTGGACACGACGATGTCATCGAGGGAGCACGACGGTTCGAAGCGACAGTCGGACCAGGCGACGTGGATCGTGCCGTCTGCCCCGACGGCTGCCGACGGGAGCCCGGGATCGCGGACCGGGAGTTCCCGATCCGAGCGGCGGACATCCGCGATCGTCGAGGAGCCTCCCCAAGAGCGACCGCCATCCAACGTTTCGAAGCCCGCGATCGCACGGGTGGAACGGGTCTTGCGTGTCGAGGTAGACGACCGTGACCGAACCGTCCGGCCGGACGACCGGGATCACGCCGAACCCACGCGCGGGATCTTTGGTTCGGACGGGCGCGCTCCAGTGTCGGCCGCCGTCGCGCGACGTGGACGCCAAGACGACCGCGTCGACCCCGCGACCGAGTTCATCCCACAGCGCGTAGCATCGGCCGAAGTACGCGCTCGTGCGGTGGTCGTCGCAGGCGACCCACGGCTTGTCGTAGAGGATGCCGCGAGGCGCCCGCGCGACGACGACCGGTGCGGAGAACGACCCGCCCGCCTCCGAGCGAGCAACCAAGACGGCGGAGTGCGTCGGGATCTCGAATGGTCCCCTGACCGTGACCCCCAGAAAACCGACGAGCCACCCGTTGCCTCCGGCTCCGTACGAGACACTCGGATCGCTCGCTCGCCCGAAGTGCCCCCCGGTCGCGGCCGAGGACCCCTGCAGGATCCGATCCGACCACGTTCGCCCGTCGTCGGTGGACACCGCCACCCCGATCGCGACCGCTCCACCCTCGGCGGCTCGCCCAACCTGATAGGTCGCCACAACGGTCCGACCATGCGCGGCGACGTCGGGCTCGACCTCGCTGCTGTGCTCGTAGCCGGGGTTCGTGAACGGATCGTGGCTCACTTCGTCCAGCACGACGCCCGGCCGAGCTGCGGCGGCGTTCGGGACCGCGAACGCGAAGGCGACCGATAGCAGGGCGATCGCCGCGATGTGCCGGTATCGCCGAGTTGCAAGCCCGCTGACGACAACGGAGAACCTCATAGACGCACCCTACGCGTCACCCCGTTCCCGCGCCGATCAGTCCTCCGGACACTCAGACGCGCCGGCGGTACCGCGCGATCGCGAGCGGGGCAAAGACGGCGACGATCCCGACCATCCAGACGATCGACCTGATCCACGCGTCACCGGCCGGGAGACCGAGCATCGAACGCCGCGCCGCGTCGATGACGGCCGTGACCGGGTTCCACTCGGCGAACGCCTGCAGCCACCCGGGCATCGTCTCGGGGGGCACGAACGCCGAGCTCACGAACGTGAGCGGCAGGATGATCAGGAACCCCCACGTGTTGACCGACTCGGTCGTGCGGGCGGTGATTCCGATCAGCGCCATCGGCCAGCACATCACGAGACCGAACGCGATCACCAGGAGCAGGGCGGCGATCGCCTCCGCGGCCGTGCCCCCGAAGCGGAAACCCAGCACCACGCCGAGGCCGGTGATCAACAGGACGCTCCAGGTGATCCGGAAGCCATCGGCCGTGATCCGGCCCGCGATCACCGCGGACCGAGCGATCGGCAGCGATCGAAATCGATCGATCACGCCGCGCTGGAAGTCGACGTTGATCGCGATCGCGGTCGTGAACGGCAGGAAGGCCACGCTCTGCACCAGGATGCCCGGGAGCGCGAACTGCAGGTACTGCTTCGACGAGCTCGCGATCGCTCCTCCGAAGACGAAGACGAACAGCACGAGGAACATCAGTGGCTGGATCGACATCTCGACGAGCTGTTCCGGTGTCGCCTTGATGTGCAGCAGGTTCCGTCGAGCGATCGTCAGCGTGTTCGTCACGATGTTGGACCGCTCGGTGTCCTCAACGGGAATGACGCTCATGACGACCTCCGTTCCGCATCGGCGTCGACGCCGAGCTCGTCGGCCTCGGTCACGTGTCCGGTGATCGCGAGGAACACCTCATCGAGGCTGGGCCGTCGCAACGCCAGCTCGTCCATCACGATCCCTTCGTCATCGAGGCGTCGGGCGACCTCACCGAGCGACACACGATCCGCGATGGAGACCGTGACCGCCTCACCATCGATACGGATCGCGTCCTCGTCCCTGGCGAAGGCCTCGAGGATGCGCTCGGTGGTGCCGATGTCGTCGGCATCGACCGGCTGCGCGACGACGACCCGGCCGCCCACGCGGTCCTTGAGATCCTTGGACGTCCCGGCGGCGATGACCCTGCCGCGGTCGATCACCACGATCTCATCCGCCAGCTGATCGGCCTCATCGAGATATTGGGTGGTGAGCAGGACCGTCGTTCCGTCCGAGACGAGGCGCCGGATCATGATCCAGAGGTCGCGACGGCTCGCTGGGTCCAAGCCCGTGGTGGGCTCGTCCAGGTACAGGAAGGGCGGTCGCCCGACCAGGCTCGCGGCCAGATCGAGCCGGCGGCGCATGCCACCCGAATAGGTCCGGGCGAGCTTGCCGGCAGCCTGGCTGAGATCGAAGTCGTCCAGCAGCTGTGTGGCCCGCGCGCGCGCGGCCGACGCGCCGAGCCCGAGCAGCCGCCCGATCATGTACAGGTTCTCCTTGCCCGAGAGCAGTTCGTCCACCGCCGCGTACTGGCCGGTGAGCCCGATCATGCGGCGGACCTCCTGTGGACGCCGTACGACGTCGTGGCCGCCGACGGACGCGCGTCCCGCATCCGGACGAAGCAAGGTCGAGAGCACCCGGATGGCAGTGGTCTTGCCGGCGCCGTTCGGCCCGAGGAGGCCGAACACGGTGCCCTCACGTACCACCAGGTCGATGCCGTCCAGCGCCCGCACCTGCCCGAAGGTCTTGACCAAGCCATCGGCCTCGATAGCAGATCGCATCATCGGACCCCCTCTTCCGGCCTGAGCGACACCAGCCGCATCCCCTTGCGCTTCGGTCCCGCCGAGGGTCGCCGAACCCCCGTCGCCGGGGTGATGACCTGCATCAGGCGGCCGATCGAGCGGCGCTGATCCGCGAGGCGCTCTTCCAGTCGCTCCTCGTGAAGCTCGAGGTACTTGCGGATCACCCAGGGGTCATCGGCTCCGAGGATCGCGTCGATCTCCTCCGGAGGCATTCCTTGATCCCTCAATACCTGTGTCGCAAGTGCGAGCCGCCAGGATGCCTCCGGATCGAACTCGTCCCGTGATCCCTTCGCCTCCATCGCCGGTCTGTGCGAGCGCGTCTTCCGAGCGCGCCTCGCATCGTTGACGAGCCGTGCGCGTTCGGCTCGCCTGAGTCGCTCCTCCATCTGCGATCGCATCGATAGGTCGACAGAAATGAACGGATGCATGCTTGCTCCCTCCTCCACATCGGACTCGTCGTGAACGCGTTCCTTCTGTCTTTATCGGGGCACATGGGCAATCGAAAGGCCCCGACGGGTGGAGGTCGAACCGACGAGCGCAGGTGCGTCTATTCCGCGCTGGTGACGTAGATCAGCGAGGCGGAGGGGACGTCCTCCATCAGTTGCTGAGCGATGGGGGCCTCATAGGTGGTGACGATCACCTGACGCAGCGCGGTGTGCGAAGAAGCCATGGCGAGCGTTCCCGCGACGATCTTGCGCAGACGGGGATCGAGGTGCTCCAGGGGCTCGTCGAGCCACACGAAGGGTGCCCGCGTCGATGCGCCGGCGACGAGCAATCGCGTCACCAGCAGTGCCCACACCCGTTCGCCGCCACTCAAGGCCTCGAACCCGAGGACCCTCCCGCCGACCGTTCGGGTGATCCGGCCGTCGGGGCTGAGCTGCAGCCCCTCTTTCCCGAAGGTCTGCTTCCAGCGTCGAGCGATCTCTGCCACGAGCGGTTCGATCTGCTGCTCCATGATGCGATCGGCCGTTCCTCTCAGCGTCTGCGCGGTCGCGTTGGCGAGTCCTTCCAGACGGAACAGCTCCTCGAGCCGGTCGATCCGCTCCTGGTCCTCCTGGATGGCCGCGAGTGCGTCCTGGATGGCCTTGACCGCTGTGGATCGCATCGCGATGTCCTGGTCGAGACCCTGCACCTCATCTCGGGCGGCGTCATGCGCGCGGCGGACCGAGTCCAGGTCGTCCGGCACTTCACCCGACGATGGTTCGACGGGGATCGGAACCGAACGAACGTCGGCGAGGATCCTCTTCAGATCGGCGAGCACCAAGCGCTGCTGGGTCGCGCGTTCTTCCGCGTCGATCATCGTCGCGCTCAACGAATCGAGGTTCTCGGCGTGCTGCCGCGTGGCTCGCTCGGCCTCATGCTCAGCGAACGGGCGCAGGCACGTCGGGCACACCGCCTCGGCGGTGTCCAGCTGCGCGATCGACTCTCGGATGGCGTCGGCCCGCCCGCGTGCCGTCGCAGCCTCGGTCTCCGCCTCAGATACGGAGCGCTCGACCTCCGCTTCCCACTCCGTCAGCGCGTCGACGACGCCTTCGGGCTCGAGGTCGCGGCCGAGGAGCGAGCCGGCCGCCTCCGCGTACGCGCCCAGCTTCGCGCCGCGCTCGTTGAGGGCGGCCCGATAGGTCGTCCACTCCAGCGCGCCGCGGAGCCTCTCGGAGGCGATGTTGAGCCGGGCGACCGCTTCTCCTCGGGTGCGCTCGGCCGTGAGCAGGTCCTGCTCGGCGGCCCGCAGATCGGCCAGGAGCTCTTCCTTGTCACGCTGGTCTTTCCGCTCGACGATCTTCGTCTTCCGCAACTCGCTGGCCGTCTCGGCTGCCAGGCCCTCGGCGTGCGTCGCCGCTTCGAAGAGTGGGCGAACCCCGAACAGCCCGGCGAGGTGGTCCTGGAGCGTGAACTCGCCCTGGGTCTCGTGGAGCCCACCATGGATCATGATCGTCAGCTGGGCGAGGACGCGGGCGTCCGCGCCGAACTCCGAGGAGAGCACGCGGTCGATCTCTTCCTGCGACGCGATCGCTCGATCACCCGCGATCGCCTCGATCGTCTCGCGACCCCGCTGGTCGACCGAGCGCGTGATGACGAGTGCGTCCCCGGAGGGAAGGCGAAGCTCGACCTTCACCGTGGCTACCTCGGCCTCGCCGCGGATCTCGTTGGCGCCTTGCACGCCGGCCACGTTGCCGAAGATCCCCCACGCGGCGGCCATGATCAGCGATGTCTTCCCGATGCCGTTCGAGGCCACGACGAACGTGGCGCCGGGCCCAAGCTCGAGATCGAGCCGGTCGTAGGCGCGCCAGTTCTGGAGCTCCAGACGCTGGATCATCGGGTTCCCATCAGCCTCCTCAACGCGTCTTCCACCGCGTCCGGCTGCACGCGGCCGTCATGTACTTCGAGCACGAGGTCGGCGATACCGGCTGCGTCCTTCTCGCCCAACGACGTCAAGGCCTTCCGCTTCGGATTCGTCTTGCGGGCACGGCCCCCGGCGGCGACCTGATCCTGGACCGCCCGACCGGCGCGTTCCCGGACGTCCGGCTCCACCTCGATGATCGGGACGACCCGTTCGGTGATGCGCTCAAGCGGCTCCCAGTGGGGGATCAGCTCGAGGAGGAACGCCGAGAGCGCTTCCCCAACCGGTTGGATCGGTCGCCGGTAGCGGCGCGAGACGAGCGACCCGCGTGGCACCTCGATCCTCGGCAGGCAATCCTCGGGCTGAACGATCAGACACGAGAGCTCCGGCTCGACCAGCGCCACCGCCGTGGTGTCGGGAAGGAGGCGGAAGATCCGGGCCAGATGCACCAGCCACGCATCGCTGCCGGCGAGCGCACCTTCGTCCTCGAGGAGCCAGACACGGATGCGGCCACCGAACGTCCCTACCACCCACCCCTCGACCACGCGCATGCCTGGAACGTCGATCGTCGTCAGGGCGGGGTCGCTGCTCACCCGCGCGGCCGGTGGCAAGGTGTCGGAGAACGCTGCAAGGAGTCGCTGCCCCACCTCGGTCGACGCCGAGACACCGGCCCGCGGCTCGTCCAGGCCGCGACCGAACGCAACCCCCTCGGTCTGGTCGAGGAGACCGATCAGGGCTTCCAACTTCTCGCGATCTTCGCCCGTCAGGTGTGAGAAGTCAGGCTCCGGACCTCCGAGCTCCAGATGCGCGATATGCGCTGCCAGCGCCTCCTGTACCCGATCTTCGGATGCGCTCATGTCTTCACGCCCCCCCTCCTCCTCGACGTGCGTCTTGATCTTCATCGTCGCCGCGGCGACGATCTGCCCTACCCGCTGCCCGGAGATGGGCGGGTCGAGCTCGCGCCCAACCGCGGCACGGCTCTTGCCCGCTACGCGGACGGCCAAGAAGACGATGCGCTCCGTCTCCGAGAGCGCTCGGTAGATCGCCTCCTCCGCCAGCGCCAGCCGCCGGATCGCCTCCACATGCTCGGTCCTCGAGAAATAGTCGTCCTCCGCTCCGGGAGAGCCCGCCGTCAGATCCGCGAGAGCCACGGGCTCTGAGTCGCCGCCGACCATCGTGAGCGGCTCGTCGAGCGACCGGTCGCGGCGCCGTACTTCGGCTCGGTTCTTGGCATCCAGCGCCTTGTTCCGCGCGACCCGCAGAGCAAAGGGGAGGAAGGGGCCCTCGGAGCGGAAAGCGTGCTCTGCCATGGACGCCCAGGCCTCATCCACCACGACCCAAGGATCCATGCCGGCGATCACGCGGTCGCTCCCCCAGACCCGGAGGACGCAGAGTCGCATGAGACCCCGGGTTCGCCTATAGGCCTCGTCATCAATCCCCTCCGGAAGGACAGGATCGGGCGCCTGCTCTTTCACGTTGCCTATCTATCGAATTCGCGGCCGAATCGAAAGCCCCCTCGCACCGAGCGCTTCAGCCGGCGATGTCGCGGCGTGAGAATCGGTAGACCGCCGCGCCGAGGAAGACGACCGTGTAGGCGAGGCTGATCGTCAGCCCGGTGCGGATCGGGTCCCAGTCGATGGGCGTGCGGAAGAGTCCGATGAACGCCTGCCACCCGTGCGTGGGCAGGAACCCGTGGATCGCGTGCAGGCTCGAGATGTTGTCGAGGATCTCGCTCGTGATCGCGACGATGATCGTGGCGACCGCCGCGCCCGGACCTGAGTCGGTCTGGGTGGAGATGAACACGCCGAGCGCCGCGAGTCCGGAGACCGCCAGGACCATGTAGGCAGCCGTCTCGAGCATCCGCAACACGGACTGACCCATCGAGAGCGTGGTGCCGCTCAACGTGACGATCGGGTGCAGCCCGAAGACGATGCCGCCGGCGACCACGCCGGAGAGCGCGACGAGCACGAGCATCGTCGCGAGGAGCGTCATCGCCGCCGCGTACTTCGACACGACGAGCCGCGGCCTCGGAACCGGTCGGATCAGCAGGTACCGCAGGGTGCCGCCCTGCGCCTCACCGGCGACCGAGTCGCCGGCGAACAATCCGGTCGCGAGCGGCAGGAAGAACGGCTGGATCACGATCAACCCCGTGAGCGCCGCGAAGAGTCCGTTGGACAGGATCTGATCGAGGAAGGGCGGGCCCTCGCCGCTGTCCGGACCGGTCGGCGGGGACAGCTTCAGCGCGATCACCATGATGATCGGGATCGCGGCGAGCGCCGCGGCGATCAGGTACGTGCGCCATCGGCGCAGCGCCTTCATCCACTCAACGCGGAACATCTTCGCCCTCCACGAGGGCGAGGAACACGTCCTCGAGGCTGTCCCGCTCGGGCGTCAGGGCGCTGACGGCGATCCCCGACGAGACGAGGGCCGCGTTGACCGCCGCGGGCGAGGCACCCGATAGACGAACCCGCAGCACGCCCGAGCCCGGGCGGAGACCGCCGTCTCCCGGCAGCAAGGCGACGCCTTCGAGCCCCTCGATCACCTTTCCCGCGGCGGCCGCGTCATCGACCTCGATCCGCACGCGTTCGGCGGTACCTCGAAGCGAGCCCGGCGGCCCTTCGGCGAGCAGCTTCCCATGCGCCAGGACGCCGACCCGGTCGCACATCGCCTCGACCTCCGCCAACAGATGGCTCGAGACGAACACGGTGGTCCCCGTGTCGGCCAGGCGACGCAACAGCAGGCGGATCTCGCGCATCCCCTGCGGATCCAGGCCGTTCGTCGGCTCGTCGAGCACGAGCACATCGGGCTTGCCCAGCAGGGCCGCGGCGATCCCGAGCCGCTGGCGCATCCCCTGGCTGTACGCGCGGACCCGCTTCCCGGCGGCGGCCGTGAGATCGACCGTCTCGAGCACCTCGTCGAGCCTCGACAGCCGCACGTCGGTGCCGTCCCCGCGCCCGCCCGCCCGAGCGAACACCTCGAGATTGCGCCGGCCTGACAGGAATCGATAGAAGCCCGGCTCCTCGACGAGCGCGCCCACCCGCTCGAGGGCACGGCGCCCGTCGGCGGAGAAGACCGGGGCGTCGAGCAGCTCCACCTCGCCGCCGGTGGGGCGCACGAGTCCGAGTGCCATCCGGATCGTCGTGGTCTTGCCGGCACCGTTCGGACCGAGGAAGCCGTAGAGCTCGCCGCGTTCGACCGTCAGATCGAGCCCGTCGACGACCGACTGCTCGCCGTAGGTCTTGGAGAGTCCCCGTGTGCGGAGCGCCGTCAAGGCAGCTGTGCGGCCGTCGCGTTCAGCTCGGACACCGGCACGGCCCCGGCCAGCAGCCAGGTGCCCGTTGTCGTGTCGACCACGGTCGCGGATGCGAGCGGGCCCGAGTACGGAAGGAACGCGGCGACCTGCTCGGGCAGCGGCGACGTCAAGCGGTAGGCGATCACCGTGTCGAAGCCGGTGCCGAAGGTGAGGGGCTTCTGGTGCGTCATGTCGCCGCTCTCCGCGTGCTGCCCACCGGTCGGCAATGCGGTCGTCGTCACGGTGGCACCCGCGGGCGGGGTGAACTCGAACATCGAGGGGTCCACCGGTCCGAAGGAGATCGACGTGAACCCGGCGCTGATCGCCGGCGCGTCGACGCCCTTGGCGAACACCTGGACCTGCAGCGGCATCCAGTTGTTCGCGTCGAGCGAGACCTCGATGCTGCCCACCAACGTGGTCGTCGAGGTCGGCGTGAGCACGAGCGTGTAGGTCGGCTGGTCGGCGACCCACTGGTTGCCGGTCACGCTCAGCTCGGCGTAGGGCGCCAGTCGGCGCACGATCTTGGTCGCCAGCGTCGCGGGGTCCGGTGGGGTGACCGTCTGCTGTTCGGCGGCTTTCGCCTGCATCGCCGCCGCGTCGTACGTCAGGTGCTTCGCGGTCTGCGTCTGCGAGTCCCAGAACCAGGCGTCGGTGGTGTTCGCGACCAGGTCGCGCTCGCCCGCACGAAGCAGGTTCGCGATCCGCAACCCATCGGGCGAGCGCCACACCTTGTACGTCTGGTCGCCCATCAACAGATCCGCGAGACCGCTCGAAGACCCACCGAGGCCGGTGGGGAGCTGTGGAAGGCCGAGGTTCACGCTGGAGGACGCCTCGGCTGAGTAGGACGGCGGCGCCGTGGCCGACTCGCCCGCGGTGATCAGGTTGGAAAGGAGCTGCTGGGCGGTGAGCGGTGGAAGGGTTGGCGGAGCGGGCTCTGCGTTACCCGCGACCATCCCGCCGACGATGAGCGCCAGGACGACCGCGAACACCACGGCCGCGCCTGCTCGAGGGGAAAGACGCATGCGGCTCACGCTCTACCTATAGCATCGACGGGCGCGAACGATCCGTGTCCCGACTGAAACGTCGCAGAACCGTCAGGTGCGAACCTGGATCATGCGGATCATTCGCCGACGACCGTGAACGGACAGCGCATGATGCCTGATTCGGCATGAAGGCCCGCACGCGTGCCTGGCGCTTGCGTCACATCGCGACGCATTACGTCGATCCGGTCATCCGCCCGCTCGCCGCGTGGATCCCGACGTTCGCGGTCATGACGCACCGTGGCCGGAACAGCGGACGCGTGTATCGCACGCCGATCAACGTGTTCCGTCGTGGGCACACGTATCTCTTCTTCCTCACCTACGGAACCGACGTCGACTGGGTGAAGAACGTCGTCACTGCCGGGAGCTGTTCGCTCCGCGTACGGGGACACGACGTCACGCTCGTGAACCCGGAGCTGGTCGTGGACCCGGAGCTTCGCGCCGCCCCACGTATCCCTCGCTTCGTCGAGCGCCGTGTCGCCGGAGTTGATACCTACCTCCGGATGCGACGCAAAGACGCTGACGAGGTGGGATAGCGGCGCGGGGGCTGTGGGCTGGGCCGCCGCGTCGCCCGTGGTTGACCGGCATGCGGTTGATCCCGACTTCCCATCTGCTTCTGGAAGCTGCAGACTCCGCCCATGCCCAAGAAGGGAACCACAGCGCTCCGGGCAGTGATGTTCACGGATGTCGTCGGATCGACGGACGTTCTCCCACGGTGCACGCTGCCGTCACGACCAATGCGAGAGCAGGGATGAGCGCACCGATCCGACCCGCCCGCATCGCTGCACGGTACGCTCGGTCTCACCGCCCGTCCAATGCTCGACGCGCACAGTGCTCGCATGGGAAGATGCGGGCCGTGCACGTCCGGCGGATCGTCGCTACCGTTGCGTCCCTGATCGTCGTCGCGGGCCTCGCCGCCGAGCCGATCGCTCCCGCCGCGGCGTCGTCGAAGAGCGTCCGGATCGCGGCGGCGGGCGACATGGTGTGCTCGGGTCCCCCCAACCGCGGCGCCGACCCGACCTCGACCGACCGCCGCTACATCCGCGGCTTCTGCCAATACGGCAAGGTGGCCAACCTGGTCGCGAAGGGCGATTACGACCGGTTCCTTACGCTCGGCGACCTCCAGTACTACTTCGGCGCCTACGACGACTTCCAGCGCTGGTACGACCCGACGTACGGCAAGGTGATGCGGATTACGATGCCTGCGCCCGGCAACCATGAGAGCTATACGTCGGATGCGAAGGGAAACCCCTACGCGGGGTATCGGCGGTACTTCGGCGCGCGGGCGCACTGGAACCTCCGCGGCGGCTCGTACTCGTACGACCTCGGCGCGTGGCACATCGTGTCGCTGAACTCCCAGTGGTGCCAGAGCTACACGTGGGTATTCGAGAACGGCAAGTGGGACACCGTGCCGGCATGGGGGAGCGGCTCCCCGTGGGGGTGTCACAAGGGCGACCCGCTCTACGACTGGTTCGTTCGTGATATGCGGGGGCATCAGAACGACTGCACCTTGATGTACTTCCACCACCCGGCTTACTTCGGCGTCGGCAATGGTTGGCCTGGCGGCATGGACTCGCTCATCCACGGGGCGTACTCGTTCACGCGGCCGCTGTACCGAGTCTTCTATCGGAGGGGCGGCGATGTCGTGCTGAACGGACACCAGCACTTCTATCAGCGAACCGTGCCGATTGATCCGCTCGGCAAGGCCGACCCGGCGCACGGGTTCACGGAATTCATCGTGGGAACAGGGGGCGACACGCTCCAACCTATGCCGCCGGTCAGCCACCTGCCGAAGCGAGATTGCGGCGGCCAGCAACAGCGCCTTCGGCATCTTGGCCATGACGCTTCAGCCAAATGGCTACCGCTACCGCTTCGTGCCCGTCGCCGGAAGCCCGGGCCGCTGGGTGTACTCGGCGCGCCGCGGCTACAAGATCTTCAAGAACAGCGCCGGGGCGGGTCAAGTCGACTCGGGCACGGGCACCTGCCACGGAGCTCCGTAGGAATCCGTCCGCGTTACCTCGGGCGGCTCGTGTCACGGCTCCCATCGTTCAACGCATCACTGATGCTCAAAGCTGGTTCACCGTGGGTCACTCTAGTCGGTCGGCTCCGACGATCTTGTGTCGGCCATCCCTGGCATGAACTTCGCCCGCGGTGGCGGCGTACACACGAGAAGAGCGTCTCCGCAGCACCATCGTCCCTCACGATCGTTGCGAGCAAGAGGTACGTTGCGGCCAAGCGGCAATCTGATTCGCGCCTCGGATGAAGTCGGGCCCTATCGCCGTCGATGCGTCTGGCGGCTCGGCGGACGCTGACCCTCTGGAAATGAGCCGGTCATGTTTGCATCGACCGGCTCCGGCCCCTAAGTTCGGAACGGGAGCAATCCATGAAGCGCAGTTTGATCCGCTTGCAGCTCATTCGCACCTCACGGAAATTAACCACGGCGGCCTGACCTATGTGGTGGTTCCTCATCGGTCTTTGGGTTGGCGCCTTCCTCGGGGCATGCATCGTCGGCTTGTTGACGGCCGCGGCGGCCCGTGATCGGGGATACAAGGAAGACTGGATGGGTAGTACGCGCGACCCTAAATGGCGCAGGCATCGGCGCTCTTTGGCAACGCCACACAACGGGTCCGTCACTTCCATGTCTTCGAGAACTCGGCCACCAGGCGGATCGTAGGAGGCGGAGAGGCCTCCCGGCAGCGGCTCGACGTGACGCGGGATGTTAGCTGACCGCGGCGCAAAGGTCGGTCTGCGCACCTTCCAAAGAGAGCGTCCCAGTTCCGTCCGGAGCGATCACGAACACGAGTCGACCGACGTTCGTCAGCGAGAACGGCCCTGGAGGCGTGTCCGCCGGAGAATTGAACCCGATCGCACCGCCGGTGATGGTAACCGTAGTGGTGCCGTCCGGTGCGAAGGTGATCCTTCCTGTTCCGGCCGGGAGCCGGAGAGAATGGGTCTTCCCAGTGTCGAGATTCGTGATCACCCACGTCGAGGGTGTAACTCGATTGAAGATGCGAACGACGTCTCCGTTTCCGTCGAAGAACGTCAGCTCTTGACCGGTGCCGCCCGAAACGATCTCAATCGAGACGGCGAAGGGACAGGCAACGCCGGCCGGATACGTCCCCGCCACCGATCCGCCGGCCGAGGACGGTCCGTACGGTGCGTGGCTCGGCGCGACGGCGGCTGCCGGCGCCGCGGCCGACACCAACGCTCCTGTTGTGAAGATGGCAAGTGACACAACAACAGCCAGGCCTCGTCTCATCGTCCCCTCCCCAGGAAACCCCACGTGGCTACATGATTCGCCCGCACAGCACTCAATTCAAACGTCGATCGTCCCGACCTGTGGCGACCGTCTCAGCGCGCGACGTCCTAGGATGCGCCCGTGGCTTGCGTCGCGTGTGGTTCCGACCTTCCCGAGGGCGCCCGCTTCTGCCCGACGTGCGGCGCCGAGCAGGCTGAGCACCAGGAGGAGCGGAAGCTCGTCTCGATCCTGTTCGTCGACATGGTCGGTTCGACGGCGCGTGCCGACGGCGCCGACCCCGAGGACGTCCGCGATCGCAACCAGCTGTACTTCAACGACGCGCGGACGCGGATCGAGCACTACGGCGGCATCGTCGAGAAGTACATCGGTGACGCCGTCATGGCGGTCTTCGGGACGCCGCTCGCGAAGGCCGACGACGCCGAGCGGGCCGTCCGCGCGGCGCTGTCGATCATCGAGGGCGTCCACGAGCTGAACCTCGAGCACCCCGGCCTCGATCTCGAGCTCCGGGGCGCGGTGTGCACCGGGGAGGCCGTCGTCGCGATCGACGCGGCGCCCAGCGAGCCGCTCGCGACCGGCGACGTCGCCAACATCGCCGCGCGTCTGCAGAACGCGGCACCCCCGGGCGGCGTGCTGATCGGGCGTCAGACCTTCGAGCTGGTGCGGCACTCGTTCGAGCTCACGGAACTCGAGCCGATCCGAGCGAAGGGCAAGCGCGAGCCGGTCCAAGCCTGGCGCGTGCTCGCTCCACTCGACACACCCGGGGCCCGCCCCGTATCCGGCACCCCGTTGGTCGGTCGCGACGACGAGCTCGAGATCCTCACCCGCGTCTGGGACCGAGCCGTCGACGCGTCCCGGCCGCATCTCGTGACGATCCTCGGCCCGGCCGGGATCGGCAAGACGCGTCTCGGGCGCGAGCTGTCGCGACGGGTCGAGGCGACCGGCGGTGTCGCGCTCTGGGGCCGGAGCCTCCCGTACGAGGAACGCTCCCCGTACCGCGCGGCCGGCCAGATCATCCGGAAGGTCGCCAACATCTACGAGAACGACGGCGTCGACGTCGCGCGCGACAAGCTCGCGGGTACGGTCGCGTCGCTGTTCCCCGAGGCCGAGGCGAACGAAGCGACGCGATACCTGAGCGTGGTCCTCGGCCTCGGGCTGGACGAACCGCCGGACGAGGTGGTCCACCTCCGGTTCGCGGCGCGGATGTTCGTCGAGCGTCTGGCGGCGCGTGAACCGATCCTCGTCGTGTTCGAGGACGCGCACTGGGCCGACGCGCCGCTCCTCGAGCTGATCGACTACCTCGTCTCGCACGTGCGCGATGCGCGCGTGGTGTTCCTCGCGCTTGCGCGACCGGAGCTGCTCGAAACCAGTCGTGCGTGGGGCGGAGGCATGATCGGCCAGACCACGCTTCCGCTCGACCCGCTCACGTCGGACCAAGCCGTGACCGTCGCCACGGCGCTGCTCCCCGAGGTGGGCAAGACGGCGATCGAGCGCGTCGTGGCTGCCGGGGAGGGGAACCCGTTGTTCCTCGAGGAGCTCGCGGCCTCGGTCACCAACGAGGCCGGGCCCGAGGAGCTGCCGACGACCGTGCTCGCGGCGATCGCGGCGAGGATCGACGCCCTCCCGCCGGACCCTCGGGCGGTGCTGCTCCACGCCTCGGTGATCGGACTCACCTTCTGGCGCGACGTGCTCACCGCCGTGATGCCGTCCGACGGTGTCGTCGACGCGCTGGACGCGCTCGAGGACCGCGGGCTGATCGTCCGGCATCCGCAGAGCACGGTCGCCGGCGACGTCGAGTACGGCTTCAAGCACATATTGATCCGCGACGGTGCGTACGGGACGATGCCGCGCGCGGGGCGCCGGGAGCTCCACGGCGCGATCGCGCGCTACCTCGAGGACGTGCTCGCGGCCAGGCCCGACCTCGGGTGGCTCCTCGCGCACCACTGGACGGAGGCGGGTGACCCGGCGCGAGCGATCACCTACCTGCTGGCGGCCGCGGAGCGCGCGCAGGATGCCCTGGCGGTGGACGAGGCATACGACCTGCTGACCCGAGCGTTCGACCTGACCGAGGACGAGGCGGAACGGCGGCGCATCCTGCTCCGCCGGGGCGACATGCTGGCGAAGGTCGGCGAGTACGCCCGCGCGGACAAGGAGCTCACCGCGCTCATACCCGACCTCGACGGCCGTGAAGAGGTCGAGGGCTTGCACTCGCTCGGGCTCGCCCTGCACTGGACGGAGCAGACCGAACGGACGGAGCAGACGTCGCAACGCGCGCTGACGCTCTCGCGGGAGCAAGGCTTCGACGACCTCGTGCCGATCGGGCTGTCGCTGCTCTCCGCGTCGTACGCGATGCGCGGTGAGCGCGGCGACGTCGCGCGATCGCTGGAGCTCGGCAAAGAGGCTATGGACCTGTGGCCGGAGGGGCAGTATCCGGACGAGTTCGCGCACCACCTCCATATCTACGCCAACCCGATGTATTGGAGCGGCCGGTACCAGGAGACGTACGACCTGTCGATGCAGGCGAAGTGCGTTCGGCGGGCTCGCGGCGAACAGCGCCGAGTTCGTGCTCCGCGGTGCCGGCATGACGGGGCTCGCGCTCGCGGGCATGGGGCGTTACGAGGAGGCGCTGACGGCCTCGGAGTCGGCGATCGAGACCGCGCAGCGACTGGGTCGTCCCGCCAACGTCGTGCTCAACTACTCGACGTTGACCCTGCGCGAGATCTTCGCGCTGGAGGAGGCGCGCGATCGGAGCCAGTCCGTCGCCGATCGTCTCGGCCCATCGGACTTCAACATGCCCTGGATGAACGCCCGTGCCGACCTGATCGCCGCGGAGCTGCTGCTGGGTGAGCTCGGCACCGTGGAGCGGCTCTGGCCGTCCGCGTGGGACGACGCGCAGGAGGTCCAGGCGTGGGAGCACTGGCTCGTGTCGGGGCGGTTGGCGATCGCGCGGGCACAGCTGGAGCTCGGGGCCGGCAGGCTGGACGACGCGGTGACCTGGTCGCGTCGCGCGCTCGAGCTGGCCCAGTCCGGTGGACGTCCGAAGTACGAGGCGATCGCGTTGCAGACGCTCGGTCAAGCGCTGACACGACAGGGGCTCGCCGAGGACGCGGTCGGGGAGCTGGAACGAGCCGTCGCCATCGCGGACGAGCTCGGGTCGCCGCTGGTGCGGTGGGAAACGCGCGCAGCGCTTGCGTCCGCGCAACGAGTGGCCGGTACGGACCCCGACCCTCGGTTGGGCGAGGCCGCCTCGATCGTCGGTGAGGTTACGGCGTCCCTCGCTCCGGAACGTGCGAACGCGTATCTCGCGGCACCTTCCGTGCGAGCGGTTCTCGAGGCGTAGAGGTCTCTGGCCCGCCGTCCCGATCCGGGCGTGGCTACCCGCTCCAGCCGGAGAGCAGGCCGCGGATCTGCCGAGACAGGATGATCGCGAGGAGTGCCGGTGGCACCAGCATGAGGATGCCCGCCGGCGGCCGATCACCAGAAGTAGCATCGCGCCGTGGCTGAGGAGGATCGTCGCCCTGGGCATAGCGAGTCCTCTGATCTCGCGTCCCGGCAGCTGGCATCGCTCGAGCGTGTCGGGAAGCGTCTCGACGCACGGGCGATCGACTATTGGCTGTTCGGTGGGTGGGCAGTCGACTTCTATGCAGGGTCGGTCACGAGAGCGCACGACGATGTCGACATCGCGATCTGGCTCGATGACCTCCGCGACGTCGCGAGTCTCCTCGAGGCCGATGGCTGGAAGCACGCGCCCGCCGACGATGAGGACGGGGGAACCGGATACGAGCGCGAAGGCGTTCGTCTCGAACTGACCTACCTCGTTCGGAACGATGGCGGTGACGTCTTCATCCCGCTCAACGATGGCCCGGTTCCGTGGGACAGGACGTCGTTCGCCGACGACGAGCGCGACCTATCAGGAATACGAGCGCGAGTCATCACGCTTACCTCACTTCGAGGAATGAAGTCCTGGCCTCGCGATGACCCCCAGGATGCCGCTAAGGACCGCGCCGACCTCGATGCACTGCCCACCGACTGACGAGGCAGAGGAACAGTCCACTCTCGATCCGCGCAGACCCATGGCGCGAGCTAGACGCTAAGGTGCCGCCATGGCGGGAACCGGATCCGCGCGCGCATTCGACCGGCGGCTGATGCGACTGGCGGCGACCGAGCGGCGCACCCTCTCCGGATCGGTTGTACTCGGGCTCGGTGTCGCCGCCGCTCGGATCGCCACGGGGGTCGCGCTCGCGGTCGCGATCGGTCGCGTCTTCGACGGCGCCCCGATGACCGATGTCGTGCCGCCGCTCGTCCTCGCGGTCGCCCTGGTCGGTTTCCGGGCCGTCTGCACCGCGGTCCAGGAGGGCATGATGGCCGGCGCCTCGGTCCGGATCACGGCCGACCTCCGTCGCCGGCTGGTCGACCGGATCCTCCGGCTCGGTCCCGCCTGGGTCACTGGGGAGCGCAGCGGTGAGCTCGAGGCCGTGCTCGTCGACGGCGTAGAGAGGCTCGACGTGTACTTCCGGCTCTTCCTGTCGAAGGTGATCGTCGCGGGGATCTCGGCGGTCGCGATCGTCGTCGTGATCTGGATCGTCGACCCGGTCGTCGGCGTGTTGGTGGCGTTGTTCGCGGCGGCGCTCGTGGCGATCCCGCCGTTCGAGTACCGCGCGCTCGAGTCGCACATGCGTTTCTGGTCCGACAGTTACCGGCCGCTCGCCGCGGAGTTCGTGGACGGGCTGCAGGGGATGGCGACCCTGAAGATGTTCGGGGCGGCGCGCCGGCGGGGAGAGGATCTGTTCCGCCGCGCCCACGACGTGCGCGACTCGGCGATCCGGCTGACCAAGGTGTCGGCCGTCTTCTGGGGCATCATGGCCTTCATCGCGGGCGCCGGCGTCGCGGTCGCGCTGGCCGCTGGCGCCTTCCGGCTCGCCGATGGCGCCATCACCCCCACGCAGCTGATGCTGATCCTCCTGCTGGCCGGCGAGTGCTTCCTGCCCGCCCGCGAGATCAACGAGGCGATGCACCTGGCGGTGTGGGGCATGTCGAAGTGCGAGCGAGCGTTCGCGGTCCTCGAGACCGAGCCGGCCGTGGGACCGCCGCAAGATCGCGAGCCGCACGAGCCCGCGGAGGCCGGCATCGTCGTCGAGGACGTGACGTTCCGCCACCGGTCGGGCGATGCGCCCGCGCTCCGGGACGTGAGCTTCTCGGTCGGGGCCGGCGAGACGGTGGCCATCGTCGGGCCGTCGGGCGCCGGCAAGACCACGCTCGCCTCGCTCCTGCTGCGGTTCGCCGATCCGGAGGCCGGGACGATCCGGATCGGCGGCGTCGATCTGCGCGAGGTGGACCCACGCGCGCTCCGGCGCACGATCGGGCTCGTTCCTCAGGACACCTTCCTGTTCCATGAGACGGTTGCCGGGAACCTCCGGCTGACCCGGCCGAGTGCGACCGACGAGGACCTTGGTGACGCGCTCGTGTCGGCGGGAGCCTCGGCGTTCGTCGCGGCCCTGCCCGAAGGGGTGGACACCGTGGTCGGGGAGCGGGGGTTCCGCCTGTCGGGGGGCGAGCGGCAGCGGATCGCGATCGCGCGCGCCCTGTTGAAGGACGCGCCGATCCTGGTCCTGGACGAGGCGACGTCCAACGTCGACGTTGCGAGCGAGGTGGGGATCCAGGATTCGATCGACGAGCTCCGTCGGGGCAGGACGACCGTGATCATCGCCCACCGCCTCTCGACGGTGCGGGGGGCGGACCGGATCCTCGTGCTCGACCAGGGGCGGCTCGCTGAGGCCGGCACGCACGAGGAACTGCTGGCGGTTGGCGGCCGGTACGCGCGGCTCGTCGAGGCGCAGGAGCGCGCTGGATGAGCGCCGTGGCGACACAGGCGCCGGTGCCCGAGATCGGTCCCGTGCGACGCCTCGTTCGGAGCCTCCGTCCGGTCGCAGGGCTGCTGCGTCCGTACCGGGCCCTGTTCGCCGGCGGTGTGGCGACGAACCTGATGGTGCATGTGTGCACGTTCGGCGCCGCGGTTGTCGGCGCGGTGCTGATCGGCAAGGCGCTCCACGGCTCCCCGACGTCGGAGCTCTGGCCCCTTGTGTGGGTGATCGTCATCTTGGCGATCCCGATCGCGCTGTTCGGCTGGCTCGAGGTGGTCGTCGTCCACGTGATGTCGTTCAGGTTGATCGATGACCTGCGCGCCGAGCTGTACGAGCGGTTCCGGCTCCTGTCACCCGCGTACTTCCTGTCGCGTCGCTCGGGCGACGTCGCGCGGGCGTCGATGGCCGACGTCGAGCTGCTCGAGCTGTTCACGTCGCACCTCGCCCCGCCGCTCGTCGTTGCGTTCGTGATCCCCGTGCTCGCCGAGATCGGTCTCTGGATCGTTGAGCCGATCCTGGCGGTCGTGGTGCTGCCGTTCGTCGTCGCGGCCGCGAGCGTGCCGTCGTGGCTGCTCGGCCGCGCCCAGGACGAGGGCGAGCGCCTCCGCGAGGAGCTCGGCCAGCTCGGCGCCAACGTCGTCGACGTCGTCCAAGGGACCCGCGAGGTCCTGGCGGCCAGCGGCGAGGAGGTCATGCTCGACCGGATCGAGCGCCAGCACGAGCGAGATCCGTGCCACGAGCATCTCGCACGGGCGTCGATCCGGGATCGAGCATGCCGCGACCGACGCGATCACGGCGCTCGCGGCGATCACGGTGGTCACGACGACCGCCGTGCTCGCGACGAGAGGCTCGTTCGACGCCGCGTCGATCCCGGTCGCGCTGATCCTGGCGGCCGGCGCCTTCGCACCGCTCGCCTCGCTTACCGGGACGTTCCGCGAGGTCGGCCAGGTGAGCGCCGCCGCCGAGCGGATCGAAGCGTTGATGGCAGCCCAGCCGCTCGTGACCGATCGCGTGGACGAGGCCGTCTCGTCCTCTCGGCTGCCCGAGGCCGGGCTGCCGCTGCGGGTGGCGTTCGAGGGCGTGTCGTTCCGCTACGACGAGGACCTGCCCGACGCGCTCGCCGACGTGAGGTTCGCCGTCGAGGCGGGTGAGCGGGTCGCGCTCGTCGGCCACTCGGGCGCCGGGAAGTCGACCTGCGCCAACCTGCTGCTCCGGCTGTGGGACGTGCGCGAGGGCGCTGTGACGGTCGGCGGCACCGACGTCCGCGATCTGACCCAGCGCGACCTGCGCTCGTTGATCGCCGTCGTGCCGCAAGACGTCTACCTGTTCCACGCGAGCGTCGCGGAGAACCTGCGCCTGGGCGACCCCGACGCCACCGACGACGCGGTGCGCGCGGCCGCGGCGCTCGCCCAGGCCGACGCGTTCATCGAGCGGCTGCCCGACGGGTACGACACCGTCCTCGGCGAGCGCGGCGCGTCGATCTCGGGCGGCCAGCGCCAGCGTCTCGCTATCGCGCGGGCGCTGCTGCGCGACGCGCCGATCCTCGTGATGGACGAGGCGGTCGCCAACCTCGATGCGGAGTCCGAAGCGGCGCTGCAAGCGGCGATGGCCGCGGTCGCCGTGGACCGGACGACGCTGCTGATCGCCCACCGTCCCTCGACGATCCGGACCGCGGACCGGGTGGTCGTTCTCGATCACGGCCGCGTCGTCGAGGCGGGTCCGTTCGACAACCTCATGGCCGCCGGCGGGCCCCTCGCGACGCTGCTCGCCGGCGCTCCGGCCGTGATCAATCCCGACGCGTGATCATGTGGATCGATCGAGGTGGGAACTACGGCCAGGCCGTGAGACAGCTCACGGGCGACCCGCCAGGCGCGGACCTGCCTCGATAGGAACGGTCGTTGGAGCTGAGATCCACAACGACGACCTACTGCTCGGATGGGAGCAGGTGCTCGATCCAATCCGGGACGACGCGCCCGGCGCTGCGTTCGAACAGCGAGCCTGTGTCCGAGACGGCGTCGAGGTCCATCCGATCGGAACCCTTGTCTTCGGCAGCCTCGTGACGTCGTTCGGCCTCGATCATCAGCGGCAGGAGATGCGTGTCCCCGGCGGTGGCGAGCCCCGCGATCCCCGGTCGCTCCAAGGCGAAAGCGACCGCTGCGTCGATCAAGGTTTGCTCGTCGAGAGGCTCGTACCACGTTGCGTAGGGGCGCGGCCCGTCAGCGCGCCAGTTGTTGCGCGCGATCGACTTGATCGCCATCACGGCCACGTCCTCGGCCGTCGTCAGCTCGATCAGGGCGTCGAAGTCGCGCCGGAAATCCGCATCACGGGCGAGCACGAAGTTGTATGGCGTCAGGACGGTGTCGAACGGGAATCGCCGGCACGCCTCGAGGTGGACCCCCGCCACGCCCGGACCATGCCCCGTGATCCCGATCCCCCGCGCCAAGCCCTCCTCGCGCGCCCGAAACGCGCCTTCGAGCGCGCCACCCGGGCCCGTCACGCCGTCGAGCTCGTCGAGGTTGCCCACCGCGTGCAGCTGGATCAGATCGACGCGGTCGGTCCGTAGGCGATCCAGTGAGCGACGGATGCTGTCATAGGCCGCTCCCGCCCCGCGATCGCCGGTCTTCGTGGCGAGGAAGATCTGTTCGCGGATCCGAGGCATCCACGCGCCCAGTCGAAGCTCCGACTGGCCGTAGTCGGCCGCCGTATCGAAGTGATTGATTCCGGCCTCGAGCGCGGCACCGATCGATCGATCGGCTTCGTCCTGGCTCACCTCCGAGAGCGCGGCACCCCCGTAGATGAGGACGCTGCTCATGTGGCCGAGTCGGCCCAGTCGACGTGTTTGCATCGCGCCGTCCCTCCGTATGTCCCGGTCTATATCGGCATTGTCGGTGGTGAACGCCGGCCTCGCTTCAGTAGCGGTTTCATATGACCCTCACGGTCGGGTGCCACGCCCGATAGTCGCTCCGGCCAAGCCACGAGCTCCGCCAGGCTCACAAACTCCAGGTCTTCGCCTCCCCACCCTCCGTCGGCCCTCGCCCGGGTAGCCCGTCGGTCGGGTATACCGTGCGGTGTGCCGACGTATGCCGAACTCGTGGAGCTCCGAACGCTCGAGGGCCCCAATCTCTACTTTCCCCGGCCGGCGATCAAGCTTACGCTCGCCATCCCAGGATGGCTCCGGGCAACGACCGAGCGGCTCGATCGCATGACGGAAGCGATAGGCGCACCGACGACCCTGCACCCCGGGGAGCGGTCGACCGACCAGCGACGTCGCTTCACCGCGAGGATCGGTGCCCACGTGACCCGCGAGATCGCGCGGGCTGCTGGGACTCGTCTCGCCGTACGCGGCCGCACCGGCCCCGAGCAGGACCAGATCGTGGTCGCTTTCCCATGGCGTCGACGGGGGGCGGCGGAGGCGCTCGCCCGCGAGGTACCCACCGTGTTGTCGGACCTGCTGCGCACCCGCCGATCGCTATCGAGCCTCGCCGACGACGCCGCGACCCGCATAAGCGCGCAGAGGCCCGGCGAAGTCCCATCCGTGCCGGACCCCACCATCCCCGTCATCGCCGTGACCGGGACGAACGGCAAGACGACCACCGTCCGTCTGCTCGCTCACATCGCGCGCAGCGCGGGTGCGAGCGTCGCCTATTCCTCGACCGACGGCGTGTACCACGACGACCGCTTGGTGGAGGCCGGTGACTACTCCGGCTTCGCCGGCGCCGCCATCGCCCTCTCCCAGCCGGGCGTGGATGTGGCGGTCCTGGAGACTGCGCGGGGCGGTGTCCTCCTGCGCGGGATCGGAACCATGCACAACGATGTTGCCGTCGTCACCAACATCTCGCCCGATCACCTCGGGTTGCACGGGATCCACACGCTGGATGAGCTCGCAGAAGTGAAGGCATCGATCACCCGTATCACCCGCCCAGAGGGATGGGTCGTGCTCAACGCGGATGACCCGCGCGTCCTTGCGATGCGGAAGGGCGCGACCGGCCGCCCCTTCCTCTTCTCCATGGACCCCGCGCATCCCGCAATCCGAGACGCGTTGTCGGACGGTGGCAGGGCCATCGCCGTTCTCGACCTCTGGCTCGTCATCTTCGGCACCGGAAGCGCTGTCCGCCGGCTCGTAGCGCTGACGGATCTTCCCGTGGCCCTCGCCGGGATCGCGACCCACCACGTACAGAACGCCATGGCCGCCACCGCGGCGGCGCTGGGGATCGGCCTCCCTGAGGACTCGATCGTGCGAGGACTGCGGACCTTCGTCCAGGAACCGAGCACGAACCCGGGACGGGCCAACGTCTTCACGATCGATGAACGGATCATCGTCGTGGATTACGCGCACAACGAGGCGGGGATGACGGGCCTGACCGAGGTCCTCGCCGGTCTCCGGCCGCGGGGCGCCGAGATCTGGCTCGCGATCTGTAGCGCTGGTGACCGGCAGGACGAGGTCCTCCATGCGCTCGGCTACCGAGCGGCACGTGGAGCCGATCACGTGATCGTCTCCGAGCTTCCCCGCTACCTCCGAGGCCGAGATCCCGCCGACCTGGTCGCACGCCTGCTCGCGGGCGCCCAGGACGCCGGTGCCACCGACGTTGCCATGCAGCCTGACGAGGTCGGAGCCCTACAACACATGCTCGAGCGGTCACGGCCCCGTGACGTCATCGGACTCACCGCGCTCGGCCAGCGCTCCGAGATCTTCGAGCTCCTGGAGCGTCGCGGCGCGGTACACGCTGACCCGCCCACCGTGCGACGACTGGTGGAGCGGGCGCGTCGCTAGTGCGCGTCACGCTCTTGGGATCTTCGCAGCTGAACGACGGGCTTCGATCTCTTCCCAGACCTGCGAGGCGTAGTCCACACAGAGCAGCACCAGATCGCCGGGACGACTCCGGTCCAAGGCCCGGCGCACCGCGGTCATCTCGTCGGTGATGATCTCGGCGCTGCCGGCACGCCCGCCCTCGGTTTGTGCGGCTCGCACGCCTTCGAGGACGATCGCGGCCGCTTCGCCTCGTTCGCGGCCGCGTGTGTTCACGTCCTCCCGGATGATGACGTCGTCGAAGTAGCGGGCTGCTACACGACCGAGTTCGCGCATGTCCTCGTCGCGGCGGTCACCTGCGGTCGCCACCACCGCGACACGGAGATTCGCCGTCCAGGACGCGAAGCCGGGAGGCGCATGATCACGCACCTGGGACGTCATCTGCTCGACGAAGTCGCCGACGGCCTGCAACCCCGCGGCGTTGTGCGCATAGTCGATCACGACCTTCACGCCCGAGACTTCGACCAGGTTCAGGCGGCCCGGCGCCTGGAAGAACGACGGTGCGAAGGTCCGGAGTCCGTGCCTGATGTCGTGCAGGTGTGCGCCCGCAGCGTGGGCGGCGGCGGCGGCCGCCAGCGCGTTCTGGACGTTCATCCGGGCGCGCCCGTCGAAGGTCGCCGGGAACAGGTGGGTGTGTCCGAGCGGCATTGTGCGCCGACTGCCGTCGCGGATGACCATGAGTTCGCCTTGCGGCTCCTGCTCGAGCACGACGGCCTTGCCACCCCTTCGCACCCAACGCTCGACCAGTTCGTTCTCCGGCTGGACGGAGAACAGGATGACGCTCCCGGAGCAATGTCGTCGCATGGAGGCCACCAGGGGATCGTCGGCGTTCAGCACGGCGAAGCCGTCGCGGGGGACGGCTTCGACGATGACCCGCTTGACGGCGGCAAGCTGCTCCATTGTTTCGATCTCGCCGAGCCCGAGATGGTCTCCCGTGACGTTCAACACCACCGCCACGTCGTTGCGCCCGTATCCGAGGCCCTCGCGCAGGATGCCTCCCCGGGCGACCTCGAACACCGCGAGATCCACGCGCGGGTTCTGCAGAACCTTCAGCGCTGACCGCGGGCCGCTGGCATCCACCTCCTGGGTCAGGCGCTCGTCGATGTAGATCCCGTCGGTCGACGTCAGGCCGACCTTGTGTCCCTTGCCCTTCATGATGTGGGAGATCATCCTCACCGTGGTCGTCTTGCCGTTGGAACCGGTGACAGCGATGATCGGGATCCGCGACGGCCGTCCGGCCGGGAACAGCAGATCGATGACAGGTCGCGCCGCGAACTGCGGATCGCCCTCCGTGGGGTGGGTGTGCATCCGGAACCCCGGAGAGGCGTTCACCTCGATGATCGCGCCGCCGGTCTCTCGCACGGGCTTCGTGATGTCCGGCGCGAGGAAGTCGATCCCCGCGATATCCAACCCCACGACACGAGCCGCCTCCTCGGCGATGTCGACGTTGTCCTCGTGCGCCTCCCACGTTCGATCGATCGCGCTGCCGCCGGTCGACATGTTGCCCGTGGCCGCGAGCTGCACGACCGCGCCTTCAGCAGGTACATCGTCGAGCGATCGCTTCTGTTCACGCAGGAGCCGATCCGACTCCTCCCCGAGACGGATCCTCGTAAGCACCTTCTCGTGTCCGATCCCTCGACGTGGGTCGGCGTTGGTGACCTCGACGAGTTCCCTGACGGTGTGCGTGCCGTCGCCGACCACTTGGGCCGGCACTCGCTCGGCGACGGCCACCATCTGCCCTCCGACGACGAGGATGCGGTAATCGCTGCCCGCGACCATCTCCTCGACGACGACCTCACCACCGCGGGATTGCTTCGATGCCCGATTGAACCCGGTGCGGACGCCACGGTCCGAACGGATGCCGACACCGACCCCTCGACCGTGGTTGCCGTCGAGTGGCTTGGTGACGACCGGATACCCGATGCGCTTGGCCGCCGCGACCGCGTCGTCGGCGGAGTCCACGACCTCGCTCCGCGGCACCGGTAGACCGGCCGAGGCGAGGAGCTGGTTGGTCAGCTTCTTGTCCTGCGCGATATCGACCGCGAGCGCGGAAGTCATGGAGGTCATCGTCGCGCGGATCCGCTGCTGGTATCTGCCCTGACCGAGCTGCACGAGCGACTGCTCGTTGAGCCTGATGAACGGTATGTCTCGGCTGGCGGCCTCGTCGAGGATCGCTTGGGTCGACGGCCCGAACGCTCGGCGCTCGGCGAGCCGGATCAGGCCGTCGAGCTCCGCCGGGATGTTGAAAGCCGCGTCCGGAGCGACCAGATGATTGACGAGCCGAACGGCGATGCGACCCGCTTCGAGCCCAACCTGCTCTTCCCAGTACCCGAAGATGACGTTGTAGCGGCCGGGGGCTCCCGCCCCTCGGGTCTTCCCGCGGTAGACCTGCGCACCCGACTCGCGCTGCAGCTCGATCGCGATGTGCTCCGCGACGTGGCCGGCCCACGTCCCCTCAAGCAGCCGTTCACGGAACCCGCCGGCGTGTCCCCGGGAGCAAGAGTGCTCGCCGACGCCGGGGAGGATCGTGAGAAGCGTGTCGGTGAAACCTTCGATCGTGTTAGAGGGCCAAAACTCGAGAGAGCCGAGATCGACGAGCAACTTGATCGCGGGCTCGTAGGAGTAGTAGTTCGGGCCACGGAACACGCGCTCATGGACGATCGTGAGGTCGGGAGCGAGCTGCGGTCGTTCCGAGTCGGCGAGCCCGCTCGTCCCTTCGATCTCTTCAGACGCGCTCACTCGGACGCCTCTCGTTGGATCCGGACACCACCTTCATCAGAGGCCAGCGCGCGGGTCCGGAGGTCGAAGACATAGCCAGACGGGATCGAGTGCAGTACGACGCCGGAGATCATCACTGGCCTCCGCTTCCGCAAGCGGTAGGCGTCGGTCTGCATATTCGAGCCGTCCACAACGGTGACGGCTCCTCGACCGATGACGTCCATCCGCCGATCCGAGGAGACGATCGCAGCGGTGTCTTCGTCGAGACCGATGCCGATCAGCGATGGGGACGCGGCGATCGCGGACAGGAGTCGTCCCAATCGCATGCGCTGTTCGAAATGCTGGTCGACCACCGTGTCCGGGACCAGCCCGAGTCCAGCGGCCAGCTGTACGATCCCGTGACGAGGTGTGGCGCCCGACTCGCCGGACGCGAGCATGTGGGCCGCCAACGCGCTGGCACCGGCAGACGTGCCGGCGATGACGGCGCCACGGTCGTGAGCGAGATGCAACCCGGAGGCCAACCGGGTACCGGCCACGATCGACGTGAGCCGGAGCTGATTGCCCCCGGTCAAGAAGACGCCGGTCGCGTGGGCGAGGGTGGCCGCCACTTCCGGATCCTCGGCCTCATTGCGTTGCTGAGGCCGTATCCCATCCACCTGTGCCGCCCCGAGCTCCGTGAAGATCGTTCGGTAGGTCTCGGTGGTGACGTCTCCGAGCATCGAGGCGGTGCTCACCACGACGATGTGTGCGTCGGGGCCGCCTGCCAGCTTGACGAACCTGGACAGGATCAGCCGGGTCCGCAGCTTGTCCTCTGCACCGCCGATGAGCATCACCGCGCCCGAGCCGGCAGTTAGACGACGTCCCATGTTCGGCATCAGCCGAGTGTAGTCCGCGAGATGGTGGTCTCAGGAAAGGCGGCTACGCCGGGGATCTGAGGAGGAGCCACTCATCCGTGGCGCGCGAGGCCACCGCCGTAGGGATCCCTTTACCTCGCGGATCTCGGTTGGTCTCCGTCACGCCCGATCGTCGTCGCGCTTCCTCGAGCTCATTCCTCAACCGCTCGATGGTGTCTTGGTAGCGAGCGATCAGCCGCTTTGCTTCGGTGTCGGTTCGCTGCTTCATACCTGTCCCCGTGAGGCTCGAATCGGTCGTCACCCGGGAAACCTTGAGGAAGGCGTTAGGTCGCCGAGGCGCTCAACCGCAAGCAGAGGGTCCTCGTGCGTCCGAAGAAGCACATGTGGACGGCGAGTCTGGTGAGGAAGCTGTACGTGTCATAGAGCCTCGCGCTGGCCGCTAGACACCGAGAAAGACGTGAGTTCCCGACCTGTCCTCGGTCGAGCAAGCATGGCAAGCGAACGACCCCAATCCTTGGAGCTATTTCCGTCTCGATTGGTGGGGCACCTTCGGCGATGATGAGGTCTTGAGTAATGCCTGGTTGGACCTTCCTCCCGATGCGAATCGCGATGAACGGTTGCGTGTCGAAGCCGAAGCTCTCCTCGCGATCAACAACGAATGGGACTTCTGAGGCGTGGGGCTTGATGGCAGAGCACCGAAGGATCCCAGCAACGGCGGTGGGGGCAGCTGCGATCCTGCATATCCGACGGTGTGGATTCCCTCGCCCTCCGCCTGACCTCAATTGTGACGACATCCCGTACACGAACTTCAAGGTGCTACCGGCAGACCCGCACAACTTCGACGGCAACAACGACGGCGTTGGCTGCGAGGCCTAACTAGGTTAGGAACCGCGCCGCAGGTCCGGTCGCGGCGGAACGGCCAGGCGCGGCTGGGTTCGCACGGTTGCCCGGATCGCGACCAACTCCGCGCGCCGTATCGCGGCCGTGCGGTTCGCCTCTTGGAGCGCCAGTCTGTAGGACTGCCGCGCGTACTTGCCAGCTTGGCGCTGCCGATGTCGTTGCCACATGCCCATCGTCGTTCGTCCTTCCGCTAGTGACCGATCGTCTCACCGGCCTACGACACGCCGGCCGGCACAGGCTCGAGAATCGGCTCTTCCGCGGGCTCGGGCATTGGGATCGGTGTCGGGACTGGTTCTTCCACCGGCTCGATGCGGATCTTCTTCTCTGGCTTTCCGATCTCCATCAGTGAAGGGCACCTCCCAGGGGGTGGACGAATGGGTTGGGCGACGCGGGGAACGGTTCGACCCAAGTCGTGTGACCAGGGATCGGCGACCGAGGATGCGAACACCCTGCCCGAACAAGCGCTGCTGTTGCCGCTCGTAAGGGCGATGATGGCCGCGGAGGTGCTGAACGGTGGCGGCACGACGGCCGTTGCCGAATGCGTGGCCAACAGCTATCGTCGACGGCCTGTCGGATGACGCTGTCAGGAGTCTGACGGAGGGTGGACCACCCGGGCAGGTGCGTGCGGAGATCGCCGATCTCGCGCAGCCGGCCGTGGAGGCATGCCAGGAGTGAGTCTAGAGGCGACTGCCCTCACACGAACACGCGTTCGTGTCGGCGCAACCCTGCACAATGACCGCATGACAGACCAGGTTCGCCTCGTTGCCGCCATGGTGGAGGCGGCCGACTCGATCACGGTGCTCACCGGCGCCGGGATCAGCACCGAGTCGGGCATCCCCGACTACCGCGGTCCGAACGGCGTGTGGACGACGAACCCGGCATCGATGCGTCTGGTCGACATCGACGCCTATCTGGCCGACCCGCAGGTTCGACGAGATGCGTGGCAGGAGCGCCTGCACCACGCTGCGTGGACCGCGACACCGAGCCCCGGACATCGCGCGTTGGTCGACCTCGAACGCACGGGCAAGCTGCGCACGATCGCGACGCAGAACATCGACGGGCTGCACCAGCTGGCGGGCTCCCAGTCGGTGCTCGAGCTCCACGGCACGATCCGACAGGCCAAGTGCCTGGAGTGCGGCCGGCGAACGCCGATGCAGGAGCAGCTCGATCGCGTGCGTGCGGGCGAGGCCGATCCGCCGTGCATCGAGTGCGGCGGCATCCAGAAGTCGGCGACGGTCGCGTTCGGCGAGTCGCTCGACGGCGCTGTGCTGCGAGAGGCGGTCGAGGCCGCTCGGACGTGTCAGCTCTTCCTGGCGATCGGCACGTCGCTCACGGTGCAGCCGGCGGCGTCGCTGTTCGACTTCGCCCAGGGTGCGGGCGCGAGCTGCATGATCATCAACGCGGAGCCGACGATCTACGACGAGAGCGCCGACGCGGTCGTTCACGCCTCGATCGGCGAGGTGTTGCCCGCCATCGTCGCCTCGGCGCTGACGCGGGACCGAGCCGAGGGATTCGACTAGCGGCCCCGGACAATCTCTTGGCGGATCAGTGAACCGTGATGTTGCCTCCCTTGAGCGGCTGCGGCCCGCTCGTCGTGAACACTGTGGTGGCGCCCAGTTTGATCACGATCGAGATCGTGTCGCCTGCCTTCTTCCCGCTGGAGCCGTTGTCGACGACACTCACAGTGAACGTGTAGCCGTCCGCGCCGTTCCAACTTCCCGTGCCCGTCCAGGTCCCCGTGTTCCCGCTGGTCGTCAGCGTGAGCACCGTTGGGGCGTGGTAGCTGTTCTTGCCCGCCTTGGAACGGATCTGTAGCTGACCGTGGAGACCGACCACGTCCCGGATCACATTGAAGCCGAAGGACGTGTGCCCGACCGATTGTGCGATCCAGCCACCGCCCGTGATCTTCGCGTTCGCGCCCTCAACCGTCACCAGGGTGTCTGCGGCCGTGCGGCACGAGTTGTAGTAGTCGTCCCCACCGAACGACACGTTCACGCCGTACGCGTTTGGACCGAGCGCGACCGTGGCTGCGGCCTCGCCGGTCGCGTTCGTCGTCGCGGTGAAGGTTTGCGTCACGTTCGAGGCGTCGGTGACGGCGAAGCTCACCGACTTGCCCGACCAGTCACCCGGGGAGGAGTCCAGTTCGCCGAACTGGGCTTTCAGGTTGGTCAAGTTCGCGGCGTTCACCAGCGTGTCGCCCGTGTACGCGAGGGTGCAGTCCTCCTTGGTGATCGCGAATGGATCACTGTCGTTGGAGGCCGCGTAGGAACCGTCGCCGGCGAAGCTCGTACCCACCGTTGAGACGGTGCCGGGCTTCTGGTTCACCGTGAGCGACGTCGATGCGTTCCCGCTCACGTCCGTCGGCCCCGCCGAGGCACTCTGCAGGCCCAGCGTGAAGTCGAGCTGCTTGCCCGAAACACCGACGGGAACCCCGCTCGTGTCCAGCAACGTGCCCGAGAGCGCGGCTGCATCGGAGTACTGCACGCTCGATGCACCCGTGTAGGTCGTTGATGTCGAATGCGTCGTGCCTTCGACCCAGTGTTTCTGTGCGGTCGCGGTCTGCAACGAACCGGCATCGTCGGTGAAGCTGGCCTTGATCGTGTCGGAGCCGACACCACCCGTATCGGTGTAGGTGAACGCCACGTCGCCACTGGCGTTGGACTTGCAGTCGGCCGGGACACAGGTGCCGGTCGCGCCCGCGTTTAGCCCCGTGACGGTGAAGTTCACCAGCTGACCGACAACCGGGGGCGTGCCGCCGACGGCGTGTACGTTCGCGGTCACTGTGTGGCTCGTTCCGGCCGGATTGGTGGAGTCGAGCGGGGAGACGGAGATGACCTTCGAGGCCACCACGATCGACGTTCCGGCGATCAGGATGTACGCCTCACCGCACGCGTTCAGGCCCGTGCCCGGGTCAACGCCGCAGGTGGGCTTTTCCGTCGTGTCGGTCGCCACCGCCAACGCGCTCCAGTCAGACGGGAAGGTCGGGAACGCCTCGTGCACGGAGCAACTCCAACCCTGCAGCGACGCGGTCGTGAGGTCCGAGAACGACGGATTCGACGCGATCAGCGACACGGCGCCCCCGCATGGCGGGTTGGCGTCGATCGTCCAACTTCCGGCACCCGCGCTCATCGACGTCAGGATGGACAGTGTTTCAGCGGATTGGCCGGAGTAGTTGGCGGCGCAGGTCGAATCGAAATACATACCCGTCGTTCCGGGAACGCTGCCCGCGTAGCCGATGCCCTCACGGATGATCGTCCCCCGCGCATCGGGGGACGAGTAGTCACCGCCGTCATGGAGGACGGGGTCGGTGCCCACGACGATCCTGTTCCCAGCCGAGGTCCGCCCCCCGGCGAGTCCAAGAACGACAGGCCCGAAGACCGCAGCGCTGGAAACCAGCCCGGGCGGGAGCTCGCCGCAATACGGGTCGCCGGCGATCAGGAGGTCGTACTGTCCGAAATCCGGGGCCGTGTACGTTCCCCACGTCGCATCGTCGATGACGGTGACTACAAACCCTGCAGCGGTCGCGATCTGCTCTTCTTGGCTCGGGGAGCCGCTCACGGTCGCCCCATTGATCAACGCTTTGCGCGGCGCGGCGGACGCGGGTGTGATCCCGAGAACGATGACGGCCGCAACGAGCGCCACCGAGAGCGTGGATCCGATCAGTCGACGAACCGGCGCGCTGCTCACCTCACGTCGCATGTCCCTCCCCCTCATCCATCCCGACCTCGGCACCACGGCCGGGTACGTCGTTCGGGACACCCCCGCGAGTTCCCCACTTGACCAACCATGCCCAAAGCGACTAAACGTGTCCTGGAGGAATCCTGGAAGCTGGCGCGGCAAACTCGATCAGCCACGATTCAACGGGAGGGCGGCACCGTCACGATCGTGTTTCGCATGCTAGGCGCGCTCGAAGTGGAGCGTGACGGAGGGCTCCTGCCGTTGGGGGGGCCGCGGCAGCGCGCCGTTCTGGCGGCCCTGTTGCTCGAGAGGGACAGGGTCGTTCCTTCAGCCCGACTGATCGATCTCATGTGGAGCAACCCCCCATCGACCGCCGACGGGGTGCTGCAGAACTATGTCTCTCGCCTCCGCGCCCTCGTCGAGGGACCGAGACACCCCGCAGGGTGGTCGGTGATCCTTACCGATGGCCATGGGTACCGCCTCCGAGCTGATCCCGGAACGGTCGACGCCTGCACGTTCGAACATCGCTTGCGCGAGGGTCGCCGGCGTTTCCTCGATGCGGATGACGAAGGGGCCATCGAGGACCTCGAAGCAGCGCTCGCCCTGTGGCGTGGCCCGGTTCTCCCCGAGTTTGCCGAGGAGTCCTTTGTGATCGCGGAAGCCCGACGCCTGGAGCAACTCCGCCTTACGGCGGCCGAGGACCTGGTCGATGCCCAACTCGCGCTCGGCCGAGTCGCCGCGGCGTTGGAGCGTCTGGAACCGCTCGTCATCACCTATCCCCTTAACGAGTCGATCAGGCGACAGCACATGCTGGCGTTGTGCCGCGCGGGCCGGCAGACAGAGGCGCTCGCCTCGTTCGAAGCGCTGCGGCGATCCCTTGCTGACGAAATCGGCATCGATCCTGGCCGCGCGATCACCGACGTCCAACGGCAGATCCTGCGGCGAGTTGCTTTCGGTGAGGTTGACCAGAGGCGCTACACCCGACTAGCCTGACGATCGGGGGAGGGCTGGCCGCATGGGGGGGAGCAGCGCAGGCATTGGGCGCCGCCCCGTTCCCCGTCGCTCGGCAGCCTTGTTCGTCGCCTGCCTGACGCTGCTCGTGCCCCTGGCCGTCTCGCCTCCCGCGCGAGCGCAAACGCCCGGACCCTTCGTACAGACGAACGGGACGCATCTCACGATCGACGGCAAGGTTTGGTACCTGTACGGCGGGGCCACCTATGGGACGTCGAACCCCGGTGCCACGCAGTCGATCCCCGACGAGATTGCGCTTGCACAAGCAGGCGGGCTCAACACGCTTCGGATCGTCAACATGTTCGACGAGAGCGGTGTGACGGCGAACGCGCCGACCGACGCCTCCTCATGGGAGCGTGTTGACCAGCTCCTCGCGGCGATGCAGACGGCGGGGCTTCACGCGATCTTGGACCTGTCCGCGTTCCGCAACCATCTCCAGAACCGCGAGCTCTTCCTGCAGAGGCACGGCCGCGATCGCCTCGTCGTACCCGGTCCCTCCGGCGTGCAGTGGCCTGTCGGGCGACGATCAGACTCGATGTGTCGGCGCCGACTGGTGCGAGGCCAACCCAAATCAATGCACGAACCCATACAGCACCTCTGCCTCGAATGCCTGGGACAACTTCCTCTCGTTCGTGGCGACGCGGACCAACACTGTGACCGGCGTCCAGTACCGGAACGACCCCACGATCGCGATCGTTTCCTTTGCGGGCGAACCCAATCCGCCGAATAGCCAGGAACCACTCAGGCCGGGAACCGAGGAGCTGACCCTTTTCTACGGGCGGGTATTCAACCAATGGAAGTCCTACGACCACAACCACCTCGTCACGTCGGGTGGACTCCTGCATATCGATTGGCAGGCGCTCTACACCAGCGACTCGGGCATCGACTACTCGGCGATCTTCGGGCTCCAGAACCAGGACGTCATCTCGATCCACAACTACTTCGCGCACCTGCCGGCGACGGCCGCGAACGATACAAAGACATCGATCATCGCGACGGCGGCGCAGAGTCTGAACAAGCCATGGATCACCGAGGAGTTCGGGTTCCCGCAGACGCCGGTGGGCAACAGCGTCACCTACACGGAGACTGACCGCGCCGACTGGTTCCACAACGTCTACGAGATCCAGAAGGCACCGGCGCAGGGAGCGCCGTCCGCGGGCGTCGCGTTCTGGAATCTTGGGCCGGAGGTTGCCGGCGCGAGCCACGACGTGAACCCCGGCACGCCGGCGACGTGGGCGGTCGTGCAGCAGTATTCGCCGAACCCGCATCCCGCGCACACGTTCGTGGTCGACGTCGACACGGCGGGAAGCGACGCGACCCTCGACGGCATCTGTGATGACGGATCCGGAGGCTGTTCGATACGCGCTGCGATCGAGGAGGCCAACGCCTCCGCGGGACTCGACGAGATCGATTTCGCGATCCCAACCGGGAACCCGACCGGGGATGTGTCCATCTCGCTGACCGCGGAGCTTCCCACGATCACCGATCAGGTCATCATCGATGGGAAGAGTCAGCCGGGCACGGCAACGCCGAACATCGAACTCGACGGGAGTGGGGCTTCGTCCGGCGCGCGCGGCCTCGTTCTCGGGACAGGGGCCGACGGCAGTTCGGTGGACGCCCTGGTGATCGGTGGGTTCGACGGCAAGGGGATCGAGATCCGAGCGCCGAACTCGTCCGTGACCGGGAGCTATATCGGAACCGACGTGACCGGGACCCAACCGCGACCGAACGGGATCGGCGTGCTGGTCGACGACGCGGTCCGCGTGTCGATCGGGAGTTACGCACAGGGCTCCGGCAACGTCATCTCGGGGAACCTCGCCCAGGGGATCAAGATCCAAGGGTCCGGCACGATGTTCACGTCTATCCGCGGCAACCGGATCGGCACGGATGTCACCGGTACCGCGGCACTCGGCAACGGCGAACAGGGCGTCTTGAGCACGGCCGAAGGGATCGACCTCGGATCCAACTTCGACGGCAATCCCATCGGCGTCTCGCCGGGTGGCGCTTGCACCGGTGCCTGCAACCTGATCTCGGCGAATCAGGGACCAGCAGGCGTCGAGCTCCAGGCTCAGTCGCTCATGCGTGGCAACTTCGTCGGCACCGACATCACCGGTACACAAGCTCTCGGCAATGCCGTTGCCGGCGTGATCGGCCACAACACGACGTTCATCGGAACCTCCACGCCGGAGGGACGAAACATCATCTCCGGCAACGGCTTGGTCGGAGTCCGTTCACGGGCTCGCAGGACGGGCTGACGGGCAGCTTCGTCGGCACCGACACCACGGGCTTGGTGGCGCTTCCGAACGGCGATGGCTCCTCATCGGCGGCCGGTGTGGAGCTGTGTTGTTCGACGTTCATCACGAGCATCGGAAACAGTGGCAGCTTCCCGGGCTGGAACGTGATCTCGGGGAATGACGGCGTCGGCCTCCTCATCCGCGGCTCGAATACCACGAGCAACTTCATGGAACTCAACTACATCGGCGTCGGCGCAGATGGCAACACGCCGGTTCCCAACGACGTCGGCGTTCGGCTCGACGGGGGCTCGTTTCGGAACACGATCGGCCAACTTGTCAGCTATCCCTTCATCTCCAACGTCATCTCATCGAACACCGTGGACGGACTGCAGATCTTGAACACGCACGACAACCGCATCTGGTCGAACCGGATCGCCGACAACGGTGGCTACGGCGTCCTCGTGGACGGCGGCTCGTCGAACATGATCGGGGGGAACGGGCAGTATCGTGGAGGCGACAACACCGTGGTGGGCAACGGTTCTGATGGGATCACCGTCCGGACTGGTACGGACAACTCGATATTCCGGAACTCGTTGTCCAACAACACTGGTCTCGGGATCGACCTCGCCGACGACGGAGTCACGCTTAACGATCCAGGGGACGGGGACTCGGGGCCCAACGACCTTCAGAACGCCCCTGAGCTCACGTCTGCTGCAAGTGGAGGCGGCTCAACCGTGATGGGCGGATCCCTTTCGGGCGCGCCGAGCACGCAGTATCTGCTCGAGTTCTTCTCGGACAGCCTCGTGTGATGCATCGGGGTACGGCGAAGGCAACGTGTTCCTTGGATACAAGACCGCGACGACGAATGGGTCCGGGCTCGCCACGTTCTCGGCGACGGTCGACACCGAGGTGCCGGTGGGTCAGGTCGTGACCGCGACGGCGACCCGCGGCGACCTGATCGATGAACTCGTGCCCCATCCGTGGCACGTCGGAGTTCAGTGCGTGCCAGACGGTAGCGATCGCCCCGCCGTCGATCGGGATCACCGGCGTGACACCGCGTCGAATACGGTGGGTCAGTTCGACCTGTTCGAGGCGTCGTTCGATCTTGATCGCACGTATTCGAATCCATTCGACCCAGACGAGATCAGTGTCGACGTCACGTTCACGTCGCCGAGCAACCAGGTCTCGGTGGTCCCCGCCTTCTGGTATCAGGACTTACACCGCGTCGGTGAACGGCCAGGGCAACGAGGACTACACGGCGAGCGGAACGCCCGGATGGCGGGTGCGGTTCACGCCTTCAGAGACCGGTGTCTACAGCTACACGATCTCCGCGCACGACGCGACCGCGACCGGGAGCACCGGTCCGATGACCTTCACCGCGTCGTCGTCGTCTCGAGCACGGGTTCGTTCGCTTGGACCCGGGCGACAGTCGATTCATGCGCTACGACGATGGCACGCCGTACCTGCCGATCGGTCACAACGCCGCATTCGAGGATCGCGAGCCGTTCCAGGGCGGTCTGTCGGTGTACCGGCCGTTGTTCGATTCCTTCGCCGCGGCGCACGAGAACTGGACGCGCGTATGGATGAGCGACTTCAACCGCGCGGCGATCGAGTGGGGGACGAACCACTGGTCGGGGTCGTATCCGGGTCTCGGCCGGTACTCGCTCGCTTCCGCATGGCGATGGGACAAACTCCTCGACCGAGCAGCAACGGATGGGCTCGAGGTCCAGATCGTCCTGAACGATCACGGGCAGTTCAGCTCGCCCGGCTCGAATCCGCGGTGGGATGAGAACCCCTATAACGCAGCCAATGGTGGGCCGGTTCCGGCGGCGCATCCCGAGGACTTCTTCACGAACCCTGCCGCGAAGGATCTCTACAAGCAGCGCCTGCGATACATCGTCGCTCGATGGGGCGCGTACCCGGACGTGCTCGCGTGGGAGCTGTTCAACGAGATCCAATTCCTCGGTTCGCCCGCCTCGAACCCGCTGAACGATCCACAGATGGCGGCCGACGTCCAGGCGTGGCACATCGAGATGGCCACGTATCTGAAATCGATCGACCCATTCCAACACCTCGTCACGACGAGTTCCGACGCGCCCGGGCTCACGGCGCCGATCTGGAGCGATCCACACTTCGATCTGGTCCAGGTGCACGACTACGACGGTCCGCCGATGGCGCGGTTCGCGCAGACCATCTGGAACCTGCGCAACACATACGACAAGCCAGTCATCTACGGAGAGTTCGGTCTCAACGGGAGCCCGGAAGCCGGCTTCGATCCGACGACGTTCACGGGGTCAGCGGCGAACCGTCACCATCTGGAACAGGGGACGCACATCCGGAACGCGGCGTGGGCCGCGGCGCTGTCGGGCAGTGGCGCCATGTCCTGGTGGTGGGGGACCTATCTCGCGGCGGATCCGTCCGCGCACAGGACCGGACCCGACTTCCCGCTCAACGAGCGGATCTTCCCGGCGCTCGACGCGTACATGGGAAACGTCGACATCGTTGGGCTCGGGTTGGAGAGGTCACAACTCACGCCGAGTATCGGCATGCGCGCGGTTGGGATGGACAACACGCACCGGGCATTCGCGTGGATCCAGGACGTCGATAGTGAGTACGGGTCGGGGGTCGACCCCGCGAATGCAAGCGTCTCGGGTGGCACACTCGACGTCGACGGGATGCAGAACGGCGACTACACCGCCGACGTGTACTCGACGAACGGCGCCGGCGGCGTGGTGAGTACCTTCCCCGCAAGCGCGACCGGAGGCACTCTCCACCTCGACCTACCGAACTTCGTCGGCGACATCGCCGTGAAGGTGCGACCCGGTCCGCCGGGAGCACCGACGAACGTTGTCGCCGCCGGTGGCGATGGTCAGGCGGCGGTGAGCTGGACAGAGCCACGGCGAGTCCTCCCGCGTCGATCATGGGCTACACCGTGACCCCTCGCGACGAGACATCGGCGCTGGACCTGCCGCCGCTGCCCGTCAACGGCACCGACGTGACCGTCACCGGGCTGACGAACGGCCACGCCTACACATTCACCGTGGTTGCGACCAATGCGGGGGGAACGAGCCCCTCGTCCGCGCCCTCGAACGAGGTGACACCCGCCGCGGGCGCGCCGCCTCCCGTCGTGGTGACCGAACCCGTCGATCCCGGCGGCGGCACGGTGTCGAGCGGCGGCGCGCCATCGCCGACCGACCCGGTGACCACCGAGGTGGGCGTTCCCGCAGGTGCCGGCGGCGGAACCGTGACGATCGCCGAGGGCACGATCAGTCAGCAGCCGCCCGTCGGGTGGCAGTTCCTCGGCACCCAGATCCACATCGACTCGACCGCCTCGACCACGGCGAACAACCCCCTGCGGATCACGTTCTCATTGGACGATGCAGCGCTGTTCGGCGAGACGCCGCAGACGCTGCAGGTGTTCCGCACCGAGGGCAACGGGACTCCGACGCAGGTGCCGGCGTGCACCTCGGATCCGACCACGGTCGCGGCTCCGGATCCCTGTATCCCGGCGTCTTCTCGACAGGCGCTCCCCGGTGGTGGGGGGGCGACGTTCACGGTCGTGACGTCGAGCGCGAGCGAGTGGAACGTGGCCGGCCTCGCGCCCAGGGCCGCCTCGGTGACGGATGCGGGTTACTCGCCTCGTGCGGTGGCGTCCGTCATGGGCCAGCAGATCCAGTGGACGTTCACATCGACCAAGCTGCATTCCGTGACCGAATCGATCGGCCTTGGAGCGGGGAAGAAGCCGCTGTTCGATTCCGGCACACGGACCACCGGGACGTTCAGCTATCGAACGGTCGCCGCCGGCGTGTACTCCTATCGATCGACGAGCAAGAAGGATGGCTCGCCGTTCACCGGCACGATCTCGGTTCCGATGACCGTAACGCCATCAACGGGCCACGTCTCAACCGTCTTTTCGCTCGTGTGGTCTTCGAGCACGATGCCTGGGTTCACCTTCGATGCTCAGGTGAGATTCCGGAAGGCGGGCTCCTCGAAGTGGGGGGCCTGGACGAGCCTGACGTCAACGTCCAACGTCGGGTCCACCTATGTGCCCAACAAGGGCGCTGGCACGTATGCATTCCACGCTCGCCTTCGGAACTCCGTCACTGGGCGTGCAACCGGCTGGTCCCCGGACGCAACGATCTCCGTGACGACGTAGAGCCTGTCGACGAAGTGAAGCGAGTGACAGCACCCAGAATCCCTCGGCCGGACCGACAGATGCGAGCGGCAGTGCTTCGACGTCGCTGACGGTGATGCAGAGGCCGGAAGGTCTTGAGTAAGCGCAGCTCTACGCGAGCGCGAAGGTCTGCCCTTCGTAGCCGAGCTCCAGCTCGAGCGAGCCGGCGCCGGCCACGCCGCGGGCATCCGCGAGCAGGGCCTCGAGGTCCGCGTCGGTGTGCATCGGGTCGTGGTGGAACAGCACGAGGTGGCGGGCCCCCGCGCGCTCCGCGAACGTCACGGCATCGGTCGTGCTCGAGTGACCCCAGCCGACGCGGTGCTCGTACTCCGACACCGTGTACTGCACCGTCGTGGACGAGCACGTCGGCCTGCCGCGCGATGCCGAGGCCCGAGATCCAGCTGTCCTCCATGGTCCTGAGGTCGGTCCCGAGGCCGGGCTCGTGGTCCGGGAGGTACGCGAGCGACCGGCCGCCCTCCTCGATCCGGTAGCCGACGGCCGGCCCCGGGTGCTTCACGAGCTCGGCCGAGACGGTCGCGGAGCCGATCGTCCACGGCCGGTCGGGCACCTCGCGGAACTGCGGCCGCGACGGCACGTTGCGAAGGTGCACCGGGAAGAACGGCGGTGCGAAGAACGGCGCCAGCCGCTGTTCCAACCCCTTCGCCGGCGCCGGCGGGCCCCAGATGTGGAACTCCACGTTGGGATCCCAGAACGGCGCGAAGAACCGGAGCCCCTCGATGTGATCTGCGTGCAGATGCGTGATCAACAGGTCGACCCGCGGCGGGTGCACGCCCGCGAGCGAGATCCCGTACGGACGGATGCCGGTGCCGGCGTCGAGGATCACTACCGACCCGTCGTCCAGATCGAGCACGATGCAGGAGGTCTGTCCGCCGTAGTGGATCGTCTCGGGGCCGGGGGAGGCCAGGGTGCCGCGGCAGCCCCAGATCGTCGCTCGCACGCTAGCCCTCCGCCGGGGGTCGCTCCCAGAACACCGCGACCGCACCGACGATGACGTCAGGTCGCGGGCACAGAGGGAACGCGGTCACTTCGATCTCGCGCTCGACACCGTCGCCGCCGGTGATCCGGATCGCGCGGTGGGCCGGGCGGCCTTCCCGGAACGCGATCCCGAGGGGGAGCTCCTCCAAGGGGACGGGCATCCCGTCCAGGTCGGTGGGCTTCCAATCGGTGGCCCATTCCCCGGCCCGCAGCTCCCCGGCCTCCGCGTAGGAACGACCGAGCACGGGCTCGGCCGCTTCGTTGAAGTAGGCGAGCGTGCCGTCGGCGTCCACGACGAACGCCGGCGTCGCCAGGCGCGAGGTGAGGTCGCGGGCAAGGATCATGACGAGGTTGCGCTGCGTGCTGTCGTCGGCCACGTGCCGACCGTATGCCGTCGGCCCCGCACCTCGCAAACCGCCAGCCGGCCTCCAGTGGTTTCGCGTCTGCCACGTGTGGGTATCAGCGACAGAATGGCCGAACCACATGCGTCCAAGGCATTCAGCTCCCTGGCAGCCTGGCTGTCGCGGTGGTTGGGATCGGTTTGGGCTGTTCTTGTCGCGGCCGTGCTGATCGCAGTCGGCTTAGCGTTTGTCGGGATCGGTGTCACGACCTTGGCCATCAGCGTCGCGACTCTGCTCATGGTGTTCGCCCTACAGAACACCGAGAACAAGGACTCGGCGGCTCTTCAGGTGAAGCTCGACGAGATCATCACGCACATGGAGGGCCCGCGCGATCACGTGGCAGGCATTCAGACGAGATCGCATGAGGAGATCGCCGAGGTTCAGGCTGAGGTGGACGAGAGCCGAGCAGCAAGCGGCGCCCCCGCCCTCTAACGCAAGCGAACCTGGCAGCGGGTCGCGAGGGTACGATGCGCCTCGTGGAACGGGCGGCGCTCGACACCCTCTACAGCGGTTGGGCCGAACACCAGCGTCTGGTGGTCGACATGCTCACCGGTCTCACGCCCGACCAGCTCGCGTTGCGCCCGAGCGTCGACGCCTGGAGCGTGTGGCAGCTCGCCGGCCACGTCGCAGGATCGAGGAGCTACTGGTGGCAGGACATCCTCGGCGAGGGAGAGCCGTCGCTTCGCGACCGGTTCCGCGTCGAGACCACGACCGTTCCCGATCTCCCGTTGGAAGACGCCGGCTGGGAGGACGACGAGGAGCATCCGAGGAGCGCCACGGAGCTCGTCGAGGCGCTTCACGACACGTGGGAGCTCGTCGAGGGATGTCTTCGGCGATGGACGCCCGAGGACCTCGAGATCGGTTTCACCCGGACGCGGTCGTCAGGAACACGGACGTTCACCCGGAGCTGGGTGGTCTGGCACCTGATCGAGCACGACGTGCACCACGCCGGCGAGATGTCGATCATCCTCGGGAGCCACGGCGTTCCCGCTCTCGATCTCTGAGCGGTGTCAGTCGCCCACGACCCGGTAGAGGTGCCAGCGATCCGGGACGCCCTTCAGGTCGTATTCGCCCGCGTCCTCGAACGCGAGTCCCGAGCCCGGAACGAGGTCCTTGACCGTCTGAGACACCAACACCTCCGAGGCGCCGGCGACGGCGGCGATCCGCGCGCCGATGGTGACGGGGAGCCCGCCGACCTTGCCGTCGATCAGCGTGCACTCGCCGACGTGGACGCCGGCCCGGATCTCGAGCCCCAGGTCTCGTACGCGGGCGCCGATCGCGAGCGCGCATCGGACCGCACGCGCGGGTCCCTCGAAGGTCGCGTAGAAGCCGTCGCCGGCCGTGTCGACCTCGGTGCCGTGCCAGCGTTCGATCTCATGCCGGACCGCCGCGTGATGCTGCTCGAGGAGCGCCTTCCAGCCGGCATCGCCGAGCGCTGCTTGCTTCGCCGTGGATCCCACGATGTCGGTGAACAGGACGGCCGCCAGCACCGAGTCCAAGACGGGCGGGGGTGGCTCGATCCCCATGAATCGGCGGATCTCCTCCACCTGGATGGTCAGATGCTCGTTACTCCAAACCCCCGGGGGAAGGGGTCGTATCTCCGCGCTCGGCATCAACGAGGCGATGTACGCGGTTTCCTCCTCGCTGTATCCGGTCCTGGGCAGAAGGAGCGCTGGACATCTGACCGCTGGCAGGACCGCCCGCACATCGATGTCGTACCAGATCGCCGCCATCTGTTTGGCGACATCGGGCGTGCATGCATTGCGGCTCTGCCGGGATGTCAACTCCGCGAGCTCCGTGGGCAGGGCGTTGCCGAACGCAGTCTCGTGCTCGATGTGGGCCAAGCCGTAGGCGGAGGTGCCCCAGAGGTCGAGTTCAGCATCCTCCGTGTCGCGGTACGTCAGCCGTGACACCCCAGGGGTAGTCGGGTGTCGGCGTGGTACGGGCCCCCGGATCGATCCACACGAGTGAATGCACCCGCTCGGGGTCCGTCGCCGCGAGCAGGGCGTTGACGCCTCCCGAGTTGTAGATCCCGCACAGGACCACCCGATCCGCGCCGGCAGCATCGAGCACGAGCCGCAGATCCGCGGCTCTGGTCTCGAGATCGGCCGGCGCGACGTGTCTGCTCGACAGCCCGATACCGCGTTGGTCGTGTGTGATCACCCGAGTGAAGGACGCGAGCTCCCGAAGGAATGACACGCCGTTCCACACATCCCACTCGAAGTCGATGTTCCCCGGCCAATCCGGCTGCCAGACGATGGCCGGGGTGCCGGTTCCCAACGTCTGGTACGCGAGGTAGACGCCGTCGGGTGCGATCGCGTAGTTGGTCTCAGGATTGTCCACGTCGGCATCCTGAGCCTGGTTGCCCGACGCGGCAAACTGATCCGGGCGATACGGTTCGCGTCATGGCTCGCGTGGTTCGCTTGATACTCGTCGACGACGCCGGCGCTCCCGTGGGAGCGCTCCCCGACATCGACATCGAGGACCCGTGGTGGCCTCAGGTCGGCGACATCGTCACCGTCGCTCGAGAGCGCTTCGGCGTCGACCTCTTCGTACTGCGGCTGGTGGACGCCCAAGGTGGGACAGGGATGACCGATGGCCTCGTGTCCTATACCGCCGAGGCGACGGGACCCACGCCGCCGCTGGTGCCCGCGCTCGAGGACCTCCCGTACGACGATGACCCTCGCCGGGCGCCGTGGGCGCGTCCCGGCGGCATCACATCGATCGTCGCGTGGGCGGACGGAGCGCTGCGGAAACGCGGAACCCCTCGCCTCGGCCCCGTACGCCAGGTGAAGACCTGGAACCTTTCATCCATTCTGCAGCTGTCGACCGCAGATGGCGTCGTGTGGTGCAAGACCGTCCCGGGGTTCTTCGCGCATGAACCCGCTGTTGTCTCCCTGCTCGCCCGCGAGCGGGTGCCGATCGTCCCGAGCGTCGTGGCAGCCGACGAAGATCTGCGTTCGCTGCTCCTCGAGGATCTCGGGCCCGAGGTGCTGTGGGAGGCGGACGAGGAAGTGCTGACCCGGATGGTCCGTGCGCTGGTCGCCCTCCAAGTTGACTGGGCGGACCGAACCGACGATCTCCTTGCGATCGGCATGCCAGATCACCGCTCGGGTGGGCTCGCGAGTCAGCTCCAGACGTTCCTCGCGCGAGGCGACGTGCGCGCGACCCTTCGGAGCGACGAACTTGGCTCCCTGGACGATCTGGCGGCGGATCTTCCGGATCGCCTGGCCGCCCTGGCGGCCTGCGGCATCCCGGACTCGCTCGTGCACGGCGACTTCTACCCCGGGAACTGGATCCGGCGTGACGGCGAGCTGTTCTTGTTCGACTGGGGTGACAGCCTCGTGGGCCACCCGCTCATCGATACCGGGTTCCTGGCCGCGATCGAGGATGACGACGTTCGCAGCAGAGTGCGCGCGGCGTGGCTGGAAGCCTGGCGGGTCGAGATGCCCGGCTCGGATCCTGCGACGGCGATCGACGCGATCGCGCCCATCGCCGCGCTGTGGAAGGCGTTCCAATACCGCTCGTTCCTCGATGCGATCGAGCCCAGCGAACATCGCTATCACGAACGAGACGTACCGGACTGGCTTCGCATTGCGTTGGACGCTCGCGCGCCCGCGTGAACGACCTATCTCCGAACAACGGGTCACGCAGCGTGGCCCTCGATCCCGTGCCCGTGGAGTGTTGCGTGAGGTTGCAGCCGCCGGCGTGCCGACCCTAGATCAAGTCGTTGGCGCTCAGGAATTCCTTCGCCACGGTCGGGATGTCCTGACCGTCCAGCACGACCCGGCCGACGAGCCTCGTCACGTTGTCGGTGGTGAGCTTCGCGCTCACGCCGTCGAGCAGGTCTCGGACCTCGTCGTTCAGCTCGTCGGTGCGGATCACCGGCGTCAGGTTCTCGGCATCCTGCAGGTGCTTGTCGTCGATGAGGGGGACGAACCCGTTCGCCTCGATACGTGGGTCGGTCGAGAACAGCAGTCCGATCTGCACGTCGTTCTTCGTGAGCGCCTCGATGGTCTGTGGGCCTCCGGCATCGAGCGGCTCGAAGTCCCAGAAGAGGATGCCGTACGTGTCCCGCAGGCCCGTCAGACAGAACGGGCGCTGTGGACATTCCGGCGGCGCCCCGACCGTCAGCTGGTTCGCCGCAGCGGCGAGCGACGTCATCGTCGTGAGCCCGAACCGCTGGGCGGTCTCGGCGTTCGCCACGAACACGTTCGTGTCCTGCGCCGGTGACGGCGTCAGCACAGAGATCCCGCCCGGCTCGAGGAGCGCACGATCCTGTGCGGCCGCCGCTTCGGGATCGTTCGAGTGCTCCGCGTTCGCGTCCAGGAAGAACAGCAGCGACGACAGGTACTCGGGCTTGAGATCGATCTGTCCGGACTCCAACGCGGCTTGCGAGACCTCCCGCGCCCGAAGGTCGAACTGCCGCTCCACCGTGTAGCCCGCGTGCTCGAGGACTCGCGCATACATCTCCGCGACGAGCTGATTCTCGGTGAACGCGCCGGAGACCCCGACCACGATCGTCCCCTTGCCTTGGTCGGAGGGCCCGGCGACATCCGGCGTCGTCGTGCAGCCGATCGCTGCGACGCACAGCGCGATCACGAGCGCGACCGCCGAGATCCTCACGATGACTCCACCTCGACGGACGGTTCGCCCTCGGCAGGGGAGCTCTCGGGCCCGATGAGGGCGCGCACGGGTGTCGCACCCTTCCCTTTGATGTCGACCATCTGCACCGGTCCGCATCCGTACCGATGGATGATGTCGGCCGTCCGTTGCGAGACCAGGACCTGGCCGGGCTCGCCCGCTTCCTGCAGCCGGCTCGCCAGGTTCACGGTGTCGCCCCACACGTCGTACGCGAACTTCCGTTCACCGATCACGCCGGCAACGACCGGTCCGGACGCGATCCCAGCCCGCACCCTGATCGGGTCTCCGGATGGCCACCGCACCACGTGGGACCCGGCGAGGATCTCGAGCGCCATCCCGACGGCGGCGTCGGCATGGTCCGCCTTGGGGACGGGCGCGCCCGCGACCGCCATGTACGCGTCGCCGATCGTCTTGATCTTCTCGAGGCCGTGCCGGTCGGCGAGCTCGTCGAACCAGCGGAAGAGGGCGTCGAGCGCGGCCGCGAACTCCTCCGGCGAGGAGCGGGCAGCCTGCTCGGTGGATCCGACGGCGTCGACGAAGATGACGCTGACGTCGTCGAACGCCTCCGCGATCCGCTCACCGGACGAGGCTTTGAGCTGGTCGACCACGGCCTGGGGCAGGATGTTCAGCAGCAAGACATCGGAGCGAAGCCGCTCCTGGTTCAGTTCTCGCTGGCGAAGGAAGAGCTGGCGCGTGAACACTTCCATCCAGTAGGCGGCAAGACAGCCGAGGGCCGCGAACGAGACGAGGTACAGCGTTGCGAGCACCTCGCTCACGCTGTTGATGTACCGAGCGGTGAAGGCGAAGGGCAGGTACACCGCGAGGCCGACCAACGCGGTCATCAATACGAAGATGAACCGCAGGCGAAGCAGCGTGTACGTGAAGGCGGTGATCAGGATGACGCCCACGTAGCCGTACTCCGCCGGAAGCGTCCGGATCTGCGACGAGTAGTAGACCCAGATCACGATGGTGGCGACGACGATCGCGAACGAGGTCCATTCCCAGACGCGGCTGAAGATGCGGGTGTAGGTGAAGGCGTAGCCGAGGACCAGCATCGGGATGAACACACCGAACCGGATCCGCAGGTCCAGTTGTTGCTCATGCAGTACCAGCACATACGGCCGCAGGAGGATCCCCCACCCGATCCATAGGGCGATCCCAGCCAGGAAAGCGAAGCGGACATTGCCGAGGTTGAGCTGAAAGCGATCCTCCCGGAACGCCTTCTCGAGGATCGGGTCCCGGGAGCGCAGGCGGAGGCCCGCGAGGCGTTGCCTCGCAGATCGTCCTGTCGGCTGGGTCGGTGGCGTGATCTCGTCGAGCATCGAGTTGGGGGTCCTTAGATCCCTCAGATGATGCCGTCGCGGGGGCCGTCTTGTCAGCACTGCGAACGACTGAACTTTCGTGGCGACCCGAGCGAGTAACGAGACGAACGCACCAACTCGAAGCGGCCGCGCTCGCCATCGGGAGGTCTCATGAAGCGGATATCGCTTGTGCTCGCATGCCTCGCCTCGATCGTCCTCATGTCGGCGCCGTCGAACGCCACCGCCGACGGACGTCGCCATCGCGCTCACGCCGTGAACTGAATCATTCGCTCGTAGTTCGCGTCCAAGTCGATGAAGTCGTCGCTTGGAAGTGGCAGCATCAGCAAACTCGCCGACATCGCCCACTCGAACGTTTCAGGGTCCCCGAGCGAAGCACTCGGAACGGTGAACCACCCCCGCGTTCTCGAGTCGTCGATGATGAAGGGGATCGCAGGTGTCTTCGCGTCGCCTCCCTCGACCAGGGGCCGACGGTCGATCAGGGTCCCGGTCCAATTCTTCCCTTCTGAAACGGCCGTGAGAATGAAGTCGCACGGCACCGGCTGCTTACTGGCAAACGGGTAGCCGCCTGGGCTGGACGAGGTGTCGGTGTCCAAGCAGAACGAGTACTGCGCCGCATCGAAATCCATCGGAACCGTGAAGGACACAGGGATTGCCTCGGCCACTTCGAAGACGAACGAGAACTTGCTTCGCGCGCTCGAGACGCCGTAGGCCGCGGTGTCCAAGTACCCGGTCGTGGTGGGCAGGGAATCGCCGACGGGATCGGGAGTCATCTCGGTATTACCGACGCTCTGAGTAGACGTTCCAGGGGATGGTGACGACGCAGACGCGGAGATCGACGACTCCGCGGATGAAGAGGCCGGCGTGGTCTCGGTGCAGGCGCTTGCGATCACCGCCAGCATGGCGAGGAGCGTCGCTCGCTTCATCCCTTCACCCCTTTGCAGGATAGTTGGCGTCGGGTTCGTCCCTGTCAAGGCGAATCGGTCTCTCGGTGCAGGGATTCGACTCGTAGGCTGCGACCCGCGAGACTGGCGGCATGCCGGATGAGGACATCCCGGATTGTTGCTTCGACGAGTGGGCCGCAAGCAACGCGAAGCGCGCGAGGAAGCGAGAGACGACAGCCGCGATCACCGCGGCGCTGCTCAACGCGTTGGACGAAGCCGGCCTCGAGGGTCGCAGCGTGCTCGACGTCGGTTGCGGCACCGGAGATCTTGCGCTCGCGACCCTCCGGCACGGTGCACGCTCGGTATCGGGCTTCGACCTTGGTAGAGGCGCGATCGCGAACGCTCGCGCGCTCGCGCAAGAGCGCGGCCTTTCGGAACGCGCCACGTTCCAGGTTGGTGATGGGTCGCAGGTCGCGTTGCCGAGCTCCGACGTCGTCGTGTTGAACCGTGTCGTGTGCTGCTATCCCTCGGCGGACGCGCTACTCGCCAATACCTTGGGCGCAGCGGGAAGCGTCTTCGCCTTCACTGCTCCGGTCGACCGTGGCGTGATGGGTTTCTGGAATCGGATCCTCGGCCGGCTCGGGAACGGCTGGTACGCGTTACGAGCGAAGAAGTTCCACGGGTTTCGCGTGTTCATCCACGACCTCGGTGCGATAGAGGCTCGCATCGTCGGAGCGGGCTTCCATCCACTGGCTCGGGAGCAGCGTCGCCTCGCCTGGGACCTGCGCGTCTACACGCGCGAACCCGTCTAGCAGATCCAGTGGACTCCTTCATCGATGATCGTCCAACCGACCTCGAAGGTGATGCTCCCGAGGAGCGCTGCGACGGGCCAGAGCCAGACGTTGCGATAACGGATGCTGATCATCGATGCGGCAAGGTACACGGCGATCGCGGACAAGGGAACGATCAGATTCGCGGTGACTCCCGTCGGCGCGCACAGGGGGATCAGGCGATACTCCGTGTGCATCGCGCTGTGGAGCGAGGCGTTCACGATGGCCGGCGCCCACACGGCCACGAGCGTCGCGATCCCCGCGAGGACGCAACGTCTCTTGCGAGCGCCCCACACGATCTGTCCGAACGAAGCGGCCATGAACGGTGTGAGGACCGAGAGCAGAACGCCGAAGAACGGCACGAGGAACGCCACAGCCGGCGGGAACAGGACGCCTAGTGATGCGCCTGCTCGACGACGCCGTTGTTCCCGCTCCAAACGGATGTCCGGGCGGGGAGGAATCGTAAGGGACTCGTCAAAGCTCATGCTTCGGCTCATTGTGATGTAAGTGCCGGGCGGCATCCATTCCGAGGTCCAGGTTTCGGCAGAGGAGGACACATGGCGATCACCGGAGTTCACGCGTTGATCTATTCGCCGGAGGCCGACGCTCTGCGTGCCGTCCTCACCGATTCGATGGGTTGGTCTCACGTCGACGCCGGGGGAGGGTGGCCGATCTTCGCCCTACCTCCAACCGAGCTCGGCGTGCACCCCGGCGAGGAACCTCGCCAAGAGCTCTCGTTCATGTGCGACGACCTCCCGACCACCGTGGCCGACCTCTCAACGAAGGGGATCACGTTCCGCGGCGAGCCCCAAGAGCAGCGTTGGGGTATGTCGACGACCATGGTCCTGCCCGGCGGGGTGGAGGTCTTGCTCTACGAACCGCGCCATCCGATCGCTCACGGATAGCACACCCGTCACGGCTCATCGAAGGATCTGCATACGTCTGGATCCCGCGGATGATGACGTCGATGCCGAAGTCGAACCTAGTTCGCCTCGGGGTCCAGCGCCCTGGCTTTCCCTTCGGGGGCGGCGACGACGCTCTGACAGTCCCGACACGTCCAACAGGTAAGGCGATAGAGCCACGTCCCGTGCTCGTAGACCCCGGCGGCCACCAACGACCCGGACCCACACTCGGGGCATACGATCTGCTCACTCATGCCGCCCGAGCATCGGCGAGTTGTATGTCACCTATCAACTCTACGAAGGGGAAATAGCCAGTTGCACACTCAATGTCCGCTGTGGTCGCCTCGACGCATGGCATCGGGGGATGGTGATCTAGTCGCAACTGGTGGTTCACCGCCACCGAATCGCGCCGATGAGTGCTCCCGGTATGACAGACATCGCACGAACCCGACGGATACGCATCAACTCAAGAGGATGAAGACGAGCTAAGGACCTGCCGCAGCACGTTCAAGTAGCGGTAGCCATACCGTTGCATCGGATCGACATAGGTGCCCTCGGCATATTCGTTCCACGAGATAAGGGTCCAGCCGTCTGGTTGGGCCGCGGCGTTGCCCTTGAACAGCGTGCGCATGGTCTCGCCGCCCTCGCGAGGGATGCAGGTCGTACCGCCAAGCAGGACGCCGTCATAGCCGGGGGTGAAGGGTGCCCACCACACCTTGCGCGAGCCATCCGGGTTCGGCGCCGTCGCGCGCACAGCGCCCGCGAACTCCTCGAGCTGCCCGAACGACTCCGGGTTGCCGTAGGGGTCTTGCGTCGACCAGTAGTACGACACTCCGTACATGGACGCCCCGCGCTCGGGCGTGTAGCTGCTTGGAGTCTCGTCGCCAACAATGCGGAACGTGTCGCCGAATGCCGCATCGATTGCGGCGAGCGTCGCATCGCCGTATTTGTGTGAGCCTTGGAGGATCACCACAGGCAGGCCGTTGAGTCTGTACTGCGCTGGATCCAACGAGTAGGTATCGCGGTAGTACGCGAGGTCGGCGAGGATGGTCGATAGAGGCAGCACGGTGGCGGAGGACTTGTACGACAGTACGAGCTCGAACGGCACTCCCTCTCCGTTCAACTCGTTCGCGGCACGAAACGCCTCCGCGAGTCGTCCGTCATACGTGGCGCCGCCGACCCAATTGACCGCGAATCCGGTCAGGCCTGCCGATGCGGCCTCGCGCTCGTCCGCCTCGATCTGGCCGAGGTCGTCCTGCGACCAAAGGTGGGCCGGCACGTCCGTGAGCTCGTTGCCCGTGTACGGGGTCCTCGGCGGACACCCGTCCGCCGGTAGCGATGCGGGGAGCGGCAGTGGATCAGCGGCGTACGGGTAGTCGGGCCCGAGCTTGTCGTGCCAATGGTTGATGCTCCACCACAGGTAGTAGAACGCGAACACCGGAGCGCCGGTATGTGCTGGCAGCGAGGTCGTCGCCGACGGATCAGCCGACACGCTCGCTGACGAGGCCGCGGTTAGCGACGGTTCCTCGTCGTTGCCCCGCATGATGGTAAGACCTGCCCACGCCACCGATGCGACGGATACGACAACGATCACAGGGATGATCCGACGCAGTTCCCCACCTTCCGAGCCGTTCGTCGCGTGAACGGCTTGATCTCGCCACCAAGCGCAACGTGGCGTGTGCGGCGTCTGATCCGGACGCCTCCAGCCTAGCCTGCGTTTGGTTTGACGGTTTCCCGTCGAAGAGCCGCCGTCTCAGGGGCGCTGCCCTGGATCGGCGCAGGCGCTGGCTCGCGGCGTCAGGTCGTCAGCGGGCTTGCTGCGCGTCCGCCTGGTCGGCGAGCTTGAAGCGCTCGGCCGCCTGCTGCTGATCGCCGCGCTTCTCGGACACCCGGGCGAGGGCGCGCCACATCCATCCGGCGAGTTGTCGCTCGCCGAGTTCCTGCGACAGGCGGAGCGCGCGTTGCAGGTCCTCCTCTGCCTCGTCGAGCAGCCCCATCTCGCGCTTCGTGACGCCGCGCTCCGCCGTTGCGTCGGCCAGCTCCCACCGCGCGCCGAGGTCGCCGAACGTTGCGATCGCGGCGTCCAACCGTGGCACCGCTTCGTCGAAACGCCCGATGTCGGCGTCGACGCGGGCGCGCTGGGTGGTGGTCACCGCGACGCTGAACTGATCGCCGATCCGATCGGCCAGGTCCTGCGCCTCGACGATCAGCGCGAGCGCGGTCTCCTCCTCGTTCATCTGCGAGTGGTTGATCGACAGCGACGTCAGCGCGCGCACCTCGGCCCACCGGTCCTCGCCCTCGCGCGCGGTCTCGAGGGCGCGCCGCCAGATGGCTTCGGAAGCATCGAAGTCGTCTCGGGTCCACGGGACCCACCCTTGGAACAACAGAGAGCGTGCGATCGCCCACGGCTCGCCCAAACGCTCCGCTGAGGCCAGCGACCGCGCGAGCATCGCTTCGGCGGCGTCCAGATCCGCATCGACGTTGATCGCCACGTCCCCCCGGAAGCGCAGCGCGATCGCGAGCGTCCAGTCGATCGTCGAGCTCGGTCCCCAGTGCGATCGCGCGATCGAGGACCTCGGTGGCCGCCGCATACTCGGACAGCCAATAGCGCGCCTCGCCGATCCCCGCGAGGGCACGAGCCTCGCGAACGCCCCACCGGTCCTCGGGCCCGGCGATCGCGAGCGCCCGGAGATACAGATCCAAGGCCGAGCGGCTCTCCATGCGGCGACGGGCTCGATCGCCCGCCGCGACCAGGGCGTCGGCCGCCCGATCCGTGGGCTCGCGATCCGTGGGGTCGAGGTCGCGCGCCGCGAACGCGGCCGCCTCGAGATGGTCGGCCGACCACGTCAGGGCACCTGCGTCACGCAGGCGCTCGGCGATGACGGTGTGCGACCGTTCACGTTCCCGCTTCGGCAGGCTCGCGTACGCGACGTCGCGCAAGACCTCCTGGCGGAACCGCCAGACGGGCGAGGGCCCGGTGTTCTCCTCGCGCACGATGATCTCGGCGTCGATCAGCTCTTGGAGTTCGCGTTCGCCAGCGTCCGCGACCACCCCGACCTCTTCCAGGTCGAAGTCGTACTGATAGACGGACAGCCGCCGGGCCAGATCGCGCTGCTCGAAGGGCAGGCCATCGAGGCGTGAGGCGACCATCGCTTTGACGGTCGGCGGGATCAAAGGCTCGCCGTCCTTCGAGGGGCCCTCTCGCAGCAGCATGCCGGTCGACTCCACGATGAAGAACGGGTTGCCACCCGCTCGGGCGACGACGGTCGCCGCCTGGTCGTCGTCGAGTCGGCCTCCACCGGCCTGTCGGACGAGGTCGGCGGCCTCGCTCTGGGGCAGCGGCTCGAGTCGCACGCAGACCTGGTTCATGGCGCCGGTTCCCCAGGCGGGGCGTTCCTCGAGCAACTCGGTGCGGGCCGTCACCAGCACCAACACCCGACCCGGGACGTGACGTCCGCGGGCCGCGATCCGCTCGATCAGGTCGAGCATCTGCGGGCGGAGCGTGTGTGCGTCCTCGAACAGCAACGTGACCGGTCGCTCGTTGGAGAGCCCCTCGAGCAGCGCCAGGAACCCCGATCGCACATCGTTGACGAACGCCGACTCATCGCGACGCGGGCCCGAGAGCCCCATGAGCGCCTCCAACCGGTTGATCGTGTGCGCGTCGGTCCCCGGCACGCAGACCCGGCCGACGAGGTCGCGCAGTCGCTGGGCGGCGACGTCGGTCGCGTCCTCGTCCTCGACGCCGGCAACGGCCCGCACCATGGAAGCCGCAGGCGCGAAGGTTGCGCTGTCGGCGCCGAGGTGACTCCGACCGATGAGGACGGTGCCCTCGGGATCGAGCCCGGCCAGGAACTCCGCCGCGAGCCGCGACTTCCCGATGCCGGGCTCGCCCACGATCGTGAACAGCAGCGGCGTCGAGGTCGCGATCACGCGTGAGAACGATTGCCGGAGCATCGCCAGCTCGTCGTCCCTGCCGACGAACGGGATCGTGCGTCGCACCGACCGTGTGCTGAGCCCCTCGACGGGCGCGGCCGCGAGAGGTTGGGCGAACCCCTTTGCTTCCACCGGTCGCTCGTCGCCGAACGTGACTGCCGCGTCCGTCAGGTCGCGCGTCGTCGTCCCGACGAGCACCTCGCCCGGCGCGGCCGCGGCCTGCAGCCGAGCCGCGGAGTTGACGACCGAGCCGGTCACGAGGACCTGGTCCTCGGGCCCGGTTCCGGTGGCGGCCTCGCCGGATTCGATCCCGATCCGGACCTCGAGTGGATCGGGCAACCCGAGCTCTTCGCACAATCGTGCGACGCGCGCCCGGATCGCGAGGCCCGCACGCACCCCGCGGAGTGCGTCGTCCTCGTGCACCTGCGGCAGACCGAAGACCGCCATCACCGCGTCGCCGATGAACTTCTCGGGGCGGCCGCGGAGCGCCACCAGCTCCTCCACGGCGGCGTCGTAGAACCGGCCGAGGACCTCGCGGGCGCGTTCGGCGTCGAGCCGCTGCGCCAGCCCGGTCGAATCGACCAGGTCGGCGAACAGCACGGTGACCATCTTGCGCTCGTCGGTCCCCGTCGCCCGATTGACGAGCGCGCCACAACTGGGGCAGAAGCGGGCGCCGTCGGGCAGCGGAGAGCCGCAAACGGTGCAGTTCATGACCTCAGGATAGAGGGCGGGACCGACAAGGTTCTGCCGGGTCGAATGAACAGAGGGGAAGCGGATTCCCACACCGCGCTCGAGGAACGAGGCACGGGCGCCGCATCGCGAATGACAGAACCGTCATGTCGGCCCTTCGAACCTCGACTTTCCTCCGTTCCGCGGGATGGCTATGGTTGTCGAGAAGGGGGATTCCTGTGGCGTTGTCGGCGCACGGTGCACTCCGAGATGCGGCTCCCGGGGGCCGGATCCTGCTGATCGACGACGAGCAGCGGATCGTGAACTTCGTGCGCCGCGGGCTCGAGGCCGAGGGGTTGACCGTCGACGAGGCGCTTTCCGGCCACGAGGGTCTCCGTATGGCGATCGAGCGGGCCTACGACCTCGTGATCCTGGACCTCGTGATGCCGGGCATCGACGGGCACGAGGTCCTGCAGCGGCTCTTGGAGCGGCGACCCGAACAGCAGGTGCTCGTGCTCTCGGCGCTGAACGACACGGCCTCGAAGGTGCGCTGCCTCGAGCGGGGCGCGGAGGACTACATCTCCAAGCCGTTCTCGTTGGAGGAGCTGCTCGCGCGGGTCGGCGCACGGTTGCGAACGGCGCAGCGGACGAACCAGACCCATCTGGTGGCCGCGGGCCTGTCCTTGGATGTGATCCGCCGTCAGGCCGATGCGGGTGCGGGCCCGGTGCCCTTGGCGGATCGCGAGTTCCTGTTGTTGCGCGAGCTGATGTGCAACGCGGGCCGCACCGTCTCGAAGGAGCGGCTGCTGTCGTCCGTGTGGGGCTACCACTTCGATCCGGGATCCAACGTCGTCGACGTGTATGTCCGTCGGTTGCGGGCCAAGCTCGGCGCCGCGACGATCGTCACGGACCGTGGAGTGGGGTACCGCGTCGATGCGGACTGAACACCTCGAGTGGCCCAAACGAGATCGATGGATCGACGTCGCGTGGGTCCTGTTCACGCTCGCGAACCTCGCCGCGATGGCGCTCATCCCGAACTGGGAGACGGTCCCGTTCCATTTCATCTGGGTGAGCCTGACGATCCTGTACGGGTTCCGCGTCTGGCGGACCCGCCCGACGGTGGTGATCCTCGCGCTCGTGATGGCGACCACGGGCGCGCTGATCTATGAGGACGTCGTCGGGGGAGGGCAGCAGCTGGGTGAGCTCGCCGAGGTGCCGCTCATGGCCGCGATGTTCGCCGCGATGGTGTGGCACGCGCGGCGTCGCCTGACGGCCACCGAGGAAGCGGAGCGCGTCTCGATGGACAACGCGCGCCTGCTCGAGCGCGAGCGGCGCTTCGTGCAGGACGCGTCGCACGAGCTTCGCACGCCGATCACGGTCGCGCTCGGCCATGCCGAGCTGATCCAGCGACAGGCCGCGGACCCCACGATCGCGGAGGACGCCGCGGTGATCACCGACGAGTTGATGCGCCTCCGCCGACTCGTCGACCGGCTCCTGCTCCTCGCGAGCTCGGCGGACCTCGAGGGGCACATGGTGCCGGTCGACGTGGAGCAGCTGGTGGTGGAGGCCGTCCGGCGTTGGACGGCAACGCCTCGACGGTGGCAGCTGGGCACCACCGAGGAGGCGACGGTGCTGGCCGACGCCGACCGGCTCGCGGTCGCGCTCGACGCGGTGATCGAGAACGCCGTGCAGCACACCGGTGAGACGGACACGATCGAGGCGGGCGTACAACGCCGCGGTCGCGAGGCGGTGATCTGGATCCGCGACACGGGCGCCGGGATCCCGACGGCCGACCTCAACCGGATCTTCGATCGGTTCGCGCGCTCCGATCCGGGCCGAAGCCGGCATACCGGCGGCTTCGGACTCGGACTGCCCATCGTGCAGGCGATCGCGGAGGGCCACGGCGGCTCCGTGCAGGTGGACAGCGTCGAAGGCGCGTGGACGACGTTCGAGATCGTCCTGCCGCTCGCGCGCGCGGGAACCGCGCCTGCGTCGGGCGCCATCGTGATGGCGACGAGGATGCTCGCGATCCCGTCGGCTGACCCGATCGTCGCCTGCGTGGCGGTGGCGGGGGTCGTCTACGCGACCGCCGACCAGCGCGTTCGCCGCGAGCGGGGCCGCCGCGCGCCCCGCGCGCATCGCGCGGCGTTCTACGCTGGTCTCGCGATCGTGGTGCTCGCCCTGACCGGACCGATCGATGCATCGGTCGAGACCTCGTTCTCGATGCACATGGTCCAGCACCTGCTGCTGACGATGGTGGCCGCGCCCCTCCTGCTGCTGGGCGCGCCGCTCACGCTCGCGCTCGCGGCGTGGCCCAAGGGATCGCGCCGGGCGTTCGCCGGCGTGCTGCACAGCGCGACCGGCCCGCTTCCTGTCGAACCCGTTGGTCGCGTGGTCGGCGTTCTTCGCCGTTCTCTGGGCGGCGCACCTGACCGGGTTCTACGAGTCGGCCCTGCGAAGCAGTGGGATGCACGCGCTCGAGCACGTGGCGTTCCTCGCGACCGCGTTGTTGTTCTGGGCGCCGATCGTGCATGCGGATCCGTCGCCCTCCGTGCTGTCCTATCCCGCGAAGATCCTGTACCTGTTCGTCGCGATGCCGGCCATGGCGCTTCTCGGCCTCGCGATCGTGAGCGCGCGCCACGTGCTGTACCCGACCTATGCGCACGCGGAGGGCGTGGCCCGTGCGCTCGCCGATCAGCGGGCGGCGGGCGCGATCATGTGGGCGGGCACGATGCTGCTGATCGTGCCGGCTCTGGGCGTCGTGCTGTGGGACTGGATGGCGGCCGACGAGCGGGAGGCCCGCAGGGTCGACGCGCGCTTGGAGCGGGCGGCGGTGGTCGAAGCGATGGAGGGGAGTGCCTGATGCCTACGAAAGATCGGTGTCTGCGGTGCGGCGGACCGGCCGCCGAGGGTGTGGCCGTCTGTTCCCGCTGCAACCCGGCCGGGCTGCCCGCGCCGAGCCCGACCCAGTATCACGGCACGGTGTTCCTCGTGGTGGTCGTGAGCATGGTGCTGGCGGTGGCGATCCTGATCGCACACGGCTGAGCCGGTCGGTCAGTGCTCCGCGTCGAGCGCGGCGTGTGAGCGCGTCACGTCGCGCAGCCATCCCGCGGCGCACGCGACGAATGCGATCGCGCCGGGGATCAGGATCCACTTGCTGACAACGAATCCGAGCCCGATGAGCACGCCCGAGATCGCGAACCCGAAGGGCCAGATCGTCGGGGCGATGTGGAGTTCGGGCTCCTCCTGATCGGGTTGCGCCGCCTCTTGGCGCGCCACGTGTCGAGCGACGAGGGCGAGGAACCAGAAGGTCACGGAGGCCACCAGGAGCAGCGTCGTGCCGGCGGGCTCGTGGCTCGTGAGGCCGTACACGCCACCCGCGACGAGCAGGAAGCCGCCGAGCCACATACAGATCCGGGAGAACGAGCTCACGCGATCACCTCGGGGTCAGCAGGTAGAAGACGGTGAACAGGCAGAGCCAGACGACGTCGACGAAGTCCCAATAGATGGCGCCGGCCGCGAGGGGATCGTGATGGGTGGAGGACAGCCGCCCCCGCCGGGCCTGACCGAACACCAGCGCCAGGAACACGACGCCGCCGATCACGTGGGCCATGTGGATGCCCGTCATCACGTAGAACAGCGTGCCGAAGACCCCGTCCTTCAGACCGAAGCCCAGCTGCGAGTAGTCGTACAGCTGCAGGGCCAGGAAGCAGATCCCGAGCAGGATCGTGACGCCGAGCCACACGGTCGAGCGACTCCGGTCGCCACCCCGGATCGATCGCAGCGACATCTGCACGGTGATGCTGCTGATGATCAGGATGACGGTCAGGACCGTGGCGATGTCGATCTTCAGGTGCGGCGTGCCCGCCGGTGGCCACTCCGGCGCGTTGGCCTTGATCGTGAAGTACCCGCCGAAGAACGCGGCGAAGAACATCGCCTCGGACGCCACGAACAGGACCATCCCGAGCACCGGGCCGCTCATCTCGGGGCGGATCCGCTGCTTCGGCGCGGCGACGTCGCTCATGCCGTCGGCTCCTTCCCCGCCATCCGGAGGTCATAGACCGGGCGATCCGAGTGGATCGGCGGCACCGCATCGAAGTTGTGCACCGGCGGGGGCGAGGTGGTCGCCCACTCGAGGGTGTTCGCGCCCCATGGATCGTTCGGCGCGGTCCGCGGCTTGCGCAACGTGACGAACAGGTTGATGAAGAACAGCAGCATCGCGACGGAGATCACGAACGCCCCGACCGTCGCGAGCAGGTTCAGGAAGCTCCATCCGAGGTCCGGCGGGTAGTCCGCGATGCGCCGAGGCATCCCGCGCAGGCCCAGGATGTGCATCGGGAAGAAGGTGAGGTTGAACCCGACCAGCTGCAGCCAGAACTGCCAGATGCCGAGACGCCGCGACAGCATCCGCCCCGTCATCTTCGGGAACCAATAGAACATGCCGGCGAACACGCCGAACAAGGTGCCGCCGAACAAGACGTAGTGCAGGTGCGCCACCACCCAGTAGGTGTCGTGGATCGCGAAGTCCATCGCCGGCGACGCGGCCCACACCCCGTCGATCCCGCCGATCAGGAACATCGCGATGAAGCCGAGTGCGAACAGCATCGGCGGCTCGAACCGCAGACGCCCCCGCCACAGCGTTCCCAGCCAGATGAAGAACAGCACGCCCGTCGGGATCGAGATCATCTCGGTCGTGACGCTGAAGAACGGCAGCTCCACGGCGCCGGTCGCGAACATGTGGTGCGCCCACACGCTGAAGGACAGCGCGGTGATCAGCAGGAACGACAACACGACCCCGCGGTAGCTGAAGATCGGCCGTCCGGAGAACACCGAGACGATCTCGGTGACGATCCCCCAGGCGCCGAGGATCAGCATGTACACCTCGGGGTGCCCGAAGAACCAGAACACGTGCTGCCACAGGATCACGACCCCGCCGCGGCTCGGGTCGAAGAACACCGTGCCGAGCTGGCGGTCGGCGAACACCATCAGCAGCCCCGCCGTCAGCACGGGCGCGGCAAGCACGACCAGCAGCGACGTCGCCAGGATGCTCCACGTGAACACGGGCATCCGCATCATGGTCATGCCCGGCGTGCGCATGCGAAGGATCGTCACGATGAAGTTGATGCCACCGAGGATCGACGCGGTCCCGACGAGCATCAGCCCGATCAGCCAGAGGTCCTCGCCCGTGCCGAGTTGCTCGGACAACGGCGCGTAACAGGTCCAGCCGCATGCGGCGCCGCCACCTTGTGCGATGAAGCCGGAGAGGATCGTCAGCCCACCGACCGGCAACAGCCAGAACGACAGCGCGTTGATCCGCGGGAACGCCATGTCGAGCGCGCCGATCTGCAGCGGCACGAAGTAGTTCCCGAAGCCGGCGAGCAGCGGGAAGATCACGAGGAAGATCATCAGCGTGCCGTGCAGCGTGAAGAGCTGGTTGTAGGCGTGCGGCGCGAAGATCTGCGTGCCCGGGCGGGCGAGCTCGGTGCGCATCAGCAGGGCGAACACGCCCGCGATCACGAAGAACGCGAAGCTGTTGACGAGGTAGAGGATCCCGATCTTCTTGTGGTCGGTGGTGGTCAGCCACGTCTTCCACCCGCGCTCCGGCTCGGGGGCCAGCTCGGCGGCGGGGGCTTCGGTTATCGCCATCGCTGATCCTCCGTGCTCATGTCGGGGGCGCGACGATGAACGCGCCCGACATGGCGGGGCCGTGCACATCGCACTGGAAGTAGTAGTGCCCGGGGGGCAGCCCCGAAGCGTTCAACACTTCGTTCGCGACGCCCGTGATCTTCGGCGAGGTGAAGTACTGCTTGTTCTCGAAGAAGCTGTCGTAGATCGAGAAGTTGTGCTCGATCCCGGTATCGAGGTTCGTGATGTTCACCGTGAAATCGGTGTTCGCCGGCACGGCCAGGCAGTACTGGTCCCACGAGATGTTGTGCGCCACGAGGGACAGGTCCGTGCCGTTCGGGTCGCAGGTGACGCTCTTGGCCTCCTTGCGTTGCTGCAGGATCCACGCCTGGTAGTCGACCGCCGAGACGACGTGCACCTCGAACGTCATCTTCGAATGCCACAGCCCGCAGAACTCCGCGCATTGGGCGTGGAACGTCCCGATCGTCGTCGGCGTGAACTCGAACGTGGTCGTGCGGCCCGGGATCGCATCGCGCTTGAACAGCAGGTCGGGAACGAAGAACGAATGGATCACGTCGCGCGACGTCAGCTCGATCTGCACGGTCTCACCGACCGGAAGCTCCATGACCGCCGGGACCTGCGGCTTGTCCTCCGCGGCCGTCTGTCCGGCGACGAAGATCCCTTCGCTCAGATACAGGAACGTCCACTCCCACTGGAAGCCCTCGACCTTGATGTGCACCTGTGGCAGCGGCTGGTTCTCCAGCTTCATGAGCGTCTGCTCGCCGAAGGGGAACAGCACGGCCACGATCACCGCGGGGATCGCGAAGAACACGGCCAGTGTCTTGTTGCCGCCGACCGACTGCTTCGGCGGCGAATCGTCGCGCTTCCGGTACCGGACGATGCACCAGATCAGGAGCGCCTCCACCCCGATGAAGACGGGCAGCGCGAGCGCCATGATCACGAGGTACAGCTGGTGGACGTCTTTGCCGGTGGGGGAGATCCCCTGTTTCGCGCAGCTCGCGAGCAGCAGCGTGGCGGGCACCCCGGTCATCCACCGGTGTCCTCGGTTCCGCTGACCGGTGCGAACCCGCATCGGGGTCACGTCACGGTGAATTCCTGGACCATGCCCTTGGCAGCGTGCGGAGGCCCGTTGTCGCCGCCGGACTGCGTCCCCGTCTGCCAGCAGGCGAACGCGTAGTTGCCCGGAGGCAGGTTGAGGATCTCGATGATGCCGGCACCCGTGGAGACGGCCCCGAAGTCGCCCCCGATGTGCAGCCAGTTGTCTTCCGACTCGGCACCGTTGGCCTTGGCGTCATCGATCACGTCCTGCCCCGTCTTCCCTGCCGGCAGCTGGATCGGGATCATCTCGTGGTCGATCGGGAACGATTCCTGGTTCTGGAACAGGAACTCGTTGACCCCGGACGTGACCGTCCCCGGTACGCCGTTGTATTTGAAGTTCTGCACGAAGATCGTGGCCGTCGGGGTCGAGACCCCACCCCCGGCCGAGCTCGAGTCGTTCGAGCACGACGCGACCACGGTGGCCACGAGGAGTACGCCGAACACCGTTGCCGTGACTCGCCAACCGCGAAGCGTCGCGCCCGCCATCGTCCCCCCTACCCATCAACACACTCGACCGCTGGCGCAGCCGACGACCGAACGATGGTGCTGCGTGGGTTGGGGGGCAAGGTTCATGACAGGACTGTCACCGAGCTCTCGAGCGCAGAGCGTTCGGCTCGGCACCGTCCATGTCAGCCCTGTCATGTAGCGGGCGGACGCTCGCGCTGGGTTGGCGTCAAGTGGACGCCCTAGACTCGTCAGAGGCAGGGGGTTCCTGATGGCAGAGCTCGTGACGGTCGGCGATCACCAATACTTGAAACGGAGCCCGATCGGCGTGATGGGATTGGCGCTCATCACGCTCGGTATCTACTTCTTCGTCTGGTACTACAAGATCAACGACGAGATCCGCACCTTCGAGCAGGACGACACGATCAGCCCGACCCGGTCGCTGATGGCGGTGCTCTTCGGGTGGATGATCATCGTTCCGCCCTTCATCGCCGTCTACAACACCGCTAAGCACATCGAGGGTATGGAGCGAAGGGTCGGCGTCTCGCAAACGATCGAGTCCGTTTTGGCGTTGCTGCTCTTCTTCATCCTCTCGATCGGCTACCTGGCGTATGCGCAAGAGCACCTGAATAGGACATGGGAGACGTCGGCCGGGAAGCCGCCGCTGCCTCCGACGGGATCCGTGCCGCCGCCTCTGCCCTCGGCCGAACCGTAGACTGTCGACCATCCGCGGGAGCGAGGGGCAGAAGTTTGGTTCTCGAGATCGGTCGATTCGAGGTGGACGAGGTCGTCGAGGGACCGGAGACGCGCTGGTCGTCCGGATCCCTCCAGGTGTCGCCGAGCGCCCTCGCCGAGGCGGCAACCGAAGCCGCGCTCGCACACGTCACCATCACCGTGGTCCGTCCCGGCGACTCGGTCCGAGTGACGAACGTGCTGGACGCCGTCGTTCCGAGCGTGAAGGTCGACGACCCCGCGGTCACGTTCCCGGGAGCTCTCGGCCGGCTGGCGACCGCCGGCGGCGGTCGCAGCAACCGCCTTGAGAAGACGCGCGTTCTCGTTGCATGCGACTGGGAGCAGGCGGGTCACGTGTCCGCCGACGAGTTCCCTCCATCGTTCGTGGACATGGCGGGCCCCGGCGCCGACCGCACGCCGTTGGCGGCGTCGACGAACGTCGTCGTGGAATGCGTCCCGGCTCCCGACGTCGGGATCCGCGAGGCGGATCGCGCCGTGCGTCGCGCCGGGCTCCGCGTCGCCAAAGAGCTGGCCGCGACCACGTTGGGCTCCGAGCCCGATCGCGTCGATGTGAAGACGGCGCCGGGGGATCGGTCGGATCTCAAGGCCGTCTGCGCCATCCTGCAGATCTCCTCGGAGGGCCCGTTGCTCGACACATACCTCTATGGGGCGCCGACGGATGGACTCGTGCCCACGTTGATCGACCCCCTCGAAGTGCTCGACGGAGCGCTCACGAACGGCGCCTACGATTGGCCGGGCGTCCGCAACACCACCGCCGCGTACCAGGAGAGTCCGCTGCTGGAAGAACTGATCGCGGGCGACGGGAACCGCTTCCGCTTCGCCGGCCTGATCCTCGCGCTCGGGTATCTGGACACGGCGGAGGACAAGCAGCGCTCCGCACTGCAGTCGGCCGCGCTCGCGCGATTGATCGGCGCGGACGCCGCCGTCTGCACGACGTTCTCGTCGGGAAACTCCCACACCGACACGATGCTCACGGTGCGGGCACTCGAGCGCCTCGGCATCCGCACATGCGCCATCCTGGCCGAGACGAACGGCGGACTGACCGATCACGTCCCCGAGGCGGACTGCCTCGTCAGCGTCGGCAACGAGGACGAGCTGCTCGAGCCGTGGACCCCGGAGCTCGTCGTCGGTGGTGATCGCCAGTCGATGATCGGTCAACCCGTGGCGCTCCGTTCCTATCTCGGATCGACCGGCGAGACCGGCGACTTCGATCTTCGGGCGGTCCCGGCATGACCGTCGTCCACTACCTCAACCAGTTCTTCGGCGGGTTCGGCGGCGAGGAAGCCGCCGATACCGAGCCGTTCAAGATCGACGGTCCGGTGGGGCCGGGGAACGCCCTGGCGGGCGCCGGACTCGCACCCGACGTCACGATCGGGTGCGGCGACGACTACTTCGGGCAACACGAAGCCGAGGCGCTCGGCGTGCTGCTCGGCTGGATCGGCGAGCTCGGCCCGGATGTGCTGGTCTGCGGTCCGTCGTTCGGTTCGGGCCGCTACGGATACGCGTGCGGCGTGTTGGCGCGGGAGGTCGGCCGTCGGGGCATCCCGGTCGTGGCCGCGATGACCCCCGATTCACCCGGCGTCCTCGCGAGCGAGGGCGCGGCCTACGTCGTGCCCACGGGATCGAACGTCGCCAGCATGCGAACCGTCGTGCCGACGATCGCGTCGCTGGCGCATCGACTCGCCGCTGGGGAGCCGGTCGGGGGACCCGAGGAAGAGGGATACCTGCCGCGAGGCCTCCGCACGAACGTGCATGCCGGGCGCACGGGTGCCGCGCGTGCGATCGACCTGGTGCTGTCAAAGCTGGAGGGATCCGTCGCGACCGAGATCGAGGCCTCCGACCGATCGGTTCCCGTGCCGCCGCCGATCGCCGACCCGGCGTCGGTCACCGTCGCCCTCGTGACGGAAGCGGGATGCGTGCCACAGGGCAATCCGGATCGTCTGCCGACCCGTCACGCGAACGTGTGGTTGCGGTACCCGCTCACGGGCGTGGCGTCGATGTCTCCGGATCGGTACGAGACCGTGCACGCCGGTTTCGACACAGCCGACGCCAACGCCGATCCAAACCGGCTGGTCCCCCTCGACGCCGTCCGCGAGCTGGAGTCCAACGGCAAGCTGGGGAGCCTGCACGACACGTTCTATACGACCTCCGGTGTCGACACGCCGGTCGCGACCGCCGCCAAGTTCGGCCAGGAGATCGCCGCCGAGCTCCTGGAGGCGAAGATCGGCGCCGTGATCCTCACCGGCACCTGAGGCACAGGAACGCGTTGCGGGGCAACGCTCTGTCGGGAGTTCGAGAGCCAGGGTATTCCGACTGTCTTCATCACAGCGCTGCCGACGATCGCTCAGATGGTGGGCGCGAACCGGATCCTGCACGGCGTGTCCATCACGCACCCGACGGGCGATCCGACGCTCGCGGTCGGTGAGGAGCACGAGCTACGCGTGCGGATCGTCGAGCGAGCGCTCGAGATGCTCGCGACCGACGTAGGACCGCGAACCGTGTGGGAACTGACCTGACGCCTCGCTACGATCCCACTCTCACGCTCGTCGGACGTAGAGAACGCTGGGGCCGTCGGTGAACGGCGGCTCGAACGTCACGACGTCGACGCCGTCCGCCGACACGGCCCCTCCCTCGAGCTGTTGACGGTTGTCGACGCCGAACCACTCCGCGTCGTAGGTGCCGGGCTCCAGTGTCGCGGTGAAGGCCACGCCGCCCGCCGGCTGAAGGATCAGGTACTCGACCCCTGGGTTCGCCAACGCGAAGCGCGTCGACGCGAGGTCCTCGCGAGGCTCCATGGCGAGCAGGCCCATCCGGGTCGCATACCTGGCCGTGTCACCCATCGCGAACCGCGCCGGTTCGAACGTGTTGAACGACATCGGACCGCCGGCCTTGGGATCCGGCGGATCGACGCCATCGATGATCCCGAAGTCCATCAGGATCGGGTGGTGTCCGCGGAGGAACGTCTTCCAAGCCCACAGCGCATCGCCTCCGCCCGGCGCGATGTGATCCGTGTCGGCGATCACGACCTTCCTCCCGTCGCCGGGTGGTGGATCCGCGAACCAGGCAGTTGGCCTCTCGGGGTTGCCGGGCACGAAGTCCGGTTCCTCGAACCCGGGTGAGATCCATTCCGCGCGGCTGGCGTACAGCGGCGCGTTCACCTTCGACTGGTCGGGGACGGGGAACTGCATCGTCATCCCGATCGGATGCGGGTCGTAGCCCATCTCGCTCTCGTGCCGCTTCACAGTGTCGATCACCCAGTACTGCCACTCGGTGGAGTCGCCCCACTCGGGCACGGTGTCGAGTCCGAGGAATCCTGCGAACTCGAGGTCCACCTTCCCTCCGCCCGACGATTCGTTCGCCACCTCCCACAACACGTTCGGCTGATCGTGGACGGTGTCGATCACGTGCCGGATGTACGCATCTTGGAGTGCCTGGACGCGAGGCTCGAGCGGCAGGACCTGATAGTCCAGGATGGATCCGATCCCGACCCCGTTCACGTTGTTCCGCTCGTGGAACGGGTGACCCTCGACGTGCAGAGGGCTGCTGCTCAGATGGAGTCCCCACCCTTCGAACAGCATCACCCCGACATACATCCCTCGTTCACCGGCTGCGACCACGCGTTCTCGGAGCCGTGCGAAATACGAGTCATCGAAGCGATCGAGGTCATACCTCGGTTCCCCGTCGATCGCTTCGCCCGATCCGGTGCGAGGCCACGGCTGGGGCTCCATGCACAGGTGATAGTTGGCCATCGCCGTGTATGAGCGGAACTGCTCCCAGCGCCACAGACGGATGAATGTGTGACCACGCTCCTCGAGGAACCGCAGGTATCCGTCGAAGTCGATCGGCTCGATCCCGTCGCCGCAGGCCTCGCCCGGCCCGACCCCGTCCTGGAGGGTTTGGTAGATGTGTGAGCCGGTCAGGTACACGGCGCGCCCGTCGGGGTCCCCGGCCACTGCGAAGTAACGGGGGTTCGTCGGTGCGACGACGAGGGGGCCGGGAGCGGGATGCGGGTATCCGTTGTCAGTCATCCCAGCGCTCTACCCACGAGCTCGCTGCTCCACACGGTCGCTGGGACCTGCGGGGCGTCGCCGATTGCGCCGCTCTGCCTCAACGACGAATATGAGTGTCGTGGGAGTCGAAGGCCCGCTCGCGCTCGTTGGGGGCGACGAACTCAACCCGGGCAATGAGCCGATCGACCGTGTCTTGGCGAAGGCTGCGGCCGGCGGAGACGCGTTCGTCCTCGCGACGGCCGCCGCTCGACAGGGCGCCGCGCGTGCCGTCCAGAACGCGCAGACGATGGTTCCGGAGCCTCGGTCTCGCGGTCGAGGAGCTTCCAGCGACGAAGGCGGCACACGTCCGCGATCCGGACGTCGTGGCCCGAGCGCGGGCGGGGACGTTCTTCTACCTCGTGGGCGGCGATCCGGGTCTCGTCCCGAAGATCCTCCGAGGTTCGCCGTTGTGGAGCGCGATCGTCGACGCCTGGAGGGATGGAGCGGCGCTCGGTGGCTCGTCTGCCGGCGCGATGGCGATGGGCGGATGGACGCTGATCCGCGAGCGGATGCCGGGGGACAGCAAGCGGCGCTACGGGGATGCGTTGAACCTCGTTCCGGGGATCGCGGTGCTGCCGCACTTCGACACCTTCGGGAAGGGATGGGTCGAGAGCGCGCTCGAGCGCGCGCCGGCCGGCACGACGCTGGTCGGTCTCGACGAGCGCACGGGCGCCGTGTGGACCGAGGGTTCGTGGCGAACACTCGGAGCTGGCGGCGTCACTCTCATCACCCACACCGAGCGACGAACCTTCGCGGCGGGCACGCAGATCGATGGCCTGCCGCCGCCCACCGGCCCCTAGGCCGCTCAGCGACGGAACAGCTCGATCGCCTCGGCGACCCAACCGATCGATGCGACGGTCTTCGGGCCGACCTCCAGGATCAGATGATCCACCCCGAGATCTGCGTAGGCATCGAACATCGCCGCCATCTCTTGGGACGTCCCCTGGAAGGCTGGCTCGTCATCGGGGTCGATCGCCACGTCTGGGTGACGAACCGTCACGCCGATCGTTCGTTCGACCGTCGTCGGGTCGCGTCCCTCCGCTTCGAGCGCCTCGTCGAGGCTCTGGAGCACCGTGCGGAGCCGCATTCCGAAATAGTTTGGGTCGTCGGGGAGCCCGAATCCGTTGATGTTCCAGGCGTCCCCGTAGCGTCCGGCCAGACGGAGCACGCGAGGCCCGTCTCCCGCGATCAGCAACGGGATCCGCCGAGACGGAGCCGGGGCGAGCACCGCATCGCGAAGCTGATTGAACTCACCGGAGAAGGAGACCCGCTCGCCGTCGAGCAGACGACGAACGATGGCGAGCGTCTCCTCGTAGCGAGCGCCACGTCGATCGGTCGGGTAGCCGAACGCTTCGTATTCCGGGTCGTGCCAGCCCGCCCCGATCCCCAAGATCAATCGTCCACCGCTCACCTCGTCGAGCGTCGCGGCCATCTTCGCGAGGAGGCCCGGGTTCCGGAAGCTGCCGCACATCACCATGGTTCCCAGGAGGACGCGATCCGTGATGGAGGCCACGGCCGACAGGATCGTCCAGGACTCGAACATGGCTTGGACGCTTCCGTCGTCCCGACGGGTGAAGAAGTGATCGAACATCCACACGGAATCGAGGCCCGCTGCCTCCGCGGCAAGCGCGTAGGCACGCACGTCGCCCCACGATGGGGAAACGCCCCGCACCTCTTCGGCGGCCGGGAGGTCAACGCCGATCTTCACGGCGCGAGTGTAGGGCGAGGCTGTGCCAGCTCTACCTCGGATCGACTAGTCCTTGTTGGTCTCGAAGTTGGCCCGCGGGTTCCCCACAGCCGAGGAGCCGTGGAGCCGATACGTCTTCCATGACGACGGAAACGGTCTGCATCCTCAAGGGTCCGGGAGTATCGGAAGAGCGCGCCGAGGCGATGGCCTGGAACCGGCTCCGGATCCGCGGCCTCGCTCCCGCAAGCAGCCCGTACCGTTCCAAGCTCGTCTCCCTGTCGAACGACGCCGTGCAGGTGTGGCAGGTCTCGTTCCTCGTGAACGCCAACTGATAGGCGCCAAGGGTTCCTCGCACCGATCACGGGGTAGAGCACACGCGTCTCGCGGACGAGGCATTCGTCGCTGAAAGGGGCGTGTCGAATGGCAGTGAATGTTGGGTTGCTCGTGCCACTCAAGGCCAAGCCGGGGAAAGAAGCTGAGGTGGAGCGATTCCTCGAGGGCGGCCTGTCGCTGGTCGAGGACGAACCGGCGACGATCGCGTGGTTCGCGATCCGTCTCGGACCGTCGGATTTCGCCATCGTGGACTTCTTCCCGGACGATGCCGGCCGACAGGCCCATCTCTCGGGGAAGGTCGCGGAAGCGCTGATGGCGCAGGCACCCGAGCTGTTCGCGGAGGCGCCGGAGATCAAGCCCGCGGACGTGATCGCGGCGAAGCTGCCCTCGTAATCACCCTCGCTCTCGAACGATCTGCCCGGGCGACTTGTCGTCCCGCAGACCGAGGTAGCGAGGGTGTCGCAGCTTGCCGTCCGGGGTCCATTCAGCGAACCCGACTTGCGCGACGAGCTCCGGTCGCACCCAGTGCACACCCTTCACCGCGATCCCCTTCGTGTCGCGCAACGGCGACGTCGATCGCTCCAGCCGGCGGAGCTTGGCGCTGAGCTTCGTCAGCTCCTGCTCTCCGAACCCGGTGCCCACCTTCCCGCCGAACCGGAGATCGCCGTCCTCGTGGTAGCCGACGAGCAGCGCCCCCAACCCCGAGCGGGCGCCACGGGGCTCGGTCCACCCGATCACGATGAACTCCTGTTCGTTGCTGCACTTGAGCTTGAGCCAGTCCTTGGATCGAGCGTGCGTGTACGGAGACGCGGCTCGCTTGGCGACGAGGCCCTCCCACCCCTTCTCGCAGGCGGCGCTGAAACGCCGACTCTCCGTCCTCGTCGAGATGCTCCGAGAAACGGATCGGGTCGTCGAAGGTGATGGCGTCGCGGAGAAGCGATTTGCGCGCGAGCAGCGACAAGGCGGAAAGGTCGTAGCCGTCGAACCAGATCAGATCGAAGAGGTAGAAGTAGACGGGCACCGCGGCGACGTGTACGGCGCTCGGTCTCGCGTTCTGCATCCGTCCCTGCAAGCGGGAGAACGACGTCACATCGCCGTCGAACGCAACGATCTCGCCGTCCGCGATGAGCGCCGGACTTTCGTCACGCAGGATCGCGTCGCGCAGGTCGGGGTAATGCGCCGTGCGATCCTTCTCGTTTCGGGTGAGCAACCGAACGGTGGACCCGCGTCTCCACAAGAGCGAGCGCTGCCCGTCGAGCTTCGGCTCATACACCCACGCCGGATCCGAGAAGACATCCTTGGTCAAGCGTGGCGAGCATCGGCGGCGTGAACGCGGGCATCGCGGCTCGCCGAAGCCGCTTCCGGTCTTCCGGATCGAGTCTCTCGACCAGCGGGTTCATCGAGCTCCCTCTGTCTCGACGAAGCCGCGAGCGGCCCAGGCGCTCGCTGTCAGGACGAACGGGGCCTCCGGCATTGCCCCGCGACACCGCTCACGAAGAGCAGCTTGTTCGTCGTCGGAGAGGCCGGCGACGTATGCGCCCGCCGGGCCGACACCCAACGTGAACGGCTCCCACCACTCCTCGAAGCTCGCGTGCTCCACTTCGACGGAAAGAGACACCTCTTCGATCTGGCGCAGCCCGGCGCCGCCAACAACGCGGTGAGATCCCCTGCGCGGGTGCCGGCGAGCAGCGATTCATCCTCGACGAGGGGGTCGAGGTCTCGCGCCGCGTTCCAGAACGCGGTGAGCGGGCCCTGCCCGCCGGCGTGATCCCACACACAGGCTCCAACGACCCCGTCGGCGCGCGTCACCCGCGCCATCTCGGCCAAGCCCGCCGCGGGGTCGGACATGAAATGGACGACGAGTTGTGCCAGGGCCACGTCGAACGAGTCATCCGCGAACGGCAGCAGTTCGGCGTTGGCCCGTTGCACGTCGACCTCGGGGTAGCGATCTCGCACGGACGCGACGAACGGCGCGGAGGGGTCGACCGCCGACACCGACGAGGCACCCAACCGGTCGACCAACTCGCCGGTCAGCGTGCCGGTGCCGCAGCCGACGTCGAGCGCTCGTTGAGCTTCTGAGACCTCGGCGAGATCGGCGAACTTGCGGGGCGAGCAGGACCGAGTACCTGCCCATAAACGCGTCATAGGCAGCCGCATCGACATCGAAGGTCATGCCGGCAACTTACTCCGACCGTTGACCGATCAGAGGAAGTCCTTCGAGACGATCCTCTAGGGCACCGGCATCCCCGGCACGCCGGCGCCGAAGCGGAAGACCCCCGGCCCGTCGCCGTTCGGCAGCTGGAACAGCTCGCTGATCGAGAAGTTGACTCCGTAGATCGTCGCTCGCTGCCCGCGGGCGGTGCCGAAGACCACGCTCGACGGGAAGTCGAGCGGATCGCCGCTCGCGACCACGCTCATCGAGCCGGACGGTTTCACCTTTGCGATCGCGTTCGCGAGGTTCATCGCCACGAACGCGTCACCGAACACGTCCATCGTGACGCCGTCGGGATTGTCCCCGACCGGCAGCGTCGTCAAGACGGAGATGGGGCCGGGCTGGCCGCCGACCTTCGGGATGCGCAGCACGGTGCGGCGCTCGGTGTTGGTCACCGTGAAGACGCCCCGCTGCACGGCGATCCCGTTCGCGCCGAGGCCCAGCCCGAGGCTCCCGTCGCCGGTCAGGGCCGGGTCCTGGAGCCAGATCGCGGCTTGGCCACCCCACGGGATCCGCCAGATCGCACCGCGCGCCGAATCGGTCACGTAGAGGTTCGCCTGCTTGTCGAACGCGAGACCGTTCGCGATGCCGATCCCCGCGGTGCCCGGCAGTCGCGTCGCATCGCCGGTGAAGCGGTCGAAGCGCCAGACACCGTTGGCCGCGGGGTTCGCCGACTGCACAGCCCCGTAGACGTTTCCGAACACGTCGACCGCGAGTCCGAGGAGTCCGAAATCCGTGCCCGGCGTGATCCCGCCAACGTGGCCGAAGGGTTGCGGATCTTCGGAGCCCGGCGGGAAACGCCAGACGTCGCCGAGCGGCGAGACGCTCACGAAGATCGCTCCGGTGCGATCGATGGCGATCCCCTCCGGGTTCTGACCCTGCGATTCGTCGAACGAAGCGACGACCTGGACCGACGCCTGCGCCTGCGCGGAGCCCGCCGCCATCACGACAAGCGCCAACGCGGCGACGAACGGAACTGCCCAACGACGTGTTCGCGAACGGGGCACGAACATCGTTGCCTCCCTTCACCCGAGGACGAAAACCCGGTACCCCTTCGACCCTACGAACAAGCGCGAGATCGGACAACGTCGGGTCCGGATGTCGGTGGCTGGTGCGAGCATCGACCGGTGGGGAACGAGGGCACGATCCTGCACGCCGACGCCGACTCCTTCTACGCGTCGGTCGAACAGCGGGACGACCCGTCGTTGCGCGGCCGCCCCGTGATCGTCGGGGGCGGCGTCGTGCTCGCGGCCAGCTACGAGGCCAAGGCGTTCGGCGTCCGAACGCCGATGGGCGAGACACAAGCGCGACGGCTGTGCCCGCAGGCGATCGTCGTTCGGCCGCGGATGGAGGCCTACAGCGAGGCCAGCAAGGCGATGTTCGCGGTCTTCAACGACACCACGCCGTTCGTGGAGGGACTCTCGATCGACGAGGCGTTCCTGGACGTGGGCGGGCTGCGCCGGATCTCCGGCACGCCCACCGAGATCGCGGTGCACCTGCGGGCAGCCGTGCTCGAGCGGGTCGGCATCCGCGTGACGGTTGGGGTGGCGCGGACGAAGTTCCTGGCGAAGGTGGCGAGCGGCGTCGCCAAGCCCGACGGCTTGCTCGTCGTGCCGATCGACGGTGAGATCGCATTCCTGCACGGGTTGCCGGTCGAACGATTGTGGGGCGTCGGGCCCGTGACCTCGCGGAAGCTTCGGGAGCGCTCGATCACCACGGTCGCGCAGGTGGCGGAGCTCGGCGAGCCCGCGCTGGTGCGGATCCTGGGACAGGGGGCCGGACGGCACCTCCACGCCCTCGCGCACAATCGCGATCCGCGCCGGGTGGAGGTCGGTCGCCGCCGTCGCTCGATGGGCACCCAACGGGCGCTCGGGCGGCGGCGCCGGTCGCCCGAGCTGCTCGACGCCGACCTGCTCGCCTTGATCGATCGGCTCGCCCGGCGCTTGCGGAAGGCACACCGCGTCTGCCGAACGGTGACGCTGCGCCTCCGCTACGACGACTTCTCGCGGGCGACGCGGTCGCACACCCTGCCCGAGGCGACGGGGGACACGGTGACGTTGCTGGCGGCCGGCCGGATCCTGCTCGTCAACGCGTTGCCCGAGATCGAGCAGCGGGGCATCACGCTGATCGGCATCACGTTCGGCAACCTGTTCGGCGACGACGCGGTCCAGCTGGCGCTGCCGTTCGACGGCCCGCCCGTCTCGGCGATCGACACGACCCTCGACAGCCTGCACGAGCGTTTCGGATCGTCCGCGGTCACGAGAGGCGTGCTCCTCGGGCGTCGCGAAGGTCTTCGGGTGCCGCTCCTTCCCGATTGACGAAACCGTGGCGCTTAGGTGTCCTTCCCCTTCCTGGGGTCGCCGATCGCGTCGTGTCGGGTCTTGAGCTCCTTCGAGAGGTGCTCGGCGAGGCGGTCGAAGAAGATCAGCGAGCCGCGCATCGCTCGCGAGTACTCGTCGGCCGGCAGGTTGCCGCCACGCTGCGTGAAGGTCATCCGGGTTCGACCGCCGCCCAGATCCTCGAACGCCGCGGTCAAGACCTCGACGTTGCCGCTGTCCGGATCCGTGGGATCGACGATCGTGAGCACCACGCGCTCCGGTTCCACGACCTCACGGAACTCGCCGGCGAACGGGATCTCGATCTTGTCGGGACCGTGGAGCATCACCGCGCTCCATCTGCCGCCCGGCCGAGCGTCCATCTCGAGCCGCTCGAGTGGGATCGAGGAGCCGTGTTCACCGAACCACGTCGCGAACCGCTCCGGTTCCGTCCACGCCTTGAAGACCAACTCGCGCGGTGCGTCGAAGATCCGGACGATCACGATCCCATCGACGTCGCTCGCCGCTGAGACCACTCCCTCCGGGGGCGTGCGATCACTCATCACGTTCTCCCTCCTGTGTCTGTCGAAGGTGCTCCTCGAGACGGTCGAAGCTCGATTCCCAGAACCGGCGGTAGTCCTCGATCCAACCGCTGACCTCCCCGAGCGGGGTGGCCCGCAATCGGCAGGGCCGCCATTGAGCCGTGCGGCCCCGACTGATCAGGCCGGCTCGTTCCAGCACCTTGAGGTGTTTCGAGACCGCCTGCACGCTGATGGGGAAGGGCTCGGCCAGCTCGTTGACGGTGGCCTCGCCCTCGGCGAGCCGAGCCAGGATGGCCCGCCGTGTGGGGTCGGCGAGGGCCGAGAACGTGCGATCCAGCTGATCCATTTCCACTGCCATCCCCCTCTGGCGTGCGTATTCAACCGACCGGTTGAATCATGACAGCGATCCGTCGCCGCCGTCAAATGCCGGCGGCCGGTCGCTAGACGATCGCGATGGATCTGCTCGACGACGGATCGAAGAGGTAGAGCTTCCTGGGCTCCACGCCGAAGCTGACCCCATCGCCCGGCACCACACGGGAGTCGGCGTCCGCGAGCACCGCGAAATGCTCGCCGTCGGCTTCGACGCCGACGAGCGTCTCGCGCCCCAACATCTCGACGAATGTGGCCCGCCCGGTGATCGGGCCGACCAGGCCCGCGTCACCGCTCCACATGTGCGCGTGCTCCGGCCGGATCCCGACGGTCACGTCGCCCGTCGGTGCGTCCCCGTTGGCCGGAACCGACAGCGACAGCTCGCCCTTCCGCAGGGTCAGTCTCGAGCCGTCGAGCGAGGCCTCGAGCGTGGCGAAGCTCATCGCGGGGCTCCCGATGAATCCGGCCACGAACACGTTCGCGGGCCGTTCGTAGATCGTTCGCGTGTCCGCGACCTGCTCGAGAACGCCGTCGTTCATCACCGCGACGCGGTCGCCCATCGTCATCGCCTCGACTTGATCGTGGGTGACGTAGACGGTCGTCGTGCCGACCTGTTGTTGGAGGCGCTTGATCTCGCTTCGAGTCTGCACGCGAAGCTTCGCATCCAGGTTGGACAGCGGCTCGTCCATCAGGAACACCTGTGGCTCGCGCACGAGCGCTCGTCCGAGGGCGACTCGCTGACGTTGGCCGCCCGACAGCTCTCGAGGCTTGCGCTCGAGCAGTTCCTCGATATCGAGCATGTCGGCCGCCCGGCGCACGCGTTCCTCGATCTCCTGCCTCGGCATCTTGCGCATCCGCAGCGCGAACGCGAGGTTCCGATGGACGGTCATCTGCGGGTACAGCGCGTAGTCCTGGAACACCATCGCGATGTCCCGGTCCCGCGGCGCCAGCCGATCGACCACGCGATCGCCGATCGTGATGTGCCCCTTTGAGGCCACGTCGAGACCGGCGAGCAACCGCAGCGCCGTCGTCTTGCCGGACCCCGACGGTCCGACGAGCACCATGAACTCGCCGTCCTGGACCTCGATGGACAACTCGTCGAGGGCGGTGACATCGCCGAAGCGTTTCGTGACACCGTCGAAGATCACCCGTCCCATCGCTCAGCCCTTCACCGCGCCGGTCAGCATCCCGCGCAGGAACTCGCGCTGGAAGATGATGAAGACGACCACGATCGGCACCGCGACGATCACTGCCGCAGCGGACACGAGGGCGATCTCCGTGGTGTAGCGGCCGGAGAAGCTCGCGAGGCCCGCGGGTGCGGTCACGTGGTTGATCGTGAACACCAACGCGAGGAAGAACTCGTTCCAGCTGTCGGCGAACGTCAGCACCGTGAGCGTCAGGATCGCGGGCTTCGCGAACGGCACCATGATCTGCCACAGCGTCTTCCAACTGGATGCGCCGTCGATGCGAGCGGCCTCCAGGAGCGAATGGGGCGCAGACAGGAACGCAGCCCGCATCCAGAAGATGCCGAATGCGACCTCGCCCGACGTCTCGAGCAGGATCAGTACCCAGTACGTGTCGAGCAATCCCACCGCGCGCATGTCGTAGTACAGCGGGACGATCGTTGCTTCGGTCGGGATGATCAGCCCCAGGATGAACAGATAGAACAGCACGTTCGAGCCCCAGAAGCGCATCGTCGCGAAGGCGTACCCCGCGAGGATCGACAGCAGCACCGACGCGGGGACCATCACGGCGGCCACGACGATGCTGGTCTTGAAGCTTGCGCCGAAGCCTCCCTGGTTCCACGCGTCGATGTAGTTGTGCCAGTGCAGCGATGGGGGAAGGGCGAACCCCGACGGGGCGACGCCCGGCCCGGTGGGATACAGACTTGCGAGGAAGACTCCGACCAGCGGATACACGGCGATCAGCGTGCAGAGCACGATCAACGCGTAGTTCAGCGTCACCTGCGCGCGGGAGGTAGTGGTGGACGAGCTCATGTGTCGGCGCCCCGTTCCATGAGGCGGTTCAAGCCCCAGGTGACCGCGAACACGATCAGCATCAGCACGATGCCGAGCGCCGCAGCCGAGCCGACCTGGCTCGTTTGGAACATGCGGCGCCACACGAGGTAGGCGGGGACCGACGTGGCCGTTCCCGGGCCTCCGCCCGTCATCACGTAGATCTCGTCGAACGTGCCGAGCGTGCCGATCACCGAGAGCACCAGCACGACCTGGAGCTCGTAGCGGAGACCGGGCAGCGTCACGGTGAAGAACTCGTGGATCGCGTTCGCCCCGTCGACCCGAGCGGCCTCGTACAGGCTCGCCGGGATCTTCATCACGCCCGCCAGGAACAGGATCAGGCAGAACCCGAACTGCCCCCACAGACCGAAGATCCCGACCGCGGGCAGCGCGGTGTTGAAGTCACCGAGCCAACCCTGCGACGGCACGAGACGCCCGAGCCCGATCGCCCGCATCGCGGTGCTCAGCGGGCCGTTGACGTCGTAGACCCAGACCCAGGCCACCGAGGTGACGACGTCGGTGATGACGAGCGGCAGGAACAGCAGCATCCGGAACACGGTCAACCCGCGGATCCGGATCCGCGACAGGACCGCCGCCAGGAACAGCCCGAGGCAGATCGGCAGGAAGGAATAGAACACCATCAGCTGCAGCACGTGCAGGTAGCCCTCGCGGATCGCCGGCTCGGTGAAGAACTCGCGGTAGTTGCCCAACCCCACCCACGTGCCGGTGGTGACCCCGTCCCAGTCGTAGAACGAGACGTTCACGCCCTGCCCGAGCGGGAGAAGGTTGAAGGCCGCATACAGGAGGAAGGCGGGGGCGATGTAGAGGTAGGCGATCCGCCGCGCCTCGCCGGGGAGCCGATCCGTGCGCCGGGCCTCACGCCTCGCGCGGCGCCCGCCGAGCGCGACCGCCCGTGAGGTCGGCGTGATGGGCTGGGCGTCCATCAGCTCCGCGAGCTCTGGAACGCTTCGTAGTCGGCCTGCACCTTGGCGGCGAATTCCTCCGCGCTGATGCGATTCACCATCAGCTCCTGGATCGCCGCGGTCATCGTGTCGTAGAAGGTGGGTGTGGCCCAGTCCTCGTACGGCACGACGCCGTTGCTCTGCGACACCTGTCGTGCGGCGCCGACGACATCGGCGAGTACCGTGCCCGGCTCGACGGACGCCGTCTCGCTCTTGCTGAGCGGGAGTTGTCCGGTCGGCACGAGCAACTCGCTGGCGTGGTCGCTCGTCATCCAGTCGATGTACGCAGCGGCGGTGTCGGCATGCTCGGTACCCGCCGCGATCGACAGCGGGAACCCCGCGCCGCCCGTCGACACTGGGGGATCGCCTTGGTTGACCGGCGGCATCAGGAAGAAGCCGTAGTTCGTGTTGTCCGCCCCGAGGTCACCGACGATCCAGTTGCCCGTGATGTTGAACAGACCGTTGCCGTTCGCGAAGTCGTTCACCACGGTCTGGTAGCCGGCGCCGCCGAAGCCGGGTGTGAAGTATCCCTTCGTGGCCCAGTCCTGCAGTGTCTGCGCCGCCTGGATGTTCTCGGGCGTGTCGAATCGCAGCGCGTTGCCCTGGGTGCCGAAGATCAAGTCGGTGAGCGTCTGTTTCGGGACGAGCTGGTCCTGGATCACCGCGTATTCGTGGATGCCGGCGAACGCGTCGTTGTTGCCGAACTGGATCGGGATCTCGCCCGCGTCTTTCGCGACCTGCAGGTCGCTCTCGAACTCGGCGAGCGTGGTGGGGACCGTGAGGCCGAGGTCGGACAGCTTCTGCTTGTTGTAGTACACGCCGATGATCTCGCCCATCGTCGTGAAGCCGTAGAGGTTGCCGGTGCCGAACTGCGTGCCGTCCGGGCTCCAGCGGCTGACCGCCATCACGTTGTCCGACACGCGGTTCGTCCAACCGTATGCCTGCGCGTAGTTGTCGAGGGGCAACAGCAGTCCAGCTTTGACGAGCTGCCCCATATCGGGCCAACCCTGATTCGCCTCCACGACATCGGGGCCGTGAGGGCCCTGCATCGAGAGCTTCAGGAGCGTCTTGAGCTCACCGAAGTCGCGGTTGACGCGCTCGATCGTCACGTTGGGGTACTTCGCCTCGAACTCCGCGTTCAACTGATCCCAGACCTTGCTGACCGCACAGCACTCTTGGTCCCAGACCGTGAGCGTGACGGGCTCGGTCTCCGTGACGCCGGTGCTCGCCGGGGCGGGGGGAGCGGAGACCTGGCTGGCCGACCCACCGGGGGTACACGCCGCCGCGATCGCAGCCAGCACCAGGGCCGTCAGGAGGAGGCCGACTCGTGTGCGGGGGCGCGTGGCCATCGAACGATGTTCCTTCCAGCCGAGCTATGGTCCGACTCTAGGTGCCTTCTCAGGACGACGCCAGGACGGAGAGGTGCGACATGAAGATGACGTTGCTCGGGTCGGGAGTGCGAGCGCCCTTCGTGCTGCGGGGACTCGCCGCGGCGCAAGAAGACCTGGGCCTCGATGAAGTCGTTCTGCACGACGTCGACGGGGAGCGGCTCGAGCTGATGGCCGCGCTCGGCGCGTCCTTCTGTCAGGAGTGGGGTGCACGGTTCACGGTGCGTGGCGAGCCCGACGCGCGCGCGGCGATCGAGGGAGCGCGGTTCGTCTTCGCCGCGATCCGCCCCGGGCAGGAGCGGGCGCGAGCGGTCGACGAGGAGGTACCGCTGAAGCACGGCGTGCTGGGGCAGGAGACCACCGGACCGGGTGGATTCGCGATGGCGCTACGGACGATCCCCGCGATGATCGACTACGGCCGGCTGATCGAGGAGGTGGCCCCCGGGGCGCTCCTGATCAACTTCACGAACCCGGTGGGGATCGTGATGCAGGCCCTGCACGATCACACGGGCGTGCGAGCGGTCGGCATCTGCGACGGTCCGGTGTCGATGCAGCGAAGCGTGGCGGACTTCCTGGGGGAGCCGCGGGAGCGTGTGCACGCCGACTACTTCGGCCTGAACCACTGCGGGTGGATCCATCGCGTGCTGGTCGACGGCGTCGACCGGCTGCCCGAGATCATCGAGCGGTTCGAGGAGTTGCAGGCGAGCGACGAACAGTGGAGGCTCTTCGACCCGGCGCTCGTCCGCACGCTCGGGATGCTTCCGATGGAGTACCTCTACTTCTACTACTACCGCGATGTCGCGGTGGGGCATATCCAGGGGTCCGGGAGCTCTCGCGGACGGCAGTTGCAGGCCCTGAACGACGCGTTGTGGCCGCAGCTGCGAGTCGCGATCGACGCGGGCGACCTGGTGGCCGCGCGCCGGGCATGGGAGCGTGCGATGGCCGAGCGCGACGCCACATACTTCGCTCGCGAGCGCGGTGAGATCCTCGACGAGGAGCACGAAGCGACGGGCGATCCGTTCGAGGGTGAGGGCTACGAAGGGGTTGCGACCGCGGTGATGGCGGCCTCCGTCCAGCGGCGGAAGTCCCCGTTGATCCTCAACGTTGCCAACCGCGGCGCCATCGGCGGACTGCGGGACGACGACGTGGTCGAGGTGACGTGTTTGGTGGACGAGCATGGCGCGCACCCGATCGCGCAGGGGTCGGTGCCCGAGGGAGCGCTCGCGTTGATCCGCCAGGTGAAGCTCTACGAGCGGCTTACGGTACAGGCAGCGACGGACGGTTCGTACGGGGCGGCGCTCGAGGCCCTGCTTGCGCACCCGCTCATCGGCTCGTACCCGGCCGCAACATCGATCCTGGACGACTACCTCGAACAATTGAGCGGCCTGGTCCCGACGCTGCACTGACCCTTGAGGAACGAGGATCTGGCGACGCAATACCTACTCACGGGGAGCAGCAGCGCGCGGAAGGCCCGCGACAGAACCTGCACAACGGATGTTGGATCCGTGGAAGCGCTGCTCGATGTGGATCTTCCGCGGTGATGGGACCATGGCGGGATGCGTGGCTTGCGGAAGCTCATCAAGTGGACGGCGATCGCTCTTGCGGCCATGGCGATCGCGGAGCAGCTCCGGCGCCCGTCGGAGGACCGGACGTGGGAGGGGACGGTTGTCGGCTTCGTCCCGTATGACTTCCGTTTGCCGACGATCGAGCGAGCGCGAAGCCGCTGGTGGAACCCCGACGAGCCCCGGCTGTTCGTGCCGCAGGTCTTCGGCGTGGGCTGGACGATGAACTTCGCCCAACTGGTACGTCTTGGCCGGAGCCCAACCGCCACCAGCGCGGCGTAGAGCCAATCCGGATTGAGCCTCGTGGACAGACAAGACGAGGACGAAGTTCGGTTCGCAGAGACGTGGGTCGCCGCACACACGCCGATCGTCGGCGGTCTCGAGCTCGTGCAGACGGAGCCGTGGGCATCGGTCTTCCGAGCGACCGGCCCAAACGGCGAGATCATCTGGTTCAAGGTGTGCGCGCCCCATCAGACCTTCGAGGTGCCGTTCACGGCGTCCCTTTCGGCGCGATGGCCGACGACGGTCACCCAGGTGCTCGCGCACGACGCCGAGCGCAGGTGGCTGCTGATGGCGGACGCCGGTGAACCCCTCCGCACGCTCGGCAACCCTCCCGAGCGTTGGCTCGACATGCTGCCGGCGTACGCGCAGCTGCAGATCGGAGAGACAGAACGGGCGGCCGATCATCTTGATGCAGGCGTGCCCGACCTGCGGCTCGGGCAGCTTCCCGCACGCTACGACGAGCTGCTCGCCGTCGGGCTCCCGCTTGCGCCCAACGAGACCGCGGCCTTGCGAGGCGTTCCGTCAGCCCTTCGCGGAACTGTGCGCCGAGCTCGACAGTCGCGGTATCGGCCCCACGGTCCAGCACGACGATCTCCATATGAACAACGTCTACGTGAAGGGTGACGCGCTTCGTGTGCTCGACTGGGGCGACGCGTCGATCGCGCACCCGTTCTTCTCCCTGTTCGAGACGTTCCGGTTCCTCGTCGAGTTGAACCGCCTGAGCCCGGGCGACGCCTGGTTCGGTCGGCTGCGCGACGCATACCTCGAGCCATGGGGACCGGGACACGCCGAGACGTTCGATCTCGCACTTCGTATCGCGGGGTTGGCGCGCGCGATCGCCTGGCTCGACCAGCGCAGCGCACTGGCGCAGAAGGATCGGCCGGAGTTCGACGCCGGGTTCGTCGGCCTCCTGGGGATCGCGCTCGAGGCGACGGCCGGCTCCATGTGGTGCTGAAAACGCGCGGTGATAGCGTTCCGAGGCAGCGAGACGAAAGAGGCGCGCATGGAATACAGAACGCTGGGCGGCACGGGTCTGAAGGTCAGCACGCATTGCCTCGGCACCATGATGTTCGGCGCGTGGGGCAACACCGACGTCGATGACTGCGTCGGCACGATCAACGCGGCGATCGATGGCGGGATCAACTTCGTGGACACGGCGGATGTCTATTCGGAGGGCGAGTCCGAGGAGATCGTGGGCAAGGCGCTGAAGGGTCGGCGCGACGAGGTGATCCTGGCCACGAAGGTGCACGGTCAGATGGGTCCGGGACGCAACGACGAAGGGAACTCGCGCGTCTGGATCATGCGCGAGGTCGAGAACAGCCTCCGCCGCCTCGGCACCGATCACATCGACCTGTATCAGATCCATCGTCCCGAGGGCGAGACGGAGGTCGAAGAGACGCTCGGCGCGCTGACGGATCTGCAGCGCCAGGGAAAGATCCGCTACTTCGGCTCCTCGACGTACCCGGGATGGCAGATGGTCGAAGCGCAGTGGACGGCGGAGCGCCGCGGGCTCTCGCGGTTCCGGACCGAGCAGCCGCCCTACTCGATCTTCGTGCGGCAGATCGAGCACGACGTCCTCCCGGTCGCCGAGCGGTACGGGATGGGCGTGCTGGTCTGGAGCCCGCTGTGTCGCGGTTGGCTGACCGGACGGTATCGCCGAGACGAGTTCGATCGGTCGCCGGAGTCACGAGCGGTTCGTGGGGCGCAACGCGCCGACTGGCTCGCGGCGCTCTACGACGAGTCGCGTCGCGAGGTTCAGCGGAAGTTCGACCTGGTCGAGGAGCTGATGCTCGTCGCCAACAAGGCGGGCATCTCGCTGACACACATGGCGATCGCCTTCACGCTCGCGCACCCGGCGGTCACCTCGACCATCATCGGCCCCCGAACGAGGGCGCAGCTCGACGACCTCCTCTCGGCGGCCGACGTCAGGCTCGACGCCGAGACGTTGGACGCGATCGACGAGCTCGTGCCGCCCGGCACGATCGTCGATGAGGAAGACCGCGGGTTCGACCCCTGGTGGTTCGAGGCCGAGGCCAGACGCCGCGCCTGACCGCGAGCGGCTGCGTCAAGCAGCGCGCCGCGCGATGAAGACCACGTGCGTGTCGTCGGAGGACGCTGGCTCCCCCGAATAGGCGTTCTGGATCTCGACGTCGACGAAGCCGACGACCTCGAGCATCGTCACGATCTCTTGCGCGAAGTAGGCCGAGAGGACGATGTCGTGCTCTTCCTCGAGCACGAGGCGGTCCTCGTGCCACTGCCGTGCCCGTACCTCGAGGATCGACCGCTGCAGCAGCGGGTCCCACGACCGCTCTCGGAAGAGGAGCTCGAGCTCGTCGCCGTCGGCGGCCCGCCGACGGTCTCCGGTCTCCGGCCATGACTCGGCCTCGCCGTGCCGGTGGGGGAGCCAGCGGAGCCACTCGCCCTCCTCGTCTCCGTAGGGCAGGTGGTGGCTGAAGACAAGGGCTCCGCCCGGCTCGAGGTGGGCGTAGATGCGGCGGAGGCCCTCGAGATCGTCTGCGCGTGATCCGCCGATCCCGAACGAGTCGCAGATGAAGATCGTGCGGTAGTGACGAGGCAGGTCGAGCTCACGGATGGCCTGCGGCGTGAGCGTTGGGTGCAGGCCCTGCGCAGCGGCGAGCCTCTGGGCTTGCGCAAGCATGTCGGGTGAGACGTCGGCGCCGTCGACGTCGAGACCGGCCACGACCAGCGGCACCAGCAGGCGGCCGGCGCCGCATGCCAGATCGAGCGCCGGTTCGCCGAAGCGCTCGATCGCGGCCCGGTAGAACGCGAGCTCGGCCGGTTCGGCCTGATGGAACTCGGCCCACCAGCGCGCCATGAGACCGTGATGCCAGGTGACCGGGTTCATACGAGCTCGGCGCGCAGCAGGTGCACGGCTCCCGACACGCCTTTGAGATCCACGGATCCGATGTCGGCGAATCGGAGGTCACGCTCGTCCGACGCATCGGCGACCGCGGCGCTCACGAGCACTTCACCCTGCCGGGCGTAGTCGGCGATCCTGGCCGAGAGGTTCACGGTCTGGCCGAAGTAGTCACCCTGTTGGAAGAGCACGGGTCCCGCATGCAAGCCGACATGCGCCGGGGGGAGTCCCTCGGTTGCCAACGCGCTGACCATCTCGAGGGCTGCGCGCACGCCGGGGCCCGGATCCTCGAAGTGGAACATCACACCGTCGCCGAGCCACTTGATGGGCTTCCCGCCGTGCTGGACCGAGGTCCGCTGCACCAGCCGCGCGACGGTGGATGCGAGCTCGGCCGCGGCATCGTCGCCGAGCTCCTGGGTGAGCCGGGTGTACCCCGAGATGTCGAGGAAGCAGATCGCCGGCTGTCGTTCCAGCCGGCTGTGGATGCCCGCCGTCGCCAAGAGCTGCTCGAAGCCGTCGATGATGTTTGCCGTCCAGGAACGCGCCTGTTGCGCGTGATACATCGCCAGCATGGTCTGTTCTGACATCGGCGAGATCTGTTCTGCGAACTCGGGGTTCGCGATCGCCTCCGTCGACTCGCCCGCCGCCAAGCCGGGCTCGATCACCTCGGAGCGCCACCATGCGGCCTCCTGTTCGGCGATCCGGCGTGTGCTGTCGCCCTGGACGCGGAGCAAGCGCTCGATCGCGGTGGGGCGGAAACCCGAGGCGAGCTGCAGCTCCACGAACGGCAGGATCGCGGCCTCGTCCTCGCGCACACGGTCGTCGGGCGAGGGCTCGGCCATGCCGATCGACTCACGGATCACCGTCAAGAGCTCGAACGGGATCCCGGTTCGCTCGCTGACCTGCCCGAAGGTCTCACCGGAGAGTGCCGCGAACCGCTCGTAGGCGGGCGAGTCGAGGAAGTCGAGCGACACGGCGCCGCGCTCCACGGCGGCCGCCACCGCGTCGAGCGGGATCCCGGCACGCTCGAGCGACGTGGCCATGAGTGCCCGTCGAACGTCGCCGCCCGAGAACCGACCCTGCGCGTCGGGCGTCAGGATGCCGAGGTCGACGAGTCGGCTGAGGTACGGAACCTTCGACCCCGGCCCGCTCGGCTGCATCGTCGCGTGCGTACCAGGTGGTCATCGGCTCAGCCTAGACGTGTCCTTGATCGACGTTGTGGCGGGCGCCGCGTTCACAGGCAGCCCTAGGCCTTGGCGGGCAAGCTGCCGGCGTACGTGATGCCGCGCTCGACCCAGCGCGCGAGCTGTCGTTTCTCCCGGACGTCCGCCGCATCGACGCGGAGCCAGCCGTCCATGGTCTTGCCCCGCATGATCATCGGGCGCGCCTTCGTGGTGGCCACGAGCTTGCTCGATGTCTCGGGATCGACCCGGACAAGGATCCCGCCCTCTCCGCTCGCCGCGACGGCCATATTGCCGCGGAGCAGAAAGGCCAACCCTCCGAACATCCGCTGTTCCTTGACGCCCTTCTGGCCGGCAACCAGCTCGCGGACCCGTTCGGCGAGAGCCTCGTCGTACGCCATGCCTGCATCGTAGCCGGAGGTGGGATCACGGGACTCACGTGGACTCGTGCGGTCTGCGACCATGAGCCGCATGACATCGGAAACGCGCCACATCAGCGAACGGATCGACCGGCCGGTGGACGACGTGTACGCGTACGCCTCGGATCCGGCGAACGTGCCCGCGTGGGCTCCCGGGCTCGGCAGCGCCGTCGAGAACATCGACGGCCGGTGGTACGTCGACACGTCGATGGGTCGGGTCGAGCTCGCGTTCGCGGACCGAAACCCCTACGGCGTGCTCGACCACGAGGTGACGCTGCCGTCGGGTGAGGTGATCTACAACCCGATGCGCGTGATCCGTGACGGGGACGGATGCGAGGTCGTGTTCACGCTCCGGAAGAGGCCAGATGTGAGCGACGAGGAGTTCGACCGGGACGCGAACGCCGTCGCCGCCGATCTCGCGAGGCTCAAGACCATCACGGAAGGAGCCGATCTGACTAGCGGGCGTCGTGGCGGGCCTTCAGACCCGTGACGAGCATGTCGCAGATGTTGCTGGAGATGCCCGAGCGGACCTGCGATTCAGGGACGAAGGTGAGGGTCTTCGCATCGAAGACGCCGACGGAGGTCACGACATCCCGTGAACCAGACGAGCTTCGGGCCCTCGGGGTCGCCACTCGGGACGACAGCCAGACCCGATCCCTTCTGGACCATCGTCCACGTGCCGTCGCCGTTGGCGGTGACGACGGTGGAACCAATCGACCCGAAGGTGAGCGAATCGTGCGGAGCCGGAGAGGACAGTGTCGTAGGAGCCCTGGAACTGCACCTGCACGACCACGCCGTTGTCGTCGAGGGTCAGGAAGCCCGGGTGACCCGGCGCGCTCCTGCGCGAAGATGGTGAAGCGGGGGCAGACACCGACCAGTTCATAGCTGCGGGCGGGGCCCACGAACGGGACCCGGGTGGTCGCCTGCGCGGGGGCTGTCATCGCGAGCAGCGCGAGCCCGACCACCATGATCGTGAGGGAACGACGCACGGAACTCCTCCTTGAATCTGCATGGACCGGGGGGTGCAGGCAGGCATATTGCCATGAAGGGCACCCCGGCGTCGAGTGTTTTAGCATTCGCCGCATGCCGAGGCCGCTGCCTCCCGCTGAGGACCTCCTCGACCTCCTGCGGACCCAGCCCGAGCATCTCGCAGCTGTCACACGCGATGTTCCGGCGGCCGTCCTCAGCACCCGTCCTGCCGAGGAGGAATGGTCGGCGGTCGAGGTGCTCGCGCACCTGCGCGCATGTGGCGACATGTGGGGCGGCGCGATCGCCGTGATCCTCGACGAGGATCACCCGATGATCCGGGCGGTGAACCCCAGAACCTGGATCGACGAGACCGACTACCGCGAGCTCGCGTTCGGGCCCTCGTGCGTCGCGTTCGTCCGGCAGCGGCGAGATCTCCTCCGCAAGCTGGATGCGTTGTCCTCCACAGGCTGGCAGCGCTCGGCCACGGTGATCGGTGCCGGGAAGCCCCTGGAACGCAGCGTCCACTCGTACGTGGAGAAGCTCGCGATCCACGAGCGCGCCCACGTGAAGCAGGTCGCTCGCATCGTCGGCTCGCGGTAGGCGAGGCGGTGCTTCGACAGGTTGTCGCGGTCAGTTCGCCGTCTCGGGAGGGCTTAGCTCCAGGAAGCTCGGACCGAGCTCGCGGCGCGCGCGACGCCCGCGGCGTCGACCCCGTGTTCGTAGCCCAGCTCGTCCAGGAGCCCGCACAGCGCCTCGGTGGCGAGGTTGCCGGGCGCACCCGGTGCGTACGGGCAGCCTCCGGTGCCGCCCGCCGAGGAGTCGAACGTCCGAACGCCGAGCTCGAGCCCGGCCTCGACATCCGCGAGCGCACGTCCGTAGGTGTCGTGGAAATGAAGCGCCAGCCGCTCCACGGCGATCCGCTCTAACAGCGCCGAGACGACCCGACGTACGTCCTCCGGCTGCGCGACCCCGATCGTGTCGCCGATCGAGATCTCGTCACAGCCGAGTTCGAGGAGTGCGACCGAGACGCGCACCACCTGCTCGGTCGCGACGTCGCCGCTGTAGGGGCATCCGAACGCCGTCGAGACGTAGCCTCGTCGCCACCACCCCGCCGCGCCGGCCCGCTCGAGCACCGGCGTGAACGCGGCGAGCGACCCCTCGATCGTCATGCCGATGTTCGCCTGGGTGAAGGCCTCCGAGGCGGCCGTGAAGACGGCGACCGCATCGGCTCCGGCGGCCTCCGCGCGCTCGAGACCGCGCACGTTCGGGACCAGCACCGGGTAGCGGACGCCGGGTCGACGCCGCACGCGTGGGAGCACCTCGTCGGCGTCGGCGAGCTGCGGGATGGCGCGCGGCGAGACGAACGACGTCGCTTCCACGACCTGGAGGCCGGTGTCGGCGAGGGCCTCGATGAACGCGACCTTCGCATCGGCCGGCACGACCGCCTCCTCGTTCTGCAGGCCGTCACGCGGGCCAACCTCGACGATGCGAACGGCACGGTCCGCAGCCGCAGCGCTCACGCGCCATCCTCCTCGATGTCGACGAGGACCTGACCGGCCGCAACGACGTCGCCCTCGCGCACGCGAACGGCCGCGACCGTGCCGGCCGTCGGCGTGCGAACGCTCATCTGCATCTTCATCGCTTCCAACACCACCATCGCATCCCCGACGACGACCCGGTCGCCCTCGGCGACGTGCACCGTCCGCACGCTCGCGGGCATCGGCGCCGTGAGCGATCCGCCGGGCGGCGCGAGGCCCACCGGGTCGAGCTCGTCGGCGGCCAGCCGGTATGCCCAGCCGCGGTATTGCGCCCACCCGCCGGCGACCGCGACATCGCGAGGCGGCGACGGTGCCGTCCCGAAGGCATGCCACGGATCATCCCGTGCGGGATCCGCTGCGCCGACGCCCTCGGGCAACGGCGGTGGCCGACCGCGCCATGTGCGCTCGATCCAGTCTGTGTCCGCCCGTGCCTCCACGACGTCGGGGTGCCCGAGGATGTCGAGGAGGAACCCGAGGTTCGTCGGCACGCCGATCACCGTCGTGGCCGCGAGTGCGGCACGAAGTCGACGCAGGCATGCCGACCGGTCCGACGCGAACGCAATCACCTTCGCGAGGAGCGGATCGAAGTCGATCGTGATCACGTCCCCTTCTCGCAGCGCCGTGTCGATCCTGACGCCCGACCAGCGCGGGAGTACCAGTCGCGCCACTCGGCCGCCCGAGGGGATGAAGCCGTTCGCGGGGTCCTCCGCATAGACGCGTGCCTCGATCGCGTGTCCGCGCAGACCCACGTCGGCGGGCACGCGATCGCCGTCCGCGATCGCGAGCTGTGCGTGGACGATGTCGACGCCCGTGACGGCCTCCGTGACGGGATGCTCCACCTGAAGGCGCGCGTTCATCTCGAGGAATCGGAACGAGTCGTCGGGCAGCAGCAGGAACTCGACGGTCCCCGCACCCACGTAGCCGGCAGCCTGTGCGATCGAGCCGGCCGCCTCTCCGAGACGGGTCCGAAGGTCGGGCGACACCGCGGGCGCGGGCGATTCCTCCACCACCTTCTGGTGGCGGCGCTGCAGCGAGCAGTCCCGCTCGCCGAGGCTGATCACGTCGCCGTGCGTGTCGGCCAGGATCTGGACCTCGACGTGCCGCGCCCCGTCGAGCCGCCGCTCGAGGAACACCCGATCGTCGCCGAACGCGGCGGCCGCCTCCCGATGCGCGGCGGCGATCGCCGCCGGGAGGTCGTCGAGGTGGTCGACGGCGCGCATCCCTCGCCCGCCGCCGCCCGCCGCGGCTTTCACGAGCAGTGGGACCCCGAGCTCGACCGCCGCCGCCGCCAGCGAGTCGTCGTCGCCGGTCGCGCCAGGCACGACCGGTACGCCGGCCCGTTCGGCGAGCACGCGCGCTCGCTCCTTGTCGCCGAGTGCGCGCATCGCCTCCGGCGGCGGCCCGACCCACACGAGGCCGGCGGCGAGGGTCGCCTCCGCGAAGCGCGCATCCTCGGACAGGAAGCCGTATCCGGGATGGATGGCCTCGGCGCCTGCCTCGACTGCGGCCGCGACGAGCGACGACACATCCAGGTAGGAAGTGACCGGCGCGACGATGTCCGCCATCTCGGCAGCCATCGAGCCTTGCTCGCTGTCGGGGCAGGCCACGACCGTTTCGATCCCCAGTTCGCGAGCGGCATGGATCAGCCGGACCGCGATCTCGCCGCGGTTCGCGATCAGGAGTCGACGGACCACGATGGGCTCCGCCGCTCGAGGAAGGCCGTGACACCCTCGCGGCCCTCCGCCCCTGTGCGGGCGAGCGCGATCCGCTCCGGGAGGTCGTCCAGCGTCCATGCCGCTGCCTCGCGCACCAACCGCTTGCAAGCGGCGATCGCCTCGGGTCCGGAGGCGAGCAGCTCGCGGACGACCTCGGCCAGCGCGTCCTCCAGCCCGTTCTCCGACACCACCTGGTGCAGGAGTCCCAGCCGAAGGGCGTCGCCGGCGTCGAACCGTCGTCCGGTGGTGAACAGGGCGCGGGTCGCACCTGGACCGATCGCCCGCAACACGTAGGGCGAGATCGTCGCCGGGATCAGGCCGAGCCGCACCTCCGAGAACGCGAACGTCGTGCCCTCGACGGCGATCGCGACGTCGGCGCACGCGACGAGACCGGCACCCCCGCCGAACGCCGCGCCGTGGACCCCCGCCACGACGGCCTTCGGGCATGCATCGACGGCCTCGAAGGCGGCCGCCATCCGTTCCGCGTCCGCGACGTTCTCCTCTCGGGAGAGCTCGCGACTCGCCGCCATCCAGTCGAGATCGGCACCGGCGCAGAACGCGGGGCCCGCCCCGCGCAGGACAACGACGCGGATCACCGGGTCGGTTGCCAGTTCGCCGAAGGTCTCGGTGAGCGCCTCGAGGAGCGCAGGATCCAGCGCGTTCCGGCGATCGGGACGGTTCAAGGTCACGGTCGCGACCGCGCCGTCACGGACGACTCGAGCGCGCTCACATCCGGAAGACCCCGAACCGTGTCGGTTCGATCGGGGTGCGCGACGCCGCGTCGAGACCGAGCGCGAGCACCTTCCGCGTGTCGGCCGGGTCGATCACGCCGTCGTCCCACAGCCGCGCGGTCGAGTGGTATGGATTCCCCTCCAGCTCGTAGCGCTCGACGGTCTCCTCCTCGAGCGCGGGGTCCCCGCCGACGGTCGTGAGCACCTTTGCGGCCTGCACGCCGCCCATCACGGATATCCGCGCGTTGGGCCACATCCAGAGCTGCCGAGGCCCATAGGCACGCCCGCACATCGCGTAGTTGCCCGCCCCGAACGACCCGCCGACGATCACGGTGAACTTCGGCACCTGTGCGCACGCCACGGCGGTCACGAGCTTGGCGCCGTCCTTCGCGATCCCGCCGGCCTCGTAGTCGCGACCGACCATGAAGCCCGTGATGTTCTGGAGGAAGAGCAGGGGCACGCCCCGTTCGCAGGCCAGTTGGACGAAGTGCGCCCCCTTCAGCGCGGACTCGGAGAACAGGATCCCGTTGTTCGCCAGGATCGCGACCGGGTGACCGAAGATGCGCGCGAAGCCGCAGACGAGCGTCTCGCCGTACAGCGCCTTGAACTCGTGCAGCACCGAGCCGTCGACGAGCCGGGCGATCACCTCGCGGATGTCGTAGGGCTCGCGCAGGTCCTGGGGGACGACGCCGTACAGGTCGGCCGGGTCCACCACGGGATCGGTCGGGTCGGCGACGTGCCATGCCCGTGTCGAAGACCGGTTCAGGTTCGCGGCGATCTCACGAACGAGCCGCAGGGCGTGCTCGTCGTCGCGCGCCTCGTGGTCGGCCACCCCGCTCACCCGTGCGTGCACGTCGGCGCCGCCGAGCTCCTCCGCGGTCACGTCCTCGCCGGTCGCCGCCTTCACGAGCGGCGGTCCGCCGAGGAAGATCGTGCCCGTGCCACGCACGATCACCGTTTCGTCCGACATCGCCGGCACGTACGCGCCACCCGCCGTGCACGAGCCCATGACCGCGGCGATCTGCGGGATGCCGGCGGCCGACATCTGCGCCTGGTTGTAGAAGATCCGCCCGAAATGCTCCCGATCGGGGAACACGTCGGCTTGCAACGGCAGGAACGCGCCGCCCGAATCGACCAAGTAGATGCACGGCAGTCGGTTGTCCGCGGCGATCTCCTGCGCGCGCAGGTGCTTCTTCACCGTGATCGGGAAATACGTGCCGCCCTTCACGGTGGCGTCGTTCGCGATCACGACACACGGCTCGCCGTGCACCGGACCGATCCCGGTGACGATGCCGGCGCCGGGGGCGACGCCGTCGTAGAGATCCTCCGCGGCCAAGGGCGAGAGCTCGAGGAACGTCGCGCCGGGGTCGATCAGCCGTTCGATACGCGCGCGGGCCGTGAGCTTGCCGCGTGCCTCATGCTTCGCGACCGCGTCCTCGCCGCCGCCGCGGCGAACTCGATCGAGGCGGACCTGCAGATCTTCCACCAGCGCCTGCATCGACGCGGCGTTGTCACGGAAGGTCTGCGCGCCGGTGTCGACGTGTGTGGACAGTCGGGGCATCGCTCCTCCGCGACGCCCGTCGGACGAGCGCCGTTCGGCCACCTTACCGCGGCGCGAGCGGCAAGGTTCACTGCGGCGTAGGGTGGGAACGACCTGGGGATGGATGCGTCGGAGACTGCCACGGAGGGGATCGCGCTCGACGAGCTGCGGGCGGCTGTCCGCCTGTTCGCCGAGCGTGAGATCGCCCCGCTGGCGGCCGACATCGACGTCTCGGACTCGTTCCCCCGGCAGCTCTGGCCGATGCTCGGCGACCTCGGCGTGCTCGGTCCGACGGTGCCCGGGGCAGACGGCGGCGCAGGTCTCGGCTTCCTCGAGCACCTCGTGATCGTCGAGGAGGTGTCGCGCGCATCGGCGTCGGTGGGGCTGTCGTATGCGGCCCACTCGAACCTGTGCGTCCACAACCTGTGGGCGAACGGCACCGCCCGAACAGCGGGCCCGATGGCTTCCACCGCTGCTCTCCGGCGAGCACGTCGGCGCCCTCGCGATGAGCGAGGCCGAGGCGGGCTCCGACGTCCTCGGGTCGATGCGCTGCAGTGCACGGCGCGTCGACGGCGGCTGGGTCGCGAACGGCTCGAAGATGTGGATCACGAACGGGCCGCAGGCCGACGTGGCGATCGTCTACATGCGGACGGAGGATGCCGGCGGCCCATCGCCGATCACCGCCTTCGTGATCGAACGGGGTCTGTCCGGGTTCAGCGCGGCCCAGCACCTGGACAAGCTCGGGATGCGCGGCTCCGGCACGTGCGAGCTGCTCTTCGAGGACTGTCTGATCCCCGAGGACCATGTGCTCGGCCAGCCGGGTGACGGCGTGCGCGTGCTGATGTCCGGCCTGAACACCGAACGGCTCGTCCTCTGCGGCGGCCCGATCGGGATCATGCAGGCCGCGCTCGACCTGGTGTTGCCATACGTGCGGGAACGGCGACAGTTCGGCGTGCCGATCGGGTCCTTCGAGCTGATGCAGGGCAAACTCGCCGACATGTACGTCGCCCTCGAATCGTCGCGCGCGTTCGCCTATCGGGTCGCGTCGGCGGTCGATCACGAACAGGTCACGTATCGCTCCGCGGAGGCGGCCGCGGCATTGCTGCACGCATCCGAGCGCGCGGTCGACGTCGCGCTCGAGGCGATCCAGGCGCTCGGCGGCGCGGGGTATCTGAACGAAAGCGACGCCGGTCGTCTGTTGCGCGACGCGAAGCTCTACACGATCGGTGCCGGAACGAACGAGATCCGCCGGATGCTGATCGGGCGGGAGCTGACCGGCCTCGATCGATGAGCGCGCCGCAGAACGAGGTCTGGCGCCCCACGGACGAGCAGGTCGAGGCGGCGAACGTCACCAGGCTCATGCGAGCGCACGGCATCGAGCGCTTCGACGACCTGGTGCGCCGATCCATCGAGGATCCGGCGTGGTTCTGGGATGCCGTCGTACACGACCTCGATCTCGAGTTCTCGACGCCCTACGGCCAGGTCGTCGACCTGTCCCGCGGTCCCGCCTGGGCGACGTGGTTCGTCGGTGGCAGCACCAACGTCGCCCGGCAGTGCGTCGACCGGTGGGCGGAGCGCACGCCCATGGCCCCCGCCGTCGTGTGGGAAGGGGAGGACGCCGAGGTCCGCACAGCCACCTATCGGGAGCTCCGCGACCTGACCGACGCGGTCGCGCGAGCGCTCCTCTCGTTCGGCGTGGCTGGCGGCGACACCGTCGGGATCTTCCTGCCGATGGCGATCGAGACGGTGGCGACGGTGATGGCGTGCTCGAAGCTGGGCGCCATCTGGGTGCCGATCTTCAGCGGCTTTGGGCCCGACGCGGTCGCCGCGCGATTGACGGACGCGGCGTGCAGGGTCCTGGTCACGGCGAACGGATCCCTCCGCAAGGGCGCTCCGGTACCGATGAAGGCGATCGCGGATCGAGCGATCGAGATGGCCGGTGGCGTCGACCATGTGCTCGTCTGGGAACGTCTGCCTTCCTACGGCGAGCTGCGCTCCGGCCGGGACCACCGCTGGTCCGACGTCGTGGTTCTGGGCGGCGAGCCGGTCGATGCGACGCCGCTCGATGCCGAGCACGCGCTGTTCATCGCCTACACGAGCGGCACGACCGGTCGACCCAAGGGCGCGGTCCACGTCCACGGCGGGTTCCTGGTGAAGATCGCCGAGGAGGTGGCCTACCAGGTCGACCTGCATCCGGGCGAGGTCTTGCACTGGTCGACCGACCTCGGCTGGATCATGGGTCCGTGGGAGATCGTCGGGGCCCTTGCGCTCGGCGCCACCGTGTTGTTGACGGAGGGAGCGCCGACGCATCCGGGGCCCGACCGGCTGTGGGAACAGGTCGAGCGCCACGGGGTCACGACGCTCGGCGTCTCGCCCACGCTCGTACGGGCCCTGATCGCGGCGGGGTCGCAGCCCGGTCGCCACAACCGGGAAACGCTGCGCGTGCTGGCTTCCACCGGCGAGCCGTGGAACCCAGACGCCTACCTCTGGCTGCACCGCGAGGTCGGCGACGAGCGGCTGCCGATCGTGAACCTCTCGGGCGGGACGGAGGTCGGTGCGTGCTTCCTTTCCCCGCACCCCGTCGTCCCGACGAAGCTGTTGTCCCTTGGCGGCCCCGCGCTCGGCATGGACCTGGACATCGTCGATGCCGAGGGAACGTCGATCCCCGTCGGAGCGGTGGGAGAACTCGTGTGCCGGCAGCCGTGGCCGTCGATGACCCGCGGGATCTGGGGCGATCCGGAGCGCTACCTCGACGCGTACTGGCGCCGGTTCCCCGATGTGTGGGTGCACGGCGACTGGGCCAGCCGGGACGCCGACGGCTATTGGTACCTGCACGGGCGCAGCGACGACACGCTCAACATCGCCGGCAAGCGGATCGGACCCGCCGAGGTCGAGTCGGTGGTCGGAATGCATGCCTCCGTCGCCGAGTGCGCGGCGGTGGGCATCCCCGATCCCGTAAAGGGCGAGAGCGTCTGGGTGATCGTCGTCCCGAAACCCTCCGTCGACGAGCTCGAGGATCTCGAGGCCGAGATCCGAAGCCTCGTGCGTGAGCACCTCGGCGGATCCTTCGCGCCATCGCGGGTCGTGGTCGCCGCCGCGCTGCCCAAGACACGGAGCGCCAAGATCGTCCGGCGAGCCGTGCGGGCGGCCGTCACCGGCGAGGATCCCGGCGACCTCTCAACCCTCGAGGATCCATCGGCCATCGACGCGATCAGGACGGCGGCCTCCCGCACGTGACCACCAACCGTGCGGGCCCGTCTATTGCAGGTCCTCGAAGGTGACCTTGTACCCGATCTCCTCGTCGGCCATCGACCTCGATTGGTCGATGAAGACATCCAACGGCACGCCGATCTCGTTGTACGTGACGCGCACCTCGACCGCGTCGTCGTCGTATCCGCCCTGGATCGACGAGAACAGATCGTCGACGGTCTGGGGCAGGTAGTCCTCGGGCGCGCCCTTCTGTACCGAGCCGTCGTCCGCGATGACCACCCGGTAGTCCTGCGGCGAACAGAAGCACTGCGTCTCGATCTGGAGCGCATACGAGCCCACGTTCGCCGCCGCCCACGCGTCGCGGGCATCCGACAGCGTGGTCGGCGGATCGGTCCTCGTCGGTGCGGGCGACGCGGCCGGACTCGTCGGGTTCGCGCATGCGAACGCCGCCAGCAAGAACACGACCGGCACGAACCTCCAACTGGCGTTCCTCATGGGCGCACCCTTTCACCATCGGCCGAGTCGATACTCGTTCTTTGACGACACATGCCACCGGAGCGACAGATCGTGACAGTGTGGGGCACACTTCTCGGTATGGACGATGCGGAGCTGTTGGCCCGGGCGGAGCGGGCCCTCACGGAGATCAAGGTCAACCAGGGGCTTTCGGAGGACCACGCCGCGGTCCTGACCGCGCTTCGGATCCGGCTGAAGGGCAGCGATACGGGGTCGCTCGAGGACCTGCTCGAGGCGGCCGGCGATCTGGGGTCGCGCAGCCTCGACGAGGAGCTCGCGGCCGACCGCACGCCCGCGCACAAGCCCTCGCTGGACGACCTTTTCGCCCAAGACCCGAAGCCGAAACCCGACTGGCCGAGCTGAGTCCAGCGAGTCCGAGAGAGAGGCCCGACGATGACCGAGGACGAACTGATCGCGCTCCTCCAAGAACGACAGAACAACGGACGGACCGCCTATGTCACCTTCGGCGAGCTGGTGGCGATGGTGCCGGCGGACCAGATCGACGAGTGGCGAGCCGTGCTCGCCAAGGTCAGGGCCGCCGACGCCGCGCGGGATGCCGCCGAGGACGCGGACTAGCTGTGCCCGAGGCGACGAACGACGAGGTCCGCGGAGCGTGGGACGCGCTCGCCCCCTTCTGGGACGAACAGATGGAGGCGGGCAAAACCTGGCAGCGCACCCTCATCGCCCCGGCCGTCGAACGACTGCTCGACCTGCAAGACGGTGAACGCGTCCTCGAACTCGCATGCGGCAACGGCGAGTTCGCCAGACGCATGGCCGAGCTGGGCGCCAACGTCCTCGCGACGGATTTCAGCGAACCGATGCTGGAACGCGCCCGAGCGCGCGGCGGCGACATCGACTATCGACGTCTGGACGCAACCGACGGTGAAGCGATCGCCGCCCTCATGGCCGACGGATCCTTCGACGCGGTGGTGTCCAACATGGCGATCATGGATATGACCGACATCGAGCCGATGGCCGAGGCCGTCGGCACGTTGGTGCGGCCGCGGGGGCGCTTCGTGGTCTCGACGCTGCACCCGTCGTTCAACAGCGGCGATGCCGTTCGGATCACGGAGGAGAGCCAGGACGAACACGGCCGGATCGTCCGGACGCATTCCATCAAGCGCGCTTCGTACATCACGCCGAGCACCGGCAAGGGTGTCGCCTTGGAGACCCAGCCCGTGACCCAGTGGTATTTCGACCGGCCGCTCCAAGACGTCGTAGCGCCGTTCTTCGACCACGGCTGGGTCATGGACGGTCTCGTGGAGCCCGTGTTGGAGGCGCCCGACCCCCCGTTCGACGAGCTCCCCGGCGTGATCGTGTTCCGATTCCGCCGGCTCGTTGCGTAGGAGGAGTATGGACGGTGGGTGCCCTGTGGCCGAGGGACGGCATCGCGGGATCCAGCCGCGGCGTATCCTGAGGTTTCAAGATCCCTCAGTGGCGGAAGGTTGCTGATATGGCGTACGTGATCGCGGAGCCCTGTATCGACGTGAAGGACCGGGCATGCGTCGACGAGTGTCCGGTCGACTGCATCTACGAGGGGCCGCGGATGCTCTACATCCAGCCCGACGAGTGCGTCGACTGCGATGCCTGCGTCCCCGTCTGCCCGGTCACGGCCATCTTCGCCGAGGACGACACCCCCGCCGAGTGGAAGCCGTTCGGCGACATCAACCGGGAGTACTTCTCCGCCGACGTGTCGGGCCTCGGCTCGCCCGGCGGCGCGGCGCAGGTCGGTGCATCGTCGGTCGACCACCCGAAGGTCGCCGCCTGGGAGGCGCTCTAGTGGCCGACATCAAGCTCCTGGACGTGGAGCGCCGACTCGAGCGGGTCGAGCGTCTGCTCCGCGCGGCGGTCGACGAGGCCAGGAGCGCACGCCTCGACCTCGGCATCGACGGCAACACCAACGGCAACGACCGGTGGGCGAAGATGATGTTCGCCGTCTTGGACCAGCTCGATCGCGAGGGCGGCAAGGTCAGCCGGCAGCGGTTCCTGGAGATCGGCGAAGAGAACGCCTACAACCGTCGCGGCATGGCCGGCTTCTATCAGCAACTCGTCGAGCCGGGTCCGAACTTCACGACCCGGCTGACCCCCGAAGGGCGCAAGCGCCTGAAGATCCTCCGCGAGCGATACGGGTCGTAGTCCTTTCGCTTCTCATTCCGTGCATCTTCGCTCGCTCGCAGGGCGCGGGCCTTCCTGTTTGACCTGGTGTGGGATCCAGGCAGTTCGGGAAAGGGATCGAGATGAGCGATCAAGAAGAACCGGTCGTCGAGCGCGCCGCGAAGGGCGCCATCACGGGATGGATCGCAGCGAAATCGTGGCCATGGCTCATCCGGTTGGGCCTCTGGGCGTTGAGTTTGGCCGCACTCGTCGCGTACGGGGGGATCGCGTGGTGGCGTGCTCGCCGAGCTGTGCTCGCCGGGGCGCTCGACGATGAGGTCGTCGAGCCTGGGCCGGCCCCGAGCGTCGTTGCGCGCGATCAGGGGGTGCTCGCATGGGTCAAGGGCGCGACCGTCACCCCTGGTTCCTGAACGCCGAGGAGGGTGCCTGGCTCGGCTCGGGTCGCCCTTGGACCGAGGGAAACCGGGTGACGCCCCTGATCCATGGGCGCACCTATTTCGCTCGTCTCGCCGAGGCCGCGGAAGCACTCGCACCCGGCGACCTCCTCTGCCTGACCGATTGGCGTGGTGACGACAACGAGAAGCTGACCGACGATGGCCCGGACCTGGCCGGTCTGCTGACGCGGCTGGCGCGGCGAGGGGTGCAGGTGCGAGGGTTGTTGTGGCGCTCGCATCCGGCGTGGATGGGTTTCGACGAGGAGGAGGAGACCGAACTCGCCGACGTCGTCAACGCATCCGGCGGGCAGCTGTTGCTCGACGAGCGGGTCCGGCGAGCAGGTTCCCATCATCAGAAGCTCGTCGTCGTGCATCGACCGGGCGAACCGGACGAGGATCTGGCGTTCGTGGGCGGGATCGATCTCTGCCACGGCAGACGTGATGGCGACGAGCACCTCGGCGATCCCCAGGCGCAGCACCTGGATAGGCGTTACGGCGAACGTGCCCCCTGGCACGACGTCCAGGCGGAGGTGCAGGGCCCGGCGGTGGCGCAGCTCTTCGAGACGTTCCGCGAGCGCTGGAACGATCCCACTCCGATCGAGCACAGGAGCTCCCCGCTCGGACGGATCCGCGTCCACACGACACACGAACCGACCGTGCCCGAGCCGCTCCCTTCGATCCCCGAGCCGCAACGGCGCGGGACCCAGGCGATCCAGGTGCTCAGGACATATCCCGCGCGACGACCCGCGTATCCATTCGCGCCCGCACGGGGAGCGCACGATCGCGCGCTTCTATCAGAAGGCGTTCCGTCGTGCGCGATCGCTGCTGTATATCGAGGACCAGTACTTCTGGTCCCGTGAGGTGGGCAAGGCGCTCGCGGATGCCTTGCGCAGGAGTCCGGAGCTCCGCGTGATCGTGGTCGTTCCTCGTCTCCCGGATCGGGACGGGCCGGTCAGCGGGCCGCCGCATCGGTTGGGGCAGGAGCGGACCCTCGACCTGGTGCGAGAGCGCGGGCGGTGACCGCGTCGCCGTCTACGACCTCGAGAACGAGCGAGGCACGCCGATCTACGTACACGCGAAGGTCGTCGTGATCGACGACGAGGTCGCCCTGATCGGTTCGGACAACATGAATCGGCGCTCGTGGACGCACGACTCGGAGCTGTCGATCGCGGTGTTCGACGAGGATCGCGACGATCGCGAACCGCTCGATCCTGGGACGCAGGGGAGTAGGCGCGCGTTGGTTCGCGCGATCGCTTCGGTTGGAGCTGGCTCGCGAGCACCTCGACGCCGAGAAGGACGAGGGCCTGATAGACCCGCTCGAGGCCTTCGACCGATGGAAGGAGACCGCCCGAGCGCTCGACGCCTGGCATGACGGCGGGCGACAGGGCGCGCGGCCGCCCGGGCGCATCCGGGAGCATCGACCCGAACCGGTCCGGGCTTGGCAGTGGCTCTACGCGGCGCCGTTGTACCGCTTGCTCGTCGATCCCGACGGCCGCCCGTTCAAGATGCGTCGGGCACATCGGTTCTGAATTGGGGCGCGAATGGGCCGGACCCATATGGGCCCGGCCCGATTCGACTCCTTGCGAGTGCTTCGGGCCTCCGAAGAGGGCCGTCCGCTAGACCAGGTCGGAACTCGCAGGTCGGTGATCTGGTTGGATTCTGCCGGTCACCCGGCTTGCGGGCGAGGCGGAGGCCTCAGCCCGAGGGATGGCTCAGCAGCCAGTCACCTCGAGGGTCTCGTGCCGTATATGCAAGCTGGACCACCTCCTTCCTCTCGTGCCAGACATGGTGCGCTAGGACGGGCGCTATGGCAACAATCCCGGCGCACTTGCCACGGCAATCAGGCTCGTCCACGGTGGGGGTGTGAGGAGCGGATGGGCGTTGGCCCTGGCCCTGGTCGTGATCGCCGCCGCGTGCACCTCGGGGAGCGAGTCGCCCTCGACGTCGGCGCCGACCTCGATCGCGTCGGGGTCGCCGGCCGCGGATCCCCTCCCGGTCTCCGCCGTCCGTGTGGCGATCAAGCCGCCGAGCGACGGGTCCTTCCTGGTCCACGGCGTATATCCGAAGACCCAGTCGAACTGCAAGCACGCCCATCGCGCGACCCTGGAGGCGCGCTACCCGGGCACACTGTCGTTCCGGAGCGCCGACGACGGCACGATGTCGATCGTGGTGACGCTGCCGTTCGAGCGCTACCTGGAGGGCATCGCCGAGGTGCCGCCGTCGTGGCCGGCGGCGGCCCTCGAAGCGCAGGCGGTCGCGGCGCGCAGCTACGCGCTTTCGCACATCGGATGGACCGGCAAAGAGGGCGAGGCGCTCCAGAAACCGATCTGTGCCACGACCGACTGCCAGGTCTACGGCGGCATCCCCGTGCCGCCCACGAAAGGCTTCCGGCGTTGGATCGCTGCGGTGCAGCGCACATCGGGCCAGGTGCTCCTGTACGGGGATCGACCGGCGGACACCGTCTACTTCTCGACGTCGAACGGGCACACCTACGGCAACGACCAGGTGTTCGGCAGCAGCCCGCTGCCCTATCTGCGTCCGGTCATCGAGCGTGACGACGGGGCATCACCGACCTCGCACTGGCGCGTGACGCTGCCGTTCCGCGACCTCGCGACGTTCCTGCAGGCCGGCGGCGTCTGGCCGGCCACGGAGCGCATCGCGTCCGTTCGACGCACGGGTGAGACCGTGCGAGTGGCCGGCCCGGGCGCGTCGAGCAGGATCGGCGCTGGGACGTTCCGCGACACGGTCAACGCGTGGGCCTCCTGCCTTGAGCCGGCGCGATACCCGACGGACGCGTTGCCGACGACGATCCCCTCCGATTGGTACGACGTCTCGTCCGACGCGAAGGCCGCGACGGTGGTCGGGCGTGGCTGGGGCCACGGGGTGGGGATGGTGCAGTGGGGCGCCTATGGCAAGGCCAGGCGCGGGTGGTCGGCGGATCGGATCCTGGCGTTCTACTACGGCGGCCTCAGTCCCACCGCCTATCCCGAACCTGGATTGATCCACGTCGTCGTGGCCTCCGGCCTCGAGTCGCTCACCGTCCGACCGTCTGCGACGGGCGCGACGATCGACGGTCAGCCGCTGGGGCGACAGACGCTGCGCGTGAGCGGCGACGCGGGCGTCGTCACGGTCGATCGATAGCCCGTCTGCGCCGTCCCGGCGGGCGCGCGATGATGACGGCGTTGTCGAGCGAGGGGAGGAGCCATGCGCGGGCGCAGGATCATCGTCGCGGTGGTGGGAGCGCTTGTTGTGGCCGGATCGATCGGGTACGTCGTCGGGTCGGCGGCCGACCAGCCGGTATCGCGCGGCGAGCGCACGGGGTTGCCCGGGTTCTCGAGGGTGGCGTTCCTGTCGCACACCAACAACCCGGCGCGTGTGCCCGTGTTCCCGGGCGATCCTCCCTTCACGATGTCGACGACCTTCACGGTGCCCCAGGACGGGTTCTATCTGCAGTACGTGAAGGAGGGCGAGCACACGGGCACCCACTACAGCGCGCCGTGCCACTTCCACGTCCAGGCCAGATGCGCCGACCAGCTCGACCCGGGCGATTTCGTCCTCCCGGCGGTCGTGATCGACGTGCGCGCCAAGGTGAGCAAGAACGTGGACTACGAGGTCTCGGTGGCCGATCTGAAGGCCTGGGAGTCGACCCACGGGCAGATCCCGCCTCAGTCCGCCGTGCTGCTCTGGACCGGGTGCGACCGCTGGTGGGGCCCCGCGATCGGCGCGGACGTCCGGACCTACTACAACTGCGGAACGGGCAAGGGGAAGTTCCGGCAACCGGGCTTCTCGAAGCAGGCGGTGCGGTGGCTGATCCGCACCGGCGTGCTCGGACGGCGGGGAGCGCTCGGCACCGACACGTTCGGCCCCGATCCGGGGACCGATCCGCTGTTCCTGGAGACGTGGCTCACGCTGCGGAACCACCGCTTCACGTTGGAGAACCTCACGAACCTGGATGCGATGCCATCGCAAGGCGGGTGGATCGTGATCGGCGGACCGAGGAACCGGCACGGCTCCGGGGCGCCGAGCACGATCTTCGGCTTGGTTCCCTGAGGCGACAGCCGGTCGATCAGCCCGCGGCCCGACGAAGGGCCGCGGGCAGGCGGGATCTACGCTCGGCCAGGGCGCGCCACTGGCGTGGCCCGTCCGTGTCGAGCAACCCCGGGACCGTCGCGATGGTGAAGTCGCCTGGGGTCGCGTCGCCGACCCGCTCGACCGGCACCGGGAACGAGACCGTCCCCTCGGCGTTGGCGCGTGGTGAGAAGGCCGCGACGACCGTGGCACCGGTGCCGTTGCGCGAGGGATCGAGCAGCACGCGGCCGCCTCTGTCGGCTTTGCGGAACGCATCCGTGATCAAGCCCGGGCGACGATCCGACACGATGCCCGTCAGCGTGGCGGCGGCCTCGCGCAGCTCGTCCGGTGTGTAGCGGCGCTCGATCGGCACCACGACATGCAGGCCCTTCCCGCCGGTCGTCTTGACGGCGGCGGCGCAGCCGAGGTCAGCAAGCACCTCGAGCACGAGCCGGGCCGCCTCGGCCGCCGCGTCGAACGCGCCGTCGGGCGGGTCGATGTCCACGACGAACAGATCGGGTCGTTCCAGCCGATCGACGCGCACCGGGGCCGGATGGAACTCCAGCGCGGCCTGATTGCCGAGCCAGGCCAGCGTCGTCGCGTCGTTGCACACGACGTAGCGCACGTCCCGCTTCGCGCTCGGCGCCGGGATCTCGACGGTCGCGATCCAGTCCGGGGCATACGAGGACACCGCCTTCTGGAAGTACCGCTCGCCCTCGACCCCGTCGGGCGCGCGGACCACGGTGAGGGGACGCGCGCGCAGCCACGGAAGCATGTCCTCGGCGACGGCGGCGAGGTAGTCGACGTACCGCTGCTTCGTGATCCCGATGTCGGGCCACAGAAGCTTGTCCGGTCGTGAAACGGTGACATCTCGGGCCGCGGTGCGGGTCGCCATAGCCGTGTTCTACCCATATCGGCCGACCGGAAGCAACGTGAGGAGTGTTCAGCCCGCTCCCGCCGGTTCGTTTGGCCTGAAGGCGGAGAAGGCTCAAGATGGGCGCGATCCGCGACGGAGACCGGTCAATCAGGGGGGAACCATGTCGACCAGCGCGGGGGCAGCTCGGCCTGCCTCGCTCACCACCAACGATCTCGGGCCGCTTCCGGCGTTCCTGCGTCCCTTCGTGGACTGGGTCGCGCGGCTGCCGACCACGGTGCATATCAAGCTGCTCGCCGGGTTCGGCGTGATCGCGATCTTGATGTTCTCGATGGGCATCGTGTGTGTCGGCGTGCTCAACCGTGTGAACCATCAGGTCGAGACGCTCACCGCGCTCAACGAACAGGCGAGCCAGGCTCGCGACATGATCTACGACGTCACCGCGCAGAGCCACTACCGCGCGATGGCGCTCATCACGCGTGACGACGTGTGGCTCGACAAGCTCTACGCCGCCAAGACGCAGTTCACCGACCAGATCGCGTGGATGCGGGCCAACGCCATCCCGGACCGGACCGCCTTCCTCGATCAACTCTCCGTGACCAACAACCGATTCGCCATCTCGGGCGACCTCGTGACCAACCTGTATCGACAGGGCAAGATCGATGACGCGCTCGCGCTCCATATCGACCAGGAGCACGCGATCTCCCACGAGCTGGAGGACTCGCTCAAGCTCATGATCGCGGACTCCCAAGCGCTGGTCATCGAGGAGACGGACGCGTTCGCACGAGACCGTCGGTTCCTCACGCTCGCCGTCGCGGGATTCTCGTTCATGAGTCTGCTCGGCGCCCTGGCGCTCGGCGCGATCCTGTCGTGGTCGCTGATCCGCCCCGTGCGCCAGGTGGATGACGCGCTCGAATCGATCGCGAACGGCGAGTTCGACGCGCGTGTCGACGTGCCGAACCGCGATGAGTTCGGCCACCTCACCTCCAACCTCAACCGAACGACGGAGCAGCTGGCGACCGTCTACGGCGATCTCGAGACGCTCAACGCCGACCTCCAGACAGCGGTCGATGTCAAGGTGGGCGAGCTGGAGCGCGCCACGCGGCTCAAGCGATACCTCTCCCCACAGCTCGCGGAGTCGATCCTCTCGGGGGAGCGCGACGTCACCCTCCGGCCCAGGCGCAAGTTCCTGACGACGTTCTTCTCCGACGTCCGAGGGTTCACGGCCGCGGCCGAACGGATGGAGCCGGAGGAGCTGGTCGACCATCTCAACGACTACCTCGCGGAGATGACCGAGATCGTGTTCCGTCACGGTGGGACGCTCGACAAATACGTGGGCGACGCGCTGATGGTGTTCTTTGGCGATCCGATCCCGCAGCCCGATCACGCGGAACGAGCGGTCCGGATGGGCTTGGAGATGCGCGAGCGCATGCTCGATCTGCACGAGACATGGCTGCGCAAGTACCGCGAGTCGTTCAAGATCGGGATCGGCATCTCGACCGGCTGGGTCACGGTCGGCGACATCGGCACGGCCGCTCGCAGCGACTACACGGTGCTCGGGAACGAGGTGAACCTGGCCTCGAGGCTGGCGGACCGCGCCGAGGCGGGTCAGATCCTGGTCACCGAGCGCACGATGGTCGAGGTCGAGGAGATCGTCGACAGCACGCCGATCGATGAGATCAGCCTGAAGGGGATCAGCAGACCGATCAAGGTGTATGAGGTGCGTCCCAAGGGCGAATGAGCGCTCCCGACCCGAGGGTTCCAGTTGGGCGCGATCGCTGCCGAACACTCGTGTGTGGATACAGAACCCAACGCGACACGAGAGCGTCGGCGCGCCTCACCCGTGCGCACGGGTCTCGCGCGCCTGCTGGGGGCGCACACGAACGGTCGAGTGAGTGTCGGGTGGCTCGGACAGCTGCCCGATGGATGGCATCTCGTGAACGACGTGCCGGTCGGCGACGACGCGACCATCGATCACCTCCTCGTGGGTCCGGCGGGCGTCTTCGCGGTCAACGCGAAGAACGTGAGCGGGCAGGTCTGGGTGGGGGCGAGCGGCGTACGCGTCAACGGGCACGCGACCGACGATGTGTGGACGCTGGTCCACGCCGCCAAGCGGGCGACCCGCCTGCTCTCGGGCGAGCTGAACCGACCCGTGACCGTCGCCCCGATGCTCGCGATCCTCGCCGACGGCTGGACGATCCATGAGACGCCCAGCGATCTCTTCATCGGACCGCCCCGTGTCGTGAAGGATCGGCTCCTCCAGCTGCGACCGACGCTCGATGCGCATGAGGTTGCGACGCTCGCGGACATCGCGGCGAGCCCGGCGACCTGGGGGGTCGAACCGATCTTCTAGATCGGGCGAACCGCGTGGCGTCGGGGAATTGACCGCTCGCTTGCGCTGCGCGTACGTTCATCCGGCACGCGGAGCGGGAGCAACACGCAGGGGAGGTCCACCCACGTCGGCCGATCAAGGGGACGTACGCCGGATCGCCCTCAGCCTGCCGGAGGCCGAGGAGGACGTCGACCGCTTCGCCTTCTCGGTGGCCGCCGGCGCCAAGCGCAAGGGCTTCGCCTGGGTGTGGATGGAGCGCCTCGAGCCGAAGGAGCCACGCGTGCCGAACCCCGACGTGCTTGCGGTGCGCGTGGCGAACGAAGAAGAGAAGCAGACGCTGATCGCGGCACAGCCCGCGACCTACTTCACCGAGCCGCACTACAACGGGTTCCCCGCGGTGCTCGTGCGCCTCGCCGCGATCGAACCGGACGAGCTCGAGGAACTCCTGGTGGACGCGTGGCGGGTGCAGGCGCCGAAGGCGCTGGTGCGCTCCTTCGACGAGGCGCATCCAGCCGGCGGCTGAGGATCAGCCCGGCTGGAAGAGCTCGATCGGGTTGCCGGCGGGGTCCTCGATCAAGATCTGCTTGCCGCCGGGGCCCTCGACGATGTCGTTGCGGAACGCCACGCCTTCGGTCCGGAGCCGGGCGACCATCGCGTCGATGTCCTCGGTCGTGAGGACGAGCCGGTTCCAGCCGCCGGGAGCCGGCTGCGAGCCGTCCGGCATCGGTCGCGCAGCCGAGCTGACCGGTCCCGCCAGCCACAGGACGAGGTCGTCCCGACGGAGGATCGCGATCGCGGGACCGTAGCGCTCGATCTCCTCGAAGCCCAGCGTCCCGACGTAGAAGGGAACGCACCGAGCGACGTCATCGACCAGGTACCGGACCGTTGCCATCCACCGACGCTACCGCGTCACGGCCCGAACGCGTACGTCTGGCTGTCGAACGCGTTGCCGAGCTCGTCGGTCGGCGTGACGGTCACCTGCGTCCCGTCGACCGTCACCAGGAGGAAGTGGTGGATCTGATCGACCGCCGTCGGTGTGGGCGCGCCGCCGCAGGCGCTGCCGTGCGTGCTCGCGACGTAGTCCCATCCGATCGCGTACTGATCGATCGGCGTGCACGCGCTCACCGGTTCGAGTCGCGCGCCGCCGCCGCCCGTCACATAGCTCACCGGCATGCCCGGCGCCGAGGGCGCGTTGCGCTCATAGATGTGCGCGTGCCCGTTGAACACCACATCGACCCCGTGATCGGCGAGCAGCCCCTCGAGGTTGCTCGGGCCGTCGAGCCATGGATCGGTGGCCTCGGTCGCGTTGTCCGTGTAGAGCGGGAAGTGGAAGAAGGCGAACGACAGCGCCCGCTCGTGGGTCTCGAGGTCGTGCCGCAGCCACAGGTACTCCGCGCTGTCGACCGTCCAGTGCGCGTCGTAGTCGTTCTCATAGAGATCTGCCGTGCCGACGTTGCCGTTGTCCCACGAGGCGTCCAGGACGTAGAAGCGCGCCGGGCCGGCGTTGAACGCGTACCACCCGCTCGGATAGGTCGCCGAGGAGGTCTGGTTCTCGCAGCAGTAGGTGTCCATCTGATACCGGCCGCCCGAGGAGGCCACCGCCTTGTCCTGCGGCCAGTTCGTCAGCGCCGCAACCTTCAGACCGTGGTTGCCCTGCGCGTTGAACAACGGGATCGAGGCGCCCGCCGCGGCCCAGAACGCCGGGCCGAAGATGGAGCTTGTGCTCGAACCGGTCTGCTGCAGGTCGCCGTAGTTCAGCTGTGACCCGTCGGGATAGGCCGTGTCGCCCGTGGTGATGGCGAACCGCGCGCCGCTGGCCGCGATCTGGGCGATCACGTTCTCCTGGTCGACGTTCTCGCCGCTCGGGCCGACCAACCCCCAGTCGCCGAGCACCGCGAACGAGAACGGAGCCGTCGATCCCGCCGGAACCTGCGAGCGGAAGGTGGGCGCCGGGCCCGGACCGAGCAGCTTCGCTCCGCCACCGGCGATCCGGTAGCAGTACGTGGCGTCGCGCGCCAATCCCGTCAGCTCGGCCTTCCATTGATACTCGGGAACCGCGCCGACCATGATCGACGTGGCGGTGGCGGGCACGTGGTGGGCGCGGCAGGTCTCGGCGCCCACGCGTCCGTACGTGACGCGGCCGGTCGCGAGGTCCGTCGTCGTCGCCCAGTTCACCGTCACGTGGCGGGCGACGAGGTCGGTGAGATAGGGATATCGCGTCAGCGAGGCGGACGGATCGGCGGCGCCGGGCACCGCGAACGCGACCGAGGCGATCGCCACGGCCGCGAGCGCAGCCAGCGATCGCATCCATCGGTTCACGGTGCAGGTCCCTTCCCACGGCAGGGATATCGAAACGTCCGAGCATGCATCCTATCGGCCGGCTCACGGCGGCCGGAACCGACGTCGGTCTCGGTTGACACGACCTTCGGCGTGGCAGCAGGCTGAGGCCGAACGCTGACGAGGGAGGGCACATCGAAACGACGCTGGCGCCGTGGTTGTCGGTCGACGACGCGCAACGGGCGGTCGACTTCTATGCGGCCGCCTTCGGCGCGGTCGAGGCGTACCGCCTCGAGGACGGCGGGCGGCTCGCCGTTGCGCGGCTCTCCGTCGGCGCCGCCGAGTTCTGGGTGCAAGAGGATCCGGACGCGGCGCACGAGCGACGCGACCGCGAGCCGATCCGATTGATCCTGTCCGTCGATGACCCCGACGCCGCCTATGACCGCGCGGTCGCGGCGGGCGCCACGGTCGTTGCCCCGGTCTCCGAGGACCACGGCTGGCGCACGGGCAGGATCGTCGATCCGTTCGGTCATGCGTGGGAGATCAGCACGCAGCTCGACGTCGCATGAGCGAGCCGGTGCTGGCGAACGACGCGATCAGCGAGCTGCTCTTCCGAGCCGCGTCTGAGCACGAGGGTCATCGCAAGCGGGCGCTCGATCGGGCCGCCAAGGCCGCGTGGACCTGGGAGGAAGAGGCCGCGAGCCTGCCGGCCGACGGCAGATCGCTGACCGAATTGCGCGCCGTCGGCCCGTGGGTCCAGGAGCTGATCGAGGGGTGGTTCGCCGATCCGCCCGACGTTCCCGAGCCCGACGAGACGAGGCGCGGCTTCATCACGATGGCGACGGTCCGTCGCGTGCTGGACGCGGATCCAGGCTGGCTCGGGTCCGCGCACGGGGATCTCCAGGTGCACAGCACGGACAGCGACGGCGCGCTGCCGCTGGAGCAGATGGCCGACGCCGCGGTGAAGATCGGTCGTGCGTACATGGCATGCACGGACCACTCGACGAGCCTCAAGATCGCGCACGGCATGACCGTGGAGGAGATCGGCGCGCAAGCCGGCCGGATCGAGGCTCGCAACGGTGCCGAGGCGGCGGCCGGCTCGTCCTTCCGCCTGCTGCGATCGATCGAGATGGACGTGTTCTCCGACGGATCGGGGGACATGGAGCCCGAGGTGCTCGACGGGCTCGACCTCGTGCTGGGTGCGTTCCACACGAAGCTCCGCGATCCGGAGGACGCCACCGAGCGCTATCTGGCCGCCCTTGCGAACCCGCACGTCCACGTGCTCGCGCATCCGACGACGCGGATGTTCGGGCGGCGTCGCGGCCTGATCGCCGATTGGCCGCGTGTGTTCGCCGAGGCCGCCCGCCTGGGCAAGGCGGTCGAGCTGGACGCGACGCCCCGGCGTCAGGACCTGCCCGTCGAGCTGGCGACGATCGCGTTCGCCGAGGGCGTGCGGTGGTTCTCGATCGGCAGCGACGCCCACGATGCGGCCGAGCTCGGGCACCTTCCGATCGGGATGGCCACCGCGGCGCTGGCCGGCATCCCGCGCGAGCGCATCCTCAACTACCTGCCGGCCGCCGAGGTCATCGAGTGGGCCGCGGCCGTGCGCTCGGAGGCGGCGTGACGCGGCGCGGGGTCGGGCCGATGCTCGCGAAGCTCCAGCCCGAGATCCCGCAGGGCGAGGGTTGGACGTACGAGCCGAAGTGGGACGGCTTCCGCACGATCGTCACGGTGCGCGAGGACGGCGACGTCGAGCTCGAGAGCCGCGGCGATCGCCCGATGGGCCGGTACTTCCCCGAGATCGTGGAGCTCGTGGGCGGTCGGCGCACCGGCCCGCTCGTTGCCGACGGCGAGCTCGTCATGGTGCGGCCAGAGGGCCTGTCGTTCGACGAGCTGCAGCTGCGGTTGCATCCGGCGGCCTCGCGGGTGCGGACGCTCTCGGCGGAGATCCCGGCGACGCTGATCCTGTTCGACCTGCTCGAGGAGGCGGGGGAGGACCTCCGCGACGAGCCGCTCGAGGTTCGGCGCGAGCGGCTTGCCGCCCTGGCCGAGCGGATCGGTGCGGATCGCACGCCCGAGCAGCTGGCGGACCTGTCGCCCGGCCCTGATCTGCGTCTCACGCCCTGGACCGACGTCCTCGAGATCGCCCGACGCTGGTACGAGGACGAGGCGGGGCTCGGGCAGGACGGGATCGTGGCCAAGCGGATCGAACAGACGTACCAGCCGGGCGTTCGCGGTTGGGTCAAGGTGAAGCATCGCTCGACGGCCGACTGCGTCGTCGGCGGGTACCGGTTGTCCAAGGAGGGCGACGGCGTCGGCTCGTTGCTGCTCGGGCTGTTCGACGGCGAGGGCCGCCTGCACTACGTCGGGCACACGTCGTCGTTCCGCGCCGCGGAGCGCCGCGCGATCCGTGCGGCGCTCGCCCCGCTGGAGGGCGGCGCGGGGTTCGGCGAGGACGCGCGTTCGCCCGGCGGGCAGAGCCGCTGGTCGACGGGTCGGGAGGCCGAGTGGGTGTCGCTGGACCCCGTGCTCGTGTGCGAGGTGTCGTTCGATCGCGTCCAGCACGGCCGGTTCCGGCACGCGGCGACGTTCGTGCGTTGGCGCGATGACCGCACGCCGGCGTCCTGCACCTTCGATCAGGTCGGCGCCTCGCCACCGTCCTGGGGCTGACGCTTCCGCGACGGGTTCACGCGCGTGGGCTCGCCCTCGGCCTTCGGGAAGTGCGGCGGCCACGGCGCGTCCCCGAGCCCGCCGGCCTCGTCGCGCGCCGCGAGATCGAGGAGACCGTCGAGCACGCCCACGCGATCGTCGATGCCCGCCCCCGGGTCGCCGATCGCGCGGAACCGGTCGGGGACGGTGCGCAGCGTGAAGGCGGCCGGGTCGACGGTGGCGACCTCGTCCCAGGCCAAGGGGGTGGAGACACGCGCGTCGGGCATCGGTCGCACGCTGTAGGCGCTCGCCACGGTCCGATCCCGCGCGTTCTGGTTGTAGTCCAGGAAGACGCCGTGGCGCTCTTCCTTCCACCACGCCGTGGTGGCTCTCTCCGGCAGTCGGCGCTCGACCTCCCGGGCGAGCGCGAGCGCCGCGCGGCGTACCTCGGTGAAGGACCATCGCGGTTCGATCCGCACGTTGACGTGGATGCCTCGCTTGCCGCTGGTCTTGGGGAACCCGGTCAGGTCGTAGTCGCCGAGCACATCGCGCGCACACAGCGCCACATCGCGCACCCATGCGAAGTCGACGTCGGGCACGGGGTCCAGATCGATCCGGAGCTCGTCGGGGTGCTCCACGTCGTCGGCGCGCACGGGCCACGGGTTGACCTCGAGACAGCCGAGCGTGCCCATCCATGCGAGGTGCGCCGCGTCGATCATGACCGGCGCGTCGGCGGTCCGTCCGCTCGGGAACGTGATGCGCGCCGTGCGGATCCAGGGCGGCGCGCCCTTGGGCAGTCGCTTCTGATAGAAGCCGCCGTCGAACAGCCCGTCGGGGAACCGGTGCAGATAGGTCGGGCGGTCACGACAGCCGTGCAGGGCCCCTTCGGCGACGTCGACCCAGTACCGCACGAGCTCGAGCTTCGTGATCGGGCCGCCGGCGGCGTCGGGGAAGAACACCTTGTCGGGGTTGGTGACCCGGACGTCGAACTCGCCCACCTCGATCTCGATCGGCGACGCCATCGGTGAAACGTACCCCCGTTGGCTAGGCGACGCCGACCGGATCGTTGGAGAGATCGCCCACGACCGGGCCGAGCGGCTCGCCGAGCTTCGTCGCGATGCGTTCGAGCCGCGCCAGGTGCGCGTAGACGTCCTCGCGCGCCTGCTTCGCCTCGTCGGACAGTCCGTCGAGCTCGCCGATCCGCCAATGCTTCTCGAGGACGGGGCGCAGCACCTGCTCGAGGTGGATCCGCACGTTGTAGATGCCGGCTCGCGCCATCGCCTTGGCCTTGTCGCGGAACGCGGGCATGTCGACGCCCGGCATCGCGAACCCGATGACCTGTCGCTTGAGCGCGAGCATCGCCGCGGACGGGTCGATCGCGATCGCCTGCGTGGCGAGGTCCCGATAGAAGACGTAGTGCAGGTTCTCGTCGGTGGCCACGCGAGCGCAGACACGGCGCGCGGTCTCGTCCTCGGTGATCTCGCCGGTATTGCGGTGCGACAGGCGCGTCGCGAGCTCCTGCAACGTGGTGAACAGCACGCCGTCGAGCGGTCCCTGGCGTGCGAACTGCGGTTGCCATCCGCGCAGCACCATGTCCATCCGACCCTGCTCGAGCTTCTCCGGGTCCACGCCGCGGGTCACCGTCAGGTAGTCGCGGAGCAGGATCGCGTGGCGGCCTTCCTCCGCGGTCCAGCGCCGGACCCATTCGCCCCAGACGTCGTCCCCGCCGAACGTGCGCCAGATGGCCAGGTGGTAGTAGGGGAGGTTGTCCTCGGTGAGGAGGTTGACCTCCAGCGCCATCTGCGCCACGTCGGGCAGGTGGCTGTCCGCCGGCCGCCAGGGCTCCAGGAGAAAGTTCCGGCCCTCCTCATAGGGCACGAACTCGTGCGGGAACCATTCCGTTGCAGCGGTAACGTGGCGATCCAGCGAGCGCTCGACGGTGGGAAGGAGCTCGTGGAGGAGGTCTTCGGCGGAGACGGATCGATCGGTGGGCATCCCCTAGTGTCTCGCATCCACGGACCCCTTGAGCGACGTCGTGCAGGAGCGGGGGAGCCTCTAGGCAGCGGAGGCGGCGACCCTGGATTCCTCGAGCTCGGCTGCGATCGAGCCGGGCGGCGGGGTGTCGCGCCGCCACGCCTGCCGCCGCCGGTAGATCACATAGGTGACCAGTCCGAGCGGGATCTGCAGGCCGTAGGTCAGCAGCCGGAAGATCAGGACGCCCGCGACGATCGCCGCCTTCTCTTGGCTGTCGATCGCGGTCAGGCCGGCGATGTAGCCGAGATCGATCACGCCGACGCCACCAGGCGTGATCGGGATCGCCGACAGCAAGCGGCTGAACGAGTAGACCGCGAAGATCTCGGCGGCCGAGAGCTCAGCCTCCGAGACGCCCATGTTCCGCAGCGACAACACCAGCACGAAGTACAGCGCCACCTGGCTCAGCACGGTTGTCCAGGTCAGCATGAACCACCGGCGCCTGGCCAGGATGATCGTCTCGCGGCGGAACGTCGCCGCCTTGTCGCCCATGTCGTCCCGCGTGGGCTTGTGGAGCAGTCGCCGGAATGCGTTGAACACGCGTCCCACGAATCGACCGACGGCCCTGGCCATCGCCTCGCTGCGGAACACCAGCACGAGCAGCGTGACGGCGATCGCCAGTACGACGAGCCCGATGCCAGCCGCGGCGGCGAGGGCCGGATTCGAGTGTCCGGTGATCACGAGGAGCCCGAGCGCGACGATCGGGAGCCCGAGTTTGACGAAGATGTTCCAGATCCCCGTGACACCGATGAACAGCGTGATCTCGCCGGCGGTGAAGCCCCACGTGTTGAGCATCGCAGCGGTCACCCCCACCCCGAACGCACCGCCGGCCGGCAGCGTGTTGGCCACCGTGGTGCTGGTCTGCGTGACCACCGCGGATTGCCCCAGGCCCATACCGATCAGGCCGGCCTCGTTGGCCAGCCAATACGTGTAGAGGTTGAAGATGGTTGCTCCGAGCAACGACCAGAACTCGATCGGTGTGAGGGTCTTCATCGCTTCCCACACCGCGCCGTAGTCCGCGTACTTGGGGATCGCGAACACGAAGATCGCGACGACGACGATCACGCCGAACGCGAACGCAACGAGTTGGCTGGTCGACAGCCGTCGCTTCGGCGTCGTTTCCTCGGTGATCGTGCTCAACCGCCTCGGCCCCCCCGTCCGCGGTCCGACACGCCATCGTACTCGCACGCTCTCCCGGACGACCGGGTTGCGTCCCTGGACACCGTAGGCATAGGGTGCGGGACATGAGCGCCGGGCTCGTCCGTCGGCTCCTTCCCACCGCGGTCGCCGTGGTGCTCATCGCCGGTATCGGGATCCCGACGGCGACCGCACGCGCGATACCGGACACATCCCGGGTCGCTCGGATCGCCACCCTCGTCACCGGCGAACGGGTCGTGCTGGGGACGGCACCGGACGGGACGCCGACGGCCGAGCTGATCCGCGCCGCGCACAGCGGACCGGCGGCGCAGCTGCGGACCGTGCAGATGCGCGGGGACACGTACGTCATCCCCGCGTCCGCGGAGCCCTATCTGGGTCGGTACCTCGACGTCGGCTTGTTCGATGCGTCGGTGCTCAGCGCCGCGGGATTCGGAGAGCGGATCCCGATACGGCTGACCTTCGAGCCGGGGATCCGACCCGCCCTCCCGGGCGTGACGATCACGTCTAAGCGTGCGGGCCACGCGACCGGGTACCTGACGAGAGCCTCGGCGCGCGTGTTCGGCGCGGCGCTGGCGAACCAGGCGATCGACGACTCGCTCGCCGGTTGGCCGGCGACCAGTGCCCTGTTCGGATCGGTGACCGGCATGTCGCTCGATGCGCCGAGCGCCCCGGCCGTCATCCCGCACTTCCCGCAGACCACGTTGATCCTCGACGGCATCTCGAACACCGGTGGACCCTTGCGCTTCGCGTTCGGCGTGCTGATGAACATGGACGACGGGCGGAAGTTCGCCGGCTTCGTGTTCATGGTGCGCGGGGAGGCGCGCGCGAGCGTCCCGCTCGGCACGTATACGGCGTTGTTCGACTCCCTCGATTTCTCCTCCGACGGAAGCGCCACGATCAGAGAGATCGTGGTCAACGACATCGCGGTCACCGGGACACAGCCGCCGGTCACGATCGACGCTCGAGCCGCGACGGCGGTGCCGTCGGTGACGACGCCGATGTCCACGGTCCCGCTGGGCCTCACCACCGAGCTCGACTTCAGTGACGAGGCTCGTCATTTCCAACTCGGATGGGGCTGGGATGTCGGTTTCCCGGGGATACGGTTCCGGCTGACGCCCGTCGCCCCGCCCGCCGTCGGCACGCTGCACATGCAGACGCGATGGACCTCGATCGACCCCTCGACGCCGGGCGGGCGATATCTCTTCGATGCGAGCTTCGTCGAACCCGGGATCCCCGCCGACCAGGCACGCAGGCTCGGGCCGGTTTCGGAGGCGGCGGAGATCCGCAACAGCTTCGCGTCGGACCGGTTGCTCGCGGAAGGCGGGGCCGGCCGCTTCGTGTTCATGCCCCACACGTCCTTCGCCTCCGCCGACATCTGGAACACGCCGATGCCGCTGGACCGAACGGAATACGTGTACGCGCCGACTCGGTCCGAGATGCAACAGATCGTGCTCGCGAACGCGTTCGCACCCGATCCCGGCATCGTCGAGGGCCAGGTCGGTCCGGTCGTGCCCGGGTCGACCCGGTCGGAGCGGTGGCTCCGGAATCCGTACATGCTCTCGGTGCCGGTGGCCGCGCCGGATGCTCGCTTCTTCCCGTGTCTCGCCTGCGCCTCCCGCCGCTCGCTGTTCTTCGTGTTCGGGCTGAACGACGACGATCCGACCCACGACGCCTGGGTCTTCGGCAGCCCGAACGGGAAGCCCGTCGCGACGTTCGACGTGTACCGGAACGGCGTGCTGCTTCGTCACGCGCGCGACAGCCTCGGCGGGCGGGTCGCGATCCCCACCGGTCCTGCGACCTACCGCGTGGTGGGCACCGTCACGCGGCGCTGGACCGGGTCCTTCCTGTCGACCTCGACCGAGACCGATGTCACGTTCCGGTCGGCACAGGGCGTGCCCGCCCCGGCATCGCTCTTCTGCCTGACCGGCCCGTCCTGCGCTGTGATGCCGGTGCTGACGGCGCAGTGTCGATCTGCATGCCGTCATCGGTCGGGACGTTGCCGATCGGCACGGCCACGTTCGACATCGCGACGGGACACATCGCCGGCGCGGCACAGCTACCGATCAGCTCCGTCGACGTCGCCTGGCGACGGACCGGGAGCACCACCTGGCACGAGATGCCCGTGACGAACGTCGGCCCGAACGAAGCGCACACATCGTTCAAGGCCATGGCGTGGATGGATCAGCGTCGCTTCGATCTGCGGGTCACCGTGACCGATTCGAAGGGGGGCGTGCTCGTCCAAACCACGAACAGCGCGTTCTTGGTGACGGCATGACGACCGCTCGAGGCGCACGAGCGGCGCTGGCCGTCGCGTGTCTGCTCGTTGTCGCCTTGACCGCGTTGCCCGTCGCATCCTCCGCCGTGCCCGGTGCGCCGGCCGAGCGTTCGACCCTGCACCGTGCGTGCGGACGTGGCGACCACGCGTCACCAGGTGCGCTGCTTCGCGCGGTGGCGGGCCGACGGTGCGCTACGCACGATGGCCGGCGCGACCGCGATCGGGCTGCCGAAGTCCGGCTATGGCCCGGCGGACATCTCATCCGCCTACCAACTCGACGTCGCGCGTGGGGTCGGACAGACGATCGCGATCGTCGATGCGTTCGACAACCCGAAGGTGGAGGCGGATCTCGCCGCGTATCGCGCCGCGTGGGGGCTGCCATCCTGCACCTCTGCGAACGGCTGCTTCCGGAAGGTCAACCAGCGCGGCGGCGCCTCGCCGCCGCGCCCGGATCCGGGATGGGGTGTCGAGATCGCGCTGGACGTGCAGGCCGTATCGGCGGCGTGTCCGAACTGCCACATCCTGCTGGTGGAGGCTGACTCCCCGTCGTTCACCAACATCGGGAGGTCGGTGAACACGGCCGTGCGCCTCGGCGCCGACGTCGTGTCGAACTCCTACGGCGGGGCCGAGTTCAACGGCATCCTGAAGCTGGCGGCGACCTACTACACCCATCCGGGCGTGGCGCAGGTTGCGTCCTCCGGGGATGAGGGCTTCGGTCCCGCCGCGTTCCCGGCATCGTGGGACCGGTTGATCGCCGTCGGGGGGACGCACCTGACCTCGACCACACTCGGCGTCTGGCACGAGTCCGCCTGGTGGGGAGCCGGCAGCGGCTGCTCGGCCTGGATCGACAAACCTGCCTGGCAGCACGACTCGCACTGCCCGATGCGCACGGTGACCGACGTGTCCGCCGTGGCCGACCCCGACACCGGGTTCGCCGTCTACGACACGTTCGGGCTCGGACGGCACGCGGGGTGGATCGAAGTGGGCGGGACGAGCCTGTCGGCGCCCCTGATCGCCGGCATGATCGGCCTGGCCGGCAACGCCGGCGAGCTCGACGACGCGAGCTATCTCTACGCGCATCGGTCGGGACTGGCCGACGTGGTCGGCGGGTCGAACGGCTTCTGCGGTGGCGACTACCTCTGCAGGGCGAAGCTGGGCTACGACGCCCCGACCGGGCTGGGGAGCCCGCGCGGCACCTCGGCGCTGTGAACGCCTCACGCGCGGTCGCGCAGTCTCGCGCCGGTCGGGTCGTAGGGGATCTCGGGCAGGATGCGCGCGGTCCGCGGGTCGCCCACGACGAACACCGTGACCTGCTCGTCGGCCTCGATCACGTCGCGATCCAGGTAGGCAAGCGCGAGGCTCTTGCCCACGTGGTGGCCGTAGGCGCCCGAGGTGACCTCGCCGACGCGACGGTCGCCGATCCAGATGCCGTCATCGGCGCTGGCATCGGCGTCGTCCGCCTCGACGTCCAGGAGCACGAGATGCTGCTGCGGTCCCGTCTCGCGCTCCTTGATCGCGCCCGCCCGTCCGACGAAGTCGTCCTTGTCGAAATCGACGAAGCGATCGAGACCGGACATGCCCGGCGTGTAGTCCTGCCGGAACTCCGCCGACCAGATGCCGTAGCCCTTCTCCAGGCGCAGGCTGTCGACGGCTCGGTCGCCGATCGGGCGCAGACCGTGCGCCGCGCCCGCGTCCCGCAGCTCGTGCCAGAGCGTCTGATGCCGCTCGGTCGGCACGACGATCTCGTAGCCGAGCTCACCGGTCAGCGAGATGCGACCCACCACGGCGGTCGAGCTGCCGACCTCCATCGTGCGGATCGTGAGGAACCCGACCGCGTCGTTCGACACGTCCTCGGACACGAGACCCTCGAGGATCCGCCGCGAGGCCGGCCCCGAGATCGAGAAGCCCATGCGTTCGTCGGTCAGGTTCCGGAGCTCGACGCCGGCGTTCGGCAGGTGCTGCCGGAACCAGCGCTGATGCCAGTCCTGCAGGTAGTAGGAGCCCGTGAGCCAGAAACGATCGTCCTCGAGCCGAGCCACGGTGAGGTCGCCCATCAGTCGCCCGGCGTCGTTCAGCATCGGCGCCAGCCGGATCCGCCCGGTCGCGGGGATCGTGCCGGCGAGCAGACGATCGAGCCACGCCTCGGCGTCGGGTCCCGTGACCTCGTAGCGCGCGTACTGCGCGATCTCGTAGGCGCCGGCCGCGGTTCGGACCGCCTCGACCTCCTCGCCGACGATCGGCTCGGCGTTGGATCGGCTCAACGTGTCGTTCTCGACGAAAGCCGGCGACGGCGCGAAGTACAGCGGCACCTCGAGCCCCCAGTTCACCGTGTACTGCGCGCCCGCCGCGAGGAACTCCTCGTAGACCGGGGTCGTCTTGAGCGGCCGCCCCGCCGGCAGCTCCTCGTTCGGATAGGCCATGACGAACCGGCGCGCGTAGAACTGCTTGGTCGTGTCGCGGAGATACCCGTCTTCGGAGGCGTACGGGCCGAAACGCGCCACATCCATCCCGAAGACGTCGTAGCCCGGATCGTCGTCGACGATCCAGTTCGCGACGGCGAGCCCGACGCCCGCACCCTGTGAGAACCCCGCCATGCAGCCGCACGCCGCCCAGTAGTTCCGGATGCCCTCGACCGGCCCGACGAGCGGGTTCCCGTCGGGGGTGAAGGTGAACGCGCCGTTGACCCACTTCTTGATCCCGGTGTCGGCCAAGACGGGGAAGCGCGCGAACCCGATCGACAGCTCGGGCATGATCCGGTCGAGCTCTTCGGGGAACAGCGTGCGACCGAAGTCCCAATCGGCGCCCTCGACCTGCCAGTGGCGGGGATTCTGCTCGTAGACGCCGAGCAGCACGCCGTTCCCCTCGCGCTGCAGATACGTGAAGCCCTCGAGATCGGTGACCGCGACCATCTCGCCCGGGATCGCCGCGACCGCCGGGATCTCGTCGGTGACGAGGTAGTGATGCGGCATCGGCACGAGCGGGTGATCGACGCCGACCATGTTGCCGACGCGCCGCGCCCACAGCCCGGCGGCGTTCACGATGTGCTCAGCGACGATCGCGCCCTGCTCCGTCTCGACGTGCCATTCGCCGTTCGGCAGCGAGGACAGCGACAGGACCCGGTTGTGCTCCATCACCGTCGGCGCCGCGGCGGCGCGCGGCGATCGCGTAGGCGCGTGTGGCGCCGCTCGGATCGAGGGTGCCCTCCAGCGGGTCGTAGAGCGCGCCGAGCACGCCGGTCGGGTCGATGATCGGCACCAGATCGACCGCCTCCTCGGGGGTGAGGAGCCGGGCGTCGGTGTCCTGACTGCGGAGCCATGCGAGCTCGGATCTGAGCCAGCGCCATCGCTCGGGAGTGCCGGCGAGCTCCATGCCGCCACTCATGTGCAGCCCGACGCTCTGGCCGCTCTCCTCCTCGACCTGCGGGTACAGTCCGATCGTGTACTTCTGCAGCGCCGCGATGCGGGTGTCGCTGTTCATGGCGTGGAAGCCGCCGGCCGCGTGCCAGGTGGAGCCCGCCGTGAGCTCCTCGTCGCTCGAGCAGCAGCGTGTCGGTGTAGCCGCGCAGCGCGAGGTGGTACAGGACGCTGCAGCCGACGATGCCGCCGCCGATCACGACGACCTGATACCGATCCTTCACGCGACGGCCCTTCTGAGCAGGGGATACGGGTGCGACGGAGTGTATCCGGGGCGCTCGAGCGCGAGGTGACCCCGGGTCGCGCCCGGGTCGTCCGACCGCTCGATCGATCATGATGGAGCGGTGGACGCGCTGACCAAACCGGCCGCAGGTCCCGGGCTGACGCTCGCCCGGGTGCCGGAGCCCACGATCGGCATCAACGATGTGCTGATCCGCGTGGAACGCACCGGCATCTGTGGGACGGATGTGCACATCGCCGACTGGAACGAGTGGGCGCAGGGCGCGGTCACGCCGCCGCTCGTGGTCGGCCATGAGTTCGTGGGCGAGGTCGTCGAGGTCGGCTCGAACGTCACCGATTTCCATGCGGGGGAGCTGGTCTCGGGGGAGGGCCACGTCGTCTGCGGCCGATGTCGCAACTGCATGGCCGGCCGGCGTCACCTCTGTGCGCAGACATCCAGCGTCGGCGTCGATCGTCCCGGGGCGTTCGCCGAGTACATCGCGCTGCCCATGACCAACGTCTGGCACCACGACCCGGCGATCGACCACGACGTGGCGGCGATCTTCGACCCGTTCGGCAACGCGGTGCACGCCGTGTTGCAGTTCCCGGTGCTCGGTGAGGACGTGCTGATCACCGGCGCCGGTCCGATCGGGCTCATGGCGTGCGCGGTCGCGCAGCACGCCGGCGCGCGGTACGTGGTCGTGACCGACGTCAACCCGTACCGGCTCGAGCTCGCCGTCACCCTCGGGGCGACGCGTGCGGTCGACATCCGTTCCACCTCGATCGAGGACGTGCAGCGCGAGCTCGGCATGAAGGAGGGATTCGACGTCGGCCTCGAGATGAGCGGCAACCCCGACGCCGTCCACTCGATGCTCGCGAACATGTGCCACGGCGGGAAGATCGCGTTGCTCGGGCTGCCCGACCGGCCGTTCGCGATCGACTGGAACACCGTGATCCACGACATGGTCACGATCAAGGGCGTGTTCGGCCGGGAGATGTATGAGACCTGGTACATGATGACCGTGATGCTGCAGGGCGGCCTCGATGTCTCGCCCGCGATCACGCATCGGTTCCACTACACCGAGCACGAGGCCGCGTTCGAGGCCGTCCGCTCGGGGCAGGCGGGCAAGGTGCTCCTCTATTGGCGGGAGGAACCATGATCGGCGACGTACGAACCCAGCTGGACGATGAGCTCTTGGCGATCCGCGAGGCGGGCACGTTCAAGGGAGAGCGCGTGCTGACGAGCCCGCAGGGCCCGCACGTGACGATGCCCGGTCGCGAGGACGAGCGGATCGTCAACCTCTGCGCCAACGACTATCTCGGGTTGGCGAACCACCCCGAGATCGTCGCGGCGGCCCATGAGGCGCTGCAGCGGTGGGGCTTCGGCATGGCGTCGGTGCGCTTCATCTGCGGCACGCAGCAGATACACAAGGACCTCGAGGCCGCGCTGACGGGGTTCCTGGGCACCGAGGACACGATCCTGTACCCGTCGTGCTTCGATGCGAACGGCGGGCTGTTCGAGACGCTGCTGACCGACCAGGACGCGGTGATCTCCGATGCGTTGAACCACGCGAGCATCATCGACGGCATCCGGCTGTGCAAGGCCACGCGGCTGCGCTACGCCAACGGCGACATGGACGAGTTGGAGACACGGCTGCGCGAGGCGCAGGGTGCACGGCGGATCCTGATCGCCACGGACGGGGTCTTCTCGATGGACGGCTACATCGCGAACCTTCCCGCCATCTGCGACCTGGCCGAGCGCTACGGCGCGATGACGATGGTCGACGACTCCCACGCGGTGGGCGTCCTGGGCGCACACGGTCGAGGCACGCCGGAGCACCACGGCGTCGGGGAGCGCATCGACATCGTCACAGGCACCCTCGGCAAGGCCCTCGGGGGCGGGGGCGGTGGCTACACAAGCGGCCGTCGCGAGATCGTGGCGCTGTTGCGTCAACGCTCGCGCCCGTACCTGTTCTCCAACGCGATCGCACCGGTGGTGGCCGGCGCGTCGCTACAAGCGATCGAGCTGCTGTCGGCCTCCACCGACCTGCGCGACCGGCTCGAGCGCAACGCCGCGCTGTTCCGCGACCTCATGGGGACCTCGGGACTCGAGGTCCTCCCGGGCACACACCCCATCGTGCCGATCATGGTCGGGGACGAGCAGCTGCTGGCCCCGATCGCAGCAGGTGTCTTCGCTGCGGGCCTGCACGTGGTCGGGTTCTCGTATCCCGTCGTGCCGCTCGGCACCGCACGGATCCGCACACAGGTGTCGGCAGCCCACACCGAGGACGATCTCCGGTTCGCGGCGGACACGCTGACCCGCGTTGCGGGCGAGGTCACGGCTCACAGCTGATCCACAGCCGCCCCACACGGGCCTCCCAGACCGAGGTCGTTGACTGGTCCCGTGGTCGCCAGACCGGCGGCTCCAGGATCAGAAGGAGGCCCGCGATGACAGCCGATCCGACTCCTCGCCCTCGGCCGCGCAAGAAGGTCGCGACCACGCGCTCGCGCGCGGTCGCAGCCGGCGTGAGCGCCCTGGCGTTCTTCGGTATCGGCGCCGCGATCGGCGCGCGGGCCACGAACACCAGCGTCACGACCGCGAGCGGGCCAACCGTGAACGCCCGCGTCGCCGATCCGGCACCGGCCACCTCCTGGGTGTGGGTCCGTTCGAGCGAAGATGACGAGGGCGGCCGGTCCGGGGGAACGTGGGTTGCGGTCCCCGGCACGACCACGGTGCAGCCGGGCAAGACCGCCCCGACCGCGCCCACCACGACGAGCGGCGGCAGCACGGTGGCGGTGCCGTGATGACCGAGGTCGCGGAGACCCGCTTCCGGGCGATGGGGACCGAGGCACACGTGATCGTCGTCGGCGCCGAGGCGGGTCTGCTCGATCTCGCCGAGCGACACGTCGCCTGGCTCGAGGACCGGTGGAGTCGGTTCCGACCGGCCAGCGACGTCAGCCTGATGAACGCGATGGCCGGGATGCCCGTGCGGGTGGAGCCGGAGACCGTGCTGCTCGTGCAGCGCGCGCTCGACGGCTGCACGGTGACGGGCGGCCGCTACGACCCGACCGTGCTCGGCGCGGTGGTCCGCGCCGGGTACGGTCGAAGCTACGAACAGCTCGCGGACGCGGCCGGCGAGCCGTCGACCGATGCTCGACTCGAGCGCGGCGCGGCGGCGATCGTCGTGGATCCAGCCGGCGGCACGATCACGATGCCCGAGGGCGTGGGCTTCGATCCGGGTGGCATCGGCAAGGGCCTCGCTGCGGATCTCGTGGTCGTCGGATTGCTCGCGGCGGGTGCTGCGGGCGCGTGCGTGAACCTCGGAGGCGATGTCCGCGTGGACGGCGCCTCGCCGGACGACGCGGGGTGGCTGGTTGGGTTGGAGCACCCCTTCCGGGATGAGCCCGCCGCGATCCTCAGCGTGCGCTCGGGCGCCGTGGCGACCACGTCGCGGCTGACGCGCGTGCTCGCCAAGGGGCACCACGTGATCGATCCCGCCACCGGCGCCCCTGCCCGAACGGGACTGGCGTCTGCAACCGCGGTCGCCGCCGAGGGGTGGCAGGCCGAGATCCTCGCCAAGGCCGCGTTCCTGGCGGGGCCCGTCGAGGGTCGGCGGCTGCTCGCCGGGCCGCGGGGAACGCCGTGGTCGGGCACGACGGGGATGCTCATCGACGACGAGGGCACGACCCTTCGCGTCGCCGGCCTCGATCGCTACGAGGTCCTTCCCGAGGGGAGCGCCGCGTGAACTGGACGTGGTACGCGGCTCGCGCCGGCGGGTTCGTGGCGTGGGGCCTGGCGGCCGCCTCGGTTGCGCTCGGCCTGGCGCTGTCCGGCAAGGTGTTCCGCCGGCCGCGGCCCGCCTGGACGATGGACATGCACCGCTTCCTCGGTGGGCTCGCGGTGATCTTCACGATCGTGCACGTCGCGGCCGTGATGATGGACCAGTACGTGAACTTCGGCCTGCGTCAGGTGTTCGTGCCGCTGGCCTCGTCGTGGCACCCGGTCGCGGTGGCATGGGGCGTCATCGCGATGTACATGCTGCTCGCGGTCGAGCTCACGTCGCTGGCACGCCGCCGCATCCCACGGCGCCTCTGGCGACAGATCCACCTCGGCAGCTTCGTGCTGTTCGGCACCTCGACGGTGCACGCGCTGACGGCGGGTACCGACACGGCGGCGGGGATCGGCATGATCGGCGTCATCTTCCTGTCGGTCGGGGTGATCGCGATGGTCGCGCGCCGCATCGCCGGCCCGAGCCCGCAGCCGGTGCCGGAGCGTCCGCCGGCGCGCGTCGATGTCCCGCACCCCGCGGAGCAACTCGCCTAGCGCTGCAGGAGGAGGCGCGCGACCTCGTCCTCGGTCACCGCCGTGAAGTCGTCGTACCAGGCGCCCACCCCGCCGAGGGAACGCGGAGTATCGACACAGATCACGCGATCGGCGATCGCGGCCAATCGAGCAACCGCATCGGGGGCGCCGACCGGAACCCCGACGACCACCTCGTCCGCCCCGCGCGCGAGCATGACCGCGACCGCGGCCTCGGCGGTCGCGCCCGTCGCGAGCCCGTCGTCGACGACGATGACAACGCGACCTGCCACAGGCACAGCCTCGTGATCCGGTCGCAGCCGGTCGGCTCGTTCCCGGACCTCGGCGGTGGCGGCGTCCGCCCGCCGGCTGAACGCCGCCTCGGACAGGCCCAACAGGGCAAGCAGCTCACCGTTGCGCACGACGACCCCGCCCTCGCCGACCGCGCCCACCGCGAGCTCCGGGTTGCCCGGTGCCCCGACCTTGCGAACGATCGCGATGTCGAGCTCGGCGCCCAGCGCGCGCGCGACCTCGGCGGCGACGACGACCCCGCCGCGGGGCAGCCCGATGACGATCGGATCTCGCTCGCGATACGCGGCGAGATGTTCGGCCAGCACCGAGCCTGCCTCGGTGCGGTCGCGGAACGGTCCGCGGCGTCGTTCGGCAGTCTCGGGAGCCATGTTCTCTCGCTCCATAGTGCGCGCCGCGACCCCGCGACGCACGTCGGCCGCTCAGGCGACCGGGACGGTCCCCGTGACTCGCGTGCCGTGACCCGGCGCGCTGTCGACGTGCAAGGTGCCGCCCAGCGCACCGAGGCGGTCCAGCATGTTGGTGAACCCCGCGCCCATCCCGGCCCCGCGCACGTCGAAGCCGACGCCGTCGTCGCTGACGACGAACACGAGCGACCCCTGCTCCTCGGTGACGCGGATCGTGACGGCGGCCGTCTCGCCGGCGTACTTGCCTGCGTTCTGGATCGCCTCGAGCACGCAGAAGTAGACGGTGGCTTCGGCCTCGGGCGCGAAGCGCCCAAGGCCGTCGGCATCCACGGTGACGACGAGCGCGGCCCGGCGGGCCGCGCTCGTCAACGCGGCCGGGATCCCCTTGTCGGCGAGCAGCGGCGGGTAGATGCCATGCGCCAGGTCGCGCAGCTCCTGAAGCGCATCCTCCAATCCGGCCTCGAGGTCGTCGAGAGCGGCGCGTGCCTTCTCCGGATCGCGCTCCAGGAGCTGCTCGGCGAGCTTGACGCGCACCGCGAGTGCGACCAGGTGCTGCTGCGCTCCGTCGTGCAGGTTCCGCTCGATCTCCCGACGGGCCTGGTCGGCGGCCGCCACGATGCGTCCACGCGACGCCTGGATCTCGGCCGCCTGGCGTCGCACCTCGTCGAGGCTCGCCTGCAGCGCCGAGTCGAGCTTCGCGTTGTGCAGCATGGCGCCCAACTGCCGAGCGACCTCCACCACCGCCCGCTCCTCCTCCTGGGTGAAGACGCGGTCATCGACCGGGCGCTCGACGACGACGACCCCCTGGAGCTCGCCCGCGTTGGCCATCGGGGCGAGCCGCACATAGGAGCGTTCGCGCCCCTCCAGCATCTGGGGCATCCACACCTGGAGCCACCCGTGCGCCGACAGTCCCGCCTGGACGACCGCCCCCGGCTCCACGTCGCCGAGCGGCATGGGCGGCCGATGAATCTCCGGATCGCCGATCCACGGCCGAAGGGTGCCGTCGATGAGCAGCCAGACCTCGGCGGCCCCGAGGCGCAAGGACGTGCGGAGCCCCTCGGCCGCCTGCAGGACGAGCTCGTCCAATGGCACCGAGCGCGACATCCGCGACGACAGTGAGCGCGCGAGGTCCGACGGCGCGGCCGCGTCCCTCCCCGAGGCACGGTCGATCGCGACGCGCATGCGATCGTGCAGCACGACGATCAGGGTCACCGCGATCGCGATCGCCAGCAACGCAGGTCCCGCGAGGCCCCGCTCCGCCCGATCTGGCACGCGACCGAACACGAGGATCATGGCGCCGGACGCAACCCCCACCACGACGACGACGACCAGGAGCCAGAGCACGAAGCGAACGACGCGACGGGTGAACACGCGAGCCATCGTCATTCCGCCTTCAAGACCGCCGCCGGCTTCACGCGACGCGCGACGAGCCCGGGGCCGAGGGAGACGAGCAAGGCCGCGATCAGCGTGATCGGGATCACGAGGATCGAGTACAGGGACAGCGCCGGCTCGTTCACTACGCCGAGCCGATAGGCGAACGCCGACCAGCCGAGGCGCCCGAGCAACATGCCGAGGGGAACCCCGAACGCAAGCGCCAGGCTCGCGAGGATCAGCGACTGCCAGGCCATCGTTGCGGCGACCTGGCGACGTTTGAATCCGAGGGTCTGCAAGATCGCAAGATCGCGCCGGCGTCGCCGCACCGACGTCAGTAGCACGTGCACGAGCGTGGCGAAGGCGGCGAAGCCGAACAGGATCGACAGCTGCAGCGGCAACGTGCGTGCGTGGAGCGTTGCGCCGACCGTCGTTCCGTACTCTGCGGCACGCGCGGTCGTCTCGGCGTCCAGATCGCTGAGGACAGACTTGTTGAGGCGCGTCGCAACCGCATCCTGATCGACACCGGGCGCATACCGACCGAGGGTGAGGTTGTCCGTGACCGTGGGGTAGAAGGACCGCAGCCCCTCCATCGTCAGTCCGACGCCTTGGCCCAGCCCGGCCCCGAATCCGAAGTCTGGGAACACCGGCACGCCGACCACCGTCATATCCTCTCGAAGGTCGCCGACGACGACGGTGACCGTGTCGCCCACCGACACACCGAGCGTGCGGAGGCTCTCCGCACCGAGCGCGACCTCGTGTACGTTCTGTGGCCAGCGACCCTCGAGCATCGTGGGCGTCACAGGGGCGCCCTTCACGTTCGTGATCCCCCACGCGATCTCCTGGACCTCCTTGCCGGCCGGGTGCTGCACGGCGACGAACTGCTGGAAGTTCCCCACCGCGAGATCCTGCAGACCCGGATCGGCCTCGATGACGGGGATCGCGTGCTTCTGGAAGGCGTCGCCGATGAACGGCTGGCCCGCCCCGAATGTGAAGTTCATCCCGTACAGGCGGGGGGTGTGCCCCAAGTGATCCATGCTGGCGGCGAACCCGAAGGCGGCCACCATCGCGGCGACGGCGATCGACAGGCCGATGACCGCACTGCGAACGGGGGTGGCGGAACGCCCGTGCCCGGGCTCGAGGGCGAGCCGCGCACCAGCGCCGGCCGAGACGGGCAGCGGCAGCCTCGCGATCCAGGATGCGAGCGCCGAGCGGCGCACGGACCCCTGGTATTCCACGGCGCCCTCCGGGCCGCTGCGCGACGACGCGAGCCGTCGGGCCGGAATGACGACACTCAAGATCGTCGTGCCGCCGATCACGAGGACCCCGATCAGGACCGCGAAGCCGTCGATCCGTACACCAACGTCCGGGTCCAGCGTTCGGGACAGCCCTGTCGGGAACAATGGCGACAGGGCGACCGAGCCACCGACCGCGATTGCCGCGCCCACGCCCGCGACGACGACCGCCGGCAACGCGGCAGCCCAAACGATCTGCGAACGGGTCATGCCGAGCGCCCGCAGCACAGGCGTGTCGATCATGCCGAGTGACGTGCGCCGAACCAGGAACTGTCCGAGCACCATGATGCCGGCGATCGCGGCCAGCGCGGCGAGCACCCGCAAGATGATCGCGGTGAGGTGCGTCGAGCGCTCGACGAAGACCCGCTCCACCGTCATGTTGAGCACGAACGCCCTCGGCTCCTGCGTGTAGATCGACGCGAGGAACGGCGTCAACGAGGCGAAGTCACCTTTGAGTTGGAAGGCGCCCGCGCTGCACGTCCAGACCTTCCCGTCCCACGCATCGGCGAACCCCGGTCCGGCCCAGACGCCGGGCTCCTCACCGGTGGCCTCCTGGAATCCGATGACCCATCCCGTGACACGCACGGGGATCTGCACCACTCCCGCCTCGTCCGAGAAGAGCTGGCCCCTGTCGGCAGCCTTCTGCGAAAACATCTCCAGCACGATCGTGTCGCCGATCGCGGGACGAGTCCCGCCGCTGCGGCCCGGATCCTCGTAGCCGACGGCGACCTCATCAGCAGCGGCCGGCATGCGCCCGGCGAGCAACTGGGGCTGCAGCACGGCTGCATCCGCAGGGTCGCGAAGCGCGATCACGGTCGAGGAGAAATCTGTGGTGGAGTACTGCAGGAGCGACCCGTCCTGTGTCCGCACGTTGGCGGGTCCGAACGTGACGATCGCCGATGACTCGACGCTCGACAGCTTCCCGGCCTTCGCCAGGTCGATCGGGGGGGAGAAGTAGCCGTTGGGACAACTCAGCGCGACGGCCTCGGGCTCGTGGCTCGTCGTTCGGTAGCGTTCGTACGCCGAGTCGGTCTGGCGGGCGCCCGCGAACGCGGCGATCGCAATCGCACCGATCAGACCCACGAGGATCGTGACGGCGATCAGCGAGACGGGCCGCGCGCGGACGTCCGCGCGTGCCCGCATCCCAGACGCGCTCACGACGCTGGATCCTCCAACACGCCGAACACGCCACCGACCGACCCAGCGGCCGGCGTCGCGCCGTCGTCGATCCGGCCGTCACGCATGCGCACGATCCGCTCGGCCGAGGAGGCGACCTCGTCGTCGTGGGTCACCATCACGATCGTCTGGCCCCCCTCGTGGAGGCGCCGGAACAACCCGAGCACCTCGGCGCCACCCTCGGAGTCGAGCGACCCGGTGGGCTCATCGGCGAGCAGCAGCGTCGGGCCGTTGGCGAGCGCGCGGGCGATCGACAGGCGCTGCCGCTGACCGCCCGACAGCACGCCGGGGCTCTTGCGCGCCTTGTCGGCGATGCCGAGCAGGTCGAGGAGGTCCATCGACCGAGAATCGGCCTGCTTCCGGTTGCGGCCCGCCACCACCATCGGCAGCGAGACGTTCTCGAGAACACTCATCCCTTCCAGCAGGTTGAAGAACTGGAACACGAGCCCGATATGGCGCCGGCGCATCACCGCCAGCGCGTCGTCGGAGAGGCCCTCGATCGGGTCGCCGTCGATGGCGATCCTTCCGTCCGTCGGCGCCTCGAGGCCGGCAACGAGGTTCAGCAGGGTCGACTTGCCGCAACCGGAGGGTCCCATCACCGCGACGAACTCGCCGTGGGAGATCGCGATATCGAGGCCCCGGAGGGCGCGAACGGGGACTTGCTCGTCATCGGTGGCATCGAAGGTCTTACGCAGGCCGTCGACCCGCAGGGCATCGGAGGCGGAGGTATCCATGCGCGAACCGTACCCGGTCGCGACGGGCCTCCACCCTCAGGCGTGCACCACGACACGGGGTGGGGGTGCCACCCCGACGATCTCGTGGCTCAGCCGAACCTGGCGCCGAGGACGAGGACCGACGCCGTCAGGGCGCCGGCGGCTTCTCGCCCGGCATCAGGTCGCGATCGGACGGATGCCACGCGGGGGAGTCACCGGCCGTCCGGACGTTGAAGCCGTAATCGAACACCAGCGTCCCGCCGATCGTCGCGCCGAACGCGACCGTGAGCGCGATGATGACGGTGAGCGCGGCCAGTCCGAACGAGGTGGTCGGCGCGGCGACGTCGTAGCTCCCGAGCCGGAGCAGGATGTCGATCACGACGAGCCCGGTGACCGTGAGCATCGTCAGCCCGTGCGCGTTCGCGGTCCGGCGGGCCTGCGTTCCTTTCGGCGTCGAGACACGCCAGTCCATCCACCCGGTCAGCGCGGCACCGAGCGACACGATGAGCCCGCCGATCAAGCACAGCGTCGCCGCCTTGAAGAAATCCGTCGACCAGCTCTCGCTGTGCCACAGCCACGAGACGACGTCGAAGGTTGCCGCCAGCACGTACGCGCCGATCGGCACGTCGGTCAGCGGCGGGTGGAACGGCTTGCCCGCGAACCCGCGGAGTCCGAAGAACTTCCTCCCCTTGATCGTCAACGACGGCCGGACCGAGAACTTCGCCATGCCCCTCTCCTTTTCGATGGTGAGCACCACTCAACCATGAGTGGTGGTGCGGTGCCACGGGGGAGCGCCGCGGGTCGAAGGCCGATCGAGCCCACACGGGCCCGGATCCGACGCCCGGGGCACTAGGGTGGGTGGTGTGGATACCGACGAAGAACGCATCGCACTGTTCCTGGACTACGAGAACCTGGCCATCGGGGCGCGGGAGGCGCTCGGCGGCCTCAGCTTCGACTTGAAGCCGGTGCTCGACGCGCTGGCCGAGCGCGGGCGGGTGATCGCCCGCAAGGCCTACGCGGACTGGTCCGCGTTCGATGAGGACCGCCGCATGCTCACCCGCGGCCACGTCGAGCTGATCGAGATCCCCCAGCGGATGGGCGCCTCGCGCAAGAACGCCGCCGATATCAAGATGGCGGTCGACGCTCTGGAGATGGCGTTCGAACGCTCCTACATCACCACGTTCGTGATCTGCACGGGGGACAGCGACCTCACCCCACTGGTGCACAAGCTCCGAGAGCTGAACAAGCGCGTGATCGGCGTCGGCATCAAGGACTCGACCTCGGCCCTGTTGCCCCCCGCCTGCGACGAGTTCCTGTTCTACGACACGCTCGAGGGCGTGGACGTGCCCGAGGGCGCCGGGCGGCGTCGCAGCTCGTCTCGTGGCGGTCGATCGGGCGCGGCGAAGAAGCAGGCCGCCGCCGTCCCACCGCCGGCGGAGGAGACCGAGCCGGTCGAGCCGCGGACGTCGGGCGACATCGATGAGCTGGCGGTCCGCGTCGCCCAGACGGTCGCGGGCCTGGAGCGGACCTCCGGTGGCGCGGTGCTGGCCTCCACCGTGAAGCGGGCGCTGCTGCGCAAGGATCCGACCTTCAGCGAAGCCGAGTACGGGTTCCGGGCGTTCGGTGAACTCCTGCGGCACCTCGCCGATCGCAACGTGATCGAGCTCTCGGAAGGGTCCGCGAAGGGCGACCCCGAGGTCTCGCTGCCGACCCACGGCGGCGAGACCGAGGCCTTTGCGCTGCTCGGCTCGGTGGTCTCCGACCTCCAAGCAAAGAACACCGTGCCCCATCTATCGGGGCTGAAGAACAAGGTGCGCAAGGTGCAGCCGGACTTCAGCGAGAAGAAATACGGGTACAACGGGTTCCTGCAGTTCGCGAAGGCGGCCGCCACCCAGGGGTTCGTCACGCTCGAATGGGACCCCGACGACGGCGACTACGTCTTGGGCGTGTCCGGAGCCTGATCCACGGCATGAGCGCCGAGCGCTTCGACCTCGTCGTGATCGGCGGCGGCGCCGCGGGGGAGAAGGGCGCCGCCCAGGCCGCCTACTTCGGCAAGCGCGTCGCGGTGGTGGAGCGGCGTGACCAGCCGGGCGGTGCCACCGTGCACACCGGCACCCTCCCGTCCAAGACTCTGCGCGAGGCGGCGTTGTTCCTGTCGGGGTATCGGCAACGCGATCTGTACGGGGTCTCCGTCGAGGTCGATCGCGATCTCGAGGTCGCCAAGCTCGTCCAGCGGAAGAACGCCGTGCGCGAGCTCGAAACCAACCGGATGCTCGCCAACCTCGATCGTCATCGTGTGGAGCTCGTCCACGGCACCGCACGGTTGCTCGATGCCACGACGGTCGAGGTCACGGGCGACGCCGGTTCGCGGACGCTCGTCGCCGACGCGATCCTGATCGCGACGGGCTCGAGCCCCTTCCGGCCGCCGGGCATCCCGTTCGAGGACCCCGATGTGCACGACTCCGACACGATCCTGGAGATCGACCGGCTGCCGTCGTCGCTTGCCGTGTTGGGCGGCGGGGTGGTCGGCTGCGAGTACGCCTCCATGTTCGCGGCGCTCGGCACCGAGATCCATCTGATCGAGCGCACGGCACCGTTGCTGCCGTTCCTGGATGCCGAGATCGTCGAGCGGATGACGGCCGGCATGGCGGATCTCGGCGTCTCCTTCGTGTTCGGCGAACGCGCCCAGACCGTGACCCGGCGCGGCGATGCGCTCGTCTGCGCGATGCCCTCGGGGATCGAGGTCGCGGCCGAGAAGGTGCTCGTCACCGCGGGTCGTGTCGGCAACACCGACGACCTCGGTCTCGAGGCGGTCGGGGTCGCGACCGACGAGCGAGGTCGGATCGTCGTCGACGAGCATTTCCGAACCTCGGCGTCCGGGGTCTATGCCGCGGGGGACGTGATCGGGGCACCGGCGCTCGCGTCGACCTCGATGGAGCAGGCGCGGGTCGCGGTGTGTCGGGCCTTCGACTTCGACTACAAGCAGGAGCTCTCGAGCCTGCTTCCCTACGGCGTCTACACGATCCCGGAGGTGAGTAGCGTCGGTCTGTCCGAGCGAGAGGCCGCCGATCGTGGGATCGACGCCGTGATCGGACGCGCGTCGTTCCGCGACAACGCGCGGGGAGAGATCATCGGCGACCGCGACGGGATGACCAAGCTCGTGTTCGATCGGTCCACGCGATGTCTGATCGGTTGCCATTGCGTCGGGGAGCGGGCGACCGAGCTGGTACACATCGGGCAGGCGGTGATGACGCTCGGCGGCACCGTCGAGACGTTCATCGAGATGGTGTTCAATTACCCGACGCTGGCCGAGACCTACAAGTACGCGGCGTATGACGCACTCGCCGGGCTCGGCCCGGCTCGCGGATCGGGTGACGGGTGATCTGCTCTAGCTGGCCAGCCCGTTGATCGACCAGGCGATCACCAGGATGGCGATGAGCAGCGAGATGACCGACTCGGCCATCATCGTCATCTTGGCCCACGTCTGCACCGGGAGCGTGTCGGTCGGGCTGAACGCGGTGGCGTTCGTGAACGACAGGTAGAGGTAGTCGGGATAGGTCGGGATCCATCCGTCCTTCACCAACTCGGGCATCGCATCCTCAGGGAATCCGAAGCTCGGTCGGATCGCGGACGCTGCCGCGCGCTCGGCGGCTCCCCCTCGGTCGATCTCCCAGTACCACAGGCTGAACACGAGCACGTTGGTCACCCAGAGGGCGGCGCCTCGTCCGAGCAACGCCGTGGCGCTGGCCACGCTCACGAAGTTGGGGTCGAGGATGTCGACCATCAGCAGCGCGAGGCCGCCCAGCGTCCCGATCGTCATGACGATCAACAAGATGAACATGGCGCGTCGGGCCTGCCGCGTCCTGCGGTCGATCCGTCCCGGATCACGCAGGATCACCGCGCCCAGGGCCAGCAGTTCGAACACCGGGAGCACCCACCAGGCGAGGATGCGCCCCTCCCTGGGGGCGATCCACTGCAGCACGACCGTCGCCAGCACGGCGGCCGCCATCGGCCAGCGTTTCTCGGCTGTGCGCTTCACCGGTGCGTCGCTCGTCGGTTCTCCGGCTGCGCTGTCCACGGTCGCCTCTCTCGATGTCAGAGCGACTGGCAGGCGGGCGCGCTGTCGATCGCGGCGGAGAGCTCGGCGTTCTGGACCGAGCCGATCGCATCCGAGATGTCCTGCCCTCCCTGTTGGAGCTGCGGTGCCAGACTCGCAACCGCCGTGGCCATCGCGGCGGGGTTGGTCGTGTCGAGCGACTGCACGGTGGACAGCACGCTTTGGAACAGGGTCTGCACGTTCGTGAGGGCGGTCTCGATCGCGGCGGTCGCATCTTCGGCACCTGCGGGTGCGCCGAGCGCGTGGATCTGATCGAGCATGGTCTGGGTGTCCTGCACGGCGGACGTCATGAACGACTCGAGGGCGTCCTTGGCGTCCTGGGGCGTCGTGGTCCCGGCGGTGATCGAGGCCTGGAGCTCCTTGTTGCCGTCGGCGAGGCTCTTCTGCCATTGATCGATGCTCGTGCACAGTCCCTCCGCGTAGGTCGCCGCGTCGGTGGCGGCGGCCGAGACGCTGGTCGACGCGGTGACGCTCGGGGCGGTCGATGAGGCGACCGCCGTCGAGGAGGACGAGGTCGACGAGCACGCCGCGAGCAGGACGGTGGCGCACGCGAGCGCGGCGAGCGACGTGGCGCGGGTCATGGGCCTCTCCCGTGTGGGCTTCCGGAGGTGAACCCTAGCAGTGCGTGCCGAGCCCGGTCAGCGGGTTTCGAGCGGGTGGCGATGCACCGGCACCGAGTGCAGCCAGCAGGTCGTTTCCTTGTTGTAGGTCGACAGCACGGTCACGCATCCCGGCTCCGAGCAGTGGCGGCCGCGCTGGCTCTGTGCCCCTTTGCCGGTGTCGGGTGATCCGTACCGGACGCCGGATGCATTGGCTCTGGTCATCGGGGCTCCCTCGCTCGACGGTGGGCGATCCGTCGAGGGGGCGGGACGAGCGGCTCGGGGGCCACTGCCGGTCCCGCCTCTGGCGAACCCTCGGCTCGAACCGAGGAATCAAGCGTACTACCCCTGTCGGAACCGGGGCCGGCCGTTCGTCGTTCTGGTCGGATGGCCCGCATCGGACGGGTCACGGAAGGAGGGAACGGCATGGCGAAGTACCTCTTGCTGTACGAGGGTGGCAGCATGCCCGAGACCGAAGCGGCGCAGGCCGCCGTGATGCAGGCCTGGGAGTCGTGGTTCCAGCAGATCGGCGGCGCGGTGGCCGACGCGGGCAACCCGTTCACGCCGGCCTCGAAGCGGATCACGGCCGACGGGTCGATCTCCGCAGGCACCGGCAGCGCCTCCGGGTACTCGATCCTCGAGGCGGACTCGCTCGACGCGGCCACGGACCTCGCGAAGGGCTGCCCCGTCCTCGCGGGCGGCGCCTCGATCTCGGTCTACGAGACGTTCGAGGTCATGTAGCACGGGTGGCGCCGGGCCCGCGCTCCGCGGCGGGCCCGGCACCCAGCCGCGCCGCGATCCGATCCGCCACGACGGTGGCGTCCTCGTTGGCGCCCCACAGGATCGAGCTTCGGCGCGTCCGCAGGAAATGCACCCCCATGAAGTAGAGCCCTGCGACGACGCTGCTCTCGCCGTCGGTCTGCAGCGGGAAGCCCAGCTCGTCGAACGCCTCCGGCCAGGGCAGCCACGTTCCGTACGCCGGACGGAACCCGCCCGCGAACACCACGGTCGAGAACCGGTCGATCGGGACCTCGGTCGGCGCGTCCGCCACGAACGGGGCGGGCGGCGGCAGCTCGACGGGATCGAGCCCGCGCTCGGCCACCACGCGTCGGACCTGTTCGCCGAACTGCCGGTAGCGCTCGTCCGCCCAGGCGACCGACGCCTCGAGGTCGTCGGCGAACCGAACCACGCCGCCCTCGACGCCCGCGAAGTGACCGGTGAGCGTCAGACCGTCGCGTTGCAACGTGCGGTAGTGCAGGTCGTGGCCGCCGCCGCGGCCGGTGGCCAGGACGTTGGCCCACAGGCGAGCGCTCGGGTCGGGCAGGGTCGCCACCGACTGGTGGAGGAACCCGGTCGCATCGCGCCCACCACGCCATGTCGTGGCCGCCGAACCGGCGAGGCAGCCACCACGCCTTCCCACACGACAGCACCACGTCGCGACCGGCACCGTGCAGTTCCTCGGCGAGCTGCATGCCCGTCTGCCCGCTCCCGACGATCAGCACGCCGCCGTCGGGCAGCTGATCCGGGCGGCGGTAGGTCCCGGCATCCGCCGTGTAGAGGACGTCGGCGATCGGGGCCGCGCCGCGAGGATGATGCGGCCGCTGATAGGCACCGCTCGCGACGACGAGCACGCGAGCGGAGATCGGGCCCTGCGTCGTGTGCAGCGCGAACCCGTCATCGACCGAGCGCACGCCCACGACGTCCACGTCCTCGCGAACGAGGGCCGCACCCGCGGCCGCGTATCGCTCGAGGAAGCCGGCGATCTCGTCGCGGGCCATGTAGCCGTCGGGATCGTCGCCGTCGTACCCGCCTTCGGGAAGATCGATCAACCAGTTCGGCGTCACCAGACAGAACGAATCCCACCGCTCGCGCCAGGTCTGCGCGATCCGACCGCGCTCGAGGACGACGTGCTCGATCCCGCGCCCGGCGAGCGCACGGCTGATCGACAACCCCGCATGGCCCGCACCGACGATGACGACGTCCTGCGTCTCCACGCCGGGAAGTATGTCCTGACGATCAGGCATGCGTCTCGGCCCGTGGGTCGGATGTCGCCTATGCGCGCAGCCGCTCGCCGGTCGGGTCGAACAGCGGTTCCTCCGCCACCCGCGCCGGCAGCATCCGATCGAAGTACGCGATCGCGACGGCAGCGCCAAGGCCGATGGACCGGGGGACCCAGGCATAGGCGATGCTCCGCTCGATCGACGCGCCCCACCCCGCGCTCGTGACGTACCCGACCGGCTCGCGATCGACGAGCACGGGTTCGGCGCCCATCGCGACCTGCTCGTCCTCGACCACGAGACAGCGCAGGACGCGAGGGGCCACGGGTCGCCGCGCGAGCGCCTCCCCACCCAGGAAGTCGGTGTCGGTGCGACGGATCGTGAACGCGAGCCCCGCCTCCTCGGGGCCGTGCTCTCGGGTCATGTCGGTTCCCCAGGCGCGATAGCCCTTCTCGAGGCGAAGCGTGCCGAGCGCCGCCCTTCCGGCCGCGATCAGACCGTGCGGACGACCGGCATCCCAGAGCGCCTCCCACAGCGCGGCGCCCCCGGCGGCCTCGGTGGTCAGTTCCCAACCGAGCTCGCCCGTATACGAGATCCGGACCGCGTCGACCTCGACGCCGGCCACGGACAGACGTCTGCGCGGTCAGATAGGGGAAGGCTTCGTTGGAGACGTCGGTCTCGGTGAGGGACGTCAGGATGTCGCGTGCGCGTGGGCCCCATACGGCGGCACAGGCCCGCTCCTCGGTCACATCTCGGACGATGACGTCGGCGGGCGCGTGCGCACGGAGCCACGCGATGTCTCGCGGGCCGTTGCCGCCGAGCACGAACCGATCCGCAGCCATCCGCGCCACCGTGACGTCGGAGACGATCCCGCCATGCCGGTTGAGCATGAGGCCGTACGTCACCGCCCCGACCGGGCGATCGACACGCCCGGCCACCATCCGGCGCAGGAACGACGCCGCGCCGGCGCCGGTCACCTCGATGCGCGTCAGCGGAGTCATGTCGAACAGGCCCGCGCGCTCCCGCACCGTCAGATGCTCGGCGATCGCGATCGGCGACCAGTGGCGGGCCGACCACGCGTCGCGGGCTGGGATCGACTCACCGACCAGGCCCTCGTTCGTCGCGTACCACTGCGGGCGTTCCCAGGTGGCGACGTCGACGAACACGGCACCGAGCGCGCGCTCGTGATCGGCGAACGCGCTGTATCGGATCTCGCGCGCCGAGCCGTGGGGCTCCGCCGGGTGATGCGCCACATACACATCCACGTATTGATCGGTGCACCGCGGCTCGACGAAGCTCGGCTCGAGCTCTGCGCGCGTCGAAGCGCGAGAGATCGGCCGGTGAGGGGTCGATCGCGGGGTCCCGGTCCGTCAGCAGGTCGGCCACGATCTGGGCGACGCCCACCGAGTGCGTCACCCACACCGATTCCGCCACCCAGAACCCCACCAGGTCGGGGTGCTCCCCGATGAGCGGGTAGCCGTCGGGCGTGAACCCGAACACGCCGTTGAACCGGCGCTCGACCGACGCGGCGGCGAGGGCGGGCATGAACGCACACGACAGGCGCCACGCCTCGGCGAAGTCCTCCTCGGTGAAGTCGAACGCGAGGCTCGCCTCGGTGTTGCGCGGATGGCTGTCCAGTTCGGCGGGATCGACCGGGAGGCCCCGGTGGTGGAACGAGCCGATCCCGACGCGGTCGCCGTAGTCGCGGTAGTAGACGCCGATGTCGTGGTGGCGGACGATCGGCCGCGCCGCCTCGCGCCCTGCGCCGTCCGCCAGCTCCGGCAGCGCCGACGTGACCGCGTACTGGTGCTCCATGGGAAGCATCGGCAGTTGCAGGCCGACCGACGCGGCGATCGCAGGGCCCCAGACGCCCGCGCAGCACACGACGACGTCGGCGCCGATCGTGTCGCCCGAGACCGTGCGCACGCCGGTGACGTGGCCGCCGTCGGTGACGACGGCGGCCACCTGGGTCTCGCCGACGAAGCGCGCGCCGCCTTCGGCGGCGCGCGCAGCCTGGGCCGCGACACCACGCAACGCGACCGCCAGACCCTCGTCGGTCGTGTGGTAGGCGCCGAGCAGGCCCTCGGGCTCGATGATCGGCCACAGCGAAACGGCCTCGTCTGCATCGATCATCCTGCCGCGCCACCCGAAGGACTGCGCCGCGCCCCACCGCCGCCAGAGCTCGGCGAGTCGCGCCTCGTTGTAGGCGACCTCCAGCGTGCCGACCCGCAGGAGCGCCTGACCGCCTTCGAAGGACAGCGCGTCGAAGGTGCGGATCGTCGCATCGGCGGTCTCGCTCATGAACTTCGAGGCGCTGGTGCGACTGACGAGCCCGGGGGCGTGTGCGGAGGAGCCCCCGGTCGCGAAGAGCGGCCCCTTGTCCAGCACCAGCACGTCGCGTTCGCCGCGTGCCACCAGCTGGTCGGCGAGGGCCGCGCCCACCACGCCCGCGCCGATCACCACGATCCGGCGGCTCATGGCTCGGCGTCGTCGGGCGGCTCGAGGATCGCCTGCGCGACCGCGGCGGCTTCCTCGCGCTTCGTGCGGTCGACGAACACGTGGTACTCGCGGTCCAGGAACGCGAGGAAGCCGCCCGAAGGCGGCTTCACCCACCACACGATGTCCTCGGCCTCGAGGGCGCGGCCGATCGCGTCGGCGTGCTCGAGGGTGCAGGCGCACAGGTGGACCGTGCGCACATCCGGTGGGACATCCCAGACGCGCTTCACGCGTCGGCGCGGTTCCTAGTCCTCGTCGGCAGCTTCCGACGCGGCGACCGCGATCTCGGCCTCCGCGACGGCGTCGGACGCGAGGTCCTCGGCAACGACCTCTTCGACGATCGCTTCGGCGGCGAGCTCGTCGGCCGCCGCATACAGCGCCTCGGCCTCGACGGCCTTCTCGACGGCGTCCTCGTGCAGCGCCTCCGCGACCACCGCATCCTCGACGGCGTCCTCGGCGATGGCCTCCGCAGCCTGCTCCATCTCTTCGTCCGGCATGGTGCGCTCCTTCCGTCGGTGGTTCGGGGGGCGGAGGCTAACACGCCTGCTTCGGGCGAGCATCTGCGAAGATGCGGCCATGTCGAACCCAGGAGATCGTCGATGACCTCGTCTCGGACCCGTTGTGCGCCCGTGCTCCGGATCGTCGCCCCCGTGGTGGTGGCCGTCGTGCTGGCCGCCTGCTCCTCGAGCGCGAGCTCCTCCTCGTCGTCGTTGACCGGCGCTGCCCTCGAGGCGGCCAAGGGTGCGGTGTGCTCGCAGCTCACCGCCGCGTCGACCTCGCTGGGCGAGGCGGCGGCCGGGCAGAGCGGCGATCTGCAGACGAGGGCGGAGTCGCTCGCCAGCAGCCTGCAGACCGCTGCCGGTGCCCTCAAGGCGGTCGGGGGCGGCACCCTCGCGGACAACATCACGTCGGTGGCGACGGACATCCAGCAGCTCGCCACCACCGCTCCCGGCGAGATCCAGACCAAGGCGACGGACGCCAAGGCGAAGGTCGACGCCGCGGCGACGTCGCTGTCGTGCCCGGGGGCGTCGCCCGCCGGCTAGGCCTTGATCCGCTCGCGCTTCGGGTCATACATCGGCTCGAGCGACAGCGTCACGGGATACCGGCGCCCGACGATGTCGAGTTCCCACACCCCCGAGGCGATGAAGGCGTCGTCGGTGTCCTCCTCGCGCTCGATCATCGCGAGGCCCACGCTGCCGCCCAGCGTGTGCCCGTAGCCGCCGATCCGGTTCTCGCCGACGTGCACGCCGTCGCGGTACAGCTGCTCGTCCCCGTACAGCAGCGGCTCCGGATCGTTCACGAACACCTGGACCATGCGCGAGGTGCGCACCCCGCTGTCGCGCTGCTTCACGAGGGCGTCGCGCCCGATGAACCCGCCGGGCTTGTCCCAGGCCACCGTGAAGTCCAGCCCGACGTCGATCAGCGAGTCCGAGTTGTCGATGTCCAGCCCGTAGTCCCGGTAGGCCTTCTCCAGACGCAGGGAGTTGAGCGCCCCGAGCCCCGCATTGCGGATCCCCAGGTCCGCGCCCGCGGCGAACAAGGCGTCGAACACCGTCAACGCGTAGTCGGTCGGGATGTGCAGCTCCCAGCCGAGCTCGCCCAGGTAGGTCACCCGCATCGCGAGGGCAACGCCGTTGCCGACCTCGATCTCCTTGGCCCGCATGTACGGGAACGCGTCGTTCGACAGGTCGGCGGTCGTCAGCCGAGCGAGCAGCTCGCGCGAACGCGGCCCTTGCACGGTCAGCAGCGTTCGTGCGGAGGACATGTCGGTGATGGCCACGTAGGGCCCGCCCTCGGCGTGGCGTTGCAACCACGCCAGCATGCGTCGGTGGATGACGTCCGCCCCCACCACGAGGTACAGGTCCTCGTCCAGACGCGTCACCGTCACGTCGGTCCAGATGCCACCGTGCTCGGTCAGCCATTGCGTGTAGACGATCTTGCCGATCGGCACCGAGACGTCCGACACGCTGACGCGGTTGAGCAGCGCCTCGGCGCCCGGGCCGCGCACGAGGATCTTGGCCATGAACGACATGTCCATCACCCCAACGGCCTCGCGCACCGCGCGGTGCTCGTTGGCCTGTGCGTCGAACGACTGATCCCGGGCCCATCCCTGCGGTCGCTCGTGCGAGACGCCCGGGTCGGCGAACCATTCCGGCACCTCGTACCCGGACAGCACCATGAAGTCCGCGCCGGCATCGGCCAGCCGGTCGTGGACCACGGAGCGGCGGACGTCGCGCGCGCTCCACGGTCGCCACGACGGGAACGACGAGTCCCCGAACAGCGAACCCAATAGTTCGACGCCCCGCTCCTGGCGGAAGGCCCGGTTGGTCATGAACGGCATCGTGCGATCGATGCTCATGCCCGTGACGTCCATCGCCGGCTCGCCTTCGAGGATCCAGTCCGTCATCAAGGAGCCCACCCCGCCCGAGAGCAGGATCCCCAGGGAGTTGAGCCCGCAGGCGGTGAAGAACCCCCGCAGCTCCGGCGCCTCGCCGAGGAGCGGACCGTTGTCCGGTGTGAAACTCTCTGGTCCGCAGAAGAACTGCCGGATCCCCGCGTCGTGCAGCGCCGGGAACCGGTCCATCGCGTCGGACAGGAACCCCGCCATACGGTCCCAATCCGGCGGCAACACGGCGAACCCCAGGTCCTGCGGGATCGCGTCCAGCGACCACGGCGCCGCCTTTGGTTCGAACAGCCCGACGAGGATGCCGCCGGCCTCCTCGCGGTAGTAGCCGTAGCGATCCGGATCCTCGACCACCGGCAGGTCGGGGTGTGCCCACGCCACGGTGTCGGTCAACAGGTAGTAGTGCTCGGCCGCCTGCAGCGGCACCGTGACGCCCGCGAGCGCCCCGAGCTGGCGGCCCCACATGCCGGCGGCGACCACCACGGTCTCGGTCTCGATCGATCCCCGGTCGGTCTCGACCCCGGTGACGCGCCCACCGGCGGTCACGAAGCCGGTGACCGTCACACCTTCGACGATCTGGGCTCCGCCCATCCGCGCGCCCTTGGCGTAGGCCTGCGTGACGTCGGCCGGGTTCGCACGTCCCTCGTCGGGGACCCAGGCGGCGGTGATGATGTCGTCGACCTTGGCGGTCGGCCAGAGACGCTGCACCTCCTCCGGGCCGACGAGCTCGATCGGGACCCCGTGTGCCTTGGCGAAGATCGCCTCTCGGGTCACCGTCTCCACCCGCTGGGGCGTGCACGCGAGGTGCAGGTGTCCGATGCGGCGGAACCCCGTGTCCTGACCGGTCTCCTCGGTCAGCTGCGGCAGGAGCTCGGCGGTGTAGCGGGACATCCACAGGAAGGTGTCATTCGGCATGCCCGCCGAGGTGATCAGCCCGGCCGCGTGCCAGGTCGTGCCGGCGGTGAGTTCCTTGCGTTCCAGCAGGACGACGTCGCGGACGCCGGCCTTCGTGAGGTGATAGGCGATGCTGCAGCCGATCACGCCGCCGCCGACCACGACGACCCGTGCCCGCTGGGGGAGTGCGCTGTCCGTCACGATGCCTCCTGCAGATGGCGGGCCGGCGATCGCCGGCCGGAACGCTGCCACATGCTAACGGGGGCTCGACGGCGCTCAGTAACCGCCCGAGGAGCGAGGCACACGCGCGTGCGCCGGAGCTGCTACGGCCCGCACGAAGGCGATCTGATGCGTCAGCGCCAGCGCTTCGTGGTGCGAACGTCGAGGACCACTTCGTTCGACTCGCGCTCCAGCATCGCGGCGCGCAGCTCGGCCTCGATCGAACGCGGCTGCACCGTGAGACCGGATAGGCGCGCGCGCAGGCCGCTGTTGTCGTGATGCGGGGTGCCGACGACGATCGGTTCCAACTCCAGGGTGTACGTGAGGGCCATGAGGGGGATTCCTTCCGTTCGGTCCGCCCACGGTAACGGCGCCCACCGGGTGAGTGCATCCGCCCTGTGGTCCATCCTCCGCCGTGTCGGTGCGGGGCCAGCGGACCTAGGTCCGATGTCGACGGCGGTGGCCGTCGCTTGTCACGAGCGGGGGCGCTCCATCCGAACGCCGCTCCACGATCCGTCGGCGTCGGACTCCTCGAATCGTTCCACGACGAGGAGTCCGACCTTCGCGGCCACGCGCACCGACGGGTCGTTGCCGGCGTCGGCGTAGGCCCGGACCACCTCGGCATCGAGCGTGTCGAACGCGTAGTCGACGAGCGCGGCGACGGCCTCCGTGGCGTACCCGCGGCCCTGGTGGCCCGGCGCAACCGTGTAGCCCACCAGCATGACGTCGGCGTCCTCACGATCCGGGCACAGGCCCACATCGCCGACCAGGGTTCCGTCCTCCAGGGTCTCGACCGTGAATTGCACCCAGCCGCCCGGCTCGCCGGGGACGCGCCGAAGCATCTGCTCGATCTCGCCGCGAACGTGATCCGGATCGGTCTTGTGCCAGCCCTGATGGGCGCGAACCTCGGGATCGCTGCGATAGGCGGAGATAGCCTCGGCATCGCCCGGGAGCGACCGACGCAGGCGGAGGCGCGCCGTGCGCAGCTCGGTGAACGCCGGGTCGGTTCGCATCCGGCCAGCGTAGCGGCGTTATCGCGAGTAGGTGAAGTGCTCGCGCTCCATGCGGGACAGCTCGAGGATCGCGGTGCGCATGTCCTCGTCGTCCGGGTGCGTCGCGAGCCAGGATCGCATCGCGGCCATGAGCGACGAGATCTGGTTCAGCGAGGAGGCGGTCGATACCAGGGAAAGGAGTTCCGTGCGTTCCATACATCTATCAGTACCCCGCCCGGGCCCCCGAGGATGCACTATCGACCTCCTTGCCACCCGAGCAGCACAGACCTGCAACATGTCGGCGGGGTACGCTGCCAGCATGGCCATCGCAGCCGGCGTCGCCGCACCACCCGTCGAGGGCGTGCCGGATGACGGTCCCCGGGTGCTCGTCTTCTTCAAGGTGACCTGCTCGACCACGCACCTGGCCACCCCGGCGATCGAGCGGTTGGGGCGCGCCTACCCCGGTCGCGTGATCGGCGTGGGCCAGGACGACCGGTCGGCCCTGGACGAGTTCGCCAAGACCTTCGACCTGTCGCTGCCGCTGGTGCCCGATCTCGCCCCCTACGTCGCCTCGGACGCCTACGGGATCGCGTCCGCGCCCACCGCCGTCGCCATCGGCGCCGGCGGTGCGGTGCTCGACGTCGCCGAGTCGTGGGACCGCCCGGCCTGGAACCGTCTGGCCGCCATCTTCGCGCAGGAGATCGGCGCCGAGCCGGTGGCGGTCTCCGAGCCCGGTGACGGTCTGCCGGACTTCAAACCCGGCTGAACCACCCGCAACGTCCGCTCGGTCTGAGCGGGCACGATGCGACCGGCGTCCGCCCACGGTAGGTTTCCGCGCACGACGACGAGGAGGACCGATGACGGACGCCAAGACGATCGCCTTCTTCCCCGAGCCCGGCGCGTGGGGGCCGACCAACAACTGCGTGGCGATCGCCAACGTGCTCAAGGAGCGTGGACATCGGATCGTCTTCGTGATCGACGAGTCCTTCACCGGCGTGCTCGAGGCCAAGGGGTTCGAGGAACGGCTGATGCGGATGGCACCGCCCGAGGAGAACGCCGATCCCGACGCCGATCCGTGGGCGGAGTTCATCCGCGTCACCGCCCCGGAGTTCCGCAAGCCGACGATCGAGCAGATCGAGACGGTCACCAAGCCGATCTGGGAGGCGCTGGTCGCGGGCGAGCGCTACAGCCACGACACGATCATGGGCATCTGGGCCGAGGTCCGGCCCGACGTGGTCGTGACCGACAACGTGACGGGCTATCCGGCGATCGAGTTGGCCGGCGCGCCCTGGGTGCGGTTCGTGTCGGCGAACCCGCTCGAGATGCGCGATGAGCTCCTGCCGCCCGTGCTCTCGGGCCTGCCCGTCGCGGACCCCAGCGGGTGGCAGCCCTTCCGCGAGGAGTACCACCGGCAGCACGAGGCGTTGCTCGGCGAGCACAACGAGTTCCGTGCCTCCGTCGGGGTGGCCCCGTGTCCGATCGACGAGTTCAACACCCACTCGCCGTGGCTGAACCTCTATCTGTTCCCCGAGGCCGCCGACTACACCCGCGCCGAACCGCTGGACCCCACGTGGCACCGTCTGCAGTCGACCGTGCGCACCGGCGAGGCGCCCTTCGATGTCGCGGACATGGTCCCCGGAGACGGGAAGGTCGTGTACCTGTCCCTGGGATCGCTGGGCTGCATGGACGTCGGGCTGATGCAGCGGCTGATCGACGCGATGGCTTCGACGCCGCACCGCACGATCGTGTCGATGGGCCCGCTCAAGGAACAGATGACCTTGGGCCCGAACATGTACGGCGCCGAGTTCCTGCCGCAGCCCTCGATCCTGCCGCAATGCGACCTGCTCATCACCCATGGCGGGAACAACACCACGTGTGAGGGCTTCCACTTCGGATTGCCGATGATCGGCCTGCCGTTGTTCTGGGATCAGTACGACAACGCGCAGCGGCTCGACGAGACAGGGTTCGGCGTCCGGCTGCCGACGTATGACTGGGAGCCCGCGCAGCTGACCGGCGCCGTGGATCGGCTGCTCGGCGACGAGGACCTCGCGGCACGGATGGGGCGGATCGCCACCGCCGTGCGGGCCGACCCCGGCCACGTAAAGGCCGCGTCGCTGATCGAGCGGGTCGCGGTGACGGGCGAGCCCGTCACCCGGTAGCGATGCCGGCCGCGGAGTCGGTGCCCAGTCGATAGAGACCGAGCATGCTGCCCTCGAGCTCGACCTCCTTCTCCCACGTCATGCCGAGCTTCCGCGCCACGTTGATGGACGCGGCGTTGTCCGGGTAGATCAGCGAGACGAGATCGGGCCGGATCGCACGGCCGTACTCGCGGATCGCCGTGCCGGCCTCGGTCGCGAACCCCTTGCCCCAGTCCGTGCGGGCGAGCAGATACGCCACTTCCAGTTCCTCGCGACCGCCCATCGACGGCCACAGGATCAGGCCGCAGACACCGATCATGCGCCCCGAGGCGCGCTCGACGGTCGCCCATTGGCCCCAGCCTCGCTCTGCGTAGTGCTGCCGCTGACGTTCGATCATGCCGGCGGCCACGTCGCGTCCGAGGACGCCGCCGCCGCCGATCCATCGCATGACCTCCTCGTCGGCGAACATCGCGGCCAGATCGTCGAGATCGCCCGTCTCGAGCTCTCGCAGCGCGAGGCGTTCCGTCTCGAGGGTCATGCGCGGAGCATAGGCGGGAACCCTGTCAGACTGCCCGCCGTGGACACGAAGGCGCGGGCACCGATCGACGTCCCCGATGGCTGGACGGTCGAAGAGCGGCAGGGGCTCGGACCGTTCGTGACGCGTGAGGCGTATCGGCTGGCCGACGGGACGCGCCGCGAATGGTCGTCCCGAGGGCACCGGAAGCACGACGCGGCGATCCGACCCGGCAGTCTGTGGTGGCAGCCGCACGCGATCGGCTGGTGGATCGCGCTGTTGTTCGCGATCGGGTCGTTCCTGTTCGGGCTCGGTGTGGTGCCGGCCTACGCCGACGCCGTCGGCGGACCCGCGGACGCGATGACCTTCTTCGCCGGGTCGATCTTCTTCACGAGCGCGGGCTATCTGCAGTTCCTGCAGGCGATCAACGCGCCAACCGACGCGGCCGGCGACGCGGGTCGGCGCAGGCGCTGGATCGCGTGGCAGCCCGAGCGGATCGACTGGTGGGCATGCGGCGTGCAGTCCATCGGCACCCTGTTCTTCAACATCAGCACCTTCGCCGCGACGCGGAGCGCGCTGGATGCGGCGCAGGCGCACCGGCTGATCTGGCGACCGGACATGCTCGGGTCGATCGCCTTCATGATCGCGAGCTCGCTCGCCTGGTTCGAGGTCTGCCACCGCTGGTGGGCCGTCATGCCCCGCAGCGTCTCCTGGTGGATCGTGGCGATGAACCTCGGGGGATCGATCGCCTTCCTCATCTCGGCGTTCGCCGCCTACATCAACCCCGAGACCGGCGAGATCGCCAACATCCCGGTCGCGAACCTCGGGACGTTCCTCGGGGCGGTGGGCTTCTTCGTCGGGGCGCTGCTGCTGGTGCCCGAGATGCGCGAGCACGCCGCTACCGAGTGAGCTCCTGGTCGATCGGGGTTCGGAACCGCGGGATGACACGCGCGTCTCCGAGCCAGGCGGCGAGGCGATCGCGCTCGCGACGCACACGCTGCTCGGTCGCGCGATCGACCGGCTCGAGGATCTTGGTCGCGATCGCGCCGTCCGCCGTCTGCGCCCAGCCGCCGATCACCCTGCCGTCGGCCCAGATCGTCGGTCCCGCGTTGCCGTTGCGATCGAACACCGCGGAGCCGTGCGCGCCGAGGTACCAGTCGCGTTCCTTCCAGCCCATGATCGTCGGGTCGAGGCTCGGCAGGAACGCGACCCAGCGCTTCGGTGGCCGCAGGGCCGCGGCGTCATCGGCCAGGACGTACCCGGTGGCGCCGCCGTCGAGCGCGACCTCCGCGACCTCGAGGGACGCGAGCGCTGCGTTCGCCTGGCGCGCCGTCCAGCCCGTCCACCAGCGGATATCGGCCATGGAGCCCGGTCCGAAGGCGTGGAGCCAGCGACGGAGGAGCTCCGCGGCGGCCACATCGTGGTCGAGGGTTTGCAGCGGCGCCCCGAGCCACACGTCGGTCGGCGCCCACCGGTACTGGCTCGAAAGCCAGGAACCGCGGGGGCGGCCGCGCACGATCCGCGCGTCGGTCGCGAGCAGGAACAGGACGCGGGTGGAGACGCCGACCTGCGCCCCCCAGGTCTTGCCCTCGCCGAACGAGAGCTTCTTCCCCAGCGCCGGCACGGACTCGGTGAGCTCGGTCGCGGTGGCCTCGCCACGTTCGTGCAACGCGGCCATCGTGTCTCGCTCGACGCGGCGGAGCCACCGCGCGCCGTCGCGCGCCACGCCCTGCTCCTCGAGCATCGCGATCAACCGGCGTCGCTGCGGCGGCGCGAGCGCCTTCGTACAGGCCTCGTCCATGACCGCGGCGAGGTCGACCGGGACGACGAACATCGTGCGCCGCATGCCGAGCATGCGCACCACCGAGCGTCGCTCGTAGAGGGCGCTCTCCAGATCGGCGTGCACGAAGTCGCGCACACGCGCGCGGGCGGCCAGGTAGACCGTGGCCGGATCGGTCGCATGGAGGCCGACCAGCTCGGCCGCGGCTTCCTCCACCGTGTCGAACGGCCGGGCGAGCCCGTGGCGGATCGCCAGGCGCACGCGGCGTTGTTCGGCGTCGATCGCCTGCATGCACGCACGCTACCGGGTCTCGCCGACGCGCGTAGGCTCGCTGCGATGGACGCGCTGTGGCGGCGATCGGCGACCGATCTCTCCCGCGCGCTCCGCGCCGGCGAGGTATCGGCACGCGAGGTGCTGGCGGCGCATCTCGATCGGATCGCCGAGACCAATCCGGCGATCAACGCCATCGTCACGCTGGTGCCCGAGCGTGCGATGGCGCAGGCACAGGCGGCGGACGAGGCCTTCGCGCGCGGCGAGCCCACCGGCCTACTGCACGGGCTGCCGATCGCACACAAGGACCTCGCCGACACCGCCGGGATCCGGACGACGTACGGCTCGCCGATCTACGCGGACCACGTGCCCGACCGGGACGAGCCGTTCGTGTCCCGTGTCCGCGAGGCGGGCGCCATCCTGCTGGGCAAGACCAACACCCCCGAGTTCGGCGCGGGCTCCCACACGTTCAACCCCGTGTTCGGACCGACGCGCAACCCGTGGGATCCGTCCAGGAGCGCCGGCGGCTCCTCGGGCGGCGCCGCGGCGGCCCTGGCGAGCGGGATGCTGCCGATCGCCGACGGCAGCGACCTCGGCGGATCCCTGCGCAACCCCGCCGGGTTCTGCAACGTGGTCGGGTTCCGTCCCTCGCTCGGGCTCGTCCCCTCGGAGCCCGAGCTGGATCCCGAGGATCTCTCCGTGGAGGGACCGATGGCGCGAACGGTCGAGGACGCGGCCCTCCTGTTGTCGGTCATGGCCGGTCGCCCCGACCTGGCGATGGTGCCGGCGCAGGCGGCGGACCTCGCCGGGCTGCGCGTCGCCTGGGCCCCCGCCTGCGCCGGCGAGATGCCGGTCGAGCCCGAGGTGGTCTCGATCATCGATGCGGCGCTGCCTCGGTTCGAGCAGCTCGGTTGTCGCGCGGAGCCCGCCTATCCCGACCTGACGGGCGCGCGCGAGGCGTTCTTCACGCTGCGGGCCGAGGGCTTCGCGACGGACTACGGACCGCTGCTCGCGGATCACCGCGACGAGATCAAGGACACGGTGATCTGGAATATCGAGGCCGGGCTCATGCTCACCGAGAAGGACACGGCGCGTGCGCGTTCGCTGTTGGCCGATATCCGCCGCCGCGCCGCCGCGTTCTTCGACGATGTCGACGTCCTCGTGCAGCCCGTGTCGCAGGTGCCGCCGTTCCCGATCGAGATCGAATACCCGACCGAGGTCGCCGGCGTGCCGATGCCGACCTACCTCGATTGGATGGAGTCGTGCTGGAGCATCACGGTGCTCGGCGGTCCCGCGATCGCGGTCCCGTGCGGGTTCACGGAGGAGGGGCTCCCCGTCGGGGTGCAGATCGTCGGCCGTCCCGGGGACGACGCCCGCGTGCTCCGCGTCGCGCAGGCGTTCGAGCAGACGGGGTCACGTCCCTCGATCGCGCCGGTCGCGTCATAGCGCGCGGCCGCCTATCCTGCGCCACAGGGGGGGTGGATGTCCGAGAGCTTCGAGCGCCGGCGTGTCGATGTCGCCGCGCTGGTCGCGGGCGGCCTCGTCTTCGCCGTCTGCGCCGCGATCGCCCACAACGGACGCGTGGGCTCCGCTGAACGAGCGGTCTTCGAGGCGATCAACGGGTTGCCCTCCTCGTTCGAACAGGTGGGCAACGCGGTGCAGTACCTGGGCGTCCTGGCGATCGGACCGGTCGTCGTCGTGGTGGCGCTGCTGCTGCGTCGATGGCGGCTGGCCGCCGCGGCGGCGCTCGTCACCGTGCTGAAGCTGCTGATCGAGCGCGGCGTCTGGAAGCTCGTCTTCCGGGAGCGTCCCGCGATCACCGAGCCGAACGCGATCGTCCGAGGCTCGACCGCCACGACCGGGGCGTCGTTCGTGTCCGGCCATGTGATCCTGTCGACCGGGCTGGCGTGGGCGATCACGCCGTACCTACGCGGCTGGTGGCGTGTCGTGCCGTGGGTGGTCGTGGCCATGATCGCGTTCGCCCGGATCTACCTGGGCGCGCACAACCCGCTCGACGTGCTCGGCGGCCTGGCGCTCGGGCTCGTCGCCGGGGCGACGGCGAACCTGATCGTCGGCGTGCCGGTGCGCCGGCCGGTCGCGAGCGAGCCCTAGCGGAGACGCCTCGAACCGGCCTGCGGCGTCGCCTATCGTTGGCGCATGACGGTGAACGGTCCGCTGCGGGTCACGCGCTCCGTGCTGATCCCCGAGCGCGAGCTGCGCTGGCGTTTCAGCCGTTCGTCGGGGCCGGGCGGGCAGTCGGTCAATACCGCCGACTCCCGGGTGGAGCTGAGCCTCGACATCGGACGCACGACCGCGCTCGGGCCCGTCCAGCGCGCCCGCGCGCTCGAACGCCTGCGGGGCCGGTTGGTCGACGGGGTGCTCACGGTCCGCGCGTCCGCGCAACGCTCGCAGCTGCAGAACCGGGAGGCGGCGCGGGAGCGGCTCGTTGCGGTCCTCGCGAAGGCGATCGCCCCCCCGCCGCCGGCGCGGCGACCGACGAAGCCCAGCAAGGCGGCGACGGAACGTCGCATCGCCGCGAAGAAGCGCCGCGCCCGGACCAAGCTCCTGCGTCGCGCCGACGAGGACTGAGCGTCACTCCGGGGTGTCGAGCACCTGCTCGAGCAGCCGTGCGGTGTCGGCCGCCCACGTTTGCGCGCGGGCCTCCTCACCCGCCACCAGCTCGTTGTCTTTCGTCACGAAGAAGCTCTCGGGCTCCGAGGCGATCTGGAACCCGCGGTCCTCGAGCCAGCTCGTGATGTGCTTGGCGGCGCTCCCCGTGAACAGGGCCGGCCCGTGCAGGCGAGTGTCGAACGCAGCCGCGGGGCGCGCCGCACCCTCCGGGATGTCGTGCAGCCACTGCCGGAGCCCGGGCTCCGGCGCGGGTTGGTCGAAGGTGTTCTCCTCGTCGCTCCGCGCGGTGTCCCTCGTCGCTTCGTGGCTCATCCCGTGGGCGTGCGTGGGCCCGCCGACGATCAACAGGTCGGCGTCGACGACCTGCTCGACCGCCAGCTGCTGAAACGGCACGACGCGGACCGTCATGTCGGCTTCGGTCAGCCCGCGGCCGATCGCCTCGGCGATCTTGGCGGTGTTGCCGTACATCGACTCGTACACCACGAAGGCCTGCATGCCGCTCGCCTCCCCATCGTTCGGTCGCACTCACACATTGACCGTATCGCCGATGGGTCGCGCCTGCCATGCGCCCGCCGGATATCGGCACCATCGACCCGTTGCGCTGCGCCGGATCTCACCCGGGATAGGCTTGCGGCGGTTCGGTCGTCCGCAAAGGGGGCTGCATGCTCGCGTCATCGACGTTCTTCCTGGCGTTCCGGTTCGTCCACATCATCGCGGGGGCACTGTGGTTCGGCTCGGCGTTCCTGTTCAGCTTGTTCTCGGGCCCGCCGCGGCGAAGGTCGGGCCGGCATCGGCGCCGGTCATGCACGTCGCGGTCAAGGAACGCAAGGTGGCGAAGGTCATCACGGGGTTGGCGATCACCGCCGTCTCCGCCGGCTGGATCATGTGGCTGTATCACGCGAACCAGGCGGGTCTGCAGGCGTGGTGGGACCTCACCGAGGCCAAGGTGCTGCTGCTGGGCGGCGTGCTCGCGACGATCGCGATGTTCGAGGGGCTGCATGGGGTCGGGAACAACGTGGAGAAGTTGGTTGACCTCGGCGACGAGGTGGCCGGCTCCGGCGGGCCGCCGAGTCCCGAGCAGGCCGCGGTCATGCAGCGGTTGGGTGCTGCGATCGAGCGGTCGTCGAAGATCGACCTGGCGTTGCTGTTCCTTGCGGTCGCCTGCATGGCGACCGCGCGCTACTGGTAGGGGTCTGGACGAGGAGGGCCGGGCGCGAAGCGCCCGGCCCTCGGTGCTGCACGTACGCCTTAGCCGACGATGAACGTGCCGTTCATCGTCGGGTGCACGTCGCACTGGAAGCGGTAGGTCCCCGCATCGAGCGCCGGCACCTGGTAGGTCGTGTCGGCAACACCCGTCACGAGGTCGCCGGTGAACACGGCCTTTGCGCCGTCTCCCTCGGGGTAGATCGCCACGTTGTGGGGCACGCTCGCATCCTGATTGTCGAACGCGATCGTGAACGCGGTGCCCGCGGGCGCCGCCAGGCATTCCGTGTCGAACGCGATCGAGGACGCCGTGACCGACAGATCGGCTGCCATCGGACGCGCATGTGGCCGGCTCCGCCGATGCCGACGGGCTCGGGTACCCACCCGTTCCACCGTGAAGAGGTCGGCTTCGTCTTTCCAGGGCCGCCGATCGCATAGACGCCGTCGGCGAAGGTCACGGTCGCCACCCCGTTTGTGCCGATGTCGGACTGCATGTTGTTCAACCCCCCGAGGAACGCGGCGGGTGGCGGTCCGGCATAGATGCTGTTGAACCACGCGTTGACGTCCTGCACCACCTGGTCGATGGGCGCGTCTCGAGTACTCGGGGCACCCGCATCCAGAGGGTACGAGCACGCATATGGCGGGAGTGGTCACCTCCCGACGCGGGAGGAACCGTCGGAGAGGGCACGGCGATCGACGGCCTGCGAGAACCGGTACACTGCTGGGGTCGCGCCGAACGGTTGAGGTTCGGTGCCGCACCTCCCACTCACCGATATCGAGGCCCCTGCCCGATATCCGGCGCACCCGCCTCAGCCACGCGGCACGCGTCGAACGATGACGCTCGCATTCGAGCAGAAGGCGGTATCCCCACCATGACCAGTACGACCACGCGTGCTTCGCGCACGCCCGAACACGACGGCGACAAGCCGATGTTCATCGACCTCGGCGTCTCCAAGCCGGTGGCCGACGCGTTGGCGATGCGCGGCATCCCCAGCGCCTTCCCGATCCAGGCGCTCGTGCTGCGCGACGCGATGGCGGGCCGCGATATCCAGGCGCGCTCCCGGACCGGCAGCGGCAAGACCCTGGCATTCGCGATCCCGATCGTGGAGCGCCTGGAGCACTCCGGCCGTTCACCGCAGGCATTGATCCTCGCGCCGACGCGTGAGCTCGCGAGCCAGGTAACCGAGGAGTTCCGCGCGATCGCGGACGTGAAACAGCTCGAGATCGCGGCGGTGTACGGGGGTGTCGGCATCGGACCCCAAGCCAAGCGCGCCCGTCATGCCGACGTGTTGATCGCCACCCCGGGCCGGCTGCTCGACCTCGTCGAGCGCAAGATGATCCGCCTGGATCGCGTGCGGATCGCGGTGCTGGATGAGGCGGACCGGATGCTCGACATGGGGTTCCTGCCCGATGTGCGTCGCATCCTGGCGCTCCTGCGCGAGGACCGGCAGACGATGCTGTTCTCGGCGACGCTGGAGGGCGAGATCGCCAAGCTCGCGGAGGGCTCGACCCGCAACGCCGTCACCCACAAGATCAAAGAGGACCGCCCGACCGTGTCCGAGGCGACCCATCGGTTCATCGGCGTGGCGCACACCGACAAGTTCTCGACCCTGGTCCGCGAGCTCGCGGCCGATCGAGGCCTGACGCTGATCTTCACGCGCACGAAGCGCGGCGCCGACAAGCTCGCGCGCAACCTGAAGAAGGAAGGCTTCCGCGCGGGCGCGCTCCACGGCGACATGAACCAAGGGCAGCGCGAACGAGCCCTCGGTCACTTCGCAGCCGGTCGAAGCGACGTGCTCGTGGCGACCGACGTCGCTGCGCGCGGACTCGACCTGGAGCACATCAGCCACGTGATCAACTTCGATCCGCCCGGCGACGACAAGACCTACGTGCACCGCGTCGGGCGCACCGCACGCGCGGGCCGCAGCGGCACGGGGATCACGTTCGTCACGCCCGAGCAGCGGCGCGACGTCGCGCTGATGGCCAAGGCGTTGAAGCTCGACACGGAGTTCGCGCACGCGGGGCTCGCCCCGCGGCCCGTGCCGGCGCGGCCGAACACCCGGGATCGCAACCGCTCCCGGGCGCGGCAGCGTCCGCGGGGCTAGACCGAGCCGGTCTTCTTCCCCTTCTTCGCCGCCTTGGCCGCGCGCTTCTCCTTGAGGGTCTTGCTCGCGGCCGTCTTGCTGCTCTTGCTGCCGCCCTTGTCCTTGTTCGCCATCGAGAGGCTCCTTCCGACGTCCGGTCGACGATGAGGCTCCACCCTACGCCTTCTCGGTGATGCGGAGGAGACCCACGACGTCGCTAGTGTGAGCGGCGTGGAGCCGACGTTCGACGAGCGTGCCGAGTGGTTCGACCGGCACTACGCGACGACCCGCGGCCGGGTGCGCCTCGCCCTGCTGCTGGAGCGGCTCGACGACACGCTGCCGGCGCCGCCCGCCCGGATCCTCGACGCGGGCGGGGGGTCGGGGGCCGTCGCGGTCCCGCTCGCCGAACGCGGATACGCGGTCACGATCCTCGAGCCCTCCGAGGGCATGCGGCGTGTCGCGAGCGAACGACTCGCGGCGACCGGGCTCGACGTCGGCATCGTCGCCGGCTCGATCGAGGACGCGCCCTCGCGCGCGCCCGGACCGTTCGACGCCGTCTGCGCTCACGCGGTCCTGCTGTACACCGACGATCCGGTCCGCGAGCTGCGGCGCCTGCGCTCGGTCACTCGTGATGACGGCATCCTGTCGCTCCTGGAGAAGAACCGCGACGCGCTCTCGATGCGTCCGGGTCTCTCGGGCGCGTTCGAGGAGGCCCGCCGCGTCCTGGACGATCCCGTCGCCGCCGGCAACCTCGGCATCCGTAACCGGTCGTGGTCGGTGCGGGAGTGGGAACGCATGCTCGCCGCCTCCGGCTGGCGTCTCGACTCGTGGGCTGGGGTGCGGCTGTTCTCCGACGGTGCGGCGGACGATCTCTCCCCGGACGCGTTCGACGCGCTGCTGGCGCTCGAGCGCGATGCCGGTCGGCGCGACCCGTACCGAGCGGTGTCGCGGCTGGTGCATCTCAGCGCGACCGCGGTCTAGCCCTCGGTCGGGATCCTCACCTCGAACGTCGCACCCGTGTCGGTGGGCAGGAGCGCCACCGTGCCGCCGTGCGCCTCGACGATCGCGGCCACGATCGACAGTCCGAGGCCGGCGCCGCCGGTCGCCCGCGAGCGCGCCGGATCGCCGCGGTAGAAGCGCTCGAACGCGCGCGCGGCCGTATCGGCATCCATGCCGGGACCGTCGTCTGCCACGGTGAGCACCACGTCGCCGCCGTCGACGCCGACCCGGACGCGGGTCGGCGTGCCGTCCGGGACATGCACGCGGGCGTTCTCCAGGAGGTTGTCGAGCACCTGCCGCAGCCGACCCGCATCACCGGACAGGACCGCCGGCGCCTCCGCCTCGAGCTCGATCCGTCGCGCGGGGTCGATCGCGCGCGCGGCATCGACCGCGTCGGCGGCCACCTGCGCGAGGTCGACCGGCTCCCGGGCGAGCGGGCGGCCCTGATCCAGACGGGCGAGCAACAGCAGGTCGTCGACGAGGACGCCCATGCGTTCGGCCTCCGCCTCGATCCGCGCCATCGAGGTCGCGAGATCCTCCGGGCGCGTGTCCGCACCGCGGCGGAACAGCTCGGCGTACCCGCGGATCGACGTCAGCGGCGTTCGCAGCTCGTGCGACGCGTCGGCGATGAAGCGCCGCAGCCGCGCCTCCGAGGCTCGGCGTTCCTCGAAGGCCACTTCGATCTGCGCGAGCATCGCGTTGAGCGAGGTCCCGAGCCGCCCGACCTCCGTGCGATCGTCGGCCGGCTCGACCCGGCGCGAGAGGTCGCCGGCCGCGATCGCCCCGGCGGTGGCACCGATCCCTTCGAGCGGTCGCAGTCCCACCCGCACCAGCCACCATGCCAGCCCCGCCACCAGGACGATCACGGCGATGGTCACCAAGAGCTCGATCCCGAGGAGTCGACGAAGCGTCGCCTGCATCTCGGTGAGGGGGATCGCGACGACGAGCGTGCCGCGGTCCGGCAGGGGACCGGTCGCCTGTACCCGGTAGTCGATCCCGTCGCTCGAGCTGGCGGTGAACACGCTCGTGCCCGTGCCGTCGGCGGTCGAGCCCGGCAGTCCCGAAGGCAACGTCGGGGGTGTGGGCGACACCGCGCCGTGATAGTCGAAGAAGGTGGCGCGCACGACGGTCCCGGCCGCGTCCAACAACGCCGCGTACGTGCCCGACGGCGGCCCGATGTCACCGGGCGGCCCCTGCGACCCTTCGAACGGACCGCCCGGGCCGTCCTGTCGGAAGGCGTCGATCGCGAACTGCTGCGCCTGCTGGAGTTGCTCGTCGACGCGTTGGCTCAGCGACGTCGCGAGGGCGCGGTAGGTGACGACATCAGACACCAGCAGACCGATCGCGACCAACCCGACGGTGACGATCAACAACCGCGCGCGCAGCGACATCGTCACTCCTTTGGAAGCCGCAGCACATAGCCGACGCCGCGCACCGTGTGCAGCAGCCGGGGACCCTGCGTCTCGAGCTTCTTGCGCAGGTACGACATGTACGTCTCGACGATCGACGCGTCGCCGCCGAAGTCGTAATGCCAGACGTGGTCGAGGATCTGCTCCTTGGACAGCACACGGCGGGGGTTCAGCAAGAAGTACCGCAAGAGGGCGAACTCGGTCGGCGTGAGGTCGACGGGTCGACCGGCCCGGTAGACCTCGTGGGCTTCCTCGTCCATCTCGAGGTCCTCGAACACGAGTCGCTCGCTCGTCCGGGCGGCTCCCTCGGCCCGGCGCAGGACCGCACGGATGCGGGCAACCAGCTCTTCCAGGCTGAAGGGCTTCGTGACGTAGTCGTCGCCGCCGAGGGTCAGTCCGCGGACCTTGTCCTCGGTGGCGTCCCGGGCGGTGAGGAACAACACCGGCACGCGGACGCCGCGATCGCCGAGTCGTCGCTGGACCTCGAACCCATCGAGGTCGGGCAGCATCACGTCGAGCACGACCAGATCGGGCCGGAACGACTCGACGGCCTCGAGCGCGGCGCGACCGTCGCCGGCGGTCACCGTCTCGAAGCCCTCGTACCGCAGCGCCGTCGCGACCAGGTCGGCGATCGCCGCCTCGTCGTCGACGACGAGCACGCGCACGCCGACGGGGCCCGGCGCGTTCGCGCCGGGCCCCGTCTCGGTCGATCCGGTCACGCTCACTCCTGTTGGTCGGGCAGCGACCCCGGGAGGGGATGGGGTTCGCCGTCCGTGCCGGCCTCGACGATGCCCAGATCCGTGGCGCGCTGCAGGTACTCGGTCCGCTCGATGTCGCCGCGAGCGTAGCGGACGCGCAGTTCCTCCTGGGCGTGGTCGCGGGGCGGGAGCGCCGGCGGCGGGCCCATCGGCGCTCCCACCCCCGCGAGTGCGGGCGCCGGCTGCGAGGTGAGTCGCAGGACGCCCCAGACGATGACGCCGATCAGGACCGCGAGCAGGAGCAGCGGCAGCAGGTGCACCGGTCCACTCCACCAGGCGTCGTGCTGCACGAACTGCGCCATGTCGGGTTGCATGGTTCCCCCGGGCATCCCGGGTCCGGCTGGTCCGTTCGGATACATGGGTCCTCCTGGTGCCGATGCCGCCGGGCCGTCCCGGTGGCTCCACCCCGAAGTCCAACACCCGAAGCTGGGGACCCGCTGTGAGGCAGCGCAGGATCGGCGGAGCGTCAGCCCACGAGGCGGTACGCGCGGAAGACGTCGTGCTCGATCGGCAGGACCTCGATGTCGGCGAACCCCGCCTCCTGCGCATAACGGCGCAGCGTGTCGGGTCGCATCACGGTGCCGGTGCCGACCGATCCCGGGCTGCTCATCCCGTCGGGCAGGCACACGAGCAGACTGAAGCCGTACATCAACCGGTCGACGTCGTTCCCCGGCGCTTCGAACCGCTCGGCGACGCCCTCGTCGACGACCATCACGAGCCCTCGGTCCGCGGCGAGCCGCCGCATCGCCGAGAGCACCTTCGCCGGATAGGGCATGTCGTGGATGCACTCGATCGCCTGGACGAGGTCGTACCCGCCGCCCGGGTCCGCCTCGGCGGCGTCTCGATCGTGGAAGGTGACGCGGTCGCTCACGCCCATCGCGATCGCGTTCTCGCGCGCGCGGTCCACGGACCACTCGTCGATGTCGTACCCGTCGACGGTCGCCTCCGGGTAGGCGAGCGCGATCGCGATCGAGGACCAGCCGGTGCCGCAGCCGATATCGGCAACCCGCCCGCCGGCGCGCAGCGCATCGTCGACGCCGGGCAGCTGCGGGATCCACTCGCTGCCCAGCTTGGACAGGAACAGCGGTCGGTTCGTGTCGCTCTGTCCGGTGAGCATGTCGTCGCCGAATCGCTCCCACGTGACGCCGCCTCCGGTCCGGAACGCGGTCATCAGCTCCGGCATCGCCTGCAGCGCCGCGGTGAGCGCCCGCGCGACACCCGCGGAGTAGGCCAACGAATCGCGGTCCAGCAGCACCGCGGCGTGTGCTCCGGGGAGCGCGTAGCGCCGAGCCGCCGCGTCGGCGCCCGGATCGTCGACGAGCAGGTAGCCGTTCGCCGCCTGGTGCTCGAGCCATTCACGCGCGTAGCGCTCGTGGATGCCGGCGCGCTCGGCGAGCTCCGCCGACGTCGCCGGAGCGTCCGCGACCGCCTGGTAGAGGCCGAGCTTGTCGCCGAGGTAGATCCCGGCGAGCTCCATCGCTCCCTGGATCGATCCGAACACCTTGCTTGCGAAGACGTCTACGTCATCCATCGAACCACCCCCCGGCGGAACCCTAGACGAGCCTCGCCGGCGGCGCGACCCGCCGGTGTTTGGCGCAGGTCACCCCCATGTGTCACGATGCGCCGGCAACGAGCAACGCCCCGTGGTGACCGAGCGACGCGCGTCGTTCGGGCGGGGCCGCATGGTGCGGCCCCGTAGGGAAGCCGGTGTGAATCCGGCACGGTCGCGCCACTGTGACCGGGGAGCGTACCCGACGGAACCACTGGGATCGGTGCGTCGCAGGCTATCTGGCCTGGCGGCGACGATCCTGGGAAGGCCGGGGAAGCGACGATCCGGGAGTCAGGAAACCTGCCGGGGGGCTGAGTCCGACGGCCGCGCGCTCGGCCGGGAAGGAGTCACCTGTGCACCGGATCCGTTCCCTCGGGAGTCTGTTCCTGCTCGCCCTCTGCCTGGTCGCGTCCGCGTGTGCCTCCGCGAGCTCGTCCACCTCGGCCGCCGCGGCCGGCACGAGTGCAACGCCCTTCCCCGTGACGGTCGAGGCCGCCAACGGCTCCGTCACGCTCGATGCGGCGCCGACCACGATCGTGTCGATGTCGCCCACGGCCACCGAGATGCTCTTCGCGGTCGGCGCGGGCGAGCAGGTGGTCGCCGCCGACAGCTACTCCAACTACCCGGCCGAGGCGCCGACGACCGAGCTCTCGGCGTATGAGCCGAACGTCGAGGCGATCGCCGCGTACGAGCCGGACCTCGTCGTGTATGCCGACGACCTGGGCGACCTCCAGAAGTCCTTGGACAAGCTGCACATCCCCGCGATCCAGCAACCCGCCGCGGTCACGATCGACGACGTGTACGCGCAGCTCCAGCAGCTCGGACAGATCACCGGACACGATGCGGAGGCGACGGCGGAGGTCCAGGACCTGCAGGCGGAGGTCGCCGCCGTGGCCGCGTCGGTCGGCGACGCCGGCTCCGGCATGACGTATTACTACGAGCTGGATGACACCTACTACTCCGTGACCTCCGACACCTTCATCGGCAACCTGCTCGGGCAGCTCGGGCTGCAGAACATCGCCGACGAGGCGAAGGGCGCGAGCTCCGGGTATCCGCAGCTGTCCGCCGAGTACGTGGTCGCGGCCGATCCCGACCTGATCCTGCTCGCCGACACGAAATGCTGCGGCCAGGACGCGGCGAGCGTTGCGAAGCGACCCGGGTGGAGCAACCTGACGGCCGTGCAGGACGGCGGCGTCGTCGAGCTGGACGACGACATCGCCTCGCGGTGGGGCCCGCGGATCGTCCAGCTGCTCCAACAGGTCGGCGACGCCGTGCAGCAGCAGGCGGCCGCATGAGGCACGCCGCCCGGCTGGAAGGCGCCCAGCTGGCGCCCGAGCGATCGGGGCCGCCGGTCTTCGAGCGCCAGGCGCCGGATGCTGCGCTGGACGGTCGTCGGGTTCGGCGTGCTGTTCGTGTCCGTGCTGATCGGCTTGTTCGCAGGCGCGATCCGGATCCCGCCGATCGGGATCCTCGGCTGGATGGTCGGGGACGGCACCCTGACCGAGCAACAGCGGGCGATCCTCGCCCAGCTCCGCCTGCCGAGGGTCGTGCTGGCCGGGCTGGTGGGCGCCGCCCTGTCGGTGTCGGGCTGCGCCTACCAGGCCGCGTTCCGCAACCCGCTGGCCGACCCCTACCTGCTCGGCTCGGCGGCCGGTGCCGGGCTCGGCGCGACGATGGTGATCGTGCTCGGTGTGTCCGACGCGCCGCTGGCGCTGCCGGCGGCCGCGTTCGCGGGCGCTTTGTGCGGTGTCGGGCTCGCGTATCTGATGGCCTCGACCCGGGCGGCCGGTCGCACGTCCACGTCGCTGCTGCTCGCAGGGGTGGCGGTCGCGTCGTTCCTCACCGCGCTGCAGACGTACGTGCAGCAACGCGACACCGACGACCTGCGAGCGGTGTACGCCTTCATCCTCGGCAGGCTCACGACCGGTGGGTGGCACGAGGTGCTCCTCGCCCTGCCGTGGGTGGTGCTGGCCTCGGCCATCCTGCTCGCGTCGCGACGGTTGCTCGAGGTGCTGTCGCTCGGCGACCTGGAGGCCGCGAGCCTGGGCGCGAACGTGGCGCGCGACCGTGCGATCGTCGTGATCGCCGCCTCGCTCGCGACGGCGGCTGCGGTCGCGGTCGCGGGGCTCATCGGCTTCGTCGGGCTGATCGTGCCGCACGCCGTGCGGATGGCGACCGGCGCGAGCCATCGCCAGGTCGTCGGATTGTCGCTCCTGTTCGGGGCGTCGTTCCTGATCCTGTGCGACGTGCTCGCGCGCACCGTCGTCGCGCCCGGGGAGCTGCCGATCGGCGTGATCACGGCGATGATCGGCGCCCCGTTCTTCGCGTTCGTCCTGCGCCGCTCGGGAGGTGCCCGGTGATCGTGGCGCGCGAGCTTCGGGTGACACGCGGGCGGCGCGAGGTCGTCCACGGCGTGTCGCTGGAGGTGCCGGCCGGCGCGTGGCTGTCCATCGTCGGCCCGAACGGGGCGGGCAAGTCCTCGATGCTGCTCGCGATCGCGGGCCTCCTGCCGGCGTCGGGCACGGTGACCCTGGACGGGCGATCCTTGCGCGACCTGCCGGTCCGGGCGCGGGCGCGCATGGTCGCGCTGGTGCCGCAGCAGCCGGTCGTCCCGGAGTCGTTGACCGTCGCCGAGTACGTGCTGCTCGGGCGCACGCCGCACCTGTCGTTGTTCGGCTCCGAGGCGGGGCGCGACCACGAGCAGGCCGCGCGGGTGCTGGCCACCGTCGATCTCGCGTGGGCGGCGGACCGTCTCGTCACGACGCTGTCCGGTGGTGAGTTCCATCGCGCGGTCGTCGGGCGCGCCCTCGCCCAGGAGGCGCGTGTGCTCGTGCTCGACGAGCCGACCAGCGGCCTCGACCTCGGGCATCAACTGCAGGTGCTCGAGCTCGTGGATCAGCTTCGTCGCACACGGGGCATCACCGTCGTGTCGGCGATGCACGACCTGACGCTGGCCGCTCGGTATTCGGATCGGATCGCGCTGCTCGTCGACGGCCAACTCGTCGCGGACGGTCCGCCGGCCGCCGTGTTGCGGGCCGACGTGCTGGAGCGTCACTACGGCGTGGCGGTGCACGTGATGCGCGGTCCCAACGGCGAACTGATCGTCGTGCCCGCGGCCGCGCCCGCCGCGGTGCGGCCATGAGCGAGCACCCGCCGATCGAGGCGCCACCGCGGGCCGAGCGTCGGGTCGCGTCGCTGGTCGTCGTCCACACCGGCGACGGCAAGGGCAAGACCACCGCCGCGATGGGGATCGCGATGCGTGCGGTCGGGCACGGTCGCCGGGTCGCCGTCGTGCAGTTCATGAAGTCGGGACGCTGGCGCTCCGGGGAGCGCCTCGCGGGCGAGCGTCTCGGGATCGACTGGTCCGTGATCGGCGACGGCTTCACGTGGGACAGCGAGGATCTTGAGGCCGCCGCCGACATCGCGCGCGAGGCCTGGGCGCACGCGGCCGCGACGATCGCCGCGGGCGAGCACGACCTCGTCGTGTTGGACGAGATCACCTATCCGATGCAGTGGGCGTGGATCCCGGTCGAGGACGTGTTGGCCGCGCTGCGCGACCGTCCCGAGCGTGTCTCCGTGGTGCTGACCGGTCGCGACGCGCCCGCCGACCTCGTGGCGCTGGCCGACACGGTCAGCGAGAGCGCGAACACGAAGCACGCGTTCGACGACGGCGTCGCCGCCCTCGAAGGGATCGACTACTGATGCCCATGACGGTGCTGCTGGGCGGGGCCGCGAGCGGCAAGTCGCGCACCGCCGCCGCGCTCGCCGCGGGCTCGGGGCGGCCCGTGACCGTGCTCGCGACGGCCGAGGCGTTGGACGAGGAGATGGCCGAGCGGATCGCGCGACATCGGGCCGAGCGGCCCGCCGCATGGACCGTGATCGAGGAGCCGATCGCACTTGCTGCGGCCATCGAGCGAACCGCGATGGATGACACGCTGATCGTGGATTGCCTGACGTTGTGGGTCTCGAACATGCTGGCCGACGGCGCGACGAGTGACGACGACGTGCTCGCGGCTGCGGCGGCGGCGGCGAAGGCGTGCGCCGCCCGCGGGGCGCCGACGATCGTCGTGTCCAACGAGGTCGGCGCGGGCATCGTGCCGATGCACCCGCTCGCCCGGCGCTATCGGGACCTGCTGGGGCGCGTGAACGCCGCGTTCGCGGGCGCGGCGGGCACGGTCGCGTTGATGGTGGCGGGGCGCGCGGTGACGCTCTCGGACCCGCTGACGACCCTGGGCGACCGATGAGCCTGCTCGACACGCTCCTGCGCGATCTGCCCGAACCGGACGAGGCCGCCCGCGATGCGGTCACCGCTCGCGCCGCATCGGTGCTTCGCCCGACCGGCGCGCTCGCCCGTCTCGACGAGGTGGCGGCCTGGCTCGCCGCCTGGCAGCGGACCGAGCGCCCGGCAGTGCGAACGCCGCACGCCGTCGTCTTCGCCGCCGACCACGGGGTGGCGGCGGCCGGCGTGAGCGCCTACCCGGCCGAGGTCACGGTCGCGATGTTGGACGCCCTCGAGAAGGGCGCGGCGACGTCGGCGGCGATGGCCAAGGCGATCGGCGTCGAGCTCGAGGTGGTCGATGTCGGCGTGGCGCGGCCGACCGGCGACCTGCGGATCGAGCCGGCGATGGACCCGGAGCGGTTCGACGACGCCGTTCGCGCCGGGATCGAGGCCGTCGACCGGGCGGCGACGGCGGGCGCGGACCTGCTCGTCTTCGGCGAGATGGGGATCGGCAACACGACGACGGCCGCCGCGGTCGTCGCCACGCTCTTCGACGAGCCCGCGGCCGAGTGGTGCGGTCGCGGGACCGGGCTGGACGACGCCGGCGTCGCGCGCAAGGTCGCGGCCGTCGACGCCTGTCGAGCGCGAGTGCGAGCCGCGACCGAGGACCCGATCCAGATCCTGCGCGAGGCCGGCGGCGCCGAGCTCGCGGCGATCGCCGGCGCCACGGTGGCGGCGCGGCGACGGTCGATCCCCGTCGTGCTCGACGGCTACGTCGTCACCGCCGCCGTCGCCCCGCTCGCATCCGTGCGCGGTGACGCGCTCGACCACGTCGTGGCCGGTCACCGAAGCGCTGAGGCCGGCCATGGACGACTGCTCGAGCGGCTCGGGCTGGAGCCGCTGCTGGCGCTGGATCTTCGTCTCGGCGAGGGCACCGGCGCGCTGGCCGCGGTGCCGCTCGTGCAACTCGCCGCGATCGGCGTGGTCGAGGTCGCGACCTTCCAGGAGTGGGGGCTGGCGTGAGCGAGCGGGCGGCCTCGCGCGACGCCCGCCGGCCGCGCGGCTTCCTGGCGGGCGTGGCGTTCCTGACGCGGATCCCCGTGCGCGTTCCGATCGGCGAGACGGATGTGGCGGCCTCGATCGCATGGTTCTCTGTCGTCGGTGCCCTGATCGGGACCGCGAGCGGCGCCGTGTACCTCGGTGCGCGCGAGGTGTGGCCACCGGCGATCTCGGCCCTGCTCGCCGTCGCGGTCTCCGTGGCGATCACGGGAGCGTTCCACGAGGACGGGCTGGGCGACACCGCCGATGCGTTCGGCGCGGCCTCGACCGGCCGCGATCCGCAACCGGTGCTCAAGGACCCGCGGATGGGAGCCTTCGGGGTCGTGGCCCTGGTCGGCGGTCTGGGGCTTCGCGTGGCGGGGGTCGCCGCGCTCACGCCGCGGGCCGGCCTGCTCGCACTGATCGCCGCCCACGCGTTGGCCCGCGGCGTGAGCGCGGCGGTCGTCGTGACCGCCCCGAGCGCCGCCTCGGGGCTGGGCTCGGCCTACGCGGGGCTGGCGCCGCGCTGGCGTGGATGGACGGCGTGTGCGGTCGGCATCGCGGTTGCGACGATCTGCCTCGGCGCGGCCGGCTTCATCGCCGCCATCGTGGCCGGTCTGGCGGCCGTGGGCATCGCGCGCTGGGCCGCCCGCGTGCTGGGCGGGGTCAGCGGGGATGTGTTGGGCGCGATCGAGCAGGTCGGGGAGATCCTTACGTTGCTGATCGCGGTGGCCGCCGTCGCCCGCGGCGTCGCCGGGCCATTCGCCTGATCGCGGTTATGCCGGGGGCCACCGGCGGAACTCCCACCGGCGAGCCATCGTGTCGAATCCCAGGCGTTGGTACAGGTCCTTCGGCCAGTCGTGCTCGTCGCCCAGGATGAACACGCGGTCGGCACCCGCGTCTCGCGCCGCCCGCGCGGCGCGCAGCACCACCGCACGCGCGACCCCGCGCCCCCGGAATTCCTCGAGGGTGTCGACGAACTCGACCTGCGCATCCGTCCCGTCGACGTATAGCTCGCACTGACCGGCGAGCACGCCCTCGATGCGGGCGACGAAGCGGCGGGCGCCGATCGCGCGCTCCCACGATTCGTGCTGGTCGACGAAGCGACGGATCCCGTCGGCGTCGATCCCTCCCTCTCGTCGGTAGATCTCCTCGGTCAGCGGCCGACTCTCCGCGAACGAACACTCCTCGGCGACGATCGAGGGCTCGCGGTCGGGAGGACGCCGGAGCACCATCTGGACGGATGGCTCCGCGACGTAGCGCGCCGCGCCGAACCCCGGCGCGAGCCGGTCGCCGTCGGCTTCGTCGGTGACGACGACGAGGCGGTGACGGAACCCACCGAGGATGCGATCGGCGTCCTCGATCAGCGTCGCGGCGGCGAGCGTCGGCTGCCCGGGGTCGATCAGCAGGAAGTTCGAGATGAAGCGTTCCGGAACGTCGTCGTCGAAGTACGCGACCCCATGCGCGAACGGCTCGGCCCGTGTGCTCATCCCGGCGAGCAGGCGGCGTTCGAAGGCCATGAATCGGGCGAGGTCGTCCATACCGCGGAGGCTACCCGGAGCTCAGCGCACGGTCACCGACACCGTGTGGTAACCCGTCGCGCCGTCGGGGAAGGGTTCCGCCAGATCGGGCGTCTGGACCTCGCCGTCGAGGTCGGTGGCGCGCACCGCGATCCGGTGATCGCCCGCGGGCGCGTCCCAAAGCAGTCGCCACTGGCGCCAGGTATCGGTCGTGTCCTGCGGCGCGAGCTCGGCGGGAAGCCAGGCGCCGTCGTCGATCTGCACCTCGACCGCCGCGATCCCGACATGCTGCGCCCAGGCGACCCCCGCGATATCCCGTTGGCCGACGCTCACCGTGCCGTGCGGCACATCGATCCGTGACTCCGTCTTGATCGGGGCCTGCTGCGCCCACCCGCGCGCGACCCAATAGGCGTCGTAGGCGCCGAAGGTCGTCAGCTCCATGTCGACGACCCATTTCGTGGCCGACACGTAGCCGTAGAGCCCCGGCACGACCACCCGGACGGGGAACCCGTGCGAGATCGGGAGCGGCTCGCCGTTCATCGCCACCGCGAGCATCGCATCGCGCCCGTCAATCAACGCCGCCGTGGGCGTGCCGACCGTGAAGCCATCGACCGAGCGCCCGACCAGTTGATCGGCCCCGGGTTGGACCCCGGCCTCGCGGAGGAGATCCCGCAGCGGCGCGCCGATCCAGCGGGCGTTGCCGAGGTAGTGACCGCCGACCGGGTTCGAGACGCACGTGAGCGTGATGTCGCGCTCGATCAGCCGACGCGCCAGGAGCTGGTCGTAGGTGAGCGTGATCTCGCGCTCGACCATCCCGTGGATCCGGAGCTGCCATTCCTCGGCGGTGACCGCCGGGACGAGGAGCGCCGTGTCGACCCGGTAGAAGCGGTCGTTCGGCGTGAAGAACGGTGAGATCCCGTCGACCGCGTCGAAGTCCGCCGGCGCGTCGGAGGCGGGCGACGCGGGCGCCGGGATCCGGACGGATGCGCGCGAATCGTCGGCTCGGAATCGACGCGACAGGAACCCGCCCACCCCGCCGGCGCCGATCGCGACGACGGCCCCCACACCGGCCGTCCACAGGAACTGCCGCCGGTCGAGGCTGGCGACCGGCGGATCGTCTGCCGTCGTCGCGGGGAGCCCGGCCGCGTGCAGCAGCGCGCGCAAGGCGATCGCACCGGCGCCCGCGCCGACGAGCACGGGCACGACGTCGACCGCGGTGGCGTCCGGGCGGGTCAGGGCGGCGAGGACGCCGACCCCGGCCAGGACGCCGAGGCCGATCCAGCCCGAGCGCGGCCGCCGCACCGCGGCGTTGCCGATCGCGACGGCGGCAAGGGCGATCACCAGGCCGATCCCCAGCAGGAGCACCCGCTTGTCGTCGGATCCGAACGACCTGATCGCGTAGTCCTTGAGCCACGTGGGGGAGCTGTCGATCGCCCCCTCGCCGACCGTGATCACGGGGGACGCGGCGGCGTTGACCCAGCCCGCCACCAGGTGAGCGACCCCGAGTGCGACCCCGGCGGTCACCAGCCCGATCAACGGCCCCAGCCACCTCGGCGGTTGCGTCCCGGTTGCCTCCTGCACGTCCATACCTACGGATGGTCTCTCCTCGGGGCCCAAACGTTGCGACGTCACGTTCGCCCGAACGAGCCGATCCGGCCTCGGCCGATCGCGAGCGCGGCCCCACCGGTCACGACGAGCAGGATCACCGCCAGCGCGGAGGCCTGGCCGATCGAGGCCGCTCCCGGCTGGCCCAGGAGCCGGGCGATCGCCACGGGGACGGTCGGGCGATCGGCGCGAGCGAGGAACGCGGTGGCGCCGAACTCGCCGAGGGCGACGACGAAGGCGAACATCGCCGCGGTTCGGATCGCGCCCGCGCACGCGGGAAGCGTCGCGTCTCGCATCGCCCGCCACGGCGAGGCACCGAGGGCGGCGGCGCTCTCGCCGAGGCTCGCGTGCGCGGCTGCGAGCGCGGGCGCGACGATCCGCACGACGAACGGGAGCGCGACCAGCGCCTGGGCCAGCGGCACGAGCCATGGCGATCCGCGCAGATCGAGCGGCGAGCGATCGAACGCGACGATGTACCCGAACCCCAGCGTCACGGCAGAGACGCCGAGCGGCACCGCCACGATCGCCCAGACGCCGCGGGACCTCGCGCCGAGGGCGACCCCGATCGAGACGAGTCCGCCGATCGCCAGCGCGATCACGGCGGCGAGCGCCGCGGTTCGCACCGAGGTCCAGATCGCGGAGGCCGGATCGATCTCGAAGACCCCGCCCCGCCGACCCTCCCCGATATGCAGGTAGTTCGCGAGCGTCAAGCCATCCGCGCCCGTGACGGAACGCCGCACCAGCCGCCACAGCGGGAGGACGACGAGCAGCAGCGCGCCGAGGATCACGACGGCCCCGAAGGTGCGTTCGCCGGCCGTTCGTGGCTGCCGGGGCACGGCGTCGACCGGTGTCTGCATCACCCGATGGCGCGCAGCGAGCACCCCGTCGGCGGTCAGCAAGACTCCGACGAAGAGCAGCTGGATCATCGCGAGCACGGCCGCCGCCGACAGGTCGAGTTGCTGCGATGTCCGTCGGAAGATCTCGACCTCGATCGTCGTCTGGCCCGGACCGCCGAGCAGCAGGATCACGCCGAACGACGTGAACGTGAACAGGAACACGAGCGTCGCCGCGCTGACGATCGCCGGGCGTGCGAGAGGGAGCAGGACCTCGGTGAAGCGACGCCAGCCGACCGCGCCGAGTTCCTCGGCAGCGTCCTCGAGCGCGGGATCGATCGTGGCCCACGCCGCGCCGACCACCCGCACGACCACCGCGACATTGAAGAACACGTGCGCGGCCAGGATCGCGGCGAGCGAGCCGCGGAGACCCGAGAAGGCCATGCCGACCACGACCGTCGGCAGGACGAACGGCACCACGACAAGCGCCTCGAGCCCCGACCGGCCCCGGAACGCGAACCGGGACACGACGTAGGCGATCGGCAGTCCGACCGCGAGCGTCAGGACGGTCGACAACGTCGCTTCCCAAAGTGTGAAGCGGATCACATCGCGGACCCGCTCCTCGCCGAGAACCCGCGCGACCGCGGAACGATCCGAGGCGAGTCCCTCCCAGACGATCGAGACGAACGGGAAGACGAAGAACAGCAGCAGGAACGCGACCGGCAGGGCGAGGATCGCGACGCGCGCCCGCCGGCTCACTGCCCCATCAGGTCGGACCACCGCGCGACCCAGTCGGCTCGATGCGCCGCCACCTCGTCGGACGGGAGCTCGGAGGGATCGGTGACCACGGCGGCGTTGCGTCGGAACACCGCCGGCACCGTCGCGCTCTCCGAGGCCGGGTAGACGAACATGCGCAGCGGGATGTCCTCCTGGAACGGCTGGGACAGCAGGAAGTCGATCAGCTGTTGCGCTGCGGCCTCGTGCTCGGTGCCGCGCAGGATCCCCGCGAACTCGATCTGTCTGTAGCACGTGTCGGTGAGCACGCCGGTGGGTGGCACCGTGATCGGAGGATCGGCGAACACCACCTCGGCCACGGGGCTCGTCGCGTACGACACGACCAATGGATGCGTGCCCTCGCCGCCGCCCGCGCCCGAGAACTCTCCGAAGTAGGCCTGCTCCCAGCCGTCGACCACGGTGACGCCGTTGTCGCGGAGCCGTCGCCAGTAATCCTCGAACCCGGGGTCGCCGTAGGCAGCAACCGTCGCCAGGAGGAACGCGAGGCCCGGCGTGGAGGTCGACGGGTTCTCGACGACGAGCTGATCCTTGAAGGACGGGCTGGCGAGGTCGTCGAGCGACGATGGCATCGGCGTATCGCCCGGATACCGGCGTTTGTCGACGTTGACGCAGACCTCGCCGTGATCCACCGGCGTGACACGGTGCTGGTCGTCGACGTTCAGATCGGGGGCGACGTCGCCGAGACCCGGCGATGCGTACGGCACGAAGACGTCCTTCGCGAACAGCTCCGAGAGCTGGTCGTTGTCGACGCCGAACGCGACGTCGCCCTCGGGGTTCCCCGAGGCGAGGATGAGGCGGTTCGCGAGCTGGCCGGCATCGCCGGCCGCAACGATCTTCACGGTGATCCCGGTGCGGTCTTCGAAGTCGCGCAGGACCGACTTCGTGACGTCGAACGAGTCGTGCGTCAGCAACGTGATCGTCACCGGCGCCGGCTCCCCCGGCGATGTCGAGGGGCTGCCGCTCGACGTGCAGGCGACGGCGACCAGCGCGAGGGTCACCACGATCAGGATCGCGCGGCGCATCATCCCTCCGCTCCCGCTCGAACCACGAGGACCACGCCCTCGCCGACGCGGACGCTGGCGATCGCGCCGACGAACTCGTTGGAGAGCCCTCGCGTCGAACCGGGCACGAGCGTGTCGGCGTCGAGGCGCCACCGGAGTCCGTCGGTGCTCACCCCACGGGCGGGCCCGCCGGCCGCGAACAGGCTGACAAGTTCGCCCGGGGTTCCCTCCATCGTGCGTTCGTCACGCACGACATGGATGCTGGCGGCCCCGAGCACGGCGTCGATGCGGAGGTTCGCGAATCGCGCCGACGCGAGCAGGAAGGCGTTGCCCAGGAGGTGGTCGAGGCGGCCGCCGTCGCCGCCGAGGACGAGTACCTGCCGGGCGTCTGCGACGGCGGCCGCGACCAACGCCAATTCCAGATCCGAGGCGTCTTTGTCGGCTGGGTGGCGTTCGACGCGTCCGCCGGCGGCCTCCACCCTGGCGACGGCGGCCGCGTCGGCCGAGTCGAGGTCGCCGACCAGCAGGTCGACGTGCAGGCCGAGGCGCTCGGCCTCGTGCACGCCCGCGTCGGCCGCGATGACGATCGCGTCCTCATCGAGCGGGGGCGGCGTCGCGCGCACGGGTCCTCCCGCACAGACCACGATCGCGGTACGAACCATCGGCTCCCTCCGCCAGCATTACCTGGGTCAGGTTCACGGGTCGCCGGCGCGTTGTGCCGACCTCTCAGCCCGGTTGCCCGAGCTCCCCGGTGGTGCGTATCGAGTATAGGCGTGTCGCTACGGAGCCGCGTCCGCGGTGTTGTACTCCGTCCAGCGGTTGTAGCGGTCGATCTCGTAGTAGCGGGTGGTCGCCAGCTGGTACAGCACGCCGAGCACGGCCACCCCGAGGAACAGCAGCGACCAGCCGAACCCCGCGTCGGTCACGACCTTCACCGGGTGATCGGCCATCTGCGCCGGGTCGATCTGGTTCAACAGCGTCAGGATCGTGCCGACGATCGCCGCGGCGCCGAGCATCCCGCTGCCGATGACCACCACGTATTTCTGTAGGTTCAGCATCAACGTCGCAACGGCGAAGATCACGCCCACCGCCACTCCCAGGATCCACACGAGCACCCCGAGCTCGACCCCGAAGAGGCCGAAGAGCCCGACGACGAGGCCGTACCCGATGTAGCCCCCCATCAGCGCAACCGCGATGAACCAGAACAGGTAGGACAGCCCCGCGAACAGCAACCCCATGAAGAACGCGACCACCCAGCTCAGCCCGGTCGACAGGAACCCGTCGCCGAAGAGCGCTTGCACGCCCTGCGCCCCGATCGCGAGCCCGAAGAAGAAGCCCCAGATCGGCAGGATGATCCAGAAGAGCCGGTAGCCGTAGAAAGCCACGAGGGCCCCGAGGAACAGCAGCATCGACGCGGCGACGACGGTTGCGAACGTCCCATCCGACGACATGGATCCTCCTTCCGGCGACGCATCTCGCGTCGCGGCGCGAGCCCGATGCAGGCATCGTTGCACCGGAACATGCCCGACGCCAGCACCGGACCGCAACCTCGACTGAACGCCGTTCAGGCTCGCGCGATCGTCGCGTCCGCGATCGCCCGCACGACGGCGTCCTCGATCGCAACGGCTGTCGCCTCCGGCAGGTCGTGGGTCAGCACCGAGAAGGCCACGCGGCGCCCGTCGCGGGTCGTGACGTAGCCCGAGAGCGTCGACGTGGGCCGCACGAACAACGTGCCCGTCTTCGCCCGGATAGGCACGTCGACCAGCCGGCCCGAGAGCGTGCCCTCGCCACCGGCCGGCAGTGACCGCAGGAACACCGGGAACCAGGGCCTGCGCTCGGCTGTGAGCAGGAGCGTCACCAGCCCGTCCGCGGAGGTTCGATCTTGATCGGACAGGCCGCTCCCATCCCTGACCGAAGCGTCGACGCCGTGCTCGCCGGCCCAGGTCCGGATCACGCGGGCCCCCGACGCGGTCGACCCTGGGACGTCGGCGGTGTCGCCGAGCAGCTTCGTCGTCAACTCGGCGTAGAGGTTGTCGGACTCGTGGTTCTGGTGTGCGAGCAGCGCCGCCAGCGGTGCCGAGCGATCGGATGCGAGCGGTTCGACGCCGGCCGGAGCGACCCCCGTGCCGGAGCCGCCGCCGACCTTGATCCCGGCGCCGAGCAGGGCGGCCCGAAAGGCGGCGGCGGCCGAGCCCTCGAGGCCGGATGTCACCCCTGACAGGCGCAATGCGGTCGGGCGCGCCACGAAGGCTCGCGAGATCCCCCGGAGCCAACCGGGTGCCCACCATCCTCGATCGAACGCGCCGGTGTCGCCGAGCACGCGCCCCGTCACGCGGCGGACGCCGTCCTCGGCGAGTCGCTCGGCGAGCCCCGAGAGATCCGTCGTCGTCAAGCTGGGATCGCCGCCTCCGACGAGCCACAGGTCGCCGCGGAGGACACCGTCGCGCATTCGGCCGTCCGTCGCGGCCACGGTGCGGAACCGATACGCCCCACCGAGCAGATCGAGCGCGGCCATCGAGGTGAGGAGCTTCTCGTTGGACGCGAGCACCCGTGGCGTCGCCCCCCGATATCGGTAGACGATGTTCGTGCCGAGGCCGATCGCAACCGAGACGTCGCGTCCCGCGATCGCCGCGTCGATCGCGTCGACCCACGCTCCCTCGGCCGGGGAGAACGCCGGGCCGGACGGGGGCGAGGCGATGGTGGGGGAGGGCGGAGACCGGGTGGACGTGGGAACCGACACGGACGAGGGGACCGACGTGGACCCGGGACCTGAGGAGACGGTCGCCGACGTGCAGCCGACCCCCAGGGCCAGCATGAGCAAGAGGAGGCGCCGAGGCATCGATCGAGCCTAGCTGCGTCGGCGAGGCCGGAGTCCGGTTAGCCTTCTCGGATGCTTCCCATCCTGATCACCGTCCTCATCGTGGGGCTGGTCCTCGTCGTCGTGTACTTCGTCGGATCGCAGCCCTCGAAGGCGGAGAAGGAGAAGACCGCCCGGCGCGCTCGTACGACCGCCGGCAAGGCGGCCGCCCGGGCCGCCGGCCCGAAGCGCTCTCCCTTTCGGCAGCCGCCGGCGTGGGTGCGCCGCCTGCCCTTGCTGCTGGTGGTCGCCGCGGTGGTGTGCCTGGTGATCGCGGTCGCGCAGTTCCGCGTGGCCAAGGCGCAGAAGACGCCGGTGATCGCGCTCGTCCTGGACACGTCCAAGTCGATGGATGCCGAGGACGTGCAGCCGAACCGTTTGGTGGCCGCGCAGAACGCGGCGCAGGCATTCGTGTCCCAGCTCCCGGCGGGCTTCGAGGTCGCGCTCGTGAGCTTTGCCGACAAGCCGACCCTGCTCATCGCGCCCACGACGGATCATGCGGCGGTGTCGGCCGCGCTCGGCGATCTGCCCCGAGGCAAGGGCACCGTCATCGGAGACGGGTTGAGCAGCGGGCTCGATCAGATCGAGGCGCAGTGGTCGGAGTCGGGTTCCGGGCCCGCCGCGATCGTGTTGCTCTCGGACGGGCGCGACACCGGCAGCAACGTGGTGCCGCAGGAGGCCGCGGACCGGGCGAAGGCCCTCGGGATCCCCGTCTACACGGTCGTCCTCGGGTCGCAAGAGGGCACCCACGGCGCCGACGCGGCGCTGCTCGAACAGATCGCCGCGACGACGGGGGGCAGCCAATCCACGGCGGAGACAGCCGGCGAGCTGTCCGGGGTCTACGAGGCGTTGGCCTCGCAGCTGTCGTCGCAGCTGCAGATCAGCAACTCGGCCCAGCTGTTCGTGTTCCTCGCCATCGCGTTGGCGATGGCCGCGGCGGTCCTGCTGCTGGTGTTGACGATGTCGAAACGCAGCTGAGGATCAGTCGAGCACCTCGCTGAGGGAGTCGACGGCCACCGTGATGGCGATGATGAGCGCGTCGTCCTGGTCTGGCTCGATGTCGATCCCGTAGGTGTCGCGCACGTGGAACCACTTCTTCGAGATCTCGGCGATCTTCCCGTGCTCGCCCTTGATCGTGTACTCGTGATCGCCGAGCTTGCCTTTCACGGTGAGCTCGTCGCCGCCGTCGAGATCCACCTTCAGCCGATCGCGGAAACCGACGAGCCGCTTGTGGACCTCGGCGATCTTCTTGCCGTCGCGCTCGATCGCCATCGTGTCGCGCACATGCATCTTGCGCTCCTGGATCGTCGCGACCTCGGCGCCGGCGCTGTCTTCCAGGACGAAGGTGTCTCGCATCCGCATCGCCTTGCCGTTGACCTTGTACACCTTGGCGCCATGCTCGTCCTCGATCCACGAGTCGTCGCCGATCGCCGCGAGCTTCTGCCGCATCTGATACTTCACGACCGTCTCCCCTCGGATATGCGACGGGCGGGGCCAGAAGCCCCGCCCTCGTCGCACGGATCCGTGTTCGTCAGGTGCCGAGGATCTTCGCCTTCGCGGCGGAGAACTCCTCGTCGGTCAGCGCCCCCTCGGAGTGAAGCTTCGAGAGCTTCTCGATCTGATCGAACGGATCGTCCGCCGGTGCTGGTGCCGGCGCCGGCGCGCCAGCGGCCTGTTCCACCCCCGTCTCGGCGGCCGCCGCCTGCTGCTGCGTGTAGGCGGCGTCCTGCGACGCGTACTTCTGTTGCTGGCGTCGTGCCGTCCGACCCGACACGGCGGTTGCCGTTCCGGCGACCACCGCGGTACGGGCGGCCATGCCCACCAATCCTGGTCCTCTACGCATGCTCGTGCCTCCTCAGGCGTTGGTCGCGGCCCACTCGACCGCGGCGTCGACGACCTCGTAGGGGACGCGCTCGAGATCCCAGAGCTCCCCGCCGGCATCGATGATCGCGTTCTTGATCTTCGTGGCCCAGACGTCCTCCCACACCAAGAGCCCGGCGGAGAAGTTCGGCTCCATCTCCTCGGCCACGGCCATGATGTCCTCGTCGTTGAGCAGCCCGCCCTTCTCGTCGCCGAGCAGCGCGTGCAGCGCCTGTCCGATGTCCGAGTCGAGGTCGCTCGCCTCGAGCGCGGTCACGTTGCCGTCGGCGTCCTTGCTGACGAAGGCGAGGTCGATGATCCGGATCGTGCCGGCCTCGACCTGCTCGGCGATCGCCGGCAGGATCTCCCCTTTGAACTTGTTGCCCGGGAACGCGACGACCATGTACTCCACTGGTCCGATGCCCATGCTTCCTCCTTCAGGATCTGCTGTCCGCGCAATGGTATCCGGTTGGCCATATCTCGGCCTGTCGGGTATACCCCTGACCGGGCGGCCGATCGGTCCGCGGACGATACGAGGGAGACCGAGATGGGACTGAAGCACCCGAAACAACCGCGACGCGGGAACGCGAACCTGGAGGTATCGCCGCTGTTCGCGCTCGAAGGAGCGATCCCGCGCCACGAGATCTCCGAGGGCGAGATCGCGCCGGACGTCGCCTTCCAGATCGTCCACGACGAGTTGATGCTCGACGGCAACGCTCGGCTCAACGTCGCGACCTTCGTCACGACGTGGATGGAGCCGCAGGCCGAGCTGCTGATGGCCGAGTGCGCCGACAAGAACATGATCGACAAGGACGAGTACCCGCAGACGGCGGAGCTCGAGTCTCGGTGCGTCGCGATCCTGAGCCGCCTGTGGAATGCCCCCGACGCCGACCAGGCGACCGGCTGCTCGACGACCGGTTCGAGCGAGGCGGCGATGCTCGGCGGGCTCGCGCTCAAGCGTCGCTGGCAGGAGCGCCGTCGCGCCGAAGGCAAGTCGACCGATGTCCCCAACATCGTGATGGGGATCAACGTCCAGGTGTGCTGGGAGAAGTTCGCGAACTATTGGGACGTGGAGATGCGGCTCGTCCCGATGGAGGGTGAGCGTTTCACGCTGTCGGCTGAGGAGGCCGTCAAGCAGTGCGACGAGAACACGATCGGGGTCGTCGCGATCCTCGGCTCCACGTACGACGGTGCCTACGAGCCGGTGAAGGAGATCTGCGCCGCGCTGGACGACCTGCAGCAGCGCACCGGCCTCGACATCCCCGTCCACGTCGACGGCGCGTCGGGCGCGTTCATCGCGCCGTTCGTGGACCCCGATCTCGAGTGGGACTTCCGGCTGCCGCGGGTCTCGTCGATCAACACCTCCGGCCATAAGTACGGCCTCGTCTACCCGGGCGTTGGCTGGGTGATCTGGCGGGACGCCGCCGCGCTGCCCGACGACCTCATCTTCTGGGTGAACTACCTGGGCGACAACATGCCGACGTTCGCGTTGAACTTCTCGCGGCCGGGCGCGCAGGTCGTGGCGCAGTACTACAACTTCCTGCGTCTTGGGTTCGACGGCTATCGTCGCGTCCAGGGCTACGCCCGCGACGTGGCGACGAGGCTGTCGGGGGAGATCGAGGCGCTCGGGCCGTTCCGGTTGCTCACGAAGGGTGACGAGTTGCCGGTCTTCGCCTTCACGACGACCGATGCGGTGGACAACTTCACCGTGTTCGACGTTTCGAGCGCGATGCGCGAGCGTGGATGGCAGGTGCCCGCGTACACGTTCCCGGCCAACCGGACCGATCTTGCGGCGCTCCGGGTGGTCGTGCGTCGCGGGTTCACGCACGACATGGCCGACATGCTGCTGGCAGACCTGCAGCGCCAGCTGCCTCGCCTTCAGGCCCAGCCCGAGCCGGTGCACACGACGGAGGCGTCCGGGTTCCACCATTGACCCCCCGATCGCCGCATAGACTCAACCCGTGAGCGAGCCCGCCTCGACCGAGAAGCGCCCGAGGGCCCACCCTCTGAGGCGCCTGCTGCGGGCCCTCGTCAACGCCGACAGCTACGGCTTCGTCCTGGTGTTGATCATCGCCTCGTACATCCTGTCCGTGTCGGTTGCGTCCGATTGGGGCCCGTCGGGAGTGGTGTTCATCCAGATCGGCACCGTGTGGTTCGCGCTCCGCACCTCCCAAGCGCGACGTCCGGTCCGCCGCGCCGCGCTCGTCTTGCTTGTGATCGCCGGCTCCGTCGCCATCGTCAACCTCGCCGAGCCGGAGGGCACGCGGCGGTACCTGTTCGTCGTCGGCAGCCTGCTCTACTTCATCGCTCCGTTCTCGATCATCCGGCACCTGGTGAGCCGACCCCAGGTCGATCTGGAGACGATGCTCGGGGCGATCTCGGCCTACCTGCTGTTCGGCATGTTCTACGCGTTCTTCTACATCGAGATCGCGATCGTCCAGGAGCCGGCCGTGTTCTTCGCCGGGATGACGAACCCGGCGACCATGCAGCAGGTGCTGTTCTTCAGCTTCACGACGCTGACGACGACGGGGTACGGGAATCTGATTCCGTCGCAGAACCCCGGGCAGACGCTGGCCGTGAGCGAGATGATCCTCGGTCAGCTGTTCCTGATCACCGCCTTGGGCAAGATCGTGACCGCCTGGCAGCCTGCGCGGTGGACACAGAGCAAACCGCCGGGCTGATCAACCTTCGGGCTCGGTGACGTCGACGAGCGTGGCGCCGGTCGCCGCCAGCAGGTCCACGGCGCGCAGGTGCAGGTTCACGCCGTGCCCCCCGCCGCCGATCGCGATCACGTCGTCGCCCGCACCCACGGTCGCGTCGGCGATCACCGGCCAGGCACGCGACGCGCCGAACGGCGTGATCGCGCCACGCTCGTAGCCGGTCGCCCGCAGCGCCTCCTGGGCGTCGGGAAGCGAGAGCCGCCTCGTGCCGAGGTGGATCCGCAGCTTCGGCCAGTCGATGCGTCGACCACCGGGCACAAGGACGAACACGTAGTCGTCGGAGGAGAGGCGGACCACGATCGTGCGGAGCAGTTGGTGCAGCTCGATGCCCTGGAACGTGGCGCTCTCGGCCGCGTTGCGCGCCCGCTCGGTCCGCACCACCTCGAAGGGAACGCCCGATGCGCGCGCGGCGGCGATGCCTGGGGTATCCGGTTCCGCATCGCTCACGCGCCGATCGTCGCGGTCGGGCGCCCATCGGTCAATCGAGACCGCACGCGCGCAGTAGGCTGCCGCTGCGAGCGGCCCGGTCGGCCGCCGGGAGGTGACCGAGATGTCCGTGACGTCGGGACCGCGCGAGGTGCGTGCGCCGCGCGGCACGAGCCTGACCTGCAAGGGCTGGCAGCAGGAGGCCGCCCTGCGGATGCTGATGAACAACCTCGATCCCGAGGTCGCCGAGCGGCCCGAGGACCTGGTGGTCTACGGCGGAACGGGTCGGGCGGCGCGCTCGTGGCCGGCGTTCGACGCGATCGTCCGCGAGCTCCGGGAGCTCGAGGGCGACGAGACGTTGCTCGTGCAGTCGGGCAAGCCGGTCGGCGTCGTCCAAACCCATGAATGGGCTCCCCGCGTGCTGATCGCGAACTCCAACCTCGTGCCCGAGTGGGCGACCTGGGAGGAGTTCCGCCGCCTCGAGGGGATGGGTCTGACGATGTACGGCCAGATGACGGCGGGCTCGTGGATCTACATCGGCACGCAGGGCATCCTGCAGGGCACGTACGAGACGTTCTCGGCGATCGCCGCGAAGCGCTACGGGGGAACCCTGGCGGGCACGATCTCGCTCACCGCGGGGCTGGGCGGGATGGGCGGCGCGCAGCCGCTGGCCATCACGATGAACGATGGCGTCGCGCTCTGCGTAGAGATCGACCCGACCAGGATCGAGCGCCGCATCAAGCACCGCTACCTCGACGTCGGCGTCGAGGACGTGGAGGAAGCGCTGCGGCTCGCGATCGACGCGCGCGACCGCCGCGAGGGCCTGTCGATCGGCATCCTCGGCAACGCCGCCGAGGTCGTGCCGCGGCTCGCCGCCATGGACGCGCCGATCGACATCGTCACCGACCAGACGAGCGCGCACGATCCGCTCGCCTACATCCCGCAGGGCTTGACGCTGTCGGCGGCAGCTGACTTGCGCTCGGCCGACGAGGCCGCGTACACGCTTCGAGCCCGCGCCTCGATGGCGGCGCACTGCGAGGGGATGGTGGCGTTCCTGGACAAGGGCGCTGAGGTCTTCGACTACGGGAACAGCCTGCGGGCGGAGGCCGAGCAGGGGGGCTTCGCCCGGGCGTTCTCCTACCCCGGCTTCATCCCCGCCTACATCCGGCCGCTGTTCTGCGAGGGCAAGGGACCGTTCCGATGGGCGGCGCTGTCGGGCGATCCCGCCGATATCGCCGCGACCGATCGCGCGGTGCTCGAGGCGTTCCCCGACAACGAGCCGCTCGCGCGCTGGATCCGGATGGCGGGGGAGCGGGTGGCCTACCAGGGGTTGCCGGCCAGGATCTGCTGGCTCGGCTACGGCGAGCGCGACCGCATGGGGGTGCGATTCAACGAGCTGGTGGCGAGCGGCGAGGTGCAGGCTCCGATCGTGATCGGTCGCGACCATCTCGACTGCGGCAGCGTCGCCTCGCCCTACCGCGAGACCGAGTCGATGGCCGACGGCTCCGACGCGATCGCCGACTGGCCGTTGCTCAACGCGCTGGTCAACACCGCGAGCGGCGCGTCGTGGGTGAGCATCCATCACGGAGGCGGCGTCGGGATCGGGCGCTCGATCCACGCCGGACAGGTCGTCGTCGTCGACGGGACGGAGCTCGCCGCGAAGAAGGCGGAGCGCGTCTTGTCGAACGACCCCGGCATGGGCGTGCTGCGTCACGTCGATGCGGGCTACGAGGAGGCGGAGGCGGTGGCCGCCGCGCGCGGCGTGCACATCCCGATGGCGGAGGCCTAGTGCTCGTCGATCGCATCGGCGAGCTCGTGACGAACGACGCGTCGTGGGGAGGGATGCTCGGCATCGTCCGAGACGCAGCCGTGGTCGTCGACGGCGATCGGATCGCCTGGATCGGATCCACCCACGAGGTGCCGGACGGTGTGGAAGGGCCGCGGATCGACGCGGCCGGTCGCGCGGTGACCCCGGGGTTCGTCGACAGCCACACGCACCTGGTCTTTGCGGGCGACCGAACGGAGGAGTTCGACGCCCGCATGCGCGGTGGGAAGTACGCGGCCGGCGGGATCCAATCCACCGTCATGGCGACGTCCTCGGCGAGCGACGACGACCTGCGTGCGAACGCACGCCGACTCGCCGACGAGGCGCTGCGGTCCGGCACCACGCATCTCGAGATCAAATCGGGGTACGCGCTGCAGGTCGCGGCCGAGCAACGCCTCCTCACGATCGGCCGCGAGCTCACCGACGACACGACGTTCCTGGGGGCGCACGTGGTGCCGACCGACTGGGCGCACGATCCCGACGGCTACGTCGATCACGTGCGCGGCCCGATGCTGGATGCGTGCGCGCCGCTCGCGAGATGGGCGGACGTGTTCTGCGAGCAGGGTGCGTTCGACGAAGACCAATCGCGCGCCATCCTCGTGGCGGCGCGAGACCGAGGGCTGGGCCTGCGGATCCACGCGAATCAACTCGGCCCCGGTCCCGGGGCGCGGCTCGCGGCGGAGCTCGGCGCGGCGAGCGCGGATCACGTGACCTACCTCACCGAAGACGACATCTGGGCCTTGTCCGATGCCGGCGTGGTGGCAACCCTGCTGCCGGTCGCCGACCTCTCGACGCGAGAGCCCTGGCCGGATGCGCGGGGCTTGATCGAGGCGGGCACGACCGTCGCGCTGGCCACCGACTGCAACCCGGGCACGAGCTTCACGACGAACATGCCGATCGTCGTTTCGCTCGCCGTCACGGCCATGCGGATGACGCCGGCCGAGGCGCTCTGGTCCGCCACGGCGGGAGGCGCACGCGCCCTGCAGCGCGACGACGTCGGGACGATCAAGGTCGGCGCCCGGGCCGACCTGGTGCTGCTCGATGCCCCCAGCCACGTGCATCTGTCGTATCGGCCCGGGGTTCCGATCGTCGACACCGTGATCCGCGCCGGCGCCGTCGCGTGAGGTCGCACCTCAACCGGCCGCCGGGCCGGGTCGATACCCGGGGCATGTCTGCTCGGAGGGCTCGCGTGCGTGTGGTCACCGCCTGCCTGGCCGCGGCCGTGCTGGCGTCCTCCGCGTCGATCACGCACGCGAGCACCACGGATCGGATCGACCGAGCCCGCGCCCAGCTTCGCGGTCTCGGCGAGCAGGTCGTCGCCCAGTCCGCGGCGGTCGAGGACGCTCGGGCTCGGGCGGACGCGGCGGGCGCCCGGGCGGCGCAGGCCGGTCAGGCCCTCATCCCGCTGACGGTGCACCGGATCGAGCTCGCGCAGCGCGCCGCCGACACCGAGGTCGAGCTCGTGACCGCCCAGAACGAGTTGAACGCCGCCGCGGTCGAGGCGTTCATCTCCTCGCCGGGAACCGTGCCGGGCGGCGACACCCTCGCCGCCCTGCTCGGGGCCCAATCCCTCGAGCAGCTCCAGGATCGCATCGCCTATGGGGAGGCGGTCGCGCGCGACCGCGAGGCCGCGATCCAACAGGTGGCGGTCCTTCACGACCGGCTCGCCGGCCAGGTGGCGACACAGGACGCGCTCGTGGCCGCCGCCGAGGACGTCCGGGCCCGCCGTGAGGCCTCGCTGGAGGAGCAGCAGGCCGCGCTCGCCCAGGAGCAGGAGGCGTTGGCCGGGCTCGCGGCCGCTCGCGACAGCGTCGTGGCGCTCCTCGACCGCCTCCGCGCTCGCCTCGCGCCCGCCGACGTCGCCGCGGTGGCGCAGGCGTTCCAGGGCTCGGAGAACGTGTCCTACGGCGAGTGGGCGCACGCGTTCCTCGAGGTGATGGGCGCGCCGACCTGTCACGCGAACCTCGTGGTGACCATCGCGTGGCAGGCACAGGAGGGAACACAGGCCGCGTGGAACCCACTGGCGACCACCCACCGCATGGAGGGCTCGACGGATTTCAACAGCGTCGGGGTGCAGAACTTCCTGTCGCTCGCGCAGGGATTGCAGGCCTCGAAGGAGACGATCGAGAACGGCTGGGACGTCTACCGCTACGGGGCGATCATCCGATCGATGCGTGATTGCGCCGACCCGCTCGACACGGCCCGCGCGATCGCGGCGTCGAGCTGGTGCTACGGGTGCACCGGGGGTCAGTACGTGATCGGGATCGTGCCCGCCGTCGAGGCTTCCTTCGAAACCTACGCCGACCTGTAGGCACTGCGCGCCAAGGCTTCTGCAACTGGTCGTTCAGTCGTCTCGGCGACGTGCCGATGCGGTCGGGGTATCGATCCGGCCGAGGAGTCCGCCATGCAGGTCGAGGAACGACGCGCATGCCCGTCGTGCAGCGCCGACAATCCATCCGACGCGGAGTTCTGCTGGCAGTGCTACGCGCGCTTCGTCCCGGTCCCGCCGGCCCCGGCGGCGCCCCCCAGCGGCTGGGGGCCGAGCGGGACACCGGCCCCAGGTCCCGCCGTCGCCGTCGCGACGCAGACCCGATCCGGCGGCAGGGTCGCCAAGATCGTGGTGGGCGTGGTCGTCGCGCTCGTCGTCGGGGGATTCGTCCGCAACGTCCTTGCGCCGCACTATCACGTGCCCGAGTCGATCGGCACGCAACCCAGGATGCACGACGGCGCCACCGACCGCTTCGAGTCCGACATGCAGGCCGAAGGCGACAAAGAGGGTCTGACGATCGAGGCCGCGGCGTACGGAACCGGCGAACAGCCCGACATGCTGCTGGTGCTCGTGAACGGCCGGACGTCGGAGAACACCGACGAGCTCTTCAACTCGTTCCTCGACGGGATCGCCGAGGCGGGCGTCACGATCGATCGGCGCGGGGCGAGCACCGGCTCCTACCAGGGCGCCGAGTGGCGGTGCCTCCCCCTGTCAGCGGGGCAGGTCGATGCGGTCGCGTGCATGTGGCGCGAGGACGCGAGCGTCGGGATGACGCTGGATCTCTCGCCGGGGGCCGATCCGTCGGAGGCGCTGGTGGCCGCCTACGAGGGAACCCACGCCTAACCGGCGAGCTCGGCGCTGATCGACATCACCCGGCGATACAACGGATCCTGCGTGAGCGTTGCGCTCGGCACGCCGGTGCGCCCGAGCACGCCGACGTCATCGAGGAAGGACGCACGCCGCCTCCCGCCCTCGAGCGCGAGCAGCAGCGCAGTGGCCTCCGACGCCACCTCCTTGGATGGATCGTCGTCGATCAGCGCCCGGAGCCGTTCCTCAACGGCCTCGATCGTCTTGCGCACGACGCGGTTCTCGTAGATGTCGGCGGTCAGCGAGCGTCGCTCGTCCAACGTGTACATCGGCCGCCCCTGCTGATCCAGGTTGCCGGCCTTGCGCATCGAGCGGATCAGCTCGCGCGGCTCGGGGTGGCGGACCAGCTCCTCCTTGGACCAACGGGGTTCGGTACGGAGCTCGCGCCGATGCGCGCTCTGCAGCAGCGGAAGCACCGTTGCGAGCCCCGCGGTGTATGCGTCGCCGCGCACGATCCGGCGGAGGAGCGCCAGCTCGCCCCGCGCGACGCGGTTCGGCTCAGAAGTAGGAAACGAAACCATGCGCGTTCAGCTCCGCGCGCATCGCCCGCGCCTTGGCGTTCGCGAGTGGGTAGGTCGTGTCGGTCAACGCGATGAACGAGTCGATCGCAGGGCCGGCGTCGGCGTCGCCACGCAGGCGCGGCAAGACCTTCTGGACCAGTTGCTCGTCGATCGCATGCGCGGGATCGGTGCCGATCTCGGCGGCAGCGATCACGTAGGCGTTGATCTCGTCGAGCACGCGGAACCCGAAGGGCGCGACCTCGACGAGCGTATCCCAGACCCGCAACACGATGTCGGCCCACGGGTAACCGTCCATGTGGGCGGCGACCATGTCGCGCGGCAGCGGGAGCTCCAGGATCTGTGCGCGGTCATACACCTTGTCGGCGAAGCCGTGGGTCGTCTCGTCGATGTTGACCGTGCCGGAGAACTTGAGGTTGGGCGTGAGCTCGACTGTGTGCCCGGGCGCGAGGTCGAGTCGTGCGATGCCCTCGCGGGTGCGGACCTCCATCGCGGACAGGAAGCGGCTGAAGTAGTGCTCCACGCGCGCGAGGTTCATCTCATCCAGGATCACGTGGAATTCGCGGGCGAGCCGCCCCGCCTGGTTCGACGCGTTCCACTCACGGGCGGAGTCGGCGACGAACTCGCTGAACGGCGTGTGGTGATAGAAGCCGTCCAGCGGAGAGAGGTAGCCGAGCAGGTCCTCGTTGGACGACCAGCTCGGGTCGACGGCGACGAGCTTCTGCCGCGCCTGGATCGTGTTGGCGTACGCCTGGGCGAGCCAGGTCTTGCCCGTACCGCTCGGGCCGCACAGGATCACGAACCCACGCGTGGACGTGGCCAGGTGGTATCGGCGGATGACATCGTCGGAGATGCGGAAGGTCGGGTTCTCGGTTCGGAACCGACCCAGCAACTCCTCGAAGACATCGCCGGCCATCGAACGGGTTGCGGCGCTCACGTTTTCGCTTGTTGTCGCCATCTTCAGGGAAGTCCTCCGCGGCCGCCGCGAGCCGACGGCGTTCCGCGACCATACCCGTCCGCGCCAGGGTGCGCCATCAGCCCTTCGTACGGGGGGGAGGCCGAACGGCCGAGGTCACTCGGATCCGGCACTGTTCAGAGCGGCCAGGACGCGCTGGATGGGCCCCTTCAGGCCCAGATCGGCCGCGTCGGCCATCAGCCCGGCCTCGTCGCGGTCCCCGGCCCAGAGGCTGAGCGGGGCCACGCCGTTCACGGGCACAAGCCGTTGCATCGTGGCCAGATAGTCGCGCGACTCCAGGAGCTTCGCGCGGACGGCCGGCTTGATCGCGGTGGTGCCGGCGGCCGCCGCATCGAGCATCGCGTCGATCGACGGGAACGCCACCACGAGCTCACGCGCGGTCTTCTCGCCGACGCCGCGCACCCCGGGCAGCCCGTCGGAGGGGTCGCCGCGCAGGATCGCGAACTCGCCGTAGCGGGATGCGGGCACGCCGTACTTGGCGAGCACGCCCGCCTCGTCGTACTCCGCGAGGTCCGAGACCCCGCGCACCGTAAAGAGGAGCCGGACGATCGGGTCGCGTACCACCTGGATCAGGTCCCGGTCGCCGCTGACGATGTCGATCCGGTCGTCGTCGGTGGCTTCGAGGCAGAACGCGCCGATCGCGTCCTCGGCCTCCCAGCCCTCGGTCTGGGCCTGGAGCATCCCCGTGCGATCGAGCACCTCGCGCAACAGCGCGAACTGTGGCGTGAGGTCCTCAGGCTCGGGCGGCCGCGCGGCCTTGTACCCGGGATACATGTCGGTGCGGGTGATCGGGCGCCAATCGTGGTCGTAGACATGGACGACCTCGTCCGGCTGCCGATCGACGATCAGCTTGGTCACCATGTCGAGGTAGCCGTGCACGGCCCCGACCGGACGCCCGTCTTTGGCGAAGACGCCCGGCTCCTTCAGGGCGAAGTACGCCCGGTAGGTCAGGCTCGAAACGTCCAGGAGCAACCGGTGCGTCATGCGATCACGTGTTCCACGGGGCAGCCGTCGGCGAGCGTGCGCGACACCGTGCAGAGATCGGTGGCGGTCTTGGACCGGGCGCGCTCGACCTTGACGGGGTCCGGTTCCCCGTGTACGTGGTAGCTCACCCGCAGCCATTGCATCCGGGTGTCCTCCTTGTCGCCGTCGACCTCGATCCGCAGCGGCTCGACCGGATCGCGCTGCTTTCGCATCAGGAGCGCGAAATCGACCGCGCTGCAGCTGCCGAGCGCGGCGAGCATGAGCTCGAGGGGCGACAAGCCCAAGATCCCGTTCACGTCCACGGTGAGCTGCGTGCCGTGCTTGTTCGTGACGGTCACGGTGTCGTCGGTGTGCACGGTCATCTCGAGGTGTCGGTTGCCGGTCATCCGCCCAGGGTAGACCGGTGCGGTACCGTTCAGCGATGCCGTCGCGACCGCGCACCGCCGCCGAGATCGGGCTCATGGTCGGGCCGCCACCGTATCCACCCGAGCGCCTCGTCTCCCTGGCCAACTGGCAGGATCCACCGTTCAACCGCTGGGGGTTCCAGCACGTCCGCGATCTGATCCCCACCGCGCGCATCGCCCGGGGTGAGCGATCGCGAGCGTTCCCGCGGGCCGAGCGAGATCTCGACGGGCTCACGCTCCAGCTCGGCCGGCGCCGGGTGGGGCTCGATCGATTCCTCGAGGAGACCTACACCGACGGGTTGCTCGTCCTGCATCGGGGGCGGGTCGTGACGGAGCGCTACGCCAACGGCATGACGCCGGCCACGCCGCATCTGCTGATGTCGGTGTCGAAGTCGGTCACGTCCGCGGTCTGCGGCGTGTTGGTCGACCGCGGGGTCCTCGCACCCACCGATCCGCTCACGGAGCACATCCCGGAACTCGCCGGCACGTCGTGGGAGGGCTGCACGGTGCGGCACCTGCTCGACATGCGCGCGGGCACGCGCTTCAACGAGGACTACGACGATCTGGCCGCCGACGTGCGCGTCTACGAGCAGATCTATCAGTGGCGGCCCAAGACGCGTCGTCACCTGCCCGACGACATCACCGCGTACTTCCCGACCCTTCGGAACAAGGGCCCGCACGGAGGGCCATTCGACTACCGCTCGGTGCTGACCGATGTGCTCGGTTGGGTGCTGGAACGAGCGGCGGGCGCGCGGCTCCCCGAGCTGATGTCGCGCGAGCTGTGGCAGCCGATGGGCGCGGAGTTCGACGCCGAGGTCACGGTCGATGCTCGGGGCAACGCGATGGCCGACGGCGGCGTGTCGTGCACGCTGCGCGACCTGGCTCGGTTCGGGCAGGTGCTGGCCGACGGCGGCAGGCGGGTGGTCCCTCGCTCATGGATCCGCGACACGCTGACGCCGGATCACGACACCGTCGCGGCGTTCGCATCGACCGCGGATGCCCGCGAGCTGGCCGCCGGCTCGTATTACCGCAACCAGTTCTGGGTGGTGGATCCGACCGCGCCGATCTACATGGGATCGGGGATCAACGGCCAGACGGTGTTCGTGCACGGTCCAGCGAAGGTCGTGATCGCGAAGTTCTCGACCTGGCCGGTCGCCTGGACCGCGCGGTTCTCGATCCTGACGCGCCAGGGTCTGACCTCGCTGGCGGAGCAGATCGCCGGCTGAGCGTCAGCCGCCGCGAACCGCGGTGATCAACGCGAGCACGCCTGACAGCGCAAGCAGCGCGAGGACGGCCGTGCGGAACGGCCCCTGGTGCACACGTGCGGCGAATCGATCGCCGAGCAACGCCCCGAGCGCCGCCGCGGGCAACCCGACCAGGACGATCGGCCCGACCTCGTCGACGAAGAGGCCCTGCGACCAGAACAGCATGAGCGCGACCGCGCCCTCGACGAAGAAGCACGCCTGCAGGGTGGCACGGAACGGCTCGGGCTCCATCCCGGTCGCTTGGAAGGCGATCACGAGGGGCGGGCCGTTCGTCCCCACGCTCGAGGCCAACGCGCCGGAGGCGAACCCCGCGGTGAGCTCGGTCGTCCGTCCCGTCGGCAACTGCAGCCCTCGCCAGAGCCACGCGGTGAGGGCCAGGATGATCACGCCGATGATCGCGGTCAGCACCTGGTCGTCGGCGCGCGTCAGCACCAGGATGCCGATCGGCATGCCGAGCAACGCCGCGGCCGTGACCGTGATGGCCTCGCGGCGCTGGATGTCGGCGCGCCAGCGCAGGGCGTTCCAGGCGACGAGCGGCACGCCGACCGAGCTCATCGCGACGACGGCGACCTTCGGACCGAACAGCAGGGTGAGCCCCGGAACGACGATCAATGCGTAGCCGAACCCCGTGATCGACTGGGTCGCCGCCGCGAATCCGGTGAGCAGGACGACCGCGAGGAGTTCGGCGGTCATGCGTCGAACGGATCGGGCATCGTACGCGCGACCGCGATCGCGCGATCGAGCAGGGCGTCCGCGCCACTGATGTTCGATTCCGCCCCGGAGTTTGCGGAGACACGGTTCTCGTCGATGCCGTCCGCGACCCGGCCGCGCACCGGATCGTAGGTCGGCGCGTTCGCCATGTTCCGTCCGTCGAACCAGGCGCGAGCGTCGCCGGCGGCGGCCGACCAGCGATCCTCACCGGTCGCGGCGTGCAGTCGATCGGCGACGGCGACACACGAGGACACCTCGTAGGCCATGGAGTGCGTGCCCGCGAACGCGTGCTCGATCGCCGGCAGGACGACCGCCTCTGCGCTCGCGATCGCCGCCGAGGTCAACGCGGCGTCGTCCAGGAGCGCTCCGGTGGTCGCGAGCACCCCTTCTTGGATGTGGGCCCAGAGGTGGGGCGCCCCGATCTCGTACGCCGAGTTCTTGAGCACGACGCCGTCTCGAGTGTCGACCAGGTCCTGCGCCCACGCGCGGATCCACGGGATCACGTCGAGATCGCCGGCCTCCGCGGCGCGGAGCGCCGCCAGCAGGTGCAGCGAGCGGATGTCGGGCGGCGCGTCCTCGGCCGCGGCGCGGCTGATGGCCCGCAGGAACGCCGGCCGCGCTCGTTCGTCTTCGAGCGCCTCGGCGGCGTGCCCAACACCGACCAGCGCTCGCGCGAGCCAGAAGTTCTGCCCCGGGCGCGAGGTGATGCCGTTGCGGTTCTTGTCCCCGTTCCAGTCGTGCACGAAGTTGAGCCAGGACCCGTCGGGCTCCTGCATCCACAACACGAAGTCCAGGAGTCCGCAGCCCCAGCGCTCGACCCAGGGGAGTCGCGTCGCCTCATAGACCGAGCAGAGGACGTCGAGCAGCCGCGCGGTGTCATCGACGCACGCCACGCCCTCGAACCCGGACTCACGTGCCGTCACGACGCCGTCGGGGTGCTCGTAGATCGCGATCGCGAGGGCGTCCGGACCGGCGGCCGGCACCGGCTCGGTGAGACGCCAAAGTTGTCGAAGCACGGGTTCCTTAGACCGGCGCCAGCGTGGCGAAGACGTCGTCCAGGGCCATGTCCGCGGCGCACAGGGTCGTGTCCGCGGCGCCGTAGAAGACGCGGATGTGTCCGTCGCCCAGGTCGATATGGCCGCTGGGGAAGACCACGTCGTGCAGAAATCCGTCGTGCTCGTAGGGATGCTCCGGCACCATCAGCGGCCGCGTCGAGCGCGCCAGCACCTTCGTGGGATCGCCGGTATCAAGGAGCAGGGCTCCCATCCCGTAGCGGTTCATCCGGTCGGCGCCGTGGTAGAGCTCGAGCCATCCCTCGTCGGTGCGGATCGGCACGAGCGACGCGCCGATACGCATCTCGTCCCACATGCGATGCCGTGGCTCGGCCACCGGGCGGTGGCGTCCCCAATGGATCAGGTCCTCGCTCTCGGCGAGCCAGATGCCCAAGACCCGTCCGAACGATCCGGGCATCGGCCGGGTGAACGACAGGTACTTCCCGCCGACCTTCTCGGGGAACAGGATCACGTCCTTCTGGTCCGGATGCAGCATGGTGCCCTGTCGTTCGAATGTGCGGAAGTCGGTGGTGGTCATCCGGGCCGTCGTGATCCCGAGGCGGCTGGCGGCGACGTAGGTGATGTGGAAGACCCCGTCGATCTCAGTGATCCTGGGGTCCTCGACGCCGTATTCCTCCATAGAGTCCATCGGGTGGATCGCCACGTCCGGGTCGAGCGTGAAATGCACGCCGTCGGGGCTGCGCGCGACGCGCAGGTGCGAGATGTGCGACAGGTAGTCGGTGAACTCGTCCTGGCCGGGGGTGAACCCCCCGGCGGTGTTGCGATAGCGGATCGTCCGCGGGTCGGAGAGGTCGAGGCCGGGCAGATCGCGTGGCACGTAGCCGAGCACGACCTGTGGCGGCTCCCGATCGCAGTCGAAGTAGGCCATGCCGATCAGTTGCTCGCGATGCAGGCCACTCGGCATGGGCGTCAGGCGGGGCACCGGGCCGGAGAGGTCGATCATCTGCGCCTCGGAGGAGAGCTCCACGTCGGCGCGGGGTCGCTCGGCGACGCGCACGAGCAGCACCGTTTCGTCGCCGACCTGCGCGACGCCCGGGTTGATCGTCGAGATCACCTCGAATCCCGGTTGCGACGGCGTGAGATCGTCCGGGCTGATCAGCGGGTTGGACTTGAGTCGGTGGGCGATCTGGAGCGGCGCCTTGTCGTCCCTGCCCTTCTTGACCTTGGGGACGTGCTCGTCGACCAGCTCCTGCATCGCCGACAGGAACCGGGCGCCGGTCTTGGGCCACGTCGCCTGGTTCGCGTACGTGTAGGCGTTCTTCTCCAGGCGTGCCTTGCGCTTGGGGTCGTCCAGGATCGCGTTGACCGCCTCGGCGATCGACTCGGCCGAGCGGAACTCGACCAGGATGCCGCGATCCTTGGCGAGCGCCTCCTGCGCGTGGAGGTACGGGGTCGACACCACGGCCTTCCCGGCGCCGAGCGCGTAGGACAAGGTGCCGCTCGTGATCTGGTTCGGATCGAGGTAGGGCGTCACGTAGACGTCTGTCGCGAGCAGGTACTCGATGATGTCCTTCTGATCGAGGTACTGATTCACGAACGAGACGTGATCGGTCAGCTCGAGCTCGTCCACGAGGGATTGCAGTCGGTTGCGGTACTCCTCGCCGCGCTGCTTCAGCAGCTCCGGGTGGGTCTGGCCCGCGATCAGGTACAGCGCCTCGGGGTGACGCGCGGCTACCGCCGGCATCGCCTCGATCGCGTACTCGAGACCCTTGCCCGGACCGACGAGGCCGAACGTCGAGACGATCGTGCGCCCGTCGAGGCCGAGCTTGGCCTTGAGGCGACGACGTCCTTTCGGCTCGATGTGGGGCATCCCGTGCGGGATGACGAGCGGCCGTTCCTTGATCCCGTAGTCGCGGTCCAGGATGTCGACGGCGGTCTCGGCCATCACGACCAGCCCGTGGGCGGTCTCCGCGATCGCGCGGACCGACTCGCGGATCGCCGGGGAGGGGTCCGGCAGCACCGTATGCATGTTGACGAGGGCGGGCTTCTTCAGCTCCTCGAGGAAGGGGGTGAGGTGATCCTCGTACATGCCCTCGATCCAATGATCGCCGACGAAGCCGCCGCCTTTCCACAGGCCGTAGAGGCCGAACTCGTGTTGGACGCAGACGATCTCGGCGTTGGATCGGTCGATCTCGCGCGCGGCTGCCCGATAGGGAAGAGCGCTGCCCTGCTTGATCCTCCAGCGGACCTCGCTCCCGTAGGCGCGCACGGAGTTGCGCTCGTCGATCGCTGCCACGCGGGCCTGCGTGCCGGAATCGGCCTCGCGCACGGCACCGATCAGATCGGCGGTGAACGTGGCGATGCCGCACCGGCGCGGCGGATAGGTGGAGACGAACGCGACCCGCATGGACACCTAGCCTACCTACCCTGGCCGCGTTGAGCCCTCGCCGCCCGTCTACGCTTGGCGCGTGACGACCGTCTATGACCTCAGCCTCGAGCAGCTCACCGATCGTCTGCTCGGTTGGGGCGAGCCCGCGTTCCGCGCCAAGCAGGTCTGGTCGCAACTCTGGAAGCGCGCGGCCACCTTCGAGCAGATGTCGGATATCGCGCCGGCGCTGCGCGAGCGACTCCGGGAGGAACTCCCGCTCGGTGTCGAGGTGCTGGACGAGCGTACGGCCGACCGGGGGGCCACCCGGAAAGCACTGCTCAAGCTCGGGGGCCAGCACATCGTGGAAGCGGTGCTGATGGGTTATCCGGATCGCGTCACCGCGTGCGTCTCGTCGCAGGCCGGTTGCGCGATGGGGTGCACGTTCTGCGCCACCGGCCAGATGGGGCTGCAGAACAACCTCACCGCCGGCGAGATCGCGGCGCAAGCCGTGTGGGCACGCCGCGAGGCCGCGAAACTGCCCGACACGACGCCGCAGCGTCTGACGAACGTCGTGTTCATGGGGATGGGCGAACCCTTCGCAAACCAGCGTCACGTGTTCGACGCGCTGGCACGCCTGATCGACCGGGGCACGTTCGGGCTCGGCGCTCGGCACATCACGGTCTCGACGGTCGGGATCGTGCCCGGGATCCGGCACCTGGCCGAGCGTTTCCCGCAGGTGGGGCTTGCGATCAGCTTCCACGCTGCGAGCGACTCGTTGCGCGATCAGCTCGTGCCCCCGAACGAGCGCTATCCGCTCGCGAAGCTGGAGGACGCGATCGCGGCCTGGCGCGCGATCACCCACCGGCGTCCCTCGATCGAGTGGGCGCTGATCGATCGCGTGAACGACACGATCGAGCAGGCGGAGTTGCTCGCGCCGATCGCGCGACGTCTCGGCGCCCACATCAACCTGATCCCGCTCAATCCGACGCCCGGGTACCCCGTGCTCGGTTCCCCGCCGGCGCGGATCAAGCGGTTCGTGCAGACGCTGGAGCAGCTCGGTGCGAACGTCACCGTTCGCGACACGCGTGGCCGCTCGATCGACGCCGCGTGCGGGCAGCTCGCGCTCGCGGCGACGAGCTGACTCAGCCTCGTTTCCGCGCCTCGACCTCCGCCAGCCGCGCCTTGACGATCCGCTTCACGAGGGTGACGGGCAGTCGCTCGCCGTAGGCGAAGCGGATCGTCCCCTTGCCCGTCGCGCGCGGACCGAGCGCCTCGAGGTTGTCGGCGACCACCTGCTTGCTCATCGGGAACAGGCTGTAGTGGTCCTTGAAGGCCGCGTAGCACACGAGGCCCTTGCCCTCGTGCTTGAACGCGGCCATCGAGTAGCTGATCCCTTCGGTGGCATCCGGAGCCGCGGCTCGGATCGCACCCCGCAGGCGGTCGAGCGCCGCCCGCTGCTCCGGCGTGATCGAGTTCAGATACGCCTCGACGCTGGCCGGCCGCTCCATCCTCAATGCTCCTCTTCGGGCTCGGGCTCGGCCTTGCGTCGCTCGATGAAGGATCGCAGCTCCTCGTCGGTGGCCTCGTCGAGGCCGGGGTCCTCGTAGGAGTCCAGGAGCTGCTTCCAGCGGCGGTTCGCTCGGATATCCGCCGTCTCGCCCCCCGCGGCCGTCCATGAGGTGAAGTCGTTGGTCGTGAACAGCGGCGACATGTACTGGAACTCCTTGAAGTGCTGCATCGTGTGATCGGCGGCTAGCCACAAGCCACCCGGGCCGACCTCCGAGAGCGCGTCGAAGGCGAACTCCTCCTCGCTGAAGCCGATGCCGCGCTGATGCACCTGGAGCTGCTCCAGCAGCTCGACGTCGAGCGCGAATTTCTCCAGGGAGGCGGTCAGGCCGCCCTCTAGCCAACCGGCCGCGTGCAACACCACGTCGGTGCCGACGAGGACCGTCGCCCACAACATGAACGCCGACTCGGCCGCCGCCTGTGCGTCGACGGCGTTCGACGAGCACAGCCCGCCCCCGCCGCGGAACGGCAGCCTGTAGCGGCGCGCCAGCTGGGCGCCCGCGAAGACGCCGAACACCGACTCCGGCGTGCCCAGCGCGGGCGCTCCCGTGCGCATGTCGGTGGCCTGGAAGAACGATCCGTACAGGCAGGGCGCGCCGGGACGCACGGTCTGTGCGATCGCGATGCCCGACAGCGTCTCGGCCACCTGCTGGGCCAGGCCGCCGGCGACGCTGACCGGGGCGGTCGCCCCTCCGAGGAGGAAGGGGGTGACGATCGTCGCCTGGTTGGACTCCGCCCACGCGATCATCGCATCGACCATCCGGAAGTCCCACGCCAGCGGGCTCAGCGAGTTGACGACGCCCATCAACAGCGTGCGGTCCTCGATGTCGCCGCCGTGCAGGATCCGCGCCATCTCGATCCCGTCGCGCGCCTTCGGCCCGCTCGTGCCGTAGGTCGTATACGGCAGGTCTGCCCATCGGATCGTGGAGTACTCCATGTCGAGGTGCCGGGTGTGCACCGGCAACTTGACGGGCTCGCACGCGCCGGATCTGAGCGCAGTTGAGCGGCGTCGCCGCCTGTGTGAGCTTGATGATCTGATCGTGCCCCTCGAGGAAGCCGCTCCGGCGCCCCTCGTCCAGGTCGGAGAAGAACGGCGGGCCGCCGACTCCCATCCACAGCGGCGTGCCGCCGCCGACCTCCACGGTGTTGGCGGCGTTGCGCGCGTGCAACGTGAACGTGTGCGGCGCCTTCGCGAGCTGCTCCATGACGAAGCCCCGATCGAAGTACACGCGGTCGCCGTCCACCTTCTGTCCGGCCGCGGCGAGCAGCGCCCGACCCTCGTCGTGGATCACGTCGAGGCCGATCTCTTCGAGGATGCGCATCGCGTACGCGTGCACCTGCTCTTCCTGCTCCTCGTTCATGAGCCGTGGCGCGCGGTCAGGGTCGTAGAGCATCGGCGTCCTCCCGGTCCGTCGGCTCGAGGAGCGGGGTCAGTAGATCGTCGAGCGGCGCGATCCCCAGGTCGTGGACTTCCAGGGGCAGCTCCATGTAGGCCGCGATCTCTCGGGCCTTCGCCTCGCGCTCCGGGTCGGGATGCTGCCGTACGAACAGCACCCGCGTGAGATTGCCGAAATAGGTCTCGCGGAGCCACGGGAACCGATCCAGACCGAGGCCCTTGATGACGGCGCGCTCCCAGTTCATGACGAGCCAGTCGGTCAGGAAGTAGATGCCGTAGTCCTCGTCGAACCGCTTGAACAGATCTCCGGCGTACCACTGGAAGCAGTGCACGCCGGCCGGGCGCACGGCCGGGTAGCGGGCCAAGACCGCGTCCAGGCGGCCGCCGGTGCCGCAGTCGCCGTAGACGACGACGATCCGGTCGTAGTCGGGCAGCAGCTTCTGGATCTTCTCCTCGACCGCCGGGCCGATCTCGATCGGAGTCATGTGCAGGTCCGCGGAGATCCCGTGCACGTCGGCGTTCCACCCGTGCCGGGCGACGAGTGCGGCGGTGTCCTTCGCGACGGCGCCACACGCGATCAATGCGACGCGCGCGCCCGTGCGCGTCACCCCGTCGCCTCCCGGGCGGGGATCGCCACGTCGAGGTCGGGCAGCGTCTCGAGCGGCGGCAGTCCGAGGTTCCCGATGAACCGGTCGTTGAAGTCCTCCACCCCCGACAGCTCGATGTACTCGACGATGCCGGGGATCTCCCAGGCGACCTCGCGTTCGCGGAACGACATGAGGGCCATCTTGGCACCCTCGCTGGCGGTGTTGCCGACGGCCTTGATCTTGTCGACCGTGACCGCGGGCACCAGCCCGATCACCTGGGCGCTCCGCGGGTTGATGTAGGAGCCGAACGAGCCGGCCAGCATGACCTCGTCGAGGTCCTCGGCCACAAGCCCCATCGCACGCATCGCGGTCTCGATCCCGGTGGAGATCGCGCCCTTCGCGAACTGCAGCGCCCGCACGTCGGACTGCGTGAGCACGACGTCGCCGTGGAGCCGGAACGCGCGAACGTCCTCGCGCATCACGAGGTACGCGGCGAGCGGGTGCCCGGAGGCGTCGGCGGCCTCGCGCGTGACCATCTTGCCGCCGTCATCGATCAGTCCGACGAGGCGGAGCTGCGCGACGATGTCGATCAGCCCGGAGCCGCAGATGCCCCGGGGCTCGACGTCTCCACCGATCACCTGCAATTCGATCTCCCCGTTCGTCAGCACAACACCTTCGATCGCACCTTCGGTGGCGCGCATCCCGAAGAGGATCTCGCCGCCTTCGAACGCCGGCCCGGCCGGCGCGGCGGTCGCGACGGACCGTTCGGCGTTGCCGCAGGCGATCTCGCCGTTCGTGCCCACATCGACGAGGAGGCGCGTCTCGGGATCGCGGACGAGACCGGTCGCCACGATGTCCGCCACGATGTCCGCCCCGACATAGGCGCCGATCGAGGGGTAGATCGCGACCCAGCCGAGCGGGTGCATCGAGAACCCGAGCTGATCTGCCCGCACGTCCTGGGGATCCGTGAACGTTGCCACGTATGGGGCCAGGGCGATCGACTCCGGGTTCACGCCGAGCAGCAGGGACATCATCGTCGCGTTGCCGGCCACGACGGCCTCGTAGATCTCCTCCGGCTTGACCTCGGCCTCTTCCTGGACGCGCGCGAGGAGCTCGTTCACGGTCTCGAGCGCGGCGGCCTGGAGCTGCCCGATGTTCTCCTGCCCGTGCATCGCCTTGGCCATCCGGGCGATCACGTCGGCGCCGTCGGAGGCCTGGCGATTGATCGTGGAGGCGACCGCCACGGTCGCCCCGTTGCGGAGGTCGACCAGGGTGCACACGCACGTCGTCGTGCCGACGTCGAAACTCGCGCCGAACATGCGCTCGCGGGTGTCGCCCTCCTCGCAGTCGACGAGATACTCGCCGACCAGCGTCGCCGTCACGGTGGAGCCGTTGCGGAACGCCTCCGCGATCTTGGGGAGCACCTCCCAATCGTGGTTGCGGGTGTATCCCGCCTCCTCGATCGCATCCATGACGCGGCGCAGATGGGAGCGGTGGTCCTCGAGCGAGGGGGGCGGCAGTTCGAGGAAAAGCTTGACGACGTTCGGCTCGAGCAACACGAACCGGCCGACCCCCATCGTGGCGGCCTTCGGCATCTTCAACAGCCGCGGCACGTCGACCGTCATGGGGCCGTTGATCGGACATTGGCACGACAGGCGCCAGCCGTCCTCGAGCTTGTCCGCGAGATGCCGGTAGTCGGCCAGGGACAGCTCGGCCTCGCCGTCGAGGATCTGGACGCTGCACTTCCCACACGTGCCGCGTCCGCCGCACGTCGACTCGATCGGCAGCCCGGCCCAGTGGGCCGCGTTGAACACGGTCGTCCCGCCCGGCACCCGAACGGTCTTGCCGCTCGGGAGATAGGTGACCTCGATCTTCGCGCCGGGCTCCGTCGCCATCACACGGTCGCCGCCTCCAGCTCGGCCCGGTGATCGCGGATCCATTCGGCGCCGTACTCGTCGTGACCGAGGAGGAGGTCGGAGGCGAGGATCGCCTTCTTCACCGGGCGATGCAGCGGGTTCGTGATGGCCGTGTTCATGCCTGCAGCGATCATGAGGGTGAGGAACGCGGCGTCGATCTCGTGGCGGCCGGGCATGCCGAAGCTGATGTTGGACGCCCCGCAGGACAGGTTCACACCGAGCTCGTCGCGGATGCGCTGGATCGTGCGCCGCATCGCCGTCCCCGCGTCGGGCGCGGCCCCGATGGGCATCGCGAGGGGATCGATGATCACGTCGGCCCGGTCGATCCCATGCTCCTCGGCGTTCTCGACGACCTTGGCCGCCGCGGCGAAGCGCTCGTCGGGGTCCATCGAGATCCCCGTCTCGTCGTTGGCCATGCCGATGACGGCCGCGCCGTGGGCCGCGACGAGCGGGAGCAGGCGGTCCATCGAGTGCCGCTCGGCCGTGACGGAGTTGATCAGCACCTTGCCGCCCGCAAGCGGCACCGCGGCCTCGAGCGCCTCGGGCGTCGAGGAGTCGATGCAGATCGGCGCGTCGACCAGATCGTTGACGATGCGCACCATCTCGCAGAGCATCGCCACTTCGTCGAAGCCCGGGATGCCGGCGTTGAGGTCCAGCACGCGGGCGCCGGCCGCGACCTGGGCGATCGCGTCGCTGCGGACGGTGTCGTAGTTGCCCTGCTTGAGTTCCTCGGCCAGCTTCTTCCGGCCGGTCGGGTTGATGCGCTCGCCGATGATCACGAACGGATGCGCATCGCCGATCGTGACCGCGCTGCCTGCGTGCGAACGCACGACGGTCTCCGCTACCTCGCTCACGTGATCTGCTCCCGATGTCGGTGGGTGGACGGGTCCGCGCTCCCTTGCCAGCGGTGCTCTCGCCGTCGGTCATCGGCGCGCCTGCCGACTTCCGTGCCTGACCAACGGTCAATCACAAGGGGTCGGCGGGTGTGTCAGGGAGGATAGAGGCGCAGGCCGGGGCGGGGAACGGGGGAGGGCCCTCGTTCAGTGACCGCGGGTCAGCGCCGGCGGGCGAACCTGAGCGGGATCAGCGAGCCGCCCGAGCGCGACCCCTCCGAGGGGACGACCGTCGGCGCCGGGACGGTCTCCTGCCCGATCCGTCGTTCGCGCGGTGCCGCGGGGCCGACCGAGGAGCGCTGCCGAGGGCCCGCCTCGAACGCGTCCCCGAACTGGCGTTCCCCGGTCTCCGCGTCCAACGGCGTGTTTCGCCGCAAGCGCCGGATCAGGTCGACGGCGATCCAGACGCAGACGATGATCGCGATCGGGTGGCCGAACGGCAGTCGCACCGAGCGGATCAGGTCCGGCAGGTTCGTGTTCTCCGTGACGAGCTCGGTGACGGTGAACGCGACGCACAGGACCACCAGGGTGCGACGTGCGACCCGAGGCATCGCCCACGCGAGCGGCAAGACCCAAACCAGGTACCACGTGCCGAGCATGGGGGCGAGCAGGATCACGATCAGCAACGCCCATCCCCAGGCGGCGGCCTGCGCCATCGGCGTCCGCGCGCTCGACTCTTTCCAGATACGCCGCGCGATCACCCACACCGCCACCAGCGACAGACCGAACAACAGCACGTGGGCCGTGATCGTTGCCGGCGTCTCGAAGGCGGGGCCGCCGATCGCCGTGAAGGCCCAGGTCAGGGCGTGCACCAGCAGCTGGCCGGGCGCCTTCCCCGAATCGTGACCCGAAAGCTCGAACAACCCGAGGGTGGGGTTCGTCCATTGCAGGTACGGGGCCGCAAGGACCAGCCAGATGCCGCCGACCACCGCCGCGTACTTCGCCATCACACGCGTGCGGCGCTCGGGCTCGACCGTCGCGGCGATCGCCACCAGCAACAACACCAGCGGCACGATCGCGCTCGCCTTCACCGACATGCCGAGGGCGAGGCAGATCGCCGAGGCGAGCTCGCGCCGCGCGAACAGACACGAGATCGCCGCCGCAACGAAGAGCGCGACGAGCATGTCGTTGTGGCCACCCCCCACGACGTGGAACACGACGATAGGGTTCAGCCCGATCACGGCGACCGCGAAGACGGCCCGCTCGGGGCGCACCCGCTGGACGAGGCGCGCCACGATGACCATCGTGCCGAGGCTGGCGAGCGCCGCGAGCAGCTGGAAGCCACGGATCGTGCTGTCCACGCTGCGCGCCAGGCCGGTCATCAACACGGAGACCCAGGTGAACAACGGACCGTAGACCGACGGCGTGTCGCGCCAGCCGGGCCACGTGAGATGCCAGAGCGAGTTCAGTGGGAAGTCCTGTGGGGTGAGGACGTAGGGGTTCCCACCGTAGGTGCTCGCGATACGCCCGTAGTAGGCGTAGCTGTAGACGTCGCGCGAGAACAGCAGCGGCAGCGTGAGCACGAGCACGTGGAACGCGATCGCGAGCACGAACGCGAGCCGCATCGAGATCCGGCGGTTCCACGCCTCACGCAGGATCAAGAGGAAGCCGAACGCGGCGAACGCGACCGCGATCAACCCGACGAGCATCAGACCCGAGTCGCTCAGGTGCTGCAGGCCGACCGCGTCGGCGATCCACCGAAGCGGGCCCTGCGCTTCCACGCCGTCGGGCAGGACCGGATAGTACGGCGAGCGCGGTGTGGCCGAGACGATCGCGACCAGCAGGACCCCGACGGTCGACGCCAGGACGGCGCGAAGCGCGCTGGGTGCAAGGGGTTCGGACCGGCCGGATGACAGACGCACAGGTGTCGCGAATCTATCCGACGCTGAGGAGGCCCGGGCTGGAACGAGCACCGCGGGGGAGCGACGTAACCGTATCTCCATCACCTTGGCGACCTTCCCCCCTGGGCGGACACCGTAACCAGGGTCGCCGAAGCTGGCAACACGGACCGAATGTCCCCCGTATCCTGCATCGATGGGGTTCCTCGAGCTCACCGACGTCGCGTATCGCCTGCCCGGCGGCTGGACGCTGTTCGACGGGGTCGGTTTCCGCGTGCCCGACGGGTCGCACACGGCGCTCGTGGGGGCGAACGGGATCGGCAAGACCACGCTGATGCGTCTGATCGCCGGCGAGGAGGAACCCGCCTCGGGATCGATCCGTGTCGACGGACGCGTGGGCCTGATGCGGCAGTTCATCGGGTCTGCCGAACGACCGACGACGGTCCGCGCGTTCCTGCTCGCCTATAGCGAACCGGAGGTGCGGGTGGCGGCGGCGAGCCTGCGGCGTGCCGAGGAACGCCTGACCGCCGACCCCGACGAACGGGCGCAACTGGCCTATGCCGACGCGCTCGCGGCATGGGAGTCCGCAGGCGGCTATCGCGCGGAGGTGTTGTGGGACCGCTGCGCGCACGAGGCGTTCGGCGGCGGGTTCCCGGAGTCGGCCGATCGGCCGATCGAGACCCTCTCCGGCGGCGAGCGGAAGCGGTTGGCGCTCGAGATCGTGTTCCGTTCCTCATTCGACGTCGTGTTGTTGGACGAGCCCGACAACACACTCGACATCGAGGGGAAGGAGTGGCTCGAGGCGCGGATCATCCAGGATCCACGCACGATCCTGTTCATCTCGCACGATCGAACCGTGCTGGAGCGCGCCGCCACGCACATCGTCACGCTGGAGGGTCGGGCCACGTGGACGCATGCGGGCGGGTTCGCCACGTACGCGGCCGCCCGCGACGCGCGTGTCGACCGACTCGACGAGCGGCATCGCCGCTACGAGGAGGAGCGGAAACGACTCGAGGACATGATCAAGGAGATGAAGCGGAAGGCCGCCTACAACGACGGCTGGGCGTCGAAGGCGCGCGCGGCGGAGCATCGGCTCGAGCGGTTCGAGGATCGCGAACAGCCGCCCGAGAAGGCCGAGGTGCAGCATGTCCGTATGCGCGTCGACGGCGGCCGCACCGGCAAGGTGGCGTTCCGGGCGCGCGGGCTGGCCATCGCGGGCATCATCGATCCGTTCGACGCCGAGGTGCGTTTCGGCGAGCGGATCGGCGTGATCGGTCCCAACGGCACCGGCAAGTCGCATTTCCTGCGTCTGCTCGCGGGCGAGGAGATCGCGCACGACGGCGAGTGGATGCTCGGCGCGCGGGTCGACCCCGCCTTGTTCGCGCAGCTCCACGAGCGGCCCGACATCGGCGATCGCCCGATCCTCGAGGTCTTGATGAAGCGAGGGGTCGAGCGGTCGCGGGCGCACTCGACGCTGCGGCGTTACGAGCTGGACCGAGCGGGCGGCAACCCGTTCGAGCTGCTGTCGGGCGGGCAGCAGGCTCGATTCCAGATCCTGTTGATGGAGCTCGACTCGCCGACGATGCTGCTGCTGGACGAGCCGACCGACAATCTCGACGTCGCCTCCGCGGACGCGCTCGAAGGCGCGCTGGATCACTACGAGGGGACGGTCATCGCCGTGACCCACGACCGGTGGTTCATGCGCGTGCTCGATCGGTTCCTGTGGTTCGACGAGGACGGCACGGTGCGGGAGCTGCTCGCGTCGCCCTATGACCTGGCGATGCGGTGACCGATGCGGTCGTGCTGGCCGGCGCCCAGGTGCGCGTCGGCGGCCGGTCGATCCTCGGGCCGATCGATCTGTCGATCGGCGCGGGCGAACAATGGGTGGTGCTCGGTCCCAACGGCGGCGGCAAGACGACGGCGCTGACGCTGATGGGGGCGTGGCGGCAGCCCACCGCCGGCACCGTGGAAGTCCTGGGCGAACGGCTCGGCGGGACCGATGTCCGCACCCTTCGACGGCGGGTCGGACACGTGTCGCACCGGCTGGCGGAGCGCCTCCCGGGGCGACGCTCGGTCCTCGAGACCGTCTGCACCGGGCGTGAGGCAACGCTCGTCACGTGGTGGCAGACGTTCGATGACGATGACCTCGCGGAGGCGCGAGGGCTGCTCGCGGCGGTCGGCTGCGAGGCGTTGGCCGAGCGGCCGCTCGAGTCGTGCTCGCTCGGGGAACGCCAGCGCGTGCTGATCGCACGGGCGCTGTACGGCAAGCATGACCTCCTCCTGTTCGACGAGCCGGCCGCCGGGCTCGACCTGCCGGCGCGTGAGCGTCTGCTGGACGCGATGGTCGCCGGCGCGGCAACGGGTGCGACCGGCGTCCTTGCGACCCACCACCTCGAGGAGATCCCGCCCACCTCGACACACGCCATCCTCCTCCGCGATGGCCTCGTGGTGGCCTCGGGTCCGATCGGCGAGGTGCTCGCCGACGAGCCCATGACGGCGTGCTTTGAGCTTCGGATCCACGTCGAGCATCGCCGGGGTCGCTGGACCGCGAGCGCGGTGGGGTCGTGACTAGGCGGTCGGGTCGTCGAGGGCCAGGGCCAACTGCTCGTCCTCGCCTCGCTTCCGCTTCCGGTAGCGCATCGGCTTCCCGATCAGATACATCGCGAGCGTCAGCAGCACCACGAACAGCGTGACGTTGGCGACCACCAGCAGCAGGACCGTGAGCGGGCTGGCGTGATCCGACGGCCCACCGATCCATTTCACGATCGTGTAGATGGTCAGGCTGAGCCAGATGGACACGGCGAGCACGCCCGCGAACACCGCGTAGCCCATCGTCGCCACGAGGGCGATCGCGACCGCGGTGCCGGTGTTCTCACGCATCGACGTCGAGCCTAGCAAGCCGGCCCGGGCGGCGTGCGCGGCCGCTGAGAAGATGGGCGGATGCCCGATCTCGATCCGCTCCGTCGCCGCGGGATCGCGGCCGTGTGGCTGGCCACGTTCGTGTGGGCGTGGGGCCCCGTGATCGTCAAGTGGAGCGACCTGCCGGGGCCGACCTTCGCCATGCTCCGATTGTGGACGGGCGTGGTGATCTCGTTCACGGCGATCGTCGTGACTCGGCGCCGATTCTCCTGGGCGGCGTTCCGGGCCTGTGCGGCGGGCGGCGTGCTCTTTGCGGCCGACATCGGACTCGGCTTCACCGCCGTCAAGCTCACGACGGTGGCCGACGTGGCGCTGATCGGAACGCTCGCGACGGTCGTGATCGTGCTGCTGTCATCGATCCGACTCGGCGAGCGGGTCACGTTGCGATCGTGGTCGCTCGTCGGCGCGTCGTTCCTGGGCATCGTGATCGTCGCGGTCTCGAGCGCCGGTCTGCCGAGCTGGAGCCTCGCGGGTGACGTGATGGCGTTGCTCGGCGTCGGGACGTGGACGACCTATTGGTTCTTCTCGCGTCATGTGCGGGAGCGCTACGACCCGATCATCTACTTCGCCTGCGTGATGCTCGCGGGAGCGCTCACGATGACGCCGGTCGCGCTCGTCACGAACGGCGTGCCGTCCGACGTGGCGACGGCCGACCTGCTGGCGGTCGTCGCGGTCGCGCTCCTGCCGGGCTTCGTCGGGCACACGCTCGTCATCTGGTCGCACAAGCACGTGGCCTCGTGGCTCTCGGCGCTGATCACCCAGGTCTCCCCGGTGATCACCGTGGTGCTGGCGTGGCTGCTGCTCGGCGAGGAGATCCCGCCCGCGGCGGTCCTCGGCGGCGCCATCGTCGTCGGCGCCACGATGGCCGTGATCGCGCTCGACGCTCGCAGCACACGCGCCGAACGGCTGGAGCAGGCGGCGGAGAAGGTCAGCTAGGAGGCGGGGGCGTCGCGGGCGCCGGGGCGTGGGCGGCGGCACGGGCCGTGACCCAGATGCCCGTCACGAGGAGCACGATCGCAACCGCCAGCACGGCGAAGCCGACCGGGCCGAGGATCGGGATGGTGACAGCTCCCGTGACCGTGACGTCGAGTGGCGAGGCCGGGTCGACGTCCATGATCACGAGCGTCCAATCCCCGGGCGCGGCCTGCCAATGCAGCTGCGGCCCACGACCGTGCGCGGAGGCCACCCAGAACCCCTGGTCGCCGGGCGGTCTGGGATCCGCCGTGCCGGGGACGGCCGTGGTGCGTGCGGCGCCGGGCCAATCGATCTGCTCGATCACGTCGTACGGGGTGTTCCGCAGGTACGCGTCGACGGCGCTCGAGGGCCCCACGCCGATGAACATCGGTCGATCGCCGGGCGTCAACGCGACGTCGAGGACCATGGAGGCGCGTCGCGGCAGCGTCGGGACGTCGAGCTGTGGCAAGGTGATCGCGCTGCCGGCCGCGACGATACGCGTCGGCGGGAGCCCGATCGACCCGTCCGCGCCGACGAGCAGCACGATGGCCAGCCCGGCGACGGTCGCGACGAGGCCCGCAAGCACCAACGCCACTCCGAGCACGATCCGCCCTCGCCTGCCCACGCGCCCATCCTGCCAGTCCCCGTCGCCGCGGCCCACTGCTTGACCCGGCGTACGCGGCGGGGTACGTGTGCACCGTGAGCGAAGCCTCCATCGACGCGCTCGTCGATGCGACCCCCGCGTCGCGCGATCGGGTGGTCGACTTCCTGCGCGCGGCGAGTATCTGCGCGGTCGTCGTGGGGCACTGGACGATCGGGATCGTCTGGTGGCAGGACGGGGTGCTTCGCACGACGAGCGCGATCGGCGTCACGTCATGGTTGTGGCTCGCCACGTGGGTGCTGCAGGTGATGCCGATCTTCTTCTTCGTCGGCGGTTTCTCGAACCTGGTGTCGCTGGATGCCGCGCGTCGACGCGGAGAAACCGACGGGTCGTTCGTCCGGAGCCGGGCGATGCGTTTGCTCCGCCCGTCGCTCGTGTTCTTCGCCGTCTGGGGCACGATCGATGTGGCGATGCATCTGTTGGACGTCGGGGCGTCGACGGGCCCGCGCCTCCTCGGTGGCACCACGCTCCTGCGCCTGTTCCTGCCACCGGGCGCCACACTGCCGTTCGGTCCGCTGTGGTTCCTCGGCGTCTACCTGATCGTCGTGGCGCTCGCGCCGTGGATGATCGCGCTCCACCGTCGGTTCCGGTGGTGGGTACCGATCGTCCTCGTGCTCGGGGCGATCTGCGCCGACGTGATCGGGTTCCAGGGTGGCTGGTCGCCGGTGCGCTGGTGCAACGTCGCGTTCGTGCTGTTGCTGCCCCATCAGCTCGGGTTCTTCTACGCGGACGGCACGTTCGACCGGGCGCCCAAGGCGGCGCTGTGGGGCATGGTGGCCGCAGGTCTGGGCGGATTGCTGCTGCTGACCAATCCACCCTTCTGGAAGCTGTTCGGGGACGTGCGGTTCGACTGGTTCCCGGGCATCGGCACGTACCCCAAGAGTCTGCTCGGCACCGACGTCGAGGTGGTGTCGAACGCCTATCCGCCGACCGTGTGCTTCCTCCTCGGCGGGATCTGGACCATCGGCGCGGTCATGCTGGCTCGACCGTTCCTGCAGCGCTGGCTGCAGGCACGACGTCCCTGGAAGGCCACGATCGCGGTCAACGCGGTGATCATGACGCTGTTCCTCTGGCACATGACCGCCTACCTTTGCGCGGTGCTGGTGCTGTGGCCGATGGGGCTGGCTCGCGAGCACGACAGCACGGCGGCGTGGTGGTTGCAGCGGCCGCTGATCCTGGGCCTCTCGGGCCTGTTCCTGCTCGGGCTGATCGCCGTCTTCGGCCGCTTCGAGCGTCCCCGCCCACGGCACCCCTGACCTGCACAGACGAGTTTCGCCCGAGGGTGTTACCTTCGTTCAACCGTGGAGAAGATCGCGCGAGCTCGAACGATGACCACCGACGGTGCCCGCGCGCTCGCGCTCGCCGCCGTCGGGTTGATCGCGATGGCCCTCGTCGGCGCGGCTCCGGGATCGCCGTATCAGCCGCTGCTCACCCCGGCGGGAGAGCCCCACGGTCCGCTGACCGAGCTCGCCGTGCGACTCGGGCTGTCGCGCATCCCCGGCAACCCGATCGTGGCCGTCGGCGTGGCGGCCTCCGCGCTGGCGATCGGCGGCTTCCTGTTGTTGCTCCGCGCCGCGTTCCACGGACGGATCGGCGTCGGACCGGTGGCGGCGCTGGTGGTGGCCGCGCACGCACTGCTGCTCGGGCTTCCGCTGTTGTTCTCCCGCGACGTGTACTCCTACGCCTTCTACGGACGGATCGCCGGCGTCTACGGCGGCAATCCGTACGTGCAGACACCGCTGGACCATCCGACCGATGCCCTCTGGAAGTTCGTCGGGCCGATCTGGGTGAACACGCCCGCCGTCTACGGACCCGTCTGGTCCTCGTTGTCGGGCTGGTTGTCGACGTGGTTGCGCGCCCGGCCCGAGGCGCACGTCGAGGCATACCGCATGATCGCGATCTTCGCGAGCCTCGCGACCTGCGCGGTGATCGTGTGGACCGTCCGGCGCCTGTGGCCCGAGCGCACCGCGTTCGCGCTCGTCGCGTTCGGCGCGAACCCCGTCGTCGTGTTCCACTCGGTCGCCAGCGGGCACAACGACATGCTCGTGGCGCTGACGATGGCCGGCGCCTTCGCGCTCGTCGTGTCGCACAAGGAGATGCCGGCGATCGGGCTCCTGACGATCGGCGCCCTGGTGAAGGCGACCGCCGGGCTGCCCTTGCTGCTGTTGCTCGTGTGGTGCATCGCACGCCGCAAGCCCGAGGACCGTTGGCGCGTGGGGATCACGCACATCGGCTTCGCCGTCGCGATCACGGCGGCGTTCTCCGTGCCGTTCTTCCAACTGCAGGATCCGACGCTGGGCATGCTCGCGTTGGCGGGGCACCAAGGGTGGCTCGCGCCGGCCGCCGTCGGCGAACGCCTGGTCGACCTGCTGACCTTCGACACGTTGGGCTGGTTGGTCCGCGTGGTCGCGGCGGCGATCCTCGGCGTCGCGATCTGGCGGCTGACCCGGGCCGTGTGGCGACGCACGACCGGCACCGACGTCGCCGGGGCCCCGGTGATGAGTCCGCGCGAGCAGGCGGCCACGTGGGGATGGGCGCTGATGTTGCTGATGCTGCTCGGCCCCGTGCTGATGCCCTGGTACGTGGTGTGGGTGCTGCCGCTCGCGTGGGTCCTTCCCAAGGCGCCACGCACGGCGCTGATCGCCGTCAGCTCGCTGCTCGGGGTCACCCTGTGGTCGACCGAGGCGTTGCGCTATCCGGGCGCCTTTTCCCTGAACGTGTTCGTGGGCAACTGGCTCGTTGTGCCGGTCATCGTCTGGCTGCTGATCGTGCTGCTGCGCGACCTGCGCTCACGGATCGACAACGGGGCGCTGTTCGAGGACGAGATCGGCATCGAGGAGCCCCCGCCGCCGCTGGCCGATGAGGCGGGCGGCCAGGAGCGCATACCCGCAGCCGCCGGCGAGGGCGCACGCGAGGGTTGAGGTTCCGATCGTGCCGAGCGGCGCGCCGAGCCGCTCCAGCACGAACGCCGTCAGCGCGAGCATCGGCGCGCCGAACGCGGCCGAGCCCGCCACGCCGGAGGCCACGTCGCCAAGGGCCCACCACGACCACCCGAGGCCGAGAACGATCAGCAGGAGGAACGTGCGCCAGGTTGCCTCGAGGATCTTGCGCGGCGCGACCGGGGAGAGCTCGTCGGGGTTCGGCGGCAGCGTGCGCGGTGCGCCCTCGCTGCTGGCGAGCCACGTGTCCCACCGCGTGAGCCCGGGCGTGTCGAGCTCGGCCGGATCCCGGATGTCCTCGCCGACGACGAAGGTGAGGTGTGGTCCGTCGGGGATGCGATCGAGTGAGGCCGCCGACGCGATGTCGTAGGCAGGGTCGCCGGTCGTGCTCGGCACACCGGCGGCGAGGTCGGCCGGCGCGCCGAGGAAGACGTACACGTCGTCCGCGCGCTCGGGCGGCAGCGCGGCCCTCGCCACGTTGGCCGTGTGCGTCAACAGGAACAATGCCTCTGCGGTGTCCGGGGAATCGGCGACGAAGACCAGGGGTATCCCCGGTTGCGAACGATCGGTCGCGATCCGGCCGGCGAGCGTCAGGTGCGCGACCTCATCCGGGGAGGTGTAGGGGAACTGGTCGCGCCAGTCGCGCACGGCCGGCGCCACGATCAAGGCGGTCAGGATCAGTCCGATCGGCCAGGCCAGCCACCAGCGGCCGAGGAGCTCGCCAAGGGCCACCAGGCCGAACGCGGCAAGCATCGGCAGGCAGAAGGCGAACATCAGGATCCGGTCCGGCGGGAACCAGCCGGTGGCGGCTCCGAGCGCCAGGGCGACGGCGCTCACGCCGGCCCACGACAAGAGGAACCGCCGCGCGAATCCGTGGGCCCGGAACGCACCGGCCACGGCGAGCGCGGTCGTCATGAACGGGGAGTACCGGCGCCAGTTGACGAGAAAGCGATCCAGGTAGGAGCGACGCAGGGCGTGCAGCTGACCGGTCGTCCGCAGGAAGGCGTCGGTGGAGGTTTCCCCGCCGATCCGGGGATCCCCGACCGTCGCGGCGAGCAAGCCGGCGCCGGCGATCCCGGCGCCGCCGAGCAGCGCGACGATGACGCGCCCGGCGTCGGAGTTCCAGCGGAACCGACCCTCGTGCATCCAGGCCCAGGTGCCTGCGGTCGCGAGCACGGCAGCGCCCACCACGAAGAATCCGGGGTGCGTCAAGGCGCCCCCGCCGAGGAGGAGCGCGGCCGCGATCGTGCCACGCCGGGTTCTACGCGCCAGCGCCGCCGCGCCCGCGATGAAGGCCGCCGCGAACACGAGGTTCGACACGTAGCCCCCGCCGAGGAAGGTGGCCCACGCGCCGACCAGCACGCCGGCGGCCAGCCAGCCGCCTCGTGGCAACGTGCGACCCCGCCCCCGGGCTAGCGCTGCCGCCGCGAGCCCGATCGCCGGGCCCAGCGCGTACTGCAGGCCGCCGAGTCCTGCGACGAGGCCCTGGTCCAGCGCGCCGCTCACCGTGGCGATCAGTGCAGGCGCGCCGGGACGCTCGCTCGCGAGCGAGATCCCGCCGGACGTCGCCACCCGGGTCCACCAGAGGTACACCGGCACGTCGGGCCCCACCGGGAACGGGTAGGCGTGGCGAAGCGTCGGCCAGAGAAACAGACGCAGGAGCGCCGCTCCCAGCACGGCGATCAGCGCGAGATCGGCTGCGGTTCGCAGGTGGCGGGCGCGGGTCCGCGGGTTGGTCGTGGTGGTGTCCACTCGGGCGGCGACCGTATCACCGACCGCTGTTACCATCGCCGCCATGCTCGATCGCGATCTCGTCACCGGCGTGCTCGCCGCCGCCCGTCGTCACGGCGGCGACTTCGCAGAGGTCTTCGTGGAGGAGCGCTCCTCGACGTCGGTCCGACTCGACGACGGGCGGGTCGAGGAGCTGACGACGGGCCTCGATCGCGGCGCTGGCGTCCGTGTGTGCCGCGGCACGACGTATGGCTACGCGTATTCCAACCGGCTCGATCGCGCCTCGCTCCTCGAGGCTGCGGCGGCCGCCAGCGCGGCGCTCGCGGGCGAGACGCCGGGCCAGGTGGTCGACCTGACCGAGCGGACGGGTCCCGGCACGAACAACGCCGAGCGGCCCGCCGCCGACGTCGACGCGGCCACGAAGGTCGGATGGCTCCGGGAGGTCGACGAGGTGGCCCGTGGCGTGAGCCCCGAGGTGGCACAGGTGACCGGGGTCTACTTCGACTCGCTGCAGCGGCGTCTGATCGCGACGAGCGACGGCCGCTGGGTGCAGGAGGACCGCCCGCGCATCCGTCTGTTCGCCCAGGTGGTGGCGAAGCGCGGCGACGTGATCCAGACCGGGTGGCACGGACCGGCCGCCTGCGCGGGTGTGGAGTTCCTCGATCGGCACACGCCGAGCGAGACCGGTCGCCAGGCCGCCACGCGAGCCGTCACCATGCTCGATTCGATCCCGGCGCCCGCCGGGGAGATGTCGGTCGTCGTGGCCAACGGCTGCGGCGGCGTGCTGTTCCACGAGGCGGTCGGCCATCCGCTCGAGGCCGACGCGGTCGACAAGGAGGCCAGCGTGTACCGGGAGCTGGTCGGCCAGCAGTGCTCGAGCTCGCTGATCAACGGGGTCGACGACGCGACGATCGCCAACGGCTGGGGCAGCTATGACTTCGACGACGAGGGCACGCCGTCGCAGCGCACGGTGCTGTTCACCGACGGCGTGTTGCAGGGATTCCTTCAGGACCGCATGCGGGCCTCGAAGATGGGCGTGGAGCCCACGGGCAATGCGCGACGCGAGTCCTACGCCCACCCGCCGGTCGTGCGCATGACCAATACGAACATCCTGCCGGGGGCGACCGACCCAGCCGAGATCATCCGAGGGACCGACGGCGGCATCTACGTCCGGGGTCTCGGGGGCGGCCAGGTGAACCCCGCGACCGGTGACTTCGTGTTCGGTGTTTCGGAGGGCTACCTGATCGAGCATGGCGAGGTCACGACACCCGTACGCGGCGCCAACCTGATCGGCCGCGCGATCGACGTGATGTCCGCCGTCGACGCGGTGGGCTCGGACTTCGAGACCTGGGAGGGCGTCTGCGGCAAGGACGGTCAGAGCGCGCCCGTCGGCAGCGGCTCGCCGACGGTTCGTATCTCGAGGATCACCGTCGGAGGCACCGGTGTCTGATCTGCACGCGTTGGCGAGGGTCGCGGTCTCGGCGGCGACGACCGGCGAGCAGGTCGAGGCCTACGCCGAGGAAGAGCGGCAGACCGAGGTCAGCGCGCACCGAGGCGAGGTCGAGGGCATGACCTTCGCGGAGTCCCGCGGGGTCGGTGTTCGCGTGATCCGAGACGGACGGCTCGGCTATGCCTGGGCCGCGGACCCCTCCGAGGAGGAAGCCCGAGACGCGGTGGCGCGGGCGCGCGCGAACGCCGCGCTGGCCGAGCCCGATTCGTCCAACGGCCTGCCGGGCGCCGGCGACATCGAGCCGATGCCCGAGCTGTTCCGGTCGGCGAGCGCCGCGGTCAGCGTCGACGACAAGGTGGCGATGGCGCTCGAGCTCGAGCGCTACACGGTCTCGCGCGACCCGCGCGTGACGAAGCTCGATCTCGCCCAGGTCGGTGACGCGGTGTCCCGCGTCGCGATCGCCACCACCGAGGGCGTCGACCTCGAGTACGCCCGCACCGACGCGTGGGCGGTCGCCGTCACCTTGGCGGTGGCGGGCGACGAGACGCAGACGGGGTTCTCGTTCACGATCACGCGCGGGCTCGACGACCTCGCCTGGCAGCCGGTCGCCGACGAGGCGGTCGATCGCGCCGTGCAGATGCTCGGCGCGGAGAAGCCGTCCACCGCGAAGGTGCCGGTGATCCTCGATCCGTTCGCGGCCTCGAACTTCCTGGGGGTGCTCGCCGGCGCGTTGAACGCCGACAACGTCTTGAAGGGTCGGTCGCTGTTCGCCGACATGGTGGGCCGGCAGGTCGGGTCGGCGGCGTTCACCCTCGTCGATGACGGTCGTCGCGCCGACGGGCCGGGCGCCTGCCCGTTCGACGGCGAAGGGGTGCCCTCCGGTCGGACCGAGCTGTTCACCGGCGGGGTCCTGAACGGATTCCTCCATTCCACCTATACGGCACGTCGCGCCGGCGGTGGGCAGCGCTCGACGGGCAACGCGAAGCGTGGCGGCTACAAGGCAACGCCGGGCGTCGGCACGTCGAACTTCTACGTCGAGGCGGGCGAGCGCTCCTTCGACGCGTTGCTCGCCGACGCGGCCGGCGGTGTGCTGATCATGGACGTGTCCGGCGTGCATTCGGGAGCCAATCCGATCAGTGGCGAGTTCAGCGTGGGCGCCACCGGTCGTCGGATCGGCGCCGACGGCACGCTGGCCGAGCCGCTCCGCGAGATGACGATCGCCTCGACCCTGCCGGAGATGCTCCTCGGCGTCGGCGCGGTTGGCAGCGACCTGCGGTTCTTCTCCAGCGTGGGGACCCCGTCGATCCTGATCAGCGAGATGACGCTCGCCGGCGTGTGATGCCGGCGGTGCGCATCGCCGAGGTCGGCGCGGATCGGCTCCCCGACATCGAGCATCTGACCCGCGCCCTGCACGAGCATCACCGAACGGTCGATCCCGACATCCCGGGGATACCGCCGCGTGATGTCGACACCTGGTGGGAGATCCGCCGCGATCGCTACGCGTCCTGGCTGCGCGAGCCCGACGCCTTCGTGCTGCTCGCCGAGGAAGACGGTGCGGATCTTCCCGTCGGCTACGCGCTCGTGTCGTTCCACGATCGCGACGATTCGCACGCGACCGGTGACCGAGTCGCGGAGCTGCAGTCCCTGGTGGTGGCGCCCGATCGTCGCGGCGGCGGGCTCGGCACCGACCTGCTGCACGAGGTGTACCGCCGGGTGCGCGACCGCGGGGTGGAGGAGATGGTGATCGGCGTGCTCGCGACCAACGAGCCGGCGAGGCGCCTCTACGAGCGCGAAGGCTTCCGACCCTGGGTGATCCTCACGATGGGGAAGGTGCCCGACCCCGACGCCTAGATCGTCCCGGACCGGACGTTGCCGGCGACCAGCGCGATCACGACAACGGCGACGGCGAGGCGGTAGAGCATGAACACGAGGAAGTCGTGCCGACGGAGGTATCGCAGCAGGAACCAGATCACGAGGAATCCGCTCACCGCGGCGGCGATGAACCCGGCGAGGAACTGCGCGCCGTAGCCCTGGAATCCCGTCTGCGCGACATCGATGCCTTTGAACAGGCCGGCGCCGGCGATGATCGGCAGCGCCATGAGGAACGAGAATCGAGCGGCCGTGGCGCGATCCAGACCGATCAGCCGCCCCGCGGTGATCGTGATCCCGGAGCGCGAGACCCCCGGCTGCAGCGCGAGCGCCTGTGCCGTCCCGATGTACAACCCGGTCCGCGGGCGGATCGAGTCCAGCCCCCGGTCGTGGCGCGCGACGCGGTCCACGATGTAGAGCACGACCCCCATCACGGCGAGCATGACGGCGATCAGCACCGGTTGCCCGAGCTTGTCCTCGATCACCGATTCCAGCGTCGCGCCCGCGATCATGCCCGGGATCGTGCCGACGACGATCGCCCACGCGAGGCGCTCGTCGGTCGTTCGGATCGCGCGCGCACGACAGGACGCCACGAACGCCTTGACGTAGGACCAGAGGTCGGTCCGGAAATAGATCACGGCGCCGACGAACGTGCCCATGTGGAGTGCCACGTCGAACGTCTTGTTCAGCGCGGGATCGTTCACGATGTCCCACCCGAGCGCCCACGGCACCAGGATCAAGTGGCCGCTGCTCGAGACGGGTGCAAACTCGGTGATCCCCTGGACGATGCCCAGGATGATGGCCTGCAGGATGGTCACGGGGCGCGAGTCTACCCGGGGGCTATCGCGATCCCCGGTGTGGGCGACGCACTCACGGATGGTGTTCCTGTGACCGGCGCCCGTGCCGCGAGACCGAGCGTCGCGGTGGCGGCCGCCTGCAACAGCTGACGGGCGGTCTCGGGGTCGACGTCCAACGTGACCGGGGTCGCGTCGGGACCGTCGAACGCCGCGTCGGTGGGGGCGATCGACAGCACGTGGAGACCCTCGCCCACGACGGTCGTGTACGGCCGCGCGCCGGCGTAGGTCGCGAACGCGTCCACCCGGTCGGCCGTCGACAGGCCCACGGGCACCGAGGCGAACGCCACCGTGACGACCACGTTGCCGGGCGACACGCTCGGACCGAAGGCGCTGGCGGCCAGGCGGGTCCTCACCAGGACCTCGCCCGCCGACACGGGACCGTCGAGGACCAGCCCGATCGCATCGTCGCGCGAGGTCACGGCCTCGGGCGGGGCGTAGACCAGCGGCACGTCGATCGACCGCAGATCGGCGGCCGCCAGGGTCGAGCCGGCGACCAGGTCGCGCGCGGCGGCCACGACGCCGACCCGAGGCCCGGTCGCCGCCTGGGCGTCGGCCGCCCGTTCGACCTCGGACCGCACCACGAGGAAGGACGACAACGCGAGCACACCGGCAAGGCCGAAGAGCACCTTCGAGGCCATCGGGAGCTTGCGGCGGAACGACGGCCAGCGCATGCGAGCCACGCTAGGCGCGGCCGCTGCGCATCACCGTGACGAAGCGCACATCAGTCGACCGAACGCAGGTGCTCTTTCTTGGTCGCGTCCAGCGACATCGTGCGGATCCGGAACTCGTCGAGCGCATCGCGCCCCACGATCGACGACGTGGCCTCGCGGATCCGGTCGCCGAGCTGTTCCGGGTCATCCTCGGTCACGAACGACAGCTCGACGCGGACGAGTTGCCGGCTCATCAGTGACTCCCCGAGAGCGCCTGACCGCAGGTGCATCCGCGCTCGCCCGGCACCGTCGGGATCGTCGAGAACAGCAGGTTGCGCAGCGCCTCGATGTTCTCGCCGAACACCTTCAACACCTCGTGGTGCGACACCGGTGCGATGCCGTCCACGCCCACGTCGTAGTCGGTCACCAACGCCACGTTCGCGAAGCACAGCTCGGCCTCTCGCGCGAGCGTCACCTCGGGGAACTGCGTCATGCCGATCACGTCGCCGCCGACCTGGGCGAACATCTTGGACTCGGCGCGCGTCGAGAAGCGCGGCCCTTCGATCACCACCATGGTGCCGCCGTCGCGGTGCTCGATACCGAGCGTGTCCGCCGACGAGACCAACGCCTGGCGCAGCTCGGGGCAGTACGGGTCCGCGAACGACACGTGCGTCGTCACCGGTCCGTCGAAGAACGTGTACGGGCGGGTCTTGGTGAAGTCGATCGCCTGGTCCGACACCACGAAGGTCTTCGGTGGGATGTCGCGACGCAACGATCCGGCCGCGCTCGGGCCGAACAGCCGCGTCACGCCCAGCTCCTTCATCGCCCAGACGTTCGCGCGATACGGCACCAGGTGTGGCGGGAACTCGTGGTCGGTGCCGTGGCGCGGGATGAACGCGACGCGGCGGTCGCCGACCGTGCCGATCGTCACCGGCGCGCTTGGCGCCCCGTACGGCGTCTCGACCGTGACCTCTTCCGGATCCTCCAGGAAGGCGTAGAAGCCGGAGCCTCCGAACACTCCGATCTCGGCGCTGCTCACGACGATCCCTCCTCCTTCGTGCTCGACGACGACGAGCGTTCCGATGTCGAGGATCCCGACGAGGACGAGTCCGAGTCAGACGACGACGATCGCCCCGATGAGGACGAGCCCTTGCTCTTGGCGTTGTCGCTCTTCTTCGTGTCCGTCGACCCTTCCTTGTTGTCGGTCCCCGCCGGCTTCTTGCCCTTCGAGCCGTGATCCGTCGCGTAGAACCCCGAGCCCTTGAACGAGATGGCCGGAGCCGTGAAGACCTTCCGGAGCGGGCCGCCGCATTCGGGGCAATGCGTCAAGGGGTCGTCGCTCATCTTCTGCACGATGTCGAAGGAATGGCCGCAGTCGCGACAGCGGTATTCGTAGGTTGGCATGGCGGGGCAAGTGTACCGGCGGCCTCCGGCTAGACTTCGCCCTCATGACCGTGCGCACCGGGGTGATCCCGGCCGCGGGACTGGGAACGCGGTTCCTGCCCGCCACGAAGGCACAGCCCAAGGGTCTGCTGCCGGTCGTGGATGTCCCCGCGATCCAGCTGGTGGTCGAGGAGGCCCTGGCCAGCGGTCTCGAAGACGTCGTCGTGGTGCTCGGCCCCGGACAGGATGCGCTGCGCGAGCACTTCGCCCGCGATCCGTCCCTCGAGCTCGAGTTGGAGGCCAGGGGGAAGTCGGAGGCGCTGGCCGCCGTCCGCCGGGCGACGATCCCCCAGGTGCGCTTCGCACGACAGGACGAAGCGCTCGGGCTCGGGCACGCGGTGGCGGTCGCCGAGCCGTTCGTCGGCGACGCGCCCTTCGCGGTCCTGCTCGGCGACGACCTGATCGACCCCGCGGTGCCGCTGCTGCGCGACATGCTCGCCGCGAACCGGCGCACGGGCGGCTCCGTGATCGCGGCGATGCACGTGGGGCCTCGCGAGATCGCGATGTACGGCTGCGTCGGCCCCGGCGAGCCCGACGGCGACCTGGTGCGCGTCGTCTCGATCGTGGAGAAGCCCGATCCGGCCGATGCGCCCTCGGACCTGGCGGTGATCGGCCGGTACGTGCTCACGCCCGGCATCTTCGATGCCCTGCGACGCACGAAGCCGGGGGCGGGCGGCGAGATCCAGTTGACCGACGCGATCGGGCTGCTCGCCGCCGAAGAACGGGTGTTCGCGCTGCCGTTCGAGGGCGGGCGGTACGACGTCGGCAATCCGCTCGATGCCATGAAAGCGCAGGTCGAGCTCGCCTTGGCGCGCGATGACATCGGCCCGGCCCTGCGACCATGGCTCGTCGACCTGCTCGGCTAGCCGCCGGCCGGGATCGAGTGGCCCGATAGACTGGGCGCATGGCGACCCGATCCGTGCACGATCACGACTCCGCCGAGGGCCTCGTCTCGCTGGAGGATGCCCGCGAACGGGTGCTCTCGAAGATCAAACCGTTGCCGCCGATCGAGCTGCCGCTGACCGACGCCTACGGGTGTGTCGCGGCTGCCGACATCGCCGCGGCGATCGACCTCCCGGAGTTCGCGTCCAGCGGGATGGACGGGTTCGCGGTCCGCGCCGCCGACGTCGAGGGCGCGACGCCCGCCGAGCCCGCCGAGCTCAAGCTCGTCGGGCGCGCGATGATCGGGCAGCGTCCGGACGCCACCGTCGGCATGGGCGAGGCCATCAAGATCGCGACGGGCGCGCCGATCCCCAGCGGCGCCGATGCGGTCGTGCCCGTGGAGAACGCGGACGCGGGAGAGGACCTGGTCCGACTGCTCGAGGCGGTGCCAGTCGGACGCCATGTTCGCCCGCGCGGCGAGGACGTCCAGGAAGGCGACGTGCTCGTGCCGGCCGGCAAGCGCCTGGGCGCGCCTGAGCTCGGGCTGCTCGCCAACGCCGGCGTGCCGCATCCGCTCGTGCATCCCCGACCCCGCGTGATCGTGTTTTCGACGGGCGACGAGCTGATCGCGCCGACCGAAACGCCCGAGTTCGGACAGGTGCGCGACTCCAACGCCTACACGATCTTCGGCGCGCTCCGCGAGGCCGGCGCGATCCCCGTGCTCGCGGGCATCGTTCGAGACGACCCGGAGGCGTTGAAGGAAGCGGTCTTCAACTATGAGATCCAGGCCGACGGGTTCGTGTCCTCCGGCGGTGTCAGCGTCGGGGAGCGCGACGTGGTGAAGGCCGCCTTCTATCGGCGAGGCGACGTCGACTTCTTCAAGGTCGCGATGCAGCCGGGGATGCCGCAAGGGTTCGGGTTCATCGAGGGCAAGCCCTTCTTCGGGCTGCCCGGGAACCCCGTGAGCGTCTTCGTGAGCTTCGAGATGTTCGTCCGCCCCGCGATCCTGAAGATGATGGGGCGTGCACAGCTCTCGCGTCCCGAAGTGTCCGCGATCCTGAGCGAGGAGATCCGCGGTCCGCGTTCCAAGACGGTGTTCATCCGGGTCGAGGCCGTCCGCGGCGCCGACGGCTGGACGGCGACCCCGACGGGCGGCCGTGGCTCGAACCTGATCGCGACGGTCGCGCGCGCCAATGGCCTCGCCGTGATCCGGTCCGGCGTCGAATCCATCGCCGCGGGCGAGAAGGTCTCCGTCATGCTGTTCCGGGCCTCCGAGGACTGAGCGTGGCCGGCAAGGATCAGGCGGGCGCCGACGGCGTCACCCGGATCGTGGAGGTCGGCGCGAAGCCGGAAACCGCCCGCGAGGCGACCGCCGAGGCGTGGCTGCGTACGACCCCTGAGGCGGTGGGCCACCTCGTCGCGGGCACGAAGAAGGGCTCGCCCATCGAGACCGCCAAGATCGCCGGCATCGGGGGCGTCAAGCGCACGCCCGATCTGCTGCCGCATTGCCATCCGATCCGCGTCACCGGGGCCGACGTCGCGATCGAACCCGACGAGGTCACGGGTCGGATCCGTGTCCAGCTCACCGTGCGGGCGATCGATCGGACCGGCGTCGAGATGGAGGCGCTCACGGGCGCCGCGGCCGCCGCGTTGTCTCTCTACGATACGGCGAAAGCCTTCGATCGCGCCGCCCGGATCGACGGGGTCCGGCTGCTGGCCAAGTCCGGTGGGGCCAGCGGCGACTACGTGGCCGGCGCCTAGGGCCGCCCAGGCGTTTTCCACACGACCTCCACACCTGGGGGAAAATCACATCGATGTGCTTCTCGAGCACTACATGTGGTGCTACGGTCCCGGACCAGCCTAGATGTTGTGTCGCCACCGGGGATCGACAGGCAGGAGGCCGGCTGGTGCAGTGGTTGCTGCTCGGAGTCTTGGGCATCATGTGGACGGCGTTCCTCGTTCCCATCGGCCGGAAGAGGTCCGATTCGCGGAGCGTCGAGGACTTCGAACGAAGGATGGAGCTGTTGGCACACGCTGAGGTACAGGGCACCGGGGGCCGGTGGATCGTGACCCCGCGCAAGGGCGTGCGGTTCCTCGGCCCGCATGAGCGACAGCAGGCGCGGGTGCGAGCCCGCCGCCGCCGGGTGTTCGTCTTCTTGCTCGAGGCCATCGGGCTGGCGCTCCTGATCGGGGTCGTCCCGCCGCTTCGCGCGTCGTGGATCGTCGCCGGGGTGCTCGGCGGCCTCCTGGTGATCTATACGTGGGCGCTCCTTGTCATCGAAGGCGCGATCGGGACACGAGCCGCGGCCGATCGAGGCGCCCGCCGCGCCCGCGCGACGCCCCCAGCCGACCGCGGCGATCGAAGCCGATCAGCACGTCACCGTGCTCGGCGCCACCGCGTAGTCGCGTTCGCGGCAACTGCTACCCTGGCCATCGCGACGGGGGTGTAGCTCAGTCCGGTAGAGCACTGCGTTCGCAACGCAGGGGTCAGGGGTTCAAGTCCCCTCACCTCCACCGATCTCGCATCAACCGGGAATGGGACGGTCGTTGCATCTGCCTTCATCCCGGGGGACCATCCCGGCATCGACCGAGCCGGGGGGATCCCAGTCATGGACAAGGCCAAGATCAGCTACGCAGGGGTCGGCGCCGCCGTCGCCGGGGTCATCGGGATCCTCGGCATCTACTCCTTCTGGTGGGAGACCGATACCGCCATGTACAACGGCACCGCCGACATCTCGGGACAGCTCGCGCTCGCGATGTCGGTCGGGCTGTTCGCGTTCGGTGGCGCCTACGTCTTGATCAGCGACGCGCGCATCCGCCGCGCGATGGGCGCGCTCGCCACGTTGTGCGCGGTCGTGCTCACGCTCGCGTGCGTCTGGGGCCTGCTGCGAACCGACGACATCGCACCTGGTGCGACCGCGTCGACGGGCCTGTTCGTCTCGGCGCTCGGGGGCGTGCTCGGTATCGCGGCCGGACTCCTCGTGCTGCGCGACACCGCCGCGATGGAGGCCGCGGGCAGTCCCGACGCGCAGCCCTCCGACGCGCCGCTCGCGTGACGGAACTCCCCGTCGCGCACCCGTGGTTCCGGGCCGAAGAGGCCGGTGGTGGCGTCACGAGGCTGTTCGAGCCGCATGTCGACCCCATGTTGGAGTCCAACGTCTGGCACGTGCCGGGGGCCGAGGCCGACCTGCTCGTGGACTCGGCCAACGGGATCGGACGGCTGCGGCCGCACGTCGACCCGTTCACCGACGGGAGACCTGTGATCGCGTTCGTGACGCACGGGCACTTCGATCACGTGGGCGGGCTGCACGAGTTCGACGACCGGCGGGTGCACGCCGACGACGCGGCCATGACCAGGTCGCCCTACCCGATGCGGCTTCGTCGCGACGATTTCCCGTCCGACGCGCACGAGATGTACGAGTACTACGGGATCCCGATGCCCGATGTCGCGATCACGGCGATCCCGGCCGCCGGCTTCGACCTGTCCGGTTGGGTCACGCCGGGCGCCGAGCCCACCACCCTGCTCGCCGACGGCGATCGGATCGATCTCGGCGATCGAGGTTTCACTGTCGTCCACACCCCGGGACACACGGCAGGGTCGGCCTGTCTGTTCGACGAGCACGACGGCACGCTGTTCAGCGGTGATGCGATCTACGTGGATGCCCCGATCGATTGGGAGCTCGAGCCCGAGACGATGGCCGCGTCCTTGCGGCGGATCCGCGACCTCGGCGCGCGGATCGTCCACGCGGGACACGAGCGTTCGTTCGACGGCCAGGAGCTGGGCGCCGCTGCCGACACATGGATAGCGCGGCTCGGCGCCTGACGGCGCCGAGCCGCGCAGTCGCGATGCCGGTTCCCGCTCCGGGAGCCTCAAGACCCATCCCCGGTCCAATCCGCCGAAGCGGTGGGACCGAAGCGGTCTCCGGCATCACGAGCTGGAGACACCCTGGTTGGGTGGTGATAGCCGCGGGCTGGAGAGGTGAGCCTCGACTACCACGTTTCAGGTATCGGCGTGGGCGTCGCGAACCTGGAGTGGAAAACCGACGGTTCTGACGCCGATACGGCCCGCGTCGCGACCCCGGGTATCCTCGCCGCCATGGCCGAACGCATCGCAGTGCTCGCCGACCGGATCATCGACACCGCCCGGGGAGAGGTCGTCGGGGACCGCGCGGTCTTGCTCGAGGACGATCGGATCGTCGACGTCGTCGCGACCCCCGACGTGCCCGAGGGGCCACGTCGGATCGAGCTCCCCGGGCACACCGTGCTCCCGGGGCTCATGGACATGCATTCGCACCTCGCCGGCGAGGAGGAGTCCGGACAGGGCTACGCCTCGCTCGTGATGCGCAGCGGCGCGCAGGACGCGATCGTGGGCGTGCGCAACGCTCGTCTCGTTCTGGAGGCAGGGTTCACCACCGTGCGCGATGTCGGTTCGTTCCGCGCGTTCACCGACGTCGCGATCCGCCAGGGCATCGAGGAGGCGTGGTTCCCGGGCCCGCGGATGCTGTGTTCGGGCGCCTACGTCACCGTGCCCGGGGGTTCGGGCGACATCACGGGCCTGGCGGTCGACGTCGATGCGGTCGTGCCGGCAGAGCTGCGGTTCGGCGTGACGGTCGGTGCGGACCAGATGCGCGCCAACGTCCGGCGGATCCTCGCGAGGGGCGCGGACTTCATCAAGGTGCTCGCGACCGGCGCGGTCTTGACGAGCGGCACGAACCCGGGCGCGCCGGAGTTCACCGAGGACGAGCTCACGGCGGCCGTCGAGACGTGTGCGGACTACGGCACGTTCGTCGCCGCCCACGCACACGGCCCGGTCGGCATCGGGCGAGCGGTGCGGGCGGGCGTGCGCTCGATCGAGCACGCCTCGCTGATCGACGACGAGACCCTCGCGCTGGCGGTCGAGCACGGGACGTATCTCGTGGTCGACATCTCCGACGGCGACCACATGGTCGAGCGGGGCCCGGCCCTCGGCTACACCGACGAGGTGATGCGCAAGGTCCTCTGGACCAACGAGGTCAGTCGCGCGATGTTCGGCAAGGCGGTCGCGGCCGGAGCGAAGATCGCCAACGGCTCCGACACCGGCATCGCCCCGTTCGGCACGGAGGCGAAGAACCTCACCTGTTACGTGCGGTTCGGGATGACGCCGATGCAGGCGATCCGCTCCGCGACGGTCGTCGCGGCCGAGCTGATCCATTGGGAGGACAGGGTCGGCGCGATCGCGCCGGGGCTGTTCGCGGACCTGATCGCCGTGCCCGGCGACCCGGCGGAGGACATCACGCTGTTGGAATCGGTGCCCTTCGTGATGAAGGGCGGCGAGGTGATCAAGGACACCACCCGGTAGGGCCGGCGGGCCGACCCCACCGCGGGTCTCAGCCGTTCCAGCCCGTGTCCGGTGCGCGGTCGATCAGGCTGTGGATCCGGCCCGCGACGCGCCACCGCACGTCCTTCGTCATCTTCAGATCGTGGCGGGGCAGCCCGCAGACCACGCGGGTGGCCGTCGCCGTCACCGGCACGTACGCCTTGTAGATGACGTCGGGATTCCTCGACTTCACGAGGCAGAACACCGGCTCGGCCGGCACGGCGTCCGGGTCGCCGAACATGTACGCGACGTAGTCGACGGCGCCATCGCCGTAGGAGTCGATCTGCCAGTAGAACGATCCCTTGCCGTTGGACAGGTCGAAGGCCTCGTACGTCGACACCGCCAGGCGCGTGCGATAGGCGCCGCCCGCGATCGGGACGACACGGAACGACGAGGACGCGACGTCGAGCCCCCCCGGCGTGTCCTGCGGATCACTCGCGCTGAGCCCCCACGCGTTCTGTACCCCGATCAGCAGCACCGTGGCCACCGCCATCGTCGCGAAACGTCGCATCGGTTCCTCCCGGTTGTTCGGTCAGGGTTCTTCGGTCTGGCAACCACGGTGGCATCCGTTCCTGGAGGCGGTCAACCCGGACCTTCGGTCCCGCGGGGACCGAACGGCGGATAGCCTTCTGGGAGGATGCGTACGCGGGGAGGACGTGAGAACGATGACGCTGTCTGCGAACGAGATCGTCGAGCTGTCGAAGCGCTACACCCTCTATGACTGGTCGGCGCAGTCCAAGGTCGTGCCGATGGCCGTGGATCGCGCGGAGGGCGTGTACTTCTACGGGGTCGACGGCACGCGATACCTCGATTTCAACTCCCAGCTGATGGGCGTGAACATCGGCCACGGCGACAAGCGCGTGATCGACGCGATCGCGAAGCAGGGCGAGACGCTTGCCTACATCACGCCGTTCGCCGCATACGAGACCCGCGCATTGTTGGGCCAGAAGCTCGCGACGCTCTGGCCGGGCGATATGGAGAAGTCGTTCTTCACGCTCGGGGGCGCCGAGGCGAACGAGAACGCCATCCGTATCGCCAAGGCCTACACCGGCCGGGAGAAGATCATGGTGCGGTACCGGGCCTATCACGGCGCCACCTACCTCACGGCAAATCTCACGGGCGATCCGCGTCGGTGGGCCAACGAGAATCCGCCGATGGCGGGCCTCGTGCGCGTCTTCGACCCGTACCACGGGTCGGACCGGCCCGAGGATACGGCCGAGCAGGCGCTCGACCGACTCGAGGAGCAGATCATGCTCGAGGGGCGCGACACGATCGCCGCGTTCATCCTGGAGACCGTGACCGGCACGAACGGCGTCCTGATCCCGCCGGACGGGGTACCTGCAGGGTGTCCGCGAGCTCTGCACCCGCCACGGCATCGTGCTGATCGCCGACGAGGTGATGTGCGGGTTCGGTCGGACCGGCGAATGGTTCGCCGTGAACCACTGGGGCGTCGTGCCGGACCTGATGTCGACCGCGAAGGGTCTGACCTCGTCGTATCTGCCGCTGGGCGCGCTCGCCATCGCGCCGGCGATCGCGCAGCATTTCGAAGACAACGTGTTCTACGGAGGGCTCACGTACAACTCGCACCCCTTGTCGTGCGCCGCCGCGCTCGCCGCGATCCAGGTGATCGAGGACGACGACCTGGTCGGCAACGCCAAGCGCCTCGAGCCGGTGATGCGCCGGCACCACGAAGAGCTCGCGGATCGGCATCCGAGCGTCGGCCTGCATCGCAACATCGGGCTTTTCGGCATCTTGGAGCTGGTCGTGGATCGCGAGTCGATGACGCCGCTGTCGCCGTACAACGTCAACAACGAGACGATGGTCGCGATCAACCGCGCGCTCTTGGACCGCGGCGTGTTCACGATGATCCGGTGGAACGGCATCATGACGAACCCGCCGCTGTGCATCACCGAGGAGCAGCTGCAGGAGGGCTTCGAGGCGATCGACGCCGCGCTCGAGATCGCGGACCGCGCGATCGGCGCCTGAGTTCAGGTCGGCTTCGACGCCTGCCGATGCTCTGGACATGCACCCATATCGTTCGATCGCCTGGCGACTGTTGCCGATCGTGATCCTGACCGCCTTCGTCGTGCTCGCGCCCCGCGCGAACGGTGCGACGCTGCATTGCACGATCCGGGGGACCGCAGGGCCCGACACGCTGACGGGCACGGCGAGCCGCGACGTGATCTGCGGCAAGGGCGGGTCCGACACGCTCAACGGTATGGGCGGGGACGATCTGCTGATCGGGGGGTACGGCAACGACACCCTCGACGGCGGGTCGGGGAACGACGTGATGAAGGGATCCCAGGGGGCCGACAGCTTCGTCGACCTGCACGGCAAGGACCACGTATACGGCGGCGACGGCAACGACCCGTGTTTGAACGGCTCGGATGGCGCGGGCGGCGACGCCCTCAACGGTGGTCCGGGCAAGGACGGCTACAACGTGGACCCCGGAGACACCGTCGCGCGCGAGCCCAACGACTACTGGGTCGACGGGAAGTACTGCGGCGGGTGGGACGGGCACGGGCCCGTCTAGTCACGACCGAACGGGCTCGCGGGACCAGCGCTCCGCCCAGACCTGGAGCTCCCCAAGGACACCGGCCAGCTGCTGCCCCCGTGGCGTCAGCGCGTACTCGATCCGCACGGGGGTCGACGGCTCGACGGTTCGGATCACGATCGAGGACGCCTCCAGCTCCTTGAGACGCTCGGAGAGCACGGTGTCGGAGATGTTCGGAACCGCCAGCTTGAGGTCCGTGTAGCGAAGCGGCCCCGGCTGCATCGCATAGATCACCTGCGGCACCCAGCGGCGCGCGATCAATTCCGCCGCCCGCTGGAAGTGCTGACAGATCTGGCCCTCGCCGTGTGGAGACATACCCATACCGTACGCAACGCCGGCGAGCGGGTCAAAGATTCCGCAGTAACTCCGGAATACCAAGTAACTCCGCTTGGTTGAGCAAGACAGAGGCGGTCACCCGACGGGGGTGGCCAGGAGACCTAGGAGGGTGCACATGTCGAGCATCGTCGAGAACCGGAGCATCAACGGGATCGAGCTTCCACCCGCAGGCAGGTACGCGTTCGACAAGAGCCATACCACGGTGGGGTTCGTGGCGCGGCACATGCTGTCGAAGGTTAGGGGCCGGTTCACGGAATACGACGGAGAGGTCACGGTCGGCGAGTCGATCGAGGATTCCTCGGTCGCGTTCGAGATCACGGCGTCGTCGGTGAACACCGACAGCGAACAGCGCGACGGGCACCTTCGGAGCGATGACTTCCTCGACGTCGAGACCTACCCGAACCTGTCCTTCACCTCGACCGAGCTGCGTGTCGGCGAGGGCAGCTCCTTCGAGCTGGACGGTCGGCTCACGATCAAGGACGTGACGAACCCCGTGACGCTGCAGGGTGAGTTCCTTGGCTCCGGGCCGGGCATGCAGGGCGGCACCCTGGCCGCCTTCTCGGCGCATACGACGATCGAGCGTGAGGACTGGGATCTGACCTGGAACGTCGCGGTGGAGACCGGCGGGTTCCTGGTCGGCAAGAAGGTGGACATCGTGCTGGACGTGGAGCTTCTCCTCCAGGAGAGCTGAGGATCCGAGTCCACGGTGGTCCCGCGGGGGGCGGCGCGCGTGAGCGCGCCGCCCCCCGCTACGCTTGGCCCATGCGAACCGCGGTCGTCCAACTGAACGCCGGTGGGAGCGACGTCGACGGCAACGTCGACGTCGCGCTGCGGCTGGTGGGGGAGGCGGCCGACGGCGCCGCCGAGCTGGTGGTGTTGCCCGAGCTGTTCGCGTACTACGGCTCGCAGCGTCGGATGCGCGAGCTGGCGGAGCCGCTCGGCGGCCCGATCACCACCCGACTCGCCGACACCGCGCGCGAGCGCGCGATCTGGTTGCTCGGCGGGTCGGTCTGCGAGCTCGCCGACGGCCATGTGTTCAACACGTCGTTCCTCTTCGATCGCACGGGCGAGGCGGTCGCGTCCTATCGGAAGATCCACCGGTACGACGTCGACCTGCCGGGACAGCCTCCGATCCGAGAGTCCGCGTTGTTCGCCGCCGGCGAGGAGCTCGTCACCCGCCGCGTCGAGTCGTTCCGGCTCGGCCTGTCGATCTGCTACGACCTCCGCTTCCCCGAGCTGTATCGCGGTCTGATGACCTCCGGCGCCAACGTGATCGCGGTCCCCTCCGCCTTCCAGCAGGTGACCGGAGAGGCCCACTGGGAGGTGCTGCTGCGCGCCCGCGCGATCGAGGAGCAGGCCTACGTCGTGGCGGCGGCGCAATGGGGGCCGTGGGGGCCGGCCGAAGCCGGGCATCGCACCTACGGCAACGCGATGATCGTCGATCCGTGGGGGCGCGTGATCGTGCGGGCGCCCGGCGATGGCGACGGCGTCTGGTTCGCGGACATCGACCCCGACGTCGTGCGGTCGGTACGGGCCAGCCTGCCGGCGCTCGCGCATCGGCGCCTCGGGACCGTCTGTTGAGTGAGGGCACACCCGGGTCCACGACTGCCCGACGGTCGGTATGTCTACAGCCCGGACTCGACCTTGATCCGTCCGTCGGCCGCGGCCGCTTGCAGCGCCTCGAAGTCGCGCTCGTTCTGATCGGCGTACGCCTCGGAGAACGTGGCGATCGCCCGGTCGAACGTGTCGCTCTTGCCCAGGTAGGAGGCGATCGCGATCCGGTCGCCCGAGCGGGCGTGGCCTCGCGCGAGCGTCCAGGCCGCCGCGGCACCGATGAACCGCATCGCCTGCGGATCCATGGCCTCCGGGGGCCAGGAGCCCTTCCAGTCGCGGAGTTGGCGGATGTAGAAGTCGCGCACGACGCCATCGGGACCGGTGAACCGATCCCACCCGAGGAAGATGTCGCTGGCCGCCTGCAGGAGGCGCTGTCCCTCGACGACCCGTTGCCCCTGATTCGCGTACGAGGACTTGCCGACGAAGGGCGCCAGGACGGAGGTCTGTGCCTCCTTGGCCTGCAGGAAGAGCGGGTCGTCGTCGTCGCGGCCGACGAACAACAGGATGTAGGCACGCGTGCCGACGCTGCCGACACCCACCACCTTGCGCGCGCCGTCGACGAAGCGAAAACCTTCCAGCAGATGACGACGATCGCCCAGCAAGCTCCGCCGATACGTGCGGACCAACGAGTGCAGCGACTCCTTGAATTGGTCGGCGTCGGCCGCCGGGAGAAGCTCCTGCATCGAGACGATCAACGGTGGATCGCTGGCGATGCGTCGCTCGCCGTCGACCATCTTCGTGAGGCGCTCGAAGGCCTGCATGCTGTCCTTCGTCCTCGCCTTGTCGACGATCGCCGTCGCCATCTTGGCGTTCCGCTTGTCCAGGCTCTTGCGGACGAGCGGCAGGCCGTCCTGGATCGCGAGGCGCGAGTACCACACGTCGAGGTCGCGCATCGATGCGAAGGAGGCCATCGCGGTCCGGTAGCTGGCGGCGACGTGTCGCATCACGTCCTGGCGCTCCGTGTCCGAGAACCCGTTGCCGCGCCCGGCGATCGCGATGCTGGCGACCAGCCGCTTCACGTCCCACTCCCAGGTCCCGGGGACGGACTCGTCGAAGTCGTTCACGTCGAACAGCAGCGATCGCTCCGGCGAGGCGAAGACCCCGAAGTTCGAGATGTGCGCATCGCCACAGGCCTGCACCCGGATCGCCCGTCTTCGGCGTCGCCGACAGGTCGTAGGCCATGATCGCGGCGGCGCCGCGATAGAAGGCGAACGGGGAGGTGAGCATCCGGCCGTATCGGATCGGGACGAGCTCGGCCACGCGAGAGGGGGCTTGCGCCTCGAGGATCGCGACCGGATCGAGCCGGTCGGCCGGCGGGTCCCACGCGGCGTGGCTGGACCGCGACACCCGCGCCCGCGCGTCGCGTCCTCGCGCGGCGCGTTCGGCCGGCGTGGGGTGCGGCTTGCTGCTCATGTTTCGCTTCTGGACGGTTGCTGTCATGGCTGGCCACCCTCGTTCTTCGTGCGTATCGGCACTTACCGGGACGCCTGGCAGCGGCCGGTCCAGACACCATGCAGGATACCGTCCTCGCGCGAGCAGCCGCCGTTCGTTGTCCCGGCTTCAGCCTCGCTCGTGATCCCGATCGAGGTCCTGCGGTGTGTCGATGTCCGGGGGGCGCCGGTCGCTCCACCGGGATCTCGTGCACCCACTCCGGATGCGAGGCGATCAGCAGCCGGGCCCCGGCGTCCCCGTGCAGGTGTCCGGCCTCGGCGTAGATCTCGCGCGACAACAGGGCCGGCCCCGGGCCGTCGAGGTAGCGCAGGCGCGCGATCTGTGTTCGCGTCGCGCGGAAGCCGGCGATGAGTGCGCGGACATCGTCCGCGGTGATACCGGGTTGATCGGCCTGCAGCACGATCGCTGCCTCGCTGTCGTCCGCCACGTCGTGGAGTCCGGCCGCCAAGGACGTGGCCTGCCCGTCCCGGTAGGCCGGATTCCGGACGATGCGCACGTCCGTCGGCAGCACGGCCTCGACGGCGTCGCGGTCGTGACCGACCACCACGATCAGCTCGCCGACCCCGGCATCTCGGAGCGCGTCGATCGCGTGCACGACGAGCGGTTTGCTGCCGAGCACGAAGATCTGTTTCGTGGTGCCGAATCGGGAGCTCGTGCCGGCGGCGAGCACGACGCCCGAGATCACGACGAGGCTTTATCTTCCGAGCCACCGAACAGGCGCTTGAAGAAGTTCACGATGCTCGACCACATCGCCGCCAGCCCGAGGCCGATCCCGCCGACCGGCTTCGCGGCGACCGGAGCGGGGGCGGGTGTGGTGGCGTCCGGCTCGGCGGCACCCTCGTTCGCCTCGAGCGTCGCCCGGAGGCACTCGGCGAACTGCGCCGTCAAGCGCTTGGAGACCTCGGGCAGCAAGCCGCGGGACAGCTGCGCGGCGGCGCCGGTCAGTGTGATGTCGGCCTCCATGAAGACGTGCGTACCGTCGTCGCCCGGCTCCATCCATGACGTGACCGTGGCGTTCGCCGCGCCCTTGCCCTTCTGCTCCATGCCCTTGGCGTGCAGCTTGACGCGATGGGCAGCGTCGTCGCGCTCCTCCAAGGCGACCGTGCCGGCGAACGACATCGCGACCGGTCCGAACTTCATGTTGAGCTTGCCCTTCCAGTTGCTGTCATCGACCGTCTCGGTCAGTTCCGCGCCGGGCATGCAGGGCGCGACCTTCTCGACGTCGAGCAGGTAGGCCCACACGTCATCGACCGACCGCGGCACCGTGAAGTCGTTCTTGATCAGCATGCGGACGAGCCTACTCCGCTATCGCGCCTCGGTGCCCGGGCGGGGCCGGTCGTGGATCGGGCCGGGCCGTTCCTTGAGGAACCCGCCGGCGCGATCGTGGCGCACCGCCACGATCTCGGCCACGATCGCCTGCGCGATCTCGTCGGGCCCCTCCGCGCCGAGGTCGAGGCCGGCCGGGCCGTGGATCCGTGCCCGGTCCTTGTCGGTGATCTCGACGCCGTCTTCCGCGAGGTCCATCAGGATCCGCTGCGTGCGGGCCGCCGGTCCAAGCATCGCGATATAGCCGACATCGGACCGCAGCAGCCCCCGCAGGTAGTCGCGATCGCGCACGAAGTTGTGGGTCATCACCACGACGAACGTCGCCTCGTCGAGCGGTGCCGCCTCCGCGACCTGCGCGGGCTCCTCGAGCGGGACGAACGCATGGGCCTCGGGGTAGCGGTCGGTCGTCAGGAACGCGGGACGGTCATCAACGACCACCGGGCGCCACCCGATGCCGGAGGCGGCCCGGACGAGCGGGATCGCGTCGTGCCCGGCCCCGCAGATCACCAGTCGCAGCGGTGGCTCGAGCACCTCGACGAACGCGCGGACGCCGCCGGCGAAGGTGCGGATCTCGGAGCGGCCCGCGGCGAGTTGCTCGTGCGCGCTGGCGGTGGCCTCCGCGTCGACATCGGCGTCACCGAGCGATCCCTCGGTCGGACCGTCGGGTCGCACGAGCAAGCGTGCACCGGGAGCGACCCGATCGGGCACTTCGGACTCCAATGCGGTCACGACACAGATCGGACGCTCCTCCTCGAGGGCAGCCCGCAGCGCGTGCGTGACCGCGGCCGCGCGCTCGGCCGGCTCGATGAAGACCTCGATCGCGCCGTTGCAGCCGAGACCGAGCCCCCACACCTCGTCATCGTCCGCCGTCAGGTCCCAGCCGGCGAGACGCGCCGTGCCCTCCTCCATGACGACCCGCGCCATGTCGGCGACGTCGCCCTCCAGGCACCCGCCGCTGATGTTGCCGACGGGAGCGCCTTCCTCCGGAACCAGCAGCCGTGCCCCCGGACGTCGATACGTGGAGCCGCGCACCGCGACGATCGTGGCCAGCGCCATGCGTTGGCCCTGCGCGCTGAGGCCCTCGATAGCCTCCAGAACGTCGGCGATCTCGCTCACGACCCGATGGTAGTGCCCACGCACTCCGAGCGTTCGACTCATCGACGGGCGATGGAGGCCGATACTGGCTGGATATGGACGACTCCTTCTCGTTCGGTCATCCGCAGAAGCACCGGTCGCGGACGCGGCCGCGGCGGACCAAGCGCGCCGAGCCCGATCCGCCGCCGAAGCATGCGGCGCCCCGGCGCACCATGGCCAACGATCGGCGGCGGCTCGCCTTCGGCGTGATCGGGGTCTCGCTCGCGGTCGCGGTCGTGTGGGGATACCTGCATCTCGACGGCGCGGAGCCCGCTGGGGGTCGGGGATCGACCGGGCAGATCGACGCTGGCGACCTGCAAGCGAAGCAGGCTGCCGCGGTCGCGGTGCAGACCGTTCGCTCCCTCTACGATCAGCACGGCTCGTTCGACACGATCACGTCGCGCGCATTGCGGTCCGCAGACTCATCGACCGACTACGTCGCGACCGAGTCCTCCGACGCCGGCACCGTGAGTGTCGCATCGACCTCGATGGGCGTCGGGCTCGCCGTCCGGTCCCCGTCGGGAACGTGTTTCTACGTCCACGTCATCGCGACCGGTGTGACGTACGGGACCGGCTCGACCTGCACGGGCCACGCGGCACAGGGCGCCTCCGCCCCGGCGTGGCCCAGCCAGTCGACCTGAGCCGCTACACCTCGCCCGTCGAGCGTCCGATACCTCGGCGGGATGGATGAGGCGTTCAGTCTGGTTGCCGCACGCATGCCCCGGACCCGGCGGATCTCGCCGTTCGGGGTCCGGATGACGGCGATGCTCGTCGTCGTCGCGCTGCTGATCGCGGCGTTCGGCACCTTCGTGGTCGACCAACAGCGGGCGGCCGATCGGCGGCGGGCGGCGTTGATCGCCGACCAAGAGGTCACCCGGCAGGCCCAGGCGCAGGCCGTGGCGGCCGAAGGCCTCGGGATCGACGAGGCGCAGCCCTCCACGCAGGCCGTGGCGGGCCTGCTCAACGGACAGGCGCGCGACGCCGCGACGTCCGCGCTCGCCGTCGCCGCACAGGTGGCCGCGGGCTCCTCCTACGACGCCGCGCGCCCCGCCGCGCTCGCCGCGCACGACCCAGGTCTGCTCTACGTGGACGGGCCCTCCACCGCGCCGTCGGTCGTGAGCGTCTACAACGGCGCGGCGGGATGGGCGGCAGCGGTCCACGGAGCGGGCGACACCTGCTACTGGGTCGCCGTGACGCCCGAGGGCGCCACGCGCTACGGCACCGGCTCGATCTGCACCGGGATGGCCGCGCTCGCGGCCGACCGCCCGGCCTGGTAGCCGACCGCTCGATTCGCCCGTTCTCGCGCTCGGTACTACGCTGCAGTGTCACCGCTGAGCCGTCTCCCGAGGAGGGTTGGCCGTGACGCAGATCTCCGTCACCGTGAACGGCACCACGCACATCGCCGACGTCGAGCCCCGGACGTTGCTCGTCTACTTCCTCCGAGAACACCTCGATCTGACCGGCACGAACGTCGGGTGCGACACATCGTCGTGCGGCACCTGCACGGTGCATGTCGACGGCGAGGCCGTGAAGTCGTGCACGATGCTCGCCGTACAGGCGGACCGCCGCTCGGTCACGACGATCGAAGGGATGGCCGGAGACGACGGGACGATGCACCCGCTGCAGGATGCGTTCCATCGCAACCACGGGCTGCAGTGCGGCTACTGCACCCCGGGCATGATCATGGCGGCGGCGAGTTACCTCCAAGAGAACCCGAGCCCGACCGATGAAGAGGTGCGCGAATCGCTCGAGGGGAACCTGTGCCGGTGCACCGGCTACCAGAACATCGTGGCGTCGATCCTGGACGCCGCCGGTCAGATGGCGACGAAGGGCTAGGGGGCGACGATGGCGACCATCGAGCAGTACATCGGCCAGCCTCTCCTGCGCAAGGAAGACGCGAAGCTGCTGGCGGGCGAGGGCAGGTTTATCGACAACCAGTCGATGGCAGGCATGGTCTGGATCGCGCTCGTGCGCCCGCCCTACGTGCACGCGACGATCGAAGGGATAGACACGGCCGCCGCGACGGCGATGCCGGGTGTGGTCGCGGTGTACACCGCCGCCGACCTCCAAAGCGAATGGGCCGCCGGCCTCCCGATGGTCTGGCCCAACACGGAGGACATCAAGATCCCGACGCACTACCCGCTGACCGCCGACAAGATCCGGTTCGCCGGCGACGCGGTGGCGGTCGTCGTCGCGGAGACTCGCGAGCAGGCCGAGGATGCGGTGGAGGCGGTCTCGGTGCGAGCAACCCCGCTCCCCGCGGTCCTCGACCTCGAGGAGGCGGCGACCGACGGTGTCGTGATCCACGAGGATCTCGGCACGAACAACGTCGTGCACTGGATCCATGGCGGGGCCGGCGATCAGAGTGTCTTCGAAACCGCCCCGGTGATCGTCCAGGAGCGGTACTCGCAACCGCGTTTGATCCCGAACGCGATGGAGGCCCGTGGATGCCTGGCGCACGGAAGCGCGGCTGCCGGCGAGTTCACCCTCGCCTCGGCGACGCAGATCCCGCACATCGCACGGGTCGGGCTCTCGATCACGACCGGGATCCCGCAGAACAAGCTGCGGATCATCGCGCCGGACGTGGGCGGCGGCTTCGGATCGAAGCTCGACGTCTACGCCGAGGAGGCGCTCGCGCTCGCGCTGTGCCGCAAGCTCAACCGACCGGTGAAGTGGATCGAGACGCGTTCGGAGAACTACGTGGCGACGATCCATGGCCGGGGAGTGCTCCACGACTGCACGCTGGCCGGGACGGAGGACGGCCGCATCCTCGGCATGAAGTTCGTCGAGCTGGCAGACATGGGGGCCTACTTCCAGTTGTTGACCCCGGGGATCCCCGAGCTCGGCGGATGGGTCTACATGGGCCCCTTCGACATCGGCTCCTATTGGTATGAGTACACGGGCGTCATGACGAACGCGACGCCGACCGACGCGTATCGGGGCGCCGGCCGGCCGGAGGCGACCTTCGTCGTTGAGCGGATCGTCGATACCTTTGCCCGTAGGATCGGCATGGACCCCGTCGAGCTCCGGCGGAAGAACCTGCACCCGCCGTTCAGCGAGGCGACCCCGAACATCTGTGGGCTGAGCGTCGACTCCGCCGACTACGAGCCGGCGCTCGATCGCGCCGTCGAGATGGCCGACTACGCAACGTTCCGTGCCGAGCAGGCCTCCCGCCGTGCCAACGGCGACACCAAGCAGATCGGGATCGGGGTGTCCACCTACATCGAGATGTGCGGCCTGGCTCCGTCGAACATCCTCGGCGCGCTTCGCTACGTCGCCGGCGGGTGGGACGGTGCCGAGATCGAGTGCCGGCCGTTCGGCAAGGTTGTCGTCCGAACCGGCACGTCGCCCCACGGCCAGGGTCACGAGACCGCCTGGGCCCAGATCGTGGCCGACGGGCTCGGCGTGTCGCCCGACGACGTCGAGGTGCTGCACGGCGACACGTCCCAGTCGCGGATCGGGATGGACACGTACGGCTCGAGGTCCGTCGCGATCGGCGGCGAGGCACTGCGCCGAGCCGTCGAGAAGGTCCGAGACAAGGCGCGGAAGATCGCGGCGCACGAGCTCGAGGTGTCCGAGGACGATCTCGAGTGGTCCGACGGCGCGTTCCGCGTGAGCGGCGCGCCCGACAAGGCCAGGACGATCTCGGACCTGGCAACGTCTGCGTGGCATGCACACGACCTGCCCGCCGACGTTGAGCCCATGCTGGAGGGGACCGCCGTCTTCGACCCACCCAACTTCACGTGGCCGGGCGGCACGCATATCTGCGTCGTGGAGGTCGATACCGCCACGGGCAAGACCGACATCGTGCGCTACGTGGCGGTCGATGACTGTGGCAACGTGATCAACCCGATGATCGTCGACGGTCAGGTCCACGGCGGTGTGGCCCAGGGCGTGGCCGAGGCGCTGTACGAGGAGGCGCTCTACGACGAGTCGGGCAACCTGATCTCCGGGAACATGACGCAATACCTCGTTCCGTCCGCCACCGAGATACCCCCGATGCTCCTGGATCGCACGGTGACTCCGTCGACGACCAACGGTCTCGGGGTCAAGGGGATCGGAGAGGCCGGCACGATCGCTGCCCCGCCCGCCGTCGTGAACGCCGTGATCGACGCCGTCTCCCACTTGGGCGTCACGTATATCGCGAAGCCGGCAACTCCCGAACGGGTGTGGCGAGCCATCCAGGACGCGGAAGGAGGTGGCGCATGATCCCGGCGCCATTCGAGTACCTCCGAGCGGGTTCCGTGGAGGAAGCCGTGGCCGCGCTCACCGCCGATCCGGATGCCAAGCTGTTGGCGGGCGGTCACTCCCTGCTACCGGCGATGCGGCTTCGGCTTGTGCGGGTGTCGACCCTGGTCGACATCGGTCGGCTCACGGATCTGTCCTACGTTCGTGAGGACGGCGACGCGATCGCGATCGGCGCGCTGACGCGACACCACGACGTCGCCAACAGCGAGGCCCTGCAAACGGGCTGCCCGATCGTCGCGTATGCGGCCTCACAGATCGGCGACCCGGCCGTACGTCATATGGGCACGATCGGCGGGTCGGTCGCGCACGGCGATCCGGCGGGGGACCTTCCGGCCGTGCTGCTGGCCCTCGACGCGTCGTTCGTGCTCACCGGCGCCGGAGGCACCACCCGAACGGTGGACGCCGGGTCGTTCTTCACCGGGTTGTTGAGCACGGCCCTCGAGCCCAACGAGCTGCTCACCGAGATCCGTGTCCCGAAGACGAGCGGCGGCTGGAGCTTCCTGAAGTTCAACCGCCGGGCGCAGGACTGGGCGCTCGTCGGTGTCTCCGCGGTGGCGGCGAACGGGGGCGTGCACGTCGGCCTGACGAACATGGGGCTCACGCCGTTGCGCGCGAGCGGTGTCGAGGCGGCCGTCGCCGGCGGTGCCGACCCCGCCGCCGCGGCCGCGCACGCCGACGAAGGGACCGCGCCGGCCGATGACGCATTCGCATCCGCCGAATATCGGCGGGCTCTTTCCAAGGTGCTCGTGGAGCGCGCGCTCCGGGAGGCGATGGGCTAGCCGCAAGGGGGTCGGCTGTTAGGGTCCAGCCCGTGATGGTGGGTCAGACGCCGACGCCCTTCTCCGTCGACTGGTTCACGGAGTTCGGGTGGGAGATCGGGGTCACGCTCGTGGTCGCGATCGTGTTCACGCTCGTCTCGCGCCGCTGGGTCCATCGGTACCGGCGGCGGGCGCGCGCCGGCGGCGATGACGCCGAAGGCCGCCGTCGACGCCGGGTCGCGACGGTCGTGGGGCTGTTCTCCGGCGTCCTCGTCATCGTCGTGTGGTTCGTGTTCATCCTGACGCTGCTGAAGGATCTCGGCGTGGACGTCACGCCGATCATCGCCTCGGCCGGGATCGTGGGGATCGCTCTGGGATTCGGCGCGCAGGCGCTCGTGCGCGACACGATCAGCGGCCTATTCATCTTCTTGGAGGGGCAGTTCGATGTCGGGGACATCGTCGACCTGACATCGTCGGCCGGCACCGTGTCGGGGACGGTGGAGACACTCAACCTGCGCACGACCGGCGTCCGGCAGTACGACGGCTCGCTCTCGACCATCCCCAACGGGCTGATCGAGGTGACGAACAATCGCACGCGCGGATGGGGTCGCGCCGTCGTCGATGTCCGCGTCGCGCTGGACGAGGACCCCGATCGCATCCGCGACGTGTTGGAGGAGCTCTTCACCGAGATCCAGGAGCAACCGCCGTTGGGCGAGTGGCTCCGCCAGCCCGCGCAGGTGCTCGGGGTGACACAGCTGACGGATACCGCACAGGTGATCCGGGTGGCCGCCGAGACGATGCCGAGCCATCGCGTCGACACCGAGCGGCTGCTGCGGGCCAAGATCCTGGCGCGCTTGGGTGAGCGGGGCATCAAGACCCCACCGGTGTCCGGGATGCCGCAACCCCCCGCGTGAGCGAGCACACGCACGCGCAGGCGCCCCGGTAGGCTTCCTGGATGGTCGAACTGCCTTTCTCCGATGTCGACGAGTTGACCGAGGCGCTCGACGCCCACGCCTACCTGGCCGACCGCGGTCTCGCGACGGCGATCTACCTCTCGTTGTCGCTCGGCAAGCCGCTGCTGCTCGAGGGGGAGGCCGGGGTCGGCAAGACCGAGGTGGCCAAGGTCTTGTCGACCCTGCTCAGCCGGGAGCTGATCCGCTTGCAGTGCTACGAGGGGATCGACGCGTCCCAGGCCCTCTACGAGTGGAACTACTCGCGGCAGCTGATCGCGGTGCGCGCGATGGATGCGTCCACGGCCGAGGCGCAGGTTCAGGATCTCTTCGGGGCGGAGTTCCTGGTAGAGCGGCCGCTGCTCTCGGCGATCAAGGGGGGCTCGCGGGCGGTGCTGCTCGTGGACGAGCTCGACCGTGCCGACGACGAGTTCGAAGCGTTCCTGTTGGAGATCCTGTCCGAGTTCGCGGTGACGATCCCGGAGGTGGGCCGGATCGCCGCCGACACGCCGCCCGCGGTGATCGTCACGTCGAACCGCACCCGCGAGCTGCACGATGCGTTGAAGCGCCGCTGCCTCTACCACTGGATCGATCACCCGAACCTCGATCGAGAGGTCGCGATCGTGCGCGCCCGCGCGCCGCACGTGAGCGAGGCGCTTGCGCGCGACGTGGCGAGCGCGGTCGAGCGGCTGCGCACGTTGGACCTGGCCAAGGTGCCCGGCGTCGCCGAGACGATCGACTGGGCCAACGCCTTGCAGTTCCTCGGAACCGAGCGACTGGACGCCGCGGTGGCGGTCGACACCCTCGGGGCGGTCGTGAAGGATCACGAGGACCAGGCGCTGGTGACCGCGCGCCTGGCCGAGGTGGTCGGGGAGGATGGCTAGCGGTCCCGTCCCGCCGTTGGTCGCGCTCGGGCGCGACCTCCGCGATCGGGGGCTGCCCGTCGGCACCGGCCGGATCCTGACCTTCGTGCAGGGCGTCGCGGCGCTCGGTCTGACCGATCGCGACTCGCTGTACTGGGCCGGCCGCTCGACGATGATCGCCAGCCGCGCCGACCTCGAGACGTTCGACGAGGTGTTCGACGTCTGGTTCCGATCGCTGCGCGAGGAAGCCGAACCCGAGCTGTCCCTTGAGTTCAACCTGCCGCCCGATCCCGAGGACTTCGAGTTCGGCGACGAGGCCGCGGCCGACGGCGCGCCCGGCCCGCAAACGGCGGCGAGCTGGCAGCACGCCGGCGACGACGACGAGCCCGCCGAGGGCGACGAGGCGGCCCTGCGACTGGTGGCCTCCGCGGTCGAGATCCTGCGATCGAAGTCGTTCGCCTATCTCAGCGAGGAGGAACGGCAGCGCGTGGCGAAGATGATCCGGCAGCTGACCGTTCAGGTGCCGATCGAGCGCACGCGGCGCACGCGGGCCTCCCGCAAGGGGTCGTCGCTGGACGTGCGACGGACGCTCCGCCGATCGCTCCGCACGCAGGGGGAGCCGTTCGACCGCGCATGGCGTGCGCGCCGCACGCGGACGCGGCCGCTCGTGCTCATCCTCGACGTGTCCGGGTCGATGGCGCCGTACTCGCGGGCGCTGCTTCAGTTCGGCTACGCGGCGATGGCCGCCGGGCGTCGTGTCGAGGTGTTCTGCTTCGGGACCCGTCTCACGCGCGTCACACGGGTGCTCCGCACCAAGGATCCCGATCGCGCGATGCACGAGATCGGCAAGATCGTGGCCGATTGGGAGGGAGGCACCCGGATCGGGGAGTCCCTCAAGACCCTGCTCGACGGCTGGAGCCAGCGTGCGGCGTTGCGAGGCGCGGTCGTCGTCCTGTGCTCCGACGGTCTCGAGCGCGGCGATCCGGACCTGCTGCGCACCCAGATGGCGCGACTCCGGCGGCTGGCCTACCGGGTCGTCTGGGCCAACCCGCTGAAGGGCTCACCCCGGTACGAGCCGCTGGCCCGCGGCATGGCGGCGGCCCTGCCGAGCGTCGACGTGTTCCTCTCGGGGCACAACCTCGAGAGCCTCGAGGCGTTGGCGCAGGCGCTGTCCCCGTAGTCCGGATCGCTCGCAGGGGTTACCCTGAGCCCGTGCCGGTGGACGACGACATCGCGATCGACAACGAAGCCGCGGCCGACGCGCCCGCGTTCCGGCGGTCGACCCGAGGGTTCTGGCTGGTCACCGGCGCTATGGTGCTCGGCTGCGTGTTCATCGTGGTCGAGATCTTCGCCAACTTCGGCATGAAGGACACGATCGCCCACGCCGAGTTCTCGTTGCGGACCGCGCAGGCCGCGGCGGAGCGCGTCCACGAGGCCGACGGAACCTACGCCGGCGCCGACCACACGCGGCTCACGGTGGTCGAGCCGACGCTGCTATGGGTGCCCGGCACCGAGGCGAGCGGCGGGCTCGACGAGGTGAGCGTGGCATCCGACGGCTCTTCGTGGGGCGGGGCGGTCCAGGCGCGACCCGGCGCATGCTTCTATCTGCACATCACCCCTTTGGGGGACGTCTTCTACGGGGTGGGAACCGACTGCACCGGCCAAAAGGCGCTGCAGGCGACCGACCCTCGCTGGTAGCCGCATCCGGAGTAGGCCGTCGTACCCACATTCAAGTATCACCCCCTGCGGTGCCGACAACCCACCCATGCGTACGACGCGGGTCTGGACGAAGCGCGGGGCGGTGGCGCTGGCCGTTTCGGCGCTGACGATGACCATCGGGGCTCAGGGGGCGTCGGCCTCGCCGAAGGTCGTGACGAGGAAGAGGCTCGCGCCGGGGGTCGTCTATCGCCAGATCAACGACGCCGCGATCCCGATCCGGATGTACGAGCTGACGTTCGCCGCCGGTACGCCGGCGACGATCGACGACGTGCTGTCGTCCTCACAGATCGGGACCTTCCAGCGGACGAGCTCGATGGCGTCGACGACCGGCGCGCTCGCCGCGGTGAACGGCGACCTGAACGACTGGCCTGGCCGACCGACCCATCAGTACGTGCAGGACGGGATGGTCGTGCAGACCGGCTCGCGGCCCGGGGTCTCCTTCGGGTTCCGGGCGCGACGAGCACGGTGCCACGATCGGCTACCACCCGCTGCGCATCTCGGCCACGGATAGCACGACGAAGACCTCGGTCGCGGTCTCGAGCTGGAACACGGATGCGCCAGCGACCGATCAGGTGGTCGGGTACAGCCTGTACGGCGGGAGGTACGCGAAGCCCGGGACCAACCAGTGCAGCGTGCGGCTGACGACCCCCACGGCGCTGCGATGGAACGCGAAGGAGAACGGCGCCGGCCGCGACTACAAGGTCGAGTCGGTGCGTTGCAGCAGCAGCGTCACCATGACGGTGTCGAGCGGCTCGGTGGTGTTGAGCTCGAAGCTGGTCGGCGTCGGCGCCACGTTCATCAAGGGTCTCAAGGTGGGCGCCACGGTGCACGTCGGGTGGTCGAACGACAGCCCCGGTGCGATGGACCTCGTCAGCGGGAGCGCGCTGATCCTCAAGGGCGGCGTGTTGCAATACGCGCAGAGCTGCAAGCTCGACCTGTGCCAGCGCAACCCGCGCACCGTGGCCGGCGTGACGGCGACCGGACAGGTCATCCTGCTGGTGGTCGACGGGCGTTCCTCGCTCTCGATCGGCGCCACCCTGTACGAGCTCGGGCAGGAGATGAAGGCCTTGGGTGCCGTCGATGCCGTCAACCTCGACGGTGGCGGCTCAGCGACGATGTGGATCAAGGGGCTCGGCGTGGTGAACCATCCCACCGACTCCTCATGCGAGTGACCCGTGTCGAACGCGATCGTGATCCTGCCGGGCGCTGACGTGGCCGAGGCGGCGCCGCTGGCGGCTCGCGCCGCCATCTAGACCGGTCTGGGCGGGCGGTACGCTGCGAGCGTGCGCCCACCCCGAGTCGTGCTCGACGCCTTCGGCGCCACCGGCGACCCCATTGTGCTCGGCGGCGGCGAGGGTCGATGTTGGCGAGCCGGCGATGTCGTGCTGAAGCCGTGTGACGACGAGGCGGAATGGGTCTGGCTGGGCGAGGTGCTCCCGACGATCGCACAGGATGGCTTCCGGCTTGCGCTGCCGCTGCGTGCGCGGGACGGTCGCTGGGTCGTGGAGGGCTGGTGCGGCCAGCCGATGCTCGACGGCGAGCATGCCGAGCGGTGGGTGGACGTGATCGAGGCGGGCGAGCGGTTCCACCGGGCCGTTGCAGAGGTCTCCCGGCCCGCGTTCCTCGACGACCGAACGAACCCGTGGTCGATCGGGGACCGCGTCGCGTGGGAGGAGCTCGCCCCTCCCAGACGAACACCCGATCCTGGGGCGCCTGCTCGCGATGCGAGCCCCGATGTCGGCCCCGTCGCAGGTGATCCACGGCGACCTGACCGAGAACCTGTTGTTCGCGGACGGGGCAGTCCCGGCCATCATCGACGTCACCCCGTACTACCGGCCCCGCGGGTTCGCGGCCGCGGTCGTCGTGGGCGACGCGGTTCGCTGGCGCCAGGCCGACCCGGAGCCGCTACTGGCAGCGGTCATGCACGATCCCTGGTTCCCGCAGCTGTTCGTTCGGGCGGTGATCTACCGGCTGGTGACCTCGCTCGCATTCGGTCGAACCGACGTCGACTACTTCGAGTCCGACGTGGCGCTCGCGGAGCGGCTGCTCGCCTGAGACCGCATGGCTCGATCGAGGAGCTCGACCGGGTGGACGACCGCGATGTCGGCGCCTCGCGCCCGAAGGTGCGCGGCGAGCTGGATCGAGCAGCCCGGGTTGGCCGAGGCGACCATCGTCGCCCCGGTGGCCGCGACGGCGCCGGCCTTCTGATCGCCGAGCGCGCCCGCCGTCTCCGGCTGGGTGACGGCGTAGATCCCCGCGGCGCCGCAGCAACGGTCCCCGTCCGCGATCTCGACAACCCGCAGCTCGGGGATCCGAGCCAGGAGCGCCCGAGGGGCCGCGTGGATGTGCTGCGCGCGCAGGGCGTGGCACGCGTCGTGGTAGGCGACGATCGCTCGGACGGGGTGCAGGTCGACCTCGCCGAGGCCCTCGTCGTGCAGGAACGCCAGCAGATCACGGACGGGGAGCGCAGTCCCAGGAAGGAGTTCCTCGTAGGTCTGCATGTGCGCGCCGCAGCCCGCGGCGTTCGCGATCACGACGTCGGCGCTCGAGAAGGCATGGTGTGCCCGACGCGCGAGGCGGCGCGCGACGCCGAGGCGTCCGTTGTGCGCCGGGAGCGCCCCACAACACGCCTGGCCACGCGGCACGGTGACGCGCCAGCCCGTGCGGGTGAGCACACGGATCGTGGCGAGATTCACCTCGTGGAACCATCGGTCCTGGACGCACCCGGCGAGCAGGGCAACCGTGCCGCGAACGGGCACCCCGAACGGCGGAAAGGACGTTCGTGGCAGTCGGGCGAACGCGGCGCCGCCGCGGGGCAGGACCGCTCGAACGCGTCTCGGCAACAACGGCCGGACGACCGGCTGCAGCATGGTCGCGATGCGGATCAGCGACGGGTGGGGCAGGAGCCAGTGGAACCCGAGCCAGTGGGCGAGACGGGCGCGGCGGGTGCGCGTGGGCTCGATCTGCTCGCGGGCTGCCTCCATCATCCGGCCGAAGGGGACGTGCGACGGGCAGACGTCCTCACACGCGCGGCAGACGAGGCATCGATCCATGAAGTCGGCGAACGTCGCCTCGACCTCGGCGCCGGCCGCGACCGCGCGCATCGCGGCGATCCGCCCGCGCGGCGACGCCGATTCCTCCCCGGTGAGGCGATATGTCGGGCAATGCGGCAGGCACAGGCCGCACGCGACGCAGGCCGAGAGATCGTCGGCGATGGGGGCGTCCAGGCCGGGGTGCCATCCCGGTTGTCCGATCGTCACGCTCACGAACCGCGCGCCGTCGGGGAGCCCGGTGCCGAGGGGGGCCTGGTCCATGTCGCGATGCTACGGCCGCCTCCGCGCCGGGGTGGGAGCTCTGTGATACAACCCGTCGCACGTTGTCGTGAAGGAGAACCTGTGGACCAGCTACCACCGCCTCCGAGTGACACCCCGACGGAGCTGCCGGCCGAGCCGACGCCGCCGCGCGGTGGGAGGCGGTGGCTCGTCGTCGGGCTCGTCCTGCTCCTCGCGATCGGGGTCGCCGTCGCGGTCGCGCTGGGCGGCGGCTCGGATGCCCCGGCCGCCGTCGCGTCCGCGTCGCCGAGCCCGAGCGTGCTCCTCCAACCGAACCCGCCCGCGAACCTCAAGGCATCGGCGGGAGCGTTCAATGTGAAGCTGACGTGGCGGCCCGGCACCGGCGAGGGCGCGCCTGCCGACCACTACGACATCATGCGCGGCACGAAGATCGTCGGCCACGCCGACGGCGACGCCACGTCGTTCGTCGACGACACCGCGCTGCCGAAGCAGGACTTCGACTATCAGGTGATCGCGGTGAGCGCCGACGGGGCGCGCCTCGGGGCGACCGTTCGCGCCAAGACCTTGAGTGCGCCGGCCGGTACCGCCACCCTGACCGGTGTCTTCAACGTCAAGGTGCACCCGACATCGCACTCGGGCTTCTCCTCCTTCACCGAGAAGGACTTCACGGCGGGCTGGCGGTTCGTGCCGTCGTGCAAGGAGCCTCCGTGCGACACACAGCTGCGTGACCTGGGGAGCAAGGACTTCCTCATCCATCTGAAGCGCACGGCGGGCTCCTACGAGGGATCGGTGTCCGTGTCGGGCCGGGTGTCGTGCAACGGGCACGATTCGACGAGCAGCGTCACGGTGACGATCCACGCCACCCAGGCCGACACGGTGCGGGAGGACTGGCGGATCACGAAGTTCACCGGGACGATGTCCGAGTACACGTCCCCCCAGCTCGGGTGCACGTCCGCGAGCGTGCGCTACGACGTGACCGGTTCGCTGACGAAGGGATAACGCCCGCTAGGCTGCAGCGCATGGAGCCGACCGGGAAGCTGCGCGCGTCGCGGAAAGCATCGTCGTTCACCGAGTCGGTGATCCGCGAGATGACGAGGTTGGCGAACCTGCATGACGCGATCAACCTCGGGCAGGGGTTCCCCGACTTCCCGGCGCCCTCGGTGGTGAAGGAAGCCGCGGCGAAGGCGATCGCTGAGGATCACAACCAGTACCCGATCACGTGGGGTGTGCCGGCGTTCCGCCGCGCGATCGCCGCGACCTACACGCGGGACTACGGCATGGTGGTCGACCCCGAAACCGAGATCTGCGTGACGTGTGGCGCGACCGAGGCGATGGCGGCGACGTTCCTGGGTGTGTTGGATCCGGGCGACGAGGTGGTGGTCTTCGAGCCCTTCTATGAGAGCTACGGACCTGATTCCATCCTGGCGGGCGCGACGTTGCGTTACGTGACGTTGCGGGCGCCCGACTGGTCGTTCGATCCCGAAGAGCTATCGAGGGCGTTCTCGTCGCGCACCCGCGCGATCGTGATCGGTTCCCCGCACAACCCGACCGGGAAGGTCTTCACCCGCGAGGAGCTCGGGGCGATCGCGGCGCTGTGCCTCGAGCACGACGCGATCGCGATCACCGACGAGATCTACGAGCACATCACCTACGACGGCGTCGAGCACATACCCATCGCGACGCTGGCCGGTATGCGCGAGCGGACCGTCACGATCAGCGCGCTGTCCAAGACCTATGCGGTGACGGGGTGGCGGGTCGGCTGGGCGATCGCATCGCCGGCTCTGATGGCGGGGATCCGGGCGACGCACGATTTCCTGACGGTGGCGGCGGCGACGCCGCTGCAGCTGGCGGGGGCGGCGGCGATGGAGTTACCGGCGTCGTACTACGAGGACACGCGCCGGGAATACGCCGAGCGGCGCGGCGTGATGATGCGCGTGCTCGCCGAGGCGGGCTTCTCGGCCCAGACGCCACAGGGCGCGTACTACGTGATGGCCGACGTGTCGTCCCTCGGCTTCGACGACGACGTCGCCGCGGCGCGGCACCTCGTCTCGGAGGTCGGCGTGGCGGCCGTGCCGGGATCGTCGTTCTTCTCGCGGCCAGAGCTTGGCTCGCACCTGCTGCGGTTCGCGTTCCCGAAGCAGCTGGCAACGTTGGAGGAGGCCGGCAAGCGGTTGCAGGGTGCAAGAGGCAGCCGCGTGCGAACGCCATCCTGAGGGCACGTCCCGGGCCGGAAGAACCGATGATGCCCTCAGGAATTCATTCGGCCGGGGGCAAGGATGGTCGCGGGGTCGAAGGCAGCCTTGATCCGTCGCTGGATCTCGGGAGCGGGGAGCACTTGGTCACCGAGCCCACCGAGGCCGCGAACGACCGGCGCAATGCCCCCGAGTTCGGTCGCCCGTGTTCGGAGTTGCGATAACTCTTCAACGCCCGTGCAGGGCACCCACGCGTAGCCCACGCCGATGGACGCGCGATACGAAGCAAGGCCTTCCATCAAGGCGGGCAAGCGAGAGGGCGCGACCGCCGCCTCGGCCACGATCGGTGCCTTGTTGAACAGCGGCGGCGGGAATCCCGCTTCGTCGTGGAAGGAGGTGAGGCCGCCGAGCGCGGATGCCTGCTCTGCGACCTCTTCCGGCCAGCCTTCGAGCCGCACCACCACGTGCTCGGGGGAGGCCAGCACCGCGGCGGGCAGCGGCACCGTCTCGAGGATCCGGCGGCCGAGCTCCACGCCGCCGTCCGCGGTGACCAAGGTTCGGGCGGCCTTCGGCAGCGGCCGCACCTTGAGGGCGACCTGCGTGATCACGCCGAGCGTGCCCAGCGACCCGGTCAGCAGCCGGTGCAGATCGAAGCCGGTCACGTTCTTAACGGTGCGGGCGCCGGAGCGCACATGACGGCCGTCGCCGGTGACCACGTGCATCTCGACCACGGTGTCGCGGAGCGTGCCTACCCGCAGCTGCCGGGGAAGCGCGGCGTCGGCGGCGATCACCCCTCCGACGGTGGCGTCGCCCGGCGCGTCGACCGGCCATTCCTGACCACCCTCGGCGAGCCACGCGGCGAGATCGCGGATGCGGACCCCCGCCTCCACGACGCACAGCATCTCCGCCGGGTCGTAGGCGATCGGCCGATCCAGCGACGTGGTCCACAGCTCGGCGTCGACCTCGACAGGGTTCCCCTTGTCGATGTGGCGGCGTCCGCCGACCACCAGCAACCGGATCCCCTCGGCGCTGGCAACGTGCGTGGCGTCTGCGACTTCGGCGGCCGTGTGCGGATGGATCAGATCCATGTGCCCTCCGGCAGAGCGCCCGCGCGAGCCAACGCAGCGGCCGCGAAGTCGCCGCAGCGCGCGCCGTCCGGCAGCACCTTCTGCGGATTCATCCGCCCGTCGGGATCGAACGCCGATCTGACACAGGCCTGCGCGTTCAGATCCTCCGTGGTGAACACGAGCGGCATGAAGTCGCGCTTCTCCAAGCCGATCCCGTGCTCGCCGCTGAGGGCGCCGCCGGCGTCGATGCACAGCCGGACCAACTCGTCGGCGGCCGCGAGCACCCGATCCAGCGTGCCGGGCACGGACAGGTCGAAGGAGAACAGCGGGTGCAGATTGCCGTCGCCCGCGTGGAACACGTTCGTCACGATCAGTTCATGGTGCTTCGCGATCGCATAGACGCCCGCCAGCACCTCGGCGAGTTTCGTCCTGGGCACGACGCAGTCGTGCAGGTGGTAGTGGGGCGCGATCTGAGCGATCGCGCCGAACGCGGACTTCCGGCCCTTCCACAGCAGGGCGCGCTCCGCGGCATCGACGGCGACGCGGACCGTGCCGACCCCGTGCTCGCGAGCGGCGGCCTCCACCTCCCGGGACTGCGCCTCGACGCCCGCCTCCAGGCCGTCGACCTCGACGAGGAGCACCGCCGCGGCATCTGTCGGGTACCCGGCGTGCGCGAAGTGTTCGACCGCGCGCACGATGCCTCGGTCCATCATCTCCAACGCCGCCGGCACCACGCCGCGCGCGACGATCGCCGACACGGTCGCCGCGCAGTCGTGCACCCGCTCGAAGTCGAGGAGCATCGTGCGAACCGCCGGCGGGAGCGGGGTGAGCCGAACGCAGGCGGCTGTGACGATCCCGAGGGTTCCCTCCGAACCGACGACGACGCCGCGGAGGTCGTAGCCGCTGGACGCTGGCCCCTCGCTGCCGAGCCGGACCTTCGAGCCGTCGGCCAGCACGACATCGAGCGCCAGGACATGGGCGCTGGTGACGCCGTAGGCCAGGCAATGGGGCCCGCCGGCGTTCGTGTTCACGTTGCCCCCGATCGAGCTGACCTGCTGCGAGGACGGGTCGGGCGCGTACGTGAAGCCCGTGGGAGCGAGCGCATCGGCCAGATCGAGGTTGAGCACACCGGGCTCGACCCAGGCCAGCCGGTCCTCGGGCCGCACCTCGAGGATGCGGTTCATCTTGGTGGTGACCACGACCAGGGCGTCGCCGATCGGGGTGGCTGCGCCCGCGAGCCCGGTGCCGCTGCCGCGTGGCACCACGGGCAGCTGGTGGACGGCCGCGGTCCGCATGCACGACGCCACGTCGTCGGCGCTCCGGGGGAAGACGACCAGCCCCGCCGTGCCTTCGACCATCGACGCGTCGCGGGCGTAGAGCCGGAGGGCGAGCGGATCGGCGAGCACCATGTCGACGCCGAGGGAGGCTTCCAGGTCGCGTCTCGCCGCGGTCAGGTCGCTCACGCCGACAGGCTACGTCAGCGTTGCACCATGGAAAGCAGGGTGAGCGGGCCTCGGTGCTCGGTGCGCTTCGTGTCCAGCCGATAGCCGGCCGGGTGCGTCCAGCTGGCGAGGTCGTCGGGCTGGACCGCCGGGTTCGCCAGCAGGTACCGCACGAGCGCGCCCTTCAAGGACTTGTTGTCGTGGGAGACAGTCGTCACGCGGCCGCCGCGCCGCTGAAGGAACCGAACCGTCCATTGCTCGAGACCGTCCGGCGGGTTCCACGCGGCCGCGTGCTCGTTCGGGAGCAGGTTCCAGACGTTCCGGCCGGCGGCGAGCTCGCCGAGGCGCGCGGACAACGAGGCGCGCCACCACGTCGAGAGCTTGCCCATCGGCGCGAGTGCCGCCCCCATCTTGAGCTTGTAGTCGGGGATCGGATCGAGGGGCGCGACCGCACCCCACAGCCCCGAGAAGATCACGACGCTCGCGTCGAGGCGTCGCCGGTGCGCGGCGGACAGCGATCGGTGGTCGAGCGCGTCGTACAGGACGCCGGTGTAGCGTTCGATCGCAGGCGTCGTCGGCGACGTGGTCACCGCGCGGTCCGCTGCGGTGGCGGCGGCCAGCGCCTTGCCCTTGACGTCGAGCAGCCGTGCCCGCGCCGGCTCGTCGTCCTTCATGGCCTTGACGAGCGCGCGGACGACGCGCGCCCGTTCGGTGTCGAGGTCGATGGACATCGAGCCCCGTGTCCACGGCGGGCCGTCGCCGCCCGGCGCCTTGCCTTCGGAGGGAGGGAGCAGGATCAGTGGGAGCTTCGTCCCCATGCGCGGTGCGCTACGCGACGCGGCCGGGGTTGCCCTGACCGTCCTCGAACGGCAGTCCCGCCGCCGCCCAGGCTTCCATGCCGCCCTCGACGTTCGTCGCGTCGTAGCCGCGCGCCTGCAACATCATCGTCGCCAGTTCGCTCCGGTTGCCCGAGCGGCAGATCACGGCGACCGGCTTGGAGGTGTCGAGCTCGCTCCCCGCGCCCGCCATGATCGAGTTCACCGGAATGTGGATCGCGCCCTCGACGCGGCCCGCCTCCCATTCGTACGGCTCGCGACAATCGACCAGTTGGATCTCGTCCAACCGGTCGTACACGCCTTTGACGTCGCTGAGGTCACTCACGGAGGCAGGAATGCTACCAGTGGGGTCGATATTCCCGGCTAGACCATCGCCTGCTCGAACGCCGCCATCGAGCGCGCGTCGAACAGCACGAACCGCACCTCGACCACCGATGTCTCGGCCTCGTGGACCGCCGCGACCGCAACGGGTGCGGCCTCCTCGACGGGGTAGCCGAACACGCCGGTCGAGATCGCCGGGAACGCCACGACCTCCGCGCCGAGGTCGTCGGCGACATGGAGGCTCGACCGGTGGCACGCGGCGAGATCCTCGGCGTCCTTGGGCTTCCCGCTGTAGAGGGGCCCGACCGTATGGATCACCCATCGAGCGGGGAGCGTGCCCGCCGTGGTCGCCACCGCCGCGCCGACCGGCAGCCCGTCCGGGTACGTCGTGTCTCGAAGCTCCTTGCATGCGTCCCTGATCGCCTCGCCACCACGTCGATGGATCGCCCCGTCGACGCCGCCGCCGCCCATGAGCGACCGGTTGGCCGCGTTGACGATCGCATCGACGTCCTGGGCGGTGATGTCTCCCAGCGCCAGAACGATACGCGGCATGTTCGCATCGTACGCGTTGTGACCTGCATGAATGGCGAGCGCCGCGACCTGTTGCGGCCGAACCGACAACGGGGTGTACGCCGGACCGACCCTCGAACTTGCGCCCGCTCCGGCGAACGACGCACGATGGGGCATCGCAGCTCGGCGGTGGGCGCCGGGCATCGAGCCAAGGAGTATCGGATGCGCCGATCGATCATCCTCGTCGCCGCCGCCGCGCTCGCGGTCGCGCTGGCCGTCCCGATCGCCGCGGGCGCCGCGACGGTCCCCGCGCCCGTCGCATGCAACACCTCGCAGGGTGCGTGTTGGCATCCCGTCGTGGGTAGCCGGTGGCAGTATCAGCTGCAGGGCGTCGCGGCCTATGCGTCGACCGGCGGCATCAATGTGAACATCAGCGCGGTGCCGGTCGCCGGCGGCGCGGCGGTCAGACCGCAGGTGTTCGACATCGACGTCTACGTCGACCAGGCGATCAGCGGCACCAACAACACGCTCAACACGGCCGCCGTCAACGCGATCCACGCCAACGGCGCCAAGGCGATCTGTTATCTGTCCGCCGGCACGTGGGAGAACTGGCGCCCCGACGCCGCGTCCTTCCCCGCATCCGTGCAGGGAAGCAAGAACGGCTGGCCGGGAGAGAAGTGGCTCGACATCCGCCAGACGTCGATCCTGCTGCCGATCATGCAGGCGCGCGTGCAGAAGTGCCAGCAGGCCGGGTTCGACGGCGTCGAGTTCGACAACGTCGACGGGTACGCCAACCGGAGCGGATTCCCGCTGACCGCCAACGACCAGCTCGTGTACAACGCGTCGCTGGCCAACCTCGGCCACCAGTACGGTCTGACGGTCGCGCTCAAGAACGACATGGGACAGGTCGGCGACCTGAAGCCGTACTTCGACTACGCGATCAACGAGCAGTGCTTCCAGTATCGCGAGTGCGACTACCCACCGCCGGGACTGCCCGATTGGGTCTCGTCGGGGAAGGCCGTCTTCAACGTCGAGTACAAGAAGCTGAACTGTCCGCAGGCGAACACGTGGAACTTCGGATCGATCCTGAAGTCGTTGGATCTGTTCGACACGCCCTGGACGCCCTGTCGGTAGGGTCCGTCGCGAGTCGGGTAGGCTGCCGATCGTGGCGGCCGACATCGATCTGCTGGTCCTCGGCGACGCGAACCCGGACCTGATCCTGCACGGCGGCGACGTGGTACCGGCGTTCGGTCAAGCGGAGCATCTGGTCGAGAACGCTCGGCTCACGATGGGTGGCTCCGGGGCGATCCTCGCGTGTGGCGCGGCCAAGCTCGGGCTCCGGGTTGCGATCTGCGCGTTGATCGGCGACGACCTGTTCGGCCGATTCGTCCGCGAGGGATTGGATGCCGCCGGCGTCGATACGACCGGTCTCTCCACCGATGAGGCGGTCGCCACCGGCGTGACGGTCGTCCTCTCGGGCCCGCAGGACCGGGCGATCATCACGATGCCGGGCACGATCGCCGGGCTGCGCGCCGAACTGATCGCTCCGGCTCTCTTGGAGCGCGCGCGGCATGTGCATGTGAGCTCCTACTACCTGCAGACCGCGCTGGTGTCGTCCCTGCCCGGCATCTTCGATGGTGTGCACGACCAGGGCGGAACGACGTCGATCGATCCGAACTGGGATCCCTCGGGACGGTGGGACGGGGATCTGCTCGAGCTCCTGCGCAAGACCGATGTCTTCCTGCCGAACGCGATGGAGGCGACGCGTCTGGGCCGAACCTCCGATCTGGAGGACGCGGTGCGCATGCTCGGGTCGCGGGCCAGTCTCGTGGTGGTCAAGAACGGGGACCGAGGTGCGATCGCGGGCGGTGCAAGCGAGGTTCATCACGTGAGCGGGCTGGGCACGGCCGTGGTGGATACGACGGGAGCGGGGGACTCGTTCGACGCAGGATTCCTGGCGGCGTGGCTCGGCCACGAGCGGGTGGAACGTGCGCTGGCGATCGCGAACGCGTGCGGGGCGTTGTCCACCCGAGCGATGGGTGGCGTGGACGCCCAGGCGACGATGGACGAGGCGATCTCGCTGCTCGAGAAGGGGAGTGCCGCATGATCGTCTGCCTTGCCGCGAATCCGTCGATCGACAAGCTCTTCGAGATCGACCGACTGGTGAAGGGCGACATCCATCGGCCGCTCGGGCTGGTCCAGGCCGCCGGGGGGAAGGGACTGAACGCGGCGCGGGCGGCCCACGCGCTGGGGGCCGAGGTGATCGCGGTCGCGCTGCTCCGCGGACACGCCGGCAAGTGGCTCGAGGAGCAGCTGTCCGCCGAAGGCGTGCCCGGTGCGTTCGTGTGGGCGCACGGCGAGAACCGCTCGTCGTTGTCCGTGGCGGACCGCGAGACCGGGAGCCTGACCGAGTTCTATGAGCACGGCGCGGTGGTGCCGGCCGCCGCCTGGATCGAACTGATGCAGGTCGCCTCGCGATCGTGGAAGCCCGGGGGGTGGCTGACGATCAGCGGGTCGCTGCCTCGCGGCGCACCCGACGAGGGCTACCGCGATCTGGTCGCGGAGGCGCGAGCAGCCGGCGTGCGGGTGGCCGTGGACGCGGAGGGCGACCGGCTCCGGTTTGCATTGGAAGCCCACCCGGACGTGGTGAAGGTGAACCAGGCGGAAGCGCGGGAGTTGCTCGGGGTGCCGACCGCCCGGCGGGAGGAAGCGCTGGCGGCGGCCTCGAAGCTGCGGGATCTCTCCGGTGGTGATGGCCATTCCGGTGTCGTGACGAGAGGCGCGGACGGGGTCGTGGTCGCGGCGCCCGACGGGACGCTCTACGAAGGGCGGCTCTACGTCCGCGGCCGCTATCCGGTCGGCAGCGGCGACGCGTTCCTGGCGGGCTTGATCGCCGGACTCGACGCGGGCGATGCGTGGGACGAGTCGCTGTGTCGGGCGCTCGGCGCAGCGACCGCCAATGCCGAGCTCGCCGGAGCGGGGAAGCTCGACCCCGCGAGGGCGGCCGAGCTCGCCGAACAAGCAGAAGTCCGCATCGTGTAGGACCGGCGTTAGCCGAGGAGCGCCTCCGAGTAGGGATGCGGGGCCAGCACTTCGGCGCCATCGGCCGTGACGAGGATCTCGTCGCCGAGCTTCACTCCGTGTGAGCCGCCGACCTCGCCCATGTAGCACTCCACCACGAGCGCCATGTTCTCCTGGATCACGCGGTCGGGGTTGGACTGCACGTCCTGTGGGTGGCAGACGCTCGGGCTCTCCTCCTCGAGGCCGACGCTGTGGATCATGCATTCGTAGCGCTGCGGGACGAACCGCTCGGGGATCTTCGGCGCCGCGGCCGCCAGCTCTCCGCAGGTGATGCCGGGGCGAACCAACTCGGTCATGGCGAGCAGCCACTCGTGGGCGGCACGATAGGTCGACCGCTCCTCCGTGCTGGGCTCGGCTCCCGGTGTCACGAACGTCCGCGACACGCAGAAGAAGGTCCCTTCGACGCCGACCGTGTCGGTGTCGACGTACACCAGGTCGCCGGGCTCGAGTGCCCGATCCGTCGCCTCGGCACGCCACGGATTCGTGTTCGGACCCGAGCAGACCGTGTTCGTGGCCATGTACTCGGCCCTGCGGTCGAGCATGCCCGACGCCAATACGGTGAAGAGGCTGCGCTCGGTGACGCCCGGGGCGATCGCCGCTTCGAACTCCGCCAAGGTCTCGGTAACGATCGCGCCGTTCTGCCGAAAGAGCTCGACCTCCTGCGAGGTCTTCACCTCGCGGGCCTCCTGCGTCGCGGGCGCCGAGTCGACCACTGCCATTCCGGCGGCCTGCAGCGCAAGGTATCCGGGGGTACCGAGACGATCGACGCCGACGCGATCGCCGCCCACGCCGAGTTCGCGCAATGCGGCGACCGCCTCGCCGGCGAACACGTGAGCCTGCTCACCGGGGTCGTCGTAGAACTCCCACGCGTGCATCGGACGCACGTCCAACGCCCGCTGCCGCGAGCGATGCACCGAGTTCGGATGCTCGAACAGGATCGGCGTGCCCTCCACCGGCACGACGGCGCAGCGCGTGAAGGTGCTCATGCTCCAGATCGGCATCGCGGTCGCGCCGGTCGCGTAGCGTGTGTTCGGCTCGCTGAACAACAGACACGCCGGCAGGTCGTGCGCGCGCATGGAGGCCTGCAGGCGCGCGAGTCGTTCATCGCGCAGGAGCTTGAGATCGACGTCCACGTCTACCTGATCGCGAGGCCGCTGTCGGCGTCGAACAGATGCACGCCGGCGGGATCGACCGAGAGATGCACGCTCGAGCCGGGCGACGGTCGGACCGCGGGCTCCAGGCGAACGGTCACCGCCGCGCGGTCTTCCTGGACGGTGTCGGCGAGCAAGGTCGCCTCTTCGGGCTCGATCCGGACGCCGGCATCCCGCGCCGAGACCGTGCCGTGCACCATCACCTCGTCGCCCAACGGCTCCACGACGTCGACGTGCAGCTCGAAACCCGGGCCGGGGTCGTCGGGGCCGACCGGACGCAGGCCCTCGGGACGGATCCCCACCACGACGTCGGCGTCGGCAACGCCCGCCCGCGCGAACACGAGGTCGCCCGCCGAGACTTCTCCGTCCCGCATCGACCCGCTGAGCAGGTTCATCGGCGGTGACCCGATGAAACCGGCCACGAAAACGTTCGTCGGATGGTCATAGACCTCCTGCGGCGCGCCGATCTGTTGCAGCCGTCCGGCCGACAGCACCGCGATCCGGTCGCCGAGCGTCATGGCCTCCACCTGATCGTGCGTGACGTAGATCGTCGTGATGCCCAGGCGGTGATGCAGCTTCTTCAGCTCGGCGCGCATCTGCACGCGCAGCTTCGCATCCAGGTTGGACAGCGGCTCATCCAGCAGGAACACCTGGGGCTCGCGTACCAGCGCGCGTCCCATCGCCACTCGTTGGCGCTGGCCGCCCGAGAGCTGGCCCGGCTTGCGCTGCAGCAGGTCGGTGAGCCCCAGCAACGTTGCCATGTCGCCGACCCGTTGCGCGATCACCTCCTTCGATGCCTTGCGTTGGCGCAATGCGAACCCGAGATTCTTCTCCACGCTCATGTGCGGATACAGCGCATAGTTCTGGAACACCATCGCGATGTCGCGGTCCTTCGGCGGGATGTCGTTCACGAGCGTGCCGCCCACGGTGATCGAGCCGGCGCTGATCTTCTCGAGGCCCGCGATCATCCGGAGCGCGGTCGACTTGCCGCACCCGGACGGCCCGACCAGGATCAGGAACTCCCCGTCGGCCACGGTCAGGCTCAGGTCGTCCACGGCCACGGCACCGCCGGGAAAGACCTTCGTCACCCCGTCGAACCCGACGTACGTCATCCCTTGAGCCCCTGGGTCGCGATGCCGCGCACGAAGTACCGCTGCGCGGCGATGAACAGGATCAACATCGGCAGCATGCTCATCACGTTGCCGGCCATCAGCAGGTTCGTGTCGGTCGCGTGCGAGCCTTGGAAGCTCTGCAGCCCCAGCTGCAGCGTGAACGCGTTCTCCTTGTAGATCGTCACGAGGGGCCAGAGGAAGTCGTTCCACGTCCAGAGGAACTGGATCACGGCCAGGGTGGCCAGCGCCGGCAGCGACAACGGCAGGACGATCACGAACAGGATCTTCAGACGGCTCGCGCCATCGATCCGCGCGGCCTCCTCCAGTTCGATCGGTAGCGTGCGGAAGAACTGCGTCAGCAGGAAGATGCCGAACACGTTCGCGAGGTTCGGCACGATCAGCGCTCCGAGCGTGTTCAGCAGGTGCATCTGCTTCACGATCAGGAACGTCGGGATCAGCACCACCTGGAGCGGCACCAACAGCGTCGCCAACAGGAAGAAGTACGCCACCCCCCTGCCGAGGAACTTGATGCGCGCGAAGCCGTACGCGGCCAGCGAGCACAGGATCAGATTCGACACGACGACGACCGTCGTGACGACGGTGGTGTTCCAGAACCACCGACCGAACGGCACGCTGTTGAAGGCGCTCGGGTAGTTGTGCCACTGGAACGTGCCCGGCCACAGGATCGGCGGGAAATGCTGGGTCTGCGCGAGCGTCTCGAAGGAGGTCATCACGACCCACACCAACGGCACCAGCATCACGATCGCGATCGGCATCAACAGGAAGTGCCACGCGCTGAACGGCAGCCACTTCCGGCGTGGCGCCTCGACCATCCCGGTCTCGCCGGGCAGTGAGCGGGTGTCGGTCCCGGCGAGGCTCGTGCCTACGGCGCGGACGTCGACGTCCGGAGTCGGAGTCCCGGTCGCGCTCATGAGGAGTAATGCACCGTCTTCTTGCCGAGCCAGAACTGCGCCAGCGTGAGCGCGAGCAGCACCAGGAACAGCACGTAGGCGAGCGCGGCCGCGTATCCCGCCGAGCTGAATCCGTATGCGTTCGTGAAGGCCAGCCTGAAGATGTAGAAGACCGGCACGCTCGTGTGCTCCAGCGGGCCCCCCTTGGTCACGAAGAACACCTCGTCGAACAGCTGCACCGCGCTGATCGTGGACCACACCACCAACAGCAGGGTGGCGGGCCCGAGCAGCGGCAACGTCACGTTGCGGAACGTCGACCACCGGGTGGCGCCGTCGACCGCGGCGGCCTCCACCAGCTCGTGTGGCACGCCCTGCAGGGCCGCCAGGTAGATGATCGTGTCGAACCCGAGCCAGCCCCACACCGTCATGATCACGAGCGACGGCATGGCACCTTGGGGCGAGTTGAACCACCCGAACGGCCCGAGCCCGATCTTGCCGAGCGCGAAGTTCGCGATGCCGAACGTGGCGTCGAACACCCACAGGAACATCACGCCCGTCGCGATCGTCGACACCGCCACCGGGATGAAGACCGCCAGCCGATAGAAGCGGATCAGCCGGATCTTCTGGTTGAGCGCGACGGCCAGGAACATCGCGATCGCGATCGAGGACGGCACGAACAGGAACGTGTAGACGACCGCGTTCTTCGCCGCGATGATCGCGTGCGGGTCGCTCGCGATCTTCGTGTAGTTGTCGAAGCCGACGAACGGCCGGTTCGGGGAGAGCAGGCTCGCCTTCTGCAGCGACAGCACGAAGCCCCAGATGATGGGGAAGATGCTGAACAGGGCGACGAGGAACACCGCCGGCAGCACGAAGGCCCACCCGGCCAGGTTGTCCGAGTGCCAGATCCGCTGCGCCAGGCTCGGCGGGCGGGGCGGCGAGCTCGCGATCGTCGACACGCGCTAGCCGCCGGCGAGCGCCGTGTTCACCTGTTGCGCGGCGTCGTCGAGCGCCGCCTGGGGCTCGGCCTGCCCGAGCATCACCTCCACGATCGCGGCGCCCATGATCGTGCTGACCTGTTCGTACGAGGTGATCACCGGCCGGGCTTTCGTCACGTTCTGGAGGTTCTCCGCGAACAACCCTTCCCCCGGGAACTTGGCGTCGAACTCCTTCAGGAAGCCGGGCTCGTTCACGACCGAGTTGCGGATCGGCAGATGCCCGCTCGTCATGGAGTCCTCTTTGACCTGCTCGGCTGCGGTGAACCACTGCATGAACTGCCAGGCCGCGTCGCCCTTGCCGTCGCCGTTGTCGAACATCACCCACATGTCGGGGCCGGCGATCGTGGTGTGCGAGCCCCCATCGAACATCGGCATGATCTGGACGCCGTAGTTGATGTCGGGATAGCCCGAGAGCGCCCAGGGGCCGGTGACGTCCATCGCGATCTTGCCGGCGTTGAACAGGTCGTCGATCTTGCCCACGTTCTGCTGATCGAGGAACACCGACTTGTCGGTGACCGCCATCTGCTGCAGCGTCGTGAGCGCCTCCACGCCCGCCGGGGAGTTGAACGCGGCCTGGGTGTTGTCGGCGTTCAGGATGTCGCCGCCGGCTTCCCAGAGCATCGCGTCGTAGTGCCAGACCGTGTCTTCGCTGCTGTCGATCGGGAACGCGAACCCGTACTGCTGCTTCGACGGGTCGGTCAGCGCCTTGGCCGCCGCCCGGAAGTCGTCCCAGGTCCAATCGGCGGTCGGCTCATCCACGCCCGCCGCCTGGAACAGGTCCTTGTTGTAGACGATCGCCAGGTTGTCGATCAGCGCCGGCACGCCGTAGACCTGTCCGTCGACCGTGGCGGCCGCTCGCGCACCCTCGGAGAAGTCGTTCCAGTTGAACCCCGGGTCCTGCACCCGGTCCGTGAGGTTCATGATGCTGGGAGCCGTCGCGAGCGCCGCCATCGAGGTTCCGTATTGATACGTGATGTCGGGCTGCAGCCCGCCTTGGAGCGCGACGGTGAGCTTGTTGATACGCGTTGTCGTTCGTCCCGATGTAGTCGAGCGTCACGTGGACGCCGGTGTTCATCGCGTTGTACTGATCGACGAGATCGGTCAGGGATTTCGCCTCGTAGTTGGTCTGGCCCTGGTTGTCGATCACCTTGCCGTAGCCGTGCCACATCGTGATGTCGATCGGTGCGCCGCCGCTGCTGGGGGCACCCGACGACGACGACGAATCGTTCGAGGTACAGGCTGCGGCCACCAGGGCGATCGCCGCGATCGCCGCGACCAGGATCAGGCGCTTCCTCATCTCGTTCCCTCCTCGTGAAGCACCACCGAGCGGGTCAGGTGGCGCGGATGGTCGGGGTCCAGACCCCGCGCTCCTGCGAGCGCGACGGCCGTCCTATGGATCAATACGAGTTCCGCCATGGGGTCGAGTTCACCGACGCGGACGGTCGCGCCGGTGGCCGCGGCATCGTCGGCCACGCTCGGATCGGGGGAGTTGAGAATCCAGACCAGGCTGGTGGGGCCCGCAACGCTGATGGGCCCGTGGCGATACTCCATCGCCGGATAGCTCTCGGTGTGGGCCTGTGCCGACTCGCGCAGCTTGAGCGCGGCCTCGTTCGCCACCCCCACGCTCCAGCCGGCTCCCAGGAAGACAAAGTGGTCGAAGGCCGATGGATCGTGGGGCAACGGCATCGTGAGCGCGCGCTCCGCATCGGCGATCGGGGCCGTGAGGTCCTCGCCGAGATGGGCGCGCAGGAACGCGAGGGCGCTCGTCGCGAACCGCGTCTGCACGACCGAACGCTCGTCGGCGAAGTCCAACGTGACGGTGTGACCTGCGAGGTCGGCCACAGGGGAGTCGGCGACGGCCGTGATCGCGGTCGTGAGTGTGGCCTCCTCGCGCATCCGCTCGATCGCACGGATCGCCTCGGTGGTCGTGCCGCTGCGGCTGATCACGATCGTGCGGTCGATCGGGCGATTGACGGGCAGCTCGGTCGGCGTGAACGCGTCGGTGACACCCAGGCCCATGTGCAGCTCCGCGCGGCGGGCTGCGTATGCCTGTGCGACGAACCAGCTGGTGCCGCATCCGAGCGCCACGACACGTTCGCCTGCGTGCGGCAGCACCAGCACCGACTCGGCCGCAAGCGCCTCGGCCTGCCGCCAGCAGTCGGGTTGTGAGGCGATCTCCCGCTCGATCTCCGACATCCATCGCACACGCTAGTGCGCGTTCATGAGCGGAGTCAACTCCGAACGAGCAGGAACGCGCACGTGGGTGTATGGTCCCACGGTGCACCAGTCCGAACGCCTCTCGGCGATCCTCACCGAGCTGTCGGAAGACGGCGGTGTGGAGGTCGCCGACCTGGCGACGCGCTTCGATGTCTCGCCCGCGACCATCCGCCGAGACCTCGAGCTGCTCGAGGGCCAGCGTCTGCTCGCGCGCACCCACGGCGGCGCCGTGCCGATGGGCGTGCTCTACGAGCTGCCGCTCCGATACAAGGGCGCGCGTCACCACGACGAGAAGCGGCGCATCGCGCAGGTCGCCGCCGAACAGATCAGCGACGGCATGGCGGTCGGCCTCACCGGCGGCACCACTTGCACAGAGGTCGCCCGCGAGCTGGTCGACCGCGAGCGGATCACCGTGGTCACGAACGCGCTCAATATCGCGAGCGAGCTCGCCGTGCGCCCGAACCTGAAGCTCGTGGTCACCGGCGGCACCGCCCGGCCCGAGTCCTACGAGCTCGTCGGGCCGCTGGCCGAGCAGTCGCTGGCCGGCCTGCACCTCGACCTGGTCGTGATCGGCGTCGACGGGATCGATGCGCAGGCCGGCTGCACGACACACCACGAGGTGGAGGCGCACACGAACCTCGCCCTGATCGAACGGGCCGAGCGCGTGGTGGTCGTCGCCGACTCATCGAAGATCGGGCACGTCGCCTTCGCGCGGATCTGTCCGGTCGATCGCGTCGATCAATTGATCACGGATCGAGCCGCGAACGTGCGGGCTCTGCGGGCCCTGCGCGAGGCGGGCGTGACGGTCGAAGCGGTATGACCGACCTCCACGACCTGCCGTTGCGGGAGTTCCGCCCCGTGGCGATGGTGCGTCGAGCCCTGACGGAGCTGCCCGAACGCCCACCCTTCCCGATCATCGACGCCCACAATCACCTGGGTCGATGGCTGACCGGTGCGTGGTCGGAGCCGGACGTGGATGGCTTGGTCGCGTCGATGGACGTCTGGGGCGTCGAGGCGATCGTGAACCTCGACGGCATGTGGGGCGACGAGCTGGAGGCCAACCTCGATCGGTACGACCGGGCGCACGCAGGTCGGTTCGCAACGTTCGCGCAGTGGGACCGTCGATGGTTCGAGCTCGATGCGTGGGATGAGATCGCCGCGCAACTTCGCGATGCGTTCGATCGCGGTGCGCGGGGGCTCAAGGTCTGGAAGGACCTCGGGCTGCATCTGCGCGACGGTGCCGGCTCGCTGGTGATGCCCGATGACCGTCGGCTGGAACCCGTGTGGGACGCGGTCGCCGCCGCCGGCGTGCCGGTGACGATCCACGTGGCCGATCCGGTCGCGTTCTTCGAACCCATGGACGCGCGCAACGAGCGCGTCGAGGAGCTGCTCGCCAACCCGGACTGGTGGTTCGGCGACCGCGATCGGTTCCCCTCCTTCGCCGCGATCATCGAGGCGCTCGAGGCGCTCGTCGCGCGGCGGAGCGACGTGACATGGATCGGCGCGCACGTGCTGTGCTACGCGGAGGACATCGCGTGGATCGGAAGGATGCTCGACACGTATCCGAACGTGTTCGCCGATGTGGCCGCGCGGATCGCGGAGCTCGGACGGTGCCGCGCGCGACGCGCGAGCTGCTCGTTCGCCACCCGGATCGGTTCCTGTTCGGCACGGACGCCTTCCCGCCCGACGGCGACGTGTACAAGGTGCATCGTCGGTTCTTCGAAACCGCAGACGAGCACGTCCCGTACGACGCGGATCCAGGGGATGTTCCGAGCCAGGGTCGTTGGACGATCAGCGGCCTCGACCTACCGCCCGACGTGCTCGAGCGGATGTACGCGGCGAACGCGAAGCGCCTGCTGGGCATCTGAGGCCGAGCCCTACGCTGAACTGAAAGAGCACCTGCCCGCCCATCCTCCGCCAGATCGGGGCGCTCCTCGGCGAACCCTCCCCAGGTGAGCATCGGGTTAGCCCCGCCGGATCGCCTCGGGGATCAGCTCTCCGTGCGCCTCGATCAACTCGTCAACCATGTTGACGATCTGCTCGGTGGTCAGGGTGGCCCCGGTATGCGGATCGAGCAGCGCCGCCTGGTAGACGTGGTCGCGCGACCCCTCGACCACGGCCCGCACGGTCAGTTCCACGGTGTTCAGGAACGTGCGGTTGAGCGCGAGGCACTGCGGCGGGATCGGCCCGATCCGCTGGGGCTGCACGGCGCCATCGGCCACGGTCACCGGCACCTCGACGCAGGCGTCGGCCGGCAGCCCGTCGATCAGCGCGTCGTTGCGCACGTTGCCGTACAGCTCGATCGGCTCGCCGGTCTCGAGGGCGAACACGAACTGCGACGCCAGCTCGTTGTTGTGTTCGATCTCGATCTCGGCCCCCGCGTCCAGCTGGGCCTTGAGCGCCGCCCACTCCTCGAGGTTCTCGTCGCTTCGCCGGATGTATTCATCGATCTCACAGCGGAACCGCTCCACCTGATCGGGGTGGTGCAGGAACCACGGCACGTATTCGCTCGAGTGCTCGCTCGACTCGGTTGGGAAGTAGCCGAACCGCTTGAAGATCTCGACGCGCACCCGCCGCCCGAGACCCTCGGGGTCGGCCGCCACGATCTCGCGCAGACGCGGGTACAGATCGTCGCCGCTCGCGCGGTCCCGGAAGACGTAGACGAAGCATTGGTGGTTGAAGCCGGCGGTCCGGAACTCGACCTGTGCTTCGGGGAGCCCGACGAGCGACGCCAGGAAGGCGTGTGTATCGCGGACGCTGTGGCACACGCCGATCGTGCGCGCCGCGGGCCACCGCGAGCCCGCCCAGATGCCCCAGGGCACCATCGCCATCGGGTTCGTGTAGTTGAGCAGGAGACCCTCGGGACACAGCTCGGCCATCTCGTCGCCCATCGCGATCATGACGGGGATCGTTCGGAGGCCCCGCATGATGCCGCCGATGCCGATCGTGTCGGCGATCGTCTGGCGCAGCCCGTAGCGCGTCGGGATCTCGAAGTCGGTCACCGTTGCGGTGTAGCCGCCGACCTGGATCTCGTTGATCAGATAGTCGGCGCCGTCGAACGCCTCCCGCCGGTCGGGGTGCGCGCTGACGGTGTAGCCGGCGCCCAGCCGCTCGACGACCTGGTTCGCGGTGCGCTCGGCGTACGCCAGGCGTTCCTCGTCGATGTCGTGCAGGGCGAGCTGCAGCGTGCCGTGGAGCTCCGGGTAGCTGCCGAGGTCGGTGAGGATGTTGCGGGTGAACTCGACGCTGCCCGCGCCGATGATCGAGATCTTCGCCATGTCGGCAGTCTGTCAGCGCCCGGCGCCGGGCGTCGACCGTGTGCGAGCATGTCGGTGCTCGTTCGTACGATGGGGCCCAAGGGAGGTCGAGAGATGGCGACCGGTGTGCAAGTGGTGATCGACTGCGCCGACCCGGGGTCGTTGGCCGAGTTCTGGGCCACCGCGCTGCGGTACCAGGTGCAGGAACCGCCCGAGGGCTTCGCGACGTGGGAGGAGGCGCTGGTGGCGTGGGGCGTCCCGGAATCGGAGTGGAACAGCCGCAGCGCGGTGGTCGATCCCGACGGCGCCGGCCCTCGCGTGTTCTTCCAGCGCGTGCCGGAGTCCAAACAGGTGAAGAACCGCGTGCATCTGGATCTGAACGTCGGCGGCGGGCTGCACGCCGACCCGCAAGAGAAGCGGGCCCGGATCGCGGCCGAGGCCGAGCGGCTCACCGCCGCCGGGGCGTCTCGCCTCGCGGAGTTCGATGAGGGCGCTGAGTACTGGCTCGTGATGCAGGATCCGGAGGGCAACGAGTTCTGCCTCCAATGATGGGCAGGAAACGCGCAGCCTGGTGCGCGGTTGTACTTCGTGAGGGATGTCGCCGCCGGTAGCATCCGGCGCGATGTCCACCTTCATCCTCGCGTTCGACCACCGCAACTCGCTGCTCACGACCTTTTTCGGCGTGAGCGGGCAGCCGAGCGACAGTGAGGTGTCCGCCGCGAGCGAGGTCAAGCGCGTGATCGCCGAAGGGCTCGTCGCGTCCATCGAGCGAGAGCGGATCGGCGTCGAAGAGGCCGGAGCGCTCGTCGATGCGACCTACGGGGCCGACGCGATCGACCGTCTCCAGGGCGAGAGCGTCCGGGTGGCGGTGCCGGTGGAGGCAAGTGGCCGCCGGGAGTTCGCCTTCGAACACTCCGAGTGGCGCGAGCGACTGGACGCGATGCATCCCACCTGGGCGAAGGTGCTCGTGCGCTACAACCCGGACGGTGACGCCTCGATGAACGAGCGGCAGCGCCACCGACTGCTCGACCTCCAAAAGGTCGCGAGCGCGATCGGGGTCGGGTTCCTGTTCGAGTTGCTGGTCCCGCCGGAGCCGAGCCAGCGAACGCCCGACTACGACACCGAGGTTCGCCCCGAGGCGATGGTGCGCGCGATCGACGAGTTGCGCGAGGCCGAGATCGCGCCCGACCTGTGGAAGATCGAGGGGCTCGACCGACGTGAGGATTGCGCTCGAGTGGCCGCCCGCGCCGGCGCGCCCTGCGTGGTCCTCGGCCGCGGCGCGGACGCCGCGGCCGTCGAGCGTTGGCTGCGCGCCGGCGCGGGCGTCCCCGGCTTCGACGGGTTCGCGATCGGTCGATCGATCTGGTGGGACCCCGTGCGCGCGTACATGGACGGCGTATCCGACCGGGCGGCGACGGTGACCGCGATCGCGGATCGCTACGGCCACTTCGTCGACGTGTATCGCGACGCAGCGACCGAGCAGCTCTGAGTCCGACTGCTAGCGTGGCTCGATGCTGAGGCCCCAGGTCAAGGAAGCCACCCAGGTCCAGGGGCTGTTCCTCTCCTTCGGGTTCGCGATCGCGGCATTCTTCCCGTTCCTCGCGCTCTACCTCGAGAAGCACCATGGGCTCGACGCGGCGCAGATCGGCGTCGTGATCGCGTGCTCGGCGGCGGCCCGGATGATCGCGAACCCACTCTGGGGCCACTACGCGGATACGCGGCTCGGGCGGCTCACCGTGCTCCAGGTGTGTCTGATCGGCGCCGCGGCGGCCGGTCTCGCGCTGAACGTGCAGTGGGCGTTACATGGGCGTCGTGATCGCAGCCACCGTGCACTCCGTCTTCTTGATCGGGCAAGGGTCGAACATCGACGCGCTGACGCTCGCGTACCTGGGCGAGGACCGGATGTCGGAGTACGGGCGGATCCGCGGGTGGGAGAGCCTGACGTACGCCACCGGGTGTCTGTGCTTCGGCGTGGTGCTGCAAGCGTTCGGGATGGGGTGGATGATGCCGATCTACGCGGCCGCGGTCCTCGTGGTGCTCGCGTGGAGCACCACGGTGCGTCGCGATCGGCCGACGCAGCTGGTCGATCACGGCCGGCTCGGCGCCGTCGGCGCCGTGTTCCGCGAGGCGCCCCGTTTCTGGGGGTTCCTCGTCGCCGTGTTGCTCGTGTGGACGGGGTTCAACGCCGCCTGGAACTTCATCTCGCTGCGGATCGCCGATCAGGGCGGCGGCGCGTTGTTGATCGGGATCGGGACCGCGCTCGGCGGCTTGATCGAGCTGCCGACGATGCGGAGCACCTCGCGTCTGCAGCGCCGATTCGGGCTGCGCCGCGTGTACATGCTCGGATGCGGGGTGTACGCGCTGGGCTTCGTACTGTGGGGCTCGGTGTCGGATCCGACGATCCTGTCGGCGCTCACGATGCTGGAGGGCGTGGCGTTCAGCCTGTTGTTCACGACCGGCGTCGTGATCGTCGGTCGACTCCTGCCATCGAACCTCTACTCGACCGGCAACGCCGTTACGGGCATGGTCGGTTTCGGGATCGGGCCGATCATCGGCGCGGGCATCGGCGGGTTCGTCTACCAGCGGATGGGCCCCGGCGTGCTCTACGGCGCCGCCGCGACGCTGGCGGTAGCGGCCGCGGTCGTGGCATGGTTCGCGTTGAACGTGCCGGTGCTCGACCTGCCGCAGGCTGGGCCCGAGACGGGGGAGGTGCCGATCGCGCCCCTGCCCGACACCGGCCCGACCGTGTAGGAGACGGCCAGTGGTCGAGACGGACGCCCGGGAGCGGGTCAGGGCTGCGTTCCCGCAGCTCGAGGCCCGGAGGGTCGCGCCCATCGGCAGCGGATGGACGGTCGATACCTACGACGTCGACGGCGAGTGGATCGTGCAGTTCCCGCGCAGCGACTACGCCGCCGATCGCCTTCGGTCCCAGATCCGGGTGCTGCCGGAGTTGGCGGCGGAGCTGTCGGCCATGGTCCCCACGCCGATCTTCACGGACCTGGAGATCCCGGCGATGGTCTACCACCGGCTCGACGGCGAGCCGCTCGATCGCGCGCCCGACGGGTTGTGGCCGGAGCGGCTCGGCCGATTCCTCTACGACCTGCACCTCATGCCGCCGGAGTATGTCGAGCTCCGCGGGCGTAGCGCCTCGGCACTGCGCGCGGAACTGGCGGCCGAGCTCGACCGACATCGCGCGGTTGTGCTGCCGCTTCTCGAGGGCGGTGAGTCGGCGCGCTTCTCCGCGCGGTTCGATGCGTTCCTGGAGCGCGACGACTATTGGCACTTCTCGGCGTGCCTGACGCACGGCGACATCGGTCCGGAACACGTGCTGGTGTCCGCGTCGGGCGATCTCGTTGGCGTGCTCGACTGGGAGGAGCTCGACGTGGGCGATCCGGTCGCGGACTTCGCGTGGCTCATGCACGCGCGGCCGGAGGATGCGGAGCGCGTGCTCGGCGCCTACGGCGGGGCGCCCGACCAGACGTTTGCGGAACGAGCCGCGTTCCGGTTCTTCCTCATGCCGTTCCACGAGGTCGCGTACGGTCTGGAGATCGACGATCCGACCTTCGTGGCCAGCGGGATCGACGGCATCCGAGCGCGCGCGGACGTCGTCGCCGACTGAGGTTCGCGACCTGCGGGTTTGCACCGATGTGCGACCGCCCCGACCATGAGGAACCGACCCCCTATAAGGAGGCTCCGATGGTCAGTGCGTACATCCTGATCCAAACGGAAGTGGGCAAGGCAGCACACGTCACGGACATGGTGCGTCAGATCGAAGGCGTCACCATCGTGGACCCGGTGACGGGCCCCTACGACATCGTCGCGCGCGCCGAGGCGGCGGATCTCGATCTGCTCGCCAAGGGCACCGTGATGCCGATGCAGGACCTCGACGGCATCACGCGCACCCTGACCTGCCCCGTGCTCCAGCTGTAAGCATCAGCCGTCCACCCGAACGGGGAACGGCAGCGCCACCGGATCGACGAACGGCGAGTTGCCGCGCGCGTCGAAGCGGTCCATCCGCATGTCCTCGACGCGTTCGACCACCGTCGTGTGACCCTCGAGCGCCAGATCCACGGCGATCCGGGCGACGGCCGGACCCCACATCATCCCGTGGCCGCAGGCGCTGGCGATCGTCGCGCCGTCCACCTCGGCGCCGTCGCGACGCACCAACGCACCGAGCAGCGGCAGATGGTCGGGCGTGTATTCGATCGTCGCCGACCACGCTTTCTTCGTGCCGAGGCCCTTCGTGGCCGGTAGCAGCGTGTTGAGTCGTCGCTCCATCTTCCGCAGGTAGGTCCAGTCGATCGCGCGACCGGGGCCCGGCTCCTCGACGGGGTTCGACATGCCCCACAGGAGGCCGCCCTCCTCGGGGCGCCAGTAGATGCCGGCGCCGATGTCGAAGGCCATCGCGGTCGTCTCGGCGTGCAGGTCGGGGGAGGGTTCGGTGACGACCACCTGATGACGGGCGTAGCCGACCCAGGCGCGCGCCTCGGCGGCCTTGGCGACCGCCTGCATCGCGGGACCGCCGGTGAGGATCACGGTGTCGGTCGCGATGGTGCCGGCGGACGTGTGGACGCCGGTGACGACACGCCGGCCGCCGCGTCCGGCGCGCGTGCGCAGCCCGAGGAACGTCACGCCCTCGCGGAGCTCGACGCCGCGGGCCTGCATCGCGAGCGAGTACGCACGCACGTTTCGGGGTGGATCGACCCAACCGTCGGTCGCCACGTAGGACCCGCCGCGGTAGCCGCGCTCGCCCATCGCGGGGATCAGCCGACGCACCTCCGCCGCGTCGACCCATCGCACCTCGAGGCCGGTCTCGCGCTGCATCGCGATCCGGTCCTGCGCGGCGCGCTGCTCGGCCGCGGTGCTCGCCAGGATCACGTAGCCGCGGCCGACGAACCCCGAGTCGGTGCCGTATCGCTCGCGCTGGCGACCGTAGAAGTCGATCGACCATGTGCCGAGGCGCACGGTATCGGGCGTGCCCCCTTGCGCGCGCACCATGCCGGCCGCCCGGCTCGACGCGCCGATCCCGGCGATCTCCCGCTCGAGCACGACCACGCGACGCGCGCCGGCCTCGCGCGCGAATACCGACGCCCAGCCGCCGACGGTGCCGGCGCCGACGATCACCGCGTCCGCAGCGTCACGAGCCATCTCGGCTGCGAACCCTAGCGTCTCCGCGGACGAACCGATACCCGATGCCGACTACGCTGCGGTCGATGGAGGAGCCGGCTCCGACCACACCCGACGCAAAGACGATCCGCGGCGAGATCCTCGTCGTGCTGTCCGTGTCGGTGCTCGCGAGCGCCGCGGGCGCGATCCTGTCGCTCTTCGAGGCTCCGATCAAGGGAACCGTCGTCGCGGCGGCCAGCCAGAACCCGTTGTTCGCCCGGCAATTGTTGGAGTTCGTGTTCGGGCTGGCGCCCGTCGCGCTGGTGATCCATCTGTTGCATCGCGACGGCGCCACGGTCGGCGCGATCGGCTTCCGATGGGACGACGGTCGCCGCGATATCGCACGGGGCCTCGCCCTGTTCGCCGTGGTGGGGCTCGCGGGTCTGGGCATCTATCTCGCGGCGGTGTGTCTGGGCGTGAACCGGTTCGTCGTGCCCGCGCCGCCGTCGGGGCACTGGTGGACCTATCCGGCGGTCGCGATGAACGCGTCGGGCGCGGCTTTCCTCGAAGAGGTCGTCGTGCTGGCGTATCTCATCACCCGGCTGCGCCAGCTGGCGTGGTCGCCCTTGGCGATCATCCTGGCGAGCGCCCTGCTCCGTGCGTCCTACCACCTGTATCAGGGGTGGGGCGGGTTCCTCGGGAACCTGCTCATGGGTGCGCTCTTCGCTGTGCTCTTCCTGAAGTGGCGACGAGCCTGGCCGTTCGTGATCACGCATTTCCTGCTGGACGCGGCCGCGGCGGTCGGGTGGCTGGCGTTCCGCGGCCATCTGCCTTGCGTCTAGCCGGCTTGCGCGATCGCGGCGGCGTCCCGGGGTAGGCTCGCGCGATGACGAGCGTGATGGATCATCTGCTCGAGCAGCGGAGCCCGTTCGTCGTGCTGCCGGCGCCTCGGGGCCGGAGCGCTCGCGAGGCGGCCGCGCTCCACGGCGTCGACATCGCCGAGCTGGTCCGGACCGAGGTGATCGTGACGACCGGCGGCCCTGTCGCCGTCGCGATCGGAGCCGCCGACGACGTTGGATCTTGCCTCCGCTCGCGGGGCCGTCCGCGACGCGAGCGCCCGGATGGCCACCGTCGCCGAGATCCGATCGATGGCCCGCGACTGTGAGTCGGGCGCATTGCCGCCCCTGTCCCGGTACCTGATCGCCCCGGTCTACGTCGACACGTCGGTCGTCGCCCTCGAACAGATCGTGTTCCCGGCGGGGCGCTCCGACGTCTTGGTGTGCATGAGCCGGGCCGACCTGTTCCTGGCCGAGCCGGTCACCGTGGCGGCGTTGGTCGGACCGACGCCGCGGCCCTCCGAGCCCGAGGAGTCCTCGATCGTCGCGCCGTCGCGTCGGATCGTCCTGACCGACGCGGAACTGGTGCCGGCGCATCTCAGCGGCGACTCGCCGGACGGCTGAGCGCTACTGGAGCTCGCGTGGGATCGTCCGCTCCCACCGCTTGCGGAACCGCTCGCGTCCGTCTTCGAACGCGGTGAGCTCGATCGAGAGCCGGTAGGTCTCGGCGTCGGAGTCCAGCCGTACGCGCGAGGCGGTGCGCACCGTCGCCTCCGGGAAGACGATCTCGAACTCGCCCTCGCCCTCGGCGAACGCGACGCCCGGATCGTCGGGTGAGACGCCCAACGACGCCCTCGTACCGGTCGCGGTAGGCGAAGGTGTCCTCGTCGGCCTTGGTGCGGCCGCCGTAGCCGGTTCGCGCGACCTGCATGCCGGTCGTGGGGTCGCGCTCCACGTCCCACCGCCACCAGCCGTCGTCGTCGCTGTCGGTGCTGCGCTGGCGGCCGAGAACGGTGCGGATGCCCGGGGGTTCGGTCGTCGGTGTGGGTCCCTCGAGCACCGGCAGCTCCAGCTCGGCGTCGGAGCGGTCGAACCCGAGCGTCGCCGCGTAGGGAGGCGGCCACGCGTTGGGCCAGTCTGCGCCGGCGATGTCCAGACGGATCCGATGCCCCGCCTCGAACGTCCATGCGATCGCCTCCAACTCGAGATCGAGCTCGATCGGCTCGCCCGGCACGATCGGCGTGGCGACCGCGTCCGTGGGTCGCTGCGCCAGGTTCACCATGCCGCGTACGACGAGCGATGAGGCGCCGTCGGGGAACACGTCGGTGACCTTGGCGGAGACGAACGCCGTCGGACGATCGCACGTGACGCGGACGCGCAGCCGGGGGTGACCCAGGATCTCGAGGTCGTCGGACAGCGGCTCCCACGTGTAGGTGAGCGACCGCTCCTCGTCGGGTCGCTGGTCCGCCGATTGCCCCCAGGGCAGGCCGCCCGCGCACGAGATCCACGCCGTCGCGCCGACGTCTCCACTGACGTGCAGCGTGTCGCCGAGCGGGCCGACGGTCGCGTCCGCGAGACGGAGCGCGGTCGGTCGGAGGCGGTCCGGCGGCCAGGTCGGCTCGAAACGCCACTCGCCGCGGACCTCGCTCCGAAGCGGATCGGGCTCGGTGGACCGCTGCTGGTACACCACGATCGGCGGCTCGGTATCGATGCCGTTGTCGATGCCCTTCAGCCATCGGTCGAACCACCTGAGCAGCTCCGCGGTGAAGTCGATGTTCGGTCCGGGCCGGCACGTCTCGGGAGCCCCGTGGGACCACGGACCGAGCAGGAGTCGCGTCGGCGCCTGCATCCGCGGGAGGGAGCGCAGGGCGATATTCGTGTAGCCGTCGGCCCAACCCGCCACGATCATCGTCGCGGCACGGATCCGTTCGATGTCCTCGCGCGCCGACCCGTACCGCCAGTAGTCGTCGCGGTGCTGGTGCGCCAGCCACGTGAGGAACCATGGCTCGGTGTCCTCCAGCCGGCGCTGCCATTCGTCTCGCCATCCCGCGCCCCACAGCGCGGGCACTGGTGGGAGCGCGTTCATCGCGACCATGTACGTCGGGTAGTCCACGACGTCGAGTTGCTTCAACGCTCCGCCGTAGTAGTGCACGTCGTCGGCGTAGCGATCGTCCGAGGCGAAGATCGGCACGATCGCCTTTAGCGCCGGCGGCTGCTCCAGCGCGACCTGGAGCGAGTTGAAGCCGCCGTAGCTGGTGCCGAACATCCCGACCGTGCCCAACGACCAGGATCGTGTCGCGAGCCAGTCGATCACGGTCACGAGGTCGGCGCGCTCGATCGGGGTGTACTCGTCCGTTGCGATCCCGCCGGAGGAGCCGGTGCCGCGGATGTCGAGCCAGCACATCACGTACCCGCCGTCGGCCAGCGACCCGTAGTACGGGCGCGAGGACGAGGTTGCGTCGTCCTTCCGGTACGGGAGCGCCTCCAGCAAAGCCGGCCAAGGCCCCTCGCCCTCCGTGGGGAAGAAGAGCGTCGCCGACAGCTCGACGCCGTCGGGCATCTCGATCCGTACCTGTGCGCGTCGCGCCATGCGACCGCGAAGCCTATCGGGTCAGATCCACGCTCGGAACCACACGATCGTGCGCACATGCAGATCGCTGATGCGACCCGCGGTCAGGATCGGCCAGAACAACACGAACACGGCGACCGCGGGTATGACGACGAACGCCCAGATGAAGGGCCGGTAGACGTGCGCGGTCGAGATCGCCGGCGCGCCCGTCTCGGGATGCAGCGCGACGGCCCCCGTGTCGGGCTCGCGCACCACGATCGTCGCGTCGGAGGCCTCACGGCACATGTACGTGACCATCAGCACCATGAACGGCGTCAACGGCAATACGTAGAAGAAGAAGGTCGGCCGTCCGGGGATGAACCACGGCAGGTACTGGCCGAACAGCGCGATCGTGAGGAAACCGGCCCGCCAGTCGCGCAGCCGCCGCCATGCCAGCGCGACGAACGGGATCGCGACGACGCTCGCCCAGAAGATCACCGGGTTGCCGATCGCCAGGATCTGCTCGGTGTCGGTCCCGTAGTCCTTGACGTAGAAGCTGATCGGGCGCAACAGGAGGATCCACTTCCACGGACGGGCGTAGTAGGGGTGGGTCGGCGTCTCGAGCCCGGTCTTGGGATCGAGCTTCGTCCACTCGATGCCGTTGTGGTGGAAGCGCCACGTCGCGCCCATGTTGTCGACCCACGCGTGCCAGCTCCAACCGAAATGGTGGAACCACGGCACCCAGGTGAGCATGTAGATCGCGATCGGCGTGAGCACCAACGCCAGGACGATGCCGAAGGACTCGCGGGCGACCGCACGCCCGAACGCCCCACGCCAACCGACGAGTCCACGGTGCCGGCGTGACGTTTCCCACACGACGGCGATCAGCAGGACGGCGAACAGTGCGAACGCGCCGGACCATTTCACCGCCGTGGCGGCGCCGATCGCCGCGCCCGCCGCGAACCGCCAAGGCCGCCACACAGGCGAGACCACCGGTCGCGGCGCGGGGGTCGGCAGCGGCTGTTCGTGGTCCTCTTCCGGGGGCGCGCGTTCATCGTCGGCGGCCTGCAGCCGCTCGATCCATCGACGATCGAGCAGCACGAACACGAACCCGAGCACCACCCAGAACTCCAGGTGGATGTCGAGCAGCCCGGTGCGGGACATGACGACGTTCAGGTTCTCGACGGCCATCAAGAGCCCGGCCAGAGCGGTCCAGATCGCCGAGCCGAACAGCAGCTGCGCCATGACGGCGGTCAGGGTGACGACGGCGGTGCCCGCGACCGCCGAGGAGACGCGCCAGCCGAATTCGTTCATGCCGAAGGCCTTGATGCCCATCGCGATCTCCCACTTGCCGAGCGGGGGATGCACCCAGGATCCGACGTCCCACTTCTGCTCACGCCAGTAGCGCTCGTCGCTGGAGTCGATCGTGCAGGTCTCGTCGGACCAGCCGAGGAGGATGCAGGCGGCCTTGGGGTAATAGACCTCGTCGAACACGTAGCCGTCCGGGTGACTGAGGTGCACGAACCGCAGGCCGGCGGCCAGGATCGTAACGGCGACGATCGCCACGACGGGGCGGTTGAGACGCGTCACGAGGGCACGCACCGAGCAAGGGTACCGGGGCATGTTCGATCGACGGTGAGCGACAGGGCTCGGGTTCCCGCTCAGTCGGCGAGGGCCAGGCGGATCAGGTCGGCGGTCGCCCGCAGGTCGTCCTCGGGCAGCGGCGGGTACTCGGCGCTCGAGATGAGCACGGCCCCGTTGGGCAGCGGTGTCTCGACGGCTTCGCCCTTGAGCATCCAGTCGCTCAGCGCGTCGCCCTGGCGGTGCGGCGCCAGCATCAGGTGCAGGTGCGGGATGCCCGAGCCGAAGGAGTAGATGTAGACCTGCTCGGCCCCGGTCGCGTCCTTCAAGGCCGTCGTGCAGCGCCCGAGCACGTCGCCGAGGGTGCGCGCTTCGTCACCGTCGATCGCGGTGATCGCGACGATGTGCCGCCGGGGCTCGAGGTAGGAGAACCCGACGACCTCCGCCGAGAGACTCGTCGTGAGGCGCCACAGGTCGTCGCTCCAGACCTCCATGCGATGCAGCTCGGGGTCACCCTCGGCCCCGCGACAGGCCGGGCAATCGGGGTAGCGCATCATCACGGTCGGTCCTTCCGTCGTCGGACGAACTGCAGGCCCTGATAGGTCTCGGTGATCGCGGCGCTCTTGTTGTCGACCAGGCCGGCGGCGAGCCCTGTCGATTGGACCACGGCGAAGTCCACATCGGTGTCCGTCCCGGCAGCTTTCTTCGGCCACGCGACCCAGAGGCGGCCGGCGGGCGCGATCGCGCGCGCCAACCCGCCGAACCGTCGGCGGAGCTGCCCCGCCTGCACGACGAACGCGACGATCACGTCGAGGTCGCGTCCGGTTCTCGCGAGGAACGTCACGCCGTCGGGCAATGGCGCGATCGCCGTGAGGCTCGCGTCGAACGCCGCCGGCGCGTCCAGCACGCGGACCCGCGACCCCTCGGCGATGCCGAGCTTCTTCCACAGCGGGGTGGCGGAGTAGTCCTTGTGATCGCTTGCCATGATCGCGTCCACCCTAGCTCGTGCCCGACGTGCGACCATCACCCGATGGCCGGGGTGCTGCACGTCGTCGCGACGCCGATCGGGAACCTCGGCGACCTCAGCGACCGGGCGCGCGAGACGCTCGGGGCGGTCGACCTCGTGGTCGCGGAGGACACCCGACGCACCGGTCGGCTGCTCCAGTCGATCGGGGTGCGCACGAAGCTGCGCTCGTTCTTCGACGGCAACGAGCGGGAGCGCACGCCGACCATCGTGCGGGAACTCGCCGAGGGCCGATCGGTGGCGCTCGTCTCCGACGGCGGGATGCCGCTCGTGTCCGACCCCGGCTATCGGCTGGTCACGGCGTGCATCGGAGCCGGGATCGAGGTGCGCGTCGTGCCGGGGCCTTCGTCGGTCCTCGCGGCGCTCGTGGTGAGCGGGCTGCCGACGGACCGGTTCGCGTTCGAGGGCTTCTTGCCCAGGACCGCGGGGGAGCGGCGGGCGCGCCTGGCCGCCGTCGCCCGCGACCCCCGCACCCTCGTCTTCTTCGAGTCGCCGCGGCGTGTGCCCGCGATGCTCCGCGATGTGATCGCGACGCTGGGGGATCGGCGGGTGGCGCTGTGCCGAGAGCTGACGAAGCTCCATGAGGAGGTGCGCCGGGGCACGGTCACCGAGGTGTTGGCCTCACTCGAGGGCGCGCCGTTGCGCGGCGAGGTGGTCGTGGTCCTGGAGGGCGACCTCGTCGGGGCGGTCGTCGACGTCGCAGCCGCGGTCGCCGAGGCGCGCGCGCTCGCGGACGCGGGCGCGCGCAAGCGCGACGCGGCGCACACCGTCGCCGATCGGCTGGGGATCTCGGCCAACGAGGTCTATCGCGCGCTGCTGGACACCGACGTACGCTGATCGGATGCACCCAGGGTCAACGCCACCGCGACCCGACGGCACGCCTCGTCGTCCCGACGCCACGCCGCCGCGTCCCGATGTCGGCGGCCCCGCGCCGCTCGCTCGCGACCGCACGCTCTTCGTGCTGATCGCGATCGGGCTCGTGTCGGTCCTGGTCGCCGCCGCGATCCTCGTGGCGGCGCCCGCACCGACGCCGAGCGCGCTGCCCACCCCCAGCCCTTCGCTGCCGACGACGTCGGAGGGCGCCTACGCCTTCTTGGCCACGACCTTCCGCGACGGCGTGCGGGTGCCCGTCCGGTGGAACCCGTGCCAGCCGATCGAATATCAGATCCATCTGATCGACGCCCCGCTGGGAGCGCGCACCGCCATCGAGGGAGCGATCGCCGGCACGAGCCAGGCCACCGGTCTCGCCTTCGTCTCGGACGGCGACACCGGTCGGACCGCCTCGCGACTGGAGGACCGGTTCTTCTATGCGGACGCGCTGCACGCGGTCTATCGGCCCGTGCTGATCACGGTGGTCTCGCACCGGACCTTCCGGTCGCTGGGCGCCCCGGCCCGAGCGGTGGCGTTCGCCCACCCCGAGCAAGGACATCAGACGTTCGACGACCAGTTCGTGGCCGGGGTCGTGGTCGTGGACGGCGACGTCTCCTACGCGCACGCCGGTCGCTGGTCGCTCCAACTCGTCGTCGAGCACGAGCTGGGGCACCTCGTCGGGCTCGCGCACGTGCGCGATCCCGCGGAGCTGATGTTCAGCTTCGAGGTCGCGCCGCACACGATCCCCGATCCGATCGAGGGCTGGGGCCCCGGCGACCTCCAGGGCCTCGAGCGGCTGGGGGCCGACCAGGGCTGCCTCGAGCAGGTCCGCGTCGCGGGCTGAGCCGGGCTCGACGCCCCGGCCGGTAGCATGACCGGACCATGGGCCGCGACGTCTACTACCTCACCTCATCGATCCCGTACGTCAACGCCGAACCCCATGTCGGGACGGCGTACGAGATCGTGGCCTGTGACTTCGTGGCCCGGTACCGACGCCTCCGCGGCGACGACGTGTGGTTCCTGACCGGGACCGACGAGCACAGCATCAACGTGGCCAGGTCGTCCGCGGAACGAGACATGAGCCCCCAGGAATGGGTGGATCAGATGGTCCCGAAATGGGCCGAGGTCTGGCGCCGGCTCGAGATCTCGAACGACGACTTCATCCGCACGTCGGAGCAGCGGCACGCGGACCGGGTCCAGGCCTTCGTCCAGCGCCTCTACGACCGGGGCGAGATCTACCTCGGCACCTACCGCGGGCCCTATTGCGTGTCGTGTGAGGACTTCAAGCAGGAGAAGGAGCTGATCGACGGCAACTGCGCCATCCACGGGATCCCCGTCGAGATGCTCGAAGAGGAGAACTACTTCTTCCCGCTGTCCAAGTACCAGGAGCCGCTTCTCCAGCTCTACGAGGAACACCCCGATTTCGTGCTGCCGGACTTCCGCCGCAACGAGGTGGTCGCGTTCGTCAAGGGAGGGCTCCGCGACCTCTCGATCTCGCGGTCCGGAACCGATTGGGGCATCCCGGTCCCGTGGGACCCGAAGCACGTCATCTACGTGTGGGTCGATGCGTTGCTCAACTACGCAACAGCTATCGGGTTCGGCACCGAGCCGGAGCTGTTCGCCGCACGCTGGCCCGCGGACCTGCACGTGATCGGGAAGGACATCGCTCGATTCCACGCGGTGATCTGGCCGGCGCTGCTGATGGCGGCGGGCGAGGCGGTTCCGCGGACCGTGTTCGTGCACGGCTTCCTCACGATCGGCGGCGAGAAGATGTCGAAGAGCCGCGGCACCGGCGTCCATCCCTTCGAGTTGCTCGACATCTTCGGGGTGGATTCCTACCGGTACTTCTTCCTGCGGCAGTTCGCGTTCGGCAACGACGGCGACTACTCGCTGGAGTCGATCACGGAGCGCCACAACGCCGACCTGGCCAACGGCCTCGGCAACCTGGCGGCGCGCGTGCTCGCGATGCTCGGTTCCTACTTCGACGGGGCCGTCCCCGCGCCCGAGCTCGAGGGGTCCGAGGCCGACCTGCCCGCCGTGACAGCATCGGCGGTGGCGAGCTACGACGAGCACATGCTCGCCGTGGAGCTGCAGCCGGCGGTCGCGGCCGTCTGGTCGATCGTCGATCGAGCCAACGGCTATCTCGTGGAGAAGGAGCCGTGGAAGCTCGCGAAGGACCCGGACGCTCGTGCGGAGCTGGCGGGCGTGCTGTACGCGAGCGCCGAGCTGCTGCGGATCCTGTCGATCTTGATCCAGCCGATCATGCCCGGCGCCGCTCAGCGTCTGTGGGAGCAGCTCGGCCTGCCCGGCGCCGTCGTCGACCAACGGGTCCCCGAGGCAGCCACCTGGGGCCAGCTCGAGCCCGGAACCCAGACCCACAAGGGCGAGAGCCTCTTCCCGCGCCTGGATACGTAGCCACAGCGCAACCCGGCCCGTCGAGTCCGGGATGAGGCTTCCCGGTTTCATGTTTCACGTGAAGCTCCCCCTGTTCACCCAAAGTTGAGACCGGGTATCGTCGGGCCTCGATGAGCGGCTCGAACCCTGAAGTGGTGGTGAAGTCCGGAGTGGTGGACACCCACTGCCACCTGTTCCTGATGGACCAGGAACCTGCAGTCGCGGTCGAGGCTGCGAGGGCCGCCGGCGTCGACCGGTTGATCTGCGTCGGGGTCGATGTGGAAACGAGCGAGCGATCGATCCAGATCGCCGGCGAGCTGGAGGGTGTGTTCGCCTCGGCGGGCGTGCATCCCCACGACGCCGACGGGTTCGACGACGACGCCGCCGCGCGCGTCGAGGCGCTGCTCAAGGAACCGGCGGTGATCGGCGTGGGGGAGTGCGGGTTGGATTGGTTCCGCATGCACAGCGAGCGCGACGCACAGATCGCGACGCTGCACGCGCACGTCCGGCTCGCGAACGCGATCGGCAAGCCGATGATCGTGCACGTCCGCGACGCATGGGACGACGCGCTTCGAGTGTTGGATGAGGGTTCCGCCGAGCGCGTGGTTATCCACTGCTTCACCGGTGACGCCGACGTCGCACGTGAGTGCGCGCGGCGGGGCTACTGGCTGTCCTTCGCCGGCAACGTGACGTATCCGAAGAACGGGCACATGCGCGAGGCGGCCGCGGTCGTGCCGCTCGATCGGATCCTCGTCGAGACCGACAGCCCGTTCCTCGCGCCGCAGCGTCTGCGTGGCGCCGACAATGCGCCGCAGAACGTCCTGCTCACGCTTGCCGAGCTTGCCAATGTGCGCGAGGAGCCCCTCGAACTGCTTGCCGAAGCCACCAGCGCGAACGCCGAACGGGCCTTCCCCGGCCTTGCCTGACGGCGAACGGGCGTTCGGTCTCAAGGTTGCAGTAAGAGTTGAGGGTTCGGTAGGGTGGCCTTCCATGCGACCGGAGGCTTCGATCCGGCCGGGCTCTTCCCCACCGAGCCGCTTCCCCAAGAGGCCCTCCCCGTGCAGACGGAGGCAGGGTGATCAGACCGACACGCGTTCGTCGACTCAGGCGCCGCCGCGCCCTGAAGGCGGCGATCGTCGTCGTGGGTGCGACCGCCTCGGTGTTGATCGTGTCGGGCGCGTGGGCCAAGGACGTGACGCTGGTGATCGACGGGCACGCGCAACAGGTGCACACGCGATCGGGCAGCGTCGGGGATCTGCTGACCGATCAAGGCGTGCCGCTGTCGATCGGGTTGCAGGTTCAGCCGCCGGCGAGCACAACGCTCGCGGACGGCATGACCGTCGTCGTGAGCCCGCCGCCGGGAGTGCCGGCGGACGGGTTCGATGCGGCGGTGTCCCCCGCAGGTGTGGGGGTCTGGGTGGTGGAGCGACCGGACGCGGGTCCGTTTGGGAAGGCGGATCCCGCGACCGAGGAGGCTTCCACCTTCGCGGCCGGTGTCGGGCCTTCGGGGGTTACCGTGCGAGCCGTCGTGTCGGGGAAGGTACACGACGTATCGACGAACGCGGGAACGACCGAGGCGCTCCTTACGGCCATGGGGATCCAACCCGACGCTGACGATCGCGTCGTCCCATCACCCAGCACCCCCCTTTACGACGGGATGACCGTCCGGTTCGATTCGATCCGCACGGTCATGCGCCGGTTGATGACGCCCGTGCCGTTCCCCGTCCGGACCGACTACACGAGCGCGTGGACGCCCGGGCATCTCGAGGTGTTGCAGCAAGGAGCAACCGGGGTCGCGCAGACGGCGATCTCCTCGCGCATCGTCAACGGGCGGGTCGTGTCCAGCACGATCCTGCAGCGGACCGTCGTCGTCCCGCCGGTCGCCGAGCGTCGGCGCTCCGCCCCGTGGTCGATGTACGACGGCACCCTGACGGAGCCCGGGACGGGCGCGACCACCCAGCGAGGCGAGGCCTCGTGGTACGACCCGCCGTGGTCCGGTCTGACCGCCGCGCACCCGTGGCTCCCGTTCGGCACCCTCGTCACCGTCACCGACCGTGCCACCGGGCGCTCCGTTACCGTGGTGATCGATGACCGAGGACCGTTCGGACCCGGGCGGATCATCGACCTCTCGCCCGAAGCCTTCGCGCAGCTCGCCCCGATCGGCCGGGGGGTCCTCGACGTCGAGCTCGACTGGTAGCACCTCGTTGCGCGCGCTGGCGGCTGCGCACGCGATCCGACCGTCCAAGTCGCTCGGTCAGAACTTCCTGCTCGATGCGAACCTGGCGAGCGCGATCGCCCGCGACGCCGATGTCGGTCCCGGCGTGGCTGTCGTGGACATCGGCGCCGGGCTCGGATCGCTCACCACGGCGCTCGCCGATGCCGGCGCCGACCGTGTGCTGGCGATCGAGTTCGACCGGGCGTTGTTGCCCGGGCTCGCCGAGGCGGTCGGGGACCGCCCGACGGTCGAGATCCTGCACGCCGACGCCACGAAGCTGGACTGGGCCGCGACGCTCGGCGATGGCGACTGGGTGTGCTGCGGGAACCTTCCGTACAACGTCGGCACCTCGATCGTGCTCGACGTGCTCGAGGGCGCCCCGTCGGTGACGCGGATCGTGGTGATGCTGCAGCGCGAGGTCGCCGATCGGCTGGCCGCCACGCCCGCCCAGCGCGAGGCCTATGGCGCCGTCAGCCTGCGCGTCGCCTACCGGGCCAGCTCGGCGGTCGTTCGGACGGTCCCGCCGGAGGTGTTCTGGCCGCGCCCCGCCGTGGGCTCCGCGGTCGTGCGACTCGACCGGCTGCCGCGGCCGCCCGTCGACGTCGACGAGGCCGAGCTCTGGACCGTCGTCGACACCGCCTTCGCGGAACGCCGCAAGACGATGCGCAACGCGCTGCGCCGGCTCGGGCTCTCGGCGGCGGCGGCCGACGGTGCGCTGGCGACCGCGGGCGTCGATCCGACCGCCCGGCCCGAGACGCTCGACCTGGCGGCATTCGCCCGGGTCACGGAGGCCGTGCACGCATGATCACGCGGAACGCGCACGCGAAGCTCAACGTGTTCCTGCGGGTCCTCGGCCGACGCGACGACGGTTACCACGACATCGAGACCGTGATGCTCCCGGTGGACCTGCACGATGTCGTGACGGTCGAGCACGCCGACCGCCTCGACGTGCTCGTCGACGGGCCACGGGCCGACGAGCTCTCCGACGCGGGCGGGGAGTCGCTCGTGCACCGGGCGGCGCAGGCCTGGGCGGAGGCGACGGGCAGGGCGGACGCCGGCGCCCGCATCACGATCGAGAAGCGGATCCCGGTCGCGGCCGGGCTCGGCGGTGGCAGCGCCGACGCGGCCGCGACGATCCTGGCGCTCGACGAGCTCCACGGGTCCGACCTCGACGCCGAGACACAGCTCGGCATCGCCGCGGCCGTCGGCTCGGACGTCGCGGCGATGCTCCTGGGCGGTCCGGTCTACGCCGCCGGCCGCGGCGAACGGGTCACCGCCGTGCACGCCATGACGAGTCACTGGGTGATCGCGCCGGCGCCGTTCGGCGTGCATACCGTTCGCGCCTACGAGTGGTGGGACGAGGTGCCCGTCACCGGTCCGGACCCCGGGGCGCTGATCGCCGCCTTGGAGGCAGGCAACGACGAGCGGCTGGGTGACGCGATCTACAACGACCTGCAAGCGCCGGTCGTCGCGCGGCACCCGGAGATCGCCGAGACGATCCGGACCTTCCTGGAGGCCGGTGCGCTCGGCGCCGCGATGACCGGGAGCGGACCGACGGTGGTGGCCCTCGCGCGCCATCTGGCGCACGCCGATCAGCTGGCCGAGGCCGTCGCCGGCTCGTTCGTGGTCGCGGGTCCGCCACGTACCATGGGGCCGCCCTCCGGGGTCGTCTAATGGCAAGACACGGGCCTTTGGAGCCTGGAATGGAGGTTCGATCCCTCCCCCCGGAACCAGACGCGAGCGGATCTAATTCACGACGCGGTACGTGATGTGGGTCGCGAAGGACGACTGGCGAGCGCGAACAGGCTCGAGACTCGGGATGCCCTCGGCGCCGTCGAACAGCGGCTTGCCAACGCCGAGCACCACGGGCGCCACCGTGATCGTGATCTCACCGACGTAGCCGGCTCGGAGCGCCTGGCGGATCACATCCGCCCCGCCCATCACGAGCACATCCTTCGAGCCGGCCGCCTCTCGCGCGTTCTCGATCGCGGTGGCCAGTCCGTCGACGAACGTGAACCCTGCACCCTTCGGCTCGTCCTCGGTTCGATGCGTCACGACGAAGAACGGCACATCCCACGGGTTCGAGCCGCCCCACGCCTCGGCCGCCTCGTACGTGCCGCGGCCGCCGACGACGGCGCCGAGGGAGGCCATCGTTTCGTCGAGGACCTCCTTGTCGACGCCGATCGGGCCGCCGTCGGGCCGTTCGTCGTCGTAGGTCCACGGACCTCCGAACACCCAGTAGTGCAGGCGCTCACCTCCGTCGCCGAGCCCGCAGCCGGGACCGTCATTCGGTCCAGTCGTGAATCCGTCGAGCGAACTCGTGATCCCTGCCTTCACCTCGGCCACGCCATCACCCTCCCGGTCATGTGCCTGTAGAGCCATACCCCGCGATCATGCAAAGCACCCCTGGCTGGCAACCAGACGGTCAAGTCTGATCGGAGAGGAAGGACCAGGGACTGAGGTGGTATACGAAGGCGAAGATTGTCGTTTCCGAGGATTTCGGTTGCGAGGTTCCATAGTGGACAGGAGGCAGTGGTGACGGACGATCGCCCGTATATCCAGGTCAACGATCGCGAGCGCGAGCGTCTCCGGGAGCTCATCAACGGGATGGACGATGAGGCTCTCGCGGCGCCGGTCAACGAGTACTGGACGGTCGCGGGCGTGCTGGGGCACATCGCGTACTGGGACATCCGCGTCCTGGTTCTTGCCGAGAAGATCGATCGCGGCGAACCGTGGGTGCCGGGCGACGCCGAGCCGGACGGCGACTGGCTCAACGATTCGACCCGCCCGCTCATCCATGCCATCGCACCGAGGGAGGCAGCCGAACTCGCCCTGCGGATCGCGGAGGAGACAGACGCACGCGTCGCCGAGCTGCCCCTCGATCGGATGGCTCCGCTCGATCCGGAGAGTCCGATCTATCCTGTGCGCGGCGAGCACCGAGGCGAGCATCTCGACGAGTTGGAGCGGGCTCTCCAGGACCGCGGCTGATCGACGCCCACGGTCTTCCCGGACGGTGAGCGTCTGTCCACGGATCAGCAGGCCGTTCAGACGGGCGTGACCTGCGCTTCTCGGAACCGACCCGTTCGCAAGGCCCCGAACCCGCGTACACGACGCGGAGGACGCGTCTCGCGTCCGATCTTCACGCGGAACGAATAGCCACCCGCGATCGAGGTCATCGTCGTACGGCTCGGCCCTCCAGTCGGGACGGAGCACGCGAAGCGTGACGGTCTGCGACGCGACGCAGGCGGGATCGATCGACCGCAGGCGCCCCGTGATATCCGCACGAGATCCTGCGGCAACTGCGCTCGGGGCTGAGATCGTCAATCGCCTACCCAGCTGGCCGTCGCGGTTGTCGCCCCAACAATCCGTATCGCCCGCCGCGGTGATCGCACACGTGTGGTAGCTGCCCGCCGAGACCTCGACGTACGGCCCGAGCTGATCCTCGGCCTGACCGAAGTCGTTCCGGCCCCAGCAATCGACGGATCCGTCGGGTCGCAGCGCGCAGTTGTGATGGTCGCCTGCGGAGAGCTGCGTGAACGGACCGGGTTGGTCCTTCGACTGTCCGTCGTCGCTGAGTGCCCCAGCAATCGGCGGAGCCGCTCGTCGTGAGCGCACAGTTGTGTCCGTCGCCGGCCGAGACCTCGACATACGGACCCGGGTGGTCCTCCGCGAGCCCGACGTTGTTGCGACCCCAGCAGTCCGCGACGCCGGCGGGCGTCAGACCACAGTTGTGTGCGCCGCTCATCGTCAGTTCCGTGAACGGCCCCGGTTTGTCTTTCGCCTGCCCGTAGTCGTTGCGACCCCAGCAGTCGGCGGCGCCGTCGATCGTGAGTCCGCACGAGTGCATCCAGCCCGCGACCACCTGGGTGTAGGGACCGGCGTGGTCGTCGGACTCGCCGTACCCGTTGGCACCCCAACAGTCGGCAGCACCGCTCGGGGTGAGCGCGCAGTTGTGGAGACCGCCCGCCGAAACCTGCGTGTACGGCCCCGCTCGATCCTCGGACTGACCCGCGTCGTTCTGACCCCAGCACTCCGCCGCACCGGCTGGTGTGAGGGCGCACGTGTGGTCGACCCCCGCCCAGATCGAGCTGAACTCGGTCGCGGCGAGGCTGCCGGTCGGCAGCAGCCCGCACGCCATCAGGGTGGCGACCGCCAAGGCGGCCAGCCCATAGCGGAGGGGGGAGTGTCGCATCACCTGAGGGTAAGTCCTGATGGCCCACCTGGGTTGATGCCGACGTTGCCGGCGCACCGACCGCTCAGCGGTCGTTCGGCTGGAGTTTCGCGAGGTACAACATCGCATCCATGAGCGGCAACGTGTTCCCGTATGTCTGATCTTCATACGGTTCGATCGATGCGAGTCGAAGATCCGTGGTCGCGAGCAGGAGCCGCAGATCCGCCGGCGTGTAGCAGCGGAGAGACTGCACGACGGCGTCGTGTTCCTGACCTTCGCGCCACATACGCTCCTCCATCCGGCAGCCTTCAGCGTCGAACGTCTCTTCGTAGTAGATGCCGCTGCCCGCGGGGAATTCGCCGACCGTGCCGGCGTTCTTCGCCCAGTACCACGGTGCGAATACGTCGATCAGCGCGCATCCGCGCGGTGATAGCCACGTCTGTATCCGGTGCAGGAGGCGACGTTGGTCGTCGTCGCTCCCGATGCCGAAGCCGTCGAAGTAACACACGACGTCGAACGGACCGACGAGGTCGATCTCGTAGAAGTCGCCGGCGACGACGTGCAGCGAGCCTCCTTCAACCTGTCCTCCCAGGTTTCGGATGCTCTCAACGCACGCCTCCACCAGTTCCACCGCGACCACGGTGTGTCCGGCTGCGGCGAGCCCCGCTGCCGTGAAGCCGCTGCCGGCGCCGAGCTCGAGGATGCGCTTGGGTTCTCGTCCGGCGAGGCGTGAGACTGCCTCGACGTGTGTCCGTGCGATCGCGGCGATCTCAGCCGCATCCTTCGCGGCCCATCGGGCGGGCCACCCCGCCCAGTCGTATTGCCTCGTGTAGAAGTCGGCAGCCCAGGCCACGGCGGGAACGTACATCCCTCGTTCCGTCGCTGTTTGCCGCGTCCGCTCCTGGCTGCGACGATGTGTGTCCCGATCGGGAAATGAGCGCGTTGGCCCAGACCAAGACCACACGCACCCGCACGCTGACCGCGGTGATCCTGGCCGCCGGCAAGGGCAAGCGGCTGAAGTCCACCCGTCCCAAGGTGCTGCACCCGATCTGCGGCAAGCCCGCCCTGTGGCACGTCATGCAGCTGGCTCTCGGCGCCAAGCCGTCCAAGATCGTCGTCGTCGTGGGGCACGGAGCCGACGAGGTTCGCGAGGCGGTTCGCTCGTGGGGCATCAAGCCCGCGCCGGTCTTCGTCGAGCAGCAGGAGCAGCTCGGCACCGGGCATGCCGTCGCCGCCGCCGAGAAGACGGTGGGCCGGGCCGACGACGTCTTCGTCCTGGGAGGCGACTTCGATCCGCTGACCGTCGAGGACGTCAAGTCGCTCGTTCGCACGCACCGCCGTTCGTCGAGCGCAGCCACGATCGCCACCGCCGAGGTGCTCGACCCCGGTGGATACGGCCGCGTGATCCGCGACGGCAATCGCCTGGTGCGGATCGTCGAGCACGCCGACGCCTCACCGTCCGAGCGGGCGATCCACGAGGTCTGGCTCGTGGCGACCGTTTTCCGCCGCAAGGATCTCTTCGGCGCGCTGCCGCTGGTCGGCGACGACAACCGCCAACGCGAGTACTACCTGAACGACGTCTTCCCGATCCTGCTGGACAAGGGGGAGAAGGTCTCGGCGATCTCGGCCGACACCGGGGGCGTGATGGGGCTCAACTCCCGCGGCGGGCTCGCGGCGGTCACCAGGGTCGTGCGCGACCGGATCAACGCCAGCGCACATGGCCAACGGGGTCACGCTGCTCGACCCCGCAACGACGTATATCGATGTCGACGTGCGGATCGGTGCCGACACCACGCTCGGCCCCGGCACGACGATCGAGGGCGCCACGACGATCGGGCGCAACGGCAGGATCGGCCCATCGGTGCAGATCCGCGACGCGACGATCGGCGACGGCGCCACGATCCGGTTCGCCGTCGTGGAGGAGGCGCGCCTGGCTCGCAACGTGACGGTCGGGCCCTTCGCCCGGATCCGGCCGGGCACGAGGCTGGCGGACAACGTCATCGTCGGGTCCTACGTCGAGGTGAAGAACTCGGAGATCGGCACGGACTCGAAGGTGCCCCATCTGTCCTACGTCGGCGACGCGACGGTCGGCGAGCGCACGAACGTCGGCGCCGCCAACGTGACCGCCAACTGGGACGGGTACACGCAAACATCGCACCGTGATCGGCGACGATGTGCGCACCGGCTCCGATACCATCATGGTGGCGCCGGTGACGATCGGCGACGGTGCGATGACGGGGGCGGGATCGGTGATCAGCAAGGACGTGCCGCCGGGCGCGCTCGCCGTCGAGCGCACCGAGCAGCGGACCGTCGAGGGGTACCGCGACCGCAAGGACGCGCAGAACCGCGCGCGCACTGCCAAGGGGGAGTAGTCGTGGAGATCATCACCAAGAAACGGATGATGCTGTACTCCGGCACGATCCACCCGACGCTCGCCCACGAGATCGCCGACAACCTCGGGATCCCCGTCAGCCAGGGAGAGCTCCGTCGTTTCGCGTCGGGCGAGATCTACTTCCGCGCCGATGAGTCCGTGCGCGGAGCCGATGTCTTCGTCGTGCAGTCCCACTACGAGCCGGTCAACGAGGCGGTCATGGAGCAACTGATCATGATCGACGCGATGAAGCGGGCCAGCGCCAAGCGCATCACGGCCGTCGTGCCGTACTACGGCTACTCCCGGCAGGACAAGAAGACGCTCTCGCGCGAGCCGATCACGGCCAAGCTGATGGCCGACCTCATGTCGGTGGCCGGGGCCGACCGGATCGTGTCGGTGGACCTGCACTCCGGTCAGATCCAGGGGTATTTCGATGCGCCGTTCGATCACCTGACGGCGCTCCCGCTGCTCTCGAGCTATCTGAAGGACCAGCTCGGCCTGCACGGGGACGACGTCGTCGTGGTGGCGCCGGACGCGGGTCGCATCAAGACCGCCGAGAAGCTGCGCGAATACCTCCACGCGGACCTGGCCTTCCTGTACAAGCGTCGTTCCCGCAAGGAGGCGCACAAGATCGAGGAGATGGCCGTCGTCGGTGAGGTCGAGGGCCGTCCCTGCGTCGTGGTCGACGACATGATCGACACCGCCGGCACGCTCACCAAGGGCGTGCACGCGCTCGCCGCGATGGGCGCCGGGCCGATCTACACGGGCGCGACGCACGCGATCTTCTCGGGCAAGGCCCGGCAGAACCTCGAGGAAGCGCCGCTCGAGCAGGTGATCGTGACGAACACCGTGCCGATCCCCGAGGAGAAGCAGTTCTCGAAGCTCCGGATCCTGTCGATCGCGCCACTGATCGCCAGCGCCTTGCGCGCCGTGTTCGAGGACTCGAGCGTGAGCGAGATCTTCGGCGGCGCCAACCAGGTTTAGGGCGAGGGTGTCGCCGACGCGGATCCTTGTGCGAGGTTGAGCCTGCCTGGTAGTGCCGTGATGTCGATCGGCCCATCGAACGCGGTACCGCTGTCGCCAAACGCCACCGTCGTGGTCTCGCCGACGGGCAATGAGAAGACGCAGAACTCCGTGGTCGCGAAGTTCGAGTCCACGCGAACGGGGGGGATGCAGTTGGGCGTTCGGCCCGATGCGGTCACCGGCGTCTCGGCGGGGACCACGATGGTGACGGTCGCGTTCTGCCGGCCGTAGACGCCGCCGATCAGCGGCGTGCCACCGTTCCGGTCGAGCTCGTACCAGGAGGGGAGGCAAACGCTCGTTCCGCTGTCGGACGGATCCGCGCCGATCACTTTCACCAGCGCGCACTGGTCGGTGTGGTGCGCGATGCCCCACGAGACCACGCCGTCGCTGCCGGCGCCGAACAGTCCGTCCGGGTACAGCGGCGTCGGCCACGAAACGAACGTCGGCAGTGAGCTGATGCCGCTCGCGGTTCCCGTACCCGAGCCAGGCAGGGCGACGAGCCAGACGTTCGTCGGCTTGCCCGACGCGTCCTGCGCCGGCGCCGATCCGCCGTCGATCGTGTGCGCCGGCCGCGAATCCGTCGCGTCGACCTCGACGGACCAGGACGTGACGCTCCGATCGAACACGCCGATGAGGAAGGTGCCGCCGTCCACGTCGACCGCGGTGGAGGCGCCCGTGGTGAAGGCGAAGTTACCCTCGGGTTGCTCGACGCCATCGACGAAGAACCGAACCACTCCTTGGTCGTGCTGGATCTCCCAGTCGTGGCCCAGATCGTGACCGAAGATCACCAGGTTGCCGCTGTCGTCCATGCGTGTGTGCAGCTTGTTGCCAACGGGTGTCTCCTGCGGAGCTGGCGTCGTCTGCGAATCAGTCTCCGGGATGAACGTGACGTCGCCCTCCTGGGGCGGTGTCGCGACCCAGATCCCGCCCGCGCCGTCGAAGGCGTGCGAGCCGGCGATCGTGAGGAGGTCTTGCGGCCACGCGTAGACGTCGGCGTGCGTGACGGCGCCGTCCGGATCGGCGACGTCCACTCCCGTGAAGCCTTCGGCCAGGTTCCCGTGCTGGACGACCTGATCGCCCACGAGATCGACGTCCTCGGAGTTGAACAGCGTGGCGTCGGCCTTCGCCTTCTCGGCACCGGGAGCGGTCGTCACGAAGATCGACGCCGGCATCGGCCGGCCGTCGTTCGCGAACGACGCGATGCCCGCCTCGAGTCGCCACCCCTCCTGCTCCGTGCCACCGGCGACGAGCACGTATCCGGGTCCGCGAGGGGAATCCCATGTCGTGGGAATGACGTTCGTGCCGTCGAGACTGTTGATGTAGTCGCTGGCGAACGTCGTGTCCTCCGGGCTGGCCTCGGAGCCTTGCAGGAAGATCGCCGTGTATCGGATGGTCCGATCCGCGCTGAAGAACTGCGTCATCGTCCATGCCCCCGGCCCACACCCCTCCGCGAACGACGTGTCCGATCCATCGGCGTTGCTCGGGACCGGGAACGCCACCACGTAGACGGCGACGCCGTTCGCGGGCAGCGTCGCCGCGGGGTCGTTGTCGCCGAGGCCGCAGACGGTTTGCATCAACGGGATCTCGAAGTTTGCGAGTTGGAGCACCGGCAGCGCGGGGAGCGGGCTGACCGGCTCGCTCGAACAGGATTGCGAGGGCTCGGGCTGCGGCGAGTCTGCGATCGGGGATCCGTTGGCGGCGACCGCGGTGCCGGAGCCGCTGAACGAACAGGTCTGCGTTGACGTTGGCAACAGAGCCGCGAGGGGCCAGTCGTCGATGAGCGTCCATCCCGCGGGCGCGTCGACCGGAACGCCACCGATGATGGTCGAGCGTTCGGGCAGTGACGAGGGCGGGGTGCTCGCCGGCGTGGAGCGGTCGGGCTCGCGCAGGTTCCCGACAGCAACGAATGCGACGGCCAGCACCGCCACGCCGGCGATGACGCCGACCGCTGCGGTCCGAGCCTGGCGACGGCGTCCACGGCGGAGCACCGGCTCGGGCGCAAGCACCTCGGGATCGACGTCGCGGGCGCGCTGATCGAACAGTTCGTGCAGGTCGCGTTCGAGGTCGTTCATCACTCATCACCCTCAGAGGCGTAGGTGGGCAGTTGGGCGCGCATCGCGTCGGAGCCGCGGGCCACGAGCGACTTCACCGCGGCGACCGTGCAGCCGAGCGTCTCGGCCGTGTCGCGCTCCGAGAGGTCCTCGTAATACCGGAGCACCAGCGCCGCTCGCTGGCGGGCCGGCAGCGTGGAGAGCGCCCCCCAGAGGTCCGTGCGTGCCCCGACGTCGATCTGCGAACCCGTGTCGGTGGCCGCGCTGTGTCCCTCGCGCTCCAGCCAGGCCCGCTCCAGCCGGCGACGCCGCAGGCCGGAGGTGTGCAGATTCACGATCGCCCGCCGCAGGTAGGCATCGAAGGCGGTCTGGGAGCGGAGGTGGGTGAACCGACCGACGCAGCGGACGAACGCCTCCTGGGCGAGATCCTCTGCCTGGTGCCGGTCGCCGGTCAGCAGATACGCCAACCGGACGCCCGCCGGCACGTAGCGGGCGTACAGATCCGCCATCGTGCCGCGATCGGGTTCCACGTCGGTCCTCTCGGTCACCGGGGTCGTCTTCGTCTCCATCACCTGCAAAGACGCACGAGACCTGCAGAAGGTATCGCCCGCAACGGCCGAGATGGGCGCCAGGGGCCTGGGTTCGCTACTATCGGCGGGTTCCCCCACCGAGCGCGAGGTTCGTCGACCATGGAAACCGTCCTAAAGGCCACCACCCGTGACACCCGAGGCAAGGGTGCCGCTCGCAAGCTGCGGGCCGAGGGCCGTGTGCCCGGCGTCTTCTACGGGCACGGTGTCGACGCGGTCGCGATCTCGCTGTCCTCCCGAGACCTCGTGCACTTCTTCCACGCGAACCGCGGCGGTGCAACGGTCGTGGACCTCGACGTGGAGGGCAAGGTGCACATGGTCATCCCGCGCGAGGTCCAGAAGGACTACCTGCGCGGCCGCTATCTGCACATCGACTTCCTCGAGGTACGTCGCGACGAGAAGGTCAAGATGTCGATCGAGATCCACGAGATCGGCGAGGCGCCCGGCGTCAAGACCGGCGGCGTGATCGAACACCACCTGCGAGAGGTCGAGATCGAGTGTCTGCCGGGCGACGTGCCGGAGCAGTTGGTCGCCGACATCAGCGAGCTGGAACTCGGCGACATGCTCCGGGTCGGCGACCTCCCCGCGCCCTCGGGCGTGGAGATCCTGACCGACCCCGAGACCCCGGTGATCTCGGTCGTCACGCCCGCGGCGCTGCGCACCGAGGCGGATCTGCTGCTCCCGGGCGAGGAGGCCGCGGAGATCGCCGAGATCGAGCCCGAGGAAGGGGCCGAGCCCGGCGAGGCGATCGCGGAAGCACCGGAACCCGACGCCGAGAGCTAGCGCTCCAGCATGGCCTGGCTCGTCGCCGGCCTGGGCAATCCGGGGGAGGAGTACGCGCGCACGCGGCACAACGCCGGCCGCATGGTCCTGGATGTGTTGGCCGCCACGTACGGCGTTCGTCTGAAGAAGACCCGGTTCCTGCCGGCCCAAGCCGCCGATATCCGCATCGGACGGGATCAGGTCTGGCTCGTCGGGTCGACGCGATACATGAACGAGGCGGGTCCGGCGTACGCGAGCTTCGCGACCAAACACGGGGTGGAGGCCGATCACGTGATCGCCGTACACGACGAGCTCGAGATCCCCGCCGGGGAACTGATGCTCAAGTTCGGTGGTGGCAGCAGCGGGCACAACGGGCTGAAATCGTTGACGCAGGCGCTCGGGACGCCGTCCTACCTCCGGGTCCGCGTCGGGATCGGGCGACCGCCCGGCCGGCAGGATCCGGCTGACTTCGTCTTGCAGCCGCTCGGCAAGGACGGCGCGGTCGACCTCGCGGTCACCGTTGCTCGGGCGGCCGAGGCTGTCGAAGCCCTGGTCACCGACGGTCTCGACGACGCGCAGCAGCGCTTCAACCGCGGCGCCCCCTCCGCGTAGCGACTGCCTCCCAGGCCTTTCCGATCTCCCCTTGGTCCTACTCGACATCCGGTATCGGCCTATCGGGGTTCGCGACCCTCGCCCGATAGGGGGACACCGCTTCCCCGCCGACACTCGTCGGGAACGCAACAAGGAGGTGATCGGATGCGAGCGAAGTTCTCAGGGTGGAACGCCTGCTGTACACCGCAGGTGCGTTGGCCGCGTTGGCGCTCGCGGCCGGTGCCCGATTCAAGCCGCAGTAGGTGGCCCGATCGGACACCTGTCGGAAAGGAAGGGATCCTCATGCTGAAGAAGGTCATGTACTCCCTCGGCGCGCTGGCGATGCTGGCGATGGCCGTGGGCGCGGGCTTCAAGCCCAACTAAGCCGCACGAACACACGTCGAGGCCCTCGGGGCCGTCGGTACGACCGGCGCGATCCCGAGGGCCTCGTCGTGTCTGTGCCGCTCTTCTCGAACCGAACGTCCTACCTCGCTCCGGGTATCGGCCTATCGACCTTCGATCCGGTCGGCCGATGCCGGCTCCACCGGGTAGGCGACAGACTCCGCCATACGCGAAATGAGGAGGTGTTCGATGCGAGCGAAGTTGTCCGGGTGGAAGCACCTGCTGTACACCGCAGCGGCGCTTGCCACGTTGGCGCTCGCCGCCGGCGCCCGTTTCAAGCCGAAGTAGTCCCTGCACGGCGATCAGGCAGAACGGAGAGGACGCCATGCTTCGAAAGGTCATGTACTCCATCGGCGCGCTGGCGATGCTGGCGATGGCCGTCGGCGCCGGCTTCAAGCCCAACTAGGCGATCACGAGGTCTCGTCGAGGCCCTGAGCGGGATCGGTATCGTCGGTCAGCTCGAGGGCCTCGTGCGTTGCGGTGGAGGGCTTCAGTTGTCGGGATCGATTCCGATAGGACGCCTATGAAACTGATGGCGATCTGCATGGCGGCGATCGTCGCCGTCGGCTACCTGCGGGGCGGACGATTGCAGAACGTCAGCAACCTGCAACTGCGGTGGCCCGGACTGGCGCTGGTCGGTCTCGCCCTGCAGTTCGTCACCGGACCCGGCGACACCGTCCCGCTCGCGTGCTTGTACCTGTCGTTCGTGCTGTTGATCGTGTTCACGGTCGTCAACATCCGCGTCTTCGGCTTCCCGCTGATCCTGGCCGGGGTCCTGTGCAACCTGCTGGTGATCGGCGTGAACGGCGGCATGCCCGTCTCGGCGCACGCGCTCGAAGCATCGGATCAGGGGCAGTTCTTGGGCGACCTCGAGAACAATCCCTACCCGAAGCACCATCTCGCGACGGATGACGATCTGCTTCGGTTCCTCGGTGATGTGATCCCGCTGCCGACGCCCATCGCGCAGGCGATCAGTCTCGGCGACATCCTCACGTACGGCGGTGTCGGCATGGTCATCGTGGGCGCGATGCGGGCGGTTCCCGTCCGTCGCGAAGACGGTCTCGAAACGGAAGACAGGATGGCGCATGTCGGCGGATGACGGCCTGGTGAGCGAGACCACCGAGCCCGAGGTGTCGAGCGCCCGCCGCCCGCTCGCGCTGAAGCTGTATGAGCTCGCGGTGTCGCTCCCGATCGTGGCGTTCATCGCCGTGTCGATGCAGCACATGCCCCAAGAGTTCAAGGACCCGCAGATCCTCATCTGGATCGCCGCGATCGCCGCCGTCGACCTGATGCCGGTGCCCACGACGATGTCGAGCGTCGCGTTCAGTCTGAGCTTCCCGATCGAACTCTCGGTCGCCCTGATCTACCCCGTTCCCGTCGCCGCCATGGTCGCGCTGCTCGGCTCGAGCGACCAACGCGAGTTCCGCGGTCAGCTCCCGCTCTTGAAGACCCTGTTCATCCGGGCGCAGATCGCCGGCGCGGTGATCTGCGAGAGCCTCGTGTTCAAGCGCACGGTGCCGTCGTGGGCGGACATCGGGAACGGGGCCGGCCAGCTGCCCTACGGACGCGTGGCGGTCGGTGTGATCCTCGCCTCGATCGTCGGGTACAGCGTCAATCTCACGTTCGTCGCGATCTACAACTACCTCGCCAACGGTGAGAACCCGTGGCGCTTCATCCGGCAGCTCCACGTCGGAGTGTTCGGCGAGTTCCTCGTGGCGTACATGGCGCTCGCTCTGTTCAGCGTGCTCGTCGTGTCCGGCTTCCCGAAGTTCGGCGCGGGAGCGATCGTCATCTTCCTGGCGCCGCTGTTGTTCGCACGCCAGATGTTCCAACGAACGCATTCACTCCAGAAGGCCACCGACGAGCTCGCGGTCAAACAGGCCGAGAACGAATTCCAGGCGTTGCACGACTCGTTGACCGGCATGCCCAACCGCATGTTCTTCCATCAGCGGTTGCTGACCGAGATCGAGGATGCGCGGAGCTCCAACGGAAAGATGGCCGTGATCCTGATCGACCTCGATCACTTCAAGGAGATCAACGACACGCTCGGCCACCACTTCGGCGACATGCTCCTGCAAGAGGTTGGCCCGCGGCTGTCGAGCGTGCTGCGCGACAACGACCTGATGGCCCGTCTCGGCGGCGACGAGTTCGGCATCATCCTGCCCGACCTTCCGAGCGAGGAGGTCGCCCTGCGGATCGCGGACCGTCTGATCGAGGAGCTGGAGCAACCGGTGTCGGTGGAGGGCCTTGCGCTCGACATCGCGGGCTCGATCGGCATCTCGCTGTTCCCGATGCAGGCGGAGGACGCCGAGTCGCTGCTCCGTCGCGCCGACGTCGCGATGTACGTCGCGAAGGAGAACGGCGGCGGGTATGAGGTCTATCAAGACTCCTTCGACCGCCACAATCCGCAGCGGCTGACACTGATCGGTCAGGTGCGACCGGCGCTCGAGACCGGAGAGTTCGTCATGTTCTACCAACCGAAGGTCCGGCTGGTCGACGGTCGCGTCGCCGGGGCCGAGGCGCTGATCCGGTGGGAGCATCCGACGCTGGGCCTGGTGCCGCCGGACGAGTTCATCCCGTTGGTGGAGAAGACCGTGCTGCTGCGTCCGCTCACGCACTACGTCGCCGACACCGTGCTGAAGCAATGGCGCGAGTGGGCGAACATGGGCATCCGCATCCCGGTCTCGATCAACGTCTCGCCCCGGTCCTTGCTCGATCAGGACCTCCCCGATCAGATCCAGGGACTGCTGCACGAGCACGACGTGCCCCCTGCCTTCCTGCGCATCGAGCTCACGGAGGGGTTCCTGATGGGTGACTCCGGACGGTCGATCGCCGTGTTGGACGCGCTGTCCAACGTGGGGGTGGGACTGTCGATCGATGACTTCGGCACCGGGTACTCGTCGCTGTCGTACCTGAAGCGACTGCCGATCGAGGAGATCAAGATCGATCGATCCTTCGTGATGCAGATGCACGTGGATGCGAACGACTTCATGATCGTGCGCGCCACCGTGGACCTCGGCCGCAACCTGGGGTTGCGCGTCGTGGCCGAGGGCGTCGAGGACCTCGCGACGTTCGACCGGCTGGCAGACTTCGGCTGCGACGAGGCACAGGGCTACTACATCTCCCGTCCGGTCTCCGCCGTGGAGTTCACCCGGTGGATGTCGGTGCGCAACCTCGATCGGGAGGCCACGAACGAGCCCGAGGCCCGTCGAGCCCAACACAACACGTTGCACGCGATCTGACCCGATATCCGCGGCTACACTTCCCTCGATGCCCCTGTCGATCGCGACGGGGGCTTTCGGTGCTGTCCGGAGGGCCAGATGTCGCTCGCGGGTCACGTGCAGGCGTTGATCGGGTCGGAGCCGTTCGAGCGGCTCCTGACCTCGCGCGCCCGGCCGATCGAGGCCCAAACGGAGACGGGGGATGCCTTCGTGCTGGCGGGGCTCGCGACCGCCCTGGAGCTGCCGATCCTCGCCGTGACGCCGGGTCCCCACGAGGCCGAGGCGCTGGTGGCGGATGTCGAGGCGTTCCTTCCCGGCGCCGCGGTGCTGCTGCCCGCGTGGGAGGCCCTACCGTACGAGTTGATCTCGCCGACCCCCGAGATCGCGGCTCGGCGATCGGCCGCGATGCGTCGCATCCGCGAGCCCGGTCCGCTCGTCGTCGTCGCCCCGGTCTTGGCGGTCCTCCAAGGCATCGCGCCGACTGCCGGCATCGCAGAGCCGATCCGCGTGCAACGCGGCGGGGAGGCGGCTCCGGACGCGCTGGCGGAGCGGCTGATCGAGCTCGGCTACGGGCGGGTCGACGTGGTCGAGCACCGGGGCGAGTTCGCCGTCCGAGGCGGCGTGCTCGACGTGTTCCCCGCCGAGCAGCGTCGGCCGATGCGCCTGGAGTTCTGGGGCGACGAGATCGAGTCGATCCGTCGCTTCGTGCCGTCCACGCAGCTGTCCGCGGGGGCCGTCGACGTCGCCGAGATCGGTCCCGCCCGAGAGCTGATCCTGGACGATGCGCTGCGTGCGCGAGCTCGCGACGCGGCCACCGAGCTCGGTGACGAACGGGTGGCCGACCTGTTGGGGCGCATCGCCGAGGGGCTCGCGCCCGACGGGTTGGAGTCGGCCGCCTCGTTCCTGTTCGACGACCTGCCGGCCCCGGCCGCCGCGTTCCCGGACGGGGCGTGGGTGGTGCTCACCGAGGCGCGTCGAACGCGTTCACGTGCGCGCGCCGCCTACGACGACGCCGAGGCGCTCGCGGAGGCCCTGCGGTGGCCCGGTCCGCACGTCGTGCGCCCGCTCGAGGACGCGCTCGGCGCTCGGACCCAGCTGCACCTGTCGGCCTTCACGGAGGGCGACGACCTGCAGCTCCGATCGTGGGGCGCCGCTGCGGCCAGCCCGACGGAGCTCACCGAGCAACTCCGAGGACTGCACGCATTGGAGTACCGACTCGTGGTCACGGCGCACGGGCACGGCTCGCTCGCGCGGGCGCGCGAGGTGCTCGGCGATCTCGATGTGGAGCTGGAGGAGTCGGCGCTCACATCGGGTTTCGTGTTCGGTCCGGGCAAGATCGCGGTGCTCACCGAGGAGGACCTCTTCGGGGCGAGGCGGTTCACGCGCGAGGCGCCCCGGTTCACCGCGCGCCGCAGCGACGGCGTGGCCGACGAGCTGAACCCCGGGGATTTCGCGGTCCATCGGATCCACGGGGTGGGCCGCTACACGGGGATCGTGCACCGGGAGCTCGCCGGCTCCGAACGCGACTATCTCGTGCTGGAGTACGCGAAGGGAGACAAGCTCTACGTTCCCTCCGACGCGGTGGGCATGGTGGCCCGCTACATCGGCGGGGACGTGCCGCGGGTGCACCGCATGGGCGGCACGGATTGGGCGCGGGCGACGGCCAAGGTCAAGCGTGCCGTCCGCGACATGGCGGGCGAGCTGGTGCGTCTCTACACCGTGCGGATGTCCGTGCCGGGCTACGCGTTCGGTCCCGACACGCCCTGGCAGCGCGAGTTGGAGGACGCGTTCCCCTACGAGGAGACGCCCGATCAGTTGCGGGTGATCGAGGACGTCAAGCGCGACATGGAGCTGCCCGTCCCCATGGACCGGCTGCTCTGCGGCGACGTCGGCTTCGGCAAGACGGAGGTCGCGGTGCGCGCGGCGTGCAAGGCGGTCATGAGCGGCAAGCAGGTCGCGGTGCTGGTGCCAACGACGCTGCTCGCGGAGCAGCACCTCCTGACGTTCCGCGAACGGTTCGCGCCGTTCCCGGTGACGGTGCGGATGCTCTCGCGGTTCGTCGACGCCGACGAGCAGGACGTCGTGATCGGCGACATCGCGGCGGGCAAGGTCGACATCGTGATCGGGACGCATCGGCTTCTCGGCAGCGATGTGCGCTTCGCGGACCTCGGCCTGCTGGTGGTCGACGAGGAGCAGCGCTTCGGCGTCTCCCACAAGGAGCGTCTGAAGAAGATGCGGGCCCATGTCGACGTGCTCACGATGACCGCCACGCCGATCCCGCGCACGCTCGAGATGGCGCTGGCCGGGATCCGCCAGATGAGCACGATCGACACGCCGCCGGAGGACCGCCAGCCCGTGCGCACGTTCGTCGGGTCCTTCGACGACGACCTGGCGATCGGCGCCGTCCGACGCGAGCTGCTGCGGGAGGGCCAGATCTTCTGGGTCCACAACCGGGTCGCCACGATCGATCGCGAGGCGGGTCGACTCCAGCGGCTGTTGCCCGACGCGCGGATCGTGGTGGCGCACGGGCAGCTGGACGAGGACCAGCTCGAACGCCAGATGGTCCGGTTCTGGGAGCGGGACGCCGACATCCTCGTGTGCACGACGATCATCGAGTCCGGCCTGGACGTGCCGAACGCCAACACGCTGGTCGTCGATCGGGCGGACATGCTCGGCCTGGCGCAGCTCTACCAGCTGCGGGGGCGGGTGGGCCGCTCCGCCGAGCGGGCGTTCGCATACTTCTTCTTCCCCGAGCACCGGGAGATGACCGAGGAGGCGCATCTGCGCCTGGCGACGATCTCGAAGCACCAGGCGCTCGGGTCGGGGTTCAAGATCGCGCTGCGAGACCTCGAGATCCGCGGAGCCGGCAACATGCTCGGCGCCGAACAGAGCGGCCACATCGCCTCGGTGGGGTTCGACGCGTACGCGCGCATCCTCGCCGAGTCGGTCAACGAGCTTCGCGGCGCCCCCGTCGAACAGGAATCGGAGCTCCGGATCGATCTGCCCGTGAAGGCGTTCATCCCGCCGGGGTGGCTCGCCCAGGAGGCGCTGCGGCTGGAGCTGTACAGACGGATCGGCATGGCGCGCGACCACGAGGGGCTCGCGATGATCCGCAACGAGACCGCCGACCGTTTCGGGGCGCTGCCCGATCCGGTGGAGGTGTTGTTCGCGATCGGCTCGCTACGCCTGACGGCGCAGGCGCTCGGCGTCCAGGAGATCACCACGTACCGGGATCAGGTCCGGATCAAGCCGGTCACGTTGTCGGAGGTCGTGGAGCTCGGCCTGTCGGCCGTGATCAAGGGGGCGACGTTCGCCGAGCCCACGAGCACGCTGAACCTCGTGCCGGGGCGCGTCTTCGGCGCGGATCTCGTCCGGTGGGTGGAGTCACGGCTGCGACAGGCGGTGGGGGAGCCGACCGACCCGGGGCTGCCGCCGCTGGCCGCCGCAACGCCGCCCGCCTCGTAGACTTCTTGCATGCATCCCCCCAAGCGATCCTTCTTGCGTGCCCTGGTGGGCGTCGTCGTGCTCGTGATGCTGGCGACCGCGTGCTCGGACAACACGCCCGCCCCCGACGCCGCGGCCTCCGTCGGCGGCAGCGACATCACGATGGCGCAGCTGGCCAGCACCGCGGCGGTGTTCCAGAGCATCGCCTCGCTGCAGCAGTCCACCTGCGGTCAGGTCGACGGCCCCACCGACACGCAGCCGGCCGCCTGCAACCGGTTCTCGCTCGGCGCGATGATCCAGTTCCGGATGGCCGAGACCTACGCGGCGGCCAACGGCATCACGGTCAACGACGCCGACGTGCAAAAGACCCTCGACTCCTTCCAGAAGAACGTCGGCGCGGACGTGCTGTCTGCGCAGCTCACGGCGAGCAACGCGACGCTCGACGATGTGCGCGAGTTGGTGCGCCTGTCCCTCGTCCAGGAGGCGGTCGCCAAGGCGGTGACGGCCGCGCAGTTGGGGGAGGAAGAACTGCAGAAGCGCTACCACCAGCAGATCGCCGACTACACCACGCTGCACGTCGACCACATCCTTGTGGACTCCGAGGCGAAGGCCCAGGCGATCTACGACCAGGTGACGGCACCCGGGTTCCCCTGGCTGACTTCCAAGCGTTGGCGAAGAAGGAGTCGACCGACCCCAACGCGCCTCAGGACGGCGGGGAGCTCACGTTGCCTGCCGGCCAGCTCGTGAGCGAGTTCGCCGACGCCGCGCTCGCGCTGAAAGACGGCGAGATCTCCCAGCCGGTGCAGACGCAGTACGGCTGGCACGTCATCTGGAAGCTCGGCGAGCAGGTCATGCCCTTCGACCAGGCTCGCGACCAGATCCTGCAGGGCGCGCAGGTCGACGAGTTCGGCGCCTGGATGCGCCAGCAGAACGCAGACGGCCAGATCACCGTCGATCCGAGCTTCGGCCGCTTCGACGACCAGCAACTCCAGGTCGTGCGGATCGCGAGCACCGATCCGAGTGCCACGGTGTCGCCGTCGGTCGATGCGGTGAACGGCATCCCCGCCTCGCCGTGAGCGAGCCGCCCGCGGACGGGCCGGTGCCGGCGTCGCAGGGAGGGCAGCGCGTGCTCGACCTGATCCGCGTGCAGGCGCGCCTGCGCGAGCCAGACGGGTGTCCGTGGGACCAGGAGCAGACGCATCGAACGCTCGCGCGGCATCTGCTGGAGGAGACGCATGAGCTGCTCGAGGCGATCGACGCCGACGATGACGCGGGGCTGCGCGACGAGTTGGGCGATCTGCTCCTGCAGGTGACCTTCCATGCGCAGATCGCGGCCGACGAGGGTCGGTGGGACATCGACGACGTCGCCGAGGGTCTGGTCGCCAAGCTGGTGCACCGACATCCGCACGTGTTCGGCGATCTCGAGGTCGCCGACGCAGACGAGGTGCTCGTGAACTGGGAGCGCCTCAAGGCGGAGGAGACCGGCGGGCGCAAGGCGGTCGACGCCGACATCCCGGCGTCATTGCCGGCTCTCGCCCGGGCGGGAAAGGTGCAGCGCCGCGCGGCCGGATGGGGCTTCACGTGGCGCAGCGTCGCGCAGGCGCTCGCCAAGCTCGACGAGGAGGTCGCGGAGCTGGCCGACGCCGTCGACGATCCGGATCGAGCCGAGGAGGAGCTGGGCGACGTGCTCCTCGCCGTGGTCGGGGTCTCGCAGATGCTCGGTGTGGATGCCGAATCCGCGCTGCGACGCGCGACGACCAGGTTCGCCGCGCGCGCGGAAGGCACGCTCGCGCTCGCGAAGGAGCGCGGGCTCGATCCGGCGGCGCTGGCCGACGACGAGCTGCTTGCGCTCTATGACGAGGCGAAGGGCAGCGTCGAGTCGTGACGGAGGAGCTGGCTCGCATCGTCGCGATGGAGCGATGGGTGGAGGAGGCGACCGCCACGCGCGTCGAACCGTGGCGCTTCGGCTCGGCCATCTTCACCGACGACTTCCCCGGGCGCTACGACAGCAACTTCCTCCGCGTGGAGCGGCCGATCGGGTCGGCGACGCCGACGGAGCTCGCGGCCGAGGCAGACCGGCTCCAGGCGGGCCTCGGCCATCGAGAAGTGGTCGTGGAGGACGCCGACGCCGGCGCCCGTCTCGCGGCCGGCTTTCGACAGCTCGGCTACCTCGTCGAGCGCCTCGTGTACATGGTGCTCCGAACGCGGTCGCTCGAGACGCCGGCGATGGCGGTGCGCGAGGTGAGCCCGCAGCTGCTGCGTCCCACGTTGCTCGCGACCAACCTCGCCATCGACGGCATGTCGCAGGCAGACGCCGAGATGCTGGCCGACTTCCGCCCGGTGTCGACGCGGCGGGTGGGCACGCGATACTTCGCCGTCGAGCTCGAGGGCGTGCTCGCCTCCTACTGCGAGCTCTACATGCACGACGGTGCCGCCCAGGTGGAGGACGTCAACACACTGGCCGCGTTCCGTAATCGCGGCGCCGGCCGCGCGGTCGTGCTGGGCGCGATCGCCGCCGCGCACGCGGCGGGCGCCGATCTCATCTGGATCGTCGCCGACGCCGACGACTGGCCACAACAGCTGTACGCCAAACTTGGGTTCGAGCCGATCGGCGACTCCTGGCAGTTCACGAAGATGCCCCCCCAGCATCGGAAGATGCAGGGCGCGGCGGCATCTGCCCCCTAGAATCACCCCACATGTCCGGTATCGAGCAGGTCCGCGCGCGCGCGATCTTGGATTCGCGCGGCAATCCGACGGTCGAGGTCGACGTGCACCTCGACGACGGTGCCTTTGGGCGGGCGGCGGTGCCGAGCGGCGCCTCCACCGGAGAGCACGAGGCGCGCGAGCTGCGCGACGGCGATCCCGCTCGGTACGGAGGCAAGGGCGTCTCGGGCGCGGTCGCCAACGTCCGGGGCCCGATCGCCGAGGCGATCGCCGGTATGGACGCGTTCGAACAGCGCGGCGTCGACCGGGCGCTGATCGACCTCGACGGCACGCCAAACAAGGACGCGCTCGGCGCGAACGCGATCCTCGGCGTCTCGCTCGCCGTCGCCCGCGCCGCGGCCGACAGCGCCGGCCAACCGCTGTACCGCTACCTGGGTGGTCCGAACGCGCACCTGCTGCCCACCCCGATGATGAACGTGCTCAACGGCGGCGTGCACGCCGACAACGAGTTGGACCTGCAGGAGTTCATGGTGATGCCCGTCGGTGCGGCCTCGTTCTCAGAGGGCCTGCGTTGGGGCGCCGCGTGCTTCCATGCGCTCCATGGCCTGTTGAAGGACAAGGGCCTCGCCACCGGCGTCGGCGACGAGGGCGGGTTCGCCCCCGCGCTGTCGACCGGCGCCGAGGCGTGCGAGCTGCTCGTGCAGGCGATCGAGGTCGCGGGGCTCGAGCCCGGCGCCGAGATGGCGATCGCCCTGGATCCGGCCTCGAGCGAGTTCTACCGCGACGGCGCCTATCGGCTGGAGGGCGCGACGCGGAGCGCGGAGGACATGATCGCGTACTGGACCGCCCTCCTGGACCGGTTCCCCATCGTGTCGATCGAGGACGGGTGCGCCGAGGACGATTGGGATGGATGGGCCGGGCTCGTCGCGGCGCTGGGTGACCGCGCGCAGCTCGTCGGCGACGACCTGTTCGTGACGAACACCGAGCGCCTCGAGCGCGGGATCCGCGAGTCGGCGGCGAACGCGATCCTGATCAAGGTGAACCAGATCGGCACGTTGACCGAGACCGTGGACGCGATCGCGCTCGCGCAGCGCTCCGGGTTCGGCGTCGTGATCAGCCATCGCAGCGGCGAGACCGAGGACACGACGATCGCCGACCTCGCCGTCGCCACGAACGCGGGGCAGATCAAGACCGGCGCGCCGAGCCGCGGCGAGCGCACGGCGAAGTACAACCAGCTCCTGCGGATCGAGGAGGAGCTCGGCGAGACGGCCCGCTACGGGGGCGGCGCCCTCCTGTCGGGCCGACCACCGGGTGGTGGCGGGGCGCCATGAGCGCGCGGGCCACGGCGACTTCCCCCGCCGCAGCCCCAGGGGAGAAGCAGACGAAGGGCGCTCGCCTGACGCCGCGCGCCTCGATCCTGGCGTTCGTGGTCTTCGTGTTGGCCATCTTCGCGGTGGCGCCGGCGCGCGCATTCCTCGAGCAGCGCTCGCAGCAAGACCGGCTCGCCCAGCAGGTGAGCGAGTTGCAGCGCGAGAACGACGCGCTGCAGCAGCGCCTCGACGATCTGAGCGACCCGGCGCATCTCGAGCGCCTTGCGCGGGAGTGTCTGGGGTTGGTCGACCCCGGCGAGATCGCGTTCGTCCCGATCCAGCGAGGGACGGCGCCGGTCCCGCCGTCCTGCGACTAACCCGAGGGAAAGCGGATCTCCGTCGCCTCGCAGACCCACTCGTAGCCGATGCGCCGATAGATCGCGTTCGAGGTCGGATTGGCCAGATCGGTGTGCAGGTAGCAGCGCGTGGCGCCGTGGGCGAGCGCCTCCGCGCTCGCGTGGGCGACGAGCGCCGTCGCGTATCCACGGCCGCGCAGAGCGGGCGGCGTGTAGACCGGGCCGACGCGGGCGCCTCCGGGCGGGGCGAGGCTCGCACCCGTCAACGACACGACCGCGCCGTCGGCCTCCCAGAACCAGTAGCCGCCTTCGGCGATCAGCGCGTCGATGCGTCGACGGATCGCAGCCTCGTCACCGACGTGGTCCGGCACCGCCTCGGCGAGGAACGCCTCGTGCCAGTCGAGGAGGAGCGCGAGGTCATCGGCGTCGGCCAGTCGAGGCCCTCCGTCCGCCGACCCCCGGTCCCGGATCGTCGTCAGCTCGTAGATCCCCTGCCGGTTGATCGTGCGGTGATCGCCGCCGTGCCGGGCGCCCCATGCGTCGGCGAACGCGTGCGCCTCGACGACGCCGCCGACGACACCGGGCGGACGGACGTCCGCGTCGTCGATCGCATCGACGAGCAGATCGACCACCTCGGCGATCCCCGGCTCGGCCAGCACGATGTTGTGCGGCGGCGTCTGCATCGCCGCGCCGACGATCTCGCCGTGGTCCTCGACGATCCACAGGTGGAACTCGGGGTAGGTGGTCGGATGCCGCTGCAGGGTGTCGAGGAGCGCGAGGTACAGGTTGTGGCGTGCAGGCGCGCGCAGCAGGAACGGCAGCACGTGACCGGCGTAGTCGGCCGGATCGTCGAGGCGCCGGGCTTCCATCTCGGCGATGGTACGGGCTTCAGCTGGGAGCCGCGGGACGGCCGTCGGAGGCCCGGGGGCGCCCGGCTGCGCGATCGGGGTTCGCAGCCGCATTGACGTGCGGGTTCCCTCTCCCGCACACTTGGCCCCTCCCTCGGGACGAGCTCGGGGATGAACGGGAGGAGAGCCAGATCGCTATCGAGGTCGGCGCCACGATCCAAGCGACCGTCGCGCGCATCGAGAACTACGGCGCGTTCCTGCAGCTCGAAGACGGACGCATGGGGCTGGTCCACATCTCCGAGATCGACCGGAACTACGTGAAGGACGTCCGGGAGCATCTCCGGGAAGGGGACACCGTCGAGGCGAAGGTCGTTGCGATCAAGGACGACGGGAAGATCGACCTCTCGATCAAGGCGCTCCAGGACCCCGCGCCGCCCCGTCCGTCGCGACGCGGCTCGGACCCGGAGTTCGAGACGATGCTGAAGAAGTTCATGCGGCAGAGCGAAGAGCGCCAGGTGGACTTCCGCCGGGCCACCGAGCACAAGCGCAAGTAGCCGGGGCGCGATGCCGCCCGAATTGCGCGCCGCCGACCTGGAGACGGTGCGGACGCAACTGGGCCGCGAGCCGACCACCACCTTCGACGTGGTCGCGCGCTGCGGGTCGGGGCACCCGCTGGTGATCCGCAACCAACCGCTCGACGCCCGCGGCGACCCCTTCCCCACGACCTTCTGGCTGACCTGCCCCGACGCGGTGAAGGCCGTCTCGCGGGTCGAGTCGGCGGGATGGATCGCCCGTCTCAACGAGCGTTTCGACAACGACGCCGCGTTCCGCGCCCAGGTGGAACGCGCCCACGCCGAGGCGGCCGTGGAACGCGAGCGGTTGCTGCCCGGGTCGCGCGACCAGGGAGGCGTCGGCGGGACGCGGCGGGGCGTGAAGTGCCTGCACGCCCACTACGCGAACCACCTCGCGGGCGGTGACGACGACGTCGGCGCGTGGGTGGCCGATCGAGTCGAGCCGATCCACGCGTCGGATGCGTCGAGCGAACGCATCGCGGTGGTCGATCAGGGCACGCACTCGTGCCGTCTGCTCGTGGTCGAGCGCCGTGCCGACGATGCGCTCCAGGAGCTCGCCGAGGACATGATCATCACGAAGCTCGGACAGGGCGTCGACGCCACGGGGGCCCTGGATGCCGAGGCGCTGGCGCGGACCGAGACGGTCCTGGCGCGATACTGCCGCCGCGCCCGGGCGCTCGGCGCACACCGGATCCGCGTGGCGGCCACCAGCGCGGTGCGCGATGCCTCGAACCGGGACGTGTTCGTCGCGATGGTGCGACGCCATGCGGACACCGACCCCGAGGTGATCGCCGGCGAAGAGGAGGCGCGGTTGGCGTTCCTGGGGGGTACCCGTGGGCTGCCGACCGAGGACGGACCCTTCCTGCTGGTCGACATCGGCGGCGGCTCGACCGAGTTCGTCGTCGGTCGCGAGCCGGGCCGGGCCGACCGAGCCACCAGCACGCAGATGGGGTCGGTTCGGCTGACGGAGCGGCACCTGCACCGCGATCCGCCGGCCGCCGGCGAGATCAAGGCGGTCCGGCAGGCGGTGAGCAGCGTCCTGTCCGAGGCCGAATTGGCGGTCCCCGAGATCCACACCGCGCGTACCTTCGTCTCCGTGGCCGGCACCGCGACGACGATCCAGGCGATCGCCCTGGGCCTGGATCGCTACGACCCCGACGCGATCCATCGGTCGTGGCTGCGACTCGCCGACGCCGAGAGGGTCCTGGCCGACCTCGGGGGCATGACCAATGTGGAGCGCGCGGCGATCCCGGTCATGGCGCCGGGGCGAGGCGACGTGATCGTGGCCGGCGCCGTGATCCTGACCGAGACGATGCGACGCTTCGGGTTCGATCGCACGCTTGTCTCCGAGACCGACATCCTCTGGGGCCTGGCCCTGGACACGCTTGGCGTCCGGTAACCTGAGCGCCCCATGCCGAGCAAGTCCCGCGATCGACACCTGGCCAAGAACGCCGAACGACGACGTCTGGAGCGCACCCGGGCCAAGCGATCCAAGCAGGCCGCGCTCGGCGTCGGCGGCGTCATCGCGGCCGTGTTGCTGATCCTCGTCGGCATCGGCATCCTGTCCCGCGACAGCCAGCGGGCGACCGATGCCACCCCGTCCCCATCGGTGTCGGCGCCGGGCGGATCGTCCTCGCCCACGAAGACCGGCACCGTCACCCCCCAGGGAAGCCCGGCCGACACGGTCGCGTGCGGGGCGGACGTGCCGTCGGCCGCCGCGAAGCCGAAGCCGCAGTTCGATCGGGCGCCGACGCCCGACGAGGTGCTGAAGAAGGACACGACCTATACCGCCGTGATCGAAACGTCCTGCGGCACCATCAAGGTGGAGCTCGACGACAAGGCGGCGCCGCAGACAGTCGCGAGCTTCGTCTTCCTGGCCGAACAGGGGTACTTCGACGGCCAATTCGTCACGCGCGTCGTCGATTCGATCGATGTCGTGCAGGCGGGCGATCCGACGGGCACCGGTGGGGGCGGGCCGGGGTATGCGATCCCCGACGAGCTCGGCGCCAAGGTCCACTACGCACCGGGAACGATCGCGATGGCCAACTCCGGGCCGAACACCGGGGGCAGCCAGTTCTTCCTGATCAGCGGGCCGGAGGGTGCGAACCTGGACGGCAACCCGAGCTACACCATCTTCGGGCACGTCACCGAAGGGCTCGACGTCGCCAAGCAGATCAACGGCTTCATGAAGACCCACGACGGGAGCTACGACGGACCGCCGACCGAAGCGGTCTACCTCGAGAAGGTCACGATCGAGCAGACGAAGACGCCGCCGGCCTCCCCGTCGCCCAGTTCGAGCGGCTGAGGTCTACAGCCGCTCGACGTGCGGCTCGTCGATGCCCACCGTGGCCCCCCGCGCGTCGAACACGAGCGCCGCCGCCCGGACGATCGCGTGCAGATCGATCTGGGGATGCGGCGTCAGCAGGACCACGGCGTCGACGTCGGCGACCGTGGCGGCGTCGGGCGTCACCGAACGCAGCTCCTCGCCCGCGATCGTGACCGCGGGCACCATCGGGTCGTGGAAGGAGATGCGCGCGCCCTTGGCGGCGAGTCGCTCGAGCACGGTGACCGACGGCGAGCCCCGCAGGTCGTCGACGCCGGCCTTGAAGGCCACGCCGATCCCCAGGACGCGTGAGCCGTTGACCGCCTTGCCCGCACGGTTGAGCGCCTCCGCGACCCGGGTCGCCACGTACTCGGGCATGCGGTTGTTGACCTCGTTCGCGTGCTCGATGAACCCCACTCGATAGCCGAGCTGCTGGCCCGCGCGCCACGAGAGGTAGGTCGGGTCGATCGCGATGCAGTGGCCGCCGACGCCCGGTCCGGGCCAGAATGCCTGATAGCCGAATGGCTTGGTGGCGGCCGCGTGCAGGGCCTCCCAGATGTCGACCCCGAGGTCCTTGGCCATCACCGCCAGCTCGTTGACGAGCGCGATGTTCACCTGGCGGTAGGTGTTCTCGATCAGCTTGGCCATCTCGGCCTCGCGCGGGCTCGAGGTGACCGCGATCGAGTGCACGATCGGCGCGTAGAACGACACTGCCAGGTCGCGACAGCGCTCGGTGAGCCCGCTCACGATCTTCGGCGTGTCCTGGATCTGATGGTGGCTCTGGCCGGGGTCGATGCGTTCGGGGGAGTATCCGAGGGCGAAGTCGACGCCGGCAACGAGTCCGCCGGTTTCGAGGATCGGACGCAGGTACTCCTCGGTCGTGCCCGGCCACGTGGTGGACTCGAGGATGACCAGCATCCCGGGGCGCAGCTGCGCGGCGACCGCGGCCGCGGCGTCGCCGACCATCGACAGGTCGGGAGCGCCATCGGCCAAGGGCGTCGGCAGGCAGAGCACGACGATGTCCGCGGCTGCCAGCGCCCGCGGGTCCTCCGCATACGTGACCCGGTCCAGCGAGGTCAGCTCCGAGGCAAGGATGTCGGCCAGATAGGAGCGCCCGGCGCGGAGCGAGGCGATCTTGTCCGCGTCGGTGTCGAATCCGATCGCCGGGTAGCCGGCGCGCCGGATCGCAACGAGCAACGGCAGGCCGACGTAGCCCAGCCCGACCACCGCGACGACTGCCTCGCGCTCGCGGATCGTGCCTGCGAGCCGTTCGAGTGGATCGAGGTCTGGTGGGGAAACGAGGTCCATCGGGCTCCAGCCGGTCGGACGGTCAGGGTACCGCCGGCGTCGCCGGCGCCGCAACGGGATCGGTCAGCCAGGCATCGATCGCCTGGCGAAGCTCCCGCCGTATCGGCTCCTCGGCGAAGCTGGCATCGACCGCGGTGCGTGCGATCGCCGCGAGGTCGTCGTCATCCAGCGACCATGCATCGCGAGCCGCGACGTAGACCTCGGTGAGCCATCCACCGAACATCTCGGGATCGTCGCTGTTGAGGGTGACGACGACGCCGGCGTCGCGAAGCGCGGGGAAAGGATGGGCGGCCAGGTCCGGATACGAGCCGGTGGCGACGTTCGAGATCGGGCTGACCTCCAGCGGCATGCCTCGTCGCGCCAACTCGGCGACCAGGGCCGCGTCCTCGATCGCACGGACGCCGTGGCCGATCCGATCCGGACGGTAGTGCTCCAGCGTGGCCCACACGTTGTCCGGCCCGGCCCATTCGCCCGCGTGCGGCACGCTCTTCAGTCCGGCGGCCGCGGCGGCGCGGAAATGCCGTGCGAACGGTTCGATGCCGGTTCGCTCGCTGCCGGCACAATTCAGCGCCACCACGCCGCGGCCCGCATATCGGAGCGCGACCTCCAGCGTGCGGTCGGCGTCGTCCATCCCGGCGTCGCGCACGATGTCGGGGCACAGACGCACCGTGACGCCGTGCGCGCGCTCGCCCGCCGCGAGCCCGTCCAGGACCGCCTCGATCGGACCGTGCCAGTCGCCGCCCAGGCGCCGCGCATGGTTCCCGGGGCTGAAGACCGTCTCCGCGTAGCGGACCCCCGTGGCGGCGAGGTCGCCGCAGAACTCCTCGGCGATCCGTCGGAAGTCTTCCAGCGAGGTGAGCAGCCGACAGAGCTCGAGGTAGTTGCCGATGAAGTCCAGCGGTCCCTCGAACGTCCAGCCGTCCCGGCGCAGGCCGTGGGGCAGCGCCGTGCTGTCGCGGGCGGCCAGTTCCCGCAGGGTGTCGATCCGCACGCTGCCCTCCAGGTGGATGTGCAGCTCCGCCTTCGGCAGGGATCGGAGGTCGCGCATGCCTCGATGGTAGCCGCGCGCGCCGCGTAGCCTGGACCGATGGCTCGCTACACGTACGGCGATTCGGTGTTGGCGGGCGATCGTCTTGCGCTGGTGGCCAGGCTGTTCGGTCCAACCAGCGAGGCGTTCGTGCGAGCGGCGGCGCCGACGGAGCCCGAGGTGGCGATCGACCTCGGCTGTGGGCCGGGCCGCACGACGGAGCTCCTGCTCGAGACGGCTCGGGCGCGACGCACGATCGGCATCGACCGCTCGGAGCTCTTCGCGCGGCGGGCGCACGGCGACGTGCCCGGTCTCGCGTTCGTCACGGCCGACGTTGCGACGGGATCGCTGCCGATCGTGCGCGCCGATCTCGTCTACGCTCGACTCCTCCTGGCTCATCTCGCCGACCCGATCGCCGTCGTCGGTCGATGGTCAACCATATTGACCATCGGGGGTCGTGTGCTCGTCGACGATCTCGAGTCGATCGACACCGACGACGATGTCTTCCGGGAGTATCTCGATGACGTGGCCCTCGCGGTGATCCGCGCGCAGGGGGGCGTGCTGTTCGTCGGACCCCCGTTGCACGAGGCGGCCGACCCGCCCGGCATCGAACGCGTGCACGATCGGGTCTCGGCCTTCGCGCCTCCCGCGATCGATACCGCGCGGGTGTTCGCGATGAACCTGGCGGTGCTGACGGATCGTGGCGAGGTCGCCGCCCGCCCGGCGCTGGCCGCGGCGCTGGAGGCGATCGCGACCGGCGCCCGCGCGGCCGAGTCGGTGCGCTGGCGCGTGCGGCAGCTGGCGTGGGAGCGGAGCCGCTAGGCTCCGGCGATGCACGCAAACCTGATCGCGGGGGACTGGGTCGAGGCTCCCACCGCGCTCGAGGATCGCAATCCGTCCGACCTGTCCGATGTGATCGGCGAGTACGCGTCCGCCGACGCCGCGCAGACGGACGCCGCGATCGATGCGGCGATTGCGGCGGCGCCGGCCTGGGCAGTGGCGACGCCGCAGGAGCGGAGCGCGGCGCTGGAGACCGTCGGGCTCGAGCTCGCCGCCAGGGCCGAAGAGCTCGGCGAGCAACTCTCCCGGGAGGAGGGGAAGCCGCGGGCCGAGGGGATCGGCGAGGTGCAGCGCGCGTCCCAGATCTTTCGGTTCTTCGCGGGCGAGGCACTGCGCGTGCCGGGGGAGCACGTCCGGAGCGTCCGCCCCGGCGTCGACGTCGACATCCTGCGTGAGCCGCTCGGGGTGGTCGGCATCATCACGCCATGGAACTTCCCGATCGCGATCCCGGCGTGGAAGATCGCACCGGCGCTGGCGTATGGGTGCACGGTCGTGTGCAAGCCCGCCGAGCTCGTGCCCGCGAGCGCCTGGTCCCTTGCCGAGATCATCTCCCGCTCCGGCGTGCCCGAGGGCGTGTTCAACCTGGTGATCGGCCCCGGCCGCGTGGTCGGCGAGCGGCTGGTGCACGATCCGCGCGTACGCGGCGTCACGTTCACGGGCTCCCAGGCCGTCGGCGTCGGTGTCGCGACGGGGATGGCCGCTCGGTTCGGTCGCTCCCAGCTCGAGATGGGCGGCAAGAATCCGCTCGTGATCCTCGACGACGCCGACCTGGACATCGCGGTGGACTGCGCGATCCAGGGGGCGTTCTACCAGACCGGGCAGCGGTGCACGGCGAGCAGCCGGTTGATCGCGACATCGGGCATCCACGATCGGTTCGTGGAGGCGACCGTCGAGCGCATGCGCGCGCTCGAGGTCGGGCACGCCCTCGCGGCGGGGACCCAGATCGGGCCGGTGGTCTCGGTGGAGCAGTTCACGCAGGACGAGGACTACCTGGCGGTGGGCGTCGAGGAGGGAGCCGAGCTCGCGTTCGGGGGGCGGCGTCTCGAGCGCGACACCGAGGGCTATTACCTGGAGCCGGCGCTGCTCGTCGAAACCCGCAACGACATGCGTGTGAATCGCGAGGAGATCTTCGGGCCGATCGCGACCGTGGTCCGCGCCGACGATCCCGAGGACGCGCTCGCGCTCGCCAATGACACCGAGTTCGGATTGTCCGCCGGCGTGTGCACGACCTCGCTGCGGCATGCGGCGCGGTTCCGCGACGGCCTCCAGGCCGGGATCGTGACGGTCAACCTGCCCACCGCGGGGGTCGACTACCACGTGCCGTTCGGTGGCACGAAGGGGTCCTCGAGTGGCACGCGGGAGCAGGGCCGCTACGCGGTCGAGTTCTTCACCACGGTCAAGACGGCCTACGTGCGGCCGTGAGTGCCTGGGACGTTGACCCCGTCCGCGGGCCCCGGGTAGCCTGCGGCGCGTCGTGACAGTCGACGCCCTCGCGCCCGTCGTCTTCCTCGCCGCAGCCCTTCTCGTGCTCGCCGGTGCGGTCAAGGTGGTCCGCCCGCGCGCGACCGCGCAGGCGCTCCTGGATGCCGGATTGCCGGGGTCACGCGCGGTCGCGCGCGGGATCGGGGCTGTGGAGATCGCCACGGGGGCCTGGGCGCTCACGGCGCCGGCCGCAGGGGGCGCGCTCGCGCTCGGGGTCGTGTACCTGTCGTTCGCGGGCTTCCTCGGCTACGTGTTGCGCGCCCATCCCGAGGCCGTGTCGTGCGGGTGCGCGGGCCCCACCCCCGTGCCGCCGAGCCGCCTCCATCTCGTGCTGAACGTCCTCGCGGGCCTGGCGGGTCTGGCGTATGCGACGACCACGGCGCCGCCCCTCGGCGCGTGGATCGGTACGTTGGGCTGGGTCGCCGCGCCGATCGTGGCCTCGCTCGCGCTCGCCGGGTGGCTCGCGGTGGTCGCGGTCACCGAGGCGCCCGCCGCGTTCCGTTCCTGGGAGCCCCCGGTGCACGATCACGACGCGGAGCCCCACGGCCACGACCACGCAGTCGCGGACCACGAGCTCGCGACCGCCGGCATCGGCCCCGGTCACCCGAGCCTGTGGCCGGGCACGAAGCCGGAGCTCGGATGAGCACGGTCCTCGACCTCGCGACTCGAGCGGTTTCGCCGCGCGCGTCGCGCCGCGCACGCGTCGCCGAGGCCGCAACCGCCCTCGCCGTCGCTCCCATCCGGTTCGCGACGCGACCCGTCTCGGCGGATGCAGTCGTGCGGAAGAGCTGCGCGAGTTGTCCAGGAGGCAGCCGCTGTTGCGGCTCCTACACCGCGTTCTGCTGCACGCTGCCCGGTGGCGACAACTTCGGGTGCCCGCCGAACACGTTCGTCGGCGGCTGGTGGCAGTGCAACTACGGCGGCACGAACCTCTGCAGTACGACGAACATGCGCTACTACCTGGACTGCTCGATCAACCCGGGCGCGTCCTGTCCCGGCGGGTGCCACTGCGGCAACGACGACTGCACGAACTTCAAGACCTGTTGCGTCGTGTTCCGGTACGGGCAGTGCAACACGGACATCCCGTACGTGACGCCGATCCAATGCCGCTTGATCACGTGTGTGATCCCGTGTCGGATCGACTGCCTGGACTGCGACTGCTCCTCGGCCGTCGACCAGCACACGTGCCTGCACGAGGCGGGCTGTCTGTGAGCGTCGGCGCGCTGACCGCGTTGGTGATCGTCGAGACGATCGTCCTCGCGCTGCTCGCCGTCGTGGTCGTGTCGCTGCTGCGGAGCCACGCCGAGCTGTTGCGCCGCCTGCCCGCGCCCGATGACGAGCAGGAGCATCACGCGCACGGCGCGGCGATGCCGATCGAACGGGCGCCGACGCTGTCCTCCTCGATCCCGGCGCCGAAGCGCCAGGCGTCCGAGGCCCACGACATCGTCGGCACGACGCTCGGGGGCGATCAGGTGGTCGTCTCGGTCGCGTCCGGCAGCGATACGTTGTTCGCGTTCCTGTCGACGGGGTGCCTGACGTGTCAGACGTTCTGGGACGGGCTGCGCCCGGGCGTCCGTCGGCCGATGCCTGGCGACGCACGGGTGATCGTCGTGGTCAAGGACCCGGCGTTCGAGTCGCCGTCAAAGCTCGCGGCGTTGGCGCCTCCCGATGTGCCCGTGATCCAGTCCTCGCAGGCGTGGGAGGACTTCGGCGTGCAGATGTCGCCGTACTTCTGTTTCGTCGACGGACGGTCGGGGTCGGTGCGCTCGGAGGGTGCGGCGATGAGCTGGGAGCAGGTCTCGTCGTTGTTGACCGACGCCCTGTTCGACGAGGCGGCCGCGCGCGCCAAGGGGAGCGGATGAGCCCGATCGTCGCCGTGGGGCTCGGCGTCGCGATCGTGGCCGGCCTCCGATCGACCTGGTCCCCCTGAGGCGTGTCGATGCTGGGGAGCATCACCCCGCTCGGGGAGCGGGGCCGCGGATCGAGATGGTGGATCACCGCATCGGCCTATCTCGTCGGGTCGCTGGTGGGCGGCGCGCTCTTCGGCGGGATCGTGGCCGCGGTCGGGGTGGGGATCGGGGTCGGCGGCTGGCCGACGAGCGCGCGGCTCGCGACGATCGCGGTCGCTTTGGTGATCGGTCTCGCGCTGGACCTGGGCGTCGGCGGTCTTCGACTGCCGACCGTCCGCCGGCAGGTGGACGAGGAATGGCGCGGCCGCTACCGCGGCTGGGTCTGGGGACTTGCGTTCGGGTTCCAGCTGGCGGTCGGTGTGGTCACGATCGTGACCACCTCGACGGTCTATGTCACGTGGCTTGCGGCGGCCCTGAGCGGATCGCTGATCGGGGGCGTCGCGATCGGGCTGGTGTTCGGGGTCGCGCGGGCGGTCCCCGTGTTCGCCGTCGCGGGCGTGCGCACCCCAGGACAGTTGCTCGGGGTGGATGCGACGCTGCGGCGCTGGGCGCGCCCCGCGCGATCGGCCACATACGCGGCGGCGGGCGCGCTCGCCGGGGTCGCCGTGGCGGTGGCGCGATGACGCAGCTGCGGGGCCACGGGCTCGCGCTCACGGTGCGACGAGGCTGGGAGGCGCGCATCTGGATGCCCGACGCGCCGCCGCCCGCGGAGAACCGGCCGGTGATGCGGCTGGCGAACTTCGCGTTGCCCTCCACGAAGGACACCTACGCCGAGGACATCGCCGACGAGTTGCGGCAGGGGCAGGTGGTCGCGTCGCTGGTGGAGTTCGCGCCGCGGCTCGCCGATCGCGGGCTCTACGCGCCCCAGGGCGTGCCCGCGTTCGACCTCGAGGATCTCGATCCGCGCGCTGTGCAGCGTCACCTGCCGGGACGAGCGGGGCTGCAGCGGTTCTTCTCCGTGGGCGGGCGTGCGTTCAGTCTGTACGTGATCGCCCGCGACGGCGCCGGTCTCGGCGCCACGCTGCGGGAGCTCCAGACGCAGCTGCTCGCCCTAATGGTGGAGCCGGCATGAGCGCGGTCGGCTGGGTCGTTGCGGCGGTGCTCGGGGTTGCGCTCGTCTGGCTCGGTCTCGCGCTGGCGGGGGCGGTGCGCGAGCTGGCCGCGCTCCGGGAACGGGTCGAGGCGCTCGAAGGAGCCGCCGACCCGATCAATCTGGACGGCGGGCTCCCGATCGGCAGCCCCGAGCCGGCCTGGTCGTTGACGGCTCCCGACGGGGCCCTGGTGACGTCGTCGCTGCTCGGGGGCCGGCGACACCTCGTGGTGTTCGCCGACGCCGAGTGTCGCGCGTGCGACGACGTGGTGCCCGAGGTGGTCCGGGCGGCCGCGGCAGGCGCGCTGCCCCCACTCGCCCTGGTCGGCCGCGGCCGCCCGGACGCGACGCCCGTCGGTTGGCGCGCCGACGACCCGGCGCGGGTGGTGGCCGGCGTCGAGCGGGACCGCGAGGTGAGCGACGCGTTCCGCGTCGAGGTGAGCCCGTACGTGTTCGTGATCGACGAGGGCGATGCGGTGGTCGCCCAGGGCGGCGCCGTGACGCTCGCCGATGTCGAGGCGCTCGTGCGCGGCGCGCGCGGCATCCAGATCGTGCCGGGAGCGACCGGTGGCTGATCCGATCACCCGCCGCGGCTTCGTCACCAGGGCGACCGGCCTCGCGCTCGCGAGCGTCGGCCTGGCCGCCGGGCTCGGGCGGGATCGGGCGTCCGCGCATGTGAAGCCCTCGCCGTGCCGGGTGCGCTGCGAGCCGATCACTCGCACCGGCTGTCTGTGCGGCGGCAACCTGTACCGGTGCTCTGGGTGCGGCGACACGTTCCATGCGTGCATCGACCGCGACCGATTCGGCTGGTTCTGTCTTCGGCGGGCCTGCTAGCTCAGATCGAGGAGCGCAGCCATACCGCGTAGTTGCTGAACGAGGGCTGGTAGCGATCGAACGCGACCCGTCGTGTCGAACCGGTGAGCGCCAGCGATGGCTCGTCGTTCGCGCGGAACCTCCCGCGCGTCGCGTCGGTCAGCCGCGTTGGCGCGTCCCACGTCGTGCCGCCGTCGGGGGTCTCGACGTACAGGATGTCGATCCGGGAGCCGGCGGCGAAGGGATCGCACGGATGCTTCGCGAGCGTGTTGCGGCGGCAGCCCGCCACGGCCACCGCGATCCGCGCGGAGCCCAAGGGCAGCACCGCCGGGCCGTAACCGTCGTCGAAACGGGTGCCCGCGATCGTGGTCTGCCACGTGAACACGGTCGACGGCGCGCCGAGCGTGACCCCGTCGAAGGTGCGCAGCTCGAGGCTCGTGGCGGTGGAGTAGGCGAGCGCCACGCGCGGATCGGCCGGGTCGGCGGCGCCGCCCACGGCGGGGTAGTGCTGCCCGTCGTTCGGGCTGCGGCCCGTCAGCTGGATCGGTGTCGCGCCGACGAGATCGTCTCCACCGACCGCCGACGTCAACGCCCGTTGGATGCCGGTGTCGGTTGCGATCCACGCGATCGCCAGGTTGGCGCCGCTGGCGCCGATGTCGGGCAGCCCCGCGTAGCCTTCCGCGGCACCGAACGGTTTCGACGTCGTCTGTCCGATCGTGGCCTTGGCCCAGCGTCGGCCGTCGTTGTCGCTGTGCGCGATGCGGATCGCGCCGTTGTCCGCCGAGGTCCACACGGCGAACAACCGGCCGTCGCCGATCGCGACACGCGGATAGTCCACGCGGCCGTTCGTCGGGGACAGGCGTGTGCGCGCCGACCACGTCTTCCCCTGGTTGCGGCTGACTCGCACCCAGAGCACCCTCGGCGCACCGTGGCGGTATCGGGTGTAGCTGCGCTGCGTCACCCAGCTCGCGACGACGGTGCTGCCTTCGGCCGCGATCGACACGCGTTCGGCGTGGATCGACGTGGGACTCAGCCGACGTGGCTTGCTCCACGACGGGGGATCAGCTCCGGCCGGGGAACGCTGCACGAACACGCCCACGTGCGGCCCCGCGTCGGTCGCGCACCGCTCTGATGGCGGCGGACAGTCGCTCGCCCAGATCGACAGCAGCTTCGAGCCCGTGGCGGCGAGCGATTTGCCCGGGTTCCAGGCGTAGGCTGCCGAGGCGCGGTGCGGGGCGCCGAACGTCGCCGCGAGCGACGGCGCCGTCCCCGCCAACGCCGCCGTCACCACAGAGCCGACGACGAGCAGGCGCAGACCGCGGCGTGTCATGGCTCGGCATCGTACCCGGGGTAGCATCCCCGCAGGCCCGGGTGCCGGAACGGTAGACGGAGGCGCCTTAAAAGCGCCCGCTCGAAAGGGCGTGTGGGTTCGACTCCCACCCCGGGCACCGAACGTGGAATGACGCATGGCAGGGACGCACGGGTTGCGTCAGTCGCCGGTCGCTCTCTCGGTAAGCTGGCGGCTTGACCGCCGACAGACTTCGTTCACTGTGGGACTTCGACGATCTCGGTGTCACCGAGACGCGCATGCGAGCGCAGCTGGACGATGAGACCACCGATGCCGGGCGCGCCGAGGTCCTGAGCCAGCTCGCGCGGGTCGAGGCGTTGCGAGGCGCCTTCGATGCCGCCGATCGGCTGCTGGACGAAGCGGTGCCGCTCGCGGGCGACGACGCCGTCGCCGGGGCGCGGCTCGCCCTCGAGCGGGGGCGCACCCGCCGATCGAGCGGCGATCCGGACGCCGCGCGCCCGCTGTTCGACGCCGCGTTCGCGGCCGCGATGGGCGCCGGCGAGACCTTTATGGCGGTGGACGCGGCGCACATGGCGGCACTCGTCGCACCCGGCCGTGACGGGTTCGCTGCCTGGACCGAGCGGGGGATCGAGCTGGCCGGCGGCGACGAGGATGCCCGCTCCTGGCTCGGCCCGCTCTACAACAACATCGGATGGGAGTACTACGAGGCGGGGGAGTTCGAAGAAGCGCTCACGGCATTCCGACAGGGGCTCGCGGTTCGCGAGGAGGCGTCGGAGGAAGAGCAGCCCGTCGAGATCGCCCGATATGCGGTCGGGAAGGCCCTGCGCGCGCTCGGAGGTCCGACGAGGCGGTACCGCTGCTCGAGCGGGCCGTCGCGTGGGCCACCGCGGCCGGCGCACCCGACGGCTGGTTCCACGAGGAGCTCGCCTTGGAGTACGCGGCGCTCGGTCGCGATACGGACGCTGCGGTGCAGGCGCGTGCGGCGATGCCTTTGCTCGAACGCGACGATCCGCGACGTCGCGCCGGATGATGAGCGGATCGCCGAACTCAGGAAGATCGCAGCGGCCGAGTAGCCGCGTTGGGCGCCGGTTCCCGCCCAACGTGACCTCAGAAACGCCGTCGTGACGAACGCTGCGCGCGTTTGACCCTGGGGGTGCCTAAGAGCACAATCCGTCGATGAGAGGAACACCTGCCCGTATCCAGCGGGTCAGTGCCCTCATCGCGATCGAAGCCGTCGCGTGCGCGGTGGCGCTCGCGTTCGGTCGCATCCTGGAAGGGCGGGCGCCGACCTACCGGCTGCTGTGTGTTGGGCTCGTGTCCGGCGCCGTCGCCTGGGCGAGCGAGCGACGCGGGATGCTGATCGCGACGCTCCTCAGCGCGATCGGTCTCATCGTGGCGCTTGGCTGGATCGTCGCGTCGCGCACGCTGTGGCTCGGAGTGCCGACGCTCGAAACGGTGCACACGTTCGGCCAGCTCGCCACCCAGATCGGCGCACAGGCCCGCGAGTACGTGTCCCCGGCCCCGGCGACACCGGCGTTGCTGTTTGCGGGTGCGATCGCGGTCTGGGCGGCCATCTTCTCGTGCTACGCGCTCGCTTTCCGCGCGCAGAGTCCGCTGCTGGCGCTCGTCCCGCCACTCGCGTTGGTGGTGTTCGCCGACGGGGTCTTGGACCAGTTCTCTCGACCGGCGTACGGCATCGGCTTCCTGGTCGCCGCGCTCGCCGTGCTGTTCGCGGATTCGTTGCGACGGTTGCGATCGTGGGGGCCGGTGTGGGGACAGGCCGGGGACGCCCGCGATCGGCTCTGGCCGGTGACGGGGCGGAACGCCCGACGTGTGGGGCTCACGGTGCTTGCGGCCGCGGTTGTCGCCCCGTGGGCGGTGCCAGGGTTCGGCAGCAACCTCGGTCTCGGTCTCTTCTCGGTCGACGGTGGCGGCGGTGGGATCGGGGTGAGCCCGTTCGCGTCGATCGGCGCGGTTCTCAACGATCCGTCGAGCTCGACCACTCCTGTGTTCACCATCCGGGCGACGCGTGGTTCGTACTGGCGGATGCTGTCCCTCGATCAGTTCGACGGCACGACGTGGGCGGCTACTCCCAGCGAAGGGGCGTCGATCCCACGGGGTGGCGTCATCCCCAGCCTTGCGCCGGGTGGACACGAGCTCACCCAGCACGTGACCGTCGAAGGCGATTTCACCTCCCCGTGGCTGATCGCGGCGGCCGAGCCGACTTCGATCCGCGTCCACGGGAGCGTCAGCTGGCACGCCGCGTCCTTGTCGGTACAGGTCGACCCGTGGCTCGATCCCGGCGACGGCTACGTCGTCACGTCCGTGCAGGACCTGCCGACCGATGACGACCTTCGGAGCCTGGGCATCCTCGCGCCGAATCCGGAACTGAGTGTGCTGCCGTCCGGCATCCCATCGGTGGTGGCCGAGACCGCGCACGCATGGGCGGACGGCCAGCCGACGACCTTCGATGAAGTCATGTCGATCGAGCGGAACCTGCGGAGCCCGCCCTTCTACTACGACCCGACGGCGTCCTATCCCAACGACCCCCGGAGCTTTGCGGACGTCCTGACCACGCACGCCGGGTTCTGTCAGCACTTCGCGAGCTTGATGGCTGTGATGCTTCGCGAGCTCGGTATCCCGGCGAGGGTCGCCTATGGATTCACCCCGGGGACGCACGCCGGAGACACTTGGACCGTGATGCTGTCGAACCTGCACACCTGGGTGGAGGCGTTGTTCCCGGGTTACGGCTGGCTTACGTTCGAGCCCACACCTGGTGGTGGTTTCGGCGACCCCTCGGCGGCCACGTACGACTCACTCACTCCCGTTCAAGATCTGGGGGAGGGCTGCAAGAAGCCGGGCGGGTGCGGTTTGGGCGGTGGGAGTATCACGCCGACCCCGTCGCCGACAGAAACTCTGACTCCCACCCAATCCGTGTCTGTAAACGGCGTCCAGGACGAAACCGGATCCGGACCGCAAGGCTCGAACGCCGGTTCCCGATCCGGCGGCGGGATCCGTTCGGCGCTCGGCGTCGCGCTTCTCCTCGTTGCCATCGCCGTCGGCGTCCCGCTCCTGCGCCAGGCGCGTCGCGAACACCGCATTCGAGCCGCACTCGACCCACGCAGCGCGATCTTGGTCACGTACGACATCTTCGTGGAGCGGGCGGGAGCTCTCGGGTGGCGCCGAAGACCGTACGAGACCGTCGATGAGTTCCGACGGCGGTTGGAGGGGCGGGGCCTGCTCGGGAAGGATCTGGATCCCGCGATGGCCGTCCTGGCGACCACGGTGGTGGAGGCGGCGTACGGGCGACGCGTGCCCGACGTGGACGACGCGATCGTCGTGGCGGCGAGCGCCTCCTCGGTCCTGGCGAGACTCCGAGACGCGGCGTCGTGGCCTCGACGGCTCCTCGGCGCGTACCGCTGATCGCGAACCGACGGCGCGGGTCGGGACTAAGAGTCGGTGACGGGTGGGACGTCGATCACGATCCGCTCGGCCCGTCCACCGTCGAGTTCCCAGTCGCGCAACGCCTCGACGGCTTTGATCACGAGCGCGGCGCCGCCGAGCGCCTCGAGCCAGCGGAACAGCGGGTGCCGGCGCAACAGGGGGATGCGGAACAAGAGCGGCACCGAGATGATCACACCGGTCGCCAGCAACCGACGGAATCGCGCTCCCGCCGGCGACGCCAGGAACGCGCGCGCCTGATCCCGTGTCAGCACCACCTTCGGTCCGATCGTTCCCATCGTCACCGAGTCTACGGTTGGCCGTCCGAACGCGACTCGATCACGCATGGGAGCCTTCGGTCGTAGGTCGGTCGGCCACACCGGCAACTCGCACGGCCAACGTCCGAAGGCTCGGCCCCCCTCACCCGGCGTCGGCGTCCAGGCCCCGTCAGGGGGGCATGGATTGTGCCCAATCCGCCCGATTCCCAGGTGACTACAGCGGCGGATACTCCATCGAACAACGCCGGTACCTGGAGAGGCTGGCGGTCGGAGGAGAGGTAGCACGATGAGGCGAACGTTCCGCAGATATGTTGGCTCGTCCCTCGTCGTCATGCTCGTGACGGCGGCCACGGCGCTGGTCATGGCCGCTCCGGCCGCGGCGACCGCCGCCTACGATCCCGCGGCCGACGTCAACTCGATGAACGGCACCACCGCCTACACCGGCGTCACGGACTGGTGGGACGCGGGCCTCACCGGCGCGGGCGTCGACGTCGCCGTGATCGACACGGGCGTGCTGCCGGTCGCCGGTCTCGCGACGCCCGACAAGATCGTCTACGGCCCCGACCTTTCGCTCGACTCGCAGGATTCGGAGCTGCGCAACCTCGACGCGAACGGGCACGGAACGTTCATGGCCGGCATCATCGCCGGCAACGGGGATTCGTTCCTCGGTGTCGCGCCCGACGCCCGGATCGTGAGCGTCAAAGTGGGCGCCGCCAACGGCAGCGTCGACGTGTCGCAGGTGATCGCGGCGATCGACTGGGTCGTGCAGCACCGTCAGGACAACGGACTGAACATCCGGGTGCTCAACCTGTCGTACGGGACGGATTCCACGCAGCCCTACACGGTCGACCCGCTGGCTTTCGCCGTTGAGCAGGCGTGGAAGGCGGGCATCTTCGTGGTGGCCGCCACTGGCAACGAGGGCTACGTGTTCAAGACGGGCACGCTGACGAACCCGGCCTTCGACCCGAAGATCTTCGCCGTCGGCGCCTCCGATTCGATGGGTACCGCCAGGATGGGCGACGACACGGTCGCTCCCTTCTCCTCCACCGGGAGCAACGCTCGCTACGTCGACGTCGTGGCGCCCGGCGCGCACATCGTCAGCCTGCGGGTGCCGGGCTCCTACATCGATCAGGCGTACGGATCGACCGGGTACGTCAGCGACACGCTGTTCCGCGGCAGCGGCACGAGCGAGGCGGCCGCCTTCACGTCGGGCGAGGCAGCGCTCGTGATCGAGCAGCGTCCCGCGATCACTCCCGACAAGCTCAAGAAGCTGTTCCTGAGCAACACACGCTCCCTCAGCGGCTACTCCTCGATCCAACAGGGCCAGGGCCTGGTCGACATGTCGGCGATGCTGAGCGCCCGCGCGTGCAACGCCCCGAAACAGTGGAACACGATCGCCTGGTCGACGGGGACCGGCTCGCTCGAGCTCTCCCGCGGCACCGAACATCTGACGGACGGGGGCCTGCCACTCATCGGTGAGGTCGACATCTTCGGAAACGAGTTCGACTCGCGGGAGATGGCGGCCTCGGAGGCATCGCAGTCGTCCTGGGCTGAGGGTGACTGGAACGGCAGCACATGGAGCGGGAGCACATGGTCGGGCAGCACCTGGAGCGGGAGCACATGGAGCGGCAATACGTGGAGTGGAAGCACCTGGAGCGGCAATGCGTGGAGTGGAAGCACGTGGTCCGGCAACACCTGGAGCGGGAGCACGTGGTCCGGCAACACCTGGAGCGGGAGCACGTGGTCGGGCAACACCTGGAGCGGCAACAGTTGGTCGGGCAACTCCTGGTTGGGCGCGACCTGGCGCTGATCGCGACGCGAGGCGCAGGCGGAAGGATGCAGATGGGAGCCGTGGTCTCGACGAGGGATCGACGAGCATCGATCCTCGGCTCGGGGGTCGTGCGCGTCTGGTGCTTCATCTCGGTCATCGCACTCGCGTCCGCAGGGGTCTGGGCGTACAACCTGTCGCACTTCGGCTCGCTGCGCACACCGGGGGCGAACGCGCTCCCGTGGCCCCTGCTCGCCATCGTCTTCTACCTCGCGGAGACATACGTCGTGCACCTGCAGTTCCGCAAGCAGGCCCACACGCTCTCGGCCTCGGAGATCGGTCTGACCCTCGGCCTGTTCTTCGTGTCGCCGATCGGTCTGCTGGTGGCGCAGCTGGTGGGCACGGGTGTCGCGATCGTCGTGCATCGGCGGCAGAAGGCGATCAAGCTCTGGTTCAACCTGGCCGAGGTCTCGCTTGCCTGCGGCCTCGGGCTGCTGGTGTTCCGGTCCCTCGTGGACGGGGGCAGCATGGGTCCCCAGGCGTGGGCGGCCGCCTTGCTCGCGGCCGCCGTGGCGCATACGTGCGGCGTCCTGTTGGTGACGGCCGTGATCTCGGTCGCCGAGGGGCGCCTGGTCGCGCCGCAGTTGCCGCGCACGCTGGCCGTGTCGCTCGTCGGCGCGCTGTCGGCGTGCTGTCTCGGTCTCCTCGTGGTCGAGCTGGTCGTGAAGGATCCGCCGGCGCTGCTGTTGGTGGCCCTTCCGTTGCTCGCGTGCGGGGTCTCGTTCCGCGCCTACATGATGCAGCGGGAGCAACGGGAGCGCGTCGAATTCCTCTACGAGTCGATGCGCGCGACCCAGGGCGCACCCGAGTTCGGGCTCGCGGTCGGCGAGCTGTTGGTGGCGGCACGGCGGCTCCTGCGCGCGGAGTACGCGGAGATCCTCCTCCTGTCGCCGATCGCCGGTGAGCCGGCGCTGCGCAGCACGAGCGGACCCGAGGGCGAAGTGCTGATGCGGCGGGAGAGCCTGACGCGCGGCGACGACCTCGCGCTCGAGGTGGCGTCCGGCGCCCCGCGCCCGGTGTTGTTGCCGCGACGCCGCGCCCCACACCCGCTTGACAGGCTGCTCACGTCGCGCGGCCTCGACGACGCGATCGTCTGCACGCTGAACGATGAGGATCGGGTGTTCGGTCTCATGCTCGTCGGCGACCGGGTCGGGGACGTCAGCACGTTCGCCGACGAGGACCTCGGCCTGTGCGAGACGTTCGCCGGCCACGCGAGCGTGCTGCTGGAGAATGGTCGACTCGAGCGTTCGCTCGCCCAGGTGACCGAGCTCACCGAAGAGCTTCACCACCAGGCCTACACGGATGCGCTGACCCAACTCCCGAACCGGTTGCTGTTCGCCGAGCGTCTGGGCGAGACGCTCGAGGGCGGCGATCGGCGCACGCACGCGGTGCTGTTCCTCGACCTCGATCGATTCAAGGTCGTGAACGACAGCTGGGGGCACGCCGCCGGCGACGAGCTCCTCGTGCAGGTCGCGCAACGGATCCAGGGCGCCGTCCGGCCGCAGGACACCCCCGCCCGCCTGGGCGGCGACGAGTTCGCGGTCCTGATGCGCGACACGGATGCCGCCGGCGCGATCCGCGCCACCGAGCGGTTGATCGATCTCATCAACGCCCCGATCTCTCTGTCCTCCGGCCACCAGGCGACGGTGCACGCGAGCGTCGGCGTCGCCGTCACCGGCCCCGATGCCTCGACCCCCGAGGAGTTGCTTCGCAACGCCGACCTGGCGATGTACACGGCCAAGACCGAGGAGCGCGCATACGCGCTCTTCGAGCCCGCCCTGCACCATCGCATCCGCGATCGCCGTTCGCTCGCCCTGGAGCTCGAGCAGGCCGCGGAGCGAGGCGAGTTCGTTGCGTACTACCAGCCGGTGGTCTCGCTGGTCGACGGCACGATCCAGGCCTTCGAGGCGCTCGCCCGCTGGCAGCACCCCGAGCGGGGGCTGCTCGAGCCGGCCGAGTTCCTGAGCGTGGCGGAGGAGACCGGACTGATCTTCGAGGTCGGCGCCAGCGTTCGGACCCAGGCGCTGCGGTCCGCCGGGCGCTGGCCCGACGCGCATCCGGAGGCCGGCAACCTCGGCCTCTGGCTCAACGTGGCCCCCGGTGAGCTCACCGACGATCGGCTGGTGGAGGACCTGGCGCTCGCGATGACGCGCTCGCACGTCGACGCCCGACGGGTCACGGTCGAGATCACGGAGTCAACCGTCATCCGGGATGAATCCGGCGCCTTGCGCGCGATGCATCGGCTGCGCGACCTGGGGTTGCAGTTGTCGATCGATGACTTCGGCACGGGCTACTCGTCGCTGTCGCGTCTCGCGGAGTTCCCCATCGAGCTCCTGAAGATTCCGAAGCCCTTCGTCGACCGTCTCGTGGGGGCGGACGCCGACCAGACCTTCGTCGATGCCATCCTGCGGCTCGCGGGATCCCTCGGTCTCGTCTCGACCAGCGAGGGCGTCGAGCACGTGGGGCAGGCGCGCGCGTTGCGCGACCTCGGGTGCGGGCTCGCACAGGGCTTCCTGTTCGCCGAGCCCATGACCGGCGAGAGCGTGTTCCGCCTGTTGCGAAGCAGTGCCGCCCATCGTGGCGCGCCCACGCTTCCCGCCGCGCGCTCGTTCGCGCGCTCGTACGAGCCGTCCGCCGTCGCGTCGTCCTAGCCGGTCGTCACGCTCAGCTGCGGACGGGTCCCGATCGCGCCCTCACGAGATCCGAAGTCTGCGCCGTCGGCGTTCGCGGTCACGATGCGCAGCGTGTACGTGCCGTCGCCGTGGATGATCGACGAGAGATCGATCGCGTAGGTGGTGCCGGCGACGACCTTGCCGAGGGTCGCGACCGTTGCGCCCGCGGCCGGAGCCGTGTTCCAGGTGACCGTGCTCTCCGTCCAGTCGTTCGAGGCGGCCACCGTGAACACGCCGCCGCTCGGCGAGCCGTCGATGCACGACACCCGGAGGCTCGCCGCCGTCACCGTCCGGGTGCCGACGCCGCTCACGGTGAAGCGGATGAGGTACTGCTTCACCGGGCTGTTGTCGGTCTCGAGCTTCACCGAGGCGCCATAGTTCGTCGTCGGAGACGCCGCGTAGATCGACGCGTCGGCGTCGGGGGCGAACGTGAGGACCGACGCCTGCGGCACCGTCGCCTGTGCGGGCGATGACATCGGCGACGGGTTGCCGGCCGTGTCGTATGCAGAGACCGTGTACGTGTATGTGGCGCCCGAGGCGACGGAGGGATCCGAGAACGTGGTGGCGGCGGTCGAGGCCACGTACAGACCGTCCCGGAAGACCGCGTAGTTCCGGATGCCGGCGTCGTCGGTGCTGGCGGTCCACGACAGGTCGACCCGCCCCGGCGTCGTGGTCGTGGCGACCAACGCGGTCGGTTGGCTCGGCGCCATCCGGTCGGCGACGGGGGGCGCGCCGGCGACGATCGCGAAGGAGTCCTGCAGGGTGCCGTCGATCTTCGTGAACGCGGCGTCGATGCGATCGGCCGTGACGGTGTACTGCATGAAGCCGTGGCTCGAGGTATCGAGCTTCACGAAGTAGGGCGACTCCGGATCGGCGGGGTAGGTGTTGTACAGGCCCTGACCGAACGTGCCGGCGATCACGTCGACCGAGCCCGCTCCCTTCGGATAGACGCCGTCGAGGCCGTCGTCGGTCACGCACCCGGCGATGTAGCCGGTCCCGGGGATGCTCGGACACGTCGTGGGATCGAGCGCCAGCTGCTTGCTCCGTTGGTAGCTGTGCTCGTGGCCGTGCAGGATCAGGTCGACGTGCTTGGCCACGAGCAGGTTCATCAGCTGTGGACCGGTCGCGCACGTGTACTGGCCGGCGGACAGGCACGGGAAATGCATCCCGACGATCACCCACGGGATCCCGGCGGCGTGGGCGGCATCGATCGTGCTGGCGAGCCAGTCGTAATGCGGGTTGCCCGGCACGTAGTGGTAGTTGGTGCCGGCCACGGTCAGCTCCGGCGAGAGCATGATGAATCGCGCGAGCGGTGCGCCGGCCGGGTAGTCGAACGCGTACTCGGCGCCGTAGACCGAGCCGGGCCCGATCGACGCCCCGAGGCGATCGGGCAGGCAGGCGGCGTGGTTCAGGATCGAGCCGTTCGCACCGACGTCGTCCTCGTGGTTGCCGGATACGACCTCGAACGGGAACCCCATGCCCTTGGTCGGCAGGCCGGCGTGCACGTAGTCACACCACGCGGCGTCGGTGAGCGTCTGGTCGTAGTCCATGTCGCCGAGCGCCAGGTAGAACGCGGCCGGCGAGGCGTCCAAGGCGGCGAGGCTCGCCGCCGCCTTCGGGTTCGCACCGTGATCGCCGGCGGCCGCGAACGTGAAACTGCTTGGCGCGGTGGGTGTCGTCGCCGTCACCGTCACCGACGCCGACCGGTTGCCCGACGGGTCGATCGCAATCACCGCATACACCACCGTGCTTCCCTGCGGAGCGGTCGTGTCGATGTACCCGGGCACCGCGACGTCGCCCTGGACGATGCCGTCGCGCTGGACCTCGTAGGTCGCCACGGCCATATCGTCGGTCGAGCCCGTCCAGGACAGGGTGACCCGTCGAGGTCCCTCGACCGTCGCCAGGAGATCCGACGGCGGGCTGGGTGGGGTTATGTCCGTCGCGTTCGCCACCGTCACGGCAACGGGGCCGGATGTCGCCGCGTGACCGGCCGCGTCGTGGGCGATCGCGGTGATCGTGTGGATGCCATTGGCCGCGAGGAGGGTGTTCCAGCTCACCGCGTACGGCTCGCTCGTGTCCGATCCGATCACCGCTCCGTCGACGGCGACATCGACCGCGGTCACGGCGGTGTCGTCGTGTGCGGTGGCCTCGATCGGCACCGTGCCGGCGACCGTCGAGCCGGCTGCGGGGCCGGTCATCGACACGGTGGGCGCCGTGATGTCGGGCGGAGGGGCCGCCGTGACGACGATCTGGGGCCGCTGTGTGGCCGTCCCTTCGCGAGACGCGTAGTCCACGCCGTCGGCCGAGCTCGAGGTGATCCGGACGGAGTACGTGCCGTCGCCTGCGACGATCGGGGTCAGGTTGAAGCTCACCCACGACCCCACGACTGCCTTGCCGGCGGGGGAGGAGATCGGTGTCGGGTCGGCGGCGGGCGCGTTCGTCCACGTCGCGTTCTCGCTCCAGGTCTGTGAAGCCACCTTGTAGGCGGTGCCCGCGACGGGCGAGGGGTTCGTCACGTAGAGCCGAAGGCTCGCGGCGGCCACGATGTCGGTCCCCACGCCGCTGACCGAGAAGCGAAGCAACGTGTGTTCGGTGGGTGTGTTGTCGGCGGTGAACGAGGTGGTTGTGCCGTAGGAGCGGGTGGGCTTGTCCGAACGGACCGTCGTGTCCGCGACCGCCCCGAACGTCAGGGTGCGGGTCGAGCCCGACGCGGCGGCGGCGGACAGGAGCGTTGCGAGCAGCGCGACGACGGCGATGCATACGGGGAAGCGACACGCGGACCGCATCGGAGCTCCCCCTCCCCCATCGGGCCTACGGACGTTGACGCGCCACCCTATCCCTGCGACGCAACCGACGCAACGAGGCGCCCGTTTACGCTGCCGGGGAGGGTGTCGTGGCCGCCGCGACCGTCGCCGTCGCGGTCGTGGGCGCGCTCGTCTGGAACGTGAACGACAGGGTCACCGTCCCGCCGGGGGCGAGAGCCGGGGTGACGCCCAGCAGCACGATGTGCGGCCCGCCGGGTCCGAAGAACACGGCCTTGTCCGGGGGCAGCGGAATGCCCGAGACGGGCCCGGTGTCGCCCGCCGTCGATCCGCCGTGGATCTCGGCGGCCGTCGCGCACGTGCACGAGACGCCGAGCAACCGGTCGCGTGCCGTCCCGGCATTGTGCAGTGCGAGCGCGACGTCGGCGGTGTCGGTCCCCTCCGGGGTCACGACGGGGGCGAGCACGTGGACGTCCGACGCTGACACCGATTGCGTGCTGGGCGGGCTCGAGCTCGACCCCGACCCACCGCAGGCGGCGAGCCAGACCAACCCGAGGATCGCGAGCCACCGCGATCCCGTCACCGTGCGGTGCTCGCCCTCGGCACCAAGGTGGTCGGCACGACGTCCTCACACGGCGGGACCCGGACGCCCTCGATCACATCGAGCAGCATCGCGGCCGCGCGTCGACCGAGCTCCGCGTAGTTCCATTCCAGCGTGGTGAGCGACGGCGTGGTCTCGACGCCGCGACCGACATCGTGCGTCGTCGCGAGCATGAGATCCTCCGGCACCGCGACCCCTCGGGCGGCGAGCTCGCCCAGCACCATGACGCCGGCGAGCTCGATCGGCGCGAACAGCGCGTCGGGCGTCGGGCGCCGCGCCAGCAGCCGGTCGAGTGCGGCGAGGTAGGAGGCTTCAGGGTCACGTGTGAGGTCGGCCATGCCGACCACCTCGAGCAGGGGCGGTCGCCCCCCCGAGGTGCACCACCGTCGATAGGTCTCCGCGCAGTCCCGGGTGAAGGCGTTCAGCGGCGGCGGCGCGAGCATGGCGATCCGTTCGGCACCGGCCGTCGCCAGGTGATCGAGGACGCGCATCGTGCCGTCGCGGTCGTCGGAACGCACGACGGCATCGGCCCCGCCGCCCGCGGGGTCGACGGAGATCGTCACGAACGGTATGCCTCGCCGGCGAAGGTCGGGCAACGCAGGCTCGCCCACGACGGGCTCGATCACGATCACGCCGTCCAACGGCACACGGTCCCAGATGAACCAGTCGGCGCCCGGCGGGGACACGACGAGCGCTTGGTCGCGGCCGACGGCCACACCCGTGGCCGCGGTGATCAGCTCCGAGAAGAACCCGAACTCCGTGAACTCGAATCGAAGCTCTCGGGGGAGGGACGGGATCGCGGCGATCAGCCCGGTGTGACCGGACACCAGGGAGCGAGCGGCCGGATTCGGTCGATACCCGAGGCGATCGGCCACCTCGCGGACGCGCGTGCGCGTGTCGGCGTTCAGACGGCCCTTCCCGTTCAGGGCGTGGGAGACGGTGGTGACGGACACGCCCGCCTCACGGGCGACATCCCGGATGCTCACTCGCCCCGTCATCGCAGCCGGAGCCTATCGCGGGGGGTTGCTCGGTCACCACACCCATCGGCCGTGGTGTGCGACGGTGGTCGCTACGCCGCCGCCTCGATCCCGAGCAGGGTCTTGGCGCGGCTCACCGCCTCGGGCGCGTCCGGCGCGAAGCCATCGGCCCCGATCTCGGTGGCCCACTCCTGCGTCACCGGCGCGCCGCCCACCATCACCTTGATCGAGTCGAACAGACCCTCCTTCTTGAGGGCCTCGATGACGATCTTCTGCTGGGGGACCGTCGTGGTGAGGAGCGCCGACATGCCGAGGATGTCGGGCTGCAGCTCGCGCACCGCCGTCAGGATCTTCTCCAAGGGGGTGTCTTTGCCGAGGTCGGTCACCTCGAATCCCGCGGTCTTGAGCATCGCCCCGACCATGTTCTTGCCGAGGTCGTGCAGGTCGCCCTTCACGGTGCACAGGATCACCTTGCCGGTGATCTGCTTCTCGCCGCCGGCCGCGAGCAGCGCAGGCTCGACGAGGTCGTTGCACATCTTGAACAGCGTGGCGGAGGCGACCACCTCGGGCAGGAACACCTCGCCGCGCGACCACATCGCACCCAAGGTGAACATCGCCGTGGCCATCGCGTCCTGCAGGATGATCACGGGGTCGGCGCCCTCGTCCAGCAGCGCCTGCGTCGCCTCGACCCCTTCGTCGCGCTTCGCGCCGATCAGAGACTGGCGAAGCTTCTCCATGTTCTCTTCAGACATCTGCGTTCTCCTCAGAGGGGCCGGCGAGCCGGCCGCGTTTGAATGGCCGTTCAATATACCTTGTCGCAGGTCGGGGGGTACTCAGGCGGCCTCGACGTGCTCCTGCTCGAACCGTTCCACGATGCCTCGGATCTCGTCGGCCGCGCCGTCGGGCAGCGGGTAGGGCTCATGGGTCTCGAGGATCTCGTTGGCGCGCGCGATCGCCTTGGTCTTGGAGATCGGACGACCGTTGGCCTCCCAGTCCTCCCAGTTGCCGCGGTCGAACATCTTGGACTGCCACACCTCGCGCATGTGCGTCAGCGTGTGATCTTGATCGAGGAAGTGTCCGCCGGGCTGCACGGCGTCGATCACGTCGACCGCGAGCGATTCGGGGTCCCAGCTCTGGATCCCCTCCGACGTGGAGCAGATCAGGTCCCAGACCTCGGCGTCCAACACGAGCTGCGCGGCGCTGAACACACGGGCCGCGTACAGCAGACCCGCGCCACTGGCCATGTCGACCCCCGCGATCCAACTTGCGAACCCCGACAGCGCGTTCTCGACGCCGCCTTGCCAATCGCTCGTCTTCGATCCGGTCGCGAAGGTGCCCACCATCGACTTCAACCCGTAGGCGCGCGCGAGCTGGGCGTTCGACATCTGGAACACGAGGTCCTCCGGTCCGCCGCAGTTGGCCGCGCCCGACCACAGGTCCATCGTCGTGACCGCGCTGGCGTAGAACGTGCGAGCGCCGGGGGCGAGCAGCTGATGGGCGATGACCCCGCCGATCACCTCGGCGTTGTTGACCACCATGGTGCCGGCGCGCGTGATCGGCGAGGTCGCGCCGAGGATCGGCATCACCATGAAGCCGCTCGGCACGTCGGCCTTGGCGAACTCCACGGCCGCGGCGAGTGGGCCGCCGTCGTAGACGAGCGGCGACACGCTGCATTGGAACGCCGACAGGATCGGCTGCTCGCGGAGCGCCTGTTCACCGCCGACCGCGACGGCAGCCATCTCTGCGCTGGCCACGGCCTGCTCCGGGGTGACGGCGGTCATCATCACGATGTGCTTGCCGGTGTTGTTCAGGTTCGCCTCGAGGTTGTGCAGCGGCTCGGAGGGCACCGGCATCTCGCGGCTCACCGCGGGCTGCCACACGTAGCCGATCTGCGGCAGCGCGTCGCCGATCCTCGTGCCCGCGGCCACATCAGCCTTCGTGGAGGCGCGGCGCAGATCGGTCTCGAGATCGACGACCTCGGCCGCGTTCCCGTCGACGCCGAGATAGCCGCGCGTGCCGTCCAGGATGAGGTCCAGCCCCGGCTCGCGGGAGGCCAGCGGTAGGTCGCCCGGCACGGTCGCGAGCGCCCCCGCCTGCACGTCTTTCGGGAAGCGGGCACGGCCGTCCTGCTCGTCGATCACAGCGCCGGCGGCGCCGAGCTGCGCGAGGAGGCCGTCCGAGCGCACCTGGATGCCCGTGCGCCACAGAACCTCGGCCGTGGCGTCCCTGATGGCCTCCACGGCCTCCTCGGGCAGGATGTCGACGGGCGTCGACCGGTGACGGACGTAGCGGATCTCGCGCTCTGGCATGAAGGGTTGCTCCTCGAAGTCGTCGGCGTTGGAACGGGCTCTCGCGAGCCGTCGATGCACGGTGCCACGAGCGAGGGTCGTCCGGAAATGTTCGGACTGACCGCGGGTCAGCATCGTCCCCGGAAGCTGCGTCCGTACACTCCCGCCGTGGAGGAAGGGGACGTCCGACGGGCGGTCGAACAGGCCGGCGCCGAGATCTGGCTGCCCGCGCATTTCGCGGGGTCTCCACCCCCGGGCATCGTCCTGGACGACGTGATCCGGACGGGAAGCGGCTGGATCGCGATCGGATCCCTCGGTGAAGACGTGCTCGTGACCCCGATCGCCACGGACGACGACCGGGTTCGTCGAGCCTCGGCCGGCGATGGCGTCTTCGCGTCGCTGCTGGGCCTCGTGGCGGCAGGCTCCTCCGGCTCGCTGACCGCCGAACGGTACGCCGCGACGATCCCGGTCGGCGGGACGGAGCGCGCGATCGGCGTCGACCAGTCCAACGAATCGGTCGTGGTGGGGGAGCGGGTCGTCGTCAAGCTCTTCCCGCGCACGCGACCGGGGCGCCAGCCCGGTCTGGATCTGCCCGCGCACCTCGCGTCCGTGGGCTTCGAGGAGATCCCGAGGCCGCTCGGCGCCGTCGTGTGGCGCGGGGACACGCTCGTCGCGAGCGTCGCCTCGTTCGTGCCCGGTGCGCGCGACGGTTGGGCCTGGTACGTCGAGGACGTCGTGAACGCCTGTGTCGGGGATGACTGGACGGTTGCGGACGGTCACGCCGCCGCGATCGGCGGCTTGGTCGCCCGGCTCCACCGCGCGTTGGCGACGCCCTCGGCGGTGTCCCCGGTGCCGGTCGTCGAGGCGCGGCCGGATCTCGTCGAAGGTTGGCGAGCCGACGCGGAGGCGAGGCTCGACGAGGCGCTGTCCGTCACCACCGGCTCGGACGGGCGAGCGCCTCCGAGGTCTCATCCCGGCCGCGCGGTCCGTCATCGGCGCGCTCGCGACGATCGACCGCACGCCCACCATGCGGATCCACGGTGATCTCCACGTCGGGCAGGTGCTGCGAAGCTCGAACGGAGAGCTGTACGTGAACGACTTCGACGGCGATCCGCTGGCCGCCGATCGGACGGCGCTGGATGCGCCGGCGCGCGACGTCGCGTCGATGACCTGCGCGATCGATCACGTCGGCCGGGTGGTGGCGCGCCGGCACCCCGAGCACGCCGCGGCGGCGGCCGCGTGGTCGGAGCGTTCGCGCGGGACGTTCCTCGATGCATACCGGAGCGGTCTCGGCGATCGGCGCGTGCTGTTCGACGATCGACTCCTTGCGCCCTTCGAGGTCGCGCAAGAGGCACACGAGTTCGTGTACGCGGCTCGCTATCTCCCCAGATGGACATACGTGCCGGATGCCACGATGCCCGCCGTGCTCGAACGTTGGGCGGTGGGGCGATGATGTGGCAACCGGACCCTGACGCCTTCGTGCTGGACCTGGAGACGAAACCCGCCGCGCAGGGAGCGCTGATGTTCCGCGAGGACCCGCGGTCACACGCCGACGCATGCGAGACCGGCGACTGGCTCCACGTGGACGTGTACCTGACGAAGCCGCTGGATTATCGCGCCCTGCTGTTCGCGGGCACGCGGTTCGACGCGGACGTCCTTCGATGGCTCGCGGACCGCCGCGGGCAGGCGCTGGTGGTGGGCGGCAACGTCGCGGGCGCCACGCAGACCCTGCGATTCCGGCACGATGACGACGAGCTCGTGGCGCTGCTCACCGAGACGCTCGTCGCGGAGCTTGTGGCCGCCGAGTTGTGGCGGTTGGCGTAGCATCGATCGATGACCGAGGGCGTGCCCGGCCGGACCGAGGCGATCCGTCTCCTCCGCGAAGATCGCGTGCGAACGAGCGCGCTGCTGGACCGGTTGTCGACGCGATGCGTTCGTGACGACCGGCCTCGGCGGCGGCACCTGGTCGCCCAAGGATCTGGTCGGGCATCTCGAGACCTGGGAGCAGTTCGCGATCGATGCGCTCGAGGCCATCGAGCGCGGCCAGCCCGCCCCGATCTCGCAGGAGCAGCTCGACACCGACGCTCTCAATCGCCGGGAGGTGGAGGACAAGGCGGGCCGCGGCGAGACGGAGACCCGCGCGTCCGCGAGCGCCACGTACGAACGGCTGCTCGCCGCCATCGACGCGCTCCCGGATGCCCGCTGGGGCGGGCCCGAGGGGCCGGGCACGGATCGAACCGTCGGGGATCGTGTCGGCTCGATCCTCGGGGGATCGCTCGGGTTGTTCCGCCACGACGCCGACCACTGGCAGGATCTCGAGGCGTTCGCCGAGGTGCCTCCGACGGGCTGAGCCCGCCTCAGGCGTGGATCAGGACCGGTGTGCCGAGCCGCAGGAGCGGCTTGAACCGATCCAGCGCCCATTCGCTCACCCGCACGCAGCCGGCCGAGGCGTTCGTGCCGATCGAGGCGGGGTTGTCGGTGCCGTGGATCGCCAGCTGGTCGCCGCCGCTCCATCCCGCCGGCAGTCGCGGCTGGATCCCGCTGATCCCGAACGCGAACGTGCCGAGCGCCCCGCCGGACGGGAACGGCACGCGGTCGGTCACCACGTACTCGCCCGTGGGCGTCGGCGTCGACCACGCGCCGGTCGCGCCGGCGACGGCATACAGGCGCTCGTCGCGCTTGAACACGACCACGCGGTGCTCGGACAGGTCGACGTCCACGTGGACGAACGTCGTCTCGCGCGTGAGCCCCGCCAACCGGATCCACCCGTCGACCCGCGGCCACACATAGGGAAGCTCGACGCGACCCCAGGTTCCCTTCGCGTTGGTCGCCTCCACCCACAGGACGATCGGGACGCGGTAGTACTTCGACGCGGACACGACCGCGCCCACCGCCGGGGCCGACGTCCACGGGTTGCGCCTGGCGATGATGCCGCCGGCCGGGACGTGCACCAGCGTGCTCGGCCCGCTCCATCGAGTGTCGACCGACCGGCGGCGATCCCGCCGCCCGGCGTCGGCCGATGGGCGATGGTCGGCCGGTCTGGCTCCTTCGGCCGCGAGCACCTCGGTGCGCACCGCCGTGTGTTGCGCGCCCGGGTGGGTGCGCGCGGCCGCGACGACCACCACGCTTCCCGAGGTCGGCGCCGCGGCCGCGACCCCCGCCATCGAGGCGGCCGTCGGTAGCGAGACGCTCAGCGCGGCAGCCAACGACACGGTGAGCCACGAGGTGCGCAGCGCGGATCGAACTCCTTGCAGCATGCACCCTGCATCGGCGCCTGCGCCGGGAACCCTGAGGGTGGTTCATCGTCGTGGTCGGGGGACGCCCGAACGCACTACGCTGCGGAGATCCACTGGTAGCGAGCCCGGGACCCCCGACGCCCGGAGGAGGGACACGCACCGATGAGCGACGCGATGCGCACCACCGCCACCGACCTGGTCGCGCCCGGCAAGGGCATCCTGGCCGCCGACGAATCGACCGGCACGATCAAGAAGCGGTTCGATTCGATCGGTGTCCCCAACACGGAGGAGAACCGACAGGCGTACCGGCAGCTGTTGTTCACCACCGCGGGGCTGGGGGAGCACATCAGCGGCGCGATCCTGTTCGACGAGACGATCCGGCAGTCGACGGTCGACGGGGTCTCCTTCGTCAAGGTCTTGGAGGAGGCCGGCGTGATCCCGGGGATCAAGGTCGACACCGGCGCGAAGCCGCTGGCGCTGTTCCCGAACGAGACGGTGACCGAGGGCCTCGACGGCCTTCGCGAGCGGCTGGCCGAGTATCGCGCGCTGGGCGCGCGCTTCGCGAAGTGGCGCGCGACGATCATCATCGGCGAGGGCACGCCCAGCAATTTCGCGATCGACGCGAACGCACACGCGATGGCGCGCTACGCCGCCCTGTGCCAGGAGGCCGACGTCGTCCCGATCGTCGAGCCCGAGATCCTGATGGACGGCGACCACGACATCGCCGCGTGCGAGGAGGCGACGGGCCGCACGCTCGGCGCGCTGTATCGGCAGCTCGCCGCGCACCGGGTCGAGCTGCCCGGATCGCTGCTGAAGGTGAACATGATCGTGCCGGGCGCCGGCAACGCGATCCAGGATGACGATCGCGCGATCGCCGAGGCGACGATCCGGTGCCTGACGCAGCAGGTGCCGCCCGACGTCCCCGGGGTGGTGTTCCTGTCCGGCGGCATGAGCGACGAGCAGGCGACCAGCCGCCTGAACGAGATGAACCGGATCGGCGGCTTCCCCTGGCAGCTGTCCTTCTCGTACGGGCGGGCGCTGCAGGCGCCGGCGATCAAGGCGTGGGGTGGCGACCCTGCGCACGTTGCGGCGGCGCAGCGAGCGCTCGCGCACCGCGCGAAGATGAACGGTCTCGCGCGCGCCGGCGCCTACGACCCGTCGATGGAGGCCGCGTGACGTCGTCGCCGCGGACCGTCGCCGCGAGGTAGAGCGCGATCACCACGAACGCGGCGGCCTCCACCAGGTAGACCGTCCGGAAGCTGACGAAGCCCACGATCAGCGCGCCGAACGCGAGCGAGAGCGCGAAGGGAACCGTGAACGCGGCGTCGATCGCGGCCATCACGCGGCCCTGCATCGCGACGTCGGTCCGGCGCTGCACGAGCGTGACGAACGCGACGTTGTAGAACGAGACCGCGATCCCGACGAACGCCGCGGACGCGAGCACCAGCCAGAGCTCGGCGGTCGCGAGCAGTCCGACGCCGATGCCCGCCGCGATCAGCGCCCACGCGATCGTCGGGAGCTCGCCGATCCGGCGGATCGCGGTGCCGACGATGACGCCGCCCACCACCGCGCCGACCCCCTGCGCGGTCGACAGCACGCCGAGGAACTCGGGCGGCTTGTGCAGTCCCGCGTCGATCAGGGCGAAGATCATGACCTCCATCACGCCCGCGGCCAGCGTGACGAAGAGGGTCGCGACCGTGAGCCGGCGCACATCGGTCGTGTGGACGATGTGTCGAAGTCCGGCGCGGAGCTCGGCCCAGAAGTCGTTCTCCTCGGCGCGCTCGATCGTGGGCGCGGCCACGCCGAGCAGGAACAGTGCCGAGACCACGAAGGTGATCGCGTCGAGGCCGGCGACCGCCTGTCCGCCGAAGATCGCGAACAGCGCCGCCCCGGCGAGGGGAGCCAACAGCCGCATCGCCTGGTTCGTCGACTGCAGGAGGCCGTTGGCGTCGCCGAGCTCGTCGCCGGGGATCAGGCTCACGAGCAGACCGGCGCGCGCCGCGTCGTACACGACGGTGGCGAGACCGAGGAGGAACGAGGTGACGTAGATCAGCCAGATATCGCCGGCGTCGTGCACGCCGAGCAGCGGCAGCAGACTCAGCGCCGCCGCGAGGTCGGTGCCGATCATGACCCGGCGTCGTGAGAAGCGGTCGACGTAGACACCGAGCGCCGGGCCGAACAGGCTCGGCAGCACGAACGGCAGGATCGCGAGGCCGGCCTTCGCGTTGGAGCCGGTCAACGCCTTCACCCACACGGCCAGCGCGAGGAACATCGCGTGGTCGCCGAAGGCCGACAGCGTCTGGCCGATCAGCAGGCGACGGTACGCGCGGTCTCGGAGGAGTGCTCGCATGTCTATCGCTTCGACGTGGCCACGCGGCTGATGTCGACGTCGCCCGAGACCGTGTTCACGGTGAGCTCCAACTGGGGGTCGCTGTCCGACGCCTCGCCGCGTGGCGCGGGGTTGAGCCCGCTGTGGACGTCGCCGCTGGTGGAGGACACATCCATCCACACCCCCATGCCTTCGCGCACGCCCACCTGCACATCGCCGGAGATCGCGCGGACGTTGACCGACCCGTCGCCCACCTCTCGGAGCTCGACGTCGCCGGACCCGGCGGTGATCGTGGAGGGCCCGTCGAGCCGCCGGATCTGCAGATCGCCCGACGCGCTGCGGATCAGCGCTCCGCCGCCGATCGAGCCGATGTCGAGATCGCCCGAGGCCCCCTTGAACGAGAAGTGCCCGCCGATCGCACGGCCGCTGACGTCGCCGCTGGCACAGGAGATCTGCACGTCGCCGGTGATCTCGTCGAACGCGACATCGCCCGAGCCCGTCCGGAATGCGAGCGATCCGAGCGCGCCGCTCACCTCCAGCTCGGCAGACCCGGTGGAGCCGTCGATCCTGCTACCGGTCGGGACCGTCAGCTCGAACGAGGGGCCTCGGCCGAAGGAGAAGCCCCATCCGCGCTTCGACCGATGCTCGATCGTCACTCGGAAGCCGTCGCCGACGGGCTCACAGCGGACACTCGGCGGCGCCGCCTTGTCGTAGCCGGAGATCTCGATCGAGGTCCGGTCGGTGTCGGTCGCGTGCACGGTCACGTCGCCGCTCGCGATCTGCAGCGCCACGGTGACCTCTCCCGGTGTGTCATACGTCTGTTGCATCGCATTCCCTCCTCAGCTGCGGGCGTACCCGGAGATCCGATTGCCGCCGGCCGGGCGTCGTCGCTCTTCCGTCATCTTTCCGACCGCCGTCTGCGCGGACTGGACGAGCAGCGCGTTGACCGATACGCCGATCGTCTCCGCCGCCTCCTCGAGCGTCGCCTTGAGCGCATCCGGCATCCGAAGCGTGACGCGGGCTGTGGTGCCGTCGTCATCCGGCGACGCGGGGGGGACCGGGGCATCGGGAGCGTCGACGTAGATCAGGCTGGCGTCCTTGCCCGACACCCGAACCTCGGCGTGGCCGGTCGAGAGTTGCTCGGTCAATTCGAGGGCGGCGTCGCCGAGGACGTCGAGGAGCCGGAGATGGAGCGACGCCTCGAGCGGCCGGGCCATGCGTTCCAGCGCGGCAGCGAGCGCGTCGTCGGAGCCGAGCGACGACTCCAGGTCGCCGCGGATGGCCTCGAGGTGCGGGGTGAGATCCATAGAACCGTCCTTCCGTCTGGGAGCCGTACCATATTCCGTCACCAACCTTCCGTCATTTTGACGTCCTCGTCTGACATATCTATGACGTCATAGTGACGTCTCTCCCGACGTCTGTCAACCTGACGCCATATCACCTGCCTGGGATAGGGTCCGAAGATGAAGATCTGCACGATCGGCGGCACGAACTTCTCGGGCAGGGCCTTCACCGGGCTCGCGCTCGAGGCGGGTCACGACGTCACCGTGTTCCACCGCGGACGGGGGGACGACCCGTGGCCGGAGGCCGAGCACATCCACGCCGATCGCGAGGGAGGTCTCGGCGCCCTCTCGGGCCGTTCGTTCGATGTGATCGTCGACTTCTGCGCCTATGTCCCCCGGCAGATCGACGAGGCGACGGCCGCGCTCCCGGACGGGCGCTACGTCTTCATCTCCTCGGTCTCGGCACATGTCGAGCAGGTGCGGGAAGGCGCCACCGAGGTCGACGACGTCTACGGCCCGCCGTTCCCCGACACGGAGGACGTCACGTGGGAGACCTACGGGCCGTTGAAGGTCGCCTGCGAGCAGGCGCTGCTGGCGTCGCGCGGCGACCGCGCCACGATCGTGCGGCCGCACTACATCGTCGGTCCCTACGACCCGACCGACCGGTTCACCTACTGGGTGCGTCGAGCGTCGATCGGCGGGCGCCTGCTCGCGCCGGCGCCGGCCGATCAGCCGCTGCAATGGATCGACGCACGCGATCTCGCGGCGTTCGTCCTGCATGTCGGCGCCGACGATGTCGCCGGCACCTTCAACGTGGCGGTGCCGCCGGGGCGGCATTCGCTCGGCGAACTCATCGAGACCGCCGCGGAGGCCGCGGGCTCCTCGGTCGAGGTCGCCTGGTGCGACCCGGAGTTCGTGGCTGCGAACGAGCTGCTCGTCTCGGAGACGAGCGACCCGTTCCCGCTGATCACGCCCGATGAGCCGAACGCCCACCTCTTCGACACCTCACACGCGGTCGCCAGCGGGCTCACGTTCCGCACGCTGGAGTCCACGGTGACCGATACCCTCGCCTGGGACCGCGCCCGAGAGCTGCCGGAGCTGAGCGCAGGCCTTGCGGCACAACGGGAGGCGGAGCTTCTCGCCGCCTGGGAGGCGCCGCCGGAGCCGTCGGCACCCTGACCCGTGGTTCGCGCCGACGTTCACTGCGGCGCCCCCGCCTCCGATACCGTGGTGAGCACCCAACCGATCAGGAGCACAGCCGATGCAACGCACGAGCGCACCGCTTGACCTCGCGGCCGTCGAGCGGGTCCTGCGACCCTACGACCGGGCCTTCACGCTTCCCGGCGAGGCGTACGGGTCTCCCGACGTCTTCGCGTGGGAGCAGGCGCACCTGTTCGAGGGATCGTGGTCCTGTGTGGGACGGACCGCAGACCTCGGCTTGGACACGCCGGGGGATCAGGTCGCGCTGCAGGTCGGTCGTCAGAGCTTCCTCCTCGTGCGCGGCGACGACATGGTCGTGCGCGTGTTCCACAACATCTGCCGCCATCGAGGTCACGAGCTGCTCGGCGTCGGCGAGCACCGCAACCAACGCGGCATCCGGTGCCCGTACCACGCCTGGGTGTACGGGCTCGGCGGCGATCTCCGCGCAACGCCGCGGTTCAACATGGATTCGCTGGACAAGGCCGACTTCCCACTCGTCGAGGCGCGATCAGCCGAGTGGCGCGGGTGGCTGTTCGTCAACGCGAGCGGTGACGCGCCCGACCTGACGGACTACCTGGGAAACCTCGACATCGTCGTCGACGGTTATGCGCCGGAGACGCTCCGGCTGGGCGCCAAACACGAATACGAGCTCGCGGCGAATTGGAAGATCGCCGTCGAGAACTACTGCGAGTGCTACCACTGTTCGGAGATCCACCCGGAGCTGTGTCGCGTCACGCCCCCGGACTCCGACCTCGCCTACCCCGAGCGCTCGACGGGCGTCTGGCTCGGCGGGCCGATGGACCTGCTGGATCACGCGGTGACGATGTCGTTGACCGGTGCGTCCGACGGCGTGCTCATCCCGGGCCTGCCCCAGGAGAAGGCTCGGCAGGTCGGCTACTCCGTCGTGTTCCCGAACCTGCTGATCAGCCCGCACCCCGACTACGTGATGACGCATCGCCTCGTCCCCGTGGCCGCGGACCGCACGTGGGTCGAGTGCGCGTGGTACTTCCCCGAGGAGGCCTTCGCGAAGCCCGACTTCTCCCCGGCGTACGCGACCGAGTTCTGGGACATCACGAACCGTGAGGATTGGGCCGCCTGCGAGTCCGTGCAACGCAACGTCACCTCAGCGGGGTATCGACCCGGGCCGTTCTCGTATTGGGAGGTCGACGTGTTCCGCACGCAGGCGACGATCGCACGCGCGTACCTGGAAGGGCATCTGTCGCCGCCCGAGCACGGGTACGTCGACGGTGTCGGGCGCGGTCTGACCGGCTTCTGATCGCATCTCGGCACGGCGGCTAGGATGCCGCGGACATGACCCCCGGAAGGACCCTTGTCACCGTCGCGCTCGTCGTCTCGCTGCTGTCGGCGTGCACGGGCTCGACGACGTCCTCTGCGGTGTCGACCACACCGCCGTCGACGGCGACGACGAGCGACGCGCCGACACCGTCCGAGCCGAAGACCGGCACGATCGTGGCGGAGCCGGTCGCCACCGACCTCGATCATCCGGCCACGTTCGTCTTCGACGACAGCGGCGCGCTCTTCTACGGGGAGCGGCTCACCGGTGAGATCCGCAGGATCGATCCGACGACCGGAAAGGACACATCGGTCTTCACGGTCCCCCACGTCGTCGGCGACGTCGCGAACGAGCAGGGTCTCGTCGGGCTCGCCCTCGCCCCGGACTTCCCGCACGACCCCTGGCTGTACGCGTACGCGACGCGCATGGTCGACGGGGTCGCGCACGACCAGATCGTGCGGCTCCGCGTCGACGGCACACGCGGGTCATCGATGCAGCTGGTGCTCGACGTCCAGGTCGCGGGAGAACGCCACAACGGGGGCCGCATGCTGTTCGGACCCGACGGGATGCTCTACGTCGTCGTGGGCGAGACCTACGACTCGGCGCTCGCGCAGGATCGGTCGGTCAACGGCGGCAAGGTGCTCCGCATGACCCCCACCGGCGGGATCCCGGCGGACAACCCCTTCCCGGGGAGCCGGATCTACTCCTACGGGAACCGCAACTCCTTCGGTCTGGCGTTCGATCAGAAGACGGGCGATCTCTGGGAGACCGAGAACGGCCCCGAGTGCAACGACGAGCTCAACAGGATCCAGCCCGGTCGCAACTACGGCTGGGGCCCATCGGAGACCTGCAAGGGGAAGGCGCCGGGCGACACGAACGCCGACGGCCCGAAACCTGTTGCACCGCTGCTGTTCTACCCGACGACGATCGGACCGACCGGCATCGCGTTCTGCAACGGCTGCGGGCTCGGCACGGCGCGCGAGGGCGATCTGTTCTTCGGCTCGTTCAACACCGGCGATATCCACGAGGTGACGCTCAACGCCGAGCGCACCCGTGTGTCGCGCGACGCCACGCCGTTCAACCACGGGAACCTCGTGCTGTCGATCGAGACGGGCCCCGACCACGCGCTGTACTTCAGCGACGGCGTGGGCATCTTTCGGCTGGCGCTCGAGGGCTGAGCGCTCACCCCACGGGAGGCGCGCCCGAGGAGCCCCGGGCCCGCTCCATCCGGCGGAACGCCACCACCGCCACCACGATGACGATCGTCGAGGTGACGAGCATCAGCGTGCCGATCGCGTTGGCGGCCGGCGTCGGCGCCGTCCGCGCGGCGCCGTAGATCGCCATCGACACCGTCTGCGTCGTCGCGTCGAGGGACAGCTGGTTCGCGATCACGAAGTCGTCCAACGCGAGCGCGAACACGATCGCGGCGCTCGCGAAGATCGACGGCCCCAACAATGGGAGCGTGACGCGGCGAAGCGTCTGACCGGGCGACGCGCCGAGGTCCTGGGCCGCCTCCTCGTAGGAGGGCCCGAGCGAGAGCAGACGCGCGCGGACGATCACGACTGGGTAGGCCACGGACAGCACGATCAACCCGGTCGCCTGCGCCGTGGTGCCGTACCCGATCGATCGGAACGCCTGGTTGAACAGCAGGAAGAGCGCCACGGCCAGGATCAGTTCGGGCGTCACGAACGAGAACATCATCATGAAGTTGGACGACCGCGACGAGACGCCCCGCCAGCGATGCAGGCCGATCGCGAACAGCACGCCCAGCGGCACCGCGATCACCGCGGTGAGCAACGACAGCTTCAGCGTCTGGATCACGGCATGTTGCAGCGCCGGGTCGTGCAGCACCGACGCGTCCGGATCGGTGATGTACCAGCGCAGCGAGAATCCCTGCCACTGCGTGATCGATCGGCCACCGTTGAACGAGAAGATCACGGCCTGCACCACCGGGACGAAGATCCACACGACGTAGGCGATCGCCAACACCCACAGGAACCGCGCCTTCCCCCAGGGGTTCGCCAGCCAGTCGCGGACCCGATGCCGCTGCCGCGGTGGAGCGACGAACACGCTCATGCCGCACCCACCTGTGTCGCCGCGCGTTGCGTGCTGCGCAGGTAGTACACGATCGGGATGATCAACAACACGAGCAGGAACAGGATCAGCGCGGCCCCCTGCGGCACGAAGATCGGCGTGCGCGAGACTGTCGACGACCGCGTTGCCGATCATCCTCGTGCCGCTGGTCCCCGCCAGCAGCTGCTGGGTGAAGTAGTCGCCGAACATCGGCAGCGCGCAGATCACGAACCCGGCGAGGATCCCCTGGCGCGACTCCGGGAACGTGACGCGCCAGAACGTCTGGGCCGGGCTCGCGCCGAGGTCACGGCCCGCCTCGAGGATCGAGGGATGGATGCGATCCAACGTGGCGAACAGCGGGAGCACCATGAACGGCACGTACCCGTAGACGAGGCCGATGATCAACGTCGCGGGCTTGCCGGCGAGCCACGGGTACGGGCTGTGGATGATCCCGAGGCGCTGCAGGACCGAGTTGATCAGCCCGTCGTCTTCCAGCAGCGAGATCCACGCCAGCATCCGAAGCATGTAGGAGATCCAGAACGGGGCGAAGAACAACGCGATGAACAGCCCCCGCCACCGCCCCGCGTGCCGAGCCAGGAAGTACGCGAACGGGTAGCCGACGAGCAGACACAGGAACGTCGCGATCCCCACGTAGAGGAAGGTCCGCACCAGGGCGGCGTGATACAGCCCATCGGCATGTGTCACGTTCGACAGCGTGAACGTGAGCACCGCCGGGTTCCACCGCAGCGGGTTCCACGCCGGAACGGGCAGCCGCAGGATGTCGTCCACGCCGCCGAAGGCCACCGCCAGCACGACGAAGAACGGGAAGACGAAGAACACGAGCAAGAAGACCGTCGCCGGCATGGCGAACGACGGCCAGTACCACCGCGGGTACCACCCGGTGCGAGGTGCTTTAGACACCCGCCGTCAGCTCGGCGTACGCGGCCTGCCACAAGGCATCCGCGGTCGCCGGCAACTCGAGCTCCCGCGAGCCGCGGTCCATGTCGCTCTCGACGATGTACACGTTCGCGAGATGCTCGGGCGACCAGCCCGCTGCTCACGAGCGCGTCACGGGTCATCGCCTTGATCGGCATCTGGTAGCCGGTCCAGGTCTCGAAGTTCGTCATCGCGTTCTGCGAGTCGAGGATGTGGTTCAACAAAAGGTGCGCGAGCACCGGCGCCTTGCCGGTGTTCAGCAGGACGAGCGTGTCGTTGTCGACGTTGCCCGGCACGCCGCTTTCGACCGGCCAGACGTAGGACAGGTTCTCGGCCTGATCGCCTGCCGGCAGGAACACGAAGGCGTCGCTGACGTTGCCCGACCAGGACTGATGCAGGTAGGCCTGTCCCTTCGGCACGTCGGTGTAGTCATCGTGATCGAAGACGGCGTTCGTCGCGTTGACGACCTCGGAGATCGCGTCCTTCGCGGAGGTGATCGTCGCCTGATCGGTCGATGTTCACGTCGGTGAGTCCCTCGCGGAACATCGCCATCGACAACACGTCCTGGGCGTTCGCGAGCAGGTGGGTCTTGTCCACCGGCGCGCCGCTCCAGAAGATGTCGTATGGGTTCGCCATGCCGGCGATGTCGTCGCTGATCTTGTCGTTCCGCCAGAAGATCCCGGTGCTCCACACGGAGTACGGCAGCGTGTAGTGCGAGTCGACGTCGTAGAACGGGCTCTGGAACGTGTCCCAACAGTTGGCCGGGAGGTTGGGGATGTAGTCCAGGTTGATCGGGCGCAGCAGCCCGGCGGCGATCGAGCGGCCGACCGCCCAGACGTTCATCCCGACCAGCAGGTCGAAGTCGCCCTGACCGGTGTTGATCTTCGCAAGCCCCTTGTCCATGTCGACGAACTCGGTCTGCTCGACGGTGCAGCTGTACTTCTTCTCGAACGACTTGATCACCGAGGGGGCCAGGTAGTACGGCCAGCGGAGGATCTTCACGGTGGCGTTCTCCTCCGGCGGGAGGTCGCTCGCGATCAGCTCGGCTGTCATCGACGTTCCAGGTGACGGGCGCGTCGGGACGCGCCAGGGGATAGGCCGCGCCGGAGATGCCGCCGGTGCCGTACTGGCTGCCGCTGCCACCGGAGGCCGCGGACGTCGCCACGCTGCTCTGCGCGCCACTGCCGCACGCGGCGAGGATCGCCGACAGGCTGGGGACCGCGATGCCGGCGAGCGCTGCCCGCTGGAGGAACGCGCGACGACTGTAGAGCTGACGTTCTTTCGGGTGCAGCGGTCGGACCATGCTGAGCTCCTCCTCCGGGGTGCGCGGATGCGTTGGTGCGCTTCGTACACCGGAATACGGTGCCGACGCAAACTCCGGCTTGGGTTGCGGGTCATCTCTACACTGCAGGCATGCCCAGCAGAGACGACATCCGCAACGTGGCCATCGTGGCCCACGTCGATCACGGCAAGACCACCCTGGTGGACGCCATGTTGTGGCAGTCCGGCGCGTTCCGGGCGAATCAGGACGTGGCCGAGCGGGTGATGGATTCCATGGATCTCGAGCGGGAGAAGGGCATCACGATCCTGGCCAAGAACACGGCCGTGCGATTCGGCGACATCAAGATCAACATCGTCGACACGCCCGGGCACGCCGACTTCGGGGGAGAGGTGGAGCGGGCGCTCACGATGGTCGACGGCGTCCTGCTGCTGGTCGACGCGTCCGAGGGTCCGTTGCCGCAGACGAGGTTCGTGTTGCGGAAGGCGCTCGAATCGAGGTTGCCCGTCGTCCTGGTGGTCAACAAGGTTGACCGTCCCGACGCCCGGGTGGAGGAGGTCGTCCACGAGGTCGAGGAGCTGTTCTTGGACCTCGATGCCGACGAGCACCAGATCGATTTCCCGATCCTGTACGCGAACGCGCGGGACGGTCACTGCGGACGGGCGCCCGACGCGTTGGAGGACTCGCTCCGACCGCTGTTCGACACCCTGCTCGCGCACGTGCCCGCGCCGACGTACGAGCAGGATGCGCCGCTCCAGGCGCTGGTGACCAACCTGGACGCCTCCCCCTACCTCGGTCGCCTGGCGCTCTGCCGGGTCCGCAACGGGACGATCCGTCGCGGGCAACAGGTGGCGTGGTGCCGGGCGGACGGCACGATCGAGCGGGCCAAGATCGTCGAGTTGTACGTGACCGACGCCCTGGATCGGGTCGAGGCCGAGGAGGCGGGCCCCGGGGAGATCTGCGCGATCGCCGGGATCGCGGACGTGACGATCGGCGAGACGCTCGCCGACCCCGACGACCCGCATCCGCTCCCGGTCGTCCGCGTCGACGAGCCCTCGTTGTCGATGACGATGGGGATCAACACCTCGCCGCTGTCCGGCCAGGACGGCTCGAAGGTCACCGCGCGGCTCGTCAAGGCGCGGCTGGACCAAGAGGTCATCGGGAACGTCTCGATCCGCGTGCTTGACACCGAGCGGCCCGAAACGTGGGAGGTCCAGGGCCGCGGCGAGCTCCAACTGGCGATCCTGGTCGAGGTGATGCGCCGCGAGGGGTTCGAGCTGACGGTCGGCAAGCCGCAGGTCGTGACGAAGACGGTTGACGGGAGGCTGCTCGAGCCGATGGAGCGTGTGGCGATCGACGCGCCCGAGGACTACCTCGGCGTGATCAGCCAGCTCCTCGCGCTGCGGAAGGGCCGCATGGAGCAGGTCGTGAACCACGGCACCGGATGGATCCGCATGGAATACATCGTGCCGTCGCGCGGTCTGATCGGGTTCCGAACGGAGTTCATGACCGAGACACGCGGCACGGGTCAGCTGCACCACGTGTTCGACGGCTACGAGCCGTGGCACGGGGAGCTGCGAACGCGGCCCTCGGGCTCGTTGGTCGCGGATCGACGCGGGCCGACCACCAACTTCGCGCTGCTCAACCTCCAGGAGCGTGGCGTGATGTTCGTCGGCCCCGGGGAAGAGGTCTATGAGGGGATGATCGTCGGCGAGAACGCCCGCGCCGACGACATGGACGTGAACCCGACGAAGGAGAAGCAGCTCACGAACATGCGCAAGGCCAACGCCGAGGAGCTCGTGCGGCTGATCCCGCGGACCCTGCTGTCGCTCGAACAGGCGCTCGAGTTCATCCGCGAGGATGAGTGCGTCGAGGTCACGCCGAAGAACGTGCGACTGCGCAAGGTGCTGCTCGGTGCGAACGACCGCGTCCGCGCGTCGCGTCGTGGGCGGCCCGCGAAGGACTAGGGACGGCTTGTAGCTGCGTCACGCACGGGGAGATCCGTGTGGTCGGGCATCCATCGATCGAAGTCGGTCGCCTCGTCGAGCCCCACGAGCTGCCGCTGCGTCGGGCGTCAGGCGCTCGGCGACGGTCGGCATCCAGGGCGAGATCGTCGCGCGGCCGGATCCATCGGTACGTGTACGCGAAGAACAATGCCTTGCGGACCCGGTCGGATGGGTTGGGACCGCGCATGTGCCAGAGCCGGCGGTCGAACACGACCGCGTCGCCGGGCGCGGCGAGGATCGGGATGGCGGCCGGCGCGTCGTCGTCGCTCGCCCGCTCGAGGGTGTTGCGCACGTGCGACCCGGGCACCACCAAGAAGTTCCCGCGGTCGGGACTCCGCAGATCCGTGAGGAAGAACGCGACCTTCAGGGAGAGCCGAGGGCGGGGATCCGTCTCGAGATCCCGATTCTGGATCCCGCCGTCTTGATGCCACCGCCAGCGTGTGCGGCGGCTCGTTCTCGGGCGGATGGACGTCGAGATGACAGTGGTACATGAAGATGTTCGGTCCCAGGACGTCCACGATCGTCCCCAACGTGCGGGGGTGATCCAGCAGGTCGAGGAACCGCGGATCCTCGTTGAGGAACGCGAGGAGGTGCAGGGGCTCTCCTCCCCGGCGGGGAGGCGTCGTCGCGATGCCGGCGCCACACCTCGTCCACGGTCAGGCGGAGGTCGGCCACCTCCTCGGGGGGAAGCACGCCCCGGAGCAGCGCGTATCCGTCGGTTTCGAGCTGCATGACGGCGTCGATCGACGGCTCGGTGAGCGTGTGCACGACTGACCTCCTGCTCGGCCTACCCCACAGAGACCGGTGCGAGCCCGGGAAAGTTCCCGGAGCTAGGTGGAGGGCGCGGGCACGACGTCGGCGTTGCCGAGGGCGTCGCCCTCCGGTGCCTCGACCGTCGAGCGGCCGATCTTCCGGGCGCCGAACACCCACGCCAGCATGTAGAGGATCGCGGCGATCACGAGCAACCCGCGGTACCCGGTGATCAGCGAGAGGTACTCCAGTACCCCGCCGAACATCGCGCCGAGGAGGTTCGCGCCGAACGCCGTGGTCGGGTCCGCGGTGTCGCGGAAGCGTTCGGCGAAGACGAGGTTCGCGATGAAGACCGGGAAGAAGGCGAGGGCGGAGGCGGCCAGGAAGCGCGGCGCGGTCGAGAGCGAGAGCAGCCATGAGCCCGGCACGAGGCCGGCCACCAGCAGTCCGCCGAAGAGCAAGCGAGAACAACAGCCCCGGTCGTCTGATCCGCGTTCGACGTTCGACCTCGATCGCGGCGAGGATCACCAGCAAGATGCCGGCGAACACGAGCGCGTTGACGAACCACGTCGTGCCGAACAGCAGTGCGAACTGCACCACGGACTTGGTCTCGAGCAGCAGGAAGCCCGCGCCCATGAAGAAGAGGTCGAGGTAGCCGCGCATCGCGCCGAACTTGCCCCCGGCGAGGCGCACGGACAGGGCCGAGACGATCAGGATCAGGCCGAGGGTCCACAGGTACCGCGAGGGGATCGACGGGCGTCTTCAGGTAGACGAAGGGCCGGTCGTCGGTGGCCGGCGGCACCACTTCGCCGCTCGGAGCCCAGGTGGCGTCGCAGTGTGTCGCAGCCGGGTCCGTGCCGACGTCAGCATCGAGAACGTTCCGACCCCGTCGCCGCCGCGTCTCGCCCAGATCGAGGCACGGCGCGTGGCCGTAGACGCCTTCCAGCCCGCCGGCCAGGCGATCCAGGAGCCACGGTTCGCGGTAGAAGTTGTACATCGAGAAGGCGCCTTCGTCGGTCAGATGATCGCGAGCGGCCTCCATCGCCTCCTTCGTGAAGAGGAAGCTCTCGAATCTGACGGCGGACTGTCCGCTGACGAGCGTGAGGGAGTCGGGCAACGCGAAGATGATCAGGTCGTACTTCGTGTCGGTCTGCTGCAGGAACGCTCGGCCGTCGTTCGCGATCCGTGTGACCCGTGGGTCGTCATACGGGTGCAGGGGGTGATAGGTCTCGCCGAGGTCCTGCAGGACCGGGTCGATCTCGACCGCGTCGACGTGCTCCGCCCCCGCCGCGAGCGCCGCGGCGACGTCGTTCCCGTTCCCGGCCCCCACGATGAGGACGTTCTTCGGCGGCGAGGACATCAGCTCATACGGCTTTTGGTAGATCGTGCCGTTGATGTCGATCATCCCCTGGTGGGGGATGCCGTTCACATCGATCTGGCGGAGATCGGCGTAGTACTGCACCCGGTAGTACTGCGACCAGATCGTGAGTCCTGCGCTCGTCCCGACGACGGCGATGAGCACGAGCGCGATACCGGCCGCGACGTCGATGGCCCTCGGCCGCCATTTCAGCAACACGATGAGGACCGCGATCACGATCATCCAGCCCACCGGCGGATACACGGAAGTAGGCCAGGAGGGAGTAGGCGATGATCCCGGAGAGCGATCCGATGATGTCGAGTCGGTAGGCCTCGAGCGCGGAGAACTTCTGGAACCGTTGCGCGACGCCGTAGGCGATCATCATCATGATCGCGGCCACCGCGAGGAAGACGAACGGCAGCACGACCCAGGTGGGCAACCCCTTCGTTTCGAGCGAGCCGAAGAAGATCAGGTTGCTCCCGCCACGGTCGATCTGGACCGGGAACCCTTTGACGAGCCCGATGAAGATCGCCAATGAGACCGGAGCCCATCGGAACAGGTCGGGGCCGCGATGCGCACGCAAGAACCCCAAGCCGATCCCGAGGAAACTCCCGAGCAGCACGAAGTTCGAGAAATACGACAGATAGACGATGTACGCCCCCGCCCAGCGGATCAACACGAGCTCCGTGAAGAGCATCAGGAAGCTGGCGAGCAGCAGCTGCAGCCGGTCGTTGCGCATCAGCGGAGTGTAGGGGAGGTCATGAGGCAGTGGCGGGACCCTGGCCGGCCTCTTTGACGGCACGCAGCACCGTGTCGCCGATCTCGGCAGGGTTGCGGACGACCCGGTGCCCCAGCGCCTCGATCGCGTCGAGCTTCTCGGTGGCGGTGTCTGCATCGCCCGCGATCACGGCGCCGGCGTGGCCCATCCGGCGTCCGCGCGGCGCGGACACGCCCGCGATGAAGCAGACGAGCGGCTTCGCCATGTACTGCGAGGCCCACGTTGCCGCCTCGACCTCCTGTTGCCCGCCGATCTCGCCGATCATCACGACCACGTCGGTATCGTCGTCGTTCTCGAAGGCCTGAAGCACCGTCTTGAAGTCGGTGCCGTTGACCGGATCGCCCCCGATACCGACGCAGCTCGACTGGCCGAGTCCGAGGGCGGTCATCTGGCTGACCGCCTCGTAGTTGAGGGTGCCCGACCTCGACACAACCCCGACGCGGCCCGGCAGATAGATGTGGCTCGGCATGATCCCGACCTTGCATTCGCCGGGCGTGATGATGCCTGGTGAATTCGGGCCGATGATCGTCGTCGAGCGGCCGGCCAGGTAGCGCTTCGTGCGGACCATGTCCTGAACGGGCACGCCGTCCGCGATGATCACGGCGATCTGGATGCCTGCCTCGACAGCCTCCAACAGGGAGTCGGTCGCGATCGCGGGCGGCACGAAGATCCCGCTCACCGTCGCGCCGGTCTCCTCCACCGCCTCGGCCACGGAGTTGAACACCGGCAACCCGAGATGCACCCTGCCGCCCTTGCCGGGCGTGACGCCGCCAACGACCTTCGTGCCGAACCGGATCGACTCCTCGGCATGGAAGGTGGCGTGCTGGCCCGTGAAGCCCTGGATGATCACCTTCGAGTCTTTGTCGACGAACACGCTCATGCCACGGCCTCCGAGACCGCGGCGACGGCCTTGGCTGCCGCATCGTCCAGGTCGTCGGCCTGGATCACTGCGAGACCGGAGGCCGTCAGGATGCGACGGCCTTCCTCGACGTTCGTGCCGGCGAGACGCGCGATCACGGGAACGCCGATCTGCTGGTCGCGTGTCGCCTGCACGATGCCCTGCGCGATCCAGTCGCAGCGGTTGATACCGGCGAAGATGTTGACGAGGATCGCCTCGACGTTCGGGTCGGTGAGCACGATCCGAAAGGCGTTCGCGATCTTCTCCGGGCTGGCGCCGCCGCCGACATCGAGGAAGTTCGCAGGCCGCCCGCCGTGGTGCACGATGGCATCCATCGTCCCCATCGCGAGCCCGGCCCCGTTCACGATGCACCCGACGTTGCCGTCGAGCGCGACGTAGTTCAGCCCGTGCCCCGAGGCGTCGACCTCTTTGGGGTCCTCTTCGTCGAAGTCGCGCAGTTCGGCCACGGCCGCCTGCCGGTACAGCGCGTTGTCGTCGAACTGCATCTTGCAGTCCAGCGCGATCAGATCCCCATCCTCCGTGACGATGAACGGGTTGATCTCGAGCAGCAGGCAATCCTTGTCGCGGAACAGCCGGTAGATCCGCTTCAACAGCCGAGTGAACGACGCCGCGCGGTTCGCCAGGCCGATCGACGTCGCGATCTTGCGGCACTGGAAATCGAGCAGGCCAACGCCCGGATCGACGTGCTCGGTGTGGATCGCGTCGGGGCGCTCGGCAGCGACCTCCTCGATCTCGACACCTCCTTCCGCAGAGACGATCACGACGATCTTCTGCGAGGTGCGGTCGACGATCATGCTGAGGTAGAACTCGCGGTCGATCCGACTGGCACGCTCCACCAGCACGCGGTGGACCCGTTTGCCCTCGGGCCCCGTCTGCGCCGTGATCAGGGTCGAGCCGATCATCTGGTCGGCGACCTCGGCAACCTTCTCCACCGAGTTGGCGACCTTGACGCCCCCACCCTTGCCGCGGCCCCCGGCGTGGATCTGCGCCTTGACCACCCAGCGGACGCCACCGAGTTCCTCCGCCACCCGAGCCGCCGCGCGGTCGCTGTAGACGACCTCACCGGCGGGCACGGGCACGCCGTAGCCCTTGAGCAGTTCCTTCGCCTGATACTCGTGGATGTTCATCGTCCTCGCCCTCGCGTCCCGTCAGCGGGCGCGCATCTGCTCGACCTTGGTGATCAGGTTCTGCGCCATGCGGATCGAGGCGGCATCGATCAATCGGCCGTCGAGCGAGACCGCCCCCTTGCCCTGCTTCGCACCGTCCTCCATCGCCTGGAGGATGCGGTGGGCGCGTTCGATCTCGGCGGCGTCCGGCGTGAAAACCTCGTTCGCAAGCGCGATCTGGGACGGATGGATCGCCCATTTGCCCTCGCAACCGAGGGCGGCGGCGCGTCGCGCCGCGCTCCGATAGCCGTCCGCGTCGTTGAGGTCGCCGAACGGCCCGTCGATCGGCCGCAACCCTTCCGCGCGGCAGGCGGCGACCATGCGCGAGATGCCGAAGTGCCACTGGTCGCCCCAGTGGGTCTCGCGCGCGCCGGTCGCGTCGCCGTCGGTGAGCACGGCGTAGTCGGGATTCGCGCCGCCGATGTTCGTCGTTCGCGCCTGCACGCTGGCCGCGTAGTCGGCGACGCCGAAGACCATCGCCTCGAGCCGGTCTGGTCGCGCGCGCGCGATCGACTCGACGTTGGCCATGCCCTTGGCGGTTTCGATCAGGATGTGGATGCCGATCCGACCCGGCTCCCACCCGTTGCGCTGCTCGATCTGGTCCAACAGGGTCGCGACGAAGACCACGTCGGATGCCGACCCCACCTTCGGGACCAGGACGGTATCGAGCACGTCGCCGTGTGCCTCGACGACGTCCACGATGTCCCGATAGCACCAGTGGGTGTCGAGGCCGTTGACGCGCACGCTGATCGCCGTCGATGACCAGTCCTGCGCGCCCAACGCGTCGATCACGTTGGCACGCGCCTGTTCCTTGTCGTCGGGCGCGACCGCGTCCTCCAGGTCGAGGAACACGAGGTCCGCGCCCAGGGTCGCGGCCTTCTCGATCGCGCGCACGTTGGTGCCGGGCACGGCGAGCTCGCTGCGGTGCAGCCGGGCTTTCTCGGTCATGGCGGCTCAGCGTGGCAGGACGGTGTCGAAGGCGCCAAGCACCCGATCGGCGGCCACGCGGTTCGCGTTCACGCCCATCAGGCCAACGCGCCAGATGGGGGGAGCCTTCGGACCGAGCCCGCCGCCGACCTCGAGGTTGAACTCCCGCAGGAAGCGTCCCTGCACCTCCTTGCCGTCGACGCCCTCGGGCACCTTGACCGCGGTGAGCTCGACCAGCTGGTGGTCGCCGTCGGCGAGCAGCTCGAAGCCACGGGCCGTGATCTGCTCCTGGAAATAGCGACCGGCGTCCGTATGCCGAGCCCACCGGTTCTCGAGGCCCTCGTCGAGCGCCAGACGGATGCCGGTGTACAGCGCGTAGTACTGCAGGATCGGCATGGTGTGGTGGTAGGCGATCGGCCGGTCGATCCAGTACTTCGCCAGCTCCTCGAAGTCGTAGTAGTAGGGGACCGCGCTCGTGTGCGCCTTCATGACCTCGATCGCGCGATCGCTGATCGTGACCGGCGCGATACCGGGCGGACACCCGAGGGCCTTCTGCGAGCAGGAGTATCCGTAGTCGATGCCCCAGGCGTCGGCGTCGACGCGTTGGCCGCCGAGCGATGTCACGCAGTCCGACGTAGAGCAGCGCATCCGAGCCGCTCGCCCGCATCGCCTCGGCGAGCTCCTGCAGCGGGAACTCCACACCGGTGGACGTCTCGGCATGCACGACCGACACGACCTTCGCCGCGGGGTTGGCCCCCAGCGTCTCCATGATCCGGTCGACCGAGACGAGTTGACCGAAGTCGGCGGTGAGCTCGACGACCTCGGCGCCGACCCGGTGCGCGAAGTCGTTCAGCCGCGAGCCGAAGAACCCCCAGTGGCAGCTGATGACCGTGTCGCCGGGCTCGATCAGGTTCATGAGGCCGGCCTCCATCGCCGACGTGCCCGAGGACGACAGGCAGATCGACAGTCCGTGCGAGGAGCGCCAGAGGGCCTGTAAGCCCGAGACGAGGTCCACGAGGACGTCCCAGAAGTCGGGGTCGAGATGCCCGTTCATCGGCAGGCGCATCGACTCGAGGACGTCCGGGTGCACGTTCGAGGGACCGGGACCGCAGAGCAGTCGCTCGCCCGGGTCCAATGCGGGGATCGAGGTCGCCAGGTCGGCCATGGCTCTTCCTTTCCTGTTCGAGTCCCGGTCGGTCCGCCGGCCGGGATTGAGGGGCGGAGCATAGGGCACCCGTTCAGCCAGGAGGTAGCGGGTGCCCTTGAACGCCGGTCAGTGGCCGGCGTTCATCCCGTGTTCTGCAGCCCCGTCGCCACCGCTACACGAACGCGTCGGGGTTGAGGAGCGTGGGCGGTCGGGCGCCGTCGAGCGCCGCGAACACGTTGTCGACCGCGAGGTTGCCCATCGCGTCGCGCGTGTCGATCGTCGCGCTGCCCAGATGGGGGATCACGACCGCGCGCTCCAGCTCCAGGAGCTTGGCGGTGACCTCCGGCTCCCGCTCGAAGACATCGAGGCCGGCGGCGAACAGCTCGCCTGCCTCCAGCGCATCGGCGAGGGCGGCCTCGTCCACGACCGGCCCGCGCGACGTGTTGACGAGCACGGCGCTCGGCTTCATCCGGCGGAACTCCTCGGTGCTGAACAGGTGGCGCGTCTCGGGCGTGAGGTTCGTGTGGATCGAGATGAAGTCCGCCTCCGCGAGCAGGTCGTCGAGCTCGACCCGGCGCGCACCGGTCTCGGCCTCGACCTCGGGCGGGCAGCTGCACTGCGTCGCTGTACAGGACGGTCATGCCGAAGCCCTTCGCCCGGCGGGCGACCGCCTGCCCGATCCGCCCGAAGCCGACGATGCCGATCGTCTTGTGGTGGACGTCTTGGCCCAGCATCATCAACGGACCCCAGATCCACGGGGTGCGGGCACGCAGGAGACGCTCGCCCTCGCCGATCCGGCGAGCGCCCGCCAACAGGAGTGCGAACGCCGTGTCGGCCGTGGTCTCCGTCAATACGTCGGGCGTATTGGTCGCGAGCACCCCGGCGGCGGTACACGCGGCGACGTCGACGTTGTCGAACCCGACGGCGTGGTTCGCCACGATCCTCAGCTGCGGCCCGGCGGCGGCGAGCAACTCCGCATCGACGCGCTCGGTGAGCATCGTGATCAACGCGTCGCGACCCGCCACGACCCGCAGGAGTTCATCGCGCGGGATGCCGAACTCGTTCTCGTGCACGGTCACGTCGCATCGCTCGCGCAGACGAGCGAGCGGCTCATCCATGATCGGGCGGGTCACCAGCACGTTCGGTCGACTCACGGGTTCGCTCCTCGCGACAGGAAACGCGGAGCTTGCCACGGCGAGGCATGCGAGCGGTAGTCGGGGTCACCGGCCGGCGGTCATGCGACGATGACGAGCGTGACCTGGCATGTGGAGACCGAACGGCTGCGGCTGCGGCCGATGTCGCTCGACGACCTCGACGCGTTCGCGGCGGTCGTGGGCGACCCCGAGTCGATGCGCTTCTATCCTCGGCCGTTCGACCGATCGATGGCTCGCGCGTGGATCGAACGGGTGGGGGAGCGCTACGAGCGCGACGGGATCGGACTCCTCGCGGTGGTCGAGCGGGCGACCGACGACATGATCGGCGACTGCGGCCCGATGGTGCAGGAAACCGGCCATGGTTCGTTCGTCGAGCTCGGGTGGCACATCCGTCGCGATCGACAGGGTCTCGGGTTCGCGACCGAGGCGGGCGCCGCGTGCCGCGATCGAGCGTGGGCCGAGCTCGACGCCGACCGACTGATCAGCATCATCCGACCCGAGAACGTGCCGAGCTGGTCGGTCGCCCGCGCCCTCGGATTCCGGCCGTGGCGCGGCGACGTGCGCGCCGGCATGGCACACATCCTGTGGACGATCGAGCGCCCCTGAGCGCCCCTGAGTGTCAGTCGACGATGTCGATGCGTTCGATCACGACGTCGTCCACGGGGCGATCGTTCCCGCCGGTCGCGAGACCCGCGATCGACTCCACGACGTCGTAGCCCTCGGTCACCTGGCCGAAGATGGTATGCCGGCCGTTGAGCCACGGCGTCTCCGCCACCGTCACGAAGAACTGGCAGCCGTTCGTTCCGGGGCCCGCATTGGCCATCGCCAACCGGCCCACCTGGTTGAACGTTGGTCCGTCGGGCGGGCACTCGTCGTCGAAGGTATAGCCGGGGCCGCCGGAGCCCGTGCCGGTCGGATCGCCGCCTTGGATCATGAACCCGTCGATCACCCGATGGAACATCGTCCCCGGGTAGAGCGCGCCCGTTTGCGCCGATCCATCTCGCGGATCGGTCCAGGGCTTCGCACCGGTCGCAAGCCCGACGAAGTTCTCGACGGTCTTTGGAGCGTGGTCGGGCATGAGCGACACGGTGAACGACCCCTTGTTGGTGACGAACGTGGCGTTCGACATGGGTGACGCCTCTCCTCCGAGACTGTCAGCCTACGGGTTCGAGTCGGCGCACGTCGGGTCGTTGCTGGCGACCCCGTGCCCACCTACGCTGCCGGCGTGTCCACAGCTGTGCACGCGTCGGCTCGCCGACTCGGGACCTCCGAGTTGTTGCCACTGTCGCTGATGGCGCTGGTGTGGGTGGTCATGCTCGCGTGGATGCCGGTAGACGCGCTGCGCGGCGATGTCCTTCGGTTCTGGGAGATCGCACACGCAGGGGGTCGACCCTTACGTCGACTTCCCCGTCGAATACCCGCCACTCGAAACGTTCATCGTCGCGCTTGTCGGCCGCGGATCCGTGACGGCCATCGCATACAGACTCGCGATCATCAACGGTGCATCGACCCTGGCGTGCTGGTGGCTCCTTCGGCGTCATTGGTCCGTGAACGTGTCGACGCTGTTCCTGTGGTTCGCGTTGCCGCTCCAAGTCTTCATGCCGTTCCGGATCGACGCGCTGGTCCTCGTTGCCGTGATCGGCGCCGTCGTGTTGGCCGATCGGGACCGGGAGCTGGTGGCCGGCGTGTTGATGGCGGCCTCGATCCTCTTCAAGCTCTGGCCGATCGTGATCCTGCCGGTATTCGCGATCCGCGCGCAGCGGCGCGCGGTCATCGTTACGGTCGCGGCCTGCGTCGTCGGGACGGCTGTGTGGGTGGGAGCGAGCAACGCCGACGCCGTGCACCAGGTGGTGTCCTATCGGGACGCGACCGGGTGGCAGATCGAGAGCGTTTTCGGGATCGTGGTCAACGCCGTTTCGGACGCGCAGCCTCGGATCGAGGCGGGGGCGTCCCGGATCGGCGTCATGGCGCCGTGGGAGGTGACGGCGGCTCGGCTGCTGACACTCCTGCTCGTGTCGGCCGCTTGGATGCTCGCCGTCAAGCGGCGGTCCGACCCGATGGGCGCGCCGTCGCTCGCAGCGCTCGCATCGCTCATCCTGTTCTCGCCCGTCGCGTCACCGCAGTACGTCGTCTGGCTGCTGCCGTTCGCGGCGATCACGGCTGCGCACCGGCGAGAGTCGGATGTGCGGATCCTCATGATCGGTGCGGGCGTCTTCGCGTCCGCGGTGTTCTCGGTGTATTGGGGCTTCCGCGACCTGTTCGTGTTGCAGGTGATCGCCGCCGGGCGCGCGCTCTGCCTCCTGGGGCTTGATCGTTGTCGGTTTCGCTGAGTCATACCGGGGCGGGATCCCGAAGACCGTTGAGGGCGTCGGGTAGGCGGACCCTGACACCATCGGTGGGCATCGGATCGCGCATCCACTCCACCACGCAGCGCAGCAACAGGAGTGCCCGGATGATGATGATGATCGAGAGCACACCGTAGGAAGGCCCCGAGCCCCCGCCGAGCGTCTCGAAGAAGAGGAACCGAACCATGAACTCCAACACCTCGGCAAGCTGGTACTCGACGAACGTGATGGTGCGGACCCGCGTCATCGCGAACCACGGCAGGAGCCAAAGCGAGTACTGCGGCGACCAGACCTTGCTCGTCACGAGGAGCATCGCCAGCAGCGGAAAGGTGAGCATCCAACGGGGCACGTCGGGTGCACGACGGGTCACGCGACGCCAGATCCAAGCGGTGACCGCCGCCGCGATCAACAGCGAGGCGATGTTGACGACGCGTGTCGGCACGCAGACTGCGGCCCGGCAAAGCACCCACCAAAGGCTGTCGTAGTCGGGGAGCCGCTCACCGCTGAATCGGAAGAAGACCATCCATCCTTCGAACGCCAGGATCGCGAAGGGGATGTTCGCTGCGATCCAGGTGGCACCTGTGGCCAGGAGCAATCGAATCGCGCCGCCTTGATCCGCGCGACGTCGCTCCTCGGCGGCCGATGGAAGGGCGAGCAGCGCGGGGTACAGCTTCGCGGCCGCCCCGACCCCCCACAGGATGCCGGCGAGCACGGGGCGGCGTCGCACATACGCCAGGAAACCGAGCGTCGCAAGTGCAACGGGAACGAGGTCCCAGTTCACGGACCCCGCGAGCGCAAGGACCGGGGAGGCGGCGAACATGAGGGTTCGCGCCCCGAGCCGCTCGAGCGCCCATGCCGTCGCAAGGGCAGCGGCCAGCAGCACCGCCATCGACCACCAGAAGAATGGCCCGTAGGGGTTGGAGCCGTGCCCCGACACCCAGGCGACCGCGCGCATGAGGTACATGGTCCCGACCGGGTACTCGTCGCATGCGCGGGCCGATGGTGTGCACCGATCGAGATACGGCAATCGATCACCGAGGAGCTGCTCCCATGAACGAAGGTTGACGATGTCCGAATCGCAGGACCAACGGATGGGTTGCCGATCCTCTACCCACGACACTGTCGCGCACGGGGCCTTTTGTGCCGCACCCACGAGGAAGACGGCGGCTGTCGTCACCAGCATCACGACCAGGTGGGAAGCGAGGGCACGCCGCACGCGGGCATCGTAGCCCTCGACCTCCTGCCTCCCGCTTATCTGGAGGCTTCTCTGGGTCGATGGATAATGCCGGAGGTGGAGATCACGCTCGAACGCCGGCTTCGGCTTGCCCAGAATCCCGATGGTGGGTTCGGAAGCATGCCCGGCGTTGCCTCGGAACCGGAACCGACAGCCATGGCTGCGCTCGCGCTTCGCGACCAACGTGCCGTGGACTGGCTCGTGGATGCCCAGCGAACCGACGGCGCCTTCGGCATGCAGGCGGGCTCTGTTCTGTCCGACGACACCGCGGTTGTCTGTCTGGGATTGCCCACAGGAACGGCGCGCGAACGCGCGCTCGATCATCTCGAGCGGATCGCAGGCGCGAATGCGGTGGCAGACCCCGGTGCGCCCCCATACGGTTGGCCGTGGACGCAGGGTGCCCACGGATGGATCGAACCGACCGCGTGGGGGATGTTGGCACTGCGTGTCGGCCGCCCCGATGCGGCCGCTCGTATCGCCGACGGACTGGCGGTGCTCCGCGATCAAGAGTGCGTTGGTGGTGGGTGGAACTACGGCACGAGAGAGGGGTTCGGCGTGGACCAGCCTCCCTTCGTGCAGACGACGGCGGTCGCCGTGCTGGCGGTCGCCGGTCTTGACGATGCGCTCCGCAGGCGCGGACAAGTCGTCTTGGAGCGACGGTGGCCCGCGGAAGTGGCGGGACTCCTGTCCGTGGCGAGCGCGGCCGCCTCGCTCGCCGCGCTGGGGTCTTCCCAAGCAGCCCACGCCCTGGAGGCGATGATCGGGACGGCCGAACGCACTGTCGTCGCGGATACGGTCGCGCTCGCGTGGGCATCGCTGGCCGAGCAGGGTCGCGGCCCGATCGAGGTGCACGGATGAACGAGCGGGATCCCTCGCAGAGGCACGTCGTCCCGCGACGTACCTTCCTTCGAGGTGCGGCGGCGGTGGGTGCGTTCGCAGCGGCAGGGGCGATCGGCGTCCGACTACGTCAACCGGGGGATCCCGAGCCGTGGGATCACGCCGTCTTCTCTCCACCCGGTGGCGCGCGGGTCAGTGTGCTTCGGGCGCCGACGTACGAGGCCGACCTGTCCGGCATCGTCTTGGATGGTTTGCGATCGATCGGAGCAGATGTGCGGGGAGCCTCGGTCCTGCTCAAGCCGAACATGGTGGAGTTCGATCGCGGCGCGGCGATCAACACGGACCCCAGGCTGATCGCCGCCGCGGTCGTTGCGTTTCGACGATTGGGTGCGAGGCGCGTCGTCGTCGGCGAGGCGCCGGGTCACCGTCGAGACACTGGCTATCTGGTTCGGGCGTCGGGTCTCGCCGAGTCACTGACGGAGGTCGACTCGTTGTTCGTCGATATGAACGTCTCTGCAGCGTCGGAAGTCCCGCTCCACAGCTCCTATACGAAACTGGGCTCGCTCTGGTTACCGGACGCGATCTCGGACGCCGACGTGGTGGTGTCGATGCCCAAGATGAAGACCCACCACTGGGCGGGAGTCACCCTCTCGCTCAAGAACTGCTTTGGCTGTCTTCCGGGCCGTGTCTACGGATGGCCGAAGAACGCGCTGCATTGGCAGGGGATCGACGGGTCGATCCTCGATATCGCCGGTGTCGTGCGGCCGGCGTACGCGATCGTCGACGGCATCGTGGCGATGGAGGGCAACGGACCGATCGACGGCACACCGAAGGCCGTCGGCCTTATCGTTGTGGGGGACGACCCGGTCGCGGTCGACGCCACCACAGCCACGCTGATGGGCTTCGACCCGCGCGGGGTGGCCCACATCGCCGAGGCCGGTCGTTACCTCGGGCAGGCGGACATGGCTCGGATCGAACAGCATGGAGAGGATGTCGCCTCGTCCGTCAACCCGTTCGCGCCCGCCCCTGGTTTCGACGGGCTGCCCGTCGCTCAGTAGATGTGTCGGTAGTGCATGAACAGCAGCGCGTGCCACAGCGCCGCCGGGATCGAAATGATCAGCCAGGTTGCCAACACCGCCGGCCGTCTGGTCCAGCGCGCCATACCCCAGAACGCCGGAAACGCGACCAGCGCGAAACGTGACATCGAGGTCAGATCTCGTCCCGGATAGGGGAAGCACAACGGGACGACGAGTGCGAGCGCGCCAAACAACACCAGGCTTGGCGCCGCCCGTCGCCAGATCGCGATCACCCCACCGATCGCGATGCAGGAAAGCACCGCGTCCGAGATCCAGTAGCCGCCGTCGGGAGCACCGACCACGTGGATCGCCTGGTAGAGGCCGCGAGCGAGGGTGACGAAGGGAAACTGGATCGTCCGCTTCCAGTGAGCCTGCACTTCGAGTGGCCGAAGCGCATCCCCCGCGTGAACCTGCCACCAGCCGAGATAAAGGAGCGTCCCGACCACCACGAGCGCCGCGGCGATGAGACCACGGGTGCGTTCGCGTCCGGGCGGGCGTTTCCACGCCTCCCAGGCGAGGGAGGGGGCAAGGATGAGGCCGATCGACCTGGTCGCGGCGGCGGCGATCCCGGCTGCGGCGCCCGTTGCCCAGCGATTCGATCGAGCCGCCGCGAGTGCGACGACGGCCAAGAGCAGGAAGAGCGACTCGCTGTAGGGCGCGAAGAGGAAGAAGGACGTGGGGAAGGCAAGGAGCAACACGGTCGTCCGTCTAGCGTCGTCTTCCGACAGCTCTCGAGTTGTCAGCACGTACAGCAGCACAAGCGCACCCAGTAGCGCGAGATTCGAGATCAGCGTTGCGGCCGCAAACGTGCCAATGCCTGGGATCGCAGACACGCCCCGTATCAGGACGGGGTACAGCGGGAAGAAGGCAGCGGCGTCCCGATCGAAGTCATAGCCGCGATCCGCGATCGTTTCGAACCACGCAGCGTCGAGCCGATCGGTCCCGTCCCAGAGGTTGTGCCAGCCGGCGGACGCGGGCGCCGACGTGCCCGGATCGAGTGGCAGCGGATTCGTCGTCAACGATCCGACCGCCAGTCCAAGGAGACTCACCGCGAGTCGCGCGATCACGAACGCGACGGCACAGAAGCGCAACGCGCGCCGGGTGAGGTCGGCCGGACCGAGGAGCGTGCCAACATGTGGCCGGGATCGATCGGCTGTTTGTTGCACGCCTGTGTGTATCACGGCGCCCTGCAGATCACGCGCTAGAGATGAGATCCGCGAGATCGGTGGCCGACGTGACCGGGCGCTCGCAGACGAAGTCGCGACAGACGTACGCCGTCGCCACACCAGCGATTGCCTTCCTGCCTTCGAGCAGGGGCACGCGGACGCCGCCGTCATCCGGGGAGCCGTCGGCTATCGCGACGACCGCGTTGGGCAGCAGACGAGCGCTCACGACCTCTCGAAGCAAGGCGTGGAAGCCCTCATCGTTTCGGTGCCCGACGATCGCGATCTCGTACAAGGGGCCGAGCAGCAGGTCGGCGACACACAGGGTCTGGCCGAACGCCGCGGGAGCACGTCCGGCGAGCTCGAGCACAGATCCGATCGCGGCCATCGCGACCTGCGTGTATCGGTGTTTGCCGGTGAGCGCACCAAGTCGTGCAAGCAATTCGGCCGCGGCCGCGTTCCCGCCTGGTGCGGCGTCGTCCGTGAGGTCCTTGGCCCTCGTCAGCAGCGCGGGCGCATCGGCGCCGGTCTGGAAGAACCCTGCGCCGGCGCGATCGGCGAAGAGCTCGAGCAGTTGGTCCGCGAGCCACATCGCTCGCTCGAACCACACGACCTCTCCCGTGGCGCGATAGAGCGCTTCGAATGCAAGACCCAGCGCCGCGTGGTCATCCGCGAACGCGAGGACGTCGGCCACCCCTGCTCGCCAGACGCGGAGGAGCCGACCGTCGTCGCGACGAAGATTGGCCCAGACGAAGGTCGCGCACTCCGCGGCGGCTTCGAGCAACGGGCGTTCGTCGAAGGCCATGCCCGCGATACAGAGCGAACGGATCGCCAACGCGTTCCAGGCGGTCAACACCTTGTCGTCGGTGGCGGGCGGAACCCGGTGGCTTCGGATGTCGCGCAGGATCGGTCGGGCGTTCGCAACGGCGCGCTCGAGGTCACGCGCGGAGAGGTCATGCCGCTGCGCCACGGCGGCCAGCGATTCGGGTCGCCACAGGACGTTCGTGCCTTCCCAGTTGCCGGCGGCAGACGCCCCGAAGGCGTCAGCAACGGGCACCCCCACTGCGGCGGTCAACTCCTCCCAGGTCCACGTGGCGAAGCCGCCCTCGACTCCATCGCTGTCCGCGTCCTGGGAGGTCGCAAACCCGCCTTCGGGCAGCCGCATGTCGGCCAACAGGTACTCGGCGATCCCGGTCGCGACGTCACGGTACCGACCCTCTCTGGTCAGCAGCCAACCCTCCGCGTACACCTGGAGCAGGAGCGCGTTGTCCGAGAGCATCTTCTCGAAGTGGGGCACATGCCATCGATCGTCGGTGCTGTAGCGCGCGAACCCACCGTCGACATGATCGTGGATGCCGCCGTTGGCCATCCCGTCGAGCGCGCGACGAGCGATTGCCTCCGCATCCGCCCGTCCACGAAGCGCCTGGCGAAGCAGCCAAGACACGATCATCGGTTGGGGGAACTTTGGGGCCCCCCGGCTGCCGCCCCAGCTCGGGTCACTGTGGTCCTCGAGCGTCCGAAACGGCTGGTCTCCGTAGGAACTGGGAATCTCGTCTGCGTCCCGAAGCGGCATCGATCGAGAGATCGCCGCCGTCAGGCCTGTTGCTTGCGCATCCACCTCGGTGCGCCGGTGTTCCCAGGCCTCGCTGATCGCGGTCAATACCTGTCGGAACGAGGGGAGGCCGTGGCGAGGGCGATCGGGGAAGTACGTACCTCCATAGAACGGCTCCCCGTTGGGGGTCAGGAACACGGACATCGGCCAGCCCCCCGAACCGGTGAGTGCCTGGACCGCCTGCATGTAGATCGCATCGACGTCCGGTCGCTCCTCGCGATCCACCTTGACCGCGATGAACCCTCGCAACAGCATCGAGGCGATCTCAAGGTCTTCGAACGATTCCCGCTCCATCACGTGGCACCAATGACAGGCCGCATACCCGACCGACAGGAAGATGGGTTTGTCCGCTTCGCTGGCGGCCTTGAACGCCTCGTCAGACCACGGATACCAATCCACCGGATTGTGTGCGTGCTGGAGGAGATACGGGCTGTTCGCTCGGATCAGCCTGTTGGGTTTCGTCGTGGTCATTCGACCCAGTGTCGGCCTTTAGGTCCCGAGGCACCAGTGCCGATGCTCTGGTGAGGAATGAGTATCGACGTTCGCGTTCTCGTGCTGGAACAGGGCCTCGGCTTGACGCACGCCCTCACCGTGGCGTGTCGGCGCTCCGGTGTGTCCGTGGTCGGACCGGCTCGGGATGTTGCCGAGGCCGCCACCGCGGCAAACGAGCTGCCGGTCGACGTCCTGGTCGTCGAACTGACGGGACCATCCGTGCAGCCGATCCAGGAGGCGTCGGCCGTTCTGGGCGGCGTTCGGATCCTCGCGGTCGCCCAGGACCCCGACCCCGAGACGGGGGCATCGGTCATCGCTGCCGGCGCCGCGGGCCTGATGGAACGCTCCCTGGCGGGACGCGCTGTCGCCGACACGCTTCGTCGTGCCGCGGCCGGCGAGTTGATCCTGCCGGACTCGCACCTGGCTTCCCTCGTCGAGCTCGTCCGCGCAGCGCATCTCGAACGAGGCGACGGAAATCGGATCAACACGCTGACGCGACGTGAGCACGAGGTGCTCGCGCTGTTCGCCGACGGGCGGACGACGCTCGAGGTCTCCCAGGCGCTTTCGATCTCGGTGATGACCGTGCAGAGCCACGTCAAGAACGTCCTGTCGAAACTCGGGGTGCACTCGAAGGTCGAGGCGATCCGATTCGCCTGGCGCTCCGGCGCGCTGGCGATGCCCGTGGGCGCGTGATGCTTGCGGCGCGCCAGGGTGCAGCGACCCATATCCCTTCCGTGAGGAATCAACCGGTCAGGATCGTCGTGTACGCGGTCCATCCCGTGATCGAGGGTGTGATCCGACTCGCTGCCGGGGCAACGTTTGGCGAGTCCGACGTGCGTGCCGTGGACCTTTCTTCGCTGACCGAGTCGCTCGAGGGGTTCGAACCGTCGCTCGCCGTCGTCGACATCGACGAACAGCACATAGATCGTTTCGAGACGGTCAGCATGATCCGCACCGCTGCGGCCGACCTGCCGGTGATCGTTCTCGCCGACGGTGCCCGAGGCGCGGACATCCTCGAGGGGCTGCGTCTCGGCATCCGGGCATACCTCCAGAAACCCGAGGGACTTCGAACGGTCGGATCGGTGATGGCACGGGTGCTCACCGGGGAGGTCGTCATCGATCCCCACCTCGAAGACGTCGCCGTGCAGGAACTCGGTCGGTTCGCCAGGCAGACGCGGGAGGGGGCCGTGGTCGGCGGCGCCCTCACCCCCCGGGAGCGCGAGATCTTGGATCTGCTCGCCGAGGGATTCACCATGCGCCAGATCGGGCGGCGCCTCGGCATCTCGACTCGTACGATCGAGACCCACGTTGCGAAGATCTATCGCAAGCTGTCGGTACGGTCTCGCGTGCAGGCCGTCTCCCGGGCCGCAACGCTCGGTCTCATCGAGCTTCGGTGATCCACCGCTTACACGCCCGCATCGCGATGCCGATACGGAATGAGCCCTTGGCGGCGCCTCCGAGTCGCCAGACCCTCGTCCAGTGGGAGCGTCCATGAGTAAGCCGCAGGCGAACGAAGCGCCTCACCCAGCTCGGCGTCGCGTCGGAGTCGTGGTCGTGGACCCACTACCCGTCGTTCGTGCGGGTTTGGCGCTGCTGATCGACGCGCAGCCGGAGATGGAGGTTGTGGCGCAAGCGGACGATGCCGACGATGCACTTCACGCGATCGCGCAGGTCCGCCGGACGCGGATCGCTGCCCTCATCGGTCTCGCGCTGGAGGGGGAACACGACGGCCCCTGGTTGATCCGATCGCTGCGTGAACGGTATCCGTCGCTCCCCATCTTGGCCATGGGTGCGAATGCCGATCCGACGACGATCAGTCGATCACTGTTCGTCGGTGCCGACGGATTCGTCGACAAGAATGTCGATCCGGCGGCGTTCCTCGCCGCGATCCAGAGTGCCGCTGACGGCGAGATGGTGCTGGTTGGCCCGCCGACCGAATCCGTGGGGCTGATCGCCGAAGGCATCGAGCGAGGCGTGGACATGGACGCTCGGCTCACGTCGCGAGAGAGACAGGTGCTCGCCGTCGCCGCTGAGGGGTTGAGCGCGCGAGAGATCGCCGCCCGCTTGGGTGTCCGCGAGCGGACGGTTACGACACACCTCGCTCGCATCTACGGCAAGCTCGGCGTCGGCAGCAGGCTGGCCGCGGTCCGCGTCGCCGCCCGCTCCGGTCTCGTGAGCGTCGGCGCCCCCGAGTAGCCGATCAGTGGCGCACGAACACCGAGCCGTCGTCGTCCTCGTAGATCTCTTGCCAGCCGGGATCGGTGCGGAGGTAGGGAAGAAGGTCCCAGTCCGCCTTCGCGGCGATCGCCTGTACGTCCCACCGATCGAGGACCTCGCGCCACCCGGCCCCCGAGAAGCCGACCTGGCTGTAGTCCTCCCATAGTGGAGCGGGCAGGATCTCGATGCGCGAATCGACGAAGACGGGCTTGTCGGGCGCCGCGAACTCCAGCCAGCTCCCCCACGTCTGCGCGGTGAGCAGCCGGGTTCCCGCGGGCAGCGCCTGAACGGCCGTCGTGATCCCGGGTGGGGCATCGAACAGGAGCGAGTCGTCTGAGGGCGAGCGCCACCACGGCAGCGCCACGATGGCGACGACGATGAGCGTCGCGACAAGTCCGAACGCAGGAAGCACGCTTCCTCGTGTCTCGCGCTCCTTCTGAGGAGGCAACAGCCCGGCGACGATCACGGGTGCAACCACCGCCCACCACACGATCCCGCGGAGCGCCGCGAGCGCGAGCACAACGAACAGGCCGAGCCAGAGAAGGTCGATCCACGGGACCGCGACGCGCCGACGTGCCAACAGACCTGCGACCAACAGCATCGATGGGAAGACGATGAAGCCGATCGCGCCGGCGAGGGACAGGGGCGCCCATTCGGTGACGGAGCGGCGGATCGTTGGATTGGTCGACAGGTCGACCGCGTAGCGCCAGACGCCGATCCCGAACGGGTTCAGTAGGGTCGCCGCGGTCGCGGCGACGAGGACGATCGCGCTCCGCCTCCACGATCCGTCTCTTTGCAACGCATCCTCCACCAGCGCCAAGCCCGCGAGCGTCGGAAAGAGGATGAACGAGCCGTGCACGTTGGCGACCACCGCGGCGAACGCCGGTAGGAGCCAGAGCCGGCCAGGATGCTGCTTTCTCGACATAACCGCCCATACACCCGCCGCGAAGAACGGCAGGGCGAGCATCTGTGGGCGCATCGCGAGCGCGGGGCGGGCGATCACGTAGGCGCCGACGGCGAGGAGCGCGGAGGCGCGAGGCGAGGCGCCGCGTGCGCGGCACGCCAATTCGACGAACGCGAGCGTGATCGCGCTGAGCACCGCCCAGGCCACGAGCATCGTCGGCCAGCCGCCCGCCGCGTGGATGCGCGACAAGATGAGCTGGGCCCCCCATTGCTGGTCCAACCACGCCGTGCCCGGCACGGTGAACGTCCAGCTGTCCGAACGTATGATCGAGCCCGAGGCGACCATCTCGTTTCCGGCGCGTACGTGGTAGGCGAGGTCGATCGTGCCGAGATGCGAGAAGAGGGCGGCGACGAAGGCGATCGCGATCGGCACGACCGACCAGGCGATGTCGATGGGGGCTCGCTGGGGGGCGTCGGTCCCTGTCTGATCAGCCACGGCAGGCATGCTAGCCGGACGCCTTCGCTGCAGGTGGGAGGCTGTCGGCGGGTGTACGTACGTAGGATTACGTAGACAATGTCAGCAAGTTTCGGGATTCCTGAGTTGGGGTGCTTCCTTCTAGTCTTCGTGCCGGCGGAGTAGCATTGCCGCCCCCGGGTCCTTGGAGGGACCGGGAAATGGCTTGGAGGGAAGGAGGTGACAGGATGTTCCTTCGTCTGTACACGGGTGTGACCACTTGGTGGACCGACCTCAAGTCGCGTGCGGCTGAGGAGGGTGGCGCCACCGCGGTGGAGTACGCGCTGATGGTTGCGCTGATCGCGGTCGTGATCATCGCGGCGGTTGCTTTCCTCGGGAAGGCCGCCAGCAACCAGTTCAGCTCGGTCGGCAGCGCGGTCAACGCGCCGAGCTAAGTACAGGCGAGCGGTCGGCCCGCCGGTCGCTCACCTTCGGGCGTACCCTCCGAGGGATCGAGGGACCGGCGGACACGAGAGGTCGAACCAATGAAGATGGTCGAGGCTCCATCGTGAGGACGGGGCGGCAGCCGTCGAATTCGCGCTGATCGTCGGCGTGCTCGCGATGCTGATCTTCGGCATGCTCCAGTTCGGCCTCGCGTTCTTCGAGCTGCAGAACCTTCGGTCGGCGACGAGAGAGGGCGCCCGCTTCGGCTCGGTCGGCGGAACCGGCGCGGAGATCCGGCACAGGTTGCCGCTCTGAGCGGCGTTCCCGTCGACCTCGGAAACTCACTGACCGTGCAGGCAGACGACGCCCGGAACCCGTCACGGGCACCGACAGACAAGCCGTGCGCGCCGACGACCGGTCCGCGCCCGACTCCGTGAAGACGCGATCGATCTCGGCGGCGCGCCGCCTGGCCGCGAGATCTTCACGATCGATGTCCCGCTCCTGCCGACGATCACGCTGACGACCGAAGATCTTCGGAGAGTTCCGGTGCGAGAACTGATCAGACGTCGGCTCCACGGTGATGAGAGCGGCGTCACGATGGTCATCGTGGCGCTTCTTCTGGTCGGGATGATCGGGATGGTCGTGCTCGTCGTGGACGTGGGCGGGTTGCTGTGGAATCGTCGGGCAATGGTCAACGCCTCGGACGCCGCGGCGCTTGCGGCCGCGAAATCGTGCGTGCTCCCGCCCACGTTGGATCCACGATCGGCAGAGCAGGCGGCGGACGAGTGGGCGACCGACAACGCCACGGGTGCCCAGACAGCCGGCACCAACATCCTCCAGATGTTCGCCTGTGATACGAAGGCAACGGCTACGTGACGGTGCAGTACGGGGCGAACCAACACCTCTTCTTCGCCCCGTGCTTGGCGCAGGGTCAGGGTCTGTGACCGCAGGCAACCGCGATCTGGGGCTCTCCCGGCGCGGGCACCCCGATGCCGATCGTGATCTATCAGCAGTCGTTCCACGACTGCCCGTTCGACGCGGTCGATCCGAACAAGACCTGCTACGTCTGGGAAGACAACAACAACGTGAACGCGGCGCAGAGTGCGTTCGGGCTGCTGGATCTGCGCACCGACGATCCCACGAAGTACGGCTGGAACTTCGAACCCGGGCGTCGCATGTTCGGATCCCGGTGGGTTGGTCACCAAGTGGATCAGCAACTACCCAGATCCGTCGATCGGCGACTTGGACATGAACTATCCGAACCCGACCTACGTCTGTCGGTCGAGCGGTCATCCAACGCAGAGCACGTGGACCGACGCTGGCGACGGTCGACCACAAGGGCGAAGACGTCCTTTTGTTCCCCATCAACCGGTGTGACACGACATTGCCCGGCAACCCCGGGGGTCAACTCCAGTCCGGATCGACGTCGGAGGCCACCTGTCCGCAGACGCCCGGGCAGTACGACATCATCGGCTACGCGGCGAAGCTCGTCGAGATTTACAAGCGAACGATCCAGCGGTGAGGGTGCGTCCGGCTCGTGCAACGACACCACGCTCGTCCCGCGGCCCGGAACAACCCGTCTCGGCGGATGGCCTCTCAACACGCTGGCGGTTGCTTCGTGCGCCGCGATCTGCTCCCGATCTGATCACCAACATCTCCATCAGGAAGGACAAGAACAACAACCAGGGTCCCCAGCCACAGATAAACGTTGACTACACGATGGACAGCCTCGAATCAGGCTGACCCGTTGGTCACATGGATCGCCCCCGCAGGGAAGTACCAGCCGAACCAGACGTTCAAGGTCAGCTTCGATTGGTCGAAGGGCGGAGCGTGCGGCGTTCCGCCTCGAACAACAACTCGGGCCACTGCATGATCCTGCAGCCGGTCGAGGTGCAGATCGGCGGCACCATCCCGGCAGCGGGACGCCCGATTCGAACGTCCGCGCCGTAAAGCTCTGTGAACCCACGATCCCGGGCTCATGTAGACCCGGCGTGCCGAATCCGTAGAGCATGGGCCGCCGGCTCCGGCGGGCGGTCTCGAAAACCACATAACCTTAGGCGGAAGGAGAGAAGGCAGATGAGGTCACGAGGTCTGGTGGTTGCGATCGCTGTCGTCTTGGCTGTGCTCGCGGCCGTGGGTGTCATCGTGTACACCAGCAACGTCAAGGAGAAGGCGGTCGACGAGAACACGCGCCCGTCATCGTCTCGTCGCAGGACATCCCGGCGAGCACGGCGCTCGATCCGCTGATCGCGCAGGGCGTGTTCACGACGATCCACGTCCCGCACACCGTCGTCGTGCCGGACGCGGTGACGAGCACCGATCAGCTCCAGGGCCAGACGGCGACCGCGCCCATCTACGCGAACGAGGCGATCCCGCTGGCTCGGGTGACGCGGCGCGAACGTGCTTGGCATCTCGCCTGGGAATGTGGGGCTCGGCTTGCAGGTCGACGGTCCGGCCGCGGTCAACGGCTCGATCTCGCAGGGCGATAGCGTGGCGTTGTGGGCGACGTTCCCGCGGGAGCGTCGTGACGAAGCAGAGCGTGAAGTCTCCTGCCTGCCAGCTCGCAGCATCTCGAGCACGGGCGGCAGCGCGAGCGGGAGCGTGATCAGCGTCCCGACGGACTTCACGATCACGCTCGTCCCGACCGTCAAGGTTCTGTCCGTGCAGAACCCGCCGGTGGATACGACAACAGGTCGGACGTCCCACGGCGGGTGCCTCCACGTTCATCCTCGACATGACGCCCGAGGATGCCCAGCTCACCGTCTTCGCGACGGGTACGGCGACGCTCTACATGGGTCTGCTGCCGCCCGACAACAAGGACGGCTACGCCCAGCCGGGCACGGTCGGTGTGCCGTTCGCCAAGGTCGTCGGTGTCCAAGTAGTGACAGACGTCAGCGTCGTCGCCGTCGGGACGCCGCAGTCGTTCCGTCAACAGATCGCCCGAGCGCTCGAGCTCGAGGGCGGACGAGGTGGGCTGGGTCCAGTCCGCCACGGCCGCCGAGGAGCTGCTGATCAACGCCTACGCGCCGATCGACGTGCTCGTGCTGTCGCCGGAGGTGAAGGAGCCCGACGCACTCGGCCTGGCCGAGTTCGTCGGGCGGACGGCGCCGGGCACGGCGATCGTCCTGGTCCGTGACCACACGTGGAACGGGCTGCTCCCGGCGGCGATGCGCGCGGGCATCCGCGACGTCGTCGACATGACGCAGGGCACCGACGAGCTCCGCGAGGCCGTCGAGCGCGCGGTCTTCTGGGCGTCGAACCTCCGCTCGGCCACGATCGGCGCGCAAGCCGGACGGCCAGCGCGTTCGCCGCGGCCACATCGTGTCGGTGTTCTCGTCCAAGGGTGGGTCGGGCAAGACCTTCCTGACGACGAACCTCGCGACGGCGATCGCGCAGGTCACCGGCCAGGACACGGCGGTCGTCGACCTCGACGTCGACATGGGCGACGTGTTCACCTACTTCGGGCGCGAGCCCTCGGCCTCGATCTCGGACCTGATGGAGCTCGGCGAGGGTGCCGACGGCGATCAGATCCGCAGCGTCGGCGTGGAGGTCGCCCCGCACGTCTGGGCGTTCGGCGCTCCGCCGGACCCCGCGGCGGAGGCGCCCGCGGGTGAGGCGATCGGCAAGTTCCTGCGGTCGATCCGCAGCGAGTTCGACTACGTCGTGGTCGACGCGTCCGTCGACTACTCGGACTCGGCGCTCGTGTGCTTCGACCTGTCCGACATGATCTGTCTGGTGACCGGTCTCGACGTGGTCGGCGTGAAGCACCTGTCCAAGGCGCTCGACACGCTGCTCACGATCGGTCTGCCGCGCGAGCGCTTCCGGGTGGTGCTGAACCGCGCGGACTCGAAGGTGGGCCTCGATGCCGTCCGACGTGGAACGCGTCATGAAGATCCACGTCGACGCCATGATCCCGTCGAGCCGTCTCGTCCCGACCTCGCTCAACAAGGGTCGGCCGGTCGTGCTCGACGAGCCGAAGTCCGAGGTGTCGCATCGATCCGTCAGCTCGCGATCAGGTTCGCCGGTGCGACGACGAGGCCGCGAAGGAACTCGTCGGCCGGCGCGCAGCGTCGACGCGAAGAAGAAAGAGGGCCTGTTCGGCCGGAAGTCCAAGAGGTAATCAGGAGGCACCCCCCCATGTCGCTCGCAGATCGCCTGGCGAAGGCCCAACAGAAGGACCGGATCGCGGATGTTCGCGGGCGCGTGCAGGAGCGCCTCGTCGAGTCCCTCGGGCCCCGGCTGTACGACGCCACGATGTCCGACACCGAGCTCGAGGGCCTGGTCCACCAGCGCCTGCGTGAGCTCCTCGACGAGGAAGAGGGCCCGCTCTCCGCGCAGGAGAAGCTGCTCATCGTCCGGCAGATCGGTGACAGCGTCCTCGGCCTCGGTCCGCTCGAGCCGTTCGTCCGCGACCCGGAAGTGACCGAGATCATGGTCAACAACTGGGACACGATCTACGTCGAGCGTGCGGGCAAGCTGTACTGGACCGGCACGAAGTTCCACGACGAGCAGCAGCTCCGCCGCACGATCGACAAGATCGTCGGCAAGGTCGGCCGCCGTGTCGACGAGGCCAGGCCGTACGTCGACGCGCGTCTGCCCGACGGCTCGCGTGTGAACGCCGTCATCCCGCCGCTGTCGATCGACGGTCCGGCGCTCACGATCCGGAAGTTCGCCGCCGACCCGTACCAGGCCGACGACCTGATCGAGTTCGGCACGATGACCTCGCCGGTGGCGAAGTTCCTCGAGGCCTGCGTCCGCGGACGGATCAACATCATGGTCGCCGGCGGTACCGGCGCCGGGAAGACGACGACGCTGAACGTCATCTCGTCGTTCATCCCCGACGACGAGCGCATCCTCACGATCGAGGACGCGGCCGAGCTCAAGCTCCAGCAGCCGCACGTGGTGCGGCTCGAGTCGCGCCCGCCGAACATCGAGGGCAAGGGCCAGGTCTCGATCCGCGACCTGGTCCGGAACTCGCTGCGTATGCGACCCGACCGCATCGTGGTCGGTGAGGTTCGTGGCGCCGAGGCCCTCGACATGCTCCAGGCGATGAACACGGGCCACGACGGCTCGATCTCGACGATCCACTGCAACAGCCCGCGCGACGCGCTGTGCCGGCTCGAGACCATCACGATGATGGCCGGGATGGAGCTGTCGAACAAGGCGATCCGCGAGCAGATCGCGTCGGCGCTCCAGCTGATCGTCTACCAACAGCGTCTGAAGGACGGTACGCGTCGCTTCACGCACGTGACCGAGGTCGCCGGGATGGAGGGCGAGGTCATCACCCTCCAGGACATCTTCCTGTTCGACTTCTCCGCGGGAATGGACGAAGAGGGCCGGTTCCGGGGTCGTCTCGAAGTCGACCGGGCTGCGGCCGAAGTTCCTGGACAAGCTCGCCGAGCGCGGCGTGTACGTCGAGCCCGAGCTCTTCGCGATGGAGCCGAAGGGGGCCTGATGCTGGCATCGTCACCGTCGAGCCGGCGCAGATCGTCGTCGGCGTCCTCGTTGGCGTGGTCGCATTCCTCCTGGCGTGGTTCCTGCTCGGGACCGCCGCGCGACAGAAGCAGGACCGCGAGCGGGAGGCACGGATGCGCGCCGTGATCCAGCCGGGCCAGCAGCAGGCGGCGGCATCGAGCGCCGCCGGCGCACAGTCGGGCGGCTGGATCCCGGAGAGCGTCACCAAGTTCGGGACGCGGTTCGCCGAGTCGCGGGGGTTCAGCGAGCGGCTCGATGCCGAGCTCGAGGCCGCCGGCGTGTCGCTGCGGTCGGGCGAGTTCGTGGTCGCTTCGGCGGTCGGGGCCCTGGTCGTTCGGGGTGCTCGGGGCGGCACTGCTCGGGAACTGGCTCCTCGCGCTGGTCGTTGCGGCTGATCGGGGGCGCGCTCCCGACGCTCGCTCCTGCGCAGCGCGCTCAGCAAGCGCGGGCGGACAAGCTGCGCGAGCAGCTGCCCGACGTGCTCACGATCATGGCGTCGTCGCTGCGCGCAGGCCACAGGTTCCTCCAGTCGCTCGACACCGTCGCGAAGGAGATCACGCAGCCGGCGGCGTCGGAGTTCCAACGGGTCGTCGCGGAGATCCGGCTCGGGCGTCCGGCGGAGGACGCGCTGGAGGCGCTCGCCGAGCGCGTCGGGAGCCCGGACTTCAAGTGGGCGGTCCTCGCGGTGAACATCCAGCGCGAGGTCGGCGGGAACCTCGCCGAGATCCTCGACACCGTCGCGGACACGCTGCGTGAGCGCGCGATGCTGCGCAGGCAGATCAAGGTGCTGACGGCCGAGGGTCGGCTCTCGGCGTGGGTCCTCGGCGCTGCTGCCGTTCGCGATCGCGCTCTACATGTACGCGGTGAACCCCGACTACATCGGCTTGCTCTTCACGACAACAGAACGGCATCTTCATGTTGGTCGTGGCGGGGTGCCTGATGGTCGCCGGGATCCTCTGGATGAGGAAGATCGTGGATATCGATGTCTGACATCTGGCTGTTCTTGTCGGTTGCGTCCCTGTTCCTCGCGATCGTGCTGGTCGGCGTCTTCATCGACCAGAGCACGTGCGGAGAAGCAGCGCGCCGTCCGCCTGCTCGAGTCCCAGGTCGCCGGACCGGCGGGACGACGGCTCCACAGTCAACCTTCGGGAGGAGACCTCTCGGAGAACTTCGGCTCGCGGGTGCTGGTGCCGGTCGTCGGCCGGGCCGGGCAGGTTCGCCAGACGGTCACGCCGCTCGACGCGCGCGAGCGGATCGAGAAGAAGCTGATGCTCGCGGGGAGTCCGGCGGGCTGGGACGCCGAGCGCGTCCTCGCGTTCAAGATCATCGGCGCCGTCGCGGGCTTCGTGGTCGCGCTGTTCCTCCTGCAGCTGATCGCGTTCTCCTCCGTTCATCCAGCTCGTGATCATCGCGCTGCTGACGTTCGTCGGGTTCATCGTGCCGGACTCGATGCTGAACAGCACGGGTCGAGGACCGGAAGAAGGAGATCCTCGGACCCTGTCCGACACGCTCGACCTGCTGACGATCAGCGTCGAAGCCGGGCTCTCGCTGAACGCGGCGATCGCGATGGTCGTGCGGAACGTGCCGGGCGTCCTCTCCCAGGAGTTCGCTCGGATGCTGCAGGAGATCCAGCTCGGCGTGCCGCGGTCCGACGCCTTCCGGCACCTCGCCGAGCGGACCGACGTCGACGAGCTGAACGCCTTCGCGCTGGCGATGGTGCAGGCCGACGTCTTCGGTGTGTCGATCGCCAGCGTGCTCCGGACGCAGGCCGCGCAGCTGCGGATCAAGCGTCGGCAGGCGATCGAGGCGAAGGCGGCGCAGACGCCCGGTCAAGATCGTGTTCCCGCTGATCCTGTGCATCCTGCCGGCCCTGTTCGTGGTGATCGTCGGCCCCGGCGCGATCCAGATCCTGCGAGCTTCATCAACGCTGTGAGCCGGACTGTCGGCGCGGCCCGCCGCGAGACCTCGCTGCTACGCTCTGGCGCCATGAAGGTCGCCTACCAGGGAGAACCCGGCGCGTACAGCGAGCGGGCCGTCCGGGCGCCTTCCCGGACGCGGACCCGCTGCCGTGCGACACGGTGCGGCTCGTGTTCTCGCGGGTGACGAGCGGCGAGGCCTCCTTCGGCGTCGTGCCGCTGGAGAACTCCCAGGCCGGCTCGGTGAACGAGACCTACGACCTGCTTCCAGCACACCACGCTGCTCCGGATCGTCGGGGAGGTCGTCGTGCGCGTCGACCACGCGCTGCTCGGCGTGCCCGGCGCGCGCCTCGAGGAGATCCGACGGGCCCGCTCCCACTGGCAGGCCCTCGCGCAATGCGAGGAGTTCCTGTCCTCGATGCGGATCGAGCCGGTCCCGGTGCACGACACGGCGGGCGCGGCGCGGCTGATCGCCGAGTCGGGGGCCCGCGACGAGGCCGCGATCGCGAGCGTGGACGCGGCCGCCAACTTCGGGCTCGCGGTGCTGGCCGAGCGGATCCAGACCGAGAAGGAGAACTTCACGAAGTTCGCCGTCCTCGGCACCGGCGATCCGGGACTCGGCCCGGCCGACAAGACCTCGATGGTGTGGGCCGTGCTGGACGAGCCCGGCTCGCTCCTGGGCGCGCTGCGGCCGTTCGCGGAGCGCGGGATCAACCTGCACAAGCTCGAGTCACGACCGCGGCGCGGCAAGCCGTTCGAGTACCTGATGTACGTCGACGTCATGGCGTCGGCCGACGACCCTTCGCTCCAGGAGGCGCTGCGAGGAGGTTGCGGTGCACACCTCGATGGTGCGCGTCCTGGGCTCGTATCGCTCGGCGTCGGACCCGGTCTAGTTCCTGCGGTGCCACGGATCCGCGACATCGCCCGTCTACGATGCGGCGATGGGATCCGACGCACGACACCACGCGGGACGTGATCACCTGCCCTTCTGGGCCGCCGCGGCGATCGTGGCGCTCGGCGTCGTCGCGCTCGTGACGCTGGCGGTGGCGCCGGCGCCGGCCAGCGCACGACGCTCGGCGCGGGGCCGGGCCCGGCGTCCCGATCAACCGGGATCCCGGGCCTGACCACCTTCCGCGGCAACGCGTCTCGTACCTACTACGGCGAGGGCCCGGTGCCCATCGATCCGGTGATCCGCTGGACCTACCCGAGCGACGGCTCGAAGATGTGCTCGGAGTCGGCCGAGGGCGGCGAGGGCTCGCCGGTCAAGGAGTGGTGCGGGACGGGCTGGACCGGCCAGCCGAACGTCGTCGCGAACCGGGACGGCACCGATGATGGTCCGCGAGGGCGCCTACGACGGGCACTACCACTTCCTCGACGCCGGGACGGGGGAACCGCTGATGCCGGATCTCGTCACGGGCGACCTCGCGAAGGGCTCGGCGACGAGCGACCCCGACGGCTACCCCCTGTACTACGCGGGCTCCCGCGACAACCTGTTCCGGGTCGTCGCGATGGACCGGGCCGAGCCGACCGTGCTCTGGTCGATCGACGCGCACGACACGTCGCTCGTGCCGCAGCCGCTCTGGAACGACGACTGGGACGGCGCGGCGCTCGTGATCGACGACGTCCTGTTCGAGGGCGGCGAGAACGGCTGGCTGTACGTCGTCCGGCTCAACCGCGGGTACGACGAGCAAGGGCTGGTCACGGTCGATCCGGAGGTGGTCGCGACGGTGCCGGGGTTCGACGCGCAGCTCCTCGCCGACATCGGCGACCAGGACGTCTCGATCGAGTCCTCGGTCGCCTATCGCGACGGGGTCGTGTACGTCGCGAACTCCGGCGGTCTCATCACGGGCTGGGACGTCTCCGACGTGCTCGCCGGCGGATCGGGCGTCCACGAGGTCTTTCGGTTCTGGACCGGGGACGACACCGATGCCTCGATCGTGATCGACGACGAGGGCTATCTGTACGTCGCGAGCGAGTACCAGCGGTTCGACGAGCGGTCGCAAACCACGGGGCAGCTGATGAAGCTCGACCCGCGCCGGCCCGAGGACCCGTTGGTCTGGTCGGTGCCGGCGCTGGAGCTCGGGTTCGAGGGAGCGGGAGGCAGCTGGTCGACGCCGGCGCTGGCCGGCGAGGTCGTGTACGTGACGACGGCGGCCGGGCGCGTGTTGGCGATCGACCGCACGTCGGGCGACATCCTGTGGGAACGCCAGATCGGGTCGCCGGCGATCGGGTCGCCGGTGGTCGTCGACGGCACGCTGCTGCAGGGCGACTGCAGCGGGCACCTGTACGCCTGGGACGTGTCGGACCCCAATGCGCAGCCGACGCTGGAGTGGAAGCTCGACCTCGGGGACTGCATCGAGTCGACGCCTGCCGTGTGGCACGGGTGGCTCTACGTCGGGACGCGCGAGGGCTACCTGTACGGCATCGCCGACGCCGACACTCCGCCGCCGACCGCCACCTAGGTCAGAGCGCTCGGGCCCGTAGAGGCCTGCAGCGCGGCTCCGTGCGTCACGACGCCGACGGCCGCAACGGCGAGCAGGACGGGCACGCACCGCGACGAACAGCCGCCGGCGACCGCTCTCGGTCCTTGAACCCGTCGACCGCGAGGCCGAGGACGACGCCGGCGACGAATCCGCCCACGTGTGCGCGCCAGTCGATCGCGCTGATCTCCGAACGCGATGAACGCGTTGATCACGATCAGGACGAGCACGTTCCGGATCCGTGCCTGGTAGAAAGCGAGCTCGCGCCGTCGCCAGGCGTAGCCCGAGGAAGGCCCCGAGGATCGCGAAGATCGCGCCCGATGCGCCGACGCCGGGGATCGTTGTGCGACACCGAAGACGAAGCTCGCGGCGGACGCGAACAGACCGCCGACCAGGAAGATCGCGAGGTATCGAGATCTTGCCCGAGCTCCTGCTCCACGATGTTGCCGAACGCCCACAGCGCGTAGCCGTTCATCGCGAGGTGGATCAGGCTTCCGTGCAGGAAGATCGACGTGAACAGCCGCCACTGCTCGCCGGCGCCGATCCCGATGATCGGGGTCCCGCGGGCGGTGCAGCGCGTATCCGACGCTCGCGCCGAGCCTGACGAGCACACTCGATCGCTCGGCCCGCTCACCAGACGAGCCGATGCCTCCGAACGCCGACCTCGATGCCGTACATCGCGACGAGGATCAGCAGGATGACGTTGGTCAGCGTGAGCCCGCGGCCCGGCGCGGCGACCGCGGTCACCTGTTGGGCGGGCCGGTGGATCTCCTGGCGCGAGCCCTTCGCGCAGGAGGGGCATTGGTAGCCCACGGCGGCGGGGCGCATGCAGTCCGGACAGATCGGGTCGCCGCAGCGGGTGCAGCGCAGCATCGTTTGGGTGCCCGGATGGCGCTTGCACGCCACCGCGCCGGCGGGAGGCGGGGGGATCGAGGAGGCGGGATCCATCGGCTCCACTCTACGGAGCCTCGGGTGATGCGTGCGGTTCGTGGTCGTGGGGGTCGACGTGCACGGTCGTTTCGGCCAGCCGCGGCACCTCGGCGAGCAGCGCATCGTGCACGCCCTCGGCGATGGCATGCCCGGCCTGCACCGTGAGCGTCGGGTCGACGACGACCGTCAGGTCGGCGAGCAGTCGATGACCGCTCCAGCGCGCCCGCGCGTCCTCGACGTGTTCCACGCCGTCGACGGCGCCCGCCACCGCCTCGATCAGCGCCAAGGTGCTCTCGTCGGTGCCGTCGAGGGCTCGGTGGAGCACGGCCTTGGCCGCTCCCCACATCGTGAACACGATCGCGACCGTGATCGCGAGCCCGACCAGCGCGTCGGCGCGCTCGAAGCCGAGCAGCACACCGATCGTGGCCGCCACGACCCCCAGCGAGGTCAGGCCGTCGGTGCGGGCGTGCATCCCGTCGGCGACGAGGGCGGCCGACCCGATCCGCTTGCCCACGCGGATGCGGTACTGCGCGACGATCTCGTTGCCACAGAACCCGAGCGCGCCCGCGGCGAGCACCCACCCCGCCGCCTCGATCGGCTCCGGGTGCAACAGCCGGCGGATCGCCTCGGCCCCCGCCAGCAGTGCCGAGATGCCGATCAGCGCCACGATCGTCAGGCCCGCGACGTCCTCGGCCCGGTGGTAGCCGTACGGATACCTACGTGTCGGCGGTCGCAAGGCCAGCCGGAACGCGATCAGCAGGGGGATCGCGGTGAGCGCGTCCGTGAAGTTGTGGATCGTGTCGGCCAGCAGCGCCACGGATCCGGAGATCGCCACGATGCCGAGCTGAACGATCGCGGTCAGTGCCAGGAGCCCGAGCGAGATCCATGTCGCGCGGGTCCCTTCGTGCGAGGCGAACGCGGCCGCGTCGGCAGGTCCGAAGTGCTCGTGATCGTGGTCGCCGTGAGGCGGTTCGCTCACCCGGCGACCTTGACGAGTTCGGCCCGGACCTCCGCGGGATCGAACAGCGGGCCCCAGCGATCGACGATCGTGCCATCCGGTCCGATCAGGTACAGCCACGGCTCGGTGATGTCCCCGTTGCGCAGCAGCCAGTCGCCGGCGGCCTTGTTCACGGTGCTGGATTGGTAGTCGTTCCAGATCTCGACATGGATGTAGTCCGCGGTCTTGGGGCCGGTCTTTGCCAGCTGCTCCAGCGCGTCGGCCGTCGGCCCGCAGAACTGACTCTGGCAGTACACCGGCGTGGCGAAGAGCGCCAACGCCGCCCGGTGATCGGCGATCGCGCCGGCGATCGTGTCCTGATGCAGCTCCGGGTCTGGGACCGGCGAGCCATCCTGCGCTCGCGAGTCGATGGCCTGCGGGTTCCCCTTGTCGGCCATCGTGAGGTTCACGGTCTTCAAGGCCGGCTGCCCGGGCGCCGGGAGGGAGGGCTTGTCGGCGACGGCGAACTGCGTGGTGAGATCGATGGGCTGACCGCCGGCGGTGAAGGACAGCTGCGCCTCCCAGATCCCCGGAGCGGGGAACGTCACGTCCTCCAGCTGATAGACGCCACGAGCGTCGGACGGGGCGGTGAGGGCCGGGCTCTTCGTCGACGGCGTGCCCGGTGCGGGCACGTACGTGGCCTGCCCCTGGATCGGGTCGCCGCCGTCGGCCGCGACCAGCGTCAGCGGGATGGCGCCGCCCGTCAGCAGCTCGACCCCCTGATCGGTCGAGCCGAAGACGCCGACCTGCACGCGTTGCGCCGCTCCCGCGTAGAGGTCGGTGCTGGCGACCTCCAACGCGAAGTTCGTGCTCGCGCCCGAGGGCGACGTGCCCGCGGAGGTCGACGAGGCCGAGCTGCAGCCCGCAAGCAGCAACCCGGCAAAGACGGTGGCGACCATCGATCGACGCATCGAGCCATGTTCTCGCATACGGCCGCGGGCGTCCTCAGATCGCGCGTTCCAGCCGAAGCAGCGTCGCCCGGCGGTCCTCGTCGCCACCGTAGGAGCCGAGACCCGGACCGGCCGGGACCACCCGGTGGCAGGGGACGAAGATCTCGATCGGGCTGTGGGCCATGGTGGAGCCGGCCGCTCGCGCCGCGCCGGGTCGGCCCGCGGCGCCCGCGACGTCTCCGTAGGTCCACAGCTCGCCGTACGGGATCTGCCGGGTGACCTCGAGGATGCGCTGCGCGAGCGGCGTTCGAGCCAGGCGGAGGTCCACCGGCGTGCGGAAGACGCGGAGCCTGCCGGCGAAGTAGCGCTCCAGCTCGCGGGCCGCCGATCGAAGACGGGCGTCGGGGTCGGCACGTACCTGTGCGTCGAGCCGCGCGGCGAGCCGATGGAGCAGCTCGTCCCCGTTCTCGCTCGTCGTGGCGAGGACGCCGTCCGGCGACGTGACGACCGAGAACGGTCCGAGCGGCGACGGAACGGTCGCCTGTCGAAGGATCAGATCGGCGGCCATGGGTACGGACGAACACCTGGCTCCGGGTCGGGGAACCGACCGTCGGCCAGCAGCCGCTCGATCCGGTCCCGGACGGCCTCGATCTCCGAGGGATCGAGCAACGCCTGCAGCGTCGCGGCCACGTCTGCCCCGACCGACAGCTCGCCGCGCACGCGCTCGAGATCCGCGGCGGCGTCCGCGGGCAGCGGCTCGCCGACGAACGTCCAGATCACGGTGCGCAGTTTCGGCTCCACGGCGAAGCAGAGGCCGTGGTCGATCATCCAGATCGTGCCCTCGGCGTCGAGCAGGCAGTGGCCGCCCTTGCGATCCGCGTTGTTCGCCGCGATGTCGAACAGCGCCACCCGCCGGAACACGTCGGCATGCTCCATCTCGAGCGTGAAGAAGTGGTGCGTGGGGTCGAACGGCACGAACAGCTGGACCGAGCCGGGACCGTACGGACCATCGCGGAGCACCGTCGGCGGCACGCGCGGCCATCCCAACGCGGCGGCCAGCTCGAAGGCGGCGACCTCACGTCGGTGCAGCGTGCCGTCGGGGAAGTCCCAGAGCGGGGTTTCGCCCCGCATCGGCTTGTAGACCGCGACGCAGGTGTCGTCGCCCGCATGGCAGCGGACCAACAGCGCCGCGTTGGAGGAGTCGGGCAGCGCGCCCAGGACTTCGAGCTCGCCCGTGGCCAGCGCCGGGGGAACGGTCAGGTCCGAGGCTTGCGGTGCCCGTTCGTGGCCGGACATGCGTGGCCCTCCGGATCGATCGGGTTGCCGCAGAATTGGCAGCGTGGACGACCGCGCCCGACGACCGCGTCGCCGTGCTGGGCGAGCGCGAGCATCTGCTCCCGGCTCGCCCACAGCGAGATCGACTCCGGCTCCTCGATCAGCAGCGAGCGCGGGTCGTCTTCATCTTCGAGCTCGGGCGTGAACTCGTCGATCTCGAGGAGGAACCGGTCCTCCTCACGGTCATAGCCGATCGACAGCCGGCCCGCGCGCCACCGTGGGTCGATGGGATCCTCCAAAGCGCCGCCGTCCCCCTCCCCGGGCTCGGCCACGACGGTCTCGTCCGGGATGTCGGCGAGCAGCTCCAGCACCGAGCGCGCCAGCAGCTCCACCTGTTCCTTCTCGACGATCACGGTCACAAGCTCGGCGCCGGCACGCGCCTGCAGATAGAAGGTGCGCATGCCCGGCTCACCGACGGCGTCGGCCGTGATGCGATCGACGATCCCGAGCTCCATGGCGCCTATCCTCGCAGCTTCCGCCCGTTGCGGGCTGCCGTCTCCCAGGGTGCGGTATGCGCCTCGCGGAAACGGGCGAGCCCGCCCGTGTCGTTCACCAACAGGACGTGGGGACGCGGGCCGCCGAGGTGCAGCACGGAGACCGCGGCCGTGTCGATCACGATCCGCTGGAACTCATCCAGGGGCGTCGCCGCGTAATGGGCGAGAAGGATCCGCGCGATGTCGCCATGCGTGGCGACGACCACCCGGCCGTTGCGATGGCGCCGCGCGATCCGCTCCAGGCCCGCGACCGCGCGCGACTGGGCATCGACGAAGGCCTCGCCGCCGCCCGGGAAGGCGAACGCGCTGGGCGTCTGCTGGACGGTTCGCCAGGCCTTGAGGCGGCGCACCTGGCCCAGGGTGCGACCCGTCCATGCCCCCGCGTCCATCTCCACGAGCGCCTCGTCGCGGCGAAGGGGCAGGCGCCGGGCGAAGCTCAGGGGCTCGACTGTTTGGACGCATCGCTCTAGCGGGCTGGTGTAGATCGCCGTCAGCCGGACACCGTCGAACCGATCGACGAGCTGGTCCGCCTGGGCGGCCCCGCGATGATCCAGCGGGATGCCCGGTGTCCGGCCGTAGAGCACGTGGCCGGTCTGCGCCGTCAGGCCGTGGCGGACCAAGAAGAGGGTCGTCATCGGGCCACCTTAGTCGCGGTCAGCAGCGGCGACGGCCGCCGGAAGCCGCACCTCGAAGGTCGTTCCCAAGCCGAGCTCGCTCTCGACGCGGACGTCGCCACCGTGGTTCTCGGTGACATGTTTCACGATCGACAAGCCGAGCCCGGTGCCCCCGGTGTCTCGCGCGCGCGCGCGGTCGACCCGGTAGAAGCGTTCGAAGATGCGCGGGAGCGCGCGCTGCGGGATCCCGATGCCTTCGTCGCGAACGCGCAGGGTCACCAGCTCGTCGTCTGCTGCGACCTCGACGGTCACCGTGCTGCCGGCCGCGCTATAGCGGATCGCGTTGCTGATGAGATTTCGGACGAGCAGTGCAAGGTCGCGACCGGAACCTCGCACGGGCGGCACGTGCTCGGTCTCCTGTTCGATCGCGACCCCTTGCTCGTGGGCCACATCACCGAGCCGCTCGACCTCGTCATTCACGATCGCGTCCAGTCGCACGTGCTCGTTCATATCGCTGCCGGTCTCCAGACGAGACAGGTCCAGCAGGTCGGCGATGATCCGCGAGAGGCGGATCGCCTCTCGCTCGAGTTGCTCGGTGAATCGGCGGGCCGCAGGAGGGTCGTCGATGGCGCCGTCGCGAAGCGTCTCGGCCGCGGCTCGGATCGAGGCGACCGGCGTCTTCAATTCATGAGAGGCGTTCGCGACGAAGTCGCGGCGCATCACCGTGAGCTGCATCGCTTGGGTGATGTCGCGCACCACCAGGAGGACTTCGCCGCCTTCTCCGATCGGCAACACGGTGGCCCGGAGCCATCGGGCAGGCGTTCCCAGCTCCACTTCGAGCCGCTCGATGCCCCGGGCGGCGCCAGCACTGCGCACGGCGCGCTGGAGGTCGATCGGGAGCAGTGCGTCAACCGTTGTCGGCACCGAGCCGAGGTGTCGACCGAGTGCGGCGTTCGCGAAGAGCCGGTGTCCGTCGGATCCGACGAGCAGGACGCCCTCCTCCATCGCGTCGAGGATCAGGCCCTGCACGTCGTCCCGAGCTTCGGAGGATCGCTCTGTCGCTCGAAGCTCATCGGCCGTCTTGTCGATGCGGCGCTGTGCTCGATCGAGCTGTCGGCGGGTCGACGCGCGCACGATGAGGCTCGCAACCAGCGCCCCGGCGGCGAAAGCGAGGAGGACGAGCAGCACCTTGTCCATCTCGGCGAGTCTACGGCCGCGTTCCGCGTGTTCATCGTCCGTTCCCCGACCCTTCAGGATGCATTCGCCATCGGGCGCCTCATCGCCGTGTCCGAGGCCCGAGGGCGCCGGTGTTCACTCGACGTTCATGTCCTCGTCTCGGTCAGGAAACCTGCCCTGGCTACGTTTGCCGCGACTAGGGAACCGTTCCGATGGGAGGAACCAGATGAGACGTGCCCGTTCGTGGGTGTTCATCGGTATCGCCGCCTTCGCGATCGTCGCGTCGGCGTGCAGCTCGAAGTCTGACTCATCGTCCGCTTCGTCCTCTGGAGATGCTGTGACCGGGTCGCTCAATATCTCGGGCTCATCGACGGTGCTCCCGATCACGAACCTGGTGACGGAGAACTTCAGCTCCACCAACCCCGGCGTGTCGGCCTCTGTCGACGGCCCTGGCACAGGCGACGGGTTCGTCCTGTTCTGCGAGGGCAAGACGGATATCAGCGACGCCTCTCGTCAGATCGAGGACGACCGAGGCCGCCGCGTGCAAGAAGGCGGGCATCAACTACGTCGAGTTGGAGATCGGCCTTGACGGCATCACCGTGATGACCAACCCCGCGAACGACGCCGTGGACTGCCTGAACAAGGGTGACCTCTACGCGTTGTTCGGACCCGAGTCCGATGGGTTCAACAATTGGTCGGACGCGGATGACTCTCGCAACACAGGTCGGCGGGAACGACAACTTCCCGGATGCGCCGCTCACGATCGTTGCCCCCGGCGAGGAGTCCGGTACGTACGACTCCTTTATCTCGCTCGCCGGGATCGATGTGCAGGCCGAGACCGACGGGATCCCGGAGGACAAGGCGGCCTCGCTTCGCTCCGACTACCAGTCCAGCCCCGACGACAACATCATCATCCAGGGTATCGAAGGCTCCGACAGCGCACTGGGCTTTGTCGGATTCGCGTACGCGGATCAGCAGGGTGACAGCGTGAAGAAGCTCCAGATCGACGGGGGAGACGGCTGCGTGGAGCCCTCCGCGGAGACGATCTCGGACGGCACGTACCCGCTTTCTCGCTCGCTGTACATCTACGTGAACACGGACAAGCTGTCCACCAACCCGGCCTTGAAGCCCTTCGTCGACTACTACCTGTCCGACGCCGGCATCGCATCGGTGACCGACGCGGACTACGTGGCGATCCCGCAGGAGCGGCTGGACGCCTCGCGCGCTGCCTGGCAGGCCGCCGCGGGGGGCGGCTCGGTCAGCGCTACCCCAGCGGGGTAACCTTTCGGGCGGAAGGGCTGTCGTGTTCCACGAGGAACACGACAGCCCCCTCGTCCCCGCGTCGAGAGAGTGAACATATGGCCGCCACCCCCCTGACGCTCACCCCCGCCGACCTCCGCCGGAAGGCCGGACATCGCCGGAAGGAGACCGCGATCCGGTTGGCGTTCATGTGCTGCGGACTCGTGTCGATCGCGATCAGCGCCCTGATCATCGTCGCCCTCGTCGGCAAGGCGATCTCCTTCCTCCAACTGATCGACGTCGGTTCGCTCTTCGCGAGGAACTGGCGCCCACGCAGCGGCGAGTATTCGATCGCAGCCCTCTTCGCAGGCTCGTTCATCGTGGCAGGGATCGCGATGGCGATCGCCGCGCCACTCGGTCTCGGATCGGCCATCTATCTGTCGGAGTACGCATCGCCCGCCAGAAGGCGTCGGCTCAAGCCCGTCGTCGAGCTCCTCGCAGGGGTCCCCAGCATCGTCGTGGGCTTCTTCGCATTGACCGTCATCAGTCCGGATGTGATCCAACGACTGTGGAGCAGCGCACCACTGTTCACCCTCGCCGCGGCCGGGATCGGTGTCGGCATCCTCACCGTCCCGCTCGTTGCGACGATATCGGAGGACGCGATGCACGCGGTGCCACGAGGGCTCCGAGAGGCGGCGTTCGGTCTTGGGGCCCGGCGCAAGGCGACCAGCCTGCGGATCGTCGTGCCGGCAGCGGTCTCCGGCATCGTCGCCGCCATGATCGTGGGATTGTCGCGCGCCCTCGGCGAGACGATGGTGGTGGCGATCGTCGCCGGTGGAAGTGGGAGCTCCACGTTCACGCTGAACCCGCTGCATTCCGGACAGACCGCGACAGGCGCGATGGCTGCGCTCGCGACCGGGACCGATCAGGTCGCGGGCGTGGGCGCCGCCTTCCCATCCCTGTTCTTCGTCGGGCTCCTGCTCTTCATCCTGACGTTCACGCTCAACCTGATCAGCGAGCGTTTCGTCCGTCGGTATCGGAGGGCCTACTGATGGCGATGGCCACGGACATCACGCGCTCGAGGGTCGGCGACTCGCTCCGTGGGGAGAAGCGCGATCTCGGGGGAGCGATCTTCGCCGGCCTGTTGCTTGCGGCGCTGATCGCGGCGCTCGTCGTCCTGCTCCTGATGTTCTGGGACGTCGCTCGCCACGGGATCCCGGTGCTCGCGGATCGCGGTTTCGGCTTCATCACGTCCGGACCCTCCGGGTCGGCCGACAAGGCGGGGATGGGGGCCGCCCTGGTCGGGTCGATCCTGATGATGGTGATCGTGGCGATCGTGGCCTTTCCGCTGGGGGTCGGCGCGGCGGTGTACCTCGAGGAATACGCCGGTGATACGAGGTTGACGCGGATCATCGCGACCAATATCCGCAACCTCGCCGGCGTGCCCTCGATCGTCTACGGCATCTTGGGCTTGTTCGTGTTCGTGGAGGCGCTGAACCGCGCGATCAACATCTCGGACCGGGGTGCGCTGATCTCGGGCGGCCTCACCCTCGCCATCCTCGTGCTGCCGATCGTGATCATCACGACGTCCGAGGCGCTGCGGGCCGTCCCACGGGCTATCCGCGAGGCCGCATACGGCGTGGGGGCGACGCAATGGGAGGTCATTCGAAGCCACGTCTTGCCATACGCGTTGCCCGGGATCCTGACGGGCGTCGTGCTGTCCCTTGCCCGCGCCTTCGGGGAGACGGCGCCTCTGTTGCTCGTCGGCGCCGTCACCGGCTTCTTCGCGACGACCGGTGGCCTCCTCGATAAGTTCCTCACACAGCCGTACACGGGTCTGACCGTGCAGATCTTCTCGTGGACGAAGCAGCCGCAGCAGGACTTTCGGGACCTTGCGGCCGCCGCGATACTGGTCATGATGTTTGTCCTGGTCCTGATGAACGGGGTGGCGATCTGGCTGAGGAATCGTTATGAGCGGAGATGGTGAGCAGGTGGACAGCGAGCTGAAAACGACGGCCGACGTGACGCCGAAGGAGGCGGTCCATCTCAACGTCGATCAGCACCACGTGCCAGACCCCGCGACGCATGACGTCGTGCTCGGCGCTCGCGACGTGTCGGTCTATCTACGGAGTCGTTCAGGGCGGTCCGCGACGTGACGCTGTCGATGCGACGCAACGAGATCACCGCCCTGATCGGCCCCTCGGGATGCGGCAAGACGACGTTCCTGCGCTGCCTGAATCGGATGAACGACCTGATCGACGGCGCGCGCGTGGAGGGAACGATCCTGTATCACGGAGCGGACCTCTACGACGACGAGGTGGACCCGGTCGTCGTGCGTCGGCGGATCGGGATGGTCTTCCAGAAGCCGAATCCCTTCCCGAAGTCGATCTACGAGAACGTGGCGTTCGGTCCGAAGATCGCCGGCTTCAAGGGCGATATGGAGGATCTCGTCGAGCAGGCGCTGCGCAAGGCGGCGTTGTGGGACGAGGTCAAGGACAAGCTCAAGGAATCGGGGATGGCGCTGTCCGGCGGCCAGCAGCAGCGCCTGTGCATCGCCCGGGCGATCGCGACGAAGCCCGACGTGATCTTGATGGACGAGCCATGCTCGTCTCTCGACCCGATCGCGACCACCCGTATCGAGGACTTGATGCGCGAGTTGGTCTCCGAGTACACGATCGTGATCGTGACCCACAACATGCAGCAGGCGGCGCGTGTGTCCGATCGCACAGCGTTCTTCACGGTCGATGTCTCCGAGGAAGGGCGACGCACAGGCGTGGTCGTCGAGTTCGACGACACGGAGGTCATGTTCACCAATCCGTCGGACCCACGAACCGAGGCCTATGTGACGGGAAGGTTCGGATGACCCGCGAGTCGTTCCACGAGGCGCTGCAGCGCACCGAGCTCGAATTGCTCACGCTGGGGGAGTTGGCGGGTGTCTCGATCCAGCGATCGGTGCGTGCGCTCGTCGATCATGACGACGCGCTGGCGGAGCGGGTCATCACGCAAGACGACGAGATCGACGAACTGTATCTGCAGATCGACTCCGGCACCCTGTCGCTGCTCGCGTTGCAGTCGCCGGTCGCGGCGGATCTGCGATTGATCAGCGCGATCCTGCACAGCTGTCTGCACCTCGAGCGGGTCGGGGACCAGGCGGTCAATATCGCGAAGCTCTACTTCGCGACGCGCGATCTGCCCGCAAGCGATGCGATGCGCACGATGATCGACGAGATGGGTGAGCGCGTCGTTCTGATGATCCGCACCGTCATGGAGGCGTTCGCGAAACGAGATCTCGAACTCTGTATGCAGATCCCCGAGCTCGACGATCTGGTGGATCGCCTGAACCGATCGTCGCATCTCGAAGCGCTCAAGTTGGCAGAGGACCCGAGGGCCCTCAACTGGGGGATGCACATGAACATGGCGTCCCGCGCGCTCGAGCGAGCCGGAGACAACGCCGTCGACATCGCCGAGCAGATCAGTTACCTGGTGACGGGGGAGTTCCGGGAGTTCACGGACGCCTCGCACGAGGTCTCCTCGTGAGCGACGGTTCGGGCCGGATCCTTCTGGTCGAGGACGAAGAGGCGCTCGCGGAATCGATCCGCTACTCCCTGGAGCGGGAGGGATACGGCGTGGCCGTGGCCATCGATGGCCGGCACGCGATCGAGCAGTTCCGTGCGAACGATCCCGAGCTCGTGATCCTCGATCTGATGCTGCCCGAGATGTCGGGCCTCGATGTCGTGCGTTCGATCCGACAAACCTCGATGGTCCCGATCATCATCGTCACTGCGAAGGATTCCGAGGCCGACAAGGTCACCGGCCTGGAGCTCGGGGCCGACGACTACGTGACGAAACCGTTCTCTGTTCGCGAGCTCGTCTCCCGCGTCCGAGCGCACCTGCGCCGGTCACGGATGACGAGCGCGCCACAGGCGGAGGAGGTCCTTTCGGGCGGACCCGTCGAGTTGGATGTCGGCCGCCACGAGGTAAAGGTAGCAGGGGAGACGATCCTGTTGCCTCCCAAGGAATTCCAGCTCCTCGAGCTGCTCCTGCGTCGCCAGGGCCGGCTGCTCACCCGCGACCATCTCATCGAAGAGGTGTGGGGCCGCGACTACGTGGGCGACACGAAGACCCTGGACGTGCACGTGAAGCGGATCCGGCAGAAGATCGAGGCGGATCCGCACGAGCCCCTGTTCCTCGTCACGGTTCGAGGTCTCGGGTATAAGTTCGTAGCCTGATCATGGGTATGTCGGACGCCATCGGCCCGGGTACGGGGATGCCGATTTCGGATCTCGGCGCGCGCGGGTACTCGCCGCTCGAGTCCTCGAGTCGGTATATCAATCGCGAGCTGTCGTGGCTCGACTTCAACGACGCGTGTCCTGGCACTCGCCCAGGACTCGGAGCGGCCGCTGCTGGAACGGGTCCGGTTCCTTTCGATCTTCGTCTCGAACCTCGACGAGTTCTTCCAGGTGCGGGTCTCCGGCCTCTTGGAGCAGCGCGAGGCGGGCATCCACCAGGCGACGCCCGACGGGATGACGCCGGCGGAGCAGCTGGCGGGCATCCGCGATCGCGTCCTGCGGCTGATGGCGCAGGTGCACGATCTCTACACGGGATGAGCTTCACTGCCTGAATTGGAGAAGGAGGGCATCCGCCTCGTCGGCTGGGACCGACCTCGACGACGAACAGCGCGCGTGGCTGACCGAGGTGTTCACGGAGCGGATCTTCCCCGTCCTGACCCCGCTGTCGGTCGATCCGGCGCATCCGTTCCCCTACATCTCGAGCCTCTCGCTGAATCTCGCGGTGCTTGGTGCGTGATCCGATCGACCGGCGGTCGCCGCTTCGCGCGCTTGAAGGTGCCGCCGCTGTTGCCGCGATTCTTCGCGCTGCCCGACGGGGAGCGGTTCGTCGCGATCGAGCACGTGATCGCCGCGCACCTCGATCGGCTCTTCCCGGGCATGCAGGTCGGCGAACACTACGTGTTCCGCGTGACGCGAGATGCGGACCTCGACGTCGAGGAGGACGAGGCGGGGACCTGCTGGAGGAGATCCAGACGGTCTTGTTGCGTCGGCGTCGCGGTGCCAGTTGCGTGCGACTCGAGATCGAATCAGGCACGCCGGCGAGAGGTGGTCGACCTCTTGTCACGGGAGCTCGACCTCGAGGACGACCAGATCTATGAGAGCTCCATCCCCCTCGATGTCTCCGGGTTGGCGACGTTGGACGCGCTGGATCGCCCCGACCTGAAGCGCGAGCCATGGGTGCCGGTGACGGCGCCGGCGTTGGCGTCGCAGGGGGAGGCGACGCCGAACATCTTCGACGTGCTGCGCCGCGGCGACGTCCTCGTGCACCACCCGTACGAGTCGTTCATGACCTCGGTCGTGGCGTTCGTCGAGGCGGCCGCGGCCGACCCCAACGTGCTCGCGATCAAGCACACCCTGTATCGCACGTCCGTCGATAGCCTCAACGTGCAGGCCTTGGGTCGCGCCGCGGAGATGGGCAAGCAGGTCGTCGCGCTCGTAGAGCTCAAGGCGCGGTTCGACGAAGAGGCGAACATCGAGTGGGCGCGAACCCTGGAGCGAGCAGGCGCGCACGTCGTGTACGGCGTCGTCGGCCTCAAGACCCACGCCAAGATCTGCCTCGTCGTGCGACGCGAGGGGCTGGCGATCCGTCGATACGCGCACATCGGGACCGGCAACTACAACTCGAAGACCGCCTCCTCGTACGAGGATCTCGGTCTGCTGACGGCCGATCAGGCGCTGTGCACCGACGTGGCCGACCTGTTCAACCTGCTCACCGGCTACAGCCGGCAGCCCTCCTACGGCAAGTTGCTGGTCGCCCCGCTCACGCTCCGCAGTGCCGTGCTCGAGATGATCCGAACCGAAGGAGCCGCCGGGCCGCAGGGTCACATCGTGCTCAAGATGAACAGCCTTGGCCGACCCCGAGATGATCGACGCCCTGTACGCGGCGTCACAAGCCGGCACGAGGATCGATCTTGCGGTGCGAGGTGTCTGTTGCCTGCTCCCCGGCGTGCCCGGCATGTCCGAGACGATCCGGGTGCGATCGATCGTCGGTCGGTTCCTCGAGCACTCGAGGATCTTCCGGTTCGGCACCCCCGAGCGGGGGCGGCGCTATTTCATCGGGTCCGCAGACATCATGCCGCGCAACCTCGATCACCGTGTCGAGGCGGTCGTACCCGTCGAGCGGCCCGACCTGCAGCGGCGGCTCGACGAGATCTTGGACACGACCTTCCTCGACGACGTGCTCGCCTCCGAGCTCGGACCCGATGGGATCTGGCGGCGGGTGCCGACTCGAGCGCGGGATCGACACGCAGGCCGAGTTGATCCGACTCGCGACGGAGCGCGCACGCGGGGAACGGTGATGTCGACGGGGGAGGCGCAGACGAGCGCCCCCGCGTTCGTCCGGGATGCGCTGGGCCCTTCGTTGGAGCGATTGCGCACCTGCCGCGCGAAGCGGGCAACGCCTGAGACCGTCCATCAGGCCCGGGTGGCGACCAGGCGCACCCGCGCCAACCTGAAGGATCTCCGCGCCGTCTTCGGCGAAGACTGGGACGGGACATCTCCGCACCGAGCTCGCCTGGATCGGCGGGCTGCTCGGGGCCGTTCGGGACGCAGACGTGCTTGCCGCCGCCCTCGAGGACGAGCTCGAGGCCGCCGGCGCGCGCGTCCGCCATGCCGGCGGCGTTCTCCTGGCGGAGGTGCATCTCGAGCGGGAACGATCGCTCGACGGATCTCCTCTACGGTTTGGAGCATCCACGTTTCAGCGCTCTCCTCGACCATTTCGCCGCCCTGATCGACACACCCCCCGCGTACGCCCGATGCCGATATCGATCCGGCGGCGTGATGGCCCCTGCGTGGCGCGCCCTGAAGCGCGAGCGTACGCGCGCTACCCGCCGAGCCGTCGGACACCGAGCTGCACGCGGTGCGGATCGCCTCGAAGCGCGCACGGTACGCTGCGGAGATGTTCCTCACGGTGGTGCCGGAGGCGCGACGCTTCGCGCGGCGCGCCGCTCGGCTGCAGGACACACTCGGGCTGCATCAGGACGAGGTGCTTGCGGTCGCCTGGCTGCGCGCCCGCGAGCGCACGGGTCCGAACGTTTCGTTCGCCGCTGGATGGCTTCTCGCGCGGTTCGAGGACGCGCGCGATGCCGATCGACAGGCGTGGCGGCGCCCGTGGAAACGGCTGTCGCGACCCGAGGTCCGTTTCTGGTGAACGAAGAGGTCCTGGCCGCCGGCGGCGTGGTCGTGCGAGACGCGCCGGGGGCTCGCGAGGTGGTGCTCGTCCACCGGCCGCGCTACGACGATTGGACGCATCCCAAGGGGAAGCTGCACCCAGGGGAATCCTTCGAAGACGCGGCGCTCCGTGAGGTGCTCGAGGAGACCGGCTGGCGCTGCGCGCTCGGCCCCGAGCTCCCGCACGTCACCTACGCCGATGCAACGGGTCGCCCGAAGCGGGTGCGCTTCTGGGTGATGTTCACCGAACAGGACGATGCGTTCGCCTCGGGGGATGAGGTCGACGAGATCCGATGGCTTCCGGCCGACGAGGCCCGGCGGCTGCTCAGCTATCCGCGCGACGTCGAGACGCTGGACGCCGCCCTCGCCCTCGACGAGCCGCTCTACCTGGTGCGCCACGCGAAGGCGGGCTCACGGCGCGACTGGCGCGGGAACGATGACGATCGACCGATCACCGCCAAGGGACATCGACAGGCGGATCGTCTGCTCGAGCACCTTCGACCCGACGGGATCGGTCTGGTCGTGTCGAGTCCGTCGTTGCGCTGTGTGCAGACGGTGGTGCCGTTGGCCGACGCGCTCGCTCTGCCGGTGGAGATCCACGAGGTGCTCCGCGAGGACGCGGATCCTGCCGCGACGCTCGCGTTCGCACGCGCGTTGGCGGGACCGGCGGTGGCGTGCACCCACGGCAACATCGTGGAGGCGCTGGTGCTCGAGGCGGCCGCCGTCCGACCGCTCAGCGGCTCCTACGGCTGGAAGAAGGGGTCCACCTGGATCCTCGACCGCGACGCGGGCCGTCCGGTGGGCGCCCGGTACGTGCCGCCGCCACGGGATCGGGTCGGGTAGCCCGTGCGTTGCGCCGTGCTCGACCTCGGCAGCACCTCGTTCCAGTTGCTCGTGACCGATGCCACGTCCGAGGGCGTGCTCACCCATGTCCTGCGGGCTCGGGTGATCCTCAACCTCGGCGCCGAGGTGGCCTCGACCGGGCGGGTCCCCGATGACCTGCTCGACCGCGCGTTGCACACGGTCGCACGCTTCCGGGACATCGCCGATCGGTCCGGGGCGGAAGCCATCTGGCCGGTGGCGACCTCCGCGTTCCGCGACGCCGCCAACCAACCGTGGCTGTCCAAGGCACTTCGCGGCGCGTTGGGCGTGCCGGTGCGCATCCTCGGCGGGGACGAGGAGGCACGGTCCACCGTCTCGGGCATCCGCGCAAGCGTCGCCCTGCCGCCGGGCCCGTGGCTCGCCTTCGACCTGGGCGGCGGCAGCCTGGAGATCGCGCACGTCGAGGACGAGCAGATCCGCTGGACCGACTCCTACCCGCTCGGCGCCGCGCGCCTGGCCCGCACGATGGTGGGCCATGACCCGATGACCCGGTCCGAGCGCCGAGAGCTGCGCCGGCTCGTCAAGGACGAGCTCGCGCCTGCCGTCGACGCCTGCGGTCCGCTGGACGCGCCGGTGTGCATCATCGCCGGCGGCACCGCCGGGGCGCTCGCTCGCTTGCTCGCCGCCCGTCGCTGGCCCGCTCCGCCGACGTCCCTGAACCAATACGAGGTCCAGGTCGAGGCCTTGAGCGAGCTCTCCCGGACATTGTGCTCGTCCTCCCTGCAGGAGCGCCTCTCCTGGCCCGGGATCGACGAGCGTCGCGCCGACCTGCTGCCCGCCGGCTCGGTGGTGCTTGCGACCGCGCTCGAACTGTTCGGAGCGGACAGCGCCGTGCACAGCGAGTGGGGCCTGCGCGAGGGCGTGGTGCTGCGCGAGCTCGGCGCCGCGATCCCGGCGTCCCCTGCCGACCTGCGACGCGGTGCGGTCGACCACCTCGCGCAGACGTGGAGCATCGACGACGGCCACTCCGTCTCGGTGCGCCGACACGCGGACCGGCTCTTCGACGAAACGCAAGAGCTGCACGATCTCGGGGCGGTGGAGCGCGAGCTGCTGGGGTCGGCGGCGCGCATCCACGACGTCGGGACGCGGATCTCGCCCGACAAGCACCACAAGCACGGCGCCTACGTCGTGGAGCACGCGGGCCTGCGCGGGTTCTCGCCGGACGAGGTGGCCCTGATGGCATGCATCGTCCGGTTCCAGCGCGGCTCCGCCCCGCGAGCGAGTTACCCGCCGTTCGCTGCACTCACCGGATCGGAGCGTGAGGCGTGCCGGGTCATGGTCGGCATCCTTCGTGTCGCGCACGCGCTCGGTCGCGGGGGCGTCGACGACGTCACCGGGATCGACATCGCGCACCATGAGGACACACTCGAGATCACTGTGGAGGGCAAGAACCCCGGGAGCACGATCGACGACGCGTCCGAGCAAGCCCCGCTGCTCGAGCGATCGCTGGGCTGCTCGATCGCGTTCGCCGTGCGCGACCTCGGGTAGGCTCGCCGCGATGATCCGCATCCGCCTCTACCGCGACGGCGCCCGGCTCCCCGACACCGTCGACCTGGAGCAGGCGCGGGAGGTACTCGCCTCGAATGATGCGTTCGTGTGGCTCGACGTCGCCGATCCGAGCGAGGACGACATCGTGGCGATCGGGGACGTGCTCGGCCTGCATCCCCTCACCCTCGAGGACGTCCGCCACCGTGGCCAACGACCCAAGGTGGAGCTCTTCGAGGGGTACGCGTTCGTCGCGATCCGGCCGATGCGGATGCCCGAGGGCGAGCTGGAAGAAGGCGAGGTGCACGCGCTCGTCGGGCGTCGGTTCCTGGCGACCCTGTGCTACGGGCACGAACCCATCGATCCGGAGCAGCTGGAGCATCGGTGGCTCCGTCAGCCCCACCTGTTCGGCGAGTTTCCCGGCGGGTCTGCCGTCTACTTCCTGGTAGACGAGACGGTCGACGGCTACCTCTCGTTGATCGAGGAGCTGGAGGACCGCGCCGATGCGCTGGAGGACGCGGTGACGGGCGGCCGGCTGCCGGCCGACGGGCCCAACGCGCAGGAGCGGATCTTCCGGCTGAAGCGCGAGGTGGTGCGTCTGCGTCGGGTCGTCTCGCCGCTGCGACAAGGGCTCGACCTGATCCAGGAGGAGCCCTGGCTGGTCGGCGAGGAGCTCCAGCCGTACTACCGCGACGTCACCGAGCACACGATCCGGGTGGCGGAGCTCGCCGACAACGTGCGCGATCTGCTCACCTCGCTGCTGGAGCTGCAGGTCGCCAAGGAGGCAAACCAGCTGAACGACACCGTGCGGACGCTCACCGCCTGGGCCGCCATCCTCGTGGTGCCCACGCTCATCGCCAGCATCTACGGCATGAACTTCGCGAAGATGCCCGAACTGAACTGGCACTTCGGCTACGCCTTCGCGATCGCGCTGATGGCCGGGAGCTCCGTGGCGCTGTGGTTGATGTTCAAGCGGCGAGGCTGGCTCTAGCCGGATGTGCCGGGCGGTGAAGGTGCTGTGTGTCGCGCCCGACCGAGAGCGACTCCTCGCGTTGAAGCGCGCGGTGGTCGCCGCGGAATGGGAGCTGAGTCCGGGCGCGACCGATCTGCGGGAGGCGCTGGATCAGCTCGACGCGGAACGACCGCACGCGATGGTCGTGTTCGGCCCGTTCGAATCGCTCGTGGCGCTGGCGGCGGATCGGTTCCCCGGTATGCGGATCGTCACCGATCGTGCGATGCCGGGCTCGGGTGCGGTGGTCGAGGGGGAGTCGGACGCCCGGGCGGCGCTGCGAGAGCAGCCACGCCCGGGCGGTCCGGTGGGTTGAGGTCAGCCGCCCCAGGCGCCCCAGCCATAGTGCTTCACCATGCGCATGGTCACCATGACGTTGGCTCGGGCGTTGTAGGCGGACCAGTTGTCGAATCCGTAGGCGTCGGCTCGCGACGGCCAGTATCTGCAGAGATGCTGGTAGATGCCCTTTCGCGCAGCTCCAGCTGTTGTACGCGGTCGGGTGGAAGCGCGATTCCCGGTTGGCGATGTACAACGCCTTGTCGGGGCTCACGCCGAAGTGCCTCGCCGCGCATCGGATGAGGTCTTTGACCTGGCTCGTCCCGTCTCGCCAATCGATCGGACATATCGGGGACGGCTTGGTCACGGTCGTCTTCAGCAGGCTTCCGTCGAGGGGGGATGCAAGTCCCGTCGCGATGGGGAAGACCGTGAGGATCGCGGTCAGGATCAGCGTCGCAGTCAGAACGCGGCGCAGCCGGATCGCTTGTGTCATAAGCAATTCACCCCCGCGGTGGACGGAACTGGTTGCTGCGTCCCGAGCCCCGAGCCTCGGCGAACGATTCGCCGCTCCTCGGTTCTCTCCACGGTCGGTCGCGGGTGTTCCATCACCTCCTGTGTGCGTCGTCCAACGTGTGACCGACCCATCCGATGGGCACGTCCCCGGCCACCCTTCAGCACACAGGCGCGCGCCAGCCACACCCTGGGAAGGCAGGAAGCAGCGCGTTGGTGCGGGAAGGGGGGTCGGACGGGGAGGCGTCCGTCGGAAGGTGCAACCACCCTACCGGCGGCCCGAAGGTTCCGGCAACCCATACATGACCGCGAGTCACGTCGAGGGGTGCGAGCATGATGGGCATGTCGACGACCGGGAAACGAGTGCTGCTCGCGGCGCCGCGCGGGTACTGCGCGGGCGTCGAGCGGGCGGTCGAGGCCGTCGAGCGGGCGCTCGCGAAGCACGGCTCGCCGGTCTACGTACGCAAACAGATCGTCCATAACTTGCACGTCGTGCACGACCTCGAGGCGATGGGCGCCGTCTTCGTGGAGGAGATCGACGAGGTCCCCGAGGGGGCGGTCGCCGTGCTCTCCGCGCACGGATCGCCGCCGACGGTCTTCGACGAGGCGCGAGGACGCGGCCTCGAGTTGATCGACGCGACCTGCCCGTTGGTGACGAAGGTCCACGTCGAGGCGCGTCGTTTCGCCGCCGACGACCGGACGATCGTGCTGATCGGCCACGCGGGCCACGAGGAGGTCGAGGGCACGAGCGGCCAGGCCCCCGAGCGCACCGTGCTGGTGCAGACCGAGGCGGAGGCGCGGGTGGTCGACCTGCCGACCGACCGACCACTCGCCTATCTCACCCAGACCACGCTGTCGGTGGACGAGACGAGCCAGATCGTGCGGGTCCTGCAGGAGCGGTACCCCGGTCTCGAGGGGCCGCCCCGGGAGGACATCTGCTACGCGACCCAGAACCGCCAGGATGCGGTCAAGGAGCTCGTGCCGCAGGTCGACGTGCTGCTCGTGATCGGCTCGAAGAACTCGTCGAACTCCAACCGCCTGGCCGAGGTCGCACGGGAGCGCGGCGTCCCGGGCTATCTCGTGGACGACGAGACCGAGGTCGACCCCGCGTGGCTCGAGGGCGCCACGGTCGTCGGGCTGACGAGTGGCGCGAGCGCCCCCGAGCACCTGATCGAGCAGATGCTCGCCTGGCTGGCCGAGCGCGGGTTCGGCGACGTCGAACAGATCTCCGTGGCCGAGGAGGGCGTGCGTTTCAGTCTGCCCGCGGGCGTTCGCCAGGTGCCGGTGCGCGCGGTCGAGGATCGTCGCTAGCTAGTCGTCCTCCGGTCGCTCCTGCTCGCCGCAGAGCGCGATCAGCTCGTCCTCACCCTCGTCGGGCCCCACCGAGATGAGGCGGTCGCCCGCGAGCAGCGTGAAGGAGCCCCGAGGGCGATAGACCCAGCGCGTGCCGCGCTGCACGGCGAGCACGAACATGCCGGTCTCCGTCTCGAACTGGAGCTCGCGCAACGACTTGCCGTCGGCCGGCGACCCCGGCTGCACGATCGTCTCGGCGCTCGTCTCCTCGGTCTCCTCCAGGGCCATCTGCACGACCGGGTGCAACGGCTCGCCCTGCTCGACGTACCAGGTCATATCGCGGGCGGCGTCGCAGATCGACTCCGAGGCCGAGGCGAGGCGGATCAGTCCGCGCAGCTCATCGACGTCGCGGGCCTCCGGCGCGGCGCGGAGCACCCAGCTCTCCAGCTCGTCCTCCAGCTGATCGGAGCGCCCCTCGAGCACCCCCACCTCGGCAGCCAACGATCGGTTGTTGAACAGGATCGAGGAGTACGCGAGCCCGACGGTGGCCTCGGCGAGATCCTTCATCTCGACGAGGATGTCGACCGCGCGATCGAGCTCGGACAGCGCCGGCGCGTCGAGATCGGGCGCCACCGGCATCGGCGGGGCGCCGGCCAGTTCCCGGACCAGGTTCACGCCCTCCTCGGGGCCGCGCACGAGCAGGACGTCGCCGTGGGCGACGGTGTCGTTGGGACCGGGGTCGAACTCCCACCGGTTGTCCGAACGGATCGCCATGACCCACATGCCCGTCTCCGTCGGCAGCGACAGCTCACGCAGCGTCTGGCCGCCGGCCGGCGCGTCGTCGCGCACACGCACCCGGGCCGTCATCTCGTCGGCGTGGCGAAGGTCGTGGCGCAACGCGTCGGGGATGCCGAGACGCGCCGCGATCACGCGGGCGACGTCGGACGCGGCCGCACCGATCCGCTGGATCGCATCGGCGATCCACAACACACCGGCCATCCCCTCCGCGTCCTCGGGACTGCGGGCGGCGAGCATCGCCATCGTGCGCAGACGTCGGAGGTGACCGGCCGATCGTGTGTCCAGCCGGATGACCTCCTCGGCCAGCTTCTCCTCGTTGAAGAAGACGGCCGCGTACGCCAGGTCGACCATCAGCTCCGAGGCGTCCTTCAGCTCGACGAGCAGGTCTTTGACGGTATCCGGCGGTCGATCATCCATGTGGCAGCACTCCCGATGATGTCATGACGAGCAGGAGGACCGCCACGCCAGCGAGGTCCATCACGCTGGTGATGATCGGCACACCCTGATTGTCGGGGTCGAGTCCGAAGCGATAGGTCACGATGGCGAGGTAATAGCCGACGACGATCGTGATCGGCGTCACGAGGATCCCGGCGAGGAGCGTGCCGCCGATCAGCGAGGCGGCGGTCGGCACGTTGGGCAGACCGGTCACGATGCCGAGCAACCACCCGATCGTCCCGATCAACAGGAACACGACCACCGAGAGCGCGGCCACGATCGAGCCGTCGACGATCGCGGGGATCTCGGGCCGGCCGCGCGGCGTGATCACGCCGAGCTGCATCTTGGACGAGATCCGGGACGAGAAGATCCCACCGAGCGCCCCGGCCTGCGACACGAACGGCGGGATCACCGCGATCAGCACCGGCACGGCGGAGAGCTGAGGGAGCCGGGCCTCCTGCAGCTGGCCCGCGAGCACGTCGAGGATCGGCGTGAGGAGGATCGTCGCCGTCATCTCCCAGACGATCTTGCGGAGCAGCCGATCGTTCGTTCGGTAGGCGATCGCGATGCAGACGAGGGCCAGGGCCAGCGATACGAGCGCGATCGTGGTGGTGATGGAGCCGTGGCCGAGCAGGAGCGTGGCGAGGAACAGACTGGGGAGGGTCGTCACGTCGCCGAGCGCCGTCACCATCGGGGTGGACACCGAGTCGAGGTCCCAGCCGAGCCGCGTCGACGCCGCCGACAAGGCGACGGTGATCACGAGGATCAGCCCCGACCCGATCGCGCCGCCGACCACCGAGATGATCAACAGCTGACTGAGCGGGATCGATGGCTGCCCGGCGATCGCCGAGACGATGCGGGCCAGGATCGCGATCCACAGGGCGGACGAGAACGTCGTGAGCACCGCGACGACGACGTTGCGACGAAGGACGCCGCCCGGCCGCAGGTCGATCGTCAGCAGACCTGCCGCGTTCGCCGTCCCCAGGCGGGCGCCGATCGCACCGAAGATCGTGCCCCGCATCCCGACCGCCGCCGGGATCAGCACGTAGAGGCCGGGGAGTTCGGTGAGGGTGCCGGTCAGGTGCGCGAGGGTCAGACCGGCGACGAAGCCGGCGGCCGTGCTGAGGACGAGCGCGACCAGGCCCTGGCGGAGGGTCCGGGTCTCGGACCGCCAGTAGCCGAAGAGCCGCTTGGCGCGGCGTGCGAGGGCGCGACGAGGCGCCATCGGCACTCCTTCATGGTCTGTCCTTTCGGCGTCGCGTGCCGGTGGGGGCGGCCCGGCAAGGCCTTGGGCAGTATGGCCCGATAGACGGTGCGGGGCAACCCGCCGAAGGTCCCTAGGGGACCCAGTCGCGGGTGACGAACAGCCAGAACGCGAGCCCGGCGTCGACGCCGTAGCGACGGAATCGACGCCGGATCTGGGCGTCGGTGGGCTGCCGGCGCGCCCCCGACAGCCGCATGTACGTCGGTCTCGTCCAGGAATCCAGGATCAGCTGGCCGTTGCGGCCGAGCGTCATCATCACGTGGGCGGTGGCGTAGGGTCCGATCCCGGGCAGGGCCAGCAGCTGGGCCTCGACGTCGGCATCGGGAAGCTCCGCGCGGGATGCCGCGCCGAGCGTCTCCAGATCGAGCTCGCCGCTTGCGACGATCTGGGCGAGGCGCACGAAGCTCGGCGCCCGATAGCCGGCGCGTACGACGTCGCGGTAGAACCGTTCGTCCTGGCTCGCCATGGCCTCGGGCGTCGGGAAGGCAGCATGCAGAGGGTCCCGCGACCCGACCGGAACCTCGCCGAGCGCGGTCACGAGCCCCCGCACCATCGAGACCGTCAGTCCCCAGGAGCAGTTGGTCGTGCAGAGCGTCTTGATGACGTCCTCCCAGACCGTCGGGGAGCGGAGCATCCGACCGGCGCCCGTTGTCGCCCACGTGAGATCGGGGTCCTCGGCCGCGATCGCGTAGAACGGCGCGAGATCGTGATCGAGGTGCAGGATCGCGGGCGACCTGGGTCGCGATCGACGCACGCGTGGCCGCCGACGGCGGGGAACCCACCGTCCGGACGCGCGCGGTGCGACGCGGACCCTGCGCGATCGAGATGCGACGCGGCTTCCCGCGCGGCATTCGGAGCGTGACCGCGAGCGTGCGAGCGCCCTCGTCGAGCGACGCGGGGGCGAGATCGTGGAACCCGTGTGACGCGAGGGTGCGCCACAGGTCGACGGGTTCGCCGCTCGGACCGCGAAGCGGGATGAGGATGTCGTCGGAGGTCATCGTCGAGCCGTTCCAAGCGGAGTGTGGAAGACGCAGGCTACGGCACGGAACGGGGATGTGCGACGCGGGAGGGTGGCGAACGACCAAGCCGCCCGGGAGGGACGGGTAGGATCGCGGGATGCTGCGTTTCACCGACCGTGCTCGCGACGCGCTGGAGGCCTCCTATGCGGCGGCCGTTCGGTGGAACCCGGACGTACGCCTTCGGCTCGCGCGCACGGGCCGGGAGCTCCGTGCCCAGCTCGCCGAGTCGCCCGAGCCCGGCGACGAAGCGATCGACGTCGGCTCGATCACGGTCTTCGTCGAGCCGGGCGTCGAGGGCGTCGTGGACGCGGGCGAGCACAACGTGCTGACGATCGACCGGGACTGACCGATGGACACCCGTGATGCGCGCGTCGTCCTCGAGCGGCGCCTGGGCAGTCTCGACGGCGAGCTCGCAGAGCTCACCGAAGTGCCCTTGGACCCGATGGCCGCCGTGTCATTCGGCAAGCGTGTCGGCGACGGCACCACCGAGGCGGTCGATCGACTGACGAAGGTCGGCACGGCGGAACAGTTGGCCGCCATGCGCACCGATGTTGTCCGCGCGCTCGCCAAGATCGAGGATGGCACCTACGGCCTGTGCGATCGATGCGGCGCGCTGATCCCCGAGGAACGGCTCGAGGCGCGGCCGTGGTCCGTGTTGTGCGTGCGGTGCGCGTCCCGCCGCTCGGCCTCCTAGCGGCGATGTGGCGCCGCGCCGCCTACGCGCTGTCCTACCGAACCGGCGCCACGCCGTGGGACACGGGCGTGACACCGCCGGAGGTCGTCGAGCTGCTCGCCGATCTGAGCCCGGGGCGGGCCCTCGACCTCGGCTGCGGCACCGGCACGAACGTCGCGTACCTCGCCCGCCTCGGGTGGGAGGCCGACGGCGTCGACGGTTCCTCCCGCGCGATCGCGATGGCGCGGGCGACCGTCGGCGGTCTTCCGGGCGTTCGCCTGTTCACCGGCGACGTGACGAAGCTCGAGCGTCTTCCCCTGCTCGGTCGCTACGACCTCGTGCTCGACATCGGGTGCTTCCACTCGATCGGCGCGCATCGCCGCGACGCGTACGCCCGCGGCGTGGCCACGCGGACGCGCGCCGATTCCCGCCTGTTCGTGTTCGCATTCGCCCGTCGCCGCACGCTCGGCGTGACCGCGCGCGAGATGCGCGAGCGGTTCGCGCCGTGGTTCGAGCCCGTCGGTCGGATCGCGGGGACGACGCCGCCGGGCGCCGCCTGGTACCTGTTGCGCCGAACCACCGACGTCAGCTAGTCGTCGCGATCGCGTGCGGTTCCGACCCGGTAGGCGGGCAGCTCCGGGTAGATCCGCGCGGTGATGAACGCACCGACGATGCAGGCCAGACCGCCGGTGACGACGCTCACCGGAGCGCCGAACGCGGCGGCGACGAGCCCCGCCTCCACGTCGCCGAGCTTCGGGCCGCCGGTCACGACGATGAAGAACACCGCACCGAGTCGTCCGCGGAGATGATCGGGGACCGTGACCTGCAGGATCGTCGATCGGAAGATCGCGCTCACGACATCGGCGGCGCCCGCGATCGCGAGGAAGATCAGCGCCGCGATCAGCACGGCGCCCGACAGACCGAAGCCGACGACGGCCGCTCCCCAGGCGACGACCGCCCAGACAACGGCGTTCCCCTGACGATGCAGCGTGGTCAGCGGCCCGGAGAAGAGCGTCAGCAACAGCGCTCCGGCGGCGGGCGCGGCGAACAGCAACCCGACCGCCTCGGGTCCCCGATGCAACTCCTGGGCGGCGATGACCGGGTAGAGCGCCTGCGGGCTCCCGAAGATCATCGCCACCATGTCGATCACAAACGTCGACTGGAGCAGGCGGTGGTTCCGCAGATAGCGAAGCCCCTCCGCGATCGCAGCCGCGCCCCGGACGGTGACGACGACGTCCGGTGGCAATGGGCGCAGCATGATCGCCGCGAGCAGGCCCACGATGTAGGAGGCGACGTCCACCCCGTATGCGGCCGCCGTTCCCGAGGCGCCGATCAGCAGGCCGGCAAGTGCAGGCCCGACGATCGAGGACACCTGCCAACCGGCCTGGTTGAGGGCGACCGCGGCCGGCACCTCGTCGTCCTCGAGCATGCGCGGGATGGCGGCCTGACGTGCCGGCCCGTGGATCGCCGCCAGGAACCATGTCCCGGCGTTCGCGGCGTGCAACAGCCACAGCGGCGGATCGCCCGCAAGGGCGCCCGCGAACAGCACGCCGGAGACGCCGACCGCGGCGAGCTCCGTCCAGATCAGCGTGATCCGGCGGTCGTGCCGATCGATGAACGCCGATCCGACGAGCACGCCCCCGAGGCTGCCGATCAGGCCCGACACGCCCAGCAGCCCGACGGCGGCGGGCGAGCCGGTCAGCGCATAGACCTGGACGTAGAGACCGACCCGCGCGAACTGCGAGCCCATCGCCGAGACGACCGACCCGCTCCACAGCAATCGGAACTGACCGGAGGCGCGCAGCGGCGAGACGTCGATCGCGAGCCGGCGTAGCCACCGCATCGCGGCAGCCTACGTGGCGTCGTCGCTCAGGCGAGCGCGGTCGTCACCGCCGACTCGAGCACGTCGAGCCCGTCGGCGAGCAGTGCCTCGTCGATGTTGATCGGCGGCAGCAGTCGGACGACGTTGCCGTACGTGCCGGCTGACAACACGATCACGCCCTGGCTGAGAGCGTTCGAGGCGATCGCCCCCATCCGGGCGGCATCGAGCGGCTCCTTCGTCGCCGGGTCGGCGACCAACTCCATCGCGCACATCGCACCGCGTCCGCGCACATCGCCGATCTGGGGGAACCGCTCGGCCATCGCGCGGAAGCGGGCCATGATCGTGTCCCCGATGCGAATCGCGGACTCCAGCAGGTGCTCGGACTCGATCTTGTCCAGCACGGCCAACGCCGCGGCGGCCGCGACAGGGTTCCCGCCGTAGGTGCCGCCGAGCCCGCCGACGTGCACGGCGTCCATCAGGTCGGCGCGTCCCGTGATCGCGCTGATCGGCAACCCGCCGCCGAGGGACTTGGCGCTCGTGACGATGTCCGGCGTCACACCTTCGTCGACGATCGCGAACCACTTCCCGGCGCGGCCCATGCCGGACTGGATCTCGTCGGCGATGAAGACGATCCCGTTGTCGCGGCAGAACGCGGCGATGCCGGCCACGAAGCCGGGCGCCGGCACGATGAAGCCGCCCTCTCCTTGGATCGGCTCCATGATCACCGCTGCGATGTTGTCCTCGCCGATGTGCTTGTGCATCTCGTCCAACGCGTAGGCGAGCGCCTCCTCGGCGCAGCGCTCCGGGTTCGGCCACCGGTAGGCATAGGCGAACGGCAGCCGGTAGACCTCCGGCGCGAAGGGGCCCATGCCCTGTTTGTAGGGCATCACCTTGGCCGTGAGCGTCATGCCCATCAACGTGCGACCGTGGAACGCGTGGTCGAACGCGACGATCGCGCTTCGACCCGTCGCCTTGCGTGCGATCTTGACGGCGTTCTCGACGGCCTCCGCACCGGAGTTCGCGAACATCGTCTTGGCCGAGCCGTCGATCGGGGCAAGAGCGTTCAGCCGTTCCGCCAGCTCGATGTAGGGCTCGTTGGCCGTGACGTGGAAGCAGGTGTGGGTGTCGAGCTCGAGTTGCCGCTGGGCGGCGGCCACGACCTCGGGTGCCGCGTGGCCCACGTTCAGGACCGAGATCCCGGTGGCGAAGTCGATCAGTCGGTTCCCGTCGACGTCCTCGATGATCGCGCCTGAGGCTCGTGCCGTGACGATCGGGTGGATGTTCGCGACGCCGGCAGGGATGGCCGTTGCCCGCCGCGCGAACCACTCGGTGCTCTTCGGACCGGGGACCTCGGTGACCAGCTTCCGTTCCTGTGGGATATCCATACCTGCAGTCTGCGCCGGGGCGGCCACCTCGTCAGGCGCGGAGGTGGCCCGGCGCACGCCGTCGATTTGTACCGGATGTCGAAACAGGCCCCCCGACGACCCCTCCCTGGGGGAGACGATGCGCCGTTCCGTACAATCGGGGCATGGCGCTGACCGTCCGCGACATCGTGGCGATCCCCGGGATGAAGCTGAAGCTCCTGGCGGGGGAGGGCGCGACGATGCAGCCGGTCCGCTGGGTGCACAGCTCCGAGCTCGAGGACCCCACCGCTTGGCTGAAGGGGGGCGAGCTGATCCTCACCACCGGCATGGGGGTCGGGGACACGGTCGCCAAGCAGCGCGCGTACGTCCGCCGCCTGGTCGATGCGGGTGTCGCCGGCCTCGGGCTGGGTCTCGGCTTCGGCCACGACAAGACCCCGAAAGCCATGATCACCGAGGCGACGAAACACGGGTTCCCCTTGTTCGAGGTTCCCTATCCGGTGCCGTTCATCGCGATCACCGAGGCGGTGTTCACCCGCCTGCTGGCCGAGCAGTACGACACGCTGCAGCGCGCGGTCGACGCAGAGCATGTGCTCACCCGCGCGGTGCTCGACGGCGCCGGCGTCGACGGCATCGCGACCTCACTCGCGACCGTCGTGCGTGGATGGGCGTTGCTGCTGGACCTGCACGGGATGGCCCTGGCGCTCGCAGGCGACGGAGCGGCGTCGCGCCGCGAGCGCATCTGGGACGAGATCCGCACCTCGCGGCCCGACGCGGCCGCCTTCTCGCTGACGATGGTCGACGAGGGCCATCACGTCTGGGTCCAACCGGTTGGTGCGCAGGGTCGGGTCGAGGCGTTCCTCGCAGTCGGGACGCCGCAGCAACCCTCGCAGCTCGACCGGATCGTCGCCGGCCACGCGCTCAGCTTGTTCGCGATCGAGTTGGCGAAGTCGCGCGCGGTCGCCGAGGCCGAGCGCCGATTGCAGGGCGACTTCTTCGACGAGCTTGTGCGCGGCGATCTGCCCGCGGTCGAGGCCGCCCGAGGGCTCACCCGCTACGGGTTCGCGCGCGACGCGCAGGTCCTGGTCGTGGCGATCGAGTCGGTCGGCGACGGGACCGACCCGACCCGACTCGGGCTCGCCGCCACCGACCATTGCTCGCGTCTCGACGGGGGGTTCCTCGTCTCGGCGCACGCGGGAGGGATCAACGTCTTGCTGCCGGCCGCCGCGGATCTGGACCTCGCCGAGCTCGTGAAGGCGCTCGGCCACCGGGTGGACGCCGAGCTGCGCGGCGGTGCGGGCGGGCCCGCCGGTCCGGGCGATGTCGGGCGTTCGGCCCGCGAGGCTCGGTACGCCTTGCAGGTGTGCCGGCTGGAGGGGTGGCAGCACGCGGGATTCGAACAGCTCGGGACCTACCGGCTCCTGCTCAGCATGGCCGAGCCCGACGCATTGCGCGCCTTCGCCGACGCGCTGTTGGCGCCGCTGGATGCCTACGACACCGAGCACGGCGGCGAGCTCCTGTCGAGCCTGCAGGCGTTCCTGCAGCACAACGCCCGGTGGGAGACCGCCGCGGGCGAGCTGTTCGTGCACCGCCATACGTTGCGGTACCGGATGCGGAAGGTGGAGGAGCTCACCGGTCGCGACCTGTCGAACTCCTTCGATCGCATGGAGTTCTGGCTCGCGCTGCGGGCGCGCGACCTGTTGACGGCCCAACCCGAGGGCTGACCCCGCCGCCGTTTGTCCAGGTTGTCCAACGGCCCCCTCCCTGGGCGCCCCCGCGGTGGGTGGTCCGTTGCGACCCGAACGCGCGATACTGGCTGCCTGACCGGATCCCGTGTGGGGACGGCGTGCGGCCCGAGGAGGGACCATGGCGGACAGTCACCAGATGTTCATCGGCGGCGAGTGGGTCAACGCGTCCGACGGCGCGACCCGGGACATCATCGGCCCGCACACGGGCGCGGTGATCGCCACGGTGCCCGAGGGCACGGCCGAGGATGCGAACGCCGCCGTCGCGGCGGCCACCAAGGCCTTCGAGGAAACCTGGTTCGACACCACGCCGAAGGACCGCCAGGCCGCCCTGCTCAAGCTCGCCGACGCGATCGAGAACAACGCCGAGGAGTTCGTGCGTCTCGAGGCGGAGAACGCAGGGAAGCCCGCCGACGTGACGATGTCGGAGGAGATCCCGCCGATCGTCGACAACCTGCGCTTCTTCGCGGGCGCGGCGCGCATGCCCGAGGGCCGCAGCGCCGGCGAGTACATGGCCGGGTTCACGTCGATCGTCCGGCGCGAGCCGATCGGAGTCGCCGGGTTGATCGCACCGTGGAACTACCCCTTGATGATGGCGATCTGGAAGATCGGGCCGGCCCTCGCCTCGGGAAACACCGTGGTCCTCAAGCCGAGCGAGCTGACCCCGCTGACAGCGCTGAAGCTGGCCGAGTACGCGGCCGAGATCTTCCCGCCCGGCGTGTTCAACGTGGTGACGGGTGACGGAGTCCCCGTCGGCGACACGATCGTGCGGCACAAGGACGTCGGCATCGTCTCGATCACGGGCGACACTGCCACGGGCAAGCTGATCGCGAAGAACTCGGCCGATACGCTCAAGCGCGTGCACCTCGAGCTCGGCGGCAAGGCGCCCGTCGTCGTGTTCGACGACGCCGACCTCGATGCCGTGACCGAATGGGTTTCGATCGCCGGGTATTTCAACGCGGGGCAGGACTGCACCGCGGCCTGCCGCGTGATCGCGGGACCGAAGATCTACGACAAGCTGCTCGATTCGCTGGTGCCGGCGGTCGAGGGACTCAAGGTGGGCGGCGCCTTCGAGCCAGACGTCGCGATCGGGTCGGTGATCTCCCAGGAGCAGCGAGAGCGGGTCGAGGGCTTCGTCGAGCGCGCGCAGGAGGCGGGCGCCGAGGTCCTCACCGGTGGCAAGGCGATGGGCGGCGACGGCTTCTACTACACGCCGACGGTCGTCGCGAACCCGGCCCAGGACGCCGAGATCATCCAGAAGGAGGTCTTCGGGCCCGTCGTGACGGTGCAGCGCTTCAGCGACGAGGACCAGGCGCTCGCGTGGGCCAACGGCGTGGACTACGGCCTGGCCTCCAGCGTGTGGACCCGCGACGTCGGTCGTGCGATGCGGATGGCGCGCAAGCTGCAGTACGGCTGCGTGTGGATCAACACCCACATCCCGCTCACGCCCGAGATGCCGCACGGTGGGTACAAGCAGTCGGGCCACGGCAAGGACATGAGCATCTACTCGCTCGAGGACTACACCAACATCAAGCACGTGATGGTGTCGCTGGACTGAGGCGACGAACGGCGTAGCGATGGCGGGGCGTCCCACGCGGGGCGCCCCGTGTCGCGACCAAGAGGAAGAGGTGGTGAGGATCCATGACCGTCCGTCCGTACCTCGTGAACGGGCAATGGCGTACCGGCGAGGGCACCTTCGAGGTGAAGAACCCCTTCGACGATGCGCTCGTCGAGGAGATCGGCATCCCGACGGCCGATGACGTCGAGGAGGCCATCGCGACCGCCGCCGGCGTGTTCGAGGAGACCAGGCAGCTCTCGGTCGCGGCGCGGTCGGCCGGTCTCGACCACATCTCCCGGCGGCTTGCGGAGACGCTCGAGGAGAACGCGGAGCTGATCGCCGCCGAGGGCGGCAAGCCGCTCAAATGGGCCCGCGTCGAGGCCGCGCGCGCGGTTTCGACGTTCCGGTGGGCCTCCGAGACGATCCGTCACGGCGACGACGAATTGATGCGCCTCGACACCGAGGCCGCGTTCGGCTCACGCATCGGCCTCCTGCGGCGTTTCCCGATCGGCCCCGTCCTGGGCATCACGCCGTTCAACTTCCCGCTGAACCTCGTGGCGCACAAGGTCGCGCCGGCCCTGGCCGTGGGCGCACCCATCGTCGTGAAGCCAGCCAGCGCCACGCCCATCGGGGCGTTGCGCCTTGCCGAGTTCTTCGATGAGACCGATCTGCCCAAGGGCATGTATCAGGTCCTGCCGGTGCGCTCGAAGGTGGCCGACGCGATGGCGCGCGACGACCGCTTCCGCAAGATCAGCTTCACGGGCTCGGCCGCGATCGGCTGGTATCTCAAGGGCCTGGACCCGAAGAAGAAGGTCACCCTGGAGCTCGGCGGGAACGCCGGCGTCATCGTCCACAGCGACGCCGACCTCGACATGGCGGCGCAGCGGATCGCGTTCGGCGCCTACTACCAGGCGGGCCAGAGCTGCATCAGCGTCCAGCGCGTCCTCGTCGCGGCGGAGGTGTACGACGAGTTCGCCCAGCTGCTCACGAAGCAGGTCGAGCAGCTGATCACCGGCGACCCGATGGACCCGAACACCGACGTCGGCCCCGTGATCGACCGGGGCGAGGTCGATCGGATCGCCGAGTGGGTGGCCGAGGCCCAGGCCCAGGGGGCCGAGGTGCTCACCGGCGGCAAGGCCGACGGGCCGTTCTTCCAGCCCACGCTGCTCTCCCAAACCACGCCGGAGATGAAGGTGCGATGCGAGGAGGTCTTCGGACCGGTGGCGACGATCACCCCGTACCAGACGTTCGAGGAGGCCCTCGCGGAGGTCAACGACTCCAAGTACGGGCTGCAGGCCGGCGTCTTCACGAACGACCTGAACCGCGCCTTCGAGGCGCACCGCACGCTCGATGTGGGCGGCGTCATCGTCAACGACGTGAGCGCGTTCCGCGCCGACCAGATGCCGTACGGTGGCTCGAAGGAGTCGGGGTTCGGCCGCGAGGGCCTGCGTTTCGCGATGGAGGAGATGACCGAACCGCGCATCATGGTGCTCTCGCACGTGCCGCTGTAGCGGCACATGCCGGTGGGGGTAGCCTGCCCGCATGACGCCGGAGAACGCGTGGCTCTACGCGATCCTGCCGTTCGTGACGATGGCCGTGCTCACGTTCGGGTTCGTCGTCGTGTTCCGACAACGCGCGGCGGCGCGCCGGGCGTCCGCGCCGGCGGAGCGTTCGGCGCCGACGCCGGCGCGGCCCTGGTGGGGCAATCCGTGGCTGTGGATCGCGATCACGGTCGCGTCGGTTCTCCTCGGGGCCTTCGTGTGGGTCGGCTTCTACGCACTCGTGCTCGTGGTCGTGCCGCTCGTCGTGCTGCAACGACCCAGACGAGGACGGCCGGTGGATCCGCGGACGAACGGGCACGCGCATCGCGACGCGGGGTCGTTCAAGCCGGAGTGATCACGCGCTCGACGAAGGCGCCGATCAGCCCCGCGGCCTTGCGCTCCCGTCGCCAGAAATAGTGGTCGGTGCCGGCCACGATCGTCGCATCGGCGTCCGGAAACGACGTGGCGTAGGCGCGCAGGTCCTCGGCCGGGCAGAACGTGTCGTGCTCGCCGGCCAGCAGCAGCGCGGGGCGACGCATCGCGCGCAGGTCCGTCGCGTCGGGCAATGGCGGCAGCGACAGGTCGTTGGGGACGAGGGGGAGTCCGATGAGGACGAGGGCGGCCACCCGGCGATCGTCGATCGCGGCCCGGGCCGCGACGTTGGCGCCGAAGGACCACCCGACGAGGATCGTCGGCAGGTCCGCGGCGACCGCGGCGCGGACGTGTCCGATCGCGGCCACCGCGTCGCGCACCTCGTCGCGGCCGCCGCCGTAGGTGCCGGTCGACCCCATGACGCCCCGGAAGTTGAACCCGAGGACGGCGAGCCCGTGGTTCGCGGCCAGCTCGTTGCGGATCGCCCACAGCAGCGGGTGATCCTTCGAACCGCCGTGCCGGGGATGCGGATGGCACAGCACCGCCGTCCCGCGGGGGTCGCCCTCGGGCACGCGGACCTCGCCCTCCAGCCGGGCGCCATCGTCGGTGGTGAAGGTCACCTGTTCCATCGCTCTGGCACCATCGGAGCATGACCGCGCCTGAACGCCAACCCGACGCGATCGGATTCGCGCTGCGCGACCCGTACCCGTGGGCCGATCTCGCCGGGCTCGTGCGTGCCGGCGAGGCAGCCGGGTACCGGGCGCTGTTCCTGCCGGAGGTGGGCGCCCGGGACACCTTGGCGACCCTCACGGGTCTCGCAGGCGAGACCGACCGGCTCCTGCTGGGGACCGGCGTCGTGCCGCTCCCGGCGCGAGCGCCCTCGCTGCTCGCGATGGCTGCGGCGACCGTGCAGGAGCGGTCTGGCGGGCGGCTCCTCCTCGGCCTGGGAACCGGGCCGGCCGGCCCGGGCGCCCTCGCGCGGCTCCGCGACACCGTCGTCGCGCTCCGTCGCGCGTTCGCGGGGGAGCCGGCGGCCGTCGACGGTGTCGCGGTGACCACCGGACTGGCGCCGGTGACACCGCCCCAGATCTGGATCGCGGCTCTCGGCCCGCGCGCGACGCGGCTGGCGGGGGAGATCGCCGACGGCGTCATCTTCAACTGGTGCACGCCCCAGCGGGTTGCGACGGCCGTGGGTCAGGTCGCCCAGGGTGCCGAAGGTGCCGGCCGGGATCCGGCGTCGGTCACGCTCGCCGTCTACGTCCGCGCCGCGCTTGCGCCCGGGTCGGCCGAGGCGGCCCGGGCCGCGGCCGCCGAGTACGCCTCCTATCCGGCGTATCGCCGGCAGTTCGTCGAGCTGGGGATCGATCCGACCGACGCGGAGCACGTTGTCCGCGCCGTCATGGTGACGGAGGGTTCGAGCGCACGTGATCGGCTCGCCGCCTACCGGGCGGCGGGCGCGCACCTGCCCATCGTCTACCCCGTTGTGCCCGGCGGCGCACCGGATGCGGCGGCCGCACGCGCCACCATCGAGGCGCTCGCCCCGAACTGACCCGAGGACCGTTGCGAGGACCAGCCCCTGCGCTACCATCCCAGGGTCCAGAGGCGAACTCGAATCGGCACGAGGTGAAGGGGACCGATGACCTACACGATCTGCGAGCCCTGCATCGATGTGAAGGACCGCGCCTGCGTCGACGAATGCCCGGTCGACTGCATCTATGAGGGCGGCCGCATGCTCTACATCCAGCCCGACGAGTGCGTCGACTGTGGCGCCTGCGAGCCCGCGTGCCCCGTGACCGCGATCTTCTACGAGGACGACGTGCCCGGCGAATGGAAGCAGTTCACCCCGGTCAACGCGGAATTCTTCGATGCGAGCGTGTCGGGGATCGGCTCACCCGGTGGCGCCGCCCAGATCGGCGCGGTGGCCGCGGACCACCCCGTCGTCGCCGGGTGGGAAGCCCTCTAGCGACACCGGCTCACGCCGGGTCGAGACCCGGCATCGGGCCGAGCACCACCATCCCGGGATCCGGCGGGTCGTGGGGCAGCAGCACGCGGAACGAGGCCCCGCCGCCGTCGCGATCCTCCACCCACGCGCGACCCCCGTGCAGCTCGGCGAATCGCCGGACGAGCGTGAGGCCGACGCCCACCCCCGGCGAATGGCGGGGTGCGTCCGGGCCCTGCTGGAACGGCTCGAAGATCGTGTCCCGCAGGTCGGGCTCGACGCCGGGACCGTCGTCCTCGACCGCCAGGAGCGCGCCCTCCTCGGTCGCCGACACGCTCACCCAGATCGTCGAGGTGCTGGGCGTGTGCCGGACCGTGTTCGCGAGCAGGTTCTCCACGATCCGCTCCACCTTGGCGCCATCGGCCGGCACCATCACCGGATGGATGTCGGTGCGCAGCCGCGTGTCGGGGATCAGATCCGACTCGGCCAGGACGCGACGAACGATCGAGCCGACGTCGGTCGGGAGCAGGTTCGGCGTCACGATGCCCCGGGCGAGGCGGTCGAGGTCGAGGAGGTTCGTGACGAGACGGTCCAGCCGGCGGGCGTTCCCGGCGATCCGACGTGCCAGATCCTTCGCGTCGTCCTCCTCGAGGTGGACGTCGCCCCGCTCGAGGGTGATCGCGAGCCCGAGGATCGCGGCCAGCGGTGTCCGGAGGTCGTGCGAGACGGCCTGCAGGAAGGTGTTCTTCATCTCGTCGAGCGCGCGGAGGCGCCGCGTCGCTTCGCGCTCGACCTCCAGGGCGCGGGCGAGCTGCTCCTCGGCCTGCTTGCGCTCGGTGATGTCGATCAGGAAGCCCTGCCAGAACGGGGTGCGCCCCTCGAGTTGGACCAGCAGCGAGGTGTCCTCGACCCAGACGATGCGGCCGTCCTTGCTGATCATCCGGTATTCGAGACTGAACCGGCCGTTGCCGTCGCGATTGCTCTCGACGTCGGCCGCGAGGACGCGCTCCCGGTCGTCGGGGTGCACCGTGCGCGACCACAGCGTTGGATCGGCGAGCACCTCCTCCGAGGTGTAGCCGAACATGTCGGCCTGCTGCGGTGAGATGTATGTAGTGCGCGAGATGTTCGGATCGTCGACATCGAACTCCTGCTGGTAGATCACCGCGGGGCCCTGCTCGACGATCAACCGGAACTTCTCCTCGGCTTCGCGCAGCTGCTCCTCGGCCTCCTTGCGCCGGGTGATGTCGATGATGAACCCCTGCCACCAACCGCCCCCGACGTCGGGCACGAACGTGGCCTCGTCGTGGACCCAGAGGTAGCGACCGTCGCGGTGCCGGAACCGGTAGTCCTTCGCGAACGGCTCCTTCGTCTCGTTGGCGGAGTCGTTGGCGGCCACGACCTGCTCGACGTCGTCGGGGTGGATGTGCTCCTGCCAGAAGTCGGGCACGCCGGCGATCCACTCCTCGGCGGTGTAGCCGAAGATCTGTTCGACCTGGGGGCCGATGTACATGTCCTTGAGCGCGCTGCGCTCCGGCGGCTCGCGATAGACGATCGCGGGCAGGTGCTCGACCGTGGCGCTGTGCACCAGCTCGCTCGCCCGGAGCTGTTCCTCGGCCTCCTTGCGCGCCGTCACGTCGAACAGGAGGCCTTGCCAGGAGCCCTCCTGGGTCGGATCGGGCTGGAGGAACACCGCCTCGTCCTGGAGCCACACGTACCGGTCGTCCGCCCGCCGGAACCGGTACTCCAGCGAGTACGCCCGGCGGGTGCGATTGGCCTCGGCGTCGACGGCGAGCACCCGCTCGCGGTCGTCGGGATGGAGGTGATCGAGCCAGAAGTCGGGGACCCACGTCCACTCCTCCACGGTGTGCCCGAGCATCTGCTCCACCTGCGAGCTGAGGAAGAACTTCTCGGGATCCGCGTCGAGGGCCTCGCGATAGACCACGGCAGGGATGTGGTCGATCAGCGCTTGCAGCCGCTCCCGGGCTCGCTGCAACTCGGTCTCGGCATCGCGACGGTCGGTGATGTCGACCATCACGCCCTGCCATGAGACGGGATTGCCGTCGATGTCGCGGATCAACTGCGCCTCGTCGTGGAACCACACCGTCCGCCCGTCCGCGGCGATCATCCGATACTCGCTCCGATAGGCGTCGCTCGAGGTCGCATGATCGGCTTCGGCCTGGAGGGCGGCCGCGTCGGCCGGGTGCACGACCTCGGACCAGAACCCGGGCTCGGACCATCGCGCGAGGGGGTAGCCGAGGAGCGCCTCGATCTGCGGGCTGACGTACAGCAACGGCGTGTCGGGCGCGAACGTGTCCTTCGACGGCGCCTCCTGGTAGGTGATCACGGGCGTGTGCTCGACAATCTGCCGGAAGCGCTCCTCTGCCATGCGGATGCGCTCGGTCGCCTCCACGCGCTCGCTGACGTCAAGGATGATGCCCTGCCAGTACGCGGGCGCGTCGTCGGCGCCGCGGATGAGGACGGACTCCTCGTGGACCCAGACGGTGTGTCCGTCCGCGGCGATCATCCGATAGTCCATCGAGAACGGGGTGCCGGCTGCGTTGGACCGTGCGCCGGCCGCCAGCACGTCGTCGACGTCATCGGGATGGATCACGTCGCGCCAGCGCTCGGGGCTCCCGGGCCAGAACGAGGCCGGATACCCGAGCATGTCGACGGCGTGCTCGCTGACGTAGTCGATCTCCGCGGGCTCGGTCGACCCGGAACGCAGGCCCTCCGTGTACACCATCGCCGGCATCCGCTCGACGAGCACGCGGAACCGCTCCTCGGCTTCGCGGAGGCGCTCCTCGGCGGCATGACGCGTCGAGACGTCCACGAGGAACCCTTGGAAGAACGAGAGCTCGCCGTGCTCGTCGAAGACGGGACGGGAGGTGTCCTGCACCCAGACCCAGTGACCGTCGGCGTGGCGCATCCGGTATTCCTCGGTCACCTCGTCGAGATTCGCGACGCTGAGGTGCCCCGCCGAGCGCATCGCCGCGAAATCGTCGGGGTGCATGATCTCGAACCAGAAGCGGTTGTCCTGCATGAAGCGCTCGGGGGGGTAGCCCAGGATCTGTTCCACCTGCGGGCTGACGAAGGGCATCTTCGCGTTCAGGTCATCGCCCGGGATCGGCTCGTCGATGTAGGTGACCGCGGGCAGGGCCTCGACCATCGTCCGATACCGGTGCTCGGCCACCGCGCGCGCGGCCTCGGCCTCGATGCGTGTAGTGATGTCGACGAGGAACCCCTGGAAGTATCGCGCGTCGGAGCCGTCCTCGCTCGGCACCGGCGTCGACGTGTCGTGCACCCAGATCCAGTGGCCGTCGGCGTGGCGCATCCGATACTCCTCGTCGAACGGGTCGCCGGTGGCGCCGGCGTGCCGCGCGGCCTCGTCGACGCGCGCTTGATCGTCGGGATGCACGAGGTCGAACCAGGAGTCGGGATCGGTCAGGAACTCGTCGGCCGCGTGGCCGAGCAGCGACTCGATCTGGGGACTGAGGAACGCCATGCGCACCCCCTCGGGACGGGCGACGTCGACGTAGGTCACGGCGGGGATCCGCTCGACGACGCCCCGGTAGCGCGTCTCGGCGTCGCGCAGACGCTCCTCTTGGCGCTGCCGTGCGATCGCCGCGCCCAACAACGCGGCCGCGGTACGGACGCCGTCGAGGTCCGTGAGGCTCCACGTCCGCGGGCCGTCACAGTCCTCGAAGCCGAAACACCCCCACCATTCGCCGTCGACCGTGACCGGGTAGTAGGCGAGGGACTGGATCCCCTGCAGCGCGAACTCCGTCTGCTCGTCCGCCGGGAAGGTCGCGACGTCGCCGACGACCGGTTGGCCCGCGGTCATGGCGTCGACCCAGCGCTCGAACTCGGGAGTCCAGGGCGCGCCGCGCAGGCCGGGGTGATCGTGCATCGAGGGGACCCCGGGCGCGCACCATTCCGCTTCTTCGGTGGCGAGGGGCGGCCCGCTCGCGTCGCGGTCCGTGCGGATGACGGTCGCGCGGGAGACGCCGGCGGCGATCCCGAAGCGGGCGAGCACTTCGTGGATCGCCTCGCGCCAATCGGGCGCGATCAGCATCCGTTCGGCGGCGAAGGTGACGGCCTCCAGGACGGCGTCACGGCGCAGCGGCGCCGGTCGTGATGTCCGCACCCGCTCAGCCATCTCTCGCACTCCTGCCAACCGCGACCATGACGCGACAACGCAACCCCCGGTGGGGTCGTGTTCCCTGGATTATCGGCCCAGGCTGGCCGAGGTGGAGTCCCGAGGCTGGGGGGTCGTCCCTGGTTCGTCCCGACTAGGCGAAACGGACCGTCAGGCGCCGGTGAGGCCGGGTGTGGCGCCGGCGGTCGGCAGCTCCTCTCGATCGGGCCACCGGTCGCGGGATCGCGCGGCCAGTTTGAACATCAGCGCGACCGCGTCGGGATCCTCGTCGGCCGCGCGCTTGGACTCGATCACTCCCGCGGCGAGTGCGTCGGCCCAGATCTGCTCGCCGAGCTGCGTCCGAACGATCGATAGGGTCCAGCCGTCTCCTTGGCCCAGGCCGCCGAACGAGATGTCGGCGTGCTCCGCCGCGAAGTCGGGGCAGTGCAGGCAACCGGGGCGGGTGAACCGGTGGCTCTGTTTCAGGGAGTAGATGATCTCGTCGCCGGTGTCGGTGTAGAACAGCAGCTTGCCCTTGATGTTGACGCGCGCGAGGTGGTCGAGGTCGAGGCCGAGCTCCTCCTGCGCGATCTCGACCATCAGACCGTCGTACGTGAACGACTTGGAGCACAACAGGCCGAAGGTCCAAGCGATCTTCTTCCGCCACTTGTTGACGCGACGCGCCTCCATCGCGCCGGTGACGGAGGACTGACAGCCCATGCCCACGAGCGCCACCTTCGACAGTCCCATCTCCGCCGCCTTCAGGAGCGCGAGCGGATTGGCGCTGTACGTGTAGCGGCTGCCGGCCGCGGCCAAGACGCCGGCACGATCGGTGACGATCGCCGGCTCGCAATCCCACTGACGCTCGGTCGAGAGCACCGATGTCGCCGCGCCGTCGATCGCACCGGTTTCCAGGCCCCAGATGAGCAACGCACTGACCACGCCGCCGTCTTGTCCAGCCATCAGCGATTCGGGCGCGACCGCGCGCGCGAGGTAGATCTCCCGGTACTGGCCGATCAGCTCCTCAGGCGCGCGCGTGCGTCCGAACATCGTGAGGTCGATCTCGGATTCCCAGTCGCGGAACCGAGGACAGGCCAGGGTGCACAGGGAGCACCCCTTGTCACCGTGCGTGCATGCGTCGGGCCCGCCGTCTTGGAGCTGGACCGGATAGTTGTCCTCGTAGCCGAGGACGTGGAACGGGCAGGCGACGATGCAGGCGGTGCACCCGGTGCACAGGCCCGACGTGACGACCTCGTGGTAGAGGTCGCGCCACTGGGTCGCGTCCGCCTTGGGCATGGCTGCAGGATACCGCCGAGCGTATCCGGGCGTTCGACGTCAGATCGAGAATGAATCGCCGCACGCGCACTCGTGCGTCGCACGAGGGTTGCGGACCTTGAGCCCGCCACCCAGCATCGCTGTGTCGAACTCGAGGGTCGAGCCTTCGACGATCGGCGCGCTCCGGGGATCGACGAGGACCCGCACGCCGTCCGCCGCCCTGATCACGTGGTCATCGGGCGCGGCGTGGTCGTCGAAGCCGAGCTCGTAGGAGAATCCCGAGCACCCGCCCGCGACCACGCGCAGACGGAGCATGGGCTCTGTATGCCCCTGTTTGGCGCCCAGGTCCGCGATCTTGCGGGCCGCGGCATCCGTGACGGTGATCGGATCGGCGATCGTGCTCATCGCCACAAGGATACGCCCGATCGGCGTTCATCGGTCTCTGCCGGCGAGCACCCCGGCGAAGATCCGCGCGTAGATCCTCGTTGCCACCACGAGGTCGTCAACGCCGACCCACTCGTTCGCCGTATGGGCGACCGAGAGGGACCCGGGGCCGAAGATCACCGTCGGGACGTGCGCGTCGTTGATGTAGAAGCGGGCATCGGTGATCCCGGTGAAGCCGACGTCGTTCGGCGTGGCTCCCCGCTCGGCGCGTGCGGCGGCGCGCACGGCCCCGGCGACCTCGGAGTCCGCCGCTGCCTCGGCGGCGTCGGTCCAGTCCCGGATCTCGACGCGCACGTCCACCTCCGGGTGTTCGCGGCGGATGTCCGCGGCAAGCGTCGCGAAGGGGGCGAGCACCGCGTCGCGATCGTCCTCCCCGGGGAGCAGCCGGCGATCGATGTCGATCGCGCAGCGATCGGGCACCACGTTCGGCGCGCTGCCACCCTCGATGAGCGCGGCGTTGACGGTCGGTCGACCGCACAGCGGGTGCTGGAGGTCGGGCAGGACCTCGGGCAGACGCAGCAGGTAACGCGCCATCGAGGTGATCGCGTTCACGCCGCGATCGGGTTGTGATCCGTGCGACGCCTTCCCGTGGGCCGTCGCCGTGATCCAGGCGCCACCGCGCTCGGCGAGCCCCAGCTGCAGGTCGCTCGGTTCCCCGACGATGGCGGATCCCTGCGTCAACAGCCCCCGCTCCCAGAGCACCTTCGTGCCGTGAACGCCCGCCAGCTCCTCGTCCGCCGCCAGATGCAGCGTGACGCGGCCCGGACCGTCGATCCCGACACGTCGGACGGCCGCCGCGGCGGCGAGCGCGGCCGCGATCGGCCCCTTCATGTCGCAGGCCCCGCGCCCGATCAGTCGCCCGTCGACCACCTCGCCGCCGAAGGGGTCCGCGTCCCACGTGTCGCGCGATCCGGCCGGCACCGTGTCCAGGTGCCCGTTCCACGCGAGCGTCGGCCCGTCGCCGTCGCCGAGCGTCGCCAGGACGCTCGGACGTCCCGCGGCCCCTCGCACGATCTCGGGCGCGGCGCCGATGCGTTCGAGGATCCCGACCGCGACCGCGGCGGCCTCGTCCTCGGTGCCACCCGGGTTCTCCGAGGGCGCGGCGAGCAGCGATCGCGCGACGTCCAGGACCTCGTTCGGGTCGACCGCTTGGGCCGCGACGTCGGGCTCCGTGAGCATCGGGCGACGCTACCACCCGCCCGAATGCCTCACGCCGCCTCCCCGTACGATGGAGCGGTGTCCGACATCGCCCTCGCCGTCGCGCCCCACCTGGAGGCGGACCCTCGACCTCGGCCGGCGCCGGGGGATCGGCTGGCGGCCGTGCTCGCGCTCGTCGTCGGCGATGTCCCCGCGTTGGTGTTCACCGAGCGTGCGGCCGACCTGTCGCGCCATCCCGGCGAGGTGTCCTTCCCGGGAGGGCTCGCCGACCCCGAGGACGTCGACCTTCGGGCCACCGCCCTGCGTGAGACCTACGAGGAGATCGGGATCGAACCGGCGAGCGTGACGGTGCTCGGCGCCCTCCGACCGATCCACACGTTCGTGTCGGCGATCCTCGTGACGCCGTTCGTCGGGATGCTGCCGACGCTGCCCCGCCTCGTGATCAGCGACGCGGAGATCGCGCGCGTCCTGACGGCGTCGTTGCGCGAGCTCGCGGACGTGGAGGAGCAGCGTTCCGTGCGCGCGCCCGACGGCACGACGTGGCGCGGGTGGTGGTACGAGCTCCCGGGAGCGACCGTGTGGGGAGCGACGGGCGCGATGGTGCACGAGTTGCTGTCGCTGCTCCGACGGGAGGCCGCATGGTCGATCGCATGACCCCGGAGGATCGCGAGCTGCGAGCGCTCCTCGGCGACGTCCGGACGATCGCGGTCGTCGGCCTGTCGTCGCGCGCGAGCCGTCCCTCGCACGCGGTGGCGACCTACCTGGCGGACCACGGCTACCGGATCGTGCCGGTCAACCCGAACGAGACCGAGGTGCTCGGCGAGCGCGCGTATGCGTCCCTCCTGGACATCCCCCCCGACGTAGGGATCGATGTCGTCGACGTGTTCCGGCGCGCCGCCGAGACGCCCGAGATCGCCCGGCAGGCGGTCGCGATCGGCGCGAAGGTCCTGTGGTTGCAGGAGGGGATCGTCAGCGACGAGGCGGCCGCGATCGCGTCGGCTGGCGGGTTGGACGTCATCATGGGTGTCTGCATCAAGCAGGTCCGCGAACGACTGATGGGAGAACCGTCGACATGAGTGAGAAGTGGGAGTACTTCGTGGCACCGCTGCTCGAGCACAACCCGGGTGAGATCCTCAACACGTTCGGCGAGGACGGGTGGGAGTTGGTCGGCGTCGTGGCGCAACCGACGCCGGTCGGCGGCACGTCGCTCGTCGCCTACCTCAAGCGCGCCGCCAACTGATGGCGCTGCGCATCGATCACGTCGTCTACGCGGTCCAGGACCTCGATGCGTCGGCGACGCGCATCCTCGACGAGCTCGGGCTCGCGTCCGTGCCCGGGGGCACCCACCCGGCATGGGGAACGGCCAACCGGATTATCCCGCTCGGCGACGCGCAGTACCTCGAGCTCCTGGCCGTCGTCGATCCGGCGATCGCGGCAACGACCCATCTCGGGCGGTCGCTGCAGGCGCTGACCGCCGGTGGCGACGCGTGGTTCGCGATGTGTCTGGCGACCGACGAGATCGACCAGCTCGCGGGTCGCGTCGGACTCGCGGTCGAGCCCGGCTCCCGGACCCTGCCCGACGGACGACGCATCTCCTGGCGCGGGGCGGGGATCGACGACCCGAACCGCACCCCGGACCTCCCGTTCTTCATCGCCTGGGATGTTCCCGACGAGCTTCACCCGGGCGCGACGCCGCTCGAGCATCCGTGCGGCGCGAGCGGGATCGGCTGGGTCGAGGTCGACGGCGATCAGACGCGCTTCATCGCCTGGGTCGAAGGCGCGCCGCTGCCGGTGCGGCTCCATGCGGGCGAGCCGGCCGTGCGCGCGGTCGCCGTGCAGACGCCGAACGGTCAGCTCGTCTGGCGCTGATCGCTCTCGAGGGCCTGGGCCAGGTCGGCGATCAGATCGTCGGGGTGCTCGATGCCGACGGACAGACGCACCAGATCGTCGGGCACCTCCAGCGGTGAGCCCGCGACGCTGGCGTGCGTCATCGGCCCCGGCACCTCGATCAACGACTCGACGCCGCCGAGCGATTCGGCCAGGACGAAGAGCCGCGTGGCACGCGCCACCTGCGCGGCTCGTGGCGCCGATCCGGTCGTGAACGAGACCATGCCGCCGAAGCCGCGCATCTGGCGCGCGGCGATGTCGTGGCCGGGGTGGGACTCGAGGCCCGGGTAGTACACGTGTTCGACCCGCTCGTGGGCGGCGAGGAACGTCGCGACCGCCTCGGCGTTCGCGCAATGCCGATCCATGCGAACCGCCAGGGTCCGCAGTCCGCGCAGCGCCAGGAACGCGTCCATCGGCCCGGGGACGGCGCCCACGGCGTTCACGAGGAACGCGAGCCGATCCCGCAGATCCTCGTGGCTCGTGATGACGGCGCCGCCGATCAGGTCGGAGTGTCCGCCGATGTACTTCGTCACGCTGTGGACGACGACGTCGGCCCCGAGCGCGAACGGCAGTTGCAGGGCGGGGGACGCGAACGTGTTGTCGACGACGACGCGGGCTCCCGCCGCGTGCGCGACGGCCGACACGGCGGCGATGTCGACGATCTTCAGCAACGGGTTCGAGGGTGTCTCGATCCAGACGAAGCGGGTCTCGGGGCGCAGGGCGGCCGCCATCGCGTCGAGATCGGTCAGGTCGCACGTCGTGCTCTCGAGGCCCCACGGGCCGAAGACCTTCGTGAGCAATCGATACGTGCCGCCGTAGACGTCGTCGGCGAGCACCACGTGATCGCCGGGCCGCAGCGTGAGCAGCAGGGTCGATTCCGCCGCCATCCCGCTCGCGAAGGCGAAGCACTGCTCCCCACCCTCGAGCGAGGCCAGCGCCTGCTGGAACGCCTCGCGCGTCGGGTTCCCACCTCGACCGTAGTCCCAGACCTTCGGCACCGCGATGTCGTCCTGCGCGTACGTCGAGGTCTGGTAGATCGGGACCGACACGGCGCCGTAGGGGGCGTCGGGATCCTGGCCGGCATGGATCGCGCGGGTCTCTTCGTGATCGCCGGTCACGCCCACCCCCGCCGCTTCAGCTCGGCGCTGGCTCGCTCGCCCTCGTCCACCGCGCGCGCGAGCTGCACCATCAGCTTGCGATCGTGGCCCGCTCGGAATTCGCTGCCGGTCCTGGTCTGCTCGCCGCAGCCGCACGCGCAGAACGTGATCAGCGGCTCGGTGGCGAAGGCGCGGGTCTGCACACACCGACGGTACCCCGCGGCCGGCACGACCCGTGCGGGCAGGACGATCCGGCCCTCGTCGGGTCTGCCGGGAGCGAACGGGTCGCGGAGCTCGAGCGCGATGATCCCGGTCAGGGCGGCCAGCGCGGCGTCCACCTGGTCCAGTGTGCGCAGCTGCGCCGTCGGGACATGCTGCGCGCGGAGCACCCCGGCCCGCCACGCGCGCTTGGCCGCGGCCGTCTGCCTCGCGGGTGGGACGCATCCGCCGAGCACCGTCGCGCTCGCATGGGGAAAGACCTCCAGCGCGTGCCCCGGGATCGTCCCCGCCCGGTAGGAGGGATACCCGGCGCGCTCGGCGGCACGGAACGCCGCCATTCCGTTGCGCATCCAGGCGTAGAAGGTGTTCACCTCGCCGGTTGCCTTGTCCGGTGTGTAGTAGGCCTGTATGCCGAGCAGCTTCAGTTCCCGCTCGGTCGTGCGGGAACGATGCCCCCCCGGCGCCCACGCCGGCGGGGCATCGATGGCGATCACGTCCGGGCGCTGATCGTCGATCAGCGCCCGGAGCCGCTGGACCGGGATGCGCGACCCGACGGCGGCGATCTGACGGTCGCCGTCCATCACGACGATGTCCAGATGCTTCCGGTGCTCACCGCCGACGTCGATCCCGAGCGCGCGCACCGTCACCGCGCCGGCGCCTGCCGGCGGTGCGCGAGGAAGTCGAGGAGGTCGCTGCGGGTGAGGACGCCCAAGGCGTTGCCGCCCGCGCTTACGAGCACGGCGGGCGCGCGTTCGAGCTCCGCGAAGGTCTCGTCGACGCTCGCATCGCGCTCCACGGTGGGGATCGGGGGCGCCATGACCTCGGCGACGTCGGCCTGGAGCGCGTCGGGGTCGCGGAACACGCGCTCGAGCAGTTCCCGATCGCGGATCGATCCGACGAACTGGGCGACGTCGGTCGAGTCCTCCCGAACGACCGGCGCCTGCGAGATGCCGTTGGCCTGGAGCACGTCGACGGCTTGTCGCACCTTGTCGTGGGCGCGCACCGTGATCAACGGCGGCAGCTCGTCGCCCTTCGCGGCCAACACCTGCTCGACCGTGATCGTCTCGGGGCCTTCCAGGAACCCGTACTGCCGCATCCAGGCGTCGCTGTAGACCTTGGACAGGTACTGCCGCCCCGTGTCGGGCAGCAAGACGACGATCGTCGCGTCGGCGTCGTAGTCGCGGGCGACGGCGAGCGCCGCGTAGACGGCCGAGCCGGCGGAGCCCCCGACCAGGATGCCCTCCTGTCTGGTCACCGCCCGCGCGGTGAGGAAGGCGTCGCGATCGGGGACCCGCACCCATCGATCCACGATCGCCGGATCGAACGTCTCGGGCCAGAAATCCTCACCGATGCCCTCGGTGAGGTAGGGCCGCGGGTCGTCGCCCGTGTAGACGGAGCCCTCGGTGTCGGCGCCGACGATCACGATCTCGGGCTTCATCCGTTTCAGATACCGCCCGACCCCGGTGATCGTGCCACCGGTCCCGACCCCGCCGACGAACACGTCGATCCGTCCGTCGGTTTGCTCCCAGATCTCCGGTCCGGTGGTCGCCTCGTGCGTCTCCGGATTCACGGGATTGAAGTATTGGTTGGGCTGGAAGGCCCCGGGGATCTCGCTCGCGAGCCGGTCCGCGACCGAGTAGTAGGACTCCGGCGACTCCCGCGGCACCGACGTCGGCGTGATCACGACCTCGGCACCGTAGGCTCGCAGCAGCGCGATCTTCTCGGCACTCATCTTGTCGGGCATCACGAAGATGCATCGATAGCCGCGGATCGCGGCGGCGATCGCCAGCCCGTGGCCCGTGTTGCCGGACGTCGGTTCCACGATCGTGCCGCCGGCGCCGAGGAGTCCTCGACGTTCCGCATCCTCGATCATGCGGATCCCGATCCGGTCCTTGACGGACCCGCCGGGGTTCAGCATCTCGAGCTTCGCGAGGATCGTGGGGGCGAGCCCCCGCGTCACGGAGTGCAGCCGGACCAGCGGGGTGTTCCCCATCGCGTCCAGGAACGTCTCCAGTACCTGCATCCTCGGGGCCCCCTCGCTCGCCGTGCTACCCATCGTGCCACGTGCGGCCCCGATCCGCGGGGTTGCGAGGTGGGGCCCGTCCAGGACGGTAAGCTGCCGGGCAGCCCCGCCGAGCGTCGGCGCGGGCTTCCGGGAAACGAGGTGCGGTGAGCGACGTCGAGCAGGGGCAGGACCCGGGCAGCGAGAAGCTGCTGGTCGTGGACGACGACCCGTTCATCGCCCGCCTGCTGGAGATCGAGCTCGCCGCGGCCGGCTACCAGGTTCGTGTTGCCAACGATGGCCAGCAGGCCATCGATCTGGTCGCCGACGATCCGCCGGACCTCGTGATCACCGACGTGATGATGCCGCACGTGGACGGGTTCGAGCTGACCCGCTCGCTGCGGCAGGATCCCCGGACGGCGACGATCTCCGTGATCATCCTGACGGCCCGCGGGTTGTCCGCCGACAAGCTCGAGGGCTTCGCGATCGGCGCCGACGACTACATCGTCAAGCCGTTCGACACGCCCGAGCTGCTCGCGAGGGTGCGTGGGGTGCTGCGGCGCAAGCGCGAGATGAAGGACGAGTCGCCGCTGACTGGTCTGCCGGGCAACAACCGGGTGCAGGAGGAGGTCGAGGAGAAGGTCGCCTCCGGCGAGGACTTCGCACTGCTGCTGGTCGATCTCGACCGGTTCAAGGCGTTCAACGATCACTACGGCTTCCCGCGCGGGGATCAGGTGATCCAGGAGCTCGCGCAGATGATGCAGGCGGTGGTCACCGACGTGACGGGCGGCGAGGGGTTCGTCGGTCATCTCGGTGGCGACGACTTCGTCGTCGTCGTCCCGTCGGCCGGCGCGGCGTTGGTGGCCGACACGATCGTCTCGCGCTTCGACCAATCCGCCCCGGGCTACTACGACGAGGAGGACCTCCAACGCGGCTGGATCGAAGTGCTCAACCGTCGAGGCGAGCCGCAGCGATACGAGGCGATCGCCGTGTCGATCGGCGTGGCCAGCACACAGCGACGCACCTTCGCGCATTTCGCCGAGGTGATGGCGATCGCGACCGAGATGAAGAACTTCACGAAGACGACCCCGGGCTCGTCCTGGGCGATGGACCGCCGCACGACCTGAGCTAGCCGGGCGGCGGTGCCGGCTCCGCGAGATGGAAGCCCTGCCCGTATCGAACCCCGAGATCCGTGAGCGTGCGCAACTCGGCCTCGGTTTCGATCCCCTCGGCGATGATCGTCATGTCCATCTCGTCGGCGAAGGAGATCAACGCGGACGCGAGGGCGCGGCGTGCGCGGTCGGTGTCGATCGCACGCGTCAAGGAGATGTCGACCTTCACGATGTCGGGATTCAGGGCCAGCGTGTGTCGAAGGCTCGCGTAGCCGGCGCCGGCGTCGTCGATCGCGATCCGCACCCCCAGCGCCCGGAGGGGCTGCAGCGCGATCGCCAGATCCTCGTAGTCGTCGACCGGCTCGTGCTCCGTGATCTCGACGACGAGCCTCGCGGCGTGCGGGGCCAGCATCGCGACGAGATCGGGATTCCGGACGGTGCGATGGGAGCAGTTGAGCGACAGGTAGGTGTCGATCGGGATCTGCGGCAGCACCGCGAGAGCGCGCTCGATCGTGGCCAGCTCGAGGTGCGTGCCGAGCTCGAGGGCGGCCGCCTCGGCGAACCACGCGTCCGGCGGTCGCGGCGGCAGCGAGCGGAACCGCGCGAGGGCCTCGTAGCCGACGGGCTGGCGGGTGCGCAGGTCCATGATCGGCTGCACGTGGATCGCCAGGCCTTCGCCGGTCGCGAAACGATGGATCTCCGCGGCGCGCGCCTGCGAGCGTTGCAGCTCGATCTCTTCGCGTCGCAGCTGCGACGACAACTCGTGGACGATCCCGTCGACGACGTCGGCCGAGATGCTCGCGCGGCCGGTCGCGACCCGGTGGATCGACCCGACGATGTCCTCGCCGGCCGCCCCTTTGACGAGGTAGCCGACGGCGCCGGCCCGCAACATCTCCATCACGGTCGCGCGGTCCTCGAACGCCGACAGCGCGATGACCCGCGTATGCGGCGACGTGCGCCCGATCTCGCGCGCCGCGCGCGGTCCACCGCCGGCCGGCATGCTGACGTCGATCAGCGCGACGTCCGGCTGCTCGCGGGCGGCGATCGCCGCGGCCTCCTCGGCGTCGGCGGCGGTCCCGACCAGCGCGAGGCTCGGCTCCTGGGCGAGCAGTTCGGATAGGGCGTCGCGGAGGGCAGGCTCGTCGTCGGCCACCAACACGCGAACGAACACGGCGGTCTCCGCCCGGGGAAGGGGGGCGCTCACGACCCTGGACGCTAGCATCCGGCCAGGGCCGGGGACAGCACCTCGGCCGGAGGGGATCCCGATGCGACAGATCGTGGCGATGGGTGGCGGCGGATTCCTGATGGGCGACCCCGTGCTCGATCGGTTCCTGCTGAGCTTGACCGATGCGCGCCGGCCACGGATCTGCTTCCTGCCGACCGCGTCCGGGGACCATCCGGGCGGCGACGCCGCCTTCCACGAGGCGTTCCCGGACGCGCGCTTCGAAGCGTCGATCCTTCGACTGTTCGATCGCGACGTCGCCGACGTCGGCGCGTTCCTCGGCGATCAGGACGTGGTCTACGTCGGCGGCGGCAACACGGTGAGCATGTTGGCGGTTTGGCGTGCGCACGGTGTCGACGTGGCGTTGCGGGCGGCGGGGGAGGCGGGCGTCATCCTCGCCGGGGTGAGCGCGGGTGCGAACTGCTGGTTCGAGGCCTGCACGACCGACTCCTTCCAGCTCGGCCGGGCCGATCCGCTCCTCGACGGCCTCGGGCTGGTCGCGGGCTCGTTCACCCCGCACTACGACGGCGAGGCGGCGCGCCGCCCGGCCGTGCACACCCTGATCGGCGGCGGCGCCCTACCCGACGGTCACGCCTGCGACGATTTCGCCGCGCTGCACATCGTGGACGGCGCGGTGTCCCAGGCCGTCGCCTCCCGCCCGTCGGCGCGCGCGTTCCGGGTGGAGCGAGCGCCCGACGGCGTCGCCGAGGTGCCGTTGGTCGTGCGGCGCCTTCCGTGAGCGCCGACACCCCATCGCGTGCGAACCGGTAGCCTTCGCCACGATGAACGAGCCGGTCCAGCTGGGGGAGCCGATCGATCTCGACGATGTCGAGCGGGTCGCGCTCGGCGCGCCGGTGGCGCTCGGCGACGGCGCGCGCGACCGCATCCGGGCTGCGCGCGGCGTGATCGAGCGCGCCGTCGCCGCCGGCACGACGATGTACGGCGTGACGACGGGGTTCGGTGCTCTGGCGGACACGAGGATCGACCCCGCGGAGGCCTCGGCGTTGCAACACGGCATCGTGACGTCGCACGCGACGGCCGTGGGTCCGGACCTCGCGCGGGCGGAGGCGCGGGCGATGCTGTTGCTGCGCGCGCACGTGCTCGCGCTGGGGTACTCGGGCGTGCGCGTCGAGCTGGTCGAGCGGATGGTCGAGATGCTGAACCGCGACGTGATCCCGGCGGTCCCCGAACAGGGTTCGCTCGGGGCCTCGGGCGATCTCGCGCCGCTCGCCTGTCTCGCGCTGCCGTTGATCGGCCGCGGCCGGATCCTGACCGAGTCCGGTACCGAGCCGGCCGAGCGAGCCCTCGCACGGGCCGGGTTCGCGCCGCTCGAGCTCCAGGCCAAGGAGGGGCTCGCGCTGGTGAACGGCACGCAGGGCATGCTCGCGATCGGGATCCTGGCGCTGGCGCGCGCCGAGCGACTGCTCCGCGCTGCGGATGTGGTGGCCGCGATGACGATCGAGGCGTCGCTCGGCACCGATGCGCCGTTCGACGAACGCCTGCACGCCTTGCGGCCGCATCCGGGGCAGGCCGCCTCGGCCGCCAACCTCCGGCGGCTGCTCCACGGCTCGCCGATCCGCGAGTCCCACCGCGACTCGCCGCACCTCGTCCAGGACGCGTATTCGCTCCGCTGCACGCCGCAGGTGCACGGCGCGTCGCGCGACACGATCCAGCACGTCGCATCCGTTCTGAGGATCGAGACCAACGCCGTCTCGGACAACCCCGTCGTGTTGGTGGGCACCGACGGCGCGGAGGACGAGGTCCGCACAGGAGGGAACTTCCACGGGATGCCCGTCGCGGTCGCGCTGGATGCGTTGGCGTTGTCGCTCGTGTCGGTGGCCTCGATCAGCGATCGACGGCTCTACCGGCTCCTCGATGCCAAGCAGTCCAACGGATTGCCGCCGTTCCTCGTGCCAGAAAGCGGGCTGAACAGCGGCTTCATGCTGGTCCAGTACACGGCCGCCTCGCTGGTGTCCGAATCGAAGTCGCTGGCACACCCGGCATCGGTCGACTCGATCCCGTCCAGCGCGGGACAGGAGGATCACGTCAGCATGGGCATGACCGCCGCGCGGCACGCGCGGGCCGTCGTCACGAACGCGGAGATCGTCGTGGCGCTCGAGGCGCTCGGTGCCGCACAGGCACTCGACCTGCGCGCGCCGTTGGAAGCCGGACCGGCCGCGCGTGCGGTGCACGATGCGATCCGCGCCCGCGTGCCGTTCGTCGAGCACGACCGGGAGTTCGGCCCCGACATCGAGGCGGCCGTCGAGTTGCTGCGGACCGACGCCTTGGCCGAGGCAGCCGCGAGCGCCGTCGGCCCGCTCGCGTGACGATCGAGCGTTCGATCGACCTGCCGTGCCCGCCCACCGAGGCGTGGGCGGTGCTCACCCGGTGGGAGCGGCAGGTCGACTGGATGCAGGACGCCGACGAGATCGTCGTGCGGTCCGAGCAACGCTGTGGTGTCGGGGTGCGTCTCGACGTGCGGACCCGCTTGTTCCAGATCCCGGCGTTCACCGAGCCGATGGAGGTGACGGCCTGGGACCCGCCCCGGGCGCTCGCGATCGACCACGGCGGTCTCGTCCGCGGTCACGGCACGTGGATCCTCGCGCCCGTGCCTGGTGGCACGCGGTTCACCTGGAGCGAGGACGTGGCGTTGCGCGTGCCCGTGCTCGGCGGGTGGCGGCGGCGATCTATGCGCCGGTGTTGCGTCGGCTGATGGGACGGGCGCAGGCGCGGCTGCGGCTGCTGATCATCGCCGGTGGACCGGGAGTCGTCACCGACCTCTAGCCGGGAGGCGGCGCCAGCACCAGCAGGACGACCGAGGGGTCGGCAGAAGCGTTGCGGATCGTGAGGTCCTCGCCGGCAGGGACCACGATCGAGGCCCACTGACCCATCCGAGCGCGGGCCTTGCCCACCTGGGCGGCCACCTCACCGGCGAGCACGATCACGAGGCCATCGGCGACCGGATCGGTCATGGGGCCGACGCCCTGGGCCTCCTGCAGACAGATGATCTGTGAGAAGAGCTGCTCGGTCTCGTGCAGGAGCTCGGTCCGAGCCCCGTCGTCGTCGAAGTAGACGAGGTCGGTGACGTTGCGAGGCTTCATCGTCACCAGGGTAGCGGGCGACGCCTCGCACTAGACTGGCGCGTCGACGCCGTCGGCACCCACACAACGAGGAGGGCCCGCTTCCGTGACCACGTTCAAGACCTCGACCGAGTCCGCACGCGAGATCGTCGCCGACCTCCTGATCGTCCCGGTGTTCGTGGACGCGGAGTCCGCGCCCGGGCTCCGGGAGACGGGCCTGACGGACACGTACAAGGCGGCGCGGCTGACCGGCAAGAAGGGGGAGACCCTGCTGGTGACGAAACGTCGCGGCGACCGCTTCGCGGCGGACGCCGTCCTGCTCGTCGGCGTCGGGGCCAAAGAGGACTTCGATCTCACCACGATGCGGCGCGCCCTCGCGAAGGCCGTCGCGGGCGCCCGGCGGTTCCCCAAGGTGGCAACCACGTTCGCGCAGGCGTTCTCGGCCCGGCAGGCTCCCGAGGCCGTGCAGGCAGCCGTCGAGGCGATCGGTCTGGGCGCCTATCGGTTCGACCGGTACAAGAAGCGGAGCGACGAGCCGAACCTCACCAGGGCGACGGTCCTGGTCCAGGGCCGGTGGGACGCCAAGGCGGTGTCGAAGGCCGCCAAGGCGGGTCAGATCGTCGCCGAGGCGGTCTGCTGGGCACGTGACCTCGTGAACACTCCGGCGGGCGATCTCCCGCCGGCCGCGATCGCCAAGCAGGCGCAGTCGATGGCGAAGGCGGTCGGCCTGACGTGCAAGGTCTGGACCGAGCCGCAGCTGAAGCAGGGCGGCTTCGGCGGGATCATCGGCGTGGGCCAAGGGTCGGTGAACCCTCCGCGGATGATCGAGCTGCGCTACACGGGGGCCGGAAAGGCCACCCCGATCGCACTGTCCGGGAAGGGGATCGCCTTCGACTCCGGCGGCCTGTCGATCAAGGACGCCGGGGGGATGGAGACGATGAAATGCGACATGGGCGGCGCGGCCTCGATCCTGGCCACGATGCAGGTGATCGCCCGCCTGAAGCCGAAGGTCAATGTGATCGCCGCGATCCCGTGCTCCGAGAACATGCCCAGCGGCACCGCACAGAAGCCCGGCGACGTGATCACCCACCGGGGGGGCACGACGAGCGAGGTGCTCAACACGGACGCGGAGGGGCGGCTGATCCTGGCCGACGCCCTCGCGTACCTGACCGAGCAGCACCCCGCGTGCATCGTCGACACGGCGACCCTGACCGGGGCCTGCATGGTCGCGCTCGGGACCGACATCACCGGGGCGTTCGGCAACGACGACGTGCTCGCGCAAGATCTGGTTGCGGCCGGCTCAGCGGTGGGCGAGCCCATCTGGCAGATGCCCCTGTGGGGTGACTATCGCCCGCTGATCGACTCGAAGGTGGCCGACATCAAGAACGTCGGCAAGCGATACGGCGGCGCGATCACCGCGGCCTGGTTCCTGGCCGAGTTCGTCGGCGATACGCCGTGGGTCCACCTCGACATCGCCGGTCCGGCCTTCGTCGAGGCGGCGACGGATCTCGGTCCGGCGGGCGCCACCGGCGTGCCGGTGCGGGCGCTCGTGCGGTTCGTCCTCGATCGCGCGGAGGCGTCGCGGCGGTGACCGAGGAGCGGCCGATCGCGCCGACGGGCCCCGTCCTTGCCGTGTTCGCGCACCCGGACGACGCGGAGATCTGTGCCGGAGGAGTGCTTGCGAGCTGGGCGGCCGCGGGCCGCGAGGTGCATCTGCTCGTGCTGACGAACGGCGACCGGGGCTCCGGCGACCCGGCGGTGTCGCGGGCAGAGCTCGCGGCGACGCGATCGGCTGAAACCGAGGCGGCGGCCACCATCATGGGCCTCGCCAGCGTTCGGATCCTGTCGACCCACGACGGCGAGCTGGAGAACACGGCCGCCGTCCGGGAGGCGGTCGTGCGTCGGGTGCGCGAGGTAGCAGGCGGAGTCGATGCTCTCCTGCGACCCGACCGCGGTCTTCTTCGAGGGTCCGAACGGCGGCTCCACCACGTACTACAACCACGCCGACCATCGGAACGCCGGGTGGATCGCGTTGGATTCCGTGTTTCCCGGCAGCGGGAATCCACACTTCTTCAGCGAGCACCTCGGCGAGGGCCTCGCGGCGCAGGATGTCCACGACGTGTGGCTCGGGTGGTCGAACGACCCCAACCGCACGGTCGATGTGTCCGCCTCCTTCCGGACGAAGATCGATGCGCTGGCGGCGCACGCGAGTCAGCTCGCCGAGGGGATCCGCTTCTTCGACGACTTCCTGAGCTCGGACGCACGCGCCGCCGGCGAGAAGATCGGCGTGGAGTTCGCCGAGGAGTTTCGCGTGCTCGATCTCAGCTGAGCGCTACTCCTTGGTGCCGATCGCGAGCATCACGTCGCGCGTGTCGTGCAGCGGGTCGGGAAAGAGATCCGCGAAGGTCTCGCGGGCTCGCTCGAGGAAGGCGGCCCAGCTCTCCTCGCCGAGCATCTCGCGTACGAACCGACCGGTCGCCCACACCGTGAGTCCGTCGATGAACTCGTCGCGCCCGTAGCGCCACTCGTATTCGACGGGCTCGGTCCGCACGTGCCGGAGCCCGGCGTCGAGCAGTGTTTCCTCGATCGCGTCGCGACGGGTGAAGCGGTCGTGGTTCGGGATCGCCTTGGCGAGCGTCGGCTCCAGCAGGTCGTTGGGCACGACGGTCGAGACCAGCTCGCGCCACGTGTCGGTGTAGGCGTCGCGTCCGTCGGTCCAGGTCGTGAAGGCGACCACGCCGCCCGGTCGGGTGACGCGCAGCAGCTCGAACAACGCCGTCTGCACGTTCGCGAAGTGCGCCAAGACGAACGTGCCGAGCACGCGGTCGAACGTGCCGTCGGCGAACGGCAGGTCGATCGCCTGGGCGGCGAGGAACGGGATGTCAGCATGCGCGGAACGGGCGACCGCCAGCATGCCGATCGACGTGTCCACGCCGACGGCTCGAGCGCCCAGTCCCGCGGCGACGGCCGCCGCCACACCGGTGCCTGTGCCGACGTCGAGCACGCGGGCGCCGTCCGTGACCCCGGCGAGCGCCGCGAGGTCGCGGGCCGGCTCGGCGAAGCGCGGTGCATGCACCCGGTCGTAGATCGCTGCGGTCCGGTCGTACGAGCGCCAGTCGTTCATGCCCAAAGGGTACCGGCGGCGGCGGGCATCGCTCCGCCCGCTACCCTGAGGGACCGTATGTCGAGAGGGAGGGCATGAGCGGCTTCGCTGGCGTGATGGCGCTCGTGCTCGCCGAGACGATCGCAGGCGCCTCGGTCTTGACGTGGGCGTCGCCGCTCTGGAGCGAAACAAAGCGGTCCTTCTTCACGATCTGGATCGTGCTGATCGTCGCGCTGTTCGCCTGGCCCGGATGGTGGGCCGCGACCTCCGCCGCGATCCCTGGTGACGTCGCCGCCTCGACCTCGGTGACGCTCGCCCTTGCGACCGCGGTGGCCCTCACCATCGCGATGATCCTGTTGTTGGCCCGGCAGCAAACGGCCGGCCGAGTGGTCGCCGTCGGCGCCACGTTCGTGTCGGTCGCGACCCTTGCCACGATGGCCGGCACGGGTCGACAGTCCTTTGCGGTCTCGTGCTTCCAACTCCTGGCGGGCGCCGCGTTCCTCGGGGCCGCCTACGAGGCGCTGTTCCTCGGTCACTGGTATCTGACCGACCGCAAGCTGACACGGACGCCGATCAACCGGCTCACGAACGTGCTGATCGTGACGACGTGCGTGGAGGGTGTCGCGATCCTCACCGGTGGGTTCGGAGGCACGCCGTCCTCTCGGGCGTTCAACCCGCTGCTGACGGCGGGCGCGCTCGCACCCTGGATCGCGATCGGCATGGTGGGCACGACCCTGCTGATCGCCGTGCTCGCGCGCGCGGCATTGAAGGGCGAGCGCGCCTCGGCGGTGCAGTCCGCGACCGGGTTCTTCTACCTGTCGCTCGTGACGGCGTTCACGGCGGAGATCGCCGTTAAGACCCGGTTCTTCCCGACCTGAAGGAGATGCTGATGGTGTGGTTCGTGGTGCTCGGCCTCGCACTGACGATGCTCGCCTGGCGGCTCGTCACGGTCCGCGGCCGTGACGTGTGGGTCACGATCCCTCCGATGCTCGGGCTGTTGGGCCTCGCCTCGATCCTGCTGTGGTCGAAGGTGCCCGCGCCGGCACCCGGCGCGAGCAGCGTTCCGGGCACGCTCGCGGTGCTCGCCATCGGAGCCGCCACGGGCATCGCGCTGTACGTCGGGACCCTCGTCTTCGTCGGACTCGCGCAGCATATCCCGGCGTTCGCCCGGCAGGTGGCGCTAGCCTACCGGCGAGCGGGCGCGGCCGATCCGCGCCGAGAGTTGCTCCTGTCGCTGCTGCTTGCGGTTCCGGGGGAGGAGCTGTTCTGGCGCGGCATCGCCTACCGCGTGGGTGTGGACACGCTGACGACGGCAGGCGTCGCGGCTGTGGTGACCTGTCTGCTGTACATCGTCGCGAACGTCCCGAGCCGGTCGTTGCCCATCATCGCGGGCGCGCTCGTCGGCGGGGCGCTGTGGGGCGCGCTGGCCTGGTGGACGGGCGGCGTGCTCGCCCCGCTTGCCAGCCATATCCTGTGGACCGGACTGATGCTCGCGCGGCCTCCTCGCGTGCCGGTTGAGGAGGCCGCGTGAGCTTCCTGTCGACGGCCGTGCAGGACGTGCTCGATCAGGGGCGGTTCTGCGCGGTTGCCGCGGTCACGCCGCGAGGACCGCACTGCACGCCCCTGGTGTTCGCGAACAGCGGAGCCCGGCTTTGGCTGACCACCTCTCGGCGCTCGGTCAAAGCCCGCGCGTGGCGGGCGGACCCGTCGGTGGCGGGCCTCGTGCGATCCGAGGATCTCGCGGTGACGTTCACGGGCACGGTGCGCACCTACGACGCGCTCGACCGACGCACCTGGGCCGCCGCCGTGGCGGGGGCCACGTCGATCGCCCGCGCCACCGCGACCTTCAGCGCCAAGAACGCGCGGTTCTTCGCTGGCTACGCGCTCGATGCGAAGCAGGTGCCGCTAGCCTGGACCCCGCCGGGGCGTGTCTTCGTCGGCGTCGATCTGGAGCGAACCGCTCTCGCCGACGAGCACGGAGTACAGGAGGGACGCGGTCGCTGGGGCGGCGCCGCCGGCTCGCACCCGACCTTCCGACGCGCGAAAGGGATCGACGCACTCGCGGAGCTTCCTGCCGAGATCGCCGACGGCATCGGACGAGATGGCGACGGCGCGCTCGCCGTCGTCGGCGAGCGAGGCCTGGTGGTGCTCCCGGTGCGGTGGCGCGCCGAGAGCGGCGCGCTCTACGCGATGCTGCCCGCCGAGACGTTGGCGCTCTCCGGCGCGGCCGCCGACGCTCCCGTCGCCCTCATGGTCGATCGCGCGTCGGTGTGGCGTGCGCGGGACATGGTCGGCGCGATGTTCCAGGGCCAGGCCTCCTTCTTCGTGGAGGGGAAGGTCGGATCGGGATCGACCTCACTGCGTTCCGTCCTCGGAGCGCCGGGGGAGGCGCTCGTTCGCGTGCGGCCGCGTCGCGTCGTGTGGTGGAAGGGCTGGAGCTCGGGCAGCGCCGACGTGCGATGACGACGACCGTCGAGTACTCCGTCGAGGTGGATGCGCCGCCGGACCTTGTGTGGGCGGTGACGAGCGATCCGCGCGGCCTGCCCGCCTGGGAGCGGCTGATCGAGTCGGTACGGATGCCGCCGGGCGGGCTCGCGCAAGGGGTCGAGTTCGACGTGATCATGGAGTTCATCGGCGTGCGAGCGACGGTCACCTGCACGGTCCAGGAGTGGGAACCGCCGTGGCGCTCCGCCGTGCGTCTGCACGGACTCCTCGAAGCGACGGTGATGACGTCCGTCGCGAGCCTGCCGTTCGATCGCAGCGTGCTCCGCCACGAGGTGCGCTACGTGTTCAAGGGACCGTTGGGGTCGTTCGCGGCTGCGAGCGTTCGCGCGATCGGCGGGGCCGAGTACGCGCTGCGCCGTGGCACCGAGGCCCAGCTCCGCGCGATCGAGGCCCTCCGCGGGGCCTGACGCAGTTCCCGACGAACCAGCCCGCGAGGAATCCGAAGATGACGGCTGCCATCGCGCTGTCGCATGATGTGCGGCCATGGGTGTCGGGCGAGTGGTCTGGGGTGCAGGTCTCTTCGCGGGGGCCTGCGCGATCGGCGTCGCCGTGACCCGTCGTCCCGAGTCGGCGGCGATCGACCGCGAGCTGTTCGATGCGGTCAATGAAGGCCACGGGCCCGACGCCGATCGGGTGTTCGTCAGCCTCACCGAGCTCGGCTCGATGTACGCCGCGGGTGCAGCCGCTGTCACCCTCACGCTGCTCGGGCGACGCAGGGCCGCCACCCACGCGATGACCGCGGCGGGGGCCACGTGGCTGCTGTTGCAGGGCATGAAGCGGATGGCGGATCGGCCGCGCCCGCTGGATGCCGACCCGGACGGCACCCGCCAGCTGATCGCTCGACCTCGTCGGCATGTCCTGGCCGTCGTCCCACCCCGCGGTGCTCACGACCTTCAGCCGCGTCGCGGCGCGCGAGCTCGGTGTGGGGCCTGTGGGCCGCGGCGCGTTGTCCGCCCTGGACGCCACCGTGGCGGCCTCGCGGGTCTACCTCGGGGTGCACTACCCGAGCGACGTCGCGAGCGGACTGCTGATCGGTCGGGCCGTCGCGCGTTGGTGGCCGCGCGGTCGGGCGTAGCCGGGGGCCGCTGCTAGGCTCGCCCGCGATGTCTCCGATCGCGATGCTGAGCTCCATCGGGTGGCCCGTGGTGGATCGCTTCCGCATCGGCGGCACGTTCGCGATCTCTCCGCACGGTCTGTTCATCGCGATCGGCTTCATGATCGGCGCCTGGCTGTTCGGCCGGATCGCCGCCGCTCGCGGGGTGGATGAACGGGCGATCAGCTCGATCGTCCTGTGGTCGTTGATCGGTGCGATCGTCGGCGCACGCTTCTTCTACGTGCTGGCCCACTGGTCGGAGTTCGCGCCCAAGCCGGTCGAAGCGCTGTTGATCTGGAAGGGCGGGATCTCGCTGCTGGGCGGGATCGCGGGTGCGACGATCGCGAACGCGATCAACATCCGTCGGTTCGGATTGCGTTTCTTCCAGGTTGCGGACGCGCTCGCCGCCCCCTTGGCCCTCGGCATCGCGATCGGACGGATCGGCGACCTCATCATCGGCGACCACCTCGGCAAGCCCACCTCGTGGCTCCTGGCCTGGCGGTACAGCGGGGGAACGGTGGCGCCGCCGTTCGAGTGCCTCAAGGAGTTCTGCCAGGCACCTTTGCAGGGCGACCGGTTGCAGACGCTCGAGCGCTCGGGCTCTCAGTTGCTGGATCGCACCGGCGCCGTGATCGCCAGCGGCACGGGGGTCCATCAGACGGCGCTGTACGACATGCTGCTCGCCTGGGGGCTGTTCGCGCTGTTGTGGTGGTTCACGAAACGGCCGCGTCGCGAAGGACTCGCGGCCCTCGTGTTCGCGATCTACTACGGGTGCTGTCGACTGTTGGAGGACTTCCTGCGGATCGACAAGCGGTTCGGACCCCTGACCGGCTCGCAGTGGACGGCCCTGACGGTGGTGCTGGTGTGTGTCGCGATCTGGGGATACCTCGCGGTGTCGAAGCGGCCCGGCCCGACGACGCCGGCACGCTCGACGATCAGACGACGTGCACGGGACCAGCCTGCGGAGGAGACGCCGGCGCCCGCCGGTTAGCGTGCCATCACGGTCAAGGGCTTGCCGATCTTCGTCGTCGCGGCCTTGCGAACCGCATCGGCGGCATCGCGCAGCGCCACGGCTGCGGGAGAGCTCGGATCGCTGATCACGATCGGCACACCGGTGTCGGCGCCGACCCGGAGCGCGGGCACCAGCGGCACCTGGGCCATGAGCGGGACCCCGATCGTGTCGGCGACCAGCTGCCCACCGCCCTCACCGAAGAGCAATTCCCGTTCGCCGCAGTGCGGGCAGATGAACCACGACATGTTCTCGATCACGCCGATCGGACGCAGGTTGGTCCGCTCGGCCATCTTGCCGGCACGCTGCGCGACCGTGTGGGCGGCCTCCTGCGGCGTGGTCACGACGACCATCGACGCTCCCGGGATGAAGGACGCGAGGGAGATGCTCACGTCGCCGGTGCCCGGGGGCAGGTCGCAGAGCAAGACGTCGAGGTCGCCCCAGTAGACGTCTCCCAGGAACTGCTCGATCGCCTTGTGCAGCATCGGCCCGCGCCAGATCACCGGGGTGTCCTCCGGCACGAAGAACCCCATCGAGATCACCTTCACGCCGTGGGCCTCCAGCGGCAGGATCATGTCGTTGAACCCGACCGGCTTGCCCTCGGCCCCGAGCATCCGCGGCACGCTGAAGCCCCAGACGTCGGCGTCCAGCACGCCCACCTTGTAGCCGTCGGCGGCCAGCGACGCCGCGAGGTTCACGGTGACGGAGGACTTGCCGACACCGCCCTTGCCCGACGCGACCGCGATGATCGAGGTCTTGGGGGAGAAGGCGATCTTCGTGGGTCCGGCCGCGTTGGGTCCTCGCAGGGTCCCGACGAGCTTCTCGCGCTGCTCCGGGCTCATCGGCGTCAGCGACACCTCGACACGCTCGACGCCGGCGATCGGTTGCACCGCAGCGGTGACCTCCTGCGTGATCCGATCCCGGAGCGGACATCCCTCGATCGTGAGCAGGACGTGCACGCGCACCGATCCGCCGTCAACCTCGATGCGCTCGAGCATGCCGATGTCCTCGATCGGACGGCCGATCTCTGGGTCGTTCACCCCTCGGAGGGCTTCGCGGACCTGTGCCTCGGTGACCATGGAGACTCCTGGCGTTCGTGGGTAGGAATCCAGTCTACGCGTGGCCCGCGGCAGCCCCCGACCCACCCGAGACTGAAGTCGACCGGCGAACACGCCGATGGGGAATCCGTGTCCAGCCCGGCCACCGTCGGTGCGGGCGAGCCCACGGAGGAGATACAGGTAGCGATGGACAGTTCACCGATCGTCCCGGAGTTCAACTCCTGGCTGGAGGCGTTGGTCCAGGGCAACGGCTCGGATCTGCACGTGAAGGTCGGCTCCCCGCCGATGTTGCGCTCGCCGCACGGGCTCGAGCGCTTGGATCGGGATCCGCTGTCTCCGATCGAGACGCAGGCGATCTCGGACGGGATCATCCCGGAGGAACGCAAGGCGCTCTTCAAGGAACGGGGCGAGGTCGATTTCGCCTACTCGGTCGCGAACGTCGGCAGGTTTCGCGCGAACGTCTTCAAGCAACGAGGCTCGGTCTCGATGGTCTTGCGGAAGCTGCGCTTCGGCGGGCCCTCCTTCGAGGAGATCGGACTGCCGAACGCCATCAAGGACCTCGCCGACGAACATCGCGGCTTGATCCTCGTGACCGGACCGACCGGGTCAGGCAAGACGACCACCCTCGCGGCCATGATCGGCTACCTCAACGCGACGAAGCCCGTGCACATCGTCACGATCGAGGATCCGATCGAGGTCCTGCACAAGGACGAGCTCGCATCGATCAACCAGCGGGAGATCGGCCAGGACACAACCGACTTCCTGTCGGCGTTGCGCGCGGCGCTGCGTCAGGACCCCGACGTGATCCTGATCGGTGAGATGCGAGACACCGAGACGGTGCGCGCCGCGCTGCAGGCCGCCGAGACCGGGCACCTCGTCCTGTCGACGCTGCACACGCAGGACGCCACGGAGACGGTGAACCGGGTGATCGACTTCTTCCCGCCGCATCAGCAGAAGCAGGTGCGACTCACGCTGGCGGGCACCCTGCGCGGGATCGTCTGCCAACGGCTGGTGCCGACGGTCGACGGGGGTCGCGTCCCCGCGCTCGAGATCCTCGTCAACACCGGACGTGTGGCCGAGCGCATCATCGACGAGGAGAAGACCTCCGAGATCAAGGACGTCGTGGCCGAGGGCGGCTACTACGGCATGATCACGTTCGACCAGTGGCTCCTGAAACTGATCCAGGAAGGGAAGGTCTCCGTCGAGGACGCGATGCAGGCGGTGTCGAGCAAGCACGACTTCGAGCTCGCGCTCCAGCAGGCCGGCATGGAACCGCCTCGGCGCCACGGCACGGCGCCCGCGCCGGGACCCGACCCGATCGTGGAGGCGCCGGCCGAGGCCGAGGCGTACACCGCGGCGCCGACGGGCGCCTAGGTCCCCGAGCTCCCCCCACTCGTCGAGCTCGCCTCCGCGATCGCGGTGACCGCGCCGATGAGGCCCGAGAGCTCCATCGGGACCACGACCTTCGATGAAGGCGACGTGCCGACCTGTTTCAAGGCCTCGAGGTACTGGAGTTGCATCGTGCGCACGTCGGCATCGCTCGCCGACTCGTTGATCTTCGTCAACGCGAGCGCGAAGCCCTCCGCCCGCAGGATCGCCGCCTGCCGCTCGCCCTCGGCGGTGAGGATGTTGGATTGCTTCGAACCCTCGGCGTTGAGGATCGCCGCCTCCTTGTTCCCCTCGGCCACGGTGATCGACGCCTGCTTGGCGCCTTCCGCCTCGGTGACGACGGCGCGCCGGGTCCGCTCGGCGGACATCTGCCGGGTCATCGCCTCCTGGACGGATGGCGGGGGGATGATCTCGCGGATCTCGACGTTGGTCACCTTCACGCCCCAGCGCTCGGTGACCTCGTCGAGCTTGACGCGCAGCACGGTGTTGATCTCGTCCCGCTTGGCGAGCACGTCGTCCAGAGAGATGTCACCAACCACCGCTCGGAGCGTCGTGGCGGCGATGTTGGTCGCCGCCCCGGCGAAGTTCGACACCTGCACGACGGACGTCGCCGGCTCGAACACCTTGTAGTACATGATGAAATCGATCGAGATCGCGGCGTTGTCCTTCGTGATCGAGTCCTGTCGCGGGATCTCCAGGTAGAACTCCCGCAGGTCGACGATCGTCCCCTTGTCCACGAACGGGATCAGGATGACGAGCCCCGGGCCCTTGGTCGCCAACAGCCGTCCGAGCCGGAACACGACCAGACGCTGATACTCGGGAACGATCCGGATGGACTTGAACACGACCATCAGGACCAAGATCACGAGGACGATCAGGATGATGAGCGCAGGGCTCATATGGTGGTTCCTCCTTCCTCGGCCGGCGCCCGCTGCCCGACCGTCTCGTGCTCGGACGTTGCCGGCTCGACGGTGAGCACGAGGCCGTCGAGGGATGTCACGCGAACACGCGCGCCACCGGGGATCGGACCGGCGGGAGCGACCGCTCGCCATTGCTCGGCTGCGACGCGGACCTGTCCGCCATCGGGCCCGACGCCGGAGGAGAGGGCGACGCCCTCGGTGCCGACGATCTTGCGCGTCTCCACCGGCGGCACATGTCGTAGTTGGAGCGCCTTCGCGACGACGAGGCCGAAGAAGAGGCCTGCGAAGATCGCGACGCCGACCAGCACACCGGGCGCGACGTGCACGCCGGAGCTGCGGTCATAGAGGAACCACCCACCGAGCAGCAACGCGATCAGGCCGATCGCGCCCCAGATCCCGAGGCCCGGGGCGTGCAGCTCGACGACGAAGGCGATCACCGACAGAACGAGCAACGCGATACCGATGATGCGCACGGGCAGCACGCCGAACGAGACGAGCGCGATGATCGAGCAGGATCGTGCCGAGCGTGCCGGAGAAGATGTGACCCGGCACGATCAGCTCGAGCACGATCAGCCCCAGGCCGAGCCAGAAGAAGATGAACGCGAGGTTCGGGTCGAGCAGGCTGTGGAGGAACCCCATGAAGGCTCCGAGCGGGTCTTCCTGCAGCGTGGCGTTCGCGGTGTGCAACGTGGTGGTCTGTCCCGTGCCCAGGGTCACGGTCTGCCCGTCGACCTGTGCCAGGAGATCCTCGGTGGTCGGGGCGATGAGGTCGATCACACCCTGGTCCAACGCCTCCTCGGCGGTGATGCTGACGGCGTCGGAGACGAACGACTCGGCGACGGCCTCGTTCCGGCCGTAGGTCTGGGCGAGCTTGCGGATCGAGGCCTCTGCGTCGTTCTGCACCTTCGTCGCCAGGTCGCCTCCCGACAGGCCGATCGGCGTGGAGGCGCCGACGTTGGTGCCGGGCGCCATCGCCGCGACGGGACACGACAACAGGACGAAGGCGCCGGCCGAGGCGGCGCGAGCCCCGATCGGCGACACATAGCCGATGACCGCGACCGGGCTGTTGAGGATCGCCTGGTCGATCTGGTCCATCGACGAGCCGAGGCCGCCGGGCGTGTCGATCGTGAGGAGCACGGCCGCGGCACCTTCCGAGTTCGCGCGGTCGATCGCGGACACGATGTGGTCGGCGACGATCGGATCGACCACACCGTCGAGCGCCACCGTGACGACGACCGGCTGATCGGTCTGCGCCAGCGCCGGCTGCGTGGAGAGCGTGAGCCCGGCGAACAACGCCACGACGACGCCGAGTCCGCCCATCTTCCGTGCACTGCCCCGCATCTGACCTCCCCTTCCAAGCAGGTTCGCCAGGCCTGGTCGGTCGGTTCTCGCGATGTTGAGGTTCCGTTGCGAGCCTACGCTGTTGGTGTGGCGGTGGATATCCCGCTCGACCCACCGGTGGCGCCGCGGCGAACTCCATGCGACCATCGGTCGGCAGCCCCGGCAAGCCTGCCCGGGCTTCGCGTGCGTATCACCGGAAGGACCCGCCGTGCAAGGACGTAGCGACGGACCCCTCCTCCCGCGGGAGGAGGAACAGCTCATGGAAGGGCTTCTCGCCGGTGACGACACCGCGATCCGTGCGCTCTATGCGCGATACGGCCGCCCCGTCTACACGATGGGGCTTCGACTCCTGGGGTCGCGAGAGGCGGCGGAGGAGTTGACCCAGGACGTCTTCGTGATGGCCTGGCGCAAGGCGGCACGGTTCGATCCCCATCGGGGGCGCCTCTCGACCTGGCTCATGACGATCGCGCACAACCTCGCCGTCGATCGCCTTCGACGCGAGACCGGTGTGACGCGTCCCAAGCTCGTGCTCGTCGACGAGATGCCGGAGTCGGCGCAGTCGGTCGACGAAGACCTGCTGTTGGAGCGGGACGCCGCGCTGCGGGCGATCGCGTCGTTGTCCGACGCGGAGCGACGGCTCATCGCACGCACGTACTTCCGCGGCATGACGGCGCGCGAGATCTCCGAGGACGACGGCGTCCCGCTCGGCACCGTGAAGACCCGCCTGCGCGCCGCGCTGATCAAGGTGCGCAAGGCCAACGAGCACAAGGAGTACCTGTGAACTGCGCGGGCGTTCGCGACGCGCTGCCGGCCTTCGCCCTGGGCGTTGCGGCCGAGCCCGATGTGTCGTCGGTCGAACTGCACGTGGAGACCTGTGCCGCGTGCCGCAAGGAAGCGATCGACCTGCAGCGCGCGGTGACCGCGTTCGGCTACGCCCTCGCGCCCGCCGAGGCGGCGCCCGAACTCGAAGATCGTGTCGTGGCGGCGGTCCGCCGTGCAGCCGGGCAGGGCGATCGACGCCGAGCCAAGCGTCATCGGCGCACCGGGGTCACGCTGCTCGCCGCCGCGATCCTCCTCGCCGCGGTCGGGACCGGCGCGGTGTTCGCCAACAGACGAGAGGCGGCGCGCCTGCAGACCGAGCGCACCGCGCTGCAGCAAGACGAGATGCTGCATCGCTTCGGTGAGGCCGTCAGCTCCGCGCGGTTCGCCGATCCCAGCGCGGACGTGCTGACCGGCATGCTCGCGGCCCCCGACGCTCAGCAGGGTGCCGGCTCGGCGCTCACGATCGTGTCGCCGTCCGCGGATGATCAGGCGATCGTGCTCGTCAGCGACCTCCCCGATCGATTGCTGCCCCTGACGGTCACGATCACGAACGGCAAGGGCCGGGAGCTCGAGCTAGGTTCGATCCGCCGGCTTGATTCCGCCGGGGGGGCGACCTTCGCCCGGATCGTCCCGGGCGGGCTCGACGGATTCGTCGACGTGGTGATCCGCGGGCCACGCGACCGGGTCGTGCTTCGGGGCGGTCTGGCCGCGCAGACGGCAGTGGCGACGCCCACGCCCTAGCCGGCCGGGCCCCGTATCCTGCGAGCTATGCGCGTCGGTCTCGCCATCCCGCAGTACGGATTCTCGCTCCCCACCGGAGACATCTCCTTCGCCGACACCGCGACCTGGGCCCACCGCGCGGAATCGCTCGGTTTCGACAGCGTGTGGCTCTCCGATCATTTCGTCTATTCCTTCGCGCGCTACGGCGCCGACCGTGGCCCGATCCCCGCGCTCGAGCCACTGACGTCCCTGGCAGGGCTGGCTACCGTCACCGAACGCGTCCGGCTCGGGGTGATCGTGCTGGGCGCGCCCTTCCGACACCCGTCCCTGGTTGCGAAGGCGGCCGCCACGATCGATCAGCTCTCCGACGGCCGGGTCGAGATCGGCCTCGGGGCGGGCTGGCTCGAGCAGGAGTTCGACGCCTTCGGCTACGAGTTCGGCTCCGTCGGCGAGCGTTTCGACGCGTTGGAGGACGCGCTGACGATCGTGGGTGGGCTCTTCGCCGGGGAGGATCCGTTGACCCACGACGGCGCCGTCTGGTCGCTGCACGAGGGCCGGCTGACGCCGCCGCCGGTGCAGACGCCGATCCCCGTGTGGGCCGGCGGGAAGGGCGGCCCCCGCCTGCTCGACATCGCGGCTCGCTCCGCCACCGGCTGGAACGTGGTGTGGCGGATCGCACCCGAGGACTACGCTGGGCGTCTGGGCGGCGTTCGCGCCGCGTGCGAGCGGGCGGGCCGCGATCCCGCGACCTTCGGCCTCTCGGTCGGCCTGTACGGGATCGCCGGTCGCACCGAGGATGAGGCGCGCGCAGCGTTCGGGCGCGCGAAGACCGGCTTCCCCGGCGACGCGATGCACGACGAGACCTGGGCAACGTGGCGGGCCGACACGTTGAGCGGGTCGATCGGGCAGATCCGCGAGCGCGCGGATGCGTTCGCCGCGCTCGGCGTGACCGAGTTGATCGTGTCGCCGTGGGCGCTGCCCTTCACGATCGCGGAGCCGGAGCAGGTCGACCTCTTCGCGGAAGCCCTGCTCGATCGATGACCCCCGACGAGGCGGTGGTGCGCGTGCTCGCCGACGCGGAGGGGCCGCTGCATTGGACGGTGATCCAGGACCGAGCGTTGCGCGCCGGCTACGTGGATCCCTTCGAGACGCCGGACGTGCGTGGATCGATCCTCGGCGCGCTTCGACGGGTGACCGCCGAGGGGCGCGTCACGAAATCGGCGATCGGCGTCTACGCGCTCGCGTCCTAGGGCCGGTAGTCGATCGAGGAGAAGCGCTCCAGCTTCTCGAACCGGTGATCGGACTTCACGTAGCGGATCGTGCCCGACCGCGAGCGCATCACCATCGAGTAGGTGGTCGCCCCGTCGGGCCAGTACCGCACCCCTTCGAGCAGGTAGCCGTCGGTGATCCCGGTCGCGGCGAAGAACAGATCGTCCCCCGCCGCGAGAGTGTCGGCGTCGAGCACCCGATCGAGGTCGAAGCCGTCGGCGAGCAGCGACGTGCGCTCTTCGTCGTTGCGCGGGTACAGCTTGCCCTGCATCGCGCCACCCATGCACTTGAGCGCGGCCGCCGCCACGACGCCCTCGGGCGTGCCACCGATCCCCATGAGGAGGTCGACCTCCGTGCGGGGGATCGCGGCGACGATCGCGCCCGCGACGTCGCCGTCGGTGATCAGCAACACACGCGCCCCGGCGGCGCGGATCTCCGCGATCATGTCTGTGTGCCGAGGGCGGTCGAGGATCGTCACCGTCACCTCTTCGGGGCGCTTGCCCTTCGCCTTGGCGACCTGTCGGATGTTCTCCGCGACCGGCGCGTCGATGTCGATCGCGTCGGCGGCCTCGGGACCGGTGGCGATCTTCTCCATGTAGAGCGCGGCGCCGGGGAAGAACATCGAGCCTCGCGGGGCCAGGGCGATCACCGACAACGCGTTGGGCTGGCCGACGCTCGTGAGGGTCGTGCCGTCGATCGGGTCGACGGCGACGTCCGTCTCCGGGCCGACGCCGCTGCCGACCTGCTCGCCGTTGAAGAGCATGGGCGCCTCGTCCTTCTCGCCTTCGCCGATCACGACGACGCCGTCCATCGAGACGGAGTCGATCATGAGGCGCATCGCGTCCACGGCCGCGGCGTCGGCGGCGATCTTGTCGCCGCGACCCACCCAGCGCCCGGACGCGAGCGCGGCCGCTTCGGTGACGCGGACGAGCTCCATGGCCAGGTTGCGGTCGGGGAGTTGTCTCATCGCAGGACCTCCAGGATGTCTCGAGGGTCGGCTCCATCGGACAGCACCCGGTGGATGGCCGCATGGTACGGCAGGTCGAGCGCGAGGGTGTCCGCCAACCGCGCCACGTCCCTCGTCGAGTCGACCCCCTCGACCGTCAGGCCACGCGCTTCGAGGTCGCGGAGGGTCTCGGCGGGCGGTTCGCCCGCGCCGATGAGCTCGCCGTAGAGCCGGTTGCGACCGCCGAGGGACGTCACCAGCTGGTCGCCGATCCCCGCGAGCCCGAAGGCGGTCTCGGCGCGGCCGCCGCATGCGGCGACGAGGTCGACGATCTCGTGCGCGGCCTTCGTGAACAGGGCCGCCTTCGCGTTCTTGAAGTCCTCGCCGGTGGGCTTGCCGATGCCGTCGAGCATGCCGAGTCCGATCGCGGCGACGTTCTTCATCATCGCGCAGAGCTCCACGCCGATCACGTCGTCGGTGTAGGTGAGCTGGTAGGTCGGTCCGTCGAAGGGGCGGCCGGCCTGCGTGGCCAGTTCCAGCGGCGCGCCCGCCCAGACGCTCGCGGTCGGGAGCCCCTCGGCGAGCTCCGTGGCCAGGCACGGGCCGCCGACCGTCACGATCGGGATGCCGGCGAGCTCCTCTCCGTAGACCTCGGTCATGCGCTTGCCGGTCTCCGGCTCGAGGCCCTTGGCGACACTGATCGCCACGAGTGCGCCCTGGACGTGCCCACGGATCAGCTGCGCGAGGGACCGGGCCCCATGGGAGTTCGCGCCCAGCACCAAGAACTGTGCGCCGTCCGCGGCGGCCTCGAGCTCGTCCGGCCCGTACAGCCGCACCCCGGCGGGCAGGTGCTCGGGCAGGAGGGGATGACGCCGATCGGCCACCAGGTGCTGGAAGGCCCAGGAGTCGTGCGAGGAGCCCCAGAGCGCGACGTCGTGCCCCTGCCGGGCGGCGTGCATCGCAACGGCCGTTCCCATCGCTCCGGCACCGAACACGGTGGTTCGCGTCACCGGCGCACCATAATCGGGCACATGCGGCGACGGCACATCGTGTGGCTCGTGATCGGCGTGACGGCCGTGTCGACCTCGGCCGTGCTGATCCGTGCCGCCGACGATCGTGGCGTCTCGTCGTTGGCCATCGCCTTCTATCGGTGCGCGCTCGCCAGCGCGGTGTTGGTGCCGCTTGCCCTTGCCCGACATGCGAAGGCGCTCGCCGCGTTGTCGCGCCACCAACGTTGGCTCCTGGCCGCGTCCGGCGCGGCGCTGGGCCTGCACTTCGTGACGTGGATCTCGTCGTTGTCGTACACGAGCGTCGCGGCGAGCACGGTGCTCGTGCAGTCGATGCCGATCTGGGTCGCGATCGCCGGGCCGTTCATCGGGGAGCGAACGTCGCGACGCGGCTGGCTCGGGATCTGGGTGGCGATCGCCGGCGGAGCGGTCATCGCGACGGCCAGCAGCAGCGACGGGGGCTCGAACCCGGCGCTCGGCGACCTGCTTGCGGTGGCGGGCGCGATCTTCGCCGCCGTGTACGTCGTGATCGGCCGCCACGTGCGCGCCGAGCTTTCGCTGGTGCCCTATTCCGCCTCGGTGTACGGGGTCGCCGCCGTGCTCCTGGGGATCTCGATGGTGGCGTCGGGCACGCCCTTCCTGGGGTACTCCTCCCAGGTGTGGGCGCTGTTCCTTGCGATGACGATCGGTCCGCAGTTCCTCGGGCACACGGTCATCAACCACCTGCTGGGGGAGCTGAAGGCCTCGGTCGTGTCGGTCGCCCTGCTCGCGGAGGCCGTCGGGGCGACGATCCTCGCGTACCTGATCTTCGGCGAGCGACCGGGCATCCAGGTCATCCTGGGAGGTGCGCTCGTGCTGGCGGGCGTGGCGATCACGGTGCTGGCCGAATCCGCGGACCGTCCGGAGGTCCTCGCGATGCCCGAGGAGTAGGGTCCGTCGATGGACGGCGCCCGGCCCGTGACGATCGAGGAATGGGAAGCGGTCGCACGAGAGGTGCTGCCGGTTGGTGTCTTCGACTACATCGCCGGCGGCGCCGGCGCGGAGCGCACGCTGGCCGAGAACGAGGCGGCGTTCGAGCGCATGCGCGTGTGGCCGCGGATGCTGCGGGCGTCCGGGTCGCCGGATCCACACACCGAGGTCCTCGGGATGCCGCTTGCGTTCCCGATCGCGATCGCGCCGTGGGCCTTCCAGTCGCAGGTACACCCCGGGGGGGAACGGGCGACAGCCGCCGCCGCGGCCGCGATGGGCACCGCGATGTGCGTCTCCTCGACCGTGCTCGACGGGCTCGAGGACGTCGCGGCCGCCGGCGGCATCCTGTGGTGGCAGCTCTACATCTGGCGCGATCGCGAGGCATCCGCCGCCCTGCTCCGGCGCGCGCAGGCGGCGGGGTTCCGCGCGGTCATCTGGACGGTGGACGTCCCGGTCCTCGGGCTGCGACATCGCGACACGAGGAGCGGCTTCGTCCTGCCGGTGGGCCCGGCCGGCACGCCCCAGGAGTTCGACCCCGACATCTCCTGGGCTGACCTCGACTGGATCCGTGACCAGGTCCCCGGCATGCCGATCCTGGTCAAAGGCGTGCTTCGCCCCGACGACGCCGCAGCGGCGATCGAGCAGGGCGCCGATGGGATCGTGGTGTCGAACCACGGAGGGCGGCAGCTGGATCGCGCGCCGGCGTCGCTCGACGCGCTGCCCGGCGTGGTCGCGGTCGTCGATGGCCGGGTCCCGGTCTTGATGGATGGCGGCGTTCGCGATGGTGTCGATGTCCTCGTGGCGATCGCGCTTGGCGCGGCCGCGGTGCTCGTGGCCCGACCGACCGCGTGGGGCCTGGCGGTCGACGGACAGGCCGGCGTCGAGGCCGTGCTGGCGTTCCTCCGTGACGGGTTCGTCAACGCGATGGCGAATGCGGGCTGCCGAACGGTGGCCGATATCGACGCGGGTTTGCTGCGACCGACGTGACCGGGTGACGGCGGCGGCGGGCGTCTGCCAGGCTCTGCGGCATGAGCGGGATCGACCTCCATACGCATTCCGTAGCGTCCGACGGCACGAACACGATCACCGAGAACGTGGCACTTGCCGAGGAGCGCGAGCTCGCAGGCATCGCGATCACCGATCACGACACGACCGCGGGCTACGCAGAGGCGGCTGCGGCCGCCGCGGGCACCGGCCTGCTGATCGTGCCCGGCATCGAGTTCTCCGCCGAGTACGAAGGCGCGTCGTTGCACGTCCTCGCCTACTGGGCCGACCCGGCCGCCCCGGCCCTGGTCGAGGAGCTCCGGCGTCTGACGGACACGCGGTTCCGCCGCGGCGAGCTGATGGTCGAGAAGCTCCAGGGCCTGGGCTACGACATCTCCTTCGCGCAGGTGCGTGCGATCGCGGGCGACGACCTGATCGCCCGCCCGCACGTCGCTGCGGCGATGGTCCAAGCGGGCATCGTGACCACGGAGAAAGAGGCCTTCGACCGGTTCATCTCCGACGGGGGGATCGCCTACGTGCCGAAACACGCGCTCGACCCGATGGACGCACTGCGGTTGATCGGCGCCGCGGGCGGGGTGTGCGTGCTCGCGCACCCGGCGATGTGGAAGGGGAACGGGGCGGTGCCCGACGAGCTGATCGAGCGGATGGCCTCCGCCGGCATGGGCGGCCTCGAGGTCGACCACCCGGACCACGACGAGCAACAGCGGGCGCACTACCGGGCGCTCGCCGCGCGGCTCGACCTCGTGCCGACGGGCGCGTCGGATTGCCACGGGGCGCGGTACGGCTACCGGCTGGGGTGCGAGACGACCCCCGTCGAGCTGGTCGACGAACTCTGGCGGCGAGCCGGAGCCTGATGCGTCTCGTCCGCGTCGCGGATCGGAACGACGCTCGACTGCGGGACTTCCTCGATCTGCGCGACACGCAGATGCGTGCGGCCAGGGAGCCTACGGAGGGGTTCTTCCTTGCAGAAGGCGAGGTGACGATCCGCCGAGCGCTCGCCGCGGGCTACGAACCGCGGGCGGTGCTGACCGCCGAGCGGTGGCTGCCGGCGCTCGACGACCTGGACACGACCGCATACGTCGTGTCCGACGACGTGCTCGAGGCAACGACCGGGTTCCCGGTGCATCGAGGCGCCCTGGCGAGTTTCGCGCGGCGACCCCTGCCCGCGGTCGCCGATGTGCTTGCCCCGGCGCATCGTGTGGTCGTCCTGGAGGACCTGGTCGATCACACCAACGTCGGGGCCATCGTGCGGTCGGCCGCCGCCTTCGGCTGGGACGCGATCCTGGTCACCCCGCGGTGCGCCGACCCCCTGTATCGACGGGCGATCCGCACGTCGATGGGTGCGGTGTTCGCGCTGCCCTGGACACGCATCGACCACCGCCTCGGCGTCGAGGAGCTGCATCGCGCTGGGTTCTCGATCGCGGCGCTCACACCGGCGGCCGACGCCGTGCCGATCGACGCCGTCGAGCCGCTCCCACGCCTCGCGATCGTGGTCGGGAGCGAGGGGCCGGGCCTGTCGACCCGGTGGCTCGATGGCGCCGATCTGCGCGTGCGGGTCCCGATGCGCGGCGCGGTCGATTCGCTCAACGTCGCCGCGGCGGCGGCGGTCGCCTTGTACGCGCTGCACGGCCGCTAGTATCGCCGCGTGCCCGGTGCCATCGACTTCGTCTTCCTCGATATCGGCGGGGTCCTCTACGACGATCGGGTCTACGCGGAGGCGTGGCGCCGGGCCTTACGCGAAGCGGGCGGCACGTTTACCGACGCGGCGTTCGACGAGGAGTACGCGGCGTGCCGGGCTGCGCAGGATCGCTCCTTCCGCGTGCGGCTGTCGACGGTGTTCCTCGGGCCCGACGTCGACCTCGCGGCACTCGAAACGGTCGCGTCGCGCTACTGGCAGTACCCCCCGACCGCCTTGTACGCCGATGTCGTGCCCACGCTCGAGGCGCTTCGCGCCGCCGGATATCGCCTCGGCGTGATCGCGAACCAGCCGTCGCAGGTCCGCGCGGCGCTCGAGCGTGACGGGTTGGTCCCCTACTTCGAGGCGTGGGGCGTGTCCGACGATCTCGGGCTGCACAAGCCCGACCCGGCGTTGTTCGTTCGGACGCTGGAGCTTGCGGGCGTGCCGGCCCGACGGACCGCGATGGTGGGGGACCGGCTCGACTACGACATGGTGCCGGCGCAGGCGGCCGGGATGCGCACGATCTGGGTGCTGCGGGGCGAGGCGCCCGACGATCCGACCCCGGCGCAGCTCGCGATCCCGGACGTCGCGATCGCCGACCTGACGGTGCTCGTCGACGTGCTCGAGGAGCTCAGCTGAGCTGACGCTGCTTCTGCAGCTCGCTCGCTGCCTTGAGCGCGGTCTGGGAGCGGGCGATGTCGGGCATCTCGTGCCCGCCCGCGAGCTCCTCGGCGGCCCACTTCGTGAGGTCGCGGATCGACAGGATCCCGACGACCTTGCCCTTGTCGATCACGGGCAGGTGCCGGATGTTCAACGACACCATCTGGTCGGCCGCCTCCGCGATATCGGCCTTGGGGCCGATCGTCTCGAGATGACGGCGCGTCATGCCGTGCTCGACCTGCACCGAGTGCGGGTCGCCGCCGGCGGCGACGAGGTTCACGATGTCGCGCTCGGTGAGGATGCCCGTGAGCGAGCCGTCCTTGCCGAGGACCACGACGGAGGAGATGCCGTTGGTCCGCATGACCTTGGCCACGTCGGCGAACGTGTCGCCGGCGTCCGCCGTCTTCACGTCACCTCGCATGATGTCGCCGACCAGCATCGATGGACCTCCTCGGCCTCGGGGGGCAAGCCTACCGCAGGCAGGTGGTCCCGGAGATGTCGGGCCGCCCGGCACCGGTTCGCGCCTCGAGGCCGCCCTAGCGTGAGGCAACGAACGGAGGAGGCTCCGATGACGATGTGCGTGGCACGCAGCGGATTCACCCTGGCGCAGGCGATCGCGGTGGCCGAGGAGATCGGCCTGGACTTCGACGCCGAGGGGTTCGGACCGGAGGCCTTCCGCGGCGGTATGGAGGTCGAGCTTGAGCACGGACGTCGTGACGCGCGGACCGATGTGACGCACGACGACCCGCTGATCACGGGGAAGATCGCCTGGGCCCACCTTCTCGAGATGCCGGACTACTACGAGCGGCTCGAGGAACTGGAGCGCGCGGCAACGACACGCTGACAGAGGACGCTCGCCGCGGCCTCGATATGATGCGGCGTCGCCCCCTCTGAGCAGGAGTCCGCATGCCGGTCGAACGCGCCGCCGATCACCCGACCTTCGAGATCGGCGGGAACGTCGTGACCTCGCTCGCCGCCCCTGCCCGAGGGGCCGACGAAGCCGCGCTGTTCCAGATCCACCTGCCGCCCGGCGGTGGGCTGCCACCGCATCACCACGACCACTTCGACGTGTTCACCGTGACCGAGGGCGGCGGGAACGTGCACCTGGGGGACGAGGTCTCGACGCTCACGGCCGGAGACTCCTGCGTCGTGCCTCCCGATCAGGTCCATTGGGTGGAAGCCGGGCCCGAGGGCGCGACGATCGTCGTGACGATGCTCGCCGGCACGAAACTGATCCGCCAGGACGATGGCAGCGTCGTCGTTCCGCCGTGGGTGTCTTGAGGTGGCGCGGTCCTTCTACGTCGCAGACGTGACCCTCTTCGACGGCGCGCGCGTCCGGCGGCACGCCGGCGTGCTCGTCGAGGGAGACCGCATCGCGTGGGTCGGCGCCCATGCCCGCGCTCCCCGCGCCGCGGGGACCGCACGCGCGGTCGACGCGACGGGCAAGTCGCTCACACCCGGTCTTGTCGATTGCCACGTCCATCTGAACTTCGACGGTCGTGCCGATTTCGAGGCCGACGGAGGCGGAACGTCCGAGACCGCGGTCCTGCACGGCGTCCGGAACCTCCGCAAGCATCTGGCAGCGGGCGTCACGACCGTCCGCGATCTCGGCGGTGTCGGGACGTGTGATCTGGCCGCGGCCGTCGAGGACGGTGTCATCGAGGGTCCCCGAGTGATCGCCGCGGGTCGCGCGCTCACGATCACGGGCGGGCACGGACACAACATCGGCATCGCGCGCGAGGTGGACGGTGCCGACGATGCGCGCAAGGCTGTCCGAGAACAGATCAAGGGCGGCGCGCGCGCGATCAAGGTGATCGCCACCGGCGGGGTGCTCACACCGGGCATCGACGCGACCTTCACGGCCATGACACCAGAGGAGATCGGCGCGGCGGTCGACGAGGCCCACAAGTGGCGCGTCGGGGTCGGCGCCCACGCGATCGGCGGTCCGGGCATCACGGGTGCCGTGCGGGCCGGCGTCGACTCGGTCGAGCACTGCGTGCAGCTGGACGCGGCAACGGCGAAGGACATGGCCGCGCGGGGCACCTTCCGGGGACCGACGCTCTCCGCTTTGATGGGGATCGTGGATGGCGCGGGAGTGCCCGCGTATGCGAAGGACAAGGCGACGGCTCTCGTGGACGACGCCCACCGCGGGCAGCGGGCCGCGCTGCGTGCCGGCGTGCCCCACGTGTGCTCGACCGACGCCGGCACGCCGTTCAATCCGCACGGCAACGCCCCGAACGAGATCGCGCGGATGATCGAGTGGGGCATGGGGCCGCTGGCGGCGCTCGTGGCCGCGACGGCCAACGGAGCGACGCTCTTACGGATACCCGACGTCGGCACGATCGCCCCGGGATTCCTCGCCGACATGGCGCTGTACGACGCCGATCCCCTCGAGGACATCGCGGCGCTCCGGTCGCCCCGCGCCGTGTGGAAGGGTGGGGTCAGGGTCTAGCGACCCTCGTCACCCGCTCGATCAGCTCGGCGCCACGGCGGATGTCCGCCAGTTCCTCGCTCGTGAGACCCGCAAGGCCCTCGGCCAGCGTGCGGACGCGCCGTCGTCGTCCCTTCGTGAGAATCCGCTTGCCCGTGGCCGTCGCCTCGACCAGGACGCCCCGCGCGTCCGCCGGATCGGCCCGCCGCCGGACGAAACCGTCGCGTTCCAGGCCGTCGACCAGGCGCGTCATCGTGGGTGCCGCCACGCCCTCGGCCGTCGCCAGCGCGCCGATCCCGATGGGTCCGGCAAAGACGACGACCGAGAGCGCGGACAGCCGGGGAGGGGAGACGCCGAGCGCGTCGTCCTCCGTGCGCAGGCGACGCAACAGGTGCAGGGCCGCCGAGTGGAGCCGATCGGCGACGGCCTCGACCTCTCGCGTTGGGGAAGTTCGCCTTGACGCGGTCATCTGTATTTGCTTAGCCTAAGCAAATACAGAGCCTAGTGGGAGGATCCGACCATGGCAAGCACCGAGGACGACCTCTTCGCGTTGATCGCGGGCTCGAACGTCCGCGGCGTTCGCGCGCTGCTCGAGGAGCAGCCGTGGCTCGCGACGGACCGCGACGACGACGGCGTCTCCGCCCTGATGCGAGCGCGCTATCAGATGGACCGCGGGCTGGTGGCCGCCGTCCGCGAGCACGTCGAGGCGTTGGACGTGTTCGAGGCCGCTGCGTTCGGCGACCTCGACCGGTTGAGCGAACTGTTCGCGGCCGATCCCGAGTTGGTCGACGCGACGAGCGGCGACGGTTTCACGCCGCTGCACCTGGCGGCGTTCTTCGGACAGACCGACGCGGTGCGCCTGTTGCTGGCGCGCGGCGCCGCCCCCGACGAGCGAGGGCAGGGGTGGATGACCGGCTCGCCGCTGAGCGCCGCCGCGGCTGGCGGCCACACCGCGATCGTGCTCCTCCTGCTCGAGGTCGGGGTCGATCCGAACGTGCAGCAAGCGCAGGGGTTCACACCGCTGCACGCGGCCGCGCAGAACGCGGACCTGGAGGCCGTGCGGGCCCTGCTCGACGCGGGCGCCGACCCGTCGATCGTGACCGAGGACGGCGTCACGGCCGTCGAACTCGCCGAGCAGGCCGGCGACCTCGTGACGGTCGAGACGTTGCGGGACGCGCTCGGCTGATGCAGATCAGGCCGCGCCGTCGGACGCGAATCGGTACTCCTGGGTCTCGGAATCGCAGGGGTTGCCGCGGCCGTATCGAACGACACCGGCGGTGACGTCGGCGATGCACCAGAACGCAGTGACGGTCGTGCGTCCCTCCGCCTCGTGACGACACAGCGAGTCGGGCGCCTGGTCGTGATCCGACAGGAACCCGTGGAGCACGTCCATCGTGATCGAGCCCGGGGGAGCGTCCGCGAGGAGCTCGGCGGCCCGCGCGTAGCGACGCCCCGAGAGATCCGCGTACGCGGGGTCGCCCTCGTAGGCGAGCATGGACCCGCAGACGTAGTGGTTCGTGTGGACGAGATGGCCCTCGGCGTCGGCCGAGGTGACCTCGGCCGCGGTGGCCGAGCCCTCCACGTTGGCGACGGCCCCCGCGGCGTCGACGAGCACGTTGTTGTAGGAGGACGCGCGCTCGGGATGCAAGGCGACCCCGACCATGTCCGAGAGGGTGCGCTCTCGGAGCATCGCGCGGACCTGGATCTCGCGAGGGATGCCCACCCGTTCGTCGTTGGGGCTCAGCTCGTTGCCGGTGAGGTTGAGTCCCGCGTCGTTCCAGCCGACGCTGATCCAGATCCCGTTGCCGATGGTGAGGATCGCCGGGTCGCCGTCGCACGTGCGCTCGATCGCGATCAGGTCGTGTTGATAGCGCCGTGACATGTCATTGTTGTGGGCGGTCAACGTGTGCCCGTCCGCGGTGGCGGGCGCCACGGCGACCAGGTCGCTGCAACGGCCGGCGATCGCCGCCCCGGGCACGCCGACCGTGCGCGGCTCGTACCAGATCTCTTCGATGCAGCAGGCCCACAAGGCGCGCGGGTCGACGTGCGCCGCCTCGGCGCAACCGGCGAGCTCCTCGAAGAGCCACGGCATGATCGGACGAGTGACGTCGGCGTACCGGTCCGCGAGCGCAAGCTGTTCGGCGACGGATCGGCCCTGGGGGAGCGTCCATGCGTCGGTCGCGCACTCCCGTTCGATCGTGTCTCGGCAGGCCAGGCCGATCGCGGCGCCGACCTCCGCGTAGGTGCCCGCGACCCGCAGCAGCGGGATCGGTGGGTCCGGTGTCATGGACGGCATGCTACGCCCGCTCACGCCGTCAGCGTCGAGAGCAGTTCGCCGTAGGCGTCGAGGTACCGGTCGACATCGGCGTCGGTCGTCGGGATCGGACACGTGGGGCCGGCGCCGGGAAGCGCGTCCCAGACGCCACGATTGGCCATCCAGACTCGGAGCAGGCGAGTGAGCTCCATGTCGGCCAGGGCGTGCGCCTCGGCGCCGGTGCGAGGTTGCGGCCCGTACCACTGGCCGCTGCGCGGGCCGAACCGGATCGTCGTCCACGGGAGCCCGACCAGGGCGATCGTGTCGGCGATCCCGTCGGCCAGGCGGGCGCCGGCGGCGGCGGCGCGGGCGTAGGCCTCCGGCACGAGGACCTCTGTCAGCGTCGCCCGCGCCGCCGCCGCCGACAGCGCGTTCCCGAACAGGGTGCCGCCCGTCGCGACGTTGCGCTCCACCTCGAGCTCGGCCGCCAGCGCCGGCGTCACACCGTAGGCGCCCATCGGGATCCCGCCGGCGACCGCCTTCCCGATGGTGAGGATGTCGGGTTCGAGGCCGAGCAGGCCGCTTGCGCCGCCCTCGCCCACGACGTGGGAGTGCGTCTCGTCCAGCGCGAGGAACGCTCCGTGTTCGCGGGTGAGTCGGCGCAGATCGTCGTGCCAACCGTCGATCGGCGCCAGCAAGTGAATCCCGTTGCTCATCACGGGCTCCGTGAGGACCAGCGCCACGTCTCCGGGTGCGAGCGCATCGGCGAGCGAACCGGCGTCGTTGAACTGCGCGATCCGCACCCGACCGCTCACTCCCTTCGACAAACCACGCTGCAAGGGGTGCTGCGGGCTGGCGTCGCGGTCCACGAGCCCTTCCTCGAAATGGCCGTGGTAGTGGCCCTCGAACAGGATCACGACGTCGCGGTCGGTGACCGCGCGGGCGAGCCGGATCGCCTCGGTGTTGGCTTGGGTGGCCGATAGGGTGAACTGCCAGTGGGTCTGGCGGGGATAGCGCCGGGAGAGCTCCTCGGCGACCGCGATCGAGTCCTCCGTGGGCAGGAGGAACTGCGTCGACAACCCGACGCGCTCCTGCACGGCGCGAACGATCTCGGGCACGGCGTGCCCGCAGAACATCGCGAGGTCGCTCGCGTTGAAGTCCACGTAGGTGAACCCGTCGACGTCGGTGAAGCTCGAGCCTTCCCCGCGGTCGATGTAGATCGGCTGATCGTTGTCGGAGGCCATCCAGGCCATCGGCGTCCCGTTGGGCATGTGCGCCCGGGCGCGCTCCTGCAGCGCCATCGTGCGCGGCCGGTCCCCACGGAAGCGCGCGAGCTCGTCGGCGTGCAGGCGGAGGATCCGGTCGCGGTCGAGGTCGCCGTGTGCGGTCATCCGCGCAGGCTACCCGTGGCGGCGCTCCATCAGCCAACAGACCGTGCGCTCGCCGTCGCGTGTGTCGGTATCGAGCACCTGGCGAACCTTGACGAAGCCGACCTTCTCGTAGGCGCGTTGCGCTCGGTGGTTCGCGACCTCCGTGGTCAGTGCGATCCACGACGCGCCGAGATCCCGCTCGAGGTGGCGGCACACGAGGTCGACGGCTCGCGAGCCGATGCCCTGGTCGATCAGATCGGGCTCGCCGATATGGATGTCGATCCCATAGGTGTCGGCGTCTGCGCCGACGTCGATCGTTGGGTCCTCCTCGAGGTAGGGAAGCCACCGGTAGAACTGCAGGTACCCCGCGGGCCGGCCGTCGACCTCGATGATGCAGGCGGCGGTCTTCTCGTCGCCGCGCACCGATGGCGAGTATTCCTCGACGACCTCCTCGTACGTCGGCGCGGGGTCGTCCGGATCCCACCAATCGTGGACATGCGGTTCCGCGCGCCACCGGACGAGCAGCCGGTAATCCACCGGATCGTCCTGCATCGCACGGATCGTGAGGTCTCCATCGGCGACGATCACCATGGGAGCAAGCGTGTCAGACGAGCCGGCTACGGTCGAGGCATGGACACAGACAGCGAGGCGACGGCGTGACGGCCGAGGCGTGGGCGGTGTCGCTCGCCGCGGTCACCATCGGGGTGCTGGCGGGCCTCGCGATCGCCCTGTGGAAGCGACCCGTCGAGGAGGTCGACGCGGCCCTCCGAGGTCAGCTGGCCGTGCAGTCCGCTGAGCTGCGGCGTCTCGCAGACGCTGCGGCGCAACGTGAACTGACGGCGGAACAACTCCGGCAAGGCCTCGACGGCGCCCGTCGCTCCCTCGAGGAGCTCCGGGTGCGCGACCAGGAACGGCGTGTCACCGACGGTGAGCAGCGCGAGGTCGTCCGTCGGCTCGCGACCGTGCTGGCGGGTGGCGCATCGAAGGGGCGTGCCGGCGAGCACGTCCTGCGTGAGCACCTCTCGCACCTTCCGCCGGGCATGCTGACCTCGGACTTCCGGGTGAACGGCAAGGTGGTCGAGTTCGGGTTGGTGCTGCCCGACGGAAGGCGACTCCCGATCGACTCGAAGTGGACGGCGCTCGCCGAGCTCGAGGCGCTCGAGGCCGCCACCGACCCGGTCGTGCGCGATCAGTGCGCGCGCGCCATCGAGAAGTCGGTGCTGCTGCGGACCAAGGAGGTCGCGCAGTACCTCGACCCGGCGGTGACGACCCCCGTCGCCGTCGCCGCGGTGCCCGACGCGGTCTTCGCGGCGTTGCGGCGCGCGCACGCCGACGCGTTCTGCAAGGGCGTGATCGTGGTGCCGTACTCGAACGCCTTGCCCATCGTGCTGTTCCTCTACGAATTGGTGCGCCGCTACGGCGACGCCGCCGACGTCCAGGCGAGCCTCGCGGAGGTCGGGGGCATGCTGGACCTCATGGAGGCGATCGTCGAGAACCGGTTCGCGAAGGCAGCCACGATGCTGACGAACGGGGCCGACGAGTTCCGCTCGCAGCTCGGCAAGGCACGGGGCTCGATCGCACGCGCGCATGCGGCGGAGCCGGCCGACGAGGAGTCGTCGCCGCTCACCGTCGTGAACTGAGCGTCAAGGCCGACCGGTGGGTGGGCCGATACTGCCGTCATGAGGAACCGGGGTCTTGCCGTGGCCGTTGTCTGCGTGGTGCTCGTCGGGATGAGGGCCACCGGCGCGGGCGCGCGATCCGAGCGCTCGCGGCCGGCCACGAGGCTCTCGTCGCCGGTCGCCTGTCCCGGCTGCTGGCACCCGGGTCTGAAGGTGTCGTGGCAGTGGCAGTTGGCCAGCCCCCCGAAAGCCTCGGCCCTCCTGGAGATCAAGATGTACGACGTCGACGGATTCGATGCCTCGGCGGCGCTGATCACCGCCATGCACAGGCGCGGCATCAAGGCGGTCTGCTACATCAGCGCGGGCTCGTGGGAGGACTGGCGCCCGGATGCCGGCGACTTCCCCCCGTCGGTGCTCGGCAGGTCGAACGGATGGCCCGGGGAGAAGTGGCTCGATATCCGCGACCTCACCACCCTGGGCCCGATCATGCAGGCGCGCCTGGATCGCTGCGACCACAAGGGCTTCGATGCGGTCGAGTTCGACAACGTCGACGGGTACCAGAACCGGACCGGCTTCCCGCTGTCGGGTCGGGACCAGCTCCGCTACGACGTGTTCCTGGCCAACCAGGCGCACACGCGGGGGATGTCGGCGTTCCTGAAGAACGACATCGACCAGGTCGAGACCTTGCTGCCCTACTTCGACGCGGAGTTGAACGAGGAGTGCTTCCAGTATTCGGAGTGCGGCAAGCTCGTCCCGTTCGTCGAGGCAGGAAAGCCCGTCTTCAACGTCGAGTACAAGCTTGCCGTGTCGCAGTTCTGCGCGAAAGCCAACGCGAAGGGCTTCAACGCGCTCAAGAAGCGGCTCGCCTTGGACGCGTGGCGTCTGCCCTGCCGTGGGGCCTAGCCGGCCCAGTACGCGCGCAGCGAGGGGTTCGTCCGGTCCTTCGTCGACAGCTTGAGTCGCTCATCCGTGATCGGCCAGGTGACCGCCAAGTCGGGGTCGTCCCATGCCACCGCCGGATACGTCGCGTCCGGTGACCAATGCGCATCGACTAGGTAGGCGTAGACGGCGTTCGCCGACACGGCCTGGAACGCGTTGCCGAGACCGGCCCCGACGAAGAGTGCGCGCGTCCGGTCGAGCTCGCCGCTCCACACCGTCCCAGCGGTCGGCGCGTCGGCACGCAGGTCGGCGATCGCGGCGAACACGGCGCCCGCCGCGACGTGGACGAGCTTGCTCCACGGCTCGGCGTGGAAGCCGCGCAGCGTTCCCTCGGAGGATTCCGAGACGTTCCATTGGACCGGCTCGAAGGGTGGGAGCCCGAGTTGCGCGAATCGCTCGGCGTGGAACACCTCACGGAACGAGCCGCCGGGTCGCTCGGCGTCGTCTCGTATGTCGAGGTCGACGATGAACAGTCCGTCGATCGGCCCCGGGGTCGCGCGTATCTCCACAGCTGCAGCCTAGTCGCCGCGCCGGCAGTGGCCATGTGACAGTTCTACCCATCGTTCTGCATACTTACGCATCAGGATGTCTTTGTCGCGAGTAGCTGTGCTGGGTGCCTCCGGGTACACCGGGGGTGAGCTGGTCCGGCTGCTGCATGAACATCCATCGTTCGAGGTCGCCTTCGTCGGCGGGGTGGGTTCGGTCGGCCGGTCACTCGCGGAGAGCCAGCCGCATCTGATGGGTCTTCCGGCGGCGGGACTCACGATCCAGGAGATGGAGCCGGCCGCGATCTCGGCTTCCGCCGACCTGGTCTTTTCCGCCTTGCCCAACGGGAGCTCCGCCGACCTCGCGCCTGCGATCCTCGACGCGGGCGCGCGGGTGATCGACCTCGCGGGCGACTTCCGCCTCGAGGCATCCGCGTATCCGGAGTGGTACGGCTTCGAGCATCCGGCGCCGGCGTGGCTGGGGAAGGCCGCCTACGGCTTGCCCGAGCTCTTCGCCGATCACGTCCGCGGTGCACCGCTGATCGCAAACCCAGGATGTTTCGCCACCGCGGCGATCCTCGGCTGCGTGCCGCTGCTGGCCGCCGGCCTCGTGGAGCCCGGCGTGATCCGGGTCGACGGCAAGACCGGCGTGTCCGGCGCCGGGCGGGGGGCGCTCGAGTCGACTTCGTTCGGCGTAACCGAGGACTCCGTGCGCCCCTACCGCTTCCCGCGACACCAGCACACGCCGGAGATCGAGCTCGGGGTGGCGCGAGCGACCGGCCTGAACGTCTCGGTCCTCTTCGTGCCTCACCTGGTCCCCGCGGTGCGCGGTGTCGTCGTGACCTGCTATCTGACGGCCGCGGAGGGCGCCACGACGGAGGCGCTCACCGACGGTCTCGCCGACGCCTACACGGGGGAGCCGTTCGTCCGCGTGTTGCCGGCCGGCGCGATGGTGGATGCCAAGCGGACCCGCGGCACGAACGTGATCGAGTTGCAGGCGGTCGCCGACCCGCGGACCGGGACGGCCGTCGTCATCGGCGCGGTCGACAACCTGGTCAAGGGCGCCGCCGGCCAAGCGATCCAGAACGCGAACCTCGCGGCGGGTCTGCCCGGCGCGACAGGGCTGCCGACGATGGCGGTGTATCCGTGAGCGCGGACGTCTCATGATGGCCGCGCATCTGCCACCGCAGATCCGCGAGCGGACCGTCGCGAAGGCGCGGACCCTGCTGGAGGCCCTGCCCTTCATGCAGGAGCACGCCGGTCGCGTGCTCGTGCTGAAGTACGGCGGCGCCGCGATCGACTCCGCGGGGCTAGCCGCGACCTTCGCCGAGGACCTCATGTTGCTGCGGTCCGTCGGGATCAAGCCCGTCGTCGTGCACGGCGGCGGTCCGGCCGTCACGCAGATGTCGGCCCGACTTGGCATCGAGACGACGTTCGTCGACGGGTTCCGAGTCACCGACGCGGAGACCCTCGATGTCGCCACGATGGTCCTCGCCGGGAAACTGAACACCGACGTGGTGGCGGCGCTCGTCGCCGGCGGCGTCGACGCGGTGGGTCTGTCCGGCGTCGACGGGCGGCTGCTGCTCGCCCGCAAACAGGACGGTCCGGATCTCGGGTTCGTGGGCGAGGTCGTGCACGTTAAGGCGGATGTCCTGGCCACCTTGCTGGAGAGCGCCTTCGTGCCCGTCGTCGCGTCGATCGCGATCGACGAGCACGGCCAGGCGTACAACGTGAACGCCGACGTCGTCGCCGCCGAACTCGCGGTCGCGCTGGACGCCGAGAAGCTCGTCTATCTGAACGACGTGCCCGGACTGATCGGGCCGACTGGCGACCTGCTGAGCGAGCTGTCTGCCTCCCAGGCCAGCGAACTGCTCGTCACGCCGGGCGTGGTCGACGGCGGGATGGTCCCGAAGCTCGAAAGCGCGGTACGTGCGCTCCAGGGCGGTGTCGGCCGGGTGCATCTGGTCGACGCTCGCGTGGAGCACGCGGTGGTGCTGGAGCTGTTCACCCCCGAGGGCGTCGGCACGATGATCACGCCCGACGCCGACGTGCGCGAGCGGACGCCGTGAGCGGGCACGTCCGATCGCGTACGCGCCGCCACGAGACCATCGTCGAGCTGGTCTCCACCGAGCGTCTCGGCTCGCAGGAAGAGATCCGCGCCCGGCTCGCCGCGCTCGGACAAGAGGCGACGCAGTCGACGATCAGCCGCGACCTCGAGGAGCTGGGGCTCGCGCGCGTCCACGACGCCGAGGGTCTCCGCTACGTTGTGCCCGGCTCGCCGTCGTCCGTGCCCTCGCTCGGCGCCCTGCGACGCCTGCTGAACGATTTCGCGCTGTCGTGGGTCCGCACCGATGTCGGGCTGATCGTGCGAACCCCGCCGGGTGCGGCCAACGTCCTCGCGGAGGGCATCGATCGCGCCCGGCTCGCGGAGGTCGCCGGCACGATCGCCGGTGACAACACGATCTTGATCATCGGTCCGACCGGCGTGGACGCGGCGGCGATCGAAATGGCACTCACCAACCTGACGGAGGCGAGCAACGATGGGAGATAAGGCGGTTCTCGCATACAGCGGCGGACTCGACACGTCGGTCACGATCCGGTGGCTCGCCGAGCGGGGGTACGAGGTGCACGCGGTCGCGGTGGACGTCGGCCAGCAGGAGGACTTCGAGGGCGTGATCGAGCGGGGCCGTCGAGCGGGCGCGGCGAGCGTTCGGGTGATCGACGCGGTGGAACGGTACGCCGCCGACTATCTGACGAAGGCGATCAAGGCCAACGCGATGTACGAAGGCAAGTACCCGATGGTCTCGGGTCTCGCCCGGCCCGCGATCGCTCAGGAGGTCATCGCGGCGGCCCGCGAGGTGGGCGCCGCGGTAGTGGCCCACGGCTGCACCGGCAAGGGCAACGACCAGGTCCGCTTCGAGGTGTCCTTCGCCGTGCTCGCACCCGACCTGACCGTGCTCGCGCCGATCCGCGACGACACGATCCCGCGCGAGAAGGCGATCGGCCTAGCGGAGGAGTGGGGGATCCCCGTCGCGACCGTCGCGACGAAGTACTCGATCGACGAGAACCTTTGGGGACGCACGGCGGAGTGCGGCCCGCTGGAGGACCCGTGGGTCGCCCCACCCGAGGACGCTTTCGCGCGAACGGCGTCGCCGCCGGACCGGCCAAGCAAGTCGGCGGAGATCGTCGTGACGTTCGATCGCGGCATCCCGGTCGCGCTGGACGACGAGACGAAGACCCTGCCGGAGGTGATCCGCGCGCTCGACCGGCTGGCGGGGAGCTACGGGTTCGGCCGCGTCGACATGATCGAGAACCGCCGCGTCGGCATCAAGAGCCGCGAGCTCTACGAGGTGCCGGGCGCATTGTCGATCATCGCTGCGCACCGGGCTCTGGAGGATGTCACCCTCGAGCGCGACCTCGCGCACCACAAGCCCGGCATGGAGGCGCGCTGGGCCGACCTGGTCTACGACGGGCAGTGGTTCTCGCCGCTGCGCGAGGCGATCGACGCCTACATCGATCAGACGCAATCGCACGTGACCGGCGAGGTGCGCCTGCGCTACGAGGCAGGGACCTGCACGGTCGTGGGCCGGCGCAGCGACCACTCGCTCTACGACCTGTCCCTGGCCACCTACGGTGGAGACGACGCGTTCGACCAGTCGGACTCGCGGGGCTACGTCACGCTCTATGGCCTCCCGCTCAAGGTCTGGTCGTCGAAGCAGCGTCAGGGCGCATGAGCGAGGAGAAACCCGGCCAGCTGTGGGCCGGGCGGTTCTCGACGCCACCGGCACAAGAGGCCGAGGCGCTCGGCCGCTCGCTCGAGTTGGACGGGCGGCTCGTCTTTGAGGACGCTCAGGCGGGGATCGCACACGTGGCGGCGCTTCGCGACGCCGGGCTGGTGACTGCTGAAGAACAGGAGCGTCTCGGCACCGCGTTGGTGGAGGTACGTGACGCCGTCCTGCGCGGGACCTTCGCGTTCGATCCTCACGACGAAGACATCCACTCGGTGATCGAGCGAGGTGTGACGGATCTTCTGGGCGACCTCGGCGCGAAGCTGCATGCGGGGCGCTCCCGCAACGACCTCGTCGCGACCGACGTTCGGCTGTATCTGCTCGCGGTGTCGGGAACGATCACGGCGGATCTTCGCGCGCTCGCCCGGGCGCTTGTCGCGCGCGCCCGGGAGCACGCGGCGGACCCGATGCCGGGCTCGACCCACGCGCGTCCCGCGCAGCCCGTGACCGTCGGCCACCATCTGTGCGCACACGCGTGGCCGTTGTCGCGAGATCTCGGCCGGTTCGCCGATTGGAGAGGACGATCGTCGGCGTCACCCCTTGGCGCGGGGGCGCTGGCCACCTCGACGCTCGGACTCGACGCGGCCGCGACGGCCGAGCGCCTCGGATTCGACCGTCCGTTCGAGAACTCGATCGACGCGGTCAGCGACCGCGACGTCGTGCAGGAGTACGTCGCGGTCTCATCGATCTGTGCGACACATCTGTCGCGGCTGGCCGCCGATCTCGCGCGGTGGACCGATCCCGCGCTCGGCTGGGCCGAACTGGACGAAGGTTACTCGACCGGGTCGAGCATGATGCCCCAGAAGCGGAACCCCGATACCGTCGAGCTCTCCCGCGCGAAGGCCGCCCGGATCGCCGGTGACTTTGTCACGCTCGCCGCGATCCTCCACGGCTTGCCGCTCGGCTACCAGCGCGATCTGCAAGAGGACAAGAGGCCCGTGTTTGATGCGGTCGACACGCTCCCTGCCGTGCTGCAGGCCCTCAGGGGGGCGGTGTCGACGCTCTGGATAGACGCGGTCGCGATGCGGGCAGCGTGCGACGACCCCGGTCTCTACGCAACCGACGTTGCCGAGGCGATGGTGCGCGCCGGCGTGCCGTTCCGCGAGGCGCACCGCCGCACCGGTGACCTCCTGAAGCGGCTCGACGCCGAGGGTCGGTCTCTGCGCGACCTCACCGCCGAGGAGTGGGCGGCCGCAGGCGTGCCGGATGGTGCCGCCATGCTCAACCCCGATCGCTCGATCGCGGCGCGACCGGGTCCCGGCGGTCCATCCACTGTCAGCGTGATCGCCCAGTGCGACGCCCTCGAGGCGCTGCTAGGCCCGAAGGCGCCGTAGCGCCGCGACCCCGAACGCCATCATCGCGACGGCGAAGATCGCGAGGGCGGCAAGCTCCGTCGTGATCCCTCTGAAACCGACTCCCGCGAGCATGACCTCGCGGAGCGCTCGCACCGCGTAGGTCATCGGAAAGAGCTTGGAAAGCCACTGCAGCGGCGGCCAGAGCGTTCGAACCGGCCAGAACAGCCCCGAGAGGAACACCTGGGGCAACAGGACGAGCGGGATGAACTGGATCACCTGCAGCTCGTTGCGCGCCTCGAACGAGAGCGCAACCCCGAGGTTCACCACGCCCAGCACCAGCAGGATCAGGACGGCGAACACGAGCCATACCGGGCCCGAGACTTGCGCGTGCAGGACGAGCGTGGCGTACCCGAGGACGATCAACGTCTGCAGCATCGCGAATGGCAGGAACCCCAGCATGTACCCGCCGAGGATCTCCCGGGTCTGGATCGGCGAGGCCAGGAGCCGCTCCAACGTCCGGGACTGGCGTTCCCGCAGGAACGACACGCTCGTCAGCATGAACGTGAACAGGAACGCGAACACCGTGATCATCGCCGGCGCCGCGTAAGAGATCGTCGACGGACGGACGTTCTCACCGAGGGAGACACGCTCGACGACAAGTCCAGGCACGTCGCCGCTCACCGGTTGACCTTGCGACTCGGCCGACGCGAGCGACGCGGCCCGCACGATCGGGCTTTCGACCTGCACATCGACGCCGGGCACGAAGACGGTGAGTGCCGGGGCCGGCGGCTTCCCGGGGACGGCAGCGAACCAGATGAGACCGTCCAGTTCGCCGTCGCGCACCATGGAAAGCCCGGTGTCGCCGTCGAACACGTCGACCACGTCGATGCCCTGCTGCGTGCGGATTGCTTGGGTGAACGTCGGCGTCGTCGATCCCACCAGACCCACTTTCAACGGCTCCTTGCCGCTGTCGCCGACCATGTAGCCGATCAGGATCATGACAACCAGGGGCGTGATCACCAGCAAGCCGAGCGTGCGGCGATCGTGCCGGAACGTCCGGGCGATCCGGACCGCGAGCGCGCCTACCCGATTCATGCGCCGCCCTCGCCGCGCAGCCGCAGGAACGCGGCCTCGATCGTGTCGACGCCCGCGCGCGCCCGCAGCTCGTCGGCCGTGCCCACGTCGAGGACGCGACCGTCTGCCAGGAACGCGATCCGGTCGCACCGGTCTGCCTCGTCCATCACGTGCGTGGTGACCAGGATCGTCGCGCCTGCATCGCGCAACGTCGTGAACTCGTGCCACAGGTGCTGGCGCAGTTCGGGGTCGATACCGACGGTCGGCTCGTCGAGCAGCAGGATCGGCGGGTCGTGGATCATCGCGCACGCGAGGTTCGCGAGCTGGCGTTGCCCGCCCGAGAGCTCGTGCACGGGTCGATCTGCCTTGTCGGTCAGCCGCAGCAGCCCGAGCAGCGTGTCGCCACGTCGTCGTGCGTCAACCTTCGGCACGCCATAGACGCGCCCGAAGAACGCCGTGTTCTCTCGCACCGACAGGTCGTCGTACAACGCGGCCGACTGGGTCATGTACCCGAGGCTCGAGGCGACGGCTCGCCCCGGTTGTTGCCCGAGCACGGTGAGCGCGCCTTCGTCGGGCGGGACGAGGCCGGCGATCGCGCGGATGAAGGTCGACTTACCCGCACCGTTCGGTCCGATCAGACCGAGGATCTCGCCGGTTCGGACCTCGAGCGACAATCCATCGAGCGCACGCACGGGGCCGAACGACTTCACGAGTGCGTCGGCCCGGATCGCGATCGCATCCATCACCCGGAGCCTAGAACCAGAAAGGCCGCCGCCGGTTTCCCGGCGACGGCCTTCCTTCGTACCTTCGATCGGTCAGCGGTTAGCTGACGACCTTGACGTTCGCGGCCTGCGGGCCTTTCTGCCCGTCGGTCACGTCGAACTCCACCTGCTGCCCCTCTTCGAGGTTGCGGTAGCCATCACCCGTGATCGCGGAGAAGTGCACGAACACGTCCGGACCACCGTCCTGCAGGATGAAGCCGAAGCCCTTCTCGGGGCTGAACCACTTCACGGTTCCTGTCGCCACTGGCGATTCCCTCCTTCCTCGGCCCGGCCGGGCGTGTTGCTGAAGCGATTGCCCGCCGGCCTCCGGCGCCGAAGCACCGGTGAGGGAACTGCTTCCAGCTTGGTACTGCGATGCGGAACCCTCGGGGAGAACCATACCTGACCAGGGGCGCACGTTGCATCCCCCGTTCGTTACCCTGACCCTATGGATCGACCCTTCACGTCGGCGATGGTGCTGTTCGCCCACCCCGACGACGCCGAGTTCATGTGCGGGGGAACCGTGGCGGCCTGGACCGGTGCGGGCACCGACGTCCACTACGTCGTCATCACGGATGGATCGGCCGGCTCGAACGAACCGGGGCTGTCGCGCCAGGAGATCGCGGTCTTCCGGGAACGTGAGCAGCGGGCCGCCGCCCAGGTGCTGGGCGTGAAGTCGGTGACGTTCCTGGGGGAGACCGACGGGACGCTCGAGGTGACCCTCGACACTCGCCGGAAGGTCTGCCGGGAGGTCCGTCGGCTGCGCCCCGAGGTGCTGGTGGCCCCCGATCCCGCCCGCCTCTGGTACGGGAACGGGTACATCAACCACTGGGACCACAAGCAGGCCGGGTTGCTTGCGCTGACCGCCGTCATGCCCGACGCCCCGACGCGACCGATGTTCCCCGAGCTCCTCGATGAGGGATTGCAGCCGTTCGAGGTGCCGAATCTGTGGCTCGTCACCGACGATGCGGACACCTTCGTCGACATCTCGGCCACGATGGACACCAAGTTGGCGGCGCTCGCCGCCCACGAGTCGCAGGGAACGGCGGCCGCCGAGCCGCGGGTTCGCGAGCGCGCCGAGGAGACGGCCGCGCGCTCGGGCAACGGCGCCCGCTACACGGAGGGATTCAAGGCCTTCCGGTTCGTTGACGACGAGGACTAGGGAACCCGCCCGGCGGGGGGTACTGGCATGAGTGAAGAATTTCCGATCCCCGAGGAGCCGTACGAGCTCACGGAGGAAGAACGCGCGGACATCGAGGCCGATCTGACGGACCTCGCGCAGATGCATTCCATCTTCTCGCCCCAGAACGTGAAGGGCGTCGTCATCGCCTGCCAGGAATGTCGGCAGAACCATTTCTACGAATGGGCCCTGCTGCAGGACAACCTCCAGCACATGCTCGACACCGGCGAGCCCCGCATGCACGAACCTGCGTGGGACATCGACGAGACCGAGTACATCCAGTGGGACTACGGCAAGGGGTTCGTGGATGCCCTCATCGACAATGGGATCGAGCCGGGACGCATCGTCGGCCTGACCTCGTGCCCCTACTGCGAGACGCCCTTCGACGCCACCTTCCGCTTCTGCCCCGCCTGTGGCCGGCAGCTGGCGCTGATCCGGCTGTTCAACGAGCTCTTGGAGCGCGGGATCGAGGAGCGCGAGGCGCGCACGATGCTGGTGCGGGCGGGCTTCGACCCGTTCTAAGTCCGCTCTCGGACGTGCGGACGTCGGCGCGGGACCGTGATGGCCCGCCAGGGTGCGGTGGCCCTATCGACGGACGCGGGGCATCATGGCTCAATGCGCGTCGAGACCCGTGACGACTTTTCGGGCTGGTACCTGCTGGCGCTCGCCACCCCGCTGGCCGGGCTGGCGCTGTTGCTGGGGATCCCAACGCTCGATGCCCATTGGGAGCACCATCCGTCGCATTTCTGGTTGGTGATCGGCATCGCGCTCCTGAATGTCGCGCTCGGCCTGATCGTGAGCGAGGTCTCGCACCGCAGCGGTGACCAGCGGCTGTTCCTCGTGTCCATGGTGCTCCTCATCAGCGCCGGATTCCTGGCCCTACACGCGCTGGCGACGCCCGGCGTCGTGCTGAGCGGTCCGAACGGCGGGTTCGTCCTCGCGACGCCTGTCGGCCTCCTTCTCGCGTCGGGGTTCGCGGCGCTCTCAGCGATCGAGATGGACGGGCACACCGAGGCGATGTTCCGTCGGTGGCGCTCCCCGATGCGGATCGGCTCCGTGGTCGTGTTGCTGGCATGGGCGGTGGCCTCGCTCGCGGGCGTTTCTCCGCTCGACGAGGTGATCGACGCGGAACGGGCACCGTGGCTGCTCGTGCTCCTTCCGCTCGGCGTGGGCGCGTACGCGTTCGCCGCATGGCGATACCTCCGGATCTACCGGGAGCGGAGACGGCCGCTGCCCCTCGCCGTGGCCGTTGCGTTCGTGTTCCTGGGCGAGGCCCTGATCGCGATGGCGTTCGGTCGTGCGTGGCGGGCGTCGTGGTGGGAGTGGCATGTCTTGATGGCGGTGGCGTTCGCCACGATCGTGTTCGCCGCGCGGCGTGAGTACCGACGAGCTCCGTCCTCCTTGGGGACCTTCGGGGGCATCTATCTACAGCGGACGCTGGAACAACTCGACCGGCGTCAGTCGTCGGCCCTCGCCGAGCTGGTGCACGCGGATACCGAGGGCACGATCGGCGCGACGGCCGATGACCTCCGGTCGAAGGGCTTCACCGCCGCCGAGGTCGCCGTCATGACGGACTCGGCGCGCGAGCTGGCTCGTATGGACGGCGTCCTGCGCCAGTACGTCGGGCCGCAGCTCGCCGACCGTCTCGGCGCCGACCCGAGCCTCGCCGAACTGGGAGGACACGAACAGGAGGTCTCCGTTCTCTTCGCCGATCTCTCGGGGTTCACCTCGTTCGCGGAGGGCCGGTCTGCGACAGAGGTGATCGACATGCTCAACGCCTACTGGGGCGCGGTCGTTCCGTTCGTGGTGGACCAGGAGGGAGGTTTCATTGAGCGGTTCGCCGGCGATGCGGTATTGGCGGTGTTCAACGCGCTGGGCGATCAACCCGACCACGCTGCCCGGGCTCTGCGTGCCGCCGTTGCGGTCCGGGACCGGTCCGCCGATGTCCGGAGCTCGGATGACTGGCCACAGTTCCGTGTCGGCGTCAACACCGGCGTCGCGGTGATCGGCAACGTGGGAGCGGGGGCCCAGCGCTCCTTCGCGGTGATCGGCGACACCACCAACATCGCCGCTCGGCTGCAGGGGCTCTCCACGCCCGGGCACATCACGATCAGCGGTCGCACGCTGGACGAGGCGAACGCCGAGCCAGACGTGATCGTCGACGTGCGATCCCTGGGCCCCACGGATCTCAAGGGCAAGACGGAGCAGACAGAGGCGTTCGAGCTGTTGTCCGTCGGTGCCACCGCACCCGAGTGAACCCGGGGCTCCCCGGTGCCCGCTCGTCCGATATCCTCCGCGCGATGAGTTACAGCTGGCTCAAGTTCCTGCACATCGCCGCGGTGCTGGCGCTGCTCGGCACCCATGGCGTCTCGATGACGGTCCTGTACGCGATCCGGCGCGAGCGCGACCGGGCCAAGATCATGACGATGATGGCGCTGTCGGGCCAGGCGACCATCCCGATGTACGTCTCTATCGGCGCGGTCGTGCTGTTCGGCGCGCTGCTGTGGATCAAGGTCTACGACCTCGGCACGACCTGGCTCTGGGCGGCGCTGGTGTTGCTGATCGTGATGGTCGGACTCATGACGGCGACGGCCAAGCCGTATTTCGCCCGGGTGAAGGAGGCCTGTCAGCTGCGTCCCTCGGGCGTGCCGCGGGTCTCCGACGAGGAACTCGCGGATGTGCTGCGGTCATCACGCGCCTACCTGATCACCGCGATCGGTGTGATCGGGACGTTGGCGATCCTGTACCTGATGATCTTCAAGCCGAAGCTCTAGGCCGGCGGCAGCGGCCGCGCCGCGGGGCCGTTGACGACCTCGCCGACTTCGGAGAACCGCGAGCCGTGGCACGGGCAGTCGAACGTCTTCTCACCGGGGTTCCACGCGATCGTGCAGCCGAGGTGCGTGCACCGCGCTGAGAACAGGTGCTGCTCGCCCTTCTTGTCGACGAACACGGCGAGCTTCTCGCCGCGGCGCTCGATCACGCCGCCCTCGCCTTTGCCGAGCTCCGACGCGATCTGGACGACCGTGCGACACAGGAGCACGTCACGCTCGGCGCCGACGAGCACGGTCTCGGGCACGGAGCCGAGCAGCATGCCCTTGGTTCCCTGCAGCCCCTTGTTGCCGATCACGACGAGGTCCGCGTCGAGCTCCTGGGCGGTGCGCAGGATCAGATCGGCGGGATCGCCCTGCAGCAGCTTCACCTCGGTCTCGATGCCGCGGCCGTAGACCTCGATCGTGTCCTGCATCACCAGCTCGCCGGTCGCGGGGTGGCCGACGAAGACGAGCGTGACGGACGACAGCAGCTCGCGCGCGAGATCGAACCCCTTGCGCGCCGCACGGTCGGCCGTGGCCGAGCCGTCGCTCGCGATCACGATCCGGCCATAGGGCGCGTGCGGGTCACGGGCCCCCGCGGACACCAGCAGCAGATCGCAGGGGCAGTGCTTGGCGAGCCACCGTCCGAGCTCGGACAGCGGCTGTCCGTCGCCGCGCGCGATCGCGATCAAGCCGGCGTCGAGGTCGTCGGCCGCGGCCACGAGCGCGTCGCCCGCGCGACCGGCGACGGCCTCCGCCGACAGCTTGGACGAGCGCATCCCCGCCGCCTCGGCCGCCTCGAGGGCGCCGGACAGGATGTCCTCGGCGGCGTCGGCCGAGGACGATCCGGTGACCGCGACGAGCTTGGACGAGACCGCCCGCGCGATCGTCGCGGCCGTCTCGCCGGCCCGTGCAGCGGCGGGCGATCCGTCGGTGCCAAGGACGATGCGACCCCACATGCCGTCGAGGTTACCGAGGAACCAGACGTTCCAACACGCAGTCCTCCGGCAGCTTGTCCTCGCGCAGCCGCTTGAAGACGGGGGCGCGCATCTTGCCGGTCCCCTTCGTCATCTCGAGGTACTCCACCTCACACACGAGGGTCGGATCGACGAACACAGCTCCCTTGACGCCACGCAGTTCCTCGACCGCCGGCTCGGGTGCTGCGAGTCCTTGGAGGCGCTCGAGCAGCGTGGTGAGCTGCGTGTCGCTGAGGCCGCTGCCCACCTGGCCGACCCAGCGCAGCTCCCCGCCGTCGTAGGCACCGACCAGCAGCGCGCCGAACGTCTTGCCGCGTCCACCCTGGCCTGGCGTGAATCCCAGGATCACGCAGTCCTGGGTCTGACGCAGCTTGATCTTGCGCCAGGCGTCGGTGCGTCTCCCGGGCGCGTACGGCGAGCCGATGCGCTTCGCGACGACACCCTCGAGCTGCTGCTCCTCGGCCGCGGCAACCATGACCGTGCCCTCGCCGACGACATGGGCGGTGATGCGCAGCCGGTCGTCTTCCTCGACGACGAGGGAGAGCAGCTCGCGGCGTTGCTCCAACGGCAGGCCGGTGAGGTCATGGCCGTCCAGCCACAGGATGTCGAAGGCGACCAACGAGACCGGCAGCCGCTTGCGCGCCCGATCGATCTCGCGCGGGTTCGCCAGGTTCATCCTGCCTTGCAGGGCCTCGAACGAGACGCGCCCGTCGGCGTCGAAGGCGACGATCTCGCCGTCGATCACGGCGTTCACCTCGTCGACCAGCTCGTGGATCATGTGCAGCTCCGGGTACTGCGCGGTCGCGTCGCGGCCGGTTCGCGTGCGCAGCACGGTCTCGCCCGTCGACATCTCCGCAAGGCACCGGATGCCGTCGAGCTTCGGTTCGAACCACCAGTGCTCGTCGTCGAAGGCCTCGTATCCACCCTCGGCGAGCATCGGGGAGAAGCGTGGCGGCGGGGCGATCAGAGACCTTGTCTGGGCGCTCGCGAGGAATGCGAGCCAGTCGCGTTTCGTCTTGACGAAGTGGAACTCGAGGTCGGGGTAGCGCCGCCCGTGCAGCCGGAACGAGACCTTCGTGTCGGTCCATTCGATCGGCTCGTACCAGCCGTCGTCGAAGATGCGGACCTCGCCGGCGCCGTAATGGCCCTCGGGGATCGTGCCCTCGAACTTCCCGTACTCGAGGGGGTGGTCCTCGGTGCGCACCGCCATGCGCTTGTCGCCCTTCGCCGTCGGCAGGCCCTTGGGTACCGCCCAGGAGGGCAGCGCCCCGTCGCGTTCGAGGCGCACGTCGTAATGCAACCGTGTCGCCCGATGCTTGTGGATCACGAAGGAGTTCCCCACGCCCGCATCGTCTCCGGGTGCGGGCTCCGTGGTGCCCTCTGGGCCGAACTCGCGTCGGCGCACGTACTCGAACAGCGCGGGGTCCTTCGACGCCAGCGCGATCTCATCCGAGGTCTTTGCCTCGACGGTCTTGGCCGCGGTGCGGGGGAGCGGGCCGCTCGGGTCGTCCTCGACCTGGACGTCGAGCGCCTCCATCGCCTCGGACAGGTCCTGCGCCGGGCCCTCGCGGACGGGCGCCCACAGGTCGCCGACGAGCGCGAAGCGTTCCCACACGTTGTCGATCCGGAAATCCTGCGGCTCGAACCCGCCGGCCTCGACCTCGTCCCAGGTGAGGGGTGTCGAGACCGGGGCGCGCGGCTCCGGCCGCAACGAATACGCGGCGGCGATGTTCGCGCCCTGCCGGTTCATGTTGTGATCGATGAACGTCTTGCCGGTGCGGTCGGCGATCCGCCACGCCATCGTCACGCGGTCGGGGTCGGCGCGCCCGATCAGGCGCCCGCACGTGCCGACGAAGGCCCGCACCTCCGCGTAGGTCCAGCGACCGGACTCCAGTGGCATGTAGATCTGCATGCCGGTGGCGCCGCTGGTTTTGGGGTAGGCGGCGAGCCCCAGCTGGTCGAGCAGCACCTTGATGTGCCGCGCCACCGTCAACACGTCCTCATAGGTGTAGGGCGGGAAGGGGTCGAGATCGAAGAAGAGATAGTCCGGGTGCATCGTGTCGCTGCACCGCGAGTGCAGCGGGTGCATCTCGATCGCGCCGAGGTTCGCCACGAACAGCAAGGTCGCGAGATCGTCCACCGTCAGGTAGTCGATGCGCCCCTCCTTCGCGTCTTCGGACAGCACCGTGCAGCGGTGGACCCATTCGGGTGTGTGCGAGGGCGCCGTCTTCTCGTAGAAGGAGTCGCCGTCGATACCGTCGGGCATCCGCTTCATCGTGAGCGGGCGGCGCTCGAGGTGGGGCAGCAGCAGATCCGAGATGTTGAAGTAGTAGGCGAGCAGGTCGCCCTTCGTGTAGCCCTCCTCGGGCCAGAACAGCTTGTCGAGGTTCGATAAGCGCAGCTCGCGCTCGGGCAGGTCGATCCACCAGGCGTCGCCAGCGCCGCGCCGTACGGGCAGCTCACGGGGAAGCTCGACCGTGAAGGCGGCCCCGCCCGTGCCCTTCTTCCGCTTCGGCATGGACAGGATGGTAGAGACTGCGACGAGATCCGGGGAAGGGAGCGCTCGATGGATGACTGGCTACAGCGATTGGCGACGACGATCGGGGTCGACACCTTGACCGAGGAGCAGGCCGAGGAGTTGCTGGTGGCGGCGCGCGATGTCGCCCACGGCGTGGAGCGCAAGATCACGCCGCTGGCGACGTTCTTACTGGGGGCGGCCGTGCAGCGCCAGATCGGTCACGGTCGTACGCAGGAAGAGGCGTTCGACCAGGTCATGGCGTCGCTGCGGACGATCCTGTGATTACGCGTCGGTCCTGCGGGATAAGATGTCCGTCCGTGCAGGCGGGGGCCTGCGGATCCGGGGGGGACCGTCATGCCGAGAGCCATGTGGAAAGGGGCCATCAGCTTCGGCCTCGTCACGATCCCGGTTGCCGTCTATCCGGCGACCGAAGAGAAGACGCTGCGGTTCAACCAGCTCCACGATGAGGACGGCGGGCGCATCCGCCAGAAGCGCGTGTGTGAGAAGGACGGCGAAGAGGTCACCTACGAGCACATCGTCAAGGGCTACGAGGTCGAGAAGGACCACTACGTTGTGCTCACCGACGACGACTTCGACGCCGTGCCGGTGGCATCCTCGCGCGCCATCGACATCGTGCAGTTCGTGGAGTTCGACGAGATCGATCCGGTCCTGTTCAAGAAGAGCTACTACCTGATCCCCGAGGAGACCGGCGCGAAGGCGTACGCACTGTTGCGCGAGGCGATGAAGGAGGACGAGCGCGTCGGCATCGCCAAGGTGAGCTTCCGTGACAAGGAGCACTTGGCGGCGCTGCGCTTCAAGGACGACGCGTTCGTGCTCGAGACGATGTACTGGCCCGACGAGATCCGCGAGGCCGACTTCAGCGGCGTCGACGTCAACGCCGAGGTGCGCGACCAGGAGCTCGCGATGGCGCGGCAACTGATCGACTCCCTCACGAGCGACTGGGCCCCCGAGCAGTACTCCGACGCCTATCGCGAGGCGTTGATCTCGATCGTCGAGGCCAAGCTGAACGGCCAGGAGATCGAAGTCGTCGAGGCCGAGCCGGCCGCCAAGGTCGTCGACCTGATGGAGGCGCTGAAGGCAAGCGTCGCATCCGCGAAGAAGGGCGCCGATGACGACGCCAAATCCACCAAGTCCGCTGCAAAGAAGAAGTCAGCCGCGAAGAAGCCCGCTGCCAAGAAACCCGCGGCACGGAAGAAGGCCGTTGGCGAGTAACGCCCTTCCCGGCGGGTACACGCGACGACCTGCTTCTCGCGAGGACATCGAAGGGCTCGCCTCGTTGTGGCGTCGTTCCGATGAGTCGCTCGGCGTGCAACCCGAGCCCGCAGGTTCCGTCCTCGCATGGATCTTGGAGGTGCCCTTCGTCCACCACGATCGGGACACCGTCGTCATCGAGCACGACGCCACCGCGGTGGGGCTTGGAGTGGCGATGCGGGACGCGGCCAGCATCGGTTCCGGGCTGCACTGGTTCGGTGTGGTCGATCCCGCGCACCGAGGCCGATCGTTGGGCTCGTGGCTCGTCTCGTGGGCCGACGCGGTGGTCGAGCGACGGGCATCCGAGCGCCCCTTCGACGTGCGCACCGCGTGCCGGGCGGTCGACGACGACGCGCACCGATTGTTCGAATCGTCGGGCTACGAGCAGGTTCGGGTCAGCTGGGATATGGCGATCGAATTCGCGGGTGGCCAACCATCCCTCGGTGATCTCCCCGGCGGCGTGCTCGTTCGCGTCTTCGAGACGGGACGAGACGAGCGCACGTTCTGGGAGGTCGAGGAGTCGGCATTCGAAGGGCACTTCGGCTTCGCCCCGTCACCCTACGAATCGTTCGACGCCGAGTGGTATCAATCCTCCGACTGGGACCCTTCACGCGTGCTCCTCGCCGAGGTCGATGGACTGGTCGTCGGCGAGCTTGCGTGGGTGGACGCCGTGCGCGACGGCTACATCGCGAACCTCGGGGTCTTGAAGGAGCATCGCCGTCGTGGGATCGCCACGGCCCTGCTGCGAACGGCGTTCGCGCACATCGCCGCCGCGAAGTACGAGCGAGCGACGCTGTCGGTCGACACGGGGAACACGAGCGGCGCGGTTGACCTCTATCGAGCGCTCGGGATGGAGCCGATCCGGGAATCGCACGTATTCCAACGGGCTGGCGTCGTGAGCCTTCCCGACGGTTATCGGCTTCGTCCGGCAACGGTCGACCACGATCTCGACGCGGCGGTATCGATCCTGCGTGCGTGCGATCTGAACGACGTCGGGTTCGCCGACGACGTGTCCGACTGGATCCGTGAGGATTGGGTCGGTTCGTCGCACCGGGGCGCCTGGATGGTCGACGGCCCGTCTGGCGATCCGTGCGCCTTCGCGAACCTTGGGGCGACCAACCCATCCTCGACGATCGACACGTTCTGCCCCGTACTCCCGCAGCACCGCGATGCCTTGCGGCCAGCGCTCGTAGAGCACCTCCAGCGCGAAGCACGATCGATCGCGGTCGGCTCGCCCAAGCTGCTGCTGAACTTCTCTTCGACCGAGGGAGCGGCCCCGGTCGCCGAAGCCGCCGGATTTGCGTTCGCGCGCACCTTCTGGCACATGCACCGCCGGGTCGACGTGACGTTCCGCGCTTCGACACCGCCGACGGGCGTCACGATCCGGGCCTACGAGGCCGGCGCCGACGACCGCCTCGGTTGGGAACTGATCCAAGACTCGTTCGCCGGGCAATTCGGGATCGAGCCGATGAGCTTCGAGCAGTACCAGCACGACGTGATCGACAGCGACATGTGGGATCCGGCGCTCGCGTCGATCGGGCTGCTCGACGGCTCGCCCGTCGGCATCGTTACCAGCTACGTGCTCGGAGACGTCGGCTGGGTGGGTGATCTCGGCGTGGTGGCGTCCGGGCGTGGCCGCGGGATCGGACGCGCGCTGCTCGAGCGAGCGTTCGAGGTGTTGGCCACCCAAGGGGTCTCGCACCTGCAGCTCAACGTCGACAGCGCGAACGAGACCGGAGCCACGCGACTCTACGAAGCGGCCGGCATGACCGTTCGCCGAGCGTTCCACTGCTACGAGAAGGTGCTGACGCCGGGGTAAGCTCCGCCTCGATGAAGCTGGTCACCGCGGTCGTGAAGCCCCACCGGGTCGAAGAGGTCAAGGAAGCCCTACGCGAGATCGGCGTGAACGGGCTCACGACCACCGACGTCGAGGGGTTCGGTCGCCAGCGTGGCCACACCGAGGTCTATCGCGGCGCCGAGTACCAGGTGGACTTCGTCCCGAAGGTGCGGGTGGAGGTCGTGGTGGATGACGACGACGTCGACGGCATCGTGGACGCGATCGTCAAGGCCGCTCGCACCGGCAAGATCGGTGACGGCAAGCTCTGGGTGACGGAGGTCGATCGCGTCGTGCGGATCCGCACGGGCGAGATGGGCCCGGACGCCCTCTAGGGCGATGGCCGACGCCACGGCGCTCCGGGCGCGGTTCGACGCCCTCGCGAAGGCGTACCCCTCGGGGCAGCACGGGCGCTGGGTCGCCAACGAGCGAGCCGATGCCCTCGATGTATGGTTCATCGAGGCGTTCACGCCCGGGATCGAGGGCATCGCGCTGGTGGCGCTTGGCGGGTACGGACGACGCCTCCAACTCCCTGCCTCCGATGTGGACATCCTGGTGATCCACGCGGGCGTCGACGAGGAGTGCCTTGAGCAGCTCGGCGAGGCTCTGTGGTACCCGCTGTGGGATCGAGGCTTCACGGTGACCCCGCTCGTCCGCACGCCGGAGGAATGCGTCGCGGCCGCCGCGGGTCGGCTCGATTCGCGAACGGCGTTGCTCGACGCGCGCCTTATCGTCGGCGACCCCATGTTGCTTGCCGCTGCGATCGACCCGGTACTGGCTGCGGTTCGCGCCGACCCGATCGGCTTCGCGCGCGAGCTCGAGGTCGACCGCGGGCAGCGCCGCCGCCGCGCCGGCTCCTGCGCCCACGATCTCGCCCCGGACCTCAAGGACGGGGTGGGGGGCCTGCGAGACATGTCGTCGCTCGGCTGGCTCAGCATCGCCGTCGGGCGGCCCCTCGTCGAGGCGGGGTTGATCCGGGCCGCGGACGCGTCGGCGATCGAGACGGCCGAGGAGTTCTACCTGCGCGCGCGCAGCGCCCTGCACCTCGAGACTGGCAAGCGCACGGACCGCCTGAGCGTCGATCTGCAACCGGACGTGGCGCGCGGCATGGGGTTCGTCGACGAGCCCGGTCTCTCAGCGATCGACGGCCTCATGCGACAGGTGTTCGAGCACGGGCGCGCCATCGGCGCGCTCGTCTCGGCGGCCACGGCCCGTCTCCGGGGCGACATCGCGCCCAGCGAGCAGGTCGCGCTTGACGATCCGGACGCCGCGTTGGAGGTGCTCGCGACGGTGGCCGAGGCTGCCGGTGTCGCGAGCCCCGACCTGATCGACGCGCTCGAGGCCGCCCCGATCCCAGACCCGGTGGTGTGGACCGAACGGACCCGGGATGCGTTCCTCCGCATCGTGCGCACCGGCGGGCCAGGAGTGGCAACGCTCGACGTGTTGGATCGGATCGGTCGTTTGGAGCGATTCCTGCCCGCGTGGCGCGAAATTCGATGCCGGCCGCAACGCGATCCGTACCATCGCTACACGGTGGACGCCCACCTCACCGGCGCCCTGCGTGCGGCCGTCGAGCTTGTACGCGATCCGAGCCGCGATCCGTTGGTGGCCGACATGGCGCCCGCGATCGTCGACCGCGACGCCGTGTTCCTCGGCGCGCTCCTGCACGACATCGGCAAGATCGGCCACGGCGATCATGTCCCGATCGGCGCGGCGATCGCTCGTGAGCAGCTGGACGCGATGTCGCTGTCGCCCGGGACCGCCGAGCTCGCGGCGTTCATGGTCGGTGAGCATCTCTTGCTGCCCGACACGGCGACGCGGCGGGATCTGACCGACGAGAACCTCGTCATGGACGTTGCCGCCACGGTCGGCACCGTGGAACGGCTGGCCGCGCTGTCCGTCCTCGCGGTCGCCGACGCGGCGGCCACCGGGCCCGCCGCCTGGACCCCGTGGCGGCAGACCCTCGTGCGCGAGCTGGTGGCCAAGGTTCGCAACGTGTTGGAGCGCGGCGCGATGGGCGAGCAGCTCGCGGCGCGCCTGGCGGCGCGAACGGAGGCGGTGCGCGCTCGGCTGGCGAGCGAACCCGAAGCAGACGTGGATCGGTTCGTGCTGCGCATGCCGCGCGGGTACTTCCTCTCGATGGAGCCCGCCCAGGCGGCCAGACATTTCCACGCGATCGCTCCCATGCTGGGGGCCAACGAGGTACGGACGATCTCGACGCCCGGCGGGGCGGGCGCGTACGAGTTGCTCGTCGTGACTCCGGACCGTCCCGCCTTGCTCGCGCTCGTGGCGGGCGCGCTCGCAGTCGGCGGTATCTCGATCCTGTCCGCCCAGGTCTTCACGACCGACGATCATGTGGCCGCCGACGTCTTCGAGGTGGCCGGGGTCTTCGAGCCCGAGATCACCGAGGAGCGGTGGCGGGCCGTCCGGACGACGCTGCGCCGGGGGATCGAGGGAGCGATCTCGATCGACCGCAGGGTGGAGGAGACCCGTCGGCACTATCCAGCGCCGAAGGTGCACACGCCCGTGACGGTGCGCGTCGACAACGAGGCCTCGGACTTCTCGACGGTGATCGAGGTGGGGGCTCCCGACCGCATGGGCCTGCTCTATGACATCACCGGTGCCTTCGCGGCGCTGGACCTCGACGTGCATCTCGCGAAGGTCGCGACCTTCGACGGCCGTGTGGTCGACGCGTTCTACGTTCGAGATGAACTGGGGCGCAAGGTCACCCAAGAGGCACGGTTGGCCGACATCGACCAAGCGTTACGCGATCGGCTGGGGTAGTCCCACGCACGAGGTCCCGCTCCCTGGGACCGAAAGGCCCGCCCGATCTGGGCAAAGTCCCGCCGGGAGCCCACCCAACGCCCGTAACGCGGGACCACTCCCTCGAGCAGTGTGTTCGTGTCATGAACGGATGCATCGAGGAAAGGGGCACGTGATGAACAGGAAGGTGTGGGACCAGTTGGTCAGCACCGCCGCTCTCGTGATCGCCGTCGTCATGCTCTTCGTGGGCGCGGCCGCGATCTACGGCGGCAACTTCGGGCAGAACAACGTGAAGGACCGTTTGACGCCGGAGCAGGTGCAGTTTCCGCCCGCCGACGCGATGACACCGGAGGAGCTGACATCGGTCGGAGCATTCGCGGGGCAGCAGGTCACGACCGGCCCGCAGGCCGAGGCGTTCGCCCGGTTCATCCAAGGGCACCTCGCGCTCGTGAACGAGGGCAAGACCTACTCGCAGACCAGTGCGGCGGCACGCGTCGAGGGTCTCGACCCACAGACCGCGGCGGACCTGCAGGTCAAGGCGGACACCCTGTTCAAGGGTGAGACGCTCCGCTCGATCCTGCTGAACGCGTACGGCTGGTGGACGGTGGCGACGATCGCCCTGTACGCCGGGTACGTGATGGTCATCGCGGGCATCGTGATGCTCGTCCTGTCGATCCTGGGCTTCCGTCACGCGAAGAAGGCCGCCACGGCCGTCGGAGCAGAGATGGAGACGACGACGAAGGAGTACGCGTCGGCGAGCGCCTAGCCCCGACGCCGCTGACGAACGGCCGCCCCCTCGGGGGCGGCCGTTCTGCGTGGTGGGCGGGCCTCTGGCAGACTCCGCGCCATGGCGGATCGGATCACCCTGACCACGGACTTCGGCACCCGACAGGGGAGCCAGTCGGTGCTGCACGGCGTGATCGCACAGATCTGCCCCGACGCGGTGGTCACCGATCTCACCCACGAGGTCGATGCGTTCGATGTCCGTCAGGGCGGCTTCCTCCTGGCGACGAACGCCTTCTGGTTTCCGGCTGGCTCCGTGCACATGGTGGTGGTCGATCCGGGGGTCGGCACCGAGCGGCGGCCGATCGCCGCGGAGGTGGGGTCGCACCGGTTCGTCGGTCCCGACAACGGGGTGCTGTCCTGGGTCTTCGCCCACGCCGAGCGGGAGGCGTGGGACGTCCGTGTCGTGCACCTGACCGAGCCGCGGTTCTGGCTCGGGGCGGTCTCATCGACGTTCCACGGCCGGGACCTGTTCGCGCCGGTGGCGGCCCATCTCGCGTGCGGCGTCGCTCTCGACGAACTCGGACCTGCGATCGATGACCCTCGTCCGGTTGGCGGTCCCCGGGGCGCGGCCGGACGGGCGCGACGTCGTGGTCGGTGAGGTGATCTATATCGATCCGTTCGGCGGCACGATCTGCAGTGTGCGGCGCGAGGACGTGGAGCACCTCGGCGGCGCCTACGACGTCGAGCTGTCCGGTGCCGTCACCGAGCGAACCGTCGAGACCTTCGGCGAATCCGACCTCGGCCCGGATCACCTGATCGCGCTGTGGGATTCGAGCGGCTACCTTCTCGTCACCGAGAACAACGGGATCGGTGGCCGCGTGATCACGCCGCGCGCCGGCGATCCCGTCCGGGTTCGCGCGCGCCGCTAGCGGGCCCGGCGTTTGGGAAGCTGGCTGCAGGAGGGCTGCCCACGTGACGATCGCGTCTGATGCCGAGCCGGGTGTGAACGCTCGGTCGGATCGCGACATCCGCGTGCTGTTCGTGCTCGGCGGCGCGGCCACTGCCGCATTGCTGCCCTTCTTCACGCCCCTGCTACGCGACCGCGGCCTGAGCCCGGACCGGATCGGACTCGTGTTGTCGGCGATGGCGCTCGCGGGCGTGGTCGCGATGCCGCTGTGGAGCCACGAGGCGGACACGCGCCTCGGGACGACGCGGACCCTCGTGTTGTCGACGCTCGCGACCGCCGGGTGCGCGCTGCTCCTGATCCCCGCGGGCTCGATCGCCTGGGCGATCGCGGCGGCCTCGATCCTGATGGCAGCGGCGTCCGCACCGGGCACGGCGCTCGGAGACGCGCTGGCGCTCGGAGTGCTCGGCCCGAAGCGCGCGAACGACTTCGGCCGGGTCCGACGCTTCGCGAGCCTCGGATGGGCCGTTGCCGTGATCCTGTTCGGGGCGCTGTATCAGGTCGTCGGCCTGGAGCCCCTCCTGCCGCTGTACGCGGGCGCCCTCGTCGTCTACGCGCTGTTCGCGCGCCGGATCCCCTCCGAGCGCGCCGCACACGAGGACCTCGAGCGCCCGGGCCGCCTCGGCGCCATCGGCGCCGCCTTCCGATCCTCGCCCGGGCTCGCGCCTTTCCTCGGCGGGCTCCTACTCCTGAGCATGGCCACGTCGGCGACCGACGGATTCGTGCCACTGCAGATGCTCGGGGTGGGCGGCGGCCCCTTCCTGATCGGGGTCGCGGCGGGGCTCGCCGCCGTGATCGAGATCCCGATCTTCACGTGGTCGGCCTCGCTGGGACGGCGGTTCGGGATGCGGAACCTGTTCCTGGCTGGGGCGATCGTGTCGATCGTGACCCTGATCGGCTACTCGGCGTCCGACTCACCGGCGCAGGTCGCGGTGTTCCGGACGCTCGCCGGCGTGGGGTTCGGCTTGAAGTACGCGGCGCTGGTCGTGCTGACGGACCGGTTGGTGGAGCAGCGACTCCGTAACACCGGCCAGGCCCTGATGCAGATGGCGCAATGGTCGGTGGGGCCGATCGTGGGGCCCGCGATCGGCGGCTTCGTGTACGTGGCGCTCGGACCGCCGACGCTGTTCGCCGGCTCGGCTGCAGTCGCGACGGTCGGCGCGTTGGTCTCGTGGTGGGCCCTGCGCCGGGTGGGCCGCGCAGGCTAGGCTCCGCACGGCGATGTCCGACCCCGTGCAACCGGCGCTGCGTCACTACGAAGGCTTCTTCGCCGACAGCTCGCGCTGGGAGCGGTTCACGTTCCGGCCCGGCGACGTCGTGATCTCGACACCGTCGAAGTGCGGCACAACGTGGATGCAGACGATCGTCGGGATGCTCTTGCTGGACCGGACCGAGCTCGGAGCTCCCATCGGCGCGATCTCGCCGTGGCTCGACATGTTGACCCGCACCGAAGACGAGGTGTTCGGCTTGCTCGATGCGCAGACGCACCGGCGCTTCATCAAGACCCACACGCCGCTCGACGGGGTGCCGCGTCACGACGAGGTCACCTACGTCGTGGTCGTCCGGCATCCCCTCGACGTGGCGATGTCCGACCGTGACCACAGCGCCAACGTGCGCGAGGAGCGCGCGGTCGAGTTGCGCGTTTCGGTCGCGGGGCCGGCCGAGCGCGGAGACTCCGATCCGCTGCCCGAGGACCCTGCCGAATTCCTGCGATGGTTCATCGACAACGACGAGCCGCCGACCGGGAGCGGTCCGCACGGTTTGGACGACTACTGTCAGCAGGTCCGCACGTACTGGGACGCCCGCGACGCGGCAAACGTCCACCTCTTCCACTACGCCGACCTCTGGGCCGATCGCGACGGTGAGATGCGGCGCGTGGCGACCGCGCTCGGGGTCCCGATCGACGAGGAGCGTTGGCCCGCGTTCGTTGAGGCGGCGGGGTTGACCTCGATGCGTGCGCGCGCGGCCGACACGGCGCCCGACGCGCACATGGGCATCTGGGAATCGCCCGAGCGCTTCTTCAGCGCCGGCGGCACGCGCGACTGGGCATCCTTCCTGAGCAAGGACGATGTCCATTTCGATGCGCGGATGCGGCTCCTGTGCGGTGACGCCACGGACTGGGCGCTCGCAGGACGAACGGGGCTGCGCCAGGTGCGGTAGAGGACCGATCGGCTGGCGAGGATCAGATCTTGGTCGCGATCCAGAGCCTGGTCTCGTACGGAACCTGCATGTCTCCGCCCGGGAACCGGTCCCGGATGATCCCCTCGACATCGCGAAGGTAACTCGTGCGCTCGTGTTCCGAGAGGGCATTCATGTAGCTGTTGCTCCGTTCCTGGACCAACCACCGGTCAACAGTGACCTCGCGGATCCACGGGACAACGACCCTGTCTCCGACGTCGAAGAGACCTGACTCGCGAAGCAACGCGCCGGTATCGAAGTCGCGGTGGTGACGACGAGCGATCGTCGTCGCCTCCAGCAGATCCCAGTAGTGGTCGAACCAGTCCTCTCCGTCTGCGAACGGGAATGACCACCAGGCGGCCCAACGGCCATCCTCGCGGAGCACGCGCGCCGACTCCTCGCACCGCCGATCCTCGTCGAGCCAGTGCCACGACTGCGCGAAGCAGATCATGTCTGCGCAGCGATCGTGGAAGGGCAAGGTCGCCCCGTCCGCGACCACGGCCGGGAGGCGGGGCGTCCGCGCCACCGCTCTCTTGAGAACCTCGCGACCGACATCGAACGGAACGACCGTGGCGCCGTGTCGCAGCAGGCCGCGCGTCGCGATTCCGGTGCCGGCGCCACCCTCGAGGACCAGGCGGCTCGCCAGAGGCTCCAGGGCGTCGAACAGGGCCTCGGGATAGTCGGGTCGCCCGGCGTCGTATTCGTCGGCGACTGCATCGAACGAGCTCATCCGCGCAAGTATGACTCGGCGCCAGTCTCCGTCGCCGATCCCGGCGCCCATCCGTACGATGGCGTTGTGGGCTCTAGGATCCTCGTCGTCGGCGGTGGGTATATCGGCATGTACGCCGCTCGCCACCTCGAGCGACGTCTCCGCGGCGGCGATCACGACATCGTCGTCGTGAACCCCGAGAACTTCATGCTGTACCAGCCGTTCCTGCCCGAGGTGGCGAGCGGGCTGATCGATCCGCGCGCGGTCGTGGTGCCGTTGCGACGGGTGCTCCGCCGGTCGGAGTTGGTGGTCGGCGAGGTGGAGCACATCGATCACGCGGACAAGCGCGCTGCGGTGCGGCTGCGCGGTGGCGGGTCGCGAGAGATCGACTACGACATCGTGATCCTGGGTGCCGGCTCCTGGTCGCGAACCCTCCCGATCCCCGGGCTCGCCGAGCACGCCGTGGGCTTCAAGGACCTCGCGGAGGCGATCTGGCTGCGGAACCGTGTGCTCTCGCAGCTCGATCGGGCGGCGGAGCTGACCGATATCGCGGCTCGTCGCGCGGCCCTGACCTTCGTGTTCGTCGGAGCGGGGTTCGCCGGCATCGAGGGGCTCGGCGAGCTCGAAGATCTGGCGAGGGCGGCGGCCGGCCCGATCCCGACGATCCAACAGCGCGACCAGCGATGGCTGATGATCGAAGCCGGGCCCCAGATCCTGCCCGAACTGGATCCCAAGCTGGCGGCGTACGCGGCCGAGCGGCTGCGAGAACGCGGCATCGAGCTGCGCACCTCGACACGGATCGAACGGCTCGAGGACAACCTCGTGCACCTGTCGGACGGAGAGGCGGTCCCCGCCGAGACGGTCGTGTGGACGGCGGGCGTGCAGGCGTCGCCACTCGCGACGACCTTCGGCGTTCCGGTCGACGACCGCGGCCGCATCAAGGTCGACCGGGCGCTTCGCGTCGAGGGGGTCGCCGACGCATGGGCCGGTGGGGACGTTGCGGCCGTTCCGGATCGGGACGCCGCGATGGGCACGTCACCGCCGACCGCGCAGCACGCGCTGCGCCAAGCCAGGGTGCTCGCCGCCAACGTCGCGGCCACGCTCGAGGGCGGCAGGCTCAAGCCGTTCCGCTACGCGAACAAGGGGATGCTCTGTTCACTCGGGCACTACCGGGGCGTGGCGAATCCGCTCGGCGTGCACATCACGGGCTTCCCGGCCTGGTTCCTGCACCGCACGTACCACCTGCTGTACATGCCGACGCTGTCCCGAAGAGCTCGCATCGCGCTGGACTGGGCCATCGCGTTGCTGTTCCCCCGCGACATCGCACAGCTGGGGTCGCTGGAACACCCGCGTGATTCGTTCCGCCGAGCGGCGGGCGACCCGTGATCGGACGGTCAGCCCATGCCGTTTCGAGGAGCTTCCTGTCCTCCCACGATCCGTGTCCGGGCGACCGATGGAAGCCGTCGAGCCATGTCGAGTCGCGCCGCGATCGACACCGACGGAGGCAGATCGCGTCCGCGTCGCCCCGGAGGAGACTGCCGCCACCGACGCATCGCACAGGCGTTGTTCGACACGCTCGTGCGGCTCGCCGGGGATCGCGCCGTGAAGGCGCAGCGGGGCGAGACGAACGGTCAGACGCGTTCGCCGCCGACGAACGTCGCCGCGACCTGGCGCCAGTAGGCCGCGATCGGCTCGACGGGCGTCAGCGATGTCAGCTCCTCGCCGGGAGCGTCATGCAGTTGAAGCTCGAACGTACCCGTGAAGACGGGTCCGGTCTCGACGTCCTGCGATCGCAGTACGACGAGCTCATCCAGCGCGTCACCCGCGCCGTCGATCGCAGGCATCCATCGCGAGTGCAGCATCGGTAGTGCGTTCACGAACCCCGCCGTGTCGGCGGTCCCGTCGATCGTGAAGACCGCGTCGATCAGGCGCCGATCGTTCGCGGCGAGGGTGGCCCCGATCTGGCCGCCGGCCTCCAGTCGTGGACCCGCGCTCCCGATCACGCTCGGGCGCGTCATCCAGATCGAGCCGAGCTTCTTCGGATAGCCCTGGAACCAGCCACGGGCCAGGGCGAAGTCCTTGTCCACCCAGATCAGGATGCACCGCGAATACGTGACGCCGTCGTGACGACACCGCACGACGACGAAGGCCTCCTTGTACTGCGAGCGCACGGGATCGAGGAGTTCGGCGCCGTCGGCGCTGCACGATTGCCAGTCCGCGAACACCACCGCGACCGCGTCGGGGTCTTCTTCTGCCGGCTCCACGCCGCTCGGCAACCATCGACCCACCGACCCTTCGGCCGCTCGGTACTCGATCGTGAGTACGTCGCCGGAGTAGTGCCACGGGGGAGCGGGTACGAGCGATGCCGCCCCCTCCGGCGAGCGTGGCGCCAGGAAGCCACGAAGCCTAGCCATCGGGCGGATAATACGTCGATGGAGACGCGCCGCATCACGATGCAGGGACGCCCCATCACCGTGACGCGCGATGGCGACGATCTCGTGACGGACGACAGCGAGCGCGTTTCGATCGCCGAGGCGCAGCATCTCCCGCCCTGTGAACCATCGAAGATCGTATGCGTCCATCTCAACTACGAGAGCCGGCGCGCGGAGTTCCAGGCAACGCTCGGCGCCGCGCCGACGTACTTCCACAAGCCGGTGAGCTCCCTCAACCATCACGGCGGGGAGGTGGTGCGGCCGCCCCGATGCCGCTACCTCAATTACGAGGGTGAGATCGCGATCGTGATCGGCGAGAGGACGCTGCACGTCTCCCCCGACGAGGCCGAGGCGCGGATCCTGGGGTACACGGTCGCCAACGACTTCGGGCTGCACGACTTCCGCGACACCGATGCCGGCTCGATGTTGCGGGTCAAGGGATCGGACTCCCTGTGCCCGCTGGGCCCGGGGCTCGTCACCGGGTGGGAGTTCCGCGGCAAGCACATCGAGACGCGGGTCAACGGCGTCGTCCGGCAGTCGGGGACCACCGACGAGATGGTGTGGGACATGCCCTACCTGGTCGCGGACATCGCGCGGACGATCACGCTGGAGCCGGGGGATGTGATCCTCTCCGGCACGCCCGCGAACTCCCGTCCGGTCGAGCCGGGCGACGTCGTCGAGGTAGAGGTTGAGGGGCTCGGGACGCTGCGCAACACGATCGTCGTGGGCGCGGTAGCGCTTCGCGACGACGTTGGCGCGCAGCCGAGCACCTCCGAGGAGGTCGAGTCGACGGCGTTCGGCGGCGACTGGGAGCTCCGGGGCATCCGGCCGCCCGAGAACACCTGACGGGGTATGCTCACCCCGGGAGATAGTTCGTATCCAAAGGAGTCGGGTGGACGCGAACGAGACACGGCTGCGCCTGCTGTGGTCGGACATCCACGGCATCGAGCGAGGGAAGTACCTCTACGGCAACTGGCGGGAACGCGGACGCGCCAATTTCTGCCTCGCGACGCTCCCGCTGACCTTCGACAGGGAGATCCTGCCGATTGAAGGGCTCGCGTTCGACGTGGGACTTCCCGACCTCGAAGCGAGCATCGAGTACGACACGCTGCGGACCGGCTGGGAGCCCGCCACGACGGTCGGGATCGGGCGCCTCGGCCGGCTCGGTGCGGCGGTGCCCGTCGATCCGCGGCACCTCCTAGAAGAGGCCGTCGCGTCGTGGATCGCTCGGGGGCTCACTCCGCAGATCGCCTTCGAGTTCGAGTTCTTCCTCCTGCGGCCCGACGGCGAGTCGGGCTGGCTGCCGCTGAAGACCCCGGGCTCACGGGTCTACGGGACCGGCACGGCCGTCGATCCCGACGGCGTCGTCGCCGAGATCGTCGACGCGGCCTGCGCGTCGGGCCTGGACGTCGAGGCCTGGTGTACCGAGTTCGACGACTCGCAGTTCGAGGTCAACATCCGCTATCGCGACGCCGTCCCCGCCGCCGACGACGCGTTCCTGTTCCGGGTGCTGGCCCACGAGATCGCCACGTCGAGAGGGCATCGCGCCACCTTCGTCGGCCGCCCCTTCGCGGACCGCGGTGGCTCGGGCCTGCACGTGAACATCAGCTTCTGGGACGCTGCCGGCACGAACGTGCTTCACGATCCGAGCGATCCCGAGGGTCTGAGCGACCTCGCCCGCAGCTGCATGGCCGGGATGCTCGCCCACCACGAAGGGACGGCGGCGATCCTTGCGCCGACCGTGAACGCCTACAAACGGCTGCTCCCCAACATGATGAACGGCTACTGGGCCAACTGGGGACACGACGATCGCACCGTGGCGATCCGTATCGGCCCCGAGCGCGGGGACGCCACGCGCCTCGAGAACCGGGTCCCCGACGGCGCGTGCAACCCCTACCTCGCGGCGGCCGCGCTCCTGCACGCCTGCCGGTTCGGCGTCGAGGATGCGATGACGCTGCCACCTGCGCAGCCCATCGCCAACGAGCCGTCCGGCGACGCGCATGTTCCCGCGACCCTCGAGGCCGCCGTCGAGGCGATGGGGCGCGACGAACGCCTGTGCGACGCGCTCGGTTCCCGGTTCGCCGACGCCTTCTCCCAGCTGAAACTCGCCGAATGGAAGCGCTACACCGAAGCGGTGGACGATCCGATGACCCCCGACCCGACACCGTGGGAGCTCGAGTACTACTCCCCGTTCTTCTGAAGGAGTGCCCGTGACGACCGTCATCGATGGGATCGATCTCGCCAACCCGGACAACTTCGTCGAGGGCGTCCCGTTCGAGTGGTTCCGGCGCCTGCGGCAGGAAGCCCCGGTCGCATGGCACCGCGAACCGGGACCCAATGCCGGCTTCTGGGCGGTCACGCGGTACGACGATCTGGTGTCGATCCACATGGACTGGGCAACGTTCTCCTCGGAGATGGGCGCAGTGTCGCTCGAGGAGCTCGATCCCGAACAGCTCGACATCCGGCGCTCGATGCTCGAGACCGATCCTCCCCGCCACACGAAGCTCCGATCGATCTGCGCGAAGCGCTTCAGCGCGCGCGGGGTAGGGCGATACGAGGACTGGATCCGCGACGTGGCGCGGGACGTCCTGGACGCTGCGTTCGCCGGTGATGAAACCTTCGACTTCGTCGGCGCGATCAGCCGGGAGCTCCCGATCCGGTTCCTCTGCTCGATCTTCACTGTCCCGCAAGAGGATGCACCCCAGCTCATCTCGTGGGGCGACAAGATGATCGCCAACCAGGATCACGAGTTGTCGGCCGCGGTCATCGACAAGGTCGACACCGAGGCCTACCGGCTGTTGCCGTTCCGCTCTCCCGTCGCGCGCGACGTGTTCGCGTACGCGGATGCGCAGGCGGATCAGCGACGGGAGGAGCCCAGCGACGACGTGATCCAAGCGCTCGTGACCGCCCAGCAGGAAGGCGTACTGAACGAGCGCGAGTTCCACAACTACTTCTCGCTCTTGATGATCGCCGGCAACGAGACGACGCGCCACACGATCAGCGCCGGGATGTGCGCACTGATGGAGCACCCCGAACAACTGCGGCTCCTCCAGGAGGAGCCCGAGCGCATCCCCGTGGCCATCGAGGAGATCCTCCGGTGGGCGACGCCGGTGCTGCACTTCCGCAGGACCGCGACCCGCGATGTGGAGCTGCGGGGAGAGACGATCCGCGCGGGCGACAAGGTCGTGACCTGGTATGTGAGCGCGAACAGAGACGAAGAGGTCTTCACCGACGCCGCCCGGTTCGACGTAACGCGGCGGCCGAACGACCACGTCACGTTCGGTCCGGGAGGCCCTCATTTCTGCTTGGGCGCGCATCTGGCGCGGCTCGAGGCGACGATCCTGTTCGAGGAGCTCTTACCCCGGATCGCGTCGATCGAGCTCGCCGGGCCAACCGAGCGGATCCGCTCCAACTTCGTGAACGGCATCAAGCGGATGCCCGTGCGGATCGTGACCTCCTAGCGCGGAGGCCTGACGACTCGGCGAAGCTCGGCGCCGTCGCGATCCTGGACGCTCCGTGAGAGCGAGCGGAGCATCGAGGCCAGCCGGTCCTGATCGCGCTCACCGAGTGCGCCGGCGATGCTCGTTTCTTCGGCGTTGAACCGCGGGAAGAGGTGTTCGATCGTCCTGCGGCCCTCCGCCGTGAGCGACACGAGGACGCTGCGGCCATCGTTCGGGTCGGGCCGGCGGGTGATCCATCCTCGGGCGTCGAGGGTCCGCAACACACCGGTCGCGGTCGGGCGGCTGATCCCGATGGCCTCGGCGAACGCGTTGGCGCCCAGCTCTCCCCACACCCAGAGCACCCACAGCCCGACGAACGAGGTCCACGAGACGTGCTCGGTGGCCAGGACCTTCGCCTCCATGTGCCTCCGGACGGCGGCGGCGCTGCGGAACAGGTTCGAGATCGCCCACATGGCCCGGAAGTCCAACGGACGATCGCCGAGCGCCTCCATCACCTTGCGCTCCGCCGGCAGGAGATCCTCGCTCATGCGGCTCCTGAGGTGAGGCGGTCGCCGAGCTCGCGGGCGACGTCCAGGATGGCGAGGACGTCCTCGTCCGTCGTCCGGAAGTTCACGAAGCACGGGCGGAGCCACACCTCACCGTCGATCAGCGCGGAGGCGAGGTAGATGCGGCCGTCAGCCTGGACTGCCTCCGCCAGTCGTTGGTTGTGCACGTCGACGGCGACCCCCGCCGGCGCGTGACGGAAGGGCACGATCGACAGCTGCGGAGGAGCGTCCATCACCTCGAAGTCCTCGCTCGTTTGGGCGCGACGGTACAGCAGGTCGGCCTCTTCGAGGTTGCGGGCGATCGCATCGCGGAACTGGTGCGCCCCGTGTGCCCGGAAGGCGAGCCACGCCTTGAGCGCGCGGAACGGCCGCGAGTACTCCAGTGTGATGTCAGCGGCGTGCAACTCGTGCTGCTGGTGAGGGAGATAGCCCTGCTCGTGCGAGAAAGCCTCCATGAAGACATCCTCGTGACGGCTCATGACGACGCCGCATGCCTTCGGCAGGTAGAGCCATTTGTGGGCGTCCACCGAGCACGAGTCGGCGCGAGCGAGGCCCGCGAACAGCTCCGGGCGGACCGCGGCGGCGGGAAGGCCATAGGCGCCATCGACATGCAACCAGACGCCGGCGTCTTCGCAGACGTCGGCGACGGCGTCGAGGTCGTCCACCGCGCCGGTGAGAGTGGTGCCGGCGGATGCCACCACCGCCATGGCGGTCGCGCCGGCCGCACGGTCCGACGCGATCGCCTCTGCAAGCAGGTCCGCTCGGATACGCCGCAACGGATCGAGCGGGATCGTCCGCAACCGGTCCGAGCCGATCCCCAGCAGCTCGACCGCTCTCGTCACGGAGTAATGCACCTCCTGCGAGCAATAGACGATGGCGTTCGCACCGCTCAGGCCTGTGCGGCGTGCCCCGGGCACCGCTCGCTCTCGCGCAGCGGCCAGCGCCGTCAGGTTACTGATCGTGCCACCGCTCGTGAAGGCGCCCGATGCCACCGGGAAGCCGATGAATTCGCCGATCCAGCGCACGGCCTGCTGCTCGACGACGGTCGCCGCCCGCGCGTCGACCGCGAGATTGATGTCGTACGTGTGCGCGAGGAGGTCACCGATCGTTCCGATCGGCAGGCCGCTGGAACCGATGAACGCGAAGTACCGTGGCCGCGGCTGGGCGATCGACTCGTCGAGGATCCGCGCCGCATCGTCCAACACCTCGTGGACGCGGGAAGGTCGCTCCGGCAGCCGGGCGCGGATCAACTCCCGCACCCGTTCGTCCAGCGGCGGCTCCTCGGGCCGGAAGCGGTCGAACGAGCTCCACGCCTCCGCCACGAGCCGAACGGCGTGCTCGAGCGCTTCCTCGCGCGTCGCGTCGAGGTGGAGTGGCCGCTCGGACATGATCAGGCCGCCGAACCCACCGTCCATCCGGCGCTCGGCCGCTCGAACCACACGTGCACCTGCCCGGTGCCGACGGAGGCCTCGTACTCGCTGAACAGCTCGCCCGGGGCGCTGCACCTGGTGCCGCCCATCGCGGCGGCCATCATCAGGTAGTGGCCGAAATGGCCCTCCGGGTAGGCCTTCCGATACGTGGGCATGTTCTCGATCACACCTGCGTGATCCCCGCGTTGGAGCAGATCGAGCACGTGCATGTCGGCGTCGTAGTACGCCCGGTCGTAGATGTTGTCGGGTGCGCGCTGCGCCTCCCGCTGCCGGAGCTCCTTGAACCCGAAGAACCGGTGCGTCATCCCGCCCGATGCCAGCAACACGACCCGACGATCGCTCTCCGCGATCGCTTGACCGATCAGCGACCCCAACAACAGGAAGTCGTCCGTATCGCAGGTCTGGTTCAGGGCAACGCTGATCCATCTCGTGTCGGGATCGCCGAGGAAGGTCCAGATGTTCACTGTGCCGTAGAAGATCGGCAGGTAGGGATCGTCACACGCGAGGATCCAACAATCGTCGCGGGTCTTGGCCTGCCCGGCGATCTGCTTCGCGAGATCGGGGTCTCCCGGCATGTCGTAGGGGACCTGTCGCATGCCTCGCGGAAGCTCGCTGCTCGTGAACAAGCCCTGCCGCCGCTCGTGCGCGGTCACGATGTGCTCGAACGTCGATTCCCAGTGCGTGTCGAAGACGATGACCGTGTCCGGTTGCAATCGGTCGATGCAGTCACGCTTCATCCGGTGCAGGCCGGGGACGAGCGTGATCTCCTTGCCGTCGTTGAGCTCGAGCCGCACATCCTCGGGCAGCATGATCGTCGGGACATGCGCGACCAGGGCTGCACCAACTACCTCACCCATCCATCCTCCTCACCCGCCGGACGACGGTGCCGTCACGACGTTCTTCACGTCCGCGTAGAAGTCGAAGCTCCACCTGCCTCCCTCACGACCGATCCCCGAGTTCCGCGAGCCACCGAACGGTGCCTCGAGATCGCGAACGAAGAAGCAGTTCACCCAGACGGTGCCCGCGACGAGCTGTTCGCCGACCCGGCGAGCCCGCGCCTCGTCGCCGGTGTAGACGGTGGCGGCGAGGCCGTAGTCCGTCTCGTTGGCGAGCGCGATCGCCTCCGATTCGTCGTGGAACGGCTGCGCCGTGATCACAGGCCCGAAGATCTCGCAGGTCAGCAGCGGCGAGCCCGCAGGCACATCCACGAACAGCGTCGGCCGGTAGTAGAGCCCACCCAGATCATCGTTCGGGGCGCCGCCGACGAGCGCGCGGGCTCCTTCGGCGTGACCGGCGCGGACGAACCCATCGACCCGATCGAAGTGCTCCCTGCTGATGAGCGGACCGATATCGGTCGCGTCATCGCGAGGATCGCCCTGCACGACGCGCGGCGTCGTCTCGGCGAAGCGTTTCAGGAAGTCCTCGTAGATCGAGGACTCGATCAACAGGCGAGTGCCGGCCAGGCAGACCTGTCCCGCGTTGTCGAACTGCCCGATCGCCTGGCGCAGCGCTGCGTCCGGATCGGCGTCGGCGAAGATCAAGAACGGGGACTTCCCGCCCAACTCGAGCGATGTCGGCGTCAGGTTCGGCGCAGCAGCTGCTGCAACCAGCCGCCCTGTCTCCACCGACCCCGTGAACGCGATCCGGCTCACGCCCGGGTGGCCGACGAGGGCCGCGCCGGCCTCCTCGCCGATCCCTTGGACGACGTTGTAGGCGCCGGGGACGAGGCCCGCCTCGAGTGCGATGTCCCCAAGGAGCGATGCAGTCAGGGGTGCCCACTCCGGCGGCTTGTGCACGACGGCGTTCCCCGCGGCTAGGGCCGGGGCGATCCGCCATGTGGCAAGCATCAGGGGCGCGTTCCACGGCCCGACCACCGCGGTCACGCCCGACGGGTCCCACGTGAATCGCTCCCGGTTCCCGTTGAACGTCGCGTCGGCCGCACCCTCCAAGTCCAAGAGCTTGTCGGCGAAATATCGGAAGTTTCGAGCCACACGAGGCATCACGGAGGACCGGTGTGAGCGTAGGAGGGATCCGTTGTCGCGGGTTTCGACCGCGGAGAGCTCCTCGATCCGCGTCTCGACCCCGTCGGCGATCCGATGCAGGACAGCTGCCCGATCCTTCGGTGGCGTGCGTCCCCACTCCTCGGCTGCTTGGCCCGCGACGTCGACCGCCACGCCGACCGTCGTGGCATCGCCGCGCGCTACGTCCGCGATGACCTGCTCGTCGATGGGAGACACGTCGGGGAACCGATCCTGCGAGCTGAGGCGTTCGCCGCCGACCAGGTGGTCGGTCGAGATCGCGACCCTTTCGACCACGGCGAGCTCGTCCGTTGTGTCCTCCGAATCGTTCGTATCCGAACGGTATGGCTCCGCCCTTGGACGTGTCAATCGGAGCGCACGAGGCCGCCCGGCGCGTGTGCTCAGTCGCAGAGGATCACGCGCTGATGTTGCTCAAACTGTTGCCTGGCCATCGGTCTCAGAGAACGTGACTTCTACTTCATGCTTTGGAGCGCAGGATGTCTTCCAGACGCTGCGCCATCTTCGGGGATGCGCCCTCGTCCTCGTGCTTGAAGTAACAGAAGACGTCCGAGCCGGCCGCGAGCGCGGGACCGATGCGGCTTGCCCACATCGCGAGCTCCTCATCCGAGTACTCGGTCTTGCGGAGCCGGAAGTACCCGACCGGTTCCCACGACAGGTCCTCGGGCTTCGGATCCTTCTCGTCGGTCTCCGCGACGCACCACGCGACCCCGGCTGCTAACAGCCGCTCGCGAGCCGCCTTCCACGAGTCGTGACGGAACTCCATCGCGTAGGCGGGTCCGTCTGCCGGCAGCGTCGCGAGGAAGCCCTCCAGCAGCTCGGCGTCGTATTCGAGCTTGGGCGGACACTGGAACAGCACGCACCCCAGCCGATCGCCCAGCAGCCTGCCGCGTGCTACGAACGCCGTGACGTCCTCGCCGACCTCCTTCAGTTTCTTCCAGTGCGTGATCCTCTGGCTGGCCTTCAACGTGAAGACGAAGCCGTCGGCCGCCTTCGTGCGCCATTTCTCGAGGGTCTTCTCGCTCGGAAAGTGGCGGAAGGTGTAGTTGATCTCGACCGAGGACAGCTGCGTCGAGTAGTAGTCGAGCATGTCGTCCTTCTTGAGGTCCTCGGGGTACCAGACCCCTTTGCGCCACTCGTCGTAGGCGAACCCCGACGTCCCCAGGTAGAAGCGGCCGGCCATGCAGTGCATCATGGCACGCATGCCGGAGCGGTGGCTCGACGGTTCGACGCGGCCACTCGACGAGGAGGCCGAGGCGCTGCGTGTCCTGGTCGGGCGCCTGGCCGGCCCGGGGTTCACCGTCGAGCGCGCACCGGGGGGAATGTCGACCCCCGTCTACCTGCTCCATCGCGACGGCGAGCGACTCTACCTGCGGATGTCGGAGGAAGTTGGCGGATCGATGCGCGCCGAGGTCTCGGTGCACGAACACCTTCGCGAGATGGGCGTGTCGGTACCGGAGGTCGTCGCCATGGACGACGCGCCCGAGATCGGCCGAGGCGTGATGCTCGTGCGCGAGATCCCGGGGGAGCCGTTCGCGATCGCGACGGACGTCGAGCGAGCGCCCATCCTGCGCGCGGCCGGCCGTGACCTCGCGGTGATCAACAGCGTGGCGGTCGACGGGTTCGGATGGGTCCGACGAGATGCGCCCGTGTGGCCGCCGCGGGGCGAGGATCCGACGTACGCGGCGTTCATCGATGGCCCGCTCGGCGCCCCTCGGCCTCGTCGCCGATCGGTTGCGCACCGACGCCGCGCGTCGGGCTCTCGATGCGCACTTCGCGGCGACCAGGTCAGACGATCCTCCGAGCAGGCTGGCGCACGGCGACTTCGACGCGACCCACATCTATCAGCGCGACGGCCGCTATACCGGGGTGATCGACCTCGGGGAGATGCGTGGCGCCGAGCCGCACTACGACCTCGCGTTCTTCCTCGTGCAGGACACCGCCGAGTCGATGCTGCCCGAACTGCTACTCGGGTACGCCGAGGTCGCGACGATCCCCGACGATCTCGACGGCCGGCTGCGCCGGTCGGCGACCGTCATCGTCGCCACGCAGCTGTGCCGATGGGTCGTGCGGGACGGCGTCGAGAGCTTCGAGCGACCGTCGGGCCTCTGGTGGCTCGAGCGACTGCATGCGCTCCTGGGCGACGCAAGCTGACGCGCGTGTGCATGATGGATGCATGTCCGAGTCGCTGTTCGAGATCGAGACGCCGCGAGGCGGGGTTGCCGCGGCCTGGCACGAGGCGGCGCGGAAGGCGCCCGCGCTCGTGGTCGCCCACGGGGCCGGCGCCGGCATGGACCACCCCTTCATGGCGGGGTTCTGCGACGCACTCGCCGACGCCGGCGTGTCCGCGCTGCGCTTCAACTTCCCCTACATCGAGGCCGGGCGGAGGAGCCCTGGCTCGCCGAAGGACGCGATCGCCGCGTTCCGTGCCGCCGTCGAGGCGGCCACCGCTCGCACCGCCGGCCGGCCGGTGTTCGCCGGCGGCAAGAGCTACGGCGGGCGGATCTCCTCGATGGCCGCCGCCGAGGGCATGCCGGCCGCCGGCCTCGTGTTCCTCGGGTATCCGTTGCACGCGCCGGGCAAGCCCGACCAGCCGCGTGACGCGCACCTCTACGACCTGAAGCAGCCCATGCTCTTCCTCCAGGGCACGAAGGATCCGTTCGCGACCCCCGACGTCTTGCGGCCCGTCCTGCGGAAGCTGGGGAAGCGCGCGACGTACGTGCCGTTCGAGGGCGCCGGCCATTCGTTCGAGCGATCGCGGAAGGACAAACCCGCCGACAACGCGGCCGCGCTGGTGCCGTTCGTCGTCACGTTCGTGCGGGAGCACGACTGATGCCCCGCAAGAACAGGCGCGCGCCGCTCGAGCATCAGCCGGCGCCGGCGCCCTACGGGAACGCCAGGGCGCCGTCGTGGGCGCTCGCGGACGGGTATGAGGTCCGCGAGGTCGCCGGCGACAAGGAGTACCGATGCCCCGGCTGCGATCACGTGGTGCGCCCCGGTCAGCGGCACCTGGTCGTCGTGCCGGACGGCGCGGCCGACGATCGGCGGCACTGGCACACGGAATGCTGGCGCAGGGAGCTGCGACGGATGGGCGTCCTGCGCCGATCCAACCCCGCGGGGTCATAGGATCGCCCGCATGGACTTCGCGACCACCGAGACACCGGCGTGCGTCCCGATCGACGATTCCAAGCGGCTGCCGTGCGACCTCTGCGGGCACCCGATGGAGCCCGAGCACGCGCACTACAAGTGCCCGAACTGCCACTACATCCTTCCCTGCTGCGGCTGGTAGCGGGCTCTTGCGCCGCTGAGCGACGCCGTCATACGCTGCGGCTCATGTCCGATCCCGTTCGCGCGCGCATGTGGCAGTCGGGCGGCCGCTGGTACGCCCACGTGCTGGACGCGCCGATGTTCGTCGAGGTGACCGGCACGTCCCGCGGTGGGTGCCTCGGCGAGCTGCGGAAGATCGTGGGAGACGACGCGGTGCTCACGGTCGAGGTCGTGCCCGACCTCGTCGGCGTGGCCGAGGCGGCGGAGATCATGGGTTGGGACAAGCGCCGCGTGATCACCTACATCGACCGAGGGCACTTCCCCGAGCCGATCGCCTCGCTCGCCGGGGGGCGGGTCTGGCTCCGGGAGGATGTCGATGCCTACGCCAGCGAGTGGCGCGAGCGACACCCGACCGTGGCGGCCCACGCGTGACCGAGCGTCGTCTGTACCTGATCCGTCATGGGAAGGCGGATCATCGCTCGACCCGGCAGGCCCAGACGCCCAGAGGTGTGACGGCCGACCCGCCGCTGGACGAGATCGGCAGGCGGCAGTCGCTCGCGCTTGCCCGCCGCCTCCGGCTGATGCCCGAGCCGGCGGCGATCTACTGCTCGACCCTGACCCGCGCCCGCGAGACGGTGGCGCCGTACCTGGAGCAGGCCGGTCGCGACGCCACGTACCTCGACGACCTGGCCGAGTGGCATGCCGGCGACTGGGAGCTCAAGGAGTTCGAGGAGCTGCTGACGGAGCACCCCGAGATGCCCGCGCGGATCCTGCTGCAGGACCCTGTCTTCGTCCTCGCTCCGCATTCCGAGCCGGTCCACGCCTTCCGTGAGCGGGTCGTCGACGCCGTCGAGGGCGCGCTCGCGGCGCATCCGGACGGGGACGTGTGGATCGTGTGTCACGGCGGCGTGATCAACGCCTACGTCGGCTCGATCCTCGGGGTGGAGGAGCAGGAGATGTTCTTCCTCCCGGCGAACGCGAGCATCAACACCGTCAAGGTCGACGGCGATCGCCGCACGATGTGGTTCCTGGGGGACGACACGCACTACACGTCGCCGGAGCTGTTCCCCGATCCGTAAGCGCATCGCCCGGTAGGCTGGCTGCTTCTTGGTGGAAAGGGCGATCATGGGCATCCGGTTCCTGTCCGAGGAGTGGGCGACGGCGGTGATGGACGCCGTCAATGGGAACGACGAGTTCTCGAAGGCGGCGGGGACGGCGACGGCCCGCATCCAACAGGTGATCACGAAGCCGGACGGCAGCGTGGCGCACTACTGGACGGTGGTGGCCGACGGCCGGATCGAACTGGGCCTGGGCGACCTCGAGAACCCCGACGCGACGGTCTCACAGAGCTACGAGACCGCGGTGTCGCTCGCGAAGCGGGAGGCGAACCCGGTGACCTCGTTCATGATGGGCAAGATCAAGATCGACGGGAACATGGGGATGCTCATGGGCCTCGCCGGCGCGTTGGGCAAGCTCGCCGACGGCATGGCGACGCTCGACGTCGAGTACTAGGCCCGCACGCGCGTCACGCTGTAGGTGCCGTCGGCGCGCGCGAGCAGCCGCTCGGTGGCGTCCAGCACGTCGGCCTGTGCGTAGGCGATCTCGCGGCCGATCCGCACGGCGCGTCCGAGTGCCCGCACGCGGCCGCGCGTCACGGGTCGGAGGTAGTGCACGCCGATCTCGACGGAGACGTGGCGGCGTCCGGGCTCGAGCGCGCTGCGCAGGCTGAGTCCCATCGCGGCGTCGGCCAGCGTGGCGATCACGCCCCCGTGCGCCAGCCCCTGGATGTTCAGGTGGTGGTCGGTGAGCTCCAACCCCAGCGTGACGGCACCCTGGTCCACGTCCTCGAGGTCCAAGCCCGACCACCGGTAGAAGGGCGAGTCGCGGACGAGGGCGCGAAGTTCTTCGGATCGATCCGTCACGGCGCGCAGTGTCTCACGGGACATCCGAGGAGCCGCGATACGATGCAAGCAAGGAGACAACGTGTCCGACGATCTCGATCTGCTCGCCCGCGCCGCCCTGGCGGAGGACGCCCCCGCGGGCGATCTCACGTCGCGGTTGACGATCCCGACGGGCACCGTGTGCACCGCAGAGCTGGTGGCGAAGCAAGACGGCGTCCTGGCCGGCGCCGAGGCGGCGGCCGCCGTGTTCGCCGCCGCGGCCGAACAAGATGCGACGACCCTCTCGATCGACTGGAAGCTCGCGGACGGCGCCACCGTGGCCCCCGGTGACCGCGTGGCGCTCATCGACGGCGCGGCGGCGACGGTGCTGCGGGCCGAGCGCCCGGCGCTGAACCTCCTCGGTCACCTGTCGGGCATCGCCACGCTCACCAGGACCTACGTCGAGGTGGCCGAGCCCGCACGGATCCTGTGCACGCGCAAGACGCTGCCGGGCCTCCGGGCGGTGGAGCGCGCTGCGGTCGCCGCCGGTGGCGGGACGCTGCATCGCTCCTCCCTGTCGGACGCGATCTTGATCAAGGACACCCATGTTCGGATCGCCGGCGGCGTGACGGAAGCCGTCCGGCGAGCCAAGACCGGCGGCGTGCCCGTCGAGGTCGAGGTCGAGACCCTCGACCAGCTCGACGAGGCGATCGCCGAGGGCGCCGACCGGATCCTGCTGGACAACCCGACGCCGGAGCTGGTTCGCGCGGCGATCGTGCGCGTCGGCGACCCGATGCGCCTGGAGATCTCCGGCGGCATTCGGCTCGAGAACCTGCGCGCCTTCGTCGATGCGGGCGCTCGCGTGCTCTCCGTCGGCCGGCTGACGCATTCGGCGCCGGCGCTCGACCTTTCGCTGGAGGTGACCGACCTCCATGCCTGATGTCCACCCGACGATGTCCTACGAGGTCTGGGCCGCTGAGGTCCGCTCGTTGGCCGAGGCGCGCGACGCGGTGATCCTGGCGCACAACTACCAGGTGCCGTGGATCCAGGACGTGGCGCATCACGTCGGCGACTCACTCGCGCTGTCGCGGGTCGCGGCCGACACCGATGCCGGCACGATCGTGTTCTGCGGCGTCCATTTCATGGCGGAGACCGCGAAGCTGCTGTCGCCCGAGAAGACCGTGTTGTTGCCGAACCTCGCGGCGGGCTGTTCGCTGGCCGACTCCATCACCGCCGACCAGCTCCGCGAGTGGAAGGCGGAGCACCCCGGCGCGGTGGTCGTCGCCTACGTGAACACGACCGCCGAGGTGAAGGCGGAGTCCGATATCTGCTGCACGTCCTCCAACGCCGCCGACGTGGTCGCCTCGATCCCCGCCGATCGCGAGATCCTGTTCCTGCCGGACCAGTTCCTGGGTGCGCACGTGGAACGGCAGACCGGCCGCTCGATGCACATCTGGATGGGGGAGTGCCACGTGCACGCCGGCATCCAACCCGGCGATCTGCGGCAGATGCTTGCCGACGAGCCCGAGACCGAGCTGTTCGTGCATCCCGAGTGCGGCTGCACCACGAACGTGATGTGGCTTCTCGGCGAGGGCGAGCTGCCGGCCGAGCGCACGAAGGTCCTGTCGACCGGCGGCATGGTGACGGAGGCGGAGCGATCCGGCCGCCATCGCTTCCTCGTCGCGACCGAGACGGGCATCCTGCACCAACTGCGGAAGGCCAGCCCGACGAAGGAGTTCGTGCCGATCGACCGGAAGGCCGAGTGCAAGTACATGAAGATGATCACGCCGGAGAACCTGCTGGTGTCGCTCCGTGACGGCGTGTTCGAGATCGATGTTCCCGACGACATCGCCGGCCGGGCGCGTCAGTCCGTCGAGCGGATGATCGCGATCGGGCCGACGGCTGGCCGAACGGCGCCTGCCGGTCCGGTGTTCAGCGAGTGAGCACCCGTACCGTCGTGATCGGCGCGGGCGCCGCGGGCTTGTGGTGCGCGCTGCACGCGGTCGACCGAGGCGCTGTGACCGTCGTGGCGCCTGGCGCCGCAGAGCTGTCGGCGACCGCGTGGGCACAGGGCGGCGTGGCCGCCGTCAGCGGCGAGGACGACAGCCCCGAGCGCCACGCCGCCGACACGATCGCGGCCGGCGCCGGCCTCTGCGATCCGGCCGCCGTCGACGTCCTGGTCCGGGAGGCGCCCGAGGCGGTCGCCGAACTGATCGCGATGGGCATGCGCTTCGACGAGGGGGACGGCTCTGCGCTCGAAGGCGGGCACAGCGCGCGGCGCGTGCACCACGCCGGCGGCGACCGGTCCGGCCGCGCGCTGCACCGCTTCCTCGAGGAGGTCGTCGAGCGACACGGGGGGATCGTCCGGGTCGACGCTCGGGCGGTGGCGGTGGAGCTGCGCGACGGTGCCGCCTCGGGCGTCCGTGTCGAGGGTGGCGCGCTCATCGCGGCCGACCGCGTCGTGCTGGCCACGGGCGGCGCCTGTGGCATCTATGGGCGGCGGACGGGTCCCGACACGTCGGTCGGCGAGGGGTTCGCCCTCGCCTGGCTGGCGGGCGCGGCGCTCGCCGACCTGGAGTTCGTGCAGTTCCATCCGACGGCGCTCGATGTGCCCGGGCACCCGGCCCGGTTGCTGACGGAGGCGTTGCGCGGCGAGGGGGCGGTGCTCCGCGACGCCTCGGGCGAGCGGTTCATGGACCGGTTCCACCCGCTCGGCGATCTGGCGCCGCGCGACGTCGTCGCCCGCGCGGTGCTGCAGGTGCGCGAGGAGACGGGGCAGCCGGTGGTCCTCGACGCGACGGCGGTGGCCAACGTCGCGACGCGGTTCCCGACGGCAGACGAGCAGTGTCGCGAGGTCGGGCTGGACATCGCCACGACGCCGGTGCCCGTCGCCCCGGCCGCGCACTACTGCATGGGCGGCGTCCTCACGGATCTGTGGGGGCACACGACGGTGCCGGGACTGTTCGCCGCCGGCGAGGTCGCGAGCACCGGCGTGCACGGCGCGAACCGTCTCGCGTCCAACTCGCTGGCGGAGGCGCTCGTCTTCGGGCGGCGCTGCGCGATCGCGAACGGCGACCCGAGGCCCGCGGCACGCCCGGTCGACGCACTCGCGGCGGAGCCCGTGGGCGCGATGGCCCTCACGCGGATCCGGGGCCTCGCCGATCGATTCCTGGGCGTCCGCCGCGACGGGCCGGAGCTCGACGGTCTCCTGGGAGAGCTGGCCGGCGCGACCGACCCGGGCGGCGGACGCGCGGCGACCCTGGTCGCCTGGTTGATGGCCGGCGCCGCCGACCGCCGACGGGAGAGCCGCGGTGGCCACTATCGCGTCGATCATCCCGAGCCGGACCCCGCGTGGCGCGTCCGCCAGGCGGTCGATCGCCGGGGGTGGTGGAGGCTTGCCAGCCTCGAGACCGTCTGACACCATGGCCGGCATGCAGCGATACCTCGGCTTCTGGTTTACCTTCGGCGGGTTCGACCCGGCGTAGTCGCCAGCAGCCTCAAGCAGCCAGCGACCCCGGGCCGAACCGCCCGGGGTTTCGACTTCCCCGGGCCGTTTGACCGGGCCGAACGTGGAGGTTCGACCACATGGTCATCGTCATGAAGCAGGACGCGTCCGACGGCGATATCGACGCCGTCGCGGAGCGCGTGCGCGGGATCGGGGGAGAGGCGTTCGTCTCGCGCGGCACGGTGCACACGATCATCGGGCTGGTCGGCGACACCGATCGATTCAAGGCGATCGACTGGCGCCAGATGGCCGGGGTCGACCACCTGATCCAGGTCGGCAAGCCCTACAAGATGGTCTCGCGCGATCTGCATCCCGAGACCACGATCGTCAAGGTCGGGACCGTGCCGGTCGGCCGCGACGCGTTCACGATCATCGCGGGCCCCTGCGCCGTGGAGAACGAGGAGCAGACGATGACCGCCGTGCGCGCCGCCAAGGACGCGGGCGCCGCGATCATGCGCGGCGACGTGTACAAGCCGCGCACCTCGCCCTATTCGTTCCAAGGCTTGGGGGAGCACGGGATCGAGATCCTCCAAGAGGCGCGACGCCGGTTCGGGCTGCCGTTCATCATCGAGGTCGTCGACGTCTCGCAGGTCGAACACGTCGCCGCGGTCGCCGACTGCATCCGGATCGGCACGCGCAACGCGCAGAACTTCGAGCTGCTCAAGGAGGTCGGGCTCGCGAACAAGCCCGTGATGCTGAAGCGCGGGCTGGCGATGACCGTGGAGGAGTGGCTCCAGGCCGCCGAGTACGTCGCGCAGCGCGGCAACTCCGAGGTGATCCTGTGCGAGCGAGGGATCCGCACGTTCGAGCCGTCCACGCGGAACACGCTGGACCTCGGCGGCATGGCGGTGGCCCAGGAGGAGTCCCACCTGCCGGTGATCGTCGATCCGTCGCACGCCGTCGGCAAGCACTCGCTCGTCGCGAAGATGGCGTGTGCGGCGCTGGCCGCGGGCGCGGACGCGGTGATGATCGACGTGCATCCGCGTCCCGAGGACGCCCTGGTCGACGGCGCGCAGGCGTTGTTGCCCGACGAGATGATCGCACTCGGGAAACAGCTGCAGTCGATCGCGGACGCGCTCGGACGCCCGATCAACCGGTGAGCGTCAGCCCGCGGGGGCGTTGAGCGTGAGCTCGAGGATGTCGCACGTCGAACGCCAGCGCGCGAGCGCCTCGCTCGGCGGGCCGTTGCGCGATCGTCGGCGGTCGACCAGGATCTTCGACGCCTCGTCCCACTCGGCGCCCTCGAGCAGGCGACCCGACGCCTTCAGCTCGTTGAGCGCGGTGTCGCGCAGCTTGCGGCGCGTGATGACGACGAACTCGCCTCCCGCATCGATCCCGGGTACGGTCTGCTCCTGGCGCCCCCGGCTCGCGCTGCGAGAGCACGTAGACCTTCCCGTTCTTGTAGGCGAACCAGACGGGGGCCATCTCCCGCTTGCCGTGGCGGTCGACGCCGACCCAGATGATGTCGGACTTCTTCAGCCCTTCCTCGATGCCCTTGTCGAGCCTTCTCCGGAGAGGCCTGCACGTAGACGGGCACCTCGATCTCGCCCAGCACCTGCTCATCGACGACGAAGGAGGCCACGTACGTGCCCGTCTCGTCGAACACGGCCTCGGCGACCTGATCCACCTCGGTTGTCAGGTCGAACATGCCACGCATCTGGCGATACTCCGGCCCCCAGCGAAACACCATCCGCCCCGACGGGCCGAACAGCCGCACCTCCTCCAGGACGGTGCCCACCGGGATCTTCCATGCGCGGAAGAGGACGAACGGCAGACGCCGGGCCGGGTTGTCCCGTCAGGTAGACGCCATCCGGCGCCATGTCGCCTTGGGCCTCCCAGACTCGCGTGTCGACGACGGCTGCGGCGACCAACTCCCCGGCGATCAGGTCAGGCATGGCGCGAAGGATACCGAACGCGGCCGCGTGCGCTCAGGCGCGCTGGTACACCCGAAGCGTGCGGTCCGGTCGGAATCCGACCGAGCCGTACAGGGACTCGGCGGGCGTGTTCCCGACGACGACCCCGACGATCGCGTACGTCATGCCGGCGGCGGCGAACCGTCGAAGCCCGTCCAGGAGCAACGCCTTGCCGAACCCGCGCCCGTGGAACGCGGGATGCGTGGCGACGGGTTCGAAGGTCGCGGCTCGGCTGACCGGGTCGACCCACGCGATGCAGCAGGCCACCGCCTGACCGTCGTCGTCGCGCAGAAGAAGGTCCGACCCATCCGGGTAGGCGGGCGAGGCGCGGAACGCGGCGTAGTCAGCGGCGTAGTCGGTGAACGGTCGATCGCTTTGGAACGCGGCGTGCGTGATCGCCGCGCGATCGGTCGCGTCGTCGTCGCGGACCGGCCGGACTCGATCGTCGACCGGCGCGTCCGCGTCGACGTCCTCCAGCGAGACCGTCATGTTGAGGTAGCCGACGGGCGTTGGCCGGTAACCGCGATCGCGCCATCGGCCCACCGCGTCGTCCTCGTCTTCGAATTCCACCCACTGCACGGGCTTGTCGCCTCGCGATGCCCAGGCCAGCGCCGCTTCCTCGAATGCGATCGCATCGGGCGTCTCCGCGTGCGCCGGAGCGGTGAACACGGCGAGGTCGCCTTCGCCGGCATCGCGGGCCGCGAATGCGGCCAGTGCGCCCCGGACCTCCCAGAGCAGGAACGTGTCGGCCAAGGCCTCGTCGGACTTGCGCGGCCAGCCGGCCCACCAGGCGATGTCGCCCGGGTGCGCGTTGGCCCGTCCCGGACTCGCGAGCAGTCGCGCCGAACACAGCGCTTGCATCGACGGAAGGTCTTCCCAGCCCCGCCACTGCCGGACGTCCATCGCCGGCGCTAGACCGTGCGCGCGAGCCAGAGGCGCGGCTCCTGCAGTTCGGCGAGCCCCGGGAGGGCGTCGGCCGAGGTCCACATGCGACCCAGAGTCGCCTCGTCCGTGAGCTCCACGACGGTCTCGCAGAATGCTCGTCCGGCGGCCACGTGCTCGCGTCCGACGTCCACGCCGAGCAGCCGCGCGAAGATCGGATCGAGCTCCTCGTCCTCGCGATGCCGACGCATCGCCTCCTCGATCTTCGGGTAGGTCCCGAGCAGCCGGCGCCCGATCGTGGCGGCGACGTGATCGCCGTACCCCTCGACCGCGCCGATCAGCGCGCGAACGCGGTCCAGCCGCAGCCGCTGTTCGTCGTCGAGCACGATCCCGAACATCGAGCCGTCCTCGTCGGCGAACGCGGCGGACAGCGCCTCGGGATCCTCCGGAGAGATCGTCGCGAAGCGATCGCGGATCGCGTCGACGTCGATCGTCATCGACGAGCAGAAGTCATCGACCGCCGCCGTGGCGTGCGCGGGCAGCCAGGGCTGCGCGGATTGCAACCGATGCACGACTTGGTGCAGCGCCACGAACGTCCGAAACTCGCGCGCGTCGAGGGACCAGTCCCGCTCGAAGGCCTCGATGTTGCCGAGCACGAAGCGCACCGGGCCGGTGGCGACGCGCGGGATCCCGACGTCGTAGCCGCCGAAGACGCGGCTCGCCAGGAACCCGAACACCTGCCCGACCTGGGTCGCCTGGAGCAGCGGCCCGAGCTGCCCGATCAGGGCCTGCGGCGACCCCAACCCGAGCGCCGCCATCGCGTCGTTCTCGGTCGGGTCTTCGACCGGTTGCTGGTCCGCGAGCGCGCGCACCAATGCATCGGACATCCGTCCGGCCGCCAGTTCCACGAGCGGCCGGTACTCGTCCATCGCCGCGGCGATCCAGTCGGCCCGTCGGACCGCCTCGACCTGGAGCACGTCGCCGGATGGCGCGAGGTCGGTGAGCTCCATGACCTGAAGCTCCGCCACGCGAGCGATCTCGGCGAGCGCGTCGTGCGTCGACGGGTCCGGCGCTGTGTCGCTGCCCGCCTCGGCCGCTCCCGCGACTGCCATCTGCCGCGCGAGCTCCCACTGCACCGGCCCCGACGAACCGCTCATGACGCGCTGCAGTTCCCGGAACAGCGGCGCGTCGCGCAGCGATTCCGGGTCCATGCCGAAGGGGAAGCCTGGGGTGGACATCGTCCAGCCAGCGTACGCCGTCTGCGCGGAAGGCATGGGGCGACGGCTACGATGGGGCTGTGCCCGCCGACCGTACCCTCGTCCGCGTCACCGATCAGCCGCCCTCCGTGGACGAGGCCTTGGCTGCCGTCGCCGACCCCGCGGCGGGCGGCACGTGCGTGTTCGTCGGCACCGTTCGCGACCACTCGAGCGCCGGTCCGGCGGTCACCGACCTGACCTATGAGGCGTGGGACGAGCTCGCGAGCCAACGGCTCCAGGAGATCGGCGCGCAGCTGCACGAGCGGTGGGCGATCTGCCGCGCGGCGCTGCTCCATGCGACCGGCACGTTGCGGGTCGGCCAGGTCAGCGTCGTGGTCGCGGTCTCGGCGCCGCACCGGGCCGCGGCGTTCGAGGCATGCCGGTTCGGGATCGAGGAGCTGAAACGCGACGTGCCGATCTGGAAGAAGGAGATCTTCACGACGGGCGAGGCCGACTGGGTTATGGGGGCCTAGATGGCGCGCGACGTCGCGATCGATCTGGGAACGGCCAGCACACAGGTCTACCGCCTCGGGGAAGGGATCGTCTTCGACGAATCGACCGTGGTGGCGCTGGACGCGGTCACCGGCGATGTCATCGCGATCGGTGAGGAGGCGTGGCGCATCATCGGCAGCGGCACGGGCGAGGTCGTGGGCATGCGCCCGCTCCGTCAGGGCACGATCACCGAGTTCGAGGTGACCCAGCGGTTCCTCGAGGCGGTCCTCCGCCGGGCGGTGGCAGGGCGTTTCCCGCGGCCCCGGGTCCTGATCACGATCGCCTCCGGCAGCTCGCCGGTCGAGCGTCGGGCGCTGGAGGAGGCCGTGACGATGAGCGGCGGCCGGCAGGTGACCCTCGTCGAGGAGCCGCTCGCCGCGGCGATCGGGGCGGGCCTGCCGATCCAGGAGCCGGTGGGAAGCCTCGTCGTCGACATCGGCGGCGCCCGCTCGGAGATGGCGGTCGTGTCGATGGGCGGCATCGTCTCGGGGCAGACCGTGATGCTCGGTGGCTTCGACCTGGATGTCGCGATCCAAGACCACGTCCGCGCGGCCTACGGTGTCGCGATCGGCGAACGCGCGGCCGACGAGGTCAAGCGCGCGGTCGGTTCGGCCTTCCCGATCGGCAGCGGCAAGGCGGCGCTGGTCGTGGGCCGCGAGCTCTCGACGGGGAACACGGTGGAGGTCAAGCTCGACGAGGTGGAGGTCCGACAGGCGATGGACGAGCCGATCGGCCGGATCGTCGAGGCGGCTCGCCGCACGCTCGCGGAGGCGCCGCCGGAGCTGACGCACGACGTGTTGGAAACGGGGATGTTCCTGATGGGTGGCGGTGCGCTGCTCACCGGGCTCGATCTGCTCCTCGCGCAGGAGTGCGAGGTGCCGGTGCACGTCGCGGAGGATCCACGCGAGACCGTGATCCGCGGCGCGGGCCACATGCTGGAGCATCTCGAGCGGTACCGGACGTCGTTCCAGCTCGAGCGGCCGGTGGGCCGGCGGTAGACGGATGACCTTCTCGATCGTCGCGTTCGATCCCACCAACGGCGACCTCGGCGTCGCGGTCGCCTCGAAGTTCCCGTGTGTCGGCGCGGTGGTGCCGTGGGCCCGAGCGGGCGTCGGAGCCGTCGCGACGCAGTCATGGGCCAACACCGACTTCGGTCCCGACGGGCTCGGGCTCATGGGCAGTGGGCTCCCGGCGGGGGCCGCGCTCGACGCGGTGCTCGAGCCCGACGAGGACCGGGAGGAGCGTCAGGTCGGGTTCGTGGATGCTGGCGGCGGGTCCGCCTCGTTCACGGGCGCCAACTGCATGGCATGGGCCGGCGGTCGCACCGGCGACGGCTTCGCGGCGCAGGGGAACATCCTCGTGGGCGGGGAGGTCGTCGCCGAGTTGGCGCGCGCCTTCGCCGCCACCGACGGCGACCTCTGCGATCGGCTGCTGGCGGCGCTGCTCGCCGGCGACGCCGCCGGTGGCGACCGCCGCGGCAGGCAATCGGCGGCGCTGCTCGTCGTGCGGGCCGGCGGAGGCTATGAGGGTCGCAACGACCGGTATATCGATCTGCGGGTCGACGACCACCCCGAGGCGCCGGCCGAGCTCGCACGACTGTTCACGGTCTGGGACGACACGATGTTGATCCGCACCGACGAGCCGGTCCCCGCCTCCGCCGAGGTCGTCCGTGACGTGCAGCGCCGATTGGCCGCGGTCGGCGTCTTCGACGGGGAGCCGACGGGGGAGCTGGACGACGCGACCCGGGCGGCGCTCGCAGACTGGGCGGGTCGCTACAACCTCGAGGGGCGGCTGCGCGACGACGACATGCTGAGCGGCCACCTGTTGATGGAACTGCGCGACGTCACGCCGGAGGTCGCGGGTTCAGCCGGTGAAGACGCGTCGTAGGGCCGACCACAATGCGAAACAAGCGCCGACGATCACGCCGGCGCCGACCAGCACGGCGATCAGCAACCCCACGATGCCGGTGACGCGCGTCTGCCAGGTCGGCGCCGAGGGGAGGGGCTTGCGGTGCCCGGGCTCGACGACCTCAGGCTCGGTGGCGACCTCCTCGGAGCCCTCGTAGCCCTTCGTCCAGGTCTCGGGCTTGGCCGCGGAGACCTCGCCTCGCCGCAGCGTCGCCACGGCGACACCGCTGCCGGCCGCGGCGGCGATCAGGAACACGAGCAGGTACGGCATGGCGCGAGGGTACCCGTGTGGCCGCCCTGCGCTGGGAGGCAGCGTGGTTCGCATCCCCGCCCCGTAGCATCGGGGCATGTGGAAGCCCGCGCACCCGGGACGGTTCGCCGCCTACGTGGTGGTGGCCGTCGGATTGGTCGCCGCGGCGTGGGTCCCGATCCCGTACTACTCGGAGGGACCGGGACCCGCGCGGGACGTGCTGCCGAGGATCTCCTACCCGGGGCCGACGGAGGGGGCGGCGCGCTACGACCCGACGGGCAGCCTGGAGCTCACGACGGTCCGGTACCGTCAACTCACGCCGATGCTCGCGCTCGCGGCATGGATCGACGACACCCAAACGATCGTGCCCGCCGCGGTCGTCTACCCGACCGACGTGCCCACCCAGGTGGTCGAGCAGCGTGGCGTCTCGCAGATGGATCAGAGCAAGATCGCGGCCACCGCCGTCGCGCTGCGCGCCGTCGGCCGCTACCCGAAGGATCACGACCCGGGTGCTCTGATCGAGAACGTCGCCGAGCAATGCCCCGCGGAGGGGGAGTTGTTCCCCGGCGACATCATCACCGAGGTCGACGACAGACGGGTTCGCAGCGCGTCGCAAGCCTCGAGGCTGTTCGACCGCATCCCCGACGATCGCCCGCTGCATTTCGTGCTCGATGTCGACGGCCAGACCGAGCACGCCACCTTCACCCGAGCCCCGTGCGGCCCGAACGGAGAGTCGCTCGTCGGCATCTCGATGATCGACGCCTTCCCGTTCACCGTGACGATGACGAGCGAGGAGATCGGCGGCCCCTCGGCCGGGCTCATGTGGGCGCTCGGCCTCTACGAGCTGCTCACGCCCGAGGACCTGACCGCGGGGCGCACGATCGCCGGCACGGGTGAGATCGGTCCCGACGGCACCGTGTATCCGATCGGTGGGATCCAGGACAAGGTGGTGGCCGCGCAGCGAGCGGGCGCCACGCTCTTCCTCGCGCCGACGAAGAACATGCCGGACCTCGAAGGTGTCGACACCGGCGACATGCAGGTCGTCCCCGTGGCGACGTTCGACGATGCGGTGCAGGCCCTGCGACAGGGCCTATCCACCCCGTGAAGTAGGCTGGCGGTCCGGATGGCTACGATCTCGATCGCTCCGCGACGCCGCAGGTGGCCCACCTATCTCGTGGTGGCGGTCGTGCTGGGAGCCTTGGTGTTCTCCGCGCTCGCCGGGTTCGTCGTCGAGGTGCTGTGGTTCGACGAGATCCAACAGAGCAGCGTCTTCTGGCACACCCTGTGGACGAAGGTCGCGCTCGGGCTCGTATTCGGCGCGCTGTTCTTCGGTCTGCTGTACACCAATCTCGTCATCGCGCGCCGCCTGCGCCCGGCGGTGACCGTCATCCCGAACCCCCTCGATCCGCTCGAGCGGGTCCGCGACGTGACGGAGCCCTACCTGCGCTGGCTCCTTCCCCTCGGCGCCGCCGTGCTCGCCCTCATCGTCGGCCTGAGCGTGAGCGGCAACTGGCAGGCGTTCCTCCTGTGGCGCAACGGAAGCGGGATCTCCTTCGGGAACCCGGAACCGCTGTTCGGGCGCGACCCCGCCTTCTACATCTTCGATCTTCCGTGGCTGCGCTTCCTGCAGGGCTGGCTCTTCTCGTCCTTGATCGGGGTCACGTTGCTCGTCGCGATCGCGCACGTGCTCTGGGGCGGGATCCGGCCCCAGGCGCCGGCGTTCGCGGACAAGGTCACGCCCGCGGCCCGTGCGCACCTGTCGGTGCTGCTCGGGCTCGTCATGCTCGTGAAGGCCTGGGGGTACTGGCTGGGCCGCTTCGATCTGCTCACGTCGCGCCGCGGCGTGGTGGAGGGGGCCTCCTACACGGAGGTGCACGCACAGCTGCCGGCGCTCAACTTCCTCGCGATCGTCGCCATCATCTGCGCGATCCTGTTCTTCCTGAACATCCGGCTCAAGCAGTGGAGCCTGCCGGTCGTCGCGGTTGGGTTGCTGGCGATCGTGTCGGTCCTGCTCGGCACCGCCTACCCCGCGTTCATCCAGCAGTTCAAGGTCAAGCCGAACGAGCAGCAGCTGGAGCAGCCCTACATCGAGGACAACATCAACGCGACCCGACAGGCATTCGGGCTGTCGGCGATCGAGCAGCAGATCCGTACCGACACCGCCCAGGCCCTCACGACACAGGAGATCCGTCAGAACCGGACGACCGTGTCCAATATCCGGCTGTGGCGCCAGGGCGCGCTGCAGAAGAACTTCGCGTCCTTCCAGCGGGTGCGCGAGTACTACGACTTCCTCGATGTCGACGTGGACCGCTATCCGATCGGGCCGAACGGCGAGCCGCGGGTGCTCATGATCTCCGCCCGCGAGATCAACCCGGCCGGCATCCCGCAGGCGGGGGCGACCTGGCAGAACGTGCACCTCGCCTACACGCACGGCTACGGCGCCGTCGCCGCACTGGTGAACACCGCGACGAGCGAGGGGCAGCCCGTGCTGACCCTCAAGGACGTGCCGATCGCCGCCGACAGCCAGCCCGAGATGGATCAGCCGCGCATCTACTACGGCGAGAGCGGACAGGGCGACTTCGTCGTGGCCAACGCCAACGGAGAGCTCGACTTCGAGGGGTCGAACGAGAACCTCCCCTACAGCGGGGTGGGCGGCATCCCGATCGAGAACATCTTCCGGCGGGCGCTGTTCGCGTGGAACTTCAAGGACGTGAACCTGCTGTTGTCGAACCAGATCACCGACCAGAGCAGGTTGATGATCTATCGCGACGTGGAGGCCCGCGCGGCCAAGGCCGTGCCGTTCCTGTCCTTCGACTCCGATCCGTACCTGGCCATCATCGACGGCGAGCCGAAGTGGATCCTCGACGCCTACACGAGCACCGATCAGTACCCCTACTCCCAGACGGTGAGCGCCTCGGCGGCGACCGACGGACTCCTGAGCGGTTCCGTCAACTACGTCCGGAACTCCGTGAAGGTCGTCGTCGACGCCTACCAAGGAACGGTCACGTACTACGCCGATCTCAGCGAGCCGATCATCCAAGCCTGGAGCAACGCGTATCCGGGCCTCTTCACCGACATCAACGAGGCGCCCGACAGCCTCGACGCGCACTTCCGCTACCCGGAGAACCTGTTCCAGATGCAGGCCTATCAGTTCGCCAACTACCACGTGAGCGACCCGACCGCGTTCTACCAGCGGCGCGACTTCTGGCAGATCTCGCCCGACCCGACGCAGCCGGCCACCTCGGTCTCCTCCGGCGGGACGCCGCCGCCGATGCGGCCGTACTACCAGCTGATCAAGGTGCCGGGCGGCTTGACGGAGCAGTTCCAGCTCGTGATCCCGTTCGTCCCGGCCGGCCGGCAGAACATGGTGGGGTGGATGTCGGCGTCCTCCGATCCGCTCGACTACGGTCACGTGACGATGTTCCGGCTCACGCAGAACATCGAGGGACCGCAGCAGGTGTATGCCCGCATCAACAACGATCCGACGTTCTCCTCGGAACGGACGCTGCTCGGCCAGCAGGGCTCCGAGATCGCGTTCGGCGACTTCCTCGTGATCCCGGTCGACGACTCCTTCCTGTACGTGCTGCCGATCTATGTGCAGTCGACCTCGGGTCCACAGATCCCCGAACTGAAGCGGGTCATCGTCGTCAACGGCAGCGGCGGCGACGTGTCGATCGACAGCACGCTGGCCGACGCCCTCTCAAAGGCCACCGGCGGGACGATCGGCGAGCCCGGTGGCGGTCCCAGCGGCCCACCGTCGGGCGGACCGGGTGGCGGCACGACCGATCAGCAGGTGCAGGCGTTGCTGACCCAGGCGCTCCAGCACTTCGCCGCCGCGCAGGAGGCGCTGAAGGCCGGCGACCTCGCGCTCTACCAGCAGGAGCTGGAGCAGGCCCAGTCGCTGATCGAACAGGCGAATCAGCTGGTGGCCGGGCAGTCGAGCGGCGGCGGCACACCGACCACGCCGACCCCGACGACCCCGACCCCGGGCCCGTCGGTCAGCGCGAGCGCCTCGCCCAGCTCCTCACCCTGAGTCGATCCGGAACCCCGGGTCCGCCGCAATGGCTGTCACGTCCATCTGCGCCTTCTGCAGTCGACCGGAGTAGTCCCAGTTCATCGCCTGCCACCGCGTGAACTGATCGAGCACCCAGACGCCGGACTGGCGCGAGCCGTTGCCGCTCTTGCCGTTCCCACCGAAGGGCAGGTGCGCCTCCGCGCCGCTCGTCGAGTTGTTGACGCTGACCATGCCGGCCGAGATCCGTTCGCGGAAGCGCAGCGCGTGCAGTGGGTCGGTCGTGTAGATCGACGACGACAATCCGTAGCCGTGATCGTTGGCGAGCGCGATTGCCTCGTCGAACGTCTCGAACGTGGCGACGCCCACGATCGGCCCGAACGTCTCGGTCGCGTACAGATCGTCGTCGCGGGTGACGCCGTCGACGATCGACGGGTGGTAGAAGAGTCCGGCCTCGGGGTCGACCGACGAAGCCCGACCGCGGGTTCTCGGCCGTGATGCGCCCGGTGCCGGTCGAGCCGCGCACCGCGTGGTGCGGCTGGATCAGTTTCAGCCAGCTCTCGAACCGCTCGGCGAATCGCGCGTCGATCATCGGGCCGTACAGCACGTCGGCCGTTGGGTCGCCGATCGCCGCGGTCTCGACCGCGGTGGCGAACCGCTCGACGAAGTCGTCGTGCACCGAGGCGTGCACGATCGCGGTTCCCAGGGAGGTGCACCGCTGTCCGGCGGTTCCGAACCCGCTGAACAGGGCGCCCTCTACCGCCAGATCGAGATCGGCATCGGCCATCACGACGAGCGGGTTCTTGCCGCCGAGCTCCAGGCACGGGGTCTGCAGGTTGCGACCGCACAGCTCGCCGATGCGCGCGCCGACGGCGCTCGACCCCGTGAAGCCGACCTTTCGGATCGAGCCGTCCTCGATCGCCCGCTCGAGCCCGGCGAACGTCGAGGGTCCGTCGGCCAGCACCATGTGGAAGACACCCTCGGGCATGCCCGCATGCAGGATCAGCTGCGCGAACGCCTCGGCGATCGCCGGCGTGTACTCCGCCGGCTTCCACACCACGGTGTTGCCACAGAGCAGCGCGGGCACGATATACCAGGAGGGCACGGCGACCGGGAAGTTCCCAGCGGTGATGATCGAGCTCGGTCCCACCGGCGTTCGGAACGTGAAGAGCTGCTTGTCCGGCAGCTCGCTCGGCACCGTCATGCCGTAGAGGCGACGACCTTCCGACTGGAAGAAATCGCAGGTGTCGACGACCTCTTGGACCTCGCCGCGAGACTCGGCGATCGGCTTGCCGATCTCGCGAGTGATCAAGGCGGCGAGCGCTTGCTGGTTCGCCCGAACAAGCTCGCCCGAACCGCTGGATCACCTCGCCGCGGACCGGGGCGGGTACCGCCGCCCAGGCCGCCTGGGCGCCGGCCGCGGCGTGCGCGGCCGTCACGAACGTGTCCGCGTCGCCGAGCAGCACCTCGGACACCGGGTCGGCGAGGTCGGCCGGGTTGGGGATCTGGCGGCGGCCTCCGGGCGCCTCGCCGATCGGGCTTCCGTTCACGAGGGAGCGCACGCTTCGCATGCCGCGATGGTACGGCTCCATCCGCCGGTAAGGTTGGCCGCGTGAGCGAACCCGAGAGGGCCGCAGCTGCGCACGCCGTGTCGTTCCGCGAAGCCGCAGGCTTCTGGGTCAAGCTCGGGTTCATCAACTTCGGCGGCCCCGCGGGTCAGATCGCCCTCATGCACGAGGAGCTGGTCGAACGACGTCGGTGGATCACCGCGGGTCGGTTCCTGCATGCCCTCAACTACTGCATGCTGCTGCCCGGTCCCGAGGCGCAGCAGTTGGCGATCTACGTCGGGTGGTTGCTGCACAAGGTTCGTGGCGGATTGCTGGCCGGCATCGCGTTCATCCTCCCGGCCTTCTTCCTGATCTGGGGGCTCTCGTGGATCTACGCGGCGCACGCCGACGTCGAAGCCGTCTCGGGGCTGTTCCTCGGGTTGCAGGCGGCGGTGGTGGGCATCGTGGCGCACGCGGTGATCCGCATCGGGAAACGAGCGCTCCGCACGCGCGCGATGGTGGTGACCGCGGGCGCCGCCTTCGTCGCGATCTTCGTGTTCCACCTCACGTTCCCGGTGATCATCCTGGCCGCCGGGCTCATCGGCGCCGCGGGCCTGCTCGGCACGACACCGGCACCCGCCGAAGGCGATGACGCCGACGTCGCGCTGCGCGACGACGCTCCGATGCCGCCGCACACGCAGCCGAGCGCGCGGCGAGCGGTGACGGCGCTGGTCGTCGGGCTCGCGGTCTGGATCGTGCCGCTGGTCCTGATCACGTCGGCGTCGTGGGCGCCGCCGGTGCTGTCCGAGCAGGCGGCGTTCTTCTCGAAGGCCGCGCTCGTGACGTTCGGCGGCGCGTACGCGGTGCTTGCGTACATCAACGTCGCGGCGATCGCATACGGCTGGCTGCTGCCCGGCCAGATGGCGACGGGTCTCGGACTGGCCGAATCAACCCCGGGCCCCTTGATCATGGTGACGGAGTTCGTCGGGTTCATGGGCGCCTACCAGCAGCCCGGAACGTTGTCGCCCGCGCTGGCGGGCGCGCTCGGCGCGCTGGTCGTGACGTGGGCGACGTTCGCGCCGTGCTTCCTGTGGATCTTCCTCGGAGCTCCCTACGTCGAGGTATTGCGCGGGAACCGGCGGCTTGCATCGGCGCTGTCCGGCGTGACCGCCGCGGTGGTGGGCGTCGTGCTGAACCTCGCCGTCGTCCTCGGGATCCATACGTTGTTCGATCAGGTGCGAGCGGTCGAGGTGCTCGGCAACCTGATCCCGGTGCCGGTGTGGTCGTCGGTGGACGTGTTCACGCTGGCGATCGCGGTGGCGTCGTTCGTCGCGATGTGGCGCTTCAAGGTGCATGTCCTGTGGGTCGTCGGGGTCTCCGCCGCGCTCGGGATCCTGCACGCCGTGGCGTGATGCCGTCGCCCCGGGTTCACGCCCACAGATCGATCTGCGGGAGGCCGGCGATGCTGAGGGTCTCGTTCAGCTCGGCGCAGTGGTAGACATCGTGGGAGAAGACGCGTTGCAGCACCCAACCTCGGAGATGGACGCGCTCCTCGGTGCCCCATCGGCGACGGATCTCTTCCTCGAGCATCCCGACGGTCCATCGGTCCAGGCAGTGCTCGACGATGCGGAAGGTTGCGTCCAGAGCCTCCACGATTGCATCCGCGTCGAGCGCGTGGTCGAGGTCGTCGTCGCCGGGGCAGTCGTAGGCGGCGTTGGTGAACGGGGTCGTCTCCGCGCCGGGCTCGCCGGCAAAGTCGCAGAGCCAGAACACCCGCTGGCAGGCGGCGTGCCCGACGGTCGCCCACATCGGCCAGCGTTCCGGCGACGGCTGGATCGCGAGCTGCTCCTCGGTCATCCTCCCGACGACATCGCGGAGTCGCCGGTTGTACTCGGGCCACAGAGCGTAGGCCGGTCGGATCGTCTCCGTGCTCATGCGATCCACCATACAAAGGCGCTCGGGACGTCTAGATCCGCGGAAGGGTCACGATCCCCGAGACGGCGTAGAGCAAGAGGAGGAGCGCGATCACGCCGGTGGCCGTCCGGACGCCCCGGAACTTGAATCGTTGTGCGATCGCCACGAGGAAGAGCACCGTCGCCAGCAGGACGGTCTGGCGGACGTATCGATCGGCGGTCTCGCGCGACTCCGTCCCGTCGTCGAACGTCGCCGTGGCCTCATCGTTCAACGTCTGGCCCTCGACGGTCTTGGCGTTCACGTACCCGGGCATGAAGGCCGGACCCGGCGGTGCGGAAGGGTTGTGGAACGGGTCGGTCTTCAACCACGCGTCGAACGCTACCTTGTACTCAGGGCTGAATCGGCGCACGTAGAGGTGGGCGAGTTGCTCGTTGCCCGCTTGCTTCGCCTGGACCCACGTGTTGAACGTCGAGACGTCGAACAGCTTCTGCTGACCACCGAGCGTAAAGGCCTCGTCCGCCTCGATCCGCAGGCGCGAGGATGTCCCGTATAAGAACGCCTGACGCCCGTCCCATCGTGCGGCGTGGTAGCCGCTCCACGCGGTCGCGATCGCCACGACGGCCAGCGCGATGACCGCCAGGATCTCGGCGATCTCATCCCAGCCAGCCTTCTCGCGCGCCGGCGAGTCTTTCGGCTGCTCGCTCAGCTTGTGGGCGGCCTCGACGTTCATCCCCTCGGGCACTCAGGGTCCTTTCAGAGTTGCGACACGGCCGAGACTAGCCGAGAGCCGCCGGTCTCAGGCAAGTCGGAATCGATCTGCGAGGCGTCTCAGCGAACTCGCGTGACGCGTTCGAGTTCTACGGCCAGGAACGTCATGTGCTGGGCGCTCCACACGTAGCGTTTCTCGTACGGCCATGCGTGGATCGGGCTGCCATCGCGAACGAGCCCGAGCAGGCGCGGTTCGGCGAGCTCTTCGGCAGACCACTCGGAGAGGCTTTGCAGGCGAGGCACGATCACCGCGTAGTCGAGCATCCGACCGAGACGCTGCTCGTCCGCGACGTAGCGATCGACCCCGAGGGTGAGCGGATAGCTGTGCGGGAGCACGCGCCGCAGCGAGAGGAACACCCCGGCCATCCCGAGCCGAGGATCGCCAACGACGTGGCCGAATGGAGCTAACCCTCCGAGCGCCAACCGCGGCGCCGCATTCAGGGCGTGCGCATACAGTACCCGGGCCAGCGCAACGTTCATGAAGAAGCGCTCCGGCGCGCTCTCTGCTTCGGCGAGTCCGCCGGTGCTCCAGGTAGGCGCCCACGATGCTGGCGTTGTGCGCTCGGTACCAGTTGCGCCCCGTCGGTCTCGCGCTGAACTCGAGCCAGAGTCGCACGGCCTGCGACGAGGGCTCGCCGGCCAACCCACCGAGCAGCGCGATCGTTTCGCATCCGTCCCGAAGCAGTCGCTCGTTACCCGCCCGCCACCACACGCTGCCAGGCGGCGACGAATCGAGCGGGTTGAGGACACCCCGGCGCGCCTGCCAGCGCATGAACGACAGGGCCGCTCGTCGGAACGGGAAGTGTCGTGGTGCGTGGCCGGATGGTCCGTTGAAGACCCGGGCCATCAAGGCGATGCGCGCCGCCGGAGTGTCCCGAACGGCCGCGACCTGCGCCTCAGCCCAGGCGAGCGCGCCCTCGTCGTGGCTCACCGCCGAAATGACATCCGGTGAAAGCCGGCCGATCGCGACCGGGGTCGGGCCGATGGGTGGTGGTCCGCGATCCGGTTTGTCGATGGCACCGCTCGCCCGCTAGCCTCGTGTTGCGGGGTGGAGCAGTCCGGTAGCTCGCTGGGCTCATAACCCAGAGGTCGTAGGTTCAAATCCTACCCCCGCGACGAAGCGAAACCGCTGGTCAGAAAGGGTCCCGGTCCGTCCGGGACCCTTCTGCTTCTGAGGCGTTTACTCCCCGGTCGGTGCGTGCTTCTACGCGGTGCCCAGGTGCTCGTCGAGCACCGAGAGCATCGGCCAGGCGCCGTCGGACCAGTTCGCGATCACGGTGTGGGTGATGCCCGACGCCTGGTCGTGTGTGGTGCAGACCGAGACGCCGGCGTCGTAGCCCTCGAGCCACACGACCTCGCTCGTGCGGTGCACGTGGAACCCCAATCCGTAGCGACGGTTCTCCTCCGGCCAGTCGCTGCGCGGCCGGGTCATCTCGGCGACGAGCTCGTCGGGCACGACGCGACCGCTGAAGAGCGCGCGCCAGAACGTGGCGAGATCGGCGGCGGTCGAGGAGATGCCGCCGTCTCCGGTGCCGAGCACGGGCAGGTGGAGTGCGTTCGACCGCAGTCCGGCGGCGTGCAGGTACGCGATCGCGTGGTCGCCCGGGAGCTCGTCCGTGCGCCAGAACCCGGTGTCGGCGAGCCCGGCCGGTTCGGTCACCCGCAGCCGCACGAGCTCGTGGTAACCGATCCCGCTGGCTCGCTCGGCGATCAGAGCGAGCACGACGTAACCAGCGTCGTTGTAGGAGAACCGCTCGTCTGCCCGGGAGACGGTCGGGAAGCCGTCGAGCACTTCGAGGAACCGCTCGGTCGTGTCGAGCCGGTGCACGGGCACGGATAGCGTGTAGGCGTTGATGTCATCGGATCTCTCGTCCTCGTTGAGGTAGTCGCCGATACCGGAACGGTGCGCGAGGAGGTGCTCGACGGTCACGTCATCGGCGATCATCGGCAGGTCGTCGCCGAGCACCGAGCGTGCGGTCGTCGAGAGCAGGAGTGTGCCATCGGCGACGAGGCTCATCACAGCCAGCGCGGTGAAGCCTTTTCCGACGCTCGCCAGCATGAACCGGGTGTCGACCGTGTTCGGGATGCCATGGGCGCGATCGGCGAGCCCGTATGCCTTCGCGAGTTCTGCTGCGCCACGTCGGTCCACCCGCACGACACCTGAGAAGTCCGTGCGTTCGGCCTCCGCGTCCAACGCCGCTTCCAACGCTTCCATCGCAGGACCGTAGCAGCGACGGCTTCCTACCAGCCCGCCCTTGTGTCATCTCACCACGTCGAATCGCACGTGGGTCGCTCCCGGAGTGTCGACCGTACTCGTCCTCTGCAGTTCGATCCGTCGGCCGCCGAGACCCTCGAAGAGTCGGGTGCCGTCGCCGAACAGGACGGGGATGAGGTGGATCTGCATCTCGTCCATCAATCCCGCCTTCAGATACTCCTCGATGATGTTCGCTCCGCCCCAGACGCCGACGTCCTTGTCGCCGGCGGCGGCACGGGCCAGTTCGAGCGCGGCCTCGATCCCATCTGTCACGAACGTGTAGGTCGTGCCGCCCTGCATAGGCAGAGGCCCTCGCGCTTCGTGCGTCACGATGAACACCGGCATCCCGAAGGGGGGAGGATCGCCCCACGGCTCGTACCCGACCTCGAACATCCGCTTTCCGATCAGGACCGCCCCGGTCGAGGCGTAGATCTCGTCCACGATCGCGTCATCGGCCTCGGTCTTCGCATCGAACCTCCAATCGTGGAGCCGATCACCGCCGTCCCCCATCCCGTTCCCGACGCCTACGTTGGGTCCCGCGATGAACCCGTCGAGCGACATCGAGATCTCGCACGTGACCTTGCCCATCGGAGCCCTCCTCAGCAGTTGTTCCCGGCACGTTGGGCGATGCCCCGTCTCCGAACTCGCCAAACCGCCGTAGTGGCTCGTCGACGCGGATACACTCGGTTGTCGCGAGGCACAGGGGGCGAAGATGGGCGTGTGGCCCGACGGGATCGATGCGATCACCCTGTTCGTCGAGGATCTCGGTGAGAGCAGGAGCTTCTACCAGGAGGTCTTCGGCCTGCCGGTGATGTTCGAGGACGACAACTCTGCGGTGTTCAACTTCGGGAACGCGGTCATCAATCTGTTGAAGACGTCGGCTGCGAACGAACTGATCGAGCCGGCGATGGTCGCGGGACCCGATGCCGGTTCGCGGGTGCAGTTCACGATCGGAGTCGAGGACGTCGACACGATGTGCGGGCAGTTGGCCGAACGCGGCGTGACGTTGCTGAACGGGCCGATGGATCGACCGTGGGGTGTGCGAACCGCGAGTTTTCGTGATCCCGGTGGCCACATCTGGGAGATCGCGCACAATCTGAACCGCTGAGGTAGTCAACCAGGCGCGACCTCGCTTCCAGAAGGCGGACTATGCCCTTCGGCGGCCGAGCGACGGCTGACCTCGTTCCCGGGTTGGACCGGGGGGACGTTGCCGCGTAGCATCAACTCACCGAAGCCTTCAGGAGGGACCGTGGCAACCAACGATGTGGTGGCGCGCCTCGCGAAGGTGCCGATGTTCTCCGGATGCTCGAAGAAGGAGCTCACGGCGATCGCCCACACGGTCCGCGAGATCTCGCACCCCGCCGGAACGGTCATCGCGACCGAGGGGGAGCCGGGCGCGGGTTTGTTCGTGATCGAGAAGGGCCAGGCCGACGTCTCGATCGGTGGCAAGCGCATCAACAAGCTGAAGGACGGCGACTTCTTCGGCGAGATGGCCCTGCTCGACGGTGGTCCACGTACCGCGACGGTCACCGCCACCACGGACATCGAGATGTGGGCGCTCACGGAATGGGTCTTCCGTGGGCTCCTCGTGGAGCACCCGTCGATCGCACTTCGCACCCTCGAGGCCATGGCCTCGCGGCTCCGCAGCGCCACGAAGATCGCCTCGGCCTAGACCCGTGGCGCTCGTGCCGCGCCCCCTGCAACACAAGTCGGGGGAGCGGAGACAATGTCAGGCGATGCTCGAGTTCATCGCCAGGCACCCATGAGCGCGCCCGACGAGGTGATGCGGTTGGCCGAGCAACGCGCGACGGCGCGAGCGGCCAAGGACTTCGCCGCCGCCGACGGGCTCCGTGACCAGATCCGCGATCTCGGCTGGGAGGTCACGGATCAGCCGGGCGGCTTCGCCCTGCAGCCCGTGGTGATCGAGCAGATCTCGAAGCCGCTCGCTACCCGCGCCGTCGCCTCGGCGCTGGACGCGGAGCCGGCCTTCGACGTCAGCATCCATTGGGTGTGCGAGGGATGGGTCGACGACATCGACCGCGCTCTCACGGCGTTCCGCACCACCGCCGGGGGTCGGCGCCTGCAGTTCGTCGTCGCCGATGTGACGGGCGAGGCCGAGAAGCGGTGGGCCGACGCCGACGATCTCGAGGTCGTCTGGCTCGAACCGGACACCGGCTGGGCAGCGGCGCGCAACGCCGGCCTGCGTCGCTCGCTCGCCCCGATCGTGGTCGCCCTGGATGGTTCGATCGAGCCCACGGGTGATGCCCTGGGTCCGCTCGAGCAGGCGTTGGCCGACCCCGGGATCGGCATCTGTGGACCGTTCGGCATCGTGACGACGGACCTACGCGAGTTCCGGGAGGCCCCCGATCCCGGGCCATGCGACGCCGTCGAGGGGTACCTGATGGCGTTCCGACGCGAGGTGCTCGCAGCGGTCGGTGGGTTCGACGAGAAGTTCCGCTGGTACCGGACCGCCGACATCGAGTGGTCGTTCCGCGTCAAGGACGCCGGGCTTCGCTGCGAGGTCGTGCCCGTCCCCGTGGCCAAGCACGAGCATCGCGCCTGGGCCGCCGCGACCGAGGATGAGCGCGCCTCACGATCGAAGCGGAACTTCTATCGGTTCCTGGACCGCTGGCGCGACCATTGGGATCTCGTCCTGTCCGGCGAGCCCGAGCATCACGATCACGATGACGACCATCATCACGAGCACGACGGCCCGGTCACGATGCCGGAGGGTCGGTAGTCGACCTCAGTCCGCCGGCATCGGCGGCGCCGGCGGGATGAACGGCGCCGGCGTCGGGTTGGGGTGATAGATCTCCGGCTCCGTCCGCTTGTCCTTGTCGGCCTCGGCGGCGGCCGCGGCGGTGTCGAGCGCGCTACGTGCGTCCTCGGGCGTCGGGATCGGCCTGGACCCGTCGACGTATGCGATCAGATCGTCGCCCTCGATCGTCTCGACCGCGATGAGCAGCGCGGAGAGCTGCTTCAGCAGGGCGCGCTTCTCCGTCAGGATCACGACCGCCTTGTCGTGCGCCTCCTCGAGCAGCCGGCGGACCTCCGAGTCGACGAGTTCCGCGGTCTTCTGGGACATCTTGGGTCCGTTGCTGAAGACCGACTGTTGCTCGTCGGTGCCGAGTGAGATCGGGCCGATGTCCTCGCTCATGCCCATCACGGTGACCATGGCGCGGGCCGTCTCGGTGGCCTTCTCGAGGTCGTTGTGCGCCCCCGTGGAGACCACTCCGTCGTAGTAGAGCTCCTCGGCCGCGCGCCCACCCATCGCGAACGCCATCGAGGACTTCAGCTCGGGCTCCGTGCGCATGAACCGGTCCTCGGTCGGACGCACCCAGGTCACGCCGAGCGCCGCCGTGCCGCGCGGCACGATCGTCACGCGGTGCAGCGGGTCGATGTCGCCGGTGCTGACCGCGACCAGCGCGTGGCCCATCTCGTGGACCGCGGTGCGCTCCTTCTCGCTCTCGGACAGGATGCGCGACTTGCGCTCCATGCCCAGCGACGCACGATCGATCGCCTCGTCGAGCTCCAGCTCGGTGACCGCGTTCTTGTCGCGGCGCGCCGCGAGCAGCGCTGCCTCGTTGACGACGTTCTCCAGGTCGGCGCCGGTGAACCCGGGCGTGCGGGCGGCGATGTTGCGGAGGTCGACACCGGTCTCGAGCGCGACGCCGCGGGCGTGCACACGCAGGATCTCCTCACGCCCGCGCAGGTCGGGCCGGTCAACGACGACCTGGCGGTCGAAGCGGCCGGGGCGCACGAGCGCCTGGTCGAGCACGTCGGGCCGGTTCGTCGCGGCCATGATGATCACGCCCTTGGACGCGTCGAAGCCGTCCATCTCGACCAGCAGCTGGTTCAGGGTCTGCTCGCGTTCGTCGTGGGCGCCGAAGCCGGAGCCCATGGCGCCGGAGCGACCCTTGCCGATCGTGTCGATCTCGTCCAGGAACACGAGCGCCGGCGCCTTCTCCTTGGCCTGCTGGAAGAGCTCGCGCACGCGCGCCGCGCCCAGTCCGACGAACATCTCGACGAATTCCGAGGCGCTCATGAAGAAGAACGGCACGTTCGCCTCACCGGCGACCGCTCGCGCCAGCAGCGTCTTGCCACATCCGGGCGGTCCGAGCAGGAGCACGCCCTTGGGGATGCGCCCGCCGAGCCGCTGGTACTTCTTCGGGTTCCGCAGGAAGTCGACGATCTCCTTGAGCTCGTCCTTCGCCTCCTCGACGCCGGCGACGTCGGAGAAGGTGGTCTTCATCTCCTTGCGGTCATAGATCTTGACCTTGTTCTTGCCCATGTTGAGCGGGTTGGCACCGCCCGAGCCCATCCGCCGGAACAGGAACCAGTAGGAGATGCCGATCAACAGGACCAGCGGGAGCACGCTGTAGACGAGCCCGAGCCACGGGACTCGGCGTCTCGAACTGGTAGTTGACGTTGTGCTCCGCCAGCCAGTCCGTGTACGCCTGATCGATCGAGAAGCTCGTTGGGAGCTTGGCGTTGAAGTTCTGGACGCTGCCGTCGTCCTGTTTGATCGCGCCCGTGATGGACGTGTCGGAGATCTTCACCACCGTGTCGGGGTCGATCTTGCCTTCGGTCACCGCGGTCTGGAACTCGGTGTAGCTGATCTGGTTGGTCCGCGAGGCCGAGGAGAATTGGTTGAAGGCGAGCAGGGCCGTGATCGCCAGCGCGATCAGGATCCACGGGGTCATCCGCGTCTTGGGCGCGGCGCCACCGGGGCCTGCGGGACGGCGTGAGTTGTCTGAGTTGTCGGGCATGTCACCCCATCTTCGCACCCGGTGCCCTGAATGACAGGCATCGGCCTCTGGGGCGGTCGTGTTGAGCCTCCTGCCCGATAGGCTGCGCTCCATATGGTCCAGGCCGTCCCCACCCCCGATGACGAGGCCCTTCGCGAGCGGTTCGAGCGCGACGTCCTGCCCCTGTTGCCATCCCTCTACGGGGCCGCGGTCCGCATGACCCGCGACCGCACGGATGCGGAGGATCTGGTCCAGGAGACCTATCTGCGGGCCTTCCGGGGCTTCTCGGGCTTCAAGGAAGGCACGAACCTCAAGGCCTGGCTCTATCGGATCCTCACGAACAGCTACATCAACACCTACCGCAAGAAGCAGCGCTCGCCGCAGATCGTCGAGGGTCCGGACGACATCGACGAGTGGTACCTCTACGACCGCTTAGGCGGAAACAGCGTCGAGCAGTCGGCCGAGGCGACCGTGCTCGACACGATCCCGGACGAGGCGGTCAAGCGCGCGGTCGAGTCGCTGCCCGAGCGGTTCCGCTTGCCCGTGCTGCTCGCCGACGTCGAGGGTTTCTCCTACAAGGAGATCGCCGAGATCATGGACACCCCGATCGGCACCGTGATGAGTCGTTTGCATCGGGGAAGGAAAGCCCTCGAGAAAGCGTTGTGGGAAACGGCCAAGGAGCGGGGATTCGTCGATGCCTGAGTGTGAACCGAATTGCACCGAGACCCTCCTCGAGGTCGAGGCCTTCCTCGACGGAGAGGTCGACCCCGCGCTCGCCGAGCGCATCAAGGGCCATCTGGGCGATTGCTCCCCGTGCATGGATCGTGCGGAGTTCCGCAAGCACCTGAAGGAGCTCGTGCAGTCCAAGTGCACGGAGCGCGAGGTGCCCGACGACCTGCGTGACCGGATCCGACAGCTGATCGCCGACCCCTAGGTCGGGTGGCGCGAACGCGCCCCCTGCGGCACACTCCTGTCCGACACGGCGGAAAGGGGACCGATGACCGACGCGGCGTCGCTGGGGACGATCCTCGGCGTCTGGGCACATCCCGACGATGACATCTTCCTGACGGCCGGCCTGATGGCGACGGCCATCCGAGCCGGCAACCGGGTCGTCGACGTGACCGCCACGCGTGGCGAGGGTGGCTCGATGGACGAGGAGCGGTGGCCGCCGGCCACCATGGGAGCTGTCCGCACGGCAGAGCTGCTGCGGTCGATGGACATCCTCGGGGTGACCGAGCATCGGTTCCTCGAGGGGCCGGTCGACGTGGACATGGACGCCCACCTCGACGAGGCCGGTGCCGCGCAGGTGCGGTCGATCGTGGCGGAGGTGCAGCCCGACACGATCCTGACGTTCGGACCCGACGGCATGACGGGTCACCAGGCGCACATGGATGTGTGCCGGTGGGCGACCGAGGCGTTCGAGGTGGCCGCAAAGCCTGGCGCCCGGTTGTACTACGCCACCCAGACGCCCGAGTTCGTCGCCGAGGTCGTGCCGCTGGTCGAGCAGTTCAACATCTTCCGTCCCGGCACCCCGCCGGTGACGCCACGTGAGGAGCTGGGCATCGATTTCGTCGCCCAGGGGGACGTGCTGGCCCTGAAGATCGCCTCGCTCGAGGCGCATGAGAGCCAGATCGAGGGGCTGCTCGAGGTCTTCGGCGAGGAGGGTCTCAGCAGATTCCTCCGAGACGAGTCGTTCCGCGAAGCCGGCCGGAAGGAGGAGGCGTGAGCGAGGTCTCGAACCAGATGCAGGCCGTCATCACGGCGCTCGGCAACTTCGCGTCCTTCGGCACGGACGACGCGTTGTGGGAGGCGCTACGCCGCCCGGACGCCTGCGACTTCATGTTCGGGAACCCACACGAACCTGCGTCGCAGGCCTACGTCGACGCGCTCGTTCGGGGCGCGCAGCCGACCGGCAAGGACCACTACGCCTACACCCAGGACCTGCCCGAGGCGACCGCCGCGATCGCGGCCGGGCTGCGGGATCGGTTGGGGATGGCCTTCGGCGCCGACGACATCCACATGACGAACGGGAACTTCGCGGGGCTCGCGATCGCGCTGCGCCTGATCATCGACGTCGGCGACGAGGTGATCTTCGTCTCGCCGCCGTGGTTCTTCTACGAGACCCTGATCGTCGCGTCGGGTGGGACACCCGTGCGCGTGTACGCGGATCGGGAGCGCTCCTTCGACCTGGATCTCGCGGCGATCGAGGCGGCGATCACGCCGCGCACGCGCGCGATCATCGTGAACTCGCCGCACAACCCGTCGGGGCGGATCTACGGGCCGACGCTGCTCACCGAGCTCGCGAGCCTGCTCGATGCGGCGTCGGCGCGCAACGAGCGACGGATCTTCCTGCTGTCCGACGAGGCCTACAACCGCATCGTATTCGAGGGGCACACGTTCACGAGCCCGGTGGCCTACTACCCGCACTCGTTCTTGTTGTACACGTACGCGAAGACGCTCCTGTCGCCGGGCTCACGGCTCGGGTACCTCGCGACGCCGCCCGGGATGCCCGAGGCCGAGGAGCTTCGCCATGCGTTGCAGATCGCCCAGATCACGTACGGGTGGGCCTACCCGGTGTCGCTGTTGCAGCACGCCGTCCCCGACCTCGACGCGATGAGCGTCGACATCCCGACGCTGCAGCGGCGTCGCGATCTGCTGGTCTCGACGCTGCGCGAACAGGGCTACGAGGCCGTCGAGCCCGAGGGGACCTTCTACATCATCGTCCGGTCACCGCTGGAGGACGACGAGCGATTCTGCGAGATGTTGGCGGCGCACGACGTCTTCGTCCTCCCCGGTGCGATGTTCGAGATGCCGGGGTGGTTCCGCATCTCGGTCACCGCCAACGACGACATGGTCGAGCGCGCGCTGCCGGGGTTCGCCAAGGCGATGCAGGAGGCTCGATGAGCACGTACGCGTTCCTCGGGGCCGGCGAGTTCGAGGATTGGCACGCCGACGTCGACCGAGTGCTGCTCGACGGCCGCGGAGGCAAGACGCTGGTGTTCGCGACGGCCGCCGCGCCGGAGGGCGACGACGTCTACCAAGGCTGGATCACGAAGGGCTTGGAGCACTATCGGGCGCTCGGCGTCGACGTTGCGGCACCGCCGCTGCGCACCGCGGCCGACGCGCAGGACCCGGCGCTGACGAAGGAGCTGGATGCACAGCGGGCTGGTGTTCTTCTCCGGTGGCAACCCCGCCTACCTGGCCTCGGTCCTGATGGGATCGCCGTTCTGGGCCCGGCTTCAGGAACGGATCGCCGAGGGGCTGACCGCGTACGCGGGCTGCAGCGCGGGGGTGGCGTGCCTCTGCGATCCGACGTTCGACTCCGACACCAACGACGTCGAGCGGATCTGGGCGCCCGGCCTCGGGTACTTCCCGCGTGTGCTGTTCGCCCCACACTGGGACATCGTGGACACCTGGATCCCCGGCGCGCAGGCGTTCATCCAGTCGGCCGCGCCCGTCGACGGACATCTGATCGCCCTCGACGAGCGGACGGCGATGGTCGGCGACGGCGAGACCTGGAGCGTGTGGGGTGTGGGAGGCGTCGGCGTCTACCGCGAGGGCGCGTGGGTGGGCGAGCATCGCAGCGGTGCGACCTTCGCGCTGTCGCTGTCGCCCGTCGTCGGTGGCGCCGCCGGGTAGCATCGGCGCGTGCCCGCCGCTCGAGAGCCCGTCCTGTCTCGCAGCGATCCGATCGGCCAACGTGCCCCCGAGGTCATCCGGATCCTCAGCGAGGCGTACCCGGGCGCGACGATCGCGCTCAACTTCTCCAACCCGCTCGAGATCCTGATCGCGACGATCCTGTCCGCCCAGTGCACCGATGTGAAGGTGAACGAGGTCACGGCGACGCTGTTCGTGAAGTACCGCACCCCCGAGGACTATCTGCGGGTGTCCGAGGACGAGCTCCGCGCCGACATCAAGCCGACGGGGTTCTACAACCAGAAGGCGGCGTCGATCCGGGCGACGTGCGCGCGCTTGATCGAGGCCTACGACGGACAGGTGCCCGACACGATGGAGGAGCTCATCACGCTGCGCGGCGTCGCCCGCAAGACCGCCAACATCGTGCTCGCCAACGGCTTCGGCAAGGTGGAGGGCATCCCCGTCGACACGCACGTGAAGCGCCTGTCCAACCGGATCGGGTTCTCCTCGCAATCGGACCCCGACAAGATCGAGCAGGATCTGATGCGCCTGGTGCCCCGGGAGGAGTGGTCGCCGTTCAGTTACGTCCTGATCGACCACGGGCGACGGATCTGCCAGGCCAAGAAGCCGCGATGCGTCGAGTGCCCGATCGAACTGCTGTGCCCTTCGAGCCAGGCGTGAGTCAGACCGCCGGCTGCAGGATGCGCTCGCCGGCCTCGCGCCGACGTGCGCGTCGGATGATCCGCCGCTCCTCCTCGTCCAGACCACCCCAGACGCCGGCGTCCTGGTACGTGGCGAGCGACCACTCCAGGCAATCGGCGCGGACCGCGCATCCGCCGCAGATCGCCTTCGCCTCGTCGACCTGCGCCAGGGCGGGTTCCGAGGTACCCACGGGGAAGAACAGTTCAGGGTCGACGCCGATGCAGCGGGCCTGCGGCAGCCACCACATCTCCTCGGGATCGTGTCTGAATCGCCGTTCAGTCATCCTTGGCTCTCACCTGCGGATCTCAGCGAACCTGCAACGTGTGGGGGACGATAGTGTCTGAACGGCCGTTCAGTCAAGTCACGAAGCCCTTGATCGTGGCGCACCGGGGCGCCTCGGCCGAGGAGGCAGAGAACACCGTGGAGTCCTTCGCCCTGGCGGTCGAGGCCGGGGCCGACGCGGTCGAGTTCGACGTGCGACTCACCCGCGACGGACACGCCGTGGTGCTGCACGATCACGACGTCGATCGCACCACCGATGGCTCGGGCGCGGTCGGCTCGCTCACCTTGGCCGAGGTGCGCGCTCTCCGTATCGACACGGCCGCCGGAGGCACGACATCGGTCCCCACCCTCGCCGAGGCGCTGGCATCGTTGTCCGGCCGGGCCGCGGTCGACATCGAGATCAAGAACATTCCCGGTGAACCCGACTTCGATCCCGAGCGGGAGCTCGCGGTCGAGGCCGTCCACCGGGGGCTCGACGAGGTCGGTTTCGTGGGCGACGTGATCGTGTCCAGCTTCAACCCGTTGTCGATCGCCGCCAGCCGGGCCGCCCGCCCGGAGATCGCCACGGGACTCCTCACCGAGTACGCGGTCGATGCGGCCGCCGCGCTCCGATTCGCGGCCGACCAGGGCCACAGCTGGGTCCTGCCGTTCGTGGGGAAGGTCACGGAGGCGGGACCGACGTTCCCCGGGGAGGTGCACGCCGCCGGCCTGCTGCTCGGCACGTGGATCACCGATGACCCCGAGGTCGCCGTGTCGCTCGCGCGCTCGGGCGTTGACGCGGTTGCCACGAATGACCCGCGTCGTATCGCGGCCGCGATCGCGGAGGCCCGTCAAGCGTGATCGGCCGTCGCAAGGAGCTCCCGGCGGATCTGCGCGCGCCGTATGAGGCCTTCCACGCGGTCCTGGACGAGATCGAGCCGGCCAAGGCGGGGCTCGCGGACGTCCTGCCCGGCACCCGTCTGCCCGGACGCCCCTTGAACGACGCGGTGGAGGAGTACCGCTCCCGGTTGCAACGTGCGACGCCCGCGATGGCGGCGTGGCGTCACCCCGAGCTGGAGGCCGTCTGGGCGGCCTGTGTCGACGGGCTGGCGGTCGGGATCGAGCGGGCGACGCGGGTGCTCGCGCTCGTCGACGAGCCCGCCGGTTTCGAGGGTCTGCTGGGCACCGTCGAGCAGCTCATGGATCCGCTCGATCCGTTCGCCGCGGCCGAGGAGCGGTTCCGCACCCTCCGCGTACGGGCCGGACGAGGGAGCTAGCGCCCGGCGCGATCGTCGCCCGATTCCTATGCTCGGGTCGTGGACGCGCTCGATCTGATCCGGGACGAGGTCGTTGGCTGCCGGGCATGCCCGCGGTTGGTCACATGGCGCGAGCAGGTGGCCCGCGAGAAGGTCGCCCGTTTCGCCGACCAGTCGTATTGGGGACGACCGGTCCCGGGGTTCGGCGACCCGGCCGCCCGGATCCTGATCCTCGGGCTGGCACCGGCCGCACACGGCGGCAATCGCACGGGCCGCATCTTCACCGGGGATCGGAGCGGTGACTTCCTGTTCGCGTCGTTGCATCGGTGCGGGCTTGCGAACCAAGCCACGTCGACCGGGCGCGACGACGGCCTCGTCCTGTCCGACGTGTACGTCACGGCGGTGAATCGGTGCGCACCCCCGGGGAACAAGCCCACGCCGGAGGAACGCGACCGGTGTCTGCCGTTCCTCGCGCGGGAGCTGGTCGCGCTCGAGCGCCTCCGGGTGGTCATGGCGCTCGGCGCCTACGCGTGGGACGGCGCGCTGCGGGCGATCGCCGCCGCGGGGGCGGCCAGCCCCTCGCCCAAGCCTCGATTCGGCCACGCGGCCGAGGCGACCGTCGGCGCCGTCGTGCTGCTCGGCTGCTTCCATCCGAGCCAACAGAACACCTTCACGGGGAAGCTCACGCCGGACATGCTCGATGGCGTGCTCCGTCGCGCGATCGCGCTGGCTGCCTGAATCGCTGCGCGCTCGCGACTATGCTCGATCCATCCGACCCGGGGAGGACCCGATGCGCGTTCGCAGGCTGTGCACCCTCATCACGATCCCGCTGCTGCTGGCGACGACGACAGGGCTGTGGGCACACGCCGCGCCAGCGGTTCGCGGCATCTGCACCATCACGGGGACCGACGGCAACGACAAGCTCGTCGGGACCGCCGGCAGCGATGTGATCTGCGGCAAAGGCGGCGCCGACCGCATCTACGGCAAGGGTGGCGACGATCAGCTCTACGGCGGCGACGGCGCCGACGACCTGTGGGGTGGCACCGGCAACGACCAGCTGTGGGGCGGCACCGGCGGCGACTACTTCGCGGACGGACCCGGGACCGATCGCATCTCGGGAGGCGAGGGACGGGACTACAACCTCGGCGGACAGGGCAACGACCACTGGTACGGCGGTCCCGACGGCGACTCCTTCACCGACTTCCGCGGCTGGGACCTCATCAACGGCGGCGAGGGCAACGACCTGTGCCTGGCGACCTACGACGGCGGCGGGCACGACACGATCGTCGGCGGCGCCGGGTCGGACAACTGGTATGCGGACAAGGTGGACGCCGTGAGCTCTGTGGAGGACAAGTTCCCCTGCTTCGCCGAGTGACCGCCGCGACCTGAACCGGCGTTCGCGCGACGGCGGCGTATCTTCGTCGCATGGGCCGACACAGCCGTTTCTTCGCCGTCCCGCGCGAGGGGGACGACCGTCCGATCGACCGCGACACGGTCCGTCGCGTCGTGGCGACCTTCCGGCCCTACAAGCGCAAGGTCGGGCTGGTCGGCATCCTGATCGTGATCACGTCGGGCCTCGGCGTCGTGAACCCGCTGCTGATCGGCTGGATCTTCAACCAGGGTCTGTTCGGCGACCCTCCCGGATCCTGCGGCGGCGGCGCGTGCCCCGACATGTACGTCGTCTATCTCGGCGTGGCGCTGATGGTGATCATCCCCATGATCACCGGTGTGTTGGGGGTCGCGCAGACCTATCAGGCGAACCTGGTCGGGTTGCGCGTCATGCAGGACCTGCGCAACGCGCTCTACGCACATCTTCAGCACATGCCGTTGCGCTTCTTCACGTCGACGCGGACGGGGGAGATCCAGTCCCGGCTCTCCAACGACGTGGGCGGCGTCTCGACGGTCGTCACCGATACGGCGTCGTCCGTGCTGTCCAACGTCGTGGTGATCATCTCGACCTTGATCGCGATGTTCTGGATATCGATCCCGCTCACCCTGCTCTCGCTGTGTCTGCTGCCGGTGTTCCTGTGGCTGACCGTCAAGGTCGGCCGGGCGAGGCGCGAGGTTGCCACCAGCACCCAGAAGACCATGGCCGACATGACCTCGGTGACGGAGGAGACGCTCAGCGTCAGCGGCATCCTGCTGTCGAAGGCCTTCGGGCGTCAGGTCTATGAGATCGGTCGATTCAACAAGGAGAACGACCGGCTCACCGGTCTGCAGATCCGCCAGACGATGATCGGCCGATCGTTCTTCGCCGTCGTCGGCACGTTCTTCTCGATCACGCCGGCGCTCGTCTACCTGGTGGCGGGCGTGATGCTGAACCACGGCAACACGTTGCTGTCCGCCGGAGACCTCGTGGCGTTCACCACGCTGCAGTCGCGCCTGTTCTTCCCGATCGGCTCGATGCTGCAGGTCTCGACCGAGGTGCAGTCCTCGCTCGCGCTGTTCGATCGCATCTTCGAGTACCTCGATCTGCATCACGAGATCACGGACGCGCCCGACGCGGAGCCGCTGGTCAACACGCGGGGCGCGGTGGAGCTCGAGCATGTGCGGTTCCACTACGACGCGAGCGAGGCGCCCGAGGAGGGCGAGACCGACGACCGCGAGTGGACGCTGGACGACGTCTCGCTGCGGATCCAGCCGGGTCAGCTCGCCGCGCTGGTCGGGCCGAGCGGAGCCGGGAAGACCACGATCACCTACCTCGTTCCACGCATGTACGACGTCGACGAGGGCGCGGTGCGCATCGACGGGCGCGACGTGCGCTCCACGACGCTCGCCTCGATCGCGGACGCGATCGGCATCGTCACGCAGGAGACCTACCTGTTCCACGACACGATCCGCCGCAACCTCCTCTACGGACGCCCCGATGCAACCCAGGAGGAGCTGGAGGCCGCCGCGCGCGCGGCCAATATCCACAACCGGATCGCGGAGCTGCCCGAGGGCTACGACACGGTCGTGGGCGAACGCGGGTACAAGTTGTCGGGCGGGGAGAAGCAACGGCTGGCGATCGCGCGCGTGATCCTGAAGGATCCGAAGATCCTCATCCTCGACGAGGCCACGTCCTCGCTCGACACGACGTCGGAGCGGCTCGTGCAGGCGGCGCTCGAGCCCCTGATGCAGGGTCGCACCACGATCGCGATCGCCCACCGGCTGTCGACGATCCTGGCCGCCGACGTGATCTTCGTGGTGGACCGCGGCCGCATCGTCGAGCAGGGCCGGCATGAGGAGCTGCTCGCGCTCGGCGGTCTGTACGCGCAGCTGTACGAGCAGCAGTTCCGCGATCAGGTCGAGGACGCGCCGAGCACCTTGCGGTAACCGAGCAAGACGAACCCGTCCGGCAGGACCTCGTCGGGCATCCGCGTGTACCCGAGTGCCTCGTACATCGCTCGGGCCGCGCCCATGAGCTCGGTCGTGTGCAGGGTCATCTCGGTCTTTCCGGCGAGCACGGCGCGCGTCTCCGCCTCCAGCATCAACGCCCGTCCGATGCCTCGCCCCTGTGCCTCGGGGAGGACCCCGAGCATGCGGATGTGCGCGAGATGCTCCTCGAGCGGGTCGTCGTTCGGGTTGACCCGCCTGGCGAGCTCCAGCGTGAGGCTTCCCACGATGGAGCCCTCCTCGACGGCCACGAGGATCACGGTGCGCGTCGCACGATCCGCCACGTCGGCGATGCGGGACAGGTAGGCCTGGTCGCGGACGAGCCCCCGGTAGGCCTCCGCCGTCACCCGCCCCGTCTCGGCGTGCTCGGCCTCGCGCGCCTCGCGGATCTCCATGGAGCACAGGCTATCGAGCCCGAAACGGTCAACGTCGTTGACCATGCCCGGCCCCTCCGGGAAGATGCCGACAGATGACCGACATCACCCGCCTGTTGCTGGAGGCGCGCCGATCGCTGGCCTCCGAGCTGGATGCCGACCTGGCCGAACGCGGCTATCCGGACCTTCGCCCGGGGCACGCGGCGCTCTTCCTGTCCGTGGATCGCCGCTCGGGCTCCCGCCTGACGGACCTCGCCGAGCACACGCGCCTGACCAAGCAGGCCATGATGTCGATGGTCGACGATCTGGAGGGTCGCGGGTACGTCCGACGGGTGCCCGATCCGGCCGATGCGCGCGCCAAGCTGGTTCGGCTGACCGCGGCGGGGCGCCGGGCTGCGGCCGAGTGCCGCCGCGCCGTCCAGGGACTCGAGCAGCGGACGCGGCGCCAGCTGGGGGATCGGAGCTACGACGCGCTCCGGGAGGCCCTCGAGGTGCTGTCCGAGCCGATCGAGGTCACCGAGTAGCGACGACCGGCTAGCATCGTCTCCATGCCGCAGGAAGCCACCGGCAAGACCGGCGTGCCGTCGGAGGCGCGCCAGAAGCCCGAACGGCCGCGCGACGAGCTCGGCCGCCCGCTGGCCGTGGGGCGAGGCGACCCGGCTGGCGCTCCCCGACTTCGATGCGATGAGCCTCTCTGAGAACGATCGCGCCGGCCGGCGTTTCCTGGCCGACCACAACTTCTTCGGCGCCCACGAAGCCTGGGAGACGGCCTGGAAGCAGGCGAAGGGCACGGGCGACGAGGAGTTGTTCAAAGGGCTGTCGCAGATGGGCGCGGGATATGTGCACCTGTTGCGCGGCAATGCTCATGGGGCGATCACCCTCTTGCGGCGCGGCGCCTCGCGTATCGCGCCCTATCCGGTCGGCACGCGGGGCATCGACACGGCGGGGGTCGCGGGGCGCCTGGAGGCCGATGCGAGGGCGGTCGAGGACGGATCCTTGACGCCGGGGCCGGACGCTGCGGCGGATCCGCCCGCCGTGTAGCCTTATCCCGATAGCCGCCCGGGATCGCCCGCGCGGCGTGCACGCGGAGAAGCCATTGGCCAGTCAGTCTGTCGAGATCGAGTGGAAGGGCCGGACCGGCCCGTTCTCGCTCATGTTGGGCCCGGGGGTCTTCAGCCCCACCGCCACGAGCAAGACCCTGGCCGAGGCCATCGAGATCGAGCCCGGCGACACCGTGATCGATGTCGGCTGTGGGAGCGGTGTGCTGGCCTTCGTGGCCGCCAAGCTCGGCGCCGCGAAGGTCTACGGCGTCGATCTCTCGCAGCGTGCGGTGGAGGCCGCCCGTGAGAATGCGAAGCGCCTCGGCCTCGAGAACGTCTGCGAGTTCCGCCAGGGCGATCTGCTCGAGCCGGTGCGCGACGTCTCGGCCAACGTCCTGATCGGGGACGTCTCGGGCATCCCCGACGACATCGCGGCCGAGTCCGGCTGGTTCGACGAGGTGCCCTCCGGCGGCCCGACGGGCGCCGAGCTGCCCACGAAGTTCGTGCGATCGATCGGCGAGACGCTCGCCCACGGCGGGCGCTTGTACCTGCCGACGGGGACGATCCAGTACGAGAAGCCGATCCTCGAGGCAGCGCACGATGTCTTCGGCGAACACATGCAGTCGATCCTCGAGCGGGAGTTCCCGCTTCCCGACCTGATCGCGAAGTCCAAGGCGGCGACGCAGATGGTCAAGGACGGGCTCGTGAGCTTCCGGCAGCGGGGCAGCCGCTGGCTGTGGCAGCTCCGGATCTGGCGCTGCGACCGCGTCTGAATCAGCCCGTCGGGCGAAGCTCCGCCACCGACGCCACGTCGTAGCCCGCCGCCCGCAGATGGTCGGCGCCGCCTCGATCGATCGCGAGCACGATGCGCGCGATCCGCGCGCCGGCCGCGGTCAAGGACTCCGCCGCCCGCTGCACCTGGTGCCCCGTCGTGCTGACGTCCTCCAGGAGCGTGGTCACCGCGCCCGTCGGGACCAACCCCTCCACCTGCGCCCGCGTTCCGTACTCCTTGGCGTGCTTGCGCACCACGGTGACCGGCAGACCGGTCTCCAGCGACACCGCGGCGACCAGCAGCATCGCGGCTCCCTCCGGTGCGCCCAGGAGGTCGGTGCCCGGCGCGAGGAGCTCCGCGACGGCGTGGGCGACGTCTCGCAGCAGCTCCGGCCTGGTCAGGAACCGGAACTTGTCGAAGTAGACCGAGGAGGTCGCGCCGGAGGACAGGACGAACTCGCCGTGCAGCTCGGAGGCCTCGACCATGCGGCGGACCAGGTCATCGCTCACGGCGCGTGAGCATAATCGGAAGCGATGGCCACGACCGACCGACCGAACAGCCGCGGCTGGTACGAGGCGTTCGGGCGTCGGCTCTTCTTCTCCCTGGACCCGGAGCGATCGCATCGCGTGGCCCTCGCCATGCTGGCTCTGCCTCTGCCGTGGGCCCGGATCGGCCACGCGGTGGCCGATCCCGGCCTGGCGACCTCGGTCGCAGGTGTTCCGCTGGCCAACCCGATCGGGTTGGCCAGCGGCTTCGACAAGGCATGCGAACGGGTCGGGCCCCTCGGCAAGCTCGGCTTCGGCTACGTGGTCGGCGGCACGGTCACCCGCGAGCCCAGGCCCGGCAACGCGAAGCCGCGGATCGCACGCAACCCCGAGACGCGGGCGCTCGTAAACGCGATGGGCCTGCCGAACCCTGGAGCGGCCGCGGTTGCGGCAACCCTCGCGCGACAGCGCGCGACGACCTCTCGCTGGGTGTCTCTCGCCGATGAGGCGGTCGAGGATGTCTGCGCAGCATCGGATCTGCTCTCGCCCCACGTCGATGCGTTCGAGCTGAACGCGAGCTCTCCGAACGCGGGCTGGGTCCATCGCGCCGACCACGTCGGGAAGGTCACGACCGCGCTGGCGGGGCGCTCGCCGGTGCCCGGTCTTCGTGAAAGTGCCGCCGTTCGCCACCGACGAGGAGCGCGACGGCGTCCTGGCGATGGCGCGGGTCGCGCACCAGGAGGCCGGGAGCCGCCGGCATCACGTGCGCGAACACGATCCCCGTGCCAGGACGGACGCCTGTCGACCGGACGCGGAGGTCTGTCCGGCGGGCCCACTGACCGCCCGCACGCCCGAGATCGTCGCCGCCGTGCGAGCCTCGGTCGGCGACGGAGCGTGCCGATCAACGCGAGTGGGGGCATTTTCACCGCGGCCGACGCCCGGGCATGCCTCGCCGCGGGGGCCACCACGGTCCAGGTGTACACGGGCTGATCTACGAGGGACCCGCGATCGCGGGGCGGATCGCCGACGGGCTGTGCGCCAGGTGACTAGCCCGTTCGGGCCCTGACGCTTCGTCGAACCGAGGCGTCAGGACGGTGCCGCGTGGCGTGTTGCAGCCCACGTCTCCCCGCCGTCAGACTGTCCGCCAGTCCCTGGCCCCGTTCGACGAGGAGACCCTTGGTTCAGGCTGTTCCCACCGACCCCGCGGCCTCCGCCGCTCCGACCGACGGCATCGCCGTTCGGCTCGAGGGCGTGGTCAAACGCTTCGGAGATGTCGTCGCCGTCGACGGGCGTCGACCTCGAGGTGCGGGAGGGAGAGTTCTTCTCGATGCTCGGACCGTCGGGCTCGGGCAAGACCACGTGCCTGCGGATGATCGCCGGATTCGAGGAGCCGACGGAGGGCAGGATCTTGCTCGGCGGGGAGGACGTATCGACGTCTGGCACCGTACGACCGAGACGTGAACACGGTCTTCCAGGACTACGCGCTGTTCCCGCACATGACGGTTGCGGAGAACGTCACCTACGGCCTGATGATCCGCAAGGTGGCGAAGGCCGAGCGCCGATGCCGCGCGTGGCCGAGGCTCTCGACATGGTGCGGCTGGCAGAGTACGGCGGACCGGAAGCCGCTGCAACTCTCCGGGGGCCAGCGGCAGCGCGTCGCGCTCGCGCGTTCCCTGGTCTTGCGGCCGAAGGTGCTGTTGCTCGACGAGCCGCTCGGGGCGTTGGACCTGAAGCTCCGCCAGGCGATGCAGATCGAGCTGAAGGAGATCCAGCAGGAGGTCGGCCTCACCTTCATCTATGTGACCCACGACCAGGAGGAGGCGCTCACGATGAGCGACCGACTCGCGGTGTTCAGCCACGGCGGATCGAGCAGGTCGGCACGCCGGCGGAGGTCTACGAACGACCGACGACGGGCTTCGTGGCGGGGTTCGTCGGCGTGTCCAACGTGCTCGACGACGAGGTCGCCGAGGCGATCGCGGGGATGCCGCCGCGTCACGTCCGCCCCGAGAAGATCGCGATGGTGGAGCCCGACGCGGCCGTCGAGACCGGACGACTGCACCGCAACCGGACACGTCCGCGAAGTCGTATACCTGGGTGCGGTCACGAGGTACATCGTCGAGCTCGACGTCGGAGGGTCGCTGGTCGTCTTGCAACAGAACCTCACGACGAGCTCGATGGAGGCTCTGCAGGTGCGCGGGCAGTGCCGTGCGCCTGGTGTGGGAGCCGAAGTAGCAACCGTCATGTCGGAAGCCCCGGGGGGCGCAGGAAGGCACCGTCGATCAGGAGGGGGTATCGATGAGGAATCTGGGACGCGCGACGATCGCGCTCGGACCGCGCTGGCGCTGGTGGCCGTCGGCGTGTTCGAATGACTCGTCGAGTCGTGATCGGTGGCGGCGGGCCACGCCCGGCGGGTCGGTCGATCGGCCCGGGCGAGGGCGCGTTGAACTTGATCGCCTGGGTTGGCTACACCGAGGACGGCACGACCGCGGGCTACGAGAACTACGACTGGGTCACCCCGTTCGAGAAGGACACGGGTTGCAAGGTCAACGTGAAGTACGCCGACAGCTCTGACGAGATGTACAACCTGATGACGAGCCAGGCCGGGCAGTGGGACGGCGTGTCGGCATCGGGTGACTCGTCGAACCGACTGATCGCCTCCAGTGCCGTCGCCGCCATCGACACGTCACTGTTCGACTTCAGCCGACGTCATCGCACCGCTGAACCCGACGACGGGCAGCGACAACAGCCACTACGTGGTCGACGGCCGGATCTACGGCGTCCCGTGGATGTTGGGCCGAACTTCCTGATGTACAACTCCGACGTCGTGAAGCCGGCGCCCACGAGTTGGGATGTCGTGTTCGAAACGACCCTGAACGGCCAGCCGAACCCGTACACGGGCAAGATCACCGCGTACGATTTCCCGATCTACATCGCGGACGCGGCGATCTACCTGATGGCCCACCAGCCGGACCTTGGCATCACGGATCCGTACGCGCTGACCGAGGACCAACTCAATGCGGCGGTCGAGCTCTTGAAGGGTCAGTCAACGTTGATCGACAAGTACTGGGCGACGTACACGACCGATATCGACGGCTTCTCGAACGGCAGCATGGTGGCTGGCACGGCCTGGCCCGTGAGCCTGTCGCTCGTCGAGCTCGACCACCCGAGGTGCAAGCAGGTGGAGCCGAGTGAGGGGATGAGCGGTTGGGCGGACACCTGGATGATGTCGACCAGCGCGCCCGACCCCAACTGCATGCTCGAATGGATGCAGTATTCCCAGCAGCCGGACGTGCAGGCCGAGATCGCGGAGTACTACGGCGCCGCGGCCAGCAACACCGCGGCCTGTCCGATCCTGCGGAAATCCCTTGAGAAGCAATTCAACTTTGGAGACGCCGTCGACACCGTCCGCTACGGGTATTGCGGCGACGAACAGTTCCTGAACGATCTGTGGCTGTGGCGCACGCCGCAGTCGCCGACGGACTACTCCGAGTGGCAACAGAAGTGGATCGAGATCCGGGGCGCATAGTGACCGAGGCGTCGGAGGGGCTTGCGTGGGCGAGCCCCTCCGCGCTTCGCCGAAGCGCATGAGCCGGACCGCCGCTCCCGTCGAGGGTTCTCCGCGCCGCGGCCCGGGCAGGCGCGTCTCGTCACACCTCAACACGCACCCCCGCACGAGGCTCGGGCTCACCCTCGGGATCCCACTCCTGTGGATCGGGGTGATCTACCTCGGCGCCCTGTTGCTCTTGTTTGCGAACGCGTTCTGGCGCGTCGACACCCTGACGGGAAAGATCAGCCACGATTGGACCCTCAAGAACTTCGACACGCTCTGGAGTTCCTCTGTCTATCGCATCATCACGCTGCGGACCGTCGGGATCGCCGCAGCCGTTGCCGTCGGCGACATCGTGCTTGCGTTCCCGCTCGCGTACTACGCCGCCCGGATAGCGACTGGTCGGGTCCGCGCGCTCATTCTCGTGGCGGTTGTCTTGCCGCTGTGGTCGAGCTACTTGGTGAAGGCGTTCGCGTGGCAGACGATCACCGCGCCGAAGGGGGTCGCCGACGCGATGCTCGGCGTCGTCGGGATCCCTGAGGGGTCGTTGGGCAATTCGCAATGGGCGATCTGGCTCACGTTCTGCTACCTCTGGTTGCCGTTCGTAATCCTGCCGATCTACGCGTCGCTCGAGCGCGTGCCCTCGTCGTACCTGGACGCGTCGGGCGACCTCGGTGCGAAGGCCTGGAAGACCTTCCGCCACGTCGTGTGGCCGTTATCGATCCCGGGCGTGGTGGCCGGGTCGATCTTCGCGTTCGCGCTGACGCTCGGTGACTACATCGCGCCCACGATCGTCGGCAACACGAAGTTCATTGGCAACGTTATCTACGACAGCGTGGGGGTCGCGAACAACTTGCCGCTCGCGGCAGCCTTCGCGCTCGTCCCCGTCGCGATCGTGGCGATCTACCTGGCGCTCGCGAAGCGGCTGGGTGCATTCGAGGCGCTCTGATGGAGAGCCGTGGCGCGAAGATCGTGATCCGGATCGGAGCGGCGATCACGCTGCTGTTCCTGTATTTCCCGTTGATGATCGTGATGATCTACGCCTTCAACAACAGCGTGGCGCAGAGTTGGCCGCCGACCGGGTTCACGACGAAATGGTTCGGGCTGGCATGGGACGACCCGAACATGCGCATGGCACTTGGCACCTCGGTGAAGGTGGGGTTGGTTGCTGCTGCGGTGGCTGTCGTGCTCGGCACGCTGGCTTCGTTCGCCGTGCACCGGTTCCGGTTCTTCGGTCGGGAGACCGTGTCATTCGTGCTCGTCCTGCCGATCGCGCTGCCCGGGATCATCACGGCGATGGCGCTGCGGTCTGCGATGAACACAACTGGGGTCAAGTTCTCGATCTGGACGATCATGATCGGCCACGCGACCTTCTGCGTGGTCGTCGTGTTCAACAACGTGATAGCGCGGCTCCGACGGACGTCAGGGTCGATCGTCGAGGCCTCGATGGATCTGGGCGCAGACGGCTGGCAGACGTTCCGGCACGTGACATTGCCGGCAGTCCGAACGGCCCTCATCGCGGGAGCGCTGCTCGCGTTCGCGCTCTCGTTCGACGAGATCATCGTGACGAACTTCGTCTCGGGAGCCGAGCTCACGTTGCCGAAGTGGATCTTCAATGCGATCCGTCTGCCTCGGAACCGTCCGGTCGCCAACGCGGTCGCGCTGATCGTGATCGTGCTGTCGCTGATCCCAGTCTACATCGCGCAGCGGTTGGTCGGACCGGACGAGACTGCCGCGCGGCCGACACGCGCCGTCCCCGAGTAGCGCCGAGCCGCTAGAGGTACTGGCCGCTGCGTCGGGCGTCCGGCTGTGGCCCGTCCTCGCGGTCGGGCTGCGGATTCTGTGCCAGCAAGCCGCGTCGCTGCAGCTCTTGGAACTGCGCTTGCGCGGCCGCCTGCTGGGCGAACATCGCCGCCTGGATCCCGTGGAAGAGACCCTCGAGCCACCCGACGAGCTGTGCCTGCGCCACCCGCAGCTCGGCCTCGGTCGGTACCTCCTCCATCGGCGGCGCCAGGGCGCCGAGCTCCTCGCGGAGATCCGGGGAGAGCACCTCGGACAGCTCGCCGACCGCCCGCCCGTAGATGTCGGCCAGGCGCTTGCGGCCCGGCTCGTCGAGCGTCGTCTGCCGGGTCTGCTCGAGCAGCTCCCGCACCATGCTCGCGATCCGCAGCAACTTCGCCGGCTGCGTGATCGCTTCTTCGGAGGGTTCGGTCGCAGCCGGGGACTCGCCCACCGGGAGCGCCTGCACGACGTCTGCAGCGGTCGTCTGCGGCTGCTCGTCGCTCATCGCATCCAACCTAGCACCGGTGCGCTCACGCGCCCTCGCCCATGCGCTGCAGGAACAGCGCCTCGGCCTGCGCCATCCGCACGACCTCGCCCAGGTCCACGCTCTCGTTGCGCGAGTGGTAGTTCGACAGATGATCGGCGGCTCCCCATATCAGCACTTCGATACCCGGAAAGGTCTCGACCAACACGGGCACCAACGGGATCGAGCCGCCGGAGCCCATCTCGAGCACATCGTGGTCGAAGGCCTCTCGGAGCGCCGCGCGGGCGGCGGCGAACACCGGCGAGGCCGTGTCCACCATGTAGCCCCTTGCCGGGCTCGTTCTCGACCGTGACGCTGGCGCGCACGCCCCAGGGCGCAACGTCGCGCAGATGCTGGGCGACCCTTTCGGCCGCCGCACGGTAGTCCTCGCCCGGGGCCATCCGCAGCCCGATCACCGCGGTGGCGGTCGGAACGATCTGGTTGGCGACCTCGTCGAGGCGCGGCGCCTCGAACGCGAGGATGTTGATCGACGGCCTCGAGAGCGTCCGGTCCGCGATCGAGCCGGATCCGAACAGCCGCACCTCCGGGTACACGCCCGCCTCCTCGCGGAACTCTTCTTCGGTGACATCGGTCCCCGGCCAGGCGAACGCGTGCAGACCGTCAACGGTCAGTTCGCCGTCGTCGGTGTGCAGGGAGGCGAGCATCCGCGACAACGCCATCACCGCGTCGGGGAGCGGCCCGCCGAACGACCCGGAGTGCACGGCCTGCGGCAACACGTCGACACGGACGGTGATCGAGGTCGCCCCCCGGATACTCGTGCCGATCGTCGGCGCACCCGTGCGGGCGTTGCCACCGTCGGCCACGATCGCGACGTCGGCGCGGAGCAGGTCCGCGTGGCCCACGACCAGATCGGGCAGGTGCTCGGTGGAGCACTCCTCCTCGCCCTCCACGACGACCTTGATCGTCACCGGAGGAGCGCCGTCTGCCAGGAGCGCCCGGATCGTCGCGGCATGGATCGCGATCCCGCACTTGTCGTCGGCGGTGCCGCGGCCGTACATGCGCCCGTCTCGCACGACGGGCTCGAACGGCGGCATCTCCCACAGGTCCGGATCGGCCGCGGGCTGGACGTCGTGGTGGGCGTACAGCAGCACGGTCGGCGCTCCCGGCGGCCCTTCGATCTGCCCGAAGACGGCGGGCTGACCACCATTGAGATCCAGGATCCGGACGTCGGGGAGGCCCGCGTCGCGCAGCATCTGCGCCGTCAGCTCCGCGCTCGCCTGCACGTGCGCGCGGTCGTAGCCGTCGTAGCCGACCGAGGGGATCGCGACGAGCCGGGCGAGCTCGTCCGTGATGCGAGGGCGGTCCTCGGCGATCGCGGTTCGGAGCGTGTCGGTATCCATGGCGCGGGAGCCTATCGGGCGCCGCGCAGCTAGGACAGCGAGCCCGTGTCGGTCATCCGCCAGTCGTACGGAGATACGTAGTTCGTCACCAGACGCGCGTAGTTGGCTCGCGCGTAGGCGACGGGATTGGGCACGTGTGCCATCGACATCGCCCCGCGCAGTTCGGAGACGCTGCCGTAGTCGTGCTCGGTCATCCAGGTCGTCACGCCTGCGTGGATCGTCCCGATGTGCTCGGGCCCGGCATTGAGCAGCGCGCTCGCCAGCATCACGACGTCGGCTCCGACCAACAGCCCTTTGATCGCATCCTCGGCGGTGTGGCAACCGGTCGACAGGGCCAGCGACGCATGCACCTTGTCCTGCAGGATGCCGATCCAGCGCAGCGGCAGCAAGAGTTCCGCGGAGCTGGACAGGTGCAGCGCTGGATCGATCGTCATCGACTCGAGATCGATGTCGGGCTGCATGAATCGATTGAACAGGACGAGACCGTCGGCCCCCGCGGCAACGAGCCGATGAGCCATGTGCCCGACCGAGGAGAAGAAGGGCCCGATCTTCACCGCGAGCGGGATCTGGATCTCCGCACGCACCGCCTCGACCAGCTCGATGTATCGCTCCTCGACCTGATCGGCCGTCTCGTCCGGGTCCGCGGCGATGAAGTACACGTTCAGCTCGAGCGCATCGGCGCCGGCGTCCTGCAACCGCTTGGCCTGTGCGATCCAGCTGCCGACCGTGATGCCGTTCAGCGAGGCGATCACCGGCACCTCCAGCTCGCGTACACAGGCCTCGAGATGACGCACGTAGGCGTCCGCGCCGGTGTTGTAGTCCTCGAGTTCCGGCAGGTAGGTGAGCGCCTCCGGATGCGAATCGGCCACGAGGTCGAGCACGCCGTGCAACTGCAGCTCCTCGTGCTCGACCTGTTCTTCGAACAGCGACGGCAGCACGACCGCCCCGACGCCGGCGTCCTGCATCCGTCTGAGGGTGTCGATCTTCTGCCCCATCGGCGATGCGGAGGCCACGATCGGCGATCGGAGCTCCAATCCCAGGTAGCGGGTGTGCAGGTCGACGGTCATGACGGGTCCCCCTCCGTGGGCTCGATGCCGGCCAGTTGCTCGTAGCGGCGACGGCGCGTCCAGATGTCGGTTTGCGCCGCGTCCATGAGCGCCGCGGCTCGCTCGGGATCGGAGCGCGCCAGCATCGCGAAGCGCGCCTCCTTCTGTGCGAACTCCTTCAGGGCCAGGGTCGGCGCCTTGCTGTCGAGCTGCCAGGCGGGGCCGTCGTCCCGACTCGGATCGAACCGATACAGCGGCCAGTAGCCGGCGGCGACCGCTTCCTTCTGGTGGCCCATGCTGCTCGACATGTCGATCCCGTGGGCGATGCAGGTCGAGTACGCGATGACCATCGAGGGGCCACGGTGCGCCTCGGCCTCGGCGAGCACCTTGACCGTGTGCGGCATGTCGGCGCCCATCGCGATCTGCGCGACGTAGACGTCGCCGTAGCCCGATGCGAGCAGACCGAGATCCTTCTTCCCCTGCCCTTTGCCGCCCGCCGCGAACTTCGCGACCGCGCCACGCGGCGTGGCCTTCGAGGCCTGCCCGCCCGTATTCGAGTAGACCTCCGTGTCCAACACCAGCACGTTCACGTCGTGGCCGCTCGAGAGCACGTGGTCGAGCCCGCCGTAGCCGATGTCGTAGGCCCAGCCGTCTCCGCCCACGATCCACACGCTCTTCGGGATGAGCGCGTCCATGGTCGCCTCCAACGTGCGCGCCCGCGGGTCGTCGATCCCGGCGACGACCGACGTCAACGTCGCGACGCGATCGCGCTGCGCGGCGATGGCGGCATCGCCGTGCTCGGCGGCGCCGGCGATCACGCCCGCCGCGAGGTCTCGGCCGATCTCGTTAGGCAGCGCCTGGAGCAGCGAGACGGCCAGCTCGCGTTGCGCGTCCATCCCCAGCCGGATCCCCAGGCCGAATTCCGCGTTGTCCTCGAACAGCGAGTTCGCCCACGCGGGACCGCGGCCCGCGGCGTCGACGGACCAGGGGGTGGTCGGCAGGTTGCCGCCGTAGATCGACGAGCAGCCCGTGGCGTTCGCCACGACCATCCGGTCGCCGAACAGCTGTGTCAGGACCTTGAGGTAGGGGGTTTCGCCGCACCCGGCACAGGCGCCAGAGAACTCGAACAGCGGGCGCAACTGCTGGGAGCCTTTGACCGTGTTGGCGCGCACGTCGGTGCGCGCCGGGTCCGCGATCGAGCGGAAGAAGTCCCAGTTGGCGCGCTCGACCTCGAGATGGGCGTCCTTGGGCTCCATGTTGATCGCGCGGTGCTTCACGTTGGTCTTGTCGTGCGCGGGGCACACGTCGACGCAGATCCCGCAGCCGGTGCAGTCGTCGGGAGCCACTTGGATCGTCATCCAGCGCCCCGGATGGTCGCGGTCCTTCCACTCCTTGTGGTCGAAGGTGTCGGGGGCGTCGGCCGTCACGTCGGGGTCGAACACCTTCATCCGGATCGCGCTGTGCGGGCACACGAGCGCGCACTTCGCGCAGTCGATGCAGATCTGTGGGTCCCAGATCGGGATCTCGCGCGCGATCGATCGTTGCTCCCAACGCGCGGTATCGGTGGGGAAGGTCCCGTCGACCGGGAGCGCCGAGACCGGCAGGAGGTCGCCGTGACCCGCGAGCATGGTGGCCGTGACCCGCTGCACGAACGCGGGGGCCTCGGCGGGCACGGTCGCCGCTCGATGGTGGTCGGTGTCGGCCGTCGACGGCACGCGCACCTCGTGCAGCGCCGCGATCGCGCCGTCGACGGCCGCGAAGTTGCGTGTCATCACCGTCTCGCCCCGCGAGCCGTAGGTCGTGACGATCGCGTCCTTGATCGCCGCGACCGCCTCGTCGATCGGGAGGATCTCGGTGAGCGCGAAGAAGCAGGTCTGCAGGACGGTGTTGATCCGTGTGCCGAGCCCCGCGTCCTTGGCCACCGCGTAGCCATCGACCACGAAGAACCGGAGGCCCTTGTCGATGATCTGCTCCTGGACCTCCCAAGGCAGGTGCGACCAGGTCTCGTCGGGACCGTACGGGCTGTTGAGAAGGAACGTGGCGCCCGGTCGCGCGATCTCCAGCACGTCGCCGTGTTCCAGCCGCTCGAACTGATGGCACGCCACGAAGTCGGCATGCTGGATCAGATACGTCGATGCGATCGGCTGCGGTCCGAATCGCAGGTGCGACACCGTCAGCGCCCCTGCCTTCTTCGAGTCGTACACGAAATAGCCCTGTGCGTGCAGCTCGGTGTGCTCGCCGATGATCTTGATCGAGTTCTTGTTCGCGCTCACCGTGCCGTCGGAGCCGAGGCCGTAGAAGACAGCCCGCACCGTCTGATCGTGCTCGGTGTCGAAGGTCGGGTCGACCGGCAGGCTGCTGCCGCTCACGTCGTCGACGATGCCGACGGTGAAGTGCGCCGTCGGCGTGGCGGAGGCGAGATCCTCGAGCGCCGCCGAGGCCATCGCCGGCGTGAACTCCTTGGAGGCGAGCCCGTAGCGTCCGCCAAGCACACGCGGCAGGCCGCCGTCGAAACGCGCCGAGCCGGTGCCCACGACCTCGGCCAACGCCGTGACGACGTCTTGATAGAGCGGCTCGCCGGGCGCCCCCGGCTCCTTCGTGCGGTCGAGCACGGTGATCGCGCGGGTCGTGGAAGGCAGTGCGGCCACGAACGCTCCCGCCGCGAACGGACGGTACAGGCGCACGGTGACGAGTCCCACGCGCTCGCCACGGCCCGCCAACGCCGCGACCGCTTCACCGGCGGCGCCCGCGCCCGAGCCCATGATCACGAGCACGCGCTCGGCCTCGGGATGCCCGGCGTACTCGAAGAGCCGATAGGGCCGTCCGGTCCGGGCGCCGAGGGTATCCATCGCGTCCTGCACCGCGTCGGGGACCGCGTCGTAGAACGGCGTGCACGCCTCGCGCGCCTGGAAGAAGACGTCCGGGTTCTGCGCGGAGCCGCGAAGGACCGGGTGCTCGGAGGTCAAGGCGCGGGCTCGGTGGGCGTTGATCGCGTCCTCGTCGATCAAGGCGCGGAGGTCCTCATCGTCCAACGCACGGATCTTGCCGAGCTCGTGGGAGGTGCGGAACCCGTCGAAGAAGTGCAGGAAGGGCACGCGCGTGCGAAGCGTCGCGGCATGCGCCACGAGCGCGAGGTCCTGCGCCTCCTGCACGCTCGAGGAGCAGAGCATCGCGAAACCCGTGGTGCGCGCCGCCATGACGTCGGAGTGATCGCCGAAGATCGACAGCGCGTGGGTCGCCAGCGTCCGGGCCGCCACGTGCATCACGAACGGGGTCAGCTCACCGGCGATCTTGTACATGTTCGGCAACATCAGCAGGAGCCCCTGGGATGCCGTGAACGTGGTCGCGAGCGCGCCGGCCTGTAACGCCCCGTGCAGCGCGCCCGGCGGCGCCGCCCTCGCTCTGCATCTCGATCACGCGAGGCACGGCGCCCCACAGGTTGGTCTGGCCGCGCGCCGACCACGCGTCGGCCAGCTCTCCCATCGCGGAGCTGGGCGTGATCGGATAGATGGCGATCACCTCGGACAGCCGGTGGGCGACGCGGGCCGCCGCCTCGTTGCCGTCGATCACCACCCAGGGCCGTGTGGATGGGCGCGCGTCACGGATCTCCGTATCCATACGAGGCAGCTTGCGCGCGGCCCTCGGCCGCCCGCAGGGCCGAAGGTCCCGCGTGCCGGGGGCAGCGGACCCTTTCTCAGGGGGAGAGGCGGTCGATCCGCCAGTCCCGGCCCTCGCGCAGGTATCGGAATCGGTCGTGCAGGCGGAACGGACGGCCCTGCCAGAACTCGATCTGGTGGGGCACGACCAGATAGCCGCCCCAGAACGGCGGCCGGGGAACGGTTTCACCCACGAAGCGGTCGGTGGCCTCGGCGAGGTGTCGCTCGAGGGTTGCCCGATCGGGGAGCGGCTCGCTCTGGCGGCTCGCCCAGGCGCCCACCTGGGCCTCACGCGGACGGGTCGCGAAGTAGGCGTCGGACACCGCGTCGGGCACCTGCTCGACACGACCCAGGACGCACACCTGGCGATCGAGTTCGCGCCAGAGCACCGTGAACGCCGCGCGCGGGTTCTCGGCCAGCTCGCGGCCTTTGCGGCTCGTCCGGTTCGTGTAGAAGACGAACCCCTCCGGTTCGACGCCGCGGAGCAAGACATGGCGCACGGACGGAGCCCCCGTGGCGTCGGCCGTCGCGAGTGCGATGGCGTTCGCGAACGGCACGCCTTCGGTGTCGGCGTCGGCGAGCCACGAGCGGAACTGTTGGATCGGGTCGGGGTCGAGGTCGCCGCGCCGGAGCCCTCCGTGTTCATGCGTTCCGGTCGGCGCCTGCATCGAGCGTGGATCGGTCACGAGCCGCATCGTACGCGAGTCGGTCGGCGTACCATCGCCGCGTGCGGAGTCGATCGGAGCCCGGGGTCGCGCGGACGATCGTGACGTTCGTCCTGATCGGCACGCTCGGGTTGGTCGCGGTGGCCGTCGTGGGGTTCCTCGTGATCCGAGAGGTCGCGACCCGTCAAGCCCTCGACGATGCGAAGCAGCTGACCGCGCTGTCGGGACGACTCGTCCAACGCCGACTCGAGCCCGGCGTGCTGACCGGTGACGCGGCCGCACTCGGCCTGCTCGATCGCGTCGTGCGCGACGCGGTGTTGATCGACCCCGTGGTCCGCGTGAAGGTCTGGGGTCCCGACGGCACGATCCTGTACTCCGACGATGTCCAGCAGATCGGGCACCAGTACGAAAGCGGCAGGACCGAGCTGGCGGACCTCGCGCCGGGCGAGGTGGCCGCCGAGGTCTCGGACCTGACGGCGCCCGAGAACCAGGGCGAGCAGGGGTTCGGCGAGCTGCTGGAGGTCTACACCCCGATCGAAGGCCCGGGCGGCACCCACCTCCTGTTCGAGACCTACCAGCTCCGCGCGAGTGTCGATGAGGCCCAGCAGCAGCTCCTGCGCGCATTCGTGCCCGTTCTCGTCGTGGCCCTCGTCGCGTTCGCTCTGCTCATGATCCCGCTGGCGTGGTCGCTCGCCCGGCGGTTGCAACGGGGGACCCGAGAGCGGGAGCGGTTGTTGCAGCGCGCGGCGGCGGCGTCCGAACAGGAGCGCCGACGGATCGCCGCGGATCTGCACGACGGCCCGGTGCAGGACCTCGCGGGGCTGTCGATGCGGCTCGCTGCCGAAGCCGAGGACGCCGGGCAGCCTGGACAGCAGCGTGCGTTGCGCGAGACCGCGACGGCGGTGCGCGGGGCGGTGCGCACCCTGCGGTCGGCGATCGTCGGCATCTATCCGCCGAACCTGGAAAGCGCGGGGCTCGGCCCGGCGATCTCCGATCTGACCGCCAAGCTCGTGTCGGAGGGGGTGGACGTCGGCCTGGAGGTCGATGATCCCGCGGGCTTCGGCTTCGAGGTCGACGAGCTGCTGTACCGGGCGTGCCGTGAAGGGCTCCGCAACGTCGAGCGACATGCACAGGCGGGGTCTGTCACGGTCTCGGTTCGTCGCGAGGGGTCCATCGCTGTTCTGGAGGTTCGCGATGACGGCATCGGCATCGGCCCCGCGGAAACGAGCGGTCCCGACGACGGGGGAGACGGCCACTTCGGGCTTCGGATCGTGGGCGATCTCGTCGCCGACGCGGGCGGACGACTCACGGTGGTGCCCGCGTCCGGACACGGTACGGTCCTTCGCGTGGAGGTGCCGATCCCGTGATCAGAGTCGCGATCGCCGATGACCATCGGGTGGTGCGGGTCGGTCTGGAACAGCTCTTGCGAACGTTCGACGACGTGGAGCTGGTCGGCGCCGCCGATGGCGGCATCGCGGCGGTGGATCTGTGCAGCGCGACCACGCCCGACGTGCTCCTGCTGGATCTGTCGATGCCCGATCTGGATGGCATCGGCGTGACGCGTCGGGTCGGCGACGTCGCCCCCGCGACCCGGGTCGTGCTGTTCACCTCCTTCAGCGATCGCGAGGGCATCGTGGGCGCGCTCGACGCGGGGGCTATCGGCTACCTCCTCAAGGACGCCGAGCCGGATGAGATCCACGCCGCCCTCCGCGCGGCGGCTCGCGGCGAGGCGCCCCTCGCACCGAAGGCGGCCGCCGTGTTGCTGTCGACGCGGAGCGAGCGCACTCCGGGCGAAATCGAGCTGACGCCTCGAGAGCGCGATGTCTTGTCGCTCGTGATCGACGGGTACGCGAACAAGCAGATCGCCCGCCGGTTGGGGATCACGGAGAAGACGGTGAAGGGGCATCTGACGAACCTCTTCCAGCGGATCGGCGTGTCCGACCGCACCCAGGCCGCATTGTGGGCCGAACGCACGGGGATCTTCCGCCGACCGGAGTCCTAGCGGCGGGCGTGGTCCCGGGACCATCGTCGCGTTGCTGGGCGGCGGCGGCCGCCCCGATGATGCGGGGATGGTTTGGAAGGCGTCGATGTCGCTCTTTGGTGCCGCGCTCGCGATCCTGCTGAGTCTCGGCGCGGCGGGCGCGCATGACGATGAGGTACGCCGCGAGGGCGCCTGTGATCGCGGCAGCGAGTGGCGCTTGATCGTCCGTCGCGAGAGCGCCACCACGCTGCGGGTTCACTACACGTTGGAAACGGGGGGCGCCGGCCAGGAATGGTCCGTCTTCCTGTCGATGAACGGCTCGCGGCTGTTCGCAGGTCAACGGGCGACGAACAGCGACGGGGATCTCCGGATCTCCAGGTACCCCGGGGATCGGGCGGGCGAGGACCGCATCAAAGGCTGGGCGAACAACCTGTCGGACGGCGAGTCCTGCAGCGGAACGCTCACCTACCGCTTCTGAGTCCCGCGACGGAGGTCCCGTTGCGAACGAGACCGGCGAGCGGCCAGTCTCGACCTATGCCGCCGGAGAGACCGACGGATGCACGTGAAGGGGGTACGAGATGTTGAAGCAGATGATGCGGGTGGCATTGGCCGGGGCGCTCGTCCTGACCGTCGCGGGCGCCGTTCCGGCGTCCGCCAAGGGAACCGACGTGATCCGTCAGGGCGCCTGCAGCGGAGGGAGCGACTGGAAACTCAAGCTGTCTCCCGACAACGGCCGGATCGAGGTCGAGTACGAAGTGGATTCGAGCAAGGTCGGCCAGACCTGGTCGGTGCGCCTGTTCGAGAACGGCAACCGCATCTTCGCCGGGAAGCGCATGACGAAGGCCCCCAGCGGTTCGTTCACGGTCCGCGTGCTGGCGCACAACACCGCGGGCAGCGACTCGTTCAAGGCGCGCGCGTCGAACGCGGCGAGCGGCGAGGTCTGCGGCGGCGGCGCCTCGATCGGATAGCTCCCACCTCCGCTGGAGCGATCGAAGGCGAGGCGCATGGGCGCCTCGCCTTCGTCGTGCCCGATGAACGGGTGCCCCCGGCAGGATTCGAACCTGCGCCCCCGGCTCCGGAGGCCGGTGCTCTATCCCCTGAGCTACGGGGGCAAGGCGCCGAGTCTAACAACCTGCTTGGATCGCCCCGGAGCGAGGACCCGCGGCCCGTATGCTCAGGCCATGCCGCGCGTGCTCCTCGTCGACGACGATCCAGCGATCCTTCGACTGCTGGAAGTCAACTTCCGAATGGAGGGCTTCGTCGTGGATGCGGCCGCGCACGGCGAGGACGCGATCGCCGCCGCCACCGCAGCCCGGCCCGACGTCGCGATCCTCGATCTGATGCTGCCCGGGATGGACGGTCGGCAGATCCTCGCCGGGCTGCGCGCGATGCCCGCCACGGCCGACGTGCCCGTCGTGTTCCTCAGCGCGCGCGGCCCGGATGACGCCCCCCTCGACGCGGGCCACGCGATCTACGTGCAGAAGCCCTTCGACACGGTCGACCTGATCGCGACCGTGCGGACCCTGCTGGAGGGCGGCGTGTGATCGAGACCGAACTCCGGGCCTGGCTCGCCGACGGGCTGCGCGCGGCGGCCCCCGGACTCGGGCTGGACGGCGATCTTCCCGACCCGGAGCTGCAGGCGCCGCGCCAGAAGGAGCACGGGGATTTCGCGACGAACGTCGCACTCGCGCTTTCGAAGCGTGCCGGGCGCCCGCCTCGAGATGTCGCGCAGGCGCTAGTGGAGGCGCTCGCGCCGGTGCCGTTCGTGGAGAAAGTCGAATTGGCTGGCCCGGGATTCATCAACATCTGGACGACCGACGAGTGGTTGCACGATGTGATCCGCCAGGTGGCTGCCGAGGAGGAGCGCTACGGGCGGGCCGCACCCACCGGCGAGCGCGTCCAGGTCGAGTTCGTGAGCGCCAATCCGACGGGGCCGCTGCACGTCGGTCACGCCCGCAACGCGGTGCTCGGCGACGCGGTCGCACGCCTGCTCGATGTCGCCGGCCACACGGTCGAGCGCGAGTACTACTTCAACGACGCCGGCGGGCAGATGGATCGGTTCGGCGCCTCCGTCGAAGCTCGGTACCTGCAGGCGATTGGTCGCGAGGCCGAGGTTCCGGAGGACGGCTACCACGGCGACTACATCGCCGCCTACGCCGAGGACATCGCGCGCGAGCGCGGCGACGCGCTGGCGGACCTCCCCGACGACGAGCGGCTCGTGCGTCTGCGCGAGGAGGGAGCGCGCCGCGCCATGGAGGGGATCCGCGCGACGCTGGCGCGGTTCAACGTGGTCTTCGACTCCTACGTCTCGGAGGCGTCGCTGGAGGAAGCGGGCGAGATCGCCGAGGCCATCGACCGATTGCGCGCCGCGGATCTGATCTATGAGGCGGAGGGCGCCGTCTGGTTCCGGTCCACGAACTTCGGCGACGACAAGGACCGTATCGTGGTGCGCTCCAACGGCCGGCACACGTACTTCGGCGCCGATCTCGCCTACGTCGTCGACAAGTTCCGTCGCGGGTTCGACCACTTGCTCTACATCTGGGGCGCGGATCACCACGGCGACGTGGCCCGGGTCAAGGGAGCGGCCCAGGGGCTCGGCTACGATCCCGAACGCGTCGAGCTGCTGCTCTACCAATGGGTCTCGTTCCTGCGCCACGGCGAGCCGCTGCCCATGAGCAAGCGAGCCGGGACGTTCGTGTCGCTCGATCAGCTGATCGACGAGGTCGGCACCGATGCGGCGCGGTTTCACCTGCTGCTGTTCTCCAACGACCACACGATGCGTTTCGACATCGAGGAGGTGGCCCGCCAGTCGATGGAGAACCCCGTCTACTACGTGCAGTACGGGCACGCGCGCATCGCGGCGATCATCCGCAAGGCGGAGGACGAGGGCATCGCGATGCAGCCGATCGAGGATGTCGATCTCGCGCTGCTCACACACGAGGCCGAGGCGGAGCTGCTCCGCGCGATCGCCGACATTCCCGGCGTGCTCGCCCGGGCGGCCGAGTTTCGCGCGCCGCATCGGATCGCGCACGTGTCTCAGGACCTGGCGGGCCGGTTCCATCGGTTCTACACCGAGTGCCGCGTCGTGGGCGACGACGCGGCGTTGACGCAGGCGCGACTGTGGCTGTGCCGAGCCTCGCAACAGGTGCTCGCGAACCTGCTCGAGGTCCTCGGGGTCTCTGCGCCGACGCGCATGGACCGCGACGATGCCTGAGGCGGCCACGCCCTGGCCGGCGTCGGCGCGATGGGAGCTCGACGGCCTGTCGATCGGTGGCGTCCGTGCGCCCGAGCTCGCGGAGCGGTTCGGGACGCCGCTGATGGTCTTCGACGAGCGGGACCTGCGCGAACGGATGCGTACGATGCGCGCGCGATTCCCCCGCGTCGCGTTCGCGGTGAAGGCGATGACGTGCGCCGCGGTGATCCGCATCGCGCTGGAGGAGGGCCTCGATCTGCTGTGCGCCTCGGGCGGCGAGGTGCTGGCGTGCCTCAGGTCCGGGGCGCCGCCGGACCGGGTCCAGCTCCACGGCAACGCCAAGAGCGACGAGGAGCTCGCCCTGGCGCTGCGCGAGCGGATCGGCTGCGTGATCGTCGACGACGCCGACGAGCTGGCACGGCTCGCCGAGCACGCGCGGTCGGCCGGCGTCATCCAGCCCATCCTGTTGCGTGTGGTCCCGGAGGTCGCCGTCGACACCCACGAGGCGATCGCCACCGGCCAGACCTCCTCCAAGTTCGGCACGCCGCTGCGAGAGGCGCCCGACGTGATCCGTCGAGCGGCCGAGCTCGACGGCGTGCGGCTCGACGGGTTGCAGGCGCACGCCGGCTCTCAGGTGCTGGAGGTCGGCGCCTACGTCGCGGTGGCTCGCGCGCTCCGGGAGGTGGCCGGGCGCTGCGGCTTCGACCCGACGGTCTGGGATGTCGGGGGCGGGTTCGGCGTCACCTATGGGAGCGAGCAGCCCCTCGACGTCGAGGCCGTGGCGACCGCGCTTCGCGCCGAGCTCGGCGACGTCGCGGTGCAGGTGGAGCCCGGGCGGGCGCTCGTCGCGAACCCCGGCCTGACCCTGTACCGCGTGCTCGCCCGCAAGCGGGCCGGCGACCGCACCCTGCTGGCGGTGGACGGCGGCATGTCGGACAACCTGCGACCCGCGCTCTATGACGCACAGCACGAGGTCCGAAGTGCGGAGCGCGCGGACCCCGCGACCGAGAAGGTGACCGTCGTCGGCCGCCACTGCGAGTCCGGCGATGTCCTGGCGCCGGCTGCGATCCTGCCGGCGGCGCTGGCGCGCGGCGACCTCGTCGCGATGGCCGCCACGGGGGCCTACGCCTACCCGCTGGCCTCGATCTACAACCGGTTCGGCCGTCCGGCGGTCGTCGGCGTCCGCGATGGGCGGGCGACGTTGTGGATCCGTCGCGAGGACGCCGACGACATGGATCGGCTGGACGTCATACTTGGGACCCCGTGGGAGGCAGCGGCTGCCCGCGCGATGCAGGGAGAGGGTGGCGCGTGAGCGAACGGGTCGTACGGATCGGCATGCTCGGGTGCGGGACCGTCGGCTCGGCCGTGGCGCGAACGTTGGCGGAGCATGGCGACGCGATCGCGCGGCGTGCCGGTGTCCGACTCGAGATCACCCGCGTCGCCGTGCGGGACATCGACCGTGCACGCGATACGCCCCTGGTCACCGATATCTTCACCACCGACGGCGTCTCGATCGTGGATGACCCGGATGTGGACGTCGTCCTCGAGCTGCTCGGCGGGCTTGAGCCGGCGCGGGCGCTCGTGCTGCGAGCCCTCGCCGCGGGCAGGCCCGTCGTCACCGGGAACAAGGAGCTGCTCGCGAGCGCCGGCGCAGAGCTGGAGGCCGCGGCGCATGCGGGCGCGGCCGATCTGGCCTTCGAGGCCGCGGTCGCCGGCGGCATCCCCCTGATCCGTCCGCTGCGCGAATCGCTCGCGGGCGATCGGGTCACCAGGATGCTCGGCATCGTGAACGGAACGACGAACTACATCCTCACCCAGATGTCGGAGCGCGGCTGGGGGTTCGACGAGGCGCTCGCCGAGGCGCAGCGCCTTGGCTACGCGGAGGCCGACCCGACCGCGGACGTCGACGGGTTCGACGCGGCGGCGAAATGCGCGATCCTCGCCTCGATCGCGTTCGACGCGCGTGTCACCACCGACGACGTGTACCGGGAGGGCATCGCGGGCGTCACCGCGCAGGACATCGCCGATGCCGCTCGCCTGGGCTATGTCGTGAAGCTGCTCGCGATCGCCGAGCTCGACGACGAGGACATCTCGGTGCGCGTCCATCCCGCGATGGTGCCGGTCGCACACCCGCTCGCGAGCGTTCGCGACGCGTTCAACGCCGTCTTCGTGGAGGCCGACAAGGCGGGACAGTTGATGTTCTACGGTCGTGGCGCCGGCGGGGACCCGACCGCCACGTCGGTGGTCGGCGATCTGGTTCGCGTCGCACGTCACATCGCGTTCGGCGGGCGCATGCAGGGAGCCGACGGAGCCGGGCTCGAGCGCCGGATCCGACCGATGGGCGATACGCACGGCCAGTACTACCTGAACCTGCACGTCGAGGACCGCCCCGGCGTGCTCGCCGAGATCGCCGAGGCGTTCGGCCGGCACGGGGTGTCGATCGAACGCGTCTGGCAGGAGGGGTTCGGCGACGAAGCCGCGCTCGTGTTCATCACGCACCGAGCCCAGGAGGCGCCTTTCCAGGAGACGGTGACGGAGCTCCGCGGGCGCGACTCCGTCCGGGCGGTCGCGAGTTTGCTGCGGGTGGAGGGCGAGGAGTGAGCGAGCCCCGCGTGCGCGGCGCCCATCAGTGGCGCGGCCTGATCGAGGAGTACCGGGCTCGCCTGCCGGTCACCGAGGCGACCCCCGTGATCACCCTGCGCGAGGGCGGGACGCCGCTCGTCCGCAGCGAGGCGCTCTCGGCTCGCACCGACGCCGAGGTCTGGCTGAAGTACGACGGCGCCAACCCGACGGGCTCGTTCAAGGATCGCGGCATGACGCTGGCGATCTCGAAGGCGCTCGAGGAGGGCGCCGAGGCGGTCGTGTGCGCGTCCACGGGCAACACGTCTGCGTCGGCGGCCGCCTATGCGGCGAAGGCGGGTCTCACGTGCGCGGTCTTGGTGCCCAAGGGCAAGGTCGCCATGGGAAAGTTGGCGGCGACGCTCGTGCACGGCGCGCGCATGCTCGAGGTCGAGGGCAACTTCGACGCCTCGTTCGACCTCGCACGCGATCTGGCGGCGCGCTATCCCGTGACCTTGGTCAACAGCGTGAATCCGTTCCGTCTCCAGGGCCAGAAGACGGCGGCCTTCGAGATCTGCGACATGCTCGGCCGCGCCCCCGACATCCACTGCGTGCCGGTGGGCAACGCGGGCAACATCTCCAGCCATTGGCTCGGCTATTCCGAATACCTCGCCGACGGCATGATCGCGGAGCCGCCACAGCTCTTCGGCTTCCAGGCGGCCGGCGCGGCGCCGCTCGTGCGTGGCGAGGCCGTGGCCGATCCACAGACCATCGCCACGGCGATCCGCATCGGGAACCCGGCCTCGTGGGACCTCGCGCTCGAGGCGGCGCGCGGTTCGGAGGGCGGCATCTGGTCGGTCACCGATCGGCAGATCCTCGCCGCTTATCGGATGGTGGCGCGCGAGGGACTGTTCGCGGAGCCCGCGAGCGCGGCCAGCGTCGCGGGACTGCTGCAGGCGCACGAGGAGGGACGCGTGCCGGCGGGCGCGACGGTTGTCTGCATCCTGACCGGGCACGGGCTCAAGGATCCCGAATGGGCGATCTCCGGCGCGGCGCATCCGGTGACCGTGCCCGCGGACGCCGCCGTCGTGGCCGAGGAGCTCGGTCTCGCCGCGTCGCCGCGATAGGCTCCGCGCGTCATGCGCCTCTCCGTCACCGTGCCGGCGACCTCGGCCAACCTCGGCCCGGGGTTCGACTCGTTCGGTCTGGCCCTCGACATCCGGAACGTCGTCATGCTCGACACCGATGCGGCGCCCGAGGTCACTTGGCAGCACGAAGGGCAGGACGAGCTTCCGACCGACGGCAGCGATCTGATCTCCCGCACGATGGCGAGCGTCGCGGCGCGGATGCAGGAGCCGCTGCCGACGTTCGCCCTGCACGGCGAGAACAACATCCCGTTGGCGCGTGGCCTGGGGTCCTCGTCCGCGGCGATTGTGGCCGGCGTGGTGCTGGCCTCCGTCGTGCTCGATCTGGGGCTCCATCGTGAGCCGGCGTCGGTCTTCGCCCTCGCCGCCGAGTTCGAGGGCCATCCCGACAACGCGGCGCCGGCGTGTTTCGGCGGGTTCACGGTCGCGCTGCCCGACGGGTTCGTCCATCGCTTCGAGCCGCATCCGGATCTGACGCCCCTCACGCTCGTCATCCCGGCGACGCGCCTGCTTACCGAAGACGCGCGCGGCGCGCTCCCCGACACAGTGCCGTTCGACGCCGCCGTATTCAATGTCGCCCACGCGGGCGTCTTGGTCGCCGCGCTCACCGACGATCCCTCGTTACTCCGCGCGGCGATGCACGACCGGCTCCACGAGCATGTGCGGCTCGCCTTGGTCCCGGCGGTGCGGGATCTGTTCGAAGAGCTGCAACGGCGCGACATCCCGGTCTGCGTCTCGGGCGCCGGCCCCACCCTACTGGCCTTCCCCGCACCGTCGGAGGAGATCGAGTTGCACGGGGCGGACATCCGCCGGGCGGCCGTGAGCCCGGCCGGCTATCAGGTGCTGGATGGATGAGCTGGCCGGCGCCGCGGCCCTGATCACGGGTGGGACGACCGGCCTCGGGTTCGAGATCGCGCGGCGGTTCCTCCAGGAGGGCGCCGCCGTCGTCGTCACGGGCCGCGACGCGACGCTCGGGGCGGCGGCCGAGGAGCGGCTCGCCCCGCTGGGGGCCGCGACGTTCGTTCGCGCCGACGCAGGCAATCCCGACCAGGCACGGGCCAGCGTCGATGAAGCGGTCGCGTTGCTCGGCGGGCTCGACCTCTTGGTCAACAACGCGGGGGTCGGGGTCCAAGCGAGCGTGCTCGACACACCGCTGGACAGCTTCGACCTCGTCATGGACGTGAACGTGCGCGGAGCCTTTGTCTATGCCGTGGCCGCCTTCCCGCACCTGGAGGCGGCCGGCGGTGGCGCCATGGTGCACGTCGCCTCGGACGCCGGCGTCATGGGCGAGGAGGACATCGGGATCTATTCGGTGAGCAAGGCGGCGCTGATCATGTTGTCGAACATGCTTGCGATCGAGGGCGGTCGGCGCGGCGTCCGATCCAACGCGCTCTGCCCGGGCGACACGGCGCCGGGGATGCGACACATGGGGCCGCCCGGGCAGGATCGCCCGGAAGATGATCCGGACGGCTGGATCGTCCCGCCGTTGGGCAGGGTGGGGCAGGCGATCGACGTCGCCGAGGCGGCCGTCTATCTGTGCTCGCCCCGCGCGAGCTTCGTCAACGGGGTCGCGCTGCTCGTCGACGGCGGGATGCGCGCCGGCATGCGCACCGACCGCCCACCCGGACCGTAGACTCGAAGATGATGGTCACGATCGCGCACATCTCCGATCCGCACCTCGGGTCGCCCTACTTCGTGCCGAACCTCATGAACCGGGTGATCGTCGAGCTGAACGAGATGGCGCCCGACGCGGTCGTCGTCTCGGGCGATCTCACGACCGAGGGCTATCGGCCGGAGTACAAAGCGTGGCTGGCCTACGCCGAGCGCATCGAGGCGCCGTTGTTCACGGTGCCGGGCAACCACGATTCCCGGAACGTCGGCTATCTGCACTTCGAGGACCTGATCGGGGACCGGATGTGGAGCCACGACCTCGACGGTGTACGGATCGTCGGTGTCGATTCGAGCGAGCCCGATCTCAACGAGGGCCGGATCGGCCGCGTGCACTACCCCTGGATCGCCAAGGAATTCCAGCAGCCCGCCGCGTTGAAGATCTTCGTGTTGCATCACCACTTGCTGCCGATCCCCGGCACGGGTCGCGAGCGCTCGACCGTGATGGACGCCGGCGACCTGCTCGAGGTCCTGATCCATGCGGGGGTCGACGTCGTCCTGTCCGGGCACAAGCACGTCCCGTACGTCTGGCGGCTGGAGGACCTCTACGTGGCGAACGCCGGCACCGTGTCCTCGATGCGCGTGCGCGGCCACGGCAAGCCGTGCTACAACGTGCTCGAGTTCGACGGCGCCGAGGTGCGGATCCTGCGGCGCTTCCCGTTCGAGCCCGAATCGCACCAGATGGCGTCGTTCGTGGTCGTGGGGTCGGAGCGGCACCCGCGCGAGGTGCCGATGGAGCACGCGGCCACCGACGTCTGACCCGCTCAGGAGGGCCGGTCTCGATGCGCACCCTTGCGCTCGTCGATGGCGAGCACTACCCACCCGTCACGCGATGGGGGATCGACGTCGCCCGGTCTCGGGGTTACGACGTGGTGGCGGCCGTGCTGATGGGCGGCGCCGAGAAGCTGGCGGCCGGTGAGATCCCCGACCTGGGGGTGCCCGTGCGGTCGAGCGAGGGTGACCGCGCGGGAGCGCTTGCGGCGGCGATCGACGAGTGGGCGCCGACGATCGTGCTCGACCTGTCCGATGAGCCGGTGCTTGGCTACCGCGAACGGATGGAGGTCGCCGCCGTCGCGCTGGCGAGGGGGACACCGTATGTGGGGGCCGACTTCCGGTTCGACCCGCCCCCGGCATCGCCCGCGCCACTCGGGGTGCCGACGCTCTCGGTGTTCGGCACCGGGAAGCGCACCGGCAAGACGGCGATCTCCGGGGAGGTGGCTCGCATCGCCGCGCGCCGCGGCCTCGCGCCGATCGTCGTCGCGATGGGTCGCGGCGGACCGCCGGAGCCCCAGGTGGCGGAGGCCGGCAGCGTCGGGCTCGAGACCTTGATCGAGCTCGTTCGCGTCGGACAGCATGCCGCGTCGGATTACCTGGAGGACGCGCTGACCACTGGTGTCACGACGATCGGCGCGCGTCGTTCCGGCGGGGGACTGGCCGGTGCGCCGTTCGCCAGCAACGTCGAGGAGGCGACCGCGATGGCCGCCGGCCGCGACCCGGGCCTCATCATCCTGGAGGGCAGCGGCGCGTCCCTGCCGCCGATCGCTTGGGATGCAGGGATCCTTGTCGTACCCGCCTCCTGCCCGCCGGAATACCTCAGCGGGTACCTCGGTCCCTACCGGCTCTTGCGAGCGGACCTTGCGGTGGTTACCATGGCGAGCAGTCCGGGTCTCGGTTCCGAGAACGGCGCCCACCTCCTCGCGCACCTCCAACGATCTCTCGGCGATGCGTGGGTGGTGGTGACCGACTTGCAACCGATACCGCTGGCCGACGTCACCGGGCGCCGAGCTTTCTTCGCGACCACTGCGCCGATCGGGGTCGCCCAACGACAGGTCGAGCACCTCGAGGCCACCCACGGCGTCGAGATCGTCGACTGGTCGGCTCGGCTGGCCGATCGCGTCGGGCTCGCGACCGATCTACGGAACGCCGATGACTACGAGGTGCTCTTGACCGAACTGAAGGCCGCCGCCGTCGACGTCGCTTGCGAGCATGCGGTCTCGCACGGGATCGACGTCGTCTTCGTCGACAATCGCGCCGTCGTGGTGGACGGGGACGCGGAGCTGGGCGACCTGCTTGCCCGCGTGCAGGATCTTGCGATCGGGCGCGCCGGCGACCGCACGGCGGCGGGGGACCGATGAGCGAACGGACGCGCGGGAGCCAGATCCTGATCTCCGACCGGGAGACCGGCCTGCCGTTCTCCAAGGGCCTGCTCGCCTCGCAGATCATGGTGACGGGGCTCTCTCCGTACCGCGCCTACCAGGTGGCGGAGGAGGTCGAGCTGCGGCTCCTCGAGGGGCGCAAGGCATCCGTCAGCATCGACGAGCTGGCCGAGATGACCCTGATGGTCATCCGCGAGCTCGCCGGCGAGCGCTACGCCTCCAACTTCGTCCGGTGGCAGCGCGTCGAGCACCTCGACGTCCCCGTCGTGATCCTCATCGGCGGCGCCACCGGTGTGGGGAAGTCGACGATCGCGACCCAACTCGCCGCACGTCTGGGCATCGTGCGCGTCGTTGCGACGGATGCGATCCGCGAGGTCATGCGGGCGATGCTCTCTCCCGAGCTCATGCCGACGCTGCACGTTTCGTCCTTCCAGGCCGATCGCGCGATGCGTGAGCCGCCGATCAAGACCGTCGACGCGCTGGTGGTCGGGTTCCGCGAGCAGACCGCCGCGGTTTCGGTCGGGATCAACGCATTGATCGAACGGGCAGCAACCGAGGGCACCAGTATCGTGATCGAGGGCGCGCACGTCGTTCCGGGATTCTTCGACGCGGAGGCCTACGGGGACCGCATCCTCGCGGTACCCTTCATTATCGGGGTCGACGACGAGGAGCGGCATCTGTCGCACTTCGCGGCCCGTGAGGACGCCATCGCCTCCCGCCCGGCCGTTCGCTACGCGGAGGGGTTCGACGGCATCCGGAGGCTGCAGGGTTACGTGAAGAGCCAGGCCCTGGCCCACGGGGTTCCGGTGATCCCCAACCACAGCTTCGACCAGACGATCGCAACGGTGATCGACCTGGTGATGGACAAGGCCACGTCGCAGGCAGCCGAGCAGGTGCACGCGACGACGGCACCGGACCGAACGGAAGGACGCAGCGCATGAAACTGTTCCTCGATACCGCAAGCATCGAGGAGATCCGCACCGTCAACCGCTGGGGGGTGCTCGGGGGGGTCACCACGAACCCCTCGCTCCTGGCGCGCGAGCGGTCCACGCCCGAGGGCGTGTGGAAGGAGATCCTCGCGGAAGTGGCGGGCGACGTCTCGCTGGAGGTCACCGCGCTCGATGCCGACGGCATGGTCGAGCAGGGGCAGACATTGGCGCAGATGGGGCCGAACGCCGTCGTAAAGGTGCCGATGACCCCGGACGGCCTCGAGGCCGCCACCCGCCTTCGACGCGAAAGCATCCGCACGAACGTGACACTTGTGTTCTCTGCAGCGCAGGCGATCCTAGCCGCGGAGGCGGGTGCGTATTGCGTGTCACCCTTCCTCGGCAGGCTCGATGACGCGGGCGCCGACGGGATGGGGGTGTTACGGGCCATCTGCGACCTCTATGCTGTACAGGGCTACGACACGAAGGTGCTCGCAGCCTCACTCCGACACCCGATGCACGTCGTCGAGTCCGCTCTCGCCGGCGCAGACATCGCCACCATGCCGTTCGACGTCTTCACGAAACTCGTGAAACACCCGATGACCGATCTCGGATTGGAACGCTTCCTCGCCGATTGGCAAGGGCTCCAAACCGAGCTAGATGGAGGGGCACCCGCCTGATGGACACCACGATGGACCGCGACACCCTCGGCTCCAAGCTCTTGCCCGAGCTCCAGCAGATCGCCCAGACGATGGGCGTCGAGGGTGCGCAGAAACTGCGGAAGGCCGGCCTGATCGATGCGATCGTGGCCGCGTCGACCAACGGCGGCGACGCCACGAAGCCCGCGCGGGCCAAGCGCAACGGCGCCGCGACCGCCCCGAGCACTGAGACCGAAGCACCGGCCACCGAGGCGGCGTCGGACGACGACGACGACGAGGCCGACGAGGGCAACCGGGCGCCGGCTCGCGAGGAGCGCGCCGAGTCCGCCGGCAACGATCGAGGAAGCCAGGATCGGGGCAACCAGGATCGGGGGAATCAGGACCGCGGGTCGCAAGATCGCGGGGGCGAGCGGGATCGCAGCCGCAACCCCGACCGTGGCGGCCAAGATCGCAATCGCTCCCAGGACCGGGCTGCCACCCCGGACCGCGGCCAGTCGGACCGCGACCGGAACCAGGACCGAGATGGCGAGTTCGATCGGAGCCGACGTCGTCCCTCCCGGGAGGAGCGTCGTCGTCAACGCGAAGAGCGGCGTGTCAAGGAGGAGGCCGATCGGGCGGAGGAGGTCAAGACCGCCCCCAGCCGCACCGGCATCCTCGACATCCTGCCCGAGGGCTATGGGTTCCTGCGGACCGGTGGCTACCTGCCCGGGCCCGAGGACGTCTATGTGTCGCTGTCGCACGTGCGCAAGCACTCGCTGCGCAAGGGCGACACCGTGACGGGCAAGATCCGCGAGCCGAAGAACAACGAGAAATACCCGGCGTTGTTGCTGGTCGAGGCAGTCAACGACCTGGATCCGGAGCTCGCGTCGAAGCGACCGGTGTTCGACAAGCTCACGCCGCTGTTCCCGAACGAGCGGTTCCGGCTGGAGAACGGGCCGCTGGCGATCGCCGAGCGCATCGTCGACATGGTGTCGCCGATCGGCAAGGGGCAACGCGGGATGATCGTGGCACCGCCGAAGTCAGGCAAGACCACGATCCTCAAGCAGATCGCCAACGGCATCATCCATTCGAATCCGGAGACGCACGTGATCGTGCTGCTGGTCGACGAGCGCCCGGAGGAGGTCACGGACTGGCAGCGAACCGTGCAGGCCGCCGAGGTCGTGTACTCGACGTTCGATAAGCCAACCGACCAGCACATCCAGGTGACCGAGCTCGTCCTGGAGCGCGCCAAGCGCATGGCCGAGACCGGGCAGGATGTCGCGATCATCCTCGACTCGCTGACGCGCCTCACCCGCGCGTACAACCTCGCGATGCCGGCCAGCGGCAAGATCCTCACGGGCGGCATCGACTCAGCGGCGTTGTACCCGCCCCGTCGGTTCTTCGGCGCGGCCCGCAACATCGAGGAGGGCGGCTCGGTCACGATCATCGCCTCGGCGCTCGTCGAGACCGGCTCGCGGATGGACGACGGCATCTTCGAGGAGTTCAAGGCCACCGGCAACATGGAGCTCCGCCTGGATCGGCAGCTGGCCGAGAAGCGCCTGTTCCCGGCGATCAATGTGGACGCCTCGGGCACCCGCAAGGAGGAGCTCCTGATGCCGCCCGAGGAGCTGGCGCTGGTCATCCGGCTGCGCCGGGTGCTCCACGCCCTGGACTCCGGCGCCGCGCTCGAGCTCTTGGTGGACAAGCTGCGGGCGACGAAGTCCAACGAGCAGTTCCTGAAGGACATCGCGAAGGCCCCGGCGGGCAACTGAGGGAATAGGGCGGCGTTTGAACGAGTAGCCGCCACGGCCACGAAGGAGAACGACGATGAAGCAAGGCATCCACCCCGACTATCAGATCGCCAACGTCCACTGTTCCTGCGGCAACACGTTCACGACCCGCTCGACGGTCAGCGAGATCCGCGCCGAGCTGTGCTCGAACTGTCACCCCTTCTACACGGGCAAGCAGAAGCTCGTCGACACGGGTGGCCGGGTGGAGCGCTTCCAGCGTCGCTATGCGAAGACGCAGGCGGCTCAGGAAGCGGCCAAGGGCTAGGCCGGGTGGGCGAGGCCCCCGCATCGCCCTCGCAGTCGACGCATCTCTACGGCGGCCAGGCCGTCGTCGAGGGAGTCATGATGCGCGGGCAGGATCACTGGGCGGTCGCCGTCCGCGAGCCCAACGGGTCCGTGTACGTCGAATCCCACGACATCGATTCGATCGCGGCGAGACAGGCGATCTGGCGCAAGCCGTTCTTCCGCGGCATGGTCGTCCTGGGCCAGTCGCTGAAGATCGGCGTGCGCGCGCTCCTCGTCGCCTCGAACCACGCTGCGGAGGAAGACGAGCAACTGTCGTCCCGGCAGGTCGGCATCTCGCTCGCGATCGCGCTGATCGCCTTCGTCGGGATCTTCGTGCTCGGTCCGACGAGTCTGTTCGTGTGGCTCGAGGATCAGATCGGCGTGCACGGCGTCGTGATCAACGTCGCCGAGGGCGTCTTCCGCGTGGCGTTGTTCGTCGGCTACCTCTGGCTGATCGGCCGGACGAAGGACATCCATCGGGTGTTCGAGTACCACGGAGCGGAGCACAAGACGATCGCCGCCTACGAGCACGGTGTCGAGCTCGAGCCCGCCCGGATCGACACCTATCCGAAGGAGCACGTGCGGTGCGGCACGAACTTCTTGATCATCGTCATGATCATCACGGTCTTCGTGTTCTCGTTGTTCGGCACGCCGGGCCTGGTGTGGCGGCTGCTCTCCCGGGTCATCGCGATCCCCATCATCGCGGGGTTCGCCTACGAGGCGCTGCGGCTGGGAGCGCGATACCCGGACTCGTTGTTCATGCGCGCATTGATGCGCCCCGGTATCTGGTTGCAGAAGATCACGACGCAGGAGCCCGATACGAGCCAGATCGAGGTCGCGGTCGCCTCGTTCGTGGAGGTGCGTCGTCGTGAGGCTCAAGCCGCCGCCGATACCTCGGGCATCTGACCTGGGTTGTTGATTCACGTGCCCGTCCGTTCGAAGATGGATGTTCCTCGATCCCCGGAGGTTCCTCACGATGTCTGACCTCGACCTTCCCCTCCTTCCGAGCGCCGAACAGATCCGACGGCGCAAGTTCGCGACCGTCAAGCGAGGCTATGACCCCGATCAGGTGCACGAGTACCTGAACCAGGTCGCGATCCAGGTCGAGACGCTCGAGACGGACCTGCGTGACGAGCGGATGGGCGCCTCGAGCCGTGCCGGCGACACCGCCGTCGCGACACCGCCCAAGGCGGCCCCGGCCCCGCCCGCCGCCCCGGCTGCGGCGAGCGTCGAGGCCGCGTACGAGCAGCTGAGCAAGCGGTTCGCGTCCGTGTTGAAGGCCGCCGACGGCGAGGCCCAGGCGCTGATCGACAATGCCCGCGCGGAATCGACCAAGCTCCTGGAGGACGCCCGCATCGAGGCGGACAAGATCCGCGTCGACGCGCAGGCACATGCCGAGGAGACTCGCGCCAAGAGCGCGGCCGAGCTCGAGCGCGCACGTGAGGAGGCGGACCGGGTGCTCGGCGGGCTCGAGCAGCGCCGCGAGGCGATGCTGCAGCAGATGCACGACATGCAGTCACGCTTGCTGACCGTCGCCAAGGAGTTCGAGGTCCCCGACGACGCCCCCGCCCCGCCGGGGGCGCACGCCGCGACGCCCAAGCCGACCGGGCCCGCGCCTGCCGGCAAGCCGCCGTCGCCGACAGCAGTCGCGCCGCCGCCGCCGAAGGGGCCGACGAAGCAGCCCGCGCCAGCCGCTCCCGCAGCGGCACAGCCCGCAGCGGAGGCCGCCCCCGCGCCGATCGGTCAGGGCGCCGAGGGTGACGAGGATCTCGTCGACCCACGGTATGAGGATCTCTGGGCCTCGACGGAGGCACGGTCCGTCGACATCCCCGACCTGAGCGCGCTGGACATCGACTTCGACGACGAACGCGAATAGCGCAGCGAGCGGGCCCGCCGGGACCGCTTCCCTCGCTCGCTTCGCTCGCTCAGTCCAGATGGTCCCGTCGTGCCCGCCGCCCGCTGAGAGAATCTGAAACATGGTGACGGGGATCAACGAGCGGCTGGATGGGATCGAGGCTGCGTACGATGAGGTTGCGGCGCAGTTGGCGACCCCGGAGACGATCGCGGACCCCGACCTGTTGCGCACGCTCGGAAAGCGGTACGCGGAGCTCGAGGTGATCGTGACGCCGTATCGCGAGCTGCGGGCGGTGCTCGCGCAGGCCGACGAGGCGCGGACGATGGCGGCCGAGGGCGACCCGGAGATGAGCGCCTATCTCGAGGAAGAGATCGAGGGGCTCGACGCCCGGGCCGAGCAGCTCCGTGCTCAGCTCGAGTACCTGCTCGTGCCGAAGGACCCGAACGATGGGAAGGACGTCATCGTGGAGATCCGCGGCGGCGCCGGCGGACAAGAGGCGGCGCTGTGGGCCGGCGATCTGTTCGAGATGTACCGGCGGCTAGCCGAGCGCCACCGCTGGAAGACGGACGTGATCGCCTCCTCGCCGAGCGACCTCGGGGGCTTCAAAGAGGTCTCGCTCGAGGTCCGCGGCAAGGACGCCTACGGCCGGTTGAAACACGAGGCCGGCGTCCATCGGGTCCAGCGGGTGCCCGTCACGGAGTCGCAAGGGAGGATCCACACATCCACGGCGACGGTGGCGGTCATGCCGGAGGCCGAGGACATCGACGTGGAGATCAGGCCGGAGGATCTGCAGATCGACGTGTACCGCTCCAGCGGGCCCGGCGGCCAATCGGTCAACACGACGGATTCGGCCGTGCGGATCGTGCACAAGCCGACCGGCATCAAGGTGGAGTGCCAGGAAGAGCGCTCACAGCTGCAGAATCGCGAGAAGGCGATGCGCTACCTGCGCGCGCGGCTCTACCAGCAGGCGCTCGACGAGGCACAGGCCAAGGAGGCCGCGGAGCGCCGCTCGCAGCTCGGCACCGGAGAGCGTTCCGAGAAGATCCGGACCTACAACTATCCCGAGGGCAGAGTGACCGATCACCGCATCAAGCACACGTCCCATCAGTTGCAAGAGGTGCTCGCCGGCGGCGAGGAGCTCGACGGGTTCATCGACCGGCTCGTCGCCGCCGAGCGCGCCGCACAGCTCGCCGACGGCTCCGGATGATGCGGCCCGCCGATGTCGCACGGCGAGGCGCCGAGTACCTCGGGCACCACGGTGTCGACGGTTCGACGCGCGAGGCGGAAACCCTGCTCATGCGGATCCTCGATGTCGACCGTGTCGGCCTCTACACACGCCAGCAGGGCCTGAGCACCGCGGAGGCCAAGGCGTTCGGCCGGGCGCTGTGCCGTCGCTGTACCGGTGTCCCGTTGCAACATCTGACGGGGGAGCAGGGGTTCCGTCGACTGGTGCTCGAGGTTCGTCCGGGCGTCTTCGTGCCGCGGCCGGAGACCGAGACCGTGGTGGAGGTCGCGCTGTCGATGGTGGGCGACGCTCCCGTCGTCGTCGACCTCTGCACCGGCTCGGGCGCGATCGCGCTTGCGGTCGCGGACGAGAGGCCCGGCTCGACGGTGTACGCGACGGACATGTCGGCCGACGCCGTGTCGCTGACGGCGGCCAACGCCGCCCGGCTGGGCCTCGCCGTGACCGTCTCGGAGGGGAATCTCTTCGAGCCCCTGGACGACGAGCTGCGCGGGACGGTCGATCTCGTCGTCGCGAACCCGCCGTACCTCCCGGTGGACGACGGGTCGACGCTGCCCGCCGACGTGTGTGCCGACCCGGCCTCGGCGCTGTTCGGGGGTGTCGACCTCTATGCGCGCCTGTTCGCCGAGTCGCTCGATTGGCTGGCGCCGGGCGGGGCGGTCGTCGTAGAGATCGACGCACGCGAGGCGGCCTCGATCTCGTCGGCGGCCCGAGCCGCCGGTCTCGAACACGTCCGCCTCGAGGTCGATCTGACCGGCCGCGACCGGGTGGTCGCGGGTCGACACCCGTGAGTGACCCCGTCGCGGAGGCCGCGACCGCCGCGCGACGCGGCGAACTGATCGTGTTCCCGACCGACACCGTCTACGGCCTCGCGAGCCGTCCCGACGATCCGCGAGCCACGGGTCGGCTGTTCGATGCGAAACGTCGACCGCGTGACCTCACGCTGCCCGTCCTGGTTGGCAACGCCGGACAGGCGCGCGAGATCGCTCGGTTCGACGATCGGGCGGCCCGGCTCGCGCAAGCGCTCTGGCCGGGTGCCCTCACGCTCGTGCTCCCGCGCACCCCCTCCAGTGGGGCATGGGACCTCGGGGGCGACCAGGCGTCGATCGGTGTTCGCGTGCCGGACCATCCACTGGCGCTCGCGGTCCTGGCGGGCGGGGCGCTCGCGACCACCAGCGCCAATCGGTCCGGCGAGCAGCCGGCGACGACCTGCGCCGAGCTGGTGGCCGCCTTCGGCGGCGACGTGGAGGTGTACCTCTGTCAGGACGACCCGCTCGAGGGCGCGCCGTCTGCGGTCGTCTCCCTGTTGGGCGAGCGGCTCGAGATCGTTCGGCCCGGTGCGCTGGATCCGGACGTCATCGCGCGGCTATCGGCGGGCTGAGAGCCGCTGCTAGACTCCGGGCCTCCCAGATGGCCTCCATCCTCGTCGTGTGCAGTGGCAACATCTGTCGCTCCCCGGTTGCGGAGGGGCTCCTGCGTCGTGGTGTGCAGCGCCGCTTCGGCCCCGAGGCCCCCGAGGTGTCGTCGGCGGGCACGATCGGTCTCGAGGGGTCTCCCGCGACGCCCGAATCCGTCCAGGCCGCGATGGAGCGTGGGGTGGACATCGCGGCGCATCGCGCACGTCGCCTCACCGACCCGATGGTGCAAAGCGCCGACCTCGTGGTGTGCATGGCGGCGGTGCATCGCGCCGCGATCGAGACCCGCGTGCCCTCGGCCGAGGACCGCACGTTCACGCTCAAGGAGCTCGCGAGGCTCCTGCAGGGCGACGCGCCGGCGTCCACCCAGCCGGGCGACGCGCTCGAGCGTCGGGTCGCAGGAGCGGCGGCCGCGCGGCGGACGGATGGGCCGGTGAACCCCTACGACGAGGACATCGTCGATCCGCTCGGGATGCCGCTGGAGACCTACCGGGCGATCGCCTGGGAGCTGGACGAATGGGTCGACCGCCTGTTGGCGGGCCTGTTCGGCCCCGTTCCGGCCGGGGTCACGGGCGAGGGCGCCTAGATGCGGATCGCGATCGGGGCCGACCATGCCGGGTTCCCCCTCAAAGAGGACCTGATCGCGTTCCTCGGGACCGAGGGACACGAGACGCTCGACATGGGCACGGACTCCGAGGCTCCCGTGGACTACCCGGCGTTCTGCGCGGCCGCCGCACGGGCCGTCGTGGCGGGGGATGCCGATCGCGCGATCGTGCTCGGCGGCTCGGGGCAAGGTGAGCAGATCGCCGCAAACAAGGTGCGCGGCATCCGTGCCGCGCTCTGTCATGACCTGTACCTCGCGCGTCTGTCGCGCGAGCACAACGACGCGAACGTCCTCGCCATGGGGGCGCGCGTCGTCGCGCCCGCGTACGCGCACGAGATCGTGTCCGTCTGGCTGGCAACGCCGTTCGCGGGCGGACGCCATGTGCCGCGTATCGAGCAGATCGCGGCGATCGAACGAGAGGAGCGATGAATCATGCGTGAGTACGCAGCCGACTGGGCGGCCCTCCAAGCGACCGACCCCGAGGTGGCCGCCGCGGTCGCCGGCGAGCTCGGGCGGGAGCGCTCGACGCTTCGCCTGATCGCCTCGGAGAACTTCGCGAGCCCCGCGGTGCTCGCCGCGGTCGGGTCGACGCTGAACAACAAGTACGCGGAGGGGTATCCCGGCCGGCGGTACTACGGCGGGTGCCAATTCGTCGACGTCGTCGAGCAGCTCGCGATCGATCGGGCCAAGCAGCTCTTCGGCGCGGAGCACGCCAACGTGCAGTCGCACGCCGGCGCCACGGCAAACATGGCCGTCTTCGGTGCGTTCCTCGAGCCGAAGGACCCGGCGAGCAAGGTGCTCGGGATGGTGCTGGCCCACGGCGGGCACCTCACGCACGGCTCGCCCGTGAACGTGTCGGGCATGTGGTTCAACTTCGTGGGCTACGAGGTGGATCGCGAGACGGAGCAGCTCGACATGGATCGCGTGCGCGACCTCGCCAAGGCGGAGCGCCCGAAGATCATCCTCGCCGGCTACACCGCCTACCCGCGCGAGATCGACTTCCCGGCTTTCCGGGCGATCGCCGACGAGGTCGGGGCCCTGTTGTGGGTCGACGCCTCGCACTTCATCGGGCTGGTCGCAGGCGGGGCGTTCCCCTCCCCCGTTCCCCACGCCGACGTGGTCACGTTCACGACGCACAAGGCCCTCCGCGGGCCTCGCGGCGCCATGATCCTGTGCAAGGAAGAACATGCGAAGGCGATCGACAAGGCCGTCTTTCCGATGATGCAGGGTGGGCCGATCGAGAACAACATCGCCGGGAAGGCCGTGGCCCTGAAAGAGGCGATGAGCCCCGAGTTCGCGGATTACGCGCATCGCACCGTCCGCGACGCGCGCGCCCTCGCGGCGGGGCTCGCGGACGAGGGCATGCGGGTGGTCTCGGGCGGGACGGACTCGCACCTCGCGCTCGTCGACGTGCGGCCCCTCGGCGTCGACGGCAAGACGGCCGAAGCGGTCTGTGACGAGGTTGGCATCTCGCTCAACAAGAACCAGATCCCGTACGACCCGAACCCGCCATCGTCTCCCTCGGGTATCCGGGTCGGGACGCCCGCGTGCTCCACGCTCGGCATGGACGAGGCGGAGATGCGTGAGATCGCCGGCATCATGGGCGATGTGTTGCGCGCGTCCGACGACGCCGGCGCCAAGGACAAGGCGCGGGGACGGGTGCGCGAGCTCACGCAGCGCTTCCCGTTGTACCCATAGATCGCGGCCCGCGGTTGCCGGCCGCGGCCGTGACGAACACACTCTCGGAGACGTGACCTCCTACCTGATCGTGTTCGTCACGGCCGCGGCCGTGACCTTCCTCGTCACGCCGCTCGTTCGCCGGTTCGTCATCCGCGTGGGGGCGATCTATCAGCCGAACGACCGCTCGGTGCACCGCGTGCCGCTCCCGACGATGGGCGGCATCGCGATGTACGTGGGCTTCGTCGTCGCGCTGGCGGCCTCCCAGTTCCTGCCGTTCTTCGATGTCCTCAATCGAACGAGGAGCCACTCGGCGGCGGCGCTGGTCACGTGCACGCTGATGCTCGGTCTCGGTGTGATCGACGACACGAGGGGTACCACCGCTCTGTCGAAGTTCATCGCCCAGGTGTTCATCGCCGGGGTCCTGGTGTTGTTCGGGGTGCAGCTCTCCTACCTCTGGTTCCCGGGGCTAGGGGTGTTCGTTCTCTCGGGGGACCTGCCCGTGATCGTGACGATCGCGTGGGCGGTGGCGATCCCGAACGCCGTGAACCTCGTCGACGGCCTCGACGGGCTCGCGGCGGGCATGGTGGCGATCGCCGCGACTTTCTTCTTCGCCTATGTCGTCCTGAATCCGGGCGAGCTCGGTCCCGCGTCGCAGACCGCGTTGATCTCGGCCATCACCGCTGGGATCTGCATCGGGTTCCTGCCGTGGAACTTCTACCCCGCGAGGATCTTCATGGGCGACGCCGGCTCGATGCTGCTCGGGATGTTGCTCGCCATCGCGACGATCGAGGGTGTCGGCAAGAACCTCACGGAGCCGAGCGGGGGCGATCTCGCCGCGACCGCCGGGGCGATCGCGGTGCCCTTCCTCATCCTGCTCATCCCGGCGCTCGACGTGGCGCTGGCGATCGTCCGCCGCACGCGCCGGGGTCAGGGGATCGGGCATGCGGACAAGGAGCATCTCCACCACAGGCTGCTCGAGATCGGGCACGGGCATCGACAGGCCGTGCTGCTGATGTACCTCTGGAGCGCGCTGGTCTCGGCGGGCGCCCTGGCGGTCGGCTTGATCGACGGCCGCTTCGTCGTGGGGCTGATCGTCGTGGCGCTGATCCTGATCGGGGTGGTTTCGCTGGTCTTGATCACCGCGCAGCCGCGCGTCGCAGCTCGCCGTGGGAACGGCCATGGATCCGACGAGGACGCTCCGGATGCTCCCTCGGACAATGCAGACGTGTCATGAGCGCTCCCCCGGAGCGAGTTGCGAACCTCCTGACCCGACGTTCCGTATAACCGCGTGCGGGAACGTTCCCGCTGCAGGCTGTTCAAAGCGGGTCCGGACGGGTGATAATCGCCGCCGCTCCGTGGGAACATGGCCCGCCGCAGGGCGCCGAAAGAGGGGGTTTGCCACGTGACCGAGATCGACGTACGCCTCGAACGTGTCTCCAAGCTGTTCGGAGACGTCGCCGCGGTGGACGACCTTTCCCTCGACATCGCCGAGGGCGAGTTCTTCAGCATGCTGGGCCCCTCCGGGTGCGGCAAGACCACCACGCTTCGGATGATCGGCGGCTTTGAGGACCCATCGCTCGGCACCGTGTACCTCGGCGGCCGCGACGTCACCGATGACCCGCCCTTCAAGCGCGACGTCAACACCGTGTTCCAGTCTTACGCCTTGTTCCCGCACCTTGATGTGTACGAGAACGTGGCCTTCGGGCTGCGGCGCAGGAAGGTGGACAAGGGCGAGATCGAGACCCGAGTCAAGGAGGCGATGAACCTCGTCGACCTGATCGGGTTCGAGACGCGCACGCCTCCACAGATGTCCGGAGGCCAGCAGCAGCGCGTGGCCCTGGCGCGGGCGCTCGTCAACCACCCGAAGGTCCTGCTGCTCGACGAGCCCCTCGGCGCACTCGACCTGAAGCTCCGCAAGAAGATGCAGCTGGAGCTGAAGCGGATCCAGCAGGAGGTCGGGATCACGTTCATCTACGTGACCCACGACCAGGAAGAGGCCATGACCATGAGCGACCGGCTCGCGGTCATGCGTCACGGCAAGATCGAGCAGCTCGGCGATCCCAGGTTCGTCTATGAGAACCCGGCGACGGAGTTCGTCGCGGGGTTCCTCGGGGCTTCGAACCTCCTCGAGGGCGAGGTCAAGGAATCGACCGACGCCACGAGCACGGTCGTCCTGACCGACGGGAACTCGGTCACCCTGCCCAACGCCCGTATCCCGTCGGATGCCGGTTCGCGCATCAAGATCGGGGTGCGCCCGGAGAAGGTTTCGATCTCGCGTGGAACCGATGCGCCGTCGGGAACGAACAGCATCGGTGGCACGGTCTCGATGACGACCTACATCGGGGTGAGCCACCAGTACAAGGTGTCGACGCAGGACGGGACCGTGCTCACCGTCTACGTCCAGAACCTCGGCACCGACGAAGCGCCACAGCAGGGGGAACACGTCACGCTGGCGTGGAACCCCGACCACACGTTCGCGGTGACACCGCAGGACGACCTTGAGATGGAGGAGGACGACGAATGACCCCCGAACCCCAGGACCAGCCGGGCTTCAGTGCCGCGCTCGCGCGCGGGCTGACGTCGCAGCGGATGTCGCGGCGAAACGTGATGAAGCTGGGAGGCATCTCGGTCGGCGCGCTCAGTCTGTCCTCGATCCTTGCCGCCTGCTCGAGCGGATCCTCGAGTGGGGGCGGCGGGAGCAGCAGCGGGAGCGGCGCGATCGACTTCAATCCGGCGAACGCCGGCACGACCCTGAACTTCTCGAACTGGCCGCTGTACATCGACAAGGCCAACAAGGGGTATCCGTCGCTGGAGGCCTTCAAGGAGGCCAGCGGGATCACCGTCACGTACAACGACGAGATCAACGACAACGCGTCGTTCTTCGGTGAGCTCTTGCCCCAGCTTCAGGCCGGCCAGGACACGGGTCGGGATGTCGTGGTGATCACGAACGGGGAGTACCTCGCCGCCCTGATCCAGAACGGGTGGGCCACCGAGCTCGATCCGAACTACCGCCCAAACTTCGATGCCAACGCGGCGTCGTGGGCCAAGAGCCCCTTCTACGACGAGGGCAACAAGCACACGATGGCGTGGCAGTCGGGCCTCACCGGCGTGGGCTACAACACCGAGCTGGCGATCAAGCCGCCGACGAAGCTCGACGACCTCATGAGCACCGACTACTTCCGGTCGGGGACCGTTGGTGTGCTCAAGTCCGACGCCCCGGACCTCGTCATGGTCAACCTGGGCATCGATCCCAAGACCTCGGAACAGCCGGAGTGGGACGAGGCGGCCGCGTGGCTCACGAAGCTGCGCGACTCCGACACCTTCTATGCGGCCTACGACCAGGGGTACGTCGACGACCTGACCGCCGGCAACCTGTCCGGCACGATGGCGTGGTCCGGCGATGTCCTGTACTACAAGATCTGGGAAGGACAGCCGCTCGAGTTCATCGTGCCCGACGATGGCGCACTGCTGTGGATCGACAACATGCTGATCCCGGCCAACTCGGCGAACCCGGCGGGCGCGCTCGAGATGATGGACTTCTTCTACAAGCCGGAGATCGCCCAGATGGTGACGGAATGGGTGCTGTACATGTCGCCGGTGCCCGCGGTGCAGGACCTGATCGCGCAGCACGCGAAGGACGCCACCGGCGACGAAGCGAAGCAGCTGGAAGAGACCGCCGCGAGTCCGATGCTCTGGCCCGACGAGGCGTTGCTGTCCCAGGTGTCGCTGGGGCGCAATATCACCACGGACGCCGAGTCGGAGGCATGGCACGCGACCTTCGACACGATCTGGGAGCAGTAGCGGCGTGGCCAAGACGGCAAGCGATACCGCCGGGTTGATCCCCGAGGGTCTTGAGCTGCCCCCGGCGCGCAAGGGTGAACGGGCTCTTGCGCGCCGGCGCCGTCTGGGGGCCTACCTGATGCTGTCACCCGGTGGCTTCTATCTCCTCATCGGCTTCGTCGTCCCGCTGATCATCATCGTGATCCTGTCGCTGTCCAGCGGCGGCGGATTGTTCTCGAGCGGCGGGAAGACGACCTTCTCCTGGAACTGGTCCAACTATTCCCAAGCGCTGTCCGAAAACTGGCAGATCTATCTGCGCTCGATCGCCTACGCGGCGATCGCGACAACGATCTGCATCGGGCTCGCGTACCCGATGGCGTACTGGATCGCCTTCTACGGCGGCAGGTGGAAGGCGACGCTGTTCCTGATGATCCTGGTTCCGTTCTTCGTGTCGTTCGTGATCCGCACGATCCAGTGGAACTTCATCCTCGGGACCAACGGCCTGCTGTTCGGCCCGCTCAAGAGCCTCGGGTTGATCCCGGAGGACTTCCACGTCCTGCGGACGCCGATCGCGGTCATCGCTGGCATCACATACAACTACATGCCGTTCGCGGCGTTGCCGTTGTACGTCGCGCTGGAGCGGATCGACCGGCGCCTCGTCGAGGCCGCGAAGGACCTGTACGCGACGAAGGCGATGTCGTTCCGGAAGGTCGTCCTGCCCCTGTCGGTCCCCGGCATCTTCGCGGCGGTGATCCTGACGTTCGTTCCGGCGACCGGGGACTACGTGAACTCGACGATCCTCGGCGGGCCGGGGACCACGATGATCGGACAGATCATCCAGGACTTCTTCCTCGTGCGACACCAGTACACGATCGCGGCGGCGATGTCGGTGATCCTGATGGTCGGCATGCTCGTCCTTGCGCTGGCGTACGCCCGCGTGCTGGGCACCGAGGACTCCACCTTGGCGGCGGGGGCGGCCGCATGAGCGCGGTCGTCGCATCCCCCGGTCTCGACGGTGCGGCCGAGCTGCCGCCCGCCGTGAAGCGAACGCCCAAGAAGCACATCACCCGGTTCATCCTGCCGGTCTTCACGCTCGGCATGATCGTGTACCTCGCGTTCCCGGTGTTCGTGATGATCCTCTACAGCTTCAACATCGTCGCGAACCGGCAGGTCGCCGAGTTCACCTGTTGCACGCTGTCGTCGTGGCGGAACATCCTGGCAGTTCCGGAGCTGAACGATGCGCTGATCACCTCGATCAAGGTGGCGATCCCGGCGGCCGCGGCGGCCACGCTGCTGGGGACGTTCCTCGGACTCGTGCTCGGCCGGTACTCGTTCCGCGGTCGAGGCGCGACGAACTTCATCATCTTCCTGGCGATCGCGGTGCCCGAGATCGTGCTCGGATCGTCGCTGCTGTCGATGTTCGTCCAGGTGAACAACAACAAGCCCGCCGGGATCAGCGTGGATCTCGGCTATCCCACGATCCTGTTCTCCCACATCGCGTTCTCGATCGCCTTCGTGGCGATCACGGTGCGCGCCCGGGTCCAGGGCCTCGACACCACGATGGAGAACGCCGCGCAGGACCTCTTCGCCAGCCCCCGGGTCGCGTTCTTCAAGGTGACGTTCCCGATCATCCTGCCCGGGATCCTGGCGGGGTTCCTGTTGGCATTCGTCCTGTCGCTGGACGACTTCGTGATCACGAACTTCGTGAACGGCACCACCAACACCTTCCCCACGTGGGTGTTCGGCGCCTCGCGTCTCGGGATCCCGCCCCAGGTCAACGTCTGGGGAACGGTGCTCTTCACCATCGGATTGGTGACCGCGGGTCTGCAGGTGTTGAAGGCGCGGCGCTCCGAAGGCTCCTTGTGAGACGCAGGAGGGGCCACCCGATCCGAAGGCAGTGGCGGACCCGCGGAACAAGCCCGAGAGGCCGCGCCGCCGGGCGCTCGTGAATCCTTTCACAAAGTCCTCTGCACCCCCTCTGACCTGCGAAAACAACCCTCCACGCTCTTTGACGCTGCCTCGTACAACCGCCTATACTGCCCGCGCGCTCATGACCAACGACCAGCACCGGGACGATGCTTGGTCGGGTTTGGGCACAGGCTGGGCAATCGTCTCGATCTTGATCGCGGGGATGCTCGTCCTGGGAGGGATCGGGTTCCTCGTTGACCTGCTCGCCGGGACGAACCACGTGTTCTTGGGGATCGGGTTCGTGCTCGGCGGTGCCAGTGGCATCTACATCGTCTACCTGGAGTACGGGAAGGAAGATCGTGACGAGGGTTGAACCCGAGCGAGAGCTGGTTCGCCGAGTCCTGCCGTTCGTGCCGCTGGTCGCCATCGCGGCCTTCGGACTGGGTTATGCGGTAGGGGGATCGGACGCCGCCTGGTCGGCAACGATCGGCGTCGCGATCGTCACCGCCAACTTCGTGATGTTCGCCCTCTCCATCGCCTGGGCCGCATCGATTTCGCCGACCATGCTGGCGATCGTCGCCCTGGGCGGCTACCTGGTTCGGCTCATGGTCTTCACCATCGCGCTCGTCGTGCTGACGAAGCTGGCGTGGTTCTCCCCGGTCGCGTTCGCGCTGACGCTCGTTCCTGCGACGATCGCGCTCCTCGTCTATGAGGCCAGGGCCCTGTCGGGACGGATGCAGGCGGACCTGTGGACCTTCGCGGGGGATCCCACGTGATCCCAGCTCTCCTGGGTTCGTCGTTCGAGCCCCCGAGCACGACGGACTTCGTCTACGGCTGCATGGGCCCGGGATTTCGGATCCTCGGCTTCACCTTCTGTTTCAACTTCATCCTGCTCCTGCTGACCCTCACGACGCTGATCGTGCTCGGGCTGTTCTACTTCGCGTTCCGCCGGCCGACCGTCGTGCCGGGCAAGCTGCAGATGTTGATGGAGATCGGCGTCGACTTCGTGCGCGAGAACGTCGCGATCCCGATGCTCGGCCCGGCGGGGGACAAGTACCTGCCCCTGCTGGCATCGTTCTTCTTCTTCATCCTGATCGGCAACCTGTTCGAGGTCGTCCCGGGCTTCAGCTTCTCGGCGAACAGCCGGGTGGCGATCCCGCTGGTCTTGGCCATGATCTCGTGGGTGACCTACAACGCGGTCGGGATCCGCAAGCACGGGTTCTTCGGCTACCTGAAGCACACGTGCATCATCGATGCGGCGCCGGGCTGGCTCCGGTACTCGCTGTTGATGCTGATCGAGTTCGTGTCGAACATCATCGTGCGACCGATCACGCTCACCGTCCGTCTCGCGGCCAACTTCCTGGCGGGGCACTTCCTCCTTGCGATCTTCTTCCTGGGGACGGTGTTCTTCCTGGAGAACGGACCCAAGACCTGGCCCCTCGCGCTGATCTCGTTCCCGCTCGGCGTCGTGCTGGTGGGTTTCGAGATCTTCGTTTCGGCGCTGCAAGCGTTCATCTTCGCGATCCTCACCGCCTCCTATATCGGGCAGGCGATGGCGGAAGAGCACTAGTCAAGGGAGGCAATGGATGATCCAACTCATCGCGCAGGCGACGGATGTCAGTTCGGGTTTGGCCACGATCGGCAAAGGACTCGTCATCGGTCTGGCCGCGATCGGCCCCGGCATCGGCCTGGGGATCCTGATCGGCAAGTCCGTCGAAGCGATGGCTCGGCAGCCCGAGTACGCGGGTCAGGTCCGAACCACGATGTTCATCGGCATCGGTCTGATCGAGGCGCTGGCGCTGTTCGGCATCGCCTTCTCGTTCATCATCTAGGGGGCGTGCCAGTGCTTGCCATCCGCACCGCCGTGCTCGCCCAGGAGGCGACCAGCGACAAGGAGAACCTCTATCCGCACGCGGCCGAACTGCTCGTCGGGGCGCTCGCGTTCGCGATCGTGTTCTATTTCATCTGGAAGTGGGTGCTGCCGCGGGTCAACACACTGCTCGAGGAGCGGCGTCAACAGATCCAGGGCGAGATCGAGCGGGCCGAGACGACGCGGACCGAGGCCGATCAACTGCTCGCCGACTACCGCGAACAGCTGGCGGGTGCGCGCGACGAAGCCAACCGCATCATCGAGGAAGGCAGACGGACCGCCGATCAGCTGCGCCGCGATCTTCAGGCCAAGGCCGAGGAAGAGGCCTCGGCCACCGTCGCCCGCGCGCAGGATGAGATCCGCGCCGAGCGGGACCGCGTGTTCGAGGATCTTCGCGCCCAGATCGGCGACATCGCCGTCGAGTTGGCCGCCCGTGTCGTCAACCAGTCGCTGGACAAGAAGGCGCACGAGAAGCTGATCGACGACTACATCGAGCAGGTCGCTGTCGGTGGCGAGGGGCGGGCCTGAGCGGCATGCCGTTGCTCGACCGCATCTTCGGCAAGAGCGGCGCGATCGCCGGGTACGCGACGGCGCTGGTCGCGGTGGCGGAGGCCGAGGGTGCCCTGGGACGGGTCGAGGAGGAGCTGTTCGCCTTCGCCAAGGCCACCGATCTCAATCCGCAGCTGCGCGAGGCGCTGACCGATCCGGCGCTGCCGGTGGACAACCGGCAGGGGCTGGTGCGGGACATCCTCGGGGATCGAGCGCATCCGGTCACGATCAACCTGATCTCGTTCGTGATCGAATCGGGGCGCGCTCGGGACTTGTCGAAGATCGCCGACGCGTTCGTCCAGATCGCCGCCACGTCGCGGGAACGCGCGGTCGCCGAGGTCCGCTCGGCCGTGCCGTTGACCGACAAGCAGCGCGAGCGGCTCGAAAAGGCGCTGTCCACGGCGACGGGCCGCGCCGTCGAGGCCAAGGTGATCGTGGATCCATCGGTGGTCGGCGGCGTGATCGCGCGCGTCGATGATCTCGTCTTCGACGGCTCGGTCTCGAGCCGACTCGAAGACGCCAAACAGGCACTCGGGAGCTGACGGACCAATGGCATCGAATCTGATCGACCCTTCGGTCATCGCCGACGCACTCCGCAAGAACGTTGAGGGCTGGAGCCCATCGGTCGAGCGGGAGGAGGTCGGCCGCGTCATCGAAACCGGTGACGGCATCGCGCGCGTCTCGGGCCTGCCGCGGACGATGGCCAACGAGATCCTCGAGTTTCCGGGGGGTCTGCTCGGCGTGGCCTTCAACCTGGACGAAGCCGAGATCGGCTGCATCATCTTCGGCGAGGCGGCCGGCATCGAGGAGGGCGACGCGGTCAAGCAGACCGGCCGCATCCTATCGGTCCCGGTCGGCGACGCGTTCCTCGGCCGGGTGGTCGACGGACTGGGCCGCCCGCTGGACGCGAAGGGCTCGATCGCGGCCGAGACCGAGCGTCCGCTCGAGCTGCAGGCGCCCAACGTCGTCTCGCGTCAACCGGTTCGGGAGCCGCTGTACACGGGCATCACCGCGATCGACGCGATGACGGCGATCGGGCGAGGGCAGCGGCAACTGATCATCGGCGACCGTCAGACGGGAAAGACCGCCGTCGCGCTCGACACCATCATCAACCAGAAGCAGTACTGGGGCACCGACGAGGCCGTGCGGTGTATCTACGTCGCCATCGGACAGAAGGCCTCCACGGTGGCGGAGGTTGTGGAGACGCTGCGTGAGCAGGGGGCTCTCGAGTACACCGTGGTGGTCAACGCCGCGGCCTCCGACCCCGCGCCGTTCCAGTACGTGGCGCCGTACTCCGGCGCCGCGATCGGCGCGCACTGGATGGACGCGGGCAAGCACGTGCTGATCGTCTACGACGACCTGTCGAAGCAGGCCGTCGCGTATCGCGAGATCTCATTGCTGTTGCGTCGCCCGCCCGGTCGCGAGGCGTATCCCGGCGACGTGTTCTACCTGCACTCTCGCCTGCTCGAGCGTGCGGCGAAGTTGTCCGACGAGCTTGGCGGCGGGTCGATGACCGCGCTGCCGATCATCGAGACGAAGGGTGGCGACATCTCGGCCTACATCCCGACGAACGTCATCTCGATCACGGACGGCCAGCTGTTCCTGGAGACCGAGCTGTTCTTCTCCGGCGTCCGGCCCGCGATCAACGTCGGGGCGTCGGTGAGCCGCGTCGGTGGCTCGGCGCAGATCAAGGCCATGAAGAAGGTAGCGGGTCGTCTGCGGTTGGACCTGGCCCAGTTCCGGGCGCTCGAGGCGTTCGCGCAGTTCGGTTCGGAGCTGGACAAGGCCTCCCAGCAGCAGCTGGCCCGTGGTGCTCGCGTCGTCGAGGTCCTCAAGCAACCGCAGTACGATCCCCAGCCTGCGGCGCGCGAAGTGGTTCAGGTCTACGCTGTGACCGGCGGATACATGGACGGCTTCCCGGTCGAGGACGCCAAGCGCTACGCCACCGAGTTCTGCTCGTTCCTGGACGCGCGGCATCCCGAGGTCTTCACGACGATCCGCGACAGCGGCGATCTGTCCGACGAGACCGAGCAGACCCTGCAGGGCGCGCTCGAGTCCTTCAACGAGACGTTCCAAGCGAGCCAGCGGGGTCCGGGTTCTGCGTCCGGGCTCGGCGAGACGACGCCGCCCGACGAGGTCAAGCCCGACGTCGGGTGGGATCGCATGTCCTCGGTCGACGAGGACGCAACCGACGGCGACGGGTAGGGGATGGGTGCACAGCTTCGCATCGTGCGTCGCCGGATCAAGTCGGTCCAATCGACGCAGAAGATCACGCGTGCGATGGAGCTCATCGCGAGCTCGCGGATCGTGAAGGCACAACAGCGCGTGGAGCAATCCAGGCCCTACGCCGAGCAGCTGACTCGTGCGATGGAGGACCTCGCGGCGAACACGGGCTCGCTGTCGCATCCCCTACTTGCGGATCGGGAGTCACCGGCCAAGGTCGGTGTCCTCGCGCTCACGTCCGACCGCGGGCTGGCGGGCGCGTACAGCGCCAACGTGCTGAAGGAGGCCGAGGGCGTGCTGGCTGCGGTGCGAGCGCGCGGACTCGAACCGGTCCTCTACGTGGCGGGCAAGAAGGGGATCGGGTACTTCCGCTTCCGCGGTGTGCCGATGCGTCACGACTGGCAGGGGTTCAGCGAGGTTCCCGTGTACGCGAAGGCCGAGGAGATCGGACGCACCCTGATCGCCGACTTCGCCGACGGGGCGATCGACGAGCTCTGGTGCGCGTACACGGACTTCCGGTCGGCGTTCACGCAGCGAGCGACGCAGAAGCGCTTCCTCCCGATCGCCCGCGACGAGGTGACGGGGCGTGGCGGCGACGTCGTCCATCCCGAGTACCTGTTCGAGCCGGAGGCGGAGCAGATCCTGGATCACCTGTTGCCGCAGTACTTGATCACGAAGATCTGGGCTGCGTTGCTGGAGTCCGCGGCCTCCGAGAACGCCGCGCGTCGCCGTGCCATGAAAGCCGCGACGGACAACGCGGACGAACTGCTGAAGATCCTCACGCGCCAGGCCAACCGGGCACGCCAGGATGAGATCACGACCGAGATCTTGGAGATCGTGGGCGGTGCGGAGGCTCTTTCCGCGGCGGCCCTGGAGGGATAACGCGAATGGCTGACACGAACGGACACGCAGACGGGCGCGTGCTGCGGGTGATCGGTCCGGTGGTGGACGTCGAGTTCCCACCGAACCAACTCCCGGAGATCAACAACGCGCTGAAGATCGACATCACGATGGGCGGTGAGACGACCACCATCACCTGCGAGGTCGCCCAGCACATCGGCGATTCGTCGATCCGGGCGATCGCCCTGAAGCCGACCGACGGCCTGGTGCGCGGCTCGCACGTGCGCAACACCGGCGCGCCGATCATGGTCCCGGTTGGCGAGGGCGTGCTCGGGCACGTCTACAACGTGCTCGGCGAGCCCCTTGACGCGGACATGGATTCGATCAACGCGTCCGATTCCTGGGCGATCCACCGCGAGGCGCCTGCCTTCGCCGATCTCGAGCCCAAGAAGATCATGCTCGAGACGGGGATCAAGGTCATCGACCTGCTCGAGCCGTACGTCCAGGGCGGCAAGATCGGCATGTTCGGTGGTGCGGGCGTGGGCAAGACGGTCGTGATCCAGGAGATGATCCGTCGCCAGGCGCAGCAGCACGGTGGCGTGTCGGTGTTCGCCGGTGTCGGCGAGCGCACCCGCGAGGGCAACGACCTGTTCCTGGAGATGACCGAGTCGGGGGTCCTGGCCAACACCGCGCTGGTGTTCGGGCAGATGGACGAGCCCCCGGGTGTGCGGCTCCGCGTCGCCCTCTCGGCGCTCACGATGGCGGAGTACTTCCGCGACGTCGATCACAAGGACGTGCTGCTGTTCGTCGACAACATCTTCCGGTTCACCCAGGCCGGGTCGGAGGTCTCGACGCTGCTCGGCCGCATGCCGTCCTCGGTGGGCTACCAGCCGAACCTGGCCAGCGAGATGGGCGACCTCCAGGAGCGGATCACCTCCGCGGGCGGTCGATCGATCACCTCGCTGCAGGCGATCTATGTGCCGGCCGACGACCTGACCGACCCGGCGCCGCACGCGGCGTTCGCCCACCTGGACGCGACCACGGTGCTGACGCGCGAGATCGCCTCGCTCGGCATCTACCCGGCGGTGGACCCGTTGGACTCGACGTCGCGGATCCTCGACCCGCGCTACGTGGGCGAGGAGCACTACGCCACGGCTCGTCGCGTTCAGGAGATCCTGCAGCGCTACAAGAACCTGCAGGACATCATCGCCATCCTCGGCATGGACGAGCTCGCGGAGGAGGACAAGGTCATCGTGACCCGGGCGCGCAAGATCCAGAAGTTCCTGTCGCAGCCGTTCTTCGTCGCCGAGCAGTTCACCGGCATCCCGGGCAAATACGTGCCGATCGATGAGACGATCGCGTCGTTCAAGGCGCTGTGCGAGGGGGAGTACGACCATCTCCCCGAGCAGGCGTTCTTCCTGGTCGGCGGTATCGAGGAAGCGGTTGAGCAGGCCAAGCAGATGGAGTCGGCCGCCTAGTGGCGCTCGAGGTCCATATCGTCACCCCTGTGCGGGAGGTCTGGGCGGGCGAGGTCCAGGAGTTGATCGCCCGTGGGGTCGACGGTGAGGTCGGTATCCTGGGCGGCCATTCGCCGCTGTTGGTCCAGCTCGCGATCGGCCCGCTGCGACTGCTCCAAGATGCCGGCGAGACGGCGGCGGTCGTCGACGGTGGGTTCTTGCATGTGTCCTCCCACGAGGGGGTGACGCGCGCCGACGTGCTGGCATCGCACGCCGAGCTGGCCGAGGAGATCGACCTGCCGGCGGCCCGCCGGCGCCTCGAGGAGTTGGAGAGCCGCGCGGCCGAGGACGACGACGAGGTCGCGGCGGGCGAGATCGCCAAGGCTGTGGCCCGGATCAAGCTGGTCGGCTGACCGGCCGGCGGATGCCGACCGGGTACCATCGGGCGATGGATCGCCTCCTCGTGACCGGGGGCGCACGTCTGGCCGGCACCGTGCAGGTGTCGGGGGCGAAGAACTCCGCGCTCAAGCTCATGGCCGCGTCGATGCTGGCGCCCGGCCGCAGCGTGATCACGAACGTCCCCCGCATCCGCGACTGCGCCGTCATGGCCGAGATGCTGGAGCACCTCGGCGTCTCGGTCCACCTGTCGCGCGGCGTCGTGGAGCTGGATGCGACGAACGTCGAGGGTGTGGAGGCGCCGCACGAGCTCGTCCGGCAGATCCGCGCCTCGATCGTGATCCTTGGCCCCTTGCTCGCGCGCTGCGGTCGCGCGCGCGTGGCGCTGCCGGGCGGCGACGAGATCGGCGCGCGCCCCGTCGACCTGCACGTCCGCGGTCTCGAGCGGATGGGCGTCACGTTCCATTCCGACCATGGCTACCTGGTGGCCGAGGCGCCGCGTTTGCACGGGGCGAGCATCACCCTGGATTACCCGAGCGTGACCGCCACCGAGAACCTGTTGTTGGCCGCCGTCTTGGCCCGGGGGAGCACCGTTATCGACAACGCCGCGCGCGAGCCGGAGATCGCCGACCTCGCCTCCTTCCTGACGTCGATGGGGGCACGGGTGGAAGGCGCCGGCACGAGCACGATCGAGATCGAGGGAGTGGACGGACCCCTGCGCGGCGCCGACCACACCGCGGTGCCCGATCGGATCGAGGTTGGCACGTGGGCCGCCGCCGCGGTGGCGACACTCGGCGACGTCACGGTCTCGAACGCTCGGCCCGAGCACCTGGAGCTGTTGTTGACGAAGCTCGACGACGCGGGCGCGACGATCGAGCGGACCGATGCCGGCCTGCGCATCCGGCAGGCGACCCGTGCCCGCGCGATGGACTTCGTCACGCTGCCGTTCCCCGGCATCGCGACCGACTTCCAACCGATCCTGCTGGCGATGCTCGCGGTGGCGGACGGCACCAGCATCGTGACCGAGAACGTCTTCGAGGGACGGTTCCTCTATGTGGGAGAGCTGCAGCGCATGGGCGCCGATATCCGAACCGAGGGGCATCACGCGGTGATCCGCGGCGTGCCGCAGCTGTCCGCGGCGCCCGTGCGCGCGCTGGACATCCGCGCCGGCATGGCGCTCGTGATCGCGGCGCTGTGCGCCGACGGAATCACGGAGATCTCCGATGTGCACCACATCGATCGTGGCTATGAGGACCTCGAAGGAAAGCTCGAGGCACTCGGCGCCGAGATCCGTCGCGAGGGTGACGCCGTCGTCGTGCCCGACCCGGCGGCCGCCCGGTGATCCCCCAGCCACCGCCGGGCCTCGAGCCCACACCGTGGGGGGCCATGCCCTCGCCGCCCGTCGGTGTCCCCCCGCGACCCGACGAACTGACCGCCCCCGGGCCGGGCCCCAAGGGCTTGCCTGCGGTCGACTGGTCGATCTGGAAGGCGCTGCTGGTCGGGCTTGTCACGAACCTGGTCCTCGCGCAGGTGCTCGTGGGCGGCGTCCTGTTGGTGGCGCTCGGGGTCACCTCGACGGACGACGCGTCCAGCGGCAACGCGCTCGTGTACGTCTCCGTGGTCTCCGACCTCGTCTGGCTCGCCGGCATGCTCGTGTGGCTGTCCAATTGGCATCGTGGCTGGCGTGCGCGGATCGGCATCGTGTTCGGTCGCCGTGGGCTTCGCGACGGGACCTTCGGAGGGGTCGCCGGGCTGATCCTGTACCCCGTCGTCGCGATCGGCATCGGCATCCCGCTGACGCTGTTGTTCCGGGCGCTGTCGGGGCAGGACACGACGACGCCGGATCAGCTGCCGTCCAACCTGTCCACCACGGCGGCCGCCGCATCGGTCGTGCTCGCCGTGCTCGTCGCGCCGGTCGTGGAGGAGCTGTTCTTCCGCGGGCTCGTCTTCCGCAGCGTCCGCGATCGCAGCGGGTTCTGGGCCGGTGCACTGGTGTCCGGACTGCTCTTCGGTGCGGCCCACTACGTGCCCGCGGCCTGGCAGGACACGGTGTTGCTCCAATCGATCATGGTCTTCACGGGGATCGGCCTCGCCTGGATCTATGAGCGGCGGGGCAACCTCGTGGCCAACGTCGCCGCCCATATGGCCTTCAACGCGATCGGGATCGTCCTGATCCTCTCCGTGCGATAGGGCCGGTTCCGTATCCTGAGGGCGACCGTTCGGAGGATCCCGTGCCCGTATTCGCCAGCCAGGCCTGGTTCGAAGCGTTCGTGGTCGAGATCAACGCCTCGAGCGAGTATCGCGAGTTCGCGGCCGACTGGGAGGGCGATATCGCCTTCCGGATCCTGGCGGAGCCCGATCGCGGCGTGTCCGAGGATCTGTGGGGCTACCTCGACCTCTGGCACGGCGTGTGCCGAGGCGGTCGGGCGATCGAGGCGGCAGATGCTGCCCAGGCCGATGGGGCCGCCTACACGTTGACCGCGCCGTACTCCCGATGGAAAGACGTGGTGGAGGGCGAGCTCGATCCGATCAAAGGCATGATGCAGGGCAAGCTCCGTGTGCGGGGCGATCTGCCGACCATCGTTCGCTACGTGAAGGCGGCGAACGAGCTCGTGCGGTTGACCGGTCTGATCGACACCGAATTTCCCGACGAGGCGTAGATGCGGGCCGTCGTCTTCCGGAGCGAGGGCGTCGTGGACGTGACGACCGTACCCGAGCCGAGGATCGAGGAGCCGCGCGATGCGATCCTGCGAGTGTCGCACGCGGGCATCTGCGGATCGGACCTGCATTTCTTCCACGGGAAGGCGCCGATGGACCCCGGCACCGTCATGGGCCACGAGGCGGTCGGGACCGTCGAGGCCGTGGGGAGCGCCGTCACCGCCGTGGCGCCGGGTGACCGGGTGGTCACGTCGTTCCACATCGCATGCGGGGCATGCTGGTTCTGCCGTTCCGGCCGAAGCGGGCTCTGTGAGGACCACCGGATCCTGGGCGGCGGCCCCTTCGGCGGCGATCTGTTCGGCGCGCAGGCGCAGGCCGTTCGGGTGCCGATCGCCGATGTGAATCTCCTCCCGGTGCCGGATGCCGTCTCCGACGAACGCGCGTTGTTCGTCGGGGACGTGCTCACCACCGGTGTGTACGCCGCGTCGCTCGCCGACGTCGAGCCCGACGACGCGGTCGCGATCGTCGGGGCGGGACCGGTCGGGTTCTGCGTCGCCCAAGCGCTGCGGGCCGCCGGGGCACGGCGGGTGTTCGGGCTGGACCGCGATGCCGCCCGGTTGGCGCTGATCGAGCAGGCCGGCGCGACGCCCGTGGACGTCGGCACGACGAATCCCGAGATGGAGCTCGCACGCGCGACGGACGGCCGGGGGGCCGACGTGGTCGTGGATGCGGTCGGCACGCCCGAGGCCTGGAGCTCGGCCCTCGACATCGTGCGCCGGGGTGGCCGCGTCGTCGTCGTCGGCATGTACACGTCCGAGACGGTCGAGCTCCAACTCGGCGTGGCGTGGATCCGCGGCCTCGACCTGCGTTTCGCGGGCGAGACCCCCGTGCACGCGTGGTGGGGGCGCGCGATGGACGGCCTCCTCGACGGCGAGCTCGATCCCGGTCCGCTGATCAGCCACCGGCTGCCGATCGCCGAGGCCGCCGCGGGCTACGAGGCCTTCGACCGTCGGGCCGCCACCAAGGTGGTGCTCGACCCGTGGGCCTGATCGATCGGCCCGACGCCGACCCGGTCGAAGACCACGCTGGGTTCCGCGCCATGGTCGAGGGCCTCCTCGAGGCGAACCTCGAGCGCGTGCCCGCGCGCACGACGCTGATCCGTCACCGTGAGGCGTCCACGCTCGTCGCAACGGACGCGGGTGTCGCAGTCACGATCCGGATGCAGCCCGGAGACGCACGCGTGTCCGGTCGCGTGCTGGTCGTCGACGGCGCGGATCCGGACGCCGAGATCGTCGTGCGGGCCGAAAGCATGGCGTTGCTCGAGCTGGCCGCCGTCCCGCTGCGGTTCGGCCTCCCGGATGTCTTGACGTCCGGCGGCCGCCGCATGCTGGCCGCGATCGTGCGCCGTCGCATCCGGATCCGCGGTCTCCTGCGGCATCTCGGCACGGTGCGCCGTCTCTCCGTTCTGCTCTCGGTGAGGTGATCGGTGCCCCCCGAGGACGTTCCGTGGCGGCCGGATGCAGCGCCCTCGCAGCGGGTTCGGGAGCGGCGATGGGTGCCGACGCTGATCATCGCGGGCCTCATCATCCTCGTCGCCCAGGGCGCGCGTACCGCCGCCGACGCGACGGCCGGTGCCACCGGGGCCGCGGTGACCGTCGGCTCGGCCGTCACGGTGCAACCCCGTCCCGGGTGGGATCTCGTCAGCACCGGCTCCGACCCGCCGGCCGCCCGGTTCCATCGGGGCCCCGTGCTCCTGGACGTCTTCGTCTTCCCGGCCGACCCCGGCGGGCCCGCGTCCGTCGCCGCACGGTACGCCGACGAGTCGCTCCGCCCGGGTCTCGCGCAGGTGGCGGTGGGCGAGGCCGCGGCGACGACCCTCGCCGGTGGGGTGCCGGCCGTGCGCTTCGGCTACGTCGGCATCACGCACGACGGCGTGCCGATCGAGGGGGTGGTGGTCGCGGCGAGCGGATCGAGCGTCGCGGCCGTGTTCGACGCATACGCGCCGCAGGGGGAGCTTGCGACCGTGGCCGACGATCTGCGCGCGATGTTCGACGGCGCGACGGTGCGCTGATGGGTGCCCGGCACCAGGACCTGCACCACCGTTCGGTGTTCCAGCTGCACCAGCCGGCGTTCTGGGTCTTCGCCGGGTTCCTGGTCTACGGCATGGTGCGCATGGTCGGCGCGCTGGTGCAGCTCTCGTCGGTCTCGCGGTCGGGCTGGGCGCTGTCCTGGCTCCTGTTGGCGCTGTATGCCGCGCCCCTGTTCCTGCTGATCTATTTCCTCGACCTCTACGAGCGTGAGCCGCTATCGGTCGCGCTGGCGGCATTCCTGTGGGGCGCGTTCGCCGCGACGGCGTTGGCGCTGGACGCCGGTGGTTGGGACCAGGTCCTGGCCCAGGTGGCCGGAGCCGACTTCGCGGCGCGGTGGGCGCCCGCACTGACGGCGCCCGTGATCGAGGAGTTCCTCAAGGGCGCGGGCATCGTGTTGCTGTATCTGATCGTGCGCGACGAGATCGACGACGTGATGGACGGGTTCGTCTACGGAGCCCTGTGCGGGTTGGGGTTCGCGGTGGTTGAGGACGTCCTCTACTTCATGGCCGCGTTCGGCGGCACGCCCGCCGGCGTGCTCCAGGGCTTCTACGTGCGGGTGCTCTCCAGTGGCCTGTACGGACACGTGCTGTACACCGGCCTCGTCGGCATGGCGATCGGGCTGGTGGTCTCGCGACGCGAACCGGCGCCGATGCGCGACCGCCTGCCGGTGGCCGCCGGCATCGTCGCCCTCGCGGTGCTCGGCCATTTCGTGTGGAACGCGCCGCTGCTGTCGTTCGCACCCACGCCGCCGCTCGAGGGAGCGGACTGGCTGCTGCTCCCACTCGGGCCTGGCGGTGAAAGGGCTGCCGCTGCTGCTGTTCGTCGTCGTGGCGTTGCGGCTCGCCCGGCGGCGCGAACGACGGTGGCTCGACGCCGCCCTCGCGGGCGAGGTCGACGGCGAAGGGCTCACGGCCTCGGAGTTCGAGACGCTGCGGTCGCCGGCGCGCCGGCGTGCGGCGGTCTCGGCGATGCGGCGTCGTGCCGGCGCGCCGGCGGCCAAGCTGCTCACGCGGCTCCAGCGCGAACAGATCGACCTCGCGATGATCGCCTCGCGGGTGGCCACGTCCGACGACCCTGCGCTGGTCCGCCAGCGGGAGTACTGCCGGTCGTTGCGCGATGCCCTCGCGGCGATGCCGGGGGCCCAATCGGCTGCCGCGCACAGCGACGCTCCCGCTCGGTAGGCTCGATCCCGGATGGAGATCGAGGCGTTGACGAGGGGCGTGCTGGATCGGGAGGCGCGCGCCGTGGCGCGGGCGATCTCGCTGGTCGAGGACGGGCGTCCGGAGCTCGCGGCGCTCTCGGCCGGCCTCTATCCCCACACGGGCGCGGCCGCCACTCTCGGACTGACCGGCGCGCCGGGCGTGGGGAAGTCCACCCTCGCGACGTCGCTCGTGCGCGCCGCGCGCGCGGCGGGCCGCCGCGTCGCCGTCCTCGCGATCGATCCGAGCTCGCCCTACACGGGCGGCGCCCTCCTGGGGGACCGGGTCCGGATGCAGGAGCACGCCACCGACCCGGACGTGTTCATCCGATCGATGGCGACCCGCGGACACCTGGGCGGGATGGCGCTGGCCGCCCCCGAGGCCGTGCGGATCCTGGAGGCCGCGGGGTTCGATCTCGTGATCGTCGAGACGGTCGGCGTCGGGCAGGCGGAGGTCGACGTGGCGGCGGCGACCGACACCGCGGTGGTCGTGCTCGCCCCCGGCCTCGGCGACGCGGTGCAGATGGCGAAGGCCGGCATCCTCGAGGTCGCCGACGTGTTCGTCGTCAACAAGGCGGATCGCGAGGGGGTACCGGCGGTTGTGCGCGAGCTGCGCCAGATGCTGCACCTCGGGTCCGCGCGACCGTGGGAGCCGCCGGTGTTGACCACGACGGCGAGCACCGACGAAGGGGTCAACGAGCTGTGGTCCGCGATCGAGGAGCACGGGCGCTGGGCTGTCGCGTCCGGCGCTCGCGACGCGAAGCGTCGCGAGCGCCTCCTCCGAGAGGTGGAGTCGCTCGGTGCCGAGCGACTCCGACTCGATCTCACCCGAACGCTGGACGCCGACGCCGACCTGGTCGAGCGGCTCGTCGGCCGGCGCGTCGATCCCTACGGGGCGGCCGACGAGCTGGTGCAGCGGGTGGGAGGCTAGGCTCCATGCCGGCCGAGCCACACGACCACGCCACCCGCTCCGGGATCCCGCTCGATCCGGTGTACGACCGGGCGCACGCCGCCGAACCGCTGCCCGGCATGTACCCGTTCACGCGCGGCCCCTACGCGTCGATGTATCGCGGCCGCCTGTGGACGATGCGGCAGTTCGCGGGCTACGGCACGCCGGCCGAGACCAACGAACGGTTCCGGCTGCTGCTCGAGCGCGGCCAGACGGGGCTGTCGGTCGCCTTCGACATGCCGACCCTGATGGGCCTGGATCCCGACGATCCACGGAGCGAAGGGGAGGTGGGTCGGTGCGGGGTCGCCGTCGCCACGCTCGATGACACCGAGACCTTGTTCGCCGGGATCCCGCTGGACGAGGTGACCGTCTCGATGACGATCAACGGGCCTGCCGCGTGGATCTTCGCCTGCTACCTGGTCGCGGCCGAACGGCAGGGTGTCGATATCCACCGGTTGGGCGGCACGCTGCAAACCGACATCTTCAAGGAGTACACGGCGCAGAAGGAATGGCTGTTCCCGCCCCGGCCGCACCTGCGGCTGGTCGGCGACCTGATGGCGTTCTGCGCGGCGAACGTCCCCCGGTACCACCCGATCAGCGTCTCCGGGTATCACATCCGCGAGGCGGGCTCGACCGCCGTCCAGGAGCTCGCCTTCACGCTCGCCGACGGGTTCGCCTATGTGGAGCTCGGGCAGGAGCGCGGGCTGGCGGTCGACGCGTTCGCCCCGCGCCTGTCGTTCTTCTTCGATGCGCACATCGACCTGTTCGAGGAGGTGGCGAAGTTCCGAGCCGCGCGCCGCATCTGGGCGCGGTGGCTGCGGGACCGCTACGGGGCCCGGACGCCCGAGGCGCAGCGTCTGCGGTTCCACACGCAGACCGCCGGGGTGTCGCTGACCGCGCAGCAGCCGATGAACAACGTCGTGCGCACCGCGATCGAGGCGCTGGCCGCGGTGCTCGGCGGCACGCAGTCGCTGCACACGAACGCGCTCGACGAGGTCCTGGCGCTCCCGACGGAGGAGGCCGCCACCCTGGCGCTGCGCACCCAACAGGTGCTCGCCTACGAGACCGGCCTGCCGGACGTGGCGGACCCGCTCGGCGGCTCGTACTTCGTGGAATCGCTCACCGACGAGGTGGAGCGGCAGGCGGAGGAGCTGTTCGCCGAGATCCTGTCGATGGGCGAGGGGTCGATGCTCGAAGGGGTGCTGCGCGGCGTCGAGCACGGCTGGTTCACACAACGGATCGCGGAGGCGGCCTTCGACGAACAGCGCCGCACCGAGGCTGGCGAGCTGATCCAGGTCGGCGTGAACGCCTTCGAGGAAGGGCCCGCGCCGGAGCCCGAGACGTTGCGGATCGGCATGGCGACGGAGCGTGCGCAGATCGATGCCGTCGAGCGGGTCCGCGCCGAGCGGGACGCGGGGGCGGCGGCCGACGCGCTCGCCGCGCTGACCGCCGCGGCCGCCGCCCCCGACACCGACCTGATCGAGCCGCTCATAGCGTGCGCTCGTGCGCGGTGCACCGGGGGCGAGGTCACCGCGACCCTGCAGGGGGTCTTCGGCACCTGGCGGGAGACCCCGGCGTTCTGAACGTTCTCGCAACCCTCCGTTGTTGCGGCATCTTGCAGTAAGTAACTAAGATGGGCCGCGTCGGACGAGGGCGCCGCACAGCGGGAGCCGCCACCGGGGGGATGCAGTGCTCGCACACGCAGCAGAGGCGTTCGGTCTCGGCGTCATCGGCGCCGCCTTCCTCTTCGGATTCCGCCACGGCATCGACTGGGACCACATCGCGGCGATCACGGACATCACCAGCTCCCAGGAGGAGCGATCCGCCTCCATGCTGTTCGGCACGATCTATGCGCTCGGCCACGCCCTGGTCGTGTTTCTGATCGGATCGGCGGCGATCCTCATCGGTGCGAACCTCCCGCCGGCCGTGGACCCGATCATGGAGCGCATCGTCGGCGCCACATTGGTCATCCTCGGGGTCTTCGTGTTCGTGTCGCTGATCAAGCACGGCCGGGAGTTCCGGATGCGAAGCCGTTGGATGTTGATCTTCTCCGGCACAAGGAGCGCCTACCGCAAGGCACGCGGTGCGATCGCGCGCCCACCCGGCGATGTCGTACCGATCGCGGGGGAACATCTGCACAGCGACGCCGACCCCGTCCACCAGCACGCGGCGGAAGGTGCCACCCTCGCCGTGGCCGACGACCTGCCGGTGTCGGAGTGGCACCACGGCCATCACGGCCGACCGGGACATCACCATCACAAGCATCCGGAGCCCGACGCGTTCATGAACTACGGGAAGGGGACGGCGTTCGTGGTCGGCATGGTGCACGGCATCGGCGCGGAGACGCCGACGCAGGTGCTGATCTTCCTCACGGCGGTGACGACCGGGGGCAAGCTCGGCGGCGAGGTCGTGCTGCTGACGTTCATCGCGGGCTTGCTGACATCGAACACGCTGATCACGTTCGGTTCGTCCTTCGGCTTCCTCCGCGCATCCCGCAATTGGAAGGTCTACGTGACGGTGGCGATCCTCACGGGGACGATGAGCCTCATCATCGGGCTGCTGTTCCTGTTCGGCGCCGGACGTGTCCTGCCCGCGATCTTCGGCGGCTGACGCTAGGAGGCGGCGGCGCCCGCGCACGTCGCGCACAAGCCGGTGATCGCGAAGTGCGTGAGATCGGCCACGAAGCCGTGGTGCTGATGGATCAACGTGCCGAGGCGCCCGGCTTCGGCGATCGATAACGAGTCGTCACGTCCGCATCGGTGGCAGGTCAGGTGCACGTGCTGCGCCTCGTCGCGCTTGTGGTACTCCGCGCCCGATTCGAGGTGCGAGTGTTGCAACACGCCCACGTCTTCGAGCAGCGTCAGCGTGCGGTACACGGTCGAGGGGTTCACGCCGGGCATCTCGCCCTCGATCGTACGGGCGATCGCGGCCGGGGAGATGTGCCCCTGCGTCCGCATCACCTCCGAGACGATCGCCCGCCGCTGCGGGGTCATCCGGAGGCCCTTGCTGCGGAGCAGGTCCAGCACGTCTGCGTAGTCGACGGGAGCGGTTCCCATGGCCGGCGAGTGTAGCAGCGTGTTGCAGGTGCAAGGTCCGGCGATGGCTCAGGAGGGCGAGGGGATGTCCAGCTCGCGGCACGCCCAGCGCAGCGCGACGCGCCCCTGATCCAACTGCAGCTGTCGGACGTGTGGAGCCTGGGGGATCGTCGGCAGGCCGGCGTGCTCGAGGAAGAACCCCGCCAACAGAGACGCGAGGGCGCCCTGACCGGGGAGGATCTGCCACGGGTGCGGACCACCCTCGTGGTGGAGGCTCGGGAGCCATGCCGCGATGTCGAGCAGCGGCGACCCGCGACACGCCCAGTTCCAGTCCACGAGGACGACCCGGCCTTCGATCAGGCAGAGGTTGTCGCTGCGCACATCGCCGTGGAGCAGGGCGGCTCCCTCGAGCTCGGCGGCGTCCGCCGCCACGAGCAGTGTGTCGCCCCACGAGTCCAGCCACGAGGCATCGAAGAGACCGAGCGCCAGCGCACGCGTCGGGTCGGCCAGCAACGGGAGCCAGCCCGTCCTGATGTCGAAGAGCTCGCCGAACAGTCCAACGATCGCCTCGGGCGGGGGCGTCGCCTGGATCGCCTCGAGCGCGGCGAGCACGGCGTCGATGCGTCCCGTCGTCCACGGGGGCGGCCACATCGCCCCCGCGAGGTCCTCCAGAACGAGCGTGGGCGCCTCGCCGTCGTCGTCCCATCCGAGAAGACGCGGCAGGTAGGTGGCGCCCGCCAGGGCCTCGTAGTTCGTGCGTTCGAGCCGGAGCCACTCGGCGGTGTAGTCGAAGGCGGCGATCTTGGCGAAGGCGGACGAACCGTCCTCGAAGCCCACGAGCCACCGGCGGTTCGAGGGCGCCCCGTGCCCGGGGGCCGGCACCATCGAGACCGGTTGCTTCCCGGTCGCGGCGCGGATGCGGCCTCGGTCGGCATCGTCGGGCATCGCGGAATCTTCGCACGCCCCCTCGCGTAGCCTGATGTCATGACGGTGATGGTGACCGGGGCATCCGGCGTCGTCGGACGGGCGGTCGTGAAGGCGCTGCTGGCGACGGATGAGGTGCGGGCGACGGTCCGGCGTCCGGACGCCGCGGAACCGCTGCGTGCCCTCGGGGCCAAGGTCACCGTCCGTGCCGGCATGCAGGCCGACGAGCTCGCGGAGGTGCTGCCTCGCTGCCACACCCTCGTGCACCTCGTCGGTGGCGTCGCGCAGCCCGATCCCGACGCCCTCTTCCGTGCCAACCACGGCTCCGTCCTCGTCGCGATCGAGGCAGCCAAGGCGGCGCGGACCGCGCGCGTGGTGCTGCTCTCGGTGCCGGGGGCCGACCCGAACCATCAACACCCGTTCCTCCGGGCCAAGGGCATGGCCGAACGGGCGCTGGCCGACTCGGGGCTGGACTACGCGGTCCTTCGGTGCACGCATGCCTACGGGCTCGGCGGGCTGTGGTTCACCGCGACCGTGCACGGGGCCCTCGTGACGCCGCCGTTCGTCTGCGGCCCCGGGTCGCAGCTGCTCGCTCCGGTGTTCGCGGACGACATCGGCGCCGTGGTGGCGGCGATGGACGACCGTGCGACCCCGCTGGCCGGGACGTGGGGTCTCGAGGGGCCGGACGTCGTGACGGCGGACGAGCTCGTGTCGCTGCTGCGCGACGATGATGCCGCGCCGAGCCACGCGGACGGCCAGGCGGCCGCGGCCGCGCTCACGACGGTGCTCGGCTCGCCCGTCGACGCCGTCACGGCCTCCTTCTTCGGCATGACCAGCCGGTCCGACGCTCCCGACGCGGCCGCCGACTTCGGGGTGCGCCGCACGGGGCTCAGCGAGGGGCTCCGCGCGACCCTGGCGGCCTCCGCGGCGATCGACGCCGGGTAGGCTGCGCACCGATGGGGGAGTTCGTCCGGCTCGACGTGCACGACGGCGTGGCGGTGATCCGCCTCGACCGGCCGCCCGCCAACGCGATCGATCGACAGCTGGGCGAGGAGCTGATCGAGGCGATCCGAGAAGCCGAGGCCGATCCGGCGGCGGGCGCGATCGTCGTCTGGGGAGGCCCCAAGATCTTCGCCGCGGGTGCGGACGTCAGGGCGATGGCCACATGGGGGCCGGAGGAGGTGCGCCCCTCGGTCGATGCGCTGGGTGGCGCCTGCGATCTCTTGGAGGCCATCGGGACCGTGTCGATCGCCGCCGTCAACGGCTACGCGCTCGGGGGCGGGCTGGAGCTGGCGCTCGCCTGCGATCTCCGGTACCTGGCGACCGACGCCACCGTGGGACAGCCCGAGATCAAGCTCGGCGTGATCCCGGGCGCGGGCGGCACGCAGCGGCTCGTACGGGCGATCGGGCCGGGTCGGGCGAGGGACCTCGTGTACACGGGGCGCACGCTGACCGCCGAGGAGGCCGAGGGCCTTGGGCTCGCCGAGCGGGTCCTCGTCCCCGACGAGGTCCTGCCGACCGCGCTCGAGGACGCTCGCGGGTTCGCTCGGGGACCACGCCAGGCGCTCGCGGCGGCCAAGGCCGCGATCGCGGCCGCCACAGAAACGCCCGGTGCGGGTGGGATCCAGGCCGAGCGAGCGGCGTTCCTCGCGCTGTTCGGGACGCCCGATCAGCGCGAGGGGATGGCGGCGTTCCTGGAGAAGCGCCCGCCGCATTTCGGCGACTGAGCGCCCACGTTCATCCGGCCGCAACAGGATGGCCACATCCGTGTCACACCCTGGCTCTACCGTGCGATACAGAGAGCGATCCCGTGGGCCAACGACCCCACAGAAGTTCCGGGAAGGATCCCGGATCGGGAATGAACCGGTCAGCGAGGTCGTTCGAAAAGGGTACTGAGGGGCCGGGAGCCCGCATCCGGCCCGACGGGAAAGGATGTGAATCGCGCATGTCGGACGACAGGTTCAGGGGGGCGTCCGTCCGGAACCTTCCGCGACCGAACAAGACCTACGGATCGGGGCGTGTGTGCGCCGAGCCGGGGTGCGAGACCAAGCTGTCGATCTATAGCAAATGGAAGTATTGCTGGCAGCACGAGCCCGTGCACTCCTACGTCCCGCGCGGCAAGCGAAAGAGCCGCTCCGAAGCCGCATAAGCCGTCTCGGTCGCACAACGACCGAGACAAAGACCACAGGCCCCTCGACGGAGGGGCTTGTTGGTGTCCGGGGGATGCCGGTTAGGCCGGTCGGCCCCTCCCCACGGGCGTTGGTCGGTTGCTCCCCACGGCGGGTCAAGGCCCCCTCGGAGCGCACCGATGCGTTGGGGGACCGCTCCCCCCGAGTGGGACAACGATGCCGAACGATCTTTCCGAACCTCCGCCGATGCGCATGGGCGATTGCCCGTATTGCGAGCGTGCCGTGCTCGTCTACGAGGACCCGCCTCGGTGCCCGCTGTGCGCATGTCCCCTCGACGCCTCCACCATGCGGCCCTTCGCGATGCCCGGCGAACGGTTGCCGGACGTCGACTAGTCCACCAGCACCGCTCGTCGCCAGCCCCGCACGGAGTTGAGGAACGCGAGTTCCTCCGCGGCCTCGAGATCCCGCAGCGTGACGCGATCCTCCACCAACGTCCCGTCGGCGATCAAGGCGGCCCGCTCGCAGCCGGGGAGCAGCCCGGCGTCGAGCTGCGGCGTGATCCACCGATCGCCCCGTCTGATCGCGATGTTCGCCCGGGTCGTCTCGGTGACCTCGCCGCCGAGGTTGACGAGCACGACGTCGTCGGCGTCGGGGAACCGCGCCATCGCCGCGTCGTAGCGATCGCGCGTGGTCGTCTTGTGGAACAGCATGGGGTCTGCCGGATCGACCGGATGGTCACCGTCGACGGCCAGCCGAACCGGTTCCGGCAGATCCGCCAGGGGCGCCGATCCGATCTCGACCCGACCGCGCCGGTCCACCAACAGGCGCACGCGCGCGGGCTTGGCGACGAACCGGCCGGCCTCGCGGGCAAGCGCGTCCTCGACGGCCGCCTCGTCCAGCGGGATGCCGAGGTAGGCCGCCGACGCGCGGAGGCGTCGACGATGCTCGTCGAGCCGTCGGTAGCCGCCCGTCGGCAGGTGCGCCAGCGTCTCGAGGAGGCGAAACGGCGGACGTCGCGCGGTGAGCACCCGCGCCTTCGCGACCGTCTCGTCGTATTCCGCGCTGGCCTGTGAGTCCCAGGTGATGCCGCCGCCGACGCCGTAGACGGCGGCGGCCGTCTCCGCGTCGTGCACCACGGTCCGGATGGCGACGTTGAACCGCGCCCGCGGTCCCGGGGCTCCGGCCGGAGCGAGATAGCCGACCGTGCCGCAGTACGCGCCGCGCGGATCGTGCTCGAGCGCCGCGACGATGCCCATCGTGGAGACCTTCGGGGCGCCCGTCACCGACCCACACGGGAAGAGGGCGCGGAACACGTCCACCAGGGAGGCGTCGCCCCGTAGGTCGGCCGCGACCGTGGAGGTCAGTTGCCACACCGTCTCGTAGCGCTCGGCCGCGAAGACATCGGTCCAGGTCACGCTTCCCGCCCGGGCCACCCGCCCGAGATCGTTGCGCAGCAGATCGACGATCATGGCGTTCTCGGCGCGCTCCTTCACCGATCCCTGCAACGTGGCGCGGATCTCCTCGTCCTCGGCGAGCCAGCGTCCCCGCGGGGCCGTGCCCTTCATCGGTTTGGTGGCGATGCGGTGCCCGTCGATCCGGAAGAACAGCTCGGGTGAGGCCGACAAGACTCGGAACCGGCCCGTGTCCAGGTAGCCGGCGTAGGCACCGCGTTGCGCGAAGCAGAGGTCCCGGTACAGCCCTCGGGGGTCGCCGTCGACCTCGGCTCGCAGACGGAGGGTGAAGTTCACCTGGTAGGTCTCTCCGGCCGCGATGTGCTGGTGGATCCGCCCGATCGCGGCGTCGTAGGCGGCACGCGTCATCGAGGGAGCCCACGCGACGGCGGATGCGTCGCTTTGGTCCGGCGGCGGCTCCGGCAACACGGTCTCCTCCCGTTCCTCGAACATCGCGAACCAGGCCAGTGGCGCGGCCGCGAACGGATCCGCGGGGTCGGGCCGGCGGACGCGGAGCGCGGGGTCCAGGCCGGGCGCCGCCTCGTAGGCGACGAACCCCGCCACCCAGAGGCCGCGCGCCGCGGCCTGTTCGGCCGCGGCGAGCACACCCACGACCTCGTCCGGCCGGCGTGCTTCCAGCACGCCGGCCGGTCCCACCAGCCGGAAGGAGGGCTCGGTGCCCGTCAGGTCGTCGAAGCGCGCCTCGATCACGCTCGTCACGATACGAGGCGGCTCGCGCGGGGTCGCGCGGTAGCCTGGACGCCATGCCATCGGTACTGGTCGCGATGTCCGGCGGGGTCGATTCCTCCGTCGCAGCCTGCCTCCTCGCTAGAGCGGGGTTACGACGTCGTGGGCTCGCACATGTCGCTGGTCCACCTCGATGGGGTGGAGCACGGCTGCTGCGGCCCGGCCGCGCGCGCGGACGCTGCCGCGGTCGCAGCCATCGGCGGATTCCCGTTCGAGATCTGTGACCTCACGGCCGCCTTCGACGAAGCGGTGATCGAGGACTTCGTCGCGGAGCACGCGGCCGGCCGCACGCCGAACCCCTGCGCGCGCTGCAACGGGGAGATCAAGTTCGGCGCGTTCCTGCGACGTGCGGACGAGCTGGGCATCGAGCTCGTCGCCACCGGGCACTACGTGCGGTCTCGCCAAGACGACGGTGGCGCCTGGCATCTGTTGCGCGGGGCCGATCCGGGCAAGGACCAGAGCTACATGCTCCACATGCTCGGACAGGCGCAGCTCGCCCGCTCGTTGTTCCCGGTCGGTGGGCTGCCGAAGGCCGAGACGCGCCGGTTGGCGGAGCGGTTCGGCCTGCCGGTCGCGGCCAAGCCCGACTCCCAGGAGCTCTGTTTCGCGCCGAGCGGCGACGCGGGCGGGTTCGTGCGCCGCGAGGCTCCGGCGCTCGTGCACGCGGGCGGCGACGTCGTGGATCCCCACGGCGCCGTGCTTGGTCACCATGACGGCACGTTCGCGTTCACGGTCGGACAGCGCCGCGGCCTCGGCGTCGCGGCCGGCTCCCCGGTCTATGTGCTCGAGGTGGATGCGCCGAGGAACCGCGTGGTCGTCGGCCCCGGGGAGCTGTTGTCCAAGCGAGGGCTCGTTGCCGATCGGGGCTCCTGGATCGCCGGCCGACCCCCGAGCGAGGGCCCGTTCGACGCCGAGGTGCGGATCCGTTACCGCGGCGAAGGCGTGGATGCGGTGATCACGCCCACCGCGGACGGCTTCGACGTTGCCTTCGGGCGGCCGCAGCGGGCCGTGGCGCCGGGCCAGAGCGTCGCCGTATACCGGGGAGACGAGCTCCTGGGTGGCGGCCGTATCGTGCGCGCGCTGTAGGCCCTCGCGTCCTGGGTGCGTCGGTGAGGCGAACTAGACTGCGCGGGTGAAACTGTTGCGGCGCCGCGTGCGGGCCTTCGACATCCAGGTGCAGGATCTGACCCTGCACATCACCGCGCCCGAGGACTTCGCCGAGGAGTCGCGGGCTTCGGCGCTGTCGTTCTGGGAGCAGTTGCAGTCCTACGGCGCGCGCGATCCGGAGTTCCGGACATCGAAGCGCGCCCTGACCCGGGTCGCCTCCGACGCCCCCGCGATCGTGCAGGAGGTCGTCTCGGCGGCCTCGGCCGCCGGGGTGGGGCCGATGTTCTGCTTCCGGGGGGCCGTCGTCGACGCGGTGGGCCGCTTCCTCGGGGAGCAGATGCACGACGTCACGGTGGCTTGCGACGGTGACTACTTCCTCAAGGCCAAGAAACGCATGAAGGTCGCGGTGAAGCGCCACGGCGGCGATCCGATCACGATCGTGCTCCAGCCCTCCGCTGGCGGCACGGGGCTGTCGACCACGCTCGGGCGAGGGCGGGGCGGGGCCGGCCCCGACGGGCTGGCGGTCATCGCCCGCAGCTGCATGCTCGCCGACGCGGCCGCCGCGGGGGTGCAGGCGTGCCTGCGAAAGCCGGACGGCTTCGGCATGGCGCTGCACTATCTCCGTCGCGTGCCGGGCGTCATCGGCGGGGTCGTCGTGATCGGGGAGCGCATCGGCGTCGCCGGCGGGGTGGAGATCGCCGGATGACCGCCACCGACGAGCGCGCGCGGGCGGAGGCCAAGGTACGGGTCGAGGAGCTCCGGGAGCTGATCGACCATCATTCCTACCGCTACCACGCGCTCGATGACCCGGAGGTGAGCGATGCGGACTACGACGAGCTCACGCGCGAGCTCCGATCGCTGGAGGACGCGTTCCCGGAGCTCATCACACCCGATTCGCCGACCCAGCGCGTGGGCGCGAGCCCGAACGTGCTGTTCGCGCCCGTGCAGCATCGCGCGCCGATGCTGTCGCTCGACAACGCGTTCTCGTTCGAGGAGCTGGGCATCTGGGGGGACCGCGTCGTCAAGGGTCTCGGCGGCGAGACCCCGTCGTTCGCATGCGAGCTGAAGATCGACGGCGTCGCCTGCGCGCTCACGTACGAGCGGGGCGTGCTCGTCCGCGCCGCCACGCGCGGGGACGGGCGCACGGGCGAGGACATCACCGCCAACGTGCGGACGGTGGTCGGTGTGCCGAACCGTCTCACGCTGGACGATCCGCCCGCGATCGTGGAGATCCGGGGGGAGATGTACCTCCCGGTCCGTGCCTTCGAGCAGCTCAACGAGGGGCTGCTCGCCGCGGAACAGAAGCCCTTCGCCAACCCCCGCAACGCCGCGGCCGGGTCGTTGCGACAGAAAGATCCGAAGGTGACCGCCTCCCGCCCGCTGCGTCTGTGGGTCCATTCGTTCGGGGCGGCCGAGGGTGTGTCGTTCGACTCCCATCTGGGGTTCCTCGACTGGGCGGCATCGGCCGGGCTGCCGGTGGCGCCGACCACCGAGCGCCGAAGCTCCATCGAGGACGTCCGAGCGTTCCTGCGCCACTGGGAGGAGCACCGACACTCCGTCGATTGGGAGATCGACGGTGTGGTGATCAAGGTCGATCGGATCGATCTGCAGCGCGAGCTCGGCGCGACGTCGCACGCGCCGCGATGGGCGATCGCCTTCAAGTTTCCCCCGGAGGAGCGCACGAGTCGCCTGGCGGCGATCGACGTGCACACCGGCCGGACGGGCAAGGTGACGCCGTTCGCGGTGCTCGAGCCCGTGTTCGTCGGCGGGGTCACCGTCACGTACGCGACGCTGCACAACGAGGACGAGGTCCGGCGAAAGGACGTTCGTGTGGGGGACACCGTGATCGTTCGCCGCGCGGGCGACGTGATCCCCGAGATCGTCGGTCCGGTGCTCGCCAAGCGCCGGAGAGGCGCCCGCCGGTGGAAGATGCCCGCGGCCTGCAACGCGTGCGGGACGCCGCTGGTTCGTTCCGAAGGGGAGGCGGACTACCGCTGCCCGAACAAGCGCGGCTGCCCGTCACAAGGGCTGGAGTGGTTGTTCCATTTCGCGGGTCGCGGCGCCATGGACATCGAGCACCTCGGCTTCGTGACCGTTGCGAAGCTGCTCGAAAAGGGATTGATCGAGGACCCGGCCGACATCTATGCGCTCGATGCCGCCGCGCTCGGCCAGCTGCCGGGGTTCAAGGAGAAGTCGATCGCCAACATCCTGGAGCAGATCGAGGCGTCCAAGGACCGCCCGCTGTGGCGGCTGCTGGTGGGCCTGAACATCCGCCACGTCGGCGCGCACGTCGCCCAGGTGCTGGCGCGCGCCTTCGGTTCGATCGATGCGCTGGCGGCGGCCAGCGAAGACGAGATCGACGCCGTGCCCGAGATCGGGCCCGAGATCGCGGCGTCGGTCCGCGGGTGGTTCGACGAAGAGGAGAACAAAGAGCTCATCGAGAAGTTGCGCGCCGCCGGGGTGCGACTCGCCGACGAACGAGATCGAGAGCAGACCCCGAGATCCCTGGAGGGCATCACCCTGGTGCTCACCGGCGGTCTGGAGACGATCTCGCGGGAGGAGGCGACCGAACGCGCACAGGCGGCGGGCGCCCGCGTCGCGTCGAGCGTGTCGAAGAAGACAACGTTCGTGGTCGCCGGTGAGAACCCGGGCTCCAAGCTGACCAAGGCCGAGGAGCTGGGCGTCGAGGTGATCGACGAGGCTGCGTTCCTGGCGCGCCTTCGCGGCAAGACGCCATGACCACCGTGTACCGAGAGCACCCCGCATCCCAGCTCGGCCGGATCCTGCAGGTGCTCCTCGCGGTCACCGGCGGTCTGACGCTTGCGCTGTGCGTCTGGCTCTCGACACGCCTGCGAGCCGGCACGTTCGTGCTGCATGCGCCGCCGGCCGATCACCCGTACGCCCGGTTCACGTGGACGGGGACGTCGCTGGGGAAAGCGTGGTCGTGGTTCACGCTCGCCGGGCTCGCCGCCGAGGTGGTGTGGCTGATCTGGCAATACCAGGCGACGGGAAACCTCTGGGCGCGCGGGTACCGGGACCTGCAGACGAGACCCGGATGGGCGGTCGGCTGGTGGTTCATCCCGCTGGCCAACCTGGCGATGCCGTGCGTGGCGATGCTCGAGCTCGACCGCCGCTCGACGCCGGACGGCGCCCCCAGGCGCGCGGGTCCGCTGGTCGTCTGCTGGTGGACGAGCTGGCTCGCAGCCGGCATCGTGCCGGTGGTCGGCACCATCGTCGCGGTCGTGCCGCACCTCGAGTCACTCGGGCGTTCGATCGACGAACGAGCGACCGCCCTGGATCTCTCACCGCTCGCCCACGCGGCGGCGCCCTGGCTGATCGTCGCCGGTGTGCTGCGGGCGGTGGCGGCCGCGCTCGCCGTCGCGGTCGTGCGCCGGATCGATCTCGCTCAGCGAACGATGATGGCATCCTCGGCGATCGCGTGGACGCAGGTGCCCGCGAGACCGGACCGGGGGCTCGTGAGGTGAGCGCCCGGATGCGGCCGAGCCGGGGCCTCGCGACGGCCGTGATCGTTGCGCTGTCGGCCCAGGCGGTCGTGCTGGGGCTCCGAGCGCTGGCATTGCTCAACCGGATCCGGATCGCCGGCATGATCGAGCGCCACGAATGGGTCTCCCAGGCGCAGGCCAACCGAGCCGACGCGTGGGTCCGGGGGACCGGCGGGATCTGGGTGCTGCTGTTCGTCGCGACGATCGTTCTGTGGTGCATGTGGCAACACCGAGCCCATCAGACGGCGCACGACCTCGTCGGAGGCACGGAGATGTCCGCAGCCTGGGCCGTTGGCTGCTGGTTCGTGCCCATCGTGAACTACTTCAAGCCGTTCCAAGCCGTGCGAGAGCTGTGGCGTGCGAGCGCGGCCTCGTCGGGCTGGCGATCACAGGGCACCTGGCCCGTCCTGGGCTGGTGGTGGGCGTCGTGGCTCGGGTTCAACGTCCTGGGCGCCCTGCAGAGCACGACGGCGGGTCCCGACCTCGAGGCGATCCGACGGAGCGATGCGATCGGCCTCGTCTCGGTCTCGCTCGGGGTGGTCGCGGCGACGCTGGCCGTCCGCATCGTGCGCGGCGTTATGTCGCGGATGGCGGCCTCGGTCGCGATGGGCGCAGCCGGGCATCCACCAATGTGGGGCGCCGGCGTGCTGCCCGTGCCGCCCGGTCCGCCGTTGCCGCCGCCACCGGGAGCGGCCCCGGCCGGCTAGCCGCCCTCGCCGTCTAGACTCCGCGGCATGCCGGTCGAGATCGACATCGAACACGTGGCGAAGCTGGCGCGCCTCGCGCTCACCGACGAGGAACGCGCGGCGCTCGCTACCCAGCTGGGCCAGATCCTGGAGCACGCCGCCCGTGTCGGGGAGGTCGCCGCCTCCGACGTGCCCCCGACCGCCTCGCCGATCCCGCGGGTCAACGTCCTGCGCGACGATGCGGTCGAGCCGTCGTTGCCGGTCGACGAGGCGCTGCGCAACGCCCCCGAACGCGACGGGGACCGCTTCCGGGTGCCGCGGATCGCGGAGACCGGGGCGTGAAGCGCCCGCTGGTCGACCGCACTGGCGCGAAGCTGTCGGCGATGCTCGCCGCCGGCGAGACGTCCGCGGCCGAGATCCTCGCGTCGAGCCAAGCGCGGATCGACGCGGTCGACGGCGAGGTGCGCGCGTTCCTGACCCCGACCCCGGAGCTAGCGTCCGAGCGCGCGGAGGAGCTCGACGTGTATCTGTCGACCGGCGCTCCGCAGTCCGCCGTTGCGGGCATCCCGGTGGCGGTCAAGGACGTGCTCACGACCAACGGGATCCGCACCACGTGCGGGTCAAAGATCCTCGAACACTACGTGCCGCCGTACGACGCGACCGCGTGGACGCGGCTGGCCGGCGCCGGCGCCGTCCTCGTGGGCAAGACCAACTGCGACGAGTTCGCGATGGGCTCCTCCAACGAGAACTCCGCATACGGTGCCGTGCACAACCCCTGGGATCTGGACCGCGTGCCCGGCGGCTCGAGCGGCGGGTCGGCGGCCGCGGTGGCGGCCGGCGAGGCGGTCTGGGGTCTCGGCACCGACACCGGGGGAAGCGTTCGGCAGCCCGCGGCGCTCTGCGGGGTCGTCGGGCTGAAGCCGACGTACGGTCGGATCAGTCGCTACGGGCTGATCGCCTTCGCCTCCTCGCTGGACACGGTCGGCACCTTCACGCGCAGCGTGCGGGACGCGGGCTCGATGCTCCAGGTGCTCGCCGGCCACGATCCACGCGATGCGACCTCCCTGGACATGCCGGTGCCCGCCTATGACGCCGATCTCGAGCGAGGCGTGGCGGGTCTGCGCGTCGGCCTCCTCGAGGAGGCCTTCGGAGAAGGGGTCGAGCCGGCGGTCGCCGCCTCGGTGCGCGCAGCCGTCGATCGGCTCGAGCGGCTCGGCGCACAGATCGACGTGGCCGCCCTGCCGCATGCGGCGTACGCGCTCAGCGCCTACTACCTGATCGCCCCGAGCGAATGCTCCTCGAACCTCGCTCGGTACGACGGCGTGCGATACGGGTTCCGCGCCGAGGGCGAGCACGCCGATTCGATCGCCATGATGTTCCAGACACGGGGGGAGGGGTTCGGTCCCGAGGTGAAGCGACGGATCATGCTCGGCACGTACGCGCTGTCCGCCGGGTACTACGAGGCCTACTACGGCCAGGCGCAGAAGGTGCGCACGCTCGTGATCCGGGACTACGCGCGCGCCTTCGAACGCTTCGACATCCTGATCTCGCCGACATCGCCGACGACGGCGTTCCGGATCGGCGAAAAGGCGGACGATCCGATGGCGATGTACCTCAACGACATCTTCACGATCCCGGCGAACCTGGCGGGCGTGCCGGCCATCAGCATCCCGTGCGGGCTGGACGACGCAGGGTTGCCGATCGGGATCCAGCTGACCGCCCCCGCGCTCGATGAACAGACGCTTCTTCGCGCGCGCCAACGCCCTAGAGTCAGATCTCGACCTCGACCTGCGACCGCCGCTCCTCGCGAGGACGTAGCACATGGTCGCTTACGAAACGGTGATCGGGCTCGAGTGTCACGTCGAGCTGTCGACCCGGACGAAGATGTTCTGCCCGTGCGCGAACGCCTTCGGCGCCGAGCCCAACACCCACACATGCGCCGTGTGCCTCGGCCATCCCGGCACGCTGCCCGTGCCCAACCGCGAGGCGATCGCGCGCATCATCAAGATCGGCCTCGCCCTCGGCAGCGAGATCGCGCCGCACTCGGTCTTCCATCGGAAGAACTACTTCTATCCCGACATGCCGAAGAACTATCAGATCAGCCAGTACGACCTCCCGATCTGTGTCGGTGGCCACCTGGACGTGGAGCTCGCGGACGGCGCGACGACCCGCGTCGGCATCACGCGGGTGCACATGGAAGAGGACACCGGCAAGACGCAGCATGGCAGCGAGTCGGGTCGCATCCACGACGCCACGCACGCATCGATCGACTTCAATCGCGCCGGCGTGCCGCTCGTCGAGTGCGTGAGCGAGCCGGACATCCGAAGCCCCGAGGAAGCGGCGGCCTACCTCCGCGAACTGCGCGCCACGCTGGCGTCGCTCGACGTCTCGGACGTGAAGATGGAGGAGGGATCGTTGCGCTGTGACGCGAACGTGTCCCTGCGCCCGACCGGCGCCACGGCCTTCGGGACCAAGGTCGAGATCAAGAACATGAACTCGATCCGCTCGCTGGAGCGCGCGCTGGTCTACGAGATCGAGCGGCAGACGGCGGCGTTGGACGCGGGGGAATCGATCGTGCAGGAGACGCGCCACTGGAACGAGGACGCCGGCGCGACCGCGTCGATGCGGTCGAAGGAGGAAGCGTTCGACTACCGGTACTTCCCCGAGCCCGATATCCCGGCGCTCGAGCCCGACGTCGCGTGGATCGAGGAGATCCGGGCCTCGCTGCCCGAGCTTCCTCGCGCGCGGCGCGACCGCTACGTCGCGGAGCTCGGCCTGAAGCCGGACGTGGCTCGGGTGCTCGTCGCGGACGCGGGCTCGGTCGCGTTGTTCGAGGGCGCGCTCGTCGCGGGCGCCGACGCGGTGCCGGCGGCCACGTGGGTGACCCAGGACGTCGCGGCGCTCCGCAATGCGGCGGGGACGGAGGGCGCGCTGACCTCGGCCCATATCGCCGACGTCGTGCGACTGATCGCCGACGGCTCGGTCTCCAACGCCGGGGCGAAGCAGGCGCTGGAGGCGTCCTTCGCCAGCGGTGAGCCGGTCGCCGACGCCGTCGACCGCCTCGGCCTGACCCAGCTGTCCGATACGGGAGCGCTCGGCGCGCTCGCCGACGAGGTCATCGCGGAACACCCCGATGTCGCGCAGAAGTTCCGCGACGGCAAGGAGGGCGTGATCGGCTTCCTGGTGGGACAGCTGATGCAGAAGGCGGCCGGGGCGGCGAATCCGAAGCTCGCCCAAGACCTGCTGCGCGAGCGGCTCCAGGGGTAACGCCCCGTGGGGACCGAGCCGGGGACGCCGACCGCGCCGACCCCGGGACGGATGCCGTGGTGGCAGCTCGCGCTGCTCGGTGCCGTTCGCCTGTTCCAGGGTCTCGTGACCCATCCGCTGGGGCGGATGTGGCGCAGCGACGATCCGATCGACGCCTATGGTCTGAATCACCTGACGAGCGTGGCGGGTGACGCCCTGCTCGCGATCTCGCTGTCGGACTCGGTGTTCTTCTCGGTGCCGGTCGGGCAGGCGAGGCTCCGCGTCACGGCGTATCTCCTGCTCACGATGTTGCCGTTGGCGCTCGCCGGCCCGCTGATCGCGCCGATCCTCGACCGTGCCGGGCCGCGTCGATCGATCACGTTTGCCGCCGCCGCCGCCCGGACGTGCCTGGCGATCCTGCTGGCCCCGCGGCTCGCGACGAACTGGCTCTTCCCGCTGGCGCTGGGGATCCTCGTCTGCTCCAAGGTGCACACGATCGCGAAGAACGCGCTGACGATGGCCTACGCCTCGAAGCAGGACGGCCTCATGCGGGCGAACGCGCGGCTTGGTCGGGTCGGCGTCGCGGGCGCCGTGGCCGCCTTGCCGCTCGGCGTGCTCGCGTTGAAGGCGATCGACCCGGCGGCGCCGCTGTACGTGGCCGCCGCCATCTACGCGACGTCCGCGGCCCTGACCGTGCGTCTGCCGCACCCCGGCGCTCGCGAGCGACCCGTGCGAGACATCGGCGCGGCCGACCGGGCGCCGATGGGTCGGGTGGCGCGGTTGCAGTTGCCTGCGATGGGGGCGGTCGGCATGCGAGCGGCGGCCGGGTTCCTGTTGTTCCTGCTCGCCTTCGCGCTGCGTGACTCGGAGGTGCCGCCGGTGTGGTTCGCGATCGTTGCCGGCGCCGGCGTGGTGGGCGCATTCGTCGCCGACGTCGCGGCGCCGGCGCTTCGGATGGATCGGCGGGAGGAGGCCGTCGTGATCGCGTCGGTGTCGGCAGCGGGCATCGGCGCGCTGCTCGCCTCCCAGCTGTTCGGTCTGCCGCTCCTCACGATCTACGCCTTCGCGGCGGGGGCCGCCTCGGAGTTCGCGCGTCTGGCGTTCCAGGCGCTGATGCAGCGACACGCGCCCCCCGAGGCCCTCGGGCGTGTGTTCGTCCGGTACGAGGTGCTGTTCCAGGTCGCGTGGGTCCTCGGAGCGTTCGTGCCTGTCCTGTTGCCGATCTCGTTCCGAACGGGTGTGCTGGTACTCGCCCTGTTCTACGGCACCTTGGCCGCGGTCTACATCTGGCGCCTCCGCCGACGAAGGGCCGGCCCCGGAGCGCTTGCCGCGGGCTAAGCTCCCCCGACGCGAGTCTGAGGGAGGCAACGATGGGTGAGTTCATGACGGTCGGGCCGGCGGATGCGGTCGCCGAGGGTGCGACGGCGGCGTTCGATGTCGAAGGAGCGCAGATCGCCGTCGCACGCGTCGAGGGTCGGGTGTACGCGTTCAGCGATGTCTGCACCCACCAGGGATGCTCCCTGTCCTCCGGCGGGGATCTCGCGGGCACCGAGATCACGTGTGAGTGCCATGGGAGTGTGTTCGCGATCGAATCCGGCGCCGTGGTGGACGGCCCCGCCCCTCGTCCGATCGAGACGTATCCGACGCGCGAGGTCGACGGGCAGATCCAGATCGAGGTGTAGTGCCGGGCGCCCGGACCTTCGTGGTGGTGGGCGCCTCGCTTGCCGGCGGCACGGCGGCCGCGACCCTTCGTGAGGACGGTTTCGACGGGCGCCTCGTCCTGATCGGCGACGAACCGAGCCTCCCCTACGAGCGGCCCGGCCTGTCCAAGGCGTATCTGCGCGGCGCCAAGCTCCGCGACGAGCTCCTGGTGCGGCCGGCCGAGTGGTGGGAAGTCCACGACATCGAGACGCGCCTGGGGGTGCGAGCGCGGTCGATCGACTCGCGGGAACGGACCGTCATACTGTCCGACGGGCAGCGCATCGCCTTCGATCGGGCGCTCGTGGCCACCGGTGTCCGGAACCGCACGTTGGCCGTTCCCGGCTCGGACCTTCCCGGCGTCTACCAGCTCCGCACGGTCGGGGACGCCGACGCGATCCGTCGAGCGGCGGCCGGTGCCCGGAGCGCCGTCGTCGTGGGCATGGGGTTCATCGGGGCCGAGGTCGCTGCCTCGCTCCGCCAACTGGGGCTCGAGGTCACCGTCCTCGAGTTGTTCGAGACCGCGCTGTATCGCGTACTCGGCCCTCGGTTGGGCCGCGTCCTCGAGGAGATCCATCGCGACCACGGCGTGGACCTCCGGTTCCAGGACACGGTCGAGCGTTTCGAGGGGTCGGCCGCCGTCGAACGCGTCATCACCCGTGCCGGTCGGACGATCGAGGGGGATCTCGTGGTCGTCGGCGTGGGGACGCGGCCGAATGCGGAGGTCGTAGACGCCGCGTCGATCGCGGCCAACGGCGGTGTCTCCGCGGGCCCCACGCTGGAGACCCCGTTCGCCGGCATCTTCGCCGCCGGCGACGTGGCGTCGCATCGGCACCCCGTCTTCGGCGAGGTCCGGGTGGAGCACTACGACAACGCGATCAAGATGGGCGTGCACGCGGCGCGCGCGATGCTCGGCGCCACCGAGGCCTACGACGACCCACACTGGTTCTGGTCCGATCAGTGGGATCACGAGATCCAGATGTCCGGCGTGGCCACGAGCGGGGAGATGATCGTGCGCGGCTCGCTCGAGGCCCGGTCCTTCGCGGCGTTCTTCCTCGACGACGAGCAGATCCTGCGCGCGTGCGTGAGCATCGACTGGAACCGTGACTGCCGGCGGTCGCTCCGGCTGATCCGCAAGCAGGCGCGGATCGATCCCGCGGCGCTGGCGGACCCCGAGGTGGATCTCCGCAGGCTCGATCCCGATTGATCGCTTCCCGGTCGCCCGCGGCGCCCCTGTTACGCTGAGCGTTCCGACCCTTCGAGGAGCTGATACGTCGTGGACAGGCCGGAGATCATCCTGGCCCCCGGGCCGACCCCGATCCCCCCCGAGGTGCTGCTGGCCCAGGGCAGCCCGCTCGTCTACCACCGCGGTCCCGGCTTCGGGAAGCTCATGACCGACGTCACCGACCGTCTGCGGAGCCTGTATCGCACCGGATCGGCCGAGATCCTGCTGCTCACGTCGAGCGGAACCGGCGGCCTCGAGTCCGTCGTCCAGAACCTCTTCTCACCCGGCGACGAGGTGCTCGTGCCCCTGGCCGGGTTCTTCTCGCAGCGATGGCAACGGCTCGCGACCGCCTACGGGCTGACCGTGCACACGACCGACGATCCGTGGGGGACGAGGCTCGACCCCGACGACCTGGCGGCGGCGCTCGCCGCGCATCCCGACACCAAGGCGGTGCTCCTGACTCATTCGGAGACGTCGACGGGCGTGATCCAGCCGATCGAGGCGCTCGCGTCGGTTGCCCGCGACGCCGGAGCGCTGGTCGTCGTGGACGTGGTCTCGAGCCTGGGGGCCGTGCCGTTCGCCTTCGATGAGTGGGGGATCGACGTCGCGGTCGGCGGCTGCCCAGAAGGCCCTGTCGGCCAGCCCCGGCATCGCGTTCCTCGCGATCAGCGAGCGCGCCCGCGCGGCGGCCGAGGACGCCACCCTGCCGAAGTTCTACTTCGACTGGCGCGAGTACCGGGTGTTCGCGGCGCTTCCGTACCCGGAGAACCCGTGGACCCCCGCGATCAGCGTGATGCAGGGCCTGCATGCGGCGCTCGAGCTGTATTTCCAGGACGGGGTGGAGGCGGCCCTCGCCCGGCACCGACGCCTGAGTCGAGCCGTCAAGGACGGCGTGCGGGCGATCGGTCTGGATCTGTTCGGCGACGGGCTCGAGGACAACTGGACCGTGACGGCGATCCGCGCGCCCGAAGGGATCAGCGCCGACGCGATCTGCGACCGGATCCGCGCGGACTTCGGGTGTGTCCTTGCGCCCGGTCAGGGCCCGCTGAAGGGTTCGGTCTTCCGGATCGGCCACTTCGGCTACGTGAGCGAGCTCGACATCGTCCGCGGGCTCGCGGCGCTGGAGATGACGCTGGAGCGCCTGGGCTATCCGGTGAAGCTCGGCGCCGCCGTCGCCGCCGCCGAGCAGGTCTTCCAAGAGGCGGGCTGACCCGTGCGGGTCCTGGTCACCGAGGCTCTCTCGGAACAAGGGCTTGACCTGCTCTCCAAAGACTTCCAGGTCGACGTGCGAACCGACTTGGCGGCCGGACCGTTGGCCGCCGAGATCGGCCCGTATCACGCGCTCATTATCCGGAGCGCCACACAGGTCACGGCCGACGTGCTCTCGGCGGCCACCACGCTGCAGGTGATCGCGCGGGCCGGGATCGGGTTGGACAACGTCGACGTCGAGGAGGCGACGCGGCGCGGGGTCATGGTCGTCAACGCGCCGCAATCGAACATCATCTCCGCGGCCGAGCAGACGCTTGCCCTCCTGCTGGCACAGGCGCGGAACATCCCACAGGCCCACGCCGCGCTGATCGACGGTCGCTGGGAGCGCGCGGCCTGGGAGGGGGTCGAGCTCGCCGGAAAGACGATCGGCCTGGTGGGCCTCGGCCGCGTGGGTTCGCTCGTGGCGACCCGAGCCGCGGGTTTCGGCATGCGCGTGATCGCCTTCGATCCCTACGTGAGCGCGGAACGCGCCAAGGAGATGGGCGTGGAGATCATGCCCTCACTCGAGGCCGTGTTGGTTCAGTCCGACTTCGTGAGCGTCCATCTGCCACGGACGCCAGAGACCGAAGGGCTCCTCGGTGAGAAGGAGCTCCGGATGGTCAAGCCCGGCGCTCGCATCGTGAACACGGCGCGCGGCGGCATCGTCGACGAGGCCGCGCTGGCCAAGGTGCTCGAGGACGGCCACCTGTCCGGGGCCGCGCTGGATGTGTTCGCGGTCGAACCGACGACCGACTCGCCCCTGTTCGGTCTGCGCAACGTCGTGGTCACGCCGCACCTGGGCGCATCGACCCGAGAGGCCCAGGACAAGGCGGGCGTGACCGTTGCCGAGATGGTGCGGCTCGCGCTCAAGGGGGAGTTCGTTCCCTACGCCGTGAATGTCTCGGCGGGCGCCGAGGTGGCGGAGACCGTGCGTCCGTTCGTGCCGCTTGCCGAGCATCTCGGGGCATTGGCGGCCGGATTGGCCGGCGGCGGGGTGCGGTCGGTGGTCGCCTCGTACCTGGGCCGGATCGCCGAGCACGACACACGCGTGCTCACACTCGCGACGCTCAAGGGCATCCTGGGGCGCTCGGTGAACGAGCCCGTGACCTTCGTGAACGCCCCGATGTTGGCGCGGGACCGGGGTCTGACCGTCAGCGAGATGCGCTCGACCGTGAGCCAGGACTATGTGTCGCTGATCTCGGTTCGCGCCGAGACCGACGAGGCCCCGATCGTCGTGCAGGGCACGATCGTGGCGAAGGACTCGATGCGGGTGATCTCGATCGACGAGTTCGACGTCGAGGTGGGTCCGGCTCAACGCATGGTGTTCTTCCGGTACGAGGACCGGCCGGGCATCATCGGCAAGGTCGGCACGATCTTCGGAGAGGCGGGGATCAACATCGCGACGATGGACGTGGGTCGACGCGCGCAGGGCGGCGACGCGTTGATGGTGCTCACGGTCGACTCCGACGTGCCGGCCGCCACGCTCGACGCGGTCGCCGAGGCGATCGACGCGCGACACACCCGCACGGTGACGCTCGACTGACCTTCGATCTCGACGTTTCCTGCGCCGGATGCTCGACCCGCACCACGACGTCGTGGTAGCGTGTCCGGGTTATGGAGCGGATGATGATCACGACAGGAGATACGGGCGCCGTCTGAGCGCCCGCGCGTTCGCGCGCACCCTGTCCCGCCGATCCCGTCCCGCACCGCCTCTCCAGGAGCCGCTCCATGAACCTCTATCCAACAACTTCGCGCTCGAAGATCCGTCGCCTGGCGGCCGGTCGGCTCATCTCGGTCACCGGCGGCGCCGCGGCGTACACGGCGCTCAACTACACCGTTTGGAATACGACGCATTCGCCTGGGATGCAGGCGCTCTCGCTGCTCATGACCTTCGGCGTGGCCGGCATCGTCGGCCCGTTCGGCGGGGCGCTCGGGGATCGGTTCGATCGGCGCACGGTGATGATCGTGGCCGAGGCCGTCTCGACCCTGTTCTTCGCCGCGATGGCGTTCGCGCACGCGCCGATGATGCTGATCCTGCTGGCGTTCGGTTCCGCCTTGGCCGACGTGCCGTTCTTCACGGCGTCACGCGCGGCGATCCCGAACCTGGTCGACACGCCGGATGACATCAGCTGGGCGAACAGCCTCGTCACCATGGGCGTGCACGCCGGCATCGCGGTCGGCCCGTTGGTGGGCGGCGTGCTCCTCGCGACGATCGGTGCGTCGTGGGTCTTCGGCCTGAACGCCGTGTCGTTCCTGGTGTCGGTGTGCCTCACCCTCACGGTTCGCGGGTCCTATCAGGAGCGGCGAGACGAGGACCACGACGAGCAGCACACCGGCTTGGTCTCCGGCATGGCGTTGCTGTGGCGCGACCGGGTGATGCGGCGGATGACCGTCGCCTGGTTCGTGTTCGTGCTCGGGATGGGGATGGGCATGGTGGCCGATGCGGCCCTGGCCGAGCACTTCGGGGTTCAGGCCGTGGGGTTCGCGGCGCTGATCGCCTGCTGGGGCAGCGGCTCGGTGATCGGTTCCGGCTTGGGTCGATACCTTACGCAGACCACCGAACCACTGTGGCTCGTGATCGGGTCGTTCTGTATCGCGCTGGCGGCCTTCGGCGTCGGGTTCGCGCCCGTGTTCGTGCTGGTGCTCGTGTCACTGTTCGCGATGGGCACGTCCGACGGCCTGACGATGGTGGCCGAGACGGGCATCATGCAGCGCCGAACACCGGACGCGTTGCGGAGTCGCACGATGGCCGCCTTCGAAGCGGTCGTGTCGCTCGGACTCGCGGCCGCCTACCTGATGGCGGGCCCCGTCCTGCGCGCGCTGGGGCCACAGGCGACCTATCGTCTCGGCGGGCTCTCCGCGCTGGCCGCCGCGCTGCTCCTGTTGCCGATGCTGGCGCTGCGCACGGAGGACGGACCGGAAGGCGCCTCGGTCGCGGACGAGCAGGAGGCGCTGCAGGAGTCCGAGCCGATCGGCGAGGTCGTGACCGGCGCGCCGCGGTACACGTCGGCCGAGGCGCTCGAGGCTGAGCCCGGAGGCGCCCCCGAACGTCGCACGGCCTGAGATCGGGGATCGGCCAGATCCCCGATCTCGGCTACCGTGCACCGCCGGCGCCGACCTATCCTGCCGGCATGCGCGATGCACGCTATGACGCGATCGTCGTGGGCGGCGGGCACAACGGGCTGGTCGCGGCCGCCTATCTCGCCAAGAAGGGCGCGCGCACCCTCGTGCTTGAGGCTCGGCACAAGACCGGCGGCGCGGCCGACACGATGCGACCGTGGCCGGATGCACCCGAGTTCCAGGTCACCACCCTGAGCTATGTCATGAGCTTGATGCCCGACACGATCCTCCGCGACCTTGACCTCGCGCGCCACGGGTATCGAAGCATCCCCACCGGGCCGTACTTCGTGCCGTTCCCGGACGGGCGCTACATCATCCAGCACGACGACCCTGCCCAGAACTACGAGGAGTTCGCGAAGTTCTCCAAGCGGGACGCCGACGCGCTCGAGCGATGGGAGGCCTGGATCGGTGGCCTCGCCGATGTGCTGGGTCCGCTGCTCATGACGACCCCGCCTCGGTTGGGCTCGCACCGGGTCGGCGACCTGTACGAGCAGCTCAAGACGGCATGGCGGTTCCGCGGCCTGGACGTGCAGGGGGTCGCCGACGTGACGCGGTTGATGACGATGTCGATCGTCGACATCCTCGATCGGTTCTTCGAGACCGACCAGGTCAAGACGGTGATGGCCCTGAACGGTCTGATCGGCACCTGGGCGGGACCGTACGAGCCGGGCACCGGGTACGTCATGGCGCACCACTCGATCGGCGACGTCGGCAACGGCCAGGTCGGCGCCTGGGCGACGGTCGTCGGCGGCATGGGCGCGGTCGCGACGGCGCTGGAGGCGAGCGCTCGCACCTTCGGCGCAGAGATCAGGGTGGACGCCCCCGTCGAACGGATCCTTGTGTCGGACGGACGGGTGCGCGGGGTCGCGCTCACGTCCGGCGAGGAGCTCGTCGCACCCATCGTGGTCGCCGCGACGCACCCCCAGGTCACGTTCCTGCGGCACATCGACGCCGGGCAGCTGCCGGAGGCGTTCGTCGAGGACATCCGAGCCTGGAAGTCGCGCAGCGGCACCGTGAAGATCAACCTGGCGTTGGATCGAGCGCCGGTCTTCGCCGCCAAGCCGGACCAGGCCGATCTGACCGGCGGGTTCGAGTTGGCGCATTCGATCGCGTACCTCGAGCGGGCCTTCGAGGAGGCGCGGAGCGGCAGGGCGGCCACCGCCCCGTTCAGCGACGGGAGCATGCCGACGTTCGCCGACCCCACGCTGGCGCCTGACGGGAAGCACATCGTCTCGCTGTTCACGCAGTGGTGTCCGGCCGAGTGGGCCGATGAGCCCGACGACGCGGAGCTCGATGCTTACGCCGATCGTGTGATCACGGGCTACGACGAGCTCGCGCCGGGCTTCGCGGACAGCGTGCTGCACCGGCAGGTACTCGGGCCCCACGAGATGCAGGAGGGCTGGGGACTGGTGGGGGGCAACATCTTCCACGGGGAGCTCTCCGCCGAACAGTTGTTCCACATGCGGCCGGCGCCGGGCTTCGCGGACTATCGGACGCCGATCGACGGGTTGTACCAGTGCTCGAGCGCCACGCATGCAGGCGGCGGTGTGACCGGCATCCCTGCCTACAACTGCGTCCGTGAGATCGTCGCCGATCGTCGACGGTCCAAGCGTCGGATCCGGATCACGCGTTAGCCTGCCGGGGTGGAGCTCACCGGCCGATTGCTGCTGTCCAACGCCACGCTGTTCGACCCGAACTTCCGACGCACGGTCGTCCTGATCGGTCACCACGACGAAGACGGCGCGGTCGGCGTCGTCTTGAACCGCCCGCTCGGGCTGCCGGTCGACACCGCGGTGCCGCCGCTGTCGGATCTGGTGGCGATCGGGGACGAGCTGTTCGAAGGCGGCCCCGTGCAGCCCGACGCCGCGGTCGTGATCGCGGAGTTCTCCGATCCGACGCGCGCGAGCCTCGTCGCCTTCGGCTCGATCGGCTTTCTGCCCGACGAGATGGACACCGAGGACCGCGACGCGATCGTCCGCGCACGGATCTTCGCGGGGTATTCCGGCTGGGGCCCGGGACAGCTCGAGGACGAGCTCGCGGAGGAGGCCTGGCTCGTGACGGAGGCCACCGACGAGGACGTCTTCACGCCGGAGCCCGAACGGCTCTGGGAACGCGTCGTCCGGCGCCTCGGGCCGGGCTACGCGATCCTGCAGACGATGCCGATCGATCCGTCGGCGAACTGATGGGCTCGCAGTCCTTCGACCGCGCCGCGGAGGTCTATGACGCGACGCGTGTGACCGACGTGGCCTCCGTCGCCGCGGGCGTCGATCTGCTCGATCGCGTGCTGCCTGACGATCCGGTCCTGGAGATCGGCGTCGGCACGGGCGCGCTTGCGATCCCGCTCGCGGCGCGGGGCCGGCGCGTGGTTGGATGCGACCTCTCTCGGCCGATGCTCGCCAGGCTGCGCGCCAAGGATCCCTCGCGGCGCGTCTCGATCGCGATCGCCGACGCGACGCGAATGCCGATCGCCGACGCGGCGTTCGCCGGCGCCTATTGTCGGTGGGTCCTGCACCTGATCACCGAGTGGTCCGATGCGGTTCGAGAGCTCTGTCGGGTCGTGCGACCGGAAGGCGTGGTCGTCGTCGAGCCCGGCGGTTACTCGGGGGAGTGGCGCTCGGTCTGGCTCCGATTCGTCGAGGAGCTTGGACCGGCGGCCGAGCCGCTCGGGCTCGATGTCCGAGGTGGCTACGCCGACCTCGACGAGGTGTTCACCGATGCCGGCGGTCGGCTCCGCGAGATCGCGAGCACCCCGGCGCGCGTCGACAGCTCGCTCGAGCGGTTCTTCGAGGAGACGCTGGCCAAGGCGTACTCCTGGACGTGGCGGGTGCCCGACGACGCCCTGCGTCGGGCGATCGACGTGGTGCGGCCGTGGGCGATCGAACGGTACGGGCCGGATCTGACCGCGCCGTTCGAACCGGCGGCGCCGCACCGATGGCGCGTCTACGACCTTGGCGGCTGACCGCTATCCTGTACGGACGCCCGGAGCCTGCCGGGCCGCGAGCGTAGGAGGATCGCCGTGCCGATCACCGAGGTCGACAAGATCTGGATGAACGGCGAGCTCGTGGACTGGCGCGAGGCCAAGGTCCATGTGCTCAGCCACGGACTGCATTACGGTTCAGGCGTCTTCGAGGGCATGCGGGCCTACGCGACCGCCCGCGGCCCCGCCGTCTGGCATCTCGACGCGCACCTCGATCGGATGTTCGCCTCCGGCGCGATCTACCACATGGAGATCCCGTATTCGAAGATCGAGCTGGTCGAGGCGACCAAACGGGTCATCCGCGCCAACGGGCTCGACAGTTGCTACATCCGGCCGATCGCATTTCGCGGATACGGCGAGATGGGCGTGAATCCGCTGGCGGCGCCCGTCGATGTGGCGGTGGCCGTGTGGCCGTGGGGCGCCTACCTCGGCGAGGACGCGCTCGAGCAGGGCACCCGCGTGAAGATCTCCAGTTGGAAGCGCCCCGATCAGAACTCGTTGCCCTCGGCGGCGAAGGCCACCGGCGGGTATCTCGTGTCGATCCTCGCGAAGGTCGAGGCGGTCAAGGGCGGCTACGACGAGGCCATCCTGCTCAACCACGACGGCAAGATCGCGGAGGGGTCGGGGGAGAACCTCTTCGTGGTCGACCGAGGTGCGTTGGTGACGCCGCCGACGGCTGTGGGCGCGCTGTCGGGCATCACCCGAGGGGCCGTCATCACGCTGGCGCGCGACCTCGGCTACGACGTCATCGAGCGCGACCTGGTGCGCACCGACATCTATCTCGCCGACGAGGTCTTCTTCACCGGCACGGCCGCGGAGATCACGCCGATCCGTGAGGTGGACGACCGGACGATCGGCGTCGGGCATCGGGGGCCGGTCACCAAGGAGCTCCAGGAGGCGTTCTTCGCCGCGACCAAGGGCGAGGATCCGCGCTACGTCGACTGGCTCACGTTCATCGAGGACTGAGGCGACCGATGACGCAAGGCTCCGCGTACCGGCTGCCACGCACCGTCACGCCGTCGCGCTACGCGATCGAGCTTCGACTGGACCCCAGCGCCCCCACGTTCGACGGGACCGTCGACGTCGAGGTGACGGTGCACGAGCCGGTGGCCGAGATCGTCCTCAACGGCACCGAGGTCACCGTGCACGCCGGCGCCCTCATCGGGGGTGACGAGCGCGTGCTCGAGGTCGACAAGGTCGTGCCCGACGCCGAGGCGGGCAGGCTCACGCTCGAGCTCCCGACCGAGGTCGCGACGGGCGAGTACACCCTGCGGCTCGAGTTCTCGGGCAAGCTCAGCGATCTGATGGAGGGCATGTACCGGTCGCGGTATACGGCTGACGACGGCACGGATCACGTCATCATCACCACGCACTTCGAGGCCACGGACGCTCGACGCAACTTCCCGTGCTGGGACGAGCCCGATCTGAAGGCCTCGTTCGCCCTCACGCTCGTCGTCCCCGAGGCGATGACCGCGCTCACGAATACCCCGGAGGTGGATCGCGAACCGGCCGATGCCGGTTTCGTCCGCGTCCGATTCGCGGAATCGATGGTGATGTCGACGTACCTGGTCTGCATCGTCGTCGGCCATCTGGCGCTCACCGAGCCCGTCTTCGCGGGGCCGGTCCCGATCCGCGTGGCCAGCAGGCCCGATCGGATCCACCTCGCCACCTACGCCAACGACGTGGCGGTCTTCTCGTTGGACTGGTTCGGGGCGTATTACGGGATCCCGTACCCGGAGCAGAAGCTCGATCAGGCGGCGATCCCCGACTTCGCGCAGGGCGCGATGGAGAACACCGGTCTCGTGACCTACCGGGAGACGCTGTTGTTGATGGACCCCGCCCTGGCGGCGCACGAGGAGCGCCTCGACGTCGCCGAGACGGTCGCGCACGAGCTCGCCCACATGTGGTTCGGCGACCTGGTGACGATGCGGTGGTGGAACGGCATCTGGTTGAACGAGGCGTTCGCCACGTTCATGTCCTACCTCTGTGTCGATGCCATGGAGCCGTCGTGGCGGGTGTTCGACTCGTTCCAAGCGATCCGGATGTCGGCGTTCGAGGTCGACTCGCTCGTCACCACCCGGCCGATCGAGTTCCCGGTGGAGTCGCCCGACGATGCCAGCGGCATGTTCGACACCCTCACGTACACGAAGGGCGGCGCCGTCCTGCGCATGATCGAGCAATGGCTCGGCCCCGAGCGTTTCCGCGACGGGATCCGTCACTACCTCGCGACGCACGCGTACGGCAACACGGAAACCCACCATCTCTGGGACGCGCTGGAAACGGAGACCGGGCAGCCGGTGCGCCGCATCATGGACGCCTGGATCTTTCAGCCGGGGTACCCGGCGATCGACGTGCACCTGGAGGGCGACGTGGTGCATCTCTCGCAGCGACGTTTCGCCCCCTCGCTGCCGGACGACGACACGACCTGGCCCGTCCCGCTCATCGTGCGCCAGCACACGCCCGACGGCGAGATCGTCGAGCGCGTGCTCGTCGAGGCGGACGGGTTGGACGTTGCGTTGGCCCACCCCGACGCGCTCTTCGTCGCGAACGCGGACGGCGCGGCGTTCGTCCGCACGTTCTACGACGACGAGCTCCGCAGGCGCCTCGTGGCGCGCGCGGCGGAGCTCTCGCCAGCGGAGCGCCAGGGCCTGGTCGATGACGCCTGGGCCTCTGTGGTCGCGGGTCGTGCACCCGTGGGCACCTTCCTGGATCTGGTTCTCGGCTTCTCCGATGAGACAGCCCCGGCGGTGTGGCAGACGATGCTGCTCGGGCTCGCCTGGTGCGATCGGTTCCTGGACGGCGAGCCACGGGAACGGTTCCGCGACGCGGTCCGGGAGCTGGTTCGCCCGGCGGTCGGCCGACTCGGCTGGGAGTCGCGCGCGGAGGACTCCGCCCTCGACAGCGAGCTCCGTGGCGATCTGATCCGCACGCTGGGCATCCTGGGAGACGACCCCGAGACGCAAGCGATGGCCCGAGAGGTCGAGGCGCTGTCGCGCGCCGGCGACGGCGGCGAGCCCGGGGTGGTGGCGGCCGCGATCGAGATCGTCGCGTTCGCGGGCGGACCCGACGAGTACGACGCCTACGTCGCACGGATGCAGGAGGCGGCGACCCCGCAGGAACAGGAACGCTACCGATCCGCCCTCGCCCGGTTCCGGGACCCGGCGTCGATGGCGCGCACCCTGGCGCTGGCCGCCTCCGGGGAGATCCGTTCGCAGGACGCGCCGTTCCTCCTGTCGCGGGCCGAGAGCAATCGCGAGGTCGGCGAGATCGCCTGGGCGTATGTCCGCGACCATTGGGACGAGCTGGTGCCGCGCTTCGCGGCCTCCAACGTGATCCACCTGGCCCAAGGCGCCCGGTTCCTCACCGAGCCGGACCAGGTCACCGATGTGCAGTCCTTCTTTGCGGAGCACGACATCCCACAGAATCGCCTCTCGCTGTTGCAGGCGATGGAGCGCCAACGACTGCTCGCGGCGTTGCGGGATCGCGCCGCACCGGAGCTCGCCGAGCGCTTCGGCAGCTGACCCCCACGATCCCCCGGAGGCTCCGATGCTCCCGTCTGATCTGCATGTCCTGACCGGCGCGCCCGGCTCCGGGAAGAGCGCCGTCCTCGATGATCTGCAGGGCGTGCTCGCGGTTCGGGAGCCGGCACGGGAGGTTCTCGCCGAGCATCGAGCGACGACCCTCGGACCGGACGCCCCGGACCCCACCCGTTTCGCGGAGCTACTGCTCGCGCGCTCGATCCAGAAGCATGCCTCGGCGATCGCGACCGACGGGCCCGTGGCGGTGTTCGACCGCGGCATCCCGGACTGCATCGCGTATGCCGCGCTGTTCGGGGCGGACCGGGGGCCGAGCATGGCGGCCGCCGCGCGCTACCGGTATCACCGCGAGGCGCTGCTGTTCGAACCGTGGCGGGAGATCTACCGCACCGACGACGAACGGACGATGTCGTTCGAGGACACACTCCCGTTCCACGAGGCGCTGGTGGACGCATACGAGCGATCGGGGTACGTCCTCATCCGGGTCCCACGAGGATCGATCGCGGAGCGGACCTCGTTCGTACGCGAGACGATCGGGCGCTAATCCTCGTCGAGTTCCAGATCGGCGGGGTCGGTATTGCCGCCGCACAGGACGAGCCCGATGCGCTCCCCGGGTCGCGATCGGTACGCGCCGCTGGTGAGGGCGGCGAGGGTCGCGGCCGCCCCCGGCTCGGTCACGATCCGGCAGGCGTCCCACAGCAGGCGCCGGGCACGCAGGATGTCCTCGTCGCTGACCAGGACGACCTGTGGCACGAACCGCGTGGCGATCCCCAGCGCGATCATGCCCGCGCGCTGCGCGCCGAGCGCGTCGGCCGCGACGCCCCCGACCTCCACGTCGACGACCTCGCCGGCGGCGAGCGCCCGCGACAGGGTGGGGCAGCGTTGGGGCTCGACGCCGACCACGCGGGTGTCGGTCGCGTACCACGCGGCGACGCCCGCGATGAGCCCACCGCCGCCGACCGCAACGATGACGGTGTCCAGCGCCGGGGCTTGGCCGGACAGCTCGGCGGCCAAGGTGCCCTGCCCCGCCACGACCGCGGGCTGATCGTAGGGATGCATGAACGCCGCTCCGGTATCGAATGCTCGCTCCTCGCAGGCGGCGTACGCCTCGGCGTAGAACCCGTCGATCACGTGCACCGTGGCCCCGTACGCGCGGATCTTCTCGATCTTCATCGCGGGAGACGTGGACGGCACGAAGATCTCCGCGGGATGCCCGAGGGCTTTGGCGGCGTACGCGACGGCCAGACCGAAGTTGCCGCCCGAGGCGGCGAGCACGCCGCTGCCGTCGATGTCCGCGGTGAGCATCCGGTTGAAGGCACCGCGAGGCTTGAAGGACCCGGTGTGCTGGAGCAGTTCGAGCTTGAGCGTGAGCAGCGCATCGACGCCGAAGGCTCCCGTCTCGAGGTCGATCGTGGGGGTGCGCCTGATGTGCGGGTCGATCATGTGGTTCGCCGTTTCGACGTCGAAACGCGTGACATCGAGGGGCTGGTCCCCGGGCGACAGGAGGCTCACCCCGGTATCGAACCACGCCGATGCCCTCGGGTCACGGCATGTCGGCCGTGCGGTAGCCTGCCCGCCAGATGCGACTCGTCCGATTCCGATACCGGGACCGCATCGCCACCGGCGCGATCCAAGCGGGCACCGAGACGATCCAGGTGCTCGCCGGCACGTTCTTCGAGGACCCGTTGCCGACGGGCGAGACGGTCGAGCTGGCAGATGTGCTCCTGTTGGCGCCGATCCTGCCCTCAAAGGTCGTGTGTGTGGGGAAGAACTACGTCGCGCACGCGGCCGAGTTCGGCGGCGAGGTCCCCGAGGAGCCCCTGATCTTCCTCAAACCCTCGACCGCGGTGATCGGTCCCGACGACCCGATCCGGCTGCTGGCCATCAGTCGCCGGATCGACTACGAGGGGGAGCTCGCGGTGGTGATCGGGCGGCTCGCCCGCTCCGTGCGAGCCGAGGACGCCTCTCGCTACATCCTGGGGTTCACGTGCGCGAACGACGTGACGCTCCGCACCCTCCAGCAGACGGACGATCAATGGGCGCGCGCCAAGGGGTTCGACGGTTCATGCCCCCTCGGTCCGTGGATCGCAACCGACATCGACCCCACCGGCGTGGAGATCGAGACGCGTCTGAACGGGGACGTCGTCCAGCACGCCACCACCGAAGACATGGTCTTCGGGGTCGGCACCCTGATCGAATTCATCACGACCTTCATGACCCTGCTGCCCGGTGACGTGATCCTGACCGGCACCCCGGAGGGCGTCGGCAAGATCGTGGACGGCGACGTCGTCGAGGTGGAGGTCGACGGTGTCGGCACGCTGCGCAACCCGGTGGTGGGTCCGTGACCGTCCGGTGCCGGTTCGCCCCTGCGCCCTCGGGATCCCTGCACGTCGGCAACGTGCGCAGCGCTCTGTTCTCCTGGCTCTGGGCGCGACATGAGGGGGGCGCCTTCGTGCTGCGGGTCGAGGACACAGATGCGTCCCGGGTGACCGAAGAGGCCTTTCGCGGCGTGCTCGAGGATCTGCGATGGCTCGGTCTCGACTGGGACGAGGGCCCCGAGGTGGGCGGACCGCACGAGCCGTATCGACAGTCGCAGCGGGCGGCGCAGTACGCGGAGGCGACGCAGCGCCTGCTCGCCGACGGGCTCGCCTACCGCTGCTACTGCACGCCCGAGGAGCTCGAGGAGCGTCGCGGCGATGCGCGCGCCCACGGGCAGGCCCCCGGCTACGACGGCCGTTGCCGCACGCTGACCCCCGACGAGATCGCCGCGTTCGAGGCCGAAGGGCGCACACCGGTCGTGCGATTCCGGATGCCCGACGACGAGCAGGTCGTGCCCGACCTGGTCAAGGGCGAGGTGCGGTGGGGGCCAGGGGAGCTGCGCGACTTCGTCATCGTGCGCACCGACGGGTCCCCCGTGTTCCTGCTGGCCGTGGCGGTGGACGACCTCGCGATGGGCATCACGCACGTCGTTCGGGGCGACGACCTGCTGACCGCGGCGCCACGGAACATCGCGGTGATCCGTGCGCTGGGTGGGACGCCCCCCGCCTACGCCCACCTGCCGCAGGTCGTCGGTCCCGATCGCAAACCGTTGTCGAAGCGCCACGGGTCGACGAGTGTCCAGGCCTTCCGCGAGCAGGGTTTCCTGCCGGAGGCGATGGTGAACTACCTGGCCCTGCTCGGCTGGTCGCCGGGTGATGATCGGGAGCTGCTGTCGCGTGACGAGTTGATCGCCGCGTTCGACCTGTCGCGTGTCTCCTCGAATCCGGCGGCGTTCGACACCGAGAAGCTCACGTGGCTGAACAACCGCTACATCCAGTCGCTGGACGACGATGACCTCGCCGCCCGTTGCGTCCACTTCTTGGTGGAGGCGGGCGTCGGCGTCGATCCCATCCTGCTGCGAGCGGCGATGCCGCTGGTCAAGGAGCGGATGAAGACGCTCGCCGAGGTCGTCGATCTGCTGCGGTTCCTGTTCAGCGACGACATCGAGCCTAGCGCCAAGGCCGCGGACATCCTGGCGAAGGCCCCGGATGGCTATCTCAAGGAGGCCGTCGCCGCGCTCGATGCTATCCCTGGATGGGATGCCGAATCGATCGCACACGCGCTGGACGCCCTGGCCGAGGGGGCCGGGCTGAATCGCACCAAGGGGTGGCAGCCGATCCGTGCGGCGGCGACCGGGTCGAACGTCTCGCCCCCGCTGCCGGAGTCCTTGGCCCTCCTCGGTCGCGAGCGCACGCTGGAGCGCGTGCGGGCCGCCGCGGGTTGATCCGGGCAGCCGCCGCCGCGTTCGCGACCCTGTCGCTGCTCGCAGGTTTCGGAACGTCACCGATCGATCTGCATGCCGCGCCGCTGCACGCGACGGTGGACGTCCGTGCGACCGGGCGCATCGCGAAGCCGCCGATCGTGTGGAAGCCGATCCCGTACGGTCCGAAACGCCTCGACGAGATGGCCGCCTACTCGAAACGTCACTACGGTGCGCGCACCTGGAAGCTCACGGCGCCACAGGTGATCGTCGAGCACTACACCGACGGCACGTCGTTCTCCTCGGCGTGGAACACGTTCGCCGCGAACTCGAAGCACAACGGTGAGCTCCCCGGCACGTGCGCGCACTTCATCATCGACACGGACGGCACGATCTACCAGCTCGCCAAGCTGGACGTACGATGCCGGCATGCGATCGGGATGAACTGGACCGCGATCGGGATCGAGCACGTCGGCACCAGCGACCGGATGGTGCTCGACGATCATGCGCAGATGCGATCGTCGCTGCGCCTGACCCTCTGGTTGATGCAGCGCTTCGACATCAACGTTGGCAACGTGATCGGGCATGCCGAGACGATCGACAGCAGCTATCACCACGAGCTGTACCCCGCGTGGCAGTGCTGGACCCACGCCGACTTCCCGCACTGGGCGATGCACGACTATCGCTCCCGCGTACGCGATCTGGCGGCGGGCCGCGGGATCGCGGTCGGCGCCGGCCCCGTGTGGGTCGACAACGGCTGCTGATCACCCGGCGCCGTCCGCTTGCGCCCGGTCGTTCCGGGGGGCAGGATGCAATGGTCGGACCCGAGGGGTGACCAGTGGCCAAGACCTTGACCCTGCCCGAGCGGCAGGATGCGCACGGCGCCTGGCATCAGGTGGTGCGCGATGTCTGCTGGTGCGGATGTGCGTTCTTCGTCGCGGAAGACGACTACGACCTCGTCTGGGAACCCGGCGAACATCGGGAACGAGGCTGCATCGACGACCTTTGCGAGTGTCACACCGCGCCGGTGGTCGGCGAACGTCGAGAGTAGTGCTCGGCCGGCGCGGGATGCGCTAGGGCGTCGGATCCAGTATCAAGCGCGGCAGCGGCCGCTGCGTGAAGTCGAATTCGCGCATCAGGTTGCTGAGGATCGCCACGTTCTCCCGTACCGTCGGACGGTGATCGGGTCGGCCGTCGGTCTTCGGATCGAGACGCTGACCGCCCAGGAAACGATCCTCGATCAGCTTGAGGTAAGCGTCGAACGACAGGGTTCGGTGATCGATCCCGCGCTTCACCCACGGACTGATAACGATGCCAGGCACCCGGAGTCCGTATCCGTTGCGGTCGACCTTCGGGGGTCTGACGTGGTCGTAGAAGCCGCCCCAGTCATCCCAGGTGAGGTAGATGGCCGAGGAGTCCCAGTTCGGGCCGCGCATCACCGAGTTGACGAGCCTGGTCACGTAGGCCTGCCCGCTTCGGATCGGCGTTCCCGACCCGGGGTGCTCGCTCGCGAGGTTCCCCGGCATGATCCAGGACACCGACGGCAGCGTGCCCGCCTCTGCCTGGCGGACGAACGCCTCGTGGGTGGTGAAATGGTCAAGACGATCGTGCTGCACCACGTCGACGAACCCCGGGAGCGGGCTCTTCGACGAGAGCGTCACGCCGTACGGGCCCGGCTTCTGCGTGCACGGCTCCTGCACGCAGGTGCCCTTGCCCATGTAGACGTTCCAGCTGACACCCGCCTTGCCCAAGAGGTACGTGATGTCGGTCCATGCGTAGATCGGCGGATGGGTGTACCGGTATTGCTGATGCCGGCCCGACAGGTCGATGTTCGAGCGGCAACTCATCGGGTCGCTCGTGTCCGGGCAGTACGCCGACCATCCGGAGAACAGGAACAGGTGTGACGGGAGCGTCCAGGAGTCCGCCGGGGCGAACATGCGGTCCTGCAGCACGTAGTGCTTCGCGTAGGCCCAGTAGTTCGGGATCTCCTTGCCCGTGTGGTAACTGAGGACGTCCGGCTGTTTCTTCGGTCCGAGGAAGGGTCGGCATGCCGCCGTGAACCGGTATGCGGCGGTGGCGCACTTGCCCTTGCCCCTGGTCACGGATGTCACGAACCCGTTCATCTTGCCGTCGTTCTGGTCGATGAGCGAGGCCTTCTGATCGTGCGGTCCGCCCTGCTGATACTGCGTCGTGCTGTGGTACGGGCGCGAGCAGTGTCCGAGCACCGCGTCGGGGATGCAGATCGTCGGCGTCCCGTCGGGTCGCAGAGGGATCCCGTTCGCGCCGGGGAACGTGCCGAAGTAGTGATCGAACGATCGATTCTCCTGCACGATGATGATGATGTGGTCGATCGAGCCGGCCGCTCGGGTGGCTGTGCTCGGCGTGGGCGAACCGCCGGCCGAGGCCGGGGTCGAGTCCTTCGAGATCGACGACACGGTGATGGCCACGGCAGCGGCGACGAGGAGCGAGACGAGCCAACGGGTCCGTGGCAACCGGAGTTCCCTTCTCCGAAACACGCGCACCCTACCCCGGCAGCGAGGTCCACGCTACGTGCCGTGGCGGATCCTGCCGGAGAGGACACCAGGTGTCCTGCGACCCTGCTGCCGGGGGTCCTTCTGCCCTTCCTCGGTCGGCGCTCGACTCCTAGGTTCGCCTCAAGGAGGCACGCCATGGGGAACTGGATGCAGTTCGAGAAGTGTGCCGGGTGTCGTTGGGACATCGGGACCGGCGAGGGTGAGCGACGGTGTTCTTGGGGCGAGTGCGCATACCTGCCCGAAGAGTTGGACGTCTACTGCGAGCAGTGCCGCTTCAACTACTTCAGCCTCGAGGGCAATCCTCCGTGTGATGATCCGTTGACCTGCACGCACGCTGCGGTCCCTCTCGCCCATGTCGAGAACTACCGACGGTGGGCGGCGGCGCGCGGCATCGCCCTCCGCTCGGCGTAGCGCGCGGCGCCCGTCACGGGCGATCGGCATGTACGCGGCGGCGGCAAATGCTCGCGCATCCGCCCGACCTGTACCGGATGTCCCACAGGTCATGTCCCCCGAGCGAATCGTTCGTTCAGCGGACACCCGGGCGTCCGACCAAGGCATAGCGTGTCGGCCGTGAGACACGAATACCGCATCTTCCGATCCGATCAGTCGACCGCCCGAGCCGAGGCACGGACGCTCGCCGCTCGACACTTCGATGTCGCACCCGATGAGGTCGTCGTCGTCGACGCACTCCCGCTCGAGGAAGAGGACCAGCCGCTCGGCTGGCTCATCAGCCTGCTCGCCGAGACCAACGCCGCCGAGCAGTAGTCCGAGTCGCCTCGTCAGGTCGATCTCGACACCCTGTCCCTTCGTGTCTCCCGGATCGGGGCTGCGGCGTGCGGTCAGCGGCGATCGTCGCGATTGCGTTCATAGTCCGCCGCCACCCGCTTGGGGACGCACATCCGCCACGCATCGAGCACGAGCTCGCGCATCTCGGCCGCATCGATCGCGGCGAGCCGGACCTGGACCCACTGGTAGCGGAGGTCGGATGGCTCCGGCATCAGGAACTTCCGAGGATCCGACGCGACGAGCGCTTCGCGTTCCTCCTTGGGAAAGCCGAAACCCATCACGGCCTCATCCCGAGAGAACGCGAGGTAGACGATGCGTCCAACTCGGAACTTGACGCGATCGCGAACCAGCGCCTCGGTTGTTCGCGGGAGCCGTAGGGCGAACGAACGGACGTCATCGATGTCGACCACGGCACGACGCTACCGCTCGGTACCGACTCCGCTTTCGACCGGGCATCGAAAAGGACGAGCGGGGGGTACCGCCCTTTCCATGGGTGAACGTTGGTTCTGCGGTAAACCCCCAACGTGCCCTGGCGCGATGGACCGGGTGGAGCAACTATGACCTGGCTAAACCTGGAGAGAGGCGATCCCGTGGTGCAGGGAGGCGGCTCGTCCGCCGTGGACTCCTCGGAGACGTTCGAGGAGTTCTACGCGCGCGAGTTCCCGGCGGTGGTCGGGCTCGCCTTCGCGCTCTCGGGGAGCCGCTCGGCGTCCGAAGACCTCGCCCAAGAGGCCTTCCTGGCGGCGCACCGCGACTGGGAACGCGTCGCCGGATACGAGCGGCCGGACCTCTGGGTGCGCCGCGTGGTCTCGAACATGTCGATGTCGATGTTCCGACGTCGCTACGCCGAGGCGCGTGCGTTGGCGAGGTTCGCCCGGCGGGCCGGAACCACGATGCCCGAGTTGTCCGCCGACGACGCGGAGTTCTGGGCGGCCGTCCGGTCGCTGCCGCGGCGGCAGGCGCAGGTCATCGCGCTCCGTTACCTGGACGACGATCGGTCGCCGAGATCGCAGAGATCCTCGGTACCGCGACAGGCACGGTGAAGAAGCAACTGCATGACGGTCGGCAGAACGTGGTTCGCCGGCTGCGCTTGGAGGAGGACGACATATGACGTTCGATGACCCGTTCTCGCCAGGCCGCTGCAGGGCATCCACCGCGCCGTGGAGGTGATGGAGATGTCGAGTACGAAGACACCACAGAGGCTCACGCGCTTCGATCAATACCGAGAGCGGAAGACGAGGAATCAACGGATCGCGGCGATCGCCGTCGGCATCGCAGTCCCGGTGGCGCTGCTGATCGGTGCGGTGCGTGTGCTGGGCTCGAACGGCGATCCGCACGTTCCCGCCACGACGCCCTCGGTATCGGTGACACCGCCACCTGTGAGCGGCCGCTCCGTCACGTTCAAGGCACCGTTCACCTACACGGTGCCCTCGGACTGGACGTTCTCGGGCGATGGAGACCGGTACTTCTCGCTGGAGACGCCCGGTCGCGTCGGACACGCATGTCATCGTGCTCAGCAGCGTCGTGGCGGCAGCGACGGACTGCTCTACTCGGCCGCAGCAAGGCGTCGGCACATCGAGCGACGCGATGACGAGCTGGCTCTCGACGCACCCGGCGCTCGACGCCACGGCGCCTCGACCCGTGAGGCTGGGCGCGGCGACAGGAAGCTATGTGGACGTCCAGCTTGCCGCCGACTGGAATCAGACATGCCCGAACGGACTCGCACTCGTCACGGGCCGAGTCCCGACGACCCGCAGTCCTGGTCTATCAACGGGTTCAGGAAGGAGCGCCTCTACGTGCTCGATCTTCCCTCCGGCGACACCGTCACGATCGTGATCACCGCAGCCAGTCGAGCGGCTTCCGGAGCGTGATCGATCAGGCGGCGCCAGTCGTGGAGTCGTTCGCGTTCCTCAGGTGACCGACCTCGGCCGCAGGCGGGATGCACAGACGTTCTCGGAGCCCCGGGAACGATCGGGACCGGACCGACAGGTCCGGAAGGGAGGAAGCATGAAACACGGCATTCGATGGGCGCTGGTGAGCGTGGGGCTCGCCGGCGTGGTGATGGCGGTGACCCTCGCACCGGGCGGCGCAACGCCGCCGGCTGGGCTGACGAACACCCTGTTGGCGCTGGGGAGCAACACCTCAGGCGGGACCATCCCGACTCAAGCAGGGAACGAACATCGTCGTGGCGCAGATCACGGTCATCCCGGGCGGCTCTTCTGGTTGGCACTCGCATCCGGGGGGCGCGATCGTGGTCGTCCAGCAGGGCTCGCTCACGGTGTACGAATCGGTCGGCGATCGGTGCGAGATCGCCAGGTACAGCGCGGGTCAGAGCTTCGTCGAGCGACCTGGCGAACTGGATCAAGTCATCAACACGGGCACGGTCCCGTACACCCTGTACGTCACCTTCCCGCGGGTGCCTGTGGGTGCGTCTCCGAGGACCGACGAGCCGAACCCGGGCACCTGTCCGGTCTGAGGACTTGACCGAGCGAGGCCTGGATAGGCACTTCGGTGTCGCGCCGGCTGAGGGATGCTGGAGGGTGGGAGCCTGCCCTCCAGCATCCTCGACGTGGCTGCCGACCGCATCCGATGGTGGAGTCGATCCGCCTGGGATCGCGACTCGACGCCGCATCACGACTGAGCTGGTAGTCCCAACGAGATTCGACCGACCTCTCTGACCTGCTGAAATCGCCGGCTCTCGCGTGTAGGCATAGTGGGCAGTCTCGAACGAAGGCTCCGATGATCTCGCGACCGAAGTGCTGAGGGATCGAGGCGGGTGATTGATCGTCGACCCGGGGGTCTGATCACGGATGAACGGCGTATCGTCGCGCGGTGACGTACACGCACCGCTTCGTGATCCCCGACGTGTCAGGTTCGATCCTGCTCGTTCAAGACGGGGCAGGCTGGGCGCTGCCGAGCGTGCCGAGCGACGAACCCGAGATCGTCGTCAACGCTGCACCCGCGCTCCGCGACGTGGCGGGTGAGGACATCTTCGTCCTCCGAGAGGTCCGTTTCGGCCCGATGCCCTTGCCGAACGATCAGGTCGTGTACGTCACGGAGGCCGTTTCGGGACGCTCCGGCGCCGGACGCCGATTCGACGAGGCCGCTCTCGCCAACATGGAGATCGATCCTCTCGACCGCTCGGCCCTGCGATCGTGGTTCCGAGGCGACGGCCCAGCTTCGCCCCAGCCGTGGCAGCGACCAGGTTGGTTCGCTTCCTGTCTCACCTGGATCGAAGCGATGGTCCCCGACGTGCAGGAGGTTCGGCAGGTCGCGACGTGGTGCAACTCCTGCATCTTGCGTGTCCAGTCGCCGACTGCGCGCTCGTATTTCAAGGCCTCGCCCTCGTACTTCGTGAGTGAGCCCGTCGTCACGGCGCTCCTTGCCGCACACTTCCCCCGCCGCGTCCCGCAAGTCCTCGCCCTCGACGCCGAGCGGGGATGGATGCTGCTGGAGGATCTCGGTGACGAACCGGCCGACGCGATCCCCGTCGAGGATCGGATGGGAGCCCTGATCGCGATCGCCGAACTGCACCTCGCGAGCGTGCCGCATATCGACGCGCTGCTCCAGGGCGGTTGCCTCGACCGGCGTCCGGCTGTGCTCTCGGACCAGATCGCCGCGCTTGCCGCCGATCCAACGGTGCCGCTACCCGCCGACCTCGACGCACGCTTCCAGCTGGCGGTTCCTCGTCTCCAGGCGCTGTGCGCCGAGGTGGCTGCGTCGCCGGTGCCCGCGACGCTTGTCCACGGCGACCTGCACGCCGGAAACATCATGCGGACGGATGGGCGCTTCGTGACGTTCGACTGGACCGACGCCTGCATCGCCGATCCCTTCGTCGATGTGCTGATGTTCCTCTCGCGGCTCCCCGACGAGTCGGAGCTCGGCGCCGCGTTCCTCGACCGCTATCTGGGCGTGTGGAGCGACGTGGTCCGTCGACCGGAGCTCGTTGCGTGGACCGAGATCGCCGAGCCGGTGGCGGCGATGCACCACGCCGTCACGTATCGAGGCATCTACGACGCGTTCGGTGATTACGAATGGTGGCTGTTCGAGGGCGCGCTGCCTCGATGGATCGAACGCGCGCTCGCATCGCCTCGTCTCGCCTAGAACATTGCACCTTGTGCACCGCCAAGCGGCGTGGGAGCGAGGCGTTCGCGAACGTAGTCCCAACGGGATTCGAACCCGTACCTCCACCTTGAGAGGGTGGGCCGGTTCGCTCATCCGTGCCGCCACGTCTCCTAGCCCGGGCTTTCGTCGCGCCCATAGGGACATGATGACCATACTGAGACCACCTGAGCCGGGGGAAGTGGGGAACGAGCCGCGGGCAGGAAACTCGCGGTGCCAGTAAGCCGTCGCAAACTCACTATCACCATCCAAACTTCAGCGTTCGACATTCGTCGCCTGCTGGACACCCGGCAATGATTGACGTCCTTAGGTCACCGGTTCCAGATCCGTTTCGGAGGGCCGGCCCGGGCGCAAATCCAGACGTAGGCAGTCACATTCCCTCTCTGGCGGTGCTCCTGCCAGAGGATATCGATCCGCATGCCCTCCACGCGGATGACATCGACCCGCAACGGCGCGGCGGCACATGTGGTAGGAAAACAACCATCACCGGCAAAAAGGGGGCCGCGATGTCGAAGAGGTTCATGAGACCGCTGATAGTCACCGTCACGATGGTCCTGGTCGCGGTCGCCTGCACCAGCGATTCATCCAGCCCGGCGAGCTCCGGTGCGGCATCGGGAACGGCGCCCACGTTCGATCTGAAGCTCGGCGACATCATGTCGCTCACCGGCGATCTGGGGACGTACGGACCCCCGATCGAGAACGGGGCGCAAGCCGCCATCCAAGTGATCAACGACGCCCTGGCCGAGGCCGGCGTCACCGGCGTCACGGTCGAGATCGTCGCCACGGAAGACGATCAGACCGATGCGAAGGCCGGCGTTGAGGCCGCGACGAAGCTCGTGCAGACCGACGGCGTCGACGCGATCATCGGACCGCTCGCGAGCACCGTCACGCTGGCCGTCGCGCAATCGGTGACCATCCCCAACAAGGTCTTGACCATCTCGCCTTCGTCGTCCGCGTCGAACCTCTCCGGCGTGCAGGATGACGGTTACCTGTACCGGACGGCCCCTGCCGACGCGGCGCAGGCGCACTTCCTGGTCGATCTGATGGGCAAGGAGTTCGGCAGCGATGCGACGATCAACGTGGGGGTGCGCAACGACGACTACGGGACGGGATTCGAGGCCGACTTCTCGTCCGCGTGGGAGGACGCTGGCGGCACGATCGGGCAGACGGTCGAGTGGAACCCCGATGCGCCGACCTTCGACACCGAGGCCCAGACCTTGGTGAGCGGAAGCCCGGATGCGTGGCTGATCGTTGACTTCCCGGAGACGTTCGCGAAGGTCGGACCGGCGCTCGTGCGGACCGGCAGCTGGGATCCAACTCGGACGTTCGTCACCGACGGTCTGCGCGACGCCAGCCTGCCGAAGTCCGCAGGTGATCAAGCAACGGAGGGGTTGGTCGGTACCTCACCGACGACCGCTTCGAACCCGGCGGCCAAGGGATTCGATGCCGTCTTCGCGGCAACGGCGCCCTCGGGAACCAAGCGTGGGACGTATGACGTGAACGCGTTCGATGCGGTGATCGTCGCCTTCCTGGCGGCGCTCAAGGCTGGGACGGCAGACTCGACCGTTTGGAAGGACGACCTCGCGGACGTGTCTGGTCCCGGAGGGACGCAGTACGCCTACCGGGGCCTGGCGCAGGCGATCCAAGACGTCATCGCCGGCACCGACATCGACTACGAGGGCACCTCGGGCCCGATCAACTTCGACGAGAACGGCGACCCGTCGGGTCTCTACGACGAGTGGGCCTTCGAAGGCGGATCGATCAAGGTGCTCGAGGCGGAGGTTCCGTCTCAGTAGCGTCGTTGGCGTTGGGCTCCACATCATCGGTGGACGGGGTCGCGAGCCGACCTCGTCCGCCGAGGTAGAGTTCGACCACGTCCTCGTCATGGAGGAGCTCGTCGCCCCGACCCTCGAACCGGTTCCGCCCCATCTCGAGGACGTAGCCGTACGTCGACAGGGCCAACGACCGCCGCGCGTTCTGCTCCACCATGACGATCGACACGCCTGATCGGTTGATCTCGACGATGCGGTCGAAGACGGCGTCCACCGCGGCCGGTGAGAGGCCGGCGGACGGTTCGTCGAGCAGGAGCAGGATCGGTTCCGACATCAGCGCCCGTGCCAGCGCGAGCATGTGGCGCTGACCGCCGGAGAGCACGCCCGCCCTCGACCGCAACCGCTCTCGCAACATCGGGAACCACGTCAAGACGCGTTCGAGGTTGCGATCGAGATCGGACCGCCGCAGGTACGACCCGATCTCGAGGTTCTCGCGGATCGAGAGGTTGGGGAAGATGTTGTCGACCTGGGGTACGTAGTTCATTCCCAGGTCGGTAAGGCGGTGCGGCGGCGTGCCCGTGATGTCCTGTGCCGAACCGTTCCTGCGAAGCGTGACCGTCCCGCCGCGCGGCGGCAGGAGGCCGTAGATCGTCTTCAGCAGTGTCGATTTGCCGGCCCCGTTGGGACCGATCACCGAGACGAACGAGTGGTCGGGTACGCGGATCGAGACTCCGTGCAGGATGTTCACTTCTCCGTACCCGGCGACGAGATCATCGGTGGCGAGGATCGGGTCGCCGTCGCTCATCCGTCGGTCGCTCCCTCACCCTCGTCGTCGGCAGCGCCGGCATGCGTCCCGAGATACGCATCGATGACGGCCGGATCGCGCCGGACCGAGTTGGGAGAACCCGCGGCGATCACCCGCCCCTCGCTCATGACGATGACCCGGTCGGAAACGTTCATCACGATCTCCATGTCGTGCTCGATCAGCAGGAAGGTCATGCCCGTGTCGTGGCGCAGCTCCAACATGTAGTCGAGCAGCTGCCGCGCAAGGGTCGGGTTCACGCCTGCGGTCGGCTCGTCGAGCATCACCATATGGGGCGACGACATGAGCGCTCGTGCGAACTCGAGGAGCTTGCGCTGACCCCCGGATAGGGAGCCGGCGTACGCGTCCGCATGCTCCTCGAGCTTGACGAACCGCAGGAGCTCGATCGCGATGGTCCGAAGCTCATGCTCGCGCCGACGAACAGCCCGAGGTTGTCCGAACACGCGCCACAGGTGCTCGCCCGGCTGGCCGGCGCCAGCCAACATCACGTTGTCGAGGACGCTCATATGGGTGAGCGCCTTCGTCAGCTGGAACGTCCGGACGAGCCCCCGCTGCGCGATCCGATGGGGCGCGCTGTCATCGATCCGGTGGCCGCGGAACATTATCCGTCCGCTGTCCGGGCGGTAGAAGCCCGAGACGTTGTTGAACAGGGTGGTCTTGCCGGCTCCGTTCGGTCCGATCAGCGCCGTGATCGATCGCGGGGCGACATCGAACGTCGCGCCGTTGACCGCCGTCAGTCCTCCGAAGCGCTTCCGCACGTCATCCACGACCAGGATCGGCTCCGCGCCGCTCATACGGTGAGCTCTTCCTTGTTGCCGAAGAGGCCCTGCGGTCGGAACGCCATCAGACCGATCAGGATCAGCCCGATGATGATCAGCCGCACGTAGGCCCGGTCGGCCGAGCTCAGCCACGAGAACGGGGGGAAGGTGAAGAACCTGGTGCCCGCGAAGATGAAGCCGAAGATGATCGACGCGACCGGGACGGCCCAGACGCGGCCGATGCCCCCGAGGATGACGATCACGAACGCGAAGAACGTGGTCAGCGGCGCGAAATCCGGCGGGCTGAAGAACGAGAACTGATACGCGTAGAAGAGGCCCGCGATCGCGCCGATCCCCGCTCCGACGACGAGCGATTGGAGCTTGTAGGAGAACGCGTTCTTACCGACCGCCGCGGCGGCATCCTCATCCTCTCGGATCGACCGGAGGACCCGGCCCCATGGCGAATGGACCGCGTACTGTGCAACGGCGAGCAAAACGATCGCGACGAGCCAGATGATCAGCAACATGGTGAAGTTCGGGTCGTGACCCAACGAGCCCGGAACGATCGTCGCGACACGCTCCTGGATGGACGACTGGAACGACTGCCAGCTGGTGTTGTAGAACGCGACCTCACCACTCCCGGCCAACGCGATCGTTCCTTGGGGACCACCGGTCAGGGCCGACTCGTTCAAGGCGACGTAGCGAACGATCTCTGCGAACGCGATCGTGGTGATCGCGAGGTAGTCGGCGCGCAGGCGGAGAGTGGGCAGGCCGATCAACAGGCCGAACAGCATCGCCGCGCCGATCGCGAGCAGCGACGCTTCCCACAGCGGCATCTCCACCTTGACCACCAAGATCGCCATCGTGTACGCGGCGATCGCCATGAAGGCCGCCTGCCCGAAGTTCAGCAACCCCGTCACTCCGAACTGGATCTGTAGACCGAGCGCGAAGATCGTGTAGATGCCGGCCTCGATGCCGACGAACGTCCAGAACGCGGCGTTCAGGAACTGGCTCACAGCACGCGCGCCTTCCCGAATACGCCTTGCGGACGGATCAGCAACACCACGATCAGCGCTGCGAACGCCACCACCGGCTTGTACACAGGGTCAAGTCCGCCGAAGATCACGTCCCAGGTCGACAGCTCCATCGCGACGCCGAGCGCTAGGCCGCCCACGAGCGCTCCGTAGGCGCTACCGACCCCGCCGAGGATCACGGCGGCGAAGATCGGCAACAGGAGCGTGAACCCCGTGATCGGGTCGAACGACGCCTGGACCAAGCCGATCAGCAAGCCGCTCAGCCCGGCGAGGGCCGACGCCACGATCCAGGTCGCCTTCGCGATGCGATCAACATCGATGCCCGAGACCGCCGCCAAGCGACCGGTCGTCGCCGAGGGCGCGCATCGCCTTGCCCAAGCGGCTCCTCGACAGCATCAGCCCCACCCCGATGATCGCGGGGGTCGCGATGGCGATGGTGGCGAGCTGCGACGCCGAGAGCCGGATGACGCCGAGATCATAGACCTGGAAGACGTCGACGTTGTATCGGCGTCCGTCCGCGCCCCAGATCAGCAGGATCACGTCGCGCAGGACCAGCGCCAGGCCGATCGAGATGATGAAGAGAGTGACCGTCCCCGCCCGGCGACGACGCATCGGGGCCCAGAGCACCAGCTCGATACCCAGCCCCAGCGCGGCGGTGGCCGCCATCCCGAAGAGCGCCGCGAGCGCGATGGGCCACCCGAGTGTGACGTTGGCCACGAAGGCCGCGTACGCGCCGAAGGTGAGGTAGTCGCCGTACGCGAAATTGACGACCCCGAGGATGCCGAACATGAAGGTCAGGCCGACGGCGGACACGGCGATGATCGAGCCCGTGACCAGCCCGTTGACGAGCAGTTGGACGAACTCCGACATCTCGCGGAACGCTACCCCAAACGGACGAGGGGGGCCGGGCTCTTCCCCGGCCTTTCACTTCGACCATTGCGGCAGGTGAGCGGCAGTAGTCCCAACGGGATTCGAACCCGTGCCTCCACCTTGAGAGGGTGGTGTCCTAGGCCTCTAGACGATGGGACCGGAAGCGGTCGACCCTCGTGCGTGCGCAGCGGTTTGACCGGCGCCGAGTGTACCAAGGGGGCCATCTCGCCCGGTCGGTATCCTCCTGCCGTGTTCGATGCCGCAACCTCCTGGTGTCGCGCCCGCGGCCCGGTGGCGCGGGCCTTCGGCGCGTTCTTCCTGTTCCTCGTGACCTCGATCCTGGTCTTCGCGTTGCCGGTCATGCCGCACCTGGCATCGCGTTGCGTCGCCTCCTGTCTGTCCGACACGGCGCTGTACGCGTGGTCGTTCGACTACATGGCGCACGTCGTCACGGCGGGGTTCGACCCCCTGCACGCCAGCGTCGTGTGGGCCCCTGGCGGCGTGAACCTTGCCTGGGTCACCACGCTGACGGGCCCGGCGTTGCTGATGACGCCGTTCACGACGTGGATCGATCCGATCTTCTCGGTCAACGTGCTGATGCTGCTCGCTCCGGCGCTCGCGGCGTGGGCGACCTATCTCGTGTGCGTCCGCGTGACGAAGCGGTTCTGGCCCTCCGTGATGGGCGGGTTCGTGTTCGGCTTCTCGACGTACCTGAACCAGCACATGCGAGCGCATCTGAACCTCGTGCTGATCTTCTTCCTGCCGTTGGCCGTCTACCTGGTGCTTCGGCGGATCCAACATGACATCGCGCCGTGGGTGTTCGTGTTGCTGCTTGGCATCGACATCGCCGCGCAGTTCACGGTCTCCACCGAGCTTGCGGCGACCACGGCGATGTTCGGCGGGATCGCCCTGCTCGGCGCATTCGCGTTCGGCGGCCGTGCACTCCGCGGCCCGATCGTCCGCACGACGCTGCTGATCGGGCTGTCCTACGTACTGGCGGCGGCGCTCCTGTCGCCGATCCTCCTCGCTGCGTTCCGGGATCCGCCACCGGACGTCTTCCGAGACCCGACGCTGAACTCCGTCGACGCTTGGAGCATCGCGGTCCCGCCGCCGACGGCGCGGTTCGGGGGCGACACGTTCTCGTCGGTGTCGGAGCGGTTCCCCGGCCTGCCGCAGGACGACACCGCCTACATCGGGCTCGGACTCCTGCTCGTCGTTGTGCTGTTCGCGATCCAACGCCGCCGGGAGCGCTCGACGTGGTTGCTCGTCGGGTTCTTCGCGTTGATCCTGGTCCTCGCGCTCGGCCCGACGATCTTCGTGGGTGGGACCGCGACCGTGTCAGGCCCGCAGTCGCTGATCGGACGCCTGCCGTTGATCCAGCACGCCCTGCCGGAGCGATATCCCGCCTACGCCGCGCTCACGCTGGCGGTGATCGTCGCGATGTGGTTGGCCGGCTCCCGGGGTCGGGAGCCCGATGCGCCGCCGGCGCCCACCTCGCTCGTGTGGCGTTACGGGCTGGTGGCGCTCGGCGTCGCGATGTTGTCGATCAACCTGTCCGCCGAGCCCCATTATCACCAGCTGTTCGCCGGCCCCGACTCGGTGCCGGCCTTCTTCACCGAGGGCACGTACCGCGACTACCTCGCGCCGGACGACACGATCCTTGCGATCCCGGCCGAGCTGGGGGAGGAGCTCTCCTGGCAGAGCGCCACCGACATGACGATCCGGCTCGCGCGTGCCTACGTGGGTCCGGTGCACCCGAGCGGGCACGACGAAGCCGGCTTGTTGGAGCCGGTCAGCCAACCCGACGCGAAGGTGCCCGGCGAAAGCGCGCTGACCTATTTCCTCGACCAACGGGAGGTCGATGCCGTCGTCGTGCAGGAGCCGGTCGCACCGCAATGGGCGTCGCTGCTCACCGAGGCCACGGGCGCGCCACCGACGTCGGTGGACGGTGTGTCGATCTGGCGGCTTCCGCCCGAGGGTGCGCTGAGCGCCGGATAGGCGCTGGTAGCCTCGCCGACGATGACGCATCCCCGTCCCCGAGCGGTCCTGCGGTTGGTGTGCGCCGTGATCGCCCTGGCGGTGGTCGCCGTCGCCTGCACCCTGCGCGACGACGCGACCGTCACGAGCGCACCCGCAGCACCGCTGAACATCGATTGGCCGGGGCCGCGCGTCAGTGCGCCGCTGCCCGCCGCCGTCGACGCGAACACGTTCCACACGCGCACGCCGATCAAGCACGTCGTGTTCATCATCAAAGAGAACCGGAGCTTCGATAACCTCTTCGGGCGGTTCCCGGGCGCCAACGGCGTCACCTACGGGATGCGCGACGGGCAGCGGGTACCGCTCACCCCGGCCACCGCGGGCCGCAGCGTCGACATCCCGCACTGTCGCGAGTGCTCGATCGAATCGATCAACGGCGGGGCGATGGACGGCTTCGGCGACCAGGTACACGGTGACAACGCCTACACGCAGTTCCGGCCGCAGGAAGCGCCCAACTACTTCGCCTGGGCGAAGCAGTACGTCTTGAACGACAACTTCTTCGCCTCGGCGCTCGGCCCGTCGTTCCCGAACCATCTGTACACGATCGCGGCCCAGTCAGGAGGCGCGTACGCGAACCCACGCCAGGACTTCCAGGCGATGCTCGCCAACGCGGCCGAGGGGCAGTCGAAGTCGTGGGGATGCGACATCGCGCAGCCCGCCTACGTCGACGTGTTCGATTCGGAGGGTCAGACGATCGAGCTCCAACCCTGCTTCGATTTCCCGACCGAAGGCGACCTCCTCCGCAGCGCGAACATCCCGTGGGCCTACTACGCCGCCACGAACAATCAGCTCGGCTACATCTGGTCTGCCTACTCCGCCATCGGCCGCTACCGCAACGACCAGGCGCTCTGGGACGAGTACATGCGCCCGGTCGACGATCTCGCACGCGACGCGAAGCAGAACCGACTCCCGCCCGTGACCTGGGTGACCCCGCGCTTCGCGCTCTCGGAGCACCCCGACTACAACTTCTGCTATGGCGAGAACTGGACCACCCAGGTCGTGAACGCGATCATGGCCAGCCCCGAGTGGAAGAACACTGCGATCTTCATCACGTGGGACGACTACGGCGGGTTCTACGATCACGTGCCGCCGCGCGAGGTCGACATGATGGGGTTCGGGATCCGCGTGCCGATGCTGTTGATCTCGCCGTATGCCAAGACCGGGTTCGTCGACCACACCGAGGGCGAGTTCTCCTCGGTGCTGCGCTTCATCGAGGACAACTGGGGGCTCTCCCAGTTGACCGCGCGCGATCGCGAGGCGGACAACATGACGGAAGCGTTCGACTTCTCACAGCCGCCGCGCCCGCCCGATCCACTGCCGCTGCGGACCGACTGCAGCGGCCCCGTCTGGCAGCCGACGGCGGTCACCGGCGAGAACGCCGCCGGCTAGTTCTCGCCCTGGTCGCGGGTGAACCCGAGCTCGCCGTCGAACTCCTGCAGCTTCTCGATGTGCATCCAACGGTGACGCCTGCTGATCTTGACGAGCAGCTGGTTCACGTCCTCGTCGGGCAGGTCGCCGGGCGACTGCTTGATGATGAATCGGCACCGGAAGTGATCGCCCGTCTCGGTCATCGCCCCCGTCGGTGGGAACACCTTCGTGCCGCGCGAGCTGATCATCTTGAGCGACAGCTGCGTGTCCTGCGTGAGCTCCATCAGGGAAGCACCGAGCTCCGAGGCCGACAGCGGCGACTCGACGAAGACGTCCAGGCCGACCACGTTGCGTGACGCGGGGCGCACGTAGTCCGGCGCCGGGTCCAGGACGGGCAGGACGAGGGGCTTGGCCTCACGAACCGTCCACGCTTCGGTGCGCTTGCCGAGGTTGCCGATGATCGCGTCCGTGTAGGCCGAGGTCGGCGTGCCGCGGTCGTAGCCGAGCACGTCGCCCGTCAACACCCCCGATTCGAGGGTTACGAAGACCGCGTGCTCGATCGCGGAGGCCTGATCGAACAGTCCGAGGTAGCGCAGCATCAGCACCGACGACAGGATCATGGCGGTCGGGTTGATCACGTCTTTGCCGGCGTACTTCGGCGCCGACCCGTGCACGGCTTCGAAGATCGCGACCTCGTTGCCGATGTTGGCGCTGGGCGCGAAGCCGAGCCCGCCGATCAGCGCGCTCGTCAGGTCGGACAGGATGTCGCCGTTCATGTTCGTCGTGACGAGGACGTCGAACTGCTCCGGGCGCTTCACCAACTGATGCGCCGCGTTGTCGACGATCACGTGCCAGGACTCCATCTCGGGATAGTCCGGCGCGACCCGCTCGAACGCGCGCTTCATCGTGCCCTCGGAGAACTTCATGATGTTCGCCTTGGTGGCGCAGGCGACCTTCGTGCGGCCTTCGGAACGGGCGTACTCGAACCCGAAGCGCGCGATCTTCTCCGATCCCTTGACGCTGATCAGCTTGAGCGCCTGGGCGACGCTCGGCGTCTGCATGTACTCGATCCCGGCGTAGAGGTCCTCCACGTTCTCGCGGACCACGACGAGATCGATGCCGCGGCCCGAGTAGGGGGTGCGGACGCCGGGCATCTCGCGGACCGGACGCACGTTCGCGTAGGTCTCGTAGAGCTTCCGCAGGGTGACGTTGGCGGACTTCTCGCCGAACCCCACCGGGGTCTCGAGCGGGCCCTTGAGCGCGACCCGGGTGCGCGCGATCGAGTCCATCGTCTCCTGAGGGACGCCGCTGGGAAGCCCCGCCTTGAAGACCTCCGCGCCGGCCTCGTGTTCCTCCCAATCGATCGGGGCGCCGGCGGCCTCGATGATGCGCCGCGCGGCGTTCACCACCTCGGGGCCGATCCCGTCGCCGGGGATCAGGGTGACCGGGATCTTGTCGCTCACGTCGTCCTCCTACTTGGTGCCGCCGAATCGCGAGCCATCATGGTAGCGGTCGGGTTCATGGCGAACTCGTGACGGTCACGGTGGGCTGGGTTGCGACCGGTAGCATGAGGCGATGCGAGCACGTCCCTCCCTTGTCGCGCGCGCCATCGCGGTGTTTGCGATCGCGGGGATCGTGGCCGTCGCCTGCACGACCGGTGACACGACGACGCCTTCGTCGTCCGATCCGACGGCGACGAGCTCGACGGACACCGCATCGCCCGATGCGCAGGTCCCGACGTGGCCGGATGGGGCGCTTCCGCCGGACCCCCAAGCCGCGCCCTCGGGCGTCGACTCTTCGCCCGCTGAAGAACCCGCCGGCCCACCGCCCGCCCGATGACGACAGCGCGCCGATCGTGCCGTCGAAGGGGATCGGCAACATCAACCACTTGGTGTTCATCGTGATGGAGAACCGGTCCTTCGATCACTACTTCGGGACCTACCCCGGTGCCGACGGCATCCCGATGAACGCGAGCGGCAAGCCCACGACGTGTCAGCCCGACTACACGCTGGGTCCATCCGGCCACGCCGACGGCCACCCGGTTCCCACGGGCGGCTGCGACTACCCGTATCACGACACCAACTTCATCGATCAGGGCGGTCCGCACGGGCACATCGCCTCGACGATCTCCTACGCCGACGGCGCGATGAACGGGTTCGTGAAGGCGCTCTACTCACAGGGGAACGGCTGCATGCTGCATCCGACGACCGACCCGTGCCCGCAGGCGACCGACGGCCCGCAGGGACAGCCGGACATCATGGGCTTCAAGACGCGCCGGGAGATTCCGAACTATTGGGCCTACGCGGATCACTACTCCCTGTTCGACCACATGTTCGCGCCCGTCGACTCCTGGACGCTGCCCTCGCACCTCTACCTGATCTCGGGCTGGTCGGCGTACTGCCCAGACCTGCAGGATCCGATGAGCTGTGACCCCGAGGTCGTCTTCCACGGGGACCCGAAGTTCCACGATCAATGGCCGGGCGCGACCTGGCGTGCGGAAGACGCGACGAAGTACCCGCGGCCCTACATCTGGGCGCCGGTGACCTGGCTGCTGTACCAACAGGGCGTCAGCTGGGGCTACTTCGTCGGCGAAGGATCATGCATCACGCCGCCGTGCAGCGGACTCAACGGGCCGAAGACCGCGGACGTGCAGAACCCGCTGCCCGGGTTCCTCGCGACACAGGCGACCGGGCAGTTCGCGAACATCCGACCGAACAACGACTTCTTCGCGATGGCCGAGCAGGGGAACCTTCCGTCCGTGTCGTGGGTCGTGCCGGTCAAGGACGCGGGCGATCATCCGCCCGACGACATCTCGTTGGGGCAGGCATACGTCACGAAGCTGATCAACGCCGTGATGCGCGGGCCGAAGGATCAGTGGAACCACACGGCGATCTTCGTGACGTGGGACGACTGGGGCGGCTTCTACGACCACGTGTCGCCGCCGCAGTCGATCAACGGCCTGTCCGGCGACAACTACGGCTTCCGTGTGCCCGCGTTCATGGTGAGTCCGTGGGCGAAGCCCGGCTACATCGATCACCAGACGCTCAGCTTCGATGCGTTCCTGCGACTGGTCGAGGACAGGTTCCTCGGGAGACAGCGGCTGGATCCGCTGACCGACGGGTGGCCCGACAACCGACCCGGGATCCGGGAAGAGGCGCCGCAACTCCATCTGCTCGACAACGCCTTCGACTTCAATGGCAAGCCGCGGAAGCCGTTGTTCCTGGATCCGTTGCCCGGCTACAAGGGGTAGCCGTCCGGGCTCACGCATCCGCGTGATCGGACTGACATTCGAACGCGCACAACTCGACGCGCTCGAAGAACTCGCTGGCCCGCCTGGATTCGAACCAAGACTAACTGATCCAGAGTCAGTCGTGCTGCCGTTACACCACGGGCCATCGGTGCCCGAGCACTGTAACAAGACACGGTTCGGATGCCAGGGAGCGGTTTGACCGAGGTCGCAAGGGAGGGGTAGCGTGGCAAGGGTTTCCGAAGACGGGGGGCGGTATGAACAAGGGCGGCTTGGTTGCAGAGGTTGCGAAGCGCACCGGCGTGTCGAAGGCGGAGGTCGCCCGTGTCGTGGACGCCTCGATCGATGTGATCCGCGAGACCGTGGTCGGCGGGGAGCGGGTGACGCTCGCGGACTTCGGCACGTTCGAGCGCAAGCATCGCAACGAGCGCATCGCCCGAAACCCCCGCAAGCCCGACGTGCCGATCGTGGTGCCGGCTCGTGACCTCCCGTCGTTCACGGCCGGCAAGGAGTTCCGCGCCCAGGTGTTGGGCGAGTAGTCAGAACGTCACGAGGTGCAGCCGTCGGGCGACAGACCCGGCATCGGTGGCCTCGACCTCGAACCGCACCCGTTGCCCGATCCGCAGCAGCAGGATCGAGGGATCCGCAAGCGAGCGGTCGTCGATCGCGATCTCGGTGCGGTCGTCGGTGAGGAGCGAGCCGCTGTGGCTGTCCTCGTCGTAGTGCTTGATCGTCCCCTGCACAGCCGATCCTCCTCAGGTCGCGCCGACGCGCGTTCCCATCCGTTCCTCGGTGCGGAGGTCTCTCAGCACCGCCCGGGTGCGCGTCTCCCGGGGGCTCCGCACCACGGTGAGGATATCGTTCGGCACGTCGAGATCGAAGGCCAGCTCCGGGCCCTCCACGACGGCGAGAGGCAGGTCGGCCTCCGCGGCCGCTTCGACGTGGCGTCGGTAGGAATCAGGCCCGAACCCGGCCGCGATCGCGGTCGGGGGCCGGCGGACGAGCAGGTTCGTGCCGCGCTGGTCGGCGGCGGGGGCCACGACGACGGGACCGAGCGTGTGCAGCGCGCGGGTGAGCGCGGCCGCCGTCACGAGCGGCGTGTCGGGCAGCAGGACCGCGAGCGCGTCGGCGCCGCGACCGACGGCCTCCGCTTCCGCCTGACGGACGGCGGCTGCGAGCGGCGGCTCCTCCTCGGGGATCGGACGTGCGCCGCGCCGGGCGGCGACCTCGAGCACGGCCTCGTCGGGCGACAGCACCCAGGTCTCCCACCCGGGGACCACGAGCGCGGCATCGAGCACGTCCTCGAGCATCGCCAGGGTCAGTGCGGCCCGTTCCAACGGCGCGAGCATCGACGCGAGCCGGGCCTTGGCCTCGTCGAGCCGTTTCACCGGCAGCATGATCGCGCGCATCGAGCCAGCCTAGCCCAGGCGGTGCGGTAGCCTCTCGGGCTCCGAGGACACGCGAGGGCATGCCACCGAATGACGAGCGTCACCACCCCGCCGGTGCATCGTCGGGAGCCCTGGTACCAGGCCATCCGCTGGACGGTGTTCCCGGTGCTCCGCGTGTGGTTCCGCTGGCGGTTCGACGGGCTGGAGCGGATCCCCGCGCAGGGGCCCGCGATCATCGCGTGTAACCACGCGTCCTACCTCGATCCGCTCGCGAACGCTTATGCCGTCGTGCGGGCACGACGCCGTCCGCGCTTCCTCGCGAAGCAGGAGCTGTTCAAGGCGCCGGGCGTCAGCTGGGCGATGCGGGGCACCCGACAGATCCCCGTGGCCCGCGGCACGCACGAGCAACGCGCGTCCTTGCTCGCCGCGGAGCAGGCGCTCGGCCGTGGAGAGATCGTCGTCGTCTACCCGGAGGGCACCGTGACGAAGCGCGAGGACGGTCTTCCGATGGAGGGGAAGACGGGGACGGTGCGGCTCGCGCTCGCGACCGGGGTTCCAGTCTCCCCCATGGTCAGCTGGGGCTCGTCCCCGGTGTGGCAGAAGTCCGGGCCTGGATCGTTGCGCCCCGGCCGTCCGGTCTGGATCCACATCGGCGAGCCGATCGTGCTGACCGATCGGGGTATCTCCGTGGACGATCGGGAGGGTGTCACCGCGCTCACGGCCGAGCTGATGGACGTGTTGACCCGCGACGTCGTCGAACTCCGCACCGCGTATCCGGCTCGCTGGGGACCCAGGTAGGCTCCAGCGCGTGAGCCAGCGGCGTCTTCGCGTTGCGGTGCTGTTCGGGGGACGTTCGTCCGAGCACGAGATCAGCTGCCTATCCGCGCGCTCGGTGATCGACGCCCTCGATCCGGCGACGACGGAGGTGATCCCGATCGGCATCGCGCGCGATGGCCGGTGGCATGTGCTCCCCGGACCGCCCGCGCTGCCCATCGAGACGGGCCGCATGCCCGAGGTCGTGTCCGGCGTCGGCGTGATGGCGCGCCTGGCCGATGACGAGGCGGGCCACCCATCCCTCGAGCTCGCGGACGGCTCGCGGGCCGACGTCGACGTCGTCTTCCCGGTGCTGCACGGCCCACGCGGCGAGGACGGTGCGATCCAGGGGCTGCTGGAGCTGACGGGCCTGCCCTACGTCGGCGCGGGCGTGCTCGGCAGCGCCCTCGGCATGGACAAGGCGTTGCAGAAGGCGTTGTGGGCAGCCGCCGGGCTTCCCGTGGTGCCGCACGTGGTGGTCGCCGAGCACGAATGGCGGGACGACCCCGAGGGCGTCGGCGGCAGGATCGCGGCGCTCGGGTTCCCGGTGTTCACCAAGCCGGCGTCGCTCGGCTCCTCGGTCGGCATCTCGAAGATCGGGGACGCGGCCGATCTGGACGCCGGCATGGAGGAGGCGTTCCGATACGAGCGGAAGGCGGTGGTCGAGCGGGCGATCGAACCGGTGCGCGAGATCGAGTGCGCGGTGCTCGGCAACGACGATCCCGTGGCCTCGGTCTGCGGCGAGGTCGTCCCGCGCGGCCACGACTTCTACGACTACGACGCGAAGTACCTGGACGAACAGGGCGCCGAGCTACGGATCCCCGCCCCGCTCGATCCGGCGCTGAGCTCGAGGCTCCAACAGCTCGCGGTCGCCGCGTTCACGACGGTGGCGTGTGCCGGGATGGCCCGGGTCGATCTGTTCGTGCGAGACGAGGACGTGTGGGTCAACGAGATCAACACGATCCCCGGATTCACCTCGATCTCGATGTACCCAAAATTGTGGGAGGCGAGCGGCCTGCCCTATCCCGCGTTGGTGCAGCGGTTGCTGGACCTCGCCGTCGAACGGCACGACGCGGAGCAGGTCAAACGGATCGACGTTCGCGAGCTCCACGGGCGCGCCGACCCCTAGGGCTTACAGGTGGACCACGGGGCAGGTCAGGGTGCGGGTGATGCCCTCGACCGACTGGATCCGCGCGACCACGAGCTTGCCCAGATCGTCCACGGTCTCGGCCTCGGCCCGCACGATCACGTCGTAGGGCCCGGTCACGTCCTCGGCTTCGGTCACGCCGGTCACCGCGCGGACCTCCGCGGCGACCGCCGCGGCCTTGCCGACCTCCGTCTGGATCAAGATGTACGCGTGCACCATGGTGCCGTTCCTCCTCGCCGGGCAGGGGGCCACATGCTACGGCCCGTGTACGAGGCGGCGCAACGCAGCCCACACGGGACCGGCGCCGTCGCTGTGGCAGAGTGCCCGTCGTGAATCCGGTCGAGCTGTCCATCGCCGTCGTGTTCTTCGCGCTGGCCGTTCGATCCGCCGTCTACTGGATGCGGCACCGGGTCGCGACCGAGGACACGACCGACGAGATCCTGTTCGCGCTGTTCGTGATGGGTCGTGTGGGGACGTGGTTGCTGGCGGCGGGTCTCTTCACGCTGTTCGGCACGATCACGGTTCGAGGGCAGGCCTACACCGATGAGGCGAGTCGCTACTCGTGGTTGTTCATCGTGTTCCTGCTGCTCGGGGCCATGCAGCTGATCGCCGCCTGGTTCCTCGGCGCGCGCGGCGCCGGCGCGGAGGACCCTGCAACGCCGGAGGCCGGGGACGAGCCCCGGCCTCCGATCACCTGATCACCGCGACCGCGCGGAAGCGCGGTCGCTAGCCCACCGCTTTGATGATGTCTTCGGACAGCTGCGTGAACTGCTGCAGGTGGGCGACACGGTCGGCCTTCAGCGTCTCGACGATGCCTGCGTACTCGTCGTCGCGACCCTGCGCCTCGTAGAGGCGGCGCGGCTGGAGCTTCTCGATGTCGTCGATGCCGGGCACCGAGGCTGCGACCTGATAGCCGAAGTCTGGGTCCTCCTCGAACTGGATCGTCTGCTCCGCGATGCCTGAGACGCACGCGGATGTGTCCGGGATCCGCAGCTTCTTGGAGCGATCGTCGCCGTCCTTCCCGCCGACCCGACCGGTGTTCAGCAGGTATGTCTCGATCGGATGCGTCGCGAGAAGCTCGAGCAAACGATTGCCCTGCAGACCGTGCGGCAAAGGGAAGAACGGATTCGTCCCCGGGACGCGCAGGAACTTGCCCTCCTCCGAGGCGCCGCCGGCCGAGGTGCCCGTCGTCTCCCCGAGCATGAAGAAGGCCGCCGCCTGCTCCTGGGACAGCTTGGCGACCGCGGGGATGATGTTCTCGTTCCGGTTGAGGATCAGCAGGTAGTCGACCGTGCCGACGTTGCGCGCATCCTCGTAGGACAACAGGTCCCGCATCTCGAAGACCGCCCGGCCGTTCTTCGTGTAGTGCTCGTTGAAGAAATCGACCGTGCCGTCGTCGTCCTGGTAGGCGTTCTCGAGGTAGGCGTTTTCCTTGACGACTGCCCCGTGGATCGAGGGCTCGAAATCGGCGTCGAGACCGAACGTCTTGGCGAAACACCCGTTCTCGGTGCCGTACGCGTGCCCGCCCGGCATCAGCCCGACGAAGTCGTCCTGGACCGGCTTCGAGCCGTTCTGCGTCGTGAACGTCGTGGTCGTCTTCCCGGTCCCCGAGAGGCCGATGATCATGAGGACCTTGTCGCCATCCGCCGTCGGGATCACCTTGAGCCCGGCGTGCAGCGCGAGCCCGCCCTTGTTGTAGACGATGTCGTTCCACATCCGCAGGCCGCCCTTCTTGGACTCTCCGAAGTAGTCGGAGTTGAGGACGCGCGTCGTGTAGGTGTCCAGGTCGACCGCGATCAGCCGATCGTTGGGGTATCCCTCTGCCTTGAGGCCCGGCGTGTAGATCACCTGCACCTCGGGATCGGCGCCGTCGGAGCGCTCGAAGTACAGCTTCTGTTGCATCCCGGCGATGTTGGCGTACCGCTTCTCCATCACCAGCCGGGCGGCGGTTTGCATCTCGGGGTCGTTGCCGATGTAGCCGTCGACCACGATCATGTCGTGCTCGGCCATATACGCGTCCTGGAGTGCGGCGATCGTCTCGTAGTCGGATCGCGTCATCGTCTTGCCGCTCGATTCGCGGTCCACGACGTAGGTCGAGTCCGCCGAGCGGGACAGGACGGTCGTCTGCACGTTCACGTTGCCGAACTCGGTGATCCTGGCCTCCGGCATCTCTTCGGTGAACGCGCGCAGCTCCTCAGGAGTGGGATTGTTGAAAACCTGTGCCACGTGGGCCTCCTCGGTCAGTGAAGAAACGACGCCGCGACGGCGCCTCGAGCGTGGTGAAGAACGGTTCGCAGTGTATCGAACGGCGTTTCCGCACCCGGGGACACGTCTTGTCCCCCATCCCGGATGGCCCGAACCACGCAGCCACCGTCTGGAGGAACTAGCCAGCTCTGACCAGGGCGGATGGCCACGACGAGCGGTCAAGTGGACGACACAACGGGTCGAGGCATCGGGTTGAGCCCGCCGGATGCGGGCCTGGAGGATCCGTCATGCGCAAGGGCCTCACGTTCGAGGCGTCGAAGAACCTGCACCGCCGGCGCGCCCGGACGCTCATCTTCGCGTCCGTGGCGGCCCTCGTGTTGGGCTCGACCGTCTCGGCCGCGGTGGCCGCCGCCTGGGGAGCGGATCGACGCGACGCCGCCGACGCGCGCTTCCAGGACGTCGTCTCGCTGCAGCGAGGGCGGATCGAAGACACCGTGCACGCGTACCGTCGCATGTTGACGGTCACGCAGGGGTTCTTCGAGGTCGAGAATCCGACCGACGAGCAGTTCTACGGGTTCACCGATTCCCTGGAGCTCCCCGACGCGCACCCGTCGGTGATCGCCCTGCAGTTCATCCGTCGGGTGCAAGGACGAGCGGTCGGCGATGTCGGATACCCGGTGACGATGGTGGCGCCGCGAGCGGCCGCGCCCACCCTGCTCGGCACCGACCTCGCGGGCGAGCCAAGCGCGCGCGAGGCGCTCGATCTCGTGGGCAAGGACGGCGGCGTGACGATGACGCAGCCCGAGCCGAACACATACCGGCAGTTGCGGATGCAGCTGCTCGCCCCGGTGCATCGTGACGGGCGCTTCGTCGGGTGGGTCGGCGCGACCCTCGACCCGACGGTCCTCGGCCGGGAGATGCTGGGAGCGCTGGCGACCGGGGTTCGCGCATCCGTGCAATGGGACGAGAGTGACATCCCGCTGGCCACGGCGGCCGGTGCCGCGGTCGGCGATGCCGATCCGAACGCGTTGTCGACCACCGATCTTGTCGTCGTCGACGGCACGCCCTGGACGATCGACGTGTCGGTCACTCGCGCGTTCGATCCGGGCGGCATGGGGTTCCCGTGGGCGCCGCTCGTCGCCTGTTTGATCGCCACCCTGATCGTATCGTCCGTGCTGTTCCTCCTGGGTCGGTCGCGTGTCGCGGCCCTCGACCTGGCCACGCGGCTGGGGATGGACCTCGCCGCCTCCGAGGCGCGGGCCAAGGCCGTGATGGACAGCGCCGTCGAGGCGATCGTCACCGCCGACGCCCTCGGGCACGTCGAGTCGGCCAACCCCGCCGCCGAGGCGCTGTTCGGGTGGTCCGAGGCAGAGCTCGCCGGCAGGCCGATCGGAGACATCGTGCCGGCGCTCGCGATCACGGAGGAACGCTCGGGGCTGCACGACGTTCGCTGGGAAGAGGAGGAGCACCTCGTCGAGGCTCGTCGCAAGGACGGCGTCACGTTGCCGATCGACATCTCGCTGGCGGCGACCTCGGTGGCCGGGAGCGAGCTCTTCACCGTGATCGCTCGCGACGCGACGGTCCGGAAGCTCCACGAGGACCAGTTGGAACATCAGGCCACGCACGACCCGCTCACGGGGTTGGCGAACCGCAAGCTCTTCGACGAGCTTCTGGTGCGCGCGGTCTTCCGATCGGAACGGTCCCGTCGCGCGATCGCCGTGCTGTACATGGACCTCGACGGTTTCAAGGACGTCAACGACGTCTTCGGTCATCAGGCGGGCGACCGCGTGCTGTCGGAGACCTCCCGGCGCCTGGAGTCCGTGGTCCGCCCCGGGGATATCGTGGCGCGGCTGGGCGGCGACGAGTTCGTCGTCCTGTGCGAGAACCTGGTCACGCCCGACGATGCCGAGAAGATCGCCACGCGCATCGTGCAGGCGGTCGGCAAGCCGATCCCGGTCGCGGCCGGCGTCGCGACGGTGACCGCGAGCGTTGGCATCGCCCTGGGATCCCTGGGGGAGTCGGCCGCCTCGATCGTGGCGCGCGCCGACGAAGCGATGTACCGGACGAAGCAGGACGGGAAGGCGGGCTACCGGTTCGCGACGGCGATCATCGGGTGAGGCTCAGCCGCGCGCGGCGCGGAGGACCTTGCCGGCCTTGATACAGCTCGTGCACGCGTTGACTCGTTTGGGCGAGCCGTCGATCAGCGCGCGGACGCGCTGGATGTTCGGGTCCCACCGGCGGTTGTTCCGCTTGTGCGAGAACGTCACCGACTTGCCGAACCACGGCTTCTTTCCACAGATGTCACACACGGCGGCCATAGTTCGACCAGGGTACCAAAGGCCCACAGCGCCGCCGTCAGGACGCGATCGACTCGATGTTGGTCTCGAGGTCCTGGGCGGAGATCTGCCCCGGGATCGTTTCGACCAGCGTCCCGTTCGCGTCGAAGAACAGCGTCGCCGGCGGGCTGAACAGACCGTACGAGACCGCGATCTGGTTCGACGGGTCGAAGACGCTCGGGTAGCGCACGCCGAATTCTTCGATGAACGACGTTGCGCCGTCGCGGTTGTCGGACAGGTCCACGCCGATGAAACGCACCCTATGGCCCCAACGCCGGTGTGCCGCAACCAGGTCGGGCGCCTCCTCCCTGCACGGCGGGCACCACGAGCCCCAGAAGTTCACGACCACGGGCGTGCCCCGCTGCTGCGCGACCAGGGCGGCGAAGGTCGTGGGATCCATCGTCGGCAGCTCCGTGGCGCTTCGCGGCAGCAGCGACGCCGACGGCGCAGCTGCCTGCCCGTCACCCCCGCAGGCGGCGAGGATCACCAGGAGCGCGCACGCGAGCAAGACCCGGGCGGATCGTCGTGTCATGCAGGCATGGTAGAACCCCAGACCGTGAAGGACCGCCCATGCCGCTGAGCCCGGAGGACCCGATCGTCGCGATCGATGCCCGCGTTGCCAAGCGCCGGACGGGTCGGTCGAAGGGTCCCGAGGCACATCAGGTGTTGGCGGATGCGCTGGGCATCGAGACGGTCGGGCAGCTCCTCCACCACTACCCCCGTCGCTACATCGACCGGTCTCGCGTCCTGCCCATCGCGAAGCTGCCGATCGACGCGTACGCCACCGTGATCGCCACCGTGCGTTCGGTGGCGAAGCGCCAGACCCGGCGCCGCCAGGCGATGGTCACCGTCACGATCGGGGACGGATCCGGCTTCCTGGACCTGACGTTCTTCAACCAGCCCTGGGTCGCCTCCTGGTACCGCGAGGGAGCGGAGCTCGCCGTGTCGGGCGTCGTCCAGCTGTATCGCGGGCGGCTCCAGCTCGCCAATCAGGAGGTCGAGGTGCTCAGCAGCGGCGAGCAAGACCTCGTGCACACCGGCCGGATCACCCCGGTGCATCCGGCGACCGACGGCATCACGCCTCGGACGATCCGTGAGCTGGTGTGGCTCGCCCTGCAGCAGTTGCCCCGCCAAGACGATCCGCTGCCCGATGACCTTCGGGCAGCCGAGGCGTTGTCCGACCGCGATCAGGCCCTTCGGTGGATCCACTTCCCGGCCGATCAGCACGAGCTGGAGGTGGCGCGCGAGCGGCTGAAGTTCGACGAGCTCTTCACGCTCGAGCTCGGGGTGGCGTTTCGCCGACAGCGTCTGGAGGCCGAGCGCGCCGGTGTGGCACATGCGGCCTCGGGGCCGTTGACGGAGGCGCTGCGCGGCGCGTTGCCGTTCGTCGCGACCGACGCGCAGATCCGCGCGATGGCGGAGGTCGACCGACGCATGGAGGCGCCCCAGCCGATGAACCTGTTGCTCCAGGGCGACGTCGGGGCGGGCAAGACCGTGGTGGCGCTCCATGCATGTCTGATCGCGATCCAATCCGGGCACCAGGCGGCGATCATGGCGCCGACGGAGGTGTTGGCCGGCCAGCACCTGCGCTCGGTGGGCGCGCTCCTCGATCGCATCGGCGGGGTGCCGCTGTCCGACTCCTCGGGGTCGCGCGGACGCACGGAGCAGGAGTCCCTCTTCGCCGGCGTCGAGGCCGCGCCCGCGCTCACCTACGCCCTGTTGTCGGGCAGCGTGACGGGCGCGGATCGCGCCCGCGTGCTCGCCGGGGCCGCCGACGGGTCGCTTGATCTGCTGATCGGAACGCACGCCCTGGTGCAGGAGGCCGTCGAGCTCGCCGACCTCAGCCTCGCCATCGTCGATGAGCAGCACCGGTTCGGGCTCCATCAGCGGATGGCGCTCACCGGCAAGGGGGGAGGCGACATCGACGTCTTGATCATGACGGCGACGCCGATCCCCCGGACGCTCGCGCTGACCTACTACGGCGATCTCGACGTGGCGATCGTGGACGAACTCCCGCCGGGACGGCAGCCGATCCGCACGGTGGCTGCGCGCACCGAGGACGAACGGACCGCCGCCGAGGAGCTGGTGCGCGCCGAGGTCGCCTCGGGTCGGCAGGCGTTCGTGGTGTGCGCGGCGATCGACGAGGGCAACCGCACCCAGGTGAAGGCGGCCGAGAGCGAGGCCGAGCGACTCCGGACCGATATCTTTCCGGGGTTACGGGTCGAGCTGCTCCATGGACGCATGCGTCCGAAGGACAAGGAGCGGATCATGGACGCGTTCCGCGCGGGCGAGGCCGACGTGCTCATCTCGACGACCGTGATCGAGGTCGGGGTCGACGTGCCGAACGCCACGGTCATGCTCGTGGAGAACGCCGAGCGCTTCGGGCTCGCTCAGCTCCACCAGTTGCGTGGTCGCATCGGGCGAGGCGCCTGGCCTTCCACCTGCGTGCTGTTCGATGCATCGGATCCCGCCAACGAGGAGGCCCGAGCGCGGATCGACGCGATGGTGCGGACCACCGACGGCTTCGAGTTGGCGGACGAGGACCTGCGGCTGCGGGGGGAGGGCACGCTGTTCGACACTCGCCAGTCCGGGATGCCGGACCTCAAGCTCGCGCGGCTGGCCGAGGACGTGGACCTGATCGGGCGCGCCCGCGCCCGCGCGTTCGCCCTGGTCGCCGATGATCCGGGGCTCCGCGAGCATCCCGAGCTGCTTGCCGAGCTGAGCCTTCGGTTCGCCGCCTCGATCGACTGGCTGTTCCGATCCTGAGCGAAGCGGACCGGTCCGCCCGTTAGGCTCGCCGCTCGTGCGCATCATCGCCGGAGCGGCAAAGGGGACACGTCTGGGGCCGGTGCCGCCGGGCACCCGTCCGATGTCCGACATGGCCCGGGAGGGGCTCTTCGCAAGCCTGGGGCCCGGGATCGATGGCACGAGGTGCCTCGACCTGTTCGCGGGAACCGGCGCGGTCGGGATCGAGGCGCTGTCTCGCGGCGCGTCCGAGGCGGTGTTCGTCGAGCACTCGGCGAAGGCGACCGATGCCATCCGCGACAACCTCGCGAGAACGCACCTGTCCGAGGCGGGGCGTGTCGTCAAGGCCGACGCTTTCGCGTGGCTCGCCAGGCAGACTGCAGCACAAGGAGTATTCGACGTCGTCTTCTGCGATCCTCCGTACGACGTCGCCGGCGCGTCCCTCGACCGGCTCATGGCCTCGCTGGGTACGGGATGGCTTGCCCCGGAGACGTGGACCGTCATACTGACCCGCGGTCATAAAGGCCTCCTGCCTGCGGTTCCGGTACACTGGGCCGTCCGGAGGCAGCTCCGTTACGGGGACAGCCTCCTCATTTTGTACCGGGAGGAGCGATGGGCCTGACCGCCCTGTGTCCGGGAACGTTCGACCCGGTGACCAACGGGCACCTCGATGTCGTCGTCCGTGCCGCCAGCACGTTCGACGCGGTCGTGGTTGCCGTCGTGGAGAATCCGTCCAAGACGCCGTTGTTCTCCGTGACCGAGCGGATCGACCTGCTCGAAGAGGCGACCCGGGACCTCGGCAACGTCCGGGTCGGCTCGTTCGGCGGGCTGCTGGTGGATTACGCCCGTGCGCAACACGCGAGCGTGATCGTGAAGGGCCTCCGGGCCGTGAGTGACTACGAGTACGAGATCCAGATGGCACAGATGAACCAACGCATCGGCGAGATCGAGACGCTGTTCATGGCGACCAGTCCCGGATGGTCGTTCCTTTCGTCATCCCTGGTGAAGGAGGTCGCTCGCCTCGGCGGCGACGTCGAGGGCCTCGTGCCCGAGCACGTCCGCAAGGCATTGATCGACCGGCTGGGAGCCGCGTGATGGACCTCGCCGGCCGCCTCGCGCAGCTCGAGGAGATCGTCCGCGACGCGAAGTCGATGCCGTTGTCCTCCTCGGTGCTGATCAGCCGCGACGAAGTGTTGGAGATGCTGCACGAGATGCAGGAGGCGCTTCCCGAAGAGATCAAACAGGCGCGCTGGATCGTGAAGGATCGCGAGGAGCTGCTCGCGAAGGCGCGCGCCGAGGGCGATCGCATCATCGACCAGGCGCAGGAGGAACAGCGCCGGATGGCGATGAAGACCGAGGTCGCCAAGCGTGGCGAGGACGAGGCCGCGCAGATGCTGCAGGATGCCGAGGACACCACTGGCGCGATGCGTCGCGAGGCCGAGGACTACGTCGACGGCAAGCTCGCGCAGTTCGAGATCTCGCTGCGGAAGATCCTGGAGGACGCCCAAGGAACCGCGCGGGCGCTGGCCAAGACCCTCGATCAGGTCGAGGTGGGACGCGAGCGACTGCGCGCGCCGACGACGGCCGCGGAGCAACGCCTCGGGTCACCCACCGAGGAGGAGACACCGTCGGAGCTGTTCGACTCGGAGGTCGAGGGGGAGGACTTCGGATGACGAGCCTGCAGCCGATCGACGTTCACGACCTGCTGGGGCACCCCGGCGACTCGCGTCGCTCCGACGTGCTCGGCACGATCGAAGGGCTCGCGACCGAGTTGGTCGCGGTCCCCGACGACGCCCCGCTGGGCGGTTCGCTTCTGCTCGAGTCGGTCGTCGAGGGCATCCTCGTCTCCGGCTCGATCACCGGCACCTGGACCGTGCGATGCGCCCGATGCCTCACGGAGCGCCAGCGGCCCTTCAGCGTGGAGATCAGCGAGCTGTTCGCCGAGGTCGTGCCCGACGCGGTGAGCGATGAGGCCGACGATGACGACCGGTACGCGCTGGTCGAGGGCACGGTCGACCTCGAACAGACGATCCGCGACGCCGTCGGCGTCGAGATGCCGTTCGCGCCGCTTTGCCAGCCCGATTGCCTGGGGCTCTGCGAGATCTGCGGCGGCAACCGCAACCTCGGCGAGTGCCCCGGTCACGAGGCCGTCGATCCCCGGTTCGCCGTCCTGGCGGATCTCCTGCTCGAACTCCCCGATACCGACTGAGACGAAAGGAACCACCATGGCGGTCCCCAAGAAGAAGCAGAGCAAGACCCGCACCGCGAAACGGCGCGCCACCTGGAAGGCGGAGGCGACGTCGTACAGCTCCTGCCCGCAATGCAAGCAACCCAAGATGCCGCATCGCGTGTGCGGCAACTGCGGCTACTACGCCGGCCGTCAGGCCGTCGAGGTCGAGTAGCCGAGTGCCTCCCGCGGTGGCGCAGCAGGATGCCTTGGACCGAGCGCTCGAGGTCCGGTTCCGCGACGCTGCGCTGCGCGAGACGGCGCTCACCCACCGGTCCTACGCGTTCGAGCGCGGCCTGACCGTGACGAACGAGCGCCTCGAATTCCTCGGGGATTCCGTGCTCGGGCTCGTGGTGACCGACATGGCGTACGCCACCTACCCCGATCTCCCCGAGGGCCAGCTGGCGAAGCTCCGGGCCGCGATCGTCAACATGCAGGCGCTGGCCGACGTCGCGCGTGGGCTCGGGATCGGCGAGTTGGTGCTGCTGGGCAAGGGGGAGGAGCAATCCGGCGGGCGAGACAAGGCCAGCATCTTGGCCGACGCACTCGAGGCGATCTTCGGCGCCGTGTATCTCGACGCCGGTCTCGTCACGGCGCGGGACCTGATCGAGCGTCTGTTCCGCCCGCGCATGGAGGCCTACGTCCGCGGCGAGGGCGATCGAGACTTCAAGACGATCCTGCAGGAGCTGGCATCGCAGCGGTTGCGCTCGCTGCCGAGTTACGAGGTTGCCGACGCGGGACCCGATCACCAGAAGGAATTCACGGCGGTCGTGTCCGTGGCGGGCGAGGAGCTCGGCGCGGGCAGCGGTCGCACCAAGAAGGAAGCGGAGCAGCACGCCGCGCGTGAGGCCTACGAGCGTCTGCGTGCGCGCGACGCCGGGGAGACACCCTAGGAGGGACGGATGGAGCTTCCCGAAGTCGAGGTGATGCGCCGTGATCTGGATCGCGACGTCGTGGGCAAGAAGATCAAGACCGTCGAGGTCAAGGGCACGAAGAACGCGATGCGCGCGATCCGTCGGCACAAGACGCGCAAGGAGTTCACGTCGCGCGTCGCCGGGCACAAGATCACGAAGGCCGAACGTCGCGGGAAGTACATCCTCCTGCACCTCGACGGCGGCGACGTCTGGGTGGTGCACTTCGGCATGAGCGGTCGGTTCCAGCGCGGGAACGGGCGCCTTGCCGTCGCGCCGCATACGCACGTGATCGCGACGTTCCAGCAGGGCGGCGATCTCCGGTTCATCGACCCGCGCACGTTCGGGGAGGTCTTCGTCGTCTCGCCAGACGAGATGGGCAAGGTCAAGGATCTGCAACACATCGCGATCGATCCACTCGACCAGGTGTTCACGTGGCCGACGTTCCAATATCTCCTCGCCGAGAAGGCCGCGAAGATGAAGCAGTTGTTGATGGACCAGAAGTTCATCAGCGGCCTCGGCAACATCTATTCCGACGAGGTGCTGTTCAGCGCCGGCTTGCGATACGACCGACTGAGCAACACCCTGTCGTCGCAAGAGGTTCGCCGGCTGTACCGGGCGATGCAAGAGGTGCTGCAGGAATCGATCAAGCTTCGTGGGACCACCCTGGACGACGAGGCGTACCTCGACCTGTTCGGTGAGCCGGGGGAGTACCAGAACGAGCTGAAGGTCTACGGGCGCACCGGGTTGCCGTGCCGGCGGTGTCGTACCCCGATCCAGACCGTGAAGATCTCCCAGCGCAGCTCGTACTACTGCCCGCAGTGCCAGAGTTGACGGCAGTCTTGGCGTCTGGCGCCGAGCCGTCTAGCCTGGCGTTGCGCCGGGAACCACCCGGCAATGGAGACACGCGACGTGGGCAACCTCGCCGGCCCAGGCAGCAAGTGGATGGTCCTCGAAACGTCGGTCGCGATCGACGAGGTCCAGAGGTCCACGGCCCGGGCGTTCACGATCGATCGCACCAGCGGCGATCACTGGATCGAGCTCGGGCGGTTCGCGAACCGCGACGACGCGAACGCGAGGCTCGAGGAGCTCGTCGCAAAGGGGTCGGACCGGGCCAGATTGCGCGTGCGACACGCCGGGGCACCGGGGGCTTGATCGCATGAGTGGCGGTGGCAATCAGTACACGCTGGCGGCCCTTGCGACGACCGCCTCGCACGCCGTGCCGCGCTCCGGCAACTTCGCGCTGCAGCATCGGCACCCCGATGGACGGCACTGGCTCGAGATCGGGCGCTTCGCGACGCGCCACCTCGCGAAGGAGACGATGGCGGCGTTCGTCGCCGCCGACTACGGGCCCAAGGAGGACTTCCGCGTCCGCAAGCTCGACCTCCCCGACTGAGCGTCGTCGCCTCCTGATCGAGGGCCGGGTGCAGGGGGTCTTCTTCCGGGCGACGTGCGCGCGCGAGGCGACACGCCTCGACGTCCGTGGATGGGTTCGCAACACGGCCGACGGCCGGGTCGAGGCCGTCTTCGAAGGCCCCGAGGCGGCGGTGGCCAGGATGGTGGCCTGGTCTCGCCAAGGTCCACCCGGCGCGACGGTCATTGGCCTCGAGGTCCGCCAGGAGCCCCCAGAGGGCCTCGACGGTTTCCGGATCATCGGCTAGAACTGGTCCGTGACCAGCACCGATAGGGAAGCGCGGGGCGCTTCCCGCGCGGAGAATCACATGCCTGTTAGCATCCGCGCGATGTTCCTCCGCTCGATCACGATCCGCGGTTTCAAGTCGTTCGCGGACAAGACGGTCCTCGAGTTCGTGCCCGGGGTCTCCGTGATCGTCGGCCCCAACGGGTCGGGCAAATCCAACCTGGTGGACGCGATCAGCTGGGCCCTGGGTGAGCAAGGTCCGCGGGCGCTCCGCGGCGGTCAGATGGCCGATGTGATCTTCGCGGGCACGCCGTCGCGACCCGCGCTCGGCATGGCCGAGGTCAAGCTGGTGATCGACAACACCGCCGGCAAGATCCCCGTGCCGATGACCGAGATCGAGATCAGCCGGACGATCTTCCGCTCCGGCGAATCCGAGTACCGCATCGGCGGGCAGATCGTCCGACTGATGGACGTGCAAGAGCTGTTGTCCGAGACGGGCATCGGTCGAGCGCTGCACACCGTCGTGGGCCAGGGCCAGCTCGAGGAGGTTCTCCTGGCGCGCCCGGAGGACCGCCGCAAGTACATCGAGGAAGCCGCGGGGATCGCCAAGCATCGGCGCCGCAAGGAACGGGCGGAGCGCAAGCTCGCCAATCTCGATCAAGATCTTCTCCGCCTCGCAGACGTCCTGACCGAGTTGCGGCGGCAGCTGAAGCCGCTGCAACAGCAGGCGGAATCCGCCAAGAAGCACGAGCAGCTCACCCAACAGGCAGACGCGCTCGCGCGAACCTTGGCGGCGGCACGTCTGCGGGCGCTGCAGCGCGAGCGTGAGCGGCGCACCGGCGCGTGGGACCAGGGCCTCGAAGAGCGTCGCATCGCGCGCGAGCGGCTCGACGCGCTCGACGCCGAGGTGCTCGCGGCCGCGGACGGGCGCGCGGGCGCTACCCGGGCGCTGGCCGAGGCCGAGGGATCGTTCCGCGCGGCCTCGTTCGACCGCGAGCGTACCGAGCGGGCGTTCCGCGATGCGGTCGAGCGCGAATCGGGCGCGCGGCAGGAGCTTGCGTCGCAGGCGTCGCGCGCGGCTCGGATGGACGCGGTCGCGGCGGATGTCGCGCGCATCGAGGCGAGGCTCGCCGACGTGATCACGGAGCTCGAGGGCAGGGAGTCCGAGCTCGATCTGGCCGAGGCCGCCTACCGCGAAGCGGAGGACCACCGCCATCAGGTCGAGGAGATCCGCCGTCGCGTCGGCGAGGAGGCGGCGGGCCGTCGCGCGGAGGCCGAGGCCATCCAACGGGCGCTCGCAAGCGCGGAACGCGAGCGCGAGCGCGTCGCCGGGGAGCTCGCGGGCGTTCGCGAGCGGATCGCCGCGGCGGAGGCCGCGCGCGGGGACACCGAGTCCGATATCGAGCAGATGGATGGTCAGACCGCCCCGCTGGCGGAACGCCGCAACCAGCTCGACGACGAGCGACGCAGGCTCGTCGACCGGATCGAGGAGTTGACCGAGGCCCGCCGCCGCATGCAGGCCCGCAAGGACCTGCTCGAGGCCCGACGCCGCGACATCGAGGAGACGCCCGGGTCGCGGTTCCTGGCCGGACACACGGGCCACGCGATCGGGTTGCTGAAAGATCTCGTGCGCGTGGAGTCCGGGCTCGAGCGCGCGCTCGTGGCGGCGCTGGGCGCGCTCGCCGACGCGGTGGTGTACGACGACGGCGACCGGGCTCTGGAGGACGCCCCGCGGGGCGACGGAGCGATCCTGGCGATCGCGGCCGGCGGTCCGGTGCCGCTTGGGCTGGCCGGCGAGCAGAAGCTCCTCTCGAAGGTCGAGGCGGAGCCGGCGGCGCGCGGCATCGTCTCGACAGTGTTGCGCGACGTCTACCTCGTGCGTGACATCGAGGAGGCCGCTCGGAAGCAGGCCGAGCACCCGCAAGCGTCGTTCGTCACGCCCGAGGGCGTGCTCGTTGGCCCCGCCGTGATCCACACGGCCAAGGAGGCCGACGTGCGGCTGCGCGAGATCCGTGCCGAACTGCAGGTCCTCGCCCACGATCTCTCGGCCACCGAGCAGCAGCTGCGGCCCCGGACGGAGCGGCTCGACGAGATCGCCGGGGAGGTCGCGTTCCTGCAGCAGCAGATCGAGGCGGCCGATGCCGACATCACGGAAGCGGCCGAGCGACTCACGATCGCCGAACGAGAGCTGGCCGCGATGCACAAGGAGGAGGAACTCCTCGCCCAGCGACTCGCCGTTCTGGTCGAGACGGCGACCGCGGCGCAGGAGCGCATCGCCGAGATGGGGCCGACGGCCACCGAGGAGCCTCCGGCCCTGCCGCCACTGCCGCAGGCGCCGATCCAGGCTCGTGTCACGGTCGAAACGTTGCGGCGCGATCGCGCCAACCAAGATCACCGGCTCGCCGAGCTGCGCGAAGAGCGCGATCAACTGGCGGCGCACGACCCGGTCCGATTGCGAGAGGAGCTCGCAGCCGCGGAGGTGGCCCGGGCCGAGGCCGAAGCCTCGGTCGCGGCGGCCGACACGGCGTTCGCGACGGCCACCGAGGCTCGGGAGGCGGCCGGGACGGCGGAGCGGGAGGCCGCGGAGACCGAGGCCGCCGTGAACAAGAGCTGGCGCGACGCATCCACCGCCCTCGAGGAGCTGCGATACCGCTACGAGGACGAGGATCGACTCCGCGGGGACATCGAGCGCCGGATCGGTGAGGCCGAGCGGCTGCTCCGCGAGGGCTTCCAGGCCGAGCCCTCAGAGGCGGTCGCCGCCCTCGACGACGACGACACCGTCGAGACGATCGAGAAGAAGCAGGAGCTCGTGCAGCGACGCCTCGCGTTGCTCGGCCGCGTCAACCTGCTCGCCACCGGGGAGCTCGAGTCGATGCAGGAGCGGCACGACTTCATGCAACGCGAGCTGGACGACGTGCGGAAGGCTCGGCGTGACCTCCTCGAGGTGATCGCGCAGATCGATCATCAGATCACCGAGTCGTTCACCGAGGCCTACCGCGACGTCGCGATCCAGTTCGAACGTCTGATCGCCGAGCTGTTCCCCGGCGGCGAGGGACGGCTCGTGCTGACCGACCCCGCGAACCCGCTCGCCTCGGGCATCGAGATCGAGGCCAGCCCAGGGCGGAAGCGGGTCAAGCGGATCTCGCTGCTGTCGGGCGGGGAGCGTTCCCTGACCGCGATGGCGTTCTTGTTCGCGATCTTCACGGCGCGGCCGTCGCCCTTCTACCTGATGGACGAGGTCGAGCCGGCGCTGGACGACGTCAACCTGCACCGCTTCCTGCGGCTCGTGGACGGCTTTGCCTCCGCATCCCAGGTCCTGATCGTCACCCACCAGAAGCGCACGATGGAGATCGCCGGCATGATGTACGGCATCTCGCTGAACAACGACGGCACGACCAAGGTCGTGGCGCAGCGACTGGAGAACCAGGAGCGTGCCGAAACGGTCGCCCGTGTCGAGGCCGAGCGCGAAGCAGCTGCCGAGGCGTTCGCCCCCCAGTCCTCCGCCGACGACGAGCCGGTGCTCGCGGTGGCCCCGAGCGAGGAGCTTGCGAGTCCTCCGGTAGGCTGACGCTTCCGTGTCCGCTGCCTACCTGTTCGTGTTCGGCCTCATCGCGCTGCTCTGCATCGTGGCGTTCGTCGTGGTGCGCTCGCGTCGCGCCCGGGAATACGAGGCGCTCGCCGCCGCGACCGCGCCGACCACGCCGCGGGGCTCGGCCGGGGGGTTCGGCGCCGGCGGCCTCGGCGCGAAGGTGCGGTCCGTCTTCGGACGCGACGAGGTCGAGGCTTGGCGAGAGCTGGAAGACGTGCTGATCAAGGCGGACGTGGGGCCAAAGGGGGCCGCCGACCTCGTGGCGCGTGTGCGGGCTCGCTACGCTTCCGGCGCCGATCCCGCGGGGCTCTTGCGCGAGGAGATCCTCGCCATCCTCGGCCCCGATCGCCCCATCGATCTCGGCGCCGACGGGCTCGACGTGATCCTCGTCGTGGGGGTGAACGGCGCGGGCAAGACCACGACCATCGGGAAGCTCGCCGCGATGCTTGCGGCCGAGGGGAAGCAGGTGAGCCTGGCCGCCAGCGACACGTTCCGTGCCGCCGCGGGCGAACAGCTGGAGGTGTGGGCCGACCGAGCGGGCGCCCAGCTCATCTCGCAGGATCGCGGCGCCGACCCCGGCGCCGTCGCGTTCGACGCGGTCACGTCCGCGACCGCTCGCGGCGCCGACGTGCTGATCGTCGACACGGCCGGGCGGCTCCACACGAAGCAGCCCCTGATGGAGGAGCTGAAGAAGGTGAAGCGCGTGATCGAGAAGGCGGGCGCGACGGTCGACGAGACGTTCCTAGTGCTCGACGCGCAGACCGGCCAAAACGGAATCGCACAGGCGCGAGCGTTCACCGAGTCGGTCGACGTGACCGGGGTGGTCTTGACGAAGACCGACGGGTCTGCAAAGGGTGGAATCGTGCTTGCCGTCCGCGAGGAGCTCGACCTGCCGATCCGCTACGTGGGGATCGGGGAGACCGCGGCCGACCTTCGACCGTTCGACGCGGCGGCGTTCGCCGACCGCCTCCTCGCCTAAGGATGGGATCGATGCCCACGCGTATCTTGATCGTCGAGGATCACCCGACGATGCGCGAGGCGATGCGGCTCGTGCTCGAGGGCGAGGGCTTCGAGATCGACGAAGCGGCCGACGGGTACGTCGCGATGGAGCTGATCCGCCTCGAACCCCCCGATCTCCTCTTCCTCGATCTCAATATCCCCGGCACGAGCGGTGCGGATGTACTGCACATCGTCAAGACGGACCCGACGACGGCGTCGGTGCGGGTGATCGTGGTGACGGCGACCGGCGAGGAGGGGCGCGCCGCCGCGATGCGGATGGGCGCCGACGAGTACTTCACGAAGCCGTTCAGTCCGACCGCGTTGCTGCGGACGGTCGAGCGGGTGTTGGCAACGGACGGGCCGCAGGGAGCGTGACCGAAAAGGTGGTGCCGGCCGGCGACGACGTCAGGTCGAGCCATCCGCCCATGGCCTCGGTCAGCAGCTTCGTGATGTAGAGCCCGAGCCCGAACCCCTCCGCGTGCGATCGATGATCGCCGCGTTGCCTGAAGCGCTCGAAGATCAACGCTTGTTCCTCCGGCGGGATGCCGGCTCCCCGATCGATCACCTCGAAATCGACGGTGCCGTCGGCCGGCGCCGACCAACGGAGCCGAACCGGGGCGTCGGCCGGGGAGAACTTCACCGCGTTGTGCGTGAGGTTCGTCAGGATCTGGATCAACCGGTTGGGGTCGATCGTCATGCTCGAGGGTGCCCCCTGCGCTTCTTCGAGCTCGATGCGCGCACCCGTCTCGCCGAGGCCCGAGACGACCTGGGCGAGCAGCGGCCTGATCGCGACGTCCTCGGGCTGGAGCACCAACGCGTCGCCCTCCACGCGCGATACGACGAGCAGGTCATCGACCAGGTGGATCAGCCGCTCGGTCTGGGTCTGGACGATGCCGAGGTACTCGAGCTGTTCGGCCGGCGAGAGATCGGCTCCGCGGCGAAGCAGCATGTCGACGAACCCGCGGATCCCGGCGAGCGGGGTACGGAGCTCGTGGCTCGTGATCGCCACGAAGTCCGTCTTCATCGCGTCGAGCTCGGTGAGCCGCTCGACCGTCGCGGCCTGCTCCGCTCGCAGACGGGTCGCCTCGAGCGCCACGCCGAGCTGATCGGCGATCGTCTGCAGGGCGTCGACGCGCCCCGCATCGGGCGAGGTGTCGGCACGCTCGTGGACCGCGCCGACGATGGCGCCGCGCACGCGCATGGGCGCCACGACGTCTCCTTCGGCAACGACGACGGCCCCCTCGACGGCCGCGGCCGCCACGGGGTCCGATGTGGGCGAGAGCAGCTGGCCCAGCAGGTAGCCGGGGTCGCCGTGGACCCCGGCGACAGTGAACACGTCCTCGCCGGCGATACCGGTCGAGCGGGTCAAGAGGCCCAGCGCCGTGCAGCCGAGCTCGGCGGCCACTCGCTCGGCGGTCGCGCGAAGCGTCTCGGCCAGATGCTCGGGCTGCGCGTCGGCGAAGACGGCTGCGTGAAAGGCGGCGATCTCCCGGTGGGCCTCCGCGGCCTGCGAGGCGGCGACCTCCGCACGCTGGGCGGCCGCCGACGCCGCGACCGCCTGGTCGGCAGCCTCGGCGGCGGTGCGCTGGAGCGACGACACGAACGAGCCGGTGACCGCGCCGATCACGAACGCCATCCCGGCCCGGAACGACACCTGGGATGCCCCGGCCGCCACCTGGGCGCGTGCGGCCTCCTGCACGATCTGCTCCCCGAGAAACAATAGGGCGCCGATCAGGCCGCCGCGCAAGCCCCAACGCGCCGCCCCCTCCAACGGGACGAGATAGCCGAGCACCCACACGGGATCCGCAGGGCCGCTGGGGACGAGCCACACCAGTCCGAGGATGACCACGGCGTCCAGGGCGAACGCGACGATGCCGATCGAACGGAACTGCCCCGCATCGGTGGCCTTGCGCACCGAGCTCGAGATGGCCACGTTCCCGATCGCGAGTCCGATCACGAGCGCGACCGCGAAGGGGAGGGCGAACGCGGGGTCGTTGGCGCGGTCGCGCACCGCAAAGCCGACCTGCACCGCCCCGAACGCCGCGACCAGCCATCGCAGCCAGACGAGCTGTCGCTCGAGCCGTGCCGCCTCGATCTGCCTGCCGTTCATGCCTCGTCGTCCCCCGGTCTCGGGTCGATACACTAGGACGCGTTGCGGCCGTGATGCCGCAGCGCCCTCACCTTATGTTCGACACTCTGAGCGACCGCCTCGACGGCGTCTTCAAGAAGCTCCGCAGCCGGGGCAAGCTCCACCCCAAGCAGGTGGACAACGCCCTGGCGGAGATCCGCACGGCCCTGCTCGAAGCCGATGTTTCGGTCGAGGTTGTCGACGACCTGCTCACCCGCGTTCGCGCCCGGGCCTTGTCCGAGGAAGTCCTGAAGAGCCTGACGCCCGCCCAGCAGGTGGTGAAGGTCATGGACGAGGAGCTGACCGTGACCCTCGGAGGCGAGCATCATCCGTTCACGCTGTCGGGCGCCAGCCCCGCCGTCATCATGCTTGCCGGCGTCCAGGGGTCCGGCAAGACGACGGCGTGCGCCAAGCTCGCGAAGCACCTGAAAGGCAAGGGGAAGCGCCCGCTGTTGATCGCCGCCGACCTCGAGCGGCCAGCCGCGGTTGAGCAGCTGCGCACGCTCGGGCGCGAGATCGGCGTGCCGGTGTGGTCGGAGGGCAAGGATCCGGTGAAGCTGGCGAAAAACGGGGTCAAGGAGGCCCAGCGGACGGGCGCCGATGTCGTGATCATCGACACGGCCGGTCGCCTGCATGTCGACCCCGACATGATGAAACAAGCGCGCAAGATCAAGGACGTCACCAAGCCGGCGCACGTCGTGATGGCGTGCGACGCGATGACCGGTCAGGACGCAGTCACGCAGGCGCGCGCCTTCATGGACGAGGTCGACACCACCGGGTTCATCTTGACGAAACTCGATGGCGACGCCCGGGGCGGCGCCGCGTTGTCGATGACGGCCGTCACGGGCAGACCCGTCTTCTTCGTCGGGACGGGGGAGAAGGTCGATGATCTCGAGCCGTTCTACCCCGATCGCATGGCTGGTCGGATCCTCGGGATGGGCGATGTGCTGACGCTGATCGAGAAGGCCCAGGACACGGTGGACCAAGAGGCCGCCGCGAAGGCGGCCCAGCAGATGATCTCGGGCCAGTTCAACCTCGAGGACTTCCTGGGGCAGCTCCGGGAGATGCGCAAGCTCGGGCCGATCCAAGACCTGCTGAAGATGCTGCCGGGGGTGCCCGGCGGGAAGGCCGGCATCAAGGAGTTGGCGGGAGCGGTCGACGAGGGGGAGCTCGCGCGGGCGGAGGCCATCATCCTGTCCATGACCCCCCAGGAGCGGCGGGAACCGGGTATCATCTCCGGGTCGCGCCGCCTCCGGATCGCGAACGGATCCGGGACCACCACCGCCGACGTCAACACGCTGCTCAAGGACTTCGAGGGCGCGAGGAAGATGATGCGGACGATGATGGGCGGCAAGCGCGTACCGGGGATGAAGATGCCCCAGAACCTCCCGACGAGATAGAAGGACGAACAGGCATGGCGACGAGGATTCGGCTGCGGCGGATGGGGTCGAAGGGACGCCCCTTCTACCGCGTGGTCGTGGCCGACCAGCGGGCCCCCCGCGACGGCCGTTTCATCGAGAACATCGGGAAGTACCACCCGCTGAGCGACCCCTCGCTGATCGAGATCGATGAGGAGCGCGCGCTGTACTGGCTCCGGGTGGGCGCCCAGCCGTCCAACCAGGTGCGAAACCTCATGAGCAAGCTCGGGATCTGGGAGACCTTCGTCAAGGAACGTCCGAGCGCGCTGGTCGGTGTCAAGACCAAGACCGAGCGTCCTGCGAAGGAGAAGCTCTCGAAGAAGGCGCAGGCAAAGGCCGCGGAGTCGACGAAGGCCGCCGCCGCGCCACCCCCCGCACCCGCCGAGGAGCCGGCGCCTGTCGAGGAGCCGGCGCCTGTCGAGGCCGCTGCCGAGAGCGCGGACGCCCCCGTCGAGGAGACGGCAGAGGCCTGAGGTGAAGGAGCTCGTCGAGTTCCTGTGCCGTGAGCTCGTCGATGACCCCGACGCGGTGCGCGTCGCCGAGTCGTTCGATGAACGCGGCCCGACCTACAGCGTGACGGTGGCCCCCGGCGAGCTCGGGAAGGTGATCGGCCGCGGTGGCCGGACAGCCAAGGCGATCCGCACGGTCGTGCGAGCCGCGGCGTCTCGTCAGAACCTCGCGGCACGCGTCGACTTCGAGGATTGATGTGGACGAGCCGACGGTGACCGTCGGCAGGATCGCGAAGCCCCACGGCGTCCGCGGCGAACTGTCGATCCAGAACCGCTCCGACAATCCCGACCGCTGGAAACCCGGCTCCGTCGTGTTCGACCCGACGGGGCGTGCGTACACGGTTCGCACGGTGCGGCCCCACGGCGAACGACTCCTCGTGACGTTCGACGAGATCGAGGACCGCTCCGCGGCCGAGAACGTCGCGGGGATCGAGCTGGTCGTCCCGGAATCCTGGCTGCCGGAGCTCCCCGAGGGGCGATGGTGGTCCCACCAGGTGGAGGGTCTTGCGGTCGTCACGGAATCCGGCAGGGAGCTGGGCGTCGTCGAAGAGGTGTTGCCCTACCCCGCGCAGGATCTCTGGCGCGTCGTCGCGGCCGATGGCTCCGAGACCCTCCTGCCGGCGGTGGACGACCTCGTCGTGTCGGTTGATATCGACGGCGGGCGTGCGGTGGTGCGCGACGTCTCCGGGCTCACGGTGCCCGACGACGGACGCTAGAGCCCGGCGATCTTCGCCAGCTGCGTCGGCTTCTTCAGGATGTAGCGCTGTCCGTCACGCTGCACGAGTCCGCGACGCTGGAAGTCCGCCACGATCCTGGTGACGTTCTCGCGGCTGCCCCCGCACAGGCTGGCGAGGTCGGCGTGCGTGAGCGCGGGCACCGGTGTGCCGGCGTCCGGCAGTTCCTCGAGCGACGGCGTGCCCATCTGCAGCAGGCGCTTGGCGACGCGTCCCTTGAGGTCGAGGAAGAGCAGGTCGTCTGCGAAGGCTTGGTGCTCCTGGATCTGGCGGGCGAGCGCGGCGAGCAGTTGTCGGGCGGCGCCCGGTTGCCCGGTGATGTAGTCCAGGAAGTCCTCGCCGGGGGTCGTCCAGACGTCGGTGTCCTCCAGGGTCAGCAGGTCGGCACCTCGAGGCAGGGTCCCGAGGACCCCGAGCTCGCCCAGGAACTGTGGGGTGTCGACGGACGCGTGCAGGATGCGGGCGCCCGTCGGGGAGAAGGAGCTGATCTCGATGCGACCCTCGACGAGGAAATAGACCTCGGGAGAGGGATCGCCCTGGTGGCAGATGTAGGTCCCGCGACGGAACCGCCGGACCGTGCCCATCACGGCGAGCCGCTCGACATCCTTCTGGGGCACGCCCTGGAGCACGGGGGTGGAGGCCATCGCGACGATGAGCCCGGCGGTAGCGGCCACGGTGGGGGACATCGAGGCGAGCCTAGCCGCAGAGACCGGGAACCGCTACTCGGGAACGCAAAAGCCCGGGCCGACGGCCCGGGCTCTTGGCGTGGTGTGATTCCTCAGGATTTGCGGAGGTTCGCCTTCCTGGCGACCTTCCTGTGCAGGATCCGGCGGGAGCTCGTCTTCTTGGTCTCGCGTGCACCCGCGGCCTTCTCGTCCTTCTCGGGCTGCTGCGGCTCGATCTTCTTGTCGGCCATCTGCTCGGTCCCCTTCTCTCGGGCCCCTCTGGGCCGCCTCCGATGCCGCAATCATCCCCCCGGAGGGTGCACGCACTCGGTATCGGGGGTCACATCGGGTGCGTGCTTTGCGTCACCACGGCGATGTGACGCCCGTCACGGTTGCCGAGCCGAGGTCGAGAACGACGAAACCCGGGCCTTGGCCCGGGTTTCGAGGAAAAAGCTGAGATCGGGTGGTCAGATCTTCTTGACCGAGGACTTCCGCGCTACCTTGCGGGCCACGACCCGGTTGGAGGTGCGCCGTGCGCTGGTCTTGGTCGCCTTGCGGGCGCCCGCAGCCGGCTCATCGCTCGTCGGGAGCTTCGGCTGGATCTTCTTCTCGGCCATCTGCTTCTCCTTCGTGCTCCGGGGCCCTGTGCGAGCCGCTCGATGGATGCATCATGCCCGGTTCGCCCGGAGATGCGCGTAGCACAGGTCACATCGGGGGGGTGCTTTCCATCACGGTGGATATGTGACGTACGTCACTCGTCGAGTTCGGGCAGGTCGATCGGGTCCGGACGCGGTGTGCAGGCGCCGCAGAAGAGCGCGTCCTCGACCACGAGCGCGCGGGTCATGTCGCCGCCGCGGTACAGCTCGAGGACGTAGGGCTGTTCCTGGGCGTGGTCCTCGCAGACGCCGCGTCCGCAGAAGCGGCACGAGCCCACCGCCGTGCGGCGGCAATGCCAACACACCATCGGGTCCTCCTCAGTGCTCCATGTTGCGGTCCGGTGTTCGCTCCACCGCGCCGCGACGGAACGTTCGGGCGATCACGCTGATGAATCCCTCCCGGTCGAGCGCGAACACGCGCGCCGGCGTGTGTGCGGTGACGCTGGCATTGCGCGGCGCGTCGGTCAACAACGCGATCTCGCCGAAGTGCTGGCCGGGGCCGAGGGACGCGATGATCTCGCCGTCGCGATCGACGTCGACCTGCCCGGCGCCCACGACGAAGAACGTGTCGCCGGCCTCGCCCTGCTGGATCAGCCGCTCCCCGGGGGCGACGTTGCGCCACTCCCCGTGGTCGAGCACGAGCGAGAGGTCCGCGGTTGACAGCGCCCGGAACGGTGGGAGCGCGCGCAGCTCCGCGTAGGCCTGCATCGTGGGTGCGAAGTCGGGCGCGTCGATGTCGTCGGCCAGCAGACGGTCGAACGACGCCTTGTCGACCCGGAACAGCGTTGCCACGCCCTGGGCGCGAGCGGTGGCGGCACGGATGCCGGAGCCGATGAGGCCGAATTCCCCGAAGGCGTCGCCGCGTCCGAGCGTCGTGATGATCCGTGTGTCGCCTTCCTCAAGATCCTCGTCTTCGATGTGGATCGTCCCGGACCGCACCACGTAGAAGGCGTCGGCGACGTCGCCTCGGCGGAACGCGGCCTGCCCGTCGCGCACGGTCACCAGATCGATGCGACCGGCGAGGTCCGACAGCGCCTCTTCGTCGAGGTCGTCGAAGGCGGGAAGCGCGTCGATCAGCGCGGCCGCCTCGACCCGCCACGATCGCTGCACCCGGAAGCGGAGTCGGTCGCGGATCGACTTGAGCCGCTTGTAGATCGTCCGGCCGAGCGTGAGGAGTCCTCGGATCAGCGGCCCGATGAACACCAGCGCGAGGAGAAGCAGCAGGATGCGCGACCCGAGCCCGCCGTTCCACAGGCTCGAGATCAGCCCGCCGAAGATCTCCTGCCAGAAGAAGTACGCGGTGTAGAAGGAGAGGATCGTGAAGGCGATCCCCACGATGCCGTAGAAGCCCAACCCGAGCTCCTGCAGGCTGAACCGCTCCCACCGGCGGATCTTGTGCCACAGATCTCCCTGGATGAAGTTGAGGGAACGCCGTCGCAGATCGGGCATCTGGATCAGGTCAGAGAAGATCCAGTAGCCGTCCAGCTCCAACAGCGGGATCAGGTTCATGAAGATGATGAAGTAGTTGATCAGGGCGAAGCGGTACAGGAACGCGGCAATGCCGCTGCCCGGGGTGGCGACGATCACGAGCGACGCGACGCCGGCCAGGATCATCTCCGAGTACGGTCCCGCGAACGACTGCACGATCCGTTCGCGCCGATCCATCATGAGCCCGTCGGAGGCGTCGACGAAGAACGCCGGCGAGCCGAAGAAGATGAAGAAGCCCGCGCCGAGCACGCGCCGCTTGTAGTGGATCAACGCCATCGCGTGCCCGAGCTCGTGCGCGAACGTGAGGAACAGTCCGAGCGCGAGGAAGATCAGGGTCTCGCCGGGCGCCGCGTCGACCGACAGTTGATACTGCCCCGATTGCTGCACGCCAATGAACGCGACGAGCCCAACCAACGCCACGATCGAGCCGAGCACCACGACGACGGGGCGGAAGAAGAGCTTGAGGCCGCCGTTGTACGCCCCCTCGACGAACGCTTCGGCGCCCGACCAGGAGATCCGCAGGTGCTTGGCGAAGTCGCGGAGCTTCCGCCGGCCCGCGGAAGCGCGATCGAGGTGCAGCTGGACGATCGCCTTGATGTCCGGTCGCGCCGGGTCGAGGAACCCCCCTTCGCGAAGCGCCACGATCAACCCGAGCACGGCGCCCGGGTCGAGGTCCCCGGCTGTCTGGAGATGGTCGACGATCAGTTCCTGGGTGGTCTTGGTGCCGTCCATCTGTTCCATCAGCGTCGCTTCCCAGGGTTGGAGCTCGAAGTGCAACGCATGGTCCGGGCGGGCGACGATCGCGAAGTCGTTGCCCCAGCGCATCGAAAAGCGCTTGATCTCCGTGCCCGCGGCCACCGTCGGCACGAACGTCTCGGGATCGAGCGTCGACGTCAGCCCGGCCCAGAGACCCGTGTCGTCCGCCTCGACCTCGGGCGCGGCAGCGAGCGCCGCCGACACCGCCGGCGCGACGAGCGTTCCGGGACGGTCCTGCGTGCGAACGGTGCGCGCGACCAAAGCCGGGACGTCCAGGGCTTTCCGCCGCGCCGCGCGCTCGCGGATCGCGTCGACACCCACGATCAGACCGGCGATCACCAGCGCGGCGAGGATCAGGTATTGCATGGTCTCCTCGAGCTCCTCCGGAGGCGAACGGCCGGAACGCATCCTGCCTCGACGGCGATGATTCCTGCAACCCGGGCCTCCGGTCGTGCCGTGCATCACATCCGGCGGGTCGCGAACAGCACACGCTCGGCGTGACGCACGTCCTGGAGCTCGAGGCCCCTCGGCTCCTACGCTGCTGCCATCGCTACAGGAGGTGCGGAGATGCTGAACGGAGACGCCGCCACATACCGGGTCCACGACATGGTCCGCAGCGCCGAAGGGCATCGGGCCGGCCGCTCGATCGCCGAGCGTCGGGCCGCGCGGCGGGCGACGTCGCTGCGCCGGATCGCCGGCTCGGCCGTCGCGTTGCTCTCGATCCCGTTCCGGCACTGAGCCCTCGCGGGGCCGCGGTAGCCTCGAGGCGTGCGGATCGACGTGATCACGATCTTCCCCGGGGTCTTCCCGGCGTTCCTGTCCGAGGGCCTGCTCGGGAGGGCGATCGCGGTCGGTCTGGTGGATGTGGCCGTGCACGATCTCCGGGACTGGACGGGCGACGTTCATCGAAGCGTCGACGATGCGGCGTTCGGCGGCGGGCCCGGGATGGTGCTGAAGCCCGAACCGCTGTTCGCCGCGGTCGAGTCGCTCGACCCCGATCGTGGGCGCGTGCTGGCGTTGTCGCCGGCCGGGCGCCGGCTCGAGCAGGCGGCGATCGCCGAGCTCGCGACCGAGGCACACGTGACCTTGCTCTGCGGCCGATACGAGGGGTTCGACGAGCGGGTGATCGAAGGGCTTCCGGCCGAGGAGGTCTCGATCGGGGACTACGTCCTGTCGGGCGGCGAGCTGCCCGCGCTCGTGCTGATCGAGGCCGTGACCAGGTTGATCCCCGGGGTGATCGGTCGGAACGAATCGCATGAGCTGGACTCGTTCAGCGAGCCGGGCGTGCTCGACCACCCGCACTACACGCGCCCGCAGGAGTTCCGCGGCATGCGGGTCCCGGACGTCTTGGTTTCCGGCGACCACGCGGCGATCGAGGCGTGGCGCCGCGATGCCGCACGCGCCAAGACGCAGCGCAACCGCCCGGATCTGGCCGGGGCCTGAGACCGCCGCTGGTACAATCGCCAATCGTTGCCATGAACAAGACTGATCTGATCGAGCAGCCGTTCCTGCGCACGGACCTCCCGGAATTCCGCCCCGGCGACACCGTCAAGGTGCACGTTCGGGTCGTGGAAGGGAACCGTGAGCGCGTCCAGGTGTTCCAGGGCGTCGTGATCCGTCGGAGCGGCGGCGGCATCCGCGAGACCTTCACGGTCCGCAAGATCTCCTTCGGGGTCGGCGTCGAGCGTACGTTCCCCTTGCATTCGCCTTCGATCGCCAAGCTGGAGCTCGTCCAGCGTGGGCGCGTTCGCCGGGCCAAGCTCTATTACCTGCGCGATCTGCGCGGGAAGAAGGCGCGGATCAAGGAGCGGCGCATCGACGACGCCAAACTGGCGGCGATGGAGGCCGCGGCCGAACAGCGCGCGACCGAGGCCGCCGCCGAGGCCACCGAGGCAGAGGCCGCGTCGATGGACGCCGAGGCCGAGGCGTTGGATGTCGCTGCAGCGGACCGCCCGCCGCCGACGCCGACGACCAACCGGAGACCGACACGCCCGACGAAGCGGAAGAGCCCGCCGAGGGCTGATCCGTGGCCGACCGGCCCGCCGACGACGCCGATCCGTCGCTGGCCGAGCATCCCGCCGACGAGCATGCCCCGCGGTTCTGGCGTGAGCTGCCGATCCTGCTCATCCTCGCGCTCGCGATCGCGATCCTGCTCAAGACCTTCCTTGTGCAGGCCTTCTACATCCCGTCCATCTCGATGTCGCCGACGCTGGAGAAGGGCGATCGGATACTCGTGTGCCGGATCTGCGTCCGCGTCGGCGGTATCGACCGCGGGGATGTGATCGTGTTCTCCGATCCGCATCCAGACCCCGGCGTCGATCGCGGGCCGATCGGCGCTGCCCTGCACTGGCTGGGGGAGGGGATCGGCGTGGCGCAGCCAGAGAACGAGGACTTCATCAAGCGCGTCGTCGGGCTGCCCGGCGACGTCGTCGAGCTCCACGACGGGAAGCTGTTCGTCAACGGCGAGCAGGTCCAGGAGCCCTACCTCAACCCCGAGATCGATACCTCGCCCTACCCGCCCACCACCGTGCCCGATGGCATGCTGTTCGTGCTGGGAGATAATCGGGCCCACTCCGGCGACTCGCGGTTCGAGCCGCCGGTGGGCGTGGGTTTCGTACCGGAGGACGCGGTGATCGGGAAGGCGTTCGTGATCGTGTTCCCGCCCTCGAGGTGGGGATGGCTGTAACGGCTGCCGCGGCAGACCTCGAGCGCTACGAGTCCGCGCTGCGCGCCCAGGGGTTCGGCCGCATCGCCGGCGCCGATGAGGCCGGGCGGGGGGCGCTGGCGGGTCCGCTCGTCGCGGCCGCCGTGATCATGCCCACCGGGTTCGACACGGAGGGCATCCGCGATTCCAAGCAACTCACCGCCAAGCAGCGGGACGAGCAGTTCGAACGGATCGTGGCCGCGTGCGTCGTGGCGGTCGCGAAGGCCGAGCCCTCGGCCTTGGACCGGCGGGGCCTCCATCGGTCGAACATCGCGCTGCTGCGGCGGGCGGTCCGGGCGCTCGACCCCGGGCCCGACTACGCCCTGACCGACGGGTTCCCGATCCCGCGGATGCCGTGCCCCGCCCTCTCGATCAAGAAGGGCGACGTTGTGTCGGCGACCGTGGCCGCGGCCTCGATCGTCGCGAAAGTCACGCGCGACCGGATCATGATCCGGCTGGACAGGCGCTATCCCGCCTTCGGCTTCTCGCACAACAAGGGCTACGGCACACCCGATCATTGGCTGGCGCTGGATGCCCACGGGCCTACCGAGGTGCACCGCCTGAGCTTCTCGGGCGTCGGGCAGCCATCGCTGCCGGGCCTGGGCCGAGCGGACGTGGGTCCCGCGTGAGAGCATGAGACTCCGATGGAAGACGACATCGAACGCTTCGAGGAAGAACGCGAAATGGAGCTGTACCGGGAGTACCGCGATGTGCTTCCGATGTTCAGCTTCGTGATCGAAACCGAACGGCGCTTCTACCTCGCGAACAAGGTCGACATGGCGTCCACGGACGACGGGTGGGTACGCGTGCAGCTCACCGACGCGTGGGTGTGGGACATGTTCCGCCCCGCGAGATTCGTCTCGAGCGTCCAGGTCATGACGCGGCGCGATGTCAACGTCGAAGAGCTGCGACGCGACGACACCACGATCCCCGACGCACCCGAGCTGTCGCCCAACTGAGTCCCCTCGCTTCGAGCGCCGCCAAACGTGTCGGACCTCGGCGATAGCGTTCGCGGTCATGGATCGGCGAGCCGACACCGGGCGTCGCGGGGAGCTGGCGGCGGAGACCCGCTACGTCGCGCGGGGCTACCGGGTGGTCGCTCGCAACTGGCGGTGCCGGCTCGGCGAGCTCGACCTGGTGCTCGCCCGCGGTTCGGCGCTCGTGATCTGCGAGGTCAAGACCCGCCGCGGGTCCCGGTACGGCGGCGGGTACGAGGCGGTCGACGTTCGCAAGCGTCAGAAGATCCGCGTGCTCGCCGAGGTGTTCCTGCTGGAACAGCGCGCCTCGCCGGCATCGGTCCGATTCGATGTGGCCAGCGTTCGGCTCAAGCCCGACGGGTCAGCCTCGGTCGAGGTCTTCGAGGACGCCTTCTGACAGCCGTCGAAAGGCCTCGACCAGCGCATCGACGTCGGTTCGGGTCGCCAGATAGTTCACGATGCCCGCGCGGAGGTACGTGCGCCCGCGCAGGGTCGTGACGCTCACCCAGCCGGCGCCGTCCATTTCGAGCGCGCGCTGCAACGCGTTCTCGTATGCGTCGAGCCGGTCCGGCGTCCAGTCCGCCGAACCGACGGGGAGATGGCGGAAACAGACGACCGACAACGCGGGGTCGCACGCGAGCTCGAAGTCTGGCGCCGCCCGGAGCGTCGCCGCCAGCGAGGCTGCCAGATCGATGGTGTGCTCGACGAGTCCGCCCAGACCGTCCGTGCCGAGATGCTGCCAGCTCATCCAGAGCTTCAACGCGCGGAACCGGCGCGTGCCCTCGACGGAATACTCGTAGTAGTTCAGCGGGGCGTCTTCGGGTCGGTTCGACGCGTAGTACTCCGGCGCCCGATGGAACGTGTCCAGCAGGTCCTGTCGGCGTCGGACGACGAGGGTTCCGATGTCGTAGGCCTGGAAGAACCACTTGTGCGGGTCGATCGTGATCGAGTCGGCGAGCTCGAGCCCGGGCACGCGCGCGCCGTCGCGCCGGGACAGACGGACGGCGCCGCCGTAGGCGGCATCCACGTGGAGCCAACAACCCTCCGCACGCGCGAGCGACGCGAGGCCGGGCACGTCGTCCACCGAGCCGGTGTTCGTGGATCCCGCGACGGCGCAGACCGCCAGCGGCGTCAGCCCGGCAGCACGATCGGCCTCGATGGCGGCCGCAACCGGTCCCGCCTGGAGTCGGAACTCCGCGTCCGACGGCACCACACGCAGCGTGTCTTCCGGGAAGCCGAGGATGTCGAGCCCTCGGCCGACCGAGAAGTGGGTTTGGTCGCCCGCGTAGACCCGCACGCCCTCCAGGTCCGCACCGCGCGGAGCGCGATCCAGATCGAGCAGCGCGCGTAGGTGCACCTCGCGCGCCACTGCGAGCGCCATCAGGTTCGCCATCACGCCACCGCTGGTCAGCACGCCCCATGAGCCGGCGGGTAGGCCGACGAGGTCGCAGAGCCACCGCGTGACCTCCTCCTCGACGAAGGCGCCGACCGGTCCGGCGTGCCAGACATCGACGCCCTGTTGCAGCCATTGGCTCAGCACCTCGCCCCCGACCGACATCGCGAGCGGCGGCGGCGTGAAGTAGCTGAACGCGGCGGGGTGCTGCGCGTTGAACGTCATCGGGGCGACGCGATCGCGGAACGTGCGAAGCACCTCGTCTGCGGGCGCGCCGTCCGTCGGGATCGCCGCCGGCTGTCCGGACGGGCCGAAGAAGCGCGCTCGCGAGTCCGGGTAGCTGGCCGGATGGATGGGACGCTCCATCGCGCGATCGAACAGCCAATCCAGGGCCTCGGCGGTGACCGCCTCGGCGAACCGCTCGAGCGATGCGCGAGCCGCGGGATCCCGCAGATCCAGGAGCTCCGGGTCATGGACCCGTGGGAGGTCGTCGCGAGCCACGACCGAAGGCTACTAGGGGGCATGCGTGAGATCCGTCACGGTTCACCCGGCAGGCGGCCGATAGCTTCGCGCGCATGTACGGACGCGTCCACGGGATGACCCTGATGGGTGTGGGCGGCTATCCCGTCACGGTCGAGGCGTTCGTGGGGCGTGGCTTGCCCGCGCTCACGCTCACCGGTCTTCCGGGCGCGGCGGTGGCCGATGCGCGCGATCGCATCCGTCCGGCCGTCGAGCACGCGGGCCTCGAGTGGCCATTGCGGCGCGTCGTGATCAACCTGGCGCCCGGCAACCTCCGCAAGGAGGGCGCGGGCTTCGACCTGCCGATCGCGGCGAGCGTCCTGCTCGCCACCTCTCAGGTGCCGACCGCATCCGCCGATGGCGCGGTGTTCTTCGGCGAGCTGTCTCTGAAGGGAGAGGTCCTGCCGACACCGGGCGTGCTCTCCGTCGCGATCGCGACCGCGCAGGCCGGCCTGGAGACCGTCGTCGTCCCCGAGGCCAATGCCGTCGAAGCGGCGCACGTCGACGGCATCCGCGTCGTCGCCGTGTCGAGCCTCGAACAGGTCGTACTGTTCCTCCGCGGCAGTTGGCGCGCGCCCAGGATCGAGGTCGGCGGCGACGCCGGTTGGCAGGCCCCAGCGATCGATCTCGCCGATGTTCGCGGGCAACACCAGGCGCGCAGGGCGCTGGAGGTCGCGGCCGCGGGCGGGCACAACCTGCTGCTGGTCGGCTCACCCGGCGCCGGGAAGACGATGCTCGCGCGCCGCCTGCCCTCGATCCTGCCCGAGCTGACGCGTGAGGAGGCGCTCGAGGCGACCCAGCTGCACTCGGTGGCCGGGCTCCTGGCGGGTCGCGGGCTGCTCCGACAGCGGCCCTTCCGGTCGCCGCATCATTCGATCAGCACCGTCGGGCTTCTCGGTGGCGGTTCGACGGTCCTGCGACCGGGCGAGGTCAGCCTCGCGCATCGAGGCGTGTTGTTCCTCGACGAGCTGACCGAGTTTCGCCGCGACGCGATCGAGGCCCTTCGGCAGCCGCTGGAGGACGGCCGCGTCGTCGTGACCCGGGCCTCCGGCTCGGTGACGTTCCCGGCTCGCTGCACGCTCGTCGCGGCCGCCAACCCGTGCCCGTGCGGGTTCCGCGACGATCCGGTGCGTATGTGCGCCTGCCGCGACGATCAGCGAGCCCGCTACCAAGGGAAGCTCTCGGGGCCGTTGCTCGATCGGATCGATCTGCGACTGCGGGTCCCCCGCCTGACCAAGCACGAGCTGCTCGGCGCGGCCGCGGGCGAGCCGTCATCCGCCGTGCGCGCCAGGGTCCTGGCGGCCCGCGACCGCCAGATCCACCGATACCGGGACACCGGCTGGACCTGCAACGCACACCTGCCCGGGCCGCTCGCCCGCAGGCACGCCTCGATGACGAGCGAGGCGGAGCAGCTGCTCGGCGAGGCGGTCGACGCCTCGGCGCTGTCCGGGCGAGGGTTCGATCGGGTGATCAAGGTGGCGCGCACCGTCGCCGACCTCGAGGGTGTTTCCGGGGTGGACGTCGTCCACATCGCCGAGGCGCTGTCCTACCGCGAGGCATTCGAGCCGGAGGAACGGTCCGCACGTGCAAGCTGAGTCGGATGTGCCGGCGCCGGGCGGGTTCCCCGCCGGTCTGGGCGAGGGCTCGAGGGAGGCCGACGCGACGCTGTTGCTGCGCTGCTTGCTCGGCATCACGCCCCGCACGCTGCACGCCTTGCTGTGGCGGGAGGGGTCGGCCACCGGCGCCATCGGGGCGATCCTCGCGGGCGCCGCGGGTTCGGACAACGACCGCGCGTTCCTGCGGGAGGTCGATCCCGGGGCGGTGCGGCGTCGTCTGCGCGAGGCGGGCGCCCGATTCGCGATGCCTGACGACCCCGAGTACTGGCCCGTGTTCTCGCGGCTCGCGGACCCCCCGCTCGGGGTGTTCCTGCGTGGCCGGCCCCTTCGTCTCGGGCATCGTCGAGTTGCGATCGTCGGCTCTCGTCGCCCATCCGGCATTGGCGTCGAGGTCGCACGCGACCTTGGCAGGGGCGTCGCCGCGGCCGGACTGGTCGTGACGAGCGGCGGAGCGATCGGGATCGACGCACGCGCCCACGAGGCCGCGCTCGAGGTCGGCGGCACGACGGTGGCCGTGCTCGGCTCGGGCATCGACGTCGAGTACCCGGCGACCAACCGGAGGCTCCTCGGTGAGATCGCGCAGCGTGGCACCCTGGTGAGCGAGTATCCGCCCGGTGTGCCGGCGGAGCCGTTCCGGTTCCCGGCGCGCAATCGACTGATCGCGGGGTTGTCGATCGGCGTCGTGATCGTGGAGGGGGTGGCCCACAGCGGCACGCGAAGCACCGCGGACTACGCGGTGCAACTCGGCCTGGATGTGTTCGCGGTTCCCGGGTCGGTGACGAGCGAGCTCACGGCAGCCCCGCACGAACTGATCCGCGACGGCGCTCGCCTCATCCGGGGAGCGGCCGACCTGCTGGACGACCTTGGCTTCGAGACGATGGCGTATGAGCCCGTGTCGCTCGACGGGCTGCCCGAGCCGGAAGGCGCCGTCCTCGCCGCGATCCGCGAGCCGATGCTTCCCGACGCCGTGTCCCGAGCGGCGGGACTGACGATCTCGGACACCGTGGCGGCCCTGGTCAGGCTGGAGATCCGAGGCTTGGTGCAGGGCAACGGTGGTCGATATCGGCGAACGGTGCGCCCCTCGGGCGAGGCCGCCGACGGGGTCGCCGCGGCGGATGCCGCAACGGGGAGCGAGCTCGGCCGACGCCCATCCGGGTGATTGCGTCGGCGGTAGGGCGCTGGGACGATACGCCCTGGCCGTGGCCGGATCCTCCGGCGCGCCCGGAGAGGACCCGTGGCATCCCCAGTCATCGACGACGCGTTGCCCGCATCCGAGCGTGAGCTGATCGACGCCTTCTTGGCGCATCTCCGGCTGGAGCGACACCTCTCGGACAACACCGTGACCGCCTACCGCACCGATCTGCTGCATCTGGCGACATTTCTGGATCGATCCCGCCTCGCGCTGGCCTCGGCGGACCACGCGACGCTTCGCCGGTTCCTGGCCCAGCAGCACGCGCTCGGGTATGCGCGCGCGTCGATCGCGCGGCGGGTCGGCGCGATCCACACGTTCTACCGTTGGGCCAACGACGCGGGGCGCATCGACCACGATCCGTCGCTGCTGCTCGGCCGGCCCAAGGTCGCGAACCGGCTGCCGACCGTGCTCCGGGTGGGCGAGGCCGCCGCCCTGATGGAGGAGCCCGCATCCACTCCCGAGGACGATCCGATTGCGGTCGCCGTGCGCCGGCGCGACGAGGCGATCCTCGAGTTGCTTTACGGCTCTGGCCTTCGCGTCAGCGAGATCACGACCCTGACGACGCACGGGCTCGACCTCGACGGCCGCCGCGTGCACGTGGTGGGGAAGGGGTCGAAGCAACGAAGCGTCCCCCTGTCGGAGTACGCCGTGAGCGCGCTGCGGGTCTGGCTCGCAGACGGTCGTCCGGTCCTGGCGACCGTACCCACCGCGGCCTTGTTCGTGAACCGGAAGCGCAAACCGATGGGCCCGCGGGACGTCCGAGCGATGGTGGACGGTTATGCTGGTTCCCTGCTGCCGGGGCGTCGGGTCGGACCCCACACGCTCCGGCACTCGTTCGCGACGCACCTGCTGGAAGGAGGCGCCGACATCCGCGCTGTTCAGGAACTGCTGGGACACAGCAGCGTTGCCACGACGCAGCGCTACACGCACGTTTCGCGATCGCGGTTGTTCGAAGCCCATGAGCGATCTCACCCGAGGGCCTGACCGTTGAGCCCGGCGAAGAAGGCCGCGACCGCTGCGCCCAGCAAGGCCAGGGCCAAGACGGCGACCGCGACCAAGACCAAGACCAGGGAAGGTCGTCGACACGAATGCCCCGATGGACCCCCGCGCGGTCTCTCACACGGTGCCACCGCAGGTCGACGACGCGCTGGGCAAGAGCTGGCACGCCTTCAAGGCCGACGCCGATGTGCAGGCTCGCGAGCGGCTGATCCTTCACTACGCGCCGCTGGTGAAGTACGTCGCCTCGCGCGTCGCGACCGGCCTGCCGGCCTCGGTCGACCAGGCGGACCTCGTGTCCTACGGGATGTTCGGTCTGATCGACGCTCTGCAGAAGTTCGAACCGGGACGTGGCAACAAGTTCGAGACCTACGCGATCCCACGGATCCGCGGCGCCATCATCGACGAGCTTCGCGCGATGGACTGGGTGCCGCGGTCGGTCCGGTTCAAGCAGCGGGAGATCGAGAAGGCGCTCGCCGATCTCGAGTCCATGCTCAAACGACAACCGACCGAGAAGGAGCTGGCCGAGCGTCTCGGCATGTCGCTGCACGAGCTGCACGAGGTGATCACCCAGATCTCGTTCGTGTCGGTGCTCGCGCTCGACGAGACGGTGTCCGTGGGCGCCGATCGGGGCGAGAAGGTGTCGCTCGTCGACACGCTCGCCGACAAGGGCTTCGACCCGATCAGCGGCGTCGAGTCGCAGGAAACCCGCGGCCTGCTCGCGGCGGCCATCAACGAGCTGTCCGAGCGAGAGAAGATCGTCGTGACCCTGTACTACTTCGAGGGGCTCACGCTCGCGGAGATCGGCGAGATCCTGGGCGTCACCGAGTCCCGGGTGTGCCAGATCCACACGAAGGCCGTCGGCGTTCTCCGCGGCCAGATGACGGAATACGACTAGCGCCGATCTCCCGAGACATCCGTCACATCGCGGCCCCGCAGTTCCCCTAGCGTCGCAGCCGTGAGACGCGCATCACTCCCTGCCATCGTCGCGGTGGCGCTCATCCTGTCGCTCGGCCACGCTGCGACTGCCGCCGTTCCGTGGGCGTGGCCAGTGACCGGTCCGATCGTGCGCGGTTACGACCCGCCGGACTCGCCGTACGGCAGCGGTCACCGAGGTATCGACATCGCCGCGGCGGTCGGCACCGTGGTGGTGGCTCCCGATGCCGGCGTCGTCACGTTCGCGGGCAAGGTGGGCGGTCGGTTGTTCCTCACGATCGATCACGGCGGCGGCGTGACGAGCACGTGCTCGTGGCTGACCTCGGTCCTCGTCCGCAAGGACGATCGGGTGGTTCGCGGACAGCCCGTCGCCACCACGGGTTGGGGTCACGCCGACCTGCCGGTGCCGCACCTCCATTTCGGTGTGCGGGTCGACGGGGCCTACGCCGATCCGCTCGCGTATCTCGAAGCGCCGTCCGTCTCCTCGATGATCAGGCTCGCGCCCCTCGACGCTCCGGCGCCGCTGGCGGCCACGGGTAGGATGACGAGCCTTGCGTACCCCTCGGTTGCTCGCTTCGCTCGTTTTCTTCGCGGCCACGTCCTCGGCGGTGCCCGCGTTCGCGGCGACGTCACCCGACCCGTGGCCGCAGTTCCAAGGGGACGCCGGTCGCTCCGGCCTGGCGGCCTCGGCCCCGGCCCCCCCGTACCGAACCGCATGGAACGCGCCGGCCGGCATCGGTGATACGACACACATCAGCGGGATCCCTGCCCCGGTCCTGACCGGGTCGCTCGCGATCGTCGTCGGGCGCGAAGAGGTCGTCGCCGTCGACCTCGCGTCGGGCGATGCTGCGTGGAGCGCTCCTCGAGCCCTCGGCCCGTCTGCACCCGCCGCCGTGGCCGGCGGCCTCGTGTTGTTCGTCGAGGGCGGCGGCGACGAGTCGGCGTCGGCGTCCGGCTCGCCATCGGCGTCCGCGACGGTGGCTCCTTCTTCTGCCTCGCCGTCGCCGTCTCGCGGCGGTGCCGGAGCAGCGAGCGCGACCCCGACCCCGTCACCCTCTGCCTCCTCGGCGGCCACCAGCGCCACATCCACGCTCGTGGCCATCGACCTTGCGACGCAGGAACGGGCCTGGTCCGTGCCGCTGTCCGACGTCAGTCACACCGGCGTGCTCCTGGTCGGGTCGAGCGCCATCGTTGGCGCCGACGACGGTCAGATCACCGCGGTCGACGCCGCCACCGGCGAGCAGTCGTGGAGTGTCGATGTCGGGGATCACGTGCTCGCCCCGATGGCTGGGACCGGTGATCTCGTGCTCGCGAGCGTGCGACCGGAAGGCCAGGGGTCGGCATCGCTCGTAGCCCTGCGTCTCGACGATGGATCGGAGGCGTGGCGCTACCAGCCGACCGGCGCCGTCCTCGACCTCGGCGCGCCGAGCGTCGGTGGCGATCTGATCTACCTCGTCGCCTCGGATGGCTCGCTGCGCGCGGTCGCGGTCGCCGACGGATCCCAGCGATGGGGCTCGCAGCTCTACACGCCCACCGCCGGCTCGCCGCCGGCCGTGAGCGACACCGGCGTGTTCGTGACCGACCAGTCCGGAACCGTGTATGCGTTCGACCCCACATCGGGCGGCGAGCGTTGGCGGTTCGCGTCCAATCGATTCGCGGTCGGCGGCCCGATCGTGGCGGGCGCTTCGCTGCTGCAGCCCGCGAGCGACGGCACCATCTTCGCGATCGATGCGAACACCGGTCACCAGGTATGGCATGCGTCGGTCGCCGACGCCGCGGTGATCGGGCTGGCCGCCACGGCGGACTTCGTCGTCGGCACGTACACCGGGGCGACGCCCGGCTTCGTCGCGCTCGCGACGGACCCCGCCGGCGTCAGTGAGGACCTCACGAGCCCGACCACCCCCGACCCCGGCGGTCTGTTGCTGGCGTGGTTCGCCGCGGCGCTCCCGATCGTGGCGATCCTCATCCTCGCGGGCCGGGCGCTGGGCCGCCGGATGGGCACGCCCGAACTCGGCGGCGTCGAAGACGACGTTGTCGATCCGTGGGAAACGGAGCTGGAGGAGACGTGAGCAACAAGAAGAAGCGGCGACCCTCCGGCACGGCCTCGACGTATCGTGCGCCCGCCAAGGACACGGCCCCGCCCCGGCGGGGGTTGCTGGACGGGTTGCTCTCGCCGCGATCGGCGGGCGCCTCGCCGATGCCGAAGCTGCGCTCCACGGTCGCGCGCGGGCTCGTGACCGCCATGGCACAACCGTGGCTCGTGGTTGCGATCCCGGTGACGATGTTGGTGGTGTGGGTCCTGCTCACGACCCTCGGATTCCAGGGCCCGTTCACCGCGATGGGGGTCACCTTCGCGATCCCGCCCGTGACGACGTTCACGGACGCGCAGGTCGCGGGCAAGACCTTCCGGGCCGCGATCGGGGCGACCGGCGTCGGCGTCGCGGGGCCCGGCCTGCTCGGGATCGCCTCCCTGTTGCTGTTCCACGCCGCCGTCGACGCGCTCGTGACGACGCTGTCGGTCGAGAAGCTGCGCACCGGCGCGGTCAGCCTCTGGGCGGTTCGCCGCGCGGGTCGGGTGATCCGAACGACGGCGACGGTCGGGCTCATCTCTCTCGGGCTCCTCATCGCCGGGAACGTGATCGCGGCGTTCCTCGGGGGGATCGGCGTGATCTTCGGGCTCATCGGCTCCATGGTCATCGGGGTCTACCTCTTCGGGTTCAGCGCCACGATCGCGACCGACGAGGAACGACGCGTGACGGACAACCTGGTGCGCAGCGTCCGGGCCGCCCGGATGCCGGGCTCGGCGAACCTGTGGCTGGCGGTCGGGTACGTCATGATCTCGCTCGTCGTGCTGCTCGCACCGCTGCCCGGATCGACGATCGGCGTGACGCCGACGGTGTTGGCCTGGGCGGTCGCGATCGCGGTCAACGTGTTCCACGTGGTCATGCAGTCGACCCTGGCCTACCGCTATCTGGTGGTCGCGCCGGAGGTGCCGGAGCAGCCGGTCGCTCGCACGGCCGCCGCCCGTCGCTAGTCCCGACCGAAACCCGCTGGTAGACTCGCTGCGCCGGCGCATCCGCGCCGAGCTCACACGTCCGGGGATCGTTCGCCGGGGTCCCTTGCGGGCCGGCGACGAGTCGATCCGGACGGAGGAGAAAACCGAAAGGAGTCGCTGCCATGCCGGTCGTCACCCGGCGGGAGCTTCTCGAAGCAGGCGTGCACTTCGGCCACCAGACGCGCCGGTGGAACCCGAAGATGAAGCCGTTCCTGTTCGGGGAGCGTTCCGGGATCTATCTGATCGACCTCGAGCAGTCCCTCGCGGGGCTCGAGGAGACGCACGCCTTCGTGCAAGGGCTCGGCCGCCGTCGCGGCATCGTCCTGTTCATCGGTACGAAGAAGCAAGCCCAAGAGGTCGTCTCGGAGCACGCCACGCGCATCGGCATGCCCTACATCAACAACCGCTGGCTCGGCGGCATGCTCACCAACTTCACGACGATCAAAGGCCGACTGCTGCGGCTGCGCGAGCTGGTCGAGATGGATGAAACCGGCGCGATGGATCGCCTGCCCAAGAAGGAGGCGATCCGCCTGCGCCACGAGCGCGAGAAGCTCGAGCGCAACCTCGGAGGGATCGCCGGGCTCGAGCGACTGCCCGACGCGGTCTTCGTGGTCGACACGAAGAAGGAGCACATCGCCGTCACGGAAGCGCGCAAGCTCGGCATCCCGGTGATCGCGATCGTCGACACGAACTGCGACCCGGACGAGGTCGACTTCGTGATCCCCGGCAACGACGACGCGATCCGCGCCGTGAACCTGGTGACCCGGGTGATCGCCGACGCGCTCGCAGAGGGCTACGGCATGGCGAAAGAAGAGGTAGCGGAGAACCTGGCCGCCCGGGCCCCGCGCAAGCCCAGCGGTCCCAAGCCGCAGGCGGCCCCCGCGGCGGTCGACGACACCCCTTCCGACGAGGAGGCAGCCGCGATCGCGATCAGCACGGTGTTCGAGCCGGACGCCCCCGAGGCAGAGGCCGCCGAGGACGAGATCGTCATCGAGGAGGTCGCTGTGGTGGACACGCCCGAGGGCCCGGTCGAGGTCGTCGAGGAGACGGTGCTCGAGGTCGTGCCCGACGCGGCGCCCGAGCCCGCGTCCGGAGAGGAGAGCTGATGGCGGACGTCACCGCCGAGATGGTCAAGGTCCTGCGCGATGCGACGGGTGCGGGCATGATGGATTGCAAGCGCGCCCTGATCGAGGCGGACGGCGACACGCAGCGGGCCACCGAGATCCTTCGGGAGAAGGGCCTTGCGAGCGTCGCCAAACGTGCCGGTCGGAGTGCCGATCAGGGCCTCGTCGACGCGTACATCCACTTCAACAACACGGTTGGGGCGCTCGTCGAGGTCAATTGCGAGACGGACTTCGTCGCCAATACCGATGAGTTCCGTCGGCTCGTCAAGGATCTCGCCCTGCACATCGCGAGTCCGTCGGCGCCGAAGTGGGTCAGCCGTGACGACGTGCCCACCTCGGTGCTCGAGTACGAACAGAAGATCGCCGAGGGGCAGGCGAAGGAAGCCGGCAAGCCCGACTCCATCGTGCCCAAGATCGTCGAGGGCAAGATCGAGGCGTTCCTCAAGGACAACGTGCTGTTGGATCAGCCGTTCGTGAAGGACGACAGCAAGACGATCCAGCAGTACCTGGACGAGGTCAGCGCCAAGACCGGTGAGAAGGTTCAGGTGCGCCGATTCGCCCGATTCAAGCTGGGCGAAGAGGCGGAGTAAGCTGAGCCGGACGTGAGGGCCCTCGGGGCGCCCACGGGGGAGGAGCACGACACGCATGGCTGACGGCGACGCACGACCCACGTATCACCGGGTCTTGCTCAAGCTCTCCGGCGAGGCGTTCTCTCCGCCTTCGGGCTCCGGCATCTCAGACGCGGCGACCTCCTTGGTGGCGCGGCAGCTGGCCGAGGTGGTCGATATGGGCATCCAACCGGCCGTGGTCGTCGGTGGCGGCAACATCTGGCGCGGCCGCCAAGCCCCGGGGATCGACCGCAACCGGGCCGATTACATGGGGATGCTGGCCACGATCATGAACGCGCTGGCGCTGCAGGATGCGCTGGAGAAGATCCACGTGCCCACCCGGGTCCAGTCGGCGATCGCGATGACCCAGGTGGCCGAGCCGTTCGTGCCGCTTCGCGCGATCCGACACCTCGAGAAGGGCCGGGTCGTCATCTTCGCCGCCGGCCTCGGCGTGCCGTACTTCTCGACCGATACCTGCGCGGCGCAACGGGCGCTGGAGATCAACGCCGATGCCTTGTTGAAGGGCACGAAGGTCGACGGCGTCTACACGGCCGACCCGATCGTCGACACGACGGCCAAGCGCCTCGACATCCTCGAGTACAGCGATTTCCTGCGGGAGGGCTATGGCGTGATGGACGCGACCGCCGTCTCCCTGTGCATGGAGAACAAGTTGCCGATCCTCGTGTTCAACCTCCGCGACGAGGGCAACATCCGACGGGTCGTCACCGGCGAGCACATCGGTACCGTCATCCACTGAGGGAGCCCCCGTGACCATCGAGACCGCCATGCGAGACGCCGAGCACAAGATGGATCAGGCGCTCACCCATATGAAGGATGACCTTGGCGGCATCCGTACCGGGCGGGCGGCCCCCGCGGTCTTGAACCGTGTGACCGTGGAGTACTACGGGACGCCGGTGCCCCTGAACCAGCTGGCCGGGGTGACCGTGCCGGAGCCTCGCCTGCTCCAGATCCAGCCGTTCGACAAGAGCGCGATCGGGGCCATCGAGAAGGCCATCATGACCAGCGACCTCGGCATCCAGCCGAACAACGACGGCAACGTGATCCGTCTGGCGTTTCCTCCGCTGACCGAGGAGCGGCGCAAGGACCTCGTGAAACAGGTGCACCATCGGGCGGAGGAGGGCCGCGTGGCCGTGCGGAACGTGCGCCGACATGCAAAGGATGAGATGGAGAAGCTTGAGCACGACGGCGCCATCTCAGAAGATGACCTTGTACGTGCGGAGAAGGACCTACAGAAGCTGACCGACCGCTTCGTGGCCGAGATCGACCAGATCCAAGGCCACAAGGAGCAGGAACTGATGGAGGTCTAGTCCGGTGGCCAACGACGAACACGGCGGCGACGAGCTGTTCGAGGATCTCGACAAGTTCTTCGCGCCGATCCGAGACGTGGATTGGGACGAGCCCGACGAGCCGGCGGCGAAAGCCCCCGCCGAGGAGCATGTGGCCGTGCGCACCGAGCAATCGACGCCGATCCAGCTTCCCGAGGACGCCGATGAGGCGCCGACGGCCGCCGGCGGCGACGACGACGACGACGCTTGGTACGACACCGGCCAACTCGAGGAGATCGACGAGATCCTGGGCGAGCCCGCGCCGGCCCCCGCGGCGACGGATGAGGTCATCGCCGTCGAGGAATACGTCGACCTGGGGGACGCCACGGCGACGCAGGCGTCCGACCCAGGCGCCGATCCGACCCTGGCCATCGAGGCCGTCGAGGTCGAGGACGTGGTCGTTCGGGCACCCTCCCCGGAGGAGTTGGAGGCCGCGGCCGATCATTTCGCGGGGTCGCTCGCTCGCGATGAGACCTATCCCACCGAGCCGGTCGACGTCTTCGCCGGGGAGCCACGGGAAACCGACCTGCTGAGCGACCTCGGTGCCGACGACGTGGAAGAGGAGCTGCTCTCCGATATGGAGGACACGTCCGCGCCGCGGACGGTGGTCGTGGGCGGCGAGGGCATCACCGGCCCCAGTTGGCAGGAGCCGGCGGCCGTCGAGGTCGGCGCGGAGATCGATCGTCGCGGCTCCATGACGGGTGACCGCGATGTCCCCGCGGCGTTCATGACGGGTGTGGTGCTGGCGGGCGTGGCGGTCGTCTCGCTCTGGGCGGGACCGGCCTACTTCGCGGCGTTCGCCGGGCTCCTGGTGCTGGTCGCCCAGGGGGAGCTGTTCGGGGTGCTGGTCAAGCATCACTTCCGGCCGGCCGCGCTGATCGGACTCGTGGCCGGCGCCCTGATGATGCTCGGGGCCTACTGGCGCGGCGAGTCCGCCACGCCGGCGATGTTCGCGCTCGGTGTGATCGCCGCGTTCCTCTGGTACATGACCGTGCCGATGGACCAGCGGGTGAACGTCGTGCGCGACCTCGGGGTCACGATCTTGAATATGGCGTGGATCCCCCTGCTCGCGGGCTACCTGATCGCGACGCTCAAGCTGCCCGACGGCAAGGCGCTCGTGTTGTGGGTGATCCTTCTCACCTTCCTGTTCGACACCGCGGCGTTCCTGATCGGGTCGGTTTCGGGAGGCGGATGGATCCAGCGGCCACTCGCGCCGAACGTCAGCCCGAAGAAATCGTGGGAGGGCATCATCGGCGGCGCGCTCGCCACGGCGATCGCCTCAGTCGCGTTCGTCTCCTCGTTCGTCGGGGTCTTCGAGGGGCGCAAGTTGGCGGCCTTGGCGCTCGGCCTGGTCATCGCGGGCGCCGCCACGTTCGGCGACCTCGCCGAATCGCTGCTCAAGCGGGATATCGGCGTGAAGGACATGGGCACCTTGCTCCCCGGCCACGGCGGGGTGCTCGATCGGATCGACTCCCTGCTGTTCGTGGCCCCGACCACGTTCCTGTTGTTCCGCGTGATCTTCGGCTGACCCACAGATCGGCGTTTCTACCGCCGAGTTCGCGCGGGCTGGGGGTAAGCTCGACGTCATGAGGCAACTCAGCATCCTCGGCTCGACGGGGTCCATCGGGACCCAGGCGCTCGACGTCGTCCGGCGCAATCAGGACCGCTTCAAGGTGGTCGGGTTGTCTGCGGCCGGGATGAACCAGGAGCTGTTTGTCGGGCAGATCCGGGAGTTCCTGCCTCCGCACGTGGCGATCGCCGACGAAGAGGCCGCTCGGGACATCCAGGAGCACCTCGGACCGCTAAAGGGCGTCGAATTCATCGTGGGTCCCGACGCGGCCGAGCAGCTCGCGCGGGATACCGAGGGCGACCTGGTCTTGAACGCACTGGTCGGCAGCGCAGGTCTCGGGCCGACCTTGGCGGCCCTGCAGGCGGGCAAGACCCTGGCGCTGGCGAACAAGGAATCGCTGGTGGTCGGTGGCGAGCTGGTGATGGACCTCGTCAAGGGCGAGCCCGAGCGGCTCCTGCCCGTCGACTCGGAGCACGCCGCGCTCGCGCTGGCGATGCGCCACGAGCGCCGAGAGGACCTCAAGCGCGTCGTGATCACGGGCTCCGGCGGACCCTTCCGCGGGTGGACCCACGCCGAACTCCAACGGGCCAGCGTCAAGGAGGCGCTGCAGCACCCGGTCTGGGCGATGGGCCCGAAGATCACGATCGACTCCGCGACCATGATGAACAAAGGCCTCGAGGTGATCGAGGCGCACTACCTGTTCGACCTCGACTACTCGCAGATCCACGTGTTGATCCACCCCGAGGGCGTCGTACACGCGATGGCCGAGTTCCGCGACGGCAGCCTGCGCGCCGAGATGGCGACGGCCGACATGCGACTGCCGATCCAGCTGGCGCTCGCCTGGCCGGAGCGCCTGCCAACGGGGGTGGAGCCGGTCCCGCTCACCGAGCGCGGCCTCAGCTTCGAGCCGGTCGATCGCGAAGCCTTCCCCGCGGTCGATCTGGCCTACCGTGTCGGCGGTTTGGGGCTCACGTTCCCGGCGGTCATGAACGCCGCGAACGAGGTCGCCGTCATGGCCTTCCTCGAGGGGAAGATCCCGCTCACGCGCATCGTCGACGTCGTGCAGACGGTCGTGGACGCACACGAGCCCGGTTCGATCGTCTCGGTCGTCACCATCGAACGCGCGGACGCTTGGGCGCGGCATCGGGCGGTCGAGATCATCGACGAGCGGTAGCCCATGGCGTTCGGCCTGTCGGTGCTGCTGTTCGTCCTCTCGCTCTTCCTGATCGTGATGATCCACGAGGGCGGGCACTACCTCGCCGCGCGGAAGTTCAACTTCCGGGTGCTCGAGTACTTCCTCGGGTTCGGTCCGAGGCTCTGGGCGTTCCGCAGAGGGGAGATCGAGTACGGCGTCAAGGCGATCCCGGCCGGTGGCTACGTGAAGATCGCCGGCATGAACCCGTTCGAGAACGATGTCCCCGAAGGCGACGAACATCGCGCGTACACCGCCAAGCCGGTCTGGCAGCGGGTCACCGTGATCCTTGCGGGGCCCTTCTCCCACTTCATCGTGGCCTACGTGATCTTCGCGGCCGTCTTCTTCTTCTCCGCGAACTGGAGCATCCCCGGCATCGCCGAGGTCGAGCCAACGATCAACGGGCAACCGTCGCCGGCCGCCGTCGCGGGCATGCAACCCGGCGACGTGATCCTGCAGATCGGCGACCTGTCGCAGCCCAACCTGACCGAGGTGGGCGAATACCAAGCGGCCCACGTCGGCCAACCGATCGTTTACGTCGTCGAGCGCGACGGCAGCGAGGTAACGCTCACGGCGACGCCGGTCGCGACGGAGACCGACGGGGTCAAGGGGGCGCGGATCGGCATCCAGATGGCCGGGGTGAAGGAGGGGGCGGTCGGGGCGCTCGAGCACGCGGGCGGGTCCCTCTGGGACACGACGCGCGAGGCGGCGACCGGGATCACCACGGTTTTCGGTCCCGCGGGGTTCCAACGCACGTATTCCCAGCTCTTCAACGGCGCCCCACGCGACCAGGGGGGCGGTGTGTCGTTGATCGGCGTCGGACAGGCGGCCGGCCACGCCGGCTCGCAGGGCGCATGGGCCTGGTACTTCATGATGTTCGCCACCGTCGTGCTGTTCATCGGCTTGATCAATCTCCTGCCGTTCCCACCGTTGGACGGCGGCCACGTCGCGATCGCCCTGATCGAGAAGGCTCGGGGCAAGCGGATCGACATGAAGAAGGTCGTTCCGGTCTCGGCGGTCGTGCTGCTGATCCTGGGGTTCTTCTCGATCTCCGCGATGATCCTCGACGTGTGGAAGCCGATCCAGTCCGGTCCGTGAGGCCCGCGATATAGTCCTGACCTGCAGGAACGCGAACCGGGCCGTCACAGTTTCTCCATCGGGTCACCCCCCGCCGGCAACTTCGGCCGCGTACGATGTCGCCCGTGAGTGAGCAGACGATCCTGGTCGTGGACGACGAGGACGCGATCGCGGAGGCGGTCCGGGCCCGGCTGGAGTCCGAGGGCTTCCGGGTGGTCACGGCCGCAGACGGCCCGGAGGCGATCGAGGCGCACGCGGAGCATCATCCGGACCTGGTCGTGCTCGATCTGATGCTGCCGGGGATGGATGGGCTCGAGGTCTGCCAGCAGATCCAGAAAGAGGGCTGGACGCCGGTCCTCATGCTCACCGCCCGGACCGAGGAGGCCGACAAGGTTGCAGGGTTCGCGGTCGGCGCGGACGACTACCTCACGAAGCCGTTCAGCCTGCGCGAGCTCACCGTGCGTGTGAAGGCGATCCTGCGCCGCGTCGACCGGATCCGGGGTATCGGCCAGCAGCCGACCGGGCCGATCGAACGCCACGGCATGATGATCGACGACGCTCGTCGCCGTATCGAGGTCGACGGACAGGAGATCGGGCTCACGCCGTTGGAGTTCGAGATCCTCCTCGCGCTGGCTCGCGACCCCGGCGTCGTGATGAGCCGCGAGGCGCTGATGGATCGTGTGTGGGGCTACCGGGACTACGCCGGCGGCCGGGTCGTCGATTCCCACGTCGCGCGGATCCGCCGCAAGCTCGGTGAGGACGGCAACGACCCACGGTTCATCCGCACGGTGCACGGTGTCGGCTACGCGTTCAAGGAGTGATCGGGATGGCGATGCGGCCGCTCGAGAAGCTTCCATCGATCCGTGCCAAGCTCGGCTCGGTCATCGTCCTGGCGGTCGGGATGACGTTGCTGATCAGCTACGCGGTCATCGGGTACGCGTTGCGCGACTCGCCGCGCGACGCAGAGGCGATCGACGCGCTGCGGCTCGCGAACCAGGCCGCGAGCGGCGAGCTGCAAGGGATCCCGTCCGGCACCGCGATCGTCACCCGCAGCCCGGACGGAAGCGTCACGATCGAGGGGGAGTCCTTCTCCGTGAATCCTCCGACCTTCTCCGATGGCGTCTCGCATTGGGGGGTGGTCGGGCATATCACGTATGCGAGCGTGCCGACCGAGGACGGCGGGTGGGTGACTGCGATGCAACCGTCCCCGAGCCGCGGCTCGCTCGGCCGGATGTCGGCGACCCTCGGGTTCCTGCAGAGCATGTGGTGGCAGTTCCTGCTCGCGGGCGCGATCGCAGGGGTGATCTCACTGCTGATCGCGCGCTGGCTGGCGCGCGGCATGACGCAGCCGCTGCGTGACATGGCGGCGGCTGCGCGCGCCATGGAAACGGGCGACTACACCGTCCGGGTCGTCACGACCAGCAGGGACGAGGTCGGCCAGCTCGCGGCGGCGTTCAACCGGATGAGCGCGGAGCTGGCGGTGTTGGAGAAGTCTCGCCGCGATCTCGTCGCGAACGTCTCCCACGAGCTCAAGACCCCGATCACGGCGATCCGTGCGCACCTGGAGAACCTCGCCGACGGCGTCGAGCAACCGGACCCCAAGACGCTGCAGGTGATGCTGGCCCAGACCGAGCGGCTCGGTCGGCTCGTCGACCAGTTGCTGGACCTGTCGCGACTGGAGAGCGGCGAGGTGCCGATGTACATGGAAGTCACGACGCTGGAGCCCATCGTTGCTCGGGTGCTGTCGGAGATCTCGGTCGGTCACGCGGTGACCGACGTCGCGTTGCAGAACGAGGTCGCGGCGGATCTCGCGGCCACCGCAGACCAGGAGCGGATCCATCAGGTGCTGTACAACCTTGTGGACAATGCCGTGCGCTTCACGCCGCCGGGGGGAACGGTCGTCGTCGCGGCCACCCGACAGGACGACCGTGTCGTCGTCGACGTGCGCGACAGCGGTGTGGGGATCGCGCCGGAGCACCTGCCGCGCCTGTTCGAACGGTTCTACCGCGCCGACGCCTCGCGCTCCCGGGAGGGCGGTGGGACGGGTATCGGTCTGGCGATCGCCCGTTCGATCGTCGAGAGCCACGGCGGTCGGATCACCGCAAGCAGCGAGCCCGGTCGCGGTTCATCATTCACCTTCGACTTGCCGGCGGCGGAGGCCGCCGTGTCCACGACCGACAGGAGGGGTTCCACGTGATCTCCGCCACCACCGCCGTGACCATCACGGCCGACGGGCGCTACGAGTATCTCGACCTGACCGACGATCTGCGCCGCGCGGTGAAGGACGCTGGCGTCACCGACGGCATGGTCGTGGCGTTCTGCGCGCACACGACGTGCGCCCTGTTGATCAACGAGTGGGAGGACGGCGCGCTCGCCGACTTCCGACGACACCTGACCGATGTGATCCCGCACGACGGCATCTACTACCAGCACGACGACTTCGACATCCGCACGCAGAACATGCATGACGACGAGCGCAAGAACGGGCACGCCCACGTCAAGGCGATGCTCCTGTCGGCGACCTCCCAGGCGATCCCGGTGGTGGCCGGCGAGCCCGCCTTCGGCACCTGGCAGCGGCTGATCTTCTTCGAGATGGACGAGCCGAAAGACCGCACGATCACGTTCCACGTGTTCGGCGCGTAGCGCGCCCTGGGAGACTCGAGTGGTGGAACGACGAAAGAGCAGGCAGCTCCAGCTCGGCCGCGTCGCGGTCGGTGGCGACGCGCCGGTCTCGATCCAGTCGATGACCACCACCAAGACGGCCGACATCAATGCGACCCTGCAGCAGATCGCCTCGCTGGTCGCGGCGGGGGTCGACATCGTCCGGGTCGCGGTTCCGCATTGGGATGACGCAGAGGCGTTGGTCGCGATCGCGGCGAAGTCGACGGTTCCCGTCGTCGCCGACATCCACTTCCAGTGGAAATACGCGATGGCGGCCCTCGAGGCCGGCATCCAGGGGCTGCGGATCAACCCCGGGAACATCAAGTATCAGGACAAGGTGCGGCTGATCGCACGCGAGGCCAAGGACCGCGGCGTGCCGATCCGCATCGGGGTCAACGCGGGTTCGCTCGAGAAGGACCTCCTCGAGAAGTACGGCGCACCCACGCCGGAGGCGCTCGTCGAGTCGGCGATGAACGAGGCGCGCATCCTCGAGGACGAGGACTTCTTCGACATCAAGATCAGCGTGAAGCACTCGAGCGCCGCGGTGATGATCGAGGCGTACCGGCAGCTGGCCGAGCAGTGCGACTACCCGTTGCACCTGGGCGTGACCGAGGCCGGGCCGATGCCGCTGGGCGGCGTCAAATCCGCGGTGGGGATCGGCACGTTGCTGGCCGAGGGGATCGGCGACACGATCCGCGTGTCGCTGACCGATGATCCGGTCGAAGAGGTGAAGGTCGGCAACGCCATCTTGCAGTCCCTCGGCCTCCGCGAGCGGGGTCTCGACCTGGTCGCGTGTCCGTCCTGCGGACGCGCCGAGGTGAACGTGCTCGAGCTCACGAAGAAGGTCGAGGCGGCGATCGAGGCCGAGGAGTTCGGCGTGCCGATGCGGGTGGCCGTCATGGGGTGCGTCGTGAATGGCCCGGGCGAGGCGCGCGAGGCCGACGTCGGGATCGCCAGCGGCAACGGTCTGGGGTTCATCATCCGCGGCGGCGAGGCGGTGGCGAAGGTGCCCGAGGACGAGCTGGTCGATGCCTTGCTGATCGAGGCGCGCAAGGTCGCAGCCGAGAAGGCCGTCGCCGAGGTCTAGCTACTCGGCGTCGAACGGCAAGACGGCCTCGATGCCCTCGGTCGCGGCGTCGGCCGCACGCCGCTGGGGAACGTCGGCCGGTTCGGTCGGACGCGGCACGCGCGGGGCCCGGAACCACGACACCACGATGTCGATCCACACGAGGTTGCGCACGAGCACGAGCCAGCCGACCCAACTCGCCGGTGCCGACGCCTGGTCGCGCCAGACGAGGGCGACGACCCCCGTCAGGATCACCGCGACGGTCGCGACGCCGGCGGTGTGCCGCTCGTCGTGGTCGCCATCGAACGCCAGCGCCGTGAAGGGGAGGAGCCACGCGGCCATCTGCAGCGAGAACAGCGGCGAGAAGACGGCGAGGGCGGCCACGGCCGCGAGCGAGGCACCGCCGACCGGATCACGCGCGTCGCGCGAGGCTCGTCGCCAGATCAGCGCTTCGCACGCCGCCAACCCGGCGAACAGGACGGCCTTGGCGGCGAGCGCGGCGTGCCCGATCCGGATCGCATCGGCCTCTCGATACGCCACGCCGCGGCCGAAGACCCACAGCGCGCTGCCCACGACGCTTTCGACGTGCCAGCCGCGCGCGTCCCGGAACGACAACACCTGGAAGGGCGCCTTGGGACCGCCGGTCAGGTACCACCACACGCCGATGACCAGACACACCACGGCACCGGCGAGGAGTCCGCGCCGTGCTTTGCGGAACGCGAAGACCGGCACCAGCACGAGCGGCCAGAGCTTGGCCATCACCGCGAGCCCGAGCGCCACGCCGCCGAGCTCCTCGCGCTGTCGGTGCAGCAGCGCGAGCCCCCACGCCGCCAGCGCGACGGCCACGAGGTCGAAGCGCAGGTAGAGGAACGACAACAGCGGCAGTCCGAGGAGCAGGTAGGTCGCCGCTTGCCGTCTGCCCCAGCTCCAGGCCAACGCCACGGCAGCCGCCATGTCGGCCACGAACGCCACCGCCGCGATCCGCCTGGCGGCGCCGGCGACGTCGCCGCCGGCGATCGCCCGATCGAGGAGCGTCTGCAGCGGCATGTACTCCACGGGGAAGTTCCGGTAGGCGATCGCGGGCGAGGTCGCGATGCGGTTGGCTCGCGCGACGTCGGCGTCGGCGGGTGCCAGGGAGCCCGCCCGGGCAAGGATCACCACGAGCGCCAATACGTGCAGGGCAACGAGACCGGCCACGATGCCCGTCGACGGGTGTTGGAGGAAGCCGCCGCGCTCCGCGGGAGTGTGGGCCATGTCGCGCTCAACCGTAGCGGTCGCGGGTGCCGATGACTCGGAGGGTGCGGGGGATCCGGGCGGTCGCGGCGATGGGTGCCTGTCTCGTGCTGGCCGGCGTCCTCGCCGTGCCCAGCCCCGCCACCGCGATGCCGGTCCCGGGGACCACGTGCGACGTCTTCCCCGCCGACAACGTCTGGCACCTCGACGTCTCGAAGCTCCCGGTCCAGCCGAAGTCCGACGTCTGGAAGAAGGCGATGCACGCGCGCAGGACATCCCTGCACCCCGACTTCGGGCCGCCGTCCTACGGGATCCCGTTCGACGTCGTCGATGCCTCGCACGCCGACGTCAGCGTGCAGTTCACCTACGCGGGCGAGAGCGACGCAGGTCCCTACCCGTTCGGCTCGGATACGCAGATCGAGGGGGGATCCGACCGCCACGCGATCATGATCGATCGCGACTCGTGCACGCTCTACGAGCTCTACGCGGCACGGTGGAACGGCGGCGACCCGCGAGCCGGGTCCGGCGCGATCTTCGACCTGGCATCCAACGCGCTGCGTCCGGCGGGCTGGACGAGCGCCGACGCCGCCGGGCTGCCGATCTACCCCGGTCTGCTGCAGTACGACGAGGTCGCCTCCGGCCTGGTGGACCACGCGATCCGCGTCACCGCCGACTGCACGTTCGGCGCGTATGTCTGGCCGGCCCGACACGCCGCCGGCACGAACGACCGGCGTTGCCCGCCGATGGGCGCTCGCTTCCGGTTGAAGGCCGGTTTCGACGCGAGCACCTTCAGCCCTGTGGCGCGTGTCGTGATCCGTGCGATGAAGCACTACGGGCTGATCGTTGCCGACAACGGCAGCGATTGGTATTTCCAGGGAACGGTCGATCCGCGGTGGACCTACGCGTTCGTCGATCAGCTCAAGCGGATCCCCGCGGCGGCGTTCGTGGCGGTCGACGAGCGTGCGTGCCGGGTCGCGTCGGGCAGTGGCGCGTTCGCCACCGGCCCCGGGTGTCCGGCCGCCTGACGACGCAGGGCGGCGAGTCGTCCCGTCCTAGCGGGCCAGCCCGAGGAAGTTCTCGACGATCCGCGGCCCCTCGGGGGTGAGGATGCTTTCGGGGTGGAACTGCACGCCGAAGTGCGGCAGCGTCCGATGCTGCGTGCCCATGACGAGGCCGTCCTCGGTCCACGCGGTCAACACGAGCTCCGCCGGCAGATCGTCGCGCTCGAGGATCAGCGAGTGGTACCGGCCCGCTTCGAACGGAACGCTGACGCCCGCCAAGATCCCCTCGCCCTCGTGATAGACGAACGACGCCTTGCCGTGCATCGGCGTGGTGCGATCGACGGTGCCGCCGGCCTCCAGGCCGATGGCTTGATGGCCGAGACACACGCCGAGCACGGGCACGGTCTCGGGGAGTTGCTCGAGCAACGCGGTGAAGCACCCCGCCTCGCGCGGGTGACCCGGCCCGGGCGAAAGGACGACGGCGTCGGGCTTCAGCCGGACGAGCTCCTCCGCGGGCCGCTCGTCGGATTTCACGACGGTCGTCGAGCGACCGAGGCTCTCGATCAGCTGCACCAGGTTGTAGGTGAACGAGTCGTAGTGGTCGACGACCAGGATCATGGATGTGCCTCCATCGTCGGGGCGACCGCGGGCAGCAGCGCCTCGGCCTTTGCCTTCGTCTCGCGCAGCTCGGTCTCCGGGTCGGAGTCGGCCACGATGCCGGCTCCGGCCTGGATGCTGAACGAGCCCGTCGGCGACCACGGCCGTTCGGATCGTGATGCAGAAGTCCAGGTCGCCGGCGAACGTGAGATAACCCACGGCGCCGGCGTAGGGACCGCGCGGGGTCGGCTCGTGTTCCGCGATCAGCTCCATCGCCCGACGCTTGGGCGCGCCGGTGACGGTGCCGGCGGGAAACGTCACGGCGAGGGCATCGAACGGTTCCATGTCGGGGCGAAGGTCGCCCTCCACCGTCGAGACGATGTGCATCACCTTGGAGAAGCGCTCGACCTCCATCAGCTCGGTGGGACGGACGCTGCCCGGGACGCACACGCGTCCGAGGTCGTTGCGGGCCAGGTCGACCAGCATCGCGTGCTCGGCCAGCTCCTTGGGGTCGGCGAGCAACTCGTGCTCGAGCAGGCGGTCACGCACCTCGGTCAGCCCCCGCGGGCGGGTGCCGGCGATCGGGCGCGTGAGCACCCGTCTGCCCTCGACCCGGACCAGCGGCTCGGGGGAGGAGCCCGCCAGCTCGATGCCGAGGGCGCGCAGGTAGAACATGTAGGGAGCCGGGTTCGAGACGCGGAGCCGTCGATAGATGGGCAACCCCCCGTCGGGCGCCGGGAACGACAGCCGACGGGACGGAACCGCCTGGAAGATGTCTCCCGCGAGGATGTGCTCCTTGAAGCTCTCGACGATGTCCCGGTAGTCGGCATCGGCCATGTTCGGGTCGCCGGTTGCGTCCGAGGCCTCGCCCGCGGACAGTAAGGGAGGGGGCGTCGCCGAGGCGAGCTTGTCGGCGAGACCCCCGAGCGCCTTCACGGCGCCGTCGTAGCCGCCGCGCTGCTCGTGGACCACCAGGACGAGCCGCTGCCGCCAATGGTCGAACACGACCGCGCGATCGATCAACAGGAGACCGACCGGCGGGACCGCCGCCTCGGCCGCGTGCGGGGCCGGATGCCCGTCCAGCAGGCCCGCGGCTTCGTAGCTCGCGTAGCCCATCAGCCCTCCCGTGATCGGCGGCAACCCGTCGAGTCGCGGCGCCCGGAGCCCGTGGACGGCGGCCCGCAGCGCCTCGCGGGGCGACAACCGCCGCGAGGGCTCGCCGATCGGCAGGTCGCGGACCACGTCGCGCAGACGCACGCCGGTGTCGTCGGCGACCAGGACCGCCGCGGGGTCGCCGGCGATGAAGGAATATCGTCCCCAGCGCTCCGAACGCTCCACCGACTCCAGGAGCAGGCCCGGACCGTCGCCGGCGATCGCGGGGAAGAGCCCGACGGGCGTCCCGACGTCGGCCAACAGCTCCGCCCACACCGGCACGAGCGGCCAATCGGCCGCGAGGCGGTCGAAGGTGGCTCGATCGGGGTGCACCTGCAGGGCTGCGGTCATGGCCTCCATCCTCTCCTACGGGTCGCGGAGACGCGTGAGCCCCGGACGGAGGGTCCGGGGCTCGTGGGTGCGATACGCGGTGCGGTCGCGTCAGGCGCTCGACGGCGCCGGGCTCCACGAGCCCTCGCGCCACCACCAGGTCATCGCCCGCATCGCCATGAGGGCGGGATGGTCGCACGGGCTCGCGGCTCGCGTCAACGACGGCCGCTGGTACGTTCCTTCGATGCGTCGACTCGCTCCGCTGATCGCCCTGGTGCTGTTCGCAGCGATCGTGCCCGCGCCCGCGCCGGCGGTGGCCGCGCGGCCGGCCGCCGACCGGGTCGGCGACGTGCGCTGGCGATCGGCCGGCCGCGCGAGCGCGCCGAGCTCGGCCCGAGGGACCACCGTGCACCACGACGGAGCCTCGCCGATCGCGACCGGGCCCCGTCCGACCCGCCCGGCGCCACGGCCGGACGCCGAGCGGCTCGGCACCCGCACCCCGACGGCCGACGGCCTCGACGCCGACCTGATGGGCCCGAATCCACTGACGAGCCCCGGCGACCCGACCGGCGCGACGGGTCCGACGAGGGTGGTCGCCGCCGTCAACGTGCGGGTCGGGGTCTATGACCGCTCCGGCTCGCAGCTCCTCGCGCCGCTGCGCCTCCGGTCGATGAGCAGCCAGCTCGCGGGCCTCACCGAGACGGACCCGAAGGTCTTCTACGACGCCTACGACGACGTGTTCGTCCTGACCTTCCTGGTCTATGACTCCTCCGAGGGCTACATCGAGGTCGTGACGATCCCGTCGGCGACGGCCGAGGACACGGGCACCTGGTGTCGCACGCACATGGTGGGCGATCAGGTGCACAACGGCACCCACGAGTTCGCGGATTACCCGAGCGTCGGGTTCACCGCCAACCGGGTGGTCGTGACCACGAACAACTTCGGGTTCAACGACGGCCCGTTCCGGTACGCGCAGGTGATCTCGATGCCCAAGAGCGCCCTGTACGACGATCCGACGTGCACGAAGACCGTGCCGATCAAGGTGCTCGGGGCATCGAAGACAAAGAACCCCGACGGCTCCAAGGCGTTCACCCTGCAGGCCGCGCAGTCCGTCGGCGGCGCCCCGACCGATCAGTTCCTCGTCTCGCTCGAGCCGAAGGCCGCCTCGGCGAACCTGGTGCTGTGGCGGTTGCGGGTCGCCAACGGGCAGCTCACGGTCGCGAAGACCGCCGAGGCCGTGCAGCGGGTGTCGCTCCCGCCCTACGGGTATCAATGCGGGAGCACGACGAGCGCGAACACGTGGTGGGATACCGGCGACCTCCGGCTGACCTCTGCGTTCTATGACGCCGACGCGAACCGGTTGTATGCGGCGACGTCGGTTGCGGGCAACGCGGGCGGCGGACCGCAGGAATCCGTGATCCGCTGGTACGAGACCGCGCCGAAGGGACGTCTCCGGCGCTCGCACGTGCTCCGGGAAGGCACCGTCGCGGCCGCGAACCACGACGCCGCGTGGCCCGCGCTGGCGACCAACGACGCCGGCACGCTGTTCATCGGGTACGCGCGCGCCGGCGCAGGCGAGTGCCTCGGGATCTGGGCCGCCACGGTGCCGGCGGGCGCTGGCACGGCGGCGGACGCGGCGCAAATCGCTGCGGGCGGCGCTCGGTACGAGTTCGGGCCCGGCGTCGAGCGATGGGGCGATTTCAGCGCGGCGAACCGGGATCCGATCACGCCGGCCGACGTGGCGATCTTCGGGGCGATCGCCCGTGACCAGGGCACCGCAACGACCGATGCGTTCCGGGCGCACGTCGCCCTGCTCGCGGACGTCTGAGCCTCGTCGGCTATACTGCCTGCAGAAACGTGGTTGCGAGGTGAGCCGGAGGTGGGCGCGTGCCCACCTTTCGTTTCGTAGGGGGTTGTCGTGGTGGACGCCGAGGCGCTGGTCCGGCCGGTCGTCGAGGGCGCGGGTGTCGAGTTGGTCGACGTCGCCTTCGAAGGGACCGGAGGCAGGCGTACCCTGCGCGTCACCGTCGACCGCGAGGGCGGGATCGACCTCGACGCCATCGCGGCCCTCTCCGAGAAGATCGCGCGCCGCCTTGACCTGGAGGACTTCGGCCCCGGTCGCTACGAGCTCGAGGTGAGCACGCCGGGCATCGAACGTCCGCTGCGCACACCGGCGCACTTCGCGCGCGCCGTCGGGCAGCGGGTGAAGGTCAAAACGACCGAGCCGATCGAGGGCGCGCAGGTGCACACCGGCCCGCTGGTGGAAAGCGACGACGACGGCATCGTGCTGGAGGTCGATGGCGCTGCACGGAGGGTGCCGATCGCGGATATCGCGTCCGCGCGCACCGTGGCCGACTGGAGCGCCGAGTTGAAGGGAACGAAGGTATGAACGCCGAGATGATCGCCGCCCTCCGCGAACTGGAGCGGGAGAAGGGGATCGCCTTCGAAACGATCCTGCAGGGCCTGGAGGAGGCCATGGCCGCCGCGTACAAGACGGCCTGGAAGCAGGAGCACCCCGATGCCGACGACGACTTCGTGGGTTTCCGCGCCGAGATCGACGCCGAGACCGGCGAGATGCGCATGTTCCAGCAGGTGCTCGACGAGGTCGACACCGCCGACGGCGAGGGCGTCGAGATGCAGGTGCGGTCCGAGGAGGAGGTCACGGTCACCGACGACTTCCGCGGTCGGATCGGCGCGCAGACCGCCAAGCAGGTGATCTTCCAGAAGCTGCGCGACGCCGAGCGAGAGATGACCTACGAGGAGTTCGCCGGGCGCGAGGGCGACGTGGTCACCGGCATCGTGCAGCAATCCGAGCGGCGTTACACGCTCCTGGACCTCGGCAAGGTGGAGGCGTTGCTGCCGCAGGCCGAGCAGGTGCCGTCGGAGCCGCATCGCAACGGCGAGCGACTCAAGGCCTACATCACCGAGGTCCGCCGCGGCGCCAAGGGCCCCCAGATCGTCGTCAGCCGCACCCACCCCGGCCTGTTGAAGCGGCTCTTCGAGATGGAGGTCCCCGAGATCGAGGACGGGGTCGTCGAGATCCGCGCCGTGGCGCGCGAGCCCGGACACCGCTCCAAGATCGCGGTGTGGTCCAACGAGCCCGCGGTCGATCCGGTCGGGGCGTGTGTGGGGCCCAAAGGCTCCCGGGTGCGCAACGTCGTGACCGAGCTCCGTGGCGAGAAGATCGATGTCGTTCCGTGGTCCGACGACCCCGGTGAGCTGGTGGCCAACGCGTTGCAGCCCGCGAAGGTCAACCGCGTGATCGTCGATCCCGAGTCGCAGACCGCACAGGTCGTCGTTCCCGACTACCAGCTGTCGCTGGCGATCGGGAAAGAGGGTCAGAACGCCCGGCTCGCCGCGCGCCTCACCGGCTGGCGGATCGACATCAAGTCGGAGTCGCAGGCCGCCGCGCCGCCGGAGGCCCCCGCGGCCGGGTAGCGGTGGTGTCGCGCGGTCACGAGCCGCAACGCATGTGCGTGGGTTGCCGCGTGCGCGAGCCCGCGATCGGCCTCGTTCGGGTGGTCCGCGCGCTCGACGGATCGGCCGTGGTCGATGCGACCGGGCGGGCGCCGGGTCGCGGCGCCTGGGTCCACCCGCGGTCTGTGTGCATCGAGACGGCGATCGCGCGCGGCGGTCTCGCCCGCGCGTTGCGAGCGGGCGTGGGTGCGGAAGTGGCGGGTAGGCTTAGGGAACTGTCCGACGACGGGGAGCAGGAGCACGCGTGAGGGTTCACGAACTGGCGAAGGAACTGGGCGTCAGCAGCAAAGAGCTGCTGGAAACGCTCGGTGCGATGGGCGTGACCGGGAAGTCCGCCTCCTCCAGCGTGCCCGAGGACATCGTCCCTCGTCTTCGCGCCTCGGGCGGCAAGGCGACCACGACGCCGGCCAAGCCACGCGAGGTCCTCGAGCCGCCGCCCGCGCCGCGCAAGCCGAAACCCAAGGCCAAAGCCAAGCCGAAGAGTGAGCCAGCGGCGGAAGCGCCGGCCGCAGCGGCGCCCGCCGCACAGGCAACGGCGATCCTCGAGCCAGTTCCGGCCGAGGAACCGAAACTGACCAAACCCCGGCGACGTGAGGTCGAGGAGCCCGCGGGGCCGATCGGGCCGGTGCTCCAGGTGATCCACGGCGCCACGCCACAGACGATCGCCGAGAAGACGAACCGTTCGCCGGCCGAGATCGTCAAAGTCCTGTTCCTCGCCGGCGACATGGTGACCGCAACGACCTCGCTGGGCGACGAGGCGATCGAGTTGGTCGCGAACGAGCTGGGCTACACGGCGGACATCGTCGGCCTCGAAGATGAGTTGAAGGCCGAGGAAGACGCCGAGGTCATCGACGAGGCCAACCTCGAGACGCGCGCGCCCGTGGTCACGATCATGGGTCACGTCGACCACGGCAAGACCAAGCTGCTGGACGCGATCCGCTCCACCGACGTGGTCGCCGGCGAGTTCGGCGGCATCACCCAGCACATCGGCGCCTACCAGGCGCACGTGGGCGAGCGCGAGATCACGTTCATCGATACCCCGGGTCACGAGGCGTTCACGGCGATGCGCGCCCGCGGCGCCAGCGTGACCGACATCGCGGTGCTCGTGGTGGCCGCGGACGACGGCGTCATGCCCCAGACGCTCGAGGCGCTCGACCACGCGAAGGCGGCCAACGTGCCGATCGTGGTCGCCGTGAACAAGGTCGACAAGGAAGACGCCGATCCCAATCGAGTGCGCACGCAGATGGTCGAGCACGGCATCATCCCGTCGGAATGGGGTGGCGACTTCGAGTTCGTCGACGTCTCCGCCAAGGCACACCAGAACCTCGACAGCCTGCTCGACACGCTCCTCGTCGTTGCGGACCTTGAGGACCTCAAGGGCGACCCGACCGGCCGAGCCCGGGGCACGGTCCTCGAGGCACACCTCGACAAGGGCCGCGGTCCGGTTGCGACCGTGCTCGTGCAGAAGGGCGACCTCGTGGTCGGCGACGCGCTGATCGCCGGCACGGCGTATTGCCGGATCCGCGCGATGCAGGATGAGAACGGCAAGGCGGTCGAGTCGGCGGGTCTGTCCAAGCCGGTGGTGATCCTGGGCTGGAGCCATGTCCCCAGTGCGGGCGACGACTTCCGCGAGGTCGAGGACGAGCGTGAGGCGAGGCACATCGCGGACGAGCGTGAGGCCAAATCCCGGCAAGCCGAACTGGTGGTGGCGCGCCGGGCGACGCTGCAGGACCTCCTTCGCCGGACCGGCGCCGACGCGGTCACCGAGCTGAACCTGATCGTGAAGGCGGACGTCCAGGGTTCGGTCCAGGCGCTGGAGGATTCGCTCCTCAAGCTGCCGCAGGAAGAGGTGCGCGTGAACATCGTCCGCGCCGGCGCCGGCGGCATCACCGAGAACGACGTCACGCTGGCGATGGCCTCCGACGCGATCATCGTCGGGTTCAACGTCCGGCCGGACACGAACGCGCGGGAGCTCGCCGAGAAGGAAGGCGTCGACATCCGCACCTACAAGGTGATCTACGACGCGATCGACGATATCAAGGCGGCCCTGTCGGGCATGCTGAAGCCCGAGGAGCGGGAGCGGGTGCTCGGCGAGGCCGAGATCCGCCAGACCTTCCGGGTGCCGAAACTCGGCGTGATCGGCGGCTCCTACGTGCGGGGCGGCACGATCAGGCGCAACGCGTTGGCCCGGCTGGTCCGCGACGGCGTCGTGGTCTACGACGGCAAGATCGCCTCCCTGCGCAGGTTCAAGGACGACGTGTCCGAGGTCCGCGACGGGTACGAATGCGGGATCGGACTGGAGAACTATCAGGACCTCAAGGAAGGCGACCTCGTCGAGGCCTACGAGGTCGAAGAGGTCGCGCGCAGCATCTGAGCCCGTGATCGTCGCCGTCGAGCGTTTCGATCTGCGGATCCCCGAGGCACACTCCCTCAAGCAGAAGCGGCACGTCACGAAGACGCTGACGGCGCATCTGCGACAGACCTTCGCGGTCAGCGTCGCGGAGATCGAGTACCAGGACCTCTGGCAGCGCGCTGCGATCGCGGTCGCGCTGGTCGGTGCCGAGGAGTACCACCTGCGCCGGGTACTGCAGGAGATCGAGAAACGCGTCGACGCGTGGGGCGAGGTGGAGGTGATCGACCGGGACCTGCATCTGTGGTCGCCGGAGGACTGAGCCGGGTGACGGGTACCCTGGGTGCATGCCGCAGGGAGCACGAACCGAACGCGTCAGCGAGGAGTTCCGAGAGATCCTCGCCGAGTCGATCCAGGCGTTGAAGGACCCGCGCGTGGGGTTCGTCACCGTCACGGGCGTCAAGGTGTCGCAGGATCTGCGCGTGGCGTGGGTCTTCTACACGGTGCTCGGGGACGAGAAGGCGCGCGCGGGCACACGCGCTGCGCTTCGGTCCGCCGCGCCGCATCTGCGGCGGGAGCTCGGGCGCCAGGTACGACTCAAGGTCACGCCCGAGCTGCGCTTCGAGGAGGACGAGCTCCTTTCGCAGGGAGAGCGGATCGATCATCTGCTGCGCCAGGCGATCCCGACCCAGGAGCCGGAGCCCGATGGACCCTGAGCAGCTCGAACGCGCCGCCGTCGTCCTGCGCGATGCGCCGACCGTCGCGTTGGCATGCCACGTCAACCCCGACGCCGACGCGCTCGGCTCGATGCTCGGCCTGGCGCACCATCTGATGGCGCGCGGCACGCAGGTGGTCTGCGCGTTCCCGGGCCCGTCCTCCGAGGCGCCCCGTTGGGCGCACGAGCTTCCCGGGCTCGAGTTGTTGGTGACGGCGGAGGATTTCCCGGCCGCGCCCGAGGTGATGGTGACCTGCGACTGCGCGGCCTTCGACCGGTTGGGAGAGCTCGGCAGCGCGGCGGATGCGGCTCAGGAGCTGGTCTGGATCGATCACCACCGCTCCAACGACGGACGCGGCACGATCCGTTTGGTGGATCCCGCCGCCTCGAGCACCTGCGAGCTCGTCGCAGGTGTGATCGACGCGATCGGTGGCGAGATGTCCGACGCCTCAGCGGTCTGCCTGTATGCAGGGTTGATCACCGACACCGGTCGATTCCAATACGAGGCGGCGACGCCGGACACGTTGCGCTTGGCCGCCCGGCTCCGCGAGCATCCGTTCGATCACGCGCGCATCTCCCAGGTGATGTACGAGGACAATCGCGCCTCCTACCTGGAGGTGCTGTCGATCGCGATGGCGCGCGCCCGGCTCGATGACGCCGCGGATCTGGTGTGGACCTACGTCCTGTGGTCCGACCTCGAACGCGCCGATGTGACGGCGGCCGATGTCGACGACCTGATCGATGTGTTGCGCACCGCGCGTGAGGCCGACGCCGCCGCGCTGATCAAGCAGCAGCGCGACGGCCGGTTCAAGGTGAGCGTGCGATCCCGGGGTGCGCACGACCTCAGCGCGGTCGCCGCCGCCTTCGGCGGCGGCGGCCATCGCCTCGCGGCCGGGTACACGAGCGATGACGGGCCCGCGGAGACGATCGCGAAGCTCCGCGCCGCGTTGCTCGCTCAAGCCGTGTCCGCGTGAGCGCGGACGATCGTTCGCCGCCGAGCCCCGACGGGCTCCTGCTGATCGACAAGCCGAGCGGCATCACGTCGCACGACGCAGTCGCGGCGGTTCGCCGCGCGTTGCAGACCCGCAAGGTGGGGCACGCCGGCACCCTGGACCCGATGGCGACGGGTCTCCTCGTGATCGGGGTCGGACGAGCCACGCGTCTCCTGCGGTTCCTGGGGGAGCTGGCGAAGGACTACGAGGGAACGCTGCGTCTCGGCACCGAGACGACGACCCTGGACGCCGATGGCGACGTCGTCCGGGAGGCTCCCGTCGACGTGACGGACGGGGAGATCCGCGCCGCGATGCACGCGAAGGTCGGTGCGAGCGCGCAGCGGCCACCCGCGTTCTCCGCCGTGAAGGTGGGCGGCCGCAAGCTCTACGACGCGGCGCGCAAAGGCGAGCGCTTGGACGCGCCCGCGCGCATCGTCCGGGTGGACCGGTTCGAGATGACCGAGCGCGATGGCGCCCACGTCTCTTTTGCCTGCAGCGTCAGCGGCGGCACCTACGTGCGGGTGCTCGCCGCCGACGTCGGTGAGGCGCTCGCGTGCGGCGCGCATCTGACCGCGCTGCGCCGGACGGCGATCGGTCCGTTCTCCGTCGACACGGCGACCACGCCGGAGGAGCCCGGCGCGCCGCTTCCCCTCGAACGCGCGGTCGGCCACCTTCCACGGTTCGACCTGGAGCACGAGGAGGCGATCGCCGCGGGGCACGGACGGATACTGGCGCCCGCCGCGATCGAGGGCCCGTACGGCGTGTATGACCCCGAGGGCCGGTTGATCGGGGTCTACCGGGACGACGGCCCCAAGGCGCGGCCGCTCGTCATCTTGGCACCGCGCTGATGGGCTCCGTCCGCTAGCCTCCCTTCGCGATGGAGGTCCTGCACGGGTTGGCGGCGCTGCCGCTCGACGATCGGCCGAGCGTCGTGACCGTGGGCTTCTTCGACGGGGTCCACCGAGGGCACCAGGCGGTCTTCGACCGCGTGCGTGCGGAGGCCCGCGCGCACGGCGTCCGCAGCGTCGCGGTCACCTTCGACCGGCATCCACGCGAGGTGCTTGCGCCGGGCACCGAGCCACGGCTGATGACGACCATCGAGCGCCGGGCCGCGCTGATCGCGGCCTGCGGCATCGACATCTTGGTAGTGCTGCCGTTCGATCGTGACTTCTCGATGGTGCCCGCCGAGGCGTTCGTCGCCGACGTCCTCGTCGCCGGCGTTCACGCCGTGCACGCGGCGATGGGGGCCAACTTCACGTTCGGCTTCAAGGCGCTCGGGACCATGGAGAATCTGCCACAGCTGGGGGAACCGCTCGGCCTGACCGCCGAGGCGGTGCCGCTGGTGGAGTTGGGCGGGCGAACCGTGTCCTCGACCTCGATCCGGGAGGCGCTGGCCGACGGCGACCTCGACTGGCCCGCCGCGGCCCTCGGGCGGCGGTTCGTGCTCGACGGGGAGGTCGTGACGGGACACGGTCGCGGGAAAGGGCTCGGCTATCCGACGGCGAACCTCCGGACGTGGCCACGCCTCCTGCTTCCCGGGCAAGGGATCTACGCCGGCGTCGCCGAGCACCGCGGTCGTCGGTACCGGACGGCGCTGGACGTGGGCACGAATCCGACCTTCGGCGTAGAGCCGCTGCACGTCGAGGCGTTCCTGCTGGACTTCGAGGGTGATGATCTGCCCGGGGAGCCGCTCAACATCGAGTTCTGGGAGCGCCTGCGCGACGAGGAGCGGTACGACGATGTCGGCGCGCTCGTCGGCGCGATCGCCCGCGATGTGGCCCGCGTGCGCGGCCTGGTGCCCGACGAGGTCCTGTCGTAGCAGGTCACGGCGCCAGCGCCGCTGGTAGCCTTGTCCACTGACTATGACGCTGACCACACAGGACAAGACCGCCATCATCGCGGAGCACGCCCGATCGACGGGCGACACGGGCTCCGCGGAGGTGCAGATCGCGGTGCTGACGAGTCGCATCACCGATCTGACCGATCACCTCAAGACGCACAAACACGATCACCACAGCCGCCGTGGCCTGCTGATGCTCGTCGGCCGCCGCCGTCGGCTGCTGGAGTACTTGAAGCGCGAAGACATCACCCGCTATCGCGACATCGTCGCCAAGCTCGGTCTTCGCCGCTAGGACGTGCGCTCGGGGTCCCCGCCGGGGGCCACCCAACGCATGAGGGGAGTGATGCACCACAGCCCAACTCCCGGCCCCGAGGGAGGCCCCGAAGCCCGGTCGGTTCTCAGTGGCGAACCCCCGCAGCCCGCTGCGGTTCGGAGGTTCACCACTGACAACCGGCCGACGTCCCTCGACTGCACAGAGGCGCGCGCCGCGCGCCCAAGAGTCCAAGGAGGACCCGACCGAATGGTCACCGAGATGACGCGCCCCATCGGCGCGCACGACATGACGATGCAGACCGGCAAGCTCGCGAAGCTTGCCGACGGCGCCGTCGTCGTTACGTATGGACAGACGCAAGTGATCGCCACCTGTGTCCGTTCCAAGCCCCGCGAGGGGATCGATTTCTTCCCGCTCACGATCGATGTCGAGGAGCGGGCCTACGCGGCCGGCAAGATCCCCGGCTCGTTCTTCCGGCGTGAGGGACGCCCCGGCGAGACCGCGATCCTGACGGCCCGCCTGATCGACCGCCCGCTCCGTCCCACCTTCAAGGAGGGGTTCCGCGATGAGGTCCAGGTGGTCGTGACGGTCCTGTCCGTCGACATGGAGAACGCCTACGACATCCCGGCGATGAACGCGGCGGCCTGCGCCGTGGGGCTCGCCGGATTGCCGTTCGACGGTCCGGTCGCGGCCGTCCGCCTGGGTCTGATCAACGGCGAGTGGGTCGTCAATCCGACCTACCAGGAGACCGAGGACGCCACGTTCGACATCGTCGTGGCCGGCTCGAAGAGCGACAACGGCGGCGTCGACGTGTTGATGATCGAGGGCGAGGCCCCCGTGCACACGTGGTCGTTGCTGGCCGAGGGCGCGCTGGCGCCGACCGAAGAGGTCGTCGCACAGGGTCTCGAGGTCGCGAAGACCGAGATCGCAACGCTCATCGCGTTCCAGGAAGAGTTCATCGCCGCGCACGGTGTCAGCGAGATGGACTGGACGCCGACGCCGCAGTACGGCGACGACCTCTGGGACGAGTTGTCCGCGAACTTCGCGGGCAAGCTCGAGGCCGCGATTGTCCCCGACCGTGCCGCGCGCGACGAGGCGTTCAGTGCGGTGAAGGAAGAAGCGAAGGCCCATCTGGAGGCCACGTTCGGTGAGGAAGCGTTCGCCGAGCGGGGGGCCGAGTTCGGTCCCGCCTGGAAGTCGCTGCAGAAGAAGGTCATGCGTCGCCGCGTGGTCGAGCAGGGCGTTCGGCTCGACGGCCGGAGTGCAACCGAGATCCGGCCGCTGTCGGCCGAGGTCGGCGTGCTGCCCCGGGCCCACGGTTCGGCCCTGTTCAGCCGGGGCGACACCCAGGTCCTCAACGTGGCCACGCTGGGCATGCTGCGGATGACCCAGATGATCGACACGCTCGATCCCGAGGACACGAAACGCTACATGCACCACTACAACTTCCCGCCCTACAGCACCGGTGAGACCGGGCGCGTGGGCTCGCCGCGGCGACGCGAGATCGGCCACGGTGCGCTCGCCGAGCGCGCCCTGCTGCCGGTGGTGCCGCCGGAGGACGAGTTCCCGTACGCGCTGCGGCTGGTCTCCGACGTCATGAGCTCCAACGGCTCGACGTCGATGGCGAGCGTGTGCGGCTCGACCCTGTCGATGATGGACGCCGGTGTGCCGCTCAAGGCGCCCGTGGCGGGCATCGCGATGGGCATGATCGCCGACGACGGGAAGTACGTGACGCTGACCGACATCCTCGGCGCCGAAGATGCGCTCGGCGACATGGACTTCAAGGTCGCGGGCACGGAGGAGTTCGTCACGGCGATCCAGCTGGACATGAAGGTCCAGGGCATGCCGGCCGACGTGCTCGCCGGCGCGCTCCAGCAGGCCAAGGATGCCCGCATGCAGATCCTCGACGTGATGCTGGCGACGATCCCGGAGCCACGCGGCGAGGTCAACACCTTCGCGCCGCGGATCATCACGATCCAGATCCCGGTCGACAAGATCGGCGAGGTGATCGGCCCCAAGGGGAAGAAGATCAACGAGATCATCGCGATGACCGGCGCCGACATCAACATCGAGGACGACGGAACCGTGTTCATCGGTTCGACCGAGGGCGACGGGGCCGACGAGGCCGCGCGCATGATCGATGAGATCGCGAACCCGCGGCCGGTGCTGGTCGGCGAGACCTACGAGGGCCTGGTCGTGAAGACCACGACCTTCGGGGCGTTCGTCAACCTGGTGCCCGGCCGCGACGGCCTCGTCCACATCTCGAAGCTCGGTCGCGGCAAGCGACTGTCCAGCGTCGAGGAGGCCATCAAGGAGGGCGATCACGTCAACGTGCTGGTCGAGGACATCGACCCACAGGGCAAGATCAGCCTGAAGCCGATCGGACCGGAGTGGGAGGCGCCCGAGGGCGCCGAGGCCTCCTCGGGCGGCGGCGAGCGTCGCGACCGCGGTGGCGACCGTGGCCGAAGCAGCGGCGGCGGTGACCGCAGCAGCGGCAGCAGCCAGCGATCCGGCAAGCGGTTCCGCGATCGAGAGGGTGGCGGCGACACCGCCCCGAGCGAGCCGACCGACGCCTGACCGGATGACGATCACACGCACCGAGTTCAGCTCGGGTCTGCGTGTCGTGACGGAGCGGATGCCTGGCGTCCGCTCCGCCACGATCGGCATCTGGGTGCTGGCCGGCTCGCGCGACGAGCGGCCGGCCATCAGCGGTCACTGCCACTTCCTGGAGCACCTGCTGTTCAAGGGCACCGAGCAGCGCAGCGCCCTCGACATCGCCGAGGCGTTCGACGCGGTCGGCGGGGACGTGAACGCATTCACCGCCAAGGAGTACACGTGCTACTACGCGCGCGTGCTCGACCGCGACCTCGAGATGGCCGTCGATCATCTGGTCGACATGCTGCTGCACTCGACGATCTCATCGACCGACCTCGCGGGCGAGACCGACGTGATCCTGTCGGAGATCGACATGCACGAGGACTCGCCCGAAGACATGGTGCACGACGTGTTCACGGAGGCGTTGTGGCCCGGGCATCCGTTGGGGCGTCCGATCCTGGGGACCAAGGACCGGATCAAAGCGTCCACGCGCGCGTCCGTGCGCGGCTTCTACCGGCGTCACTATGTGCCGGGGCGCATGGTCATCTCGGTCGCCGGCAACGTGCGGCACGAGCGGGTGCTGGCGATGCTCGCCGAGCGCATGGAGGTCGGACGGCCGCTCGGTGCACGCGGCCGATCCGCGAAAGAGATCCGGGGCATGCATCGAGCGCCCAAGCCGTCCGGGCAGCACGACATCAAACGCAAGCGCATCGAGCAGGCCCACATCGTGGTCGGCACGAACGGGCTCGCGCGAACCGACCCAGACCGCTTCGCCTTCCTCATCGTGAACACGGTGCTGGGCGGTGGGATGAGCTCGCGGCTGTTCCAGGAGATCCGTGAGAAACGCGGGCTCGCCTACACGGCATACAGCTTCCAGTCGCAGTACACGGAGGCGGGCGTGTTCAGCGCGTACGCGGGCACGACCCCCACCCGCGCACCCGAGGTGCTCGGCCTGATGCGCCGCGAACTCGACGACGTTCGCGACGGCGGGATCACGCCGGAGGAGTTCACACGTGCGAAGAGCCACGTGAAGGGCTCGACCGTGCTGTCGCAGGAGGATCCCGGCAGCCGGATGTCCCGCCTCGGCAAGTCCGAGGTGTCGCACGGCGAGATCCTCACCTTGTCCGAGACCCTCAAGCGGGTGGAGGCCGTGACCCTGGAGGATGCGCACCGCGTTGCCCAGCGGGTACTGTCGCAGCCGATGACGCTCGCGGTGGTTGGCCCCGTGGGGATGAAGGAGCTGCGCGGAGTCGCACCGTGATCCGCGTCGGCGTGCTGGGCGCAGCCGGGCGTATGGGCCGAGAGGTTTGCCGGGCGGTTGCCGACGCCGCCGACCTCTCGCTCGGCGCGGCCGTCGACCCCGACCATGTGGGCGTGGAGGTTGCGGGGCTCCGGGTGGACGCCGCGAAAGAGGCCCTCGCCAGCGTCGACGTCGCCGTCGACTTCACCCTGGCGTCCGCCGTCATGGCGAACGTCGGATGGTGTCTGCGAAACGGCATCCACGCCGTCGTGGGCACGACGGGACTGTCGCCCGCCGACCTGGATGCGCTCCGCGCGGCGGCCGACGGGGGAAAGGCCAACTGCATCGTCGCCCCGAACTTCGCCCTGGGTGCCGTGCTCCTGGTGCGGTTCGCCGCGGAGGCGGCGCGCTATTTCGAAGCCGCCGAGGTGATCGAGCTCCATCACGACGGCAAACTCGACGCGCCGAGCGGCACCGCGATCGCGACCGCGCGTGCGATCGCCGCCGCCCGGACCGGCAACCGTTCGGTGCCCGAGGCGGGCGGCCCATACGCCGACGCGCGCGGCGCGGATGTCGAGGGGGTTCGGGTGCACGCGGTTCGGCTTCCGGGTCTGGTGGCGCACGAAGAGGTGGTGTTCGGCGGTGCTGGACAGACGCTGTCGCTGCGGCACGACACGATCGACCGGTCGGCCTTCATGCCCGGCGTACTGCTCGCGATCCGCGCCGTCGGCGATCGAGCGGGTCTCACGGTCGGTCTCGACGCGCTTCTCGACTGACCGGCGGCCTGCACTAGGCTGGCTGGCCGTGGACTACCGAACGATCACGGCCGAGGAGATCGATCCGTTCTTCGCGTCGCTGGCGACGGCGTTCGCCGAGACGCACCCCGATCCCGACGAGCTCGCGTCCGATCGGATGGTGGTGGAGCCCGAGCGCACGTTTGCGGCCTTCGACGACGGACGGATCGTCGGCTGTGCGGGAGTGATCTCGCAGCGAATGGTCGTACCCGGAGGGGCGCTCGCCTCCTCGGCCGGCATCACGCTTGTGGGGGTGCTGCCGACCCATCGGCGGCGAGGCATCCTGCGCGAGCTGATGGAGCGGATGAGCGCGCAGGCGATCGAGCGCGGCGACGTCGTCACGACGCTGTTCGCCTCCGAGGCGGCGATCTACGGTCGCTTCGGGTTCGCGGCGACCGCCCACCATCTCGGCTTCGACGTCGCGCTGGATCGCGTGCGATGGGCGCCCGACACCGAGCCGAGCGGCCGCGTGACGCTTCGATCCCGCGACGATGCGATGCCCGCCATGCGCGCGATCTACGACCGGGCGTTCCGCGCGCGGCCGGGCGCGCTCGAGGCGGACGATCGATGGATGGAGGTCGCCTTCTGGGAGTCGTCTAAGGACAAGCAGCGGTTGTTCTACGCCGTGCACGAGGACGACGTGGGAACCCCCGATGCGTTCGCCTTGTATCGCACGAAGCACAAGTGGCCGCGCGGGCTCCCGAGCGTCGAGATGCTCGTGAAGCGGCACGTCGCAGTCTCTCCCCAGGCAGGGGTGTCGCTGTGGCGGTTCCTGTTCGACGTGGACCTCGTCTCGCGGGTCAAGATCGAGACCCGCCCGGTCGACGACCCGTTGCTGTTGCAGCTCGCCGAGCCGCGGTCGTTGCGCCCCGAGCTCGACGACGCCCTGTTCCTGCGCCCGCTGCGTGTCGAGGGCGCGCTCGAGGCGCGCGGCTACGCCGCCGACGGCCGCGTCGTGCTCGAGATCACCGACCCGTTCCTGCCGGCCAACGATGGGACGTACGAACTGATCGTCGAGGACGGTACCCCGACGTGTCGACGCGCGGACGCGCCCGCGGATGTGACGTGCTCGGTGCAGGCGATCGGCTCGACGTACCTCGGCGGCTTCACGTGGACCGCGCTCGCGGCCGCGGGACGTGTGACGGTCCGGTCGCCCGACGCGCTCGACATGCTGGACGCCATGTTCCGAAGCGACGTCGCGCCGTGGCCGATGTTCTATTTCTAAGTCAGCCGCGCACGCCCTCGGCGACGAACGCCGCCCCGATGACCACGAGCGCCAGGGCCAGGACGATGCGGATCCATCGGAGCCCCCGCTCGCCGACGATCCGTCTCCCGCCGCTGCCCGCCACCGAAAACAGCAGGTCGCTGCTCGAGACACCGACCGTGATGGCGACGGCGGTCGCGACGGCCGCCGTCCGGCCCGCATCGGCCGCTGCGGTGGCCAGCACCGCCGAGGCCGTCGTCGCGAAGAACAGCCATGCGCCGGGGTTGAGCAGCACGGCGGCGACGCCCACGGCGGTCGGCCCCCATCGTTCCTCGCCCAGGGGTGCGTCGACCGGCGTCACCCGCCGACGCAGCGATCGCAACTCGAGCGTTGCAACACCGATCAGGAAGACGCCCCCGACCACGCGCAGGACGCGCAGCGCCGCGGGTGATGGCCCCAGTGCCGACAAGCCCAGCGCGAGCGCGAGCAGGATCACGAGGACGGTGAGGTTCGCTCCGAGCATCACGCGAAGACCTCCGGCCAGCCCGCGCCGCGCCGTCTGGGACAGGATCAGGAGCTGGACCGGCCCGGGCGCCGCCCCGAGCGCGAAGCCGAACGCGAAGGCGCCCGCGAGCCCGGGGTCGGCGCTCACGCCTCCTCGCCGGTGAGTCGAAGCTCCTCGACCGTGATCCGACCGTCGCCATGGCGCGAGACCATGATGCCCTCGCATTCACGCATCGAGGTGACCTCGCGCCCAGTCAGGCCGAAAACGGCGCGCTCCACCAGTGGGGTGTGGCTGATCGCCAACGCGAGTCCTCCGGCGGGGATCTGATCCAGGAGCGCTCGTACACCGGCCGCGAGCCCCTCGGGCGTGCCGCCGGTCGCATCCTGGCCGGCGAGGCCCGGGATGACGGCGTGCTCGGGCGGCAGCTGCTGCCCCGCCCCGCGAAGGATCCACGCCGCAGTCTCGGCTGCCCGCTCGGCCGGAGACACGAACACCACGTCGTACCGCTCCCCGCGCGACCGACCAACGTCTTCGGCCAAAGCCCGTCCTCGCTCGGACAAGGCGTCGCGGGTCGGCTCCCTCGTTGCGTGGCGTCGCAGCTCCAGGCGTTCCATCGATCGGTGCCTCGCGGGGTCGGCGGACGCGGGCTCGCGTATCATGCCGCATCCATGCGTCCCCGGAGCCTCCTCGCCGCCGTCGCCATGGGCGTACTGCTCCTGGGTGTCTCGTGCACGGGCGGCGACGCGACCGACACCACGTCCTCGGTGATCTCCCCGAATCCGCTGCCGACCACGGACGTCAACGCGACGATCGTGCCGGGGGAGTGGACGTACGAGTATCTGGGTGTGAAGGCGACCTTCGAGTGGAAGGACGGCCCCCCGATCCTGACCGTCAAGAACGCCACCGGCGCGGACCTGGGGGCTCCTTCCGTGTACGTCGTCACGCAGGACCAGCGCCACGTCGACGGGAAGATGGACGCTTCTCAGCCGCTCGCCGACGGCGCCACGGGGACGTACACGGTCGGGTTTCCCGGGGACCTGACGCGAGACGACGTCGGGCTCGTCGTCTTGATGCTTGGTGACGCCAACTGGGGCGCGCTCAGTCCCAAGGTCATCGAGAAGTAGGCCGAACGCCCGGTTGCCCCTCAGGGCGACCCCACGTACCATGCTGCGCCATGTCGAAACGTCTTCGCACCCTCGTCGTGGCCCTGTCCGTCGGTGCATCCGTCATCGGCGGTGCGTGGTCGCCGGCGATCGCCGGCGGCATCTACAAGACCGACGGGAACGATGTGGCCGGGCCGCTCGACCTGGCGAGCATGCGACTGACCCCGATCAACGGCGGCGACCGGATCCAGATCCGTACCCTCGCGCCGTTCACCGCCGCGCAGCTGGACGGCGACGCCGGCTGGTTCGAGGTCGACTTCGACACGAACGCCGACCGGAAGTACGACTTCTGGGCCGTGGTCCTGTACGCGAAGGGCAAGCTCCTTGCGGTCGAGGGACAGGGCAAGAACGTGCTGCGGAAGCTTGCCGTGCGTCGCGTCGACGCCAAAACGGTCTCGTTCGACATCGCACATCGCAACCTCGGCAACGTCTCGAGCTACGACTTCGTCGTCTACAGCATCTGGCGCGCGAAGCCATGCTCGGCATCCAACGTCTGCGTCGACACGATCCCGAACCGGTACCCCTTGATCCGCCACGACTTCACACCGCCGACGATCTCATGGGGGTCGGTGCCAGTGTTCTCGACCGACGTGTCGGCGACGCTGGACTTCGACGCGCATTTCGCGGTGCACGACGACACGTACGGCTCGGGCCTGAAGCGCTGGACGCTGCAACAGCAGCAAGACGGGGGCCCGTGGACGACGGTCTCGTCCGGTCGGACGAAGACGGTGTCGGCGTCGGTGCACGGGGTCGAGGGCGAGGTCACGCGCATGCGCGTGCTCGCGGTCGACAAGCAGGCGAACCGTCGCACCAGCGGCACCAGGAAGACCGTGGTGCCCTGGGACGATCGCAACGTCCTCTTCGACTACTCGAGCGCGCCGACGCTGGGGGACGGGGTCGGTTCGGCGTTCCTCGGCACGACGTCGACGCTGGCGCAGGGGGTCGTCGTCACCGCGACGCTGCCGGCCGGCAGCAACATCTGCGTGCTCGGCGGTCCCACGAGCACGGGGACGACCGCGGTGGCGCAGCTCTCGATCGACGGGACGCCGTTCACCACGTTCAACGAGAACGACACGACCGGGTTCCGAGAGCAGAACTGCGCCGGCGGCGGGACGGGCGGCGGTGCCGTCATCACGCTCGAGGTCACCTCGGCCGAGCCCTTCCTCTTCGACGGATTGGTCCTGAAGCGATAGCCGAGTCAGCGGCTCGCCGGCTCGGCCTCGCCGGCCTGCCAGCGGGCGAGGACGAACAGCAGGTCGCTGAGGCGGTTGAGGTATCGCCGCACCTCCGGGTTCACCTCGCGCTGCGCGTGCTCGAGCGCCACGACGTCTCGCTCGGCCCGCCGGATCACGGCGCGCGCGACGTCGATCGCGGCGCTCGCCGGATTCGCGCCGGGCACGATGAAGACCTGGGGGAGCGGGCGCTCTTCGACCAGGTCGTCGATCCGGCGCTCGAGGCGCCTGACCATCCGCTCGGTCACGAGCGAGACCTCCGGGTCGAGCTTCTTGCGCTCTCGCGGGTTCGTGGCCAGATCGGCGCCGACCACGAAGAGCTCCCGTTGGAGGGCAAGCAGGTCCGCCTGCATCGCAGCGTCTTCGGTGAGCGAGCGTGCCAGGCCCAACACGGCGACGGCCTCGTCGGTGGTCCCGTAGGCCTCGGTGACCAGGTCGTCTTTCGGGACCCTGCCCCCGTAGAGGAGGCCGGTCGTGCCGTCGTCTCCGGTCTTCGTGTAGATCCGCGGCATGGGCGGCTAGCATAGGGCGATACCGCTACGCCGCCCGGCGAGGCGACGCGAAGGAGGCACCCAGCGATGACCGGCAGGTTCGGATCCGTCGTCACCGCGATGGTGACGCCGTTCCGCGACGATCACGCCGTCGACCTCGATCGCGCTCAGGAGCTCGCTCGATGGCTGATCGCGAACGGGTCCGACGCGGTCGTGGTGACCGGCTCCACGGGTGAGGCGCCGACGCTGACGACCGCGGAGAAGGCGCAGTTGTTCCTTGCCGTCGGCGAGGCGATCCGCGGCCAGGGCAAGATGGTGGCGGGTGTCGGGACGTACGCCACCGCCGAGACGCTCGAGCTGGCGCACGCCGCTGCGGAGGCCGGGGCGGACGGGCTCCTGGTCGTGACGCCGTACTACAACAAGCCACCGCAGCGCGGCCTCACGGCGCACTTCTCCGCCGTCGCCGACGCCACCGAGCTCCCCGTCATGCTCTACAACATCCCGGGCCGAACGGCCTTGCGGATCGAACACGACACGTTGCTCGAGCTCTCCGGGCATCCGAACATCGTCGCGGTGAAGGACTCGACCGGTGACTTCCAGGCGATCTCGCGGTTGATCGCCGAGGCGCCCGAAGGTTTCGAGGTCTACTCGGGAGACGACTGGGCCACGTTCGGCTACCTGTGCCTCGGGGCCGTCGGGGTCGTGAGCGTCGCGAGCCACCTCGTCGGGACGCAGATCCATCAGATGGTCGACCTGATCGTCACCGGCGACATCCCGGCGGCCCGCAAGATCCACGAGCAGCTCACCCCGCTGTACAACGCGATGTTCATCACCTCGAACCCGATCCCCGTCAAGGCGGCGCTGCAGATGCTCGGTCGAGGGTGTGGCGGCACGCGGCTGCCGCTCGTGGCGGCCACCCCCGATGAGGAGGCCAGGGTCCGCGCGGCGCTGGAGGACGCCGGTCTCCTTGCCTGAGTCCGACTGTCGTCTCGTCTTCCTCGGAGGCATCGGCGAGGTCGGCCGCAACATGGCCTGTCTCGAGATCGAGGGGCGGCTGTTGATCATGGACGTCGGCCTGTCGTTCCCGTCGGCGGACATGCTCGGGATCGACCTCGTGCTCCCCGACATGGAGTTCGTCCGCGACCGCGCCGACGACGTGCAGGCCGTCGTCCTCACACACGGGCACGAAGACCATGTGGGCGCGCTCCCATACCTCCTGAAGGATCTCGATCGACCCGTGCCCGTGGTCGGCACGGCGTTCACCCTCGAACTCTTGCAGGGCAAACTGGAAGAGCACGGTGTGACGGATCTGGCGGAGCTGATGCTGGCGGAGCCGGGCGGCGGACTCACCGTCGGCGGCTTCACGATGCGGTTCCTGCACGTCACACACTCGATCCCCGACGGGATGGCGGTGGCGGTCGAAACCCCGTACGGCACCGTGTTGCATACCGGCGACTTCAAGCTCGACCCGACGCCGATCGACGGCCTCGCCACCGACCTGCACGGGTTCGCCGAAGAAGCCGGGCGCGGGGTCCACGTCCTGCTGTCGGATTCGACGAACGCCGAGGAGCCGGGCCACAGTACGAGCGAGAAGACCGTCGGTCCGATCCTTCGCGACATCGTGTCGAACGCGCCGGGCATCGTCGTGGTCGCCTGCTTCTCCAGCCATATCCACCGCACCCAACAGGTGATCGACGCGGCCGTCGCCGACGGGCGGGTGGTGACGTTCCTCGGTCGCTCGATGCAGAACTCGGTCGGCGCCGCCCGGCGCCTCGGCATCGTCCGTTTGGACGACCGCGATGTGATCGACATCTCCGAGGTCGACTCACTCGATCCCGGCCGTGTCGTGATCATCTGTACCGGGAGCCAGGGAGAGCCCTATTCGGCGCTGAGCCTGATGGCCGCGCGTGAGCACAAGTGGGTCAAGCTGAAGGAAGGCGACACGGTGGTGCTCTCATCGAGCCTGATCCCCGGCAACGAGCCGGCGATCCATCGCGTCGTCGACTCGCTGTATCGAAGCGGCGCCGATGTGTTCCATATGCCGTCGGACCCGGTCCACGCGAGCGGGCACGCCGCACAGGAGGAGCTCCGTCTGCTGATCTCGCTCGTGCGGCCGCGCTGGTTCATCCCGGTGCACGGCGAGCGTCGTCACCTCCAGCACCACGCACGGCTGGCGGAGGAGGTCGGCATTCCCCACGACCACATCCTGGTCTGCGAGGACGGCGACAGTGTCGAGATCGGCGAGCAGGTGTTCAAGGGCGAACGGGTGCGCGCCGGCATGACCTTCGTCGACGGACTCGGGATCGGCGACGTCGGGGGCGAGGTGCTGCGCGACCGTCGCAAGCTCTCCAGCGACGGCGTCGTCGTGGTCGTCGTGACGGTCGATGCCCAGACCGGCGAGCTTGTCGGCGGCCCCGACGTCGTGAACCGGGGGTTCGTCCACGAGGAAACCTCCGGGGACATCCTCGAGGAGGCGAGGCTCCGTGTCATCGCCTCCTTCGACGAGTCCTCGGCGGCGGGCGTCACCGACCCATCTGCGTTGCAGCAGAACATTCGGAGAGTCCTTAAGCGGTATTTCGTCGACGTGACCCAGCGGAAGCCGGTGATCCTGCCGGTGATCATGGAGGCCTGAGCGACCCGCCCACCAGGCTGCTTGCGCCGCGCGTTCCAGGCGTCAGACTGACGCATCTATGGCCACGAAGACTTCCCCCTCGCGGCGTTCGTCGTCGCGTGCATCGTCCACCCGTTCGAAGACCTCGTCGCGCAAAGCGCCCGCCCGCAAGAAGGCCGCGCCCAAGAAGCCGCCGAGGACCCCGGTCCATCAGATCCTGTCCCCGCACGCGCGCGACGCCTTCGGCATCCTCCTGGTCGTGGTCGCGCTCGTCGCGGTCCTCGGCCTCTGGTTCGACTCGGCGGGTCCGGTCGGTGACTTCCTCGGGTGGCTGTTCCGCGGCGCCTGGGGCGTGGCGGCGATGCTGTTCCCGCTCGTCGGCGTGTACTGGGGCGTCCTGCTGCTGCGCGACACCGCTCGCGAGGAACGGGTCCGGATGTTCATCGGCTTCATCGTGCTGTGCGCCGGGATCCTCGGGCTGCTCTCGCTGCTCGGGAGCGACCCGGCCGCGACGGCCGGCTACGACGCGGTGTCCGCCGCCGGTGGCGTCATGGGTGCCCTCGTCGCGCATCCGCTCGCCGGCGTGATCTCGCCGATCGGGGCCGCGATCGTCTGTCTGGGTCTCAGCCTGCTCGGCCTGCTGATCTTCACCGGCACACCGATCGCGTCCGCGTGGTCGCACCTGCACGACTTCTTCACGGCGGCCGATGTGGAGGAGGTGGATGAGCCCAAGGAGTTCGTCGTCGAGGCGCCGGCGGCCCCAAAGGTCAAGAAGCAGCGCGTCCGGCATCTGAAGGAGGCCTTCGGCCTCGTCGAGCCCGAGGGCGACGCGCTCGTCTACGTGCCGGACGCCGAGCTCGAGGCCGACGATGACGGCTGGGGCGCCGAGGATGAAGACGAGAGCGAGGACGAGGACGAGGACGAGGACGAGGTGGAAACCGCCGCCGCGGTGCGTCGTCCACGGTCCCGCACAGTGGAAACGGCGGACGGGCCCTACCAGCTGCCGCCGCTGGATCTGCTGCGCGAGGCGCCGCCCTCGACGGTCGACGGAGCCGACCAGGCACAGATGCACGAGGCGCTCGAGCAGACGCTGCGTAACTTCGGCGTCGACGCCCACGTCACGGGCGCGCACCGCGGACCGACCGTGACGATGTACGAGGTCGAGGTCGCCGCCGGCACAAAGGTCAACAAGGTGCTGTCGCTGTCCAGCGACATCGCGTACGCGCTGGCCACACCCGACGTGCGGATCCAGGCGCCGATCCCCGGCAAGTCCGCGATCGGCATCGAGGTGCCCAACAAGCACCGCGATTTCGTGATGCTCGGCGACATCCTGCGCTCGCCGGCCGCGAAGGAGGCGACGCACCCGCTGGAGGTCGCGCTCGGCAAGGACGTGCACGGGCGCGCGCGTCTGGTCAACCTCGCGAAGATGCCGCACGTGCTGATCGCGGGCGCGACCGGTGCCGGCAAGTCCAGCCTTGTCAACTCGTTCATCACCTCGCTGCTCGTGCGCACCACGCCAGACGACGTTCGCCTCGTGCTCGTCGATCCCAAGCGGGTCGAGCTGAGCCACTTCGCCGAGGTGCCGCATCTGCTCAGCCCGGTGATCGTGCATCCCAAGCGCGCGGCCGAGGCGCTCCAGTGGATCGTGCGCGAGATGGAGAACCGGTACGAGATGCTCGCCACGGTCGGGGTCCGCGACATCGACGGCTACGAGGAGGGACTGCGCGACGGCACGTTGCGCATCCCGCCGGGGCTCGAGCACCAGTACGAGCACATGCCATTCATCGTGGTCGTGATCGACGAGCTGGCGGACCTGATGATGGTGGCGCCGCGCGACGTGGAGGACGCGATCTGCCGCATCGCACAGATGGCGCGCGCGGTCGGCATCCACCTCGTGGTCGCCACACAGCGCCCGAGCGTCGACGTCGTCACGGGCTTGATCAAGGCGAACATCCCGAGCCGCATCGCCCTCATGACCTCCTCGCAGGCCGACTCGCGCGTCGTGCTGGACATGAACGGCGCCGAGAAGCTGGTCGGCCACGGCGACATGCTCTTCGCCCCGGGCTCCGCCTCGAAGCCGACGCGGCTGCAGGGCGCGTGGGTCACCGAGCAGGAGATCCACGGCATCACCGACTTCATCCGCGGCCAGCGAGACGTGGCCTACGACAACATGGTCGAGGGCCTTGGCCTGCCGATGACCGAGGCGGAGCTGGCCTCGGGCGGCGGCGCGGCGCTGGGCTCCGACGACGACCTGGTGAACCAGGCGGCCGAGCTCGTGATCCGCTCTCAGCTCGGCTCGACCTCGATGCTGCAACGCAAGCTGAAGGTCGGCTTCGCACGGGCCGGTCGGCTGATGGACCTGCTCGAGGAGCAGGGCGTGGTCGGTCCGGGGCAGGGCTCGAAGGCGCGCGACGTCCTGATCACCCCTGAGGAGTGGGAAGAGCGCCGCACCGCCTAGCTGCGGCTACAGGGCACCGACGCGACGCGCGACCTGGAACATCGTGTCGGCGTGTTGCTGCGGATCGATCATGAGCGACCCCGCCGCACCGACCTGGGACTGCCAGTAGCGGTAAACGGCCTCGTGACTCCAGCCGCGCGCCAGCGCGCTCTTGAGGTTGCGCACCATCTCGGAGCCGGCCCAGATCGCGTCGGGAGCCACGAGGAACCCGCCGCGCTTGCCGTCGATCGAGAGCCAGAACGCCCCGACAAGCCCCCAGGCCGCGTCGTCGCGCGCGCCCGAGATCAGCAGGAACCGCACCGGGCCCTCCGCGAGCGCGTCGGGCGCGATGATCCGCTCCCGCAGGGCAGCGAGCGGGGAATCGTTTTGGTGCAATTCCTCGTCACGTGCGCGCACGCGTGGTCCCCCCCGTTCCAGATGTTCCTTCGACCCGGGAGCCTAGTCGGCCACATGGGGGACGCCACCGCCCGGAGGGCTACTTCTTGCGAGCGTCTGAGAGCCGTGCGACCTAGGGCGGGCGCCGCGGCACCTCTTCGGCGGTGATCGCGTACATCACGTGGTCGCGCCACGACCCGTCGATGTGGAGGTAGCGCGGCGCGAAGCCCTCCTCGCGCCAACCGGTCGCCGCGAGCAGCGCGCGGGACGCGGCGTTCGCCGGCTGGACGTTCGCCTGCAGCCGGTGCAGGCCGAGGTGCGCGAATGCGTGCTCGAACACGAGCGGCATGGCGGCACGCATCGAACCGTGACCCGCGTGCGGCACGAACGCGTAGTACCCGAGGTAGCCGTTCTGGAACGCACCGCGCACGATCTCCGAGACGTTGTAGACGCCGACGAGCGCGTCGTCGTCGTTCCGTGTGACGAGCAGGCAAGACTCGCGATCGCGATCGGATCGCTCGAGGTATGCGGCGAACGCCTCGTCCGAGTCGGGCGCCGCGCTCCAGGGACGGTGCAGCTCGTGACTGCGCTGCGCGGCCGCGATGAACGCGTCGCGGTCGCTGGGCGCGGGATGCCGCAGCGACAGATCCGCGCCGCGGACGACGGCGCCCGACGTCATCGCTCGTGACGGGCGCGCGCCTCTGCGATCACGCGCTCGGCGGCCACCCGGTCCTCGAACCCGTCGGTCTGGACCTCGTGGCCCTCGAGGTCCTTGTAGACCTGGAAGAAATGCTCGATCTCATCGAGCAGCGGCTTCGGGATCCCGTCGAGATCGTCCACAAGGGACCACATCGGGTCTCGCAGCGGCACGCACAGGACCTTCTCGTCCTCGCCCTTCTCGTCCGTCATGCGGAACAGGCCGATCGGGCGCACGCGGATATGGCAGCCCGGGAACGTCGACTCCCCGACGAACACCAACGCGTCGAGGGGATCGCCGTCGCCGCCGAGCGTGCCGGTGATGAAGCCGTAGTCGGCGGGGTATTGCATCGAGGTGAAGAGCATCCGGTCGAGATAGACGTCGCCGGTTTCGTGGTCCATCTCGTACTTGTTGCGCGAGCCCTTGGGGATCTCGACGACGACGGTCAGCACCTCCGGGTCCATGACCCGGGAGTCTACGGGGCACCGCGGGCGGCGCGATGCCCGGGGTAGCATGGGCTGGACATGGCCGGCACCATCGGGGTGGGCTCCGCGCTTCGTCGTGCCCGCGAGATCCGGGGCATCACGATCGACGAGGCCGCCCGAGACACGAAGCTCCGTGGCGAGCAGTTGTACGCGCTCGAGGGCGAAGCGTTCGACGACCTCGGCGACCCCGTGTACGCGCGCGCGATGCTCCGGACCTACGCCCAGTACCTGGGGCTCAAGCCGGAACGTGTCCTCTCGGTCTATGCGAAGCACGCCGAGGAGGTCGAGCCGCCGCCACCGCCGGGGAAGCTGGGGCGGGTCGAGCGCGGGCTCGCCGCCAGCCGCATCCGCGACAATCAGAAGTTCCTGCTGATCGCCGCCGCGGTCGTCCTCGTCGCGCTGACGGCGGTGGGGCTGGTGTCGCGCGGCGGCGCACCGCCGCCGGCGACGATCGAGACGCCGGCGACCACCGGTGCGCTGACGAGCCCAACGCCGGCCTCCGGCGTCGACGTCACCGTGGTGGCCACGGCGCCGGTCGAGGTCTCGGCCGTGATCGACGGCGCTTCGCAGGCGCCGACGACCCTGCGCCCCGGCGAGTCGATGGCCCTGATGGCGACCGGCGAGCTGGTCGTCTCGGCGACGGACGGCGGCGCGATCCAGGTGACGGTCGACGGTCGAGATGCCGGCGTGCCCGGACGCAATGGCCAGCCGTGGACCGAGACCTTCACCCCGTCGGGGCGCGGATGAGCGAGCCCACCCCTCGCCACGATCCGTTCGGGTTCGGCTGGCCGAACGTGGTCTCGGTCATCCGGATCGCGCTGATCCCGGTCGTGGCGCTCCTGATCGTTCGCGACACGGCGCCGGCCCGATGGGTGGCGACGGCGATCTTCGTCGTCGGCGCCGCGAGCGACTTCCTCGACGGCTACCTCGCCCGCCGACACGCCATGACGACGCCGACCGGGGCGTGGCTCGACCCGTTGTCGGACAAGCTGTTCGTGGCCGTGCCGGCGGTCGTGCTGTCGCTGGCGGGCGACTTCCCGTGGTGGGCGACGGTGGTGATCATCGCTCGGGAGGTCGCGGTGACGTGGTTGCGCTGGCGTCTCGACCAATCCGGCGGGGTGTCGATGCCGGCCTCGAAGGTCGCGAAGACCAAGACGGTGACGCAGCTGTTCGCGATCGGGTTCTCGATCGCGCCGCTCGCGCCGGCCTGGGATCCGCTGGTCCTTGCGATCACGATCGTCGCGGTCGGGCTGACCGTCTACTCGGGGGTGGAGTACTTCTTCACGACGCGGCATCGGATCGCGGCCTCGTGAGGGTCGAGACCGTCGCGGTCGGGACCGAGCTGTTGCTCGGGCAGATCGCCGACACGAACGCGCAATGGATGGCGCAGCGCCTCGCGGAGATCGGCGTCGACGTCGTGCACCACCAGGCGGTGGGCGACAACCTGGAGCGGATCGTCGAGACGCTGCGCCTCGCGTCCGCGCGCGCCGACGTCGTGCTCGTGTGCGGCGGGCTCGGCCCGACGGAGGACGACATCACGCGCGATGCGATCGCCGCGTTCGCGGGCGTGCCGCTGGTGTTCCACGAGGAGCTCGAGACCATGCTGCGTGAGAAGTTCCGTCGGTGGTCCGCGATCGGTTCGATGCCCGAGAGCAACCTCCGGCAGGCCTCCGTGCCCGAGGGCGCGCGCTGGATCGTCCCGGACCGAGGGACGGCGCCGGGGCTGATCGTCGAGCTCGCGGATGGGGTGCGCGTCTACGCCGTGCCCGGCGTCCCCGACGAGATGCGCGAGATGGTCGGCGGCACGATCCTGCCCGAACTGCGGTCGATGGCCGGCGGCGATGTGATCGCGTCCCAGGTGCTGCGGGTGGCCGGTCTCGGCGAGTCGGCCGTCGCCGAGCGCCTCGCCGACCTCTTCGCCGACGCGGAGAATCCGACGATCGCCTACCTCGCGTCGATGGGCGAGGTGAAGGTGCGGCTGACCGCGAAGGCGCCCTCGGACGGTGAGGCGCGCGCGCTGCTGGCGCCGCTCGCCGCCGAGGTCGGCGCGCGCCTCGGCGACCTCGTGTTCTCCGTCGACGACGAGTCGTTGGAGGAGACGGTGCTGCGCCAGCTCCGCGAGTCCGGACGCACCCTTGCCTGCGCCGAGTCGCTCACGGGCGGGGGCGTGGGCCAACGCCTGACGAGCGTGCCCGGCGCCTCGGCGTCGTTCCTCGGTTCGGCCGTCGTGTACACGACCGATGCCAAGCGGCGTGTCCTCGGCGTGCCCGACGACGTGCTCGCGGGCGGCACGGTCACCGCGGCGTGCGCGATGGCGATGGCCGATGGCGCGCTGCGGGTCTTCGGCTCGGACGTCGCGCTGGCGCTGACGGGTGCGGCCGGTCCCGAGCCACACGACGGCGCTGCGGTCGGGACGATCTGGGTCGCCCTGGTTGCCGCCGACGGGACGCGCCACTCGCGAGGCTTCGTGTCGCGCGGCCAGCGCGACCGGGTGCGCCGCTGGGCGGAGCAGGCCGGCCTCGATCTGGTCCGCCGCTTCCTCGCCGGCGTGCCCCTGCCGGACAGCGCGTTGCCCGGGGCATGATCGCGGCGGACCGGCCGAGGCTCTTCGTTGCGATCGAGCTCCCCGACACGGTGCGGCAGACCCTCCGCGACGCCACCGCGCCGTGGCGCGCCTCGCTCACCGACTTCCGATGGAGCGCGGCGGATGCGCTCCATCTCACCGTGGTGTTCATCGGCCACGTCGGGGCCGACGACGTCGGGACGATCGCGTCGGCGATCGGGGCCGTCGCGCGAGCAGCATCCGCCCGTGCCGACCGGGCTGACGCGCTTCGGCGCCTTTCCCGGGCGAGGCAGAGCCAGGGTCCTGTGGGTCGGGCTGGACGATCCCGCCGACGCCCTGGGGCGGCTGGCCGGCGGCGTCGCCTCCGCGCTCGCCGGGTTCCTCGACGATCCGGAGGAGCGCCCGTACCACCCGCACATCACGATCGCGCGCGCCCGGCGCCCGAGCGACGTTCCCCCCGGGTTGTTCGACACGCAGGTGCCCGCGCCGCGGTGGACGATCGACGCGGTGACCCTGGTCCGGAGCCACCTCGGCGGCGACGCGCCGCGGTACGAGCCGCTCGACCGCTGGACCCTGCAGGCGGGAACGCTCGAAGTTCCGTAGGATGCCGCGGCGAGCGAAGGAGGGATATCCGTGGCAACGGTTGAGGCTGCCCCCGCCGCCGGGTTCATCCGGCCCGACGGCAAGGAGAAGGTCACCGGGACCGGTCGCTACACGGCCGACCTGGCGTTGACCGGCATGGCCCACGTGAAGTTCCGCTACACCGATCACCCCCATGCCAAGATCCTGCGGATCGACACCGCCAAGGCGCGGGCGCTGCCCGGCGTCGTCGCGGTCGTCACCCAGGCCGACCTGCCCGACGTGCGCTTCGGCGGCTTCGTCCAGGACCGGTACCTCTTCGCCAAGGACGTCGTGCGTTTCGAGGGCGAGATCATCGCCGGCGTCGCCGCGCTCACCGAGGCGATCGCCGCGGAGGCCGCGGCGCTGATCGAGGTCGACTACGAGCCGCTGCCGGTCGTGAGCGACTATGTCGCCGCGATGGAGCCCGGCGCCACGCTGATCCACGCCGACCTCGACTCCTACGAGAAGGACGAGAACATCGTCGCCTCGGGCAACACGATGGCCTACCACACGATCGTGAAGGGCGATGCCGACGCCGCCATGGCCGGCGCCGAGGTGGTCGTGAAGGGCCGCTACGTGTCCGACGCGTCCCAGGGCGTGCCGATCGAGCCGCGCGCGGTGATCGCGCAGTGGCAGGGCGACCAGGTCACGATCTGGTCCTCGACCCAGGTGCCCTACGCGGCCCGCGCCGGCGTCGCCGCCACGTTGCAGGTGCCCGAGGCCGACGTGCGCATCGTCGTCCCGTTGCTCGGCGGGGGCTTCGGCGCCAAGTGCGATCTGCATTTCGAGGGGCAGGTCGCGGCCATCGCGCGGGCCGCCAAGCGGCCGGTCAAGCTGGTGTTCTCCCGCGAGGAGGAGTTCCGGGTGATCGCCCAGCGCCGCGAGGGCATCACGATGGAGTTCGAGACCGGCGTGACCCGCGAGGGCAAGCTCGTGGCCCGCAAGGCCTCGCTCGTCCTCGACAAGGGGGCGTACTGCGGCGAGGGTGGGTTCCTCGGACAGATGGCGGCGATGCACGCCTGCGGTCCCTATGTGATCGACAACGTCGCGGTCGAGGCGCACCTGAACTACACGAACAACCAGCCCTCGGGCTCGGTCCGCGCGCCCACCGCCCCGCAGGTGTGCTGGGGGCTCGAGCAGCACATGGACGAGGTCGCCGCGGCGATCGGCATGGACCCGGTGGAGCTGCGCCGTCGCACGCTGATCGAAGAGGGCGACGAGGGTCCCACCCGTCAGGTCTTCGACCACGTCGGCGTCAAGGACACGCTCGAGAAGGCCGTCGAGATGATCGGCTACGGCCGCGACCTCCCCGAGGACGAGGCGATCGGGGTCGCGGTCGGCTGGTGGCCGTGCATGGCCGCGCCCTCGGGGGCCTACGTGCAGCTCAACGGCGACGGCTCGGGCACGATCATCACCGGGGCGCAGGAGAACGGCACCGGCGCCGTCATGGCCATGCCGAAATACGTCGCCGAGGAGCTCGGCATGCGGCCCGATGACTTCTCGATCCTCTACCAGGACACCGCGGCGGCGCCCTGGGACATGGGTTCCTGCGGGTCCCAGACCACCTTCAACTCCGGCCGTGCCGTGCTCGATGCAACGAACGAGGTGCGCGAGGCGCTGCTCGACGCCGCGGCCGAGCACCTGGAGGCCGATCGCGGCGATCTGGAGCTCGTCGCGGGCAACGTCGGCGTCAAAGGCTCCCCGGAGCGGTCGGTCTCGATCGCGGATCTCGCCGGGGCCGGCACGATCCACGGCAAGGGCTCGGGCGACGTGCCCGATACCCCGGAATGCGACGCGGGCGGCTGCGTCGGCAGGCTCGGCAACGAGTCGTTCCTCGCGCCCCAGCTGATCACGCAGGCGGCGCACGTGAAGGTCGATCGCGAAACCGGTGTCGTGCGTGTGCTCCGCGTGGCGGCGGCGCACGACTCGGGCAGGATCCTCAACAAGCTCGGCGCCGACGGCCAGGTCTTCGGCGGCGTCGTGATGGGGGTCGGCCTCGCGTTGTCCGAGGGCACGATGCTCGACGACCAAGGTCGCCAACGGAACCCCCACCTGCTCGACTACAAGCTGGTGACGTGCTCGGACGCCCCCGAGATCGAGGTCGAATGGATCGAGTACGACTCGGTGGGGCCGCGCGGCTCCAAGGGCGTCGGCGAACCGCCGCAGGTGCCGACCGCCGGCGCGATCGCCAACGCGATCTCCAAGGTGCTCGGCGAGCAGGTGCGTGCGCTGCCGATGACGCCGGAGCGCGTCTGGGCCACGAACCAGGGGAGTGGCGCGTGAGCTCCTTCGCCTCCGCAGCCACGATCGAGGACGCGCTTGCGGCGCTTGCCGCGGGTGCGCGGCCCGTTGCGGGCGGCACCGATCTCGTGGTCGGCGCCCGACAGGGGAAGGCTCCGCTGCCCGCCGACATCGTGGCGATCGACCGCCTCGAGGCTCTCGGCGACATCCGACACGATGGAGGGACCCTTGTGCTGGGCACCCTCGTGACCCATGAGTCGCTCGTCGCCGATGCGACGGTGCGCGACCGGCTCACTGCGATCGCCGACGCGAGCGCGATCGTCGGGTCGCACGCCACCCGCGCGCAGGGCACGATCGGCGGCAACGTCATGAACGCCTCGCCGGCGATGGACACGGGCGGCCCGCTGCTGTGCCTCGGCGCGACGGCGACGCTGCGCTCGACGACGGGGGAGCGGACACTCGGCCTCGAGGAGCTGTGGACCGGGCCGGGTCAGACCGTCGCGACCCCCCAGGAGCTGCTCACCTCGGTGCAGGTGCCGCTGCCGGGGCCCGGCACGGGGTCGGCGTACGTTCGGCTCGAGTACCGCCGCCAGATGGAGATCGCGGTGGTCGGCGCGACCGCGGTGGTCACCCTCGACGGCGATCGGGTCACCGACGCCCGGATCGCCATCACGGCGCTGGCGCCGACGATCCGACGCGTGCCCGAGGCCGAGTCGGAACTCGCCGGCTCCGACGGCGGGACCGACGCGATCGCCCGCGCGGCCTCGGCGGCCGCGACGGCCGCCACACCGATCAGCGATGTGCGTGGTTCCGCCGCCTACCGAACGGCGATGGCCGAGGTCATCACGCGACGCGCGATCGGCGCCGCCCTGACACGGGCCCGCGGCGGGTCCGTCCCCATCCCCGCGAGCCCCGCGATGCACGGGACCCACTGAGGAGCGATCGATGAAGGTCACCGCAACCCTGACGGTCAACGGCACCACCTACCCGCTCGAGCTCGATCCCCACGTGAGCCTCTTGAAGGCCGTGCGAGAGGAGGTCGGCCTCACCGGATCGAAGGAGGGGTGCGACGACTCCGAGTGCGGCGCCTGCATGATGCTGCTCGACGGCAAGCCGGTGAACGCGTGCTCGTACCTGGCTCTGCAGGCCGAGGGCCGCCAGGTCACGACGGTCGAGGGCCTCGCCGGCGACGAGGAGCTCGGCGCCCTGCAGCGCGCGTTCCTCCAGCAGGGCGGCGTTCAATGCGGCTTCTGCACGCCGGGCATGCTCGTCTCGGCGACCGCCCTCCTGCGCGACAACCCCGACGCCTCCGATGAGGAGATCCGGATCGGGCTGTCGGGCAACCTGTGCCGGTGCACCGGCTACGACGGCATCGTGCGCGCGGTGAAACAGGCGGCCTCGGGCGACGTCGCGGCGATCGGGGCACCTGCGTACCACACCGACGCCACACCGCCGCACCACGCGGGCTAGCGAGCTACGAGACGCGCCGAACCTGCTGCACGGAGCCGCTCAGACCGTCCTGCATCGCGACGTCTCCCACCGAGTCGAAGTGCGCCGTGAGCCCGCCGCCGGCTCCGGCAACGGTCGTGATGGCGTCGTCCGAACTCGAACGGAAGGTGCGGCTCTTGCATGTCTTGATGCGCGCGGTGGGGTCGCCCGGTCCTGTGATCGATTCGGTCCCGCTCAGCCACGAGGCGACGTCGGCCGGTGGCGCGACCTGTAGATCCGTCGCGGAGGCGGCGACGCCGCCTGTGAGGATCGGCGCGCTCGTGAACAGCGCCATGTAGTGGGCTTCATGGCGCCCGCCGCTCGCCATCTCGAAGATGTTGAACCCCTTCGTGCGGATCATGAATGCGAACTGATGCGTGGTCGCGCCGCTCAGCACCCGATGCATGAGCCCGCCGGGTCGGACCGCCGCTGCCGCGGCGACGGTACGCGGGGTGAGGCGTATCGGCGCGGGCTTCGTGCGTGCCAGCGGTTGATCGGAGACCATCGCGCCGAGGCCCGCGGACGGACAGGGGCGGGACCCACCGCCGCCCCCGCGGCCACACTGGGTCGATCCCGTCGCCGTGGCGCCGAAGTGGCGTGCCTTGAGCGTTCCGAAGAACGTCGAGTCGGTCCGCAGGATGAACGAGGTGTCGGTCCGACCCTCGAGGGTCCCTCTCCGCTGCGCGAAGCTGTCGCAGGCGCCGGTGAACGCCGCCCCGCTCGTCGCCGAGAAGCGCATGTGCAGGTGCCCCAACGCACCCATCCGATCGCCGGTGTCGATCCATCCGCTGCTCAGATCCCGGTGGAGATGGAAGGCCGTCTTCGGGAGCCCCCAGCCCCACTGATGGATCTGGTGGAGCTCGCTCTTGTCCGTCGTCGGCTCTCGTCGAAGCAACGTGACCGATAGGAACCGGTACCGCGTCGCACCGTTCACCGTGAACTGATCGGCTTCGATCGTCATCTGATACCCGTGGACCTTGATCGGATTCGTGACGATCCCGAGGAAGGTGAAGACGGGCGTTCGCGTCCCCGCCACGGCTGGGGCGGGCGAGAGGGAACCGAGCCCGCCGGTGACCAACACCGTCATCGTCGACAGCGCAACGGCGCAGCGGCGGAATCTCATCTCATCGTCCTCCTGCGGCAAGCGGCTGCGGCAGTATGCACATTCCCTGAAAGAGAAACAAGCGCCTACTTGCATCCGAACACGTGTTCGAGTAGCCTGCGCGCGATCGGCCCGAGCGGGTCGAATGACAGGGGTGTAAGTTATGTCAGACCCGATCGCTACGGTGCTCGAACGTCAGATCGAAGGGCCCACATCTCTCTCCTCCAGGGTGGGCCGTGATCGGAAGGAGGGTCACGTGGATCGCGACAAGGTGTTGGAGGTCACGCTCCAGCAGATCGAGAAACAGCACGGCAGGGGTGCCGTCATGAAGCTCGGCGAGCACCCGATGAACGTCGAGATCCAGACGATCCCCACCGGGTCGCTCGCGCTCGACATCGCGCTCGGCATCGGAGGCATCCCGCGCGGCCGCGTGGTCGAGGTCTTCGGTCCCGAGGGCTCGGGCAAGACCACGGTCTGCCTGCACATCATCGCCGAGGCGCAGCAGCAGGGCGGCATCGCGGCGTTCATCGACGCGGAGCACGCGCTCGACCCCACGTACGCCCGCTCGCTGGGCGTCAACATCGACGAGCTGCTGGTCAGCCAGCCCGACTCCGGCGAGCAGGCGCTCGAGATCGCCGACATGCTGGTGCGCTCGGGCGCGCTGTCCCTGGTCGTGATCGATTCCGTGGCCGCGCTCGTGCCGCGCGCCGAGATCGAGGGTGAGATGGGAGACACCCACGTCGGGCTGCAGGCGCGGTTGATGTCCCAGGCAATGCGGAAGCTCTCCGGCTCCCTGTCGAAGTTCGAGACCACCGCGATCTTCATCAACCAGCTGCGCGAGAAGATCGGCGTGATGTTCGGCTCGCCCGAGACCACTCCCGGTGGCCGCGCGCTCAAGTTCTACTCCTCGGTCCGCCTCGACGTCCGCAAGATCGAGAACCTCAAGGACGGCACCGACGTCGTCGGCTCGCGCACCCGCGTGAAGGTGGTCAAGAACAAGGTGGCCCCGCCCTTCCGCCAGTGCGAGTTCGACATCATGTACGGCAAGGGCATCTCCAAGGAGGGCTCGCTGCTCGATGTCGGCGTCGATCTCGAGATCGTCAAGAAATCGGGCGCCTGGTTCACCTACGAGGGTGAGCAGTTGGGGCAGGGCAAGGAGAACGCCCGCGCCTTCCTCGCCGAGCACACCGACATCCGCGACGAGATCGAGACGAAGGTCCGCATGGCGGTCGGCCTGATCGGCTTCACCGAGGAGGACGACCAGCCGATCCAGATCGACCCCGACCTCGTCGATCTCGCTGAACCCCCGCAACCCGTCAAGGCCGGCAAGAAGGCCGAGTAGGCGGTGCCCGCCGACCGCGAGACCCGCGGGAAGCGGAAGGACGTCCACGAGCGCGCGCTCGGGCTCCTTGCCGCGCGGCAACGCAGCCGCAGGGAGCTCGAGCGCCGGCTCGTCCAAGCCGGCTTCGAGGCCGACGCCGTCGTGGGCGAGCTCGACCGCCTCGAACAGGTCGGACTGCTCGACGACGAGGCCTTCGCCCGAGCCGTCGTCGAGAGCCGCATGGGCTACCGGGGCGAGTCACGCCGGGTGGTGGCGGGCAAGCTGGCCCAGGCCGGCGTCGCCGGCGACGTGGCGATCGCGGCGCTCGACACGGCGCCCGAGGCCGAGGAGGAACGGGCGCAGCGGCTCGCGGAGGCCAAGGCCTCGCGGTTGCGGGGGCTCGAGCCGAACGTGGCGTTCCAACGCCTGTACGGCTTCCTCGCGCGCCGCGGGTACGGGTCCGAGGTCGCTCGGCACGCGGCGCGGAAAGCTCTTGCGGTGGAAACCGTCGAGGAGTGAGCCTTGCCTCGCCCCGAAGGTGGCCGTAAGGTGTGGAAAACCTGAACCACACACCTACGAGAGGCATCACTCCGACCGTGACCGAGCGAACCGATCCCATGAGCGAACGAGCCAATCCGAAGATCGAGCACCCGAGGGGGTTGCAGACCCTCTAGGGGTGGCGGATCGTCGCTGCTCCGTGTCCTGGCCGAAGTGGTCCTCTCCCTGACATCTGCAGGGAGGCATCATGATCCCGGTGATCGTGGGCGTCGTCGCACTCGTTGTCGGCGCCACCGTCGGGTTCCTCGTCCGCGCCAACATGGCGAAATCCTCCGCGAACACCCTCGAATCCCAGGCTCGTCAGAAGGTGATCGAGGCCGAGCAGAAGGTCCTGGAAGCCAACCAAGAGGCGGCCACCGTCCTGCGGAAGGCCAACGAAGAGGCCAAGGCGGACGCCGCCCAGGTTCGCCGTGAGGCCGAGGACGACGTGAAGTCCCGCCGCGATGAGATCGCACGCCTCGAGCGGCGCATCCTCGAGTCCGAGGAAGAGGCTCGCGAGCGCACCAGGAAGCTCGACGCCCGCAACGCCGAGCTCGACCAGCGCGACGGGATGCTTCACGAGGCGCGGATCCGGCTCGAGCAGGCCGCGGACCAGCACCGTACGCAGCTGGAACACGTCGCGGGCATGACCTCGTCCGAGGCACGGGAAGAGCTGGTCGCCCACGTCGTCGACGACGCCAAGCGCTCGGCGATGGCGCAGGTCCGGGAGATCGAGCAGCACGCGCGCGAGGAAGGCGAGGAGCGCGCGCGCAAGATCCTGACGATCGCCATCCAGCGGGTCGCCTCCGAACAGACGGCCGAGTCGACCGTCAGCGTGTTCGCGCTGCCGAGCGAGGACATGAAAGGCCGGATCATCGGTCGCGAGGGGCGCAACATCCGGGCCTTCGAGGCGGCCACCGGGGTCAACATCATCATCGACGACACGCCGGAGGCGGTGGTGCTCAGCAGCTTCGACCCGGTCCGCCGCGAGGCCGCCCGCATGACGCTGGAGAAGCTCGTGCAGGACGGCCGGATCCACCCCGCGCGGATCGAGGAGGTGCACGAGCGGTCGCTCGCCGACATCGAGGAGCGCATCCGCCGCGCCGGCGAGGACGCCGTGGCCGAGGTCGGCATCACCGACATCCATCCGGAGATGATCAAGCTGCTCGGGCGTCTGCAGTTCCGGACGAGCTACGGCCAGAATGTGCTCCGCCACCTGGTGGAGTCGGCTCATATCGCGTCGGCGTTGGCCTCGGAGCTCGGCGTCGATCCCACGATCGCCAAGCGCGGGGCGTTCCTCCACGACATCGGCAAGGCCGTGACGCATGAGGTCGAGGGGTCGCACGCCATCATCGGGGCCGAGATCGCACGGCGTATGAAGGAAGACCCCGAGGTCGTCCACTGCATCGAGTCCCACCACGGCGAGGTCGAGCAGCACACGATCCATGCCGTGCTCGCCCAGATCGCCGACTCGATCAGCGGCGGCCGCCCCGGCGCCCGACGGGAATCGCTCGAGACCTACGTCAAGCGCCTCGAGCGTCTCGAGGAGATCTGCAGCGCCTTCGAGGGCGTCGAGAAGGTCTACGCGATGCAGGCCGGCCGCGAGGTCCGGGTCCTCGTGCAGCCCGAGTCGGTGGACGACATCCAGTCCCAGGTGATCGCGCGCGACATCGCCAAGCAGGTCGAGGAGGAGCTCCAGTACCCGGGCCAGATCAGGATCACCGTGGTCCGCGAGACCCGGGCGACGGAGTACGCCAGGTAGCCGCCGCCGGTACCCTGGGACGGTCATGCAGCCGACCTATCTGATCCGCACCTTCGGGTGCCAGATGAACGAGCACGACTCCGAGCGGATCGGCGGTGTCCTGATGGCCGACGGTATGACGCCGACCGAGGATCTCGAGGACGCGCGCGTGATCGTGCTGAACACCTGCGCGATCCGCGAGAACGCCGACAACAAGCTGTACGGCAACCTCGGGCATCTCAAGCCGCTCAAGGACGCCAACCCCGACCTGCGGATCGTGGTGTCGGGCTGTCTCGCCCAGAAGGATCAGGGGCTGATCCAGCGCAAGGCGCCATGGGTCGATGTCGTCGTCGGCACGCACGCCCTGCCGCATCTGCTCGACCTGCTCGAGCGCTCGCGCACCGAGGGCCCGCAGATGGACGTGCAGGAGTACACCGAGACGTTCCCGAGCGCGCTGCCGGCGGCTCGGGGCGACGCGTTCCGAGCCTGGGTGTCGATCGCCCCGGGCTGCGACAACGCGTGCAGCTTCTGCATCGTGCCGCTCGTCCGCGGACCGCAGCGGTCGCGCTCGATCGGCGACATCCTGGCGGAGGTCCAGGGGCTCGTCGCCTCCGGGGTCGTGGAGGTGACGCTGCTCGGCCAGAACGTCAACACCTTCGGACGCGATGTGACCGTGCCCGAGTCCTCGCGCAAGCCGCTGTTCGCGGACCTGCTGCGGATGGTAAACCAGGTTGACGGTATCCGGCGGATCCGCTTCACCTCGCCGCACCCGCACGACTTCACCCCCGATGTCATCGAGGCGATGGCGACCTCCGAGCGCGTCTGCGAACACATCCATTTCCCATTGCAATCGGGCTCCGATCGGGTGCTGAAGGCGATGCGCCGCTCCTATCGGAGCGCGCGCTACCTGGACTGGCTCGAGCGGATCCGAGCCGCGATCCCGGAGATCGCCGTGTCCACCGACATCATCGTGGGCTTCCCGGGCGAGACGGAGGAGGACTTCGCCGCGACGCTCGAGGTGGTCGAGCGGGCCGGGTTCGACAGCGCGTTCACCTTCCAGTATTCGCCGAGGCCGGGGACTCGTGCCGCGACGATGGACGAACAGGTGCCAAAGGAGGTCGTGCAGGAGCGGTTCGATCGGCTCGTCGCGCTCCAAACCGACATCACGGCGGCCAAGAACCGGGGGCAGGTCGGCACGACGGTCGAGGTGCTCGTGGAAGGGGACGGAAAGAAGGACGGCTCGACCCAGGCGCGAACGCGCACGAACCGGATCGTGCATCTGCGAGAGCCGCTGCGGCCCGGCACGTTCGTCGACGCGGAGATCACCGAGGCCGGCGCCCATCACCTGCTCGGCAAGGTCGTGCCCGCACCCCAACCAGCCGTGGCCTGATGCTGCGAGCCCTGGTCGGCCCGACCGCCAGCGGCAAGACCGAGGCGGGGATCGCGCTGGCGGTCGCGCTCGGCGCGGAGATCGTCTCGGTCGACTCGATGCTCGTGTATCGAGGGATGGACGTTGGCACGGCCAAGCCGACCGCCGAGCAGCGGGCGAGCGTGCCGCACCATCTGCTCGATCTGGCGGAGCCCTCGGAGCGGTTCACGGTCGCGCGATACCAAACCGAGGCACATGCCGTCCTCGGACGGCTCGGCGCCCCGCTGCTTGTCGGGGGATCGGGCCTGTATTTCCGGTCGGTGGTCGACGATCTGCGGTTCCCGCCGGAGGATGCCGCGGTGCGAGCCGCCCTCGAGGCGGAGGCCGACGAGCTGGGCGCCGACGAGCTGTACCGGCGGCTGGCGCTCAGCGATCCGGCCGCTGCGGATCGCATCGAGCCCGGGAACGTCCGCCGCACGATCCGCGCGCTCGAGGTCACGGCGATCACCGGCGCTCCGTTCAGCGACTTCGCGGCGGCGTGGGACGTGTATGACCCGTCGCGGACGCGGGTCGCCGGCGTCCGGCTGGACTCGGCGACGCTCGACGCCCGGGTCCGGGCCCGTGTCGCGGCGATGCTGGACGCGGGCTGGCTGGCAGAGGTGCACGGGCTGATCGAGCGCGGATTCGGCGCCTGGCTGACCGCAAGCCAGGCGATCGGCTACGCGGAGCTCGCCGCGCACCTCGACGGTAGGCTTGCCCTCGACGAAGCCATGACCCAGACCGTGAAGCGCACCAAGGAGCTCGCCCGACGCCAGCTGGCGTGGTTCCGTCGCGATCCGCGGATCGAGTGGTTCGACGCGGGGGACGGCGGCGCCATCGAGGTCGTCCCCGAGGTGCAGGCGTACCTGGAGGCGGCGTGACGCATCGTCTCGCGCTCAGCAAGTACCAGGCGAGCGGGAACGACTTCCTCCTCGTCGACGAGCTGGACGGACCGGTTGGGGACCTCGACGTGCCGGCGCTGTGCGACCGGTGGTTCGGCGTGGGCGCCGACGGGCTGATCAGGATCGGGCGCGGCACCGAGGCGCCCTTCTCCTTCGCGCTGACGAACGCCGACGGGTCCGCCGCCGCGATGTCGGGCAACGGTATGCGTTGCGTCGGCGCCTGGCTGCGGGACGCCGAGCACGTCGCGCACGGGGCGTCCTTCGAGGTCGAAACACCGGCCGGCGTGCGGCATGTGTGGCTGACCCTCGAGGGCGCGACGGTCGGCATGGGGCAACCCAACTTCACGAAGGCGGCGATCCCCATGCGCGGGCCGGCGTGGGAGACCTTCCAGGATCAGCCGTTCGACGCCGGCGACGGCCGGGCGATGCGCGCCACGGCGGTCAGCATCGGCAACCCGCATCTCGTGTTGTTCACCGAGGAGGACCCCGAGCGCTACCACCTCGAGCACATGGGGCCGGCGCTGGAGCACCACGAGCTGTTCCCCGAGCGCACGAACGTCGAGTTCGCGCGGATCGCCGGCGAATGTGAGATCGATGTGCGCGTCTGGGAGCGGGGGGTCGGGGAGACGATGGCCTGCGGCACCGGCGCCTGTGCCGTGGCGGTCGCGGCCAACGAGATGGGACTCGTCCCCCAGCAGGTGGTCGTGCGATTCCGCGGAGGCCCGCTGCACGTGGAACGCCGCAACGACGGGGAGCTGCTGTTGGGCGGGCCGGTGCACCACGTGCTCGACGCGGTGATCGACCCCGACGAGCTCGTCGGATGACGGAGCTGGCCGAGCGGCTGGCGGCCGACACGCTCTCCCTGATCGACATCGCATCCGAGAGCCGACACGAGGCGGCGATCCTCGATGCCGTCCGCTCCCGACTCGCGCTCGCGCCGGGGCTGCGCATCGCCGAGGACGAGGACGGCGCGCTGGCCGCGCTGCCCGAACGTCGCGACGGCGTGCCGTTGGTGTTGTTGGCCGGTCACGTCGACACCGTGCCGTTGGCGGGCTCGTCGCGGCCGGGGCGCCGCGAGGGCGACGTGATCCTCGGGCGCGGCGCCGCCGACATGAAGGGAGCGATCGCGGTCATGCTGGCGTTGGCGGCCGACGGCGCGACCGCGGAGGACATGGACCTCGGCTACCTCTTCTTCGGGCGGGAAGAGATCACGATCGATGAATCGGCGTTGCTGCCGGCGTTCGAACGGACGTCCGCGCTGCGCGAGACCTCGCTCGCGATCGTCATGGAACCCACCGCCAATCAGCTGGAGGTCGGCTGCAACGGGAACCTCACGGCGCTCGTGACGGTGCGAGGACGGGCCGCCCACAGCGCGCGGCCCTGGCATGGCGACAACGCGATCCACGCGGCGATCGAGGCGCTCGCGCCGATCGCGGACCTGCCGGTCCGCGACGTCGCGATCGACGGGCTCGTGTACCGCGAGGTGGTCTCGGTGACGACGATCGCCGGCGGCATCGCCGGCAACGTCGTCCCCGACCACCTCGAGGCGCGGGTCAACTTCCGCTACGCCCCGAACCGGAGCCCCGCCGAGGCCGAGGCGCGGCTGCGCGAGCTGCTCGGCCATCCCCGGGTCGAGGTGGAGGTGCTCGGGAACGGACCGCCGGGCCCCGTGTGTCTCGACAACCCGTTGGTGACGCGACTGCGGACCGCCGGGTCGCTCGAGGTCCGCCCGAAGCAGGCGTGGACGCCCGTGGCGGAGTTCGGCATGGTCGGCGTCGACGCGGTGAACCTTGGGCCGGGTGACCCGCGGTACGCTCACACCGACGACGAGCAGGTCACCGGGGCCGCGCTCGCTCGTGCGCACGCGATCGTGTCGGCGTTCCTGGCCGGCGGGGAGCTGTAGATGACGCATCTGTCACCGGCGATGCGCGCGGTGGAGCCCTACCCGTTCGAGGAGCTCGACCGCCGCAAGAAGGACGCGTTCGATGCCGGCCGCCGGGTGATCGACTTCGGCGTGGGCGATCCTCGGGAGGAGACGCCGGCGCTCGTGCGCGATGCCTTGAAGGAGGCGATCGGCCCGATCTCGTCGTATCCCCGCGCCGCGGGGCTGCCACCGTTGCGGGGCGCGATCGCGGCTTGGGCCGAGCGGCGCTACGGCGCGCGGTTGGACGCAGACACCCAGATCCTGCCGACGCTCGGGTCCAAGGAGCTCGTGTTCTCGCTGGCGCAGGCCGTGCTCGACCCCGCCGCCGGGAAGGACCTCGTTCTGACCACCGCCCCCGGCTATCCGATCCCGGAGCGAGGCGCCCGGTACGCCGGCGGCGATGTCGCGCGCCTGCGCCTGACCGAGGAGCGGCAGTTCCTCCCCGATCTGGACGCGATCGGGGACGAGCGATGGTCCCGCGCCAGCGTGCTCTGGCTGAACTACCCGAACAATCCGACGGGGGCGGTCGCGCCGTTGTCGTTCCTAGCCGACGCGGCCGAGCGGTGCCGCGCCCACGACGTGCTGCTCGCCTCGGACGAGGCCTACAGCGAGCTGTGGTTCGGCGAGGAGGCTCCGCCCGGCGCGCTGCAGCTCGGGGACCTGAGCAACGTGCTCGTCCTCAACACGCTCAGCAAACGCTCGTCGATGACCGGCTATCGCAGCGGCTTCGCGGCCGGCGACCCAACCCTGATCGCCGCGCTGCGGCGGCTCCGTCCGGCGGTCGGCGTCACCCCGCAGGAGTTCGTGCAGCGCGCGAGCGTCCCGGCCTGGGGCGACGAGCGCCACGTCGAGGAGAACCGGGCGCGCTACGCGGCCAAGCGGGCCGTGTTCCTGGAGCTGTTCGCTCGCCACGGCGTCCACGTCGCGGGGAGCGAGGCCACGTTCTATCTGTGGGTCGCAGTCCCGACCGAGCGCCCGTCACTGGCCTGGGCGCTGGAGCTGTTGGACCGCGCCGACGTCGTCGTGGCGCCCGGGTCGTTCTTCGGACCGGAGGGCGAGGGCTACGTCCGGATGGCCATGGTGCCCACGCTGGACGAATGCGAGCGCGCCGCCGCCGTGATGGATCGGCTCTTCGCGGAGGTTCGCGCGTGAGCACCGATCTGGCCGATCGGATCGTCGAGAGCTGGAACGCCGTTCAGGCGGATCCGACCGCGGCCATCGACGTCGAAGCCGTCGAGGCGGCCATCACGGCGCTCGACCGCGGCGAGCTGCGCGTCGCCGAGCCGACGACTCCCGGCGAGGCCTGGCGGGTCAATGCGTGGGCCAAGCAGGCCGTCCTGCTGTACTTCCGCGTGCGTGGGCTCGAGACGACCGAGAGCGGTCCGTTCGAGTATCACGACCGGCTCCCGTTGAAGCACGGATACGCCGATGCGGGCGTGCGGGTGGTCCCCCCGGCGACGGTGCGGTTCGGGGCGCACATCGAGCGCGGCGCGGTGTTGATGCCGAGCTACGTGAACATCGGCGCGTGGGTCGGGTCGGGCACGATGGTGGACACGTGGGCGACGGTCGGCTCGTGCGCGCAGATCGGCGCCGACGTCCACCTCGCCGGCGGAGTGGGCATCGGCGGGGTGCTCGAGCCGGTGCAGGCCGCACCCGTCGTGATCGAAGACGGCGCGTTCATCGGGTCGCGCTGCATCGTGGTCGAGGGCGTGCATGTGGGTGCCCGCGCGGTGCTCGGCGCCGGGGTCGTGCTGACCGGGAATACACCGCTGATCGATCCGCGCGGTGCCGAACCGGTGGAGTACCGGGGCCGCGTGCCGGCCGGCGCGATCGTCGTGCCCGGGTCGCGGGCCCGCGCGTTCCCGGCGGGCTCGTACGGCATGCCCTGCGGGCTCATCATCGGTGAGCGTACGAGCGCCACCGACGACAAGGTCGCCCTCAACGACCTCCTGCGGGACTTCGGGTCCTCGCTGAGCTAGCCGCATGCCGCAGCGTCCTGAAGACCGGATCGTCGAGTCGCCGATCGCCGCCACGTGGCGTTCGATCCAACACGAGCGAGCCGTGCTCGTCGGGATCGGCCCCGGCATCGAGGAGGGCGATCTCGACGAGTTGGCGGCGCTGGCCGACTCCGCCGGAGCGGAGCCCGTCGGCCGGATCATCCAGAGTCGCGGCGAGCCCGATCCGCAGTTCTGGATCGGCAAAGGGAAGGTCGAGGAACTCCACCAGCTGCTGCACGCCAGCGGCGCCGAGCTGGTGATCTGCGACGAGGAACTGTCGCCCGGGCACCTCCGGTCGCTCGAGGCCCGCCTGGGGGTGAAGGTGCTCGATCGCACCGCGCTGATCCTCGACATCTTCGCGCTGCACGCGCACACCCGCGAAGGCAAGGCCCAGGTGGAGCTCGCCCAACTCAATTACCTGTTGCCACGGCTCCGCGGATGGGGCGAGGCGATGAGCCGACTCGGCGGCGGCATCGGCACCCGGGGGCCCGGTGAGACCAAGATGGAATCCGACCGTCAGCACATCCGCCGGCGCATCACGAAGCTGCGGCGCGACGTCATGTCGATGCAGACGACGCGCGACACGCAGCGGGCCAGTCGTCAGCGCTCGAACATGCCGCAGGTGGCGATCGCCGGCTACACGAACGCCGGGAAGTCCTCGCTGCTGCGCCGCCTGACCGGTGCCGACGTGATCGTGGCCGACCAGCTGTTCGCGACCCTCGATCCGACCACGCGACGCATCGTGTTGCCGGGCGGCCGCGTGGCCACCCTGTCCGACACCGTGGGGTTCGTCTCGAAGTTGCCCCACGACCTCGTGGAGGCGTTCCGCTCCACGCTGGAGGAGGTGACCCTGTCGGACATGATCGTCCACGTTGCCGACGCGGGCTCGCCGGCGCTCGAGGCGCAGATCGAGGCGGTCCATACGGTGCTGGAGGAGATCGGGGCCGCGAACATGTCCGAGGTCCTCGTGCTGAACAAGATCGACCTCCTGCCGGGCTCGCGTCGAGCACGGCTCGCGATCCGGTATCCGGGCTCGGTCGCCTTCTCCGCCGTCACCGGCGAGGGGGCAGACGGGCTGCTCGCGGCGATCGCCGAGTCCGTGCCGACGCCGCCGGTCGACGTGCACGCGCTGATCCCGTGGGATCGCGGCGACCTGGTGGCGATGCTCTATCGCGATGCCGATGTCGTGAGCGCCGACGCCGAGCCCGACGGCACCCGCGTGCACGCGCGGGTCGGCCTGCGCGAGCTCGCCGCGATCCGCGCGTTCGCGACCGCCGTGGTGCGAACCGACGGCGGCGCCTAGACGACCGGAGACCCGATCGACCAGAGACCCGGATCGTCCCACTTCCCCGTGATGACGACGTCGGGGTTCTGGCCGCGTTCGGACGCGAACCTGGCCGCCAGGAGTTGCAGCCGAACCGTCATCGGGATCTGCGCCAGGAGGGGAGGAAGCGGGGCCGGCTCCTCGAGCAGGCTCACGCCGATGCCCTCCGACGTGGCCGCGTTCGCGACCCCGGCGACCAGGCCGTCGTCGTCGCCGTGGGTGAGCGCGACGATGTGGTCCTGTGCGCCGAGCGGGACCGCGGTGCCGTGCAGGAAGAATTCCACGTCGTAGCCCTCGGCGAGCACCCGCGCGGCCTCGCGGATCTTCAACGCGCCCTCGCGCGCCGTGACCGCGGTCTGCCCGGCGCCGATCAGCTGCAGGGAGCGCTGCGGCATCGGGATCCCCTCGGTGCCGGAGGCCCCGATCGCGTCCCGCACGCTCTCCGGTACGAGCGCGATCGCGTCGGGGGTCAGGGAGTCGGCGCCCATCGCCGATGCGAGCAGGGCCAGCGCCAGCAGCGTCGTCGTGTAGCTGACCGTGTAGGTCTCGGAGGTCTCCTTCGGCACGGTCTCGATCACGTCGTTCATGCCCAGACCCTCGCGGGTGATCGTGATCGTCTGCATGCCGGCCATGACGGCCAGCGCGCGGGCGGACAGCGCGTAGGAGGTCTCACCCGTGTGCGTGATGACCACGACCCCGTCGGCCTGATTGACGATCGGGGCGTTCTTGACGAACTGCATCGAGGACACGGCATGTGCCGAGCGACCGGCGTCCTGCAACATGGCGGCCCCGAGGAACGCGGCGTGCTGGCTGGTGCCCGTGCCCACGACCCAGATGCGACGCACCCGATGCAGAGCCTCCGCGGCGGCGTGGACCTGCGCCTTGGTGGTGCCGGCGATCAGCATGTGCTCGAGCGCGTCGGGCTGCGACCTGATCTGCGCGGCGAGCTGGGTCGATGATGCCTGTGCCATCGGGACTCCTCGGGGTCGTGTGCCTCGGGAGCCTAGTGCAACTCAGAGCTTGCGGAGCACCGCCACGACCTTGCCGACGATGCGACCGTCGAGCATCTCGAACGGCGAGAGCGCCGGGTTCTCCGGGATGAGGATCACGCGAGCGCCGTCGTGGCCCAGCCGCTTGACCGTGGCCTCGTCCTCGGCGGGACCGGGCATCACCGCGGCCACGATGTCGCCGTCGGTGGCGGTCTCCTGTGAGCGGATCACGACCATGTCGCCGTCGAGGATGCCGGCACCGATCATGGAATCGCCGGCGACGCGCAGGGCGAAATGCTCGCCGGAGCGCGCGAAGTCGGTCGGCACCGAGACGTAGTCCTCGATCTGCTCGGCCGCCATCAGGGGGGTGCCGGCCGCGATCCGACCCAGGAGGGGGACCACCGTGCCGGTTGCCTTCGACTCCTCGGTCGACAGGCTCATCGCCCGGGGTTTGGTCGGGTCCTTGTGGAGCAACCCCATCCGCTCGAGGTTGGCCAGCTGGGCGTGCACGGAGGAGGACGACGTGAGCCCGACGGCCTCGCCGATCTCGCGAACCGTTGGGGGGTAACCCCGATCGCGCACGGTCTCGGCGATGAAATCAAGGATGCGTTGCTGCCGTGAAGTGATGTCAGACACCGTCCGTAGCCTCCTGACTCGTGGGACGGGACGCTAACACCGGCTTGGGGGGAGTGCAAACATATGTTCGACCGAACCCTTGACTTCGAACACCCGTTCGACCACGATCGGGTTATGCACCGAACGTACGTTCGCAGACGTCGCACGGTCGCGATCCTCGGGATCGCCCTGACCGCGGTGCTGCTCAGCCCGTTGGCGGCGGGGGCTGTCCGGCGAGGGGAAGCGCCGGCGCAGCCCGCCCAGCAGGTGGTGGTCGTGCGTGCGGGCGACACGCTCTGGTCGATCGCCCAGCGTGTCTCGCCCGGTGCTGACCCCCGTGCCACGATCGCCGAGATCGAGCAGGTGAACGCCTCGGTCGATCCGGGCGCGCTCGTCCCCGGGCAGTCGCTCGTCGTGCCGGCCGGTTGACGTCGTCGTCGTGCCCCGGCTAGCGTTCGCGCCGCCACAACATCTTGTGGCTTCTGACGATGCGGTGTCCATGGTGTGGTGTCGACGACGACCGGGTGGTCGATTCCCGGGCGTCCGGCGACGGCGGAGCCATCCGGCGACGGCGCCACTGCCAGGCCTGCAGCCGTCGGTTCACGACCTACGAGCGCATCGAGGACGTGGGCTTGGTGGTCATCAAGCGCGACGGCACGCGGGAGCCGTGGGACCGCGACAAGCTCGAGGCCGGGATCCGCAAGTCGCTGACGGGTCGGCCGGTCACGAACATCCAGATCGATCAGATGCTCGATCGCATCGAGGCGCGGGTCCGCAAGAAGGGGCCAGAGGTGCCCTCCAACATCGTGGGGGCCGCGGTGCTCGCCGCCATGCAGAAGACCGACGAGGTCGGCTACCTCCGCTACGCCAGCGTCTACAAGGATTTCCAGGCGGCGGGGGATTTCGAGCGCGAGCTCGGGCTGCTGCTGGAGAAGAAGGCGCCGGCCAAGCGCCGGGCGAAGCACTAGTCCCGCCGGGCCATCGCGCGGCCCCCAACGGGTTGATATCGATCCGACGTGAGATACTACATGTTGTGGTCGACAGGAATCTTAGCCACAACCCCTTGACGTCGGGGGGTGCCGGGTTCATCATGCGCGAGCTGCCGAATCACATGTCTGTAACTATCCACAATCGTTCCACAGGTTTTCAACCGCCGGGGCAGGGGCACGAGTAAGGAGGGGTTCCATTGGTCACACGCGAGGGGGACGTCGAGGTCATCCGTGAGGGGTTGACCTTCAGCCGCTACTTCACCACCGAAGGGGTGCACCCGTTCGACCAGGTCGAATGGGAGATCCGCGACGCGGTCATCCCGAACTACAAGGAGGGCGGCAACGCCTTCGAGCAGCGCGACGTCGAGTTCCCGATCACGTGGTCGCAGAACGCCACCAACATCGTTGCCCAGAAGTACTTCCGAGGCACCCTCGGCACCCCCCAGCGCGAGTCCTCGGTGCGCCAGCTCGTCGGACGTGTCGTCGACACGATCACCGGCTGGGGAACGAAGAACCGGTACTTCGCCACCGCCGAGGACGCCCGCGTCTTCGCCGAAGAGCTCGCGCACCTGCTGGTCAACCAGAAGGCGGCGTTCAACTCCCCGGTGTGGTTCAACGTCGGCGTGCCCGAGACACCGCAGCAGTGCAGCGCCTGCTTCATCCTGGCGGTCGACGACCACATGAGCTCGATCCTCAACTGGTACGTCGAAGAGGGCACGATCTTCAAGGGCGGCTCGGGCTCGGGCATCAATCTGTCGCGCATCCGCTCCTCGCGCGAGCCCCTCGCCGGCGGCGGCACCGCCTCGGGCCCGGTCAGCTTCATGCGCGGTGCCGATGCAAGCGCCGGCACGATCAAGTCCGGCGGCAAGACGCGCCGCGCGGCCAAGATGGTCATCCTCAACGTCGACCACCCCGACGTGCGCGAGTTCATCTGGTGCAAGGCGACCGAGGAGCACAAGGCGCGGGCGCTGCGCGACGCCGGGTTCGACATGGACCTCGACGGGCGCGACAGCTACTCGATCCAGTATCAGAACGCGAACAACTCGGTGCGTGTGACCGACGAGTTCATGCAGAGCTACGAGCACGACGCCGACTGGCGGCTGAAGGCGGTCACCAGCGGCGACACCGTCGAGACGGTGCGCGCGCGGGGCCTGATGCGCGACATCGCCCAGGCAGCCTGGGAGTGCGCCGACCCGGGCATGCAGTACGACACGACGATCAACGAATGGCACACCTGTCCGGCCTCGGGCCGCATCAACGGCTCGAACCCGTGCTCGGAGTACATGCACCTGGACAACTCGGCCTGCAACCTGGCCAGCCTCAACCTGATGCGGTTCCTCGATGTCGACGGCAACTTCGACGTCGCCAGCTACCGGCATGCGGTCGAGATCATGTTCACCGCCCAGGAGATCCTGGTGGGCGAGTCGGACTACCCGACTGCCAAGATCGGCGAGAACGCGCGGGCCTACCGCCAGCTCGGGCTCGGCTACGCGAACCTCGGCGCCCTGCTGATGGCCCGCGGTCTCCCGTACGACTCCGACCAGGGACGCGCATGGGCCGGCGCGCTCACCGCGATCATGACCGGGTGGGCCTACCGCACCAGCGCGCGCATCGCGGAGGTGACGGGGCCGTTCGACGGCTACGCACCGAATGCCGACGCGATGATCCGCGTGATGCGCAAGCATCGGGCAGCGGCCGACGAGATCGATCCGGAGCTCGTGCCGGAGGGCATCCTGTCGGCGGCGAAGCAGGCCTGGGACGAGGCGATCGGCCTCGGCGAGATCCACGGCTACCGGAACGCGCAGGCCTCCGTGCTGGCCCCCACCGGCACGATCGGGTTGATGATGGACTGCGACACCACGGGCATCGAGCCCGAGCTCGCGCTCGTCAAGACCAAGAAGCTGGTCGGCGGCGGCACGATGCAGTTCGTCAACCAGACGGTGCCGCGCGCCCTCGACAAGCTGGGATACGCGGCGGACCAGATCGAGGACGTCGTGGCCTACATCGCCGAGCACAACTCGGTGGTCGAGGCGCCGCACCTGCGTCCCGAGCACTACGCGGTGTTCGACACGGCGATGGGCTCCGAGCCGATCCACTACATGGGCCACGTGCGCATGATGGCGGCCGCGCAGCCCTTCATCTCGGGCGCGATCTCCAAGACGGTGAACATGCCGGAGGAGGCCACGGTCGAAGAGGTGGAGCAGCTGTTCCTGGAGAGCTGGCGCCTCGGCCTGAAGGCGGTCGCGATCTACCGCGACAACTGCAAGGTGGCCCAGCCGCTGTCGGCGGACAAGAAGAAGACCGCCGAGGTCGTGGAGCCGGCCGTGTTGGCGTGGTCGGCGAAGAAGCGGCTCCCACAATCGCGGCCCGCACTCACCACGTCCTTCCAGGTGGGCGACGCCGAGGGCTACATCACCGCGGGCTCCTACCCGGACGACGGTCTCGGGGAGATCTTCCTCAAGGCCTCCAAGCAGGGCTCGACGCTGTCGGGCATCATGGACGCGTTCTCGATCGCCGTGTCGGTGGGTCTGCAGTACGGCGTGCCGCTCGAGGACTACGCCTCGAAGTTCATCAACATGAAGTTCGAGCCCTCGGGCATGACGAACGACCCCGACATCCGCTTCGCCTCGTCCATCGTCGACTACGTGTTCCGTCGTCTCGCGATCGACCATCTGTCGCTCGAGAAGCGCGAGGTGCTGGGGATCAAGTCGATCGACGAACGCAAGGTGGAGGCCCAGGAGAAGATCGGGCAGTTGGAGTCGGGCACGATCGACGATGCCCCGCCCGAGCCCGTCGTCGTCCCGCCCGCGCCACAGCGCATCGACATGGGGGAGAAGCAGGGCGCGAAGATCCTCGACGCGCCGCTGTGCTACCAGTGCGGTTCGAAGATGCAGCCCGCCGGCTCGTGCTACGTCTGCGGCACCTGCGGCAGCACCAGTGGTTGCTCGTAAACTGCGGCGGTGACCGACAACAGCGCGAAGCTGCTGGGGCTGCACCATGTCCAGCTGGCCATGCCGGCCGGTGAGGAAGAGGCCGCCACCCGGTTCTACGGGGCGATCCTCGGGCTGACCCAGGTGGCGAAGCCGCCCGAGCTCGCGCCACGCGGCGGGGTGTGGTTCCGCGACGAGCATCTCGAGGTGCACCTGGGCGTCGAGGAGCCGAACTTCGTGCCGGCTCGAAAGGCCCACCCGGCGTTCCTGGTGCGCAACCTCGCCACGCTGCGCGAGCGGATCGAGACCGCGGGCTACCGCGTGACCGACGACGTGCCCCTCGAGGGGTACCACCGCTGCCACGTGCGCGACCCGTTCGGCAACCGCCTGGAGCTGGTCGAGCCGGTCACGCAGTGATGGAGCTCTCCTTCAAGCGGCTCCGACCGGAGGCGCAGCTGCCGGACGCGCAGCACCCCGGCGATGCGGGGTTGGATCTGCGCTCGGCCGTCGAGGTGGTCGTGGGCCCCGGGGAGCGGGCGATGATCCCGACCGGCGTCGCGGTGGCGATCCCCGATGGGCACGCAGGCCTCGTGCTGCCGCGAAGCGGCCTCGCCGCGAAGCAGGGACTGACCATGGCCAACTCGCCCGGGTTGATCGATGCGGGCTATCGCGGTGAGGTGATCTGCGCGACGGTCAACCTTGATCGCGAGACCGCTGTGGAGGTCCACGTCGGCGATCGCATCGCACAGTTGGTGATCGTGGCGCTGCCCTCGGTCGCGCCCACGTGGGCCGACGAGCTGCCGGACACCGCCCGCGGCGACGGCGGGTTCGGCTCCACGGGGACGTCGTGAGTATCCGCCCGGAACGTCTGGAGGACCGTTCCGCCTCGATCGAAGTTGAGCGCGCGGCGTTCGGACGGCCGCTGGAAGCCGACATCGCGGTGGCGGTTCGCGACGATCCCGGGTCGATCGCGCTCGTCGCCGAGGAGGACGAGCAAGTCGTTGGGCACGTGCAACTGAGCACGGCGTGGGTCGGCGACCACGACGTGCTCGCGCTCGGGCCGATCGGGGTGGCGCCCGCGTGGCAGCGTCGGGGCATCGGCACGGCCCTGGTCCTCGCGGCGCTGGAGTCGGCTCGCGACGCGGGGGCGTGCGCCGTGATCCTGCTCGGTGATCCGGGCTACTACGGTTCTCGCGGGTTCGAGCCGGCCGCGTCCTACGGCTTGGACAACCCGTTCGCAGGCGCGTGGAGGATGGCTTCGAGATCGCGGATGAAGACTTCCAGATCGCCGTTCTCGATCTCGCTGCGAGCGCAAGCCCTTGCCGGTGAAGTCCGTTGGCACGTCGCGTTCGGCTGATTCACGCGTGCAGGGCCGCCAGGCCGACGGCCTCGTCCTCCAGTTCGCGACGCACGGTTCTGGGCAGCGGTTCGAACGGCTGCAACGCGATGCGAACCCGCCCTCGTGCTTCCACGTCCCCGCGACCTGCCCGTCGACGAGGAACGTCGGTGCCGACTGCGGGTTCTTCGTGTGGAAGATCAGCGGGCGGAACCGCTCGGGCAGGATCTGCGTGCGTCGCGCATGCACCAGCAGGGTGGCGTCGAACGTCGGCAGGAACCGCACCGGCGCGGGCGCGTCGGGCGCGGGCAGTGGGCCACCGCGCACGTCGAGCAACTCGCCGCCGCCCTCGTCGTGGAACCTGCGCAACGGCAGCCGCTCGATGACCGGTGTGAGCACCGAGGCGGGCAAGCCCGCGAAGCTCGCGATGTCTTTGCGCGATGCGGGTCCGAACGCGCCCAGGTAGCGTCGCACCAACACCTCGCGACCGTGCTCGACTGTGGCGCTCGAGGGGCCGATCCAATCCTCGGCCACGGCGTAGCGGTCGGCCCGGCGGAGCTCCCATGTGCCCGACGGCGGGACGCGCACCAGCGGCGTCCAGAGTCCGACCCCTAGCCAATCGGATGAGACGAGGCCGAGTGCGTCGAGGATCTCGACGCGGCGCAGCGACCGGCCCGCCAACAAGACCCGAGCGCGCTTGTCGATGGCGCGTAGGCGATGCCACTCGTGGCGTCGCTTCGTCGTGCGGAACCACCAATCGCGCAGTGGCTCGTCGATCGCCGTCATCACGGGCCAGTAGTCGCGTCGCGACACGAGGTGGATCGTTGCGCGCAGGAGCGTGCCCTGCACCACGGTTCGTCGATCGAGCGCATGAGTGAGGTCCGCCCGCTGGAACCCGGCGACGCGCGACCACAGCCCGATGTAGCCCGATGGTGCGTACTGGTTCTGGAGGAAGCCCATGCGCTCGAGGGCGCGAGGCAGCGGCACCGCAGCGCGTTCCAGCAGCATCTGCCTGGAGAGCAACGCTCGATTCAGCTCGCGTTCGGTCAAGACCCGTGGTTCCGCCATCCGGCGAGTCTAGGGCCGCCGGTTGAAGCTCTCGCACCCGCCTTCTAGGATGGGGAAGCCGCGCGGACGTGGCTCAGTTGGTAGAGCACCACCTTGCCAAGGTGGGGGTCGCGGGTTCGAATCCCGTCGTCCGCTCCAGGTAGGAGGGGGCTTGCGCCCCTCATTCGTCTTGCTGGGTCACAGTCTGGGTCACACTTCGGGTGCCCTAGAATTGCGGGGTCTCATGCTTGCCTTCGTCCCCGCCGTCGAAGTCGCGCTCCTGACACCGTTGCTCGTTGCCACCACGCTCCTCGTGTTCGCCCTGCGCTCTGACAGGTCTAGACGAGGACGCGTGTGGCTCTTGGTCGGAGTGGGTTTATTCGTCCTGCTGGGTCTGGTGATGTTCTGGATCGTGATCATGGCGTTCTGATTCACGGTTGTGGCTCCTTTAGCGGGCGTGGTCGCATTTCTGGCTTTCCCTGAGGTTGGCGTCCGGTTCGGCTGGTGGTCGCGCTAGCCGCGAGCGCCTACTCCGATGCCGCCTACTTCGCAGGTCGGCGCCCGAACTCGAAGCAGCTCGACAGGTAACGGGGAGCCAGCGCACCCCCGAGATGCCGGACGGTGCCTACCGGGGTGGCAATCGACGACGGGGTCCCTTCGACCCGGTGCACCTCGCCGCGGAGGTCAACTGCAGTTACCGTGTTCCACGGTCACGTACACGAAGTGGTTGTAGAAGATGTTCGCCACCGGCAGGAGGACCTCGTAGCTGTCGAAGGGCTGACCGTTCACCATGCCGACAAGGGTCGCGTTACGACCGGTCTGATGGTCGTTCGAGTTGAACGTCGTGCACCTATCGACATAGTGACGAGGAAGTCCTTCAGCTCCGTGGAAGGGCCCGTCGCTGCCGTAGACCCAGCGCTCGCCGTAACCCGACCACGTCCCGTGGAACGCGAACGTGCTCCCATCGGTCATCTCCACCGTCGCCGTCACGGTCAGTGACGAAACCCGCTGATCATCGGATGACCCCACAACACCCTGATCCGTGAACCCCGTAACGACGTCGCTCATGACTGCATCGCCTTCGGCGTCCACGAAGGTGACCGTGTAGGACATGGCGAAAAAGGCCCATGGCGCTTGGGACGGTGCGTTCGACCCGCCGTCGAGGACGTGCGTTTCGCGATAGGCCATGAGATACGTCTCGTGACAGACCGTCCCCGAAGGCGGAGCGAACTCGTCCGGACAGTCGTCGCGTATGAAGCCATCGCCCCCGGCTGATGGCTGTCTGACGCGAAGGATGGTCGCCTGTCTGGCGGTAGCCGTCCCTCCGGCCATCGAGACGACCAATCCGATCATGAGCGTGCAGACAGAAAGGTCGAACAGCTTCGCCTTCACGCTGTCCCCTCTCGAACACTCACCCTATAGACGCCTGGTGCGCCCGCTCCGCTTAGGCGGAACGCTCAGGCTCAACGCCCCTGGCGTTCCTGGAAGGGTTGTGACGTGCTTTGGAACGCTTCAGCCGAGCGGGTCCAACCGCACCCCACCCACCTCGTTTACCAGCTGCTCGGCCAGCCCAACCATGATGCCCTCGGGGCCGCGGACGTAGCAGAGCCGATATTTGTCCTCGTACTGCACCAGGTCGCCGACGAGTTCGGCGCCGTGCGCCTGCAGGCGGGCAAGGACGCCCTCGATGTCGTCGACGGCGAACATCACACGAAGGTAACCGAGGGCATTCACCGGGGCGGGCTCCGGCGTCCTGCGGATCACCGGCGGTGCGTGGAACTTGCTCAGCTCCAGCCTGCTGTGGCCGTCCGGGGTCCGCAACATTGCGATGTCGCACTTGACGCCGTCGAGCCCGACGGTGCGGTCGACCCACCGTCCCTCGACGGTCGCCTCGCCCTCCAGCTCCAGCCCAAGTTCGAGAAAGAACGCGGTAGCAATCTTGATGTCGTCGACTACGATGCCGACGTTGTCCATCCGCTGGATCGCCATGTCCTCTAGCGTAGTGGAGCGGATGGTCGCGCCGTACGGGTGGCACACGTGGTGCTGCGGGGCAGCTCCATCTTGCCGTGGCCGTGGTTCTCACACGGGGGTTGTTCGTCAAGGCTGACTTCATCGCGATCGCAAACGGAGGGCCGGATGTTCGTCCCGGCCCTCCGTTGCTCTGAGCGAATGCCGCCCTCCCCACTAGCGGATCGCTCGCCAGACCGACAATCCGTGCGTGTCCGGCACCGTCAATGACACACCAGGGTCTTGGATTTGACTAGCCCTCACTTGGCTGGGGTTCCAAACATTCACCGAACGTCCCGAGGACTTCCCTCTTGAGACGCTGTAGGGCGACCGGGAACCGGCGGCGTGCCACAATCCTCGTAGGGACATTCCCCAACGCTAGGACGCAAAGGATCACCCTCTGCCTCCTTGTCCGCCTGACTAAGCTGCTACCGAGGCCGTGCTCCCGGAGACGCCCGAGGGCTGGGCCAGTGAGGCAGGGCCCATGGTGCCGAGGAGGTCGTTGCCGTGAGGGGTGAGCAGTTCCTCAACGTCTATCACAACGCCAGTACGCCTCCATCTCCGAACGTCCCCGCCGTCCTTGCGAACTTCATGCTTGCCGCGGATCCGGTCCTCGCGCAGGCCGCCGAACTGGCGAGGGTGGTCACCCGCGCGCATCAGGGTGCCGCGACGCAGTTGATCGGCGAAGGGTGGGCACACGCTCGGAAGTACTTCTCGCTCTCCGAGAAGTACTCAGCGTGGGCGGATTATCGCGCGCCCGCGAAGGGCGTCGGCATCCATGCAGATGCCCACAAGGTGGACCAGCCGCTGCGACTAACGGATGAGGAGCTTCGGGCGCATCCTGATTGGCGAAACTTCGGCGTCGAGGTCGCTGATCATCCTCCGATGCGAGGCTGGTTGGCGGTCCCGTTGATCGGATCCGACGGCGTGAACTACGGCTTCATCCAGGCTTCTGATCGGCTGGAAGGGGACTTCAGCGAACAAGACGAGGCAAACCTCGTGAGGCTGGCAACCCTCACTGCAACGGCGCTCGACGCGTTAGCACAGGTCCACCTCGCGGAGTACCGCGCGAAGATCGCCGAACGGGAAGGCAGCTGAGCTGGGTGTCCTGTCGACACCCACCATGGACGGGTTCGTCGCCGACTACATCAGCACGTTCACCGGAAAGATCGGGCGCCAGCCTACGGACGACGAGTACGCCCAAATCATGACGGGGTTCACCCCTGACCGGGTGCCGGTGCTGAGGGGGATCGCCGCTGAGGCGCGGAGATGGGCTGGTAGTCAAGGCGAGGCGGCACCAAGCCGCCCGGATCGGGGTCAGAAGGCTACGATTGCCGAATCATGGGTCTGCTCCAGCGCGACATCCTCGTGATCAGCCAAAAGGCAAAGCTGATCGAAATGACCAATGAGTACCGGATCCTCGATCCGGAGGGCGAAGCGGTTGGCGCGATCCGCGAAGAGGGGCAATCGCATACCAAGAAGCTGTTCCGCCTCATGGGAGACGTCGATCAGTTCCTGACGCACCGCCTGTCCGTCTATGAGGCCGACGGGACGAAGTTGCTCGAGATCGTGCGCCCCGCGAAGATCTTCAAGTCGACATTGCAGATCCGTGATGACAACGGAGCGGACGGTGGCGCGATCGTCCAGGAGAACGTCGTCGGCAAGAAGCGCTTCTCGCTCCGCGGAGCGGACGGCGAAACCGTTGGGTCGATCGACGCGGAGAACTGGCGTTCGTGGGACTTCGCCATACACGACACCGACGGGACGGAGATCGGCCGGGTGACCAAGAAATGGGCCGGACTCCTACGGGAGGGCTTCACGACGGCCGATCACTACGTCTTGGAGATCACCGGACCGACGTCGCCGGATCTGCGGTTCCTGGTCGTGGCATCGGCGGCGGCGCTCGACACTGCCCTCAAGCAGGACGACACGGGCGGGTGGGGTTTCGGCGGCTTCGATCTCACGGACCTCATCCCCTGATTCCGTTTCGCGAGGATCGTGCGTCAGGTCGCCAAGTTGTTTGAGCGTTTCCGACCCGTCAGGACTCCATGGTGTAGGGAAGAACGGTATGGGCGTGTCGGGCCACGGCCCGACGAGGGGGGAGCATCATGAACAAGCTGCGCGCAGCGATCATCGTCTCGAGCGTGGCAGTCCTCCCGCTCCTGGCGGCCGCAGCCCCGGCCCATGCGGCGCTGCCGGCCGCGAACGGGCTGATCGCCTTCCAAGTGGATGGCACCGACACAACCCCGGCACGGATCTACACGGTCGGACCCCACGGCCACGGTATGCACCAGGTCACGACGGGCACGGCCAACGCCGAATCCCCCGATTGGTCGCCCGATGGGGAGTGGATCGTGTTCACGAAGAACGGGTGCAAGATCGCGCTGATCCACCCCGATGGCAGCGACATGCATCGGATCGACCCTGCTCCTGACGGCTGCGAGTCCGATGCGACCTTCACACCCGATGGCGAGCACCTCATCTTCGAGCGGAACGACGAGGCAACGGCAGACGACGCGATCTGGATCATGGATCTGGATGGCGGCAGCCGTCGTCGCATCGGCAATGGAGGCAATGGCGAGGCGCACACACCCGAGATCTCACCCGATGGGCACACGGTCTCGTTCCTCAGCTTCGCGAACGACGGTCTGAGCGCGATCTTCGGGATCGACATCTCCGGGGGAGACTCCTGGCGGATGACGCCAACCGTGTGGGGGATGACGTTCAAGCACGACTGGGCGCCCAACGGTTCGCGCTTGGTGATGAGCGACAACGCGGAGGACCCCGACCGCACCGTGAACCTGCTGACGATCCGACCCGACGGAACGGGGCTTCGGTACTTGACCGACTACCGGACAGCCGATCAGCGTGCCTTTGCCGGCTGCTACTCGCCAAACGGCAGGTGGATCGCGTACCGGCACGTGAGCGGGGACCTGGCAGAGCTAGTGCTCGTGCACCCAGACGGGACGGACGCCCATGCGATCCTGCCGATGTCCGAGCTCGCACCGCGCTTCATCGACTGGGGACCAGCTGCCTCGTGACAACGAATCCGAGGGCCCGCCAGTCTGTGACTTGCGGGATGCAGTCCGCTGGGTCTACGGTGATTGAAGTCGGCCATTCAGGGGAGGGGTATCCGATGAAAGCGCGAGTTCTTGCTGCCGCTATCTTGGCTGTTGTGTCAGTAGGTGGTTTGGCGGCGCCATCTGGCGCGAAGGCACCGACACGTGGGTGTCCTCCCGCGTTTGCGGGACCACTGACCGTCGAGCAAGTTATCGAGATGTTTCCGCCGCCGCCCGAGGTCACGGACCCGGAGGGCGTGATCGCTTCGTTCGACGGGAACGGTGACGGAACTGTGTGCGTGATGCCCTTCAAGAACGGCAAGATCAACGTCATCGACAACGTCGCGAACGCATAGTCAGGAGCTGACCCCTCCCCGGCTCGGTGCCCGGGCGAAGCTATCTCCTCGTCTATAGCCCCAGGCTCGCCCAATCTCCGGTGATCGCGCACGTGATGCCGGGTACCTGGATGTTGACGAACAGCCAGGTGCCGTCGGGGCTGAATCGTGGGCCGGCGAACTCCGAGTAGCCGAGACCGTCGGCGATGGAGAAGTCGTCATCGGGCACAGACGGGTCGTAGAGCTTGCCCGAGGCGTCGATGATCGACAGCCGTATCGGTACGAGGTTGCGTGCGACGTTGACGATCGTGCCGTTGTTGCGAAGCCCGCGGACGTAGCTCCGATTCTCCTTCCCGTCCTCGGCGATCACGACACGGTTGTTCGGGCTCGTACACAGGTTGTCGGGTCCATCGAGCACCGAGCGATCCGTCGATTCGAAGAGCAGCTCGAGTTCGCCCTCCTCGTCGCGGTCGCCGATGTTCGTCACGGGCGTGTACTTCCAGATCTGCCCGAGCCCGGCGTTGCCGCCGTCGGAGGAATCGAAGACGACGCTGTTGCCGACCATCGTGGCTCCCTCGCCGCTGAGGAACCTGGCGGCACCGCGGGACCGCGCGATCTTCTCCACCGTCCGCGCGTCGAACTCGGCCTCGGGCCGGTCGGGGTCGGGGATCGTCACCCAGTCGACCGGGAGGACCTCGCCGACCGTCTCGTCCTTGATCGTGTTGTACCCCGGTTGCCCCTTGATCCGAAGCGCCTGCAGCGTGCCCGAGCTCAGATCGCCGAACGTGTCGGCGATGAACCGGTAGAAGCAGTCCGGGTTGTTGTCCTCGGTGAGATAGACGATGCCTGTGTCGGCGTCGACGGCCGCGGCCTCATGGACGAACCGACCGAGGGCTCGCAACGGCTTGACCGGGGCGGAGCCATCGCTCATCGGGTCGATCTCGAAGACATAGCCGTGGGCCCTGTTCCGGTTCGACGATGTGCCGATCGTGGTTTCCTCGCACGAGAGGTACGTGCCCCATGGCGTCGCTCCGCCGGCGCAGTTCGTGTCCATGCCGTTGGCGCTCACGTAGCTCTCGACCAGATCGGCGTTGCTGTCCAGGATCAACGTGGTCGTGCAGCCCGGCGCCTTGCGGTCGTAGGCGTTGGTGGGGATGCCGACGACCGAGGGACGCACGATGTCGTTCCCGTCGCCGAGCTCGTGGTTGCGGACGATCCGCATGCCGGCGCCATCGCTGAACACGCCCATCCCATCGGGGATCGGGGGCGTCGTGAACCCGTCCTGCATCGGGGAGCCGAACGCACCGAACGTCTTGTAGGTGAAGCCCGGCGGCAAGGCGAGCTCGGGCCCCGCCACCACGAGGCCGCCGCCGACGGCCTTGCCGATCGCGCTCGAGGAAGACGAGGCGCCCGACGCATTCTTCGCACGCGCGGGAATGGATGATCCGAGCCCTGCCGCGACCCCGGCCGCTCCGGCGACGGTGGCCTTGAGGAAGTCCCGACGGGCGATGCCACGCGTGATGCGACGACGCTGCTGAGCCATGGTGCCCCCCTATCTCCAAGCGCTCCGCGCGTCCCGCGGACCCGTCGCGCGACCGTATCCTCAGAGATTGTTGACTGTCAACCGAGCTGGGGAATCAGGGGGATTCTTCCGGCGTTCCTGCCTGCTCGTCGTCACTCTTCGCGTCGCTCACCAGCCGCCGGAGGGTGAAGTTCTTGCCGCGATCGGCGGGCGGGCGTCCGACTCTGGGATCCGACGCCCAATGGCAGACGCCGCACACGGTCACGTCGATCTCGTTGTAGAGATCGAGCACCCGCTTGGTCTGGTGCAACTCGCTGGAGCCGCACTCGGGGCAGGTCGTGAATTGCTCCACGACGGAAGTGTAGGCCTGGTGAAGGCGCGCCCGAAGCTTCGAAGGGGGCCGGGTACACTGGCCGCTCGCCCGGTTCGCGCCGGGTTTTCCTTCGGCGGGGTGGCCGAGTGGTTAGGCAGCGGCCTGCAAAGCCGCGCACACCGGTTCGATTCCGGTCCCCGCCTCGGATCCCGGCTGTATGAGCGTGCGGCGCAGCTTTGGAATCTCCGACGCGCCCATGGGTGCCGCTAGCATCGAGGAGCAGTACGCGGCCGCGTTGACAATCCTCGGTCTGTCGAGCGAGTCGCCACCCAGCAGCCCACCCGCCCACAGCTAGAAGTGTGAGTCGGCGTTCCCTTCGAAGGGTGCCGACGACAGCGTGAAGCCCACCCTCCTGATGGCGGCTGCGATGGCTGTGGTGGCGGCCGCGATCGCGATCGTCGTGCTCTGCAGCAGGCGCAGGCGATCGGAAGGCCCGCCCGGTTAACGCACGCGTCGCAGCCGTCGGGGTGCGAGCCCCTGCGGCGCTGCGGAAACCCGGTCCGCCGTCGGAAAGGCGGTGAGAGATGCTTGGCGTGATGCAACTCTCGTATGCGCACCGAGAGTCTGCTTTGGTGAAGAGTTCGGGGCCGTCTAGCGGTCCTAGACGGCCGGGGTTCGGTGCTCCCGGCTATCCGTTGGCGCAGGACCTGGTTCTTCCGAGTTGATCTCATGTCCGAAACGCGCGGGTTCGAGGCAGGCAACCGCCAAGGCGGTCGATTCGGAATTACGTGTAGTTGAGCGTCACGTAGTCCATGGACCCGACGAAGTCATCGCCGCTCGGGAGCTTCGCCCCGATCGAGATGTCCGTCCCGTTGACGATGGACCCGATGACGACGTTCTTCGTCTTCGCCTTGGCGTCCACGGTGATGCCGATGGTGGAAGAGGTCTTCGTGCACGTGATGGTGTGGAACTGTCCGTCGCTCAGCACCTGCTTCGAGGTGATCGCGGCGTTCCCCGAGTCTCCGGTGAAGAAGCACTTCGCCTTCCCAGTGGACATGATCTCCATCCGGTACTGCATGCCCTTCACGCCCGCCGGCTTCTTCCTCACGATGTCGTAATCGTGCCCCGGGCGGTTCGAGAACGAGAGCGAGGCGGTGATCGTGATGTCCTGGCTCCCCGGGCTGAGCGTCGTGCCGTCAGGGTCGCTCACTTTCACGACGCCCGTCCCGTCGAACGTGTAGGTGCTGCCGTCGCCCACGACACCACCCATGGGCTGACCGTCGTGTCCGTCGCCGCTGTCCACCATCGTTAGGGGCGGGCTGCCCATTTCGTTCATCTCCCAGTCCGCGACGAGCGCGGCATGCGCGATGCCTGGGAACGCGACTATGAACGCGGTCACGATCGCGGCGAATGCCGCCAACCGTCCGCGCCCGCTGATTTTCGTTCGCATGATGGGGGGCTCTCCTGTTGCTTCGGATTGAGAATGGCGGAAGGCGAAACAGCATAGGAACGGTGGTGCTCCGGCGTCAACGGTCTCTCGGTGGTTTCTTGTTGCACCTAGTCCGGTTTGAGCCCGTGGCGTTGTCGGGTGCAATCATCGGGCCGAGCGAACACGGCTGCGCGGCAGCGGACCCGGCGCTTCGATGTGCTCGTCTGCGCGCGATGGCCGCTCGCTACGAGGCTCGCCGCTCAGCCCCGTCGTTTTCGTACGGGTAGAAGTGATCACGCCAACGGGGATGCCGAGTCTCGAACGACGGGACCCCCCGGCCTGGCGCCTGACGATGATCCCGATCGAGCGCCCGTTGGACGCGGCAGTAGCCCGATGACAGCCGGTCACCGGGACTGAAGCGCTTTGTGAGCATCGCGGGCACGCTCTGCCCGCGTCGAGGCCGCGTACCTCGTGACCATCGTCCTCGTACGCCACCCTGTGAGCGCCATCAGATCGGACTGCCGCCCACCGCCGGCGAGCCATGAGTGCGCGAAGTAGTGCCGAGCTCGTGCGGATGCATCCGCGGGATGCCAGCCTCTTCGGAACGCCGCCAGAGCATCTGACGGACGCCGCTTCCGTCAGCGGCCCCTTCAACCCGAGCCACGTCGCCTCGGACTCGGCATCAGCATGCGCTCGACGCGGGCGCAGGTACCGGTCGATCGCCTTGGCGGTCTTTCGCCCGAAGGATGCCGTCCGGAACAGGTCACCCTTCCCGGTCACCCCGACCATCCCGGCGGACAGATCGACGTCGGTCAGCCGCAATCCGGTGAGTTCAGCGAGGCGAAGCCCCGAGTCGGCGAATAGGCGGACGATAGCGGTATCGCGCCGCGCCTCTAGGTCGTTGCCCTCACAGGCTGCAAGGAGCTTCTGCAGATCCTCGACGGTCGGCACATCGACCGGCTGCTCTGGGACACGCGGTGGCTTCATCCGCGCCATCGGCGTCACGGTGATCTCGCCCTCGGCCTCGCACCAGGCGAAGAATTGCCGGAACGCTCGGTAGCGGGCCTGCGCGGTGGCGGGGGAGCGGCGCTCGAGCACATCGACGAGGAAGGCCTCGATGTGCTCCCTGGCGATCGCGTTGACGTCGTTGGACATACCCTTGTCGCGAAGGAACGCAACGAGCCGCGTGGTCGCGTAGGTGTAGCTGGTGATCGTCGCCGGAGACTTGTTCTCAGCCTCCAACGACAGCCGCCAGGACGGAGCCAGCGTCTCGACGTCGGCTACACTTCTCGCCATGACCTGCCTCATCCCGACCCCTTCGCTCGCACTTATCGCCTGTAACCTCATACGCTGTGCGAGCGGTGTGCAACAGGGGAATGGGAAACGTGCAGGTCAGAGGGGGCGGTTAGCTCAGGGGGAGAGCGCTTCCTTGACACGGAAGAGGTCAGAGGTTCAAATCCTCTACCGCCCACCATTCAAGTACCACCCCTGAACAGGGCGTTCTCCGTCGACAGACATTCTCGCCGATTTGCCGTAGGTTCGAGGATGTAACAAGGGTGTAACGACCAAGAGGAGAATGCTTCCCATGGCCTCGATTATCGAGGCACTTGTCCTGGTGTCCGGCGAGGAGCCGCCCCGGATCGTTGGCCTGCGAGGACGTTACGTGGGTCAAGTCTTCGACAGCCAGCCGTTCGGACAGCAGTGGGACTCCTGCGCCAGCGACCAGTATTGCGGCGGGTAGGAACGCTTCGAAAAGCGCCTGGGAACCGTGTCTGACGAGTCGGGGCTGAAACCAACTCAGTTGGACTGGCCGACTCGACCGTCTGGGAGCGAGGTTCGCGCTGGGACATTAGAGGCACGACCCCACGTGGCTTGTTGGTGGCGGAGGACACGTCGGTAGCTCAGACCTTTTCTTCGGCGGGTTCAGCGTCGTGAGAAGAGCCACGAGTGCGATCGCGAGCACTAAGGCCACCACGACCACCAGGCATATCGCCACCCGCCTCGACATGACTGGATGATTGAACGGGTCCTCCGAGATGTAAAGGAGGCCGCTTGGGGCCTCGGGATGCGATTGCGAACTACTGCGCTACGGCGATGCCAATGGCGACGGATGGGCCGACGTGATCGACACGCTGACGATGTATCCGGACGTAGGGCGACAGGTGGTCCGGATGCTGGCCGAGATATCGGCAGGAAAGAACTGATGAGATCGGTCTCCATCTTTGTCCCGGACCCGCCTCCGTTACGCGAAGGTCCTTGGCGGGCAGCTGATCGTGATAGTCCAAACGCAGCATTGCTCGTCGAGGCCGGCGAAGCATTGATGGCCGAGGACCCGAAGGCGTTCCCATGGACGTTCTCCGGCATGACGGTGCGGTTCGGTCGAACGATGTGGAACGTCGATCCGCTTGGCTATCAGCCGGATGACCCGCTGTACGAGGTGCTTTGCGATATCGGTGCGATATGCGATCCGGGCGCCTGTGGTCGTACACGAGCCAAGACCCTGACTCTGACTTCCACGTCGTAACGTTCTTGTCGCAAGAGCAGCCTTACCTGTCGAAGCCGAGGCCGTCTTTCGTCCTGACCGACGTGTTCCCGGAGTTCCGTGACGGTCCTTGGGGTCAGGTTCCTCCAGGTACATAGACAGACCTGCGGCACCCGAGCGTCGCGTTTCCTGCTGGGGGTCGGGGGTGAGCTGTCACAGCATCGGTTCGTCCGACCTGTTGAGTTTGACGAGTCGCAGGGCGCCAACGACCAGCGCTGATGCCGACAGCCCTACAAGGAAAACCGCACCCGCAAGGGCATTGATCTTCGGTGTGGGATCGCGGGTGAAGAAGATGGACGAGAGTGACCTCGTGTCATCCGTCGACCGGAGGGCGTTCATGACGACGACCTCGTTCATCCCGAGCGTGAAGGCGACCGTCGCAGCCGCCCCTATCGCTGGCCAGAGCTGAGCGATCAACACGCGCCATGTCGCGGCGAACGGGGCAGCGCCCAGATCCGCCGCCATCTCTTCCTGTTCGATGGGTATGAACGCGAGCCGGGCGCCTACGATCAGCGCCACGAACGGCACCTCGATTGCCATGAGTCCCGCCGCTTGAGCCCGCGTACCGAACCACCCGAACTCGCCGAACGGGAAATCCCTGAGCGGTATGGCGAAGAATATCCACAGGGAATCCGCGAGAGCTACGGCCGGGAATGCGATTGCCAGCACCAGAACCGCGTAGACGAACATCGCGACTCGCCGGGACACATGACGGAGGCCTAAGGCGAGGGTTGTGCCCACGGTCAGGGCGACGAGTGCCGCTACGACAGCGACCTGGAGCGAGTGCCGTGCTGCTGTCGTGATGTCCTGATCATGGAAGATCGAGGAACGCCTCCACGGGGACCACCAGCGGAGGCCGAACCCGCCCCAATACGAACTGACGGGGGCCCGATTGAACGAGAGATACACCGTGTAGGCGATCGGGAGCAGAGACCAGGCGAGGTAACCAATCGTTACCCAGCCAAGGACGGTTCGAGCGGCGGTCCGCTCTCCGCGCGACGACATGGCGCAGTCTTGCCTTCGGATAACCTCCAGAACAAGTCGCTGCCAGTTCCGCGGCGGGAGGGCTCGTCACGCCTCTGCCGGCTGTTGGCGCGTGCCTCAGCTTGCCGGCGAAGCCGGCATCCAGTCCCAAACCTCCTGCCACCCGCGCTCCGGCACAGGCTGGACGCGTCGGAGGTCCGTGCCATCGAGCCGCATGATGAAGACCGTCGTTCCTTCCTGCGGCTGATCCTTGGGTCCGGCGGGCGTCGTGTCGCGACTGAAGGCGATCCACGAGCCGTCGGGGGACCACACCGGCCCGAGGTCCACTTCGTCATCGGGAGAGATCCGATGAGGCTCGGAGCCGTCGACCCCGAGGATCCAGACGCCCGCGGAAGGGGCCTCCGTGGTCCTCGCCTCGGCGACGAGCAGCGGCGCGATCGGGGACCAACCGATCCGGAACGCGTGGGCGTCGAAGATCCGCTGCGCGCCGGTGCCGTCGGCGGCCATCGTCCAGATCCCCTGGTCGGGGCCATCCCCGATGGCGACCGCGAGGCGCGTCCCATCGGCAGACCAGTCAACGTCGACCCAGGGGTCCCGGGCCCATCGTGCAATCTCGGTGGTCGAGCCAGTCGCAGCGTCGACCACCGTCAGTTCCGTGCCATCATCGATCGACGCCGCATAGGCGAAGTGCGATCCATCCCCCGACCATGCCCTGCCGCCATAGTCGAGGTAGCTCGCCAGCCGCCCGATCTCGATCGGATCGGAGCCGTCCGGGCTTCCGAGCATCAAGACCTCCTCCGTGTCATGCGGTGCGGCCCGCTCCGTCCACACCAGGTACGTGAGATCCGGGGACCAATCCCAGTCCGAGGACCCTTCGGGCCGCAGCTCGAGCAGCGTCGCGTCTCCGTCGGGGGTTACGGCCGTTACGTCGGGTGGCCACATCCCGGTCCCGTCGTGCGCGGTGATCAGCGCTCCGGTCGGCTCGGCGCTCGTCGCGGCGGTCGTTGTCCGCTCGACGGTGTCGCACCCGACCAGCACGGCGGCCATCGTGCCGATCACAAGCAGGATGATTGCTACCTTGCGCGAGTTGTTCGCCGGCTCGCGAATGTCCGTCTGGGCGAGTCGCTGGACGCCAACCGCACATGATGCAATCCGCCACGATGGCGAGTGTAGGGCCGCTTGGTCCTCGAAGCTCATCCCACCGTCACCTGTATCCGGCCGCCGGGCACCCATGTCGATCCTCGGAAGAGAGCCGCTCACTTAAGCGACCGTACTCCCCATCGTCGAGCGAGGAGTTGGATAGGAAGGGGCGGGGTGGAAGGTGGTGCAGCTTGCACGACCTCGACCTCAGAGCGACCATTCCCTCATGGGTCTGCGCCTGTCGCTACGATTCGCTGAATGCCATCGCTGGCCGCCTATCCCGGAATGATGCGCCGAGATCGGGAACGGCTGCGCCTACGCGAGTGCCGTGCCGCATGGTTGCTCGGTCTCACCGTTCGGGAGTACCGGGTGCTGGAATCTGGCGACGCTGATGCGATCACGGGCGAGCTGTGGGACCGGATGGTGGACGTCTTCCAGTGGCCTCACTCGTTCGCAGGAGTAGGGCGTTGAGGGGCAAGGCCGCCTTCGTCACGGTTCTCTTGTGCGGCGTCATCCTCGGTGGGACTGTCGGATGGATGATCGGCGCGGAGCTTGGAAAGCGAGCAACTCTCGGTTGCGACGGCGTCGAGTGCCTGCCGATCGGCCTCTGGGAGCTGGGTGGCGTGTTCATCGGAATAGTCGTTGGCGCGGTCCTTGGCTTGCTGGGTGCGCGGTTAGTGCGGCGGGTTGTAGACACGAATACGTAGGCGAGCTTGAGATGGACGACGGCCTCCGGTGACCTGCTCCTGCGGCTCTCGCCGTACACCTTCGAGTAGCGACCAGCGACCTCCCGCCCTGACCGTCCGGCCGCGCCGCGACACGAGTGTCACGAGACCGCCATGCCTGAACAACACAGCGAGTTGGTGGTTCGTCCTAGCCTTCTCCCAAGGGAGGCGATCCATCTCTGACGCAGGCACGTGAACAGGTCGATCGCGGCTCGGTGACCACCCCCGGTTCATGGCTCGGGTGGCCGCTCGGGCTCCTCTGCATGGGGATCGCCGCGATCGTCAATGTGGGGCTGTTCGAGACCGCGGATGCGGCTGGGGTGTCCTTCCACATGAGGGGTCAGGCGGACCTGTTCGAGACGTTCCAGGAGCTGACGACAGGGTTCCGGGAGATCGCCGTCACCAATGTGTTGATCAATACGGTCGTGCCGTTCCTGATCGGGTTGGCGCTCTTCCGCATGGCGCTTCTCCGATCAGTGAACGCTGCTGCGACTGTCCTAGCGGCCGGTGTGGCGCTCACCATCGCGACCCTCAGTCTCCCGTTGTCACTCCGGACCACCGACCAAGCACGCGAACTGCTCGTCCGGATGCACCTCGTCACTGGAGCGCTGTTCGCGATCGCGGTCCTGCCGGCCCTGATCGTCAGCGCACGCGCCAGGACCGTGAACTAGGCCGTCTACGGATACCTCTGCTCGATCTCGGCGAAGACGGACCTCCGCGAGTGCCGCGCGGCGTGGCTGCTCGGTCTCACGGTCCGCGAGTACCGCTCGCTCGAGGCCGGCGATGGCGAGATCGCGGGCTCCCTCTGGGACCGGATGGTGGAAGTGTTCGAGTGGCCGCGGGCTCGCTCGTCGCCCTGCGCGGCTATTGCGCTAGCTGAACGCCGGTCCTAGCCTGCAGAGGGGAGTCGGCCCCCGTCTCCAGACCATTTACCGGCCTCGGGGCCCGGCCCCCCTTCTTCGAGCAGCGTGTGGGAGCGGATGCGCTGTTCGGGTGACCGACGTAGTCCGCCGCAAGCGACAACAACTAGGCTGCCACCGAGGGGGTGGTTGTATGCCGAAGCCTGTTGTCTTTGTCAGTCACTTCGCGGTGAAGGAGGGCAAGCTTGATGACCTTCGCCGCCTAGCTGCTGAGATAGCAACACAGTTGGAGGAAGAGAAACCCGAGACTTTGGCGTACCTGATGTATCTCGACGACGAAGGCTCGACGTTCACGATTGCGCATTGCTTCCCGGACGCCGATGCGATGGATCGGCACTTCGAGGGTTCTGACGAACGGAGCGCTGAAGCGTTTGAACTCATGGAGCCACTGGGGTGGGAAATCTACGGTCAACCGAGTCCTTCAGCACTTGGCACGATGCAACAGGGCGCGAGCGCCACAGGTGTCCCGTTGACGGTACGACCCAACCACGTGGCAGGGTTCTTGCGCTTGACGCCGGTCTGAGTTGGGTTCATGTCGGACGAGGGCCTCCGCGATCTGCTCCTGACTCTCTCGCCGTCGGCGCGGGTCAACCTTCGCACCGTCCTGATCCGCGACGACCGCGACGAGATCGCCCAACGACTCCTGCGCTACGGCGACGCCAACGGCGACGGCTGGGCCGACCTGATCGACACCCTCACGATGTACCCGGACGTGCGGCGCAAGGTGGTGCGCATGTTGGCGGAGATCGACGCCGTTGGCTAGGGGGCCACCGGCTGGCAGGTTCCCACCTACGCCGCGGAGAGCATCGAGTAGTTTCCCGCAAGGGTCAGCCGGTCTGGATGTCGGAGCCGGATTCAACCTCGACGAAGTTGCTGTCGTCGGTGAGCAGGTGGTCGGGGATGGCCTTGAGCAACCCGGTGCACGATGCCGCGCCAGTGTCATTGGCACGGAGGGCGACGCTGTCGGGGTCACCTTCCCTGATGATCAGGGCGACCAGCTCGCCTACGCCGAAGTCGGACCCACCCGTCACCGCGCCGCCAAGGATGACGACGCCGTCGGTGTGGGTGTCCGCGCAGTCGACCCTGATCACGTTGTCATTGCTGATCTGGAACTCGCCGGTCACCACGCCGTTGTCTTCCTCGGCGTTGATGTCGAGCGTCTGGGCGGCCAGCCCAGCGTTCCCGACGAGTTTCACGTCTTCGCCCTTCGCGAGGGTCGTCGGGCCGCCGTCGGCCGGGACCGAGGACGTCGGTCCGTTCCGGAACACCGCGATCGCGACCAACGCGATCGCGACCACCGCCGCGACCACGGCGTACGCGGCGATCCTCCGGTTCCGCATCCGGCGTCGCTGCCGGAACTCCTGGCGCTCCGTGAACCCTTGATCGGGTCGAACCTTCTGGGTGGACATCTGGAACACCTCATGCAGGTCAGGCATCCCGCACCCCTTCCGTCGTTCGCAGCGTCTTTCGGCCCTGACTCAGAAGGTTCCGCACCGTCGACGGTCGGATCCGGAGGATGCTCGCGGCCTGCTCGGCGGGATAGCCGAGCAGGTCAACGAGCAGCAGGGCGGCCCGTTGTCGTGGCGTGACCTCCAGCAGCAGCCGACGCAGGTCCTCGCGCATCTCGGCGTCCAGGTAGCCGTCGCGCTGCTCGGGTGGCGCGGGCTGGCGACGGATCGCCATCCTCGCGCGACGGCGTCGCATCCGGAACCCGTTGAGCGCCACCCCGAACAGGTAGGCGGTGGGATCCTCGATCGTCTCGATCCGGTCCCAGCGCTCCCAGAGCTTCAGGAACGCCTCCTGGGCCAGGTCCTCGGCCTCCTCACGGCTGCCCGTCACGAAGTAGAGGGCCTTGAACAGCCGGACGTGCTCTTCCTCGACGAACGTGTCGAACGGAGCCCCGTGATCGGCACGTCCGGTGGGGAGACGCACGACCTCACCTTCTGCTTGCATGAACCATGGATGCACGAGGGCCTCGGGATGTCTAGACGAGCATCAACCTTATGCCACCGGCGACCCGCGGCTGAGGACCGTTTCGCTACGGTTCGCGTATGGAGCACAAGTACGAGGTGCGCTTCTCCAAGAACGACACGGAGACCCCGCGACAGCCCGCTGCATATAGCAGAGAACCTACCTCGGCCCTACGTCGATCGATGCCGGACGTTCAACGCGAACGATCATCAGACCGGCCGTGACGCAACGCTCGTCGGAACCGTGAATGGCGAGCCATTCGACAGCTATAAGGTACTCGTGCCCTCGGCGGCGATCTTCTACAACCACTTCATCTACATCGACGTTCAGCACGGCGGCTGCACGTAACTCACTTCTCGGTAGCGTGGGATGACGTTTGGCAAGCGTCTCAAACCGTGGGCGCAAGCGAGGTCTCGCAGGGATGCGGCAGCTTTCGGCCAACTCGGCAAGGGGCACGTGATGAGGAAGCCTCGAAGTGTGACGACGGCGAGCGCTACCGGTCAGCCGGTCTGGATGTCGGAGCCGTCCTCGACGTCGGCGAAGTCGCTGTTGTTGTCGGGGATGGACTTGAGCAGGTTGGTGCACGATCCCGCGCCACTGTCATTGCCATAGAGGGCGACGCTGTCGGGGTCGCCTTCCTTGATGATCAGGGCGAGTAGCTCGCCAACGCCAACATTCGCGCCGGGGTCAGCTGTCACCGCGCCGCCGAGGATGACGACACCGTCGGTCTCGGTGTTCGCGCAGTCGACCCCGACCACGACGTCATTGACCCGGAACTCGCCGGTCACCTCGCCGTTCACTTCCTCGGCGTTGATGTTCAGCGTCTGGCCGGCGAGCCCGTCGTTCCCGATGAGTTCCACGTCTTCGCCCTTCGCGATGGTCGTTGCCCCGGCTGCCCCGGACGGGCTCGTAGACGACCCGGCTGTGGTCGTAGACGAGTCGTCGCCCCCGCACGCGCCGAGCAGCAGGATGACGGTCGCCACGCCGGCTATGCTGCGTACCTCGTCTTCATTTGTCCTCTGCCCCGTCCAAGTCGATCCTTCATCTCATTCCTCCTCGTGAGCTAGTCGATCAGCGCCCGCACGGTCCCCGCATGACGTTTGAAGCTTTCACTCGCCCGGATGACGTGCTCTTCCTCGACGAACGTGTCGAATGGGGCCCCGCGCTCGGCACGTCCGGTGGGGAGACGCACGACCTCACCTTCTGCTTGCATGAACCATGGATGCTCGAGGGCCCCGGGATGTCTAGACGAGCATCAACCTTATGCGCGCCGGCGACCCGCGGCTGAGGACCGTTTCGCTACGGTTCGCGTATGGAGCACAAGTACGAGGTGCGCTTCGCCAAGAGCGACCCGGAGACCCCGCCCACCATGGACGAGCAGATCGCGATCGCCCGCGAGGCCGCGCGGAAGCTGGGCGTCCCCAACGCCGAGAGCAAGCCGCTGTACCGCGTGGGTCGGAACTCGCACACCGGCGAGGCCTGGGCCTATGTGGAGTGGACCTGGGAGGGGCTTCGGTAACTCAAAGTGGAGTGCCGTGCGGCGTGGCTGCTCGGTCTCACGGTTCGCGAGTACCGGGCATTGGAGGCCGGCGACGATCCGCTCCTCGTCTCTCGGGTGTGGGAGCGGATGGTCGCGCTGTACGGGTGGCCCTAGGGGGTTCACCACGGGTAGCCGGGGGGGCTACGCTGCCAACGGTGGAGGCGTTTGCGCGGGATGCCGACGCACCACGAACGTGCCCACGACGATCGCCGCAAGAATTCCCAGTGCGACGGGCAGCGTTGCGCTGCGCGGTTCCATCTCGCAGACCCCCGTCCTGTGGACGATCCGGCAGTCCCAGATGCCGATCTGTTGGATCGCTACTACGGCGACCGTGACAACGAGTGCCGTGATCGCCGCGAGGGCAGCGGCGCGGCGAGCCCGAGCCGAATTGGGCGGGGAGCCGATCAGCAGGAACACAGGCACGCTGACGACGGGTGCAACCAGAAGGAGCACGCCCCAGAGCCATACCGGCAGGAGCCTGACACCGCCGGAGCCCGTCGCGAGCAGCCCTAGCGACCATGCCCACGCGGCGGCGAATCCCAGCGCGAGCAACATCCAGAGGGAGGGGGAGAACTGACTGAACGGAGGCAATTCGAGCTGCATTGGTTGAGCTTGGATGCCGCCCAGTACGGAGTCAAGTTTGAAGCTCAGGGTCGAGCTGTACCGGATGGCCAGCTAGCCTTGAAACCGTGTCCAATGACGGCCTCCGCGACCTGCTGCTGCAACTCTCGCCCTCGGCGCGTGACCACCTTCGCACCGTTCTGATCCGCGACGACCGCGACGAGATCGCCCAACAACTCCTACGCTACGGCGACGCGAACGGCAACGGCTGGGCCGACGTGATAGACACCTTCACGATGTATCCGGACGTGCGGCGGAAAGTGGTGCGGATGCTGGCCGAGACCGACGCCGCGCGATAGCTCTGTCTGCCCGTTGTCTGCCCGGCGCGACCAGGACCGACGTCCTCCGATCTTGTCACACCGCTACTGAACAGCACGTATGGGACTGCGCGGGATGCATGAGGACGGGTTTACGACCTTGAGGGCCTAGTGCCCCTTGCGGGGCGTGGGGGTTCAAATCCCCCCTCCGACACCAACTGCTCATCCAAGCGCCGCGCGAAATCCGCTGCTCGGAGCATTCCAGCGGGATTTCGTCTTGACGGAATGGAACTGCAGTTCTAGCTTCGCTTCTGAGGCTCCTCCCACCACTGGACCGAGGCCCCATGAACGGGTTTGGCACCTCCATCTCGGCCGGCACACCTGTCCAACTTCGTCTCAAGGGCGAACTCGATATGGCAGCTGCTCCGAAGTTCGAAGCGATCTTCCGCGAACTTTCCGAATCCGAAGGCGACATCGTGATCGATCTCGCTGAGATCACCTTCGTGGACAGCACGGGCTTTCGGACTCTTGTCACGATCTCAAGGTCCCGAACAGGCTATGGACCCCTGAAGGTTGTCAATGTTCGCCCGAACGTCATGCGCATTGCGAGGATCATCGCGGTGGATTGCCTACCCACCATCCTCTTCCGCCCCGCTCGCTGAGCACCTCTCATAGGGCAGGACACTGACCGGAGACGAGGAACAGATGGGCGACAGCTGGCCGCCGCCTATGCCAGAAGATGGATGGCCGACGCCAGACTCCGACGAGTACTTCCAGTGTCTTAGTTGCGGCGAATGCTTCGGCACTCGCGGTCTCCACGACGACCACAAGAATCCTGATCGTGGTCTTACTAAGTTCCAGGGCAGTGCGCGATCTAGGTATCTAGCCGCGAACTGCGTTGACTCTCAGGTCGGGACGACTGCTGCTTCCGTGGTCGGTAGCGGTTGAACTGCTCACAGGGGCATTCCCGTGCGAGGTATACGTGGCCCCTCGAACATGCTTTCCACTGCGCCGTCTTCGTTGAGGGCATAGTCGTTGAGGGCATAGTCGTTGAGGGCATAGTCGTTGAGGGCATAGTCATGGCCTCCTGCATGACGATTACCCTGATCGACCGCGCCCAAATCCTGACCCCTTCTGGAGCATCCAACCCACGAAGAGCCGCAGCATGAAGAGATCAGTGCGTCGGATCGTTCCTGTGATCGTTGTCGTATCCGTCGCATCGCTCGCGTGGGCGGGTCTCATCGCCTGGCGGGCCAACGATGAGGAACCGTCGGCGACGACCTCGCTGTCGACAGCGTCCGGCGCTCCGGTGTTCGCGTTCTACTACCTGTGGTGGAGCATCAACCATTGGCACGACAAGCTCGGGCCCGACTACCCGTACGCCGCAGATCCACTTCCGCTCCCGGCATCGCTACCGGCGGACGGGTGTCCGCCGAGGACCCCGTACGCCGGCAACGAGCTCACGGACGTGCCGGCCCACCTTTGGTCGCAGGATGACCCCGGCCAGATCGAGGCGGACGAGCGCGAGGCCGCATCGGCAGGCCTGACCGGATTCGCGGTCAATTGGGTCGGCGGCGCCACGTATGACGGACGACTCGCGGAGGCGTTTCGTGCCGCGAACGAGTTGAACGGAGAGGGAGTGCCGTTCGAGCTCGTACTGTCGTACAAGTCCTCCGCCACCGTGCTGCCTCTATCGACCATCCTCGCCGACCTCGCGTACTACCGCGATACCTACTCGTTGGATCCAGCGCAGTACAGACTCAACGGCCTGCCTGTGGTGATCCTCCAAGGCTCACACAAATACGGCGATGCGACGCTCGCCGCAATCGATGCGGCATTCGGCGACACGTTCCGCATTGTTGGCGACGAGACTCCAAGCAGCTACACGCCCGAGCGCGGGGCGTCCATGTACGGAGTGTCGTACTACTGGTCGACGCAGGACCCCTACGGGAATCCGGCGTCGTTCGGGCAGCTAGCGGAGTTCGCGAGTGCTGTGCGCGCGACGGCGCCGAACCCGGATGGCTCGCGCAAGGTTTGGTGGGCACCCTTCACGGCAGGTTATGACGGTGTCCTGCTCGGCGGCACGACCTGCATCCCCCGTGAGGGCGGCGACACGATGCGCGCGCTGTTCAAGGGCAACGACGCGGCCGATCCCGATGGCTGGACTCTCATCTCTTGGAACGAGGTTGCAGAGGGCACCTATGTGGACCCGATGCAACGGTACGGCTACCGCTACTTGAACGTGCTACGGCAGATCCTCAGCTCGTCTTCATCCTCTTAGGAACGATTCCACCTGCACCGCCCGCAGCCCATCCTCTTCGATTGCCGCACCCGCGACTGGTTGACGGTGCGGGCCAGGTTGAGTGAGTTCATTCCGTCGATGTATCTGACGTGGCTCGTGCGAGATCGGGAGCGGTTCGGCTTCACCGCCGTCCAGGTAGCGGGCCATCGGCGTCAGTCGGCAGGAGTATCTCGCGCTCGAAGCAGCCACCCGCTGGCCGACCTCGACCGGCTGGGAGCGGATGCGCGGAGGCTGTCATCGGTCGATTGTGCCTCGTTCTGCGCCACGCCGCGACACAAGACGCTGTCCGGATCTGCTCCCACCTGGCGGCGTCTATGAGCGGGAGCGTGGCTTGGCCGCAGCAAAGAGGGCCGCAGAGCCAGCGACGTCGACGTCCACGGCGCTGAAGGACATCTCCAGGATGCGGCGGACCCCCTCAGCCGTGTCGTTCACGTTGTCGAAGCCCCCTTGCTTGTTGGCTGCTCGCAGGAACACGCGCGCGGACTTCGTGTGGTTGGCCTGGAGACCGAGGACCGTCCCGCCGAATAGGACCCCCTCCGGGCTCAGGACATCCGCGATGTTCCTCACGGCGACCGCTTTGTTTCCCTCTGGCCCGCGAAGGCAGTGAAGTACGAAGCTGAGGGCCGCGGAGTCGAACGGTCCGTCGACCGGGAGGGGCTTCATGACGTCGGCCTCAACAGTGATCGGATGCCGTTCCTTGAGTCGTTTCGCCACGTGGCGAAGAACGGTCTGATTGGGGTCAAGGAGCGTGATCTTCGTGTCGCGGGGCGGGTTCGCCTTCTCGATGAAGTAGCCGGTCCCAGGCCCAACGTCGAGGTGCCGGTGCCCCATGTGCTGTCGATAGCTGTCGACGCCCTGTGCTACGGGAACCTTCCAGACCGCCTTGGTCATGAACTTCAGCACCCATACGTCGTAGATGGAGAGCATCGCCGCGTTATAGCCGGCCTGCCCCTTGTACGACGGATCAGACTTGTCCATGCCGGGAAGCATCCCATGGGGTCGTGGCTGAGATGGTCGGCGAGGTCAACATGTGGTCAAGGAGCCGACCGCATCCGACGGTACGCAACGACACTCGCGGGATGTCGGATTCCGCCGTGATCTGCATCGATGCAGGTCACGGCGTTGCGAAGACATCTTTGACACAGAAAATGTCTTCCCGGAGAGTCGCCTGGAGGGGGCGGACGTCTCTGCCTTTCGCCAGGTCGGGCGTCTGAGGTTTGGCGGGCACAACATCTGCATAACGCCGGAGCCGCCCTTTCCGGTACTTGCGAAGTCTGCAACCGCGCCGCAAAGGTCTCTGTGGCCGGCTATTCGAGGGGAAGGAGCCGGTCATGCACTCGAGGAGAGATCAGATAAGAGAGACGAAGCGTCGCACCATGCCGCGAGGTCGCGAGTCCACTCGAGTCTTCCCTGCCGAGGCCGCCTCAAGAGGGCAAGGTGATCCGGATCCAACGTTTGCTAAGCGGGAGTGCTGTAAGGCAACATGCTCGGGTGAGTCGCTTCGTAGAAGACGTACGTCGAGCGCGCCTTGAGGGCCGTCTCGCCGCCCGTTTCCGACCTGATGACGTCAAGAGGTGTTGCCCCGGATGGGCGAGTCACACCTACGGGGTGTTTCTTCCCAAGCATCGTCTTGGCAACCCAGGCGGCTATACCGAGTACTTCGACCGACATGAGGATGGCACCTACTCACTGATTCAGTAAGGATGGCATGCCGCTATTTGAAATCGAGGGGGAGGGGCTCACGCCCTTCAGACTCCTACGGGGCGGTGCCGATTTGTATGAGCACCAGATTGAGCGCTTGCTCTGGGACAACCTCGACGAATTCACCGGAGAAGCACTCTTCCCGATTGCGCGCCAGCCATCAATCGCAGCAGGTGGTCGACCCGACATCGTGGCTCTTGATGGGAGCGGGCGAGTCGTCGTCATTGAAGTCAAGAGAGACATCGATCGAGGGCAGTTAGCTCAATGTCTCGAGTACGCTGGGTGGGCCAGATCGGCGAGTCTTGACGAACTGGGCAGCCTCTACCCAGAGGGCGTCGAGGCCTTCTTCACCGCCTGGCAGGAGTTCACAGGGTCCGGAACACCCATGGTGGTCAACCGCCGCCCACGCCTGATTCTCGTCGCCCGGGATCTGCACGGTCGCACTGAGTCCGCAGTTGAGTACCTGATCGAAAACGGTCTCCCTGTACGTGTCATTCGAGTGTCGATCTACGAGGGGAGTGGCGGTCGCCGCTTCGTGGATGTCGAGGGTGAATGGGACCCCGAACCTCCCCCGGTACATGGAGTCGACGCGCAGCCAGCGCACGATCACACTCGGATCGGCGGCCGACGGGTAAGGCTAAGCGATCTCATGGATCGGGATCTGCTTGATGTCGGCGACGATCTCGTGTGGACCCGACCACGCCTTGGAACGGAATACCGAGCAAAGGTTCAAGAGGACGGGTCCGTCCGCCTCGAAGATGGGCGTGTCTTCTCAAGTCCCTCCGTGGCGGCGATTAGGGCCGCTGGAGTTCCTGCAGCTGATGGCTGGCTGGCGTGGCGAGTCCCGCGCCTTGACGGCGCCCTCCTCAATGACCTCCGGATCAAGCTGGCCCGGATTCTGGAAAGCGAGCAGGACGGAGAGTGACGACACCAGAAGGTGAAGCGCGAGAACTCATCGATCGTGAGCTGCATGCCGGAAGTCCTCCGCCCGGGACGTCAACAATGTGATCATGTACAGGGTCTACGGAGCTGTCGTCGATGAGATCGCGGGAAGTGCCGTAGTTTGACGCGCGGTGGTGCGAGGAGCGAAAGACGTACACTAGGTGCAGGACGCGACCTCCGTTAGTGTGAGGAGAAGTAGGAAACTCACGGGAATCGCCTCCGATCCTGCCCCCACCGTTGCTTCCAACGTGGGCTTGATACCCCGAGCGGGCTTTCGCTCTCGATCTGGCTCAGATTGCCTTCAGCGCCAAGGGCATCGCCATTCACCGATCGAAGGAGATCACATGCAATACGTACGCATCGCGAAGTACTCGATCAACAAGGGCACGTTCAAGGAGATCGCCGACCAGGCGAAGACGAGCTTGCTGCCGAAGTTGCAGGAGCAGACCGGGTTCATCCGCTATGGGCTGGCCGACATGGGCGAGCAGTACTGCCTGTCGATGAGCCTCTGGAACACGCGTGAGGATGCGGTTGCTTCAGAGAACGTGGCGGCAAAATGGACCCGCGAGAACCTTGGCGACAAGGTATTGCTGAAGTCCAGCCACGTCGGGACCCTTGCCTTCTTCGAAGGTGTGCCGGCAACCGTCTAGTCACACGTTCCAGGCATCGGCCGCGACGCTTGCTGAGCGAAGCGGTCATGGAAGGGGACCCACTTCGGTGGGTTCCCTTCTTGCGTTGTAGGTCGGCTGTTCATCGATGCATCCTCCTCGTCGCAGCAGTGCAGCACAAACGCGTTGCTGAGCCGTCTAGGCCCGCGAGATCGGCGTTGGCGTTATGAGTCGATGGGAAATGGAGGAGGGGCGAAAGTGCATAACGGGAAGGCTTCAGCCGCTCTGAGGAACCACCCGGTATAGGTGCCAGCGGTCAGGGACACCCTTGAGCTCGTGCTCGCCGGCGTCTTCGAAGGTTAGACCGGAGCCGGCCACCAGG